>NZ_SWCI01000002.1 GCF_005116715.1 Ferrimonas sediminicola | reverse complement strand
GAGACGTCGCCGCATACTTGATGGACTACTACAACTGGCAGCGCCCTCACCAACACAATGATGGGGTGCCGCCTGCGGAAGCCGAGAATCGGGCTAAACAGGTGTCCGGATTTAGTTGACCACTACACGAAGTACGTAATTAAATCCAAAGGTGGGTTTGATTACTTCCTTGCCTTATCGTTTATCTTTGTTGGCTCCATTATGCTGGTTCGTGATGGCGACTGGGTTTCCCTGGTTTCCCTGTTTTTAGGTCTTCATATGCTGGTTTCGATGATTCTTACCGAAATAAAGCTTGGACAGATACGGCCAATTATCGGTGATATCAATCAGGGCTTGGGTCAAGAGTCGGGTGGCACGCAATCTTAGTGTCTGCGGGGAAGCGGATTTGATAAGGACAGAAGAGAGAGGTTGCCGATGGAGAGGGTTTTTCGGTCCAAGGTGGACAGTTGGCTGCTGCTGGTGCTGTTGGCGGCGATGGCGGCCTGCCTCTATGCCGCCTATGAGTCTGCCCGGGCCGGGGGGAGCTGGCCGGTGGTCCTGACCCTGTTGGCCGGGGTGGGGTTACCGGCATGGCTGCTGGCCTCCACCCGCTACCTGGTCAGCGGCAACGCGTTGAAGGTGACATCGGGGCCCTTCTCCTGGCATATCGACATCGACTCCATCACCTCGGTCCGGGAGACCCATAACCCGCTGTCCAGCCCCGCGCTGTCACTGGACCGGTTGGAGATACACTACGGCAGAGGGCAATCGCTAATGATCTCCCCCAAGGAGAAGCGGCAGTTTCTGGTTGCCATCGGCCATGCCCGATAGCCCTTCAGGGTATTGGAGCCGCTCCGAGTCGAAGCCACTGAAGGCATCGCTGCCCGGGGGACCCCCTCCCTTGCGGCGGTGGGGGACTAATAAAGGGCTGCCAGTTGGCAGCCCTTTGTCGTTACTGGTTTCTCAGCGTCGCCGCCGGGGCCGGGGTCACTCGGTAGAAGTAACGCCTGAGCAGCTCGCCCAGCCGCTCGAGGATGTGGGACTTGAGCGCCAGCTTGCTCAGCTTCAGGTGCTCGGCCAATGCGCGCTCGTCGAAGGCGGCCAGGGCGGGCAGGGCGATGGGGGCAAAACTCAGGTGCCAGGGCTCCGGCTGCACGCCCCCGAGGTTCTTGGTGTAGGGACGGAAGAAGCCGAAGTGGGTCATGTGTTCGTCCAGCCAGCGGTTGAGCTTGCCGTTGGGGCCGCGGCCGCGGTACTCCCAGGGCTCCAGCTTCAGCTCCTCCAGCGAGATGGCATTGGCATCGTAAAAATCGAAGTCGCTGCCCCAGTGGTGGCGCGAGGTGCCGGGCAGCGCCGACCAGGCCAGGATGGCCCGCAGCAGCTCGTTATCGTTGAGGTTGGCCGGATTCAGCGGGCGACCCTCCTCATCCACCAGCGGCCGCTTACCCATCACCTTGCCGTTGAAGATGCTCAGCTGCCGCTCGAAGCTGCGCCAGCCAGAGGCACACTGCAGGTCGAATCCCGCCTCTTTGGCAGCCTCCTGCATCTGGCGGAAGGCCACTGCGGTGCGGCACTCCAGCAATTGATCCTCCACCTCCATCAGGTGGTTCTGTTCAAGGCCCATGAGTTGGGGTTGGGTCAGCACAATAGCTTCTCCATGATGGCTTCGTAGCAGTCTGCCAGAATCTCCAGGTCGCGGATGCTGACGCACTCGTTGACCTTGTGGATGGTGGCGTTGATGGGGCCCAATTCCAGCACTTCGGCCCCGGTGGGGGCGATGAAGCGCCCGTCGGAGGTGCCGCCGCTGGTCTGTGGATCGGTGTCGTAACCGGTGACCTCGCGAATCGCCTCGCAGGTGGCCTCCAGCAGTTTACCGTGATCGGTCAGGAAGGGGGAACCGTTGTGCACCCAGTCGATGCGGTAGTCCAGCCCGTACTTGTCGAACAGGTTGTGCACCCGCTCCTTGAGGTCGGCGGCGTGGGTCTCGGTGCAGTAGCGGAAATTGAACTGCACGTGCAGCTCGCCGGGGATGACGTTGGGGGCGCCGGTGCCGGCGTCGATGTTGGCGATCTGGAAGCTGGTGGGGGGGAAGAACTCGTTGCCTTTGTCCCAGGTCACCGAAGCCAGCTCCGCCAGCGCCGGCGCCGCCTTGTGCACCGGATTGTCGGCCAGCTGCGGATAGGCCACGTGCCCCTGGATCCCCTGAACATAGAGATCGCCGGTCAGGCTGCCCCGGCGGCCGTTCTTGATCACGTCCCCCAGTCTGGCGGTGCTGGAGGGCTCACCGACGATACACCAGGTGATCTTCTCGTTGCGCGCTTCCAGGGTGTCGATAACCCGGGTGGTGCCGTTGATGAAGGGGCCCTCCTCGTCGGAGGTGATCAGGTAGGCGATGGAGCCTTTGTGCTCCGGGTGCTTGCTGACAAACCGCTTGGTGGCCACCAGCATTGCCGCCAGGCTGCCCTTCATGTCGGCGGCGCCGCGGCCATGAAGGATGCCGTCGATGATGGTGGGCTCGAAGGGAGGGGTGTGCCAGTCTTGCAGCTTGCCCGCAGGCACCACGTCGGTGTGGCCGGCGAAGCAGAACAGCGGCCCTTCGCCGTTGCGGCGCGCCCACAGGTTGGTGGTGTCTTCGAAGATCATCGGTTCGATGTCGAAGCCCAGCTTGGCCAGGTAGTCGGCCATCATCGGCTGGCAGCCGGCATCTTCCGGCGTCACCGATTCCCTGGACAGCAGGTCGATGGCCAGCTGCAACACTTCGGAGGTTTGGGTGTCAGTCATTGGCGGCCACCAGCGCATCGTAGTCGGCGGCCTTGTAGCCCACGGTGACCCGGTCGCCGCTGTCCAGCACCGGCCGCTTGACCAGGGTGGGGTTGTCCAGCATCAGTGCCTTGGCCTTTTCCTGGTCGACATCACTCTTCTGCTCATCGCTCAGTTGGCGCCAGCTGGTGGAGCGGGTGTTGAGCAGGGTCTGCCACTCCACCTTCTCCAGCCAGCCATCCAGCGTCGCCTCATCCAGACCTGCCTCGCGGAAGTCGTGAAACTGGTAGGGGGTGCTGCTGTTGTCGAGATGCTTGCGGGCCTTCTTAACGGTGTCACAATTTTTGATGCCAAACAGGATCATCCATGGCTCTCCAAAATTAAAATGGTCTGACATTGTGACACTGGCCCGAAAGCCGGGCAAGACAGATTGTTGCTTGCCGCCGAAGAAACACTGTGTTGGGCGGGGCAGGCTCCGGCGGGTGCTGGTCTGGTAAGGGCGCCATAATGGATAATTTGTCACGAATGTAGCACTTAGACGTGAGTTTTTTGACTCTTTGCGCCAGAATGACGAGCCGAGTTGCACTCGGTGGCTAATTCGGTCACATTGGGTGCGGGTTTATGCATGATGGACCAGCAATGCCAGAAATTGAACACAGCGATCTCACCGTCGACACGCCGATGGATACCGTCAGCCTGCAGGATGCGCTGAACGATGTGCGTAAGGCCCAGCGGCTGTTGGTGGCCTACCACCAGCGGGTGATGCCCATCATAGATACCCTGGCCCGGAGCCTGGGGTGTCGCTTCCACTACTGGCAGCCAACCCACCATAATCCCCCTTCCCATGGGGCCATCGAGCCCTTTGGCCAGTGGGCCTGGGACTTCTCTCCCCTGAACGACGCCAGTTTCCTGTTCCTTACCGAAGAGGCGGAACAGGGAGAGTGTGAAGGCCCGGACGCCTGGCTGCTGGTGGTCCGCCTGGTCACCGACAGCGGCTTCGACCACTGCATTCGCCGGGAACGGGTCCACTGGGACGCCACCCAGATTGAGCCGCAGCCCCATGCCAGCCAGACTCGCCTGGATCTGCACGCCTATCGGCTGATCAAACCGGTCTCCGAAGAGGAGGGGGTCGTCTGGTGGCAACTGTTCAACGATGAGCCGTTGCCCGAAGCCTGGGATCAGGGGGTGGAGATGGAGTCCGGCGCGCTGTGTATCAGCCACTCGGTGTTGCTGAATGAGCTGGGTGACGCCGGCGGCATCCGCCGTACCCTGGACAGCTTCCAAAACCTGCTGCTGGCCCACGGTTTCGCCACCTCCATGATGTAACGCGCCAAGGGACTCAGCGTTTGCCAGCCAGTTACGGAAGGGGCGGCGTGCGGTTCGGACACAACCTCGCTCACCTCGCCGTTAACGGGGAATCATCATGCCGCGAATGAAGGCCTCCAGCTCGGCGTAGGAGCCGAAGTAGCCGGGGACCGGGTAGGGGCTGCGATAGGCCTCGTTGATGATGTTGCGTGCCATCTGTGGGATATCCTCCTCCTTGACCATGGTCAGCAGTGGCCTGATCTCCAGCTGATCACACAGCTTGTGAACCGCTTCCACCAGTGCCAGCGCCAGGCTGGCGTCATCCGAGCCGTGCAGCCCTAAGTGGCGCGCCATCTGGGCCATCCGCGATTCGGCGTGGGGCAGATAGAAGGCCAGCACATGGGGCAGTACCATGGCGTTGGCCAGGCCGTGGGGAACGCCATAGAGGGCCCCCAACTGGTGGGCGATGGCGTGCACCCAGCCGACGCTGGTGCGGGTGAAGGTCACCCCGGCATTGTGGGAGGCGATGGCCATCTGCCGCCGGGCCTCCTTGTCGTTGGCGCCGTCATGGAAGGCCCGGGGGAGGTGGTCGAAGATGCGCGCCATGCTCTCCAGGTTGAGGGCATCGGTCTTGGCCGTGGCATAGCGGCTCAGGTAGGACTCCATGGCGTGGGTCAGGGCATCCATGCCGGTGGCGGCGGTGATGGCCGGTGGCAGACCCATCATCAGCGACGGATCCAGCACCGCCAGTTCGGGCACGACGGTCAGGCTGATCACCACTCTCTTCTGGTGGCTGTGCTCGTCGGTGATCACCGCCGCGGCAGTCGCCTCCGATCCGGTACCGGCGGTGGTGGGGATTGCCATGAAGTAGTGACCGCGTTTGCGCAGCTTCAGCATCCCCGGCACGGTGCGGGGATCGATGTTATGGCGGGCGCAGGGGTTGATCACCTTGGTGGCGTCGATGGAGGAGCCGCCGCCGATGGCGATCACCCCGTCAAACTGGTGGTTGCGGCAATGAATGATGCCGCGCTCGATGATGGAGAAGTCCGGGTCCGGAACGATCTCGCTGAACACCGAATATTCCAGGGCGGCGGCCTCCAGCGCCTGCAGCAGTTGCTGGAATACCTGCAGGTCGACGAAGGCGGTGTCGGTGATCACCACCGGACGGCGGATCCCCTGTTTGACCAGCTCCGCCACCCCCTGGCTGAGAGCCCCCTCGCCGCTGACCACACAGGGGGTGGCGATGGGCAGGGTGCGGTACACAGGCTTGGCTAGGGCGGCCCAGCCCCTGTACAGGGTCTGGCGCAGGGCAAACCCAGGCTCGGGTGAATGGTGATTGGCGTGAATGGACTGATTCATGCTGCCCTCCCTTTCGGCTGTCGCCGGCCTCTCCTGCCGGCTCATGAATGCGACCAGCGACTGGTCTGTCGGTTGGTTGCCAAACTAGGCGAAGGGCCGGGAGGATGTCAACCGCCGACCCCGGGGGGATAGGTTGGCCCCCGTTACTGTGAAAGATAACAGAGGGATGGCGCCGGGGGAAAAGGAATTGACCGGCAGTTGATGTGGCACAAGCGCCGGGGGAGGGAAGCCGAGCGGACGCCATCAGGGCGGCGTCGGCGCCGCCCTGTGAGGCTCAGTGGTGGTGAGGGTGGCCGCGGCCGCGTTCCTGGCGGCCCGGGAATCCCTGGTTGATCATCTTGGAGAGCAGGGGGTCCTGCTCGTTGTCGCCGATGTCGGCGTAATCGGTCAGCCGGTAGCTGTCCCAGTCGTCCATCCAGCCACGGACCGCCTCATCGCCGGTCTGCAGCTTCACCAGGCTCAGGTGCTGATGGGGGGCGGCCAGGGTTTCGATGAGCCCCATGCCGGTCAGCCACACCAGCTCGGTGTCACCCCGGGTGCGCAACTGGTGGGCGTCACAGCCACTGCCCTGATCCTCGATCAGGGGCAGGGCGGCCAGGGCCGCCTGGGTAATGAGCTGGTGCTTAAGCTGCCACAGGCGTTCTCCGGAGGAGGTGGCGATCTCGTCCGCCTGATACTCGATGCCCCGCTGGTAGTGGTCGAACAGCCGCTCCAGCTGCAGCTGGCCGTTGGCCAGGCGGGTCCAGCGCTCGGTGACGCCCTCGGCGGGCCAGTGCAGTGCCACCCGGCTGCCCTGGCGAACCAGGGTCAGGGACTGAGCGGGCTGGCTCGTCGGCTCCAACCGGTATTGGGCGACCAGGGTGTCCCGGTCGCATTGGGCCAGCGCCGGGCCGGCCAGCAGTGAGAGTGTGAGTAGGGTTGCTTTGTTCATCGGATACTCCAAAGGGAGTGCCCGCAGGCACTCCCTTAACTAGGTCGAACGGTTTACTTCAGCGCCTGCTCGGCGCGGCCCATCAGGTCGGCGGCGTGCTCCATCACGTGGAACAGGTAGCTCTGCTCGTTGGTGCCGGTGACCAGTTGGGCGCCGGGGCCCCGGGCATAGACGCCTACATCCTCGGCGGCGTGGGTTTCCGAGCTCAGGGGCACCAGGGCCTCCTGGTGATAGCCGGGCGCGGTGGTGTCGACCTCGGTCAGGTCGTGGCGACCGGCGTTGTTCGGTTGGCCGTAACTGGTGTCGGCATCGGTTTCGCCGCCGAGATCCTGGAAACCGCGTCCGTTGGTGTAACCCAGGGTGGTGTAGGGCAGGCCGTCAGTCGCCTTGGCCTCTTCACCGTTGACGCCCACCACCTTGCCCAGGATGGGGTTGCCGCGCTTGGGGTAACCGGCGATGGTGAACACGTGACTGTGGTCGGCGGTGACCAGGATCAGGGTGTCGTCGTCGGAGGTGAGCTCGGCCGCCCTGGCCACCGCTTCGGACATCTCGATGGTGTCGGTGAGTGCGCCGTAGGCGGAGCCGGCATGGTGACCGTGGTCGATGCGACCCGCCTCCACCACCAGGAAATAGCCCTGATCGTTGTTATCCAGGATGTCGATCGCCTTGGCGGTCATCTCGGCCAGCGACGGTTCGCCGGCAATGTCGTTGCCGCGGTCCGCCTCGTACTGCATGTGGGACTCGTTGAACAGGCCGAACACCTTGGTGGCGGTGGCGGGGTCGATGGCGTCGAAGCCGGCCTTGTCCATCACGTAGGTGCCCTGGGGATATTGGGCTTGCCATTCGGCCACCAGGTTACGGCCGTCGCTACGGTCGCCCTCGACGGAGGAGCGGGCGTCGGCGCTGTTGTAGGCGGCGTCCTTGGGCAGGAAGTGGCGGCGGCCGCCGCCCAGCACCACGTCCAGGCCGTCCACGTCCAGGCCGTCGATGCGCCCCTCCAGGTACTGCTCAAACTTCACCAGCTGATCGGCGATGTCGGGGAAGCCGGCGCTGACCGCCTCGGCGGGCATGTCGGACACATCCTCCCAGTTGCGGTCGGCGGACTTGGCGTAGGTGGCCGCCGGGGTGGCGTGGGTGATGCGGGCGGTGGAGACGACACCGGTGGACATGCCGGCGATCTCCGCCATCTCCACGGCGCTCATCAGCTCGTTGCCGGCGATGCTGGTGTAGTCGCCGCGGCGGATATCCTCATCCACACCAATGACGCCCATGTCAGTTTTCACGCCGCTGATCAGGGCGGTCATGGTGCCGGCGGAGTCCGGGGTCTGGGCGTCGACGTTGTAGGTTTTCACCAGTCCGGAGTAGGGGAAGGCGTCGAAGCTGAGGCTGTTCTCCTCACCCATGCCGCCTTTGATCTGGCCATCCAGGATGCGGGCGGCGGTGACGGTGGAGATCCCCATGCCGTCGCCGACAAACAGGATGACGTTCTTGGCCGCGCCGCGGCGGTTGTTGGCAACACGATCCTTGGCGGCGGTCACCCTGGCTTCGCCCTCTTGGTAGTAGGGGTTGCCGCTGTTGGTGGCAATGTCTGCCTTGGAGGCGCGGAAGGGCTCGGGAGCGACGGTGGCGCTGTCGCTGTCGTTGTCACTGGAGTTGCAGCCTGCCAGGGCGGCGGTGATGGCCAGGGCCAGCAGGGATTGAGTGGTCAGTTTCATGTGCGTTACTTCCTTATTTGGCAACCAGCTTCAGGGCGTCGTTGATCAGGTGGAATACCTGGCTCTGTTCCATCACACCCTGGACATGCTGGGCACCGGGGCCGGTGGCGTGCAGGCTGATGTCCTCGCCGGCGTGGGTTTCCGAGCTCATCGGGATCAATGCTTCCTGGTGATAGCCGGAGAGGGTGGTGTCCACCAGGGTCAGGTCGTGGCGACCGGCGTTGATCTCCTGGTCATAGCTGGCATCGCCGTCGGTCTCGTGGCCCAGATCCTGGAAACCGAGGCCGTTGGTGTAGCCCAGGGTGGTGTAGGGCTGGCCGTCGGCGGCGGTCGCCTCGGCGCCGTTGACGCCCACCACCTTGCCGAGGATGGGGTTGCCGCGACGGGGATAGCCGGCGATGGTGAACACGTGGCTGTGATCGGCGGTGACCAGGATCAGGGTGTCGTCACCGGCGGCGGCCCGAGCCCTCTCCACCGCCTCGGCCAGTTCGATGGTGTCGGTGAGGGCGGTGGACGCCGAGCCGGCGTGGTGGCCATGGTCGATGCGACCGGACTCCACCACCAGCAGGTAGCCGTCTTCGTCCTGCTTGAGGATCTCAATCGCTTTGGCGGTCATGTCGCTGAGGGAGGGCTCGCCGGCGATGTCGTTGTCCCGGTCCGCCTCGTACTGCATGTGGGACTCGTTGAACAGGCCGAAGACGCGGCGGGTGGTGGTGGGATCGATGGCGTCGAAGCCGGCCTGGTCCATCACGTAGACACCGTCGCTGTACTTCTGCTGCCATTCGGCGGTCAGGTCGCGTCCGTCGGTGCGGTCACCCTCGACGGAGGAGCGGGCATCACTGCTGTTGAAGGCGGGGTCCTTAGGCAGGAAGTGGCGGCGGCCGCCACCCATCACCACGTCCAGGCCGTCGATGCTGGCCTCGGGGAAGCGGGCCTGCAGGTTCTCCTTGAAGTTCACCAGCTGGTCGGCGATGTCCTTGCAGCCGGCGGCCACCGCCTCTTCGGGCATGTCGGAGATATCCTCCCAGTTGCGGTCGGCGGACTTGGCGTAGGTGGCCGCCGGAGTGGCGTGGGTGATGCGGGCGGTGGACACGACGCCGGTGGCCAGCCCCTTGAGCTCGGCCAGTTCGATGGCGGAGGTCAGTTCGTTGCCGGCCACGCTGTCGCACTGACCACGCTCGATATCCTCATCGACGCTGAGCACGCCGGCGTCGGTCTTTACCCCGGTGATCATGGCGGTCATGGTGCCGGCCGAGTCGGGCGTCTGGGCGTCGGTGTTGTAGGTTTTCACCAGGGCGGAGTAGTCGAACTTCTCGAAGCTCAGGGCGTTCTCCTCGCCCTGCAGGCCGCGCTGCTGGCCTTCGAGGATGCGGGCCGCGGTGAGGGTGGAGATCCCCATGCCGTCACCGACGAACAGGATGACGTTCTTGGCCTGAGTGTTGGGCTGGGCGGTCAGCTTGTGCTGCAGGCCTTGCTGCGCCTGCTGGTACCAGGGGTTGCTGATCTGATAGTTGGGCAGGACCTGAGCCTGGGCACCGTTGGAGAGCGACAGAGCCACGGCGGTGGCGAGGGAGCTCCATAAAAGTTTCATAACTGCTTCCTGTAGTTGTGATGCTTGGATACGTAAGCGGAAGCAGGTTATCGGTGGATTGTGTCGGAGAGGTTAAAGGTGGATGTCACTAATATGAATCAAAAAAGACCGCAGAGCGGTCTTCTTGTCTGAGCGGAGTCCCCGGGTTACAGGAACACCTGCAGGGCCGGAGTCTGGCCGCCTATGGCCTCCCCCTGCGCCTTGGTGAGCTCCTTGACATCCTCCATGTTGGCGATCACCAGTGGCGTCAGTACACTCTTGGCGTGCTCCTTAAGGTAGTCCAGATCGAACTTGAGCACCGGATCGCCGGCCTTCACCTTCTGCCCCTCCTGGGCGATGCGCTCAAACCCGTTGCCTCTGAGCTCGACGGTGTCGATGCCGAAGTGGACGAACAGCTCCAACCCCAGGTTGGACTCGATGCTGAAGGCGTGGTTGGACTCAAAGATCTTGCCAATGGTGCCGTCGATGGGGGCATAAACGGTGTCGCCACTGGGATCGATGGCGATGCCGTCGCCGATGATCTTGCGGGAGAACACCACATCGGGCACCTTCTCAATGTCCACCACCTCACCGGAGACCGGTGCGACCACGGTGATGCCACCGGTCGGGGGTGAATTTTTCATCATACGTTGCATGCGGCTGAAAAATCCCATGCGCACCTCTTTTCCTTTATCCCTGTTATTGCTGATCTTATCCAATTTTTACTTTGAATCACAGCGAGTTAAGTATAGATGTTAATTCCCGGGTGGTTTGACTCTGCAGCGCCCGTTGCAGCAGTTTCTGACAGCGGCTGACGCTGAGTGCCGACAGGGCCCCCTTGATGACGGGACGCTGGGTCGGCACCATCGACAGGCCGTCGATGCCCAGACCGACCAGCAGCGGCAATGCCTTGATGTCCGACGCCATTTCGCCACACAGGGTGATGCTCATGCCGCGGGCCTTGGCACGGCTGCAGACCCAGGCCAGTGCCCGCACCATGGCCGGCGAGACCGGAGTGTAGAGCTTTGACAGGGTGGGGTCGTTCCGGTCTGCGGCATAGAGGTACTGGGTCAGGTCGTTGGTGCCGATGGAGATAAAGTCCAACCGGGCGGCCAGGGCATCGATGTTCATCACCGATGCCGGGGTTTCGATCATCACTCCCAGCTCAGGTTTGACTCGTTTCTGCTCCATGGGCAGATCCGCAGTCGCCTGGTCGTAGAGGTCGGCTAGCATATCCAGCTCCTCCACCTGGTTGACCATGGGGACCAGCATCCGCACCGGATGGGTCTGGCTCAGCCGGGCGATGGCCCGCAGTTGGGGCAGCAGAAGATGGGGCCGCTCCAGGCCGAGGCGAACCCCCCGGTGGCCCAGGGCCGGGTTGGCCTCCTCCAGATTCTCCTCCTCCATCACCTTGTCGGCGCCGAAATCGAACAGGCGAATGGTCACCGGATGGGGGGAGACGGCATCGGCAATGGTGCGATAGGCCAGATACTGCTCCTGGGCGTTGGGCATGCTCAGCCGGTCCATGAACAGCAGTTCGGTACGCAGCAGCCCGATCTCCTGGCAACCGTAGCGCTCGACCTGGGGCAGTTCCGCCAGGGTGGAGACGTTGGCGCCGATGCTGATCTCCTTGCCATCCGCGGTCAGCGCCGGGCTGCGAGCATCCTCCTCAATCAGCTGCTGTCGCTGCAGGTAGTTGGCCAGCCGGGCGTCGAACGCCTCCGACTGCACCCGGGAGGGGGTGACGGTGACGGTGGCCTGCTCGCCGTCCAGCAGCACATCGGCGCCATGGGGCAGCGGCGCCAGCTCCTCCGGAGAGAGCACCAGCAGCGGTACCTGCATCCCCCTGGCCAGGATGGCGAGATGATCCTGGTAGGTGGCTTGGCTGACCACCAGGCCGCCGATCTCCGGGTAGCGCAGGAACTCGGCGGGGGACAGGTAGTCCACCACCAGAATCTGTTTGGGCGACAGGCTCTTGGGCAGGGGACAGCGATGGCCCAGGGCGTGCTGAATCAATCTCTGCTTGAGCTGCTGCAGCTCCGATGCCCGCTTCTGCAGGTTGGGTTCCTCGATACCGGAGATCTCGTCCACCATCGGCGAGAGCACCCGCTCGAAGGCACTGGCGGCATTGCAGTGGTGCAGGGTGACGTGCTGATGCAGATCCCGCTTGAGCTCCTCATCTTGGAGCATCAACCGATCCGCTTCCACCAATTCCCTTTCCGTTTCGGACAGGGCCTGGGTCTGCAGGGCGTCGAGGGCGTCCAGCTCCGAGGCCAGGGCCTGGTCGATGTGACTCAGTTCGGTGGGGATCTGCTGCTTGCCGATCCGGGAGTGATCCACCGGGTTGAAGCGCCGGTGGCAGCGGTAGAGGGTGCCCCGGACCAGGCCGGTGGAGAGGACTTGGGCGACAAAGGTATGTGACACTCCGTGTCCTCCCTGAGGGGTTAATCCATGTTGGCGATAAATCGGCATAGGCTGGTGACCGCCTGCTCTGCCTGGTCGCCGGTGGCACTGACTTCGATCTCGGTGCCGTGCGCCAGGCTCAGGGTCTGCAACCGGTAGAGACTCTTGGCGCTGGCCTGCTTTCCATTGCAATAGACGATGATGTCACAGGGGAACTGCTTTGCCTGCTGAACCAGCAGGGCGGCCGGACGGGTGTGGATGCCTTGCTTGGCGGCAATGGTTACAGACTGACGGTACATGATCTGCCTTGTTGCTGGTAAGACGGCCACAGCATACTGTCCTGGGCACCAGGAATCAACAAATGCACTGGTGGAGGGATGGGGCGCAGAGGAGCGCCCCGGGGTTACACCTTGAACTGGCCCAGTTGCGCGGACAACTCATCGGTAACCCGCTGGACCGATCGGCTGGCGGTGGCATTGCTCTCATTGGCCTTCACCGAGGCCTCCGACAGTTCGGCAATATTGCTGATGTTCTCGTTGATCTCCTCGGTTGCCTGGCTCTGCTGACGGGTGGCGGCGGCGATCTGCAGGCTCATGTCGCCAATGGTGGCGATGCTGTCCAGTACTTGGTTAAGGGTGGCCTGGGCCTCGCCGGACTGGTCACTCAGTTGGCGGAACTGCGCCTGGGCCGCACAGGCCGAATCGGTGACCTGGGCCACGCCGGACTCGATGCCGTCAATGATGGCGCCGATCTCGTCGGTGGAACTCTGGGTGCGGCTGGCCAGGGCGCGGACTTCATCGGCCACCACCGCGAAGCCCCGGCCTTGATCCCCGGCACGGGCGGCTTCGATGGCGGCGTTGAGCGCCAGAAGGTTGGTCTGTTCGGCGATGCCGCGAATGGTGTCGAGGATGGTGCCGATCTGGGCCGAGTGCCGGGCCAGGGCGTCGGCGGTGGTGCCGGTCTGGCCTATCCCTTCGGCGACTTCGTCAAGCAGCATGCGGTTGTGTTCCATGGCGTCGCGGCAGGCCCCCACCTGATGCTGGGTGTGGCTGACCGTGGTGGAGGCATGGGCACTGCTGCTGGCCACCTCGTCGGTGGCCGCCAGCACCTGGGTCACGGCGGAGGCCACCGAGTGGGCCTCCTGGTTCATGGCGCCGACGGTCTGGTTGGACTGGGTAACCGTGGTGTCCAACTGGACGGCACTGGCGGCGAGCTCGTCGGCGTCCCGGCTGATCAGCCTGATGAGGGCGGTGATCTTGTCGGTGAACTCATTAAACCCGGCGGAGAAGCGGGAGATCTCGTCCTGACCGCTGTCGTCCAGCCTGTGGGTCAGGTCGCCGTCTCCGCGGGCGATCTCCTCCATGGTGGTGGTCGCCTGCTTCAGGGGGCGGGTGATGGAGAGGTTGAGCAGCAGGAACATGGCCAGCAGCGGCAGGGCCAGCAGGGATACAAACAGGGCGTAGCTGAAGAGCACCTGGGTCATGTGGCCCTTGATCTGGTGGGCATCACTGATCAGGACGAAGGTGGTCTCTTCCTGCTTGAAGCCATACAGCCAGAACGGCATGCCATCCACCTCGACCGTCAGGCTGCCGGGCTGTCTGGCCAGGGTCCTGAAGGCCTGTCTTCCCTGCGGGGCGTGGGCCAGGCGGGCCAGGTCGTCGTCCACGGTACGCTGATAGAGGAGGTCGCCATCGGGGCTTAGGCTGATCAGGTTGAGGTTGTCGCCCAGCCACAGATCGTCGGTCAGAGTCCGACTGCTCTCCACCTTCACCGAGGCGATCGCCTGGCCCAGCTGCCGGGTATGGTTCTCGGCGTTGAGCAGCAACTGGGTGTGTTGCTGATTCAGGCTGAACCAGGTGAAGAGCAGGGTGGCCAGGGCAGTGAGGCAGAGGAGCAGCAGCAATCGCAGGGAGACGGTGAGGCGGCGCAGCAGTGAAAGCATGTATATCTTCCTGATTATTATTGATTTATTTAATCCTTTATCGGTTGGTATACCTAACTGACCGCCCCTTTGTCCTCCGACCACCGGGATGAATGTTCTGCTTTGTGGCTGATTCTACAAAAATAAGAATAATCTAAATTACAAATTTCGAATGTTCGTCGTGGATGAATGGCGGTTGATGGTGGCACCTGTGTCGAACAACTCGACAACATGTTCGGACAGGCTGTTGCCGCCGCTGCCGATCGGTCGTTAATTCGGTGGCGCGGGCAGATCAAAAAAGGCGACCGAGGGGTCGCCTTTTTGTCTGAGTCGAGACAGGAACGCTATTGCTCAGTTTCCGCCTCGGTGAAGAACCCGGCAAACAGGGCCGAGGAAAGGTAGCGCTCGGCGGAGGAGGGCAGGATCACCACGATGTTCTTCTCCTTCAGCTCGGGCTGCTCCTCCAGCAGTTTGTTGACGGCGACAACGGCGGCGCCGGAGCTGATCCCGGCGAGGATCCCCTCCTCCTCCATCAAGCGGCGGGCCATCACCATCGCTTCGTCGTTGGAGACGGTGATCACTTTGTCCACCATCTCCAGGTCCAGGTTGCCGGGAATGAATCCGGCGCCGATCCCTTGAATCTTGTGTGGGCCCGGCTTGATCTCTTCGCCAGCCTTGGCCTGGCTGATCACCGGAGAGTCCTCGGGCTCAACGGCCACAGACAGAACCTGTTTGCCCTTGGTCAGTTTCAGGTAGCGGCTGGTGCCGGTGATGGTACCGCCTGTGCCGACGCCGGCGACAAACACATCCACCTCACCGTCGGTGTCTTCCCAGATCTCCGGTCCGGTGGTCTGCTCGTGGATGGCGGGGTTGGCCGGGTTGTCAAACTGCTGTAGCAGCACGTAGCGCTCAGGATCGCTGTCGCGGATCTCTTCCGCCTTGGCGACGGCCCCTTTCATCCCCTTGGCACCCTCGGTCAGCACCACGTTGGCACCCAATGCCTTGAGCAGTTTGCGGCGCTCCAGGCTCATGGTGTCGGGCATGGTCAGGGTCAGCTTGTAGCCGCGGGAGGCGGCGACAAAAGCCAGGGCGATGCCGGTATTACCGGAAGTCGGTTCGATGATCTCGCTCTCCTTGGTCAACACGCCGCGCTTTTCGGCGTCCCAGATCATGCTGGCGCCGATGCGGCACTTGACGCTAAAACTGGGGTTGCGGGCCTCGATCTTGGCCAAAACATTGCTGCCGTCGGTGACCCGGTTCAGACGTACCAGGGGGGTGTGACCAATGGAAAGGGAGTTGTCGTCAAAAATTTTAGCCATCCTGTTGATGCTCCATGCTTGCTGCGATTTCGCGGGGTTAGCAATAATAGTAGCCAGCATATAGTGGTTTTGCGCGACTGGAAGGTACGCTTCGTTATCCTATATTCCTGAATGGAATAACCGTTTAGCACTTTGCATATATAAGTCGGAAATAGATGAATTCCAGAGATTTGTGATAACGTCACGCCACTGGAATCTGGCCGATAAGGACTGTCGTGAACCCAACCACCGATCCCCGCACCATCATCACTCCCTACGCGTTCAAGATTGCCCCCAGGCTGCTGAATCGCCCCCTGGCATCACCTTGGCGGCGGGCGCTGGCGATGACCATTGACCTGCTTATGGTGGCGATCCTGGCGGAGTTACCCGGGGATATGCTGCTGGCCATGGTGCTGGCGGTGGCCTGGGTCCGCGTTAGGGGCTATCGCATCAAGGCCAAGATGCAGACCGGCATCTTCATCGGTTTTGGCCTGTGGCTGCTGTTTGCCATGGTCCATGCCGCCCTCGACGGCTGGCCCGGCCAGCCGTCAGAGCCGATCTCCGGCAGCAGTGCGCAGACCGTGGCGCTGTCCGGGGTGTGTGATGCGGAGGATAGCGGGTGCAAGCTGCGGGCGATCGCCGACATCACCCTCAAGGTGGTGAGTGAGGAGCTGGCGACCGAGGCGCAGTTGTCCGCCTACCTGGTGCAGCGCTATGGCCTGATGCCGGAGCAGGCCGACCGGCTGGCGGCGCAGGTGATGGCCGACCCGACGGCCAACGCAGGCGCCGCCCCAGAGGAGACCGTAAGCCCGCCGCCCGAGCCCGCCGCCGCGCCTGCGGAGCGGCGGGCGCCGACGTCGGAAGAGGTCCTCGATGTTCTCGACAGTGCCTTGGAGAGGGGCGCCGAGCGGGAGGCCGAGACGGCCGAGGAGGAGAGCCGATTCAGCCTGATCCAGGTGGCCAGGGGGATCATCGAGGATCTGGGCCTGGGCCTGGGTTGGGCGTCGGTCTACTTCACCGTATTTACCGCCTGGTTCCACGGCCAGACCCTGGGTAAGAAGCTGCTGGCGATTCGGGTGATCCAGCTGGACAATACGCCACTGAGTCTGTGGGCGGCCTTCGGGCGCTACGGTGGGTATGGCGCCGGCGTGGCCACCGGGCTGACCGGATTTCTGCAGATTTTCTGGGATCCCAACCGCCAGGGGATCCACGATAAGATCGCCTCCACCGTGGTGGTGGATCTGCGTGCCAAGGCCAGGAGACGTGCACGGGCGACGAGTAAGCAGATTCTGGCAACACCGCCGCGGGAACCGGACGCATGAGTCTCCGGGGTAAGCCGGCGTGGCGGCGCACCTTCACCTCGGCGTTAAGGGAGGAGGGGCAGTGAGCGATTGTGGCGTGGCGCCGCTGGCCAGGGCGCTGACCATCCTCGGGCTGACCGAGTCGGAGAGCCGTTCCCTGTTGGTGCAGGCGCGCCAGCGGACCCTGGTGCCCGGAGAGACCCTCTGTGCCCAGGGGCGGGCCCCGACCCACTTCCACCTGCTGGAGGAGGGGGTGTGTCACGGGGTGTACCACACCGAGGCCGGGCGCCACTACAGCAAGGAGTTTTACTGGGAGGGCGACTGGGTGATCGGCTTTGAGAGCCTGCTGGAGAGCGACTCTCTGGCCTTCGAGCTGCAGGCGTTGACGCCCGCAAGGGCGTTCGCCCTGCCCATGGCGATACTGCAAGCCTGGCGAACCGGCCGCCACCCGGCCTACCTGGCGCTGCTGGAGACCCAGCTGCTGTTTAAGGAGCGCAAGGAGCGGCTGTTGCTGCTCAGCACGCCGGAGCAGCGCTACCGTCACTTCTGTGACCACTACCCGGAGCTGCTGGCGCGCCTGGCCGACTATCAGATCGCCGCCTACCTGGGGATCACCCCAATCAGCCTCAGCCGCATCAAGGCGCGGCTGCGCCATGCCGATTAACAAAGGATAATTATCCGGGGCGCCGGGCAGGGTAAGCTGGGTGCCAACCATGATTGACCGAGGCTTACCATGCTCACCTGGCAGCTACTGACTTTTGATCAACTTACCACCCACACCCTCTATGACCTGATCAAACTCAGGATAGAGATCTTCGTCGTGGAGCAGACCTGTCCCTACCCGGAGCTGGACGACAAGGACCGGGCGCCCGGCGCACACCACCTGCTGGGCTACAACGGCGACACCCTGGTCGCCTGCGCCCGGCTGCTGCCCCCCGGGGTCAGTTTCGAGGGCGTCAGCATCGGCCGGGTGGCCATCGACGCCGGCTGGCGGGGAGGGCAGCGGGGCCACCAGCTGATGGAGCAGGCGCTGTCTGCCTGCGAATTGCTCTGGCCCGGGCAGGTGATCGAGATCGGTGCCCAGGAGCACCTTCAGGGCTTCTATCGTCGCCATGGCTTCCAGGCTGTCTCAGACAGCTATCTGGAGGACGGCATCCCCCACGTGGATATGCGCCGGGTGCCCGGGTGAACGCCGACAGCCGGGCCCTGCTGCTGCTGGTGGTCGGTAACCTGGCCGCCGCCCTCTCCGACGTGGCGGTCAAGTGCCTGGATGGCGGCGTGCCGCCGTTTCAGTACCTGTTTATTCGCCAACTGGTGGCCACCCTGCTGGTGCTGCCACTGTGGCTGACACTGCCGGCGGTGAAGCGGTCTCCCGGCCCGATCAGGCTGGCGCTGGTGCGGGCCCACCTGATCCTGGTGGGGGCGGCCGGCATGGTGGTGGCCCTCTCCCATCTGCCCCTGGCGACCGCCAACGCCGTGTTCTACGCCGCCCCGTTGTTGATGCTGCCGCTGTCGGTGTGGTTGCTGGGTGAGCGGCCCGGTCGCGCCAGGGTGCTGGCCACCCTGGCGGGATTTGCCGGGGTGATGCTGGTGCTCAGGCCCTCCCAGTTCCATTGGGCGGCGCTGTTTGCTCTGGGCACCGCCCTGACCCTGGCGCTGTTCAACCTGCTGGTCAGGCGACTGCCACCGGGACAGTCGCCGCTGGCAACGGTGTTCTGGACCAACCTGCTGTGCCTGCCGGTGGCGGCGCTGCTGGCCGCGGTCAACTGGGTGGCGCTGGACGCGGTGCAGCTGCAGTGGATTGTGGCCAGTGCCCTGGGCATGCTGACCTACAACGCGCTGGCGGTGGTGGCCTATCGCCTGGCCCAGGCGTCGGCGATCGCCCTGGCGGAGTACTCCGGGCTGCTGTTTGTGGCCCTGTTCGGGGTAATGTGGTTTGCCGAAGTGCCGGACAGCCTGTCCCTGCTGGGGATTGCCCTGATCGTGCTGCCCATCGGGCTGATCTCCATAGACGGCCGCCGTTGGCGACGCCAGGGCGGCAGGGCGGTATAGGTTTGGCCGTTTTGGCCTGCCGCCGGACAGTGGCTGGCAGGGCAGTAGCGGGGTGCTCCCAGTTGCACAGACTCGTAGTGGATCTTCACCAGGGCGGAAGCGTCATCGGTCAGTGTGTGGCGGAAACTGATTGGAGGGTGAGGCATGGGGCTCCCCTGAACAGTCCTTCGTTATCAGCAAAGTAGCAAGTTCAACGCGGAGAGCCATCAAGGGGTGAATGCGCTCCCCGATAGTCTGCAGTGGCCACAGGCAGAGGCCACCAGGCAGCAATTCCCAAAGTTCATACTGGCGTTTGGGGCAGGCAGTCCCCTCCCGCCGAACCGCCACCGCCGACAAGTCGGTGGTGGTGGGGAGCGCATTCGAAGTTGCCCGGGGTTCGCCGGGCGCCGCAGACTATGCCGCGTGATCCCGACGCTTGCAAAGAGCCTTTGATTATAGCTTATGCACCACCCCCGGGAGCCGGTGGCGGGGAGTTTTTTGGCTGGCCAGGTTAAAGCAGCCAGGCATAGCTGAACTTGGTGAACACGCTGCGCTCCAGATGCTCCAGGCCGTTGTCGAAACCGTCATTGAAGCGGCCATCGGCGTAACCCGCGTAGAACACCGTCTGAGGGTTGACCTTGTAGGCGTACAGCAGCTCGGTAGACACTGCCCGGGTTTTGGGATCCACCTCTGCATAGCGGTAGAGGCTGGGATCCCGTTCGATGTCGCGGTAGATGGCGGACAGCCTGAGGAAACTGCGCACGCTGAACTGCCAGTTGAGTCTCAGGTCGGTGAGATTGGCGGTAAACAGGGTGCCATCCTCTACCTTCAACTGCCGCCACAGGTGGTCTACCTCCATGACGATCTGAGGCAGGGGCTGCCATTTGACGAAGGTGTTGAGCTGGCGCCGGGTTGCCGGCTGATTGTTGGCAAAGTCGATGTCATCGCCGTAGAGGGGATGGAGCTCCAGCGCCAAGTTGCCCCGGGGCTTAAACTCGATATTCAGGCCACCGAAGGCTTCATGGAACATGGGGGCGTTACCCTCGAGCACAAGATCTTCGGGGCGCTCTCTGCGGCCGCGACGCTCCCGGGTTACCCCCCACAGGGCCAAGTAGCTTTGATACTCCCCCTCGGCGCTGAAGCGAAACTCTGCCTCCTGCTCCAGGCGTTCGCCATCGTTGCTCCGGGTTTCGTCGACGTCGCCATTCAGGCGCACCTTGGTGAAGAAGCTGTCTGAGGGGTACCAGTTGTAGCCTCCCCCCAGGATCGCCTTGGCCGAATCGACGCTTTCGATGAAGCCAAGGTCAGCTCGAAACGCCTGGTCGGTGTAACGATAGATGGCATAGGCGTCCCAGTTGCGGGTTGCGTGTTTGAGTTCCCCGAGGAAGTGGGCACCGGACAACTCCTGCCGGTGCGCTCGTGCCGCCTGTTCACCCTCGGCCTGCTTCGCCAGGTCGTCTGGGTACAGACTGTCCGAACCCACGATCAACCATTGCAGGTGGGTCTGGTCGGTGAAATCCAGACGACCATCGAGACCATAGGTGTAGTTGTGGTACTGGTTCGCGTTCCGACCGGTGGCGATGGCACCCAGTGTCAGGCTGTCGCTGTGGTTGTATCGATAGCGCATCGCCAGGTTGTTGCTGGGACCGCCCAGGCTGGCGATGTCGGAGCTGAGGTTGCCAGGCAGCAGGAAGTTGGTCTTTTCATCCCGGGTCTGCAGCAGCCCGAAGCTGTGATCGCCCCTGGCACCGGTGAGCTTGGATCCATATTCGGGTTCCGCCAGGTTGCGGGTATGCACCAGGTTGGAGTAGGTCTCGAACTGATCGGCATTGTCCAGGTAGAAGGGGCGCTTTTCCGGGAAGAACAGGGCGAAGGTGGTATTGACGTCCAGCTGGCCGGAGTCCGCTTCGACCTGGGAGAAGTCCGGGTTGACCGTCAGGTTGAGCAGGGTGTCCGGTGTCAGGTTCCAGCGCAGATCGCCGCCGAAATCCAAGTCATCGCTGGATTCCCAGGGCGCACTTTCGCTGCCGCGCTCCTCGCTTTGACGCAGGGTGAGCGAGGGGGTGATCTGCAACTGGTGGCTGGTCTTGGCCTCGCTGAGCCCGGTGAGTTCACTCATCTGGCACAGAGTACAGGCGATGTTTCTGTCCAACTGGGTGTTGGACAGGCGGTAGGTCTTATCCCTGGGCCAGAACCTCACCAGCTCCACGCCCCAGGTCTGCCTCTGCAGACGGTCATCGAAGTTGAACAGCCTCAGGGGCAGGGCGATCTCCACGATGAAGCCATCATCGGTAACCCGGCCGGCACTGTGCCAGATGCCGTCCCAGGCATCACTCTCGTCGCCGGTCAGCTCATTTTCGATGGAGTCCTGCTGTACCCCAAGGGGATTGATAAAGAACTGATAGGCGATGCGACCCTGGTTCCAGGTGTCCAGCTTGATACCCACCATGTCATCGCCCCAGGAGCGATCCCGGTCACTGAGGTTGGCCCGGATCTTAGCGGGATCGGGATCTTTGGCATGGAAGGCCACATACAGGGTGTCATCGTCGCTAATCAGCCAGGCGCTGGTGTCGACGGGAGCGGGGGTGTTCTCTCCAGGACGGGTCTCGATAGTCAGCGCTATCTGGGTGGCCTGTTTCCATGGGCCATCATCCAAGTTGGCGTCTATGGTGATGCTGTCATGGGTGGTAGGCAGGGAGAGGGCGTGGGCGGTCAGGGGGCAGCATATTATTGTTATCAGTGCTGCCAGGCGCATGGGCATGGTGTTGTATCCGATAGTAAAAAACGCCGCCCAATGGTGACATAGGGCGGCGTAGGCTTCGAACTGTTGTGGTAAGAAAATGTTACGTGGATATTATCTTCTTTCCAGAACCTGGGCGCGGTACTGGTCCACCCACAGGGCGGTGGCGCCGCAGATGGCCACCGGCATTACCACCAGGTTGACCACGGGGATCATGGCGAAGGCGGCCACCGCGGCACCGAAGGTGAAGGCGGGGCCCTTGCGCTCACCCAGGGCGGTGCGCATGACGCCGAAGTGGATCTTGTGGTTATCGAAGGGGTAGTCCAGGTACTGGATCGCCATCATCCAGGCGCTGAACAGAAACCAGATCACCGGGGCGAAGGTCTGGCCGATGCCGGGAATCACGAACAACACCAGCAGCAGCAGTGCCCTGGGCAGGTAATACTTGAGTTTCTGCCATTCACGGCCCAGCACCCTGGGGATGTCCCGGATGATGTCGGCGAACCCGTCGTCGTTGACCGACTTGCCGGTGAGGCGGCGCTCCACCTGCTCGGCCAGCAGGCCGTTGAAGGGGGCGGCGATCCAGTTCATCACCGAACTGAAGATAAAGGAGAACACCACCAGCACAGTCACCACCGCCAGCGGCCACAGCGCCCAGTCCAGCCAGCTGAGCCACTCGGGCAGCGACGCCATCAACTGCTCGATCCAGCGGGAGAGCTGCTGGAACAGCCAGTAGAATGCCACGGAGAAGAGGATCAGGTTGACCGACAACGGCAGCAGCACGAAGCGGCGCAGCCCCTTGGTGCGGATCAGCTCAAAGCCCTTGATGAAGTAGCTGGCGCCGCTGGCACCGGCCGGTAATATGGTTTGCTTCATAAACTCTGCTTAAAAACTCGCAACTTACTCTCATTTTGATGGCTGAATGTGGAAAAGGTCAACAACGGGGTTGTTGCTGGCTGTTACAAAACTGCCGGGGTTTTGGTAGAGTGACGCAACAAAAAATCCTGTTGAAATTGTTGGGAAATTAATCGTCCGATGCGGCTAAAACAGATAAAACTGGCCGGATTTAAGTCCTTTGCGGATCCCACCAAGGTCCCGTTTCCTGCACAGATGACCGCCATTGTCGGCCCCAACGGCTGCGGCAAGTCCAATGTCATCGATGCGGTGCGCTGGGTGTTGGGGGAGAGCAGCGCCAAGAATTTGCGTGGCGACGCCATGACGGACGTGATCTTCAACGGTTCCGGCAGCCGCCAGGCCAGTTCGGTGGCCAGCGTGGAGCTGGTGTTCGACAACAGTTCGGGCCGGGTCGGTGGACAGTTTGCCACCTTCGCCGAAGTCTCCATCAAGCGCCAGGTCAACCGCGACGCCCAATCCAGCTATTTCCTCAACGGCAACAAGTGCCGCCGACGGGACATCACCGACATCTTTATGGGGACCGGCCTCGGTCCCAGAAGCTATGCCATCATCGAGCAGGGGATGATCTCTCGCCTCATCGAGTCCCGGCCCCAGGAGCTGAGGGTGTTTATCGAGGAGGCTGCCGGCATCTCCAAGTACAAGGAGCGGCGGCGCGAGACGGAAAACCGCATCAAGCACACCAGGGAGAACCTGGAGCGGCTGGCGGATGTGCGCACCGAACTGGGGGCGCAGTTGGAGAGGCTGCAGCGCCAGGCGGATGCAGCCCGTCGTTATCGTACCCACAAGGCCAACGAACGCACCCTGCAAAACCAGCTGTTTGCCCTGCGCTGGCGGGAACTGAGCGATCGCATGGGGGTGCTGGAATCTCAGCTGGCCGAGAAGGAGACCGAGCACCAGCAGTGCCAGTCCGCCCAGCAGGGGGATCTCAGCACCATCCTGACCCTGGAGCAATCCCAGAGCGACATCAAGGCCCAATTGGCCCAGCAGCAGCAGGCGCTCTACCTGGCGACCAGTGAGGTCACCAGGCTGGAGCAGCAGATCCTCCATGGCCGCCAGCGCCACCAACAGCTGGAGGAGGAGATCAGGCGCACTCAGGCCCAGCTCGACGGCGACGAGGGGCGGCGCCAGGCCCTCATCGAGGAGCGCCAGGAGCTGGCGGAACAGCTTGAGATGCTGGAACCGGAGCTGGAGATGGCCGCTGAAGCCCTGATGACCCTGGAGGAGGAGCTGGAGCAACTGCTGGAGTCCGGCAGTGATCAGCAGTCTGAACTGTACCAGTCTCAGCACCAGGTGAGTGATCTGACCCGACAGCGGGATGTGTGCCGTACCCAGCAGGCGGCGGTGGCCCGTGAGCAGGCGCAGCTGGCCCAGCGCCAGGCGCGCTTGCAGGCACAGCTGCCTGTGCTGGCGGAGGAGAGCGGTGACGCCCTGGAGCAGGCCAGGAGCCGCCGGGAGGAGTTGGGTGAGCAGCTGGCGCTGCGCCAGGAGGAGCTGGCCGAACAGAAGCAGCTCAGGGCCGAGTGTGCGGATCTGCGGCGGCAGGCGGAAGCCACAGTGCAGCAGGTGCGGGAACGGCTGGGGTCGACCCGGGCAGAGCTGACCGCCACCCGAACCCTGATCGAGGGGCTGCAGCAGCGGCTGCCCGCGCCCTATGATCAGCTGCCCCGGGTCTGGCAGCAGATCGAGATAGACAGTCGCTGGCAGGTGGCGCTGGAGCAGGTGCTGGGCGAGTGGTTGCAGGCGGTGATCTCCGATGACACTCCGTTGCCGGAAGGGCTGATGGCTCTCACTCAGGCAGACTCCGGCAGTGTCCATGCTCAGTCATTGCTGGCCAGAGTCACCTCGCCGTTGAACCTGGCCCCCTGGCTGGGTCAGGTGCTCTGTGCCGACGATCTGGAGGCGGCTCGCCGCCGGCTGCCGGATCTGCAGCCCCACCAGTCCCTGGTTACCCCCAGGGGGGAGTGGCTGGGCCAGGGGTTTGTCCGTCAACCCGGAGCCGGTCAGCGCTCGGTACTGGCACTGACCGACGACGAAACCCGGCTTGGGCTGCGGGAAGCGCAACTGGAGTCTGAGCTGGACCACGCGGCCCAGGCCCTGGAGCAGGCCAACCACCGGCTGGCGCAGTGTGAACAGCGGGTGCAGGAGGGAGAACGGCTGTGCAACCAGGACGGACAGGCCCTGATGCAGGCGGAGCTGGAGCTGCAGAAACTGTCCCAGCAGACGGAGCATCAGTCGCAGCAGCGCCAGCAGGCGCTGGAGCAGCTGGAGGAACTGGCCCTGTTGCTGGAGCAGTCGGCGGAGCAAGCCCTGGAGCTGGAGCAGCAGCAGGAGCAGCTGGACACCAGCTTGGAGCAGCAACAGGCCAGGCTGGCGCAGCTGCAGGGGCAACACCAGAGCCATCAGGGCCAGAGTGATGCCCTGAGAGCCCGCGTCGCTCAGCAACAGGCTCAACTGCAGCAGACCACCCTGCAACGACAGACGGTCAGCACCCGGCTGCAGGGGATCGAGGCCCAACTGGGGCAACAGCAGGGCAGTGCCGAGCTGTGGCGCGGCCGGCTGGAGGAGGCCCGTGAGCAGCAGCAGGAGCTGTTGGAGCCCCTGGCCGAGCGGCAGATGGAATTGGAGGCCGCCCTGGAACGGCGCTCGGAGCAGGAGCAGGCGATCACCGCGCTGAACGCGAAGATGAACGGCGTCGAGGCTCAGCTTGCAAGGATTCACGAAGCCAACCGGGGCCAGATTGACCGGCTCAACACCCTGACCCAGGCGATCACCGAACTCAAGATGGAGCACGAGGGGCTGAGGGTTCAGGCTCAGGGCCAACTGGACCTGCTGGCGGAGTCCGAAGTGTCACTGAAGCTGGTGTTGGATCAACTGCCCGCCGACGCGGCGGTGGCCAGCTGGCAGGAGGAGCTCACCCGTGTCCGGGAGCGGATCAAGCGGTTGGGCGCCATCAACCTGGCGGCCATCGAGGAGTATGAGCAGCAGTCGCAGCGCAAGCGCTACCTGGATGAGCAGAATGACGATCTGACTGAGGCCCTGGATACCCTGGAGTCGGCCATTCGCAAGATCGACCGGGAGACCCGCCAGCGGTTTAAGGCTACCTTCGACGAGGTCAACCAGGGGCTGGGCGAGCTGTTTCCCAAGGTGTTCGGTGGCGGCAGCGCCTACCTGGCGCTGACCGATGATGACCTGCTGGAGACCGGGGTGACCATCATGGCACGGCCCCCGGGCAAGAAGAACGCCACCATCCACCTGCTCTCCGGGGGAGAAAAGGCCCTGACCGCCTTGTCACTGGTGTTCGCCATATTCAGGCTGAATCCGGCACCCTTCTGCTTGCTGGACGAGGTGGATGCGCCGCTGGATGATGCCAACGTGGGCCGCTTCTGCCGCCTGGTAAAAGAGATGTCCGAAACGGTTCAGTTTATTTATATTAGTCACAACAAGGTCAGCATGGAGATGGCTGACCAGTTGACCGGGGTGACCATGCATGAGCCGGGGGCATCACGCATCGTCGCGGTCAACGTCGAAGAAGCCGCTGCAATGGCTCAACTGTAAAAACTACAAGGTTCCACACCGCTATGGATGATTTTCGCATTATTTTGATTGTCGTTGGTTTGCTGTCTATCGTGGGTCTGCTGGCCCACGGTCTGTGGTCGATTCGCAGGCAACAACCCCGCAAGATGAAGGCGCGCCCCCTGCAGCCCCTGGAGCCGGAGCCCAGCCGTGACGCCAAGGGGTTTGATCTTAACGGGGTCGGGCAGGTGCGCACCATCAGCGGCGGCGAGCCGGAACAGCCCAGGGAGCCTGCCCTCTCTGCAGGCCACGAGGAGGCCGCCGCACCCGGCGCTCACACCAAGGTGGAACCTCAGCTGTTTGCCGACCCCGAGACGGTGCCCGCAGAGGTGCAACCGCTGGTCACCTCGGCTGCCGAGAGTGGCGCCGAGCCAGGGCAACCGAGCGAGCCATGCGAGACGCCGCAGCCGAGCGCGTCCGTCACGGAGCCGGAGATCGGTGCCCAGGAGAGGTGCGATGCCGAGGCGGTGGATCCGCTGTTCGGCGCCGATGAGGTGGTCGAGCCTGAGCCCCGGCAACCGGAAACCGGCCTGGTGACCTCTCCGGAAGATGTGCTGGTGATGCACGTGGTGGCTGCCGAGGGGCAGACGCTGCACGGAGCCGAGTTGTTGCACAACTTCCTGACCCTGGGAATGAAGTTCGGCGAGATGAACATCTTCCACCGTCACCAGGACAGCGCCGGCCGTGGTCCGGTGATGTACTCCCTGGCCAACATGGTCAACCCCGGCGTGTTCGATCCGGACACCATGGAGCAGTTCGAAACCGAGGGGGTGTCGCTGTTCATGACTCTGCCCAACCAGTGTGATGAGACCGTCGGCTTCTCGATGATGATGGGGGCCGCCCAGGCCCTGGCGGACATGCATGGTGGCAAGGTGCTCAACGATCAGCACCAGGAGTGGAGCGATATCAGCAAGGAGCGCTACATGGCACGTATTCAGAAGTTTGAAAGCCAGCCGGCCTGATCGTCGCGCCGGCTCTTCTCACCGCGCCCCGCCCGGGCGCTGGTTCACCCCACAGAGAAAGGCCGCCCCGGGCGGCCTGTTTAGTTATGACTGACAACGCCAAACAGAGAATTGAACGCCTCAGCCGCGAGATTGAGCGGCACAACCACGCCTACTACGTCGAGGACAACCCCAGCATCACCGACGCCGAGTATGACCGGATGATGCGGGAGTTGCAGGCCCTGGAGCAGGCCCACCCCGAATTGAAACTGGCCAACTCCCCCACCAGCCGGGTGGGCGGCCTTGCCCTGGACAAGTTCACTCCGGTGCGTCACCGGGTGCCGATGCTGTCGCTGGACAACGCCATGAACGAGGCGGAGTTCCTTGCCTTCTATGAGCGGGTCGGCAACCTGCTGGGCGAGTCGGAGATCGAGCTGTGCTGTGAGCCCAAGTTGGATGGGCTGGCGGTCAGCCTGATCTATGAAGAGGGTCAACTGGTGAGCGCCGCCACCCGGGGCGATGGCACCACAGGTGAGGGGATCATCGACAATGTTCGCACCATCAAGGCGATCCCCCTGGTGCTCAGGGGGGAGGGGGTGCCCAGGGTCCTGGAGGTTCGCGGCGAGGTGTTTATGCCCAAGGCGGGCTTCGAAGCGTTCAACGAACGGGCCCGTGCCAAGGGGGGGAAGACCTTCGTCAACCCGAGAAACGCTGCCGCCGGCAGCCTGCGTCAGCTCGACTCCAGGATCACCGCCTCCCGTCCCCTCAGTTTCTACGCCTACAGCCTGGGTGTGGTGGAGGGGGAGTCTAGGCCGCTGCCCGCCACTCACTATGACCAGCTTCAGGCCCTTAAGAGCTGGGGCTTGCCGGTCAGCGATCAGGTCAAGGTGGTGACCGGGGAGGAGCAGGCACTGGCGTACTACCGGGATATCCTGGCGCGCCGCGATGGGTTGCCCTACGAGATCGACGGCGTGGTCAATAAGGTGAACGCCATCGCCCTGCAGCGCCGGCTTGGCTTTGTGGCGCGGGCGCCCCGTTGGGCCATCGCCGGTAAATTCCCGGCTCAGGAGGAGATCACCCTCCTGGAGGGGGTGGAGTTCCAGGTGGGGCGCACCGGCGCCATCACCCCGGTGGCCCGGCTCAAACCGGTGTTTGTCGGCGGGGTCACCGTCTCCAACGCTACCCTGCACAACGCCGATGAGATCGCCCGTCTGGGGGTGATGGTGGGTGACAGCGTCATCATTCGTCGCGCCGGTGACGTGATCCCCCAGATCGTCTCCGTGGTGGCCGAGCGCCGTCCGGATAACGCCCGGCTCATCGAGTTTCCCGACAGCTGTCCGGTGTGCGGTTCCGCAATCGAGCGGCTGGAGGGGGAAGCGGTGGCCCGCTGTGCCGGCGGCCTCTACTGCCGGGCCCAGCGCAAGGAGGCGATCAAGCACTTCGCCTCCCGCAAGGCGCTGGACGTGGATGGCCTCGGAGACAAGATCGTCGAGCAGCTGGTGGACCGGGAGCTGGTGGACACCCCGGCGGATCTGTTTAAGCTCAGCGCCTCCACCCTGACCATGCTGGAGCGGATGGGATCCAAGTCCGCCCAGAACTTGGTGGCGGCGCTGCAGGCGGCCAGGGAGACCACTCTGCCCAAGTTCCTCTACTCGCTGGGGATCCGCGAGGTCGGCGAGGCCACCGCCGCCAACCTGGCCCGTCATTTCCGCACTCTGGAGGCGGTGGCCACCGCCGATGTGGAGCAGCTGATCGAGGTGGACGACGTGGGGGAGATCGTCGCGCGCCATGTGCACAAGTTCTTCCGTGAGCCCCACAACCAGGAGGTGATAGCCGCCCTGGTGGATCCTGAGCGGGCCGGCATCCACTGGCCCGAGATGGCGCAGGCGGACGAGTCGGAGCAGCCCCTGAAGGGGCAGACCTGGGTGCTGACCGGAACCCTGAGTCAGATGAGCCGCAGCGAGGCCAAGGCGGGTCTGGAGGCGCTGGGAGCCAAGGTCAGCGGCAGCGTCTCCAAGAACACCCACTGTGTGGTGGCCGGAGAGAAAGCCGGCTCCAAGTTGACCAAGGCCCAGCAACTGGGGGTGGAGGTGATGGACGAGCAGGGACTGCTCAGCCTGCTCGGCGGTTGACTTGAGCCCGGGGGCTCATTGTAATAGCCTTTGAGAAACAGAATGTTGTTTGGATGGTTACCCAAGAGTCGCCGACTCTCCATCTCCTTGGTGAGTCGGGGTAAGATGACGCTGTAATCTTAAGGTAACGACCTCCGGCGGCGTCGCCGTCGGCAGAGGCTTAAGGTAGCGGTATTTCCTCTAGCCTGATGACCGGCCAATGAGATCAGGGAGACCTCAGATGAAATCCGTAGAGCAGTGGTTCACCGAATATGGTGAGAGTCACCGTAACCCAACCAACAAGATGATTCACTGGATCTGCGTGCCGCTGATCACCTTCAGTGTCCTCGGCATGCTTTGGTCCCTGTCACCCTGGGTGGCGCTGCTGGCGGTGGCGGCGGCACTGCTCTTCTACCTTCGACTCTCCCCCCCGCTGGCGGCAGCCATGGGGGCGATCGCCCTGCCGATGCTGTGGGTGATCAGCAATCTGAGCCAGATCCTGATGCTCAGTGTGCTGATCTTTGTGATGGCCTGGATCGGCCAGTTCTACGGACACCATGTGGAAGGAAAAAAGCCCAGCTTTTTTAAAGATGTTCAATTTTTGCTCATTGGTCCCATCTGGTTGCTGGGGTTTATCTTCCGTCAGCAGGGATGGCGCTATTGAGTCTGAGTCGAGCGGTAACCGAACCGGATGAGAGGGCGCATGGCGGTGACTGAGATCCAACTGCCGATTGAGAAGCTGCAAGTGGGGCAGGCGATCCGGCTGCCCCTCTCCTGGAAGGAGCACCCCTTCCTGTTCAGCCGCTTCACCCTCAAGGACAACCAGCAGATCGCGGTAATAGCCAGGCTGGGCCTGAAGTATGTCTACCTGCAGGTGGAGGAGTCCGAGTCGTCTCGGCAAAGCGAGGGGTTGGCCGTCTCCGAGCCGCCCTCGGTGACCGAGGAGGAGTGGGCCGAGCGCCAGGCCGAGGAGCAGCAAAGGCTCGAGAGCATCGAGTACCACCGCCAGCTGCGCCGCTGTGAACAGGGCTACCTCAAGGTGCTGGAGCAGACCCGGGGTGCCTACGGCTACCTGGCCGCCTCGCCCGACCGCGCCTTTGCCGAGGCCAGCGCGGCGATCGGCCTGCTGCTGGAGCAGTTGGACGCCTATGGTGAAAAGATTCTGCTGCTGCAGTTGGCGGCGCACCAGATGGGCAAAGGGTTGCACTACCATGGCGTGGCCGTCTGTGCCCTGGCCATCGTCCTTGGCCGTCACTGCGGCTTTGATTCCGCCGACCTGAGATTGTTGGCGATGGCTGCCCTGTTCCACGATGTGGGCAAGTTGCGTATCCCCCACAGCATCCTCAATAAGCGTATTCCCCTGACCCGGCCGGAGCAGGCCTACCTGGAAGCCCACCCCAAGTTGGCACTGGAGATGCTGAGGGGCGCCGCCCTGGGACACAAGCGCATCAGGCTGATGGTGGCCAATCACCACGAGATGCTGGATGGCTCCGGCTACCCCCAGGGACTGAGGGGCGCGCAGATCTGCCCCCTGACCCAGGTGCTGAGCGTGGCCAACGAGTACGATCACCTGATCAACGGCTCCCATAAGCAGCTCTCCCCGCACCTGGCCCTGGCCTACCTGTTCAAGCATCGCCGTGGTCAGCTGAACCTCGACTACGTGCAGACCCTGGTGAAGGTGCTGGGGCTCTATCCCACCGGCTCCCTGGTGCGCCTGAGTAGTGGCGACGTCGCCAAGGTGGTCGCGGCGGGGAAGGGGGATCAGAAGGCCCCCGAGGTGATCCTCTATGATCCCAGGGTGCCTCGCCGCGAAGCGCCGGTGGTCAGCCTGGCTAAGCTGGGGCTGACGGTGGTGGCACCCGTGGCGGAATCGGAGCTGCCTGGCTCTGTCCGTGATTATCTGAGTCTCAATCTGGGAGGGGCCTGATGTCCCACGTTCTTGTCGCCGGGGCCGGTTGGCTCGGGCTGCCCTTGTCCGCCGAACTGGTCGCCAAGGGATATGATGTTACAGCAACTCGCCGCAGTGAGTCCGGTCTGAGCGCGGTGAGTGGTGTCGGCGCCCTGCCTTTGCTCGTTGATCTGGAGCAGGAGATTCCACCCCTGCCCAGGTGTGATGTGATGGTGTTGTGCCTGCCGCCGGGCAGACAGGCCGACGCCCTGCCGTTCCATGAGCGGCTTGCCCCGCTGCTGGATGCCGCAGTCGAGGCGGGGATCGCCAAGGTGATCTTTACCAGCGCCACCAGTGTCTATGGACAGCTCCGGGGCCGAGTCGATGAATCGGTGCAGGTGGACGAAGGAGAGCGTGCCGCCCGAATGCTGAAGGTGGAGCAAGCCGTGCGCCAAAAGTTTCCGCGGGTGACCATATTGCGATTGTCCGGCCTGGTGGGTGGGGCGCGCCATCCCGGACGCTTCCTGGCAGGCAAGCGCGAGCTGCCGGGCGGCGACGATCCGGTCAACCTGGTGCACCGGGAGGATGTGATTGCTGCCATCCTGGCACTGCTGCGGGCCGATCACTGGGGAGAAACCTTCAACCTGGTCTCCCCACATCACCCCAGTCGCCGCCGCTATTACGGCTTCTGCACCGACCGGCTGGGGCTGGCCCCCCCGGAGTTTGAGGCCGGCTTCCACCAGCCACGCTGGGTGGAGGGGCAGCGCATCTGCCAGCGTCTCGGCTGGCGCTACCGCTACACCAATCTCTATGTGCTGCCCGAGCTGATCCGGTAGCAGCAGCGATGGGCACCGGTCAGGATGTGCTGTTCCCGCTCGACCCGGGCCGGGGCCAGCAGGGCCTGGAACAGGCACAGTTCGTGGCGGCAGAACCCTTGGCAGGCTCGGGCGGCGCTGCAGATGGGACAGTGATCCTCGAGCAGTAACCAGTCGTCACCGTCTCTCTCGATGCGGGCCAGGTAACCCTCTTCGCTGCGGAGACTGGCAAGGCGCTCGAGTCGGAGGGGCAGGGCGGTGATGTTGTCGAGCCTTTGTTGGTACTCCTGCAACTGCTGCTGCCCCCGGTGATCCAGCAACCGTTCTACCGCCGCCTCTCCCTCCAGGGCGATCAAGCTATTAATCATTTGAATTGCCACATCATTGTGTCTGTCACCGAAACTTTGATGCCCCTGGCGGGTCAAATGCCAGTGACGACTGGGACGGCCCTTACCCTGCTTTCTGTCGAAGTGGCCGACCAGGGACTGTTGTTCCAGCTTTTCCAGGTGTTGCCGGGCGCCCATGGTGGTCACGCCCAGGGCCGCCGCCAGCGGCGTGACTGGGGTAGGGCCGAGTCGTTTCAGTAGGGATAACAGTTGTTGCTGATTAGAGGACATGCTGGCTATCTCGTTGATGCTTCATGTCAATCTTACCTGGTTCGATTATTTAATCAAACTTTTGCTTTATATAAGGAGGCCTGGATGAAGGCGTGGATGTTGGCGGTATTGATGGCACTCCCCCTTGGCGCGATGGCCGGCGGGCGCTGGGTTGAGGTGACCGGCCAGGCCCAGGGACAGCTGCCGGTGGACCGGGTGCAGCTGGAGGCCCACGTGGACAGGCTGGCCAAGGATCCGGCCACTGCCAAGGAGCAGGTGGATGCTCAGGTGGCCCGGCTGCTGGAGTTGTTCAGGCAGAACAACCTTCCCAAGGAGAGGGTGGATGCCGGATCGCTGCGGGTGATGCCGGAGTACCACTATGAGGAGCGCCGCCGCGAGTTGGTGGGCTACCGGGCGGTCCGCAGCATCGGCCTGAGCCTGGACGCCGGCGAGTCCGGACGCTGGCTGGCGCTGCTGTTGGACAACGGGGTGACCCAGGTGGAGACACCCAGATACTGGTCCAGTGAATGGGCACAGTACCAGAGGGGATTGATGGAGTCCGCCTTCCAGGATGCCCTGGATAAGGCCGGGCGCCTGGCCCGGGTCAGTGGCAACAAGCTCGGGGAGGTGCTGGCGATCCAGGAGGTCAATGGTCCCATCCCCAGGCCGGTGATGGCGATGAGCCGGATGGAAGCGGATCACGCCTACCAGCCCGGTGGCCAGGAGATGACGGCCACCGTGCTGGTGCGGATCGAACTGACCGATTAGATCCGCTCCGAGCGGTTCAGTCCCTGGGGGCGCTGATGTTCATGATGTTCCTCGGCAGTCTGGTGCACCGTCTGGCGGCGGTGCCGGTTTGTTTACCTGATAAAGGCAAGGGGTGTGCCATTCCGAAATCCCTTTACTTTGTGACCATTTGGGATTGAGGGGGGCCGTGGGTTAACATGTGTCAACAACGTCAGCTCGAAGGCTATCGGGCGGCAGTAGAGGGAGGCAAGGCCTTGCCTCCTGGATATTTTCTAAGAGGATTGATTTGTGATTGCGAGACTGTTCGCGCTAGCGCTCATGGCGGTTGCCTTCGTCGCGCCCGCCCAGGAGTTCAGGGAGGGGGTTCACTACAAGGTGGTGGATGGCCTGTCGGAGTCCAATACCCCGGTGGTCAGGGAGTTTTTCTCCTACTATTGCGGCCACTGTTATCGCTTCGACCCTGCATTCAAGCAGATCACCCTGGCCCTGGGGGACAAGGTCAATATCGAGCGCACCCATGTGAGCTTTAACCGCGACAGCTGGAAGCTGGCGGCCAAAGGGTTCTACATCAGTGAGATCCTCGGTGTCAGTGGTCAGACTCACGAAGCGTTTTTCTCAAGAATTCAGCAGGATGGTAAGCCACTCCACAGCGATGCGGAACTCAGGCAGTTCTTCGTCGACCACGGGGTCAGCGGTGCCGACTATGACAGGGTTGCCAGCAGTGGTGATCTGAAGCTGAAGCTGGCCGATGGCGACAGTCGCACCGCCCTGGCCAAGATCACCGGCGTTCCGTCGGTGCTGGTCAACGGCAAGTATCTGGTGGTCAACCCCGGCCGTACCCTGGGCGACTATGTGGAGTTGGTTCAGTACCTGCTGACCCGGCCCTAGCCCTCTTCGCCGGGCCGCCTGGCCCGGCGACCATCCCCCGCCTCGTCTGCCTTCGACCAAAGTCTATCGCCCCTGAGAAAGTCCTCAGAGACGAGATTAAGCATCTGAAATTAAAGGGGTATTTCGGTTGTCTTAGACCGTCTCTGTCCAGCCTTAGACTAAGGTCTACGAGGCTCAGACCGCTCCCCTTGCTAGGTTAGAACCGACGAGATGCCGATCACGTTTTGCATCCGGCCTGGCGTTGCGACCTGTGTCCATTCACATCTATCCAGCGTCATAAGTTGTGTTTCAAGAAGCAGTTGCATAGGCCGGATGCGCATTGGATGGGCGATCACTACTACAAGAATGGAAACATGGGGAGCGATTATGGCATTCGAAAGTACCGAATCCGCCAAAGCGTATTGGAAGGAAAATCTCAGGCTGCTGCTGTCACTGCTGGTGATCTGGTTTGTGGTCTCCTTTGGTTTTGGCATCTTGCTGGTGGAGCCCCTGAACAGCATCAAGCTGTTCGGCTTTAAGCTGGGGTTCTGGTTTGCCCAACAGGGGGCGATCTACGTCTTTGTGGCGCTGATCTTCGTCTACGTGGCCAAGATGAACGCCCTGGACAAGAAATACAAGGTTCAGGAAGACTAGGAGCGTACCATGGAACTGCAAACACTCACCTTTATAATCGTCGGCCTGACTTTTGCGGTGTACATTGGCATCGCCATCTGGGCCAAAGCCGGCTCCACCAACGAATTCTACGTCGCGGGCGGCGGGGTACCGCCGGTGGCCAACGGCATGGCCACCGCCGCCGACTGGATGTCGGCCGCCTCCTTCATCTCCATGGCGGGGTTGATCTCCTTCATGGGGTATGACGGCGGCGTCTACCTGATGGGCTGGACCGGCGGATACGTGCTGCTGGCCCTGTGCCTGGCTCCCTACCTGCGTAAGTTCGGCAAGTTTACCGTGCCCGACTTCATCGGGGACCGCTACTACTCCCAATTGGCCCGCATCGTAGCCGTGGTCTGTGCCATCTTTGTCTGCTTCACCTATGTGGCAGGCCAGATGCGCGGCGTGGGCGTGGTGTTCAGCCGCTTCCTGGAGGTGGACATCGTCACCGGCGTGGTGATCGGCATGGCCATCGTGTTCTTCTACGCGGTGCTGGGCGGCATGAAGGGGATTACCTACACCCAGGTGGCCCAGTTCTGCGTGCTGATCACCGCCTATTTGGTGCCTGCGGTGTTCATCTCCATCATGATGACCAACAACCCCCTGCCTCAGCTGGGCTTCGGTTCGACCCTCAGCGACGGGTCGGGGATGTACCTGTTGGATAAACTGGATGGACTGTCGACGGAGTTAGGGTTCAACCAGTACACGGACGGCTCCAAGAGCACCATCGACGTGTTCTTCATCACCGCCGCCCTGATGGTGGGGACCGCCGGCCTGCCTCACGTGATCGTGCGCTTCTTCACCGTGCCCAAGGTGAGTGACGCCCGTCTCTCTGCCGGCTGGGCCCTGGTGTTCATCGCCATGCTGTACACCACCGCTCCCGCGGTTGCCTCCTTCGCCCGGGTGAACATGATCAACACCATCAACGGCGAAGATGGCCGTGGCATCGTCGGTGAGCAGGCGCCCTCCTGGGTGAAGAACTGGAGCGACACCGGCCTCATCAGTTGGGAGGACAAGAACGGCGACGGTCGCATGTTCTACTCCGGCGATGAGCGCAACGAGATGAAGATCGACCGTGACATCATGGTACTGGCCAACCCCGAGATCGCCGAACTGCCCAACTGGGTGATCGCCCTGGTGGCGGCCGGTGGTGTGGCGGCGGCCCTGTCCACCTCCGCCGGTCTGCTGTTGGTGATCTCCACCTCGGTGTCCCATGACCTGTTGAAACGGTCGTTGATGCCCAACATCACCGACAGACAGGAGCTGACCTATGCCCGAGTGGCGGCAGCCGTCGCCATCATGGTGGCGGGCTATCTGGGGATCAATCCGCCGGGCTTCGTGGCTCAGGTGGTGGCGTTTGCCTTCGGCCTGGCGGCGTCCTCCTTCTTCCCGGCCATTATCATGGGGATCTTCTCCAAGAAGATGAACAAAGAGGGTGCCATCGCCGGCATGATCTCCGGCATCAGCTTCACCGCGGCCTACATCATCTACTTCAAGTTCATCAACCCGGCGGGCAACGTTCCCGAGAACTGGTGGTTCGGCATCTCCCCCGAGGGGATCGGTACCCTGGGGATGATGGTGAACTTCATCGTCGCCTTTGCCGTGAGCAAGGTGACCGCGGCGGTGCCCGAGGATGTTCAGGACCTGGTGGAACAGATCCGTTTCCCCAAGGGCTCTGGCAAGGCCCAGGCCCACTAAGCTGACGTCAGCAAACAACAAAGAGATGGGGCGGTATGACCGCCCCTTTTTTATCTTTGTTACCCTGGTCAGGGTGGCCAAACTGGCATCCGGGGTCAGATCATGGTGAGGTTGACGATACGCAGGACGATGCCGATAAAGAGAAACAGAATTCCCATGCGGTAGAAGCGGAACTCGGCAATGGTGAAGTCTTTGAGCTTGCCGACCCACACCTGCCAGAAGCCGTGCAGGTGCTTCTGGCGCCTGCTGTAGAGGGTGAGCGAGGTGAGCACCAGAACGGCGCCGCCGAGTAAGAAGAGGGGCTCGATTACTGTTAACATAGTGGGGCTCCTTGCCTGTGATGGGTTGAGACTATCAAAGACGGATCACCGGCACGAGCCGACTTCGACTAAAGGACTAAGGCCTGTTGGCCTTTTCGGATTGTTTTTGCGCCAACATCTGGCCATTGTGGTATCAGCACGCCTGTAGTTGGCTCTCAATGAGGATGCAGCCCTTCGGGCCCAGACTCTAAACACCTACGAGACACACGCCCTAGGAGACCGAAATGGACCATGGTCTTACTCCGCTGGTGCAGTTCCTGTCTGACACTGTGCCCTTCGATACCCTGCCCCGGGAGGCGAGGGAGAGGTGCGCCGCCAGCATCGAGATCGCTTACGCCAGCCGCCGCGACCGGATGATTGAGTTTGACCCGGATAACCCCAGCCTCTACCTGATCGCCAGTGGCGTGTTTGAGCTGCACAGCAAGGAGGGGGAGCTGCTGGCCCGTCTCGACAGCCACCAGTGCTTCGGGTTCAGGGCGCTGCTGACTGGTGAGCCGACGGCGGCGGATATCCATATCATCGAAGATGGCCTGCTCTACCTCATCCCCCAAGCGATGTTCGACGAGCTTCGACACCACCACAAGGAGTTTGAGCGCTTCTTCAATCGCCAGCACGGCCAGCGGATCCGCCTCGGAGAGCGTTATGACAGTCACAGGCACACCAACGCCATGAAGCTGGCGCGGGTGATGAGCGCCGACGTGGTCAGCGGCGAGGCCGGGATGAGCGTGGCCGAGGCGGCGGCGAGGATGAGTGAACACCGCATCTCCTGCCTGCCCATCACCCATGAGGGCAGGATCATCGGCATCCTCACCGATCGTGATTTGCGCAACCGGGTACTGGCCAAGGGGGTGGCGGTGACCACCAGGGTCAGCGAGGTGATGACCGTCGAGCCGCTGTGCGCCGAGCCCCAGGCCACCTGGTTTGATGCCCAGTTGATGATGACCCGTAATAACATCCACCACCTGCCGGTGGCCGAAAGCGGCAAGCTGGTGGGATTGGTGACCAGCAACGACCTGATGCGTCAGCTGGACTCGGACCCGGCGCTGATCATCAAGCAGTTGAATCGCTGTCACGACCTGGATGGGCTGGTGCGGGTGATGGAGGGGGTGCCCAAGCTGGTCAAGGCTCAGGTGGCCGCCGACGTCTCCGCCGAGCAGGTGGGGCGGCTGCTGACCGCCATCTCGGACCGGCTGACCGAGCGGCTGATCAACCTGGCCAAGGCGCAGCTGGGGCCGGCGCCGATCAACTGGTGCTGGCTGGCGTTCGGCTCCCAGGCGCGGATGGACCAAGTGGTGGGATCAGACCAGGACAACGGCCTGCTGCTGGCTAAGGAACCCAGTGACGAGGAGAGGCAATACTTTCTGTCACTGGCCGAGTTTGTCTGCCGGGGTCTGGACCGCTGCGGTCAGACTCTGTGCAAGGGCGGGGTGATGGCGATGAACCCAAAGTGGTGCCTGTCGGAGCAGGGCTGGAAACACCAGTTTGATCGCTGGATCTGCGAGCCGGAGCCGATGGCGGTGATGCACAGCTCCATCTTCTTCGATATCCGCGGCATCGCCGGGGACCTGGCCTTGGCCAGGCGGTTGCAGCAGTACGTGGTGCAGCGGGCCAGCCAGTCCGACTTTTTCCTCACCTACCTGGCGCGCAACTGCATCAACCGCCGTCCCCCGCTGGGCTTCTTCCGCCAGTGGGTGCTTGACAAGGATGGGGAGCAGAAGGAGGGGGTGGACCTGAAACACCGCGGGCTGGCGATCGTCAACGACATCGGCCGTCTCTACGCCCTGGCGTGCGCCAGCGAGGAGGTGGAGACCCCCAGGCGCCTCAAAGCCGCCATGGAGGCGGGGCTGCTGACCCGCACCGATGCCCTCAACATCGCCGATGCCCTGGAGTTCATCCGTCAGCAGCGGCTGGATAACCACGAACGTCAATGGCAGGCGGGGGAGAGGGCCAGCAACTACCTGGAGCCCCGCTCCCTGTCTCAGCTGGTCCGTCACCAGCTTAAAGACGCCTTTGTGGTGGTCGGCCAGGCCCAGGACGGCGTCAAGCTCAAGTTTGGGAAGCAGCTGTGAGCCTGTTCAGCGGCAAACTGTGGCGCTGGCGTTGGCAGGCCTGGCGCAGTGGCGAGAGTGTCCCTGTCGCCGAACACCTGGGTGCTCGCTTTCGCCAGCTGCCGCTGCTGGCGCTGGACCTGGAGCTAACCGGGTTGAACCCGAGGCAGGATGAGATCGTCAGCATCGGCGCGGTGCCCCTCGACGGCGGTCGCATCCAGTGCCGCCAGGCGTTCTACCAGTTGGTGAAGGCCCGGACCGGCGTCGGGGAGTCCGCCACCATCCACGGCATCGTCGATGGCCAGCTGGAGCAGGCGCTGTCGCCGCAAGCCGCCCTGGCGCGGCTGTGGCCGCTGCTGGAGGGACGGATCCTGGTGTGTCATAACGCCGAGCTGGACCTCGCTTTCCTAGGACGGGCCCTGTGCCAGTGCCGGGTATCGGACGCGCCGCTGCTGGCGGTGGACACCCTGGAGCTGGAGAAGCGGCGGCTGTTGCGCCAGGGCAAACACCTCGCCCCGGGGGACCTGACCCTGGCCGGTTGCCGCGACCGCTACGGTTTGCCCTACTACCCCGGCCATGATGCCCTGGTGGACGCCCTGGCCTGTGGTGAATTGCTGATGGCCCAGGCCGCCGCCATGGGGGGCAATCCCTTGCTGGGTGAGCTGCTCGGGCCCTGAGATCACCTCATATCCGGTAACAGTTTCCCCCTCTGGCACTCGGGCGGTTCGTTGCTAGGATAAACACAGGCATCAACCTGGAGGAGCCCATGGCCATACCCTGGATACTGGCGGCCCTGGCGGGGGGGCTGGCGGCGGCGGACTACAAACGGGGCCGGGACCGGGCCCGTCGGCGCCGCTACCATGAACTCAGCCCCGATCCCCGGCTGAAATTGCGTCCCAGCGAGTGGGACGAGGGCAAGGCCAGGGTGGACCCCAGGCCCGGCTCGCTGGTGGCTTGCCATGTCTACGGGGCGGTGGAACATGTGGGCCTGTGGGTGGCCCCGGATCAGATCATCGAACTGCACGGCAGCGGATTGGTGCGGCTGGTCTCGCCGCGCCGGTTTGTCCAGGGGCGCACCGGCCGCAAGCTGTTTGTCTGCGTCGACCGCCATCACCGGCCGCTGACGGTGGTGGCCTCTGTGGAGCGGGCGGCCCGCTGCCTCTACCAGCACCGCAACTATGATCTGTTCAGGGACAACTGCTACCGCTTCGTCTGGTACTGCCTCACCGGCGAGCAGCGCCGGTTCGACAGTTTTGGCGGACTCAACCGTGCCCTGGCTGGGCTCCATGGCTGCGATCTCTACTGGGATGCGGCGAAGGTCGACCTGAAATAGCAACGGCGCCGTTCGGCGCCGTTGCTGATGCTGGGGTGGGCTCAGCCCTCGAGCTTGGTCCTGGCGGCGGCGACGGCCGGCGCGATCAGCTCCAGGCCGCTCTTGTCGCACGGTGGCAACTGGGCGTCACTGGTGTTCACCGGAATGACCCGGTCGCCCCACTTGATCACCGCCGCGGCGGAGGTGAGACCGGCACCGAAGGCGCAGGAGAGCAGGGTGTCTCCGGGCCGGATACGGCCCTGTTCCAGGGCGTCACACAGGGCGATGGGCACGGTAGCGGCAGAGGTGTTGCCATAGTTCTCGATGTTGATGAACGCCTTCTCGGCGGGCAGACCCATCTTGCCGATCAGGGTATCGATGATGCGCACATTGGCCTGGTGGGGCACCACCAGGTCCACCTGATCCAGGGCGGTGTTGCTCTCGGCCAGCACCTTCTGGCCCAGGGCGGACATGCCGGCGATGGCCCGCTTGAAGATCTCTCGCCCCTCAAACTGGAACTGGAAATTGGCGGCGTCCGGGCTGAGGCGATCCATGTCGGAGCCGAAGGCGGCCACCTTGAGGATGTCGCGCGCCTGGGGATCGTTGTTCATGGCGTAGCTCAGCACCCCGGTGGGCTCGTCGCTCTCTACCGCCTCCAACACCACGGCGCCGGCGCCGTCACCGAACAGTACCGCGGTGTCCCGCTGCATCCAGTTCAGCAGGAAGGTGAGTCGCTCGGCACCGATCACCAGCACCCGGCGGCACTGGCCGCTGCGGATCTGGGCGGTGGCCAGGCCCAGGGCGTAGAGGAAGCCGGAGCAGGCGGCGTTGATGTCGAAGGCGGCGCACTGGGCACCCACCTCGGCCTGAACCGTGGCGGCGATATTGGGCACCAGGGTGTCCGGGGTGGCGCTGCCCAGGATGATCATATCCAGATCGCTGCCGTCAATGCCGGCGGCGGCCAGGGCGTGCTTGGCGGCCACGGCGGCCAGGGCGGAGGTGCTGACGTGGCTGATGTGGCGCTGACCGATGCCGGTGCGGCTGCGGATCCACTCGTCAGAGGTCTCCATGAAGGTGGCCAGGTCGTCGTTGGTCAGGGTGGCCGGGGGCAAACACTTGCCCCAGCCGGTAATCTGGGCATGTAGCATGAACGCTCTCCAAAAAGCACGGGGTGTGGTTAACTGGTCACACCACCATTCGGAATTGCAGCATCATACCAGCGGCCGCCGGGGATGTCCTCCCCCGAGTCACCGGCAGTGCTGCGGCGGGGCCATGGGCCTCACGGTTATTGTTGATTATCGACGTGCTGCTGCACCAGCCGCTCCACGCCGGACTTGGCGTGCAGGATGTGGTTGGTGAGCAGGGTGACCGCCGCCTGGACGTTTCGTTGCCGGCACAGTTCCAGCAGCTGGCGGTGTTCGGTTTCCGCCCTGGGGATGCCCCCGGTCAGCAACAGCTGCAGGCGGATGTAGCGGTCGGAGTTGGTGTTGAGGCTTTTGATCACCTCCATCGCCTGCGGCCGGTTGGCCCCCAGGTAGAGGGCGGAGTGAAATTGGGTGTTCAGTTCACTCCACATGTTGATGGCGTTCTCCTCGCGGAAGGCGGACTCCAGCTGCAGCAGCACCGCTTCGGCGGCGTCCAGCTGCGCCTCGCTGAGGTGAGGGATGGACTTGGCCAGCAGATCCGGCTCAATCAGGGCGCGCAGTTCAAACAGTTCGCCGGCTTGTTCCACCGACAGCTCGGTGGCGGTGGCGCCCTTGTGGGCTTCGAACTTCACCAGACCCTCGGCTTCCAGCTGCACCAGGGCCTCCCGCACCGGGATGCGGCTGACGTTCAGCTCCTCGGCCAGTGCGCTCTGCCTCAGGGGCTCTCCCGCCTTGATGTCGCCGGAGAGGATCTTTTCGCGCAAAACCTCCACCACCAGCTGGGTGCGGGTCTTGTGAACAATGGGGCTGGCCTGACTCATAGTTGCTTACTTACTGATTACACAGGCTATAGGGTAACTAGTTTGACGGTGATTGAAAAGGCGCAAGGGCGCTGGTGGGCCAGGGCTGGCCTGGGTCGGTACCGCAGAGGTGACACTGCTGTCAGGCCTCCGGCTGTGGACCCGATCCCTTATGGCAGCGACCCGAGCTCACACCTGAGCCCGGGGGCGCCAGGGGCCAGGTGTGTGTCGCCCACCGGCCAATCTCGGATCCAGCCTGACGGAAGGCTTCTATTACAACTTTGGTTGGTGCGCGCCAGTTCCGTGTTCTAGGCTGTTTCATTGCAGCATATACATCCCCCTTGATGATCCAACTCTGGATTTGTAATCCAAGGAGACGATCCATGAAAACCCTGTTACGCATGATCAGCGCGGTTTCTCTGCTTTGCCTGACGTCGGCGCCGGCCTGGGCCAATGAGCAGGGGGCGGGAGATCTGCTGGTGCTGAACCTGGTGGGAACCGGTGAGATGTATCAGAGCACCGTACCGGACATCGATGGTGATGGGATGGATGACGATGCCATCTGCTTCGATGTGCAACTGATGGATGCCAATAACCGCCGTCACATCGGCAGCGCCACCGATTGTCTGTCAAACATCACCCCGGTGGGCTCGGGTATTGCCCTGGTAGGCACCACCTTCTTCCACCTTCCGCAGGGCACCCTGGTAACCCGGGGAAACACCTCGGTTCAGCCCGTGGTTCATAACACCGTTACCCCCTCCGGGCAGACGATCACCCATGTGACCGGGGCGGCCGGCACAGGCAATGCCATCCTGTGGGGCAGCAAGCGGTTCGCCGGTGCCATGGGGACCGTCAGGTTGTCTGGCATGGTCGACTTGACCCGGTTTGCCGGGAACCCGGGAGACCCCATGGGGTTTGACTGCCTCTTTGTCATCCATCTCTACTGAGACTCTGGCAGAGGGGCCTCCGGCCCCTCTGGAACCTGTCTTTACATGCTTGGGAGTCGTGATGATCTCTTTCACCCTCTACTCCGATGCCGATGCCCCCGCCGACAGCAAACCCCTGTTGGCCGAGTCGAAACGGGAGTTCGGTATCATCCCCAACCTGCATGCGGTGATGGCGGAGTCCCCCCGGTTATTGCAGGCCTACAAGCTGGCCCATCAGCTGTTTTGCGGCTCCAGTTTCAGCGATCTGGAGCGTACCGTGGTGTGGCAGGCCATCAATGGCTTTCATGAGTGCCACTACTGCCTGCCGGTTCACTCGGCCATCGCTCAGGACATGGGGATAGAGGAGGGGGTGATCGAGGCACTCAAATCCGGAGCACCACTGGATGATCCGAGGCTGCAACTGCTCAGGGACACGACAGTGGCGCTGGTGCGGGAGCGGGGAAGACTCAGTGACGCCCAGATCCAGGTCTTCCTCAACGCCGGCTTCACCAAAGCCAATCTGCTGGATATGGTGCTGGCCGTCGGGCAGAAAGTGATGAGCAACTACACCAACCACCTGGCTCATACGCCTGTGGACGAGGTGTTTGAGGCCCATGGTTAAGGGTATCCCTGATTAAAAAAGGGTGGCGACCCAACCGCTTTCAGGTACACTGCGCACCCCGGCCACCACAGGGGTGAGCCGACTCACACAGAAGATGCCGATGCAGTTTACCGATCTGGGCCTCTCCCAGCCCCTCCTTGACGCCATTGCAGACCTTGGTTACGAGACTCCCTCTCCCATTCAGGCGCAGGCGATCCCCGCCGTCCTCGAAGGTCAGGATGTGATGGCGGCGGCCCAGACCGGCACCGGCAAGACCGCCGGTTTCACCCTGCCTATCCTGGAACGGCTGCGCTCCGGAGAGCGGGCCCGCGGCAACAAGTGTCGGGCCCTGGTGCTTACCCCCACCCGGGAGTTGGCGGCCCAGGTACAGGAGAGCGTGGACAACTACGGCAAGAACACCCCGCTGCGATCCGCGGTGGTGTTCGGTGGCGTCTCCATCAACCCCCAGATGAAGGCGCTGAGCCGTGGGGTGGATCTGCTGGTGGCCACGCCGGGGCGGCTGCTGGATCTCTACCAGCAGAATGCGGTGCGGTTTGACCAGCTGGAAGTGCTGGTGCTCGATGAGGCGGACCGGATGCTGGATATGGGTTTCATCCGCGACATCAAGAAGATCCTGGCCTTGCTGCCGGCCAAGCGTCAGAACCTGCTGTTCTCCGCCACCTTCTCCGAGGAGATCCGCGAGCTGGCCAAGGGGCTGGTGCACAATCCGGTGGAGATCTCGGTGACTCCGCGCAACGCCGCCGCCAAGACCGTTGAGCAGGTGGTCCACCCGGTCGACAAGAAGCGCAAGTCGCTGGCGCTGGCGGAGCTGATCGGCAAGAACAACTGGCAGCAGGTGCTGGTGTTCACCCGCACCAAGCATGGCGCCAACAGGCTGACCCGCTATCTGGAAGAGTTCAAGATCACCGCCGCCGCCATCCACGGCAACAAGAGCCAGGGAGCCCGCACCCGGGCGCTGGCGGATTTCAAATCCGGTGCCATCCGGGTGCTGGTGGCCACGGACATCGCCGCCCGAGGCCTGGACATTGACCAACTGCCCCAGGTGGTGAACTTCGATCTGCCCCAGGTGGCGGAGGACTACGTGCACCGCATCGGCCGTACCGGCCGGGCCGGCGCCAGTGGCCACGCCATCTCCCTGGTGTGTCAGGATGAACAGGAGCAACTGGAGGCCATTGAGCAGCTGATCCAGCGTCACCTGGAGCGGGAAGTCCTGGCCGGTCACGAACCGCAGAACCCGCTGGCGGACTCCAAGCCGATCCGGCCACCGAAGAAGAAGAAGCCCAAGAAGCCCAAGGCGCCCAGGGCCGATGGCCAGGGCGAAACCGTGGCCAAGGAGGGGGACCGACCGGCGGCCAAGAAGCCGCCTCGGCGACGCAGCCATGGCAAGGGGCCGGACAGCAACCGAGCCCGCGCCGAAGAGGCACCCTCGGCCAAGCCCAATCCCCGTCGCCGCCGCCGCAGGCCCCAGAGCAACGGCTGATCTCGGCCAGCGCCGCCCTCAGCGCGGCGCTCCTTGGGCTACCCTTAAGATTAGGCATGGGGAGTGCAGGGGGTGGCCATGGCGGATTTTGTCGAGTGCATGCGGCTCAGGGCCAAGGCGGCGGAGGATATCTATTTCGCCGAGTACAACCGCAAGCTGATTGAAGCGTTGCATGAGAAGCAGGCCAGGGAAGCCGCCGAGCCTGCGGAGCACCCCGACCATCAGCCGTTCCACGACGATGTGCTGAAGTCCGATCGCTGATCCCGGCTCAGAAACTCCAGCGGATCTGGGCGTACCACAGGGTGGCCGGGCTCTGGCCAAACAGGCTGGCTGTGCTGCCGTCGAAGCGCTGCACCACCCCCAGCAGGGTCCAGTCATCGGCCAGTGAGTGGTTGAAACTGGCTCCGGTGAACAGCGACCCGTCATCGTAATAGCTGGCGGACAGGGTCAGCCGGGTCAGGGCGGTCAGATCCCAGCCCAGCTCGCCGTAGCCGGTGAACTCGGTAAAGCTGAGGGTGCGGGCGGTGAGCGGCGCCCTGAGATAGTCTGCCGCCGAGGGGGGGGCCAGCGGCTCGCTGATGTAGAGCAGCGCCCCCCGCACCGACAGGTTGCGTGGCCCGGCAAAGCTGTAGTCACCCTCCAGGCTGACCACCCAGCTCGGCTGCCGCAGCTGTGACGCCTGGTCGCTGGGATCGAAATGGCTCAGCTCTCCCCGTATCCCAGCGCCCCCCAGGTCCGAGGCCAACCCCAGCCCCACCACCCGGTCCAGATCCGACTTGCCCGCCAGCAGTTGGGCGTCCCACCCCAGATGGTTGAACAGGTAGCGCACGGCATAGCTGTGGCGGTCGGGATCATCGCTTGGGCTGACCACCAGGTTCAGCTCGCTGGCCACCCCCAACTGGCGGGTCAGCATCAGTGCATCGCTGCCCGGGCGCTCCTCATAGTCGAAGTCATAGATGGAGTAGGCGTTGAACAGGTCGTTGGGGTTCCACACCGTGGTCATGCTCCAGTTGATGCGAAAGCGTCCGCCGCGCAGCTGCCAGAGGCTGTCCTGCCAGGTGAGGTAGAGCCGATCGAGGCTGCTGGTGCCCAGCATTGAGTCCCGCTCCAGCCAGTTGGCCGACAGATCCCAGTAGCCGCGGTCGCCACCGATCAGGTCGTCGTAACCGGGTTGGGACAGGGCATCGCTGTAGAGCAGGCGGTTGCGCATCCCCAGGTTGAACCGCCAACCTTGCCGCCCCCGGTACTCCAGGTCGATACGTTGATGCAGCAGCTGTTCGCTGCGGCTGGCGGCGCCATCGGGCTGACTGAGGCTGGTCATCCCCTTGAGGTAGCCCGACAGCTCCCACGGCGACTGAGGGGCCAGCCCGGGGATCTGGGCCAGGGCCTGGGCGCTGAACGGCAGTAGGAGGGCCAGCCTCATTGGCGGCGATCCTCGGTGATCCGCCCATCCTCCATCATCACCACCCGCCGGGCCCGGGTGATCACCCGGGGATCGTGGGTGGAGAAGATAAAGGTGGTCCCCTCCTGGCGGTTGAGCTGCTGCATGATGTCCAGCAGTTCGGAGGTGCTCTGGGCATCCAGGTTGGCGGTGGGCTCATCGGCCATCACAAACCTGGGATTGGGGGCCAGGGCGCGGGCCACGGCCACCCTCTGCTGCTGGCCGCCGGAGAGTTTCGATGGCCGCTTATGTCCGTGCTGCGCCAAGCCCACCCTGGCCAGCAGCGACTCGGCCCTAGCCCGGCATTCGCTGCTGTTGTGGCCCTGGAGCTGCATAACGAACTCGACGTTCTCCAGGGCGGTCAGTACCGGCAGCAGACTGTAGTCCTGAAAGATGAACCCCACCTGATCCCGGCGAAAGGCGATCAACTGGTCATGGGGCAGGGTATCTATTCGCCGCCCGTCGACGATCACTTCCCCGGCAGTGGGCGTGTCCAGTCCCCCGAGCAGGTTCAGCAGGGTGGTCTTGCCCGAGCCCGAGGGGCCCATGATCGCCACAAACTCCCCCTGATCTATGGTCAAATCCACGTTGTCCACGGCGTGAACCGGGAAGTCGGTGTCGGCGTTGTAGGTCTTGCGCAACTGCTTGGTAATGATGGACATGGCTAATGCTTCTCCGACATGGCGTCGACCGGCCGTTGCTTCAGGATCTGGCGGGCGGGGTAGAGGGACGCCAGGATGGCGGTGGCCACCACGGCGGTCAGGATCATCAGGTACTCCCGTGGCTCGACCCTGGGGTAGAGCAGGGTATCGACGCCGAAGGCGCCCAGGCCGTCGGACATCAGCTCCAGGTTGATGCCGGTGTGGGACAGCAGGGCGATCAGCGCCGAGCTCAGGCCCAGCCCGAGCAGGCAGCCGCCGACACCCATCAGGGTGGTTTCGGTGAGGATCAACATAAACACCCGGTAGCGGTGCATGCCGACCGCCATCAGCACGCCGAACTCACGGGTGCGTTCGAACACCGACATCAGCATGATGTTGAGGATCCCCAGGCCCATGGCTGCCACGTAGATCGCCAGGATGATGCCGTTGCTGGTTCTGCTCTGGGCCAACAGGGAGGCCAGCATCGGCTGGATCTGCCGCCAGCCCATCACCTGATTGGCCGGGGCGCTGACGCGCCTGAGGTCACCGATCACCCCCTGCAGCTCCCGGGTCTGGCGGAAATCCTCCTGGCGGAGCCTCACGGCGATCTCATGGGTGCCCTGCAGCCCGGCCAGCGCCTGCAGGTCCCGTTGGCGAACATAGAGGTTGTTGTCGTCAAACTGGCTCGATGGGGTGCGGAACAGCCCCCGCACCCGAAAGGCAGCCCCGGTGACCTCGCCGCCGGCGTCGGTGAAGGTCAACACCACCTTGGAGCCCAGCCGCAGTTTCAGCCTGTGGGCCGTCCTGGTGGAGAGCACCACCGGATTGCGACCCTGGTCGTCGAGCCAGGCCCCCTCGGTCAATCGGCCGGCAACGGGGGTGACCCCGGATTCCGCCTCTGGCAGCACGCCACGGATGATCACCCCGCGATTGCTGTGTGCCGAAGCCACCATCCCCTCGGCCAGGAAGCGGGGTGAGACCGCCGCCACCCTGGGATCGGATCGCAACGCGTCCATCAGGGCCCCCGGGGCCACCAGGGTCAGGGAGATGGTCGGGTCGTCGCGGTATCCGGCGCGCTGGACCTGGAGGTGACTGGTCTGCCAGGCGATGGCGTTGTCGATCATGTTGGCGTACATGCCGGAGAGGAAGCCCATCAGGGTGACCACACCGGTGAGGCCGAACACCATGGTGGCCAGCATGATGCCGGTGCGAAGCCGGTTACGCCACAGGTTGCGCCAGGCCAACCTAATCAGCATCGTCACCTCCCTTGAGGGCATTGACCAGGTTGAGCCTCCCTATGCGCCACAGGGGATAGGGCAGGCAGATCAGCAGCAGCAGCAGCACCACGGCGGCCTGCTGAACCATCAGGGTGGCGGACAGCTGCATCGGCATGGCCGGTTCCCAGCCCAGTTCCAGCATCATCTGGGCGGCTTCGCCACTGAGCCGGATTGGATGGTGGCTGAACCAGAGGATCAGCGGCAGGGCCAGGGCCAGACCCAGGATCAGCCCTAAGATGGCGAGCAGCAGCGATTCGGTCATCACCAGCAGCATCAGCCTGCCGCGAGTCATGCCGGTGGCCATCATCACTGCAAACTCCCGGCGACGCTCCAACGTCATCATCATCAATGTGGCAAACAGGCCGAACCCCACCACCCCGTAGAGCAGCAGGATCATAAACTGGCCGCCGGCCCGATCCATCTGAATCTGTTGCGCCATCTCTGGAGATAGGCTGTGCCAGTCGAGCACTGCCTGCTCCGGGTAGAGACGGGCAACCCGGTCGGTGAGCGGGGCGAGCGCCTGCAGTGACCTGGGGTGGATCAGCCAGCTGCTGACGTGCCGGCCGGTACTGAACAGCTGTTGGGCCTGATCCAAAGGCAGGTAGACCAGGGCCGAGTCAAATCCGGGCATCGGGAAGCGCACCAGGCCGACGATCCGAAACAGACCGGCGGCGGTCTGGCCATGGTAGCCCTGGCCGTAGAGGGCCACCTCATCGCCGATGGCCAGACCCAGGTGGCGAGCCAGGGTCTCTCCCAGCAGAGCCTGGGCCCTCCCGGGTTGCAGGTAGTGGCCGCTGACCACCTTTTGCGCCAGGCCGGAGTAGTCATCCTCCTGGGCCGGTGGCACCCCCAGGACCCGCACCCCCTTCGACGTCTGCTCTGAGGCCGCCAGGGCAAAACTTGCCAGCCGAGGCAGGACCAGGCTGACCTCGGCAAGGGATTGAGCCGGGGTGATGAAGGCCTGGGTGGCGGGCACCAGATGATCGATGCTTTGGCTGTCATGAAATTCCGGGTGCTGGATCTGCAGCAAGCCGGTGGAGAGTCGGGCGGCGTTGTCGATGTTGCTGTCGTAGGTGCCCTCCTGCAGACTGCGTGTGAGCAGGGAGAGCAGCATTGCCAGCGCCAGGGCCGCGGCGGTGAGCAGGGTCCGCCGTTTTTGTCTCCACAGGTTACGCCAGGCGAGGGTGAGTAGCATGGGTCAGTCCCTGAGCCGCTTCATCTGCGACTGGGAGAAGAAACTGTCGTCGACATCGAAATCAAACTGGGCCTGGTGGGTGATGACCCGGGTCAGGTGCCCGGGTTTGTCGGCGGGGAGCATCTCCATCCTGGTGGCGATGAGCCGCCCGCCGATCCTCTTCACATCGTAGGTAACCAGATCGTTGACCCGTTCATCAAACTCGTCGTAAAACTCGGCCCGTCTCTGCAGCAGGCTCTCCCTGCCGATCCAGAGCTTGATCCTGGACCATACTACCGGGGCGCTCTCCCTGGCGGCCGCATCGATAACCCAGCACTCCTCCCCGTCGATCGCCTCGGTGCCCAGCAGCCGGTGGCGGTAGTCCACCACGATAGAGGACTGGTTGATCAGATCGTCATTGGTGAAGTCGGAGCCCATCCAGGATTGTCCCAACATGGAGGGGGCGATCTTGATGATGCGCTCAATTCCGGGGACCCAGTTCCACATCTCCCGTCCTCTTCGCAGTGATGCGCTGCCCCGGTCCCTGGCCGGGGCGGTCACCAGCACCAGGGAGAGATCCTGACCCTTGGTCCAGCTTTTCATGGTCATGGTCCGGGTCCAGCCGGGACGGATGATGGACATGGTCATCTCCGCATAGCTGGACTCCCCCCGCATCTGCTGGTCGGACAGGCGGACAATCTCTCGGGCATCCAGCGCTTGGGCGGGGAGGGCGAGGCAGCTTGCGGCAAGGAGCAGGAAACGGAGCATAAAGCCTCCTTGGCTAAAGGGCGGGCCGTCCGGTGCAGATACAGTTAATATACTGATAATTGGCTGCTTCGATCCAGCGGGTTGGGTGGAAAATCACCAAAGTAAGCGCACCTAAAAAAGAAGTTAACTCCATTGTGTTTAACTGAACCTGTGGTTAAACTGGCCGCCCTAAATCCCACATGATTAAATATTTCAGTCGCTAGTGAATGGGATCAGATATTAAAACCGATGGTATTCAGCCGTGCGGTTTATATATTCGTCCATCCAAATATTGTACCTGAGGGAGCCTTTCTGGCTGTCTGTTCCAGTTGCAGAAAAAATGAAAATCAGGCTTTGGTAAATTAGTTATATATAAATTAGTTTGTTCAACATTGAATTGGATGAGCCTATTTGTCATTTCTGTGTTTGTTCTTAGCCCTGCTTCTGGGAAGTACGGCTTGGGCTTCATATACGCCATGGCTGATGTGCCCTGCCCGCCGGCACCTTGCGGTTGTCTGGCTAAGATATTGTATTTAATGGGTTAAAATTTGGGCGGGTGTTTTTTGGCGTGGTTTCTCAGAGTGGAAGAATAAATAATCTTCTATTTTCGCCGGTGGTTGAGTGCCGGTGCGGAGTTGAGTGTCCCCGAAAAAGGGTGCTGATTTAATAACAATGAAGAGTGGGCGATTCTCGGCGCTCATTAACCGTGATTCCAGTTGATAGGACGATACAGATGATACCTATGGGTTATATGGCCAAGCGGGTTGTCGATAGGCCCCAATGGTTAAACAATGATAATGTAAAGCGGCTTTATTCCGTCAGTGGTTGTAACTCCCACAACCTTGTCTGTTACGAAAAGAGTGAGTCGCTTTTTAATGGCTACTGGATGCTCAACAGCCGAGCGGAAGCGGAGCGTGCCCTGGAGCGGGCCCCAGTGGAGGCGGAGCCGGTGTTGGCGTTCTATTACGAGCTCTATGGCGAACAGTGGAACGACAGCCTGAACCGGTGGGAGGGGATCAGTGCCGATCAGGAGCGGCCGATTGCCGTCGAGATCCCCAGGGCGCCCAAGCTGGAAGGGTTCGACATCGTCAGCTGCTCCCTGGGCAATCAGCCGGAGTGTTCGCTGCTCTCCTGCAGCCACCTGGCGGAGCGGGTTGGGGTCAACGAGTGCTGCCTGCTGGCGACACTGGAGCAGGCCAAGACGCTGCTCTCCTGCGGACAGTTCCACGGGTGTGAACCCGGTCCCTACCGCATTGTGGCGGTGTACTCTCTCGGCTAAAGCCCGGATCGGCGGCGTTGCCGACACCGAAGCGGCTCAGTGACGGTGTGCGACTGGAGGAGCACTTCTATGTTACCGACAACGGGTCCCGCTGGTTTCCCCGGCCCACAGCCTCGATGATCCCATCGGCTAGCGGGCCTGACAAGGGGGGCGAGCCGGGGCAGGCTCAAATGAAAATGATCGCCCGCCATCGTCGCCTGGGTTAATGTGGTAGCAGTTAAGTGACCGGACAGAGTCTATGAGCCAAATGAAACTGGCGCTGCGGGCCCTTGAGCGCAGCGATCTTAAGTTTGTTCATCACCTGAACAACAACCGCAACATCATGGCCTACTGGTTCGAGGAGCCCTACGAGTCTTTCGACGAGCTGGAGCAGCTCTACAACAAGCATGTGCACGACAACGCCGAGCGCCGCTTCGTGGTCGAGGATATCGACGGTGAGTTGATTGGCCTGGTCGAACTTATCGAGATCAACTACATCCACCGAAGCGCCGAGTTTCAGATCATCATCGCCCCCGAGCACCAGGGGCGGGGGCTGGCCCGGCAGATGATCCATAAGGCGCTGGATTACTCCTTCACCATACTCAATCTGCACAAGGTGTATCTGCTGGTGGCCGTGGAGAACCCGCGCGCCCTGCACCTGTATCAGGATTGCGGCTTCCTTGAGGAGGGTCACCTGGTGCAGGAGTACTTCATTAACGGTCGTTACTGCGATGTTAAGAGGATGTACATTCTTCAGGATCAATATCTCAAGCTCCACGACAGGCGATCTGGCGCGGGCTGATCGCCTCCATAGGCCGTGGCAGTGGCCTGCCCGGTCAACGAATCATCATCACTGTGGAATCAGGTTGTAACAAAGTCGGTTTTGACCTGTGATCCTTTGGGGGCTAGTATCGTGGAGTTTTATTCTATTAGCTCCATATATCATAAGGATATGCTGATGAAACGCGTGATTATTGGCGGCCTGTGCGCCTCCGCATTGCTGGTAGCGGGCTGTGCCCAGAATGAAGCTTCCCAGCCCACTCCCGTAGCCCAAGCCGTTCAGAAGCAACTGACTTCCGGAATCGAGTTCCAAAACTTCGACAATAGCGTCCGTCCCCAGGATGACTTTTACTCCTACGTCAATGGTACCTGGATGAAGACCACAGAGGTGCCCGCCGATCGCACCAGCTCCGGTGCTTTCTACGACCTGCGTGAGAAAGCCCGTGATGACGTCAAGGTGATCATCGAGGAGCTGGCGGCCAAGCCCGGTCTCAAGGCCGGCAGCGACGAGCAGAAGGTGGGCGACCTCTATCGCTCCTTCATGGATACCGACACCATCGAGAGCCTGGGCCTGAGCCCTCTTGAGCCGGAGATGGACAAGATCGCCAAGATCAGCAGCCGCAACGACGTGGTCGCCTATTTCGCGCACAGCCAGATGATCGGCGCCGGCACCCCCATGGCGTTCTACATCAACGTCGATGCCAAGAACTCCGAGCGTTACGCCACCCACATCTGGCAGGCAGGCCTGTCTCTGCCCGATCGCGATTACTACTTCAACGATGGCGAGCGCTTCGTCAAGATCCGTGAGGGCTTCCTGGGCCACATGGAGAAGATGTTTGCCATGGCCGGCGTGGCCAACCCCGCCGAGGCGGCCAAGACCGTGATGGCCATCGAGACCGCCCTGGCCGAAGGTCACTGGACCCGGGTCGAGAGCCGCGACAGCGAGAAGCGCTACAACAAGTACCAGGTTGAAGATCTACCCAAGCTGGCCGCCAACATCGACTGGCAGGGCTACCTGAAGGTGATCGGCGGCGACAAGCAATCCGACATCATCATCAACCAGCCCAGCTACATCGAGACCCTGGATCAGGTTCTGGCCGACAACTCCGTCGAAGCGTGGAAGACCTACCTGAACTGGCACCTGCTGACCTCCTACGCCAGCCTGCTGCCCAAGCAGTTCGACGATGAGAACTTCGACTTCTTCTCCCGTCAGCTCAACGGCCAGGAGGTGCAGAAGGAGCGCTGGAAGCGCGCCGTCTCTCTGGTCAGCGGCAGCCTGGGCGAGGTCGTGGGCAAGGTGTATGTCGAGAAGCACTTCCCGCCAGAAGCCAAGGCCCGTATGAAGGAGCTGGTGGAGAACCTGCGCAAGGCCTACGGCGCCAGCATCGATGAGCTGGAGTGGATGAGCCCGGAGACCAAGGTGAAGGCCAAGGAGAAGCTGGCCGCCTTTACCCCCAAGATCGGTTACCCGGACCAGTGGGAGGATTACTCCGCCCTGGAGATCAAGTCCGACGACCTGATCGGCAACTCCATTCGCTCCTCCCTGGTGGCGCACAACAAGGACCTGGAGAAGCTGGGCGGCCCCATTCGCCGCTACGAGTGGCACATGACGCCGCAGACGGTCAACGCCTACTACAGCCCGGTGATGAACGAGATCGTGTTCCCGGCGGCGATCCTGCAGCCTCCCTTCTTTAACATGGAGGCGGATGACGCGGTGAACTACGGTGGCATCGGCGCGGTGATTGGTCACGAGATGGGCCACGGCTTCGATGACCAGGGTGCCCGTTACGACAAGGACGGCAACCTGAAGAACTGGTGGACCGAGTCCGACCTGGAGGCGTTCCAGAAGCGCGGCGGCGCCCTGGTGGCTCAGTACGACGGCTACCAGGTGTTCGATGACCTCAACGTCAACGGCAAGCTGACCCTGGGTGAGAATATCGGCGACCTGTCCGGAGCCACCATCGCCTATAAGGCCTACAAGATGTCCCTGGAAGGCAAGGAGGCCCCGGTGATGGATGGCCTGACCGGCGACCAGCGCTTCTTCATCGGCTGGGGCCAGATCTGGCGTGGCAAGTACAAGGAACAGGCGCTGCGTAACCGTGTTGCCACCGATCCTCACTCCCCGTCCCAGTTCCGGGCCAACGGTCCCCTGTCCAACATGGATGAGTTTTACAAGTACTTTGATGTGAAGGAGGGCGATGCCATGTATCTGCCTCCTGAGAAGCGCGTCAAGATCTGGTAAATTGAAATCTGATAAAATTCAGCACCCTGCCTCGGCAGGGTGTTTTTTTATTAACACTCCACCGGCAGGGGCCGATACAGCTAGAGCAGCCCGACTCCGCTTCAGTGGCGTGCCGTCCGGACGCCGTCACTCAAGGGAAAGCCGTGGTCTGTCGCTGTAACCTCTGGGATCGCACGTCGCGATAACCGGCCGGTCCCGTTAACGCTGCCCCGGGCAGCAACAAAAGATACCACGCAGATAGGTAGAGATGATGAAGTTATCCGTAGTGAGCCTGGCCCTGGCGGCCGTTGCCGTTCCCGCCACCGCCGCAGTGGGCATGGATGCCAAGAGTGCTGGCGCCGGTTACACCGGTATCGCCAGCGGCGATTTCACCCGCGCCCCCCTGAATCCCGCCCTGTTGACCCGCTTCGAAGAGGGGGATGACCTCTACATCCGCCTGGGCGTCAACGCCCTGGCCAAGGAGTATGAGGATGCCCTGGACCAGGTGGACGACACCCAGGACGCCATCGAGCGCTTTGAAGACAAGATCAATGCCATGGATCCGACCGATCCGCCGACTCAGGCCGATGCCGATGCCCTGCTGGCGGAACTGGAAGCCCTGGACGACACCCGACTGGTGGGGGAAGCCAACCTGGACCTGGGGATCTTCGTGCCTTCCGACACACTGGCCTGGGGCCTGACCATCGGCGGCTATGTGGTGGCAAACGGTGATTTCGATTACGCCGACAATGACCGGGTGCTGGTGGAGCAGGCGCTGGTGACCGGCGTGTTTGACCCCGACCAGCTGCAATCCGAGGGGGTGGCCCACGCCGTGGTGGTGTCCGAGGTGGCCCTGAACCTGGCCAGGGAACTCTCCCTGCCGGGGATCGGTGAGTTCAGTGTCGGTGTCTCACCCAAGTACCAGCGGTTGGATACCTACCTGTATCGCGCCAACATCAACAACTACGACAATGAAGACTACTTCGACGACGATTATCTCAGCGACGATGCCGGTTTCAACTTGGATCTGGGCTTGCACAAGGCCTATGGTAACTGGCGTTTTGGCCTGGTGGGGTACAACCTGATCGAACACTCCATCGACAATATGGAAGGCCATACCCTGACTCTGAAGCCCACCTACGCCGCCGCAGTGGCCTGGCAGCAGGGGATCTTCGGCGCCACCGTCGAGGCCGATCTGGTGGAGGATGAGTCCTTCGTGGTGGAGAGCAGTGCGCCGCAGCTGCTGAAGGCGCGCCAGCTGGTGCGAACCGGCCTGGAGCTGACCTGGACCCATGCCCAGCTTCGTGCCGGTTACGTTACCGACCTGTCGGACAACTACGAAGATCTGCTGACCTTTGGCCTGGGGATCAGCCCCTGGGACTGCTTCAGCCTGGATCTGGCGGCCCAGTTTGGCGATGACGAGGAGCGCGGCGCCGCGCTGCAGCTGGGCTGGAAGTTCTGATCCTCTCTGATTCAGAACGCTGAAACAGTAAGGCCAGCCCCGGGGCTGGCCTTTTTCGTGCTCGTGTCTGGTTGTCTTAGCCTTCGGTGACCGGCAGTCGGCGCCGCCGCAGGCGGACCGGAGACTTGAGCCGCTGGGTCAGGAACACCCCCAGCAGGGTAAGGCCGCCGCCCAGGCAGTGGGAGGGGGCCAGGCTCTCCTCCAACAGCCAGATCGCCAGGCCGGTGCCGATCAGCGGGTTCAGATTCATAAAGGCGGTACAACGGTTGGCGCCCAGGGCCTGAATGCCCCGCAACCAGCTGTAGGTGGCAAACAGCGAGGCCACCAGAGCGGCGAACAGCACCATGGGCCAGGCTTCGGCAGAGACGCTGCGGTCCGCCTGGGTCAGGTAGACCGGCAGCAGCCACAGGGCGCCCATGGTCATCTGCAGGAACAGTGATGGCCAGGTGGAGAAGGGCAGTTTCCACCTGCGCAGCAGCACCCCATAGAGGCCGTAACAGATCGCCCCCAGCAGCAGCAGGATATCACCCTGATTCAGGGGCTGATGCAGCAGCGCCAGGGGCTGACCTTGGGTCAGCAGCACCGACAGCCCCAGGAAGGAGATCAGCGAGCCGGCGATCATCCCCTGGGTGGGGCGCTCCCGGTTCAGCATCACCCCCCAGGCCATGGTCATCATCGGCACCACGGAGCCGATCAGGGCGATGTTGGTGGCCGAGGTGGTCTGGGCTGATACGTAGGTCAGGGTCTGCAGCACCACCATTCCCAGGGCCCCGAGGACACTCAACTTAAAAAACTGTTTGCGAATGGCCTGACGCTGGCGCCACAGGGTCTTGGCGACAAATGGCAGCAGCACCAGGGCGGCCAGCAGCCAGCGATAGAACGCTATGGTTCCCGGGCTGACCACGTCCACGGACATCTTGCTGACGATACCATTTCCCGCCCAGGCGATGACGGTGGCCAGGGGGAACAGGTAGGCGGATTTGCTCACGGGCAACGACTCCACACGACTAAGGGGATTTAACTACGGGGGCGCATTTTAAAGGTGACAGCAAAAATAGATATAACGAATTTCTGACAAAGTGTTATGCTGTCAGGACAGATTGTTGTGATGGGGGTAGAGTGGTTATGGATCAGGAGCTTGTCACCGAGGTTCTGGAGCGATATCCGCTGCCCTTCGAGACTTCCGCCAGCGACATCTACCTCCACCGTGAGGATATCGCCGCCGACACCACCTTCCTGCCCCACAGCCACAGCTGGGGCCAGTTGAACGTGGTGGAGCAGGGGGTGATCGAGATCAACGTCGACGGCCGCCCCTTCCTGTCGCCCCCCCAGTACGCCATCTGGATTCCGCCCCTGGTGGAGCACACCAGCTACAGTCGCCAGAAGGTCAGTTACCGGGCCCTCTACCTGAGGCCGGAGCTTTCGGAACGGCTGCCCGGGGCAGCCTGCATGATCCGTCTCTCCGGGGTGTTCCGGGCGATCATGGAGGATTTTGCCGATCGTCAGCAGCAGTACGCCAGCACCCCGGAGGATCACCGCCTGGCCATGGTGCTGGTGGATCAACTGCTGAGGGAGGAGCCGATGGCCGCCTATCTGCCCCACAGCGACGAGCCGTTGCTCAGGCCAATCATCACCGCCCTGCAGCAGGACCCGGCCGATAAACGCACTCTGGCGCAGTGGGCGGCCCAGGTGTACAGCACTGAGCGCACCCTGACCCGCCACTTCCATCGCCATCTGGGGATGAGCTTCAGCGACTGGCGGCAAAGGCTGCGTTTCCTGGAGGCCCTGGGGATGCTGCGTCGCGGCATGAGGGTCAACCAGGTGGCCCTGGAGCTGGGCTACTCCAGCCCCTCGGCGTTCATCACCATGTTCACCCGGCTCTCCGGCAGCACCCCGGAGCAGTACCGCCGCCAGAGACACCGTCAGGGTGGTGCTTAGCAAATGCCGCACCGGGCAGTAGAATAGGGGAAGGTCGGCGATGATGCCGATGAGAATGAGTTATAGATCAAGGAAGTAGAAAGTGGCCGATTACACTAATGTTCGCCGTGAATACCTCAAGGGCGGCCTGCGCCGCAAGGATCTGCCCGAGGATCCGCTGGCGCTGTTTGAAACCTGGATGCACCAGGCCAGTGAGGCGGGCTTTTCCGACCCTACGGCCATGAGCCTGGCTACGGTGGACGGCAGCGGGCAGCCGTTTCAGCGCATCGTCCTGCTGAAGAAGTTCGATCAGGATGGGCTGGTGTTCTTCACCAACCTCGGCAGCCGCAAGTCGGCCCACATTGCCCACAATCCCAAGGTCAGCCTGCTGATGCCCTGGCACGAGCTGGAGCGTCAGGTGCACTTCACCGGCACAGCCGAGCCGCTGAGCAAGCGCGAGGTGCTGGCCTACTTTGTCACCCGGCCCAAGGACAGCCAGATCGGTGCCTGGGTCTCCCAGCAGAGCAGCCGTATCTCCGCCCGCCAGGTGCTGGAATCCAAATTTCTGGAGTTGAAACAGAAATTTGCCAAGGGTGAGGTGCCGCTGCCCGATTTCTGGGGTGGCTACCGGGTGAAACCGGAGACGGTGGAGTTCTGGCAGGGGGGCGACCGGCGCCTGCACGACCGCTTCCTCTATACCAGGGAGGGGGCTAACTGGCAGGTGGAGCGGCTGGCGCCCTAGGGCGCCTCAGGCGCAGCTTGGCCTCGCCGTTGCCGCGGGCGCCGGTTTCGCGCCACCCCAGCTTCAGGTAGAAGCCGTGGGCCCGGGTGTGACGGGCGGTGCTGAGGCGGATCTCCTTGACCCCCTGCGCGAACAGCCAGTTACAGGCGGTCTCCAGCAGGCGCCGTCCCAATCCCTGGCCCTCCCACTCCGGGAGAAGGAACAGCGCCCAGATGCTGGCGTCGATGGCGTCGGCGAAGGTGAAGCCGACGATGCGATCCCCGGCTTCGCACACCCAGCCTCGGCCCCGCGCCTCGAGGTAGCTGGCGACATCGGCCTCCTTGATGCTGCCGGCGACCGACAGGCGGTTTTCGCGCACGGCGTTGCGCACCAGTTGGATGGCGGGAATGTCCTCCCACCGGGCGACACGCAGCTGAATTGGGCTCACAAAAGGGTCCAAAAGTTGCTCAAATCTGGTTTAATGATAATTAAACCGCTGAAAATCGCCAGAAATCCCGAATATTCCCATCGGGTGTTTCGACCAGTTGCACCTATGGTTTTCGCTATAATGCGGCGCACTTTAATCAACGGGGTAGAGAGATGGCAGATCTAGATCATCTGTTTGAGCGCAACAGACAGTGGGCCGAACGGGTCGAGAAGGAGAATCCAGAGTTTTTCAGTCAACTGGTGGGGCAGCAGTCCCCCGATTACCTGTGGATCGGTTGCTCCGACAGCCGGGTGCCCGCCAACCAGATTATCGATCTGGCGCCCGGAGAGATCTTCGTTCACCGCAACATCGCCAACGTGGTGGTCCACAGTGACATGAACTGCCTGTCGGTGATCGAGTATGCCGTCGATGTGCTTAAGGTGAAGCACATCATCGTCTGTGGTCACTACGGCTGTGGTGGCGTCAACGCCTCCATGCAGGGCGACTACCTGGGGCTGGCCAGCAACTGGCTGCGCCATGTCCGCGACACCTACGAGGACCACAAGCTGCTTCTGGATGCCATGGACGCCGAGGATCGCTGCAACCGCCTGTGTGAACTCAACGCCATCGAGCAGGCGGCCAACGTCTGCCAGACCACCATCTGCAAAGCCGCCTGGGATCGGGGCCAGGAACTCAGCGTTCATGCCTGGATTTACGACCTGAAAGGGGGGCTGATCACCGACCTGGGACTGACCGTCAATGGCCGCAGCCAGGTGTGGGAGGCTCGCAAGGCCGCCATAGAAGGGATCTACGGCAACTAACCCCGGGGTGATTTCTTGCTATAGTCTCCTAAGGATGTAAGGTAAACGGCGAATAAAGATACTCTTTTTTCGCCGGTTTCCATGGAGAGCAAGATGATTGTCCGTCCCCGCCAGACCAGGCAGTACAGCGGCGAGATCCGCAGCAACCGCAGTGCGTCAGAGGTGTTTCCACTGATGTGCCCGGTGCGCGAGCGCGAATGGGTTCCCGGCTGGGATCCGCTGATGGTGTGGAGCAACGTCGGCCGAATCGAAACCGATTGTGTCTTCACCACCCAGGAGCCCGGGGGGCTTGCCACCTGGTACGTCCTGGCCAGTGACCCGGATCAGGGCCAGCTGGAGCTCCTCAAGACCCTCCCCGAACAGCTGGTGACCCGCATCCGCATCGGGGTCAGCCCGGCGCCCGGTGGCTGCGTCATCCAATTGAACTACCTCTATACCGCCATCGGCCCAAGGGGGCAAAGCCAGCTGGACCGCCTCGACCAGGGGTTTTGGCAGGAGTTTCTCCAGCGCTGGGAGCGGGCATTAAACCGATACTTCGACAGCCAACAAAGGACGGCATGATGGTCAGATGGATCCCCCTGCTACTGCTGTTTGTGCTCCGCCCCGCCTGGGGCTGGGAGCTGGATGCCAAACTGGAGCCGTTGCGCCCCTTCCTGGGCAAGGTGTGGCGCGGAGAGTTCTCCGATTCCACCCCGGACAACCCGGTGATCGATGTCTCCCAGTGGCAACCGGCGCTGCAGGGCAAGGCGGTGCGCATCACCCACTCGCTGAACCAGGGCCAGTACGAGGGGGAGACCCTGATGGTCTGGGATGAGCAGGCCGACAGTCTGGTGTTCTACTACTTCACCACCGCAGGTTTCTACACCAAGGGGACCGCCTATGCCAAGGATGGGGTGTTCTATTTCCATGAACGGGTGGCCGGCGCGGCGGAGGGGGTCAAGGAGGTGCGCTCGGAGATCCGCTTCGTGGATGGCGAGATGCACCAGCAGGCGTTCTATCTCAAGCAGGGAGAGTGGGTGAAGGGCCACAGCGCCGTTTACCAGGCGGTGCACTAGGGTCTCTGTCACAGACGACAACGCCTCGCTCAGCGAGGCGTTGTCGGTTCCCGGGTCAGGAGACTCTCTTCTGCTCCTCTTCGGGCGTAATGAACTGCGCCAGCTCATCGGCAAACACCTGATGCAGCTCCTCTTCGACATCGCGCAGTCGCTCCCTCAGGTCCGAGATGGACTGGGCGTCTTTAAAGCGCTTGTGTAACAGGGCATTGAGTTGAGTTCTGGACTGCATCAGTCACCTCCTTAACCTACTGAACTCAAGTATGGGCGCACCGGCGAAAATTGCCAGTCGAGCTGTGTTCAGTTTTCGTGGCTGCAGAACCTGCTACCTGATTTGTACCAAAATTGACTGATGATCGCCATCGAGTTCACAAACACTATTTCCGAACGCAACGTTCGGACAATCAGGTTGGCAGCCGGGCAGAAAAGCGGCTGATGCCTCAGCCGTCGGTCATCAGGCGGCCTCCCGCTTCGGCGCAGCGGCGCGGGGACGGGGCCTGCGATCTGAAAATGGCACGCCGTAGTGGCGCCAGTATCCTACCAGGTTGGACAGGATGAACAGTGACTCCATCGCCACAGCCATCGGCGAGCCCACCAGCAGGTTGTGGGCCAGCCAGAAGCTGATCCCCAGCAGCATGGTCAGCCTGAGCTGCCGATCACAGGGGCGGAAGGCGGCGATGGTCTGAATGGTGCTGCCGAGCCCGCTGAGCAGGCTCGGCAGGCCACCCCAGGTGGCGGCCATCACCCCCAGTCCCAGCACCACAAACAGCCACTGCCACCGAGGCGAGGTGGTGCGAATGCTCAGGGCAAAGCGGCTGCTGGCCAGCAACATCAGTCCGGCGGCGGTCCAGTGATGCAGCAGCAGGAAGTGGAGGGCGGTGAGCAGGGTGGAGACACAGAGGCACAGCAGAATGTGCCGCCGCTGGCGGAACTGGAACGAGGCGATATCCAGCAGGATGGCGACGCCAACCAGCAATTGGGACAGTAAAAACGGCGACATCAGGACTCCGGGTCATCGTGGGATGGCGCCAGTTTCCGTCGATGGCCGCCGGGCGGCATTAACCTTGGTTAATGCGCCGGCGAATTCGTGACAGGCTGATGGGGCTGATGCCGATGTAGCGGGCCAGTTGTGCCTGGCTGATCTGCTCGACCCACTGAGGCCAGCGGCTCAGCAGGGCCTGGTAGCGCTCCTGGGGGGTGTTGAGCAGGAAGAACGCCTCCTTCTCCTCCTTGTAGAGCAGTTGCTGCCTCATCAGCGCCCGGCAGACCCCCTGCCACTGGGGCAGGTCCAGCAGCGCCAGGGGCAGCTTCAGCACCTCGACCCGGGTTAGGGCCTCCAGCTGGTACTCGGTGGGCCGGCCATCCAGCCAGCTGGCGTAGAGGAGGCACAGCTCGCCGGGCAGGTAGAACTCCTTGATGTGCTCCTGGCCTTCGCTGGAGTAGTGGCAGGCCCGGAGCACTCCGCTGCCGAGGAAGAACGCCGAACTCTGGTTCGCCCCCTGGGGCAGCAGCACCGCGCCCGCCTCCAGCTTCAGCGGCTGGCAGCGTCCTTGGTGGGCCAAGAGGGCGCCGGCATCGGCCCCCAGCTTTGCCAGACACTGGTGAAACTGGTCGAGGATCATCTCAGGCTTCGCCGCCGATGGGGATCACAGCCACCCAGCCAGCTTCCCCTCGTCGGTGACCGTCAGCACGCTGGTGGTGTGGCGTGCCGGGGTCAGGGTCAGGGTACCGCTCATCAGCTCATCGCGGCGGAACCAGTGGCAGCTCAGGCGGGCGCCGGCGCCGTAGCGGTTGAGCCGTTTGTCCAGATCACTGCCCACCTGCAGGCCGTCCACGGCGATGAGGTTGTCACCGGCGGCCAGGCCCAGGCGGTGGGCGTCCCCGCCTTCGGCGACATTGGCGATGGTCACCCCGACGGCGGCGGTGTTGTATTTGGCGCCCAACTCGACCGCCAGCCCCTCGCCGCGGGTGCCGCCCTTGTCACTGTTGGAGGTGGCGCTGCGCTGGCTGAGCTCGACGCCGAACTCCGCCAGCAGCGGTGCCAGGGGCAGATCCTCGGTGCGATCGAGCCAGGCGAACAGGTCGCCGGCATCGCGGCCGATCAGTTCACTGACGATACGCTGGTGAGTGTCATCCTCGGTGCCGATCCCCTTGAGGCCGAACTCCTGCCACAACCGCTGCATCAGCTGGTCGAGATTGTGGCGGCCACCGGTCTCCTTGCGGATGGAGAGGTCGAGGAACAGGGCAAACATCGCCCCCTTGGTGTAGTAGCTGACGATGGCGTTCTGGGCGTTCTCATCCTGCTTGTAGAACTTGGTCCAGGCGTTGAAGGAGCTGTCGCTCAGGCTCTGCTTGAAGCGACCGCTGCCTCGGGTGACCCGGGTCATCAGCTCCCCCAGCATGGTCAGGTAGGTGTCCCGGTCGACACAGCCGGCCCGGTAGGTCAGCCAATCGTCGTAGTAGGAGGTGACCCCCTCGTAGGCCCACAGCTGGCGGGTATAACTCTCCTGATCCAGCTCGTAGGGGACGAAGCGGGCGGGCTTGATCCGCTTGACGTTCCAGTTGTGGAAATACTCGTGGGAACAGAGGGACAGGAAGGTGCGGTACCCCTCGGTCATCTCGGTTTCGCCGGTGGCGGGCAGGTCGCCGCGCCCACACACCAGGGCGGTGGAGGCGCGGTGCTCCAGGCCGCCGAAACCCTCGCCCAGCACCATGGTCATGAACAGGTAGTAGTCGTAGGGGGCGCTGCCGCCGAACAGGTCGATCTCGGTTTCGCAGATCTTGGTCAGGTCGGCGCAGATGCGGTCGGTGTCCGCCCAGTGGCGACCGGTCAGCACCAGGTCGTGTTGCACCCCCCGGGCCCGGAAGCTGGCCAGGGTGAAGGTGCCCATCTCCACCGGATGGTCGATAAGCTCGTCGTAGTCGCTGGCCTGGTAGCGGCCGAAGGCGTAACGCTCGGTGCCCGAGGCCAGGGGCATGGCAGTGGCTACCCGCCAGTCGCCGTAGCCCTCGCCCTGAGGCGGTTGAATCTCCAACTGCACCGGCTCCCCTTCGCGGCCCTCCACTTTGAGGAAGACGCTGGTGCCGTTGAAGAAGCCATGGGTCTGGTCCAGGTGGGCGCTGCGCACCGACAGGTCCCAGGCGTAGACCCGGTAGCGGATCACCAACTGGTCGCAATCCTCCTCCAACTGCCAGCGCTGCTTGTCCAGCTGGGCCAGGCGGACGGGGCGGTCGCCATCGGTGCCCTCGACCTGGATTAGGTTGCGGGCGAAATCCCGTACCATGTAGCTGCCGGGGATCCAGCTGGGCAGGGAGAAGCGCTGGCCGGGGTGGGCCGGGCCGGTCTCGATGCTGACTTCGAACAGGTGGGCGTGGGGATCGACGGGGCTGATGCGGTAGAGAAGCATGAATTTGGTATCCTTTGGCATGGTCCGGTGTGCGGAACGGACGCGGTCCTTGAGGGAAACCGTTGAACTCCCTGGGGAGCGGGCACAGGGTCGACTGTTTCCCGATACCGTGGTTTCCCTAACTCTGATTTGCCAAGTATACTGAGATTCTTGGACAAAACCGACTAGCCGGAGCCTGTAAAATGGCCGAAGAAACCATCTTTTCCAAAATTATCCGTCGTGAGATCCCCACCGAGATCCTCTACCAGGACGATCTGGTCACCGCGTTCAGGGACATCAGTCCCAAGGCGCCCCACCACCTGCTGATCGTGCCCAACACCCTGATCCCCACCATCAATGACGTCAAGGCGGCCGATGAGCCGGCCCTGGGACGAATGGTGACCGTGGCCGCCAAGCTGGCCAAGGAAGCGGGCATCGATGAGGATGGCTACCGCTTGATCATCAACTGCAATCAGCATGGCGGTCAGGAGGTGTTTCACATCCATATGCACCTGCTGGGGGGCAAGCCCCTGGGTCCGATGCTGGCGGTGTAATGATCGACCGAGGGGAGCCTGAGGCTCCCCTTTGTTAGGCTGAGCCTTAAATAACCGTTGTTCACCCACCAACCCTGCTCTTGTTGCTCTCAGCAACACCCTGTCAATCGTCATCCAGAAGACGGTCAGCAATCACCGTCTGTCGACGTCGATCCTAGAGGCTCCCCAAAGCCCTTGCAGGCACAGCCTCTGGATACCGGCATGCGCCGGCATGACCGTGCTGGCGGGGGCCGCAGTGGGTGGAATCCACTCTGTAGCAACCCGAGAATGACTGCTGAGCCTGGCTGCCGGGAGCGCCCTGCACCACACGCACCCTGACGCACGTCAGGGTCCAGGGGCTGTCGACATCCTCCCTGGAGGCCCACAACACTCTTCCAGGCACAGCCTTTGGATACCGGCATGCGCCGGCATGACCGTGCTGGCGGGGGCCGCAGTGGGTGGAATCCACTCTGTGGCAACCCGAGAATGACTGCTGAGCCTGGCTGCCGGGAGCGCCCTGCATCACACGCACCATGGTCACCCTGACGCACGTCAGGGTCCAGGGGCTGTCGAAATGAGCACCAAGTCCCGAGTTTTGCTTGAGTATGTCATCACATGGGCTGGCCCGGTTAAACCAAGGCATCGCCTTACTTCAACAGCCAACCCAGACACAGCGATTTTTATGCGACTTTGTAATGGTAGCCCTGACGGGGGAAGTGGACGTGGACGGCGTCGAACCTCCGGGTCTGCCGGCGCAGGATCCAGCGCTGCTCGGTGACGCCCGCCAGGGTTCCTAGGGTTGCGACCCTGGCGTAGTCGCCCGGGGTGATTCTCACCGATTTGCCGATATCCGGATGATCCAGCGCCGTCGGCGGGAGAGGGCGGGGCTGACTGACGGCGGCCAGCGACAGGGCCTCGCGGCCGCGGATGTCGCGGGGCTGACCATGGCCAAAGGCGCTCATCTGCTGGTACCACTGAGTCAGCCGTGGCAGCCGGGGTGGCAGCGGCTCCCCGCCCACGTTGACCACAAACCACAGCGGGTGGTAGAGGGCGAAGTCCGGGTGACCGGGCTGGTTACCGAACAGGTAGGGGCCCTGCAGGGTCTCCTCGATGTCGGTTAACCGCTGCCGAAAGCGCCGGGCCACCTGGGCCAGGGGCTCACGGCGGCCGGTTTCCCGGGCGATCCCCAGCCGGTCCCAGATGAAGCGGGCGGTATCCCACAGCGACAGGTGCTGCCTGAGTTGATGCAGCGCCCGCCTGGGCGGCACCGAGGTGACCGCATCGAAAAACAGCGATGACTCGGCGAAGGCGGTGAACTCCCGGGCCGGACGGTCGCTGGCCGACGGGGCCAGGGTGGGCTGTTGGGCCAGGGCGCTGATCTCCTCTGCGATCAGTTCGCTGTCACAGATCAGGTCTGCCCCAAGCTGGGCCACCGGGATACGCCGGTAGCCCCCGGTCAGCGGGTCGGTAGCGGGGCGTGGGGGCAGGGGGGAGACCAGCAGGGAGTGCCACGGCAACCCCGAGGCCCCCAGAATCAGCCGAATCTTCTCGGAGAAGGGGGACAGCGCGTAGTGATGCAGGATCAGCGGCTGGGACATAGGGGGCGCTCCATTTCACAATAACAGACTAAAAATTAATCCCTTAGGTCGACTGTAGATCCGTCGGCGGCAAATGGGAAGCCTTGGGCGTCAACTGGGCGGCGATCAGGCGGGCCAGGAGCCTACCGTCCGCTGCTGGAGGGCAAGGGACTGGTGGTCCGTGGCCGCCCAGTTGAAGGCCCTGTGCCGGCAGCTGTTGGCCCGTTGGGCTAGGAGAGGATGGCCGCAGAGCCGTTTCGCTGGCGCTGGAGCGATAGATTTCCAGTGGCAGGCTGGGGGAATCGGTGGCAAATAGCGGTAAATCATCTTCAGTGATATCCTTAACAGCTGTCTTGACCCCTGTTTTAAGGGCAGAAAAGCACACTGACGTTGCTTCGATGGCGCCCCGGGGTGCCAGAGGTAGTGAGCAAACGATAAGGAACTTCAACCACTGTGATGCAACCTGTTAACCCTGAATTTTTCCCCCTGACCGATCTGGCCGGTCGGTTTGTCAATGAGCTGGCGCAGTGCCGCAAGCTCAAGATCGACTGCCTGGAAGCCAGTGAGCACCATGTGCTTCTGTGCCTGCCCTACGAACCCGAACTGGTAGGTTACCCCGAATCCAAGGTGCTCCACGGCGGGGTGATCACCACCCTGATGGACACCGCTTCAGGTGCGGCGGTGATCTGCGCCATCTTCGCCAAAGAGGAGCAGTTGGAGCTGTGCCCCACCCTGGATCTCCGGGTGGATTACATGAAGGCCGCCAAACCGGACCAGCCGGTGTACGCCATGGTGGAGTGCTTCAAACTCACCTCGTCGGTGGCCTTTACCCGGGGCATCGCCTACCAGGAGTCCATCGACGATCCCATCGCTCAGGTGGTGTGCTCCTTCATGAGAATCGGTCCTGAACTGGTCACCGAAGCGTTTCGAGCCGCGCTGCTGGGGGAGGAGAAGGCATGAACATCAAACCGGTAGTGCAGCAGGCGGTGGCCGACAAGGATTACACCGAACTGCTGGCGCTGATCCCCTATGCCCAGCATCTGGGTATGAACTGCGAGCAGCTGGGCGAGGAGCTGGTGTTCCGTTTGCCCAACAACCCCGACAACATGGGCAACCCGATGCTGCCGGCGCTCCATGGCGGCGTCATCGCCGGCTTTATGGAGATGTCCGCCATGGTCCAGTTGATGGTGATTCTGCGCACCGCCCGGGTGCCCAAGATCGTCGACTTCTCCATCGATTACCTGCGTGCCGGCTACGCCCGGGAAACCTACGCCGAGTGCCGTATCACCCGTCAGGGTCGCCGGGTGGCCAACGTTTCGGTAAGCTGTTGGCAGACGAACCGCAAACAGCCCATCGCCACCGCGAGAGCCCACTTCCTTATCGATTAGGAGCGTCACCATGCGTCATTGGATCCCCACCCTGTTGCTTGCCCTGCTTCTGGGCGGTTGCAGCACCAATACCTCCGGCCTGGTGGTCCGCTCGGACGCCGACAAGATCAAGGTGGACAACGCCAGCCTGGCGCGGGAGGTGACCGTGACCCAGCTGCACAAGTCGCTGATGGGCGGCCGCCTGCAGGGGCGGGCTGACCTGGTCTCCAAGGCCTCCGGCGACCTCTATCTGCAATATCGCTTCGTGTTCTTCGACGAGAGCGGGGCCGAGATGGAGTCCGCCAACCGCGGCTGGCGCGCCATTAACCTGGCCGGCGGCGAACGCCGCCAGGTGAGTGCGGTGGCCCTGAGTCCCGGGGCGCTGGAGTTCGAGCTCAGTGTCCGCCGGGTGGTGGGCGAGTAGGACAGACGCTGTCCCCCGCTGAAGAGCCGCTGTATTCAGCGGCTTTTTTGGGCCGTGTCTTAAATCACCGTTGCTCACCAACCCACCTTGCTCTTGGTGTTCTCAGCAACATCCTGACGCACGTCAGGGACCAAGGTCTGTCGGAATCGACCCCGGAGGCCCAAAAAAGCCCTTACGAAACAGCCTCTGGATACTGGCATGCGCCGGCATGACCGTGCTGGAAGGCGCCGCAGTGGGTGGAATCCACTCGGCAGCAACCTGCAGATGACTGCTGAGCCTGGCTACCGGGTGCTTCCTGCACCACCCGCATCATCGTCACCCTGACGCACGTCAGGGGCCAGCGTCTGTTGAAAAGTGTTCCAGGTTGCCATTTATGCTTGAGGGTGCCATGACATGGGCTGGCCCGATTAAACCCAGGCATCGCCTAACTTAAACGGCTAACTCAGACACCGTCCATTTTTGTGCGCGCCGCGTTCTGGGTCTGGCCAAACGGCCCCAGGCTGGTCAAAAAAACCGCGTAAACGCCATTCAGCGTGGATTCAGGTGCCGTGGCCAGGGTATACTGAACTCTGCCTCGGGGTGTATCGATACCGATACTGAGATTCCTACTGGAAAACCCGCGAACCTGATCCGGATCATACCGGCGTAGGAAAGGCCCAGCCTTGAAGTCCCTGCCCAAAATCCGGTCGTATTCCCTTTTAGTAATAGAGAAGTCTAAAGGCTATGCGCACCAAGCTTTCCATTGTTGCCCTGGCGGTCTCCTGCTCTGTGCAGGCCCAGGATATTGAAACCATCACCGTCAACGCCGATTTCCGCGACGCCGACATCGCCCGCCTGCCCAGCAGCGTCACCGTGGTGGACACCGCCCGTATGCAGGAGCAGGGCGGCGAGCATTTCGAGGATGTGCTGAAGAACATCCCCAACCTCAGTTGGGCCGGGGCCACCTCCCGTCCCCGCTACTTCCAGATCCGCGGCGTCGGCGAGCAGGAGGAGTACCAGGGGGCCCCCAACGCTTCCGTGGGCTTTATCGTCGATGACATCGACCTGTCCGGCATCGGCATGGCCGCCAGCCTGTTCGACCTGCAGCAGGTCGAGGTGCTGCGTGGCCCCCAGGGCACCCGCTACGGCGCCAACGCCCTGGCCGGAGTCATCTACGTCAAGAGCAACGATCCCACCGAGCAGTTTGAGGCGGGCACCGAGGTCAGCCTGGGTGAGGACGATCTGGTCTCCGTGGGCGCCTACGCCGGCGGCAGCCTCAGCGACACCCTGCTGTACCGCGCCTCGCTGCAGCAGACCCAGCAGAACGGCTTTCGCGACAACCTCTACCTGGGCCGGGACGACACCAATGAGCGCGATGAGCTGACCGGGCGCCTCAAGCTGCGCTGGTTGGCCAGTGACAACCTGACCGCCGACCTGACCCTGCTGCACGCAGACCTGGACAACGGCTACGACGCCTGGACCCTGGACAACAACGGCTTCGACACCCTGACCGACCAGCCGGGCGAGGACAGCCAGGCCACTACCGGTGCTTCGCTGAAACTCAACTGGGCGGCCAGCAGCGCCGTCTCCCTGGTCTCCATCACCGGCCTGGCCGATACCGAAGCCCGCCACGCCTACGACGGCGACTGGGCCAACCCGGCCTACTGGAGCAATCTCCAGTGTGAAGACTGGGAGACCGGTGCCGCCGTGCCCTGCCAGTACGACTATTGGTGGGACAAGGACCAGCAGCGCACCACCTACAGCCAGGAGCTGCGGTTGGTCTCCGGCGAGCAGGGTCGAATCTTTGCCGGCACCACCGACTGGCTGGTGGGCGCCTACGCCATGAAGCTGGAGGAGTCCAACGATCTGGAGAGCTTCTACAACGGCTGGGAGGACGTGTTCCTCAAGTCCGACTACGAGGCCACCAACAGCGCCATCTTTGCCCAACTGGACAGTGAACTGGGCCAGTGGCTGTTCTCCGCCGGGCTGCGCATCGAGCACCGCAGCAGCGACTACAGCGACGACAGCGGTGAAAGCTTCTCCCCCAGCGAGACCATGTGGGGCGGCCACCTCTCCGCCAGCCGCTACCTGGGTGACCGTCACCTGGGTTACCTGCGCATCGCCCGCGGCTACAAGGCCGGCGGCTTCAACATGGACGTGCCCGCCGATCTGCCGGGCGCCAAGGAGTTTGAGGACGAGACCCTCTACAACTACGAGATCGGCGTCAAGAGCGGCTGGCTGGAGGGGGCCCTGTCCACCACCGTCGCCCTGTTCTACATGGACCGCCAGGATCAGCAGGTGGAAGCCTCGGTGCAGGATCCCAACAATCCGCAGCGCTTCTTCCTCTACACCACCAACGCCACCGGCTCCACCAGTTATGGCCTGGAGGCGGACTTCAGCTGGGCGCTGACCGCCAACCTGGAGCTGTACGGCAGCCTGGGCCTGCTGGACGCCTCCTACGACGACTACATCTACAATGACAAGTACGGCACCCCCATCGATCTCAGCGGCCGTGAGCTGGCCCACTCGCCCAGCTACCAGTTCAACCTGGGGGCCAGCTACCGTCACGATCTGGGCTGGTTCGCCAACCTGGTGGCCAACGGTCAGGACAGTTTCTACTACTCTGATTCTGCCACCAGCAACGCCGAGTCCGACTCTTACGTGCTGTGGAACACCAAGCTGGGCTACGAGGCGGAGCGCTGGGCCCTCTACTTGTGGGGCCGCAACCTGACCGACGAGAAGTACGGGGTGCGCGGGTTTACCTTCGGCAACGAGCCCAACGACGGCTGGCAGGATCACCTGTACGTGCGTTACGGCGATCCCCGCCAGTTCGGCCTGACTTTCCGTTACGACTACTTCTAAGGAGAACGCCATGCAACTCGCCGTGGAGATCAGCCTCTACCCACTCAAGGATCAGTACCTGCGACCCATCCAATGGTTCATCGGCCGCCTGGACGCCTACCCGGAGATCCAGCGCAAGACCAATGGCATGAGCACCCAACTGTGCGGAGACTACGACACCATCATGGCCCTGCTGGCCACCGAGATGAAGGCGGCCCACCGGGAGTGGGGCAAGGGGGTGTTTGTCTGCAAGTTTATCCCCGGCGGCGTGAACCTTGACCACAGTGAGTAACCTTGTCAGTGAGGCGCTGGCCCAGGCCGGCGCCATGACCCTGTGGGAGGGGGTGGCGGTGGTGCTGGCCCTGGCCTACCTGCTGCTGGCGATGCGCGGCAGCCTGTGGTGCTGGCCGGCGGCGTTCTTCAGCACCCTGATCTACACCCTGCTGTTCTGGGAGGTGTCGCTGCTGATGGAGTCGGTGCTCAACGGCTACTACCTGCTGATGGCACTCTACGGCTTCTGGCAGTGGCGTTTCGGCGGCCGGGGAGAGGGGCTGAACTACCAGGTCTGGAGCGCCGATCGCCACCTGAGGGTGATCGGCCTCACCACCCTGGTGGCGCTGGGGCTGGGTTATGTGATGGACAACTACACCCACGCCGACATGGCCTACCTGGACTCCGCCACCACCTGCTTTGCGGTGGTGGGCACGGTGATGACCGCCCGCAAGGTGGTGGAAAACTGGCTCTACTGGGTGGTGATCGATCTGGTCTCCATCTACCTCTACATCAGCAAGCAGCTGCTGCTGACCAGCGGTCTGTTTGTCCTCTATGTGGGCCTGGCCCTGGCCAGCTACTTCACTTGGCGCAGCGCCTACCGGAGTCAGGGTGAGCCGGCGTTCGCCTGAGGTCCTGCTCAGCGAGGTGCCGGCCTACGCCGGCGCCAGGCTGAGCCCCTTCGGCGGCGGCAGCGCTAACGCCCTCTACCGCATTGATCCCAGTGAGCCCCGGGCGCTGCTGAGGGTTCACGGCGCCGGGGCGCGGATGGACACCGATCGCGCCGCCGAGCGTCTCGCCTGGCAGGGCGCCGCCAGGGCGGGGTTGACACCGGAGCTGCTCTACTGGGATCCGACCCACCGCTTCTCCATTGTTGAGCTTTGGGGAAGCCGGGCAGAGGTGCTGGCGCCTGTGCAGGCGGCCGAACTGCTCGCCCGGTTTCACCAATTGCCGATTGCCCCGGCGCGCCTGGATTACGCCGGGGGACTGGGGCCGCAGGGCGCAGCCCTGCAGCAGCAGCTGCTGGCCAGCCGGCTTAGGCCCGGCATGACCCACCATGATCCCAGCCGCGGCAACTGGCTCAGTGGGTCACACCAGGGGCAACAGCGGCTGCGCCTGATCGACTTCGAGTACGCCGGTTTTGGTCACCCGCTGTGGGACCTGGCCTGCCTGATGCTGGAATGGCCCGATATGGCCAGCGCGGCGCCCGCCTATTACCGCGCCGTGGGGGTTGACGTCGATGCCAGGGAACAGGCCGCCCTGCACGCCGCCGGTCAGCTCTACCTGCTGACCTGCCTTAGCTGGTGTCGGCAGGCCCTGGCCAAGGGCGGCGACCCGGCCCAACTGACGCCGTGGGCCGACCGCTACCGGCAACTGCTGGCCCAGGGGCTTGCGTCGCGGCTACCTCTCTAGCCTGGTCCCCGGAACTTTCCGCACAGAGTCCTGCTCTAACAGTGGGTTAACAACATTGATCGGTTCGCAAACCGGGAGTGGGCCTTGAAGGGACGGTGGGTGCTTGTGATGGTGTTGGCGCTGGTGTTGACCGGCTGCAGCACCAAGTTTGTCTATAACTGGCTGGATTGGATCATCGAGTGGGAGGTGGCGGATTACGTTGACCTTTCCCGTTCCCAGGAGACGCAGTTCGAGGATATGGTGGACGAGATGCTGGCGTGGCACCGTCGCGAGGAGCTGCCCAGGTACCGCCACCAGTTGCTGACCCTCAGGCACCAGATCAACCATCAACTGACCTCCGAAGACGCCCTGGCCCACATCGGCCGCCTGGAGCAGCACTGGCTGCGGATCTTCGATCACCTGATGCCCAGACTGGTGCCGCTGATGCAGACCCTGACCGATGAGCAGGTGGAGCAGTTGCTGGCCAACATTCGCAGAGAAAACCAGAAAGACCTTGATCGCTACCTGAACAAGGACTTTGACCAGCGCGTGGCCCGGGCCAACAAGCGCACCGCCAAGAGCCTGAAGCGCTGGGTGGGCAAGCTGACCCCGCTGCAGCGCCAGGCGGTCGACGACTTCAACCATGAGCGCCACCAGTCCATGGACCTGTGGGTGGCCTATCGCCAGGCGTGGCAGGAGCGCTTCGGTGAGGCGCTGCGCAACCGCAGCGACGGCCAGCGGCTGCAGAGTGAGCTCAGGCTGCTGCTGGTCACCCCGGACAAGATCCGTCCCGCCGGCTACCGGGCGCAACTGACCATCAACCAGCACAACTTCGCCGACGCCCTGGAGTCGATCAACGCCAGCCTCACCGGAAAGCAGCGCAAGAGACTGAATCGTGAGCTAGGCTCTTTGATAGATGATCTGGCTGATTTATCAAAAAATTAACTTCGGTGAAAGCCAGGGGTCACCACGCCGGTCATCTTAGTCAGTAGTAACTTAAAAGGAATATAGTTATGCAGGCTCTGATCCATCTGTGGCAAGGCTTCTTCCGGGCAACCCAGTCTCTGGAGGGACTGGCCCCCCTGGCGATCCGTCTCTACCTGGCGCCGATCTTTGTCCAGGCCGGCTACAACAAGCTGAGCCACTTCGAGGACACCGCCGCCTGGTTTGGCAACCCCGAATGGGGCCTGGGGCTGCCGTTCCCCGAGGTGATGGCGGCCCTGGCGGCGGGCACCGAGTTTGTCGGTGGCCTGCTGCTGATCCTGGGGCTGTTCACCCGCCTCATCAGCCTGCCGCTGATGGTGACCATGCTGGTGGCCGCCTTTGCGGTGCACTGGGACAACGGCTGGCTGGCCATCGCCGACGCCTCCAGCTGGCTGGCCAACGACCAGGTGATGGCCGCCCCGGAGAAACTGGAGCGCGCCAACGCCATTTTGCAGCAGCACGGCAACTACGAATGGCTCACCTCCTCGGGCAAGTTTGTCATCCTCAACAATGGCATCGAGTTCGCCATCACCTACTTCGTGATGCTGCTGGCCCTCTATTTCATGGGAGGCGGCAGGTACACCAGTCTGGATCACCTGTTCGGGCCGAAAGAGCGGGCCTGACGGCAGCAGGCTACCAAACCAATCAGCCCGGTGCCGAGCGCACCGGACTTTCTTTGGTGCGCCCCGTATCCTAGGTACCATCGTCACCCTGACCAACGTCAGGGTCCAGTGTCTGTCGACATCGGTCCCAGAGGTCCCCAACTCCTTGCAGGTACAGCCTCTGGATAGCGGCATGCGCCGGCATGACCGTGCTGGCGGGGGCCGCAGTGGGGTGAATCCACTCTGTACCGAGCTGCAGATCACTCCCGAGCCTGGCTACCGGGTGCGCCCTGCATCACACGCACCATCGTCATCCTGACCAACGTCAGGGGCCAGTGTCTGTTGAAAAGCGCACCGAGTGCCCATTCATGTGCGAGTGTGTCATGACATGGGCCAGTCCGTTTAGAGCAAGGCATTGAATCACCTCAACGGCTCACTCAGACACAGCCCATTTAATCTGGCCCTCTATCTGGCGGCCTGCCAGCCCGGGGGCAGCACCTCGGCCAACCCCTGGTCATACAGGGCCAGCACCGACTCGACGCCGTGCTGCGGCTGCCACCCCAGAGCGGTGGTGGCGGCACCGGCATCGTAGACCCGATCCAGCGAGGCGGGCAGGCCCCAGCCGCGGCGTTTAAACTCATCGGCGAGCCGCGGCAGCTTCTTTCGAATTAGGGCGGCGGCATCGCGATAGAGCGCCTCGGTCTCCCCCTTGTTGAAGGGGGTGGCACCGGAGAGGTTAAACAGGGTAAAGCCGGGCAGGGCGTGGCGCAGGGCCAACTCGTGACCGCAGGCCACATCCCTGGCGTCGATGCCCCGGCTTAAACGAAACACCGCCATGGTATCCACCGCCTCGGGGAAGCAGCGGGAGATGCGTAGCACGGTCACCGGCAAACCGGTCTCCTGGCTGAATTGCCTGAGCCAGCTCTCCGCCGCCAGGTTACTGCGGTGGTAGACGTTTCTGGGTTGCGGCGTCACCTGCTCATCCACCCAGGCCGCGCGACCCTGAGTCGGTTTGGACGCATGGCCATAGAGGGCGGTGGTGCTGGTGAACACCAGCTGTCGCAGCCCTTGGTTGACCCCCTCGGTGACCAGCGCCTGGGTCAGCTGCACATTGATGCGCTCAAACTCACTGTCGCTGCAAAGTCCTACGTGGGGCGCATGCAGCGCCGCGGTATGCACCAGGGCGGTGACACCCTCAAGGGCTTGCCGACGAACCTCGCCGTTACAGAGATCCCCCACCAGATCGGCGGTGGAGCAGGGGGTCTGGTCAACGCCCCTTACCGGGTACCCCAGATTGGCCAGGTGAACATAGATGGCGCGGCCGATGCGTCCGGCACTGCCGGTAACTAGCACCGTCATCAGTGGCCGTCGCCGCTTTCCAGCATCTGCCGGCTGACGTAGTCCTGCCGGCTCATCTCATAGACATTGGCGGCGATCTTGGGCACCTCGGGGAAGAGTCTGGTCAACTCGGCCACCATCAGCTTGGACAGTTCGGCCCGCTGGTCGGCGGTGCGGCCGTCGAGGATATGGGCAAACAGGTGGATAAAGGGATCCTGACTGCCGCCGGCCAGGTAGGTGGCATAGGAGTTGATGCGCACCTTGATGGCGGCCTCGTTGAACAGGCCGGAGGCGAGGGCGGCCTGGTGCAGGGCGCGCAGGACAGCCTGTTGGTCCCGGCCTTCAAGCACCTCTTGAGCGCAGTCGATGACGAAATGGGGCATGGAAACTCCGGTATTGGGATCGGTGGCCACATAGTACTACGACCATGGTCCGCGCCAGAATCGAAGTCATAGGATTGCGACGTGAAGCTACACCGCCTGGAGTCTGAAATGGTGCTGAATTTTACTGATGCCGACCCATCATGTGACTTGACCCCTTTGAAAAGCCCGCGTCAAAGTTGTAACGTTACTTTCTTAAAAATCAGCCAGATAGGCTAGGAAGGATCGCTCCGTGGCAGGCTCAACCGCCTGGCCAGATGGCGGAGCTTACCCTGATGAAAACGACGCCTGGATTATAGTCGAATAATATCAATGGCTTATATGTTTGCAAACGCTAACCGTGGCGAACCAATAGTTACTGTATATACATACAGTTGAAGTGATCTTCCGCCTTTCCCCAAGCTGGGGCCGCCTTTCGCGCAATTCAGCTTGCCCTGGATCTCTGGTCAAGGCTCCGAACTGCCGGAATCAAGGGGATTTTCAACGAGAGCCGCGCCGTAAGCAAATCGGGGATAGGCGGACAATCTCGATGAGTGAAAGGCGGAACGGTTCCGCATATTAAAATGTTAGGCATTACCTAAACATTTGACATTCCGACAGGGAATAAGTAAAAATGTCGATGGCTCAGCGGTTTAGGTCGTCAGTCCCTGATATAGTCATACTTTCGCTAAAATTGTGTTACTAACGGCATAAGCCTAGACTCTAGCCCCAAATCTTATGAAAGATATATATTTTAAAATTTATCACCCTACGTTAGATCTTGTATCTGACCGTACATTTCGCTCCATCCTTAAAAAATTTTCGTCGGTTATTCGAGAAATTCAATATCAAGAAGTAATGGTGTTGGTGAATCAAAGCGATTTGAGTCCTTCAGAAAAACAATCAATTCGTGACAAGCTCAAAGGTAAGTTGAATCATATCGATGCTTACTACATCGAAAAAATTGAGCGCGGTAGCATCACCATTACTGGCTTGGTAACCACTGCAGCCTTAGGTTTACTCGCGGTCACGGTTGGTGAATCAGTGAAAGAAGCATGGAAAAAGTCTGAGTTTCATAAGTCCCTAGTTGAATACTTAACTATGGACTTAACGCGAGAAAAGCAGATTGAACGCAATGTTGATCGTGTTTTTGAAGCTTGGAATTTCGATGGTTTTGTTCTCGAAAGTGTTGAAAAAGAGCAAATGCCTGACGGTTCAATTGAAATTGCAATTAACATAAACACAGATCCGTGGCTATCTAAACACATAGAAGACAATCTAACCCGCGATGATGTTGATACTCTTTTAGCTCAGTTAAACGATGAGATTAAAAAGTTAGAAAAAAATGCCTAACAAAGCATTTAAGAGTGATTCGCAACGCTTGGCATTTTCGCTTCGCTCAAGTATAGCCAAACGTCGCTCACACCTTAATGCGGCGTTGATATGATTCCCCCTGTCAATAGGCAAAGATCTGTCCAGGCCGGGCCCCAAAAGGCCGGCTTGGACACCCCGGTGAGCGACCTTTGGCAAGTCAATGTTCGGCGGTTGACCTTGCTGATATTCGCGGGTTTGGTTATCCGCATTACTTGTTTGCGCCGCTGGAGCCTTGCCTCATTCTAGGATCGCGTATTTGAACGCCTAACGCCGTCGAGGGTTGCTCTCACCACTGCCGCCGGTCTGTCTCACCAGGATGGTTTTCCTGATTGTTAACCCAAGTGGACGCGTCGCTCTGGTTCAAAGCGCTGAGCAATGTCCCAGAGGTAGCCAGTGAACTCTCTGGCGACGGCGGTAACCACCTTGTTGTACTCCTTGCCCCGCGCCTGCAAGCGCCGAAAGCGGGCGCACAGCCGCAGCTGAATCTCCCAGGAGCGCTGCTGCAGTTTGGGAGAGTGGTGCTGCTGGCGTATCTGCAGGTCACGTGAGACTTTGGGGCTGAAGCGGTAGGACCAGGCGGCTTCAATCAGGATGCGTCGCGCATGGGTATTGCCACACTTGGTGATGTGGCCACGCTTCTCCCTGGCGCCGCTGGAGTACTCGTTGGGAGTGAGGCCAACAAAATTCATCAACTGTCTGGGGCTGGAGAAGCGCCTCAAGTCTCCCAACTCCGCCATTAGGGTGATGGCCGACAGGAAGCGGATGCCTCGAAGCACGGTGAATTGTTGTACCAAGGGATACCAGCGCCAGGATTCGGCCATTGTCTCCATTTCGACCTCGAGGCGCTGCAGCCGCTCGTAACGCTCGGTGACGGTGTGGATATAATCCTGGAAGGTGATCTTCTGGGCAGGTTCGAGGAAGTGGATGTCGGCCAAATGACGCTTATAGGCGTCGGTCCAGTTTTGGCGGCCACTACAGGGATGGCCATTGCGAAGCAGGAACGACTTGAGACGTTGGCGAGCCTGGCGCAGGTCCAACATGGCATCCTCACGGCAGCGAATGAGGTCGCGGATCGCCTCATCTCTGGCGTCAGGAACATAAATGGGTGCGATATCACCAGAGCGGGCCAGACGAGCTAAGGCACAGGCATCGCGCCTGTCGGTCTTAACCCTGTCTCCGGGAGCTTTTGGAATGAGGGCAGGAGCAATGACCCAGCAGTCGATACCTCGATTTTGGAGATGGCGGTAGAGCCAGAAGCCACACGGACCGGCTTCATAGACAACACAGAGTTGATTGGCCTTGGTCGCCTGCTGTTTCAGCAATTTGTCGAAGGCCCTAATGTTGGTGGAAACCGTGCCGTAGTAGCGCACAGTGTCCCCCATCGAATCGGAAATCAAAGCGACATCAGTGCTTTCCTTGTGTACGTCCAGTCCGACGAAAAGTGTGTTAATTTTAACCATGTCGACCTCCTGCGGTGTTTGATGCCTAACAAACAGTGTGGCTCTGGTTTTACTAACCCACGATAAAACGCAGGAGGCCGACACTCGCACAGGGAATCATGATGTCTAGGCATCCAACTTTTTGCAAGATAGATATTAGGGAGGCGAGATGAGTCGTGAGGGAATTAAGATATTGGTGCTTCTGGGGAATGAAAATGATGAAGACGAAAATCTTTCCGAGACGACCATTTTTCGGGCCAATGCCGCAATTGACTTTTTGAAAAACAATGGTGAATACTCAGTAATCCCGACGGGGTCTTTCGGAAAGAATTTCAACGCATCATCAACACCTCATGGAAAATTATTGGGTTCGTATTTAGTAGGGGAAGGAATCAATCCTGATAGGATTTTGCCTCATACTAAAACTTCCAATACATTGGAAGATGCTTTTGGAGTTTTAAAGTTTCTCAATGGCATGGGGGAGGTTGGAGAAGTTCATGTCATTACATCTGAATTTCACATGATGCGAGTAAAGTATATATTCGGTCGAGTCTTGCAGCAATATCACTTGACTTATGAAGCATCAAAGAACTCATCAAACAAAGCCCTTTTATCTAAACAGATTAGCCATGAAAAGCGCGCAATCGCGGAGCTGAAAGAAAAATGGGTGGATATATCAAACTATGATCTAAATCACTTCCCTTCTCAAGGCTATGCTAATCTTGGGTATGAAGTAAGGCACTACGATACTGTTTCCTATTTTGCAATTGCAGGTGCCTTTGTTGTTTTTAGTTTTCTCTTTACGGAAAAGGTGTCTAGCAGCGACCCAATGTCGTTGAGTGTATCTGCCGCAGGAATCTTTGTGGTTGTTTTTTTGTTGTGGCATTTGTATTCCCGCTTTGCCAATACCGCAGCATCGGCAAGAAGGGTCCTCAATACAGTAGAGAAGATATATGGCGTACCTGGCCTTTCATCAACTAAAAATGAAACTAAGTTTTGTGGCATCAATTTGAGGGTTAAGCCTGCAGTAACCATTATTCTTTTGACGATGGCTATTGTTGTCTTTCTTCAGTTTTTTGACAGAGATATCGTCTGGAGATCATATTCACGAGATATGCGGAGCGTTATGTGTCATAAATTGAGTGAACATGAAGGTGCTGAGTTTTCAATGCATAATCATCGGAGTCAATGCTTGGCTTGTTTCATTCTGTTATGATTAGCCTGAAACAAATTTAAGGTTGAGGGCAAATTCTACTTCCCCACCTGCGAAAGGTGTGGCTGAAAAATCTCATGCAGCAAGGATGAAGTTGAGTGCGCTAAGTACCTAGTGAAATTTAATAGGGAGGTTGCTAAAGTTCAAGCGTAGTGACAGATTGAGAGGCAAAGTTGAAGTCGGTCGGTAGCGTGATGATGTATGTTTTCCTAGCTATCGTCACTGCACCAAACCTTTTGAACATTTAACGAGGAACTGCAGTCGAGTTGAAACAAGGCTGGCTTTCGCTTGCGCCTTGACAATTGTTGAAAGTTACTTTTTTGCGTCTCTTGGGCAGGGCGCTATAGATCAATCAAACCAAACACATTACCTTTGAGTTTAGGGGACAATAGATGAAAACAAAACTAATGATCGCGTCAACACTTTCTTTTGGGGTTGCTTTGGTCAATCCGGCTTTAGCGAACGACGACCAGACTTTATTAAAGGCTTTTCATGATTACGGGATTTCAAAGTGTGACAGCTTTATATTGGAAAATAGCAAACTGAAAGGCAATTGGAACTTCTTTATAAATAAACACGCGGGCGGCATTGATGGTCCTGCAACGGAAGTGACGATTACGCAAATATTTGGCTCCAAAGGTGATACTGTAAAAACCGAGGGCACCTACATTCAAACGGAAAAGAAATGCTTTCTGAGGAGTACCTGGACACTCACATTCCCTGGTTCATGCTCGGAGAATATTGATGGTAATGCCTGGTATATATCAACTGACATGCCAAATAAGGATTATACAACCTACAAAAATGCAGGCGGGATTGAGCTTCACGCAAAAGAAATTTCAGTGGGTAATTTCAAAGCGTGTATCCAAGAGGGCTCTCAACGAGCCAGTGCCTCTCACGGTTAAAACCCGTACAAGCCAAGGGACGCAGCAACACTGCGGCCCTGCTTGAGGCCCCCTGTCTATAGGCACAGTTCTGTCCATGCCGGGCCCCAAAAGGCCGGCTTGGACACCCCGGTGAGCGACCATTTCCAACCCTAATTAGCTCGGTCCCGGGCCGGACGCCCCCTGTTGTGGGTCGTCACACCTTCCACACTCCAATACCATGAGAGCCCCGCCTAGGCGGGGCTCTCATGGCACGCGTCAGGAGGTGGGCTTCGAGCCTACTCTTTGTTGCCGTTCTTGGCCTTTCGCCCCTCGCGCTGCGACTCCTGCTGCGCTTTCCTCGCCTCGCGCTCAAATTCGCTCTGTTCCCTGCGGGCTTCGCGCTGATACTCGTCGCGCTCCTGGCGCGCCTCCCGGTCATACTGGTGCTGGTCCTTGCGGGCCTGGCGCCGCTCGGCGTCCTGCCGTTTTCGGGCGCTGCGCTGCAACTCCTCCCGGTTCTTTCTCGCTTCGCGCTCAACCGTCCGCTGGTCCTTACTGGCCTGGCGTTCCTGCGCCTGCAGGGCCTTGCGGGCGTCACGCTGTTGCTGCTGTCGTGCCTTGTGCGCCTGGTTGGCCTGCTGGGGTTCCTGGCTGCCCGGGCCGCCGGGGCCACCCCCATCTGCCTGGACGCCGAGGGACAGGGCGACGCCGAGCAGGGTCGCGAGAGTCAGGCTGGTCCTTTTCATCATTTTTTCCCCTGTATATGAATGGCCTGCAATAAATATGGTCGAGAAAGCCGATAACGGCAATCGAGCCGCTGAAAATGGCGGGGTGTCTTTTGCGCAGCACTTCTCTGGTAGAGTGTTGGCTAAATCATTCCCATTTGCAGGAGCGGCCATGGATGCCCTGACCCTTCTTACCCAACGACACTCCTCGCCACGGCTGACCGAACCGGGCCCGGACGCCAGCCAGCTGGACACCATCCTCGCCGCCGCGGTCAAGGCGCCGGATCACGCGGCGCTGACCCCCTGGCAGTTCGTCATTGCCCAGGGGGAGGGGCTGCTGAAGTTGGGCGAGATCTTCTACCGGGCCGCCCAGGCCAAGGGGGAGAGCGGCGAGGCGCTGGCCCGGGCCAGGCTGCTGCCCACCCGGGCGCCCATGGTGATCACCGTCATCGCCAAGGTGCAGGCCCACCCCAAGGTGCCGGCCATCGAGCAGCACCTGAGTGCCGGCTGCGCCGCCATGGCGATGCAGATGGCGGCCCAGGCGCTGGGGCTGGGTGGGATCTGGCGCACCGGCAGTTACGCCTTCGACCCCGTGGTGCGCCAGGCGTTGGGCGTCGAGGGTGAGGACCAGATTGTCGGCTTCCTCTACCTGGGCACGCCGCTGTCCAAGGCGCCCAACAAGAAGTCGCCGGACCCGGCCGATTACGTCTGCTACCTGTAGGGGAACCCTGCGGCCAATTTTTTGCGCCGGGGCGTTCACGCGGCAGCACCAGGATGCCAATCGGTTGGTTAACCTGAAGTTCTGAGGGGCGTCTTCTGCGGGGCGAGCCGGCGGCAGCCGCCCCCGTCGTTCGACGTTGACTGGCAATCACCAGGGTAGCCGAATGGTTGCCGTCATCCTCGGCCAGGTTCTCACCGGTAAAGATCCCCCCATTTGGCCACCGGGAACTGTAAACTGGCGTGGATAAGGGTTATCCTCCTGTTTTCAAAGAAGCCTTTTCTGTTTAGCCGATGCGCATTCTTCACACCTCTGACTGGCACCTTGGGCAGCACTTCTACAACAAGAGCCGAATCCAAGAACACGCCGAATTCTTCGCCTGGCTGCTGGCCCAGGTCGACACTCACCGGATCGATGCGGTGATCGTCGCCGGGGATGTGTTCGACACCGGCACCCCCCCGAGTTACGCCAGGGCGCTGCTCAACAGCCTGGTGGTCTCCTTCCAGAAGCTGGGGTGCCAACTGGTGGTGCTGGCCGGCAACCACGATTCGGTGTCGACCCTCAACGAGAGCCGCCAGCTGATGGAGTACCTCAACACCCGGGTGATCGCCGGCGGTGACGAGGGGGAGCAGTTGCTGGAACTGACCAACGATCAGGGTGAACTGCTGGCGTTGTTGTGCGCCGTGCCCTATCTGCGTCCCCGCGACCTGGTGCGCAGTCAGGCGGGGGAGAGCGTCTCCGACAAGCGCCAGAACCTGCAGCAGGCGATCGCCGATCACTACCGTGGCCTGTACGAGCGGGCGGCGGTACTGCGGGCGGAGCGAGAACTGGAGATTCCCATCATCGCCACCGGCCACCTGACCACCCTGGGGGCGACCACCTCCGAGTCGGTGCGCGATCTCTACGTGGGCACCCTGGATGCCTTCCCCTCGGATCATTTCCCGCCGGCGGAGTACATCGCCCTGGGCCATATCCACCGGCCCCAGCGGGTCGGCGGCCAGGAGCACATCCGCTACTGCGGGTCCCCCATTCCCTTGAGTTTCGACGAGCTGGGCAGTGACAAGTCGGTGCTGATGGTGGAGTTCGACGGCCAGAGGCTGGCCAGCATCACCCCGCTGCCGGTGCCCGCCTTCCAGCCGATGGCGATGGTCAAGGGCAGCCTGGCGGAGATCGAGCAGCAGCTGCAGGGCTTTGCCAACGCCTCGCCCGAGCGGCCGGTGTGGCTGGATATTGAGGTGGAGAGCGACGAGTACCTGAACGACCTGCAGCAGCGGGTGGAGGCCCTGGCCGAGGGGCTGCCGGTGGAGGTGCTGTTGCTGCGTAGGGCCAGGCAGCTGCGGGCCCAGGCCCTGGAGCAGCAGCAGAACGAGACCCTGGCGGAGCTCAGCGTCCAGGAGGTGTTCCAACGCCGCCTGCAGGAGGAGCTGTTCGACGGGGAGCTGGGGGCCGAGCGTCGCCAGCGGCTGCAGGGGCTGTTTGACCAGGTGCTGTCACAGCTGGACGATCCCGATCTTGAGCCGGAATCTAAGCCCGAGGCGCCCGCCGAGTTCCGGGACCAGGCCGAGCCCAGCCACACCGAGGAGGCCCAGTCATGAAGATCCTCTCCCTGAGATTCAAGAACCTCAACTCCCTCAAGGGGGAGTGGAAGGTGGATTTCACCGCCGAGCCCTTCGCCGGCAACGGCCTGTTCGCCATCACCGGTCCCACCGGCGCCGGCAAGACCACCCTGCTGGACGCCATCTGCCTGGCCCTGTACCACCAGACGCCGCGGCTGTCTGTGTCGCCCACCCAGAACGAGCTGATGACCCGGGGCACCGGCGAGTCGCTGGCCGAGGTGGAGTTCGAGGTCAAGGGGCAGGGCTACCGCGCCTTCTGGAGCCAGCGCCGGGCCAGGCTGGCAGCCGACGGCAAGCTGCAGCCGCCGGTGGTGGAGCTGGTGCGCATCGACGATGGCACCATCCTGGCGGAGAAGATCAAGGACAAGCTGGAGCTGGTGGCCCAGCTGACCGGGCTGGATTTCGGCCGCTTCACCAAATCGATGCTGCTGTCCCAGGGGCAGTTTGCCGCCTTCCTCAACGCCAGCGCCAACGAGCGCGCCGAGCTGCTGGAGGAGCTGACCGGCACCGAGATCTACGGGCGCATCTCCCGCCAGGTGTTCGACAACCACAGGCAGGCCAAGACGCGGCTGGAGACCCTGAACGCCAAGGCGGAGGGGGTGGATCTGATGAGCGACGAGCAGCGCGACACTCTGCAGGGCAAGCGCGGCGCCGATCGCCTTCAGGAGCAGGCGCTGCAGGCCAGGCTCAGCGAGCTCAAGTCTCTGCAGGGCTGGCTGCAGAAGGAGGCGGAGCTGGTCCAGGGCATCGACGCCGCCAAGGAGAGGTGCACCCTGGCCGAGCAGGAGTCGGAGCGCCAGCAGGAGCAACTGGCCCGGTTGACCCGCAGCGAGCCGGCGGAGCGGCTGCGGCCGCGGCTTATCGAGGTGCAGGAGGCGGAGCAGCAGCTGGGACGTTGTCGCAGTCAGCTGGCGGAACTGGTCGAGGCCAAACAGCAGTGCCAGCAGCGTCAGCAGCAGGCCGAGCAGCAGCTGGCCGAGGCTGGCGCCGAGCGGGACAAGGCGCAGCAGGCCAGGGCCGAGGGCGAGGCGCTGTTCAGCCAGGTGATCCCCCTGGATACCCAGTTGCAGCAGCTGATTCAGGGGCTGAGCTCGGCAGAGCAGGCGAAGAGCGTCCGGGCCGAGGCCTGGGAGCAGGCCAAGGCCCAGCTCAAACAGAGAGAGACCGATCTAAAGCTCGCCCAGCAGCAGCTGGCCAAAGCCCAGAGTTACCTTGAGCAGCACGCCAGCCATGGCCAGCTGGGCCAGAGGCTCTCCGGCTGGCAGAGCCGTTTGGAGCAGTTGACCCGCCTGGAGCAGGGGACGGCCCGCCTGGCGCCTGAGCTGGACCAGGGCAACCAGCGCCTGGCGGCACTGCAGCAGGCCCGGGAGCCGGTCACCGCCGAGCTGCAACAGGCCGAGGCCGACCTGACCGCCGCCGCCACCGCGCTGGCCCAGGCGGAGTCGACCCTGGCGGAGCAGGGCGAGCAGCCGCTGGAGGTGATCAAGACCAAGCTGGCCGGCCTGGATGCGGGCCAGGAGGGGCGCAGTCAACTCAAGGCCCTCAGCGAGCGCTACTCCGAGCTCAAGGCCCAGCGGGATGAGCGTGCCCAACTGGCCGACAAGCTGGCCCAGGAGCTCAAGCGCATCGGCAGTGAGCTCACCGACAAGCGTCAGCAGTTCAGGACAGAGCATCAGCAGCTCAGGGATGTGGAGAAGCTGCTGGAGCAGGAGCGCAAAATCCACTCCCTCGAAGCGGAGCGGGCCAAGCTGGTGGCCGGAGAAGCCTGTCCCCTGTGCGGCTCCACCGACCATCCGGCGGTGACCGCCTACCAGGGAATCGTCGTCAGCGATACCGAGAAGCGCCTGGCGGCACTGCAGCAGAGGGTGGAGTCCCTCAAAGAGCAGGGCACCCGCCTGGCGGAGCAGCAGAAGCTGGCCCAGGAGCAGTCCCAGGTGAAGGCGAAGGAGCTCGAGGAGCTGGGGCAGAAGCTGGAGCGGGTCACCGCCCAGTGGAGCGAACAGTGCCTGGCGCTGAAGATCGCCGATTCGGCGGACATCGGCGACAGCGAGCGCCTGAACACTTACCTGGAGACCTGCAAGACCCGCAAGGCCAAGCTCGAACGCAAGCTGGCTGAGCTGGATCAGGGCAGCCGCGCCTGCCAGCAGGCCAGGGAGGCCCTGTCCAAGGTGCGCGATCACCACCACCAGCTGCAGCTCAGCGGCAGCCAACTGGCCGCCGAGGAGGAGTCGGTTCGTCAGGCCCTCAGCGCCGCCCGTCAGCGCGCCGACGAGATTGCCCGGGACCGCGATGCCCTGATGGCCGCCCTGACCCCGGAGCTGGCCGAGCTGGGGCTGACCCTGCCGGAGGCCGGAGAGGCGCACGCCTGGCTGGCCCGGCTTCGGGAGCAGGTGCAGCAGTGGGAGCTGGCCCAGCAGACCCTGGCCCGGCACAGCCAGGTGGAGGTGCAGCTTAAGGAGCAGCGCCAGAGCGCCGCCGAGCGGGAGACCCAGACCGCCCTGGAGTATCAGGGGGCCCAGAGCGCCTGGAGTGAGCTCAAGGAGCAGTGTGACAGTCTCAACGCCCGGCGCCAGGCGCTGTTCGGCGACGGCACCGTCGAGCAGGAGCGGGCAAGGTTGGAGTCGGCGCTGGCCGAGGCCAGCGACAGGATGGAGGCGGCCCGCCATGGCCGCGGCGAGGCCGAGCGTCAGGCCGCCGCCCTCGAGGGTCAGCTGGCCCAGCTGGAGGAGAGCAAGCGGGAGCTGACCGAACGCTGGAGCCGCGCCAGCAAGCTGCTGCAGAACGAGATGGCCCACTCCATCTTCGCCAGTCAGACCCAGCTGGAGCAGGCGCTGCTCAGCGACGAGGAGAAGCAGGCGCTGATCCGGCTCAAGGGCGAGCTGGAGCGCAGGCTCGCCGGCGCCCAGGCGCTGGTGACCCAGGCGGTTGACGCGCTGGCGCTCCACCGAGGCTCCAGGCCCAAGGCGCTGGGGGAGGAGGCCACCCTGGAGAGCCTCAACGCCGAGGTGGAGGCCACCAACGACGCCATCCGCGAGCTGATCACCGCCATGGCGGCGATCAAGGCGCAGCTGGACGGCGACAACCAGCGCCGTGCCGGCCTGCAGGGGCTGCTTGAGGAGATCGAGCAGGCGCGCAGCCAGTATGACGACTGGGCCTACCTCAGCGGCCTTATCGGCTCCCGTGAGGGGGACAAGTTCCGCAAGTTCGCCCAGGGACTGACCCTGGACCACCTGGTGCACCTGGCCAACCGCCAGCTGGGTCGGCTCCACGGCCGCTACCAGTTGCAGCGGCGAGCGGGAGAGGAGCTGGCGCTGCAGATCGTCGATACCTGGCAGGGGGAGGCGGTACGCGATACCCGAACCCTCTCCGGTGGAGAGAGCTTCCTGGTGAGCCTGGCGCTGGCGTTGGCCCTGTCCGATCTGGTCAGTCATAAGACCAGCATCGACTCGTTGTTCCTAGACGAAGGGTTCGGCACCCTGGATGGGGAGACCCTGGACACCGCCCTCGATGCCCTGGATACCCTCAACGCCAGCGGCAAGATGATCGGTGTCATCAGCCATGTGGAGGCGATGAAGGAGCGCATTCCGGTGCAACTCAAGGTGAACAAGGTCAACGGCCTGGGCTACAGCCGCCTGGCCTCCCGGTTCCGGGTGGCGGAGCGGGACGCACAAAGCGTTCAGGACTAAGCTGGATAAAAAAACAAAATTAGAGAAGGTTAGAGACTATGGATGAACACATTCTCAGCCAGGAGCTGGCGCAGATGGAGATGGTCTACCAACTGGTGACCGAGTTCCTGGTGACCTACAGCTTCCAGATCCTCGGTGCCCTGGTGATCTTTTTCATCGGCATCTGGCTGGGAGGCCGGGTCTCCCGGGCGCTGCTGGCGCTGATGACCCGTCACGACCTCGACATTACCCTGGCCACCTTCGTGGCCAATATCGCCAAGATAGTGGTAATCGTGCTGGTGGGGATCATCGCCCTGGGCAAGCTCGGCATCAGCGTCACCCCGCTGGTGGCCACCATCGGTGCGGCGGGACTCGGCGCCGGCCTGGCCATGCAGGGGATGCTCTCCAACTACGCCGCCGGGGTGACCATCATCGTCACCCGCCCGTTCGTGGTGGGCAACACCATCACCGTCAAGGGGGTGTTCGGGGTAGTGAAGGAGATCCAGCTGGGGATGACCATCCTGGTCAACGAGGAGGGCCAGGAGATCTCGGTGCCCAATAAGCACATCGTCGGCGAGGTGCTGCACAACTCCTTCGACACCCTGCTGGTGGAGATAGAGATTGGCATCGCCTACAGCGCCGATCCCGACCAGGCGATCGGGGCGCTGCTGGACGTGCTGTCGGCCAGCCCGCTGGTGGATCAGTCGCAGACGCCCCAGGTGGGGATCGACGGCTTCGGCGACAGCGCCATTACCCTGGGCGTGCGCTACTGGGTGCCCAGCGAGCAGTTCTACCAGGCCAAGTTTGAAACCAACCTGTCGCTGTTCAAGACCCTGAAGGCCAACGGCATCGACATTCCCTTCCCCCAGCGTCACGTGACCCTGATCAACCCGCAGAAATGACCGGCCATGGGGGCGTTGCCGCCCCCCAAAACGCCCTGCCACCCCGAACCCTGTCATCCGGATGCAATGCGACCTTGGTATTAATGCAAATCACTTGCGCATGAATGCAGTTCGGTTAAGGTGTGATTCAGGTTCACAGAAAGGGAGAGACGGGATGCGAGGATGGCTGGCCGCACTGGTATTGGTGCCCCTGCTGGTGCAGGCGAATGAACTGGAGGAGTGTGCCCTGGCGTCGGTGAGCTCCGACTACGGCGAGTTTACCCTCAGCCTCAGGGCCGGAGAGCCGGAGATCCTGCATCTGGGCGGCGGCCACCGGCTGGCGCTGCTGGCGGACCCCGTGGGTCGCTCCGGCCTGGTGATGATCAGCACCGAGGCGCGCAGTGGCCACAGCCGCCTCTCCACCAATGTGATGGTGGGCCCCGGCAAGCCGGCGTCGCTGCAGGTGGCGGATCTGTCGGTGGAGCTGCGGGTCGTCCCCCTGTAGGCCCAATTCCACATCAAAAGTGAGGAATCTTCGCGACTTCTGTTCGGCTTTCCGTTAATCTGTGCCGCAAAACCGTGGGTCAACCTGGAGAGGGCCCCAAACGTTGCAGGTACAGGGAGTGCGAATGAACAAGTTGGAGTTGAAACTGCCACCGGTGTTGGTGGCGCTACTGGCCGCTGGCCTGATGTGGCTGGTGGCCCAGTGTCCCCTGGGGGCGCAGATCCTGCCTGCCGGCATCCGCCTGGAATTGACGGCACTGTTCCTAATGCTCGGCGCCATCGCCGGCCTGGGCGGGGTGATGGCGTTTCACCGGCATAAGACCACGGTCGACCCCACCAAGCCTGAGAACGCCTCCACCCTGGTGACCGGCGGCATCTATCGCGTCAGCCGCAACCCCATGTACCTGGGGCTGCTACTGGGCCTGACTGCCTGGGGCTGCTTCCTGTCGCACCTGCTCTCCCTGCTGGTGCTCATCCCCTTCGTGCTTTACATGAACCGGTTCCAGATCCGCCCGGAAGAGCGGATGATGGCGGGGCTGTTCGGCGAGAAATTCGAGCTCTACCGCCGCACAGTCCGCCGTTGGCTGTAGCGTTGCTCCTCAGGGGCGGTAGCCGGGCTTGTCGGCCACCATGTGGACGGTGCTGATCGCCCGCTCATAGAACGCCCCTTCGCAGTAGCCCAGGTAGAATTGCCACATGCGGATAAAGTCTTCGCCATAGCCCAGCTGGCGCACCTGGGGCAGGGCCTGGTTGAAACGCCGGGACCAGTGCGCCAGGGTGCGGCCATAGTCGCGGCCGATGTCGTGCAGGGCGGTGATCACCATGTCGGTGTCGCGGGCCACGTGATGGGCCAGCCGCTCCACCGAGGGCAGGCAGCCGCCTGGAAAGATGTACTTCTGGATGAAGTCGACGCCGCGACGGTAGGCATCGTACCTCTGGTCGGCGATGGTGATCCCCTGGATCAGCATGCGGCCCTCCGGTTTGAGCCGATCCCGACAGGTGCGGAAGAAGGTGGCCAGGTACTGGTGGCCCACCGCCTCGATCATCTCGATGGAAACCAGCTTGTCGTAGCGGCCTCTCAGGTCCCGATAGTCCTTCTTCAACAGGGTGATGCGATCAGACAGCCCCTCCTCGACGATGCGGCTGGCGGCGTAGGCATGCTGCTCCTCCGAGATGGTGGTGGTGGTGACCCGGGCGCCGTAGTGACGGGCGGCGTGGATCGCCAGGGCGCCCCAGCCGGTGCCGATTTCCAGTAAAGAGTCACCGGGTTTCAGCGCCAGGCGCTGGCAGATCAGGTCCAGCTTGTGCACCTGAGCCTGCTCCAGGCTGGCGTCCTTCTCCGGGAAGATGGCGCTGGAGTAAACCAACTGCCGGTCCAGAAACAACCGGTAAAGATCGTTGCCCAGATCGTAGTGCGCCACGATGTTGCGTTTGGAGCCGTCCCGGCTGTTGCGGTTGCGCCTGTGGCGCCACAGGTCGGCGATTCGTCCGGCCCAGGCCAGTTTCCTCTCCAGTCGTTGCAACACCGCCAGATTCTTCGCCATCAGTTGCACCAATGGCACCAGATTCGGTGCGCTCCAATCCCCCTGGATATAGGCTTCTCCGGCGCCGATGGAGCCGCCGAGGAGGATGCGCCGGTAGGCCCTGGGGTGGTGGATGCGGATCTCGGCGCTGATCCCCCCCGGCTGCCCGAAGCGGTGCTGTTCGCCATCCCGGATCACCAGGGTGCCCCCGCTGAGCCCCGGGAGCAGTGAGAACAGCGTGCGTTTGGCCAGGGTGTCCAGCCAGGCCGGGGCAGGGCGGGTCAGGGTATTATCCATGAGGCTTCTCCGTGTCTTGTCCCGGATGGGGGATGAAGGGGATACGTTTCAGGGCCAGTTTCAGTGCTTGCCAATAGATGGACAGCAGAATCTTCAGGGTCATCACCGGCATCGACAGCACCAGCGTCCGCGCCGAGGCGGCGGTCAGGGGCCGGTGGGTCATCGCCAGGGTGACGTCGAACGCCTTGTGGTCACTGTGATTTTCCATCTGCAGCTTCAACCGCTCGGCCGGTGTCTCTATCTGCCAGTGGTAGCGCATCGCCATGGGCATGAAGGGGGAGACATGGAACGCCTTGTCGGTCACCTGGGGCCCCTGGACGGGCACCAGGTAGTAGTGGCGCTGATTCCATGGGGTGTTGCTGACCTCCGCCAACAGGTAGGCCAGGGAGCGATCGGGCCGGAAGCAGTAGTAGAAGTTCACCGGGCTGAAGTAGAGGCCCAGGCAGCGTCCCTGACCCACAAACAGCACCGGTCCCTGGTTGCCGTCGCCGCCGAGCTGCTTCACCTTGTGCCAGGCGGCGTCGCGATTGAGGCCGCGCCCCTCCAGGTAGTCGCCATCGCGCAGGCTCAGCAGTGCCGCCCGGTTGTGGCCGAGCCAGGGGCCGTGCGCCAGCTGATCCAGATGATCCAGGTCCACCGCCAGGGTATAGATCCGGTAGGCGAAGCGGTGGGGCCGCGGGGTAAAGCGCCGATGGCGCACCGAACCCAGGTAGTAGCCGCAACCGCCGATCATAGGGTCTCTCCAAAGCGGCGACACACCTCCAGGGCGCTGCGGACCCCGTCTTCGTGGAAGCCGTTGTGCCAGTATGCGCCGGCAAAGTGGGTGTGGTTGCGGCCGCAGATGGTGTCCCGGCGCCGGCAGGCGTTCAGGCTCTCCCGGGTGAACACCGGATGAGCGTAGTTGAAGGTGCGGATCACCTTGTCCGGGTCTACTTCATCGCCCTGATTGAGGGTGACACAGAAGGTGGGGGCGTCCGCCGGCAGTCCCTGCAGGATGTTCATGTTGTAGGTGACCCGGGCCGGCAGGCTGGGATCCCTGTCCAACTGGTAGTTCCAGGCGGCCCAGGCTCGGCGGTTTTTTGGCAGTAGCCTGGTGTCGGTGTGCAGTACCACCTGGTTATTCCGGTAGGGGATGGCGCCGAGCACCTGGCGCTCCTGAACGCTGGCGTCGGCCAGCGTCGTCAGGGCCTGGTCGCTGTGGCAGGCGAGTATCACTTCGTCGAAGCTTTCCTTGTGGCCGCTGGCCAGCTCCAGGTGGACCTGATCCCCCTGGCGCCGCACCGCCTTTACCGGGGTGTTGAGGCGAATCCGCTCCTTGAAGCTGCGGATCATCGGGGCGATATACTCCCTGGATCCGCCGCTGACCACGTACCACTGGGGTCGGTTGCTGATGTTCAGCAGGCCATGGTGGTCGAAGAAACGGACGAAGAACAGCAGGGGAAACTGCCGCATGCCCAGCAGGCTGGAGGACCAGATCGCCGCGCCCATGGGCAGGATGTAGTGCTGGGCAAAGTAGTCGCTGAAGCGGTGGATGCGCAGGAACTCACCCAGGGTGTGATCGGCACCGATCAGTCCCCGCCTCAGCTGCGCCTTGCACAGCCGGTTGAATCTCAGTATCTCGTTGAGGAAGGTGAGAAACTGGATGCTGAGCAGGTTTCTGCGCTGGGCAAACAGAGTGTCCAGGTTGTGGCCGTTGTACTCCAGCCCATTCGCGGGGTTGTGGACGCTGAAGCTCATCTCGGTGGGATGGCTGCGCACCTTCAGCTGTGCCAGCAGCCGGCGAAAGTTGGGGTAGGTGCGGTCGTTGAACACGATAAAGCCGGTGTCGATGGCCCAGCGCCTGCCGCCATGGTCGACGTCGAGGGTGGCGGTATGGCCCCCCAGGGTCTCTCCGGCCTCGAACAGGGTGATCGAGTTGCTCCGGGACAGCAGGTGGGCGCAGGTGAGGCCGGAGATGCCGCTGCCGATGATGGCGATCTTCTTATTCATCGTTTCAGTCCTTTGAGTGCGATCCGCTGCCAGGCCCTGTCCGGCAGTTTGCCCAGGAGTTTCAGCAGCCGGGTGAAGCGCTTCGGAAAATGGATCTCGGCGACGCCCCTGGCCAGTTCCCGGCGGATCACCCGACTGGCCTCGGTCGCCTCCACCCGCATCGGCATGGCGAAATCGTTCTTGTCGGTCAACGGGGTGCGGACAAAGCCCGGGCGGATCAGGCTGACGCCGATGCCATGGGGGCGCAGGTCCAGGGCCAGGGTCCTGGCCAGGTAGGCGACGGCGGCCTTGGAGGCGCCATAGGCCTCGGCCCTGGGCAGGGGCAGTTCGCTGGCGATGCTGCCCATCAGGGCCAGCCGGCTTCCCGGCGCCAGCCTGGGCAGCAGCGCTTCCAGGCAGTAGCCGACCCCGATGACGTTGGTCTGCATCACCCGCTGCAACAGCGCGCCGTCAAACTGGCGGGGATGGTCGATGTATTCGCAGCTGCCGGCGTTGAGTATCACCAGGTCCAGCGACGCCAGTTCAGCGAGGCTCTCCAACACCTGCCGGCGCTCGCCGGCATCGAAGGCCAGGGGGTGAATTCCGGCGTCGGCCAGCTCCTGCAGCGCCGCCGGGTTGCGGCCACAGCCGAACACTTCATGGCCCTCGGCGCGGTAATCGAGGGCCAGCTGCCTGCCTATCCCCGAGGTGGCGCCGGTGATCAGGACTCTCATGGGGCGACCCTCAGCTTCACCCTGCGGATGACGCTGCCCAGCAGCGGCAACTGCTCGTAGAGCATCTGCCCGGCATCGAAGTAGTCGCGGTGGTAATGGATCAGTGCACCGAACTTCAGGTGGCTATGACCCTCGAGCCTGACGGTGTCGCCGTGGTTGAGGCTGGGATGATTGAACTCCATGGTCCAGTAAAGCGCCGCCTGATCCCCCTGCACCAGCTGATCGTGGATCTGCACCCGGCACTGCTTAAGACGGCGGTACAGCCCGTCGAAGTAGTGGGTCAGGGCGGGCAGCCCCTCTACCCGGTGCAGTGGGTCGATAAAACTGATCTGAGGATGGTAGACCTCCCCCAGCCGGTGCAGTTGGCCGTGGTCCAGCTGCTGGTACAGCGCTACGAAGCGCCGCAGCAGCAGTGCCGCGGGGTCGACATGGGCCACCTGGGGCGTTGGAGACATGATCAGTAATCCTCTCGTTTCATCACGGAGAAGCGATCCAGCGCCCGGCGGCGGCTGTCGGCCAGATCCACCAGGGGCGGTGGGTAGTCGGCGGGCCGCAGTGACTCGGGGGGCAGGTGGATCGCCTTGTCCGATAAGTGTGCCAGTTCAGGAAGATACCTACGGATAAAGGCGCCGTCCGGATCGAATTTTTTGCTCTGACTGACCGGGTTGAAGATGCGGAAGTAGGGCTGGGCATCGCAGCCGGTGCTGGCGCTCCACTGCCAGCCACCGTTGTTGGCGGCCAGATCGCCATCCACCAGCCGCTGGCTGAACCAGTGCTCGCCCCGGCGCCAGTCGATCAGCAGGTTCTTGGTGAGGAAGCTGGCGGCCACCATCCTGAGCCTGTTGTGCATCCAGCCGGTCTGGCTGAGCTGTCTCATGGCGGCGTCCACCAGCGGAAAGCCGGTGCGGCCCTGGCACCAGGCGTCGAAGTTGTCGTCGCCGGATTCCCACTGGACCTTGTCTGCCAATGAGTTGAAATTCTTACCTTTACTTAGCTTAGGCCATTGCACCAGCAGGTGCCGGTAAAAATCCCGCCAGGCCAGTTCGTTGATCCAGCTGAAGGCGCCGCCGGGTCGCTCCTCCAGGGCCTCTGGGTCCTGACCGCGGGCGGCGTGCAGGCAGGCGCGGGGAGAGATGAGCCCCAGGGCCAGGTAGGGGGAGAGCGTGCTGGTGGCCTCCAGCGCCGGCCGGTCGCGGTTCAGCTGGTAGTGGGCCATCCGCTGCTGGACGAAACGGTTGAGCACTTGGTGGGCGTTGCCGGGGCCCACCGGCCACAGTTCACTGCTGTGCTTGGGCGTATCCAGCCTTATGGCTGCGGGTTTTGTCAGTGGCTGCCAGCCGGTTGGAGCGGGCAGAGGAGTGAGGTCGACAGAGCGCAGCTGTGCCATCCAGGCGCGGCGAAAGGGAGTAAACACCCGGTAGGGACTGCCATCCCCCTTGACGACACTGCCGGGAGGCAGGATGCAGTGGCCCGGGTACAGGTGAAGTTCCAGCCCCGATTCAATTACCTGCTGATCGCGCCGGCGCTCGTTGAGCTCGGGTTCCTCGCTGGCGTGGATGCGGTGGATGCCGTGGCGACGACAAAACGCGTGGAGGGCCTGGGGAACCTGACTGAACTCCTGCAGTGGCAGGTGATGCAAGCGGATGCCGAGTACGGCGAGCTGCTCTGCCAGGGTGTTGACGGCACGCTCCAGCAGGTCCGCCTGGATGGGGGCCATGGCGTGGTCCTGCCATTGACGCGGGGTGCTGATGTAGAGCGCTTCGGGCGGTGCCGCGCCGCAACAGGCCTGGGTCAGGGCGGGGTGGTCCTCCACCCGCAGATCCTTACGAAACCAGATGAGATCAGCCATGGTCCGCCTCCTTGAACAGGGGATCGTCTCGGTACACCGCGGCCAGGGGACCCACGGCGGTCAGCGAGGCGCCCCTCTGGCGGATCCGCTCCAGCACACGGCGTTCGCCGCCATGGAGGCGGGCGGGAAGGGAGCACAGCACCCGCTGTGCCGGCAGCAGCTGGCAGCCGTCGAGGCTCGACAGCGTCAGCTGTGAAAAGCGCTCGCCGCCGAGACTCAGGGCGCAGGCGGTGAGGGCATCCTCCAGCGGGGTTCCCCGAAGCAGCAGCAGCAGGGCGGCCTCACCCGGCAGCTGCTGCTGAGCCCTCAGGGTGCGACCGGCCAGGTAGAGCTCCAGCTGCTGGTGCGCCCAGGCCAGCAGCAGGTCGCCATCGGGCCTTGGCTGCAGCTGTGGCTGCAGTGCGGCGATCCAGGGGCGGAGCGCCTTGTCCGCGGCCAGCTCGAAGGGATAGAGTGCGGTCAACTGGTCCAGCTCCCTGTAGAGCCGCTCCCGGTTCAGCGTTACTGTCGCCCGGGTCAGCGCCTGCTGCAGCTCCCGCCAGGGATCGCCCGCCGGGGCGGCGTGCGGCTCATCGAGCAGCGCCTTGACCTGGCTGATGGCCACCCCCTTCTCCAGCCAGCCGAGGATCTGCCGGATACGCTCTATGTCGAGTTCGCTGTACAGCCGGTGACCCTTGGCGGTGCGCCCGGGGTTTAACAGGCCAAAGCGACGCTGCCAAGCCCGTAATGTGACCGGATTGACGCCGGTCCGGTCGGCGACATCGCCAATGGGGTATCTGGGGGTGGGGTCAGTGTTCATAACGCAGCTGCATTTCTTCGGGGTGCGGGTTGAGGTAGACCTGACTGCTGATGTAGTCGTTGGGGTAGAGGGTCAGGTAGTGCCGGAGCAGGGTGATGGGGGCCAGCAGCGGCAGTATTCCGGTGCGGTACTTGTCGATGCTGTTGGCCAGCGCCTGTCGTTCGGTGCTGCCCAGCTGCCGTTTGAAGTATCCCTGGATGTGCTGCAGGACGTTGGTGTGGTTCTTGCGACTGGCGTGGCGCTTCAGGGCGCTCATCAGCTGCGCCTCGTAGAACTGCTCGAACTCGGTGGTGATTGCCTCCACCTGCCCCAGGGCCTGCCCCAGCGAGCGGTAGATCTCCGGATTGTGCGCCATCAGCAGATACTTGTATCTGGCATGGAACTGGTAGAGCGCCTGCAGGGTGAGGCCGGCGGCGCGATGGCGTTGCCAGTCGTGGTAGGCGAACACCCGGGTGACGAAATTCTCCCTCAGGTTGGGATCGTTGAGCCGGCCGTTCTCCTCCACCGGCAGGTTGGGGTGGTCGGCCATCACCCTGGCGGCAAACAGGCCGATGCCGTCGCGGGAGGCGTTGTTGGTGGCCGGTTGGTAGACGCTGACCCGCTCCATGCCGCAGCTGGGCGACTTGGCGCAGAACACGTAACCACTGAGGCCCGCCAGCCCCGGCGAGGTGTCTTGGGCAAACTGGGTGAGCTTGTCGGTAACATCGAAGCTGTCGTCCGAGGCCTTGACCCGAATGATCTCCTCCTGAACCAGGCGGATGGTGGGGCGGGGGACCCCCATGCCGATGGCCACCTCTGGGCAGATGGGACGAAAGGTGACGTAGCGGCCCAGGTCGTCGACGCAGAAGCGGCTTTGTTTGTGGCCGCCATCGAAGCGGACCTGCTGTCCGATGAGACAGGCGCTGATGCCGACCTGGATGGTGTGCGGTTCAAACTTGTACATAATGACTCTCCTTGTACAACCTTAAAGCCAGCCTAGGCCATAGTTGTACAAATTGGCAAGTCTTGTACAGAAATTAAATGATGATCCGAAAAAGGCGGTGTCTGAGTTAGCCGTTGAAGTTAGGCGATGCCTGGGTTAAATCGGGCGAGCCCATGTCATGGCACACTGAAGCATGAATGGGAGCTTGGTGCTCATTTCAACAGACGCTGGACCCTGACCTGCGTCAGGGTGACGATTGTGCGTCTGGTGCCGCGAGCACCTGGTCGCCAGGCTCAGCAGTCATCTTCGGGTTAGTACAGGGTGGGTTCAAGCCACAGCGGCGCCCTCCGGCACGGTCACTGACCTGCGTCAGGGTGACGATTGTGCATGTGGAGAAGAGAGCACCCGGTCGCCAGGCTCAGCAGTCATCTTCAGGTTGGTACCGAGCGGATTCAACCCACTGCGGCGCCCTCCGGCACGGTCACTGACCTGCGTCAGGGTGACGATTGTGCGTCTGGTGCCGCGAGCACCCGGTAGCCAGGATCAGCAGTCATCTTCGGGTTGGTACCGAGCGGATTCAACCCACAGCGGCGCCCTTCAGCACGGTCAGGCCGGCGCATGCCGGTATCCAGAGGCTGTGCCTGCAAGAGTTTTGTGGGCCTCCAGGATCTCCCCATGGCCGATATGGATTGCGACAGGCACGGGGCCCGAACCTTCTTGTGGAAGACGATTGACAGGGTGTTGCTGAGAGCACCAAGAGCAAGGTTGGTTGGTAAGCAACGGTGATTTAAGACACCGCCCCAAAAAGCCCGCTGGGTAGCGGGCTCGGATTCAGATGTTGTCGAAGCTGAACTGGGTAAGCTGGTGGTAGCGTTCACCCGGGTGGAGAATCCCCTTGGTGTGCCCGGGCTGATTGGGGGCATCCGGCCACAGTCCGGGTTCCAGGGCGATCCCCTGGTGGTGTTTGTAGCACTTGCCCTCATAGGCGGGGGTTCCGCCAAGGTGGTTACCGGTGTAGATCTGTAGGCCGGGTTGATCGCTCTTGACCGACAGGCGGATACCGGTGGTGGGGTCGGTCATGACGCAGCGGGTCTTGAGGCTGCCGTCATCGTCGGGCCACAGGTAGCAGTGGTCGATGCCGCCGACCTGCCTGAGGGCCTCCAGCGGCTGATCCATCATCTCGCCGATGGCGCGCTCTTCGGTGAGGCACAGGGGATGGCGGCCGGTCTCCTCCAGGGTGATGGGGATGCCGTCCTTGTCGGTCATCACGATGTAGGGGGCGTCACTCTGCAACCTGTAGTTGGTCAGGTGGCTGCCGAGGTTGAAGTAGCTGTGCTGGGTCAGGTTTACCGGGCAGGGCTTGTCGACCTCGGCGTTCATCTCGACGATCCAGCTTTGCTCCCGCAGCCGGTAGAACACCTCGAGGTGCAGGTTGCCGGGGAAGCCCGCTTCCCCGTGGGCGCTCCACAGTGACAACTTGAGTCCATCCTCGACCGGGGTCAGCTGAAACACCTTGTGGTGGAAGCCGGCGAGACCGCCATGCAGGTGGTGGGGGTAGAGATTGGCGTCCAGCTCCAGTTCGTACCCCTCCACCAGGCAGCGGGCGTTGGCGATGCGGTTGGCCCATCGGCCGACCACCGAGCCCAGGCAGGCTTTCTGCGACAGGTAATCACCGGCGCTGTCACAACCGAGAACCAGGTTCTGCCACTGACCGTCGGGGCGCTTGAGCTCCAGCTTTCGCACTATGCCTCCCAGGGCGAGCACCTCCAGCCGAAGATGGTTGTTCTCGACCTGATAGCGGGCAAGCTCTCCGACGCGGTAGTGTTCCCAGGAGGGCAGGGGGGTGATCTTAACGGACACTGTGTGCTCCTGATGCGGCGTTGATGTTGAAGAAGGTAGCATAAACCCCAAATCGTTGGGTGTATTGTTGTGTGACCTGCTCTACGATTGCCGTTTTTCTCTCTTTTGGAATCAAGGCGATAACTTCGCCGGAACTGAGGAGTCTGGCGCCGCCGCGGTTGCCGACCAGCCGGTTGACGTGGCTGACCAGCAGATTGGCGTGCCTGGACTCGAAGCCAAACTCCCGCTTGAGCGACAGGTGGGCACTGGCGAGCAGCGGACCGATCTCATCCAGCCGTTTCTCCACCAGGGCGTCGGCCAGGGAGAGCGCCCGCTGATGCTCCGACAGCAGGTGGCGAGCACAGCCGAACAGATCCTCGGAGAGCAGCCCCCGCGCCCGATTCAGCCTCTCCATCGACAGCTCTCTCAGTGCGCCGACCGAGAAGTAGTGGATCAGCTGTTTGGTCTGCTGCCGCTTCCGTCGCTTCAGCGCCGAGAACTCGTCGGTGGAGAAACCCAGATCGACCCGAAACAGGCTGAGCTCGTCGGGCAGGGGAATCCTCTGCCAGCTTAAGCGGCCATAGTCCACCAGGGCGCAGTGCCCGGTGCTGGAGATCAGGGCGGCAAACTGTTCGCCCGGGCGGGAGCCGCTGTCGTCGTGCCCCGGCTGCTGGGCAGCGAGCTTGGCCAGCCCCTTGGTGGACAATCCCAGCTCCAGCTGCTGGTTCAGGGCATAGGCCAGTGCGATCTTGACGGCGTCCGGTTGTTGGGTGAATGGCACCCCGTCCGGCAACAGCACCAGCAACCTCAGCCCGCCGAGGCGGTAGCCTCTCTGCCTTAAGGCGGCAATCAGAACATCGGTGGCCTGCTGGGCGGGATGGAACTGGGAGGGAGAGAGGTGGGGCAGCGGCCTGCCCTGACTGTCGCACACCAGAATGTCGACCCTACTGTCACTGCGACGGTCGAGGGCGACCCCCAGTTGACGCTCCTCGGCGCAACAGAGCACCAACCCCTGACACAGGTCGCAGATCTCGCCCATCAGGTTGAGTTGCAGCGGAGACTGAAACCTCTGGCGCGGTACGCTGCCAAAGTGGCGCAGAAAAGCCTGTGTGAGAATAGACCGTCCCGTCACTGTGCTCCTTCCTTGGTACTGAGGGTCAGCAGGCCTCCCCGTCGGGGCTTTCCCCAGCCGTTGGGATCACCGATGCCTACCCTGCATGTTAGGCCTTGAAGGCCAACGACATCAAGTTGGCCATGGGGTTCATGCGGTTAGGCAGTCTGGGGCGACGCTTGGCGGGCCTGGTTCAGCTTGCGCAGGAAATGGGTCAGCGAGGAGGTGGCGTAGCAGGCGTTGTGCTGGCGAAGGTCGGGACGGTTCACCAACACGGTACGGATGCCCGCATACCTGGCGGTATCCAGGTTTGCCGGCTGATCGTCGAACATTACCGCCTGATCGCCGCTGAAACCGAACTTTTCCCCGATTCTGCTGTAGGCGAAGGGGTCCGGTTTCATGCGGAAATCGGTCTCCTCAACGGAGAAGATGCCGTGGAAGCAGTGATCGATCTCCATCTTCTTCAGCAGCCGCTGGGCATAGGGTCGCGCCGCGTTGGTAAAGATGTACCGCTTTTGGGGCAGTGCCATCAACTCTTTGGCCAGGGCGGCCTGTGCGGGCAGGCGGCTGGTGTCGACGTCGTGGGCATAGACGCTGAAATCGTCGATGTCCACCTCGGGGTGATGCTGTTGCAGGCCACGCAGGGTACCGCCGTACCTGTGGTAGTAGCCAAAACACAGCTCGGTGGCCTGCTCTGGGCTCAGGGCCAGTTTATCGGCGACATAGTGCTTCATTCTTGCCCCAACCTGGTCGAGGATACCGGCATCGGGGTGGTAGAGGGTGTTGTCCAGATCGAACAGAAAGATATTGCGTTCCAGAAGGGGTTTCAATGTGAGTCTGCTCCTAGCTTCGGGAGTGCGGGAGCGAAAGCATAATGGCTTTCCTTAGAGCCTGCAAGCACCCGGCATCAGGGTGAACGGAGAACTGCGAGGCAGAATCTGTCGCAAATGCAACGAGTGTGTGGGACTCTTTCATCCCCGTTCACTCCCTGAGCCAAAATCGGGTGCCTCGTCTGCGCCGGGCAAGCAGAGCGATATTATTTGAATTGAGGCTGAGTGGTTACCTCGGTTTTCAATATAATGTAACCAATCAGTGGCTGGACTGCTCTTGGTGATCGACCGACCAGGAAGTTGAGAAACAGTAAGTGCCTATCGGCGTGCCGATTGGGCATAATTTGGCGGTTGTGGATACGGAATAGGAATATCCATCTCCATGCATAAACTGCCAATCAAATATCGTATCCATTAGGTGGGATACGGTATCGTTTCCTACGACTAAGATGGGTTTTGAGCTGAAGGGTGTCATGTCGAAACTTTGTGTTGATTAGTAACGATAATGCGATCGGCGCCCCTGGACAACAGACTCTCAGCCATTGAAGGGGGGGGACGGGTTTGCATTAAAAAGGCCTCCCGAAGGAGGCCCTGTGTTCGCTAAGTTCGTCGCTTAGAAGGTGTAGATCACCTCGGCATAGAACTCGGTCCCTACAGCAGCGCCAGGGTAGGCGAATACGTTGTAGTAGGGCCAGCTGGTCTGGGTAGGATCCTGCTCGGGCTTTTCATCGAACAGGTTGATCACGGTACCGCGCGCCATCAGGTTGTCGGTAAAGGCATAGGACGCCGTCAGGTTATACACGTAGTAGGGATCCAGACGGTTGATCTTCACCAGATTGCCATCTTCATCGTAGTTCTCGGCAGGCTGCTCATCCCAGGGGATGGAGCCGGTGCGGAAGCCGGTCACGGCGATGAAGAAGTCCTCGTAGGCATAGGAGATGGTCGCTTGCACCTTGGAGCGAGGTGAGTCGTTCCAGGCTTCGTCGCGGACGTCCTCGAAATCGTCGTCGTCGGTGGACTGGAACTTGTAGCTCAGAACATGGGTGTAGCTCATGTTCAGACCGAAGTCACCATACTCACTCTCGTACAGGTAGGCCAGGGTGGCATCGATGCCGTCCTGGGACAGGCGAGACTTGTTGATGGGTGAGATGTCGACACCCAGCAGTTCGCCTTCGTTCACCTCGCCCGCGGGAGCCCGGCTGATCTGGCTGTACACCTGCTGACAGAAGCCGGAGTTCGGGTCACGGCCATTCAGGCCGTTGTTGCAATCGTACTCGTCGTCAATCAGGCCCTGGACAGACTCGTCACTGACGATGTCACGCAGCTCGATCTTGTAGTAGTCGAGGGTGAAGCTCAGGTTGTCCATGGGCTCAACCACGAAGCCGAAGCCCCAGTTCTTGCCCTTCTCCTCCTCCAGGGTCTTGGAGCCGGAACGGGTGCCCTGGACGCTCTCGGAGTCACAGTTGGCTTCGATCGGCGTGAAGTCACCGTCGGCGGGATCCCAGTCCTGTTGACACTGGGTCCAGTCGTTGACGCTGGTGTAGAAACCACTGTCCCCGGCGAACACGTAGTGCATGTCGGGGGCACGGAAGCTCTCACCGTAGCTGGCACGCACCATCACCTCTTCGATGGGGCGGTAGGTGGCCTTGGCGGAGGGGGTGAACCGGCCACCCACGTCGGTGGTGTCGTCGTCGTACTCATCGTAACGGCCGGCCAGTTCGAACTCCAGGTTGTCCAGAACCGGGATCAGCACCTCGGCGCCGATGGCGTAGCGGTCACGGTCACCACCACCCACGGTACCGGTCAGGTTGTACCAGCCCATGCCGTCCTTGTTCAGGGTACGATCATCCTGTTTCAGATCATAACCTTGACGGTTCATCTCGGCAGTCGCAGCGAAGGCCATTGGGCCTGCAGGCAGGTCCATCACTTCACCGGTCAGCACGAAGGCCAGGGTGCGGGAGTAGGAGTCGGACTTGATCACCTGGTAGCCGACCAGGTCATTGCGGATCTCATCGGTGATGGGATCGTACAGACCCACGCTCCCCTGACCGTCAGGCAGGCCAAAGCCGATAGACTCGGTACCGATGAAGTACTCGTATACCTTCTCCTCCTTCAGGCGGGCACGGGAGGTCTCATAGTCGTAGCGGCTTTCGTTGTAGTAGGCCTTCCACGCCATGGTCTCGCCGAAGGTGCCCTGGATGCCGACAGTTGCGGCCCACACCTGCTCGTCGAAGTCGGTGGTGGCTTCACCCAGTTCGTCGAAGGAGAAGATGCGCTGCTTAAGAATGTAATCGTAATTCTCGTATCCGGCACCGAAAGCAGGGTGGTCCGCCAGGTTGCCGCTGCCATCTTCACGCCACTCCAGCACATCTTCGGAGACGAAGTGACGGAAGCCGCGGATTTCAGACTCCATGTCCTGGAACATGCCGTCGAAGAACAGCTCCAGGTTGTCGTTGATGATGTAGCTGCCGGTCAGGTAGGCGGACATGGTTTCCCGCTCGTTCTGAATCGAGTACTCACCGGTGCCGTCGTAACCACAGTAGAAGCCTCGGCCCTCTCGGGAGGTGTACTCGTAGCCGGAACCTGAGTCGATACAGGCCTGCTCGCCGGGATCGACATAGGTTCCGTTGACGTTGTCAAACAGCAAGATGCCGCGGGTCAGGTAGTTGACGCCGGCAGGACCGTCATCGACGGAGTCCAGCCAGTCACGATCCTTACCGTAGATGGGATCCTGTTTGTAGTACTCCAGGGCAGTGGTGATGGAGTGCTTATCGCCGACGGAGCCGGTGACCAGCTGCAGGCGACCGGTGTCACCGCCACCATCCTTGGTGGTGCCCAGTTGGGCGGAAACTGTGGTCTCCTCCACATCCTTCTTCAGGATCACGTTAACCACACCGGCAACGGCGTCGGAACCATAGATGGCGGAGGCGCCACTGGTCAGGATCTCGATGCGGTCGATGGCGGCGAAGGGGATACTGGCCAGGTTAACGAAGTTACTCTGGCCGTTGTAGGGAGTGGGGTTTTCGGCGATGCGGCGGCCGTTCACCAGAACCAGGGTGTAACCCGGCCCCAGGTCACGCAGGTTGATGGTGTCGGCGTTGGCGGTAAAACCACCCTGGGCACCAAACTCGTTACCCTGCACGGTACCGGTGTTCTGAGACAGGGCCTTCAGAGCATCGTGGGCGGTGTTAAAGCCCTTGTCCTTGAAATCGTCGGCGGAGATCACCACCACCGGGGCTGGGCCCTCGGCGTCCATGCGGCTGATGCGTGAACCGGTCACCTCAATGCGTTCAATCTCGTCTTCTTTCTTGACCTTGGTTGCTTCCTCTTCGGCGAAGGCCATTCCTGAAATCAGGATGGAACTTCCCAGAAAACTCAAAGCAACAGACTTGCTGATTTTACTTCTTGTAAACATCCCATGTCCTCCGTCAGCGGACATACCCACCTGAGGCCAGGCGGGGTAAATTCCCTGAACGATTGTTGTTTTTTGGATTTTTATTAGAGAGATACAGGTATCTCTGCCTAGGACACTACCAATTCAGTAATGCGATGTAAACAATTGTGGTGGCTTGTGACGAGAATGACGTTCAGTTGTAGCCGTTGATGGCTCCAGATGAAAAAGTTCTTCGTTGAGGGTGGCGTTTGTTGCTGATATATTGTGTTTTTTTCACGGAAGTGAGCATAAGCATAATGAAAATTGGAAGTTTAGCGCTGATAACTGCCCTGGCCGCTCCCGGTGTTGCCCTGTCCCAGGATGTGGAACAGTTTTCAAAGCACGCTGCGTACAACAGCATGAAAATCTCGCCCGACGGCGAGTACTTTGCTGCAACTTATCCATTTAAGGACCACACCCGTCTGGCGGTGCTGTCGGCCAAGGATTTCTCCATCCAGTGCCAGTTCTACTTTCGAGACAAGGAGAGTGTTGCGGGGTACTGGTGGGGGAACGACGATCGTCTGCTGATGACCATCTCCACCCAGACCGGTCAGTTTGCCCAGCCCCGCTGGACCGGTGAACTCTTTGCCGGAAATGCCGATTGCTCCAAGCGCGAGCAACTTTTTGGCTACCGAAAGGGCAGCAGCGGTGAACGCGCGGCGTTTCAAATGGTTGACCTGCTGGGCGACGATCCCAAGCATATCCTGATCGCCTCCAACGAAAAACGCAGCCAGTTCACCGATCTGTATAAGCTGAACATCTACACCGGCAGGAAGCGCCTGCTTGAGCGTTCAGACTTTAAGAACAACAGCGTTGAGGTGGATCACGAGGGCAACTGGCGAGTGACCTCCTCCTATGAAACCGAGCGCGATGGGCTGCTGAAGGCGGAAGCCACCGGTAAGAGCAGCTATTACTATAAGGATCCCAGCAGCGGTGAGTGGGAGGAGTTCTCCTCGGTCAGTCATGTAAGAAGCAGTGCGGCCGGTGCGACCGAGATCGTCGACTTTACCGCCGACAACCGCGGGCTGATCCTGTCTGAGAATATCGACCAGAGCCAGAAGGCGCTCTACCGCTTTGATCTGGATAGCAAGGAGAAGACCTTGCTGGCCAAGCATGAGGTGGTGGACCTGCGTCCGCTCTATCGTGCCTACTTCAAGGAAGATGGCAAGAAGGTCAATGAGATCGTCGGTGCCATCGCCGAAGATGGTGTTCCGGAGGCAATCTTCTTCGATGAAGACTCCGCTTATGCCAAGGAGTACCGTGGACTGGAAGCGGCCTTCCCCGGGCAGGTGATCAGCATTACCTCTCAGACCAGGGACGACAGCAAATGGGTGGTGAAGGTCCGTTCCGATCGCAATCCAGGCCAGTTCTTCCTCTATGACCGCACCGCGCGCAAGGTCTCCTACCTGACCTCCACCCGTCCCTGGATCGATGACAAGAAGATGGCCACGGTCAAGCCGGTCAGTTTCAAGGCGAGAGACGGCCTGCAGCTGCACGGTTACCTGACCATCCCCGCCGGGATGGAGGCGAAGAACCTGCCGTTGATCATCCATCCTCACGGTGGTCCCTACGGTCCCCGAGACCACTGGGGCTTTAACCCTGAAACTCAGATGTACGCCTCCGGCGGTTATGCCACACTGCAGGTGAACTTCCGCGGCTCCGGCGGCTATGGCCGTGAGTTCGAGGACATGGGTTACGGCGAGTGGGGCGGAACCATGCAGGATGACCTGACCGATGCCACCAGGTGGGCCATTGACCAGGGCATCGCCGACAAGGATCGCATCTGCATCTCCGGCGCCAGTTATGGCGGTTACGCTTCCCTGATGGGGGTGGTAAAGGAGCCCGATCTCTACCAGTGCGCCATCGGCTATGTGGGGGTGTACGATCTGGACCTGATGATGAACAAGGGCAACGTGGCCGAGCGCATCGGCTGGGGTGAGCGCTACATGTCCCAGGCCTTCGGTAAGACCAAGGAGGAGCGTGACTCCCGCTCTCCCGCCAAGTTTGCCGATAAGATCAAGGCCGGCGTGTTCCTGGTCCATGGTGGCAAGGATCTGCAGGCGCACTATGAGAACGCCCATGTGATGGCGGATGCCCTGAAGAAGGCGAACAAGCCCTACACCTGGTTGTTTAAGAACACCGAGGGACACGGCTTCTACGATGAGGAGAACAACAAAGAGCTCTACACCATGATGCTCAAGTTCCTCGACGAACACATTGGTTCCAACGCAAAAGCGAACTGATTCGCTTAAGATGCCGACAATTTGGCGCCATTTTCGCTGATGTTCTCCAAGGTCCGGAAAAGTGCTTCCGGACCTTTTTTCATTCAGGACGCAGATTTCCCGGTTGTAACCTGAAATTTTCCTACCTATACTGGCTCGGTCTTGTCGGAGTGCCTTAGGGCTGAGACCGCATTGCGGAATCCGTGGAACCTGAACAGGTTAGAACCTGCGTAGGAAAACAAGCAACAGCCTGACGGGTGCGATCCCCCTTACAAGTGATCCCGGATCCCCCGGCCAGGCTGCCACTTTTTTCAGGAACCCGTCCGACAAGCAATTTCCCTTTATCCCAACCGGAGATTGCTGATGTCGACCAGACGCCACAACAGAGAACAGGCCCAAGCCTACCTGGACACCCTCAAGGGCCACCCCTTCCCCAGTTCCGAGAAGATCTACCTGACCGGCAGCCGCGACGATATCCGCGTCGGCATGCGTCAGGTGCAGCTGACCCCGTCGGTGATCGGCGGCAGCCGCGACCACCCCGTCACCCGCGACAACGACGCGATCCCCGTCTATGACACCGCCGGTCCCTACAGCGATCCAGACTCAGAGCTGGATGTGCGCAAGGGATTGGTGCCGCTGCGCCGCCGGTGGATCCTCGAGCGCGACGACACCGAGGCGTTGCCCCAGGCCAGCTCCGATTACACCCAGCAGCGGCTGGCCGATGCGGGGTTTGATCACCTGAGATTCGAGCATTTGCCCAAGCCCCGCCGAGCCCGCGAGGGCAGGAACGTCTCCCAGATGCACTACGCCCGCAGGGGGATCATCACCCCGGAGATGGAGTATGTAGCGATCCGGGAGAACCTGGGCAGGGAGCGGATCCGCAACGAGATTCTGACCCGGGCCCACCCTGGCCAAAGCTTCGGTGCTAACTTGCCTGAGGCGATCACGCCAGAGTTCGTCCGCAGTGAGGTGGCTGCCGGACGGGCCATCATCCCCGCCAACATCAACCACCCGGAGGCGGAACCGATGATCATTGGCCGTAACTTCCTGGTGAAGGTGAACGCCAACATCGGCAACTCCTCGGTGAGCTCCTCCATCGAGGAGGAGGTGGAGAAGCTGGTGTGGAGCTGTCGCTGGGGCGCCGATACGGTGATGGATCTCTCCACCGGTCGCCACATCCACGAGACCCGGGAGTGGATCATCCGCAACAGCCCGGTGCCCATCGGCACCGTACCCATCTACCAGGCCCTGGAGAAGGTGAACGGCATCGCCGAAGAGCTGACTTGGCCTATCTTCCGCGACACCCTGATTGAACAGGCGGAGCAGGGGGTGGACTATTTCACCATCCACGCCGGGGTGCTGCTGCGCTATGTGCCCATGACCGCCGAGCGGGTCACCGGCATCGTCAGCCGTGGCGGCTCCATCATGGCCAAGTGGTGCCTGGCCCACCACAAGGAGAGCTTCCTCTACACCCATTTCGAGGAGATCTGTGCCATCTGTTCCCGTTACGACGTCGCGCTTTCCCTGGGAGACGGCATGCGTCCCGGTTCCATCGCCGACGCCAACGACCGGGCCCAGTTTGCCGAGCTTCAGACCCTGGGTGAACTGACCCAGGTAGCTTGGAGGCACGAGGTGCAAACCATCATCGAAGGCCCGGGTCACGTACCCATGCACCTGGTGAAGGTGAACATGGAGAAGCAGCTGGAGGCCTGCTTCGAGGCGCCGTTTTACACCCTGGGTCCGCAGATCACCGACATCGCTCCGGGCTACGATCACTTCACCTCCGGTATCGGCGCGGCGATGATTGGCTGGTATGGCTGTGCCATGCTCTGCTATGTCACCCCCAAGGAGCACCTGGGTCTGCCGGACAAGGAGGACGTCAAACAGGGGCTGATCGCTTACAAGATCGCCGCCCATGCCGCCGACATCGCCAAGGGCCACCCCGGCGCCCAGATCCGCGACAACGCCCTCTCCCTGGCGCGTTTCGAGTTCCGCTGGGAGGACCAGTTCAACCTGGCATTGGATCCCGGGACTGCCCGAGCCTATCACGATGCGTCGCTGCCCCAGGAGTCCGCCAAGGTGGCCCACTTCTGCTCCATGTGTGGTCCCAAGTTCTGCTCCATGCAGATCACCCAGGAGGTACGTGAATACGCCGCCGCCCACCCCGAGTCGGTGGCGGGGGCGACCCAGGTGGTGGAGGTGCAGAGAAGCATCGAAGCGGGCATGGCGGCACAATCCAGGGCGTTTCGCGATCAGGGCGGGGAGCTGTATCACGCCGTCGAAGGGGAGAGCGACCGATGAGCAAACCCATCGTCTGGACCATCGCCGGCTCCGATTGCGGCGGCGGCGCCGGTCTGCAAGCGGATCTTCACACCTTGGCCGATCTCGGCTGCCACGGCTGCTCGGTGGTCACCAGTGTCACCGCCCAAAGCTCGGTGGAGGTCACTGCCGTGGAGCGGGTCGGTGATTCGGTATTCCTCGCCCAGCTCGACACCCTGTGGCGGGATCTGCCACCGGTGGCGATCAAGGTGGGCCTGCTGGCGGACGACGTACAGATCCGGCTGCTGGCCGAGTGGTTGTCGGAAAGGCCACTCAAGGTGCCGGTGATCCTGGATCCTGTGTTGATAGCCTCCTGCGGCGATCGCCTGTCAGGCAGCGACGGTGCCGATTCCAGGTTCGATCCCCTGCTGCCCCTGGTCACCCTGGTGACCCCCAACGGCGATGAACTGGCGGCGTTGACCGGCCGGCCGATTCATTGTGCCGCCGATGTGACCCAGGCGTCCCGACAGTTGTTGGCTAGAGGCGCCAGGGCGGTGCTGGCCAAGGGAGGACACTTTGAGCCGTTCTCCGGTCGCTGCGTCGATCTCTACCTGGATGGGTGCGGGCACTTCCTGCTGGACGGCCCGCGCATCGACACCCGCAATACCCACGGCAGTGGTTGCACCCTGTCATCGGCCCTGGCCGCGTTCCTGGCCCTGGGGTATCCGATGGAGGATGCCCTGGTGCTCACCCGGGCTTACCTGCACGCCGGACTGAAGCAGAGCGCGCGGCTGGGCCAGGGACCCGGCCCCCTGGCCCGGACCGGCTGGCCACAGAAGTTTGAGGCTTTCCCCGCTGTGCCTCTGCCTGGCAGCGCCATGGAGCAGGCCTTTGGTTTCGACGGGCCCTATGGCGAGGCTATTGTCCCCTTTGTCCCCTGTGACACCCAGGAGTTGGGGCTCTACCCGGTGGTGGACTCCCTGGAGTGGCTGGAAAGGCTGCTGGCCCAGGGGGTGAGAACCCTGCAACTGAGAATCAAGGATCTCACCCTGGAGCAGGCGGAGCCCCTGGTGGCCAAGGCCGCCGCCATGGGACGTCGCTGTGGTGCCCGGCTGTTCATCAACGATTACTGGCAGCTGGCGGTAAAGCACGGCGCCTATGGGGTTCACCTGGGCCAGGAGGATGTGGTGGCGGCGGACCTTGGCGCCATCGCCGAGGCGGGCCTGCGCCTGGGCCTGTCTACCCATGGCTACTTTGAGATCATGAGGGCGGTGGCGCTGGCGCCCAGCTACATCGCCCTGGGGCACATTTTTCCCACCACCACCAAGCAGATGCCCTCCCAGCCTCAGGGACTTGAGCGCCTGGCCCGTTATCACAAGCTGCTGGCGGGCCGTTGGCCGACGGTGGCCATCGGTGGTATCGACCAGCAGCGTGCTTCGTCGGTGGCGGCCACCGGGGTGGGCGGCATCGCCGTGGTGCGTGCCGTCACCCAGGCAGCGGATCTCACCCGCGCCCTGGAGCAGCTGTGGAGCGCCTTTGAGTCGGGTCAGGGAGCCCGGGAGGCCGCCCATGCTCAGTGATCACCAGTTCCTGCGATACGGCCGGCAGATGCTGCTGCCTGGATGGGGCGAGCCGGGGCAGCGTCAGTTGGCCCAAACGAGCGTGGCGATCATCGGCCTCGGCGGCCTGGGGGTGCCGGTCCTGGCCAACCTGGCGGGGTGCGGTGTCGGTCGCCTGCTGCTGCTGGACGGGGATACCCTGTCGTTGTCCAACCTCCACCGCCAGTGGATCTATCGCCGCTCTGACGTGGGCCAGCCCAAGGCGCGGCTGGCGCGTCGCTGGGCCCTGGGACTGAACCCGGAAATCCGGGTCGAAGCCTTTGCCCAGATGGCCGATGAGGCGCTTCTCCATAGGTTGCTTGCCGAGGTGGATCTGGTGCTCGATTGCACCGACACCCTGGAGAGCCGCCAGCGGATCAACCGGGTCTGTGTGCGCCTGCAGCGGCCGCTGGTCAGCGCGGCCGCCATCGGCTGGCAGGGCCAGTTGCAGCTGATCCTGCCCGGCGGACCCTGCTTCGCCTGCTTCTGTCCGGAGGGGGAGGGTGCCGAGCCGATGCGCTGCAGCGAAGCCGGCGTCGCCCCGCCTGTGGTGTCCGCCATCGGCGCCCTGCAGGCAACCCTGGCACTTAAGTGGCTGCTCGGTGAACAGGTCGGTAGCGACCAACTTCATCGGTTCGATGGCCGCACCTTCAGTTGGCGTCAGTTTACCCTGGCGGCCAACCCCCACTGCCCCCTGTGTGGAGAGCATCATGAAACTGATTATTAACGGTGAGGCGCGCCGGGTCGAGAGCGCCAACCTGGACGAGCTGCTGGCGGAACTGAAACAGCAGGGCGGTGCCCTGGCCCTGGCAGTCAACGGCACCATAGTGCCCAGGGGCCAATGGCCGCAAACCCCCCTTTATGACGGGGATACCATAGATCTGTTCAGCGTCATCGCAGGGGGGTAACCATGCTGACCATCGCCGATAAAACCTTTGACTCGCGCCTGTTTAGCGGCACCGGCAAGTTTGCCTCCGATAGCCTGATGATTCAGGCCCTGGAAGCCAGCGGCTCGCAACTGGTTACCCTGGCTCTAAAGCGGGTGGACCTCTCGGGCGGCCAGGGGGACATCTATGGCCCCATCCGCGATCTGGGGGTTAACCTGTTGCCCAATACCTCGGGCGCCAAGAGCGCCGAGGAGGCGGTCTATGCCGCCCATCTGGCCCGCGAGGCCCTGGGCACCCGCTGGCTCAAGCTGGAGATCCACCCCGATCCCCGTTATCTGCTGCCGGATCCCATCGAAACCCTCAAGGCCGCCGACCAGTTGTGTGCCGAGGGGTTCGTGGTGTTGCCCTACTGCCATGCGGATCCTGTGCTGTGCAAACGGCTGGAGGAGGCGGGCTGCGCCGCAGTGATGCCCCTGGGGGCGCCCATCGGCTCCAATCAGGGACTGAAAACCAGGGAGTTTCTGCAGATCATCGTCGAGCAGGCATCGGTACCGGTGGTGGTGGATGCCGGCATCGGGGCGCCGTCCCACGCCTGTGGGGCGATGGAGCTGGGGGCCGATGCGGTGCTGGTCAATACCGCCATCGCCGTCGCCGGCGATCCGGTGGCCATGGCCGGCGCTTTTCGCCAGGCGGTCGCCTGCGGCCGCAGTGCTTATGAGGCGGGGCTGGGCCAGGTCTCCGCTGAGGCCAATGCGTCAAGCCCGCTGACCGGTTTCCTGGAGTAGTCCATGAGTTTTTTCGAGCTGTGGCAGCGCCAGGATTGGGATCATCTGGCGCTGACCATCAACGCCACCACGGAGGCTGAGGTTGAGCGGGCCCTGGCGGCGCCGAAACTGGATTGGCGTGGGTTTAGGGCGTTGATCTCGCCGGCGGCCTCACCCTACCTGGAGCCGATGGCCAGGCGATCCCAGGCCCTGACCCGACGCCGTTTCGGTAACACCATGGGGCTGTATGTGCCGCTGTATCTCTCCAACCTCTGCGCCAACGAGTGCGACTACTGCGGCTTTGCCATGAGCAACCGCATCAAGCGCCATACCCTCACCGACGCCGAATTAGACAGGGAGCTGGAGGCCATCAAGGAGCTGGGGTTTGACGCCATCCTGCTGGTCACCGGGGAACATGAAACCAAGGTGGGCATGGCCTACTTTCGGCGGGTGCTGCCCATCATCAAGGCGCGTTTCTCCACGGTAATGATGGAGGTGCAGCCCCTGGAAGCCGGCGACTATGCCGAACTGCGCGCCCTGGGCCTGGATGGGGTGATGGTGTACCAGGAGAGCTACCACAGACCCACCTATGGCCAGCATCATCTGCGTGGCAACAAACAGGACTTTCGTTTCCGGCTGGACACCCCGGATCGCCTGGGCCAGGCGGGGGTGGACAAGATCGGCATCGGCGCCCTCTATGGACTGGCAAACTGGCGGGTGGAGGCGGCCATGGTGGCGCTGCACCTGGCGTATCTGCAGCGCCGCTATTGGCGCAGTCGCTATTCGGTCTCCTTTCCAAGGCTGAGGCCCTGCACCGGCGGGGTGGAGCCGGTAAGTCCGGTCGGGGAGCGGGAACTGCTGCAGCTGATCTGCGCCCTGCGCCTGTTTGGCCCCGAGCTGGAGCTGTCCCTGTCGACCCGGGAATCGGCCCTGTTCAGGGACAGCGTCATGACCCTGGGCCCCACCAGCATGAGCGCCGGCTCCAGCACCCGTCCCGGAGGCTACGCCGACCCCAGCGACGACCTGGCGCAGTTCTCCATCGACGACGACCGGTCACCACAATTGGTGGCCGAGGCGATCGCGGCAGCGGGGTTGACCCCGGTATGGAAGGACTGGGACAGGGTGTTTCATGGTCTGCCGGCATGAGAGCGCCGGAGGCGCTCCATGTCGTCACTCTGATTCTACAGATATAAAAAGCCAGTTTATTAGATAGATGGATTTATTAAGTGTTCGTTGAGCGAGAAATAACTGGGTGATTGTCCCTGGGTTTATGCAATGGGTGACAACGGGTCAGTCAAAGACGGCGTACGAATTGAGAGGGCGGCAAATTTGATAGCCGGAAAATTTAAGGGGGCAAAATAGATTTGCCCCCTGAAGATCGGAGTTGGACATCCTTGTCACCCACAGTTGAAGTTGTTGTCTTCAATTAACTAATAATTAGTTCGTATTGGAACCGTGGACCTCCCATACGCTCAGCGTTCCCTTGCCCAGGCTGGCACTGGCGTTGGTTGAGCCGTAGCCGTCCTCGGGATTCTCGACAACCACCTCACCATCCTTGCTTAGCTTGGCGTACGCTTCGATGGTATGGCTGCCGGAGCCGATGTTGTAGGCGAGGAAGTTAAAGGTGTGGGCCGCCCGGGTATCGAGGATCAGGCCAATCTCCTCCTCAGTCACCAGGCACTCGTCGAACGAGACGATCGAGTCACCGTTGGTATCGGTGCAATCCAGGGAACCGCCCAGCTTGGCCCAAAGGGTCTGGGTGCGCTTATCGAATATCACGGTGCCGGGGGCGGCCGGGACGCCGTCCACATAGACCTTCATCTCGATGGTGGCATCGGCCATGGAGGTGGTCTTGTTACCGTTCTTGCTGGCGACGACGGTTTCGGTAAACAGGCTGGTTTCGAACGACAAGCCGATGACCAGGTCCTTGGGGGTGCCGGAGTTCTTGAGCTCGGTGGAGAGCACCTTGGTGAACCCCTCCTCATCGGTGAGGGAGGCCCTCACGGCGGCGGCCCCGATGACGGCGGTGCCGTCTTCGGTAAACGCCGAGGCGGTGTTGTCGGCGTACAGTGCGGGCGCCAAGAGCAGACTGCCAACCAGCAAGGAGAGCGAGGTAAATTTCGAGTTCATCATAATTCATCATCCTTTATATTCTGACGATAGTTGCCATTAATAACCTTCAGAGAAAATTAGGTGGATGGTCAAAAATAAAACGAGCCCACCCGCCAGAAACTCAATCCGGTTTTTATCGGAGAAAACTTTGGTAACTGTGTCCAGTTAATTCAGGTCATCCTGAACCCGAAATGATTTTAGAACAGAAAGTGAATTATAAAAGCGGTTGCGTCAAAAAAATGACGCAACCGCTTTCCTGTGTGGCCATCTGTCTAGTGATAGTCGCCTTTTTTTCAGTGCGTTGTATAATTTTTTTAAGATTGAAATAATTTCGGCGTCTGATACGAAGCCGGGAGTAAATAACACCCAATTGCGATATTGTTGCCTGTAGTTTATTTGGTTTCTATTAACTCTACTTAGAGGGGAACCACAACTTAGGAGAGGCGGTTGGAACCGGACGAAGCCCAGGGAAGGAGGAGTGAGTGTTAAACAGGGACGTTGTCTGAAGTTGCGGCCAATTCATATTCACCTGATGCTAGGTTTTGATGAACTCAGTGCCCCGGAATGTGGGTACGGCCAGCCATGGTTTGACGCCGCTTTCTGACCTATCACACCCTGGCTCCCGCCGGCAGTGGCCGGGAGCCAGAAGATGGCTACTCAGTTCTCAAAGCCCTCGAGCACGATCTTGCCCCTGGCCTGGCCGGATTCCAGCAGGGCGTGGGCTCGCCTGAGGTTCTTGGCGGTGATCGGGCCAAAGTGGGCATCGGCGGTGGTGATGACCGCCCCGGACTCCACCAGATCGGCCACCCGGTTCAGCAGTTGCTGCTGCTTTGCCTTGTCCGGGGTATTAAACAGCGAACGGGTAAACATGAACTCCCAGTGCACCGAGATGCTCTTCTGCTTAAACGGCATGATGTCCAGGCTGGGGGCATCATCGATCAGCGCCAGCTGGCCCTGGGGGGCGATGAGCTTGGCGATCTCCGGCCAGTGGTGTTCACTGTGGGTCAGGCTGGCCACGTCGGTAATGCCCTCAATGCCCGCCTGTTGCAATGCTTCCGACAGGGGCAGGCTGTGGTCGATCACCTGGTCGGCGCCGAGGCGTTTGACCCACTCCACGGTTTGCGGGCGGGAGGCGGTGGCGACCACCTGGATATCGGTCAGGTGGTTGGCCAACTGCAGCAGGATCGAGCCAACGCCACCGGCGGCACCAATCACCAGCAATTTTCGCTGACTGAGATCGGCGTCGGGGTCCAACTTCAGCCTCTCGAACAGCAGCTCCCAGGCGGTGATGGTGGTCAGGGGCAGGGCGGCGGCCTGGGCGAAGCTCAGATTCTCCGGCTTGCGGCCGACCAACTTCTGGTTCACCAGCTGGTATTCGGCATTGCTGCCGGGACGGGTGAGGTCGCCGGCGTACCACACCGGGTCGCCCACCTGAAAGTCGGTGACCCCATCGCCGATGGCCACCACCTCGCCCGCGGCGTCCCAGCCGAGGATCTTGTAGCCGTCATTCACCCCTTCGACGCCGCCGGCGCGCTGGCGCACCTTGGTGTCCACCGGGTTGACGGAGATCGCCCTGACTCTGACCAGCAGGTCTTCCCCTGTCGCACTGGGAATGGGCAACTCTACCGCCTCCAGGCCGGTGTCGCTGTCCAGTGGGTGGGGATGACGGTATCCAAACGCTTTCATGGGCACTCCTTAGGTTCCAACTGGTGTGTCTTAAGATAGTGCAACGATAATTTGTAGTTCATAATTGAAAAACATCGATATGATTGCATCTCTTTCAAAACATATTTGAATATGAAGTCACTCCAGGATCTCACCCTGTTCATCCATACCGCCCGGCTGGGGTCGCTGTCCGCCTGTGCCCGGCGGATGGACCTGACTCCGGCCGCGGTCAGCGCGGCCATCAAACGGCTGGAGGCCGAATTGGGTTACGCCCTTTTTGTTCGTACTACCAGGAGCATTCGCCTGACCGCCGAGGGGGAGCGATTCCTCGGCGCTGTTACCGAAGGGGTCGGCCTCATCGAACAGGCGGCTCGGCCGGGGCGCAGCCGGGGTGAGGGGCTGAGCGGCACACTGCAGCTGTCGATCCCCTCGGCGCTGGGGCGGGAGCGACTGCTGGGCGCCCTGGATCGATTCATGGAGGACAATCCTCAGTTGGAGCTCAGCCTCTCCCTGACCGACAGGATAAGTGATGGATTCAATCAGCCGGTCGACCTGGCCCTGCGTTACGGCGATGCCGCTGCCAGTGGCCTGATCTCGTTGCCGGTGGTGCCGGACAACCGCCGTATTCTGGTGGCCTCCCCCCACTATCTGGAGCGCCAGGGCCGTCCCCGGAGTCCCCAAGCCTTGCTGGAGCACCAGTGCCTGTGTTTCGTGCTGGGCGATCGGCAGTATGACCTGTGGCGTTTCTGGGTGGAGGGGCGACTGCATCAGGTGAGGGTGTCCGGCCGACGCCGCTGTGATGACGGCGCCCTGGTGCAGCAGTGGGCCAGGGAGGGCCGGGGCATCGCCTACAAGTCGGCGCTGGACGTCAAAGGGGATCTGGATCGCGGCACCCTGGTGGCGGTCGCCCCCGACTGGCTGGGGGAGCCGGCACCCCTGTCGCTACTGGTGACCGACCGGCATCGGCTGACCCCGGCGGTGCGTGCGCTGCACCGACTGTTCCGTGCCGAGTTAACCTGAGGGCACGCCGCCGGCCGCTGGTGGCGGTCAGTCGCGCAGCGGCGACGACGGGTTTCGGCCCAGGGTGGGATCGCAGCCCATGGGACTGCATTCGCGAATCATCTCGGCGAAGCGCTTGCCCGCCGGGCCCAGGTTGTCCTGGTCCGGTACGATAAGGTTGATTGGGATCAGGTGTTTGTACACCGTAGATTGCAGTTCAACCAGCTCTCCGGTGTCCAGGTGGGGCTGCACCTCATGTTGCGGAATCCAGCAGAACCCCACGCCGCGGCGCAGGATGTCGATGGCATCGCGGAACTGGCTGACCGTCCAGCGCTCCTTGGCTTTGAGCCAGCCGATATCCTTGTCGGGGTCCGCCGCCAGGGGACCGGTGTCGCGGATCACTATCTGCAGCTCCTGCTCCAGCCGTCCCGGTTCCACCTGCTCCTCGCGGGTCAAGGGGTGATCTCGGTGACAGCAGAGCACCATGCGGATCAGCGCCAGCGGAATGCCAAGGTGACCGGCGGGGACATGGCCGGAGATCGCCAGGTCCACCTTGCGGTTGGTGATGGCGTCGGTGGACCCGCTGATGATGTTATCGATCACCGTCACCCGGGTGCCGCGGCTCTCAGGGTAGAAGCGGGACAGGGCGTCAAACAGGTAGCTGGAGGGGTAGATCGCTTCCCGGGAGATCAGCAGTTCGTGCTCCCACCCCTGCTCCATGTTGGCGGCCAGCTGCTCAAGCTGCTCGATCTGCTGGGTCAGCTGGCGGGAGCGGCGCAGCAGCACCTTGCCCTCCTCGGTCAGTTCCGCCTTGCGTCCCCTCACCTCCAGCAACTGAACGCCCAGCTGGCTCTGCAGCTTGGCGACGGCATGGTTCAGTGAGCTCTGGCTCTTATTGAGCGCCTCCGCCGCATGGGCATAGCCGCCGTGATCGACCACGGCCTGCAGGATGCGCCACTGTTCCAGGGTCGAGTGGGGTCGGTACATCATTCGATTCCTTAGAATGGTTTGGCCAACATTATGCAGTTTTATTTCCATTATGTGCAATTAATATTGACGCCAATGGTAATGAACTGGACTATGAAGGACACCAAGATGAAAACCCTGTTGATCGTCGATGCCAGCCCAAACGACCAAGGTTCCAACACCCGCGGCCTGACCGCCGCCTACGCCGACAAATGGCAAAGCGCCAACCCCCAGGGGCGGGTGATCCGCCGTGACGTCTCCGGCGATGCGGTACAGCCCCTGAGCCAGGCCACCATCGGCGCCTTCTACACGCCGGAGGACCAGCGCAGCCCTGAGCAGAGGCGTCTGGTTGCCCAGTCCGACTCCCTGGTGGATGAACTGTTTGCCGCCGACGAAATCGTGCTGGGTTCGCCGATGCACAACTTCTCGGTCAGTGGCGGCATGAAGGCGTGGATCGATCAGATCTGCCGGGTCGGGCGTACCTTCAACTACACCGAGCAGGGACCCAAGGGCGCCCTGGGTGGACGCCGGGCGGTGATTGTCGCCTCCAGCGGCGGCGACTACAGCGAGGGGACGCCGCTGGCCGACCTGAACCATAACGACACCTACCTGCAGACCGTCCTCGGCTTTATCGGCATTTCCGACGTGCAGGTGGTCAGCGCCGCCGGCGTGGCCATCAACGACCAGTCGGTCGAGCAGGCCAGGGAGAGGTTACTGGCGCTGGCCTAAGCCCAGCTGCGCCAGTGATGGCGCGAACGCCCGGTGATTGCTGTTGACGAACAGCTGCTCCCACAGCTGAGGACCGGACACCGACCCAGACCGCCATTGATCGATCAGATCCATGGCGGTTTTTTTTGCCAGCAGGCTGCCGTAGATCAACGGGCCCTGTTCAACCAGGTTGGGGTAGGCGCTCAGCGGCTTCCAGCCCTGGGGGGCAGGCTGACCATAGTAGCGGGCAAACAGCCCGGCCTGATACCGGTCGAGACGCGCCGGCTGGTGACTGGCCTGATGCCAGAATGCCAGAGCCAGCCTGGCCCTGAGCAGTTCGCCGGGTCCAAATGCCAGGGGCTCGACGTCCGGGGCCTGGGGAAGGAGACGAACAAAGCCGGGCTCGGCCCCCAGGGCCAGGCCGATGGCCCTGGGCAGTCCGGCCAGGTCCGGTTCCTGCTCCTCTGCCCGGTAGTGGGCCAGGGAGTGGCCGGCCAGGTGATAGAGTGCCTCGGTGATGCTGGCCACCAGCTCAGACAGGTGCTCGCCTCGCCAACGCTCGTTTTGGCGGTAGAGGATCTGCCCCATGCCGGTGAAGTGACCCACCAGGTGCCGCTGCACCGGCCAATAGTGACTGCGGTCACCGGGTATCAGGCCCAGCTGGCCCAGGTAGCGCCGTCCATCCCAGAGCTGCCACTGGTCCGGGCCAAGGGGCTGCAGAGAGAGGCCGAGCAGCCTGGTCAGCTGCATCAGGGTCGCCCGAGCCAGCCGCGGCGGATCGATGTAGCGATATCTCGGGGTATTGGGGCGTTGCCAGGGCAGGGGAGTCGCTGTGGCCACCAGCCCGGAGAGGAACTGCTCGGCCTGGGGATAACTGTTCAGGTAGGCGCCATCGAGTCGCCACGCCAGGGTGGAGGGATAGCCCATGGAGCGGGCCTGCTGATGGGAGAGGGTGAGAATCTCAGCCAGTTTGCTGTCCGCCTGGTCGCCGCCGCGGTTTTGCCAGGCCAGCCACACCGAGCGGGCACAGGAGCTGTCCGCCGCCTGAAACAGGTAGCGACCGACCTCGCGCTTCGACAGCGGCAGTACCCTGGCCTGTTCCCCCTGCATCCCCGCTCGCTGGCAGCGCTCGCGGTTGATCTGGATGGCTCGACGGTTGTCCTGAGCCATCAGCAGATAGTCCGCCTGGGCGGAGAGCAGCGGCAAGGGAAGGTTCCGCTGGCCGCTGAAGCGGGCCAGGGCGCGGCTGACCTTGTGGTAGCAGTTGGCCTGATGCTCACCGGGCTGGGGCAGCGCCCGCAGTTGATCCTGCAACCGGACCAGCTGCGCCTGGTAGCGAGCGAGGGCCAGCGGCGAGTCACCCGCCGGGGAGGTGACCAGTTGATCGCACAGTTCCAGCATCTGACCCTGGGCGCCAAAACCGGCCAGGGCCAGCATCAACAGCGCGTCAGGCCATCTGAGGGGCACGGCCAAACCACTCCTTGGCACGCTGTACCCGGATTTCCACGTCAACCGGATGGGCCGGCAGGGCCTCCACCTGACGCAGCCTGGGCAGCAGCCCCTCGCCGTTGGCGATCTGAATCGCCAGCCCGGGCCGGGCGTTGAGCTCGAGCAGCAGCGGACCCCGGTCGGTGTCCAGCACCATATCCGTACCCAGGTAACCGAGGCCGGACATCTCGTAGCAGCCGGCGGCCAGGGTCAGCAGCCGGTCCCAGTGGGGCACCTGCATCGCCGACAACTCCTTGTTGGTGTCCGGATGATGGGTGACCGGCTCATCGAACTGAACCGCCCTGAGCGCCCGTCCGGTGGCGATGTCGATGCCGACGCCCACCGCCCCCTGGTGCAGGTTGGCCTTGCCGTCGGAGGCGGCGGTGGACAGCCTCAGCATCCCCATCACCGGGTAACCCTTGAAGACGATCAGCCGGATGTCGGGCACCCCCTCGAAGGAGTAGCCGTCGAACACCGGGTCAAACTGGATCAGCGCTTCGATCACCGCCACGTCGTTCTTTCCGCCGAGACTGAACAGGCCGGCGAGGATGTTGGAGACATGACGCTCCATCTCCGACAGGGTAACCTCGCTGCCGGAGGGCTTGAAGAAGCGTCCGTCGGACACCTTGGTGATCACCAGGATCCCCTTGCCCCCGGAGCCCTGGGCGGGCTTGATGCAGAAGCCGCCGAAGCCGCGAATCCGGTCAGTCAGCTCGGCGATCTCGTGCTGCTCGCCGATGACCGAGATCAGATCGGGCACGGCGATGTTGCCCTTAAGGGCAATCTGCTTGGTCTTGAGCTTGTCGTCCACCAGCTTGTAGAGGGATCTCGGGTTGTAGCGACCGATGTAGGAGATGTTCCTTCGATTCATCCCCATGATCCCCTTGGCCTTGAGTTTGGAGGGGTGACAGAGCAGCATCAGTCGTCTCCCGCCAACGGCCTGAAGCGGCGCAGTTCAAGCAGTCGGTAACCGGTGTACTGACCCAGCATCAGAACCAGCGCCAGGATGATCAGGTGGACGCTTGGAAAATTAAACACCCAGTGCTGCACCAGCGGCGAAACCATGCACAGATAGGTGATCACCGCCACCAGCAGGCTGCCGCCGCCCTGAACCGCCACCTCCTTCGGGCCCTCCTCCTCCCAGAGGATCGACATCCTCTCGATGGTCCAGGCGAGGATGATCATCGGGAAGAAGGTGATGGTCAGCCCTTCGGTCAGTCCCAGGTTGTAGGCCAGCAGGGTAAAGGCGGTGATGATCCCGAGTACGGTGATCACCACCGCACTGATCCTGGAGATCAGCAACAGGTTCAGGTTCGACAGGTAGCCGCGGATATAGAGGCCGACGGCGACGATCAGCAGGAAGCCGACCAGGCCGGTCAACAGGGTGGTCTGGATAAAGGCCAGGGCGATCAGCACCGGCATGAAGGTGCCCGAGGTTTTCAGGCCGACAATCACTCTCAGGAACACCACCACCAGCACCCCGATGGGCACCAGCAGCAAACCACGGATCAGGCTCTGCTCCTCCAGTGGCAGGGAGTAGAGCGAGAAGGAGGCCAGCCCCTTGGCGGTCATCATATCCACCGCGGTGGCCAGGGCGGGGCGGGTATCCTTGATGATGGAGAAGGTGACCCGGGAGTCTCGGGCACCGGTGATGTCCAGAACCGAGGCGCTGGCCCGTTGCCACAGCAGCATGTTTTCCGGGCGGCCCCTTTGGCCGGTGGCCGGATCAAACAGGTGCCACTGGCCCTGGTCATAGACCTCGACCACGGCCACCAGGTTCTGGCGCCGGCGGCCATCCTCGAGCATCAGCGCGTGGCTGACCCGGGCGGGAATGGCGGCGGAGTGCATCAGCTGAACCATGAGGTCTGCCGGTCGATAGTGGCTGAGCAGCAGCTCGACATTCTGGCTCTGCTCCTTGTCGAAGATCATCTTCGCCACCTGCTCGGCGTAGGAGAGGTTGCCGGCGCTGCGCTCCCAGGCCAGATCCACCAGGGTCTGGGCGGCGGTATCCACCCCTTCCGCCCACACCACAGGATTGGGTGCGGCGGGCTCCCTGGCCTCCAACAGCGGGGTTTTCCCCTGAGGCACCAGGTTGGCGGTGAAGTACAGCTCCTGGGTACCCACCGCTTCCCGCTTGGTCCATACCGCCTTGCGGGCGCCGTCCTGCCTGGCCAGGGTCAGGCCGTAACCGGGGGAGGCGGCGCTCTCGGACAGGGTGGCGAAGGCGGGATCCTCCGGCAGGGTCAGGGCTGCCTCGATGGGCTCGCCCTGGGCCAGGAAGGTCACCCGTGCCTCCACGGTCCAGTTCACCGACTGGCTGCCGGGAACCAGGGGGATGCCGTCGACGCTGTGGCGGTAGATGGCGGATCCGATGCCGATGCTCAGCAGGACGGCAACGAAGAAGTAGAAGGCTTTCTTGGACGCCATAATCACTGATTTCCTTTGGTCTTTGCACTGCCCTGTAGGTGCGTCCTGCTTACGTCGACGACGGCGATATCTTTGAAGAACTTGCGCCCCAGCAGCAGCGGGTAATCCAGGTGGCTGCGGTCGTTGAGGTTGAGCTCGGTCTCGGCCACGTAGTCGCCGAGTTTCAGTCGGGCGAGGATCACCGGACGCTCCTGGGTGTCATCCACCACCCCCTTCTTGATCTGGGCGGTGCGGATCACCCGGGCTTCCACGGTCTTGGGTTGGCTCTCAGCATTGTCCCGGTTCGGCACCTCGAACCGAACCCATTGTTTACCGTCCCGTTCGAACAGGGTGATGTTCTGGGCATCGATGGAGGAGGATTCGGCGCCGGTGTCGACACGGGCGTCAAACGCCATGCCGGTCTCCTGGACGAAGACCCGCTCCACCTCGCCAAGCACCATCTTGTCGCCGATGGGCGATGTGGGATCGACCCTGGGGCACTCCACCTTGGGCGGTTGTGGGCGGGTATTGAGGGTATCGACCCGTTGCTGCAGTTGCGCCACCTGCTCGGTCAGGGCGGCCACCGCCTGGGTGTGATCCGCGTACCCCTGACACTGCTGCTCCAGGGCGGCGGTGAGGGTGTCCGTCTGGTTGCTCAACATCTGTGCCAGATCGGGCCCCTGGTCCTGGGGCTGTCCCTGGAGATTGGCACAACCGGCCAGCAGCGACAGGGTCGCCATGGCAAGAGCGGATCGGATCATCTTCATCTCTATTCCTTAGCCTTGGAAAAGGTCCAACTTGGGGTTATTTGGTGGCAACCAGTATGGCGCGTCTTGGCGCAGGATACCCCTCGACGGTGCGGGTGGGATCCTGTGGGTCGAGATAGTCCGCCAGAGACTGGTGGGTCATCCACTCTGTACGCCGCTGCTCCTCAACGGTGGTGTCACTCTCATCCACGATTCTGACATCCCTAAAATCGCACTTTTCCAGCCACAATTTCAAGGCCTTGGACGAAGGGATAAACCAGCAGTTGTTCATTTTTCCGTAGCGGCCGGCGGGGACCAGTACCGTGGTCTCGTCGCCCTCGACCACCAGGGTCTCCAGGATTAGCTCTCCGCCCTTACTCAACTGGTCGCGCAGCTGAATCAGGTGATCGATGGGGGAGGTGCGATGATAGAGCACCCCCATGGAGAACACGGTGTCGAAGGCGCGCAGCGGCGGCAGTTGTTGGATCCCCAGGGGCAGCAGGTGGATGCTGTCGGGATCGCCGGCAATCCTCTTGACGGCGGAGAACTGGGCCAGGAACAGGTCCGAGGGATCGATGCCGACCACCAGCTCCGCCCCTTCACCCAGCATGCGCCACATGTGGTAGCCGCTGCCGCAACCGACATCCAGCACGGTACGGCCCTCGAGTGGGCTGATGTGGGGCAGCAGTCTGTCCCACTTCCAGTCGCTGCGCCACTCGGTGTCGATGTGGATGCCGTGCAACTGGTAGGGGCCCTTGCGCCAGGGGTGGAGAAACTTCAGCAGGTTGCCTACCTTGGCCCTCTGTCCCTCATCCAGCTGCTCGCCGGAGCCAAACATCACCTGGGTGTGGATGTCGCTGACGTCCAGTGCCACCGTCGGCATCTTGGCCACCACCTTCTCCCACTTGGGAAAGTCGCCGTGGGCATGCAGCTTGCGCCACTGGGTCAGCTGGGCGGGGCAGGTTTCCAGCCAATGGCTCAGCTTGGAATCGGCGATACGTTGATAAAACTGTTTAAACTCGATCATTTAATGGCCATCAGGGAGGCAAAGTTCAGGTGTTGGAACCAGCTGCTGTACTCGCGGAAGCCGGCGTCCTGGAAGCGTTGATAGTGCTGCTGCTTGCTGTCCGGCTTCATCACGTTCTCCAGGGCGGTACGCTTCTGGCTGATCTCCAGCTCGCTGTAGCCGTTGGCCCGCTTGAAGTCCAGGTGCATCTCATCCAGCAACTGGTGGACCCGGTCACCGTCGAAGCGCAGCTTCTCGGACACCACCAGCACCCCGCCGGGCAGCAGCCCCCGGTGGATCTTGGCCACCAGGGCAGAGCGGTCTTCCGGGGGCAGGAACTGCAGGGTAAAGTTCAGCACCACCATGGAGGCATTATCGATCTCGATGTCGCGAATGTCGGCACAGATCAGCTCCACCTGGGTGGGGCTGACAAAGGCGGCCAGGTGTTCGGCGGCGCGCTTGATCATCGCCTGTGAGTTGTCCACGGCCACCAGGGTGCAGCCCCGGTCGTCCAGGTGGCGACGCATGGAGAGGGTGGCGGCCCCCAGTGAGCAGCCCAGGTCGTAGATGCGGCTGCCGGGCTGGGCCACCCGGGCACACAGGTTGCCAATGCCGTTGACGATGGTGGCGTAGCCGGGCACCGAGCGGGAGATCATGTCGGGGAAGACCGAGACCACCTGCTCGTTAAAACTGAAATCCGGTATATTTTGCTGAGGCTTAGCAAAAATCTTGTCGTGATGTGTCATAGTGACAGGGCTCATTGGGTACAACCCGCCGATTGTAGTGCCGGGGGCAGTCAGCGGCAAGTTCGGCGGTGCCCGGGGTAGTGGCTTGTCCAGTTTCTGTTCAGGTGGCGCAGATCTGACCAACCGAAGGGGGACGCCTCTCCGTCAGCCTTCTTATAGGGCCAACTTTTCTTTATAATCCCGGTTTTGCCGAATCAACCCTGTGCTGGCCCGCCCTCATCGGCGAAGGCGCCGCACTACCAGCAACTTAGATAGGATCTGTCGATGCGCAGCCATTATTGTGGACTCGTTACTGAAGCCCTGGTGGGCCAAGAAGTTACCCTGGTCGGTTGGGTGAACCGCCGCCGTGACCTGGGTGGGGTGATCTTCCTCGACCTTCGTGACCGCGAGGGCATCGTCCAGGTGGTGTATGATCCGGATCTGCCTGAGGTGTTTGAGACCGCCTCCAGCCTGCGTGGCGAGTTCTGCGTTCAGGTGAAGGGTCTGGTGCGTGCACGACCTGAGAGCCAGGTGAACGCCAACATGACCACCGGCGCCATCGAGGTGCTGGGCAAAGAGCTGACCGTCCTCAACAAGGCCGCGCCCCTGCCCATCGATTTCAACACCGATGTCAGTGAAGAGCAGCGCCTGAAGTACCGCTACCTGGATCTGCGCCGTCCCGAGATGACCGAGCGCATGCTGTTCCGCTCCAAGGTGACCTCCGAAGTTCGTCGCTTCATGGATGACGCCGGTTTCCTGGACATCGAAACCCCGATCCTGACCAAGGCAACCCCGGAGGGCGCCCGCGACTACCTGGTGCCCAGCCGCACTCACAAGGGCGAGTTCTTCGCGCTGCCCCAGTCTCCGCAGATCTTCAAACAGCTGCTGATGATGTCCGGCATGGACAAGTACTACCAGATCGTCAAGTGCTTCCGTGACGAGGACCTGCGTGCCGACCGTCAGCCTGAGTTCACCCAGATCGACATCGAAACCTCCTTCATGAGCGCCGAGCAGGTGATGGCCACCACCGAGGCGATGATCCGCACCCTGTTTAAGAAGATGCTGGATGTGGACCTGCCCGAGTTCCCCCACATGAGCTACGCCGAGGCGATGCAGCGTTACGGTTCCGACAAGCCGGACCTGCGAAACCCGCTGGAGCTGGTCGATGTGGCCGACCTGCTGACCGAGGTGGAGTTCAAGGTGTTCAATGGCCCGGCCAACGATCCCGAGGGCCGTATTGCCACCCTGCGCATCCCCGGTGGCGCCTCCCTGTCCCGCAAGCAGATCGACGACTACACCAAGTTTGTCGGTATCTATGGCGCCAAGGGGCTGGCCTGGGTGAAGGTGAACGACGCGGGCAAGGGCATCGAGGGGGTTCAGTCCCCCGTGGCCAAGTTCCTCACCGATGAGATCATCGACGCCATCGTCGAGCGTAACCGCGCCGAGGATGGCGACATCATCCTGTTTGGTGCCGACAGCTACGCCATCGTCACCGACGCCATGGGGGCGCTGCGTCTGAAGGCGGGCGAAGATTTCGGCCTGACCAGCGACGAGTGGAAGCCGCTGTGGGTGGTGGACTTCCCCATGTTCGAAAAGATCAACGGCAGCTTCCACGCGTTGCACCACCCCTTCACCGCCCCGCGGGATCTGACCCCGGAGGAGCTGGAGGCCAACCCGGCGGCCGCCCTGTCGGATGCCTACGACATGGTACTGAACGGTGTCGAGCTCGGGGGCGGCTCGGTGCGTATTCACGATCAGCAGATGCAGGCGACCGCGTTCCGCATCCTGGGGATCAGCGATGAAGAGGCAGAGCAGAAGTTTGGCTTCCTGCTTGAGGCGCTGCGCTACGGTGCGCCACCGCACGCCGGCCTGGCCTTCGGCCTGGACCGCCTGGTGATGCTGATGACCGGGGCCTCCTCCATCCGCGACGTGATGGCCTTCCCCAAGACCACCACCGCCGCCTGTCCGCTGACCGATGCACCCAGCCCGGCCAACCCGGAGGTGCTGGAGGAACTGGCCATCAACCTGGTGAAGCAGGACGACGGCGAAGAGAAGTAACCGCACCAAGATTGAAAGCTGCCTGCGGGCAGCTTTATTGTTTTAAGGTTGGGTTTAATGCCCGGCTTGAAGGAGAAAGAGTATGGCAGGTCACAGTAAGTGGGCCAACATCAAGCACCGCAAGGCGGCTCAGGACGCCAAGCGCGGCAAGATTTTCACCAAGCTGATTCGGGAACTGACCGTCGCCTCCCGCGAGGGCGGTTCCGATCCCGGGTCCAACCCCCGTCTGCGCGCCGCCATCGATAAGGCCCTGTCCAATAACATGACCCGCGACACCGTCGATCGGGCGGTCAAGCGCGGCGCCGGCGAGCTGGATGGCCAGGTACTGGAGACCATCATCTACGAAGGCTACGGCCCCGGCGGTACCGCGGTGATGGTGGAGACCATGACCGACAACCGCAACCGCACCGTATCCGGGGTGCGTAGCGCCTTCACCAAGGCGGGCGGCAACCTGGGCACCGACGGCTCCGTCTCCTACCTGTTCGACAAGAAGGGGGTAATCTCCTACGCCGAAGGCACCGACGAGGACCAGGTGATGGAGGTGGCCCTGGAGGCCGGCGCCGAGGATGTCGAGACCAACGATGATGGTAGCATCGATGTCTACACCACCCCGGAGGAGTTCGGTGCGGTGAAGGATGCCCTGGACGCCGCCGGTCTGGGCTCGGTCAACGCCGAAGTGACCCAGGTGCCCTCCACCAAGGCGGAACTGGATGCGGCCACCGCGCCCAAGTTCCTGCGCCTTATCGACACCCTGGAGGATCACGACGACGTGCAGGAGGTGTACCACAACGCCGAGATCGCCGACGAGATCATGGAGCAGTTGGGCTGATATGACCATCATCCTGGGCATCGACCCGGGCTCCCGCCTCACCGGCTACGGCGTGATTCGCAAGGTGGGGCGGCAGCATACCTACCTGGGCAGCGGCTGCATCCGCACTCCGGACGGAGAGCTTCCGGCGCGCCTTAAGGTGGTCTACGATGGCGTCAGCGAGCTGATCCGCCAGTTTCAGCCGGACGAGTTTGCCATCGAGCGGGTGTTTATGGCCCGCAACGCCGACTCGGCCCTGAAGCTGGGGCAGGCGAGGGGGGTGGCGGTGGTGGCCGCCGCCAACGCCGGCCTGCCGGTGTTCGAGTACAGCCCCACCGAGATCAAGAAGGCGGTGGTGGGGACCGGCGGTGCCGACAAGAGCCAGGTGCAGCATATGGTCAAGAACATCCTGAAACTGCCGGCCACGCCTCAGGCGGATGCCGCCGATGCCCTGGCCATTGCCCTTTGCCACAGTCACACCCGGGAGAGTATGGTCGCCATGGCTGGCAAGGTCAGCGCCCGGGTGCGCGGCCGTTTACGATGAGAAAGAGAACGTGATTGGACGATTACAGGGAACCCTGATTGAGAAGCAGGCACCGGAGGTGCTGATCGACTGCGGTGGTGTGGGCTATGAGGTTCAGTTGCCGATGACCAGTTTCTACCAGTTGCCCGAGGTAGGGCAGCCCTGCACTCTGGTCACCCACTTTGTGGTGCGAGAGGACGCCCAGTTGCTGTACGGTTTTGCTACCCGCGCGGAGCGCGCCCTGTTCCGGGAGCTGATCAAGACCAACGGCATCGGCCCGAAGATGGCGCTGGCCATTCTCTCCGGCATGTCTGCCGAGCAGTTTGTGGCGGCGGTACAGCGAGAGGATATCACCGGCATCACCAAGGTTCCCGGCGTCGGTAAGAAGACCGCCGAGCGGCTGGTGGTGGAGATGCGCGATCGTATGAAGGGGTTCGTCGCCAGCCTGGCGACCCCCAACGCCGACGCCTTTGCCCTGGACAACCCGGTGGAGAACACCTTCATTACCGCCCCCGATGCCAGCGAAGACGCCATCGCCGCCCTGGAGGCCTTGGGCTATAAGGCGACCGTGGCCAAGAAAGCGGTGGAGAAGGTGCGCGCCCCCGGTGCCACCTCCGAGCAGCTGATCAAAGACGCCCTCAAGGCGATGATGTAGGAGTGAGTCATGATTGAAGCGGATCGGCTGATCGCCCCCCAGGAGCAGTCCAGCGAGGAATCAGTGATCGACCGGGCGATGCGCCCCAAGAGGTTGACCGACTACACCGGCCAGAAGGAGGCGTGTAGCCAGTTGGAGATCTTCATCGCCGCCGCCCGCAACCGTGGCGAGGCGCTGGACCACACCCTGATCTTCGGCCCCCCGGGTCTGGGCAAGACCACCCTGGCCAACATCATCGCCAACGAGATGGACGCCGACATCAAGTCCACCTCCGGCCCAGTGCTGGAGAAGGCCGGTGACCTGGCGGCGATGTTGACCAACCTGGAAGCCAACGATGTGCTGTTCATCGATGAGATCCACCGCCTCAGCCCGGCGGTGGAGGAGATCCTCTACTCCGCCATGGAGGACTACCAGCTGGATATCATGATCGGCGAAGGACCGGCTGCCCGCTCCATCAAGCTGGATCTGCCCCCCTTCACCCTGATCGGCGCCACCACCCGCGCCGGGGCGCTGACCTCGCCGCTGCGGGCCCGGTTCGGCATCCCGCTGCGTCTGGAGTTCTACAACACCGCCGATCTCACTAGCATCGTCGGCCGCAGTGCCCAGGTATTGAACCTGGATATCGATCGGGAGGGCGCGGTAGAGGTCGCCCGCCGCAGTCGTGGCACCCCCCGTATCGCCAACCGGTTGTTGCGCAGGGTGCGCGATTTTGCCGAGGTGAAGTACGAGGGACGCATCGACAAGACCGTGGCGGGCGAGGCCCTGGGGGTGCTGGATGTGGACAGCGAAGGGTTCGACTTCCTCGACCGCAAGCTGCTGCTGACCATCATTGAGAAGTTCGGCGGCGGACCCGTTGGCCTGGACAACCTGGCGGCGGCCATCGGCGAGGAGAAGGAGACCATCGAGGATGTGATCGAACCCTTCCTGATCCAGCAGGGGTTTATCCAGCGTACTCACAGGGGCCGGGTGGCCACCGACAAGACCTTTCTCCACTTCGGCTTAGCCAAACACTCCTGAGTCGACGTGGCATGGTGAACTGCCCGGCCTGCTGTTGCGAGCCGGTTTTTAAGGGGAGTAGGCGATGAGGCGGCTCAGGCAGGGAGGTCAGTTTGCGCTGCTGCTGCTGGCGGCACTGTGGCTGGGAGGTTGGGTTCGGGCCCAGATGATGAGCCCCGTCAATGGCACTTTTCCCTCGACGCCTCTTCCGGTGCTGACCCAACTGCAGGGCGACTGGTTGTTCAATGGTGAGTTTTCGCCCGCCGTTGGCAAGGGCAATCGCCTTATCTACCTGTTCGCCCCCTGGTGCACCATCTGCAAGTTAACCTTTCCCCACCTGAGGGAGTGGCAGCAGGAGGGGCGGGCGGTGACCGCGGTGGCGCTCTCCTACCGCAGTGGCGATGAGGTGATCGACTTTCTGGACAGCGTCCCCGGGGCTACCACCCGGGTATTGATGGGCGACAGGGCGCTGGCCGGCGAGCTGGACATCCTGGCGTATCCCACCTATCTCGTCGTCGATGGCAATGGCGTGATCCTCTCGGGCCGGGTGGGTTACCTGCCGGAGTGGATGCTGGGTCTCTATCTCGACTACTACGGTATCTGAGTTGACCGCTGGCCGGTCTGGGATAGGGGGAGAGGTTCAGCCGGTGTCAGTGGTACTGGCAAACCTGGTTTCTGCCCCCGGACTTGGCCTGGTACAGGGCCCGGTCCGCCTTGGTGGTCAGAGAGCTGACGCTGTCACCCTCGGCAAAGGCGGCCACGCCAAAGCTGATGCTGAGCCGCTTGCCGGTGTCAAACCGGTGCTCGACGATCTGCTGCCGTATCCGCTCGGCCAGCTTGGTGGCCTGGCTGAGTTCGGTCTGGGGGCAGATCAGCAGGAACTCCTCGCCGCCCCAGCGCCCGGCGTAATCGGAGCTTCGGAGACTGGACTGAATTAACTCGGCGATGGTGATCAATACCCTGTCGCCGACCTGGTGGCCAAACTCGTCGTTGACCCGCTTGAAGTGGTCCACGTCGCCGAGAATGGCGCACAACGGGGTGTGGTAGCGCCGGGCGCGGTCGATCTCGGTCTGGAACAGGGCGTCCAGCTTCAGCCGGTTGGCGATGCCGGTCAGCGGGTCGATGTTGGCTTGCATCTCCATCGCCTTCTTGAGCCGCCACAACTCGGTGACATCGGTGGACATCCCGACCAGCTCGTCAATGTGACCCTGCTTATTCCGCAGCGGGTGTTTGGTCTCCAGGTAGACGGTGGGCTTGCCAACCTCCCGTTCGACGATCACCTCCTCCTGGTTGGGTTTTCCCTCCAGCACTTTACGGTCGATCACCTTCAGCTTTTCCTGGGTTTCGATGGGGAAATAGTGGCTGTCACTGAAGTCGGACAGGTTGGATTCATCGATCTGGAACAGCTCGAGGCAGGGCTTGTTGGCGTAGGTGTAGTTCTGGTTGCGATCTTTGGTGTAGATGTAGGCGCCGGCATGATCGAGGATCTGCTTGAGCCGGATCTGTTTCTGATGGGCATCGGCGAGACGCTGCTGATAGCGAAACAGCTGCAGAGCCAGCAGGGCGATGGTAAATATCAGGAAGAGAACAAGGGCCGTCATCCCAGACTCCGCTGTGAGTGCCTGAAATGATTGTCACTGAGTTACAAGGAAATGTCCAATTTGGTGCAACAACGAGGTCGGTCTGCGGCGCGTTTCGCTGAGCCGATGCCATCCGGTCGAGAAGGAGGGCGCTCAACCGGCTCGGCAAAGGTTCGGCGGTGGGTTGGCCTCGCCACCGAACCGGGTGGGCCCAATACGCCCAGGCCGCGGGTTCCTAGAACACGCAGTGCTTGGCGTAGTCGGCAGCCTCGTTGGCGGTCCACTCACCCTTGGGCTTCTGATCCATCTTCTTGCACCAGGCCTCGCTGCCCACTTCCGGGGAGCAGGCGGTGATCAGGGAGAGCAGGGCCAGGGCGGCCAAAATCTTTTTCATATCAAACTCCAAACAGGTTCTGGTCTCAGGCGTTACAGGGTAACCCGAAACCCGGATCTGTCGTTAACCCAAATCACCCAATTTGAGCAGATTGCGCAAAAAAGCGGCCCGGAGGCCGCTTTGCACACTACTACAGGGAAGGATCAGTTACTGCACTGATGGGGGTAGGGCACGTTGTCCACGAACTCGGCGGAGCAGCTGCTGTCGCAGGGGTCGCACAGGTTGCGTTCGGGACGCTTCACATCGTGACAGAAGTAGCAGCCGATGCCTGAGCCCTTCTGTACGTGGTTGTGCATGCGGTCCCAGGTGCGGGGCAGGTTCTTGGTGCCGTCGTGGCACTGGTTACACACCTGCTCCTTGGGGCCCTTAAGCTTGAAGCCCATGGCGTCGAGCTTGGAGTCGGTAGACAGATCCAGGGTTTCCTCGTGACACTGGGTACAGTCGGCCACTTCGCTGGCCGGGTTCACCCCGTGGTTGATCATCTGGAAGGTGTCGGTTTCGATCCACTCGTAGGGTTCATTAATCGGGTAACCCATGTTGGACAGGCCGTTCTCAATCGCCTTGCTGACGTCACCGGAAGCCTTGAGATACTCGAAGGTGTCCAGGGCAATCATCCGGCCGTCGGCGCTGGTCATCGGCTGGTGGGCGGTCTTGTACTTGAACGGGGTCAGCTTGCCGTCGTTGACGTCACCCAGGGGACGCGAGGTGGGGTAGAGCCCGGTCTCGGGATCGATCTTGGCCAGGTCGCCCAGCAGGTAGTTGTCGCTCTTACGGTTCCAGAAACGAACCTCGGGTACCTGGTTGGCCAGCTTGTCGGTATGTGGGTGGCCGGGGCCGGATACGCCGTCGGCGGGCGTGCCGTCGTGGTGGAACTGCCAGTCACGGTGCATCTCGGTGGGCACATGGTTGGGGGCGCCCAGGTCCTTGGCGTAGGTGGGGATGTGGCAGGACTGACAGGCAACCCGTGGCACGTGGCGGTCAGGCTCGCCGCGGCGGCCGGAGCTGGCGTGGCCGGTACCTGAGTCCATGCCATCGTGGCAGGCACTGTTGGCACAATTGATCTCGGCACCGCGGACGATGTCGTCGGTGGGGCGCAGGTCAGAGCCCTTACCGATCACGCGGTGAGACTCGAACTTGTGGCAATCCTGGCACTGCAGGTTGGCGCCGGTCACGTTCATGTGCACGTCGAAGTGGGCATCGCCGTTGGCCATCAGAGCGGAGGAGAGATCGCCGCGCTTCACGCCATCACCACCGCCTGCGTAGGCGTGGCACTTCAGGCAGTTGGTCCGCTCGGGGGCGGCAATGTTCTGTACATAGCCGTCCAGGTCCGCCTGGGCGGTGCCATCGGCCGGGCCCAGAGAGCCATCGGACTTGCGTACCCGGTTCAGGGCGTAGTCCTTGTTGTGGCACATCAGGCAGTCGACGTTGGCGATGGTGTCACCTTCACCGGGCTTGGTGCCGCGGCCTGCGTGGCAGGAGCCGCATACCGGCCAGTCGCCTTCGATGTTGATGCAGTAGCTGTTGACCGCATTGGTGAGCTTACCCTGCAGGGTACCGCCCTGGTTGACCATGTCCGGGGTCTCACCGGTCCACTGGTAGTGGGTGGAACCGAACATCTCCTGGTACTGGCTACCGCCCTCGCCGCCATCGTGGCAGTTGATACAGGCGCTGGGGTAGTCGCCCCAGGCCAGGTTGTCGTGGGGGCTGACGGCACAGCCGTTGACCGGCTCGACTTCGCACACGCCGCAGGAGTTGAGTTGCCAGACGTTGGCGTCGTTGTCGTTGCAGTCCTGGGCGGACTGCACGCCGTCGCCGTCGAGATCAACGGGTTTGGCGGCATAGGTGGGCATGGTCACCGCAAGGGCGAACAATCCCGACAGCATGATTTGTGTTTTAGAGTTCATCATATTCTCCAGTTAATTTTTTCTGGACGAAACGAATCATTATCCATTTTCTTTTTCAATTTATTGACTCTGTGCAATCGGCTCCCTTGCACGATCTTCGTTCCGCCAGGATGGTGTTGTTATTGGTTTTTTTGTGTCTTGGGCTCCTTTTAATCAGATTATCCGAACAACCTAATTTAGTTGTGTCTAACATAGCGTTTGTCGGGGGTTATTCAGTGATCTCTCTCACAAACCCGAATGTTGAAAATATGTTTTACGGAAACCGTAAAACCTTGATCTTCAAGCGTTGTGGCGGGTTGCAAAAAAGTTGTTGGCCAAAATTTTAATGGCGTAGTGCGGTACGAAAAACCAAGTAGTCAGGTGGGTTCAACTCTTGTGTGGCACGAATTTTATCGAATAATTTGCAGTAATAGCTATTATTTGAGCCTATCTTGGCAACACAAAAGAGGATTTTTTAAATGACGATCTTATTGCGTGGTGTCAAATAAATGTCGTTCTTGGTTGCCCGGGAAAAGAGGGGTAAGAAATCGGCCGAGGGAATTACTCTTTTCGAGTGATGAGAGTTCGGGTTGCCAACGGTAGAACAACCAAAAGAGATTATTAAAAAAGAGAATTGGGTCACACAGGGAAAAGCATCGCCGCCGCCAGGCAGTGGAAACGGCGGCGGCGATGAAAATTCTAGCGGGCGATGAATCGAAGCAGTTCCTGCCCCTGTTGGTCCTCGAGACGAAGGGTGGCGCCGGTGATTTCAAAGCGGTTGGCCCGCGACAGCCGGGACAGGTACTCCCTTTCCAGATCCATGCCGCTGGGACAGGCCATCATGGTGGCGGCCATCGGGCCGGGCGCCAGCGTGTCGTCGGCACCCACCAAGGCGCCGTGATAGCGGTTGCAGCCGGCAAAGCCCGCCGCCACGCCATCCTGGCCGATGACCAGGTCTGCGGCCCTTTCCTGCATGCCCAGGGGGGCGGTGTCGCCATTGATGTGTGTCAATTGCCACAGGGTGTCCCGCAGGGGCGGATTGGCCTGCTGGGCGGCGGAGACCCGCTGCAGCACCAGGTTGTTGCCATCGCCATCGAAGGCGTTCTCGACGGAGGTGTTGATGAACAACAGCCGGCCCTGGGCATCTTCGATTCGGGCGCTCAGGGTATAGCTGTGCCCGGGTATGAGCGCGTCGGCGTCGTAGCTGAGTGTGAAGGGGTAGGGAGGCGCTCCCTCGATGGCATAGCTCGCCTGGGTGAGGGTATCGGCCGCCACATCCTGCTTGGAGGTGTCCTGCAGGGCGACGGTGACCACGGCGCCGGGGGGCAGGGCGATCCGTTCACGGTAGCTGACGCTGCCCTGAACGGTGTCGACTTCGGTGGTGGTGGCGCAGCCGGAGAGCAGCAAGGCGGTTGCAGTCAGCGCCAGGCAGAGTGATTTCATGGGGATCGGTCCCGTCAATTGGTGGAGAGGACAATGATAGCCTGCAACAGGCTTAACCGAGGCTGTACGGGTTGCGCTACTGCTGGTGCAGCAGGGTAACAATTTGCGTCAGCGCCGGGATGACCCGCTCCGCCTGGCCGGCTCTGAGCAACACCCGAATCCCCTGAATCTGCAGCACCAGCCAGTGAGCCAGGGTGTCTGGATCCGCCGTCTGTCTCAGCTCGCCTCGGCTGCGGGCCCGCTCGAGTGCCTGCTTCAGGGCCTGGTGCAGTCCATCGAACACCTCGTCGGAGAGTTTGGCCACCTGCTCATCCAGTTGACGCCGTTCCAGCAGGGCGCTCTGGACGAAGCAGCCCAGCCCCGGCCTGGCGTCCTGCGCCATCTGATGCAGGAACGCCTCGATCTCCTTCAGCCCCGCCCCCTCGCCAAGCAGGGGCAGCAGTTTGGGTCTGGAGTGGCTGGCGAGGTAGTGGCGCAGGCACAGGTGGTAGAGCCGCTTCTTGTCGCCAAAGCTGTTGTAGAGGCTGAAACGGTTGATCCCCAGGTGTTCCACCAGGTTGGCCACCGAGGTCGCCTCGTACCCCCTTGTCCAGAACAGCTCCATCGCCCGTTCCAGTACCTCCTCCCGATCGAAGCTGCATTGCCTGGCCATGGTTCCTCCAGAATTTCTTGACCGTTCGTTTAGATATCGCTAGATTCTATTCTAAACGATCGTTCTGAAAAAGGAGTCTCAATGAAGATCCACCAGATGGCACCCACTCCAAACTGTTTGCGAGTCAGCCTGTTTCTCGCCGAGGCTGGCCTGGAGGTCCCGCGCCAGGAGGTCAATATTCGCGAGGGGGAGAATCTCAGCCCCGAGTTTCGGCGGCTCAGTGCCAACGGCCTGGTGCCGGTGTTGGAACTGGACGATGGCACCACCCTATGTGAAAGCCTGGCCATCTGCCGCTACTTTGATGCCATCGGCCCCACCGGGCTGTTTGGCCACACCCCCTTGGAGCAGGGGCTGGTGGAGATGTGGACTCGCCTGGTGGAACACCAGGGGCTGATCCCGGCGTTCCAGGCGTTTCGCAACCTGACCGGGGTCTACGCCGATCGGGAAACCTGCGTGGAAGCCTGGGGCCAGGAGTCAAAGAGTCGGCTGTACGCCTTCCTGCCCAAGCTGGAGAGCCGGCTGGCGCAGGCAACCTACCTGGCCGGAGATCGGTTCAGCGTGGCCGACATCACCGCCTGGACCCTGCTGGCTTTCATGGCTCGGGCCGGTTTTGACCTCGATCAGGACTACCCCAACATCGCGCGCTGGCGCGCCCGGGTGGCCTCCCGTCCCGCCTTCCAGTAACAAGGAGCTGTCATGATCGATCTCTATACCGCGGCAACGCCCAATGGTTACAAGGTCTCCATCGCCCTGGAGGAGATGGGGCTGGCCTACCGGGTGCACCATCTGGACCTGATGGCCCTGGAGCAGAAGAATCCCGAGTTCCTCGCCATCAACCCCAACGGCCGCATCCCGGCCATCGTCGACCGGGACAACGATGATTTTGCCGTGTTCGAGTCCGGCGCCATCCTGCTCTACCTGGCGGAAAAAACCGGACGCTTCCTTCCCGACGATCCCAAGGAGCGCTCCCGGGTGATCCAGTGGCTGATGTTTCAGATGGGGGGCGTTGGGCCGATGATGGGGCAGGCCAATGTGTTCTATCGCTACTTCCCGGAGAAGATCCCCGCCGCCATTGAACGCTACCAGAAGGAGGGACGGCGTCTGTTCGAGGTGATGGAGGCGCAGCTGGCCAAGACCCGCTATCTCACCAGGGAGTACTCCATCGCCGATATGGCTACCTGGCCGTGGGTGCGCACTCACGAGTGGAGTGGGGTCTCCATCGCCGGGTTGCCCAACTTGCAGCGCTGGCTGGAGGAGCTGGCGCAAAGACCGGCCTGCCAGAGGGGGATCATGATACCCCCGCCCGCCGAGATGACCGATGAGGAGCGCGCCGAGGCGATCGCTAAGATGGTGACCCGCTAGCGTCTGCTGTGGGGCCTGGACGTTGCCGTCAAAACCCGGCCGCCGTAGCAGGCTCCATCTTTCTTGATGCCGGTCGCTCCCCATTGTTGCTCTGGTCGTTGCCGCTCCATCGCCCTTTCGTCCCAGGCGCGGGTTGTCCTGACCACCCTGGGGCACAGTCCGATGCTGTGCTATTCTTCCCGCCGTTCGGGCCGCCCTGGCCCGAGAAAGGAGAATTCGCGTGACCGATCATCAGGCCCTGAGCCAGACCCGGGAGTGGGTCGAGCGGGTCATCATGAAATACAATATCTGCCCCTTTGCCCGCGCCGAGGTGGAGCGGGACAGCATCCGTTACGCCGAGATCGACGCGACGGCATTGCCCGAAGCGCTGGAGGCGGTGATCGCCGAATGCCACTACCTGGATGGCCACCCGGAAGTGGAGACCACCCTGTGCGTGTTCACCCGGGGCTTTGCTTCCTTCGACCACTACCTGGAGCTGGCCGAGCTGGCCAATGGCCTGCTGGCGCTGCAGGGCTACCAGGGGGTGTATCAACTGGCCAGCTTCCACCCCGACTACTGCTTCGACGGTGAACCCGAGGAGGACCCGGCCAACTTCACCAACCGCTCTCCCTGGCCGACCCTGCACCTGATCCGGGAGGAGAGCATGGCCCGGGCGCTGGCGCAGCATGACGACCCCGAGGGGATCCCCGAGAGAAACATCCGTTTCGCCCGCAAGCGCGGGGCCGGGTTCTTCCTGTCGCGGCTGGCCTCCATCCGCAGCGACGGCCAATAGAAAGGGCGCCCGCGGGCGCCCTTGTCGGTCTATTGCCAATCCCAGGCGCGCCTGGGCTTCTCGTTGGCCACCGTGGTGGCACTGAAGTGACCGTGGGCCTGGTTGGCCATCAGCGCCTGCATCCCCTTGCGGCTGATGCGGATCAGGTGCTCGTGATCGCCGGCTTCCAGGTAGATGTGCTCCTCGTTGCACAGGTCATCTTCGTAGACGGCCATCAGATCATAGGGTTTGCCGACAGGGGGGACGGCCCCCAGTTCGCAATCGTTGAACTGGCCCTTGAGTTTGGACTCAGGGATCAGATGCAGCTCCCGTTTGAGCTGATCGCTCAGCTTCTGGATTACCACCCGGCTGGCGGCGGGTACCACCGCCAGGATGCGGCGGCCTTCGTTGTCCTCCAGCACCACCGACTTGGCGGTCTGGCGGGCCGGAACACCGGCATTGGTGGCGGATTGAATGGACGACTGGCTGTGGGCATGGGGAACCAACTGATATTGAACCCCAAGGGAATCGAGATAGTCGATAACTTTAATGGCGGCGCCCATAGGAACCTCCTTGGTATTGGGTCTCCCTTAAAGTGTATACCAGCGGCTGTGGATCGGCAGCCAAGGGTGTGCGTCCTCTGGCTGAACGGATTTCGGCGCCCGGAGTCAGTTCAGCGGATTGGCCGTTTCGCCCTGCGGCGCGGCGACCTTGCACACATAGACGTCAAAGATGACGGTCTTGCCCGCCAGGGGGTGATTGGCATCCAGCGTCAGGGTGTCGCCGTCGATGGCGGTGAGGGTCAGTTCCATCGGGCCCTGATCGGTGTCCGCCTGGATCTGCATCCCCACCTTGAGCTGGTCCGTCCCCTTGATGATGGCGGCGGGAACCTGTTTCACCAGCGCCGGGTCATGGTCGCCGAAGGCCAGTTCCGGCGTCAGGGTCACGGTCAGGTGATCGCCGGCCTTGTGCCCCAGCAGCACCTCCTCCAAGCCATCCGCCAGTTGCCCCTGGCCGTGGACATACTCCAAGGGATCGGTGCGTGACACCACGTCCACCTTCTCGCCGGTGACCAGGCGAAGGGTGTAGGCGATGGATACGACGCGGTTGTTTTCAATATGCACATCGGGCTCCCGTGAGGATCAGATCACCAGCATACTGCATAGCGTCCCCCGGCGCACAGAAAAAGGGTCACCACCCGGTGACCCTTTGCTGTTGTCGGCTCAGTGGCGCAGGCTCCTGACCAGGTACTGAATGATGGGATCCGCCCCTTTTTCCGCTTTCAGCGCCACCAGCGACGCGGGGGCGGTAAGCCAGCAGCGTTGGCACAGCTCCTCCAGCAGGTCCAGATTCTCCAGAGAGGCCTTGCCGGCCAGCAGTGGCGCCAGCGAGCGGTTGTCCGCCAACTCGAGGATCTTCAAGAAGCCGGTCAGGTACTGGTAGTCCTTGGTCAGTCCGCCGGCCCGGTACACCCTGACGGCCACGTCGAAGGCGCTGTCCTGGTTCAACCTGGCCTCGTCAACCAGCATCTGCATGGTCATCTCGAAGTTGTTGTCCACCAGCATCGAGTCCACCGCCAGCACCCGGCTTGCCAGGGTCTTCAGGCGCTCCAGGGTCAGGGTGCCACCGCAGTACTCGGCCATGATCGCCAGCCCCTCCTGGGTCTGGTTAGCGCCGGGAAGGCCCAGGTTCAGCACCTGCAGAGGCTGGCGCCGTCCATTGAGGGTGGTCGCCACGTGGATACCCAACTCGTGCAGTTCCAGCGCCGACAGCTCCCTGTCGGTGTAGCTGCGGTTCTTGTTGATCAGCAGCGAGGGTTTCCCCTTGCCGGAGACCACCATCGCCTTCGCCGCCAGGCGGCTGCTCAGCTGTACCCGGCAACTGAGTCCCCAGCCGTCGGCGCACAGCTGCAGGCGGTGTACCGCCTGCTCGGCGCTGACCGCCGGCTTGTTCTGCTCATCGGTGGGCAGCGGGGCCGCCTGCAGCAGGAAGCGCGCCTTCTGCACCGCCTCCAGATCCGGCCGGCCGTAGTAGCGCAGGCTGGCGTAGCGAAACTCCTCACTGCCCACCGAGGTCAGCATATCCACCCTACGGGAGAGGTTGTCGGCGATGCCCTGATAGAGGTCGCGGATGGCGGGATCGGAGATCCGTTCGAAGGGAAGCTGGTAGAGCTTCTCCTTGAACAGGAAGGGATCCATCGTCAGCGGCTTGTACCGGAACCTCGGGCTGTAGCGGGCGCAGCCACTGCGGTAGCGGCGTCGCTCCTGCTCGGTGTTGAGCGGGTTCAGGTAGGGCAGGGTTTCCAATCCCTTGCCGATGGCGGCCAACTGCCGGTCCAGTTCAAGCACGTCCGGATCGATCACCTGACTCAGCATCTGGTGTTTGTTGGCCTTGACCCTCTTGTTGTGGCGCTGGTCAAAGTAGGCCGCGGTCTGGGTAAACGCCTCCTTCATCCCCATGCTCAGGGACTGAACCACCAGGGGGAACAGGGAACCCTGCTCCTCGTCCATGTACACCTTCTTCACCTCGGTAGGCAGCACCAGGGTGCGGTCAAACCGGGCGTTGGTGTGGGCGATCAGGTAGCCCCGGCCCTGGAACACTTCATCCAGGCTGGCGTTGACCTCGACGTCGGGCAACTGGATTCTGCCCAGCTCCCGGCAGAATCGCTGCACCACCGAGCCCCAGCGCTCCATATCGATCTGGGCGGTGCCCACATTGAACACCGGGGTTGGCCGGTCGATGCGCCGGTAGTTGTAGCTGTGGATGTCGTACACCAGCACGTTGCGGTGCAGGCTCTCCAGTTTCTGAATCAGCGCATCGTACAGCCGATAGAAGGTCAGGTGCTTGTTCTGGCTGGCCGCACGCTGCTTGTCGCTCAGGGCACGGCGCCATACCTGCTTGCTCCAGGCCGACTTGTAGTAGGTGCTTAGCGCCCGGGGGCGGTTGAGGTCATACTCGAACCTGGAGTCCCGGCCGACCAGGGTGATCGGCTGTGACGAGATAAACTGGTCGGTGGCCGGATCCTCCTCGAAGTAGCGCTCCTGGTCGCTCAGCAGGCAGTTGTCCGCCAGTTCCCGCCTGAGCCGACCGCCGGCATGGATGGCGGTCGCCACCACCGGCAGGTAGGCGTCAACCTTGATCTCCAGGCTTCCCTCCACCACGGCGGTGAAGGGGATGGCGGCCTCGATCCGCGCGATCGATTCAGTCAGGGATAATGTTTGCATCAAGAATCGCCTGACGGTAGTCGGACTTGCGCTGCAGCAGCAGTTCGCGGCTGTTGATGATGTTCTCGACCCAGTCAATGACCTGGCGCTGCAGCCGAGTGCGATTGAGCTTGTTGATGCGGGTGATGCCGCCGGGGCTGAGGACATTGACCTCCAGCAGCTTGTCGCCGATCACATCCAGGCCAACAAAGTAGAGGCCGTCGCGCACCAGTTTGGGGCCCACGGTGGCACACAGCTGCTTCTCCTGACGAGTCAGGGTGTGTTTGACCTCCTTGCCGCCGGCATGGATGTTGGAGCGGACGTCCCCCTTGGCCGGGACCCGGCGCATGGCGCCGATCGGCTCGCCGTTGAGCATCAGGATCCGCTTGTCGCCCTCCTCGGCGCCCTCGATGTAGTCCTGGAGAATGACGTAGTTGGTCTTGTCGCCGGAGCCGATGTAGAAGTCCAGCAGGGAGCTGACGCTCTGCTGGGCACTCTTCTCTATGACGATGACGCCATGGCCACCGTAACCGTTAAGGGGCTTGAGGATCATCTTGCCTGCGTCATTCTCCTCCAACACCTGCATCAGGTACTCCTTGTTCTTGGAGACGTGGGTGTTGGGAATGAACCGGCCGGCGGGTCCGGACCAGCCGGCGGTGTACAGCTTATTGTTGGCAATACGCAGCCCCTCCAGATCATTGATGATCAGAGTGTCCTGCTTGATGGAGTCCAGGAAGTTGAGCGCCAGGGTGTCCAGCGGCGGGTTGGCCCGCATAAAGATGCAGTCAAACCCGGCCATCGGCAGCTTGACCCGGCGCATCTCTGCGGTGGCGTAGAAACGCTCCGCCTTATCAGAGACTGCGCGGTTTTTGATGATGACGTCGCAAAAGCCATACACGGTGGAATCGCGCATGGTCAGGCTGTTGGGGGTCGTGATCGCGACGGTATGCCCCCGCAGGGCGCACTCATGGATCAGGCGCAGAGTGGAGTCAAAGGCAGGGTCGATACGCTGCCAGGGGTACATGAGAAAACAGATGTTCATCGAGCCTGCCCAAAATTAATCATCATCAATGGGGGTATCCAGATCAAAGCTGACGCTTGATGCGTCGTGCAGTGTGTAAAAACGGGGTTTGCCGTGGGCCAACTTCTGGTATTTGAGCCAGACCCGCTCCAGCGGGGTTTCGGCGTCCGCCCTGGCCTGACACACCTCCTGGAAACGGCGCTCGGTGTCCGACAGGGGATCAATCTGTCCCGTGGCCAGTTTCAGCATGGTGTCGCCAAAGTTGGTGAGCAGGTTGCTCTCGCCTATGGTGAAGTCGCCGGAGCGATTGAACCCCCTGGCGTACCTTTTGTTGTCCACAAAGATTCTGCTACCGAAACGAAAATCGACGTCAGACATGGCAAACCCCAATTAAAATTAAACAATTCAATATTTTGAGAACAATTTCTCAAGGCATGAGATCGCGCGAAAGATAGATCTGAAACTCCCCAAAGAAAAACGATAAATTTCTATCGTCTCGATAAAAATTCATTGTTAACATCGGCCCAGAAAACCGTTGGAGTCACCATGGACGTCAAAGTCTTTAAAACCTTTCTGGAAGTGGCCAAGGAGCGTCACTTTGGTCGGGCTGCCGAGAGCCTGAACATCACCCAGGCGGCGGTCAGTGCTCGCATCAAACAACTGGAGGAGTATTTCGACGCCACCCTGTTTGTGCGCCAGCGCAACAACATTCGTCTGACCTCCACCGGGGAGCGGCTGGTGCGCTACGCCGAGGTGATGGTCACCACCCTGCAGCAGGCCAAGGACGATCTGAAGCTGGCCAAGGGGGACCAGGCCCAGCTGACCCTGGCGGGTACCCCCAATATCTGGGATGCCTACCTGCAGCACTGTCTGGGGGTGATCACCGAGTCGATGAGCGGCTACGCTTTCAGCGCCGACACCCTGAGCCAGGAGCAGGTCAACCGCGCCCTGCTGCAGCGGACCCTGGATATGGGGATCCTGTTTGAACCGGTGAAATCGGAGTTGCTGCAATGCAGCGAGGTCGCCAGGCTGGAGCTGGTGCTGGTCAGCACCCGCAGTGAGTCGATGGAGCAAGCCCTGGCGGGTGAGTACATCTATGTGGATTGGGGGGTGCAGTTTGCCCAGGAGCATGCGGCGCTGCATGCCGACGCGCCGCCTCCGGCGATGCGCACCAGCAGCGCCCGCATCGCGCTGGACATTTTGTTGAAAAGGGGCGGCGCCGCCTATCTGCCGCTCTCCATGGTGGAGCCGTTCCTGGAGAGTGGCCAGCTGCACAGGCTGTGTGAATCCAGCCTGTTGGGGCGGGAGGTCTACCTGGCCTATCGCAAGGACTCTCCGTTGCTGGACGGCATCCTTCGGGTGGAAGCCAGGCTGTCTGCGACCTCGCCCGCCGGGGGCTACACCCTGCAAGCCGCCGCCGACAACCTCTAGTCGTGGCCCTGGTGACAGCTCAGGCAGCTCATCCCTTGGGCGTCCAAATGGCCGGATTCGGCCATCGCCTCGGTGCCGTGGCAGCTGTGGCAATCGGCCTCATCGGCCAACGCCGGTGGTACCAAGATCAACGCTGCCAGCATCAGGGGCAGCGACAGCACTACCGCCCAGGGGATGGGGCGGGGCAGATATCTGAGCTTGCTCATATTTACTCCTTGGCTTGGTGACGAACTTGGGTCTGGCTCCAGCATAAACCGCCCAACCCTGCGGGTTTCTGAACGACGCCGCCGATCGGCCATCGGTTATCTCTTTGCCAGGGTTCGGCCCGGGACGGGCTAAGACGCCACTTTTTCTTTACAAATCGCCACGGACGATCCGGCGGTGTACGCCCGTACCACAACGCACTATTTGGCCTTGCCGCCATCCTGTCAGGACACTCTGCTAGGGTGGGGCCGCTGCGACGGGTAATCCCGCTGTTGCTGGCCCCGGTGGACGATCTTGAGCCCGAAGGAGGCTTGTTGATAGGGTAGGGAGGACAAAACATACCGGGCCCGGGAAACGGCCCCGAACAATAATAAGGAAATCGTTTTGCAGGCAATTAACCACTACCTCCTGACCCTTGATGGGTTTCTTGGCTCCGCAGCCTGGTTCCCCTGGGTGCTGCTGGGGGTGGGTCTGTTCTTCACCCTCTACCTGGGCTTCCCGCAGATCCGCTATTTCGGCCGCGCCTGGAGCATCGTACGGGGCAAACATGACCACTCCAAAATGGCGGGCGACACCAGTCACTTCCAGGCCTTGTCCACCGCACTCTCCGGTACCGTCGGCACCGGCAACATCGGGGGCGTCGGCCTGGCGATCTTTCTCGGTGGCCCGGCGGCGCTGTTCTGGATGTGGATGACCGCCTTTCTGGGGATGACCACCAAGTTCGTCGAGGTTACCCTGTCCCACAAGTACCGGGAGAAGACCGATGACGGCACCATGGCCGGCGGCCCGATGTACTTTATGGACAAGGCGCTGAACATGAAGTGGCTGGCGGTGATCTTCGCCCTGGCCACCATTGTCAGCTCCTTCGGTACCGGCAACATGCCGCAGGTGAACAACATCGCCGTCTCCATGGAGGCGACCTTCGGCATCGCCCCGGTGGTGACCGGCGCCGTGCTTTCCATCCTGCTGGCACTGGTGATCCTCGGGGGGATCAGCCGCATCGCCAAGGTGACCGCCACCCTGGTGCCCTTCATGTCGGTGCTCTACGTCATCGGTGCCCTGGCGGTGATCATCTACAACCTCGACAACCTGGCTTCCTCCTTCGTGTCGGTCTTCGCCGATGCCTTTACCGGCTCCGCCGCCACCGGCGGCTTCCTGGGGGCGACCTTCGCCTACGCCTTTAACCGCGGCGTCAACCGTGGCCTGTTTTCCAACGAAGCGGGTCAGGGCAGCGCGCCCATTGCCCACGCCGCCGCCAGGGCCGATGAGCCGGTGTCCGAGGGGATGGTGTCCATCCTCGAGCCCTTTATCGACACCATCATCGTCTGTACCCTCACCGGCATGGTGATCCTCTCCTCCGGAGTGTGGACGGAAAAGCACCACAACACCTTCCAGACTGCGGATGTGGAGTATGTCCAGGGACACTACAGCGATGCCATCGACGTCGACAAGAGCGAGCTGTTCCACTACCTGACCGGCCAGGAATCCAGGGTGCAGGCCTACAACGGCGTCATCGTCATTCGTGACGGCGAGGCGGTCAACCAGGACTTCACCCTCATTGCGGCGCGCTCCGTGGCCGAAGAGGTTCGCTACACCGTCAAGGGGTTCCCGTTTACCGGCAACCTGGAGATCGCTCAGGGCAAACCCCTGGATCTGGATGTGACCATCGAGGGACGCTCGCTGCTGCACTCGGCGGAGCTGACCACCAAGGCCTTCACCCGGGGCTACTTCGGGGAGTATGGCCAGTACGTGGTCTCCATCGGCCTGCTGCTGTTCGCATTCTCGACGGCCATTGCCTGGTCCTACTACGGTGACCGCGCGGTGACCTATCTGTTCGGCAGCCGTTGGATCCTCACCTACCGGGTGTTCTACGTGGCGGGCTTCATGATCGCCGCGGTGGCGGACACCACCATCGTCTGGAACCTGGCGGCGGTGTCCATCGTACTGATGACCCTGCCGAACCTGTTCGGCATCCTGCTGCTGTCCAAGGAGATGAAGGACACCGTGGCCGGCTACTGGTCCACCTCGCCGGACGTGGAGCACGAGGGGAGCAAGGGCCAGACACCGGCCGAGTAGTGCCAAACCCTGGTAAAACGCCGCTCCTGAGGGCGGCGTTTTTGTTTGCGGCCCGGCACCGGCAGGGCGCGGGCGACGAAACCCTTTACCTTGGCAATCGCCTCTGTAATAGTGGGCGGCGCATGACAGCCCCGACCTGCGCCGGTCGGAGCCCAGATGACAAGGAGTGGACATGGCGTTAATTGATTGCCCCGCCTGTGGCAAACGCATCTCGGACAAGGCAAAAAGTTGCAGCCACTGCAAAGTGGTGCTCGATGGTAACAGCGAACAGATTGAATCGGCCCAGCGCATCGCCTCCATCAACAGGAAAACCCAGCTGATGAATCACAGCTTCCTGGCCCTGCTGGCCTTTGTCGGCGGCTTTGCCCTGTGGTTCTGGGGCGGCGAACAGGCAGAGAACTGGCGTAAGCCCGCCGGCATCGGCCTGATGGCCGTGGGTTTCGTGGGTTATCTGGTGACCCGGGTAAGAATTGCGTTGAACAAGAGGGGATAACAATGGAGTGGCAACAACTGGCGGCCAGCATGGATCCGGAACTGGCGCATAAACTGCAGACGGCGGTGGAGATTGGCAAGTGGCCCGATGGCACCAGGGTGACGGAGGAACAGCGCGAGGCCGCCATGCAGGCGCTGATCCTGTGGCAGTCAAACCACAACACCGACAACCAGCACCTGACCGTTGGTCGCGATGGCGAGATCAACCATCTCTCCAAGGATGTGCTCAAGCACCAGTTCGACGATAACCAGATCACCCGCCTGAAACCGGAGTAGCCGATGAGAGCCTGGATGCTGGCCGTCGCGGCCCTGGCCCTCGGCGGCTGTGACAACAACGAGGTGGGGGATGTCTCCCTGGGACTGTTTACCACCAAGGACATCAAGGTGGAGGTGTTGCGGGACCCCATAGTGACCGGCGTGACCTGTCACATCTCCAACGTCGAGGCGGATCTGGATCTTGCCGATCCCAGTGACATGGGGATCGCCTGTCGCCAGACCGGCGAGATCACCCCACAGATGATCGCCGCCATCGACAAGGGCAAGTCTGGCGAGGTGGTGTTCAAAAAGTCCAAGAGCGTGCTGTTCAAGAGCCTCAAGATCAGGCGAATCCTCGATGCTGACAACCAGACTCTGCTCTACATCGCCTACAGCACCAAGGAGACCAAGGGCAGCTACAAGCATTCGCTGTCCACCGTGCCGCTGTGGGGCACCCGGGCCTACAGGGCCAGAGGGGAGCATCACTGACGGGGTGAAAAGGCGCGAGGGGCCCGCTGACCCCTCCCGGCGAGATTGAAAGCGTCAACAGGATGTTGCGAGGCGATCGGTGAGTGTTGTAAATGGATTTAGTCTGATTCTTGTCTATCAACTGGCGGGAGAGGTGAGCGTACGGCTGCTGGGGTTGCCGTTGCCAGGGCCGCTGATGGGGATGCTGATGCTGTTCTGTACCCTGGTGGCCAACCGCAGGCTGGCGCGGGGGCTGGAGGGGGTGTCGGCCACCCTGCTGGGACACCTCTCTCTGCTGTTCGTGCCCGCTGGCGTGGGGGTGATCACCCATGTGCCGACCCTGCAGCAGCAGGGGATGGCCATCGTCGCGGCGATGGTGGTCAGCACCCTGCTGACCCTGGCGGTGAGCGCCCTGCTGATGAAGTGGCTGCTGGGGAGCACCGTCGATGAGCGCTGAGTTGGACGCCATCTGGCTCTACCTGGCCGCCAGTCCCCTGCTGGGGTTGCTGCTGACCCTGCTGGCCTATCAGTTTGCCTGTGAGCTTCACCGTCGCTGCGGCAGTACCCCTCTGCTGAATCCGGTGGCGGTCTCCTGCACCCTGATCATCCTGGTGCTGCTGCTGGCGGACATCCCCTATCGCCACTACTTCGAAGGGGCCCAGTTCGTCCACTTCCTGCTGGGGCCGGCGATCGTCGCCCTGGCGGTTCCCCTGTACCAGCAACTGGCCCGCCTCAGGGCGCTGCTGTTGCCTTTGGGGGTGGTGTTGGTGCTGGGATCGCTGCTGAGCGCCGCCAGTGCCCTGATCACCGCCGCGCTGCTCGGCGCCGACGAGATCACCCTGAAGTCACTGGCCCCCAAGTCGGTGACCACCCCGGTGGCCATGGGGATCACCGAGGCCGTGGGCGGGGAGCCCTCCCTGACCGCCTTCATCGTGGTGACCACCGGCATCATCGGGGCGATCCTCGGTCCCTGGGTATTTCGCCGCCTGGGGATCGCGGACGAGCGCATCCAGGGGATCGCCTTGGGGCTGGCCGGTCATGGCATCGGCACCGCCCGGGCCTTCCAGATCGGCGTGCAGGCAGGGTCCTTCTCCGGGCTGACCATGGCACTGTCCGCCCTGCTAAACGGTGTGTTCTTGCCCTGGCTGATGGGACTGATGGGCTTGGGAGCACCGGGCTGAACCGCCGCTGATGATGGCCGGTGTTGCGATTATCTGTGGAATCATTCGAACCGGATTTGTCGGTGCGGCCGCGGAATAATGGGGAATATTTCCGTGGTTGGCCTTTTTTACAACTGTCTTGGCTAAAACTGAGATCTGCGCACTATCGATTGCAGATTTTAGAAATTAGAGTTTCAGTCAGCCTAAGAGAGCGCGGTACAACTTATTGAAGTTGCTGAACATATATAACATTGTTCGGGCGCTTTGAGGGACAAGGATGCTAGGGACATTGGGCGGGACCACAAGGTTACCGCCAGCCACTTTGCCACCAACATTGGACATCTCTATGAGCGCCAGGGCCATAACAAGACGCGAACTGGAAAGCGCGCTGCACAAGCGGGAGTTTGAGTTCTACTACCAGCCAAAGGTCTCCATGGTCACCGGAGAGATCTGTGGCGCCGAAGCCCTGATTCGCTGGATCAAGCCGGACGGCACCCTGGTGCTGCCCGGTGCCTTCATTCCCCAGGCTGAGTCCAACGGCTTCATCAACCGGCTGACCCTGTGCATGGTCCAACGCCTTATCGAGGATATTGACCGGATCAACCAACGGGGTGTGCCTCTGCCCATCTCTTTCAACGTATCCGCCCACGACTTTCAGAACCGCAAGCTGGTGAACCTGCTGATGGCGGCGATAGAGCGGGGCGAGATCATCCCTGAGCAACTGGAGATCGAGCTGACAGAAACCGTGGTGCTCAACGACTGTCCGGTGGTGATCGACAACCTGAACACGCTGAAGACGCTGGGCATTCGCCTGGTGATGGATGACTACTGCCGCGGCTTCTCCAACCTGGGCACCCTGGCCCGCTGGCCCTTCAGTACCATCAAAATCGACAAATCCATCATCAGCCAGGTCGAACAGTCCGAAAAGGAGCTCTCCATCGTCCAGTCCAGCATCCAGATGGCCCACAACATGGATCTGGATATCGTCGCCGAGGGGGTGGAGACCGAGTCCTGCTACCGGTTGCTGCAAAACACCGGATGCAGCGTGGCCCAGGGATACTGGATCAGCCCGCCGCTGCCCATGGCCAGCTTCCTCAGTTTTCTCAAGGAGGGGCGTCACTGGCCGTCGCAACTGCTCGGCATGCTGCATATGGCCCAACTCGACCATATTCAGTGGCGTAAGTCGGTGATCGACAGCGTCTACTACCTGGACATGATCTCCGACGTCCAAGGGTTCAGCTGGCCGGAAGCGCACCATACTCAGTGCCGCCTGGGGAAGTGGCTCTACGGACCGGGCCGGTGCTTCTCTAACACCATCTGGTTTAATAAGCTCCATCAGAGCCACAAGGATCTGCACCACACCCTGGCAGAGCTGATGGTGGCGGTCGACGGTGGCCACACTGGCCAGCAACTGACGGCACTGGTGCGCAAACTGTCGCGGCAGTCGGACCTGGTGATGCAGATGCTCCATGAACTGGAGCACTACCTGGTGGAGCAGAGGCTGGTGCGCGAGCAGCGTGCCAGCCTAGACGAGGTGGCCGTCCTGTAATGCCTGCAGCGGCACTGCCCTGATTCAGGGCCGGGTTGACCCTTTTCCTAAGGTGTGAGTTACTGAAACCCTAGCCCATTTTATCGACAGGGAGTTGATATGCCCGAACCCACCCCGCTGCTTGGGCCGGTGGTCGCCCTGATCGCCTGGTCACTGATGATGTGGCTGTGGATGTACCTCACCCGGGTGCCCGCCATCCTCGAAGCCGGCATGAAGTTGGACCCACAGGCCCCCCGTGGCCGGCAGATGGACCAGTTGCCCGCCCGGGTCCGCTGGAAGGCGGACAACTACAACCACCTGATGGAGCAGCCCACCCTGTTCTATCCGCTGATCCTGTGCCTGGCCTGGTTGGGGGAGCAGGGCGCCCTGGTGTTGGCCCTGGCCTGGGCCTATGTGCTGCTCAGGGTGATCCACAGCCTGGTGCAGGCGCTGGGGAACCGGGTGCAGCTGAGGTTTGTGGTGTACGTGCTCTCCAATATCCCCTTGTTTGCCTTGACGGTATTGGTCTGCATCCCGCTGATATCGGGTTCATAATGATATAAGCCTTAATGTTTCCCGTGGGTTGCGGTGACCGCGGGTACCGACTACCTCTGTCGGTCAAGTTTCCCTGTCGCTCTGATCGGTTACCGATTAAATTTGGGTTGATGGCGCATCGAATTGGGAGGTCCCATGGATAAAGAGATTGCCCGCAAGCTGGTGCACAGTGCCGCACTGGCGCCTTCCAGTCATAACTCTCAGCCGTGGCGCTTTCGCGTCCAGGGTGACCGGTTGGAGATGCTGGCAGACCGCAGCCGCGCCCTGCCCATCAATGACCCCAACGACAGGGAGCTGCTGATCAGCTGCGGCTGTGCGCTGATGAACCTGCGGCTGACGGCTCTCCAGCAGGGGGTCGCCCTCGATCTGCAGCTGCTCCCCGATGCCGATGATCCCGATCTGCTCGCGCGACTGCGGGCGGATGGCAACCGCCCTGTCGCGACGCCGGAAGCCAGGCTGGCAGCACTGATTCAGGCGCGCCATACCGATCGGGGCGGCTACGCCCGGGACCTGCCGGCGCCGGGCCTGGGGGGGACACTGGCCAAACTGGTGGCGCAGGAGGGCGCCCGTCTCCTGCCCATTACCGACGAAGGCGTGCGCCGGCAACTGGCCCAACTGGTGGCCGAGGGCGACAGAACGCTCTGGGCCGACCCGAGGTGGCGCCGGGAGCTGGCCAAGTGGATGCACCCCTATGTTCGGGGAGAGGGGCTCGGGGTACCCCGGCCCTGGGTGTTCCTGGCCCGGGCCGCGGTCCGCTGGCTCAACCTGGGGGCATTGATGGCCAGGAGAGACAGCGAGCTGCTGGAGAAGGCGCCCATGTTGGCGATGCTTTTCACCGAAGGAGACACATCGCGGGAGTGGTTGCAGGCCGGGCAGGCGTTGCAGAAGCTGTTGCTGGGGGCCTGCGAGCAGGGTTACCAGGCGTCCTTTTTCAACCAGGTGATGCAGGTGGCGCCGATCCGGCAGCGCTTGGCGTCGGTGGTCGGCCAGGGAACGCCGCAGATCCTGCTCAGGGTTGGGCGCCCGCTGCGGGCGAGTGAGCCGACCCCGAGACGCACCCTGGACAGTGTCCTGGGGCCGGCCTAGTCCGGCTCCACCCCTGACAAGCCCCCGTTTCGGGGGCTTTTTGCCCTTGGTGGCTAGCGGCTCAGTTCGCCGCGCAGGCTCTGCTCCATGGCGTCGATGCGTTGCTGGAAGGTCAGGGGCTGGCTTAGCAGGAAGTGCAGCTTGGCCAGGGCCGCCTCGGTGGTCATGTCGTAGCCACTGATCACCCCGGCCCGGGACAGGGCGTTGCCGGTGGCGTAGCCGCTCATGTTCACCTTGCCCTGCAGGCACTGGGTCAGGTTGACGATGATCACCTGGCGCTTGCGGGCGGCGCGAAACAGCTCCAGCAACTCGGGTCTTTGCGGGGCATTACCCACGCCGAACGAGAGCAGGATCAGGGCCTTGACCGGCTGCTGCAGGATGTTGCGGATCACCTCGGAGGAGATCCCCGGGTAGAGGGTCACCACTCCCACCGGCTGGGGCGTGATGGGATGTACTCGCAGTGGGCCGGTCGATTCCAGCAGGGTCACCCCGGGACCGGACTGGATGTGGATCCCGGCTTCCAGCAGTGGCGGCAGATTCGGGCTGTCGAAGGCGTCAAAGCCGTCGGCGTGGACCTTGGTGGTGCGGTTGCCGCGGAACAACTTGTTGTTGAAGAACAGGCATACCTCGCCGATGGGGTGGTTGGCGGCCAGGTAGAGGGCATTCAGCAGGTTGTGCTGGCCATCGGATCTAAGTTCGGCGAAGGGGATCTGGGACCCGGTCACCACCACAGGTTTGGTCAGCCCCTCCAGCATGAAGGAGAGGGCGGAGGCGGTGAAGGCCATGGTATCGGTGCCGTGCAGGATCACGAAACCATCGAACTGGTCATAGCGGGCCTGGATGTCGTCGGCGATGTGCTGCCAGTCCTCCGGGGTCATGTTGGCCGAGTCCATCAGTACGTCATACTCGTTGATGACGAACTCCGGCATCTCCTCCCGCTGGAACTCGGGGTTGGCCTTGACCCGCTCGGTCAAAAAGCCCGCGGTGGGGGCGTAGCCCTGGTCGGTTTTCTGCATACCGATGGTGCCACCGGTATAGGCGATGTAGATCCGTTTTTTTGTCATTATGCTCAAAGGGGTAGGCCGGGATGGCCGGATTATAGGCCCTGCGGCAGGGGAGTGCAAAAGGCCTCCCGAAGGAGGCCTCTGGCTGGCGACGGTCGTCGTCATGCATGTCGCTGCCCTAAAGCTCGCTGCACTCCAGGCACAGCATGTAGGCGTTTTGCGGGTCGGAGAGGGTCAGCTGCTGCTGTAGCGGACCCAGCACCGACTGCTTGAGCAGGCTCATCAGGCGGCTGTTGCCGCTCTCCGGCATCTCAATGGCGGCGTTTTTCATGATCTCGCGGATGATCTGCTGCTCCGGAGTCAGCTCCTTCTCGATCAGCACCCGGTCATAGTCGCCGAGCCCGGCGATCTCGGCGGCGCCTGCGACGGCGTCATCCAGGCTGCCCAACTCATCCACCAGTCCCAGCTCCTTGGCGGCGGTGCCGCTCCAGACCCGGCCCTGGGCCATCTCATCGACCTGCTCGGCCGGGATGCCGCGGGCGCTGGACACCAGGTTGATGAAGTCGGCGTAACCCTTGTTCAGGTTCATCTGCATGATCCGCTTGAAGGCGTCGGGCAGGGGCTTGAACACGTTCAGTCCCGCCATCTCTGTGGTGCCCACCCCGTCCATGTTGACGCCGATGGTCTTGGCGGTCTCCTCGAAGGTCTGGATGATGCCGATGATGCCGATGGAGCCGGTGATGGTGTTCGGCTGGGCGTAGATGCGGTCGGCGTTGGCGGAGATCCAGTAGCCGCCGGACGCTGCCACCGAGCCCATGGAGGAGACCACGGTCTTGCCGGCGGCCTTCAGCGCCAGGATCTCCTGACGAATCTGCTCGGAGGCGAACACGCTGCCGCCGGGGCTGTCGACCCGGATCACCACCGCCTTCACCTGGTCATCCTCGCGGGCCTGGCGCAGCAACTTGGACAGGGAGTAGCCGCCGACGGTCCCGGCCGGCTGGTCACCAGGCAGGATCGGACCCTGGGCGACCACCACCGCCACCTGGTCGCGACCGGGCAGCTGGATCTCGGGCAGCATCTGACCCAGGTAATCCTCCCAGCCGATGCCGTTGAACTTGCTGTCGTCGTCGGCCTTGGCGCCGAAACGCTCAAACAGCTGGTCACGCATCTGCACCGAGGTGAGGACGCTGTCGACCATGCCGTTGGCCAGGGCGTAATCGCTGAAGTCGCCATCAACCTCCTCCAGGGCGGCTTCCAGCTGCGCCAGGTTGCGGTCCAGCAGCCCCTCAGGCAGGCTGCGGTTGGCGTTGACCGTGGCCTTGTAGCGACCCCAGATGTCTTCCAGCAGGGCGGTGTTGGCCTCTTTGGCCGGCTCGGACATTTCTTTCAGGTAATAGCTCTCGGCGAAGGATTTGTACTTGCCGACGCGGAACAGGTGGGTCTTGACCCCAATCTTGTCCAGCAGATCCTTGTAGAACAGGCGATACATCCCCATCCCCTGGATGGCAACGGTACCGGCGGTGTTGAGCTGAATCTCATCGGCGAAGGTGGCCAGCAGGTAGGGGCCCTGGGAGTACCAGCCGGACTGGGCGATCACCGGTTTACCGCTGTCGCGGAAGCGGGCCAGGGCCCGGCCCACCAGCTCCAGCTTGGCGCTGCCGCCTTGGACGCCACCGGGGCGCAGTACGATGCCGGCGATGCGATCATCCTCGGCGGCGGCTTCGATCACCTTGAGCAGGTCACCGATGACGATCTCCTGCTCGTCATCGGCGCCGCCGGCCAGCATCTTGAAGGGGTCAATATCTCGCGGCTGCTCCACCAGTTTGCCTTCGAGGTTCAGCACCAGTGCCGCCCCCTCGGGAACCTGGGGCACCTGGTCCTGGCTGATGCCGACCAGGATGACAGCCAGCAGCCCGAAGAACACCAGGTTGAGGATCAGCCGTCGGGTACCGTTGATGGCGGACCACACAAAGGCGAGCAGCCGAACCGGTAATGATCGTTTCTGAGGCATGCGTATCTCTATCCTTAAACTATTGACCTTTCTATATTACAGGCGCCCAGCGCCCATGTCAGACTGCAATTGTAAGGCTTTTTAAAGTGGCGCCCACGACGTGGTTGTGATCTTGATCACTCCGGGGTAATCTGAACACTAGTTTTAAATGGATGTTTAAGGTTTGTGTCATGAGTTACCCTCACATGCTAGCGCCCCTGGATTTGGGCTTTACCACACTGAAAAACAGAGTGTTAATGGGCTCCATGCATACCGGCCTGGAGGAGGAGAAGGGCGGTTTCGATAAGCTGGCCGCCTTCTATGCCGAGCGCGCACGTGGGGGCGTTGGCCTGATCGTGACCGGGGGGATCTCCCCTAACTTCCGCGGCCGTCTGGCCCCCCATGCCAGTCAGCTGAGCTTCCCCTGGCAGGTTGCCCGGCACCGCAAGATCACCGACGCGGTTCAGCGGGAGGGGGGCAAGATCTGCATGCAGCTGCTGCACGCGGGCCGCTATGGCTACCACCCCTTCAGCCTGTCGGCCAGCGCCATCAAGGCGCCCATCACCCCCTTCAAGCCCAGGCAGATGAGCCTGAGGCAGATCCGCGGTACCGTGAAGGATTACGCGGCGTCCGCCAAGCTGGCTCAGAAAGCCGGATACGACGGCGTCGAGGTGATGGGTTCCGAGGGCTATCTGCTTAACCAGTTTCTGTGCAACCGCACCAACAAGCGCCGGGATGAGTACGGCGGCGATATCGCCGCCCGGGCCAAGTTCCCGCTGGAAGTGGTCAGAGCCATACGCCAGGAGGTGGGGGAGAACTTCATCATCATCTTCCGCCTCTCCATGTTGGACCTGGTGGAGGGGGGTAACGACTGGGAGGAGGTGGTGCAGTTGGCTAAGTGGCTGGAGCAGGCCGGGGTCACGCTCATTAACACCGGCATCGGCTGGCACGAGGCGCGCATCCCCACCATCGCCACCAGCGTTCCTCGGGGCGCCTTTGCCTTTATCACCGAGCGCCTGAAAGGTGAGGTGTCCGTTCCGCTGGTGGCCACCAACCGCATCAACACCCCGGAGGTGGCGGAGACCATCCTTGCCAGCGGCCAGGCGGATATGGTCTCCATGGCCCGGCCACTGCTGGCGGATGCCGAGTTCGTTAACAAGGCCGCCCGGGACGAGGCCGAGGACATCAACATTTGCATCGGCTGTAACCAGGGCTGCCTGGACCACACCTTCTCCCTCAAGCGTGCCACCTGCCTGGTGAACCCCTTCGCCTGTTATGAGACCGAGCTCAAGCTGGAGCCGGTTGCCTCCGCCAAGCGGGTGGCGGTGATTGGCGGCGGGCCTGCCGGCATGGCCAGTGCCTGTTACGCCGCCGAACGCGGCTTCAAGGTGACCCTGTTTGAGCGCGATCCCGAGCTTGGGGGCCAGTTCAAGCTGGCCAGCAAGATCCCCGGAAAGGAGGAGTTCAAGGCGTCACTGGATTACTTCAAGCAGCGCCTGAACCGGCTGGGCGTTCAGCTGTGTCTGGGCGAGGCGGCCGATGCGGACAGGCTCAAGGGATTCGACCATGTGCTGGTGGCCACCGGGGTCAGCCCACGGGTGCCGGAGTTGGAAGGGGTGGACAACCCCAAGGTGGTGACCTACCAGCAGGTGCTCAGGGGCGATGTCGAGGTAGGCAAGCGGGTGGTGCTGATGGGCGCCGGCGGCATCGGCTTCGACATGGGCGAGTACCTGTCAGAGGCCCATGAGTCGGCGACTCTGCATCCGCAGGTGTGGCTCAAGCAGTGGGGCGTCGACCCGGATTATCTGACCGGAGGCGGCCTGACCGAGCGGGACAGCACCGCCTTCGAGTCCGCCAGGGAGATCACCCTGATGCAGCGTAAGAGCAGCAAGCCCGGCAAGGGGTTGGGCAAGACCACCGGCTGGATCCATCGTACCGTCCTCAAGGATCGCGGGGTGAAGATGATCTCCGGTGTCGAGTACCTCAAAATCTCCGACGCCGGCCTGCACATCCGCCATGACGATCAGGAGAAGGTGATTGCCGCCGACACCGTGGTGCTCTGCACCGGCCAGGAGTCCAACCGGGCCCTGGTGCCGGAGTTGGAGTCGCGCCAGATCCCCTACATGCTGATCGGCGGTGCCGACGTGGCCGCCGAGCTGGACGCCAAGCGGGCCATCCGTCAGGCGGCCGAGGTGGTCGCTTGCCTGGCCTAGGGGCGCCCGCCCCTAGAAGTAGGCGCGCACCTGCAGGCGCCACTCGATGTTGTCCACCCCGGGCTGGTCGCTGATGGGGTGGGACAGATCCATATGGATGACGTTGTTGCTGGAGTGTGAGGCGTACAGCCGCAGGCCGAGGCCCACGCTCTGCAGCAACTCGTCATTCTCCTGCTGATAGACGGTCCCGCCGTAGGTCTTGCCGAGATCCCAGAAGGCGACGCAACCCACCTCCAGGATCTGGTACCAGGTCCAGCCCGGGTAGTAGCGCAGTTCATTGCTCATCAGCAGGCTATGCTCACCGTGCTGAAACTGCACCGGGAAGCCGCGCATGTCGGTATCGCCCCCCAGGGCCACCGGCCGGTCCAGGTATTGGTTGTGGCTGGCCACCGCCGCCAGCTTGTTGTACCAGCGCCAGCGGCCGTTCATGTCCACAAACAGCTCGTTGCGCATGTTAACCAGGTAGCGGAAGCTGTCCGCATCAATGGGCTCGCTGTCCACGGTCATGCGGTAGAACCAGCGGGAGTGATCGGTCAGGTGGTGTCCGCGGCTGAAGCCGCCGGCCAGCACCAGTCCCTGGTGCTCGAAATCCCAACCGGCCCTGAGCCAGGCGGTGATACCGAAGTTCACATCCTCAACCTTGTTGATCAGGTACAGGTTGTACACTTCGGAGAAGCGATCCTGCAGGTACTCCAGCTGCAGCCAGCCCTGCAGGCGCCTGCGGTCATCGGGCAGCAGGGTGGTTTCCGGGATGGGGCTGAACTCCCGATCCTCGTAGGTGTACCCCAGCCGGTATCGCAGCACATAGTCCCCCTTGAGGCCCCTCGACCAGCCCCAGGAGGCGAGGAAGGCACGGATGTCCACGCTGAACTCGTTGATGGTTTCGCCCCCCTGCTTGACGCTGTCCTCCCGAGTTTCGTTGTCCCAGTCGACGTAGGTGGCCCAGGGGGTGTTGACCGAGTAGAAGGGGCGCTCGATGCGCAGCCGAGTGCGCTCGCCGTCGTCCGAGTCCACCAGGGTGATACGGCTGGTGAGGTGGCGTCCCTGGAACAGACCGCTCTCCAGATCGAAGATGTATCCGTTGCGGTCGGTCTCGGAGAAGTAGGCCAGTTCGGTGTGGGCGCCGTAGCCCAGCAGGTTGCTCTCGATGATGCCGATGTCAAACTTCGACTCTCCGCCCTGGCGGCTGAAGTCGAACTTGGGCAGAAGTGACCAGGTATCCCAGGTCTCCACCAGCACCACCCGTTCATTGCCGTCGGCGCTCTCCTCCTTCATCGTCACCCGGGCGTTACGCAGGTAGCCGAGATCCCTCAGGTGGCGCTCGACCTCGTACAGGGCGTCGGGATCGCCGCACAGATCGAACCCCTGCAATTGATCGTCGATGGTGACCGGTTTGGTAATGATGTGGATCTTGTTGGCCCATTCGTGCAGCCAGGTGAAGCCCGATTCGTCGGGGTCGAACACGTTGTGCTGCACCGTCTCTACCCGGACCGGGAGGCACGGATGCTCACGGCTGCCGGTTGAATCTCGCTCGCTGCCCTGGCCGGCCGATGCCCACTGGCTAAAGATGGCCAGGAGCAGGATGCAGGTCGGCAATGAGCAGGGTTTCAAGGGCGGCACCTCGGTGATCCTCGTTGGATTAACTATCGCCCGAAATCCTAGAAATTGCCAAATTTCAGTAGCTTTCTCCGGCAGTTTAGCCTGGCTTTAGCTTGCCATGGCCCACCGCTCTCAAGGCAGAGCCCATAGGCACTGCGGGCCTGACTGGGCACAATTTGCACTGACAGCGGGGATGGATTTCGATACCCTTGAGGGGTTGTATCGCCAATCGGAATTTTTGGGACCGGATTTGAAAACCCTCTTTTGTGTTAAAGGGCAAGACAGCCCGCTACGCTTTGCCGCCATTCAGGGGATGGCCCTGCTTGGCTGCGCCGCCATCATCAGCCTGTTTCTTGGGGTCCCGCTGGTGGCCCGTTACCTGGCGCTGTCCCTGGCGATAGGCCTCTACCCGGTGCTGCGCGCTTCCAGCGAGCGCCGGGCCCACGAATGTGGCACCGTAGGCTGGCCCGTGGCGCTGCCGCTGGCGGCCACCCTGGTGTTCATCGCCGCCATCCCCTACCTGACCAGCGGGATGGCGATGCTGCTGCTGGTTGTCTGGGCCGGTGCGGTGGCCCAACTGGCCCTGCGTCCCACCAACAGGCTGCTGGACACCGTCCAGGTGAACGGCTACCGAGGTCCCATGGTGCAGTCGGTTGCCTCGGTGGTGAACCGTAACCGGGTCGAGCCCTCCCTGGCGGGCAGTTCGGTGGCCGCCCCGGAATCGCCGGTGTTGGCCGAGGAGAGTCAGGATCTGCCCGCCGGAACGGTGCTGTATCTGCAGCTGTGGCGCCATAGCCTCAACCTGTCTGCCCTGCCTGCGACCGCCAAGGGAGCCCTGGGTCTGGTGCTGATGTCGGCGTTGGCCGCGCCTCTGGTGCCCGGCATGCTGGCCCAGATGGCCGCCGCCGAGCCCGAGGCGACCCCGGTCGAGCAGTCGTCCGAGCCGGTGGTGGCCGAGCGTCCCCGGGCCGAGGCGGAGTTGAAGATGCCCGACAGCTACTGGCTGTGGATGACCAAGGGAGCACTGACCGTCCGCTGGCAGGGGGATGAAACCGCGGCAGGCCCCCTGTGGGACTACGCCACCGCCGAGGGGGACAGCAGCTGCGCCGAGCTGGTGTTTAACGACGACAGCGCCTATCGCCCCTACCGTGTCGAGGTCGAGGCAGACAGCTTCTTCATGGCCAGCTTCTCCCCCATGGACACCGAGATAATCATCAAGCAGCTGGCCCGCCGCGGCAGCTTCAGCCTCTGCGGTTACGACTTCAGCCTCAAGGGCTCCACCAAGGCGCTGAAGAGCCAAAGCTACTTCGAGTGGTACCTGAATCAGTAACGACTCTGCTGCAGAGAAGGGGCGCCCTAAGGCGCCTTTTTTGCAGGGAAAAGTGTCCGACCATTCCCTTTGACGGAGATCACGGAAATTCCGCCCCTATAAAAATAGAGTATTTACTCTAACACTTGCTGAGGACATGGAAGATGACGGAAATCGTGAAAGTGAACGACATCGAGGTTTACCTGGAGGGGCAGGGTGATGAAACCATAGTGATGATCCACGGCTGGCCCGACACCTACCGGTTGTGGGACAGCCAGGTGGCGGCGCTCAAGCACCTTTACCGCTGCGCCCGGTTCACGCTGCCGGGGTACGACCCTGCCCACAGCCGCAGGCTCTACACCCTGGAGGAGTTGGTGGCCCAGATTGCCGATATCGTCGACCGGATCAGCCCAGAGAAGCCGGTCACCCTAATGATCCACGACTGGGGGTGCATCTGGGGTTATCAGTACTACCTGCGCCACCAGAGCCGGGTTCGGCGCATCGTGGCGGTGGACATTGGCGATGCCGGGTCTGAGGCGCACCAACTGCCCGCCAAGGCCAAGTTGTTCGCCTTCGGCTACCAGATCTTCCTGGCCACCGCCTGGCTGATTGGCGGTGCGGTAGGCGATGCCATGACCCGCAAGATGGCTGCCTGGCTGAAGGCGCCGGGTGAGCCAGACACCATTCACAGCGGCATGACCTACTCCTACTGGTGGAAGTGGGGCCGCACCTTTCAAAACCGGCCACTGGGCAACCTGCCACTCAAGGTCGAGTGTCCGCTGCTGTTCCTCTATGGTGCCAACAAGGCGGTCAGCTTCCACTCCGAGGCTTGGGAGAAGGAGATGGCCGCCAGGCCGGAAAACCACGTCCAAGGGCTGGACACCGGCCACTGGGTGATGTCTGAGGCGCCGCAGCAGTTCAACCAGGCGGTGGTGGCCTGGCTGGACAGGGCGCAGTCACCATCCACAGAGAGTGCCGCCTGATCGAACCAGGGCGCTACGGCGCCCTTGTTTTTGGTGTGCGCCATGTCACACTATGGCCCCATTGAGCCAACGTAACCTACGGAAAAATAGAACAGAGTATGGAAACCATAATGGGCCGCGACGGTGTGGATCTGCACCTGGAGGGGCAGGGCGAGCAGACCCTGGTGATGATTCATGGCTGGCCGGACGACTATCGGCTGTGGGACAGGCAGGTGGCCGCCTTCAAGTCCCGCTACCGCTGCGTGCGCTTCTCCCTTCCCGGCTTCGAGCGTGGCCAGCCGAGGCAGTTGCGCAACATGCGCCAGATGCTCACCGCCCTGGACAGCGCCATTGCCCAGGCCTCCCCGGACAAGCCGGTCACCCTGTTGCTCCACGACTGGGGTTGCTTCTACGGCTACCAGTACGCCATGCGCTTCCCCGAGCGGGTCAGCCGCATCATCGCCGTGGACGTGGGGGATTCGGGCTCCAGGGATCACCAACTCACGGCGCGGGCCAAGGCGATGGCCGCCGCCTACCAGCTCTACCTGGCGCTGAGCTGGAAACTGGGCAGTTTCCTTGGCAACCCGCTGACCCGGATGCTGGCCAAGGCCCTGGGGGCTCCGGCGGCCAGAAGCGATATCCACAGCGGCATGAACTTCCCCTATTACTGGCTGTGGAAGGGGCTGCTCACCGGCGGCAAGCTGGGGATTCGTCCGGTGGAGCTCACCCAGCCGACGCTGTTTCTCTATGGGCGCAACAAGCCGTTTCATTTTCACTCCCAGGCCTGGCTGGAGAGGCTCAACGCCACCCCGGGCAGCGCCGTCGTGGAGATGGAGACCGGCCATTGGGTGATGGTGGAGCAGCCCGAGCGTTTTAACGCCCAGGTGCTGGCCTGGCTGGAGGGGGAGTGTCCGCAGCAGGTGGCCTAGTGCCCTAGTCCCAATGGCGCCGCGACGTCTCTGGCGGCGTCTCCTGCCACAGATCGCCGATGGCGTCCTCCTCCTGCCGCTGCGGCTTCTCGTAGTCGTACACCTTGGGCGCCGGCAGCGGGTCCCAGTGGCGGAACATGACCGCGCACATCAGTCCGGCCAGGCCGCCGAACAGGTGGTACTCGAAGGAGATCTGCGGATCCCGGGGGAAGATCCCCATCAGCATGCCGCCGTACATGAAGAAGGCGATCATCATCAGGGCGATGGAGCGTTTGTCCCGCCTGAGCAGGCTGATGAAAAACAGGTAGAAGAACAGCCCGTGGGTCAGGCCGCTGGCGCCGATGTGGAAGCTGGAGCGGCCAAACAGCCACACCCCGAAGCCGGAGGCGAGCCAGATGATGATCAGCACCGGCCAGCGGGAACGGGGATAGCCGTAGAGCAGGGCGGAGCCCAGGACCAGCAGCGCCAGGCTGTTGGCGGCCAGGTGCTCGGCGGAGCCGTGGACGAGCGGGGCGGTGAGGATGCCGATGGCGCCGAAGGGCTCCCTGGGGTAGATGCCGAAGTGACCCAGGTACCATCCGGTAAAGGCTTCGAACACCATCACCATCCACAACAGGGTGACGAAGGCGGCGCTTACCCTGATGCTGCGCCAGATGGAATACTCTCTGCCCATGTCACCTCCCTCAAAACCCCGGCCTGCTTGAACGGACCGGCGGAACCCCTGCGCCCTTTCAGCAAGTGCTGTAACCCTAAGTGTAGACTTGGGGGTTATACTCAGGTAAATCAATGCGTTTATAGGTGATTTCCAGGATTACGATCACTCCGATTGCCAAGGGGTCTTGCTAATGAACCAGGTGGTGGACATCCCCTGGTGGCAGCTGGCGCTGTTTCTCAGCGTGCTGGCGGTGCCGCTGTACATCAATCACAAATTCAGGCTGGGGCTGGGCAGAGAGGGCGGCATCGCCGTGGGCCGGATGCTGGTGCAACTGGCTCTGGTGGGGTTCTACCTCAACACCCTGTTTGCCCTGGACAGCCTGTGGCTCAACCTGGGCTGGATCCTGCTGATGGTGGTGGTGGGGGCTCACTCGGTGACCGGCAAGAGCCGGATGCCGCTGAAGCGGGTGATGCTGCCGGTGGCGGCCGGGCTGGCGCTGGTGGTGATCCCGCTGCTGGGACTGATGCTGATGGCGCTGATCCGCCCGGAGCCGGTGCTGGGGGCGCGCTACATGATCCCCCTGGCCGGAATGCTGCTGGGTAACAGCCTGGGGGCGAACGTGATCGCCCTGCAGCGGCTCGGTGCCTCGTTCCAGGAGCGGGCGGGTGAGTACGAAGGGGCGCTGGCCCTGGGGGCCAGGCCCACCGTGGCGGCGGCGGATTTCGTCAGCGAATCCCTGGCGGCGGCCCAGGGGCCGATTCTGGCCACCACCGCCACCACCGGGCTGGTAACCCTGCCGGGAATGATGACCGGTCAGATACTCGGCGGCGCCGATCCCATCGTCGCCATCAAGTACCAGATGGTGATCATGGTGGCGGTGCTGGTGATGACCAGCGTGTCGGTGGCGGTTACCCTGAGCCTGGCGCTGCCGAGGCTGGTGTCCGACACCGGTAAGGTTAACCTTGGTTGTTCGCGTCCATCATCGCCTTGAGGTTGGCGAAGGGGTTGCTGGTGGCCATCTCCTGCTTGAGATCGGCCCCGGCCTCGACGGTGCTGCCGTAGGCGGCCGCCTCGGTGTACTTGGAGTGCTCGTGGTCGTGGCAGTAGAGGCACAGCAGCTCCCAGTTGGAGCCGTCGTTGGGGTTGTTGGTATGATCATGGTCGATGTGGTGCACCGTCAGCTCGCGCAGGTTGGAGTACTGGAACTCACGGGCACAGCGGCCACATACCCAGGGAAACAGCTTCAGCGCCTTGTCACGGTAGCCCTGCTCAAGCTGTGAATAGTTCTTTGGAATGATTGCCATCTTAACTCTCTCCGGGTATGGCCTGATTCGATAGTAGGTCCGGATAGTAGCACTGTGTTTGCCGCGACTGAAGAGAGGCGGGTAGCAAAGCGGGCAGGGAGGCTGACCTTTCAGTTTTTGTGGCGGAAGACGACGTTAAGCTCCGCGCCCAACAATCCTGGGTTCATCTGTCCATTGGGTCTAACGAGGTATTTACCTAGATTGGTGAACCCGGTTTGTGGTGCCTACATCGGGGGGCGTTTAACGGTCGTTTATTGAACCTGCACTCCTTACGACAAAGAGTCTGAAGGTGAGCTGATTAGGCTGATGTTGTAAGGCGCCGAAGCGGGCTTTTGTTGAACAAATGCCCGGCGAGAAGCAGTACAACCGAGTCTGTTTGATTTTCTGGTTGTGAATAGGCTCAAGGACACAGCGACTGACAGTAGTAGTCGCGGGTCTAGTCCGAGCGGATCTGTTTTAGGTATCGTTCTCGCTGCATGAGAATGAACACTAGGGATCGACGTGAATGTGGTTTGCCGCTGATAACATGAATGTCCGCTCTACGTTTCTCAGCTCTAGGTGGCGTAAAATCCTGCCCCGAACAGTGACAAGAAGTTGGCAATTGTCTTGCCGTAAGGCATAGCAGCACTTTGCTGCAAGAGCGTCTCTTTATTCAAATCTTTGATATGTATGACCCTATACATTCGCAACCGCGACTCGTCTAATTTTTTGGCTGCTGACGGTAAAAAAATTCAAAAACTCACATTAATTTGGCCAAAATATGGCCCAAAGAGTGATCCTAAATAGGTTTCCTGGCCAATACCCCCAAAGAGGTATGCATGCGATTTTAACAGCTCCCTATGATTCCTGACGAGAGATAAGTAAAGCCTCGGAGAGGATGAAATGAAACAACTGAATAAACTGGCTGTAGCCATTGCCATCGCCGTTATTAGTGGTTCTTCGTTTGCTAAAAATGCCCCTGAAGATGCCAACAATATTACCTGGCAAGATAAATATCCCGACCAATACGCTTCTTGGGCATCTACTATTGAGTCTACGGAGCAAGGCGACATTCTGGAGCACGATCCTATGATCGTGATTCTTTATGGTGGTTATGGTTTTGCAAAAGACTACAACAAGCCTCGTGGTCACCAATTCGCGGTTGCCGACCTGACTCGCAGCCTGCGTACCGGCGGCCCGATGACCGATTCTGAGGGGCCTATGCCAGCCTCTTGCTGGGGTTGTAAGACACCGGATCTGGGCCGTATGTACGATAAGATCGGCGAAGGAAGCTTCTCCGATAAAAAATGGGGCGCTACGGGTCATGAGATTGGTAATAACGTAGGATGTGCCGATTGCCATGACGCCGAAACCGGCAAACCCACTCCCGCCCGTCCTTTTGCCATGCGAGGTTTCGCTGCTGCTGGTCAAAAGTTTGAAGACCAGGAGCCTAACATTCAGGCAGCCATGACCTGTGCTCAATGCCACGTCGAATACTACTTCGATGGTACCGACCATAAAAAAGTTAAGTTTCCATGGAACGGTGGTCAGAACCCCGATGCCATGCTGGCCTACTACGACGCGCTGAACTTCAAGGATTGGACTCACAAGATCTCCAAAGCCCCGATGTTGAAAGCTCAGCACCCTGAGTGGGAAACCTGGCAACCAACGGTACACGCCGAGATGGATGTGACCTGTATCGACTGCCACATGCCAAAGGTTGAAAGCGCTTCCGGTAAACAGTTCACCAAGCATAATGTCGGCAACGCTATCAATAATTTCGAGCAGACCTGTTCCAACTGCCACGACAGCAAAGCCGAGCTGGTTGATACCCTGGCAATGACTAAGAAGGCAGTTCACAAGGCTCAGCTCGCTGCTGAAGAGGTCATCGTGAAGGCGCACTTCGACGCAGGTGAAGCCTGGAAGGCAGGGGCGACCGACTCTGAAATGGAGTCCGCTCTGATGCTCATCCGCCACGCCCAGTGGTATTGGGACTACGCCATTGCGTCTCATGGTATTCACGCTCATAACCCAGAGCTCGCACTGACAGAGTTGGCCAAAGCCGAGAAGATTGGTGAAGACGCTCGCGCTAAACTCAAGACCATTTTGGCGAATCATGGCGTAGTCAAAGTCAGTTACCCTGACTACTCAACCAAAGCAAAAGCTCAAGTGTTGGTCGGTCTGGACAAAGCCAAACTGGATGCACAGAAGAAGAAATTCCTGGAGGAGCGCGTACAGAAAGAGTGGCCAATAAAGGTGCAATTTTAATATCACCCTCTGAGTGTACGAGGTGTCCTCGTAAGGGGAGCCTATCGAGCTGAGCTCTCTTGTTCGAGAGGGCCAATGAACAGGATGACCTATTCAGGTCGTCCTGTTTGTTTATTCTCTCTGCGTCCTATGAGTTTGGCAGCCCCGGGCTAAACCCAGCCATTTGTTCGAGCATCGAGAAAGGCCGATGTTCTATCATTATTGCCAAGCCAAGATGGCAAGGTGTAGTGGTTTAATGATCCCGGACACCGCTTTAGGGGGTAACAGACGGTTTAGGAACGCGTCGCTAACATGCTTCTGATGAGTTCGCCTAAGGTTCTAATCGCTCTCAACCTTAAGTCAGAAAGTTCGAAAGAGACATTTAAACGAAAACAGTGATTATGAAAATCTCCGGCAGAAAACATTTTGCCGGGAGTAATGCAGATGTTCTCTTTCAACGCACGTCTGTAGAGTTCGGTAGCGTCAAAACCTCTGGGCAGCTCAAGCCATAAGAAGTACCCTCCATCCGTGCAATTGATGTTCACTTGGGCGGGCAGGTGATTACGCAGTTCCTGCCAGGTCGCAAATTTTCTCTGTTCCAAGGTTCTACGTAATTGACGCAGGTGTCTTTCGTAGTTGCGAGTAGAAAGATAGGACGCAAGTGTCATTTGGATCGGTGCACTGGCAGAGAGTGTGCTCATCATTTGCAGTTTCTGAATGGTGACGGCCATCTTTCCCGCAGCGACCCAACCGATACGAAACCCGGCCACCAACGACTTGGAAAAGGATGAACAGTGAAGGGCCTTGCCGTGATTATCAAATGCTTTTGCCGGCAAAGGCTTTTCGCTGCCGAAATAGAGTTCATTGTATACATCGTCTTCGATCAGGTAGACGTCATATTTGGACAGCAACGCCATTAAACGCTTCTTTTTCTCCAGCGACAGGGTAAACCCCAGAGGGTTTTGATGGTTTGTCATCAACCAGCATGCTTTAACCTGGTGGGACTGCAGAGCATCCTCAAGCGACTCCAGATCAATTCCGTCTGTTGGATGAGTTCTTATTGAGAGCGCTCTTAGACTCAATCTTTGCAGTGACTGAAGTGCTCCGTAAAAAGTGGGAGATTCTACTACAACCCAGTCGCCCGGTTGAGTGACCGATTGCAGGCTTAGGTTCAGCGCCTCAAGCGCGCCAGTGGTAATCACAATCTCGTCTGGGTGCACAGCCAAGCCCTGAGCGGCATAGCGCTTGGCGATGTGCTGTCTCAGTTCCAGGTTTCCTGGTGGCAGGTTATCCATTGCACTGGATGCCGACAGGGTGCGAGCGGTACTGATCAGAGATTTGTTTACATGTTGACGAGGGTAGAGCGTAGGGTCCGGGTACACCTTGCCAAAATCAGTGATGTTGGGCGTACGACTGGCTTGCAGCACTTCAAAAACAAAGTCGTTGATATCTACGGACTCAGTTTTTTGCACCGGTTCATTCGAGGGCGTCGAGTCACAGTTTTCAATCTTGGGAGTTACCACATAGCCTGATCGCGCCCGGGACACTATCCACCCCTGACTCTCCAGGACCTGATAGGCGTGCACCACCGTCATCAGGCTTACGCCTGACATTTCGGCTTGCTTCCTAAGGGAAGGGAGTTTCTCTCCGGTTTGCCAGATCTCATTTTGGATCTGCCTGCGGATCTGCTCGATGAGTTCCTCGTACTTTTTCACGGAGATCAGCCTCTCATGATCACTTTTAAGCTGGTAACCGTGATCATACCAGTTCCAGGCGTCATCTGTTATGCATAAGCGTGCCACTTTTGTATCTATTATGGTTTCTGTTATGACCCTACAATCCGAACTGTTTCCTCTTCAGGCCTGATGGGGCTCTTGCATTGGCTGCACCTTTATCAGGATTCGGAGATGGGAGGCTCGCACATCATCCGGCATCGATGACCAGGACGGTGTTGTTTTGATGCTGAGTAAGATCGAGTAGTGATGAAACAGAGGTGATTTCATCTTCGGTAAAGCAGGGGGGAAGGTAAGCTTGTGATGTCAAAGAAGGTGAAAGGCGGGTCTCAGTTTCCCTCTATCGAACTGCCAAAACTTGGTGGCGGTAGAATCAATCTAGGTGCTCCAGAAAAGAAGACCAATTGGAAAATGGTCGTGGTTTATCGTGGCGGGCACTGCCCGATGTGCACTCGGTACCTTAAAAAAATTGGCGATGCTAAGCCGGATTTTGCAAAGCTGGGTGTCGATATTGTCGCCACTTCTGCTGACAATGAGTCGCAGGCGCTAGAGCACTTTATGCAGTTGAAAGTAAACTACCCAGTGACCTACGGTTTAACTGTAGATATGATGCGGGAGCTTGGTCTGTATATCTCTCGCCCTCTCTCTATTGGCGAGACAAATCACTTCTATTCTGAACCAGGTGTCTTTATTGTAAATGACCGCAATGAGATTCAGATATTGGATATTTCCAATGGCCCCTTTGCTCGACCTGAAATTGACGTGTTGTTAAGCGGCATTGATTTCATTCGTAATGAAAATTACCCTGTAAGGGGTACGTTCGATTAACATTGGGCTGGGCGGATTGAAAAAATGGTCTGTGTGGGGTGCAGGGTTTTATTGGTTCTGGGTGATTGAGTCTGACTCAGGCATATAGGTTGGGCGTTCGAGGTTGGAATAATTAATTGCATGCCATTTAATTAAGGTGATTAAATGTCCAAATGCGACTATGGCAGTTAGAATGTTGCCGGCGAGGTAAAGGGTTGCGCGATTACAACTCAGAAGTTCGATACTCGAATATGCAGCCTGAAGGTATTTCCAGAACAGCACTTCAGTCTGCTTGAATTCAAGGCACTTTCGAGGCATCAGGCTTAACGGCATTCCGCTTACCGGACAACAATCCACAGGGAGGTGCCTGTCGATATGCGAGGTAATGGCATGCTCATGTTTAGAGGTTTCTTTGCGACATTATTTTAGCTTGCTGTAAATTTGTAATGGCCAACTGAATTGGGTTAGTTCAGATTTTACCTGACACTTCGGTTTGAAAAACTGAGGGTTACCAACTTTGATTAATTGTGACCAAACATTCAATAAAGCAAAAGCTAACCCTCATGATTCAGAGTATCCAACGTATCATCAAACACAAGCTCGGTTTGCTGAATTTAGCGGAAGAGCTGAGCAACGAATCCAAGGCCCGCAAGGTGATGGGCCTGTCTCGAGACACCTTCTATCGTTACAAGTTCGCCATGGAGAACGGTGGTGTAGAGGCGCTCATCGATAAATCACGCCGCAAGCCAAACGTCAAAAATCGAGTGGACGAGGTCGTTGAACAGGCGGTTGTGGAGTACGCCATAGAGCAGCCGGCCCATGGGCAAGTCAGGGTCAGTAACGAACTCCGAAAGCGGGGCGTATTTGTCTCAGCAAGTGGCATCAGAAGCATTTGGCTCAGGCATCAGCTGGAGAACTTCAAGCTGCGTCTGAAGGCTCTCGAAGCCAAGGTGGCTGAGTCACCGAAGCCCGGGTGATAGCCTTTGAGCGCAAGCAGCACGATGATGAAGCCAGCGGAGAGATAGAAATGCATCATCCTGGCTACCTGGAATCGCAAGATACCTTCTACGTCGGCACGCTCAAGGGTGTTGGCAGGGACCTTCGTTGATACCTATTCCAAGGTGGCCTGCGCCAAGCTGTATACCACCAAAACGCCTATTACAGCAGCGTGTGTAGTGATCAACTTGTAAGGCTACCGCCCGGTTGAAAGTGTGTTAGGTTTAGTGATGGCGGTCTCCAGCGATCTTTGATTGAGTGACTCCACATACAGTGTGCAGTGTGGTTCTAATTTTTAATCTGCAAAAAATTGCAAAAAATTTAACCATCTCACCGAGTTTTGTGATATCGAGCAATAGATGAGTGGGTGAATTCTTATGACTAAAGATCAGCAAGTAAGTCCAGAAAGGACCCGGCTGCCAAAGGAAGTCATTGATCGGATGAAGAACCCCTTTGTTCGTTTCTTGCGTATTGAATCAGCAGGTGGGGGAGTCCTTCTATTTTTTACTATTGCTGCGCTCGGTCTTTCCAACTCGCCGTGGTCAGACTCGTTCGAACATGCTTGGGAGACTCTGTTAGGTATTCAGGTTGGCTCATTTGACTTTTCCCGTTCGCTTCGAGAATGGATCAACGATGGTCTGATGACACTGTTTTTCTTTCTTGTGGCTCTGGAACTCAAGCGAGAGTTGGTCCTCGGTGAATTAAATCGACCTCGCAAAGCAGCGCTTTCTATCTCTGCTGCCCTAGGCGGTATGATCGTCCCGGCTACGATATATCTTGCATTCCAATCAGGACAGCCCGGTCAGAATGGGTGGGGTACTGTGATGGCAACTGATACGGCGTTTGTTATAGGTTGTCTGGCCCTGCTTGGTTCGCGTATTCCTCACTGTTTACGCGTATTTGTGCTGTCTTTGGCGATTGTGGATGATATCGGTGCCATTCTCGTGGTCGCGATCGGCTACAGTAGCGATATTGTCTGGTGGTCTTTGGCGGCAGCTGCATTTGGTTTGGTGATTATTCGTGTTGTGACAATGCTCGGCTTTCGCGGTTATCCACTCTATGTGGTTATCGGAGGGGGCATATGGATCCTAGTGGATGCGTCCGGAATTCATCCTACCATCACTGGCGTATTCCTCGGACTGATGACTCCGGCGCGCCGGTGGGTCAGCGACGAGCGATTGTACGCGATATTGAGCCAAGTGATTGCACATCCAGACGGTAGTGAAAGCAGTGGGGATACAAAGGATCGACGAACGTTGCAAATGGCCGAAATTGCCGCGCGTGAAACGCTGTCTCCAGTTGAGCGCCTGGAGATTGCACTGCACCCTTGGGTGGTGTTTGTCATCATGCCACTGTTCGCGTTTGCAAACGCTGGGCTGTCACTAACTTTAAGTGATTTTGGGGATCCGGTTATCTTGGCGATATTAATAAGCTTCATGATTGGTAAGCCTATTGGTATTTTGTTGTTTAGCTGGATAGCTATACGCTTGCACATAGCAACTCGTCCCCAAGAACTTACTTGGAGACTATTGTTTGGCGTAAGCTTGCTTGCAGGAATTGGTTTCACTATGGCACTTTTTATAGCAAATATAGCCTTTCCAAAGGAACTGATTGATAGCGTCAAATTGGGGATTTTCCTCGCATCAGTTTCTTCTGCAGTGGTTGGCTTGGCGGTTTTGATGTGGCTGCCGGACAGAGGGGAAACGCATGGCGCGGATCGCTGAATCGTTCATAACTCTCACGTCAGTGAGAAATTATGAACAGGGGCTTTGAGGTGTTCGTTGTCCTTTTTTTCATGGTGCCGGCTTCGATTCCTGGTTGGAGCCGTGGTTTATTATTCTTATTGAGCGTTTAGGGAAATGATGGTTATTCAAAGGGCGGGAAAACCCGCCCTGACATCATCTACTGAAGCAGGTTGAACATTGCCAGTTCATCGTTGAAGCTAAACACGGCGGCAGCCTGGATGTCATCCAGCCAAGCCATGATCACATCGCGTTCGCCGTTGTACTCACCGCAGTTGAAGACCGTGATGTGCCCTTCGTAGACCATGGAATTTGCCATCCTCTGCTCTACGGAGCCGAGCACCTGGCAGCCATAGACGTCTGAGCCGGTCACCTCGCCGTCTTCACTGATGACGTAGGAACTGATGCCATCTGCGGTGTCCACCCAGGTCCCGGCCAGGTTTTTGAGCTGTTTGGCAGGTTGGGGGTGGTGTTCGGCACGGAGCGTACCCTTGCCCATGCCGGTGACGCTGAAATTGGCATCGATGGTATCATAGCTGACCGTGCCTGAGTCGATCTTGCCGCTGTATCTGTCTCCCAGGTAGTAGTGCTTGCCGTAGCCAGACAGCGCCGTGCCGCGAACGCTGTAGTGATAGATCGCTATTTCGCCGTATTCACTGACTACCGCCATCCGGTCCTGAGTCAAGATGCCGAAACTTAACACCGAGTAACCGCCCATGGTGGTTTGAATGTCGAAGGCGCCAAACGCCCGCTCGATGGGATCGCCGCCACCTATGCCGTCGTTATCGTCACTGCCGCCACAGGCCGTCAAAGCCAGGGCCGTACAAAGCACACAAATATACTGTTTCATCCCTTACCTCCGTGGATTGCTGCCTGCTGGGCAGCAATCGGATTGCCAATTATCCATGACCATCCCAGCCTGAGACAGGCGATGGCGCAACCAAAACGGGGCAGGTGAAGTGTCTCCCAGGTTGGGCAGAGGAGCCCACTGATATTCGGCACGTTTTGCTTCCTTGCAACGTTTCGGTCATTTGAGGGTAGTGTGAAAGTGGCGGGAAAATCTTTGTGGTTGGTCAACTATATGTTAATGGAGGGTGCCCAGGGACTGCGATCAAATGGACTGTGCTATTAAGCAACCGGATGCGGGAGTTTTCGATAGGCTGTGATGCGACGCCTTTACCGTCGTCACACAGATAGCGAGGGGCCTCGATGAAGGCCCCTCGCTTACCCGGTTCCGGGTGGCAGGTTGGGTTGTCTAGGTTGCCTTGCTATCCTCCGTGTCCCCCATGGCCACCACCGGCATGTCCATTGCCGCACTGATGGACGTTCTGATGACCACCGCTGTCACCGGCCGAGACCGTCAGGGTGCCACCATCTCGGTAGATGACGAACTGCCCGCCATTGATGTCGTCGGCTTGAGGATCGTCCAGGTGCCCTAAACAGCTGTAGCCTACGCGATAGTGTCCTTCCGAGAGGAAGCCCATGACAAAATGCCAGTCACCCTGAGCGTCGGCAAAGACGGGGCTGACTGCGACAGGGGGGACGCGCTGATCGTTGCGTGTGACGCTTGAGTCCGCCATCTGGCCGATGTCAGTCACGCCCTCAGGGTAGAGGTAGGCCAGGTGTTTGAATGTGGCTCCGGGCAAGCCCAGAGAGGCAAACTCCATTTCACAGTCAGCCACCCATTGGGGGTCCATTTCACCGATAAGGTGACCCATGTGCTGGTAATTAACGCTGCTGATACCGCGATGGCGCAATTCAAACCCGTCCGAGGTTTGGAACATGCCGCGGTAGAGATCCACGTCGATGGTATGAACAAGGTGTTGGCCACTCATAACGGTCAAATCCGCCATCGGCAGGTAGCCGGACTGGATAGAGAGACCGTGGCGGCCCTGTCCGTTTTCGACGGCACTGCCCTGGTTGCCGGTACCGGGGTGAAGGGTCAGATGCACGTTGTGATAGTGACCCGCTGGCAAATCTAGGTCGGAGACTAGGGGGTGGCTGTCCATGCCCTGAAATCGCAGAAGATCGAACTCGCCATTGTGCACGGCATGACGATGTTCAATGCCCGCCTCATCGGTCATCACCAGTTCACCCATGCTCAACCAAACCCGGTCAACATCGTCCATCGGTGCATCGGAGATGGTCACGGTCAGTGTGCCGTTGTCCTGAGGTGGCGCCGGTGGGGTGTTGGGGCCACTCCCGCCGCCACCGCACGAGGCTAGCAGTACCACCGATGTTGCCAATAGTGATCTATTTGTAAGCATCATCATCCTTCTCCCTGTGAACAAATAACACTTAAAGCTTAGGAGTGATCTGGGAAAGGCCATTGATCCGGATCAAGCCTTCTAGTTGCCAGTGGTTAAGCCACTAATCTATAGATTTAAATCTATTCAAGGAAGCTGGCTTTGCCTGCATGGAGTCCCTTTTATCATCCTGATGCATAGTACCAGTGCAACAAGTTGCGTCGGGAAAAGGCTGGCAACAACACCGAGGTGGCCTGAGCTGCCGGCGCTCGCTACCCGACCTGTTTTGGCGTCTATTCTCGCCATAATGGATTTTCGCCGTGGCGGTCGACATCGATATTCAGGAGATGTTTCCGAGTTCGTTGTTGTTTGCGGCCTAGTGGTTAGCGGGAGCTCTCGAACTGTCTGCCCGAGTCACCGAGGATGTCAGACCTTGCCCTAGGGTCAATGACAGTCAGTACGTGAAAACTATAATTACAACTGTTGTTCTTGCCATGGTCTTGTCACCTTTTTGCTTATGCTGGTCAGGAATCCCGGCTCGAAAGCGATGCGGGGCAGATTTAGAGGGGGAGCATCGATGGAGATTACCGATCAGTACCTAGGCCCAACTGCAGCGGTTTGCCTGTAGCCTGGGGTATGAAAGGCCGGATTGGTGAGTACTGGTGATATCGAGGGGGCATCATGAGCTTAAACGCGACAAAATTTGGTTTGGCATCGGCCGTCGCATTCGCCGGTTTCTGGATTGTCTGCAGTCTGCTCGTTTGGGTACTGCCGTCGATGATGATGGATATGACCGGGCATATGACACATGGCGATTGGTCTCAGATGGGGTGGCACCTGTCGGTTGGTGGCGTATTGATCGGCCTGATCGCCTGGTCTGTGGTGGCGGGGCTTTTGGGCTGGCTGTTGGCCACGATCTATAACAGACTGCTGTAATGGCATTAATCGCCAGGGGTGATAATCACAGAGCCTAGACCCTCAGGGGTTGAACCTGACAGAGTGTAGGGTCCCCCCTCCGGTGCCGGAGGGGGGGGCTGGTGGGATTAGGGCGACTCTGCCTCGGTGGCCTCCGGGGCCGGGCGGGGAAGCTTGATCACCGATTTTTGCAGGATCATCGAGTTGGGGTAGGTGATCATCCGCTCGCCCTGGCGGATGATCACGTGGAACAGGGCGATATCCTCGATCTCGCCGGAGATGTCTTCGTCCTTGTCCACCACCTTGACGTAGTCGCCCACTCGGTAGGGAAAGGCGAAGAAGATCACGAAACTGGCGGTGATGTTGCTGAGAATGGACCACTGGGCGAACAGGGCGACCCCGACTACGGCAAAGATCGAGGAGGCCACCAGGGCCAGTTGTTCATACTCGACCCCCAGCACCACGAACAGCGTCAGCAGCAACGCCAGGGAGAGCAGCAAGTTGACCGTTCTCACCAGGTAGCGGATCCGGTAGGTTTTGACCGCGCGGCTGATCCCGTAGTTTTCAACTCCGCGGCTCACTACCCTCAGGGCGAAGGCGTAGGCCAGTATCACGACCCCAGCCAGTATCCATTGCATGCCGTTCTCCTTATCGCCTCAGGTCAGCCCGGGCTCTTCGACGTCGTAAACCATCCCATGGTTGGGTTCCTCTTCGAGGAGCGAGTCGATGTGCGCCTGCGCCTCCTCAACCTGTTGCTGTTCAAAATAGGCCAGGTGAAACAGCGCATCCCCCTCGTTCACCAGCGGCAGGGTGTGCTGGCCGATAACGATCCCCTCCTTGGGGGCCAGCAGGGTAAACTCGCCGTGGCCCAGGGGGGCGGCGATCTTGGCCAGCACCTCGCCTTTCTGCACCTTGGCCCCCAGGGCGACCTGGGAGCGGATGATGCCGTCCTGCTCGGCGCGCACCCAGGAAGTGGAGCGGGCCACCACCATGGGGTGGGGTGGGCTGCGGCGGCGCGAGGGCTGCATGCCCAGGCTGCGCATCACCCGGATGCACCCCTTGACCGCCATGCTGATGGCGCTGCTGTCAAACCTGAGTGCCTCGCCCCCCTCGTAGGTGAGCACCGGTATCCCCTCGGCCTGGGCCACCGCCCGCAGCGAGCCGTCGCGGGTGGCGGCGTTGATCACCACAGGTGCGCCGAACGCCTGGGCCATGGCCGCACTCACCGGGTCGTCCAGGTTGACCCTGAGCTGGGGCAGGTTGGTCCGGTGTACCGCCGCGGTGTGCAGATCGATGATGTGGCTGCAGCGGCTCACCACCTGGTTGAAGAACTGGTTGGCGAGGCGGGCGGCGATGGAGCCTTTGAGGCTGCCGGGGAAGCTGCGGTTCAGATCGCGCCGGTCCGGCAGGTAGCGGCTCTTCTGAAGGAAGCCAAACACGTTGACCACCGGCACCGCCACCAGGGTGCCCTTGAGCTTGTGCGGGTCCACCAGTGACAGGATCTGCCGCACCACCTCGACGCCGTTGAGCTCATCGCCATGGATGGCGGCGCTGATCAGCAGCACCGGCCCCTGCAGGCGGCCGTTGACCACCTCCATGGGGATGGTCAGCGGGGTGTGGGTGTAGAGCTGGGCCACATCCAGGTGGATGGTCTGCCGCTGTCCCGGCTTGACCTCGACCCCGCTGAAGAGGACGGGCCGGTTCGCCTTAGCCCTTGCCACGGGTGCGCGTCCTCTGCGGTTTGGCGTTCTTCTCGATGTATTCGATGATCATGCCGGCGACGTCCTTGCCGGTGGCTTGCTCGATCCCCTCCAGGCCTGGGGAGGAGTTGACCTCCATCACCAGCGGCCCGCGGCTGGATCTGAGCAGGTCGACCCCGGCTACTCTCAGTCCCATCACCTTGGCGGCTTCCACCGCGGTGCGCCGCTCCTCCGGAGTGATGCGCACCAGCGAGGCGCTGCCGCCCCGGTGCAGGTTGGAGCGGAACTCGCCTTCGGCGCCCTGGCGGCGCATGGCGGCGATCACTCGGTCGCCGATGACGAAGCAGCGGATGTCGGCGCCGCCGGCCTCCTTGATGAACTCCTGGACCATGATGTTGGCCTTGAGGCCGAGAAACGCCTCGATGACGCTCTCGGCGGCCTTGCGGGTTTCCGCCAGCACCACGCCAATGCCCTGGGTCCCCTCCAGCAGCTTAATCACCACCGGGGCGCCGCCGACCATGTCCAGCAGGTCCTTGATGTCATCGGGTTTGCTGGCGAAGCCGGTCACCGGCATGCCGATCTTGCGCCGGGACAGCAGCTGCATCGAACGCAGCTTATCCCGGGAGCGGGTGATGGCCACCGACTCGTTAACCGGAAATACCCCCATCATCTCGAACTGGCGCAGCACGGCGCAGCCGTAGAAGGTGACAGAGGCGCCGATTCTGGGAATGATGGCATCGAAGCCGTCCAGACTTTCCCCCCGGGAGTGGATGCTGGGTTGGTCCGAGTTGATGTTCATGTAGCAGCGCAGGGCGTCGATCACCAAAGCCTGGTGGCCGCGCTGCTCACAGGCTTCCATCAGCCGCTGGGTGGAGTAGAGCGACTTGTTGCGGGACAGGATGCCGATCTTCATTTTGGGTGCCCTCCAAGCAAAAAGGATGAGTCGGAGTCAATCAGCAGTCGGCCGCGCATGGCGGTCCGACCGATGAGCATGCGAAATTTCATGGTGTCTCGGTTGGTGACGGTCATCTCTATCGGCCAGCTCACCTCACCCAGGTGCAGCCGGGTGAGGATGACCGGCCGGTTCTCCACGTGGCCGCCGGAGTCGCTGACGTCTCTCTGGTCGACGATGGGGGCCCGACACACCACCACGGTGTCGACGTCCCCCTGGTTGGGGTGGACGTGGAACTCCAGCCAAGGCCGACCCCCGTTGTCGAATACCCGAGTGTAGAACGCGTGCAGGCAGGATGTGCGGGCGCCGGTGTCCATCTTGGCCTTAATGCGGGTGATGCCCAGCTCCGGCAGTGCCACCCACTCGCGCCAACCGGCGCGTTGCAGCGAGGATGCGTTCGAGCTATCCATAGTGCCTCCCAGTGTTAAGTCCGCGGCCCGGCTTTCGAGGCCGGTCGTCAGGGCACCAGCACAAGGCTGCCCAGTCCCAGAAACGTCAGAAAACCCACTACGTCGGTGACCGTGGTCAATACCACCGAGCCCGACAGGGCAGGATCGATGCCGCGGCGGTCCAGCACCACCGGCACCAGCACCCCGGCCAGGGCGGCCACTGTAATGTTGATGATGATGGCCGCCGCCATCACCAGGCCGGTGGCCAGGTCGCCGAACCACAGTCCGGCGACGGCGCCGATGATCACCGACCAGGCGATGCCGTTGAGCACGCCCACGCCGATCTCCTTGGAGAGCAGCGCGCGCAGGTTACCCTGGGCCAGCTGTCCCATGGCCAGGCCGCGGACCACCAGGGTCAGTGTCTGGCTGCCGGCGATGCCCCCCATTGAGGCGACGATGGGCATCAGCACCGCCAGGGACACCACCTGCACCAGGGTAGCTTCGAAGCGGCCGATCACCCAGGAGGCCAGCAGCGCGGTCAGCAGGTTGATCCCCAGCCACAAGGCCCGTCGCTTGCTGCTTTGCAGTACTGGCGAGAACAGGTCGGTTTCCTCATCCAGACCCACGGTGGCCATCAGCCGGGATTCGTACTCCTCCCGGGTCAGCTCCAGCGCCAGTTGCAGGCTGATCCGGCCCTGCAACCGCCCCTCGGTGTCGACCACCGGCAGCGCCGCCAGCCCGGAGTGCTCCACCGCCTCGGTGGCATCCACCACGCTGGTGGTGGCCTGCAGCGGCACCAGGTCCAGCAGCGGCACCTCCTTCAGCCGCTGGGTGTCGGGCAGGCTGGCCAGCTGCTTCAGCGAGATGGCGCCGCGGTAGAGTCCCAGGGCATCCACCAGGTAGGCCTGGTCGCTGAAGGGGTAGTGGCTGCGCAACAGCACCCGAAGGGCGTCGCCGGCGCGGGCGTTGGCGGGCACCAGCACCATCTCGTGGTTCAGGTAGCGCCCCACCTCGTCGTCGCCATACTGGCTGGCCTGCTCGAACCAGTTTCTCTGCCTGGCGGTCATCCTGGTGACCGCGTCGTCCACGATGGCCACCGGCAGGTCGTCCGCCAGCTCGATCAGGGATTCGGCATCGACCCGGTCGAGCAGGGCGGCCAGAGTCGGCTCCGGCAGGGTACGCAGGATGGCGCCACGGGCTTCGGCGCGCATCGCCACCAGCACATCCAGCTGTTCATCCTGGGCCACCTGCTGCCATCGTTCCAGACGGTCACCGATGGGCAGCGATTCCAGCAGCAGGGCGATCTCGCCGGGTTCGACCTGCTCAATGGCCTGCTCAAACAGCGATTCCTGCTGCTCCTCCTTGGCCAGGCTGAGTCGTTCGACCAGATGGCTGACCTCCTCACGGGAGGTGTCCAGTTCGTTCGGTAGGTCGGCCAATCTGTTCTCCGTCGTTAAAAGCGTGGTTAAAAAAGAGTCAGTATTTCAATAGGATCATGCGCCCAAAACGGCAGTTGCACAACCCTATTTTGCGGCCCGACCGCACCAAGTTTCAGCTGGGCTGCGTCTCCGTGGTCGGGGCAGGGCTCACCGCCGGTTTATCGTTTATTTCTGTCAGCCATCTATCTAAGATTAGAGGAGTATTTTTAGGGACGAGACTGAGATGAAGGATAGCCAAGGATTGATCATTGGTCGCCGTTTCGACGGGCAGGGAGGCGCTCAGCCGCTGGCACTGGCCGACGCCGACGACTGGGGAGCGGGCGAGGAGAGTGTCTGGCTCCATTTCGACTACACCGATGAGGGCGCCAGGGGGTGGATTGAGCACCACAGTGGTCTGGAGCGGGTCGCCGTCGACGCCCTGCTCTCCGAAGGCAGCCGTCCCAGGGCGACGCTGTTGACCGACGGGCTGCTGCTCAACCTGCGCGGCGTCAACCTCAGCCCGGGATCCGATCCGGAGGATATGGTGGGTATTCGCCTGTGGACCGACGGGCGGCGGATCTTAACCACCCGCAAACGGCAGCTGTTGTCGGTACGGGACGTGGCCGACCGCTGGGAGCAGGGTGACGGGCCACGTAACGTCGGCGAGTTTCTGGTGCTGCTGACCGGGCGACTGATGGCGCGGATGCAGGGCACCATAGACCAGACCGAGGAGTTGATTGATGAGATAGAGGAGCAGATGCTCAGCGGTGCCCCCCCGGTCCTTCGCAGCCAGATTGCCTCGGTGCGGCGTACGGTGATCTCGCTGCGGCGCTACCTGTCGCCGCAGCGCGAGGCGCTTCAGCAGTTGCAGACCCTGAGGATCGTCTGGCTGAACCAAGAGGATCGCCAGGCCCTGCGCGAAGTGGCCGACCACCTCAGCCGCTTTATCGAGGGGCTGGATTCGGTGCGCGAGCGAGCGGTGGTCGCCCAGGAGGAGCAGAACAACAGGCTGTCGGAGAAGATGAACAAGCGCATGTATGTGCTGTCGTTAGTGGCGGCTATCTTCCTGCCCCTGGGGTTTCTCACCGGCTTGCTGGGGGTGAACGTTGGCGGCATCCCCGGGGCGAACTTTCGCTTCTCCTTTTGGATATTCTGCGGGCTGTTGACCGCCCTGGTGGGTTTGCAGTGGTGGCTGTTCAAACGCAACCGCTGGCTCTAGCCCGAGGGCTGCGCCTCCTTGGGTACCATCAGCAGATCACAGCAGAGGATCTCCAGCAGCCCATCGCTGGTGCTGCCGGTGATCTGGCGTTGCCACACCCCACGGGCCACCAACCCCACCACCAGGATGTCGGTGCGGTGGCTCTGACAGTAGTGGACCAGGGCCTGAGTCGGCTCCCCCTGGATCAGCCGCCAGTCCAGTTTGCGCCAGCCGTTGGCGGTGATGAACTCCTGAACTCCCTGCTGGTGGGTGGACTGAATCATGCTGCGGTACTTGACCATGTAGGCTGGCACATAGCAGCTGTGCACCAGGGTGATCTCCCCCTTGAGGGCCCGGCTCAGGGCCAGCGCCTGATTGACGATCTTGATATCCATGTTGGCCGGACGATCACTCTTGTGGAAGGGGTCGATGCCGGCCAGCAGTAGCGGCGGGGTGTGCCAGGGCCGGTCGCTCAATAGCAGCACCGGACACTGGCTCTCCTCAACCACGTGCCGGAACGGCGACGGGATTCGCTTGCCGGCGCAGTAGACGATCAGCAGCTCGCCGTCGGACTCCCAGCGGTGGCGCTCCGCCGACAGGTTTTTGGTCCACACATACTCCAGGGTAAAGGCCAACCGGTCCGAGGTGAGCGGGGCCACCAGCGACTGCGCCCAGCGCACCACCGAGGCCTTGTAGCTTTCGGCCGTCGCCGCCAGTTCGTCGTCATCGAACAGGTAGAAGCGCTGTAGCGGCGGCGATTCGCCGTGGACGATGACCCGGCAGGGGGAGACAAGGCTTCGGGACAGCGCCCGAATCTTTGACCTCAGCAAGCCGACATCGCCCTGAAGGGCGCCAAGCAACAGGGTGGTTCGGTACATCCGCGTCTCCTTGACTGTTGGGCCGGCGACCGTGGGGCGAACCCTCGCGGCTTTTGGCGGACTTCGCCCTCTGAGTATAGCGGCAACCTGGACCGCCTAGGTCTCGGACTATCAGGGAAATTTCCCACTAAGCGGCTACAGTTAGTCTACTCTGACTGTGCTCACCGGGCCTGTCGACCCGGTTGGGCCGGGGGGCCATTCGCGAAGGGGATTCGGCATGTTCAGCGACAGAATCAAGGTCTACTACGATAAAGCGATCGATGCGGTTTTCGGCTTGATACTGCTGTTCATCTCCATTGCGGTGGCCATCGGAGCGCTGAAGCTGTTCTTTACCACCTGGGACCTGGTGCGCGCCGCCGGGGTGACCGGCAGCTACATTCACATCATCACCGATGTGCTGACTCTGTACGTGATGATTGAACTGTCCAAGTCCCTGGTGGAGTATTTCCGCTCCCACCGCTTGCGTTTGACCTTTATCCTGGATGCGGCCATCGTCTTTGTCGTCAGGGAGGTGTTGATTACCCTGTTCAAGCATGAGGTGAAGGCGGAGCTGATCTACGCCTTTTCAGTGTTCCTGCTGGTGCTGGGGGCGATCAGGGTGGCGGCGATCATGGTCTACCAGAGGGAAAAGCGGATTTCCGGTGAGGAGCACTGAGGGGCCCAACCGTTCGAGATAGGGAGAGTCGATGTCAGACAAGATGATCAAATCTTCGATAGCCACGGTGCAGCAGGGGGTGGCCAAGGCGGACGGGCGCCTGTGGCTGAGTGAGCAGCAGATCGGCTTCGAGCCCTTTAACCACCAGTTTGGCCTGGGGCCCTACCGTTTCGCCCGGAGCGAGGTGGCCGAATCGGAAACCTGCCTGGGCAAGGGGGCCGGGGTACTGCCGATCACCACCGACGCCATCCGCCTGACCCTGGCCGATGGACGGGTCTTTGAGTTCCTGGTGGCGCATCCCCGGGAGTGGCTCGAGGCCCTGGCCCCTGAGATCGGTTCGACCTGATGCCTTTGCCAAGACCGGGAGTAAAAACGCCGCGAATTCGCGGCGTTTTTCAGATCAGGCATCGGTTTAGTTGCCGGTGCGCAGTTTCTGCCAGTACTTGTCGTAGAGGCGAACCGCTTCGCCGACGTCGGACTGGAACTCACCGGCCTCGATCACCTCGGAGGGCGGGTAGATGATGGGGTTGTTGGCAAACTCCGGGTCGAGCATCGCCTTGGCGGTCTTGTTGGGGGTGGGGTAGCCCACCTCTTGACACACCTTGGCAGCCACCTCTGGGCGCAGCAGGAAGTTAATTAGCTTGTGGGCCGCTTCCACGTTCTCGGCGCCGGCTGGGATGGACAGGTTGTCCATCCAGAAGATGGCGCCCTCTTTGGGGTAGATCATGGTGATGGCCGGATCGTTTTTGTTGGCCTCGAAGGCAGAGCCGTTCCAGATCATCCCCAGGGAGACCTCACCGGCCATGTAGGGCAGGGACGGGGTGTCGGAGTTGAACACCAGGGCGTTGGGCATCAGCTTCCTGAGGTACTGGTAGGCCTCCTCCAGCTCCTTGGGATCGGTGGAGTTGGCGGAGTAACCCAGGATGCGCAGGGCCATGTGGAACACTTCACGCTGATCGTTCATCAGCATCAGTTGGCCCTTCCACTTGGGATCCCACAGATCTTTCCAGCCGCTGATGGTGGCCGGATCGACGAAGTCGGTGTTGATGCCGATGCCGGTGGCGCCCCAGACGTAGGGGATGGAGTACTGGTTGCCGGGATCGTAGGGCTTATCCAGCATCAGCGGATCCAGGTGCTTGAAGTTGCTCAGTTTGGCGTGGTCGACGGGCTGCAGCAGGCCCTCGTCCCGCATCTTGGCCACGAAGTAGGTGGAGGGCACCACGATGTCGTAGCCTTTTGCACCGGTCAGCTTCAGTTTGGCGTGCATCGCCTCGTTGGAGTCGTAGGTGGTGTAGATCACCTTGATGCCGGTCTCTTTCTCAAACTCGGTCAACAGGCCTTCCGGGATGTATTCGGACCAGTTGTAGAAGTAGACAACGTCGTTGGCCGCCTGGGAGGCGAAGCTGCACAGGGCGATAAGCGCAGCAGACGCGAAGTTAGCCAGGGTGCGGATCATTGTTTTTGTTTCCTCGAATCAACGGAGTGGGCAGGTGATGCGCAAGCGAAGCTTACGCCGTTTTTCGCTTTAGTACCAACTGGGCGGCCGCTACCAGCAGCAGCGACAGGATCAGCATCAGGGTAGCCAGGGCGTTCACCTCAGGAGAGACGCCCACCTTCACCATAGAGTAGATCTTCAGCGGCAGAATTTCGTAGGCCGGTCCGGTCACGAACGAACTGATGATCACATCATCCAGGGAGAGGGTGAAACTGAGCAGCCAACCGGCGAAGATGGCCGGTGCCGCCAGCGGCAGGATGATCTTGCGGAAGATGCGCCACTCGCTGGCGCCCAGATCCCGGGCCGCTTCCAAGATGGCGTTGTCGAACCCCTTGAGGCGGGCGAACACGGTCACCACCACGAACGGCAGACAGAAGGTGATGTGGGCCATCAGCAGCGACCAGAACCCCAGGGCGATGCCGAAGCTGACGAACAGCGCCAGCAGGGAGACCGCCATGACGATGTCCGGCGAGGTCATCACCACGAACAGCATGCCGTTGAGCGCCATCTTGCCGCGGAAGCGGTAGCGGAACAGGGCCACCGCCGCCAGGGTGCCGATGGCGGTGGCCAGGGTGGCGGAAAACACGGCGATGGTCAGGGAGTGGCGCGCCGCTTCCATCAGGCCGGCGTTGTCGATCAGTGCCTGGTACCACTTGCCGGTGAGCCCCATCCACTTGATGCCGTACTTGTGGGCATTGAAGGAGTTGGCCACCAGCACCGCGATGGGGGCATAGAGGTAGGTGAACAGCAGGGCCAGGAAGCCCCACTTCAGATATTTAGACATCGAGCTCCTCCTTGCGGCGCAGCATCTGTCCCACCTTGTGGTAGAGCACCAGCATCACCGCCATCATCATTAGCAGCGCCACGCTCAGGGAGGCGCCGAAGGGCCAGTTCTGGGCCACCAGGATCTGGTCCTTGATCAGGTTACCGATGAGCGGGTTCTTGGCGCCCTCCAGCAGGTCGGAGATGTAGAACATCCCCATGGCGGGCAAAAACACCATCAGGCTGCCGGCGATGATCCCGGGCAGCGTCAGGGGCAGGACGATGGTGCGGAAGATGCGCAGCCTGGTGGCGCCCAGATCCCGGGCCGCCTCGATGTAGCTGCGGGGCAGCTTCTCGATGCTGGAGAACAGCGGCAGGATCATGAAGGGCAGCAGGATGTAGACCATGCCGATCAGCACCGCCGCCTGGGTGTACATCAGCCGCAGCGGGGCATCGATGATCCCCAGCTCCAGCAGGCCCCAGTTGAGGACGCCGCGGGTGCCGAGGATGATCTTGATGGCGTAGGTGCGGATCAGCGAGTTGGTCCAGAAGGGCACGATCACCATAAACAGCAGGATGCCGCGCACCCTGGGACTGAACTGGGCGATGAACCAGGCGGCCGGGTAGCCGATCAGCAGGCAGAGCAGGGTGGTGAAGCCCGCAAGGTAGACGGAATAGCCCACCACTTTGGCGTAGATGGGGTCAATCAGCTGGCCGTAGTTCTCCCAGGTGAAGCTGAAGCGCACCAGGTCGTGAATGTCGGAGGTGAGGAAACTGGCGACCAGCACCATCAGGTTGGGGATCAGCACGAAGCTCACCAGCCACAGGCTGATGAGTCCGATGGAGAACCACTTGAACTTGTTACTGGCCGTCATAGGGCAGCACCACCTCCCAGCTGGGCACCCAGGTGACGGCCACCCGCTGGCCCAGGCTGTGGTCTACGTCGGGGTCGTCTTCGTTGAAGAACTCGGACACCTGGATCTGCTGACCGTTGTCCAGGGCGATCACCGAATCCAGGGTCATCCCCTTGTAGGTGCGCTCGGTGACGGTGCCGGTGAGGAACTCGCTGTCGCCGTCAGCGGGGATCTCCTCCAGGCGCAGATCTTCGGGTCGCAGCAGGACGTTGATCTTGCTGCCCAACTGCAGCGGCTTCTCACTGTAGACAGGATAGATCTTGCCGCTGATGTCGCAGCGGTAGTGACGTTCCTTCATGGGTTCGAGCACTTCGGCGGCGAACAGGTTGGACTCGCCGATAAACTCGGCCACGAAACGGCTGGCCGGAGTTTCATAGATCTCCTTGGGGGTGCCGGTCTGCACCACTTCGCCTTCGCGCATCACCAGGATGCGGTCCGACATGGAGAGCGCCTCCTCCTGATCATGGGTGACGAAGATGAAGGTGATCCCCAGCTTGCGCTGCAACTGCTTGAGTTCGATCTGCATCTGTTTGCGCAGCTTGTAGTCCAGGGCACTGAGGCTTTCATCCAGCAACAGTACCTTGGGGCGGTTGACCACCGCCCGGGCGATGGCGATGCGCTGCTGCTGACCGCCGGAGAGTTGATCCGGCTTGCGGGACGCCATGGCGTCCAGTTGCACCATCTTCAGCGCCTCGATCACCCGCGGCTTGATCTCCCCCTCCGGCACCTTGGCGGTGCGCAGGCCGAAGGCGACGTTGTCGTACACCGTCATATGGGGGAAAAGGGCGTAACTCTGGAAGACGGTGTTGACGTTGCGCTGTTCCGGGCCCAGATGGGTGATCTCCTGGCCACCCAGCAGGATGCGGCCGGCGCTGCACTCCTCCAGCCCGGCGATCAATCTGAGTACGGTGGTTTTCCCGCAACCGGAGGGACCCAGCAGGGTGACGAACTCGCCGTCGTAGATCGCCAGGGAGAGGTTGTCGATGATGGTCCTGTCCCCGTCGTAGGACTTGGTGACAGAGTCCAGGCGGACCAGGGTCTCTTGAGTGGAGTGACTCATGGGCGATTCCAGTTCAAGGAGCCAGTGCGGCTAGGGTTAAAAAAGCAAAATGAGGCGGCGAATTCTAGTGGTTAACCGGCAAAACTCCAAGCACAGTTTTCCCCGTAAAAGCGGCGAATTTTAGCCGTTGAGCGACGATGTGCGCCAGATCACGTTGCCTGATTATGCCTCGGAGAAATCAGCCGAATTTCTGAGGGTGGGCCCGGTTGCGACTGAACCGCCGCTGACGCTGACGGCAACTTTGCCGTAACAGGGATTGGGAACCTTGGTATTCCCGGGTATAATGTTAGATTAACCTGTTGTTTTAGCGAGCTACGCCCGTTTTTAATGCAATCTTTGAATCTAGTTTCCGTCCTGCGTGAGACCTTTTCCCTGGTCCGGCAGGATATTCGGCCACTCCTGTACGCCACCGTTGCCAGCGCCGTCGCCATGACCCTGGTGTTTTTCCTGTTTTACTGGGTCATCGAAACCCTGCTGGGGATGCCCATTGAGGTGAGCCTGGAGCAGGCCTCGGAAGGCTTTATGATCCTGCAGCTGGTGATGGTGGTTGTCACCGCCCCGGTGGAAGCGGGCTTGGCCTATATCGGCCTGCAGCGCGCCCTGGGCAAACCGGCCAGTGCCTCGGACATGCTTCGGGTTTTGCCCCTGACCGCACCGCTGCTGCTGATCAGCCTGATCACCGGCATGGTGGGGCAACTGGGCTTTGCCCTGTTCTTCATGCTGGGACTGGGTCTGATGGTGCTGCTGAGCCAGGCCAACCTCTACTATGTGGTGAACCGCACCAGTCCGGTACGCTCCATCATCGACAGCGCCCGGGTGATGCTCAAGCACCTGCTGCCGGCCTTTGGCGCCTACTCACTGGCGGTACTGGGCCTGATCACCGCCTTCTGGCCGCTGGCCATGGTGATGGGCAGCCAGATGCAGGGCGGCAGTGCAGACGGCACCACCGAACTGCTGGCTTCCGTCGTTACCCTGTTGGCGCTGTGCTGGATGATACCCTTCTTCTTCCAGCTTAAGGGCGTGCTCTACAAGCACCTGTTCGTTGTTAAGGGGGAGTCGAAGTTGAACCCGGACACCACCACAGATGGCGGTGGCAAGGGCCACTTTGAGGCTTAAGGAGAACCTGATGAGACCCTTAGCGGGCGTGATAGTCGCCCTTGGGCTGGTGGCCCTTGGCATTCTGTGGATCGAGACCCAGGTAGATGAGAAGCGGCCCGAGGTGGCCAGGCTGCCGATTCAGCCCAACACAGCGGTCAGTGCCCTGCCTGACTTTGCCGCCATCGCCGACGTGCGGGAGAAGAAGCGCGCCTTCTTCGGTTTCCTGCGCCCCACGGTGGAGCAGGTGAACCTGAAGATCAACGGCCAGCGCCAGTTCCTGCTGCAGTTGAAGCAGCGACTGGACCAGGGGTTAACCATCAGCGGCCCCCAGGCTGCCAAGGCGGAACGCATTGCCCAGCAGTACGGCTATGAGCTGCGCCAGATCTCCAGCGAGACCCTGGCGCCGCTGCTGGTCCGGGTGGACACCATTCCGGTGGAGATGGTGCTGGTTCAGGCGGCCAATGAGACCGGCTGGGGCAGCTCCCGTTTTGCCCGGGACGGGCTCAACTTCTTCGGTCAGTGGTGCTTCAAGGCCGGGTGCGGCCTGGTGCCCCAGGGCCGGGACGATGGCCGCAACCACGAAGTGGCCAAGTTTGATACCGTCGAAGCCTCTGTCAGCTCCTACCTGAAGAACCTCAACACCAATCCTGCCTACCAGGATCTGAGGGCGATCCGTTCGGAGCTGCGTGGCGCCCGGATGGAGGTGACCGCCGCCAGCCTGATCCCCGGCCTGATCCGCTACTCGGAGCGAAAAGAGGCCTACGTGGATGAACTGCTGAACATGTTGGAAACCAACCGAAGGTATATGTAATGAAACCGATCACAGGGATGTTGTTGGCCGCCAGTCTGGCGCTGTCATTCTCGGCCCAGGCCTTGACCCTGGACTACAAGGGCTTCTACGACCGCCTCGACAAGCTCTATCAGCCCGGCATCAACCGGCTGAAGCTGGTGTTCTACTTCAAGGACCGGGAGACCGGCGCCCCCTGCCGGGTCAATGCCGGCCGCATCCTGCGTCACGAGACGGCGCAGCCGCTGCTGGTGGGGCAACAGCAGCAACTGCTGCTGCCGTTCGACCGGGATCTGCGCCAGAACGCGGCGGTGATCCAGGTGGCGCTGGAAAATGAGCCTCGCTGTGACTTCGCCATGCAGATCCAGGCGGAAACCCTGGATCAGACTCGCTTCAGCGGCGACCAGTTGGCGGAGATCCGCGATCAGATGAACCGGTTGATGCGCTCCTACGCCGGCGTGGGCTTTGGCTGGCTTCAGCCGGAGGTGAAGGGGGTGACCCTGAGCCTGGTGGAGGGGACCAAAGTGAGCCTGGAGGGGGAGGGCAGTGTGCCGCAGAGCGTTGATGGCAAGCTGATGCTGACGCCCGAGCAGTTGGTTGGCGCCACCCTGATCCTGAGCCGGCCGCCCCGTACTCTCTCGCCGCTGATGTAACCCGACACGGACGCCGGGGCTCCGCCGGGTGCCGCGCATTGTCTGCCGGTCCGCTCGCCAAGGCAGTCGTCCTCCCTCGAAATAACGCCTCGTCCGGCTCAATACCGCGGCGACCGAGTGGTCTGCTTCGCCGCGGGTCACCCTCCCGGTCACGGCTAGGGCCTATCCAGGAACAGATCGGTGAAGAATTCGGTGGTACCCGGCTGGTAGGCGTAGTGATCAAACTGGGTCTGACCGAAGCGACGCAGCAGGTCCTCGTCCACCAGCAGCTCTCCGCTGAGCTGGGTGGTAGGCTGGCTGAGGATGGTGTAGGCGGCATCGGCCATGATCTGCGGCGTGCGGCTGACCGCGAACAGCTGCTCGCCGCCGGCTTCGTACTTCACCGCATCGGTGGCGATGGTGGTCTTGGGCCACAGCGAATTGACGGCGATGTTGTCCCCCCTGAACTCCTCCGCCATCCCCAGGGTGAGCATCGACATGCCGTACTTGGTGGTGGTGTAGGGGCCGTAATCCTTGAACCACTTGGGGTCCAGGTTGATTGGGGGCGACAGGTTGAGGATATGCCCGCCGCCGCTGCGGCGCATCAGCGGCAGCAGCGCCTGGGCACACAGCAGCACCGCCCGGTTGTTGACCTGGAACATTAGGTCGTACTTGCGCACCGGGGTGCACTCCACATTGGTCAGCCGGATCGCCCCGGCGTTGTTGATCAGTCCGTCGAGGCGACCAAACTCGGCCTCCACCCGCTCGGCCATCTGCTGGACCGAGGCCTCCTGGCGCACATCCAACTGCAACGGCAGCGCCCTCTGGCCGGTGGCCAGGATCTCGTCACAGACGCTGTGGATGGTGCCCGGCAGCTTGGGGTGGGGTTTGTCGGACTTGGCGGCCACCACCACGGCGGCGCCGTGGGAGGCGAGCTTCATCGCCATCGCCCGGCCAATCCCTCGGCTGGCGCCGGTGATCACGTACACTTTTCCCTCTAGATTCAACATGGTCTCTCCCTAGTCTTCGATGGTGATCAGCAGTTGTTGTGCGGTCACCTGTTCGCCCGTTGTCACCGACACCCGGGTCACGGTGCCACTGCGCCCGGCGGTCAGCGGCAGCTCCATTTTCATCGCCTCCAGGGTCAGCAGTGGCTGCCCCTGCTCGACGCTCTGGCCCGGCTGAACCAGCACCGACCGGATGCAGCCGTCCATGGGGGCCAGGGCCTGGCCATCGCCCACGGCGGCTCCGCTGGCGGGGGGCGCCAGGGTCTGGTCGAGGAAATGGTAGCACTGACCCTGGTAGGTGAGCGTCAGCGCCGCGTCTTGCCGCAGGATCTCCAGGGTGCGCCGGTGGCCGTCGCTGGTGCAGATCAGCTGACTGTCCTGCCGGCAGACCTCGGCGTCGACGCTGTTCTGGCCGAGCCGGACCCGGCACCGCTCTCCTCGGGGCTCCAGGCGCAGGCAGCGGCTCTCTTTACCATAGTCCAGAGTCAGGCTCATGGGGCGCCGGGGCGGGGAAGTGCCACAGAACACCAGTGCGGCGCAGGCCCACAGCCAGTCTGGGGCTTCCGGGGCGGCGCACAGCTGAGGCGCACTGTCCAGGTAACCGGTGTTGGCTTCGGCGTCGATCACCGGTCGGCTGCCGAGCAGGCGCACCAGGTAGCCCAGGTTGGTGGTGACGCCCAGGATCTGGGTCCGCTCCAGCGCCCGCCGCAGGCGGCGCAGGGCGGTAGGGCGATCCTCGCCCCAGGCCACCACCTTGGCCAGCAGTGGGTCGTAGTGGCGGCTGACGGTTACTCCGGCGGCCAGGGCATGTTCCACCCGGATGCCGGGCCCTGCCGGCGGCCGCCACCGTTTAATGACACCGGTGGCCGGCAGAAACCCGCGTTCGGGATCCTCGGCGTAGACCCGGGCCTCGACGGCGCAGCCCTGATTGCACAGCTGTGCCTGGGTCAGAGGCAACGGCTCGCCGGCGGCGACCCTCAGCTGCCAGGCCACCAGGTCCTGGCCGCTGATCAGCTCGGTCACCGGGTGCTCTACCTGCAGCCGGGTGTTCATCTCCAGGAAGTAGTACTCCCCCTGGGGTGAAAGCAGAAACTCGACGGTGCCCGCCCCCTGGTAGCGGCAGTGGCTGGCCAGGGCCACGGCGGACCGGCCCAGTCGCCGCCTCAGCGCCTCACCGAGGCCGGGCGCCGGCGCCTCCTCCACCACCTTCTGGTGGCGGCGCTGCAGTGAACAGTCGCGCTCACCCAGGTGAAGGTAGTGGCCGTGGTGGTCGGCAAACACCTGCACCTCAATGTGTCTGGCCTGTGCCAGCGCCGGCTCCAGGATCAGCCGGTCGCATCCGAACGTCCTGGCGGCCTCGGAGCGGGCCAGCGCAATGAGGTCGGCAAGTTCCTCGTCACGCCGGGCCAGCCGCATCCCCTTGCCGCCCCCTCCGGCGGCGGCCTTGATCATCACCGGCAGGCCGAGGGCCCGGGCTTCGGTGCACAGGCGCTCGGTGCGCTGATCCTCGCCCTGGTAACCTGGGAGGCAGGGTACGCCGGCTTCCAGCGCCGCCCCCTTGGCCCGGGCCTTGTCGCCCATCAGTTCGATGGTCTCCTCTTCCGGGCCGATGAACAGGAGCCCCGCCTGGCGGCAGCGTCGGGCAAACTCGGCCTGTTCGGACAGAAAGCCGTAGCCGGGGTGGATGGCATCGGCTCCGGTGCGCCGGGCCGCCCCGAGCAGGGCGTCGATGTTGAGATAGGAGTCGGTTGCCGGGGCGGGGCCCAACCGCACCGCCTCGTCGGCCAGGGCCAGCACCGGCGAGTCGGCATCGGCGTCGGAGTAGACGGCGACGGTGCGGTAACCCAGCCCACGGGCACAGCGGAGGATGCGGGCGGCGATCTCGCCGCGGTTGGCCACTAGCAGGGTGTCGAATCCCATGGCACCCCCTCAGCGACGACCGGGCAGGGTGCCCATGGCCTTGCAGATGATCGTCAGCATCACCTCGTCGGCGCCGCCGCCGATGGAGCACAGCCGCTGATCCCGGTAGGCGCGGGACACCGGGTTGTCCCACATGAACCCCATGCCGCCCCAGTACTGCAGGCAGGCATCGGTGACCTCCCGGCACAGCCGTCCCCCTTTGAGTTTGGCCATGGAGGCCAGGGTGGTGACCTGCTCTCCCTTGATGTGGGCGGCGGTGGCTCGATACACCAGCGCGCGCAGGCACTCCACCTCGGTCTGCAGCTCCGCCAGGCGGAAGTGCACCGACTGGTTGTCCAGGATCGCCTGGCCGAAGGCCTGGCGCTGACCGGCGTAGGTTATGGTCTGAGTGATGCAGTTCTCCAGCATGCGGATGCACATGGCGGCGCCGAACAGCCGCTCCTCCTGAAACTGCAGCATCTGCAGGGTGAAGCCGGCGCCCTCATCGCCGACCCGATTGGTCTTTGGCACCCTGACCTCATCGAAGAAGATCTGGGCGGTGTCCGAGCTGCGCATCCCCAGCTTGTCGAGCTTGGCGGAGAGGCTGATCCCCGCCGTGTCCATGGGGACGATGATCAGCGATTTGTTGCTGTGGGCCGGCCCCTCACAGGTGTTGGCCAGCAGGCAGAGGAAGTCCGCCTGGGTGGCGTTGGTGATCCACATCTTGCTGCCGTTGATTACATAGTGGTCGCCGTCACTGCGCGCCGTGGTGTTGATAGCGGAGACGTCCGAGCCAGCACCAGGTTCGCTGACGCCGATGGCGGCCACCATCTCACCCCGAATGGCGGGGGCCAGGTATTGTCGCCTCAGTGCGTCGGAGCCGAAGCGGGCCAGGGCCGGAGTCGCCATGTCGGTCTGGACGCCGATGGACAGGGGCACTCCGCCACAGTGGGCTGCCCCGATCTCCTCCGCGAACACCAGCTGGTAGCTGTAATCCAGCCCCAGGCCGTCGAAGGCCACCGGCTTGGTGATCCCCAGCAGCCCCAGTTTGCCCAGCTTGGCCATCAGCTCCCGGGCCGGGTAGATGCCGTCGCGCTCCCACTGATCCACATGGGGGTTGATCTCCCGCTCGACAAACTGGCGCACCGTCTGCCTGAGTTGCTCATGTTCCTCGGTAAACATCCTGTCTCTCCTGGGTTAGCGGCTGACGCCAAAGCTGGTGGGGGTGAGGGGGCGCTGCGCCGTGGTCAGGCACAGCCGAAGCAGCAGGCTGAGGTGGCTTCGGGTCTCCCTGGGGTCGATGATGGCGTCATCCCACAGCCGGGCACTGCAGGCGAGGGAGGTGGAGGCCGCCTCCATCATCGCCTCGGTCTGCCGCTGCAGGGCATCCAGTGCCTCTGGGTCCACCTGGCCCGCCCTGGCCATGCGGGCTTGGGTGACGCTGCGCAGTACCTGGCCGGCCTGGACCGGACCCATCACCGCGGTGCGGCTGTTGGGCCAGGCCAGGATGAAGCGGGGATCCAGCCCCCTGCCGCACATGGCGTAGTTCCCGGCGCCGTAGGAGCCGCCCACCATCAGGCTGAGTTTGGGTACCGTGGCGTTGGCCACCGCCTGGATCAGCCGGGAGCCGTGCTTGATGATGCCGCTCTGTTCGGCCCGGGTGCCCACCATGAAGCCGGTGGTGTTGTGGACAAACAGCAGCGGCAGATCCCCCTGCTGGCACAGCTGGATAAACTGGGCGGCCTTGGCGGCGCCTTGGGCGGTGATGGGGCCGTTGTTGCCGATCACCCCCAGGGCCTGGCCGTCGAGGGCCATATGGCCGCACACCGTCTGGCGGTCGTATCCCGTCTTGAAATCGATAAAGCCGGAGTCGTCCGCAAGTCGTGCCAGGATCTCGCGGACGTCGTAGGGGCGCCTGGGATCGCCGGGGACGATCGCCAGCAGCTCCTCCGCCGGGTAGCGCGGTGGCTGCCCGGGTGGGTGGCTGGGGAGGAGAAAGCGCTGGGCCAACAACGGCAGCAGCGCCCGGGCTTGGCGGATGGCGTCGCGGTCATCCTCGGCCAGGTATTCGCCACTGCCCGCCTGGCCCAGGTGCATCTCGGCGCCGCCCAGGCTTTCATCGTCCGCTACCTCCCCGGTGGCGGCCTTGAGCAGGTGGGGACCGGCCAGGTACATGGTGGCCTGGCCCCGGACCATGATGACGCAGTCGGACAACCCGGGCTGGTAGGCGCCGCCGGCGGTGGCGGAACCGTGCACCAGGGTGAGTTGGGGTATGCCGGCGGCGGAGAGCCGAGCCTGGTTGGCGAAGGCGCGCCCGCCCTCGACGAAGGTTTCGGCGGCGTAGTTGAGGTTGGCGCCGCCGCTCTGCGCCAGGGTCACCAGGGGCAGGTGGTTTTCCAGGGCGATCTGTTGCATCCTCAGCTTCTTCTTCAGTCCCATGGGGGAGACGGTACCCCCCTTGACGGCGAAGTTATCCACCACCACCACGCAGGGGATGCCGCGGATCCGACCCAGGCCGGCGATGCAGCCGCCGCCGGCGCCCCTGCCGTCCCGGTCGTCATCCATCCGGTAGCCCGCCAGGCTTCCCAGTTCGAGGAAGGGAGCGTCCCGGTCCAGCAGCAGCGACAACCTGTCCCTGGGCATCAGCATATTTCTGGCCTGGTAGCGGGGCCGGGTTGATTCGGCGGCGTCCTCCACCAGGGCGATGGCCTGCTGGACTCGTTCCAGCGCCTGCTCCATGGCGCTGCGGTTCGCCCGGGCCTCGGCGGAGCCCATCTGCAGTTGGCTTCTAATCGGTGTCATCCACGGGCTCCTTCAGCACCTGGGGCGAGCTGGCCCGGTGGAAGCCGTTGTACACCGCCACGTTGGAGGGTACTTGCCCACCGATGGGCCAGGTGGCGGCCCCCAGGGAGGCGCCGCCATCCACTCTCAGCGAGGCGCCGTTGATAAAGGCCGCCCCAGGGGAGAGCAGGAAGGTGACCGCGGCGGCTATCTCCGCCTCAGTGGCCATCCGCTTCAGCGGCACCTGGGCCGTGAGCTTGGGGATCATCGATCGCATCGGCTCGTCGTAGCTGTCCAGGCCACTGGAGGCCACCCAGCCGGGGGCGACCGCGTTGACCCGCACCCCTCGGTGGCCCCACTCCCAGGCGGAGGTCTTGGTGAAGTTGTCCATGCCGGCCCGGGCCGCGCCGGAGTGACCCATGCCGGGCATGCCGTTGTGGAAGTCGGCGGTGATGTTGACGATGGCGCCGCCATGCTCCTTCATCCATTGACGGTAGCACTCCCGGGCCATCAGGAAGCCGCCGATGAGGTTGGTGGAGACCACCGCGTTGAACCCCTTGAGGCTGATCCCTTCCAGCGGCGAGGGGAACTGGCCACCGGCGTTGTTGACCAGGGCGTCGATGCGCCCGTGCTGTTGCAGTATGGCAGTGATGGTGTCGGCCACCACCGGCTCATCACGGATGTCCAGCGGACAGAGGAAGGCGCGGCCGTCATCCTCGAGGATCTCGGCACACACCCGCTCCAGCTTGTGGGCGTGCCGTCCCAGCAGGATCACCCTGGCGCCCAGGCTGGCTATCTCATGGGCGATGCAACGGCCGATGCCGCTGCCTGCACCGGTCACCAGGATCACCTGGTCCAGGAACAGGCCAGGGCGAAAGACAGTTTGGTAGTGCATGGAGGACTCCTTGTCCGTCGAATGTCCAACGACGTATTGCTGAATTTTTAAGCTAGCCTAGCAAGCGCTTGGTTTGCAACCTTGGAAGGGAGGCGTTACCCTCTGAACACCATCTGAGGGCACCGGCCCCGCCGTATCGCGGGCATCGATCAGGAGAGCACTATGGAACAGGAGCTGGAGCGGGATCTGATCGACCGCGGGGTGCTGGTGGACCCCAGTAGCGCAAGGGGTAAGCTGTTAACCCAGGCGGCAAGGCTATTCAGGGAAAATGGGTATCAAAGTACGACAGTCCGAGACCTGGCCAGTGCCGTGGGCATTCTCTCCGGCAGTATCTTCCATCACTACAAAAACAAGGACGCCATACTCAAGGCGGTGATGGTGGAGGGGATCCACCACACCATGGCGCGGATGCGGCGGGATCTGCAGCGGGCGCAGGGCACCACCGCCAAGTTGCGGGCGCTGATCGCCTGTGAGCTGGACGCCCTCAATGGCGACTGGGGCGATGCCATGGCGGTGGTGATCAACGAGTGGCGCTTCCTCTCCGATGGTGGCCAGCAGGATATCCTCGCCCTGCGGGATGAGTATGAACGGATGTGGTTGGATCTGCTGGTCCAGGCCGAGAAGGAGAGGCTGATCACAGCATCCCCCAAGGTTCTGCGTAAACTGCTCTATGGTGCCATCACCTGGACCGATAAGTGGTTTGATGCCAAAGGCGAACTGAGTTCCGACCAACTCACTGACGCCGTATTGCATCTGGCAATCAAACCCGCCTCAGATCCCTGAGGGACAAAGGAGAAAGCATTTTGCTCCGCCACCCCGATTTACCTTGATCTCCCCGCCATTATCTCTGAAACTAAACGCACGTTTAAAATTTGTGTTTAGATACCCAGTCAGGAAGAGACGATGCAATATAACGCCCCCCTTACCGAGATGCAGTTTCTACTCAAGGATGTGTTCAAGGCGTCTGAGGTGTGGCAGTCCGTGCCCGCCCTCAGTGAAGCCATCGATATGGATACCGCGGCCGCCATCCTGGAGGAGGGAGCGAAGATCACCCAGAACCTGATTGCGCCGCTAAACCGCGACGGTGATGAGGAGGGGGTTCGCTTCGAACAGGGCAGGGTGCTGACCCCCAAGGGTTACAGGGAAGCCTACCAGACCTACGCCGAGTCCGGCTGGGTGGGGCTCTCCGGCGAGCCGGAGTACGGCGGCATGGGGATGCCCAAGATGCTGGGGGTGCTGTTTGACGAGATGGTCTACTCCGCCTCCAACGCCTTCGCCCTGTACGGTTCCCTGACAGCCGGCGCCGCCCTGTGCATCGCCGCCCACGGCGAGGAGAGCCTCAAGCAGACCTACCTGCCCAAGCTCTACTCCGGCGAGTGGAGTGGCGCCATGGACATGACCGAACCTCAGTCCGGGTCCGACCTCAGCCAACTGCGCACCAAGGCGGTGGCCCAGGAGGATGGCAGCTACCGGCTGACCGGTTCCAAGATCTTCATCACTGGCGGCGATCATGACCTGACCGACAACGTGGTGCACCTGGTGCTGGCCAAGCTGCCTGATGCCCCAGGGGGCAGCCGCGGCATCTCCCTGTTCCTGGTACCCAAGTTCAAGGTGAACCCGGATGGCAGTGTTGGCGAGGCCAACGGAGTGAGCTGCGGTGCCGTCGAGCACAAGATGGGGATCAAGGCTTCCGCCACCTGTGTCATCAATTTCGACGACGCCGAAGGCTTCCTGGTGGGCCGGGTCAACCGCGGCCTGGTGGCGATGTTTACCATGATGAACTATGAGCGTCTCTCCATCGGCATCCAGGGGCTGGGATGCGGCGAAGCGGCCTACCAGTTGGCGGTGAACTACGCTCGCGAGCGCAAACAGGGTAAGGGCAGCGGCCGTGGCCTCGGCGGGGAAGCGGATCCCATCGTGGTGCACGGTGATGTGCGCCGCATGCTGCTGGAGATCGCCAGTGTCACCGAAGCGGGCCGGGCCTTGAGCGTCTACACCGGGATGCAGCTGGACCTGGCCAAACTCGGCGCGGGGGAGGTGCAGAAGCAGGCGGCTACCCAGGTGGCGATGCTGACGCCGCTGGCCAAGGCGTTCTTCACCGACAAGGGGCTGGAGTCCACCGTGGCGGCCCAGCAGGTGTTTGGCGGTCATGGCTACATTCGTGAGTGGGGCGTCGAGCAGCTGGTGCGCGATGTGCGCATCGCCCAAATCTACGAGGGCACCAACGGCATTCAGGCGTTGGACCTGCTCGGCCGCAAGGTGCTGGGCGATCGGGGTCAGGCGCTGTCTCAACTCAAGGCCCAGGTGACGCAGGAGCTGGAGGGGCTGGGCGCGCCCTGGCAGGGCTACCGGACCCAGTTGCTGGCGCTGTTCGATGCTCTGCTGGACAAGGCGGCGGAACTGGGCAACAGCAGTACCCGCAATGATGCCATCAACAGCGCCGCCACCGATTACCTGCATGCCACCGGCTACGCTGTCTATGGCTGGATGTGGCTGAAGATGGTCAAGGCCGCGGAAGCTGGCGAGATGGAACCGGAGTTTGTCGCCCGCAAAGGGATGCTGGCCCGTTACTTCTTCGAGCGGCAGCTGCCCCGCGCCGATTACCACCTGCAGGTGATCCACCAGGATCCCGAGGTGATCATGGCGATGCCCAACGATTGGTTCTGAGCCGAGCCGGTGGATGAGAAAACGGCGCCTCAGGGCGCCGTTTTGCTGTCTAGGAAAGGATCTTCAGCGGCGTCGGCTGGGACTGGGGCTGCCAGGGCGTGGCGTGGGCGGGGTCCAGCACCTCGTCGATGTCGCTGTCCCAGCTGGTGATGAGGCGGATCCTGAGGCTGTGGCAGACGGCCACCCCCTCCATCGGCACACCGAGAGAGAGCCGGGTATCCACCTTGGCGGCAATGGCGGTCAGCTGGTTGCGTGGCACCTCGCCATGGTGGTCGAAACAGGCGGTCAGCACCACCAGACGGTTCCCCAGGCGGCTGACGAAATCCTCTTTGCGCAGCACCCCGCGGAGCTGCTCCGCCCCCCAGCTGAGCACGCGCTCCAGCTGATCCTCAATGAGGGGATCGGCCTCCGGGCCGGAGAAGTCGACAAACAGCAGGGCCGACACCTCCCCCTTGCGCTGAAGCCTGGCCAGCTCCTGCTCGAGACGGCCGGTCAGCTGCTGGGGCTGAGGTTCTCCGATCAGGGTGCCCCCGCGATGGGGCGCGACCAGGCTCAACAGGAAGCCATCGGTCATGCTGTGGATGGCGATCTCCAGCGATTGCCTCTGGCCATCGGCCAGGGTGCAGATCTGGTTCAGCTGCACCGGTTGCTGGCGGCTGTGGGCGAGGTTGGCGGGCGTCACCATGGGAAACAGGCGGCTGACCGGCTGGTGGAGCAGTGCCGTCAGCGGGCTGCCCAGCAGCTGGCTCAAACCGGGTGAGGCCCACTCCAGCTGCTGGCGGTCGTTGACGTAGGCCAGGGCCAGGGCCGGGTGCTGGGTGATCTGTTGCAATCGAGCCAGTTCGCGATGCTCCGCCTTCTGGCGGATCTCCACCGCCATGCGTCGGGCAGCGGTGGCCACCAGGGTTTTGGGCAGGTTCTGCTCCTCCACCAGGTTGTTGTGCAGGGCGATAAGATGGTAGTGGCGGTGATCCCGGGTGTCGCTCAGTCGTTGGGCCAGATAGCTGCGAACCGGCAGTTGCTTGAGCAGGCCCCACTGAGGGAAGCGGCGCATGTTATTGCTGAATAACATGAAGTCGGCGTGCTCACCGGCTGGGTAGAGCATCCGGCAGGGAGCGTCCTCCAGGGTGTAGCTGGGGACGGCCTTGGGGCTTCCCGCTTCGCTGAGCAGCAGGATATGCACCTGGCCTTTGGCGACTTCGGCCAGGGCGACCCATGGCCACCCCTGTAAGCGATAGAGGCTCAGTCCGATATGGTGAAGCAGTGATTCGCCTTCCGCGGCTTGAGCCAGCCGCCGCCAGGCTTCGACCTCTTTGATCTTTTCATGAAGGTGCTGACTGTCCATCTGCGCCCTCCGTCCCTGGGCCTCTGGTTTCACAATGGTATTTAACCGGCTGACAGCGCCAGCATAGTATAAAAATTGCCGGCCACATAGCCCTGTCGGCTTGATTCCCGTCCGGGCGCTTGCCAATAATGAAGGGGAGTTCATGACAAAAAGGAGAGTGCCCATGACTCAGGATATGAAGTTCGCCCTCATCAGCTCCGTGGCGATCCTGGCTGCGATTGTGGCGCTGGGACTGGTGGCCATCACCTACGCCTGATCACCCTGGCCAGGTGCCGCCCCGCCTCGCCGGGTCCTGGCTTCGCACAAAAACCCGATTTTCTGTTCAGTAAATCAACATTTAGGCCACTGTTGATTCCTCTGCTCTTGCCCGTCAATCAAGGGTTTGCTTTACTACCTTGCTAAATCGGACCTGCGTCGATCCCTGTACAAGTGCCAGTTGATGGCCCGCAGTATCCAGAGGATCCGCCCAATAGCCATTCTATGGAGTACCGTCATTATCATGAAGATGGCGCCCTCACAGCCACCCGCGTGGCTGCTCGATCTGCCCGGCACGTCACTGAGCCCGGACAGCGTCGAGATCCTGCTGGACACGGCCAGTTTCAAGACCCGGTTGCTGCAGGGGATTCGTGCGGCCAAGCGCCGCATCTACCTGGTTGCGCTCTACCTGCAAAACGATGAGGCGGGTAGGGAGGTTCTGGAAGCGCTGTATGAGGCGAAACAGGCTAACCCGGAACTGGATGTGCACCTGCTGGTGGACTTTCACCGTTCCCGTCGTGGCCTGATCGGCAAGGGTCCCCAGGTGGGGAACGATCAGTTCTATCGTGAGACTGCGGCCCGCTACAACCACCAGATCGAGATTCACGGCGTGCCGGTGAAGAACCGTGAATGGATGGGGGTGTTGCACCTCAAGGGGTTTATCGTCGATGACACCGTCTACTACAGCGGCGCCAGCATCAACAACGTCTATCTGCACCAGCAGGACCGATACCGCTACGATCGCTACCATCTGGTCCATAACGCGCCGCTGGCAAACAGCATGGTCGACTACATCAGGGACAACCTGATCGCCAGCAGCGCGGTGGTGTCGCTGCTGTCGCCGCCGCTGCCCACCCTGAAGCAGATCAAGAGTTCGGTTCGCCAGCTAAGGCAGCGGCTGTCCCGGGCCAGATACCAGGTGGCGGGAGAGGCCGGCGATGGGCCGATGATCTACCCCCTGTCCGGACTGGGACGTGGTGAGAACCTGCTGAACAAGACCATCGAAAGGCTGCTGGGTGAGGCCAAGGAGCGGGTGTTTATCTGCACGCCCTACTTCAATCTGCCCCGGCCGCTGATGAGTGCCCTTTCCAGGTTGATCCGGCGCGGTGTGCGCATCGATCTGGTGGTGGGGGACAAGACCGCCAACGACTTCTACATTCCCCCCGGCCAACCCTTCAGTCCGGTGGGCGCCTTGCCCTATCTGTATGAGCAGAACCTGCGTCGATTCGCCAAGCGTCACCGCCGTGCCATCGATAAGGGGTTGCTGAACCTGCACCTGTGGCTGGATGAGGGCAACAGCTACCATCTGAAGGGGCTCCAAGTGGATGATGAGTACTACCTGCTGACCGGCAACAACCTTAACCCCAGGGCTTGGGCGCTGGATCTGGAAAACGGCTTGCTGATCCACGATGCCCGAGGTGACCTCAAGGAGGCGTTTGCCAGAGAGCGGGCGACCATCATGACCCACACCACCCGTCTCGGCCGGTTCGATCTGCTTGACACCCTGGAGGTCTACCCCGACTCGGTGAAGAAACTGCTGAAGCGCTTGCGGCGGGTGAGAGCGGATCTGCTGCTGAAGCGCCTGCTCTGACGGGATCTGCTCCGACCAGAGCTTGCGTGATTTCAAAAAGTTATGGATAACCCATCAAATTCCTTTGATGGGTTGTTTTTTTGGCGGTTGCAACCGGTCGACGGTGCCAAAACCATGGGGAAGGTGATATAACTTAGGCCATCACTCACCCTCTAAGAAGCTGCACCATGTTTGAGAAGATCGCCCAAGCCCCCGCCGACCCAATTCTTGGCCTGAACGAAGCCTTTAAAACCGATCCCCGACCCAACAAGGTCAACCTGGGGGTGGGTGTCTACAAGGATGCCGACGGCCAGACACCGGTTCTGAAATGCGTAAAGAAAGCGGAGGCCAGGTTGCTGGAGCAGCAGAAGACCAAGAGCTATCTCTCCATCGATGGTCTTCCCGAGTATGCCGCCGCCGTCCAGGCGCTGCTGTTTGGCGCCGGTAACGCCATCATCAGCGGTCAGCGAGCCCGCACCGCCCAAGCCCCGGGTGGCACCGGAGCCCTGAGAGTGGCTGCCGACTTCGCCAAGAACAACCTGGACGCTCCCAAGGTGTGGATCAGCAACCCCAGCTGGGCCAACCATGCCCAGATCTTTGAAGCAGTGGGCTTCGAGGTGGGCCACTACCGCTACTACGACGCCGACGCCAAGGGTCTGGATTTTGCTGGCATGAAGACGGACCTGGAACAGGTGGCCGAGGGCGATCTGGTGATTCTGCACGGTTGCTGCCACAACCCCAGCGGCATCGATCCCACTCCGGCCCAGTGGGCCGAGTTGGCCGAGGTTGCCGCCAGCCGCGGCTGGCTGCCGCTGTTTGACTTCGCCTACCAGGGATTTGCCACCGATGTGGAGCAGGATGCCGCCGGCCTGCGGCTGTTCGCCGAGCGCCTGCCCGAGCTGCTGGTCGCAAGCTCCTTCTCCAAAAATTTCGGCCTCTATAACGAGCGTACCGGTGCCTTCACCCTGGTGGCGGCCGACAGCGACGCGGCCAACCGCGCCTTCTCTCAGGTGAAGAAGGTGATTCGAGCCAACTACTCCAACCCGCCGGCCCATGGCGCCATGGTGGTGGCCACCATACTGGCGGACGAGGAGCTTAAGGGACTGTGGCTGGAGGAGCTTGCCGAGATGCGCCAGCGCATCAAGGAGATGCGCACCGATTTCGTGGCCCGGCTGAAGCAGGCCGGTGTGGCTGGTGACTTCAGCTTCATTGAGCAGCAGAACGGCATGTTCAGCTTCTCGGGCCTCAACCCGGAGCAGGTGGGCGCCCTCAAGGAGGAGTATGCCATCTACATCGTGCGCTCCGGTCGCATCAACGTGGCGGGTATGACCCAGGCCAACATTCAGTACCTGGTGGACGCCATCGCCGCCGTACTCTGACCTCAGCGTCGCTGACCCTCAGGCCTCTCTCCGGGCCGGCTTCCGATCACTGGGATCAGCAGCCGGCCCGTTCGTTTTCTGCCGGTGCGGTCGAACCGTTTCCTTAGGGCGCGGGTCGGCCAAGCCGGTACCCGGACAAACTTCCTCTGCTCCCGGTACCGCGCGGTCAAGTCTTGGCACTCGCTCCGGTGGCGACTCGATAAGTTCAGTAAAAGCCACTTTCGGCATCCCGAGTAGCGCAATAAAATTAGACTCTGGGGAGGAGGAGATCAGCACTACAGCGCCTCCATGGCCCAGTCCCCTGAGGCGATGGTAAGGCTGACTGGCGTGGCCGACAATCTCAGTGAAGACACGATCCGGGATCTGGCCAGCGATGCCGGGAAGGAGCTGCTTGCGGTACTGCTGGCGCTGTTTGTCGATGAGAGGGTTCATCGACAGGCTCAGGACGAACAGACCAGCCTGCTTGGCCACAGTCATCGAGACGGGGGCCAAAGAGGGGGATGAGCGGGTCAAGGAGAGGCTGGCGGATCTGGTTGATTGCCTGATAGCGACCCGCAACCGCTACCAGGGTTACCTAGAGGAGCTGGCGATGGCCGACCGAGGCCAGCCGGTTCCATGGGGGTGGGGGCCTGCGGAGCCCGGCTGAGATCATCGCTTTCCCGGCACGACAACTTTTATCGCGCTGACCGCAAATTGGACATATCCAGTTGAATAATGATGCAAACCTGGCCAGGTTCAAATTTATTGCCCCAATTTCCCTGATTTACCTTGAACCCGGGAGCCTCATCTGATGTAATGCGCAGCGTTCGGCGACAGGTCGGATATGGCGCGTTGGCAGAGTGGCTATGCAGCGGATTGCAAATCCGTGGACCTCGGTTCGACTCCGGGACGCGCCTCCATAACTCGAAACGGCTGCCTCAGGGCGGCCGTTGTTCGTTTTGAGTCGAAATGGCGGATGCGAGCGAATCGCCATCCGTGGACTCCGATCCAGCCAACCCTCTCGACTCCGGGACGCGCCTCCATAACTCGAAACGGCTGCCTCAGGGCGGCCGTTGTTCGTTTTGAGTCGAAATGGCGGATGCGAGCGAATCGCCATCCGTGGACTCCGATCCAGCCAACCCCCTCGACTCCGGGACGCGCCTCCATAACTCGAAACGGCTGCCTCAGGGCGGCCTTTTTGTTTGGGCGCGATTGGACGGGGTAAGGGCATAGCTGCAATCAGACCATCGATGGCCGGGACAGCGGCGACGACACAGTCCGATCCCGGTTCGACCTTGGTCTATACTTGGGAACCGGGCAAAAAAACGTCGGCCAGGAGGCCGACGTGGGTGATTCAGGCAAGGAGGCACACCATGAAAGCTTTGCACTTTTTCCGGTTATACCTGTTCTCGTTTGCGATTATGCTGTTGTTTATCCTGCTTATTCCTTCCCTAAGATAGATCAGTCTACGATTCGGCAGCCACACACCGCATTGGCGGGCTGGAAGAATACCGCCGCGTAGCCCTCTTTATCGTGCCGCTCCAGCAGGCGCAGCGTCAGGTTGTGGGCGCCGACGTTGGCCAGATTGCTCTTGGCAAAGGAGTTGAGGTACTGCATATGGGGAACCGGATCGGCTTCGGGCTGGTAGTACTCGGTTTTGACCTCGTCGATGGCCATCTCGAAGATGTTGTCCTTGGCTGAACCATCGATGATGCGTCCGCTCATCGAGATCAGCGAGTTGGCATCGCCATCCCGGTCGAAGTAACGATAACTGATGCTGGCCTGATCCTCCTTGAGGACAAAGTCGGCGATCAGGTAGTGCTTGGCATCGTCATTACCGGTGCGGTCATAGAGTTCGTTGCGGCAGTTCAGGGTCAGGTCGGCGCTCATGCCGGCACCCAACCGATTGGACACCAGCACCGCCACCAGCAGCAGCAATACAAACAGATTGATCAGTCTAAAGTGGGATTTATTCACAAATAGATACCTGTTTCAGCCAACTGGGATTGATAAATTCGGGCGACGCACGAAAGTCACTGATCTTCATGTTCCGAATATCGCGACTCTGCCCCTCACCGAACATGGTGATGTTGAGCATCTGCTGGTCATGGGACAGTGCCAGCTTGACCTTCTTCCAGGGGGAGTAGACGCAGCGGGCGAAATGATTGGTCAAGTGATCGGAGTATTTCTGCATCGCCCGGATGTTCGCCTGGGAGCTGGTGACGATCTCAATCTGGATAACCTGGCCAAACTCGTTGTGCACCTCCTGCACCGAGGTTGAGATGGGCGGAGACTGGTAGTGATGGCTGAGCGTCTGGTAGAGCAGGGGGGCTGACACCAGCAATACCGCTACCACACTGAGGATCTGCATGGTCCGGACGAACTTCGGGGACAGCTTCCTGCTCTCCACTTTGGGGGGCTGGCCCTCCGGTGTCCCGAGAGGGACGAACTGGTAACCCTCTTTCGGTACCGTATGGATGCAACTGGCGGCGGGCTCACCCAGGGTGTGTCTCAGGGTGAAGATCGCCTTGACCACGGCAGACTCGCTGATCACCGGCGCCTCTTTGGTGCCGCAGCTGAGCTGGTGTTTGCTCAGGGTCACCCCCGGGTTGTCAATCAACTGGTTGAGCACCAAAAGCTCACTGCGGGTCAGCAGCTTGTTTTCGCCGCTGTCCAGATTCTGTAAGCATCCCTGATCGGGGATAAACCTGTACTGTCCTAAATCCATAGTTGGATATCTATATCTTTGTAAACAATTGCTTAAGCCATTGTATGGACGAATCTAAACAGGGACCGTGATCCGACTCCACTTATACCCTGTTTACCCGTGATTGAGTCCCAAACTGTTAAGGGGCTCAACCTGTGCATTCCTAAGTGACTGTGATCCCGCTCACGGCCATTACTGTTATTCCAAAGGAGGTAATCGCCAATTACCGGAAATAAGCAGTGTATTGGTCCGGACCCGGACGCCTGCGCCGAACCATCTGCTGGGGAAGGGCCAGGTAAAGATTTAGGAACCGAAATATTAGCTCATTCTTAAGTGCCTAGATTACCGGGAGGATGCTCACATTATCAAGGGGCATGGGTTTCTACAGTTGATACCGAGGCCACTAAAGAGGGCCACAACCAGTTAAACCTACCAAGAGGTAATGATGATGAGTATGGACCGTAGAAACGCACTGAAAAACATTATTGGTATCACCACCTGTGCCGCTGGCGCCACCCTGGTACCTTCCTTTGCCAATGCGGTAGAGGGCGAGGCATGGAGCCTGACCCCCGCCGATCTGGGCACCCTGGCTTACGCTAAGCTGGACCCTATGGCCGTGGCCAAGATCGCCTACAACCAAGATGTACGTAATAAAGGCTGCATGTATCAGGTGTTCCACGCACTGATCACCGCTCTGGCTGCTTCCGACAGCCCAGACGCTGCCAAGTTCGCCGCCATCCCCACTGCTTTGTCCGTATACGGCTCCGGCGGTATCTTCAGCCAGGGCACCATCTGTGGTAACAACAACGCTGCCGGCATGTTCTTCAAGCTGATCAACATCAAGGGTGAGTCTGCCGCCGGTTACCTGGCCAATGTTTCCGCCTACTACGAGCAGACCGCCCTGCCCATCAACACCGCCGAGTTCCTGGCAGGTGTGAAAGACGATCGCGATGAAGCCCTGACTCCTGAAGTCTTCGCCGAGAAGGTGGGTGAGCCTACCATCGCTAAGAGCCTGCTGTGTCACGCCTCCCTGACCCGCTGGGCAGATCACAACGACATGTCCATCAAGCAGAAGGGTATGCGCTGTCAGCTGCTGTCCGCCTCCATGGCCTACAAGATTGCCGAGATCTTGAACACCGCCTATGACGCCGGCGACATGACCGTATTCCCAGGCAAGACTGGCGCGACCACCAGTTGCTCAACCTGTCACAACACCGCGTCTACCACTGTCCCGTCCGTGATGTCTGGCATGGAGTGCGATACCTGCCACGGTAACGACTAATTGAAGCGATAGGAGAAATATCATGAAACGTACACTCATCGCTTTAGTGCTGGCAAACCTGGCCCTGGTGGGCTGTGGCAGTGACGACAACAACGACACCAAGCCAATCGATAAACCGCCCGTTGAGCCGCCGGTAGAGACCGTGGTCATTGCCGAAGCGGAGACCATGGCGGTTGCTGACCTGGCTTTCAACGCCGAGTCTGGTGTGGTTACCTTCGCCCTGGCGACCGAAGATGGCAAAGCCATTACCGGCCTGCAGGACGCAGCCAACATCACCGCCTTCAACCTGGCCTATGTGGGTATGCCTGAACCTAAACAGCGTTCTCACATGACCGAGGGCGAAGGCCCTGGTGCTATCAAGGTGACTCTGCCAGTTCATCAGCAGCAGCAGTTCCCCTGCTCGGCCGATGACTGCCAGGTGCAGATTGCCGAGAGCGAATCCACCCCAGGCAGTTACACCGTTACTCCGGTTAACTTCAAGTGGGAAAGCGTTCCGGTAACTGTGAAGGCGGCGCTGACTTTCGCAACAGAAAAGGTAACTGTCTCTCCCGTGTGGACTGAAGTTGGCCAATAATAATCATCATTACTGAAAACCTTAGCCGGCCTTCGGGCCGGCTTTTTTGTGCGCGTTTGCCAATGCGGCAACTCCCATTTTCTGACCGACCCCCTTGAATCTGCCCTCGTCAGCGATAAAGATCCGTTACAGGATTGTCACAGTGGACCCTTAGATGACTCAGACAGGACAATGTATCCTGGTGGTGGAGGATGATCCCGTCACCCAGATGCGGCACGCCGGCTATTTCAAGCAGGCGGGCTACCAGGTGGACACCGCGGACAGCGCGGCCCAGATGCGCCGGCAGATGGCCTCTGCCCACTATGATCTGCTGCTGCTGGACGTCAATCTGCCCGATGAGGATGGCATGCTGCTGACCCGCAACCTCAGATCCGAGTCCAATGTGGGGATCATCCTGGTGACCGGCCGCTGCGATTCGGTGGATAAGATTGTCGGCCTGGAGATGGGGGCGGACGACTATGTCACCAAACCGGTGGAGATGCGGGAGCTGCTGGTCAGGGTGAAGAACCTGCTCTGGCGCATGAGCCTGGCGCAGTGCGGATCCAGGGAGCAGTTGCGGGACGACAGCGAGTGCCAGTTCGCCGGTTGGCGCTTTTCTCCGGCCAGCCGTCAGCTCTGGCGGGGAGAGGAGCAGGTGAAACTGACCAAGGCGGAGTTTGAACTGCTCTACGCCTTCGTGGCCCATCCTCAGCAGGTGCTGCCGAGGGAGCGTCTGCTCAACCTGATCTCACACCGGGTGGACGCGCCGAACGATCGCACCGTCGACGTGCTGGTGCGCAGGCTCAGGGCCAAGATGGAGAAGGGCGAGGGCTTTCCCACCCTGTTTGTCACCGTCCACGGTGAGGGTTACCTGTTTGGCGCGGCGGTGACCTCGTAGACCGGCATAAACCCTGGGCTCGATAGACTGTCGTCCACCAGGTTGAGGTGGTGGCCCGGGGTCAGGCTGATGATTCTGGGGCCGATCATTGTCGGCAGGGGTTCGCCACGGTGCCAGCGGTAGGCCGCATCGATGGCCATCTTCCCCTGCAGTCGCATCTGGTCCGAGTTGGCCATCAGGATCCGTCCCCGCAACAGGGCCCGGTAGACGCCGTGGGTCAGGTAGGTACTGATGATCTGGGTGGTGCCGGACTCCCCGGTCGCTCGCAGCTCGTTGACCGCCACCTCGGCGGAAACGGCGCCACCAATGATCAGTTGCGGCACCGGGTTGTTGGCCAGATAGTCTTTCAGCAGCTGGCGCTGGGCGGCGGCGCTGTTGCCGCCGTAGAGTTGGTCGACGAGGTTGAGGCGATCCGGCAGCAGGGTGTCCATCAGGCCCTGGTAGATGAACTGGCTGCCGCCGCGCCCCTTGGGGCCAAACATCAGCAGTGTGTCGATGTGGCTGTCGGCGGGGATCTGGGCATTGATGTAGCTGCCCAGGTTCTGTCCCATCTCGTACCAGGACACGCCGACGGTCGCCAGCACCGTATTCGGCTCGACTTCGTTGACCACTGCCAGCGTCGGCAACTGGGTCAAACCCTGTTTGATCCTGGCGTCCAGTTGGTAGCTCACGCTGCCGAGCAGCACCATATCCGCCCCCCATGCCTGGCACTTGCGGTATTGACCGACCTGGGTTTCCTGATTGGTGTAGCCACCCGCCTCCATCACCTTCAGCTCAAAACCATAGTGCGCCGCCTGTTCGGCCATCCCCTGGTTTACGCTGATCCAGTAGGAGTCCTTGAGGTGGGGGTAGAGAGCACAGAGCTTAAGGGCGGCGGCACCGGCGGCGCCGCTGATCGCCAGCAGCGAACCGGCCAGAGCGGCGGCGCGGGATGGGGTTAACACTGGTGTCGACCTGATTTGGGGTACACTGTAGATAGTCTACCAGAGAAGCTCCTGTTAACTTGAAACTAAATCGATTTCTGCCAAGGCGCTCACTGACCGCCAAACTGCTGCTGGCCTTCCTGGCACTGGCGTCGCTGTCGGTGCTCTCCTCCCTGGTAGGCTGGCTGTCCCTGTCCGAGTTAAAGTCGGGTCACGATGCCCTGGCCCAGAGGGCCGTGCCCCTGTTTAACCAGAGCCGTTCCCTGGCGGAGCTGGGGGGGCGGATCGTGCTGACCGGCCAGTTTCTGACCCAGGTGGATGATCCCGCCGAGTTGATTCGCAGCGAGCAGCGGCTTAAGAGCGATCTGGCCGCCCTGAACCGTCAGCTTGCCGACCTGGACTCCATCGGTCCCAATACCTCGATCAGCTCGCCGCTGCTGGCCACCAGCGAGAGGGTGGCGGATCTGTTGTCGGAGCAGGTGAAGCTGGTGGGGCAGCGGTTGGCCCAGGAGCATGACTTCAACCAGGGCATCGACCTGGCCAATCAGGTCGCCCTGGATATGGCTCAACTGGTGGACTCCCAGTTGGCCAATGCCGAGACCGCCATCGTCGCCCGCAGCATCGGTCTCTACGGGGAGGCCGAGACGCGGGTTCAGCACGTCGATGATCTGGTCGAGGTCGACCTGTTGCAACTGCGCCGCATGAGTGAGCTCAAGTACAGCCTGATCCGGCTGCGCCAGCAACTGGTGCTGCTGCCCCAGGCGACGGACAGGGTGTCGGTGCAATCCCTGAGGGAGCGCTACGCCTCCCTGAGCCGCTATCTGCCGCTGATGATCCAGGAGGTGCGGGACCCGGAGCGGCGCCAGGCGATGGAGGGGATGATGACTCGGCTGGCCCAGGGGGAGCGGCTCTACGAGCTGCGCCAGCGTCAGTTGACCTTTGCGCCGCGACTCTCAGACCTCAGCAGCCAGGTGGAGCAGGAGTTCGCCCGCCTCAACAGCCGCATGGATGATCTGCTGCTGCGGGCCAACAACGCCATCAGCGATGCCGGTCGCCAGGCGGACGAGGCGTTTCGCTGGTCTCAGCTCACCCTGGGGGTGATCGGCGTCCTGGCGTTGGGGGCGGGGCTGCTGTTGGTGTGGCAGGTGGTGCTCAAGGATGTGGTGGTCCGCATCAACTACTACACCGGGGCGCTGCTGTCCCTGGCCGAGGGCAGGGTGGATGTGGAGGTGACCGCCAAGGGGGAGGATGAACTGAGCCGGCTTGCGGGAGCGATTCGTGCCTTCAAGGAGAACGTCATCGCCCGGCGCAGGGCGGAATCGGAACTCAGGCAGCAGCACCGCAGGCTGGAGCAGACGGTGTCGGAGCGAACCGCGGAGCTCTCTCTGGTGAACCGCAAGCTGGCGGAGCAGCTCAAGGTGTCGGCCCAGGCCAAGGAGCAGGCGGAGGAGGCCAGCCGGGCCAAGAGCAGCTTCCTGGCGACCATTAGCCACGAGATCCGCACGCCGATGAACGGCATCCTGGGGATGGCGCAGTTGATGGAGTCGGACAACCTCACCGCCCAGCAGCAGAACCAGCTGCAGGTGATTCGACGCTCCGGCGAATCCCTGCTGGAGGTGATCAACGACGTCCTGGATTACTCCAAGATTGAGGCTGGAGGATTGGAACTGCTCTCCGAGCCTTGTGACGTGGCGGCCCTGGCCCAGGAGGTGGTGGATACCCTGGGACCGGTCGCCAGCGCCAAGGGACTGGCGCTGCAGCTGGAGGTCGATGCCGGACTGGCGCCAGCCTACCTGGGCGATCCGGGTAAGTTGCGGCAGATCATGATGAATCTGGCGTCCAATGGGGTGAAGTTCACCCGGGAGGGGCAGGTGCGCCTGCTGGTGACCCAGCGGGACCAGCAGTTTCTCTTCCAGGTGATCGATTCCGGCCCGGGGATCGACGAAGATCGCCAGCAGGCGATCTTCGAGCCCTTCAGGCAGGCCGGTGCCCACCACACGCCGGGGGGGACCGGCCTGGGGCTGTCGATCAGCCGCAGACTGGCGGAGGCGATGGGGGGCTCGCTGACCGTAGAGAGTGAGCCGGGGCAGGGGGCGACCTTTACCCTGAGGGTGCCGTCGTTCGAGTGTGCCGCCCCCCAGGAGGAGGAGAGCGAGTTGACCCTGCCCCCCAAAGCCCGCCTGCTGGTGGTGGAGGACAACCCCACCAATCAGCTGGTCATCAGCGGCTTTCTCAAGCGCCTGGGGCAGAGTTTCATCCTGGCCTCGGACGGGGCGGAGGCGCTGGCTGCCCTGGAGCAGGGGCCCTTTGACCTGGCGCTGCTGGACATCAACCTGCCGGACATCAGTGGCGACCGGCTGAGGCCGCAGCTGGTCAGCGGGCACAGACGCCACTTTGGCGCCAACCTCGCCTGCCTGGCGATGAGTGCCCACGCCTTTACCGAGCAGGTTGAGGCGTTCATCGCCTCGGGTTTCGACGGTTTCATCGCCAAGCCCCTTCGCCTGGCGGAGCTGGCGCGGGTTCTCGCCGGTCAGGGCGACGCCATCAAGGCGGTGGAAAACAGTGATGAGATGCACCTGCTCAATCTCAGGCAGCTGGAGCAGGATCTGGCGGTGCTGGGCAGGGAGACGGTGGAGATCATGTGTCAGCGGTTTGCCGAGGACGCCGCCGAGTTGCTCGCCTGCGACAGTGAGGAGTGGAAAGCGGCGGTGCACCGTCTCAAGGGCGGGGCAGGTTCCCTGGGCATGATCCGCCTCGCCAGTGCCTGTTCCGAATTGGAGATATCGGGTCATTGGAGCGAAGAGACACGGGAATCCCTCATTGCCCTGTGCAATGGCAGCGTCGAGGCGATCGAGCAGTGGTTGCAGGAAAAAGGCTGACCGGGAAACGGACCACCCGGTCAGCAATAGCGCACTCTATAGGAAGAGCTGCAGGGAAAGGGGGGTGAGATCCAGATCCTGTTCCAGTCCTTCGAGCAGGCTGGTGGTGAGCAGGGCGATCCCCTGGTAGTAGGGGGTGTTGGCACCCTCGGCCATCAGTTGGCAGAAGCGGCCGCCCCAGGGCAGCAGATGCTCGGTAAGCAGGTCACCGGCGACCTTGACCGCCACCCCGTTTGCCTGTTTGGCCTCCTCCGCCAGCAGACTGGCCACCACCGACAGCATCAGGCCCATATGATCGATGGGCTCCTTGGTCTGGGTGGTGACCTGAATGCCATGATGCTGGCAGAAGGCGGCAAATGCCTCGGTAGAGGGGCCGCACAGCAGCCGCTTTTCATGAAGATAGGGGGATCCCCAGGGGATCGCCTTGAGCTCTCCCGGGCCGATGAAGAGTTCGGTGTAATCCCGCTTCAGCCTGGGAAGCAGCACTTCGTCGGGCTCATCCAGCGCCTGAGCCAACAACCCCAGTCCACGGCTTCGGGACGAGGCTTCGCCGGTGTTCGGCCAGCTGACCGCGACCTCGTTGTCCCGAAATTGGCCCAGCAGGAAGTCGCTGGGTTCGAAGTAGAGCGCATGATAGAGGACGTTGGCCTGTGCCTGGTAGCAGCTCAGTTGTTCCTGATTCAGCATCGCCTTGACTCACTTTGATCTGAATGGAGAAAAGGGGAGCCGAGGCTCCCCTCCTTGGGGGACAGCGACCTACACCTCCGCTGAATTTAGTACCTCACCTTCGCTGCTGCCACTGGGGCGAGACAGCCGGTTCGGGGTGATCAGCAGGTTGGGGGTGGTGACGTCGCCGGATGGCATCGGCGCAAAGTTCGGCGCCTGGGCGCCGGGGTATTTGGCTTTCAGCTCCTCCATGGGACCGAAGTCCAGGGCCCGCATGGGACAGGATTCGACACAGCTGGGCAGACGGCCGGCCTTGATGCGGTCCACGCAGCCGTCGCACTTGGTCATCACCCCCTTGGCGCGGTCGATCTGCGGGGCGTCATAGGGGCAGGCGCGGGCACAGCTTTCACAGCCGATGCAGACTGTGGCGTCCACCATCACCAGGCCATCTTCGCGGCGCTTGTGCATGGCACCGGTGGGGCACGCCTTGGTGCACACCGGCTCGGAGCAGTGGTTACAGCCCAGGGAGGTGTAGTAGGCGAACACGTTCTGGCTGACGGTGCCGTCGGCAGCCTCGCTCCAGATCCCTCCGCCATACTCATAGACACGACGCCAGTTCACCCCGACCGGCAGGTCGGAACGATCCTTACAGGCGATTTGACAGGTTTTGCAGCCGGTGCACTTGCTGGTATCGACGTGAAAGCCGTATTGAACATTAGTACTCATTGTAAACTCCTATCAAACCTTACGGATTTCAACCAGGTTGGTGTGCTGGGGGTTACCCTTGGTAATTGCGGTGGTACGGTGGGTGGTCAACACGTTGACGCAGCCGCCCCTGTCGACGCTGCCACCCTGGTACCAGGCACCCTGGCCCAGCGCCACCACCCCGACCATGATGCGTGGGGTCACCTTCACCTCCACTTCGATGGTGCCACGGTCGTTGAACACATGAACCTTGTCGCCGCTTTGCAGCCCGCGCTTGTTGGCATCGATGGGGTTGATCCACACCGCGTCCTGTACCGCTTCGCGCAGCCAGGGCACGTTGTGGTAGCTGGAGTGGGCCCGGCCCTTGGTGTGGTAACCGAACAGCTGCAGCGGATAGCTCTTCTTGGTCTCGGTATCCTCGTAACCTTCCCAGGTGGGGATGTACTTGGGCAGGGCGGTGATGACATCACCCTCCTTCAGTTTCCAGGTGCGGGCCTTTTCCGCCAGGCGGGAGGAGTAGATCTCGATCTTGCCGGAGGGGGTCCCCAGCGGGTTGGCATCGGGGTCCTTACGGAACTCCTCCAGCACGATGTAACTGCCGTTGGGCAGGTACTTGCGGTGGATACCCTGCTTGAGCATCACCTCCTTCTCAGGCAGATCCGGGGTGGCGGCCTGGGCTTCGGCGTAGAACTGGTTTAGCCAGTCCTCGCGGCTCTTGCCTTCGGTAAACTCGGCTTCCACACCCATGCGCTTGGCCAGGTCGACGCACACCTCGTAGATGGGCCGGCACTCGAACATGGGACCGACGCTGGAGCTCATCTGCACCAGGGTGGCGGTGTCGCCGGCGGAGTAGCTCTGATAGATCAAGTCCTCAGACTCCAGCCAGGAGACGTCGGGCAGCAGGATGTCGGCGAACTTGGCGCTGGGGGTCATCCAGTTGTCCACCACCAGGATAAATTCACACTTGCTCTCATCGGCGATGATCTTGGTGGTCTTATTGACGTCGGCGTGTTGGTTGATCAGGGCGTTTCCACCGTAGTTGATGATCGCCTTGATGTTGGTGCCCAGCTTGCCGTCGCCGTTTTCGTCCAGATCCACACCCTGTACGCCGTCGGCCAGCACGGTCATGTTCTCACCGTCCTCGATCGCCTGGGTGAAGGTAAAGAAGGAGATCGCCTTCTTCACCGGGTTGGAACCGGTGGGCATGAAGGGGGCGGTCAGGTAGGAACCCTTGCACAGGCCGCCGCTGTTGGTGCCTGGCAGACCCAGCTGGCCCAGCAGGATCGGCAGCATGTAGCCGGCGCGGGTGTTGTTCTCTCCGGCGGCCTGGCGGTTGAGGGAGGCGGCGATCTGGATGAAAGGTGCTTTGGCATCGGCCAGCTCACGGGCCAGCTCGACGATGATGTGCTCCTCGATGCCGGTGATGGCGGCGGCCCAGGCCGGGGTCTTGGCGTTGGCGCCCGGGGTCAGGTCACCCACGGTGGCGTTATCCAGGATGTAGGACTTGTAGCTCTCCTCGTAGCCCACGCCGGCGGGCATGGTCTTTTCGTCGTAGCCGACGCAGTACTTGTCCAGGAACGCCTGGTTGACACGGTTATTGGTGATCCACTCGAACGCCAGGGCCTCGAACAGGGCTGCGTCGGTGCCGGGGCGGATGGCGATCCACTGATCCTCTTTACCTACGGCGGAATCGGTATAGCGGGGATCGATGATGATGGTCTTGAACTGCTTCTGACGCTTCTGCATCAGGAAGTCGTAGGCCTCGCCGGAGCCGCTCATGCGGATCTCGGAGGGGTTGTATCCCACCATCAGCACCAGATCGGAGTTCTGCATTTCGGAGACGCTGCTGCCCTGCCAGCCGGGGCCGGCAGAGCCGTAGGTCTGGCCGGCAGCCTCATAGATCTGAGACCAGCTGTAGTCGCCGTAGGCGTTCAGGTAGCCGCCCTTGAGATTCATCAGGCGGTACAGGCACTGCTTGCCGGAGAAGTGGTAGCGTGCACCGGAGTTGTAGGTGAAGTGAATCGACTCGTTGCCGTAGTTGTCGATGGTGGCCTGCAGCTTTTCGGCGACCAGATCCAGGGCCTCATCCCAGCTGATGCGTTCGAATTGGCCGCTGCCGCGGGGACCGACACGCCTCATGGGGTACTTGAGGCGATCCGGGGCGTAGACCCGCTTACGCAGGGAGCGGCCACGCAGACAGGCACGGACATCGTGGTTGCCGTACTCGTCGGTGGTGGTGAATTCTGACTCGATGCGAGTGATGATGCCGTCACGGCTGTACACCTTTACCGGGCAGTTGGATCCGCAGTTCACCAGGCAGGCGCTCCAGTTGAGCTTCTCCTCGACCGGCAGCACCGGCGGCGGCGTGGTTTTTGCGGACTCGGAGCTGCAACCGGTCACGGCGGCTGCGGCACTCATTGCGGCGCTCATTTTGAGAAAATCGCGGCGTTCCATAAGTTACCTCTTTTCTTTGTCTGGGGGAGGGGGATCTCCCCCTCCCTCCGGTTCGTTCACAAGGAGATGGAGTAGCTCAGCATCAGCTGATGGGCGTTGTAGTTGTGGTCCAGATCACCCAGGGTGATCAGGCCGTCTACGGCGTCCACCGCCACGCTGGCGTAATCGGTGTCGTAGTAGCGCTCGTAGCGGTAATCCAGGCGCAGCTGGCTGCGCGGGCTTAGACGGTACTCGGCGAACAGCCCCACTGAGTGGCTGTATTGGTAGTAGTCGTCGAACTGGCCGTTGGCCGCGCCGGAGTTGCTGTCGCTGTTGGCAAACAGGTAATCACCGCCCAGGGTCAGCTTGTCCTGCAGCAGGCCGCTGTACTCGAAGCCGGCGCCGAGGGAGACAAACCCATCGTTGATCTCGGCGCGCCAGTTGTCCCCGCGCTGGTCGGTATTGATCCACTGCTGACCGGCAAAGCCGTACAGGGACAACTGCGTGTTGACCAGGTAGCTGAGGGCCAGCTGGTAGCCATAGTCGCTGGCGCCGGTGAGGCCGATCTCGGTATCGGAGTAGTGGTCGTCGGCAAACTGCAGGTTCAGGTCCACCGACAGGGAGGCCATGGGCTGGTGCCGCAGTTTCACCTCGGCTTCGATGCGGTCGCGGTCGGCCAGGTGGTACTTGCGCAGCAGCGGGTTCTCTTCGCTGGAGCTCAGATCGTTGGCCTGGTAGCGGCTGCCATCGCGCTGGCTGATGCCGCCTTTCAGCGCCACCTGCCACAGATCCAGAACGGTGATCTTCACTCCGGCCCACAGCCGGTGCGCGTCGGTGGTTTCCCGGGCGCTGTGGCTGCGCTCTTGGCGATCGAACTGGTAGCCCGCGTCCACACGGTAGCCCTTGGCCAGACGGTACTGAACCTTGGCGCTGGCGCGAGTGTCTTCGGAATCGAGCAATAGGTTCTCAGAAACCAGGCCAGTGGTGGCATTGAAGTCGTACTGGGGAAACTCGAGGCTGGAACTGTGGTTGTCCCGCTCGCTGTAGCGGCCGGCCAGTTGAAGCCGCAGGCGGCTGGTGGCCATCAGGGTGTAGCGGGCGTCCATATCCAGGGTGTCCACCTGACCGTCCCAGCTTTGAATCGGGCTGGTCTGGGCATTGACCAGGGCGTTGTCCTGGATCATCCGGCCCAGGGAAACACGGCCATCAAACACACCACTTTGGCCGCGAAGATTGCCGGACAGGGTAACCTGGTGCGTTTCATTATCGGGCTCGGGGGCCAGCAGGCTGCCGTAGGTGTTGTGATACACCTCCTGGCTGTCGTTGTCGTAGACGCTGCCCAGGTAGGAGAGGGCGGCCAACCAGTTATCGCCTACGACACTGGTGGCGGCGGTCAGCTCGTCGGTGCGGCTGTCTACCGGTTTGGCCAGATTCACCGGGCTTGGGGTGGCCACGGACACCACCTTGTGGCCCTGCTTCTCTTCGGTGCGGTAACCCAGGTCGCCATCCAGCGCCAGGCCGGCCAGGCTGGTGGTGGCGCTGATGCCCACTGAGATGCGGTTACGCTCGATGCCCAACACTGGGGTGTAGGGCTCGCCGCCAACCAGCTGATCGTCGCTGAAGTAGAAGGGGGTCGACGCCTGGTCACTCTCCAGCTTGTTGAGCTGACGGTAGTCGGCATGGAGTTCGACGGTACCGTTGCTTGCGGAGACGCCGGCATCGCCGTTGTCCAGACCTAAGTTGTGGGCGGTGGTGGTGGCGCGCCAGCCGCCGTCGCTGTTGGCGGTTGCACGGCCATTGATGGCGCCAAAGGCACCGTCCTCCTCCTGGCCCAGGGCGTTACCGGCGTGGAGATCATCCAGTCCGGTGTAACCTGCGCCAATGGCGATCTCACCGCTCAGTTCAGAGGGCGCAATGCAGCGCTTGCACTGCCACTCGTTAGCGCTCACCTTGTCGGTGTTGGCCTTGGACAGGCTGAAGTCCGCCGCCATTGCCGGGGCGGCGGCGGTCAGGATCGCCAGGGTGATGAGATTGAGTTTCATGAGTCTCTCCCCTTAGCGCTGAAGCGCTTTGCCTTGTGGATGGTTGGAGCCGTGTACCTGGGCGTGGCAGTTGAGGCAACTGCCGCCGGCGGTAAACGCGGAGTCGCCATCGGCCCCATAGGGTCGGCTGGCGTGGACATTGCCGCTGTGGCACTGCTGACACAGCAGAGGCGCCCGCGCCTTCAGCAGGTTGTCGTTGATGCTGCCGTGAGGGGTATGACAGTTGCTGCAGTCGTCGATGACCGGCTCGTGCTCCCACAGCTTGGGGCCCCGCTTGTCGGCGTGACAGCCGTAGCAGGTGTCATTGAGGCTGATGCGATTGAGGTCGGCGTCGGTCTGGCTGCCGTGGGGGTTGTGACAGTCGCTGCACTGCATCTCATCCCACTTCATTGGGTGGCTGGAGCGCTGATGCATCTGCATCTTCTGCACGGTGTGGCATTGGGTACAGACACCGTTCTGAGCCTGCTGCTCCAGGATAGGATCCTTGGCCATATGCACCTGGTGGCAGCTGGCACAAGCCACCTCCTCCAGGTTGTGGGTGGAGGCGTGCCAGCTCTGACGCCCGGTGTCTTCATGACAGCTGAGGCAGACGCTGTTCTGGGCCTCGGCGGTAGCCATGGCATCGGCACCGAAGTCGATCATCGGCTCCTTGCCGCCACGGTTGTGTTTGCCCAGGGGGCCATGGCAGGACTCACATTGCAGCCCGGCCATCGGGCTGTTGCCCGAAGTGGTACCGTGGATGCCGTCGAACAGGGCCATCACCTTGTCGTTTTTCTTGTGGCACATGAGGCAACTGTCCGCACCCTTGGTGGAGTAGTTGCCCTGATTGAACTTGTCAATCAGTGTCTCCATCACCGCATCCTGACCTCGATCGCTCCAGGGAGCGGCCGGGGCGCCAAAGGCGGCGGAGACCAACAGTGCGACTAGCAGAGGACGTTTCATTGCTATCACTCTCTTGTCTGCTTGGGGTTGCGGGTGATCACCTGGGTGCCACCCATCGGTTGTCGATGGGGTCAGAATAGGGAGTGGGTATGAACAAGTTGGGCAGGGATGTGAAGGATCAAGAACAGAATATGAAAAAATATGAACAGAAGTCCGAATAGTGTGAGTTGAGCCAAATTTCTGACGACATTGCCACAGTTTTGAATCGGGACAATGTTCAGAATCGTGAACTACCTCAATAGGGGTAGCTGCGTTTTTTTGGGAGAACAGCCAGGCCACTGAGGGCCGATTTCAATGGCCGCAACAATTGTATTAATAGCACTAAATCAGGTGGTTAAATCGTGTTTATACCGCAGGGGCGGTGAGTTGGGGTATCATGGCCACTCTCAGTGATACCAAGAGGTGAAGATGAGCCTGAGCGAGTTGCAAAAGATGAAGGCGGGAGAGCTGTACTCCATGTTCGATGACGAGCTGGATCAGCTCAGGACCAAGGCGGAACGGCTGCTGTTCCTGTTCAACCATGAACCGGATCGGCAGACACGTCGCGCCTACCTGGAGGAGCTTGGGATCGGGCTGCATCCGACGGCCCATATCCAGCAGCCCTTCACCACCTGTTACGGTTGCCACATCCGGGTGGGGGCCCAGAGCTTCATCAACTGGGACGCGGTGATCCTGGATCATGGCGGGGTGACCATCGGCGATCAGGTGTTCATTGGCCCCAAGGTGCAGATCTACACCGTTAACCACGCCCTGGAGGCGGCGGCCCGTGTTGCCGGAGAGGAGCGGGCCCAGCCTGTGGTGATCGGCGACCGGGTCTGGATCGGCGGCGGCGTGATCATCCTGCCCGGGGTGACCATAGGGGACGAGGCGGTGATCGCCGCCGGCGCCGTGGTCACCCGTGATGTGGCTGCCGGTGATCGCGTTGGCGGCAATCCGGCCCGATCTCTGGTAAAAAGATAGGAAATCTACAAGTGAGCCTGGGCGAGCCGTGATGAAATGGCCCTATGAATCGTCAATGAGGGGACAGTGTGAATCGGGTTTGTATCAGGCAGAGTGAGATCGAAGGTGTCGGACTGATCGATGCCAGCTACGCCAACTTTGCTTTTCGTCGCCACTATCACCTCGAATACCACGTCGGCTTGATCGTCGGCGGTGCCCAGCGCTACCACTGTCGCGGTGCGTCTCACCAGGCGGCGCCGGGCCATCTGGTGTTCATGCCGCCGGATCAGCTTCACGATGGTCAGGCGATGGATGGCAGGGGCTATCAAGCCAAGGTGTTCACCCTGGGCGCCAGGTGGCTGAACCGCTCGCTGGACGAGTTGACCGGCCAAAAGGAGCTGGAATTCAAGCAGCACCAGGTGCGCGATCCCGAGTTGTTTCGTGGCCTGGTAGCCACCCACAGCTTTCTGGGGAGCCGGCAGCCGGCCACCCTGACCCGGGACTGTGTGTCCCTGGAGATGCTGGAGCAGCTGGTGTCTCGCCATGGCCGTGTTCGGCTGCGACGCTCCCCGAAACTTGGCCGGCGCAATCTGGATGAGATCCGTGACTACATGATGGCGCATCTGGACCAGTCGATCCGGCTGGCGGACCTTGCCGCGCTGTGCGGCCTGACCGAGGCGGGATTGACGAGGGCGTTCAAGGAAACGACCGGTCTGCCCCCCTATGCCTGGCTGACCCGGCTCAGGTTGGAAAAGGCGATGCAGGGATTACGGCAAGGGGCCGGTGTCACTCAGGTGGCCCAGTCGGTCGGATTCTATGACCAGGCCCACTTCTCCCGGATGTTCAAGCAGCGGTTCGGTGCCACGCCGGGCCAGATCTGTGCCTATGCCAAGGGAGGCCGGGCCGATGACCGCCTCTGAACTCAATCTGCTGATGACTCTGGCCACCATCCACGCCATCGCCCTGGCCAGTCCGGGGCCGGATGTGGCGCTGGTGGTTCAGAGTGCCAGTCGCTATGGCCGTCGTACCGGCCTGCTGATCGCCCTGGGGCTGTCGGTGGGGATCCTGCTGCACTCCATCCTCAGTCTTACCGGCGTCAGCCTGTTGATTCGGCAGCACCCCCTGTGGTTTGTGATCATCAAGCTGGCCGGCGGCAGCTACCTGTTGTGGCTGGGTGTGGGGGCCTTGGGCTATGTCCTGCGCCATCAGGGGGAGGGGCGCAGCCTGGCCAGGGTTGAGGTGGAAGCCGGGCTCGAGGGCCCTCTGAACGCCTTTGTCCGTGGCTTGATGACCAACCTGCTCAATCCCAAGGCTCTGGTCTTTTTTGTGTCGCTATTCTCTACACTAGTTCCCGCAGACCTCTCTGCACAAGGAAAAATGGGCGCTCTGGTGCTGCTGTGGGCGCTGTCTCTGACCTGGTTCTCCCTGCTGGCTCAGCTGCTGACATCGCGAACGCTGCAGGCCAGATTGCAGCGAGCCGCGCTGACCCTGGATGGGATCTGTGGCGCGGTGTTTGTCCTGGTGGGAGGCGGCATCCTCTGGAGCACCCTGAGCGGGCTGTAGCGGTGCGCCCTGCGGCCGCTTGCTGAAGGGCGTACTCCCGGCCAGGTTGGCGCAGGTGGTAGCCGCCGGTTCCGGCCCAGGAACGGATGGCGGCAGAGCTCAACTCAGGCTCGGAGAGGGCCAGGCTGGCCCTCTCTCTGCCCGGGCCTCAGGCCCGGTAGAGCTTGGCCAGCTCCATGGCATCCATCTCATGGGCGTCGCCATCCAGCGGCCAGTCACAGCCAACCAGCACGCCGTCTTCGTTCAGGTCATTGAGCCAGAACTCGAAAAACTCCTCCAGTGGAATGAAGGTGATCTGGTAGTGGGACCAGTCGTCGATGCAGTGAGCCTTGGCGGCCGCTTCGGTGGACCACAGCGGCAGCACATCACTCTCCTCAAACTGGGCGGAGTCACAGATGACCCACTCCTCGCCCTGGGTCAGTCCCCAGAAGCCGCGTCCTTCGAAAGTGGCGGTGACAAAGGCCTTGACCGCCTCCGGGGTGGTATCCAACTTGATCATTCTCTCTCTCCTTAATCCGCAAAGGGTTCGTTGAGCTGCCGCTTAAGAACGGGGTCGCGGCGGGCCGCCTTGACGTTTTTCAGCATCAGCTTGATGCCTCGTGCCAGTACGCTCTCCAGATGGGACGCGCGCTGCTCCTCGGAGAGATCGGCTTCCTGGGTCAGGCGCAGGGTCTCGGCGGTGGCACCCAGCAGGTTGTAGCTGACGGAGGCGTGCAGCCGCTCGAAGCTGCCCAGCACGCCCTGGGCGCTGGCGGGCAGGTGGTCAAAGTCGTGGCGCAGCGGTTGCTCCACGGCGTCATGGATGGAACGCAAGCCGTCGTAGGCGTCGGTTTCCAGCTGGTAGAAGTCGGCGATCCGCTGCAGTTCGGGCGCCAGGTTGGGAGTATCGGTCATCGGTTGTTCCTGTGAGGGGGGGGACCCCGGAGAAATTTGCCGGAGATGGTACCAGAAACTGCCGAAAATATCAGGGTTCAGGCGGATCCCTGGAGTCCCTGGGTGCGCACCGCAGCCTCGGCAGAGAGTCGGGCATCCGCCTGAGGATCCCTTAGTTTCTCGCTGATGGCGCCGGTCTCCGCGTCATAGTGCCACTGGCAGTCAAACAGCTGCTGATAGCGGTCATTGCCGGGCATCTCGCCGATGACCACTGCATAGAAGCGGTTGCCCCGGGCGCGCATGGCCGACATCGCCTCGACCTGGGGCTGGGGCAGGGTGGCCATGACAAAGTCCGACAGAATCACCAGATCCGCCAGCCGGAATGCCTGCTGAGACATCAGCTCCAGGGCAGCCTCCAGGGCGGGAACCACGTCGGTGCCGCCGTAGAAGGATTGCCCCAGGAAGCCGAGCAGGGCGGGCAGAGCATCGGCGCCGGACAGGTTCAGTGTAGCGACCTCGGTGGAAAAGTTGATCAGGTAGCAGGGGCGCTGACCAGAGCGGGCCGTCAGCGCCAGGTAGAGGCTGACCGCCTTGGCCACCTGCTCTGGAGCGCCCTGCATGGAAAGGCTGGTGTCAACGCAGAGGATCATCGGACCGTTGTTCTCCTGGAAGCGCACCGCGTGCTGTTCCCACACCTCGCAGGTGACGTACTCCTGCTCCCAGCCGCGGCGATCGAAGCAGGCCAGTTGCGCCTCCAGGTATCGCAGGTTAAACAGGGTGTCGGCGGCGGCCTCGCCGATGAGCGCCAGCTCCGCCGGCAGGGCAAGGGGAAGATCGCGGCCAACGCGGATGCCGCTGATGGACTCCGGCGCCGGGGCGTTGTCCATCAGCCTGGGCAGTTTGCGTTTGACCATCACCGGCTCCAGCCGTTCGCCATAGCTGGGTTGGCGCATCTTGCCGATGCGGCGACACAACGCCATCACCTCAGGGTTGTCCGCCATATAATCGGCCCAGCGTTTCAACTGGTCGATGTCGGTCACGCCCCCCTGGACCGCCGAGAAGTCAACCAGACGGCCAGGGTCCAGCCCCAGGGGGGCGAAGTGGCGACTCAACTCGGTGATCATCTTCAACCAGGCCTTGAGTTGTTCCAGCATATCCTGCCTGAAGCCGCTGAGACGCTGAATCTGCCAACTGGCTTCCAGTCGCTCCAACTGTTTTCGCCACTCCATCTGCAGCAGCCGCCGGATCAGGGTGATTCCCCGGTTGCGGCCGGGGGCGGTGGCGATCTGCTGCTCCCAGAAGCGGGCGTTGTCCGGCATCCCCTCCTGTCGCAGCAGGCTGCGAAACTGCTGCCACTCCTCGGAGAGGCAGCCGCGATCCTCAGGTTGACGGGCCAGGTTGGCTTGCGCCTCGTCCAGGTACTGGCGATGAGCCAGGTAGGGGGTCTCCTCCTCGAGGATCCGTTGTGCTTTAAGCTCCAGGGTGTCCAGGGTTTGCTGTAAGCGGGCGTTGAGTGCCGGGGAGGCGCTGAGCAGGTCGCCGTAACTCTGGTACAGCGAATCGCCAAGCTCCTGGTGCAGGTTCACGCCGCCTCCAGGGCCAGGATTTGACTGCATTTGAGGGCGTGCAGCTCGATGTCGGCGATCTGGGCCAGGCGTCCCTCCATGGCATGATTGACCAGGTTCGACGGCACGAAGGGGGTGTCGCAGCAACCCTGGTAGTCCGCCAGCTCCCGCTCTGCCACCGACCGGGTGTGCTCCAGCCGCGCCAGGGCACGGCTCACCCGGGCGAGGAGGCTGTCCACCTCCGCCCGGTCGACCTTGTCGCGGCGGTCGCCCCGATGATGGCGGATCCCAGGCTTGAAGCTGTTGACCACCCAGGCGTTGGAGTCAAAGTTGCCGCTGTCGTTGTAGCGGATGGAGAGGGTTCCATGTTCATCGAACTGGCACTGCACCAGATCCATCTCTTTACCCAGGGTATCCATGGGGTGGAAGGGGCGGCGGGTGTTCATCTGCTCCTGATGAACGTAGAAGTCCAGGTAGATCGGCTCCTTGCGGGCGAGACCGTGCTGGTAGGTGGCCATCGCCTTGACGTAGAAGAAGCGGTTTCTGTCCTTCTGCCTGCGCTCCTCTTCTCCGCCGAAGAAGTATTGCTGGGGGTAGAACTCGACGGTGTCGTAGACCGGCTCCTGGTGGAACAGCAGGGTTTGCAGTGCCTCCTGCCACTGATCGATCTCACCATAGAGCTTGGACAGCCCCTCCCCCTCGGCGCAGGCCACCTCAAACACCGTCTGCTCCACCAGTTGGCAGACGGCGTCCCGGTGTTCCGGATCGGACCACAAGCAGTGGCGCAGCAGCAGCGTATCGCTTTGGTTGGTGACCCTGCGATCGTTGAAGAACGCCGATGCCTTCAGCAGCAGCGCCGCCCGCTGCCAGCGCCGGTCCGAGACATAGAGGTTGAGGGTCTCACCCTGGGTCTCGATCTGTCGCCTTAAGTGACGGATTACCGCCAGAGTACAGGGGCTGAGGGACACCTGGGTGAGTTGCTGCTGCCACTGTTGCCACTGCGCCAGGGGAATGCGCCCCTGAACCTCGACGGGAGCATCCAGTGGCGGCTGCTGCAGCAACTGCTCAAAGTTGTCCCAGCGACGGGTGGGGGAGACCATCAGCCTAATCAGGAAACGATCATAGAGTGCGTCCAGTCCCTGATCGTCCTGAGGCACCTCGTTGGAGGCCGCCATCAGCGCCATCAGAGGCACTGGCAGCGAGTGTTCGCCGTTGCGGAACAGCCGCTCGTTGATCAGGGTGAGCAGGGTGTTGAGGATGGCGGGGCTGGACTTCCAGATCTCATCCAGGAAGGCGAAACGGGCGGTGGGCAGGTAACCGTCGATCTGGCGGATGTACCTGTCCTGCTTCAGCTCCCTGAGGGAGACCGGGCCAAACACATCATCCGGGGTGCTGAAGCGGTTCATCAGGCACTCGAAATAGGCGTCGCCATCAAAGGCCTGGGCGATACGCCTGGCCATCAGGCTCTTGGCGGTGCCCGGTGGGCCGTAGAGGAAACTGTTTTGGCCGGTCAGTGCCCCGAGCAGGGCGATGGCCAGGGTCTCTTCGCGCTCCTGCAGGCCGACCACCAACTGGTCGATTAGGGCTTGGATCTGGGATTGTCTGGCTTTACCCATGGGGCTCTCCGCCTGGTCAACTCTTTTTACCATACTACCCGCGTCCAGGTCTGCGACTGAGTGTGGCGACCCTAAGATGTGAATGGGGTCACCCTTCCGTTGACCGAAATTCAACAACGGCCAGCCCAACTGATTCTTTTCCATACAATATTGGATTAAGCTGCAGAAAATAGGAGGATTTATGGATATGGACAAGCTGAGCCTGCTGGCGGGCGAACGCAGCGCCAAACGGGGACTCAACTACTTCCAGGAGGGCCGGGTCGGAACGCTGACCATCCGCGGCGATCAGGTGATGGCCCAGGTGTCGGGCAGGGAGAGCTATTCGGTGACCCTGACCCTCAATGATCGGCTGCTAGAGGGGGAGTGCTCCTGTCCAGCCTCGGACCACAGCGAGTTCTGCAAGCACTGCGTGGCCGTGGCCCTGGCGTGGGAACGTCAGCGCCGGGCGCCCGACTGGCTGGTGAACTACCTCAAGCGCCAGAAAAAGGATCGGCTCATTGAGCTCCTGGTCAGGCAGATCATGTCCGATGAATCGCTGGCCTGCGCCTGGAAGCGACGCCTCGGCGCCGGCGGGCGGAGCGGGGACAAGGGGTAACCCCTATCCGGAGGCAAAGTTGCCCCCGGCTGGCTGACACCCGGGCAGGGCGGTGGACCGGCTGGAGAACGGGTGACCCTTGACCCAGAAATGGCGATTGTGTGAGCGGCGTCTCAGAAACTGGTCGGGCCATGACCTTACACTATTGGGCCTGCCCGGCATCTGTCGATTCCAACCAACTGGAAACCCCCGAGTGAAATACCGCCCGCACCTGTTCTCGTTGAGACTGGGACACGCCCTGCGTGCCACCTGTGTCAGTTCCGCCTACGGCCGTCCGCAACTGCTGAGCGACATCTCGGCGGGCCTGACGGTGGGCATCATCGCGTTGCCCCTCTCCATGGCTCTGGCGATCGCCAGCGGTGTGGCGCCCCAGCACGGCCTGTACACCGCCATGATCGCCGGCGTGATCATCGCCCTCACCGGTGGCAGCCGGTTTAGCGTGTCCGGCCCGACGGCGGCGTTCGTGGTGCTGCTGCTGCCCATCGCCCAGGAGTATGGCCTCGGTGGCCTGCTGCTGGCGACCATGCTCTCCGGGCTGGTGCTGGTGGTCATGGCGCTGCTGCGCGTTGGTCGCCTGGTGCAATACGTGCCGCCGGCGGTGACCCTGGGCTTTACCTCGGGGATCGCCCTGGTGATCGCCGTCATGCAGCTTAAGGATCTGTTGGGGCTGCACGGCGACGGTGACCTGCATGGGGCGTTGCAGCAGGTGGGCTGGCTGGTAACGGCCTTGCCGGACTGGCACAGCCCCAGTGCCGTGATTGGCCTGGGTACCCTGGCGTTGCTGCTGATCTGGCCCCGCCTGGGGTTGCGCATCCCACCCCACTTGCCGGTGCTGGCGCTGGCGGCGGCCGCCGCCTGGTGGCTGCAGGGCCAGGGGATGGCGGTGGACACCTTGGGCAGCCGCTTTCACTACCTGTTGCCCGACGGCAGCCAGGGACAGGGGGTGCCGCCCTTGCTGCCTTCGCTGATCTGGCCCTGGCAGCAGCCGGGGGCGGACGGTCAGCCTGTGGGGCTGTCGCTGCAACTGTTGACCGACCTGATCCCCTCTGCCCTGGCCATTGCCATGCTGGGGGCGATCGAGTCGCTGCTGTGTGCCATGGTGGTGGATGGCATGACCGGAACCCGCCACAGCGCCAACAGCGAGCTGCTGGGCCAGGGATTGGGAAACCTGGTGGCGCCGCTGTTTGGCGGCATCCCGGCCACCGCCGCCATCGCCCGCTCTGCGGCCAACGTCAAGAGCGGCGCGGTCAGTCCTCTCTCCGCCGTGGTTCACTCCGCTGTGGTGTTGGCGTCGGTGGTGCTGCTGGCGGATCTGCTCTCCTGGATCCCGATGCCGGCGATGGCGGCGTTGCTGCTGACCGTTGCCTGGAACATGAGTGAGGCCCCCAAGGCGCTGCGGTTGCTGCGCCGCTCCCCCCTGGGGGATCAGCTGGTGCTTGTCTGCTGCCTGGTGATGACCGTGGTCTTCGACATGGTGGTGGCCATCGGCGCCGGGTTGATGCTGGCCAGTGTGCTGTTTATGGGGGAACTGGCGAAGATGACCCGGCTGCGGGATCTTCAATTGAGCTCGCGGATGTTGCCTGAAGGCGCCCCCGAGGGTTGGCGGGTGCTGAAGATCAACGGGCCGCTGTTCTTTGCCGCGGCGGATCGGATCTTTGCCGAAATTGCGGCAGAGTCCCAGGGCGTCAAAGGGGTGATCCTCTACATGAGCAGCGTGCCGGTGCTGGATGCCGGAGGGCTGTCGGCCCTGGAGCGTTGGCTGGAGATCTGCCGCAGTGAGGGGACCCAGGTGGTGGTGTCGGATCTTCAGTATCAGCCGCTGAAGACTCTGAGACGGGCCGGTATCGGTCCCGTCCCGGGTCAGCTCGCCTTCGTCCCGGAGCTGAGCGATGCCCTGAAGCTAGCCGTCGACCCGGGATAGCGGCTGCCGCGCCTTGACCACCAGCAGTTGACTGGCGGGGTCAAACCCCTGGATCGGGGTGGTGATCTGCAACCGGCGCAAGTGATAGTCCAGCAGCGCCTCTCGGGTGGTCAGGGTCAACTCGCCCCCCTCCATGCCATAGTCGATGGCGATCACCTCCCGTTGGGCGTCACTGAACTGCGGATTGGGCTCCAGGGTAACCCGGACCCAGCGATTCCATTTGGCGTCCTGGGCCTGGGTGTGATCACTGGGGTAGAGCAGCTTGGGCTGGCCGCGGAGGCGGCTCAGTACCAGATCCAGGTAGTGCTGGGCCTGCTCGCAGTAGCCGCGCAGGTGCCAGCGATAGCCGTCATGCACAAGGGTATGGGGGACAAACACCCGTTCGCCGATGTTGCCGGTGGCGATGGAGGCGTAGAGCAGCCTGACCCGGGTGGCGGTGCGGGCGGCGGTGAGCAGTTGGCGCACCACCGCCGGATCCACCTGCCGCTGGGGCGGGATCACCAGTTCGGTGTCGGCGCTGCGCACCTCCAGCAGTTCGAAGCCGCTCTCCGTCAGTTGCCGTTGCTGCTTCAGCAGTTGCAGGTATTCGCCGAAATCACCCTGGCTGAATCTGGGCTTGAAGTAGGGACTGGGCTTGTAGCCTTTCAGCCTGGTGTCGTACTTGAGGGCGGTGGGGGCCAGGCTCAGGTAGTGGTTGATGTCCCGGCTGGCTTGCTGGCGACCAATGCCGAAGGTTTGGCACAGGTGGCGGGTGGTCAGCCGTCCCTCCCAGAGTGCCACCACCTCGATGTGCCGGAATCGTAACTGTTGGTCCCACTTTATCGTGCTTCTGTCCATTGCGCCGTGCCGCTGGCCTGTCGATGATGTGACTATAAAGGCGACAGATGCAAAAGATCAATATTGCGGCAGGGAAAAACCTAATTTCTTCAGATGATTGTGTACCATCTGCGCCCGTGCCAGGGCATTGTCCGTATCGCCGTGCAGGCAGAGGCTGTCGACCTTGACCGGATGCAGCCGGCCATCGAATGCTTCCACCCGCTGCTGCCGGGCGATGAGACTCAGCTGCGCCCGGACGGCGGTCTCTTCCGTTAACAGGGCACCTGGGGTGTGGCGGGGTACCAGGGCGCCGCCGTGCAGGTAGCGCCGGTCGAGAAACCCCTCACGTATGACGCCTAACTCCCCTTCACCGGCCAGCTCCAGCAGCGGGGTGCCGGCCAGGCCCATCAGGGCGGCATGGGGCACCACCTCCTTGATGGCACGGCACAGCAGGGTCGCCAGCCGGGTTTCGGCCGCGGCCTGGCTGTAGAGGGCGCCGTGGGGTTTGACGTACTCGAGCCGGGTACTGCGCTCCCGGCAGATCCTGTCCAGATCAGCCAGCTGGCCACAGAGGCTGTCAAACAGGGCCGCCTCGCCGAGGGCCAAGGGAGACCGACCGAAATTCTCCCGGTCGGGGTAGCCAGGATGGGCGCCGATGCGCACCCCCCGGGCCAGGCAGTGGTCGACGGTTCGGGCCATGGTCGCCAGATCGCCGGCGTGCCCGCCACAGGCGATGCTGGCGGAACTGACCCAGAGCAGCAGCTGCGCGTCGAAGGGGAAGCCTTCACCGATGTCGACGTTAAGGTCCATCTCCATAGAGGCCTCTCTTGATCAGGTAGCGATACCCCTGGAAACGACGCCCGGCCCGCAACGCCTCCTCCAGGGTGCAGGGGGACAGGGTGAGCCGGCACCCAGGCAGCGCCTGGGCCAGATCGTCCAGGTCCGGTTGCACCACATAGCCGATCACCGGATAGCCGCCGGTGGTCTGGCAGCCCCGGGTCAGGATGATCGGCTGGCCATCGGCGGGGAGTTGGATCGCTCCGGGGAACACCGGTCGCGGCTGAGACGCCAGCTCCGGCCAGGGCGGCCCGGACTCCAGCCTCACCCCCATCCGGCTGAGGGAACTGGATACCCTGACCCTGAGGCGCCGGGCGTCCGTCTTCGGTGCAGGCAGAAAGTTGAGATGGGTGCGGTAGCGACGGATCCCCAGGGCGGCGGCCGTTGGCAGGGCCGCGGTTTGTGGGGAGATCGGTAAGCGGTCCCCCTTGCGCAGTGGCCTGAAAGGGAGCGACTCCCTGTCCAGGGCGGGATCGCAGCTGCTGCTGGCGAGCAGTTCTGGAAGGGCGATACCGCCCCGGATCGCCAGGTAGCCATAAAGGCCCTCACCGGTGGGGCGCAGGGTCAGGCGATCGCCGGCACTGACCTGATGTCGATATCCCGCATAGAGGGGGGCCTCGCCCCCGGCCCGAGCCAGGATGCCCTGATGGGCCGGTCCGCAATAGGCTACGAAGCCGCGTTGGTGAAACTCCAGGGAGAGGGCCCCGGGCCCCAGCTCGATGGCTGCGGCCGGCAGGGGGTTGCCGCACAGCCAGTTGGCGCTCTCGAAGGCCAGGCGGTCCATGGGGCCCTGCCAGCCCACCCCCAGGTGACGGTGGCCGAACCGCCCCTGATCCTGGATGCTGGCCGGACCATTGAGTTCGGTAATGCGCAGACTCATTCAGGCACTCCCACGGGCTCAAAGCGGATCCGGTCACCGGGGAGAAGCAGGCTGGGTGGTTCGGCTCTGGGATCGAACAGGGTGAGATTGCAGCGGCCTATCAGGTGCCAACCGCCGGGCGATTCACAGGGATAGAGGGCACTCTGTGATCCGGCGATGGCCAGGCTGCCGGCGGGGACGCTGACCCTGGGGGTCGAGCGCCTGGGCAGTTGCAGCGGCTCCGGCAGCCCGTCGAGGTAGGCGAATCCCGGCAGGAAGCCCAGCCAGGCCACCCGATAGTTGACGCCGCAGTGAAGGGCGATCACCTCCCGGGGTGAGAGGCCGCAGCGTTGTGCCACCTCATGGAGATCCTCGCCGTCATAGTGAATGGGCAGGGTCAGGCACCGGGGCGGCTCCTGGGTGAGCTGTGCGCCTTGCCACAGGCTCTGTAGCCGGGTTTGCACCAGTTCGTGGTCGGTGCCATCGGCGAGCCACAGCGCTACGGTCTGGCCGGCAAACAGGGCGTCCACCACCCCGGGCAGGTCTCTCGCCATCTGGGCCAGCGCGGCGAGGCAGTGGTCGGGCACCGCTGTTGCCGGAGTGCACTCCAACAGAGGTTCGGCGGTGCGCTGGATCTGGAGCGGAGGCAGTGTTGAGATGGTCGACTCCTGGCGGTGGCTGAAACAGCTGTTTCTACCCTATCAGCGTGGTCAATCCCTGTCCATTCCGGTCGCAAACCGTTCGCCCCGCGCCTGCTGACGAGGCCGCCACCCCGGCATCGGCCGGGGAAAGCGCAGGGGGCGTCATTATGGTTTTTTGCGCCACAGGGTCATTTCGGACAGCGTATGCTGATGTTTGCGAGCGGTTTCGCGGATGACGAAGGGCACCTGTTCGATCCCGATCAGGGCGAATTGACCGGTGAGCCGCTCCTTCAGGGCTGCCAGGGTGGTGAAGCTTTCACCGTCCTTTTTGAACCCTCCAAGCCATTGATCTCTGGGGGTAAACTCCTCCAGCCAGGTGTAGGGGGACACCAGAACCAGCAACCCCCCGTCACGAAGCCGCTCGCCAATGAGGTCAAGGAAGCGCCCGGGCTCGGCCAGGCGGTCGAGCAGGTTGGAGGCCAGCACCAGGTCGTAGTCCCTGAACTGGGGTTTGAGGTTGCAGGCGTCTCCCTGGACGAAGTTGAGGCTGAGGGGCGCCCCCTCCAGGTCCAGGTCGGCCAGGGTGACGGTCTTGTACTCCACCAGCTCTCCCTCCACTGGTATCGCAAACCGCTTCTCTCCCTGTTGCAACAGGTCGTAGGCATGCTGAATGAAACGGGCGGAGAAGTCGATGCCGTCGACATGATCAAACTGGCGGGTCAGTTCGAAGGAGGCGCGACCGACGGAGCAGCCGATGTCCAGGGCCCGGCCGGTGCCGGCGAGGTGAGGGCGGATCAGGCTGACCACCTGCTTGGGAAAGTTCCTTACCCCAAAGTATTCCACGCCGTAGTGAAACTCCAGGTACTGGGCGACCAGGGCGTCGGTTTCGTAGCTGTTGGTGTAGCGGCTGTCGGCCAGCTTCTGGTGCGATACCAGGTAGCGAAATCCGGCATGTTGATAGAAGTGGCGTCTGAAGGCATAGCGGGCCTCCGCCAGTGCTTCATTGCCGGTGGAGATCCAGGAGCCCCCCTTCATCAGGTTGTGTTTGCCATCGAAGGTTGGTGTGGAGAAGTCGTCATAGAGCGGGTGGACCTCGAATCCACCAAAGCCTTTGATGGCGGTGTCGGTCCACTGCCAGACATTGCCCACCACATCGAACAGGCCAGCATGATCGTGATGATCCACCGGGCAGGAGGAGGCCCAGCGATCCAACAACAGGTTGCCCGGTATCCTGTCCCATCTGGGGTTGTTGTCATCGACTCGTCGGCGAAGACACTGCCACTCCGCTTCGGTGGGCAGGCGAACCGGGCTCTGGCTGGCCTCCGCCTTCCAGTTGCAAAACGCCTTGGCTTCCAGCTGATTGACTTCGACCGGCCAGTTGAGGGGCAGGGGGATCTCCTCGGTCAGGTTGCGCTGGTACCAGCGGCCGTCACGCTGCCGCCAGAACCTGGGGTGGCGGGCCTTGGTGTACGCCAGCCACGCCTGGCCCTCGTCACTCCAGAACTCCGGGCGCTGGTAGCCGTCGGCGTCGATAAACTCCATGAACTCCTGATTGGACACCAGGAAACGGGAGACCTGGAAATGATCGATCTGCTGCTGATGGTGGCCATACTCGTTGTCCCAGCCGTAACTGTCTCTGTCCGGTGAGCGTCCCTGAGTGACCACCCCGCCCTCGATCTCCACCAGGGTGTTGACGGGCGCGGTACCGCTGTCGGGGCAGGCGGGCCAGTCCGGGTGGTTGCGCACCTCGGTCAGTGGCAGCTGGCGGATGATCACCGACGAGGTTTCCAGGTGGATGCGTTCGTGCTCGATGCCCATCAGGATCACCCAGGCCGGTTGACTCGGGTCGATGGGCAAGCTGAGGGGCAGGGTGTCGATGACCCGGTTGACCCGGTCGAACACCTGGTCCCGATAGCGACGCACCTCATCAACATCGGGCCAGCGGTAGTTGGACTCATCGAGATCATCCCAGGACATCTCGTCGACGCCGACGGCGAACATCGACTCAAACTCGGCATTGATTCGGCTGTCGATGATCCCGGCCAGTTTCAGCTTGTTGACGAAGAAGGTGGCGGTGTGGCCGAAGTAGAAGATCAAAGGATGGCGCAGCGGTTCCGCCTTCAGGTAGTACGCCTGGTCGCTGACGATCACCTCAAACAGGTTCTCGTAGAGGCGCCAGGTGGTGGCAAAGTAGCGTTTCAGCTCGGCCCTCTTGCTGTCGACATCGGTACCGGAGAGGGGGAGTGTCTGTGCATTCCGTTGAATCATAGGGCCATCCTTCGCTGTCACTGGATAGACACAGTGTAGACAACGGCGATGACATTCAGGTGTCAGTGGGCGACGGCCTCGGGACAGCGGCTTCAGTGATGTCGACAGCGGGCAGCATAAACGCAAAAAGCCCGCCATGGAGGCGGGCTTCTGGAGTGTGGTGCGTCTGAGTGGACTCGAACCACCGACTTCCACCATGTCAAGGTGACACTCTAACCAACTGAGTTACAGACGCAGGATTGGTACACCTGAGTGGACTCGAACCACCGACCCCCACCATGTCAAGGTGGTGCTCTAACCAACTGAGCTACAGGTGTATAAGTCAATTACTGACCAGGCAGCACTGAACGGGTCGTAATAGTAAAGAGAGCAGGGTAGCATGGCAAGCAAAATTCCCGCTGAACGGGTTGACCGGCTAAACCCTGGCCAAAGGCGGTCGCGGGCCGGGCCATTACCCAACTAAGCTGTATTTATGTTTCTGCGAGGAGAACCACCATGACCAAAGCACGGATCGCCGTGTTCAGCAGCAAGTCCTATGACCGGGTGTCGATGGACGCTGCGAACCAGAAGTATGGATTTGAGCTGGATTACTACAAAACCCAGCTGACGGCGTCAACTGCCAAGCTGGTCGAGGGCTATGACGCCATCTCCTGCTTCGTCAACGACATCGTGGACACCGCCGTGCTGGAGCAGCTGGACAAGTCCAACATCAAGATGATCGCCCTACGTTGTGCCGGCTTCAACAACGTGGACCTGGAGGAGGCCAAGCGGCGCGGCTTCGTTGTCAGCCGGGTGCCCGGCTACTCACCGGAATCGGTGGCCGAACACGCGGTGGCGATGATGCTGTGTCTGAACCGCAAGCTGCATAAGGCCTACTCCCGTATTCGTGAGCACAACTTCAACCTGGAGGGGCTGCTGGGCTTCAATCTGGGCAGCAAAACCGTGGGCGTCATCGGTACCGGTAAGATCGGTCTGGCAACCATGAAGGCCCTGAGCGGCTTTGGTTGCAAGCTGCTGTGCCACGACCCCTATGTGAACCCGGAGGCGGAGAAGCTCGGCACCTACGTGGACCTGGATACCCTGTACCAGCAGAGTGACATCGTCACCCTGCACTGTCCACTGACCGAGGACAGCCACCACCTGATCAACCGGGATGCCTTCGCCAAGATGAAGGAGGGGGTGATGCTGATCAACACCTCCCGCGGCGCGCTGGTAAACGCCTCCGACGCCATCGAAGCACTGAAGAGCGGCCGTCTGGGTTACCTGGGGCTGGATGTGTACGAGCTGGAGGGGGATCTGTTCTTCCGTGACCTGTCCGGCCAGGTGATCCACGATGACGTCTTTGGTCTGCTGCTGAGTTACCCCAATGTGCTGGTCACCGGCCACCAGGGCTACTTTACCGATCTGGCCCTGAACCAGATCGCCGAGACCACCTTGGGCAACATCAAGGCCTACCAGAAGGGGCAAAAGACCGGCAACGAGATCTACTGATCTTCGTCTGAAACCCGATGAGAAAAGGCGCCTTTCGGCGCCTTTTTCATCTTCGTCAGCGTTTAGCCTGTGTCGTGTGGGCGCGGCGCATCTCCTCGGCTTTCTCCCTGATCTCCTGGAGATCGCGTACCATCTCACTCCAGCCGTACCACAGGGCATAGTCCGGATTGGCGTGGAACGCTCCCTGGAACGCCCGCATCCTGTGTTTCAGGTGCATCTCAAACAGGATCTGTTCGATGCTGCTGGGGGCGTCGTGGAAGGTCAGCAGGTCCGGAAATGGGGAGGCGTAGGTCTCAGGCTTTTTCAGCACTCCATCCTTATACAGGGCGGCGATCTCCCGGATCGCTTCCGCCATCAGGTGGTCCAGATCCCGGATCAGACTGTCGGCCTTCGCCAGTTCCGCCTTGGCAAAGTTCTCCGAGTGACAGTCGCTGCACACTCTGATCATCTTGTCCCGCTCGGCATCGAAGGAGGCCTTGTCCAGCCTGGCGACATCAGCGGCTTTCACCACCTCCAGCCTGGCGGTGGGGTTGCCCTCCAGATCCAGCACCCCCAGGGCCTGCAGTAGGGTGATTTGATCGGCTTTCCACTGGGGGTCTTCCGACAGCGGCAGCCGGACCGCCAGGAATCCCCAGGCGGTCCTGACCTCGTGATTGCCGTCCACCATGTGACAGGTCTGGCAGCTTGGTGCCTTGGTGCTGGCGGGCAGGGTGCCGTTCTGGGCCAGCAGGTAGCGTACCCCGTGCTTGGAGGAGGACCACATCTCCCACTGGGGATGATCGAACCCCATGTGGCAGGTCTGGCAGGCCTGTGGTGCTCGCGCCTCGTCGACGGAGAAGCTGTGACGGGTGTGGCAGGCGTCACAGGAGGCGTGGCCGAAGACACTGCCCGCTTGCTTGAGTGCCTCGATCTCCTCGTCGCTCTTCAGTCCGAGCTTATGGCAGCCGGTGCACCCCTTCATCCCCTGGTTCAGCGCCATCGGCAGGGCGTGGGTGGTGGGCATCGCCTGGACGGACGCCCAGGAGAGGGCGTGTTTGCCCCTGGAAAACTCCTCCAGCCGCTCGCTGTGGCAGGCGCCGCAGGTGTCGGCGGTGATGGTGACCAGGTTGCCGACGTCCTCGGCACTGGAATGGTCGCCGTCGTGGCAGGTGTCGCAGCCGATGTCGTTGGCATGGTGCTTACTGGACTTCCAGTCTTCGACGATGGCTGGTGAAATCTGAGCGTGGCAGGATTCACAGGTCTCCTCAGCCACCGCCAGAGCGGAGGCCAAAAAGGGCAGGAGAAGCAGGAGGCGTGTCATGGTGGGCTCCATGGTCAGGGCAAACTCCATAGAGCTTAGTCCAGACCATGAACATTGTGAGGGCATTAAAAGCGATATGTTATCAGCCGTTGGAGTAGCGGCTCATGGTAACGCTTGTCTCCCCGGTAGCCAGAGTGTAGGTAAGGGTGGGCAGGTCGACGCCGGGATCGTTCCTTTCCCCGACGTAGATGTAGTAGCAGGCGTCCGGGCCGGTTCGGTACCAGTATTTGATGGGGCGGCTGGTGTCGCCATCGAAGCTGCCGTTGCTGGCAGGCCGGGTTGCCAGGTCACTGTCGATCAACGCCTGCCACAGCTCGCCGCAGTTGGCGCCACTGAGGGTACCATCGTAGCTGGTGCCGGCCGGGTACCCCTGCGCATTGCTGTCCACCGTACCATCGTCGAAGCTAGCCAGGTTGATGACCGCGCCCCGGGCCCCGTGGGCAAGCCAGCCGTTGTGGTACAGCTGGACGCCGGAACGGAAGCCGGCAAAGGCGCCCCGGTAGACACCGGCGTGGGCGTCGGAGGAGAGGGAGAGAAACCTCGGCAGGGCGACGGCGCCGAGGATGCCCAGCAGGACTAGGACGATGACCAGTTCAATCAGGGTGAAACCGGCGCTTTTGGTGGAGGCAGCCATGGAAGTTCCGTATTAGAATTAATGCTCTAATGCAATCGGCGGCGAGTATACCAGCGAGCCGGGCACCACTCAAACAGAAAGGGCCGCAGTTGCGGCCCTTGTGGTTGACGACTCAGGCAAGGCTATCAATGGATCTCTACCTGGTCGCGTACCGGCGCCTTAGGCTCGACCTTGGGCAGGACAAGCTTCAGGACACCATTGTCGAAATGAGCGTCGATCTGATCGGCTTTGAGGCTGTCACCTACTTCGATGTTGCGTACGAACACCCCTTCGTGGCGCTCTTTGCGGATAAAGTGCTTCTCTTGGGTTTCACTTTCTTCACTTCGACGGGCTTCGATACGCAGTACACCGTTGGTCAGGGTTATGGAAAGGTCCTCTTTGTTAACGCCAGGAAGATCGGCGCTCAGCAGGTACTTGTCCTCCTCTTCGACGATGTCGATCCTTGGCATCCCCATGGACACGGCGTGGTGCTCCTCGTCCTGGGAGCGCCTGCGATCCATCAGAGGCCAGAAGTCGAACAATGAATCGCGGGGAAACAGGTTCATATGGTCCTCCTTACTACTCCTTGGGATGGTGGTCTCGAGTTGTCGGATACCGAGCCACTCCTCGATTAGATTTTACTCCCGACTGGTGATCTATAGCTCAAAAAAAGCCCTCCGGGTGATCTGGATCAAATTAGGGGCTCTGGTGGCCAAGTACCGAGGCGATCCGGGCGATGGCTTGTCGGCGCACCCCGGTCACCGGCTGGCAGAAGCTCAGCCGCAGGCAGTGATCGAAGCGAGAGCTGGTGGTGAACAGGGCGCCGGGGGTAATGACGATATTATGCGCCAGCAGCGCCTGGTACGCCGCCTTAGTGTCGACCGCGGGAGACAGCTCCAGCCACAGTGACAAGCCGCCCTCGGGCAGGGTGTGGGCATAGGGGCCCGACCACTCCTCGGTGATGGCGTCCACAAGCTGATCCCGCTGGTTCATCAGCTGACGCCGCACACTGGCGAGATGGCGTTTGTAGTGCCCCTCCGCCAGGAAGCTAGTCAGCCCCTCCTGGGTGGCCTGGCTGACCGACAGCTGATTGATCAGCTTCAACTGGACGATACGCCGATGGAATTGACCGCCGCTGATCCAGCCGAGGCGAAGGTCTCGGGAGAGGGATTTTGAGAAGGAGCCGCACAGGATCACCTTTCCCAGCGTGTCGAAACGTTTCAGGGGCTCGGCCTGGAGATGAAATCCCAGGTCGCCATAGATGTCGTCCTCAACCAGGGTCAGTGGGTAGCGCCGGGTCAGCGCCACCAGCTTGCGCTGCTCCTCCACCGGGATGGTGGCGCCGGTTGGGGTGGCGTAGCTGGGGGTGAGCACGCACACTTTGACCTGCCAGCGACGGACCGCCGCCTCCAGCTCCTCGGCCCGCACCCCCCTGACCGGGCAGGCGGGGATCTCCACCACCTTGAGGCCCAGCTGTTGCAGCAGTTGCAGCACGCCGTAGAAGGCCGGGCTCTCGACGGCGACGGTATCGCCGGGCTGACAGCAGGCCATCAGGGCCAGAAACAGGCTGTTCTGGCAGCCACCGGTGATGGCGATCTCGGCGGGATCCAGCGGACAGCCACGGCTGCGGTAGCGGGCGCCGATCTGCTCCCTGAGTGTCGGCAGCCCATCCGGGTCGCCATAGTAGATCGCCTTGCGCCCAGGCTGATGGCGCAGGGCGCGGCCGAGGTGACGATTGAGCCGAAGCAGGTGGGGGGCCGGGCTGCCCAGCTGGGCTCCGGGGCACAGATCAAAGGCGGCGCTGCGGGCCATGATTTCGTGAAAAAGCTGAGGCAGGTTCACCGTCCGTGGTGAGTCGGTGTCCCCGGTCTGGCTTCCCCCGGCCCGGACAGCCCGGGGGGAGACGAAATAGCCCGACCGCGCCCGGGCTTCGATCAGCCCGGACGCCTCCAGGGTATGCAGTGCCTTCTGTACCGAGATCTTGGCCATCCGGTGATCGCTGCTCAGCGCCCGTATCGACGGCAGTCGGTCCCCCGCCTGCCAGACGCCCTGTTCAATCTGTTGCCTCAGTGCCGAGGCGAGTCGTTGGTAGAGATATTCGGTCATGGGTTTGGTGGTCGGAATCGAATCTGTCCCTATTTTAAAAGATTTTTTTGTATCTACCAATGACAGTCGGGCGCTCTACACTGGGGCGGCATTGACCCAAGGGGAGAGAATCTGTGCCATCATCCACTCCGTCCCAGGACAACCTTATCTTATTCACCGGTGCGCGGAATAAGCTCTATATCCGCGAGCAGTTTGGCCGCTTCCAGCGTGTGCGCCGTTACCTGAATCTGCTGCTGGTGGGCCTGTTCTTCGGGCTGCCCTTCCTTCGCTATCAGGGGCGGCAGGCGCTGCTGATCGATCTTTCCCGGCAGCGGCTGGACCTGTTTGGCACCTCGCTCTATCCCCAGGATCTGCTGATTGTGGCCTTCCTGTTTATCCTCGCCGCCTTCCTGCTGTTCCTGGTCACCAAGCTCTATGGCCGAATCTGGTGCGGCTACACCTGCCCGCAGACGGTGTGGACACTGATGTTCAACTGGGTGGAGCGCCGAATCGAGGGCAGCCACAACCACAGCCGGGCGCTGGACAGGGCACCCTGGGGCTGGAACAAACTGGGACGGAAGGGGCTGAAGCACCTGCTGTGGCTGGGCATCGCTCTAGCGACCGCCCTAGGCTTTATGGGCTACTTCGTGCCGGTCGCCGAGCTCTATCCCGGCCTGCTGGCGGGAGAGAGTTCGCCGCTGGTTCAGGGATGGGTGCTGTTCTTTACCCTGTGCACCTATGGCAATGCGGGGTGGCTGAGGGAGCGGGTTTGCCAGCACATCTGTCCCTACGCCCGGTTCCAGTCGGTCATGTTCGATGCCACCACCTCCCTGGTCAGCTATGACTCGAACCGGGGCGAGGGCAGGGGGCCTCGAAGAGTGAACGGCGCCAAGCCCGAAGCGCTGGGGGACTGCGTCGACTGCAACCTGTGTGTCCAGGTGTGCCCGGTGGGAATCGACATTCGCGACGGGCTCCAGTATGAGTGCATCAACTGCGGGCTGTGCGTGGATGCCTGCAATCAGACCATGGACAGGTTCGGCTACCCTAGGGAGCTGATCGGCTACCGCTCTGAAAGCGGCCGTCGGCTTGGCTTTGGCGGTTACCTGGGCTACGCCGTCGCCGTGCTGGTCACCCTGCTGGTAATCTCCTTCTGGGGCGAGCAGCGTCGCAGCTTCGAGGTGAATGTGCTGCGTGATCGCCAGGCCCTCTATCGCATCAACGATCAGGGACTGGTGGAGAACACCTACAGGTTCAAACTGCTGAACAAGAGCCAGGCGGAGCGGACCTACGCCGTCATCGTCCAAGGATTTTACGGATTGACCATAGAGGGCGCGGATCACTTCACCCTGGCGCCCGGTGAGCACCAGACCCAGGTGCTGACGGTGGCCCTGACCCAGGAGGCGGATCAGTGGGAGACGCCGATTCGGTTTGTGGTGGTCGACATCGACACCGGCGAGTACCTGTTCCGTCCCTCCACCTTCTATGCCGAGCGGGGTTAGCGGGACGCAACCGGCCGGAGGGGAACGAAAAAAGCCCGCTCATCTGAGCGGGCTCTTCGAAATGGTGCGTCCGAGTAGACTCGAACTACCGACCCCCACCATGTCAAGGTGGTGCTCTAACCAACTGAGCTACGGACGCAATATTTGAATTTTGGTGCGTCTGAGTGGACTCGAACCACCGACTTCCACCATGTCAAGGTGACACTCTAACCAACTGAGTTACAGACGCATATCGCTGTGCGATGCGCTAAATACTAGGGCCTGCGCCGACGCTTGACAAGGCCCTGTTGCAGATAAGCGGTTTGTTTGGCTAAAGATTGCCCTTGAAGGCCCGCTTTTTGATCAGGCGGATGACTTTGTCGACAGTTCCATGCGCCGCTGCACCCTGCGCAAACGGATCTTCAACATCAGCGCCGCCGCCGACAGGCCGGCGATAAACCCGACCCAGAATCCGGCGGCACCCATGGCGGGGACCAGCCAGTCGGTCAGGCCCAGTACCAGGCCGGTGGTCAACCCTATGCCCCAGTAGGCGATCAGAGAGATCCACAGCAGGGCCGTGGTGTCCTTATAGCCCCTCAGAGTGGCGGCGGTAACCACCTGAACGGTGTCCGACAGCTGGTAGAGTGCGCAAAGCAGCATCAGTTGGCTGGCCAGGGAGAGAACCTCGACATCGCCGCTGTAGAGTCTGGCGATCTGTTCCCGACACAGGACGGTGAACAGGGCGGTGAGCAGGGCGATGCCCAGACCGAGCTGCAGGCCGATGCGGGCTACCATGGCGGCGGTGCCGTGCTCTCCTCGTCCCAGGTAGTAGCCAACCCGTATGGTCAGTGCCATCCCCAGGGCCAGCGGCAGCATGAAGATCAGCCCGGAAAAATTGGCCGCGACCTGGTGGCCGGCAACGGTGATCGGCCCCAGCGGCGCGATGGCCACCGCCACCACGGCGAACAGGGTCACCTCGAAGAACAGTGCCAGGGCGATGGGCAGCCCGAGGCGGATGACGGCGCTCTGCAGGGCCGGGTTCAGGCCCCGCCAGCCCTGAAACAGGCGGTAGCCTTGAAACCTCCGGGTCACCAGCAGGTAGAGGGCCATCGCCAGGAACATCCCCCAGAATACCAGGGCGGTGGCGACGCCACAGCCCGCCCCCCCCATGGCTGGCATGCCGAAGTGGCCGTAGATGAAGATGTAGTTGGCGGGGATGTTGATGGCCAGGCCGACAAAGCCGATCACCATCGAGGGCAGGGTCCAGGAGAGCCCTTCGGTGAAGTTCCTCAGGACCTGAAACAGCAGAAACGGCGGGGCACCCCACAAAATTGCGCTGAGGTAGTCACGACTCAGGGCAAACAGCTGTGGGTCGAGGTCCATCTGTGCCAGAATCCACTCGGCCTGGGTAAACAAGCCCATGGCCAGGGCGCCGCAGATCAGCGACAGGTAGACCCCTTGATGGATCAGGGGGCGTATCTTGCGCTCTTGCCGGGCACCATGATGATGGGCGACCATAGGGGTCAGAGCCATCAGGATACCGGCAAAAAACAGTATGGCGGGCAGCCAGATACTGGTGCCAACCGCCACGGCGGCCATGTCGGTGGCGCTGACCCGGCCGGCCATGACGGTATCGATGAATCCCATCATGGTTTGGGCGACCTGGGCGGCAAGAACGGGCAGGGCCAAGCGAATGAGGCTTTTAGCCTGATAGAGGCGACTGTGCATATAGGGCTTAGGGTCCGATACTACAAAAAGATTGTTGGAGTTGTATGTTTACTGGAATTGTTCAAACCACGGCAACGATTACGGCCATTACAGAGAGGGACAAGCTGCGGACTTTCGAGGTGGCCATCCCGGCTCAGTACCGGGATAACTTGCAGGTTGGTGCCAGTGTCGCCCACAACGGGGTGTGCCTGACCGTGACAGAACTGGCTGATGATAGAGTCTTTTTCGATGTAATGGAAGAGACTCTGAGGGTCACCAACCTGGGCCAGATGCACGCCGGTGATCGGGTCAACATCGAGCGCTCGCTGGTGTTTGGCAAGGAGGTGGGTGGCCACGTGGTCTCGGGTCATGTGCATACCCAGGCCCGCATCGCCCGTATCGAGCGGACCGAGACCAACTGCACCATGCACCTGACCCTGGACCCGGAGTGGATGAAATACATTCTCCACAAGGGGTTCGTGGCCATCGACGGCTGCAGCCTGACTGTGGGCGACACCGAGCCAGGTGGGTTCAACATTCACCTGATTCCGGAGACGCTGTCGATGACCACCCTGGGTGAGCGTCGGGCGGGGGACAGTCTCAACATTGAGATCGACAGCCAGACCCAGGCGATCGTCGACACCGTTGAGCGGGTGCTGGCCCAGAAGGGACTGACTCAGTAAACCTGTTCATCGTCGCTGTCGACAAACAGCCTCAGCTGCTGCTCCTGCTCATCGATCGCCAGGTGCAGATGGATGGCGTTGCAGCAGGCCTGGCAGTCCTCGAAGTAATCCTGTTCACCGCCGCTGGCATCCACCGCCACGGCGGTTTCATGGCCACAGTGGGGGCAACGAATGGTTTTGTAGAAGGCATCGGTTCTCATGGGCCGACTCCCAAGTTGTACTCTCAATACTGAGTGTAAATGACCCGGGGCGGTTTTACCTCGGCCGCCCACAGGTGATTGAACTCCATTTCATTTGTAATGGCGTTCCCACCTTTCTATACTACGCGTTCTCCGGTTGGACCGGGTGCCGTTCCAAGCACTGTTTGCCCTGTAAGGTGAATACCTTGGCACACGAACCCACTCCTTTGACCGACCTCAATCAAATCTAAGCATGTGATCTTTTGTGTGGATCACCACTGTGGAGAAAAGCAATGCCAGTTATTACCCTGCCAGATGGTAGCCAACGCCAGTTCGACAACCCCGTATCCGTCATGGATGTAGCCAGCGACATCGGTCCTGGTTTGGCCAAGGCGTGCATCGCCGGTCGCATCAACGGCGAGCGTGTCGACGCCTGTGAAATCATGGAGCAGGATTGCAACCTGTCCATCATCACCGCCAAGGAGGAAGATGGCCTGGAGATCATCCGCCACTCCTGCGCGCACCTTCTGGGGCACGCCCTCAAGCAGTTGTGGCCCGATGCCAAGATGGCCATCGGACCCACCATCGACAACGGTTTCTACTACGACATCGATCTGGAGCACAAGCTGACCCAGGAGGACATCGATGCTCTGGAGAAGCGGATGCAGCAGTTGGCCAAGACCAACTACGATGTGGTGAAAAAGCGCGTGAGCTGGCAGGAGGCCCGGGATACTTTCGATGCCCGTGGCGAGATCTACAAGGTAGAGATCCTGGACCAGAACGTCAGTCGTGACGACCAGCCTGGCCTCTACCATCATGAAGAGTATGTCGACATGTGCCGTGGCCCGCACGTGCCGAACATGAAATTCTGCCACCACTTCAAGCTGATGAACATCGCCGGTGCCTACTGGCGCGGCGATTCCGATAACAAGATGCTGCAGCGGATCTACGGCACCGCCTGGGGCGACAAGAAGCAGCTCAAGGCCCATCTGCAGCGCCTGGAAGAGGCGGCCAAGCGCGACCACCGCAAGATCGGCAAGGCGCTGGACCTGTTCCACTGGCAGGAGGAAGCTCCGGGCATGGTGTTCTGGCACAATGACGGCTGGACCATCTACAAGGAGCTGGAAGGTTTTATGCGCACCCAGCTGGATAAGTTCGGCTATGAGGAGGTCCGCACCCCGCTGGTGATGGACAAGGTGATGTGGGAGCGATCCGGACACTGGGACAAGTACTCGGAGATGATCTTCGCCACCGAGTCTGAGAAGCGCACCTACGCGGTGAAGCCGATGAACTGCCCCGGCCACCTGCAGATCTTCAAGCAGGGCCTGAAGTCCTACCGTGATCTGCCATACCGCATGGCGGAGTTCGGCCTGGTTCACCGTAACGAGCCCTCCGGCTCTCTGCACGGCCTGATGCGGGTACGCTCCTTCACCCAGGATGATGCCCATGTATTCTGTACCGAGGAGCAGATCCTCGACGAGGTGACCGCCTGCATCCAGATGGTGTATGACACCTACAAGACCTTTGGCTTCGAAGAGATCGACGTGAAGCTGTCGACCCGTCCCGAGCAGCGCATCGGTTCCGACGATCTGTGGGACAAGGCGGAACAGTCCCTGGCCGAAGCCCTGGAAGCCAACGGCCTGACCTACGAGCTTCAGCCGGGCGAGGGCGCCTTCTATGGGCCCAAGATTGAGTTTACCCTGCACGACTGCCTGGATCGTGCCTGGCAGTGTGGTACCATTCAGCTAGACTTCTCCATGCCTCAACCTGAGCGCCTGGACGTGAGCTACGTGGGTGAGGACAATGCCCGCAAGGTACCGGTGATGATCCACCGTGCCATTCTGGGCTCCCTGGAGCGCTTCATCGGCATCCTGATTGAAGAGTTCGCGGGTAAACTGCCCACTTGGCTGGCACCGGTGCAGGCGGTGGTGATGAATATCACCGATAAACAAGCCGATTACGTGGAAAAAACCGTTGAGGCCCTCAAATTTGCTGGAATTCGTGCCAAGGCGGACTTGAGAAACGAGAAGATTGGCTTTAAAATCCGCGAACATACTTTAAAGCGCACCCCGTATTTGCTTGTCGTTGGTGACAAAGAGGTCGAAAACGGCGAGGTGGCGGTGCGTACGCGCGATGGCGTTGATCTGGGCAGCATCAAAGTCGATAAGATGATTGAGCAGATCCAAAATGAGATCAACGACCGTAGTCTGAAATTGCTGGAGGAATAAGCTATAAAAGGCGGAAAAAAGCAAGGTCCGGCCAAGGACCAAACTCGCATCAACGGTGAAATTCGCGCTCGCGAAGTTCGACTGATTGGTGCCGACGGTGAGCAGGTTGGGATCGTCTCTGGTCGCGAAGCGGCGGAGATGGCTCAGGAAGCGAATCTGGACCTAGTGGAGATCAGTCCGAACGCAGAGCCACCGGTGTGCCGGATCATGGACTACGGTAAGTTCCTTTATGAGCAGTCTAAGAATCAGAAGGAACAGCGTAAGAAGACCAAGCGGATCCAGGTTAAGGAAGTCAAATTCCGTCCTGGCACCGATGAAGGCGATTATCAGGTAAAACTACGCAACCTGACTCGCTTCTTGGAAGACGGAGACAAAGCGAAAGTTACGCTGCGTTTCCGGGGTCGCGAGATGGCCCACCAGGATCTGGGCCTGAAACTGCTGAATCGTATTAAAGACGATCTGGCGGAACTGGCCCAGGTGGAGGCCTTCCCTAAAGTGGAAGGTCGCCAGGCTGTTATGGTCCTCGCACCTAAGAAGAAACAGTAAGGCTTCCAAGTAACAGTTCAGCCCAGTCGCTGACTGGGCTGAATTTGTTCGCCTTGCAGTTCTATTTTTATTTACAATGCGGAGTTTAGAATGCCTAAGCTGAAAACCAATAAAGGTGCTGCTAAGCGTTTCAAGAAAACTGCCTCCGGCGGTTTCAAGCGCAAGCAGTCTCACCTGCGTCACATCCTGACCAAGAAGTCCACCAAGCGCAAGCGTCATCTGCGCTCCAAGCAACTGGTTGCAAAGTCTGACGTGGCTCAGATCCGCACCATGCTGCCGTACGCCTAATTGGGAGGGATTAAAACATGGCTCGTGTAAAACGCGGTGTGACCGCTCGTGCTCGTCACAAGAAAGTACTCAAGCAGGCTAAAGGCTACTACGGTGCCCGTAGCCGTGTCTATCGTGTAGCAGTTCAAGCTGTTACCAAGGCTGGTCAATACGCTTATCGTGACCGTCGCCAGAAAAAGCGTCAGTTCCGTCAGCTGTGGATCGCCCGTATCAACGCTGCTGCTCGTCAGAACGGCATGTCTTACAGCCGTTTCATCAACGGTCTGAAGAAAGCTTCTGTTGAGATCGATCGTAAGATCCTGGCCGACATCGCCGTATTCGACAAGGTGGTATTTACTGCCCTGGTAGAGAAGGCGAAAGAGGCCCTGGCCAAGTAAGCTCGCGCTTGCCTGGACAGGAAAAAGGGACCCTAGGGTCCCTTTTTTCATCTCCGCCTATCAGGCGTACAGTGTCAGGCGTAAAAAAACCGGCGTCAGCCGGCTTTTTTCATCCATACGCTTATCAGCGCTGACCCCGGGGCAGGGTGCTGCCTTGAGCCAGTTTTTGTGCCCACAGTTGCTTGGGGCTCAGGCCGCCGTTGCCAGAGGCTTTGGCCGCCTTTTTGGGGGCAGCCGCTTTCTTGGCGGGTGCGCTCTTCTTGGGCTCAGCCTTGGGCGCGGTGTCGGCAGCTGCAGCACCGCCGGTCAATTCGCTAACCATTTCGGCCAGGTCACCCAGACGCAGAGATTTACCGCCATCTACCTTGAACCAGCTGCCTTTCTGCTCGATGGTTGGGGCCTTGCCATGTTTTGCCAGGTACGCATCATTGAGCTGCTGCAGTACCTCTTCCTTATTCAGTTTGGACATGTAGTTTTAAACCTTTGTCTTTTCGCCGACTCGGGCTGATATTTCAGCCTGTCTTTATACCGATTCCAGGCCAATTTGTCTAATAAATGCGACAAGATTTCAGCAGTTTTGAGATTTATGCCATCAAAGCAGAGTAGTTCGGGATTGCCGGCCTTTATTCGCCCTCAAATCAATTATTCATTGAGTTAAGAGCCTTTGGTTTCCACTGGAGGAAGGGGCAAAGATTGGCAAAGGGACCGGCTATCGAAGTACACTTGGGCTATTCGGTTTCGGCATGACAAGACAAGATGAAACGACACGAGTTACTCCACGCCCTGGATCAGCTTCTGACCCCCAGGCAGTTCAAGGATTATGCCCCCAACGGCCTGCAGGTAGAGGGGCGGGAGGAGATCCGCCGCATCGTGACCGCGGTGACGGCGGGTCAGAGTGCCATCGATTCCGCCATCGAGCAGGGGGCGGACGCCCTGCTGGTGCACCACGGTTACTTCTGGAAGGGGGAGAGCCCGGTGATTACCGGCATGAAGCGCAACCGGCTCAAGGCGTTGCTGGACAATGACATCAACCTCATCGGATACCACCTGCCGCTGGATGCCCATCCAACCCTGGGCAACAACGCCTGTCTTGCCAAGGCCCTGGGCCTGGCGCTGTGCGGGCCCATGGAGGCTGGCAATGACCTCTCCATTCCAGTGTGGGGCCGGTTCGACACGCCGGTTACCGAGACTGAGCTGTGCCGGCGTATCGATCTGGCATTGGGGCGGCAACCGCTGTGCATCAGTGGCCATGACCGTCCAATCTCGACCCTGGGGATCTGCTCCGGGGGCGCACCGGACTACATCGACCTGGCCGCCGAGCTGGACCTGGACGCCTACCTGTCGGGGGAGGTGGCGGAGCGCACTTTCTACAGTGCCAGGGAGCTGGGGGTCAGCTATTTCGCCGCTGGTCACCACGCCACCGAGCGGGGCGGGATTCAGGCGCTGGGGGCGTATCTGCATGGGGAGTATGGCCTGCAGGTCACCTTCGTCGATGTGGACAACCCGGTGTGACGCCGACAAGAACAAGGGCGCCCTTGTTCTTGGTAACGGCCGTCGCCGAGGCTGGCTTGCTGAAGCCGACTGGGGCGGTCCAGCCGCTACGAATCACGGCTGGTAGACGTTGACCACGTCGATGCGGCTGGCCCGATCCAGGTCGATGTGGCCGCTGTTGTCGGCATCGAAGAAATCGAAGGCCGGCAGATCCGATTCGGCCACCTCACCACTGGGCTGGGCGTCGGGGTCGGCGCGCAGATCGGTGAAGTTGAACAGCGCGCGGTCGACCAGCTGCGAGGGTGCCACATTCTGCATGGCGGTGAAGATGGTCTCGATGCGGCCGGGAAACTGCTTGTCCCACACCTGGAGCATCTCCTTGACCTGCTTGCGCTTGAGGTTCTCCTGTGATCCGCATAGGTTGCAGGGGATGATGGGGAACGCCTTCAGCTCGGCGTATTCGGCGATGTCCTTCTCCCGGGCGTAGGCCAGGGGGCGAATCACCACGTTGGCGCCGTCGTCGGACAATAGCTTCGGAGGCATCGACTTGAGTTTGCCGCCGAAGAACATGTTGAGGAACAGGGTTTCGACCATGTCGTCCCGGTGGTGACCCAGGGCGATCTTGGTGGCGCCGATGCGCTGGGCAAAACCGTACAGGGTGCCTCGGCGCAGCCTGGAGCACAGGGAGCAGGTGGTCTTGCCCTCGGGGATCTTGTCCTTGACGATGGAGTAGGTGTCCTTCTCCAGAATATGGTAGGCGACCCCCAGGCTATCCAGGTAGGCGGGCAGCACCTCCTCCGGGAAGCCGGGTTGCTTCTGATCCAGGTTGACCGCCACCAGCTTGAATTCCACCGGTGCCCGGTGTTGCAGGTTCAGCAGGATGTCCAGCATGGTGTAGCTGTCCTTACCCCCGGAGAGACACACCATCACGACGTCGCCATCTTCGATCATACGGTAATCTTCGATGGCACTGCCCACCTCGCGCCGAAGGCGTTTCTGCAGTTTGTTCAGACGGGTTTTCTGCTTTTGGGTAAGTTCCACTCCATACCTCGGTGTCGTGTCAATTTGGGGCTGGCATTATCCCCGTTCGCCGCAGGCGGGTAAAGGCTCAGGCACAAAAAAACGCGGCCTGGGCCGCGTCCTCGGGTGAGCCGGGTTACTCGGCCAGGGGGCAGACAAAGCTCTTAGGCTTGAAGGCGACCAAGTCACACTCCAGGCTGTCGATGACGTGCTCCGCGGTGTTGCCGATCAGGGCGGCGGACAGGCCGCTGCGGCCGACGGTGCCAAGCATCACCAGCTCGGCATCCAGCTCCCTGGCCAATTCGGGGATGACATCCTCGGGCAGCCCTTCGAGCACGTGGCAGCGCTTGTGATCGATGCCGTGGCGGTCGGCCAGCGCCTCGATACGTTGAGTATGGTGCTGTTTGATCGACTGGTTATAGGCATGGGCGTCGAAGTCCGGCAGCTCGATGGCGATGTTCACCGGGGTGCCGGGGTAGCCGTTGACCAGGTGCACCCGGGCGTCGATGAGGGTGGCCAGCTTCACCGCATGGTCGACGATGCGGTCGTTGAGCTCCTGGTGCTCCTCATCGTCGGCGGCCACGTTGACGGCGGCCAGGATGGTGCCGTCGGCGGGCCAGTCGTGCTCTTTCACCAGCAATACGGGTACCGGTGCCTTGCGAAGCAGGTGCCAGTCGGTGGGGGTGAAGATCACCGACTTTAGCTTGTCGTGGGCATGGGTGCTCTTGATGATGTAGGCGACATCGTGGCTGAGGACGTGATTGATGATGCTTTCGAAGGGACGGTTGTGCCACACGACTTCGAAGGTGACATCCAGTCCGTCGGTGATCAGCGGCTCGGCCAGTTGTTCCAGCCATTTTCGTCTCTGATTGACCACCCCGTTACGCATGGCATCTCGCTCCTCCTGGGACAGCATGGAGGTCATCTCGTAGGAAAAATCAAAGATACTGAGGAACAGGGTCAATCTGGCTCCGGCACACCGGGCCAGGTGGGCGGCCCTCTCCAGCGCAGGTTGGTCATCCCGGCTGGGATCGATGACTACCAGAAATCGTTCGCTGCTCATAACGCTCTCCTAACTTGGTATCCCTTACCCACGGCGTGGCATAGAGGGGCGGATCATTCCTTTGCTTCAGATCAATGGTGCCTCAGTCCACCACCCGGGCGGGCAATCTGAGACTCACTCCTGCAACTAGAGTATCACTTCTAAATGATTTTCAAAGGCTTAATCCAAAAGAAAAGGGGCCACTGCCCCCTTTCCGGTGTCAGGCCAGGGGCGACTCGAAGGAACTTGGCTTCAGTGCCAGCAGGTCGCATCCGATATTATAGATAACGTGCTCGGCGGTACTGCCCAGCAGGGTGGCGGTGATCCCCTGCTCGCCGATGGTGCCCAACACCACCAGTTCGGCGTCCAGATCCTGGGCTATCGCCACGATCACCTCTTCCGGGTCCCCCTGGCGCGCGTGGCAGTGGTCGGCGGCGATACCATGCTTGGCGCCGAGCTCCTCCAGGTGCTCCTGGTGCTGTTTGCTGATCGAGATATTGAAGCCGAGGTTGTTGAACTCCGGCTGTTCGATAAACAGGTTGTCGGGCAGGCCGGGGTAGCCGTTGACCAGGTGGACCTGGGCGTCGACCAGTTTGGCCAGGCTGGTGCAGGTTTGGATGATGCGTTCGTTCAGCTCCCTGTGAACCTCATCCTCGGCGTCAATGTCAATGGCCGCCAGTATCTTGCCCTCCTTGGGCCAGTCGTGCTCCTTGACCATCAGCACCGGCACCGGCGCCTTGCGGATCAGGTGCCAGTCTGTCGGAGTGAAGAAGGTGGCCGACAGCCGATTGCCCCCCTCCTGGGTGCTCTTGATGATGTAGCCGACGTCGTTGTCGAGGACATAGCGGATGATCGCCTCGAAGGGGCGGTCATGCCACTCCACCCGGGCGTCGACGCTGAGCCCCTCCTGCTGCAGCGGGGTGACCAGTTCCTCGACCTGGCGGTGGTGCTTGTCGATCAGCCCGTCTCTGAGGGCATCCCGCTCCGTCTTGGAGAGCAGGGCGGTCTTTTCGTAGGTGAGGTTGAAGATCACCGAGAACAGGGTGATTGGGGCCCCGGTTTTGCGGGCCAGGTGGAGAGCCCGATCCAGGGCCGGTTGTTCGACCCGGTCCGGATCGATCACCACTAGGAGTCGTTCACTGCTCATATCTGCCTCGTCTAGATGTCGGACACTATACTGTTTGTTCTAGAACAAAACTGGCGACTTGGCGAATGAGGGAGACAGAAAGGGCACCTTGTGGTGCCCCCGTTTTAGCGTGCGATGCGGGCATTTCCCGCCAGATCCGATAGCCGTTCCAGATCCAGTATGGTGATGTACTTGCCCTTGACCTCAATCAGGCCGGACTTCTGGAAACGGCCGAGCAGGCGGCTGATGGTTTCCACGGTCAGGCCAAGGTAGTTGCCGATGTCCCCCCGGGTCATGGTCAGGCGGAACTCGCGACTGGAGAAACCGCGGTTACCGAAGCGCTTGGCAAGGTTGCTGATGAAGGCGGCGAGACGCTCCTCGGCGTTCTTCTTGGACAGCAGCAGGATCATCTCCTGGTCCCCCATGATCTCATTGCTCATCAGCCGCATGATCTGCTGGCGCAACCGGGGCATGGCACCGCTGAGCTGGTCGAGGGTTTCATAGGGGATTTCGCACACCATGGCGGTTTCCAGTGCCTGGGCGAAACTCTGATGCTGCTCGGAGTGGATACCGTCGAAGCCGATGACGTCGCCGGCCAGGTGGAAGCCGGTGATCTGCTCGTCGCCGTTTTCGGTGATGGTATAGGATTTGATGGTGCCCGATCGGATGGCAAACAGACTCTTCAGGGGCTCGCCTGACTGAATCAGGATCTCACCCTTCTGAATGGGCTTCTTTCGTTCGATGATGGCGTCCAGTTTGTCCAACTCATTGGCATTGAGCGTGAACGGTATGCAGAGTTCTGACATGCTGCAATCGTGGCAGTGAATAGCACAGCCACCGAACGCCGTCCTTTTTGCGCGATTGTTATCCAAGGCTCTTTCCCGATTGGGTCAACTCATGACACATGGTAAACCAAAACCTTCTCTTGAAGCTAGAAAAATTGACCTAGCGCAATAGTCATTGTGTGCACACCGTAGACGATCAACAACAGGGCGCTGAAAAGCTTAAATCCTTTATTAACCAAAAGCTTCTTAAACGCATCGGCCGCCGCACCTACCAGTATCATGCTGGGCAGGGTTCCCAGGCCGAAGGCGGTCATGGCCATAACGGTGTCCAGCGCCGAACCGAGAGAGAGGGCCCAGATCAAGGTCGAATAGACCAGGCCACAGGGCAGCCAGCCCCACAGCATACCCGCCGCCAGGGCCTTGGCGGGTGAGGTGACCGGCAACTGCCGCCGCGCCAGGGGCGCCAGGCGGCTCCACAGCGGGTTGCCCAGCTTCTCCACCATCACCAGGGCGGAGGAGAGGTTGGCCAGGTAGAACCCCATCAGGATCAGCATGATTCCCGCCAGCAACCGCATCCCGGTCAGCCAGTGATCCAGGTCAAACAGCACCCCGATTCCGCCGGCGAGGGAGGCGAGCAGCGCGCCGGCGGCGGCGTAGCTGGTCACCCGCCCCAGGTTGTAGGCGGCCAGCAGGCCCAGCCGCCTGGAGAGGTTCAGCTGATCACGGCCGGGCAGTCCATGGCTGAGGGCGGCCATGATGCCGCCGCACATCCCCACGCAGTGAGCCGAACCGAGCAGGCCGATGGAGAGAGCGGCCCACAGGCTGAACTCACTCATCGCGCGGCTTCTGTTCGTCGTCGAACAGGATGCTGGATCCCTGGCGGTCCAGGTCCTCGAACTGATCGGATTTTACCGCCCAGAAGAAGACGATGACGGCGATGATGACAAAGAGGATCGCCACCGGGATCAGGGTAAAGATGATGCTCATAGTTTCAATAGTCTCACACTGTTGCCGACCACGATCAGCGAACTGGCCGACATGCCGATGGCAGCGGCGTAGGGGGGCACCAGGCCGCAGACCGCCAGCGGCAGGATGGCCAGATTATACCCCAGGGCCCAAATCAGGTTCTGGCGGATGACGCGAACGGTCTTTTTGGCGATGGCGATGCCGTCGACCACCGGGCCCAGCCGGTCACCCAACAGCACCAGGTCGGCACTGCTCTTGGCCAGTTCGGTGCCGGCGCCCATGGCGATGGAGAGATCCGCCCCGGCCAGAACCGGGGCATCGTTGACACCGTCGCCGAACATCGCCACCCGGTGGCCGTCCATCTGCAAGCTCTTCAGGTAGGTGTGCTTTTCTGCGGGGGTCATGCCGTGGTGGCAGTCGTCCATCTTCAGCTCGGCGGCCAGGGCGGGGGCTTGGGGGCTGGGATCGCCGGAGAGCATCTCGCAGCGAAGTCCCTGGGACTGAAGCCGGGCCAGGGTCGGGGCGGCGTCTTCGCGCAAGGTGTCCTCCAGCCGGAACCAGGCCAGTGACCCCCTCTCGTCGGCCAGCCACAGCCGGTCATCCTGCTGCTCCAGGCCAATAAAGCGGCTGTGGCCCACCCGGTAGCGGACCCCGTTCACCCTGCCCTGAATGCCCCCTGCGGGGATGTGCTCCAGGGACTCGACGGAAAGGCCGGGCTGGTCGAAGGCCCGGAACGCCTGCGCCAGGGGATGGCTGCTGGCCCGCTCCAATGCCGCCACCAGGGCGAGGTGACGGGCCACCGGGTGCCCATCGAGGCTGTGGCTGCGGGTCAGTGACCAGTTGCCTTGGGTCAGGGTGCCGGTCTTGTCGAACAGCAGGGTATCGATTTTCGGCAGGGTCTCGAGCACCCGTGAACTGCGGGAGAGCAGGCCGTGATTGCGCAGGGCGGTACTGCCGCAGGTCAGGGCGGCCGGGGTCGCCAGGGAGAGGGCGCAGGGGCAGGTGGCCACCAGTACCGACAGAGTCACCCAGAACGCCCGGGCGGGGTCGATGAAGTGCCAAGCCAGGTAGGTCAAGGTTGAGAGGGCCAGAACGCCGGGGACAAAGTAGCGAGCCACCCGGTCCGCCAACCTGGCGATCTCCGGCTTCTCCTGGGCGGCCTGCTCCTGCATCCTCACTATGGTGTGAATCAGTTGTTCGGTGCCGACCCGGGTGATGCGAATCTCGATGCTCTGATCGAAGTTGACACTGCCGCCGTAGAGCGGGTCGCCGGCGCGCTTGGCTACCGGTTCCTGCTCGCCGGTCAGCATGGACTCATCCACGGCAGCGGCCTGGGACACCAGCTCACCGTCGGCGGGGATGGCGTCGCCCGGCTTCACCAGGCAGAGGTCGCCGATCTTTAGGGTCTTGGCCGCCACCTGCTGCTGGCCCTGTTCGGTGACCAGTTCGGCGGTGAGCGGCACCAGTCGGTGCAGGTTGGAGGCCGATTCCGCCGCCTTGCGCCTGGCCCGCTGCTCCAGGAACCGCCCAAGCAACAGGAAGAAGGTGAACATGGAGACCGACTCGAAGTAGACCTCGCCGGCGCCCTTGAAGGTGGCCACGCAACTGGCACCGAAGGCCCCGAGGATGGCGATGGAGACCGGGAGGTCCATATTGACCCGCAGCGACATCAACGCCCTCAGGGCGCTGAAGTAGAACGGCTGGGCGGAGTAGAGGGCCACCGGGGTGGCAAACAGCAGCGACACCCAGCGGAAGTAGTCACGGTAGAGGGGATCGAGTTCGGTGAAGTAGCCCATGTAGAGGGCGACCGCGAGCATCATCACCTGCATGGTGGCCATGCCGGCCAGCCCCAGACGGAACAGGAACTGCCGGGTGCTGTGGGCATAAGTCTGCTCCTTGGCGTCCGGCTGGAAGGGAGTTGACGGATAGCCGATGGCGGCCAGCTGATTGAGGATCGCCGACAGCTTGATCCTGTCGGGATACCAGCTCACTGTGGCGCGCATGGTGGTGGTGTTGACGTTGACCCTGTGGATGCCATCGAGCTTGCGGAAGTGGCGCTCGATCAACCAGGCACAGGCGGCACAGCTGATCCCCTGCACCGACAACACCACCGAGTTCAGCCCCCCCTCCCGGGCGACAAACTCCCGCTGCACCTCTTCGAGGTCATAGGCATCAAGCTGGGCCATGATCGCGTCCAGGCTCTGTTTGCTGCCGGATTCGGTTCGGTAACGGTAGTAGTCCCCCAGCCCGGCATCACAGATGGTTTGGGCCACGGCGGCGCAGCCGGGGCAACACATCTCCCTGGGCTGGGCGTCGATGGTGACGGAGAACGTTGCGGACAGCGGCACGGGCTGTCCGCAGTGGAAACAGGCGTTACTGCTCAAAGTTGCCCCCTGCTACTGGAACCAGACGGGATGGCTCAGGGGGAGGTGCAGCCGCTTTTGCAGGCGCCAACTTTGATCGTGGGCATCGATCATCACCTGCCATTTGCCGTCAATCAGCTTGTCGCCGGGTAGCAGATAGCGGCCTTGAGCGTCCTGGGTGACCATCTGGGTCAGGTCGTGGTGGGGCAGGGTGGTGTGGTGGAACTCGATCTCCAGGGCGGCGCCGGTGGCGGGGCCACCATGTTGAATCAGAACCAGTTGACCCGCCTCCTGCTTCATCTCGAACACCAGTCCGAGGTTTCGAGCCTGGGTGATGCGGGAGAGGTCTTGATTGATCGCCTTGCCCTTCTTGTAGTAGTCCTCGGCGACCAGGGCGACGGGATTATCGGTGGCAACCTTGATGGTAATCAGGGCCGCGATGACGACGGATCCGGGAAGAAGGATCAGAAACCATGGCCAGAACTGCTTATACCAGGGGGTGTTGTTCATCTATCGTACCTTCCAATGGACTGGGGTCCATAATACTGGTTTCCCTGTTGGGACACCATTGCCACAGAAATTGGCGGAGTAAAAAAAAGCCCCGCCGAAGGACGGGGCTTTCCTGCAGGGGGATTAGCCCTGACTGAGGCTGTAGACGTAGGCGGTAATCAAGTGAACCTTGTCCTCACCCAGTACCTCTTTCCAGGCGGGCATCACTCCGGCGCGGCCGTTACGGATGCTCTCCTCGATCACCTTGCGGCTGCCGCCGTAGAGCCAGGCCTTGTCGGTCAGGTTAGGGGCGCCCATCAGCTTGTTGCCGGTGCCATCCATGCCGTGACAGGCAAAGCAGCCCTTCATGAAGCCGGCCTGACCCTGTGCGGCCAGTGCGGCATCATGCTTGCGACCGTTGAGGCCGTAGATGTACTCGGCAATGGCCGGAATCTCCTCGTCGGTGACCGGCAGGCCGCCCTTGGGCGGCATCATGCCACGACGGCCATTCATGATGGTCGCCTTGATGGTTGCCGCATCGCCACCGTAGAGCCAGGATCCGTCGGTCAGGTTGGGGAAGCCGGGGCCCCCTTTGGCATCGGAACCGTGGCACTGAGCGCAGTTTTGCAAGAACAGACGCTGGCCAATCTTCAGTGCTTCGGCGTCGGCCACCAGCGCTTCAACGGGCTTCGCGGCGAAGCTCTTGAAGATGGGACCATACTGGGCGTCGGCCAGGACCACCTCTTGGTCGTACTGAACCCAGCCGGATTCGCCGTCGCGGGCCTCGGCGGCGGCCGCCTTGGACTCCTCCATGTTCAGCACACTCTGGTTGGATGAGGTCCAGCCCAGCAGGCCTTTCCAGTTGCCCAGGCCTGGGTAGGCGGCCAGGTAGCCCAGACCGAACACGATGGTGAACACAAACATGTAGGACCACCACTTGGGCAGGGGGTTGTTCACCTCCTCAATGCCGTCGAAGGTGTGGCCCATGCCTTCACCCTCTTCAACGCCCATCTTGTCTTTCATGCACCAGATAAGCAGTGCAAGACACCCGAAGATCACCCCCAGGGTGATCACGGTGATAAAAATACTCCAAAAGCTGGTCATCTAGATTACTCCTTAGATCCCTGGTGCTTCTGCTCGTCGTCGAAGACGAGGTTGGCCGCTTCCTCGAAGGCGGGCTTGCGCCTGGCGCTGTAGGCCCAGCCAACGATGGCCAGAAAAATCAGCAATAAAACAAGGGTTATGATGCCTTGAAACGTTCCGTAGTCCATCGAAGGCCTCCTTATTTCAGAGCGGTTCCCAGAGACTGCAGGTAGGCAATCAGGGCATCCATCTCGGTTTTACCCTTGATGGACTCCACATCCTTCTTCAGTGCCTCGTCGTCACCATAGGGTACGCCGAACTGGTCGCGGAAGATCTGAAGTTTCTTCAGGGTGCTCACGCCGTCCAGGGTGTTCTCCTCCAGCCAGGGGAAGCCCGGCATGTTGGACTCGGGGACCACGATGCGCGGGTTGCGCAGGTGAACACGGTGCCAGTCGTCGGAGTAGCGGCCGCCCACACGGGCCAGGTCCGGACCGGTGCGCTTGGAGCCCCACAGGAAGGGGTGTTCCCAGACGTGCTCGCCGGCAACGGAGTAATGCCCGTAGCGCTCGGTTTCGGAGCGGAAGGGGCGCACCATCTGGCTGTGGCAGGAGTTACAGCCCTCACGGATGTAGACGTCGCGACCCTCCATCTGCAGCGCGGTGTAGGGCTTGAGGCCGGTCACCGGAGTGGTGGTCTCGTTCTGGAACAGCAGCGGAGTGATCTGCACCAGGCCGCCGAAGCTGATGGCGATGATGGTGAAGATCGCCAGCAGACCGACATTCTTTTCGATAATTTCATGTTTGAATTTCATTGCGCTTCTCCTTAAGCAGCCTGAGGCTGAAGTTCCGCCTCGGCGTTCAGGGAGCCTTTAGGCGCAGTGATGGTGCGGTATACGTTGTACGCCATCAGCAACATGCCGGTGACAAAGAACACACCACCGAGGAAGCGAACGAAGTAGAACGGGTAGGAGGCCTCAAGCGACTCGACGAAGGAGTAGGTCAGGGTGCCGTCGGCGTTGACCGCGCGCCACATCAGGCCCTGCATCACACCGGAGATCCACATGGAGACGATGTACAGCACGGTGCCGATGGTGGCCAGCCAGAAGTGCACGTTCACCAGCTTGTTGGAGTACATGCGACCCTGCTCAAACAGGTTGGGGATCAGGTGGTACAGGGAACCGATGGAGACCATGGCTACCCAGCCCAGGGCGCCGGAGTGCACGTGACCGACGGTCCAGTCGGTGTAGTGGGACAGGGCGTTCACGGTCTTGATGGACATCATCGGACCTTCGAAGGTAGACATACCGTAGAAGGAGAGGGAGACCACCAGGAAGCGCAGCACCGGATCGGTGCGCAGCTTGTGCCAAGCGCCGGACAGGGTCATGATGCCGTTGATCATCCCTCCCCAGGAGGGGGCAAACAGGATCAGCGACATCACCATACCCAGGGACTGGGTCCAGTCGGGCAGGGCGGTGTAGTGCAGGTGGTGCGGACCGGCCCAGATGTACAGGGAGATCAAGGCCCAGAAGTGGACGATGGACAGGCGGTAGGAGTAGACCGGGCGGCCAGCCTGCTTGGGAACGAAATAGTACATCATCCCCAGGAAGCCGGCGGTCAGCAGGAAGCCTACGGCGTTATGACCATACCACCACTGCACCATGGCATCCACGGCACCGGCATAGATGGAGTAGGACTTCATAGTCCACAGGCCGGAAGCGGTGTCCACCACGGGCACGGCCAGGGAGTTAACGATGTGCAGCACGGCGACGGTAATAATGAAGGCGCCGAAGAACCAGTTGGCCACATAGATGTGGGCAACCTTACGCTTCATCAGGGTGCCGAAGAATACCAGGGCATAGCTGACCCAGACGACGGCGATGGCGATGTCGATGGGCCACTCCAGCTCCGCGTACTCCTTGGCGGTGCTGTATCCCAGAGGCAGGGAAACGGCGGCGGCCACGATGATCGCCTGCCAACCCCAGAAGGTGAAGGCAGCCAGTTTGGGCGCGAAAAGACGGGTTTGGCAGGTACGCTGGACCACATAGTAGGAGGTGGCGAACAGGGCACTGGTGCCGAAGGCGAAAATCACCGCGTTGGTGTGCAACGGGCGAAGGCGGCTGTAGGTCAGCCAGGGAATGTCAAAGTTCAGGGCGGGCCAGATCAGCTGGGCGGCGATAAACACACCCACCAGCATTCCAACAATCCCCCAAATGACGGTCACGACAGCGAACTGACGCACAACCGTATAGTTGTAGTCGTTGCTGGTATTGGTCAGGTTCATATTTTTAGCTTCCACTGCAATTGCATGTTAACTTCCACGACAGGTGTCGCTACCCCAAAAACCGATGCAAATTAACGCAAACGATAGAAGTGACAGCGTGTCTGGCGTGATATGCATCAAGGCACGACCATGATACTTGAGGTCGGTCAAAAAACCTAGCACAAAGCCCTTTATCGGGTTTGATCGCGATCAAGTTTTGTTGTGGAAATGTTGTAAATAAAATCCTGCAAATTCAAGGTGGTATTGAATGAAGTTTAAAAGGATGACGGGCTTCACATTTTGGCTGCTGCTGATGAGCGGTTGTGGCCAAAAAGGCACCGAGATCGAGCCTGGTCTGTGCCGGTTCGACCAGGGCGCCTGTCACACCACCCAGGCGGGCAAAACCCTCTCCCTCTCCCTGTCGCCGGGCAATGCGCCCAGCGAGCAGCCGCTGGCGTTGATCCTGGACAAACCCGAGGGATGGCGCTTGATCTCGGCGGTGGTGGAGGGACGGGACATGTTTATGGGGCGGCTGCCGGTCAGTTTCGACGAGCGGGGCCGGGGCAGCCTGATGTACGGCAGCTGTGCCTCCGGCTACATGGTTTGGCGCCTGAACCTGCTGATGGAGGACGATGCCGGGCTGGAGCACCATGTCGCCTTCGACTGGCTGGCCGATCACTAGCGGCCGCCGCCGCGAAGCATGGGCGATGCCGTCGGCCAGTGGAGGGCGCCAATGTGACTGTCACCTCCGATGCCATCGGCGAACTTGCCCTGACTGTCGAACAGGCGTTAGGGGTGGGACAGCCGCGAGATCGAGGCTATACGTGCGGTTATCAATCTGATTGCCGATCAAACCAACCTGCTGGTGGTCAATGCCGCCCTAGAAGCCGCCCGGGCCGACGAACGGGGCTGGGAAGGCCGGGGTGGCGAAGGCGCAGAGGGGCCTGAGGGCCCCTTCTGGGCGATCTGCGCCAGCGCCCGTTGGGTCATCGCCTCGGAAAAGCGCCCCAGTTTCCAGTGGCCCGGTTTCCAGCCGATGAGGAAACGCTCAAAATCGGCCCAGGCAAAGGGAAACAGCTGGTACTGTTCACGGGTGAGGGACGCCAGCCGCGGCCGGCTCCAGCCCCCTTCACCCAGCAGGTGGGCAAGCCTTTGGCAGTAGTGATCCAGCCAGAAGAAGCTGCTCCGTGCCAGCTGCTGGTCATCCAGGACGCTGCCGAGCAGGTAGACCAGATCCCGCACACCGGGCCCCCGGCCCACATATTGAAAATCCACGGCGCCAACCTGGCCGCGGTCATCGGCCAGGAAATTGGCTAGCTTGGCATCACCGTGGACCAGGGTCTGATGCTCGGCAGCCGCAAGCTCGGCATCGATGGCCTCGGCGGCAGCCTTCAAGGGGCCGGCAGGCATCGCCCGCCACTCGTCCGGCCGCGTCGCCAAATGCCAGTAGCAGCCGGTCTCCCACAGGCCGGTGGGCGACCGGCCCATATGACGGGCATGGAACGCCGCCAGCCACTCCACCAGGGCGCCCAGGTGCGCTTCGCCCTGGCTCCGGCTCATGGGCCGGAAGCCCGCCGCCGCCAGGTCCTCCATCACCATCAGGGTACCCGCATCGCCGTCACCGCAGCCGATAAAGCGGGGGATCCGGCAGTCGTTGTCACCGTCGTTGGCAAACCCCCGGTACCAGTTGACCTCGACCCGGTAGGAGCGCAGCTTGCGTTTGTGGCCATACCCCTGCGCTGCCGGCGGCGGCACTATCCACTTGGCCACCAGGGAGGCGTGCCCACCCTCGGGGGTGATGCGGTAGAGGCCACCATAGTCGCCCCACAAGGGCTGGAGCAGGTGGATAGCGGCGACCGCCTCAAGGCCGGTAAGCTGGCTGAGCAGTTGGCAGGGAAAGCTCATCGGATGCTCCATGAAAAAACCCGGCACTTGGCCGGGTTTGCAAAGCGTGGGATGGTTAATCCTGGCTCTCGACGTTATGGTAGACCTGCTGCACGTCGTCGCAGTCCTCCAGCATCGCCATGAACTTCTCAAACCTGGCCACGTCATCGCCCTCGATGGTGGTGTAGGTCTGAGGAATGAAGGTGATCTCCTCTACGGAGAACTTGATGTCGCCGAACGCCTCGATCAGCGCGGTCTTGGTCTTAAAGAACTCGGTGTGGGGGGCAAACACGGTAACGGTGCCATCTTCCAGCTCCACGTCGGTCACGTCCACGTCGGCCATCATCAGCGCTTCGAGAACGGCATCTTCGTCGTCTCCCTCGAACGCCAGGACCGCTTGGTGATCAAACATGTGGGCCACGGCGCCCGGCGCACCGATCTTGGAGTCGGTCTTGACGAAGCACTGGCGCACCTCGGTAAAGGTGCGGTTGCCGTTGTCGGTCAGGCAGTCGACGATCACCATGCAGTTACCGGGACCGAAACCCTCGTAACGGGCTGGAACGTAGTCTTCACCGGCGCCGCCGGTAGCCTTGTCGATCGCCTTTTCAATTACGTGGGCGGGAACCTGATCCTTCTTCGCTTTGTCGATCAGCCGGCGCAGGGAAAGGTTGGCATCCGGGTCAGGGCCGCCGTTCTTGGCGCTTACATAGATCTCTTTTCCGTACTTGGAGTACACCTTGGTTTTTGCCGCTGCGGTCTTTGCCATGGACAGCTTGCGGACTTCGAAACTTCTTCCCATAAGGATCGGCTCTGTGTTGTCAGTCAAACGAAATTGGTGACCGCCGATAATACCAGCTTGAGCCCAAGCCTCAAACGGCCGGGGGGCAAATTGTGGCCTCAGCGGGGTGTATTGATGGCAACCGGGCAGTTTTTACCCCCGGCCCCCCTGAGCGGGATTCATTGCCGACAGCTCAGCCCGCACGGGTGTATAGAAAACATTACACCAAGGAATCCAATCAATACTTTAGTGTTATCAGTGTTGTGTAACGCTTTAATGACGCTTGGAATGAAAACATGACACTGGTAAGGTGCTGGCCATGAGCCTGGAACAGCCAGGCATCGCCAAATCGTCAAGGAGCCGAGTCATGAGTCGTTTCGAGTTTGCCCCCATGCCCGATGAGCAGGGTTTCTTTGGTCCCTTCGGCGGACAGGTGATCCCCCCCGAGCTGAAACTGGTGATGGATGAGATCAACCTGGCTTACGAGGAGATCCGTCAAACCGAGGAGTTCCAGCAGGAGCTGATGCAACTGTTCCAGGACTACGTCGGTCGACCCAGCCCCATCTACCACGCCAAGCGGCTTAGTGAACAGCTGGGTGGGGCGCAGATCTACCTCAAGCGCGAGGATCTCAATCACACCGGTGCCCACAAGATCAACCACTGCCTCGGTGAAGCGCTGCTGGCCAAATACATGGGCAAGAAGAAGGTGATTGCCGAAACCGGCGCCGGACAGCACGGTGTGGCCCTGGCCACCGCCTGCGCCCTGGTGGGGATCCCCTGCGAAATCCACATGGGCCAGGTGGACATCGAAAAGGAGCACCCCAACGTTACCAAGATGAAGATCCTGGGTTGCGACCTGGTTCCGGTGACCCAGGGAACCGCCACCCTCAAGGACGCCGTCGACAGTGCCTTTGTGGCCTATATGGAGAACCCGCAGGATTACATCTACGCCATCGGCTCTGTCGTGGGCCCCCATCCGTTTCCCAAGATGGTGCGGGACTTTCAAAGCATCATCGGCCGCGAGGCGCGTCAGCAGTTCCAGGAGCGTCATCAGCAACTGCCCGATGTCATCACCGCCTGTGTCGGCGGCGGCTCCAACGCCATTGGCCTGTTCACCGCCTTCCTGGCCGACGAGCCGGTGCGTATCGTCGGAGTGGAACCGGCCGGAAAGGGGCTGGACACCGACCAGCACTCCGCCACCCTGACCCTGGGATCGCCAGGCGAGTTGCATGGGTTCAAATGCTACGTATTGCAGGATGAGGCCGGTGAGCCGCTGCCGGTCCACTCCATCGCCTCCGGCCTGGACTACCCGGGTGTGGGACCGCAACACTGTTACCTCAAGGAGCTGGAGCGGGTCGAGTATGACACGGTGACCGACCAGGAGTGTTTGGACGCCTTCATGACCCTCTCCAGGGTGGAGGGGATCATTCCCGCCCTGGAGAGCGCCCACGCCGTTGCCTGGGCGATGCGGGAAGCCCGCCGTCTGCCCAGGGAGCGGCGCATCTTGGTGAACCTTTCCGGTCGCGGCGACAAGGACGCCGACTACGTGGCCGCCAAACTGGCGCTGTAGCCGGGCTACTCCCTGACCTCGGCGGCGACCAGGCTGGCCACCGCCCGAGACAGCTCTGGATCTCGGGCCATTATGCCTCGCAGGGCATCGGCGCTGAGCCAACCGATACGGCACAGCGTCGACGCCCGGTAACTGGCCGGGGCCCGGCCGGAGATCAGCGCCAGGGCAGCAAAGGGTTCCCCGGGGCCAAGCTGGCGACACCGCCGCGACTCCTGACCGAGGCAGGTCAGTTGCAGGCTGCCCTCGATCACCACCCCCAGAGCCGACAGGGGCTGCCCCTGCTTGATCGGCTGATCGCCGGAGTTACACAGTTCCGTCTCCAGCACGTCCACCAGGGCGGCGCGGGTCTCTTCGCTGCAGTCGCGGGCCCAGGGAACCAGCCGTTGCCACTGTTCAATCTTGGCCGGATGGCGCGCCATGGGGCTGCGCTGCAAGGCCACCATGCGCCGCTCCACATCGTTCAGCAGCCTGGTCGCTTCCGGCTGGTCCAGGACCGCCAGGCGCAGCTGCTGACTGATGATTGCACGTTCTCGGTTCAGCAACAGCCGGCTCGCCGCCTGGGTTTCCAGAGCCTGGATCAGTTCCGGGTGGCAGTCGCGCACCTGGGCGATGTAGTTTGACGCCAGTCGGCAGTTGAGCGCCACCTGGCGGTTGATCGTCTCGGCGGAAGCCGGCGATGGCGCCAGCGCCTCCACGTGGGAGCGCAGCTCCTCCTGAGCCTGAATGAAGCCTCGGGCGAGATCGTATCCCAAAGCCAGTCGCCGATAGAGCATAGAGTTCACCAGACGGCGGACCCCGGCGATCCGGCGCAACCACTCCAGCCAGGGCGGGGTACGCCAGATCGATGCCAGCCCGGAGCGGGGGCCGATCTGCGGTGGGCCATCGAGCACCCGTTCGACGGCATGCACCAGCTGCTCGGTGGCGGTTCGCCCCAGGGTTCCCTGCTCAAATTGCAGCCAGTAGCTGCGTCGTTCCGTCTCCAGCAGCCGGCGCCGGAACGCCACCTCAAGCTCGTCGGCGGCCAGGTCGGCGCCCCCTGTGTCGGCCAGCTGGTCGCCGAGCTGGACATGGCGGCGCACCGCCTCCCAGTCGGAACCCTTGAGAAACTCATGGGTCATCATCCCCGGCAGCATCTCATTGAGGTCGCGGTTCACTACGGTGACGACCCGATCCACCGTGGCCTGCTTGGCTTCGGGCAGGCGATCCAAGCGGAGCAGGCGGAGCAGCTGTCCCATGGTGCCGCCATTGAGGACGATGGTGAGCACCACGATACCGGCACAGAGGAACAGGATCTGGTCCGTCAGTTCACGCGCCAGCAGGCCATCGGCGGCAATGGTCAGGGCCAGGGCCAGCGACACCGCCCCCCTCAATCCGCCCCAGACCAGTACCATCGCCTTGGCCCGGGTTAAGGGGGCCCCCACCTTCTGCAGCAACGGCAGAAACAGGCCGATGGTTGCGGCCCGAATGGCGATCAGCCCCAGGTAGAGGGCCCCCAGGGTCTGCCACAAGGCGGGTTGATCCAGCGGAACCCGGCTGGCGATCAGTACGCCGACCACCAGGAAGATGATGGTGTTGGCGACGTGGGCCATCACCTCCCAGAAATGGTGGAGGAAGCCGGTGACTTCGGGACTGATCCTGGTGCGTCCGCTGCCGGAAAACAGCAGCGCCAGGGTGACCAGGGCAACCACGCCGGAGACGTGGAGCCGCTCGGCGACGAAGAACACCAGGTAGGCGGCCACCACCGACAGGCTGATCTCGATGAGGGGATCATTGAATACCCGTCCTATCCACCAGATCGCCAGGCCGCCGATCGCCAGGCCCACCCCGAAGCCGCCCAGGACCACCTGGTTGAACTCGGTCACCACCCGCAGTGGTGCGCTTGCGTCGCCGCTGCCGAGGGTGACCAGCGCATAGAACAGGGAGAACAGGACGATGGCCGTGCCGTCGTTCAACAGTGACTCCCCCTCGATCAGGGTTTCCAGGCGTTTGCGCGAGCTCACCTCCTTCAACAGCGCCACCACCGCCACCGGATCGGTGGCACTGATCAGGGTGCCGAACAGCAGGCACAGTGCCCAGCTCCACTCCCAGGGAAAGGCCCACCTGGCCAGCAGGGCGGTGAGTAGCGCCGCCACCATCAGTCCGGGGATCGCCAGCAGGGCGATCTGCATGAACATGCGGCGAAACAGATGCGCTTCGAGGGAGAACGCACTTTCGAAGATCAGGGTTGGCAGAAAGACGTAGAGGATAAGGTGGGGGCTGATGCCGGACACCAGATCGACGCTGTGGTGAAACAGCGGTGCCTGACTCGCCAGCAGATCCAGCCTGTGCGCCAGCCCCATGGTCAGCCCCACCAGCAGCAGTACCACGGTGTAGGGCAGCCCGCTTCCCTTGAGTGCGTGGCGAACCGCGGCGCCGATAAGCAGCGCCAGAATGATGAACACCAGGATGAGCAAACCGGGTTCGTGGATCATCGGCGACACCATATTTGCCGGATAACCCACCAATTATAGTTAGCCTTACCGGGCGCGATGATGTCGGTAACGGTGCCGCTGTGGTATAAACGGGTCAGCGTTCACCCCGGGACTGACCACATGTTCGATGCACTCTGTATCTGCCAGGAACGGCGTCACCTCTACTCCATCATCTGCTTCCAGGCTCTGGCCGAAGAGCAGATCGAGCGATTCAGGCAGCATCTGTACTGCCCGGAGTGCCATGGGCGGGCCTACTACCGCAAAGCCAGCCGTGATGGACGTTCGGCCTGTTTCGGCTCCCGCTACCATACTGAGGGGTGCAGCCTGGCACAGAGCTCTCCCGGGCAGGAGCTGGAGCAGAGGGATGCGGCCGAGGTGGCGCAGATGCTGACCGAGGAGGTGATCCCCTTCAGCTTCAATCCGGGGAAACAGGGGGAACGAAGCCGGGCGACAACGGTCGGTGCCGCTCGGGAAGGCCTTCGGCCGGCGCGAGCCGGCACGCCCAGGCCGCTGACCCTGGCGAAGGCGCTGCACAGCCTGATGAGGGGCAGCGATCTCGCCGACAGTGACACCCTGATCGAACTGGATCAGGGCTACCGGTTCAAGGCGAGCAACCTGTTTGTCAATTTCGCCGACGCCAGGGCGGCGGAGAGTGCCAAGGAGGCCAGGCCCAAGATGTTCTGGGGCACCCTGTCCCATGCCGACGGCGACCTCGACTGGCTCAACCCGGCAGAGTGCACCGATGTGGGCATACCCATTCGCCGCCACCGGCGGACGATACTGACCCGCTATGGCATTGAGGACCGCGAGGCCCTGGCAGGGGCCGGCATCATGCTGTTCGGCAAGTGTTACTGGAACCAGGCCAGGACCCGCAAGATCATCGAGCCCTGGAACGCCGAGCGGATCCACCTCTCCCTGGCTGACGCCTAGGCCGCTGCTCCCTAGTGGACGCCCTGTTCCTGGTAGTCGAAGGTGGGAATCGACCAGCGGTAGCGTATCGCCAACAGCCTCAGGCCGAACCCCAGCGGCAGACAGATGGCCAGCTTCAGCCATTCTGACGCCTCCGCCATGGTCAGGCCCATGTACAGCGCCGCCGTTACCAGCGACACCATGGCGTACAGCTCCTTACGAAACACCAGGGGCACCCTCTGGCAGAACAGATCCCGCAATATGCCGCCGAAGACACCGGTGATCAGTCCGGAGGCGATGGCAATGAGCGGTGGGTGGCCCAGCGACAGGGCCTTCTGCACACCGATGATGGAAAACACCGTCAGTCCCAGTGCATCCAGGGTCAGAAACAGTCGGGTGAGATAGCGCATCAGCGGCGAAAACGCCACCGTCATCAGCGCCGCCAGCGCGATCGCCAGCAGGTAGTGAGGATGGGCAACCCAGATGAGCGGATAGCCGCCCAATAGGATGTCGCGAACCGTGCCACCGCCGATGGCGGTGATGCAGGCGACCATCACCACGCCGAACAGATCCATGCGGTTTCTTCCGGCCGCCAGGGCGCCGGTGATCGCCTCGGTAAGCACCCCGACAAACCAGAGCACCAGAATCAACTGCACTTCACTCATCTCACTCTCCATCAGCGCCACAGACCAGGGTAGGGGGAGCGATTGTGGCAAAGGTCCAATGTCCTTGGAAATGAAAGATTAGCGGGTTCGGATTACCCCCATTGATGCCATGTTGCGCGGGTGTGGCCTTGTTGGTGTAGCGACTGGCGTCGGGCTAACTCAACGGCCGCCGTTCATTGCGTTGCGGTTAACACGGCCGGCACCGGCCCCATCGTGCGTTTCGACTACACTCTGCTAGTTTGAAACTAGGACAGGTCACCGGAACAAATAAGATGAATCAACCCCTTCCTCCTCCTGTCGTCGGTCCACAGCGCACCCTGGCGGAGATCACCGTCAAGGGATTGCTGCTGGGTATCCTCCTCTCCGTGCTCCTGGCAGCGGCCAACGCCTACATTGGCCTGCTGGTGGGGATGACGGTGTCGGCCTCGATCCCGGCGGCGGCGGCCTCCCTGGGGCTGCTGCGGCTGTTTCGCCACGCCACCATCCTGGAGAACAACATGGTTCAGACCGCCGCCTCCGCCGGCGAGTCCCTGGTCGCCGGGATCATCTTCACCATACCGGCCCTGGTGATGATGCACGCCTGGCACGGTTACCTGTACTGGCCCATGGTCTCCATTGCCATGGTGGGGGGCGTGCTCGGGGTGGCGTTCACCATTCCGCTGCGGCGGGCTCTGATCGTCGAGGCCAGGCTGGGCTTCCCGGAGGGGGTGGCCACCGCCGAGGTGCTGAAGACCGGGGGGATAGAGACACTCCGGAGCGGTGCCACTGCGGATGAGGAGCGCGCCCCGGTGCAGGGTTTCCGGATGCTGATCCGCTCCGCTGCCCTCGGCGGTGCCTACAAGCTGCTGGAGTCGGGGCTGGGACTGTTTGCCGGCGGCGTGTCCACGGTGCGAAGCTGGATCGGGGGAAGCTATCTGTTCAGCGGCGGCATCACCCTGAGTCCGGCGCTGATCGGGGTCGGTTACATTGTCGGCCTGAATGTGGCGGTGCTGGTGTTTGCCGGAGGGGTGATCGGCACCCTGGTCGGCGTGCCGCTAAACTGGATACTCAACCGCGACGCGCTGCTGTTGGCCGCTGGACTGGATCAGGGTCAGCTGCTGGATGGGCTTTCCGGGCAACAGTGGGCGGCGATAGCGGGTGCGGCCTGGCAGAAGTGCCGTTACATCGGTGTTGGCGCCATGATGGTCGGTGGACTCTGGTCGCTGGTGTCCCTGGCGCGCCCCCTGGCGGCGGGTGTGCAGGCGTCTTTGAAAGCCTACCAGAGCCGCAAGTCCGAGATTGCGACCGCCTTCCCCAGGACAGAGGCGGACACCCCCTTTTCCATCGTGGCCTCGGTGGTGCTGATCTGTGTGATCCCGCTGTACGCCATCTTCTACATCGCCATGACCGACTATCAGTACAAGGTGATGATCGCCGGGCTGATGACCCTGTTGATGCTGGTGCTCGGCTTCCTGTTTGCCTCCGTTGCCGGCTACATGGCCGGGTTGGTGGGCAGTTCCAACAACCCGATCTCCGGGGTGACCATTGCCACGGTGATCACCTCGGCGTTGATTCTGGTCTCCATCATGGGCAAGGAGGGCCCGGCGGCGGTGATGGGCCCCATTGCGGTGATCTACCTGGCGGCGCTGATCTGCTCGTCGGCCGCCATTGCCGGCGACAACATGCAGGACCTGAAGTGCGGCCACCTGGTGGGGGCCACCCCCTGGCGCCAACAGCTGTTTCAGGTGGTCGGAGTGGCGGCGGCAGCCCTGGTGATCCCGTTGATCCTCAGCGTGTTGGATGCTGGTTATGGCATCGGCCGACCGGCCCCGGGTGGGGATCCGGCCCGGTTCCTCTCCGCCCCCCAGGCGGGACTGATGATGGCGTTGGCGCAGGGGATCTTCGGCCAGGGGATAGAGTGGAACTTCATCTACATCGGGTTCATCCTGGCAGCCCTGCTTATCCTGCTGGACCGGGTGCAGGAGCGTCGGGGGGCGAGTTTCCGATTCCCGGTGCTGGCGGTTGCCGTGGGGGTCTACCTGCCTCTCGGCCTGTCGGTGCCCATCTTTGTCGGCGGGGTGTTGGCGGAGCTGGTTCGGCGTCGCGCCCGGTCTCTCCCGGCCGACCAGGCACGCGACCAAACCAACCGTGGCTTGCTGCTGGCGTCGGGGCTGATCACCGGCGAGGCCTTGATGGGGGTGTGCCTGGCCCTATATGTCGCCTTTATAGGCACACCAATGCCTCCCGCCTGGTTTGGCGGCTATTCCGGTCTGGCTGCCCTGTTACTGATCTGCCTCTATCTGTACCGGACAACCCTGAGCGAGGGGGACGGTTGAACCGCAGGGCTACCAGGGCGGTAGCCAGTACAGCCCAATCCCCCCCAGCAGGGTGACCAGCGCCAGGGTTTTCGGACGCCCCTGCAACAGGTCCAGCGCCCGTTCTCTCAGTAAGGGGGGGTGACAGCGGGTGCAGCGGCCATGGTGCCTGGGCAGGGCCTGACCGCACTTGGAACACAGCCTCATAATCTGTCCTTGATAATGAAGTGATTAGACCACGGTCCTCTATGGACCAAGCTAACAAGCCGATGAACGTCCCGATACGACCTAGATCAATCAACGTCAATTTTAACGCGGGAGCCGTTCGCGCCGTCGGTAAGGGCTGCGCCGCGGTCCGGCAGCCACAAGCTGACCCTAAGACCGCCCCCCTGGCGGTTGCGAAGCTGAATCTGACCGCCATGGGCTTCGGTGATCTCCCGGCACAGCGCCAACCCCAGGCCGGTTCCCTGGTGCTTGGTGGAGTAGAAGGGCAGCAGTGCCTGGTTGAGGGTGGCGTCGCTCATGCCAGCCCCGCGATCAGACACCACCATGGCCACGCCCCCTTCGCGCCTTTTGATCTCCAGGGTGATCTGCGTCTCGGGACTGCCGCTTTCGCCAGCATTTTTCAGTAAGTTGACCAATACCCGTTCCATCTGGTTCAGATCAAACCAGCCCGGTTGGCGGGGCAGAGACCCGGTCAGGAGAAAGGGGTACTGGGCCCGAAGCCCCTCGACAAAGGGGCACCAGTCGACCGCTTTGGCCCTGGGGGCCGGCAATTTGGCAAAGGTGGCGTAGCCCTGAATAAACTGGTTGAGGCTGGCGCATCGCTCCTCGATGGTGTTGAACACCCGTTGTAGCCGGGGATCGCTCGCCTCGGTCAGCAGTGCCAGGCCGCTGTGGCTCATGGAACTGATGGGGGCCAGGCTGTTGTTCAGCTCGTGGCTGATCACCCGGATCACCTTCTTCCATGCCGCCGCCTCCTGTCTGGCTAACTCCCGAGTCAGACAGCGCAGCAGGATCAGCCTGTGGGGCCGGTTGTGCAGCTGAAACTGTCCCTGGACCAGGTGGTAGGCGTCACTCTGTTGCTGGCCGTCGCTGAGCTGAAACAGACCGTCCTGCTGAGAGCGGAACATCGCCTGCACCGGCTCACCCTGGTCGGCCAGCAGTTCATCCAGAGGCAACCCCTCGAGCCGGGAGCGGCCGAAGAAGCGTTCGGTTTCCCGGTTGGCCAGGATCACCCTCTGGCCGGGGTCGGTTAGCAGCACCAGGACCGGGGAGTTCTGGATCACCTTGTCCAGGATCAGCTCCCTCTGGTGCAGGGTATAGCGCTCCTGACGCAGCTTGACCGCCATCTGATTGTAGTGAGACGCCAGTGCGCGGATCTCCGGCGATCCCCGCAGCGGCAGGGTGGCGCTGAAGTCGGCGTCGGAGAAGTTCAACACACCGGCCTCCAGTGATGCCAGGCCGTGACGCAGGGGCCGGGTCAGGCTGAACATCAGCCCCAACAGCAGCGGAAACAGCAGGCCGGCGATCAGCAGGGCCTGCAGCCAGCCCGGCACAGGTCCGAAGCTGGGTAACGACCGGGTAATGACCATGGCCACCGCGCCGGCCACCGCCGAGACCAGCCCCGCCAACAGTACCAGCAGCAGACGCAGGCTCACCGGGCCATCTCCAGTTTTTCCATTCGTCGGTACAGCTGTTGACGGGAGATCCCCAGGGCGCGGGCCGCCCGGGCCATCACCCCGCCATGTTTGGCCAGGGCCTCGGTGATCGCCTGTTCATCCAGGTCCGTCGGGGCGTTGGCTGGGGGTGGCGGCGGTGGCTCCAGGGCCAGATCGGACTGCTCAATGGTGCCGCCACGGCACAACAGCGCCGCCCGGGCGATGGCGTTTTCCAGTTCGCGGACGTTACCCGGCCAGCTGTGGGCCGCCAGGGCGTGGCGGGCACCGTCGCTGAGCTGGGCCCGGCCGGCCAGAAAGTGCTCGGCCAGTGGCAGTACCTCTTCGGGACGTTCCGCCAGGGGAGGCAGAGCCAGCTGCACCACGTTCAGCCGGTAATAGAGATCCTCCCGAAACGTTCCGGCGGAGATGGCCGAGGGCAGGTCGGCGTTGGTGGCGCTGATCACCCGCACTCGGACGCGTCGGGTCTGGTGGCTGCCCAATCGCTCAAACTCACCGGTTTGCAGTACCCGCAACAGCTTCACCTGACCGGAGAGGGGCAGGTTGCCCATCTCATCCAGGAACAAGGTGCCGCCGTCGGCGGCTTCGAACCGGCCCAGGCGGGTCTTGGTGGCCCCGGTGAAGGCGCCGGCCTCGGCGCCAAACAGTTCCGCTTCCATCAGCTCCGGCGGCATCGCTCCCACATTGACCTTGATAAAGGGCTTGTCCCTCAGTGGCGAGTTCGCCTGCAGAATGTCGGCGATGCGCTCCTTGCCGGCGCCGTTGGGCCCGGTAATCAGCACGGGAAGATCCGATGCCGCCACCCGGATGGCGGTCTCCAGCAGGGCAATCATCGCTGGGCTGTGCAGCTGCATGCCACACAGATCGAACCGGGACAGCTGGCTGAGGCGGTTTTCCTGGTGATAGCGGCGGGCGCGCTCCTGCCGGCGCAGCCGCGACAGCTCGAGCAGGGTGTTGACCGTCAGCCGCAGCTTCTGGTCGTCCCAGGGTTTGCCCAGGTAGTCCGCCGCCCCGGCTTTGACCAACTCTACGGCCATGGCCAGATCGGTCCAGGCGGTGAGCAGCATCACCGGCAGGTCCGGCTGCTTGGCCCTGAGGGCATGAAACAGGGCCCGCCCCTCCTCACCGGAGGTGGTGTCCGCACTGAAGTTCATGTCCTGGATCACCAGGGCGATCTCCTCCTGCTCGAGCGTATCCAGTGCCTGCTGCGCAGAGGTACAGCACAGGGGCGCGTGCCCGTCCAGTTCCAGCAGCAGGGAGAGGGCCTCGCCGATGGCCGGGTTGTCGTCGATGATTAAGATCCTGTCCATGGTCGCTCTTTGTCCTGATTCTCTGGGTTTAGGTTACGTATTTTTAACAAGGTATCCAATGCCATCACCGCTAAATTGATCGGGTGGCCAGGGCTGGGGAGACCCGAGCCGCCTTGATCGCCGGCGCGGCCGCCGCCAACTGGCTCAGGGTGACCAGCCCGGCCAGGGTCAACCACAGGTAGCTCGGCGGCAGTCGCGACAGCTCATAATGGTGCATCAGCAACTGGTTGAGGGCGAAGGTGGCCAGGGTCCCCAGCACCATCCCTGCCAGGCAGATCATCAGGTTTTCCGTTAGGAAGTGACGGACGATGGCGGTTCGGGTCGCCCCCAACGCCCGGCGGGTGCCAATCTGCTTGCGTCTCTGGCCGACGCTGTAGCTTGCCAGGCCCACCACTCCCAGGGCAGTCACCACCAGCAGCAGGACGATCACCGTCCCCAGCAGTTTGGCCATGGCGCTGTCGTTGCGATAGGCCCGCTGTCGGATCTCATCGAAGGTACGCAGCCCGGTGATCACCCGATCGGGATTGACCTTCAGCAGGGTCTGCTCTACCAGGTTGAGTACCGCATCCCGCTGACCGGCCTCGGCGCGCACCAGATAACGGGCAAAGAAAGAGGCGTTCTCCATGGGAACCAGGACACTGGCGTAGGTATGGTTGCGGTGGGCCCAGGGGGTTTGCAGCCTGTCGTAGACGCCGATCACTTCGATGGGTGTATCATGCAGATACACCTGCTTGCCGACGGCACTCTCGCCGGGAAAGTAGCGCTCGGCCGCGTAGCGACTCAACATCACCTGGGTAGGCAGGGTACCGAGGCCGGGATCGGTCATGATGTCGTTGGCGGTAAAGGCCCGACCCTCCACCAGATTCAGTCCCAGGGTGGTAAACAGGTGTTCATTGCCCTGGAAATAGCCGATATTCAGGTCCACGCGTTGATCATCCAGGCTGGAGGAGATGGTGGTGGAGCTGCCGCTGTTGGTCAGGGGGATCTGGTTGGTGGCCGCCGCATCGATCACCCCGGGGATGGCGCGAAGCGCCTGCTCATCCAGGCGGCGTTGGCTGATAAAGTCTTTGTCCATGTGCATCTCGGACAGGGTAAAGCCGATCAGCTCCGACTCGCTGGTGCCGGTATCCCGGGCCATCAGAGCCAGGCGCTCCTGAATGATGTGGGCGGCATTGGCCACGACCGCCAGGGTCAGGGCCAGCTGCAGGATGATCAGCAGGGGGCCGGCGCGGCTGCGCAGCAGTGCCGAGAGGATGGGTCTGAGTTCAAACATGTCGGGCTCCTTACTGGCTCTTCAGGTAGTTGGCAGGATTGGTGCGGCCGATGCGCCAGGCGGGAAACAACCCGGCAAGCAGCGCTGCCACCACAGACAGGGCGATCAAGGAACCCAGGATGGTGAAGTCCATCCGCGCCAGTTGATCGTAGCCGGGATAGAGTTGTCTCAGTCCCGCCAGGCCGAACAGGGAGAGCAGGCTGCCCAGCAGGCCGCCCAGCACGCCTATCACCATCACCTCCATCATGTGCTGCGCCAGGATCTGGCCCTGGCTGGCACCCAGCGCCCGGCGGATGCCGGCGTGGTTGGCTCGGCGCAGGAACTTGGCCAGCAGCAGCCCCACCATATTCACCAGGCACACCAGCAGGAACAGGAAGGAGAGGGCCAGCAAGATGCGGTTGTCTTCGCTGACCACCTCGTTGTACTCCAACCACTGGCTGACGCTGCGCAGGCTGGCAAAGGCGGTCTCGGAGGGGAAACGGCCCAACGGCTTCTGCTGCTCAATGTAGGCGGCCAGTTGCTGCTGATACCGCGCCCGGTGCTCGGGACCGTCGAGTTCGACCCAGTACTGAATCCAGTAGAGCTCTGAACCGAGGCGATCGGCGTAGCTGTTGATCTCTTCCTGCTTCCAGCCGTCGGTGTTACCCCAGGCTCGCACCTTGTGCACTGGCAACAGGCTGAAGGGGATGAACATCTCCTCATGGGAATGGAAGGCGCCGTTGTTGACGTCATAAAACAGCGGCTGAGGCCGGTAGTCCTCGATGATGCCCACCACCGTGTAACTCTTGCCGTTGGCATCGATGGTCCTACCGACGTTGTCGCCGCCGCCAAACAGCTTGTGGTTCAGGCTGCGACTGATGACGGTGACCGGGGCGGCGAGTTGATCCTGCTCGGCGCTCCAGGGGGCGCCGTGGAGGAAGTGCACCTCGAACATGGGGAAGAAATCCCGGGTGGCGGCGCGGCCATCGGCGATAAAGGGGTAGGCCTCCGGCTTGGACGGCTTGATGGTAAAGCCGGTTCGAATCATGGGGGACTGGCGCACCGGCCCCGCCTGCCGGCTGAGGTTTACCGCGTCCTGGTAGGTGATCTGGCGGTAGAGACCATCGGCGGTGGCGGCATCCTGGCCGTCGGGGTGACTTTTCAACTGCACCGCGTAGAGGCGGCCATCCTTGTGGGCCATGGGGTTATGACTCATGGTGTAATGCACTGTCAGGCTGGTGCCGGCGGTGCCGATGCCAATGGCGATGGCCAGCACCATCAGCGCGCTGATCACCGGGCTCTGTTTCAGGCTGAGCCACGCCAGCTTCAGGTAGTAAGTGAGCATGGTTGTCTCCTCAGGCCTGCGCCACAGTGGCCTCTGGGGCAGGGCGGCGGCTCAGCATGGCCAGATCGCACACCTGACCGTCGACGATGTGGATGTTGCGTTGGGACTGAGCCGCCTGTTCCGCATCGTGGGTGACCATGATGATGGTGGTGCCGGCCCGGTTGATCTCCCCCAGCAGCTCCATCACCTGGCGGGCCATCATCGAGTCCAGGTTGCCGGTGGGCTCGTCCGCCAGCAGCATGCGCGGTTCGCCGGCAAGGGCGCGGGCGATGGCCACCCGTTGCTGCTGACCACCGGAAAGCTGAGAGGGCAGGTGCTTCATCCGGGCCGCCAGGCCCACCTGTTCCAGGGCCTGCTCGATGCGGCGCTTGCGCTCTGCGGCATTGAATCCGCGATAGCGCAGCGGCACATCGACGTTGTCGAACAGGTTGAGATCAGGCAACAGGTTGTAGCCCTGGAAGATAAAGCCGATCTTCTCGTTGCGCAGCTGGGATCGCTCGCGATCGCTGAGCATGCTGATCTCCTCACCGTCCAGGTAGTAGCGGCCGCTGCTGGCGCTCTCAAGCAGACCGGCGATGTTCAAGAAGGTGGTTTTACCGGAGCCCGAAGGGCCGGTGACCGCGACAAACTCTCCCTCTTTCACCTCAAGATGAAAGCCTCTCAGGGCGTGGGTTTCGATAAGATCGGTGCGAAACACCTTGCCAATGTTGTCCATGTGCAGCATGGGGCACTCCTTTACTTGATGATGATCTCGCTGCTCTTCAGCAGCCCTGAGAGATCGGAAATGATGATCTGGTCGCCGGCTCTGAGTCCATCGACCACTTCGACGTGGGTCAGGCTGGTGGCGCCCAGAGACAGGGGGGTTTTACGGGCCAATTGCCCCTCGACTCGATAAGCGATTCGGCTCTGGCCGGACTGAATGAAGGCACCGCGGCGCACCATCAGCACGTTTTCCAGGGATTCCAGCTGGATTTGCGCCGTCAACCGTTGATTCTGGCGCAGGCGCAGATCGCTGCCGTCGAAACTGACCCGCACCTTCACCTGGTTGGCGACAATCTCCGGCGAGATCCCGGCGATCTCCCCCCGCAGCGCCTGACCACCCACCGACAGTGTTACCGGCATGGTCAGCCCCAGCTCATCGGCGTAACTCTCCGGTACCTCAAGCTCTGCCTGGTAGTCGGTCAGGCTTACCACCGACAACAGCGCCTGGTTGGCTGCCACCTGCTCGCGCTCCTCCACCAGGGTGTTGCCCACCAGCCCGGAAAGCGGAGCGCGCAGGCCAAGGGCATCGACCTGACGGCTGAGCTCGGCGACTTTCAGGTTCTGACGCTGAAGCTCCACCTCGGCAGCCTGATGTTCAAACTTGAGGGTGTCGTGGGCCAGGGCGATCTCCTGCTCTGCGTGCTCAAAGGCGATTTTGGCGCTGGCAAACTCATCCTGGGCCTGCTGATGGTCGATGTCGCTGATAAGTGAGGTTTGTGCCGCCTTGTCTGCCCGGCGCTTTTCCCGCTCCGCCGCGACCAGCTTCACCTTGGCCTGATCCAGACGACGTTGAAGCTCCAGCTCCTTGCGCCTGGCATCCAGTTGCCGGCGCTGCAGATCCAGGGCCAGGCTGGCGGCCACGGCCTGTTCTTGGGACAGCTCGGATTCCAGCTCCGGGCTTTCAATCATCGCCAACGGCTGACCGGTTTCCACCAACTGGCCCGGCTGAACCTTAAGGGAGATGCGCCCGGCCGACGGACTGTAGATCACCGGCGCATTAGCGGCAACGATGCGGCCGCGGACGGCAATTTCACGAATCATGTCTCCACGCTCGACCGTAGCCAGCTGTAACCGGCTGCCGCTGATGCTTTGTTGGCCCTGACCATAGCTGGCCCATAGGTAACCGCTGCTGGCCAGCACCAGGCTTAAACCGATAGCCGGAGCAAGCCAACGGCGCTTGGGCCGACGCTGACGGGTGACATCTTGTCCTGAGGTATCCTGAATCATCACAGTGTCCGTTTGTCTCTGAATTGTCCTTTGCCATGAATAAAGCAGGAGTTGTGCCAACAGGGAGATGTTTTTTAACTGATTGTAATTGTTTGGTATTTATAGCTTGGCTAGGGCAGGGCGCCGGTGTCCGCGCTGTCCGATGTGTCCGCCGCGGACACTTTTGGCTGTCCGACCAGATGAGGCGTAGACGCGAAAGGTGAGTTGGGCTTCGCCGACAGAGTACGTCGTGGTCCAGTGCTACTTTAGTTTGCCGCTGCTTGAGCAACCGGACCACATGAAATCTCACTCCTTCGGACAGAGGCTTCAGTTGGGTTAACAACACCGATTGCCACAGCCCGGGGCATAGTCGCAGGGTTTGCTAGCTTTGGAGACTTCGCGGCTGAACGAACAGGACCATTCCCATCCGCTTGGTGACCAGCCGGCAGCTGATAAGAGAGGACGGCATCAAGGAAGCGCAGCGGAATAGCGCCGGCTTCGCAGAAGCGCTTGCATAGGGTGAACTTGCCACCGTCAGGCTGGCCAAACACGACGACCCTGTTGTTCACCGTCACTCGGTCAGATCCTAGGGTGGATAAAGTCTGGGTGTCGATGACGTTCATCCAGGCTTTCCTGGACGCGAGCACGCGCCTCGGGTACACGGCTTTCCCAACTTATCGGATGAGGAAGAGGCAGCACAAACCCGGGTTGCGAGTCCGGAGAACAGTGACGCCTGGGTTGACGGGGAGGTGCGCCGAGCAGCATGGGTTCGAGCGAGGGCGACGGGGCCGGTTTGCACCCTCCAACCTCTCCCTATATTTTTTACCATAATATACATTGTGCGCACATCGACGTCAGAGTCACGGCATTGGCAGGATGGCTGCTCCCAATGCCGATAAATGGCGTTATCGGCTTTACCGGCCCAGGGTCTCCATCGGCTTGCGGGCGGCGCTCTCATGGCGCTCAACCCGGCTGGTGTGCAGATAGCGGCTGGTGGTGTCGATGCTGTCGTGGCGCGCGTCCGCCTGCACGTGGGACAACGGCCGGCCGTGCAGATTGATGTCGTGGCTGATGCCGGTGTGCCTGAGGCTGTGGCTGGACAAGGCGCGCATCTCCGCTGCGTCCTGGTGCAATCCGTCCGCGGCGGCCAGTTCCGCCGCCTGGGCGATGACGCCGTCGATGATCTCCCGCAGCTGACGAATTCCCAGGTTGGCCTGGCGTATGCCGGCGTCCCGGCCCCGGCCCGAAGCCCTGTGGCGGACCAGCAACGGCGTCTGCTCATCCGGCGCCGGCAATTCGCTCAGTCCCAGGAAACGGCGGTAGCGTGTCAACGACTGCAGCAACTGATCCGACACCGCCACGGTACCGGACTTGCCTGATTTGCTCATGGGCACGAAAAAGCCCCAAACGCCAGTCTTGCGGTCGCGCCGGAATTGACCCATCACCGGCGTGTATCCTGGCCTGGCGGCGACTTCAGAGATGCGCAGATAGCAGCTGTACATCAGGTGGATCAAAAACCGGGTCCGCTGATGAACCTCGGGCTCGGCGTCGGCCAGCCGGTCACAGCACTCCATGACGTAGGACCACTGCAGCTCACTGAACGCCTTGAGCTGCTCATCATCCTCTCCGGCGCGCTGGTGCTGCTGGCTGAGCTTGTAGCGACCGGCCCTGAGCAGGATCGCCGCCGGGTTGCGGTCGAGGAAATCGACATCGATGAGGTAACTGAAAAAGGCCGACAGCAACGCCAGCTTGGTACGTATCGCCGAATGCGACAGTTGATACGCCAAAGGCGCCCCGTCTCGGGATTTTCCGAGGAACGGCTTCCAGCTGTCGTTGGGCAGGCGCTCGCCTTCGCAGCTCTTAAACTGCGACAGATTACAGTAGCCGATCAGCGCTGGCGGCGGCTGGCGGCAATACTCCAGGTAGCGCGACAGTACCTGCCGGTCCACCTGGGTGATGGAGCGCTGTTCCACCCGCCACAGCCAGTGAAAGAAGATGGTCAGCTCGCTGCGGTGGCTCTTGAAATTGTTCTCCACGCTGCGCTGCTCCAGCAGCCAGTCGTAGCTGTGTTCATAGGTCACGCCGGCGTCGGCGATTCCCGCTTGGATCAGGCCGGCCAGATAGAGGTTGACGCTGTGGTTGGGCTGCTCGAACCGGCTCAGGGTATCGAACAGCGGCATCGCCCTGGGGGTCATTTTGTCACCAATCAAGAATAAGCTGTATACATATACAGTATCATGTTCCGAAGCGACTGCAAGGCGCTCAGTTTTGGTGAGCAGTTATGGTATAGTCGCCCTTTTTCCCCACGGAGACCGACCCTCTTGGTCAATCGGCAACATTATCGGCTCAGTGCAGCTCAGCTGACCCTACAATTCGGCGACGACGCCGGCTTCCACCCTCAACCGCAACCGCCCCTGCTTCTGGGACAGCCGCGGGTGATGGAGTGCTGGCAGGCGTTGAGCCAGCGTGAGGATCGGCACCTCTACCTGGCTACCCTGCCCGGCCTCGACCCCCTGGCGTTGATCGACCAGCTCAACCGGGGCGACGGTCGTCCCACCAGGCTGGTGGATCGGGTGATCAGCCGCGCCGCCCTGTATGGCAACCGCGATACCCCGGGTCTGCTGTCATTCAACGGTCTGCTGCTGATGCCGGTGGAGTTCCTGCTAGAGCGTCCCGCCGCCTGGTGGCCACTGCGCCAGGCGCTGACCCGGGGTTACTTCCAGGATGACCAGGGGCAACAACGCCGAGTCGAGTGCCAGTTGGTGTTGATCGGCTCCAGTGGCGAGTACGACAACCTGTGCGGCTTTGACGGTGACTTCGGCGATGTGGTTGAGCTCTACGGCGAGTGCCAGCCAGAGCTGGATATCGGCGTCAGAGGCGCCCTGCCCCTCTGGCTCAGCGCCGTGGCCACCCTGTGCGCGGAACTTTGTGGCCGCCCGCTCTCCCTCGAGGCCGCCCAGCGGCTGGCTCGCCATGCCAGTCGGCTGGTAGAGCATCAACAAAAGCTGAGCCTCAGCTGGGCGGAGATGACCCGGTTGCTGAAGCGACTCGATTCTGCCGGCCTGGACGAAGTGACCGTCGATGAGATTGAGCGGGCCCTCAATGCCCAGACCCGGATGCACAATGCCCTGGAGGAGTCGGCTCACGAGTCGATTCAGGAGGAGATGGTGCTGGTGCAGACCCAGGGAGAAGCGGTCGGACAGATCAACGGCCTCACCGTGGTGGACTATTGTGGCCACAGCTACGGCGAGCCGGCGCGGATCACCACTACCGTCCATTACGGGGATGGCGAGGTGGCCGACATCGAGCGCAAATCGGAGCTGGGAGGCAACATCCACGCGAAGGGGATGATGATTCTCTCTGCCTGCCTCTACCGCCTGTTTGGCCGGGATGCGCCGCTGCACCTGAACGCCAACATCGTATTCGAGCAGTCCTACCAGACTATCGACGGCGACAGCGCCTCCCTGGCGGAGTACTGCAGCCTGATCTCCGCCATCACCGACTCCCCCATCGCCCAGAACCTGGCGCTGACCGGGGCGGTGGACCAGTTTGGCAATGTCCAGGCCATCGGCGGCATCAATCAGAAGGTCGAGGGGTTTTTCCGGGTTTGTCACAGCCGTGGCCTGACCGGAAACCAGGGTGTGATCCTGCCAACGGCTAACGCGCGTCAGCTGAATCTCTCCGGCGAAGTGATCCGGGCCGTGGCGGAGAACCGCTTCCATCTCTACCAGGTGGATAAGGTGGAGCAGGCGCTGGAACTGGTGTGCGACATCCCGCTGGCCGAGGCGGACAACGAGGGGCGATACCCAGAAAACAGCCTGTATGGCAAGGTGCAACTGCGGCTTGAACAACTGGTCGGCTCAGAGGATGAGCACCAGACACTGTGGCAAAGGATCAGAAATCGGTTCGGATTCAGCTGATCGGAGTTGTTCAGAGAACAGGTGTTCGCTAATCTGTCGGCATCTTAATCAGAGGATGTCCAGCTATGCAAGCTACCGCCGAGCTGCCCCAAGAGCGGGTAGACCACTTTAGCAAAGAACAACTGATCGAAAGCGGCCACGGCCAACTGTTTGGCACCGATGCCCCCCGCCTGCCCAAGGACAACATGCTGATGCTGGATCGCATCCTGCGCATCAGCGACACCGGTGGCAAGCACGGCAAGGGTGAGCTGATCGCTGAGCTGGATATCAACCCCGACCTGTGGTTCTTCGACTGCCACTTCGAGTCCGATCCGGTGATGCCTGGCTGTCTGGGTCTGGACGCCATGTGGCAGCTGGTGGGCTTCTTCCTGGCCTGGCAAGGGGCCAAGGGTAAGGGGCGTGCCCTGGGTGTGGGTGAGGTGAAGTTCACCGGTCAGATTCTGCCGACCTCCAAGAAGGTGACCTACCATATCCACCTGAAGCGCACCATCAACCGCAAGCTGATCATGGGCATGGCCGATGCCGAGCTGTTCGTCGATGGCCGTCTCATCTACCAGGCCACCGACCTGAAGGTGGGCGTGTTCCAGGACACCAGCAGCTTCTAAGCCGACTGGCTGACAGAAACAGGGGGAGCCTCAGGCTCCCCCTGTTTTGTCCTAGAGCAAGGCTTCGATATCCTTGCGGATCTGCTCCGGCTTGACCGTTGGCGCGTAGCGCTTCACCACCCTGCCCTGCCGATCAATCAGGAACTTGGTGAAGTTCCATTTGATGCCGTCGCCCAGCAACCCGCCCTTCTGACTCTTCAGCCACTGAAACAGCGGGTGGGCACCGCGGCCGTTGACCTCCACCTTGGCGAACAGCGGAAAGCTGATGTTGAAATTCAGATCGCAGAACTGGCGAATCTCTTCATCGCTGCCGGACTCCTGGTTGCCAAACTGGTTGCAGGGAAACGCCAGTACCGTGAACCCCTGGTCGCCATAGCGCTGTTGCAACTTTTCCAGTCCCTGGTACTGGGGGGTAAAACCGCAGTCACTGGCGGTATTGACCACCAGCACTACGGTATCCCGGTAAGTGGCCATGCTGATATTGTCGTGGCGGTTGGAGGGGGCGGAAAAATCGTAGAACTGTTGCTGGCTCATCATTCTCTCCCTGAGTGAACTCTGGTCCTAGCATCCCACTCCAGTCCCGAATTGACAAGGCGGGCAGAAAAAAGCCTCCGAAATTGGAGGCTTAAGATGGATTACTTGTTAAATAGTCCCGACACCCGGTTGTCGATGGCGTCTCGCCAACCGCCCAACCATCTCATTTTGGCGTCTAGGGACTGGTAGGGGCACTGTTCCCTAGAGCGCCCTGACAAACCGGCTTGAAATCCTCGTGCTTCTGCTCTTTCCAAACGATCCCGCTTCTGTCTCTTCATTTAACACTCATCCTTCTTTTTTGTCTCTACAGGTTGAGGAAGCTTGCGCTTCAGTCACCACTATTGGCGATTTTTCATCCCCGTTCAACCCCCTGAAAAAGACAAAATGATGACGGCAAGATTAAGCTACTGAGAATAAACGCACTATTTTGTACAAAAAAAGGGGAGCCACTGCTCCCCCCGTTCGGCTTTCTGGTCAGTTACGCCTGACGACGACGCCACCAGGCCAGAGGCAACAGCGCCAGGATCCCGGCCAGCGGCCAGGAGGCACCGGAGCGCTCGTTGGGCTTGGGATCGATGGCGGTTTCCAGAGGAATGGTACAGCTGCTGGCTGAGCCGTTGGCCTTGAGCACGATGGGACGGGGCAGCTGATCGGTGATCGGCTTACCGAAGCCGTCGGTCTCGATGACGATCTTGGTGACCGTCTCGCCGGTGTTGGGGTCGGTCACCTCCTCGGTCACCACCTTGCCGTCCTCCACCTTTACCCGGGGCAGCCGCACCAGGGCGGTCCCGACGATATCGCCGTTGTCGTTGATGCTGTTGGCCTCCACCACGGTGAAGTCCACTTCATAGGTGATGGGCTGGGCGAACGAGGTCTCGTCGGTCACGGTGTACTTGGACCAGCGGTTGCCCTCACCGTCGACGGTGGCGCCCTGCTCATCGGCCACATAACCACGGGATTCACAGGTCAGCAGGCTGTTGACGTTGACAAAGGTGTTGCTGTCCCCGGCCTGATCGGCGTTGTAGTCGTAGATGAAGCCGTTGCGGCGGCGCAGCACCCCGGTCTGGATGTCCACCTCGATGTTGCCCACCACCAGGCCGGCATCGTTGATGTCCCGGGCCAGGGAGGAGAACTCGGTCTCGGCATTGGGGTTGAAGTCGCGCGGTTCGGTGAAGGTGTCCTCACCGGCGTCGACGTCGTACACCCAGAACTTGGTGCGGGCGTAGCCGCCGATGTAACGCTCCACCGAGCCCACGGCAATGTTGCTGTTATTGATGGCGACGGCGGTCGAGCCGCGCAGGCCATCTTTCTTCAGATCGGTGGGACTGATGACGTTGCCGTCGGTGGTCCAGATCTGTGCCCAGTCGTAGCTCATCAGCTTGCCGTCGTCGTTGCGCTGGTCTGACTCACCGACGACGATGCCATTGTCGTTGATGCCGAGGCCCCGGGCTACATAGACATTGGTGTCGCTGTCACTGGGGGTAAAGGGCAGCGGCAGGGTCTTAACCAGGGTGGCGCTGTTGGCGGCGCTGTCGTATTGCCATACCGCGGCCCGGCGCTGATAGAGGATGGTGTTGTTATTCTTGGCCGCCTGCACACACACCGCCAGGGGGGTGTCGATGGCGCTGTCCGCCTCGCGGTCCCAGCAGGTATCCAGGGCGTTGGCGCCCCCCTTGCTCAAGCCGGTGCTCATGTAACCGACGATCATGTCGGTGGCATTGATGTCTGCCGCCAGGGAGAAACCGCCGATCTCCAGCGGTGAGGCATTGGCCTTGTCCGACTCGTAGGTGGTGTAGGCCGGTGGGATCAGCAGTTCATTGCCGCCGGCCTGGACGATGGCGCGTGTCTCGAAGTCACGAACATAGAAAAAGGGATCGGTATCACCCTCGGACGGGCTGGGGTCGTCGATCTTCTGCTGAGGCCCGGTCACCGACCCGACCCGGATGTCGCTGGAGCGCTTGAGGCCGTAGTAGAAGGCATCGGTGGTGGCATCGGCGTCCAGATTGGGCGCCAGCTGACCGTCGAGAGCGGCGTGGTTGGCCTTCCAGCCATCGGACTCGTCCAGTTCAAAGGGGAAGTTGTTCCCCCTGAACGGACGGGTGGTGCTGGGTGTCAGTGCTTCCACGGTGCCGTAGACCACATCCTCGACCTCGCCGACCACGTTGTTGTTGTCGTCGTCGTCGGTGCTGGTGTCGTTGATCCCCTGGGCGATGCCGACCACCACCCCCTGATCGTTGATCTTGCCGGCAAAGCCGTTGCGCGTCTCAGCGAGCTGACTGTTTGCCAGGGAGAAGGTGTCGCTGAGGTTGGCGATCTCGTAGGCGGGCCACTGGCGTTCGCCGGCCTGGGTGCCCCAGGCGGTAACCAGGGCCAACGCCAGGGTGGTTTTTTTATAGTTAAACGTCTTAAGGCTCATTATTTCCCCTTAGCCTGAACTTTTCATGGTTTCCAGCTCTTCCCACCGGCTGAAACACCACTCCAATTCCTGTTCATCCTCGGCCAGTTTGGCCAGAATTTTGTTTGTGTCATTCGGATCCTGGTCAAAAAAACCAGGCTCGGCAATCTGTTGCTGTGCCGCTTCGATGGCCTCTTCAAGGGCCTCCATCTTAGCAGGAAGCGCATCAAGTTCACGTTGTAATTTGTAGGAGAGCTTCTTCGGTTTAGCGATGTCGACCTTCTGCTCCCTCTCCGCCTTGGGGGCGGCGGCTTTGGGCTCGGCCGTGGCGGCCTGCTCACTGTAGAAACGGGCTCCCAGCCTCTGGGCATCGCTGTAGCCACCGACGTATTCGTGCCACTGGCCCTGGCCGCCGAACCACCAGGTGCTGGTGACCGTGTTGTCGATAAACTCCCGGTCGTGGGAGACCAGCAGCAGCGTGCCGGGGTACTCCGCCAGTTTGGCTTCGAGCAGCTCGAGGGTTTCGACATCAAGATCATTGGTGGGTTCATCCATAACCAGCAAATTTGCGGGCTTTAGGAAGAGTTTCGCCAGAAGCAGCCGATTCTTCTCCCCACCGGAGAGCGAACGCACCGGGCTGCGCGCTCGGGCGGGGGCAAACAGGAAGTCCTGCAGGTAACCCAGGACATGGCGGTCCTTGCCGTTGACGGTGACCGTCTGCCTGCCGTCGGCAACGTTGTCCTGCACCGACTTGTCCAGGTCCAGGTCGCTGCGGTGCTGATCGAAATAGGCGACCTCCAGCTTGGTGCCCTGCTTCACCTCTCCCTGCTGCGGCGTGAGTTTGCCCAGCAGCAGTTTAATCAGGGTCGATTTGCCGCAGCCGTTGGGGCCGATCAGGGCGATGCGGTCGCCCCGGCTCACCAGCCGATCCATGGGGGCCACAATGGTCTTCTCCCCCCAGGCGAACCCCAGTCCCTTGATGTCGAACACCAGCTTGCCGGAGAGGGAGCCCCCCTCCATCTTCATGTTGGCATTGCCCTGGCGGCCGATGCGTTCGGCGCGCTCCTGGCGCATCGTCTTCAGGGCACGGACGCGCCCCTCATTGCGGGTGCGCCGGGCCTTGATCCCCTGTCGAATCCAGGTCTCCTCGATGGCCAGCTTGCGGTCAAACTCCGCCGCCTGCTCCTCCTCGACCCTGAGCAGCTCCTCCTTGGCCTGCAAATACCTGTCGTAGTTGCCGGGGAAGCTGTTGAGCTGGCCCCGGTCCAGATCGACGATGCGGGTGGCCACCCGGCGGATGAATCCCCGGTCGTGGGAGACGAAGACGATGCTGCCGTCGAACCCCTTGAGCAGCTCCTCCAGCCACTCGATGGCGTCGATATCCAGGTGGTTGGTGGGCTCGTCCAGCAGCAGCACGTCGGGCTGCCGCACCAGGGCCCGGGCCAGGGCCGCCCGCCGCTGCCAGCCGCCACTGAGATCGGACATGGCGGTGTCGCCGTCCAGGTGCAATCGGCTCAGAGTCTGGCTGATCTGCTGCTCGGAGCTCCAGGCGCCCTTCTGCTCCATCTCCTCCTGCACCCGGTGCAGCCGGGCCAGGTTGGTCTCATTGGCGTCCTGGGCCACCGCCTGGCTCAGCCCCTGGTAGCGTTCGAGCAGGTCGCCCACGTCGGCCAGCCCCTGGGCGACGTAATGGTAGACGTTGCCCTGCTGGGTCCGCGGCGGATCCTGGGGAAGGTAGGCGATCTTGACGCCGCTGTCGCTGGTGATGGTGCCATCGTCCAGCTCTTGGATGCCCGCGAGCACCTTGAGCAGGCTGGACTTCCCGGCGCCGTTACGGCCGACCAGGCACACCCTTTCCCGCGGCTCCAGGACAAATTCGGCGTGATCCAGCATGGGGATGTGGCCAAAGGCGAGTTGGCCGTCGTTGATGCGTATCAGGCTCATGAGTCTTCCAAAAATCGTTGTAGCTCGGCCAGGTCAAAGGGCCAGCCCTGTTCGGCGCCATCGGGGCGGCGCACGACGGGAATGCGCACCCCGTAGCGCTCGACCAACTCCTCGGAGTCGACGATATCGATCCTTCGGTAACCGCCCCCCAGCCGGTCCAGCAGTTGAGCCGCCTGGTCACACAGGTGGCAGCCGTCGGTATGGTAGAGGATGGGCTCAGCCATGGGTCACCAGCCAGGCGTTGTGAATCTGCTTGTTGCGGGCGAAATCTTCGGACAGGGTGCGGGCGCTGATGTTCTCCGCCTTCAGGCCGATCTCCGCCAGTCCCGCCTGATCCATCTTGAAGTTGCGCTTGTTGTTGGAGAACAGGATGGTGCCCCCCGGGCGCAGCAATCGTTTGAGGCTGCGCATCAGCAACAGGTGGTCCCGCTGGACGTCGAAGCTGGCCTGCATCCTCTTGGAGTTGGAAAAGGTCGGCGGGTCGATAAAGATGAAGTCGTATTGCTGATTGCACCGCTCCAGCCACTGCAGGCAGTCGGCCTGGATAAACTGGTGCTGGCGGCCGCGGAGGCCATTCAGGGCAAAGTTCTCCTCGGCCCAGCTCAGATAGGTGTTGGACATGTCCACGGTGGTGGTGGCGCTGGCGCCCCCCAGTGCCGCGTGCACCGAGGCAGTGCCGGTGTAGGCGAACAGGTTGAGGAAGCTCTTGCCCTTGGCCATCTGCTGGATGGTCTGGCGGGCCAGGCGGTGGTCCAGGAACAGGCCGGTGTCCAGGTACTCGGTCAGATTGACCTTGAACTTGGCACCGTATTCGTTAACCACCAGGTCGACAGAGCGGGTGCTGCGCTTCTCGTACTGGCTTTTGCCCTTCTGGCGCTGACGGGTCTTGAGGATGATCCGTGCCGGGTCCACCTCCAGCACCTGGGGGATCTGCCCCATGATGTCGACCAGACGCGCCTTGGCCCTGGCCTCATCGACGCTCTTGGGTGGCGCGTACTCCTGCACCACCACCCAGTCCTGATAGAGGTCCACCGCCACGTTGTAGTCGGGCAGATCGGCGTCGTACAGGCGGTAGCAGTCGATCGCCTGCTTCTTCAGCCAGCGTTTGCGCTGCTTGAGGTTCTTGCGCAGACGGTTGGCAAACTCTTCTCCTCCCAGAGAGGCCGGCGCCGCCAGGGCCAGCTCGGCCTCGCTGCGCCCCTTGATGGTGTAGTTGCACAGCTTCACCTCCAGGTTGGAGTTGAACAGCCGGTACTCCTTGTCGGCGCGCATCCTCAGGGCGTTGAACAGCATCTCCTCGGAACAGAGCAGGCTCAGTCGCCAGCCGCCCCAGTGGCGCTTCAGCATCTGGCCCAACTCGCTGTAGAGGCCGATCAGCCCGGACAGGTTGCCCAGGCGCTCACCGTAGGGCGGGTTGGTCACCAGGAACCCGGGCTCATCGCCCAGGGGCCGCGCCTCCAGGGCATCGCCCTGGTCGAACTGGATCAGCTCGCGCACCCCTGCCCGCTTGGCGTTCTGCTTGGCCAGGGTCAAGACCTGGCCGTCCAGATCCCGACCGAACAGTGGTGTCTGGCAGCGTTTGATGCCGCGGCTGGCACGCAGAGTGGCGTCGGCGTGCTGCTGCTGCCACAGTGCTTCGTCGTGCCCCAGCCAGGCGTGGAACCCCCAGTGCTCACGCAGCAGCCCCGGCGCCTTGTCGGCGGCCATCAGGGCGGCTTCGATCAGCAGGGTGCCGGAGCCGCAGAAGGGATCCGCCAGCGGCAGGGTCATCTGTTTGTGCCAGCCGGAGCGGATCAGCATGGCGGCGGCCAGGTTTTCGCGCAGCGGCGCCTGGCCCCGTTCGGTGCGGTAGCCGCGCTGATGCAGGGGCGCACCGGCAAAGTTCAGGCCCAGGCTCAGCTTGTTGCCCTTGAGCACCGCGTCGATGCGGATCTCCGGGTCCCTCTTGGTGATGCCGGGACGCTGACCGCACTCCTCCATAAAGCAATCCACTACGGCGTCCTTCACCCTGAGGGCGCCAAACTGGCTGTTGCGAATCTCGCGGTTGGTACCGTGGAAGTCCACCATGAAACCGCGCAGGCTGTTAAACAGGGAGGGCCAGTGGATCGCCTTGACCTTGACGTAGAGATCGTCGGCATCGTCAAACTCCAGATCGGTGACCACCATCACCACCCGGCTGGCCAGGCGTGACCAGAGACAGATGCGGTAGGCGGTGGTCAGATCCGCCTGGAAGTGGACCACGGCCAGGCCCTCTCGGACCTCCTGGGCCCCCAATTCGTTCAGCTCATCCACCAACAGGTACTCGAGACCCTTGGGGACGGCGGCGTAGAAACGCTTCATGCTATTCCGGCAGTTGATATTAAAGGCACTAGTATACCCTTAAGTGCCGGTCAGAGCTGACCGAAATGGCTAAAAGCTGATGGAAATACCGCCAATCAGGCGGCGGTAAAGGCGTGGTTTACCGCCCTGGGGGCCGGTGCCAGGCGATCGTTCATCACCTTGATCGCCTCAAAGGGGGCCAGACGCTTGTTGCACCCCAGCTCGAGCGAGTCGGAGATCAGCATCACCAGGGAACTGCGCTCCTCCGCCTGAACCACGACGAACAGGCCGGCGCCCTGCTCGGTGTCGAGGCGACACACCTTGGCGGGTTTGCTGTAGACGATGCTCTGGCTGTGGCTAAAGTACCAGCTCTTGGGCATGCGGGGCAGGGCAAAGAAGCTCAGGGCGGTGGCATTGAGGGCGATCTGCACCAGTTGCGGGTCGCTCAGAGTCAGCTGCTTGCCGAGCTCATTGATGCAGCGGGTATAGAACTCCGCCTGCTCGGCGCAGAACGCCGTGCCGTGCAGCGCGTCCGGAATCAACTGGCTGGGGGTGTAGGGAGTGAGGAATAGCATCTCCTCTCCAAGGTCTAACGCCAACCTGGAGTGTTGCGGTTCGAAAAACCAACGCCAATTTGCACTGGGCATAAGCAACATGAGACGCATCCTTTCTTTGTGGATGAATTTTATACTAATCCATCTATTCAGGATTGGGCAAGAAATAAAACCAATTATTTTAAGGATCTATTTTAAAAAATAAAGATCTGAAACTGCGATCTTTTCGATCGCCGATCATAATTAGATCGGAAATAAAAAAGGCCGCCAATGGCGGCCTGATCAATATTTGATCGATCTCTATTTTCTCTTGAGAAAATCTTCGGTGATCGACTTAATCAATTCAGGACCTTCATAGATAAAGCCGGTGTAGATCTGGACGATTTTTGCCCCGGCATCCAGCTTGTCCATGGCATCCTGGCCACTGCCGATCCCGCCGACCCCGATGATCGGCAGGGCCCCGTCCAAGTATTCAGCTGTCTTTGCAATGACTTCTGTGGCTCTCTGGGTCAGGGGCGCGCCGGAGAGACCGCCGGCTTCGGCGTGCTCCGGCAGATGTTTTACCGCCTCACGGTCCAGGGTGGTATTAGTGGCAATGACCCCGTCAAATTTGAATTTAACCAGGGCGTCACAGATCTGTTTGAGTTCGTCATCACTCAGATCCGGAGCAATTTTTAATGCGATGGGTACATAGCGATTATATTGCTCTGCCAGTTTTGACTGGCGCTCTTTCAGCGCAGACAGCAGGTCATCGAGCATCTCGCCGTACTGCAAAGAGCGCAGACCCGGAGTGTTAGGCGATGAAATATTCACCGCTATATAATCCGCCACTTCATACACTTTATCCATGCAGAAGAGGTAATCGTTTTTCCCCTCTTCCAACGGCGTGGTTTTATTTTTGCCGATGTTGACCCCGATAATCGCGTCCCCTCGGTTGCTGTTCTTAATGTTCTTTACCAGGTTATCGACGCCGAGATTGTTAAACCCCATGCGGTTGATGATCGCCTTGGCGGGACGCAGACGGAACGCCCTGGGTTTGTCGTTGCCCGGCTGTGGCCTGGGGGTAACGGTGCCCACTTCGATATGGCCAAAGCCCATGGCGACGAAGGCATCGATGCTTTCGCCGTCCTTATCCATGCCGGCGGCGAGGCCGACCGGATTGGGAAACGTCAGACCCATACACTCCACGGGCGCCGCGGGCAGCTTCTGGCTGTAGAACATCGCCAGCGGGGTGCCGGCGGTACAGCGCAGGGAGGTGATTGCAAAGTTGTGGGCGAATTCCGGATTGGTCTGGAACAAGAACTTTTGTGCAATCTTATAGAACAATGTGTTTTCTCCTTGCTAAAAAAAGCCCCGGCAATTGCCGAGGCTTCTGTTGTTATGGGTTAACCATGGGAATTACAACGCATGATCAGCAGGTTTAGCTCCCGCAGGGCAACAGAGAATTTCGCAAATTCATGTGTCTTGGAGCTGTGGAACTCAGCCATCATGTGTAACCATCTATCCAGGGTCTGTTCGTTCTCTTCTACCCACTGGTTGATGATGGCATCGGCGTCGCACTCGCCCTGACAGTTCTTGAGAACCACCGAGGTGAGCAGGCGCTGCTGCCAATCCAGATCTTCGCGGAACGCTGCCCGCGCCAGCGCCTGCCAGTGGTTGGTTACCGGCTGCTGGCTGATCTGATTCAGGAACCAGTGCAGTTCGATGCCGGCACCCAGTTTGAAGTAGGTTTCGGCCACCAGGGCCACCGGCTTGCCTTCAGACTTGGCCACTTCGGCGATGTCCAGGGCGGAGAACAGCGTACTGAGGTGGGACATGCGGCGCGCCAGTTGTGGCGTAATGCCCTGCTCCACCATGGCGCTTTCTTCTTGTGAGAGTTGCGCCACTTCGTCCTCCACCAGGAAGTTGTCGAAGCCTGCATTCAGCTCCTCCACCACGCCGCGATAGAACTCGGCTTCGGCTTCGATGCTCAGGCTACGGTTGCGGTGACGCAGGAACCAACGGGTTACCCGCCTCAACGTGCGCCGCACCTGATTCAGCAGTTCGGTCTGCCTGTGGGCATCAACGTCCTCAAGGGCGTTGATTTGTTGTTTAAGATCTTCGAGATCAAAGACCTGACACGCGATAGTGTAACAGATTGCCACCTCTTCAACTGCGGCCCCCGTCTCATCCTGCATACGCTGGATGAAATTAAGGCCCATCTCGTTGATGATGTCGTTGGCCAGGCTGGTGGCGATGATCTCACCCCGCAGCGGGTGAGTGGCCATCTGGGCGGAGAATCGCTGCTGCAGTTCCACCGGGAAGTAGTTCACCAGGCGGCGGGCCAGGAACTCATTGTCGGTGATCTCCGGCGACACCAGCTGCTCCTTGAGCACCATCTTGGCGTAGGCGACCAGCACCGACAGCTCAGGACGGGTCAGACCGACACCGGACAGCTGGCGCTCATTGAGCTCATCCTCGTTGGGGAGGAACTCCAGGCCGCGGTCCAGTTTGCCGGCCTTCTCCAGGTGCTGCATGAAGCGGATCTGCTCCTTGAGCTGATCCGAGTTGAGCCCCTCGGTGACGGAGATGGACTGGGCCTGGTCGCGACAATCCTGCAGCACAATCTCGGCCACCTCGTCGGTCATCTTCTCCAGCAGCTGGTTGCGCTGTTTGACGGTGAGATCTCCTTCCGTCACCAACTGATTGAGGAGGATCTTGATGTTGACCTCATTATCGGAGCAGTCGACCCCACCGACATTATCAATAAAGTCGGTGTTGATGCGGCCGCCCCGCTTGGCGTATTCGATCCGCCCCAGCTGGGTGAGGCCCAGGTTGCCGCCCTCGCCGACCACCTTGGCGCGAAGCTCGGCGCCGTTGACCCGCAGCACGTCGTTGGCACGGTCACCCACATCGACGTTGGTCTCGGAGCTGGCTTTCACATAGGTGCCAATGCCGCCGTTCCACAACAGATCCACCTCCATCATCAGCAGGTGGCGAATCAGCTCATTGGGGGTCAGCTGATTCTTGCTGGTGCCGATCATCGCCTTGATCTGCGGAGTCAGCTTGATGGACTTGGCGCTGCGGTTGAATACGCCGCCGCCCTCGGAGATCAGCTTGCCGTTGTAATCCTCCCAGGTGGAACGGGGAAGATTGAACAGGCGCTCGCGCTCGGCGTAGGAGCTGGCCGCATCCGGGGTGGGGTCGATGAAGATGTGCATGTGGTTGAAGGCAGCCTGCAGCCGGATGTGGCGTGAGAGCAGCATGCCGTTGCCGAACACGTCTCCGCCCATGTCACCGATGCCCAGCACGGTGAAGTCGGTGCTCTGGCAGTTGATCCCCAATTCGCGGAAGTGGCGCTTTACCGACTCCCAGGCACCGCGGGCGGTGATGCCCATCTTCTTATGGTCGTAGCCGTACTGGCCGCCGGAGGCGAAGGCGTCTCCCAGCCAGAAGTTGTAACTTTCGGAGATGGCGTTGGCGATGTCGGAGAAGGTGGCCGTCCCCTTGTCCGCCGCCACCACCAGGTAGGGGTCGTCCTCGTCGTGACGTACCACCCGGTTGGGCGGCGTCAGCTCGCCACCGACGATGTTGTCGGTGATGTCCAGCAGCGCACTGATGAAGATCTTGTAGCAGGCCTGTCCCTCCGCCAGCATGGCGTCACGGTCGGTGGGCAGGTTCTTGCAGACAAAGCCGCCCTTGGCCCCGGAGGGTACGATCACCGTGTTCTTCACCTGTTGGGCCTTCACCAGTCCCAACACCTCGGTACGGAAGTCCTCGCGACGGTCGGACCAGCGCAGGCCGCCACGGGCAACCTTGGCGCCACGCAGGTGGACACCCTCGACCCGGGGCGAGTAGACGAAGATTTCGAACTTGGGCAGCGGCAGCGGCATCTCCGGAATCTCTGCCGGACAGAACTTGTAGGAGATGTAGCTCTTGTCCGCGCCGGTGGCGTCCGGCTGATAGAAGTTGGTGCGCCGGGTCGCCTGAATCAGTGAGATGTAGCGACGGATGATGCGGTCATCGTCGAGGTTGGAGACATCGTCCAGGTAGGTGTTGGCCTGGGCGATCTGCTTCTCCAGGTCGCGCTTGGCCTTGGAGCTGGGGTTGAACTTGCGATCGAACATCTTCACCAGCAGTGACGCGATGTGAGGATACTCGGCCAGGGTCTCCTCCACATAGGTCTGAGAGAAGGTGCCGTCGATCTGCCACATGTACTTGGCGTAGGAGCGCAGCACGCTGGCTTCGCGACCGGTCATGCCGGCGGAGAGGACCAGACGGTTGAAGCCGTCATCCTCCAGCTCCCTAGCCCACACCTGGGCAAAGGCTTCCTGGAAGCGATTTTGGGAGGCGTTGATGTCGGTGTCCGCCTTGGCGGACAGGGTCATGTTGAAATCGAGGACCCAGTAGACCTGACCGTCGCTGGTGTTGATGCAGTAGGGACGCTCCCCGATCACCCGCAGGCCGAAATTCTCCAGCATCGGCAGCACGTCCGACAGGTGGATGGGCTCATCCTTGTGGAACAGTTTCAACCTGACCTGGCTGGCATCGAGCACCGCCTCCTGGGGCTGGTAGAACAGCATACCCAGCTGGTGGGCATCATCCAGTTTGGTCAGTTTGGCCACATCGACCACGGCGGCGGAGGGCAGGACGTCCTCCTTATAGCTGCGGGGGAAGCCGGGAATGTAGTTGTTGGCAATCGCCTTGCCCTTCGCCTGGCCGAAGGTCTTGCGCAAGGCGCTGTCCACCTTGTCTTCCCAGGAACGGGCCAGCTCAACCAGGTCATTCTCCAGCTCGATGACGTCAATATCCATATCGTTATCTTCAACTTTTACCAGGTAGTGGGTGCGCGCCAGGGTCGACTCGGAGAAGAAGGTGGTAAACTCCACCGACTCCTCGGCGCGGAAATAGTCTGCCAGCAGCTTCTGGGTTTTTACCCGCAGCTGGGTGTTGTACCTGTCTTTGGACACATACACCATGGCGGAGATAAAGCGGCCAAACAGATCCCGGCGCAGGAACAGGCGAACCTTGTCCCTGTCCTGCATCTGCAGCACGCCCAGGCCGATCTCCAGCAGCTCCTGCTCGGTGGCCTGGATCAGTTCATCCCTGGGATAGGTTTCCAGGACGTTCAGCAGCGCCTTGTAATCGTGAGAGCGCGGTGCCAGCCTGGATCGCTCCATCACCCGGTTGAGTTTGCCGGAAAGCAGAGGGATCTCCCTGGGGCTGCGGTTGTATACCGAGCTGGCATAGAGGCCGATGAAGCGGTCCTCGCCGATCACCCGCCCCTTGCTATCGAAGCGCTTCACGCCGATGTAATCGATGTAGGCGGGCCGATGCACCCGACTCTTGGAGTTGGTCTTGGTCAGCACCAGGGGCGCCGGGCCCAGGGCCTCTCTGCGGGCGGATTCCGGCAAGGAGGAGAGCAGAAGATGGCGGCTGTTGTCATCCTTGCTGCGCATCATCCCCAGTCCGGTCTCCATGCGGGGATTCAGTTCCACGTCCCCGGACACCGGTTTGAGATCGTAGCGACGATAGCCCAGCAGGGTAAAGTGATGATCGAGCAGGAACTTGAGGAATTCGGTGGCCTCCGCGTGCTTGCCCTCGACGTCGCTCTGCTCCATCTCCTTGACGGTGGCACCGAGCTGGGCGCGCATCGCATCCCAGTCGTTGACCGAGGCGGCCACGTCGCCCACCACCGAGTTCAGCTCACGGTGAACCGAGTCGATCTCCGCCTGGGTGGCAAGGCTGTCCACCTCGATGAGGAACACGGCGATGCGCTCGTCGTTGGCCTTGGCTTCCGCCAGGGATCGCAGCTCCACCACCCTGCCCTGTTTGTCCCGCTGGATCGCCAGGGGGACGTGGATCAGCAGGTGCGACGTCACCCCCAGGCGATTGAACGCCATCGAGACCGAATCCACCAGGAACGGCATGTCGGGCTGGATCATCTCGATGACCGTGTGGTTGGACTGCCAACCATGGGTACTCTGGGCCGGGTTAAACACCCGGTTGAAAGTCTTACCGCCCGTGACCTGATTCAGACTGTTCCACAGGCTGAGGATGGCGCCGTAGAGATCGCTGTCGCTACGGGCATGAAGGTCTTCACGGGAGAGCGTGCCATACAAGGCGTGGGCAAAGCGTTCGAGCAGGAGTGCTTCCTGCTTGGGGAGGTTGCTGTGGATGAGACCCACAACGTTTTCGAGTAGGACGGAAGGGATGGTGTCGTTATTAGCCATGTTGCTTATTCCCTCTGCTGCAATGGCACCAGATTTTTGTAATTTTTAAGCTCCGTTTCGGCGCCCCTTCGGCACCGCGGATGCAGCGAAGTGTATCACCATTTCCGGGGAACTGTGAGCGGAATCCACTTTCAAAATCGGGCTTTATAAGTGGTTAATGAGGAAGTTCTGAAAAAAGCGTCAATAATGTACGCTTTCTATGCAAAAAAGGCCGCAAATGCGGCCTTTTTATTCAGGGGTGCTATTAAATCAATCAGGCTTTTCGATTAAACCACAACAACTTAACCATTGCCGGAAGGAGAATAATCGCGGCCAACATGTTGACTAGAAACATAAACGTCAACATTATCCCCATGTCCATCTGAAACTTCAGGGCCGAGAACACCCAGGTGCTGACCCCAACCGCCAGGGTGATGCCGGTGAACACCACGGCGTTGCCCCGGTCACACAGCGCCTTGAGATAGGCCTCCTGCACCGGTTTGCCCTCACGCAACATGATCGACATGCTCGAAAGGATGTAGATGCCGTAGTCCACGCCGATCCCCACCCCAAGGGCGATCACTGGCAGGGTGCTGACGGTCAGGCCGATATCCAGGGCCACCATCAGAGCCTGGGCCAGGGTCGAGACCAGGTAGAGGGGCACGATCACCGCGATGGTGGCGCGAATGGAGCGGAAACTCATCAGGCAGAGCAGGAATACGGCGCCATACACATAGAGAATCATCGGCCCCTGGGCCGCCTCCACCGCCTCATTGGTGGCGGCCATCACCCCCACAGGGCCGGACGCCAGGCGAAAGCCGAGCTCATCGTTATCGAACTGCTGCTGCAGCGCCTTCACTTCGTCCACCACAGTGTTGATGGTGTCCGCCTTGTGATCCTTGAGGAACAGGTAGACCGGCATCACCGAGCAGTCGTTATTCAGCAGGCCGGTGGAGGTGGGGATCTGCGCCACGGACTGCACCAGGGTTGGGGTGGTACGAGGCAGCACCCGCCACTTGGGGTTGCCCTCGTTAAAGCCACCGTTGACCACCTTGGCCACCGACGCCAGGCTGACCGTGGACTCCACCCCGGGCACGTTGGCCATCTGCCACTGGAAGCGATCGATGCGCTCCAGCACATGGTGATAGGTACAGGCTTCAGGAAACGCTTCGACGATCACCGTCAGTACGTCGGTGGTGATGGTGAACTTGTCGGTGATGAAGGCGGTATCCAGGTTGTAGCGGCTGTCCTCCTTCAGCGCCGGGGCGCCGGCGTGGAGATCGCCAATCTTCATCTGCTGCGATTTCTCATACCCGGCCAAAAAGCCGATCACCGCCACCACCACGATCACCAGTGCCCAGGGCTTGGCGGCAAACACCGAGATGGCCTGCCACACCGGGGACACCCGGGCGTGCTCCTCCCTGACCCGGTTGAGGTAGCGCTCACCGAAATTCACATAGGAGAGCAGGATCGGCAGCAGCACCAAGTTGGTCAGGATGATCACCGCCACCCCCAGCGAGGCGGTGATCGCCAGCTCGCGAATGATGCCGATGTCGATGGACAGCAGGGTCAGAAAACCGATGGTATCGGACAGCAGCGCCACCCCACCGGGTACCAGCAGGCTGCGGAACGCCAACTGAGCAGCCGCCTTGGCGCTGTGCCCTTCGGCCACCTTGTGACCCACGGCGTTGATCATCTGCACCCCGTGACTGACGCCGATGGCGAACACCAGGAAGGGCACCAGGATCGACATCGGATCCAGCCCAAACCCCAGCACCGTCAAGCCCCCCAGCTGCCACACCACCGCCACCATGGAGCAAAACAGCGGCAGGATGGTCAGCTTCGGACAGTGGCAGAAGTAGAACACCATCAACGCGGTGATCACCAGGGCCACCCCAAAGAACCCCACCACCCCGGCGGCCCCTTCGGCCACATCACCGGCCATCTTGGCAAAGCCGATGATGTGGATCTTGATGCTGTCATCCTGGTACTTGGCACGCAGCTCCCGCTCCAGGGTGTCGGCCAGGGCGAGCACATCCAGGGGCTTGGTCATGTCGGTTCGCCCCTCTTTCTGGGCCCGCGCCCGCTCCTCTTCGCCGAGGGAGACCCTGTCCATCAGCTGGGCGCTGACCATGGCGGCACTGAAGTCGTCGGCCACCAGGCGGCCCACCGCTCCCGCCTTCTCGATGTTGGCCCGAACCACCGCCAGCCCCTGTTCGGTGGGCTTGAAGTCTGCGGGGATCACCGGACCGCCCTGGAAGCCATCCTCCACCACCTCGGTAAAGCGGGTGGAGGGCGAGTAGAGCGACTTGACCTGGCTGCGGTTGATCCCCTCGATGAAGAACAGCTGATCGTGGATCTCACGCAGTACCTGGAAGAACTTGGGATTGAAGATGTCGCCGCTGCTGTCCTCTACCGCCACCATGATGCTGTTGGCGCCGCCAAACTGCTCCCGGTGCTTGAGGTAGGTGGCCATATAGGGGTGGTTGAGGGGGATGTTCTTGGTGAAGGCGGCGTCCATCCTCAACTGGCTGGCACCGTAACCCAGGGCAACGGTGGCCACCAGGAACATCAGCAATACCGTCTCCCTGGCACGGAACAGCATCTGTTCAATCCAGTTCACCATCCTTGTGGTCATAAACACTCCTTACTTCTCAATGGTGAATGCCTGAACACCCTGGCTGCCTGCCAGCCACAGGTTGCCGTCGCCGTTCTGTGCCAGGTCAACCAGGTCCTGGCCCTTGGCCACCCGCATCAGGGTAAACTGGGCCTGTCCCGGTTTGCGATAGGCCAGATCGCCGCCATTGGCCACCATCACCAGGGTGCCGTCCGCCAGGCGCCGGATGCTGTTGAAGGTGCCTTTGGTGTCGAGATCCAGCGGCATCCAGTTCTCTCCCCGGTCGCGGCTCTCGAAGGCATTGCCGCGCAGGCCCACGGCCACCCAGCGCCCCTCGTCGTCCATGGCCATATCCAGCAGTGAGCCAAAATAGATCTCGGGCAGACGCTGCCAGGAGGCGCCGAAGTCGTCGGAGCGGGCCATCAGCCCCATCTCGCCGACGATGAACAGTTCGCCTCCGGGCAAGGCGATCAGCCGGTTGATATGGGGCAGCATCGCCGCCCGCTCGGCCAGGTAATCCTCTTCGCTGTCGGCACGCAACTCCTTCAGGTAGAGCCGGTCATCCTCATTCAGCAGGCTGTCCAGGTACTCGAACTGCCAGGAGTTGCCACCATCGGCAGTGCGAAACAACTGGCCGTAGGCGCCGACCGTCAGGCCCTCGCGGGGGTTGCGGAAATAGATATCCAGCAGGGGCACCTCGAGGTCGGCCCGCCACTGCTGCAGCTGCCAGCTGTGGCCGCCGTCGTTGGTGTGGAGGATGGTGGCGTCGTGGCCGACGGCCCAGCCCAGCTGACCGTCCAGCATAAACACCCGGGTCAACAGGGTACTGACCGGCACCTGGGCCTGTTGCCACGCATCACTTCCCCCGGGTTTGACCAGCACCTGTCCCCGGCTGCCGACCGCAACCAGGGCATCGCCCGCCTGGGCGAGGCTCATCATCGGACTGGTTAGGGCTTTCGGCGCTTCAATCGCCGCCAGGGGGGTGGGGGCCGGTGGCTCCGCCACGGCGAAACCGCCCGTCAGGGCCAGCGGAATCAACATCATTAGCCGCATAGTGGTATCCATACCGGGGGCAGTGACCTGCCCCCTTATTGTTGTTTTAAGATTTAGCGCCGACCGCTGCGACGCAGGGCGTTGGTGGTAAACTCGGTTTTGACGCTGAACTCCTCGTCGAAGCTGGCCACGCCATCTTCGTTGTCCAGCCCCATCGCCAGGTAGCGGCGCGAGCTCAGGTCGTAGAACACCTCCAGGGTGGTCCACAGGGTCGGCAGGTCGTAGTAGTTCACCGCATGGGCCATGCCGACGCGATACAGCTGATCCCGCTTATCGTAGAGATCCACCAGGCTGACCTGCCAGCTGTCCTCATCCAGGTAGAAGGTGCGGGTCTTGTACAGGTGGCTGATCCCCTCCTTCAGGGTGGCCTCCACCTCCCATACCCGGTGCTTCTCCCAGCGAACCAGGTCCATGTTGATGTGGCCCGGCTTGAGGATCTGCTCATATTTGATGTCCGCCCCGTGCAACTGGTAGTTGTTGTAGGGGATCAGGATCTCCTTCTTGCCCTTGAGTGCCCAGTTGTAGCGGGAGGGCGAACCGTTGTACATGTCGAAATCGTCTGTGGTGCGCATGCCGTCAGAGGCGGTGCCCGGGGTGTCGAATGCCACGTTGGGCGCTCGGCGTACCCGACGCTGACCGGTGTTGTAGGTCCATGCCTTGCGGGGCTCCTTCTCCTGATCCATGGTCTCATGCACCAGCAGTGCGGTACCGGCCAGGCGCGCCGGCGAGGTGACCACCTGCTTGAAGTAGAACAGCAGGTTGTCCTTCTGCAGCTGGACAGCGTCGGCATCGGGGCGGGAGTAGAGGAACTTGATCTTCTCGTCGGTCTTCACCAGGGTGTAGCTGCCGCTGGCGGTGGGGGCCGCCTGGCCACGCAGGATCTGGGCATCGGTGCCGCGATAACGCAGGATATGGTTCCAGATCGCTTCCAGGCCATTCTGAGGAATGGGAAACGGCACACCGATGGAGGCGTTTTTGAGGCCGTTGCCGCCGGCCACCAGTTCGGCGGTGGTGGCATTGGCGATGGAGGCGTCATAGATGAACTGCGGATAGGAGGCGCTGCGCCGGGTCGGATAGACCTTCATCTTGTAGGTGTCCGGATACATCTCGAACATCTTCTTGACACCCGGGGTCAGCAGCTTGGCGTAGTCGCCCATGTTGTCGGCGGTAATGGTGTAGAGCTGCTTATCGTCGGCGTAGGGGTCGGTGTGAAACTCCCCCTTCTTGTAGTCGGCCGGCGCCTCGGTGATGCCGCCGCTCCAGGCGGGGATGGAACCGTCGGTGTTGCCAGCCTTCTCGGCGCCGATCGGGGTCAGGGTGTCACCCAGGGCCTTTGCCTGTTCCGGGGTCACCTTGGCCAGGGCGCCAAAGCTGCAGCTCAGGGCCAACATGGCCGCAAAAAGTGGTTTTACTTGCATTACTCCTCTCCCCTCTTAGATTGAGAACTTCAGGTTAAAGGAGACAAAATCTTTGTCTTCCATAGAGTTGGTTGAGCCCTCTCCGTCCCAGAAGGCGTTGTAGGCCAGGTCGGCGGACCAGCGGCTCTGGTAATCGAATGCCAGGGTCAACGACGCGGACTTGCGATCTTCGACAAACAGGAACAGAGGATCCGGGGTGGTGCCACTGACGTCGTGGGAGAACACCACCCGGGGTGACAGGTTCCAGCCGAAGGCGACGTTGGAGTAGTCCCACTTGGCCACCAGGCGATAACCCCAGGCACTGTCGGTGGGGAAGGCATCCTCCTCCGGCCCGTTGTGCAGGATATCCAGTACCGCCAGGTTGTCTTCCCGCCCCTTGGCGCCGGCCCGCTCGGTACCCGGGCCGTTCATCCGCAATACCGCCTCGTCGGGCATGTCATGGAGCCAGACGCCGCCAAACTCCGCCAGCATCAAGAAGTTGTCTGCGCCCATCATCGGGCCGAAGATGTGGGTCAGGGTCATCTGCGCCTGGGTGCTGTCGGTCAGCACATAGCCGGGCGCGTATTCACCTGGGCCCACCTTGCTGCCGTCAGGCTTGACGTACTGGGACAGGTTTTCGAAGATGGCGAAGGTCTCGGGATCGGCGTTGTACAGCTGCTCCGGCATCGCCGCAAACAGCAGCTCCACGTCGTCGATTTGCAGGGGTTCATCCTGGCGGTAGGCGATCTCACCGGCCACCGAGGTGTCCCCCACCGTGGTATTGAAGGAGAGGCCGTAGAGCTTGATGTCCTCCGGGTACTCCAGGGCCGCCTTGGAGAAGGTGTCCAGTCCCAGCAGATCACTGCGGGTCACCTCACCGTTGAGGGCGGCCAGGGTCGCCAGATCCGCCCCGATCGCCTCGGCACCGAAGTTGGCGGTCTGACCGCTGATCAGGGGGCGACGGCTGTGGTAGTTCATGTAGTAGAGGCCAAACTCGGTGTCGTTCAGCTCCGGCGCGTAGTACCCCAGCTTGATACCGAACTGCCCCTGATCATCGGGCTCCTGCTCATGGTTGATCAGGGTGACCTTGGTGGGATAGGCGATGGCCGCCGTCGCCAGCTGCGCCAGGGCTTCCGGCCCCATGGCGCCGGCGGTCTGAGCGGCGACGCTGCTCAGCTGGGCGTATTGGCTCAGTACCCAGTCCAGGGTGTTGTCCGGGTTGGAGGTAAAGCCGAGCTGGGCGTTGTTGACGTAGCCCCCTGCCCCGGCGAAGTCGTTGCTGGAGAAGTAGGTGCCAGTGACCGGCAGGCGGGTCTGCTCCCAGCGGTACTGGTAGAAGGCCTCCAAGTTAACGTTTTCGGTCAGGCCCAGGGAGGCCCAGACCATGCCGACCGGGATGAAGGCCTCCTTGAGTTCGGCGCCAGGGGCCTGAAGACGGGCCAGGTCGACCGGGTTGATGGAGTTGATGCCGTGGGCGATCAGGGTGCTTTCCCCCCAGCTGACCACCTGTTCACCGATGCGCACCGACAGCGGCATGTCGCCGATCAGCCAGTCGGCAAAGAAGTAGGCATCGAGCAGGCGGATGTCGGAGCAGGCGTACTCGGACGCCTTGGAGTCTTGGCACACGTCGTACTTGGCGCCGGAGACCGGGTTGCGGTAATCGAAGTCTGAGTCTTCGAGACGCTTGTCATAGAAGTACATGCCACGGATGAATACACCCATGTTGTCGTACACCAGTTCCAGCTCGTGCAATCCCTTGAACACTTCGGTAAAGGTGTCACCGTTGTCGTAGAGCAGGTTGGCCAGGTCCTGGTTGGCGGAGTAGGAGCCAGGCAGGGCAAACAACTGATCGCCGCCATAGACTTCGTTGAACCCGCCCCCGGCAAAATCAAATCCGTAGCCGCTCCAGTCCAGCCCGGGCTGGCTGGATTTGGCGACCCTGTCGTAGTCACGGTCTTCGACCCGCCAGGCCGCCCCTACGGTCCAGGTGGAGTCAAAGCTCCCCTCTATCTCTCCCCAATTAAAGGTAACGGCTGAGGCCGGAGCCGCCAGTACAATACCGATACTGGCAGCCAGCGCAGAGCGGCGAAAAACCTTAGCGCCTTGTCTCATTGTCGCGGTTCTCCCTTCCCTGAATTTATAGTTTTGTTGGGTGTCGTCAGTGTAACGACACATTAACCCCATTGTTACAACAACGGCTTGGGGGGAGCAACCTTTTTAGCAGGGAAAATCCGCTGAATTTTTAGGAGCTTATCTAAGGTTATCGCGGGAAAAAGAGGTTAAAATTTGATTCAGCTCACGCTCTGACACTCAGCCATATCGTAAGTCATTGATATTTTTGCATCTTACCCCGCGCGTCGACGCCGGCTCAGAATGCAACACCCGTTTGAAGTTATTACTCTATTAATGGTGTGTTACATCAGCCGCTGCAGATCGGCGAAGCGGCCATCGGCGTCCAGGGTCAGCCGAAAGCGGCCTTGAATGCCACGGGCGGTGAGGAAGGGGCGCAGGTACCTAGGGTGCAGGTGGATCACCCTGCCCTGCAGGCAGCGCACCACCACCACCTGGGCCTTGCCCTGGTAGTAGCGCTGCATCTGCTGCCATCCGATGGAAAGATCGAAGAGGTAGATCATGGGCGGGGGGACGGCTGGCGCCGCCCCCTGTCCTCTAGGCCAGACTCTTGCTGACTTTCTCGTAGAGATCGGTGGAGAGATCGTCCCTGGCCATCAGCCGCTCCAGGCAGGCCCTCATCTGTGCCTGACGTTCCGGCGTATGGTGCTTGAAACCGATCAACGGCGTAATGAGGCGCGCCGCGCACTGGGGGTTGATGGCGTTGAGTCTCTCCAGCTGCTCTGTCAGGAAGCGGTATCCGACACCGGACGGGTGATGGAACACTTCGGGGTTGCCGTCGGCGAAGGCCCCCACCAGGGCTCGGACCCGGTTGGGGTTGCTGATGTCGAAGGCGCTGTGGTTCATCGCCTCTGCCAGCTGCGTCAGCAGGTCGTCGGCTGCCAGGGGGGTGGTGGCCAGCTGGGTAAAGTATTTATCCATCACCAGAGGATCCTGACGCCAGCGCGCCTCGAACTGGCTCATCATCTGAGTCCTCTGGGGCAACAGTGCCTGGTTGGCGGCCCGCAGGGCACCCAGGGTTTCCGTCATGTTGATCGCCTTCTGGAACTGGGCCGTTACCCGCCCGCTGTCACCGTCCAGGGCCAGGTACGCCAACACCAGGTTCATCAGCGCGCGATGAGGGGCGTCGCCGGCAGTGGCACAGCGATCATAGGCTTCGGCCATCACCCGGCCAAGCCGGACGGCCAGATCGGCTTGCAACTGCCGACGTGCCCGACACAGCGCCAGGACGTCGCAGCCACTGCGCAGCTCCATCAGGGTGGCAACCGAGGGCAGCGTCAGCATCTGGGCCACCAGGGCCGGATCCAGCTCGGTATCACGCAGCACCCGGCCAAAGGCGTCGGTGATCGCGTCCATCGCCGGCTGGCGGTCATCGAGGCTGGCCAACAGAGCGTCGGCGAGAATTCCCTGGGCCGCGTCCCACCTGGCCACGGCATTGCCGGCGTAGCTCATCAGGTGGATGCGCTCCTGGTCACTCTGGGGGAAATTCAGCTTCACCGGCGCGGAAAACTCCTGCAGCAGGGAGGGGATCGGTTTGGCGGTCACCCCGTCAAACACCAGGGTCGCTTCCGCGTCGGTCAGGCTGAACAGGCCGTCGAACGGCCGACCTTTGACGCGGGGAGCCAGGGTCCTACCCTGTTGATCCAGCAGCTCGAGCCTGATAGGCAGATGCAGCGGCAGCTTCTCGGCCTGGTCGGCGGTGGCGGGTGTGTGCTGGCTGAAGTGCAGCCGGTATTGACAGTTGGCCGGGTCAAAGGTTTCGGTGACGGTCAGCACCGGGGTGCCGGACTGACTGTACCAGCGGCGGAACAGGGCGAGATCGACGCCGCTGGCGTCCTCCATCGCCTGGACGAAGTCATCACAAGTGACCGCCTGACCGTCGTGGCGCGCCACGTACAGGGTCATCCCCTTCTGGAACCCCTGTTCACCCAGCAGGGTGTGCAGCATGCGGATGATCTCGGCGCCCTTGTCATACACGGTCACCGTGTAGAAGTTGTTCATCTCGATCACCTTATCGGGGCGGATGGGGTGCGCCATCGGACCGGCGTCCTCGGCAAACTGAATGCCGCGGATCACCTTGACCGCCTCGATGCGGTTTACCGCCCGGCTGCCGAGATCCGACGAGAACTCCTGGTCACGGAATACGGTCAGTCCCTCTTTCAGGCTCAGCTGGAACCAGTCCCGGCAGGTGATGCGGTTGCCTGTCCAGTTGTGGAAGTACTCGTGGCCGATGATCGACTCGATGCGGTCAAACTCGGCGTCGGTGGCGCTGTCACTGTCTGCCAGCACGCACTTGGAGTTGAAGACGTTCAGCCCCTTGTTCTCCATGGCCCCCATGTTGAAGAAATCCACGGCGACCACCATGTAGATGTCCAGGTCGTACTCCAGATTGAACCTCTCCTCGTCCCACTTCATCGCCCGCTTCAGGCTGGCCATGGCGTGGTGGCCCCGATGCTTCTGTCCCTTGTCGACGAACAGCTGCAGGGCCACGTCGCGGCCGCTGGCGGTGGTGAAGCTGTCCTCCAGCAGATCGAAGTCGCCGGCCACCAAGGCGAACAGGTAGCTGGGTTTGGGGAAGGGATCAACCCAGGTGGCGAAGTGGCGCCCGTCAGGCAGTTCGCCACTCTCCACCTGGTTGCCGTTGGCCAGCAGATAGGGGTAGGCAGCGCGGTCCGCCTCAATGCGGGTGGTATAGCGGGCCAGTACATCGGGCCGGTCCAGGTAGTAGGTGATGCGACGGAACCCTTCCGCCTCACACTGGGTACAGAAGGTGCCTTCAGACTTATACAGCCCCTCGAGGGCGGTGTTATTGGCGGGATCGATGCGGGTTACCACGGTCAGTTCGGCCCGCTCCCGAGCCAGGGGGATCACCAGCTGGCCCTGCTCCAGGCGGCACGCTTCCCCAGGCAGCGGGATGCCATCGACGGCCACCGATACCAGTTCCAGGGCTTCCCCCACCAGTACCAGCTCGGTGGCGTCGGCCTCTGTGCGCCGCACGCTGCTGACCGCGGTCACCAGGGTGGCGTGATCATCCAGCTCGACAGTCAGGTTCAGGGTGTCGATGACATAGGGGCTGGGACGGTAATCGAGACGATGGCGGGCTGTGGGTTGCGACATGCTGCTCCTCCTGGGGACGTAACGGGCGGTTGTCGCCACCGAGTCCGTGCCGGTGAACGCCCGAAGTGAGAGTGATGGCGCAGTATATCAAGAAAACGCGCCGCTCCTGACGGTCGCGGCGCGTTTGCTGCAGATTTACCCAACTGCCCTACAGGTTGAGCACCCCGATCAGGTTGAGGAACACCAGAGAAATGGAGACCGGGGCGATGTACCTCAGACACACCTGCCACAGCCGATAGAGGCCATCGGTAGTGGCCAGGGTTTCGCGGCTGATCTCCTCCTTCACCGCCCAGGCACTGAACACCGAGATGATCAGCCCGCCCAGGGGCAGCAGGATGTTGGCGGTGACGTAGTCCAGCAAGTCGAAGAAGCTCATGCGCAGATCGCCCCACAGCGACAAGATGGTCCACTCGGCACCGGTCAGGGAGAACACTGTTAGCAGGCTCATCAGCCAGATGCCCAAGCCGGCCAGAGTCGCCGCCTGCCAGCGCTGCAGGCCCCGATGCTCCACCAGCCAGGCAACGCTGGACTCGATCAGGGCGATGGAGGAGGTGAAGGCGGCGACCACCACCATCAGGAAGAAGCTGCCGCCAAACAGTGACCCCAGGGGCATCTGCCCAAAGGCGATGGGCAGACTCTGGAAGATCAGTCCCGGGCCGGCGCCGGCCGGCAGTCCGTTGGCGAACACCACCGGAAAGATCGCCAGACCAGCCATCAGCGCCACCAGGGTATCCATCATGGCGATGTAGACCGAGGTTTTCACCAGTGAGGTGCCCTCCGGCAGGTAGGCGCCGTACATGATCATGATCCCCGAGGCCAGGGAGAGGGTAAAGAAGCTGTGGCCCAGGGCGATCAGCACCCCGTTCCAGCTCAGCTTGGAGAAGTCCGGTTCAAACATGAAGCGGACCGCTTCGGCAAACTCACCGGTATTGGCGGCATAGATCACCATGATGGTCAGCAGCAGGAACAGCACCGGCATCATGTAGTTGACCGCTTTCTCCAGCCCTTTCTGCACCCCTTTGCCCACGACGATGCTGGTCCCAAGGACAATGAAACCGCTCCAGCCCAGCAGCGGATAGGGGCTGGCATTGAGGCTGGCAAACAGCTGACCGATCTCCGCCGCATCCCGGCCGGTGAAGCTGCCGCTGAAGCCGTACCAGGTGTAGGCCACCGCCCAGCCGGCGATCACCACATAGAACGACAGGATCAGGAAACCGGCAATCACCCCACCCCAGCCGGTGACCCGCCAGGCGCTGGATCGTCCGGTGTCCCTGGCCAGCTTGACCACGGATCGGGAGGGCGCCAGGCGAGCGTATTTGCCGATCATCACCTCCGCCATCATCACCGGCACCCCGATCAGCGCGATGCACACCAGGTACACCAGCACGAAGGCGCCACCGCCGTTCTCCCCCATGATGTAGGGAAACTTCCAGATGTTCCCCAGGCCGACGGCGGCGCCGGTGGCCGCCAGAATGTAGGTGAAACGGTTTGACCATCTGCCGTGATACTCAGACATCTTGCGACTCCCTTGAAGCTCCGGTGCCTTGCTGAAGGGGACGACACCCGGCCACATTTGTTAATATAATGTTTATTTATTATAGCTTTACCACAGCGGAGTCACTCTGGCCAGACTGTGAACCGACGACCAGTCGGCGGATATCCCTGTCCGGGCGGCCCAGGGCAGCCACATTCTCTGGCTGTTGGCCCCGAAAAGGCGGGGATGTCTGATTGGGAGCGGGATCACAAACAATCCCGACAGAGACAAAAAAAGGCCGCGAGGCGGCCTTTTCGATGGTGGGAGCGAGCTACTTCTGTTTGGCGAGCCGGGTCCAGTCCACCATGTCCAGGGTGATGTTGGCGGACTCGGCCAGCAGATAGTCGTTGTCCTGGTCATCACCCTCGCGTTCCGGCTCGTCGTCCAGAGACTGGATGGGGGCCTCCCCTAGGCGCGCGCGCCGCTCGTTGATCCGCTTCAGCGCCAGGTCGTCCTCACTCTGCTCCTTCGCCTTGCGCTCGGCCAACACCAGGGAGACGTAGCCCTTGTCCTTCTCCGCTCGGTAGGTGTCGATATCTTCGGCCAGGTAGCCGAACTCCGGGTTGGTCTGGATGCGCTTGGCGTAGTTGGCACTCAGGGTGGTCACCATGCTCTGAGGCACCAGATCCAGCGACTGGTAGTTCGCCTTGGGCACGCTGTCCCAGGGCAAGGCGTTGTCCTCCTGAGACTCACCATACTCCCCGGGCTGGAAGAAGCTGGGGAACTCGATGTCCGGGGTGACCCCCTTGATCTGGGTGCTGCCGCCATTGATGCGGTAGAACCGCGCAATGGTGTACTGCACGTGCCCCATGGGCTTGTCAAACAGGTCGTAGGACTTACCCAGGCTGCGGTGCTGCTGCACCGTACCCTTACCGAACGTGGGCTCGCCGATCACCATGGCCCGACCGTAATCCTGCATCGCCGCCGCGAAGATCTCCGAGGCGGAGGCACTGTAACGGTTCACCAGCACGGTCAGCGGGCCGTCATAGCTGATGCGACCGTCACTGTCCCGGTTGATGTTGATGCGGCCGCGCTGGTCACGGATCTGAACCACCGGCCCCTGGGAGATGAACAGGCCGGTCAGCAGGGTTGCTTCTGACAGAGAACCACCGCCGTTGTTGCGCAGGTCGATGAGGATCGCCTCGACGTTCTCCTGCTCAAGTTTCTCCAGCTCTTTGGAGACATCCTGGCTGATGTTGACGTAGAAGCTGGGGATCTCGATCACCCCGATGCGGCGGCCCTGGTTCGGCCCCTGTTCCGGGACATATACCTCGGACTTCACCGCCCGGTCCTCGAGCTTCACCTTGTCGCGGACGATCACCACCTTCTTCGGTTTGGCGTTGTTGCCGCCCTTCTTGGGCAGGATCTCCAGGGTCACCTTGGTGCCCTTGGGACCCTTGATCAGATCCACCACGTCATCCAGCCGCCAGCCGATCACGTCCACCGGCTTCTCCCCTTCCTGACCGACACTGATGATCCGGTCTTCGGGCTTGACGCCACCGCTCTTGTCCGCCGGGCCGCCGGGGACCAGCGAGCGGATGGTGGTATAGTCATCCTCCACCTGCAGCACGGCTCCGATCCCCTCCAGGGAGAGATTCATCTCGGTCTGGAAGCGATCGGCGTTGCGCGGTGACAGGTAACTGGTGTGGGGTTCGATGGTATAGGCGAAGGCACCCATGACGTTCTGGAACACATCCTCGCTGTGAGTCTGGCTCAGTCGTTTCAGGGCGTTGTTGTAGCGCTTTCCGAGGATCTCCTTGATCTCGGGCCACTCCTTGCCGGTCATCTTCAGATTCAGCGCATCATTCTTCACCCGCTGGCGCCACAGTTCATCCAACTGGGCCTCGTTGGCGGCCCAGGGGGAATCCTCGCGGTCGAAGTAGTACTTATCGCCCGCTTTGGTGAAATCGAAGGGGGTCTCCAGCAGCTTCAAGGCGTAACTGAATCTCTGGTAACGCTTGTCCAGCGCCGCCTGGTAGATGGTGTAGGCGTCCTGCATCTCGCCCTTGGCGATGTGGGCACCGAACTCGGTGCGCACCTTGCGGAACCGGTCCACGTCGGCCTGGGTGAAGATGCTCTTGTTGAAGTCAAGCTGCTCCAGGTAGCGATCGAAGATCTCCCCGGAGAACGCCTGATCCATGGCGAACTTACGGTAGTGGGAACGAGTAAACAGATTGGTGATCCGTTTGCTGGCAACCTTGTGCTGCGCCTCCTGGCTAAGGACGGGGATCTCCTCCTCAGAGATGACCGGAGAAAGGGCCAGGGCCTGGACGCTGAACAGCGCGCCGGCAAACAGACTGGCCAATGTCGTCATCTTGAGACTCGTTTTCACCATAAGTGCTTTACTCCTTAAAGCCGGCTCGGATTAGATACGGATGTGGGAGGCCTTAACCTTGATGGTCATTCCAGAGTCCAGGCGAACCTGAACGTCATCTTTGTTGATGTCCACCACCACACCGTCAGCCGGAGCCCGGCCCAACTGAACTTTGACTTTCTGATCCACACTCAGCGCGGCCGCTTCGACGCTCTTCAGCTCGGGGCGGGGCTTGGCGGGACGTTTGGCACCTTCCGGTTTGCTGCGGGGCGCGCCGGAGGGTTTACCTTTCAGCTTAGACCGTTTGTGAGCGGCAGAGGTTCCTTTGTCCCCCTTGGGCTTCTGCTCGGCCTTGCGCTCCTTGGCGCGCTCCTGGCTCTCCTTGAGGGCCTGCTGGGCGTGCTCCACGTGCTGGGCATCGATCTCGCCACAGGCGTTCCCCTCGAGGTCCACCCGCTGCACGCCCTCCTTGATGGAGCGCAGGTAGCGCCAGCTGTTGGTGTAACGGCGCAGCGCCTGGCGCAGCTGGGTCTTGCTGACGCGCTCGTCATCCGCCAGGTTCTCCGCCAGCTCCTGGAACAGGCCAATCTTCAGCGGCTTGGCGTCGCCCTCCTGGCTGAAGCAATTGGGGAACTTTTCACACAGAAAGGCGATTACCGCCTTGATGTCGGAAAGCTTGGTTTGGTTCTCAGTAGTCATCAAAATCATCCTGACCCGAACTGTTGTTGAAATGCTCAAAGAGGGAATCGACAAACCCCTCGATCATCTCATCATCCAACTCCGTAAGTTCGGGATTGTGTTGCCAATAGGGCCAGATGGCTTCCAGCATCGCTTCCAGGGAAGCGGGATCCATGTCGTCATCGGCCGCGTCATAAACTGCATGATAGAGGCGATTGAGGTTGTCTGCTGCCAGTTCCTCTTCGCCTTCCCAGTCGCCGACCCCCTCGGGATCGGCGAGATAGCTGTGAATGGTCACCAGCTCCTTCATTTCAGGCCCACCTTGTCCAGGTGGCGCTCCAGCACAGAAACCAGGGCTTGGAAACCCTGTCTCTCCTCTTCGCCGAAACGGCCATGCAACGGGCTGTCGATGTCCAGCACCCCAATGACCCGACCCTGATGGTGCACCGGCACAACGATCTCAGAGTTGCTGGCCGCATCGCAGGCGATGTGGCCAGGGAAGGCGTGCACGTCGGCCACCAACTGGGTGCGGTCCTCGGCCACCGCGGTGCCACACACACCTCGGCCGACGGGGATGCGCACACAGGCTACCTGCCCCTGAAACGGTCCCAGCACCAGCGTATCCTGATCCTCCAATAAATAAAATCCGGCCCAGTTGAGGTCGGATACGGAGTTGAATATCAGTGCAGAGATATTCGCCAGGTTGGCGATGAGGCTGGGTTCACCCTCAATCAGCGCTTCGGCCTGTTTAGCCAAAGTGGCATAGGGGTTTCGATCGGAACTGGACATCTTTTCAGCGGTTCATTCACATAAGGTTGTCATTAACCCAGTTTCTGACAAGTCAGTCAAGCCCGCAACACTGGTTCGACCAAATTTACCGGGGTATTTGGGTAAAAAGTGACGAATTTGCCATCGAGTTCGCTATCATAGGGGAGATAACCAAAGCTAAGTGGCGGTAAACTTTGTCAAATTGCTTCATATTGTGCCCGCACTGTGACCAGATCGTCCGCCGCCGGGCCCTGCCCAAAGGGATGAGACTCTTCTGCCCGCGCTGCCTCAGCCGGCTGATGGACTCCCCCTACTGCGATCTGAATGCGCTGACCGCTCTGGTGATCACCGCCCTGATTCTCTACCTGCCGGCCAATTTGCTGCCCATCCTCGAAGTCAACCTGCTGGGCAGCGTGCGCCAGGCCACCATCGCTTTCGGCGCGGTCATCACCTTCGAACAGGGGTTCTGGCTGGTGGGCTGTGCCATCTTCGTCGCCGGGGTACTGGCGCCGCTGCTGCTGCTCACCTCGATCCTGCTGCAACTGCTGCTGTTGAGACTGGGGACCGGCAAGGTCGCCCTGAGGCAGCTGATCAAGTGGCATCCGATGCTGGACGAGGTGGCAATGTTGGAGGTGTACCTCATCAGCTTCTTTGTCGCGGCCTTCAAACTGGGCGACTTTGCCGATCTTCATTACGGCTGGGGAACACTATGTTTTATGCTGCTGTTTATAATGGTTTTTTACGTACAGTACGAATATAACCGTGACCTGATGTGGCAGATGTATGAAGAACGATTTGCCGACTGAACGGGGCATCGATCGCAGCTGGCGCCTCTGTCGCAACTGTCACAACATCGTGATGGAGGGCGATCACTGTAGCCGCTGCCACTCCCGGGTGGAACCCCGACGCCCCAACAGTCTCCAGTACGCCTGGGCGCTGCTGCTCACCGCCGTGGTGATGATCTTCCCGGCCAACTTCTTTCCCATCACCCAGACGACCAATCAGGGGGTCACCGGCTACGATACCATCTACACCGGTATCCTCTCCCTGGTGGAGTCCGAGATGGCCGGCATCGCGGTGATCGTGTTCGTCGCCAGCATAGTGGTGCCGGTGCTGAAGATCGCCGGCCTGACGATCATCCTGACCACGATCACCCTCGGGCTGAGACTGTCCCGCCGCTGGCTGATGCTGTTTTATCACTTCGTTCAATTTATCGGCCGCTGGTCGATGCTGGATCTGTTTGTGATCGGCATCGTCGCCAGCCTGATCAACATGGGACAACTGCTGGACGCCAAACCGGCGCCAGCCGCCACCTTCTTTGCCATGGTGATCCTGTTCACCCAACTGGCAGCCAAATCCATCGACACACGTTTACTCTGGGATCTTGAATACCGCGATGAACACTAACCAGTCTGCCCGGGTGCGGCGCAAGCGCCTGCTCTCCCCCATCTGGATTCTGCCGATACTGGCCACGGTGCTGGGGGCCTGGTTGCTTTTCACCTACATCAAGCAACAGGGAACGGAGATCACCATCCGTTTTCCCAACGCAAACGGCATCGAAGCCCGCAAGACTCTGGTCAAGTACCAGGGCCTGGTGGTGGGCATGGTACAGGAGGTGTCCCTGAACCCGGATCGCTCCTCGGTCAACGTGATGGTGAAGATGGACCACACCGTGGACGACCTGCTCCGGGACCAGACCCGCTTCTGGCTGGTGAGCCCCAAGGCGTCTCTGACCGGCGTGGAGGGGCTGGATGCGCTGTTTTCCGGCAACTACATCGCCATGAAGCCCGGCGAAGGTGAGCGCCTCACCCAGTTCGAGGCGGACACCATGGCCCCGACCTCGGAGGAGGATGCGACCCTGATCCAGCTGGTCGCCGACAAGGGGGGCTCCCTGGACGCCGGCTCCGGAGTGTTTTTCCAGCAGATCAAGGTGGGCAACATCCTCCAGTCCAGGCTGGATCCCCACACCAAGAAGGTGATGGTCACCGCCCAGATCGACGCCAACTACGCGCCGCTGGTCAAGGAGAGCTCCCACTTCTGGAATGTGTCCGGCCTGTCGGCCGACGCCTCACTGGCCGGTGTCAAACTGGAGCTGGAGAGCATCGCCAGCCTGCTGACCGGTGGGGTGGCCTTCGACTCTCCCGAAGACAGCCCCCAGGCCCGCAGCGGCCGCAGCTATCGCCTGTATGAGGACAGGGACGCCGCAACCCAGGATCACACCGTCACCTTCGACGCAGCCACGGCCGAGGGGCTGAAGGTGGGCAGCAAGATCCGCCTGCTGGGAGTGGATGTGGGCGAACTGACCGACATCCGGGTCAGCGGCAACCGGGTGGCCCTGACCGGAGCGGTGCGAGACAGCTATCGCCACATCCTGGTCTCGGGTACCCGCTTCTGGCAGGTCAGGGGAGAGTTGTCGCTGCGGGGCGTGCGCAACCTGGGTAACCTGGTGCTGGGAGACTTCATCAACGTATCCGCCGGCAGCGGCGCGCCCCAGGACCGGTTTCTGCTGGAGGAACGCAAGCCCGACCAGGCCCGCAGCGGGCGGGCGGTCACCCTGCTGCGCCAGGACGCCGCCGGCCTGAGCCGGGGGGACCCGATCTACTTCAACCAGCTGCAGGTGGGCGAGGTGCTGGAGCTGGGGCTGGACGATGGCGATGGCATCCGCATCAGGGCCTGGATCAACGCCCCCTATGATGGCCTGGTCGGCAACGGCAGTCAGTTCTGGCTGACCCAGGGCGTGCGGATCCAGGCGGATCTCGCCACCCTGACCCTGGAGGCCGATCCCCTGCAACAGCTGGTGTCCGGTGGTATCGCCTTCTCCAAGGGAAAGCCCGGCACCGACGCCGGTGCCCCGCACTTCCCGCTGCTGGACCGCCAGGGGGCGGCCGATGCACCCGAGCCTTTGTGGCTCAAGCTCCACACCGACCAGGCCGACGGCCTGGCGCCCGGAGCCCCGGTCTACTATCGCCAGTTGGAGGTGGGCCAGGTCAAGCGGGTGCGCCTGGCCGACGGTGGCTTTCAGATCAGCCTGACACTGGACGGCGAATATCGCCGCCTCTTCTCCAACGCCAGCCGGTTCTGGCGCTATTCAGGGGTGCGCATTCAGGGGTCGTTAACCCACTTTGAGGTCGACGCCGCCGCCGCCATGGCCCTGCTGCGCGGCGGCATCGCCTTCGACAACCTGGAGGGGATGACCGGCGCCCAGCGTGACCGCTGGCTCTATGCCAACCGGGACGAGGCGCTCACACCAGCGGTAAGGGTACAGGTGATCCTGGACGCCGACGCCGATCTCCAGGCCGGCGCCCCGGTTAAATACCATCAGCAGCGGCTGGGCAAGGTCGAGCGCGTCACCCTGGCGCCCGATTTGACCCGCCTTACCGCCACCCTGGCCCTGGCGCCCAAGTGGGCGGACCGCTTCGCCGTCGCCGGGGCCCGCTACTACCTGGCCGAAGCGCAGATTGGACTTGGCAGCACCAAGAATGTGTCCAACCTGGTGCTGGGAAACCACCTGGCCGCCCTGCCCGGTCCGGACGCTTCCCCGGGTCAGCAGCGGTTCACCGCCCTGCCCGCCGAACCGGCACCCGATGCCCAGGCTCAGTCTCTGCGCCTGGTGTTGACCCAGGCACAGCTGGGATCGGTGCGCATCGGCAGCCCGGTCCTCTACCGGCAGATCCCCGTCGGTGAGGTGGTTCAGCATGAGCTGGCCGAGAACGCCAGCCAGGTGGAGATCACCATCGAGCTGCAGCCCCAATACCGTCACCTGGTCAACCGCACCAGCCGCTTCTGGAACGCCAGCGGCCTGACGGTAAAACTGGGGCTGTTCAGCGGCGCCGAGATCCACACCGAGTCGCTGGACACCCTGCTGATTGGGGGGATCGCTTTTGCCACCGAGCAGGCCACCGACGAGCACAACCGCGCCTCGGGTCTGGATCGCTTCCCCCTGCATGAACGCTCCCGGGAGAGCTGGCTGAGATGGACGCCGCTGTTCCAGTGACAACATAGGGGCCCGCCATTGGCGGGCCCCTCAAGTCATTGCGCCGGGCTCCTCAGCCGTAGAACAGGTAGGCTACCGCGATGGCGGTGAGGATCCCCGCCACATCCGCGGTCAGACCGCAGGCCACCGCGTGGCGGCCATTGCGGATCCCCACCGAGCCGAAGTAGACCGCCAACACGTAGAAGGTGGTTTCCGTCGATCCCTGGAACATCGCCGCCAGTCGCCCGGCAAAGGAGTCGGCGCCGTAATGGTTCATGGTCTCCACCATCATCGCCCTGGCCCCTGAGCCGCTGAGTGGCTTCATCAGGGCGGTGGGCAGTGCATCCACGAAGCGGTCGTCCAGCTGCAGCCAGGCACACAGGCTGCGGATCAACGCCAGCAAGGCCTCAAGGGCGCCGGAGCCGCGCAACCAGCCGATGGCCAGCAGCATCGCCAGCAGGTACGGCAGCAGGGTAACCACCAGCTTCACCCCCTCCCCCGCCCCGGCAATGAAGGCGTCGTAGGCGTTCACCCCTCGGTACCAGGCCAGCCCGAGAAACAGCATCACCACCGCGAACAGCACCAAGGCACTGGATTGGGTGGAGAACTGCTGCAGGGCCTCGGCGGACAGGCTCATCAGGTAGGCCAGCAGCGCCAGCAGCCCCGCCACCAGCGCCGCGCCCCACAGCAGCACCACCCGGTTGAGCAGGTTGATACGCTGCACCAGGGACACCGCCAACAGCCCGGCCAGGGTGGAGGCACAGGTGGCCAGCAGGATCGGGATAAACACATCGGTGGGGTGAGCCGCCCCCTGCTGGGCCCGGTACATGAACACCGTCACCGGCAGCAGGGTGACCGAAGAGGTGTTGAGCACCAGGAACAGGATCTGGGCGTTACTGGCCACGGAGGGGGTGGGATTGAGGCTCTGCAGATCCTGCATCGCCTTGAGCCCCATCGGGGTGGCGGCGTTGTCCAGCCCCAGGGCATTGGCCGCCAGGTTGAGGGTCACCGATCCCAGGGCCGGGTGGCCGGCGGGCACCTCCGGCATCAATCTGGAGAACAGCGGGGTCAGCCCGCGGGAGAGGGCCTGGATCAGGCCGGTTTGTTCACCGATGCGCATCAGTCCCAACCACAGGGCCAACACCCCGAGCAGGCCGATGACGATCTCCACCGACAACCTGGCCATCTCAAACAGGCTGGCGATCATCGCCGGCAGCACCTGCTGGTTTCCGTCGACCAGCCACTGCCAGAGTCCGCCGGCCGCCCCCAGGAAAAACAGCGCCAACCACAGTCTATTTAGCACCCGCGCTCCACCTTTTTTGTCATGGTCTGTGCTATATTTGCCGCCATTTTTACCAAGCCGGACTCAGCCATGGCGCAAATTAAGCAAGAATTCCTCAACTCTATCAGTGAGATCTTACCAAGTCACCTGAGCTTGGAGGAGTTTGCTCATTTCAACAGCCAACCCCTGCGCCCCGCCATCCGGGTCAACACCCTGAAGACCGACCCGGCCAGCTTTATCGCCGCCATGACCCCCAAGGGGTGGCACTTCGACCCGATCCCCTGGTGTCATGAGGGGTTCTGGCTCACCCGCGAGGACGAGTCGGTGCAGTTGGGCAACACCCTGGAGCACCTGGCCGGTCTGTTCTATATCCAGGAGGCCTCCTCGATGATGCCGCCGGTTGCCCTGGCGGCGTTGGTCGACCGGGTCGACACCCTGCTGGACATGGCGGCCGCCCCGGGTTCCAAGACCACCCAGATGGCGGCCTGGATGGAGAATCACGGACTGCTGATGGCCAACGAGTACTCCTCCTCCAGACTCAAGGGACTGCACGCCAACCTCACCCGGATGGGGGTGAGCAACGCCATCCTAACCCACTTCGACGCCCGGGTGTTCGGTGCCACCCTGCCCGAGGCGTTCGACGCCATCCTGCTGGATGCCCCCTGCTCAGGCGAGGGTACCCTGAGGAAGGACCCCGATGCCCTGAACAACTGGAGTCTGGCGTCGGTGGAGAGCATCGCCGCGATGCAGCGGGAGCTGATCGAATCCGGATTCCAGGCGCTGAAGACTGGCGGGGTGCTGATCTATTCCACCTGCACCCTCAACCGTCGGGAGAACCAGGAGGTGTGCCGGCACCTGAAGGCGAGCCATGGCGACGCGGTGGAGTATGTCGACCTGTCCCGGCTGTTCGACGGTGCCGACAAGGCGGTCACCGAGGAGGGGTTCCTGCATATCTGGCCCCAGCTGTACGACAGCGAAGGGTTCTTTGTGGCCGCCCTGCGCAAGGTCGGTCCGGTAGCGGGAGAACACCGGACTCCAAGACTGGGTCGGTTCCCCTTCGTCCCCGCCCCAGGCAAACAGGTTCAGGCGCTGACCGATCATCTGAAGAGCAGATTCGGCATCACCCTGCCGCGGACCACCCTGATGGCCAGGGACAAGGAGCTGTGGCTGTTCCCCGAAGGCAGTGACCGCTTCATCCCGGCCATCCGCATGCAGCGATTGGGGATCAGGCTGGCGGAGGAGGCCAAGCACGGTTTTAGGATCAGCCACGAAGCCTTGATGCTCCTGGGCGCCGAGGCATGCAAGGCGGTGGAGCTGGACGACGACCAGGCGGTCACCTATCTGATGGGACGGGATCTGCCCATGGACAATGGCGCCAAAGCCAAGGGTGAGGTGCTGGTCCGTTGGCGTGGCACCCCCCTGGGACAGGCCAAGTGGGTGGGCAACAAGCTGAAGAACTCCCTGCCAAGGGACCTGGTTCGGGATAATGTAGCGAAGATCTGAGTGGAGAGTGGCGAGCTGTGCCAGGCCGGCTCGCCGCCCCAACGGAAAACGTCGTTCATTTTTTGGCGGGCGGTGATTTTTTAGTCTACCTTTATGGGAGCTTTGAAACGGGCGCCGGAAGAGTGCGCCCGACAGTTCCCCTAAGCCTGTGACAACTTGGAGTGGTTATGGGCTTTTTTTTGTCTTGCCGTCCGGAATGACGAGGGGCCGTCGCCCCCCTGCCCCTAGCGGCGAAACAGTCGCTGGTAGTTGTCTCCGGTCTGCCGACACAGCGCCTCGAAGGAGCAGTGTTTGAGATCCGCCACGTACTGGGCCACCTCTTTCACATAGGCGGGCTGATTCTGCTTGCCCCGGTAGGGCACCGGCGCCAGGTAGGGGGAATCGGTTTCCACCAGCAGTCTGTCCAGGGGCACCTGGCGCACCACGTCCCTGAGCATCTCCGCATTGCGGAAGGTGATGATGCCGGAGATGGAGATATACAGCCCCATATCCAGCGCCGCCTTGGCCATCGCCCAGTTCTCGGTGAAGCAGTGCAGCACCCCATTGATCTCTCCGCCTTCACGCAACACCCCCAGGGTGTCTTCACGGGCATCCCTGGTGTGGACGATCACCGGCTTGTCCAGTTCGCGGGCCACCTCGAGGTGCTCGGCAAAGGCGCGCTGCTGGTCGAGGATGTTGTCTTTGCTGTAGTAGTAATCCAGGCCGGTTTCACCGATGGCCACCACCCGCGGATCCTGGGCATGCTGCCTGAGCCAGGCCACATCGAATCCCTCCTTGATGTCCAGGGGGTGGACACCGCAGGAGAACACCACCTCGTCGAAGGGCTCAGCGGCGCGGCGCATCGGCTCATAACCTGCCTGGGACACTGAGACACAGAGCATCTCCTTGACGCCGGCGGCGCGGGCGCGCTCCACTACGGGCTTGAGCGAATCGGGGCTGGCATCGTCGGCCAGGCGATCGAGGTGGCAATGGGAATCGATAAGCACAACATCACTCCGGAAATTTTCGAAGCGGCAGAGCTTAAGGGGTTAGAGGGTCCAGGTCAATTGACCGCTGCCCAGGGTATCGGCCAGCAGCCGCTCGATGCGCGATCGGAGTGCCTGGTCGCCCTCGGCGAAGGCCACTCCCACCCCCATGGGCCTTTGATTGTCCGCCTGAGGATTGAGCCAGACCACCGGCCCGATGATCCGCTGCGGCTCTGCGTCACCGGGCAGGGTGACCTTCAGTTCGACCCGGTCGCCAAGCCGGTTGGGCTGCTCACTGGGCACGAACAGACCTCCGCCCTTGAGAAACGCCATGTAGGCCAGGCGCAATTCGGTCAGCGAGGCGTAGTGATGGGTCAGGCTGGTGGTCATCGGGCCTCCAAGCGGGCCCTCAGGCCCTAGCGATTGATCAGTTGCTGAAACACCGCCGCCGGGTTGAGTCCGGGTTGGGTTTCAAACCTGTGATGCAGCGCCGCCGCCGCCCTGGCCACAGACTGATAGCGCTTCAGGGAGGTGACGTAGGCGTGAGGATCGGCAACAAGATCAATATAGAGCAACTTGAGCGCCTGTGCCGCCTGGGCGTCGTCCAGGCCGAACAGCACCGGGTCCAGCACCCCGCTGCTCAGGCTGCGTTGCCACCCCTGGCGCCAGGCCTCGATGGCGTCCACTTCGCCCGAGGCCAGGGCTTCGGCCAGCTTCAACGGGCCACCGAACAGCCGCAGCAGGCCGTCCAGCTTGGCCGGGTCTACCCTGCCCTCCCCGAGCCAGGCCAGAGACTGGCCGCGGCTGGGTGAGGTCACCATCAGCCGTTGGCAGCGGCTGATGATGGTGGCGGGCAGCCGATTAGGGGCATCACTGACCAGCAGCAGGTGAACCCCGGTGCCGGGCTCCTCCAGGGTCTTCAGCAGGGCGTTGGCGGCGGCGCCGTTCATCGCATCGGCCTGCTGAATCACCACCACCCGGCGGCCCCCCTGGTGGGCGGTGCCCTCCAGCGTCTGGATCAGGTCGCGGATCTGTTCCACCTTGATCACCCTGGGGTCGGGCGAGATCACCATCCGGTCCGGATGGTTTCCGGCCGCCAACAACTGACAGCCGCGGCAGTAGCCGCACAGGTTGGCCGATTCACACAGCAGTGAGTCGGCCAGGGTATCGGCCAGGGCCCCCTTGCCGATGCCGCGGGCGCCGCAGATCAGCCAGCCATGGCTCAGGCGGCCGGACGCCAGGCTCTGGTGCCACAGCTGCCAGCTCCGTGCCAGCCAGGGCATCTCCACCAGGGGGGCGGGCAGAGGATTCACAGCAGCGCCTCAGCCAGGGCCAGTTCAATATCCTGTTGCACCTTCTCCATAGGTTGGGAGGCGTCGATGGTGCGGATGCTGGGGTCACTGGCCGCCTGTTCCAGATAGCACTGGCGGGCACGCTCGAAAAAGTCCAGGCTCTCCAGTTCGATACGATCCAGCTCACCCCGGCCCCTGGCGCGCTCCAGGCCCGCCTTGGGGTCGATGTCCAGGTAGAGGGTCAGGTCCGGCTTAAACGGCCCCAGGGTGATGGTCGACAGCCCCGCCACCTCCCTGGTCAAGCCTCGACCGGCGCCTTGGTAGGCCAGGGAGGAGAGGTTGTGGCGGTCGCCGATCACCCACTTTCCCTGCTCCAACGCAGGCTTAATCACCGTTTCCACCAACTGCGCCCGGCAGGCGTACACCATCAGCAGTTCCGTCAGGTTCGCCATCGGCTCCTGCCGGGGGCGTTTCCAGATCTCGCGGATCTCCTCCGCCAGGGGGGTGCCGCCGGGCTCGCGGGTGTTGACTCTGGACTGGCCGGGAAAGTGGGTTTCAAACCAGGCATTGACCCGCTCGATGGCGGAACTCTTGCCCGCCCCTTCCAGGCCCTCGATGACGATGAATTTTCCTGTCTGACTCATGATCTCTTTCTGATGTACTTGTTGACGGCCTGATTGTGCTCTCTCAGGGTCCGCGAAAAGTGGTGGCTGCCATCCCCCCGGGACACGAAGTAGTAATACTTGCTCTGGGCTGGCTGACAGGCGGCCTGCAGGGCTTCCCGGCCGACCAGGGCGATGGGGGTGGGCGGCAGCCCGCGAATTCGGTAGGTGTTGTAGGGGGTGCGCTCCAGCAGATCCGCCTTGGTGATGTTGCCGTTGAACCGCTCGCCCATACCGTAGATCACAGTAGGGTCAGTCTGCAGTCGCATGCCGCGGTTGAGGCGGTTGATGAACACCGACCCGATCAACGGACGCTCCTCGGCCAGGGCGGTCTCCTTCTCGATGATCGAGGCCAGGATCACCATCTGATAGTCGTTCTTCAGCGGCAGCCCCTCCTGGCACTGGGACCAGGCAAGCTGGATCTCCCGCTGCATCCTGGCGGAGGAGCGCTTCACCAGGGCCACGGCGGAGTCCCCCGCGTGAAACTGGTAGGTATCGGGGAACAGCATCCCCTCCGGGTTGTCGCCCTGAAAACCGATTGCCGCCTTCAACGCGGCCCCCCCCTGCTCCGGCTGCACCAGCTTAGGGTGAGCGGCGATGCGCGCCAGCGCCTGCCTGAGGGTCTCCCCCTCCACCAGGGTCAGGCGGAACGCCTTCTGTCGGCCCTCCACCAGCAACTGCAGCGCGTCACGAACGCTCATCTGCGGAGTGAGCTCATAGGTGCCGGCCTTGATCTGCGCCAGGCCGGGCTCCAGTCTCACCGCCACCTTGATCCAGAAAGAGGTGGGCACCCAGCCCGCCTGCGACCACAGGTTGGCCACCCGCACCGTGGTCGCCCCCTCCGGCAGCGTCCACTCGGTGGGCTGGTCCATGGCCAGTGGCGCCGTCATCTGCGACTCGAGCCGGTGGACCATGTAGGCCGCGGCGACCACCAACGCCAGAGCCAGGCTCATCAGGGAGAGCAGCAGCCTTGTCATCCATCGATTCATCTTAGCACCGCCTCCTGAAGCCGTCTCAGTGGTTGGGGGATCGCCAGGGGACGCCCCAGCAGTTCGATAATGGGGACCAGCTGCATCAGCGAATTGGTGACAAAGGCGGTGTCGGCCTGCGCCAGTTCGCCGGGGTGGAGATCGCGGATCTCAACCGACCAGCCCAGTTGCGGGGCCAGGTGCAGCAGGTGCTGGCGCAGCACGCCAGCTACCCCGCCCCGGTGCAGGGAGGGGGTTACCAGGGTGTGGCCATAGCCGACAAACAGGTTGGCGGCACTGGCCTCCAGAATCCGCCCGCCCCCATCCGTCGCCAGCAGCTCATCGAAGGGACCGGCATCCACCTCGGCCCGGTGCAGCACCTGCTCGGTGCGTCCCAGGGTCTTGAGACCGGCCAGGGCCGGTTGGCTGCCGAGCACCAGGTCGGCGAGTCCGACGCGGATCCCCGCCTGTTGCCAGCGAAGGTAGTGCTGCGGATAGGGGTGGGTGCTGACGATCACCCGGGGAGGCTGATTCAGGTTGGCGGCGTAGCCCCGGCCCTGATCGCCCCGGGTGAGCACCACCTTGGCCACGGCCCGCTCCGGCAGGCCGGCGGCGGCGCTGTCCAGAGTCGACTCGAGGGTGGCCCAGTCCGGGGCCGCCATCATCAGCCGGGCACAGCCCTGGGCCAAGCGCTGACGGTGCAGCGGCCACAGCCGCGGCCGCCCCCCCTGCAACAGCAGGGTGGTAAAGTGGCCGTCGGCCAGGTTCAGTCCCCGGTCGGCCAGGCCGATGGTGTCGGCGGGCGTGCCGTCAACCCAGCTCGGCATCAGCCATCCTGGGTAATGCGACTGGCCACCGCACCTTGCTGATCACGGTACTTGGCATTGCTGCGCTTGTTGTAGGGACGAGCGCAGTCCATGGTCAACTTCTCGAAGTTCAGCGCACCGATGGTCATGCCGGGACGCAGCGCCAGCGGCAGTTTGCCGCTGTTGTAGAACTCCAGCACGATCTGACCGGACCAGCCGGGATCGATGCGGTGGGCGGTCACGTGCACCATCAGCCCCAACCGGGCCAGGGAGGAGCGGCCGTCCAGCCAGCCGACCACGTTGGCCGGCAGGGTCAGCGACTCCAAGGTGGCCCCCAGGGCCAGTTCGCCCGGGTGCAGGTAGAAGGCATCGCCGTCGGCGATGGCGATCTCGTCGCTCATCACACTGTTGAGGGCCTTCTGCACCTCCCCACTGGGACCGGACAGGTCGATGGAGGCGGCGGTGTGGTCCTGGAACACCCGGAAACGGTCCCCCAGAGTCACGTCCACACTGACGCCGGAAATGCGATCCTGGGAGGGCCGGGGCTCGATGGCGATAAGGCCCTCATCCAGGTGCTGTTCAATCTCAATATCGGTAAGACGCATCTTTTCTATCCCTAAAAGCCTTGGGTACAAGTCGAGTTATTGTTGTATTAGTCGCTGGCCAGCTGACGGATCTTGGCTTTGAGGAAGTCGATGGCGATGCGGTTCTTGCCACCGCGCGGCACGATCAGATCGGCGTGCTGCTTGGAGGGCTCAATGAACTGCAGGAACATCGGACGAACCGTCTGCTTGTACTGCTCCAGCACCGAATCCATGGTCCGGCCCCGCTCCTCCACGTCGCGACGCAGCCGGCGAAGCAGACAGATGTCCAGCGGGGTATCCATAAAGATGGAGGCGTGCATCTGTTCGCGCAACTTGGGATCGGTCAGCAGCAGGATCCCCTCGATGATGATCACCCGCTTGGGGGTCACCTTGGTGGTCTGGGGCATGCGGGTGTGCTCCACATAGCTGTAGACCGGCACCTCACAGGACTCGCCGGCACGCAGCTGCTCCAGATGCCGACACAGCAGTTTGTGGTCCAGGGCGTTGGGGTGGTCATAGTTGGTCTTGACCCGCTCCTCCATGGAGAGGTGGCCCTGGTCCTTGTAGTAGCAGTCCTCGGTGATCATTGCGATCTGATCCGTGCCCATATCCTGGCGCAGATCGTCACAGATGGTCCGGGCGATGAGGCTCTTGCCCGAAGCAGACGCACCGGCGATGCCGATAATGACGCATTGTTGTTGGTTAGCCATGACTTGTACTTCGTTTAACGTTAATGAAAACGGGCGACGGCAGGCGAGCCTACTCCTCGCAAATTTCGATCTCCAGCCCGGAAGGCTCGGACAGGGTCACCAGAGCAGCGGCGGTCTTGCGGGCAATGCTCTTGTACTGGGACGCCAACTCCCCCTCCGGATCCGCCACCACGGTGGGGTTGCCGCTGTCGACCGCCTCTCGGATCGCCACGTTCAGTGGCAGGTCTCCCAGCAGTGGCACATTATAGCGCTCCGCGGTTGCCTGCCCGCCACCGGAGCCGAACGGGTGCTCCTTGCTGCCACACTGGCTGCAGATGTGATAGCTCATGTTCTCGACGATGCCCAGGACCGGAATGTTCACCTTGTTGAACATGGTGATCCCCTTGCGGGCGTCGGCGGTGGCGATATCCTGGGGGGTGGTCACCACCACGGCGCCGGCCACCGGAACCTGTTGGGACAGGGTCAGCTGAATGTCACCGGTGCCCGGGGGCATGTCGATCACCAGGTAGTCCAGATCCGGCCAATTGGTCTCGTTCAGCAACTGGACCAGGGCGCCGGCGGCCATGGGGCCACGCCAGACGGTCGCCTGATCCTCGCTCACCATGAACCCGATGGACATGGCGGCCAAACCATGGGCGAAGGCGGGCTCCATGGTCTTGCCATCGGTGCTGACCGGCTGAAACTCCTTGACCCCCAGCATGATCGGCACCGAGGGCCCGTGAATGTCCGCATCCAGCACCCCCACCCGGGCGCCCTCGGCAGCCAGGGCCAGGGCCAGGTTGATGGCGGTGGTCGACTTGCCCACGCCCCCCTTGCCGGAGGAGACGGCGATGATGTTCTTCACCCCTTTCACCTGAGGTGCCTGGCCGGCGGCGGTGATGGCGGGCACCTGCAGGTCGATTTCACACTCGACCTCCTCGATCGCCTCCAGCTTGGCCAGGGCGTTGGTCAGCCCCATCACCCGCTGACGATATTTACTCTGGCAGGGGTAGGGATAGGCCAGTCCCAGCTTCAGGCAGCGGCCGTCGATGTCGAGGCTGCGGACGATGCCGGCCTCAACCAGGTTCTGCTCAAGATAGGGGTCGATTTGTTGGGCGAGGATCTCAAGGACTTGGCCGGAAAGCGCTTCCGGCAGCTGATTTTGGATGGGATTTGGGCTCACGCTCAGGCTCCGTCATAGAGAGATTTCGCCAAGTGTACCAGAACTCTCCACATTCGCATGCGCATAATGCAAGCAACGGCATCGCAGATGGATGAAAATGCGCCTCCTATCGGTTAAACTGGCTCGAATTCCGTAATCCATTGCACGCAAGAGATAAAATGGCATCTCCACAAAGAAAGATCCTGGTCACCAGCGCCCTCCCCTATGCCAACGGTCCCATCCATCTTGGCCACATGCTGGAGTACATCCAAACCGACATCTGGGTACGCTTCCAGAAGCTGCGCGGTCACCACTGCACCTATGTGTGTGCCGATGACGCCCACGGCACCCCGATCATGCTCAAGGCGCAGCAGCTGGGCATGACCCCGGAGGAGATGATCGCCCAGGTATCCGAAGAGCACCAGGCGGACTTTGCCGAGTTCCAGGTGGGGTTTGACAACTACCACTCTACTCACAGCGATGAGAACCGTGAGCTGGCGACCCTGATCTACACCAGGCTGAACGACGCCGGCCACATTAAGACCAGCACCATCAGCCAGCTGTTCGATCCGGAAAAGCAGATGTTCCTGCCGGACCGCTTCGTCAAGGGCACCTGCCCCAAGTGCGACAGCGACGATCAGAACGGCGACAACTGCGACAACTGCGGCGCCACCTACAGTCCCACCGATCTGAAGAACCCCAAGTCCGTGGTCTCCGGTGCCACACCGGTGCTGAAGGACTCCGAGCACTACTTCTTCGACCTGCCGGCGTTCAAGGAGATGCTGGAGGCCTGGACCCGCAGCGGCTCCCTGCAGGAGGAGATGGCCAACAAGCTGAACGAGTGGTTCGAGCAGGGCCTGCAGCAGTGGGACATCAGCCGCGACAAGCCCTACTTCGGCTTCGAGATCCCCGGCACCAACGGCGACAAGTTCTTCTACGTCTGGCTGGACGCCCCCATCGGCTACATGGGCTCGTTCAAGAACCTGTGTGGCAGGCGTGACGACCTGAACTTCGACGACTACTTTGCCGCCGACTCCGACGCCGAGCTGTACCACTTCATCGGCAAGGACATCATCTACTTCCACAGCCTGTTCTGGCCCGCCATGCTGGACGGCGCCGGTTTCCGCAAGCCCACCAATGTGTTTGCCCACGGCTATGTCACCGTCAACGGTGCCAAGATGTCCAAGTCCCGTGGCACCTTCATCAAGGCGCGCACCTACCTGGATCACCTCAACCCCGAGTACCTGCGCTACTACTACGCCGCCAAGCTGAACAACCGCATCGACGATCTGGACCTGAACCTGGAAGATTTCGCCCAGCGGGTCAACTCCGACGTGGTCGGCAAACTGGTGAACATCGCCTCGCGCACCGCCGGTTTCATCGCCAAGCGTTTCGACGGCAAGCTGGCCGACGCCATCGACGCCCCGGAACTGCTGAAGGAGTTCCAGGACGCCGACACCACCATCGCCCAGTACTATGAGGATCGCGAGTTTGGCCGTGCCATGCGCGAGATCATGGCCCTGGCGGACAAGGCCAACGGCTACATCGCCGACGCCGCCCCCTGGCAGCTGGTCAAGCAGGATGGCATGGAGCAGAAGGCCCACGAGGTGTGCTCCATGGGGATCCACCTGTTCCGCCTGCTGATGATCTACCTCAAGCCGGTGCTGCCGGTGATGGCCGCCGCCGTCGAGGAGTTCCTGGCCTCCGAGCTGACCTGGGAGGGGATCCACACCACCCTGACCGGCCACGGCATCAACCAGTTCAAGCCGCTGATCCAGCGCATCGAGATGGACAAGGTCAATGCCATGGTCGACGCCTCCAAGGAGAACCTGGTGGATGCCCAGGCGGAGCCTGAGGCCACCGCCGACACCGGCGCCAACGACGAACTGGCCAAGGATCCCATCAGCGACACCTGCAGCTTCGACGACTTCATGAAGGTGGACCTGCGGGTAGCGCGCATCGCCAAGGCGGAGCACGTCGAAAAAGCCAAGAAGCTGCTGAAGCTGACCCTGGACCTGGGCGGCGAAACCAAGCAGGTGTTCGCCGGCATCAAGTCCGCCTACGCGCCCGAGGAGCTGGAGGGTCGCCTGACCGTGATGGTGGCCAACCTGGCGCCCCGCGAGATGAAGTTCGGCGTGTCCGAGGGGATGGTGCTGGCCGCCGGCCCCGGCAAGGATGAGCTGTACATCCTCTCTCCGGACTCCGGTGCCAAGCCTGGTATGCGGATTAAGTAAACCCGGTCACCAGAAAACGATGGATTGAAAAGCCAGCCCCAAACGGGCTGGCTTTTTTGTTGGTCCGGCCCGGTCAGTTGACCCGGCGTCGATGCCCCTCCCAGTAGGGCGCGCGCAGATCCGCCTTGCGCAGTTTTCCGGCGCCGGTGATCGGGAAGGGCTCGGGGCGGAACTCGACGCTCCTGGGGCATTTGTAACCGGCGATCGCCTGGTGACAGAAGTCGATCAGCTCGCGCTCCCCGAGAGCCTGACCCGGTTTCAGCCTCACCAGCGCATGCACCTGCTCGCCCCAGCGCTCACTGGGAATGCCGATCACCGCCACCTCGGCCACGGCCGGGTGACGGGACAGGGCGCTCTCCACCTCGGCGGAGTAGACGTTCTCGCCGCCGCTGATGATCATATCCTTGACCCTGTCCACCAGGAACAGGAACCCCTCTTCATCCAGGTAGCCGGCATCGCCGGTGTGGATCCAGCCGTCGCGCATCACCTCGGCGCTCTCATCGGGCCGGTTCCAGTAGCCTTTCATGGCATTGCCGCCGCGAACCCGCACTTCCCCTACCTGGCCACAAGGCAACGGCCCGCCCAGGGGATCCACCACCTCAAGCTCGACGCAGGCGACCGCCTGGCCGGCGGAGCGTAACCGACTGGCTTCGGGTCCCTCCACTACGTGGAAGCGGGCGGCAAGGATGGTGATCAGCGGCGCCATCTCGGTCTGACCATAGGCCTGGATAAACTCGACCCCGGGCAGTTCGGCCAACGCCTGGCGCAGTGTACCCTCCGGCATCGGCGACGCGCCATAGACGATGGTGTCCAGACTGGCCAGGTCCGCTCCCGGGATCACCCCGGCCCCCAGCAGCATGGTGACCATGGTGGGCACCAGCAGGGTATGGGTGACCCGGTGCTCGGCGATGCTGTCCACCACCGCCTGGCAATCGAAGGCGGGGATAAACACCTGGGTGGCTCCGCAGATGGTGGTGGCATAGGACATGGCGATGTCGGCGGCGTGGAACATCGGCGCGGCGTGCAGGTAGCGCACATCCGGGCGGCACAGGGTCAGGCCCAGTGACGCCGACACGCTGGAGATCCACAGGTTGTGGTGACTGAGCATCACCCCCTTGGGAAAGCCGGTGGTCCCGCCGGTGTAGTAGATTCCGGCCAGCGCCTCCCCGCCCCGGCCCGCGTCCGCCATCGGTGACAGACCGGCCAGGGCGGCATCGTACTCCACCATCGCCTCCGGGGTGGGGAGGTCTCCGATGTGGATCACCCTCTCCACTTCGCTGTCACCGGCGAGGACGGCCTCGGCGGCGGGGAGGAAGGCATCGTCCACCACCAGCACCCTGGCACCGGAGTCCTTCAAGGCATACAGGCTCTCCTTCACTGACCAGCGGATATTCAGCGGCACCAGTACCGCGCCGGCCCAGGGCACCGCGAAGAACTGCTCGTAGTAGCGATCGCTGTTCAGCGACAGCACCGCGACACGGTCCCCCTCCCCCACGCCACACTGCCTAAGCAGCGACGCCGCCTTGGCCACCCGTTCTCTTAACTCAGTCCAGCTGTGGTGGCGTCCGCCACAGAGGGTGGCGGTATTGTCGGGGTAAAGCGCGGCATTGCGTTTTATCATCTGGGTCAGTTGCATGGATCCCTCTAGGTCGCACGGCGTCATCGCCGATCGGTGACAGGGCTCCAACCACCTCCCCTTCAATAGGTTCGCTCAGATTAAAGATAGAGTCTCCTGGCTTCCTCGGGGCTGGCGATGCTTCGACCGGCCTCTTCGGCCAGTGTCGCCAGTGCGGCGATCATCTCGCCGTTGCCCCTGGCCTTGCTGCCGTCAGGCAGGTAGAAACTGTCCTCCAGGCCACTGCGCAGATGGCCGCCCAGTTCGGCGGTCTTGCGGTGGACCGGCCAGATCTCCTGGCGGCCGATCACCGTGGCTTGCCACATCGCTCCGGGCAGCATATAGCGCCGGAGCAGCGGCAGCAGATCCGGGTCCGCCGGCATGCCGGAGGCCACCCCCATCACCAGGTTATAGTTGGGGCGGGCCACCATCCCCACCCTGTGGTACATGGCGACGCTGCGCACGATACCGAGGTCAAAGCACTCGAACTCAGGGCGAATTCCCAGGGCATCGCAGTGACTGACCATCTCCTCCACCTTGTCGGCGGGGTTGTCGAACAGCATGGGCGGCCAGGCCCAGTGACCGTCGGCGGTCACCTTGAGGTAGTTGAGACTGCCGGCGTTGCAGGCGGCGATCTCCGGCCGGCAGCGTCCCAGGCAGGCAAGCGGACCGGACTGGTCCCGTCCCACCACCCCGGTGGTAAAGTTGAGCAGTACCCCGGGGCAGGCGTCTCGAATCGCCTCGCTGATCGCCTGTGCCACCTCCGGCTCCCAGCTGGGAAGGTGACCCTGGTGCGGTGACTGCCGGCGAAAATGGAGGTGCATCACGCTGGCCCCGGCATCATAGGCGGACCTGGCCTCGGCGGCCATCTGCATCGGGGTGACCGGCACCGGGTGGTGCTTGGGATCGGTGAGTACCCCGGTCAGGGCACAGGTGATCACCGCCTTGTGCGTCATAAGCCCTCCTGGTCACTGATTGAACTAACCTACCAAGCATCTGCTTGGTATGACAAGAGGGGCTGTGTCGATAGGCAAAGAAAAGGCGACCGCCATGGGTCGCCTTGGTTCGGGTGGGGAACCCGTGGGACCTGGCCCAAGCCGGCCCTGCCACTGATTACAGGGTGGCGTTGATCGCCACCAACGCCTGAAGTGGCGAGTCCGCCTGGGTGATGGGACGGCCTATCACCAGGTAGTCGCTTCCGGCGGCCACCGCCTCGGCAGGGGTCATCACCCGCTTCTGGTCGCCCTTGTCGCTGCCGGCGGGGCGAATACCCGGAGTCACCAGCTTAAACTCTTTGCCCAGCTCCGATTTGAGCAGGGAGGCTTCGCGGGCGGAGCACACCACCCCATCCAGACCGCTGGCCTGTGCCAGCCTGGCCAGGGACAGCACGTGTTCCTCGGCACTGCGGGTGACCCCCATCTCGGCCAGTTCGCCCTCCTCCATGGAGGTGAGCATGGTCACGGCGATCAGCAGCGGCGCCTTGTCCCCGTAGGGTTTGAGTGCCTCTGCGGCGGCTTTCATCATACGACTGCCGCCCCCCGCGTGCACATTCACCATCCATACCCCCAAGTCGGCGGCCGCGGCCACCGCCTTGGCGACGGTGTTGGGGATGTCGTGAAACTTCAGGTCCAGGAATACGTCGAAGCCCTGGTCAATCAGGCGCTGCACGAACTGTGGCCCGAAGGAGGTAAACAGCTCTTTACCCACCTTCAGTCTGCATTGGGAGGCATCCAGTTCAGATACAAAGCTCAGTGCCGTCTCTGCGTCATTGAAGTCCAGTGCGATCAGCACCTTGGGGTCATTTTGCATGGGTGTCTCCGGTTGTAGGGTGTTATCGGTCGTTCTTAGTATCAGGAGCGTGATTATCTCTGCTGTTCAGAGCTTGGCTGACCCCGAGGGGCGCTCCTGTCAGCCAGGGTTGCAACTCATTCTCCATCGAGGCCGCGGATCCGCTTGCCCTCACCCCAGCTCTTGCAGGAGGGACAGTGCCAATAGAGGCTGTGGGACGGGAAACCGCAGCGGCGGCAGCGATAGATGGGACGGAGCTTGATCTGGGCTTCCACCAGCTTGGAGAGCATGGCGATACGCTCGCGGCCGGCGCCGAGATCCGCCTGCGCCATCTGCAGCTGCATCAGGTGGTGGAAGCCACGCATGGTCGGCTGGCGCTTCAGGTGCTCCAGCAGCAGCAGCTCGGCCTGTTCGGTGCCGGTGGTCTGGGCGGTGATGTCCACCAGCTTCAACAGGGTACTGACGTTGCCATCTCGCTCCAGCACCGTGTGCAACAACGACACAAACTGGTCCTCGAGTCCCAGTTGGCGGTAGATCGCCTCGGCATCATCCACCACCTCGGGCAGCATGTCCGGGGCCACCGCCACCAGTTTGGTCACCAGCTTGGCGGCGCCGGCGTTGTCGCGGCCCTGCAAAGCGCGGATCTTCTCCACCATGGCGCGGACGCAGTGGCCGTCGGTGGACAGCGCCCGGTCCAGCAGCTTCATCCGCCCGGCCGGATCCTGCTCCTGCTGGGCCAGTTCGCAGTAGTAGTGGGCGACGATGGGCTTGAGCTCCTTGCGGCTCACCCGGCCGAACTTGCGCGCCACCTTGATCGCCTTCCACCACTCCTTGGTGGCCTGGTAGATGGAGAGCAGCTGGCGCTCGGCGTCCTCGCTGTGGTCCGGCTCCTTGACCAGTTTGAGGAACAGATCCTCCGCCCGGTCGTAGAGGCCGGCGGCCAGATAATCCTTGCCCAGCTCCATCATCGCCGCATCCCGCTGCTCAGTGGTCAGGTGCGGACGGGCAATGAGGTTCTGATGGATGCGGATGGAGCGGTCCACCTCACCCCGCTTGCGGAACAGGTTTCCCAGGGAAAGGTGGGTCTCGAAGGTCTCCTCGTCCACCTGCAGCAGCTCGATAAAGAGATCCACCGCCTTGTCGGGCTGATCCGACAACAGGAAGTTGAGGCCTTCGTAGTAATTCTTGGAGAAAGCACGGGCGCGGCGGCGCTCGGAGTTACCGGCGCTGCGCTGGCCCATGTACCAGCCGTAGGCGGCGGCGACGGGCAGGAGGAGGAAAAACAGCTCAAGCATTGGTGTCGTTGGACTCGAGCTCGGCTATCCGCTTCTCCAGCTGCTGGTTTCGGGCGGTGATGCGTCCCAATTTGAACCTTTGTCCCAACATCAGGGCCATGGTGATCAGCCAACTGATCACGAAGCCGCTAAAGAAGGTGGCCGCCAATACCATGGGCAGGGAAAACTCACCTCGGGCGATGAAGTAGTTCAGGGTGATCACCTGGTCGTTGCGGGCACCAAAGGCCATGGCAACCACGAAGAAGACAGCAACCAGTGCCGTGATAAGCAGGGCTTTCACTGTGGCTCCTCATGAGCGTCAAACAGGGAGTAAGATTATCTTATAAAAAGAAAATGATGGCTAGGGGCATCTGGTTCAGGCGCCCCAAAACAAAAAGCCTCCGCATGGCGGAGGCTTTTTAATAATCAACCCTGAAGGCTTTGGTTCACGCGTTCGCGTAACTCTTTGCCCGGCTTGAAATGAGGTACGTATTTGCCAGTCAGCTCAACGGCATCCCCGGTTTTGGGGTTACGGCCAACCCGAGGAGCCCGATAGTGAAGCGAAAAGCTGCCGAAGCCGCGGATCTCAATGCGATCCCCCTGCTCCAGCGTGGTAGCCATCTGCTCCAGCATCTCTTTTATTGCACCTTCCACTTCCTTTCCGGACAGGTGCGACTGTTTACTGGCCAATCTTTCGATAAGTTCGGACTTGGTCATCCTCGCTCTCCTAAAAGCCAATACCAGTCGCCTTTATGGGGAGCCGGGGCTCCCCAATCAACAGGCGATTATTGTTTAGCAGCTTTGAAGGCTTCAGCCATAGCGTTGGAGAAGGTAGCTTCTTCACGCTGGTTCAGGCTGTCAATCGCTTCCTTCTCATCGGCCTCATCCTTAGCACGGATGGACAGGCTGATGGTGCGGTTCTTACGATCAACGCCCATGAACTTGGCTTCAACTTCCTCACCGGCGGACAGCACGGTGGAAGCGTCTTCAATGCGATCACGAGAGATGTCGGCTACACGGATGTAACCTTCAACGTTCTCGCCCAGCTCTACAGTGGCGCCCTTGGCGTCAACGGCAGTGATGGTACCCTTAACAATAGCACCTTTTTTGTTATCAGACAGGTACTTGTTAAAGGGATCTTCTTCAATCTGCTTAACACCCAGGCTGATGCGCTCGCGCTCGGGGTCTACGGACAGAACCACAGCGGAGATCTCTTCGCCCTTCTTGTAGTCGCGAACGGCTTCTTCGCCAGCCACGTTCCAAGAGATGTCGGACAGGTGAACCAGACCGTCGATGCCGCCTTCCAGGCCGATGAAGATACCGAAGTCGGTGATGGACTTGATCTTACCGGAAACCTTGTCGCCCTTGTTGAAGTTGGACGCGAACTCATCCCATGGGTTGGCTTTGCACTGCTTCAGGCCCAGGGAGATACGACGACGCTCTTCGTCGATATCCAGAACCATCACTTCAACGTTGTCGCCCAGGCTAACAACCTTGGATGGGTGGATGTTCTTGTTGGTCCAATCCATCTCGGAAACGTGAACCAGACCTTCAACGCCCTCTTCGATCTCAACGAAGCAGCCGTAGTCAGTCAGGTTGGTCACGCGACCGGTCAGCTTGGTACCTTCAGGGTAACGGCCAGCGATGGCTACCCATGGATCTTCGCCCAGTTGCTTCAGACCCAGGGAAACACGGGTGCGCTCGCGGTCGAACTTCAGTACCTTAACGTTGATCTCGTCGCCAACGTTCACGATCTCGGAAGGATGCTTAACGCGCTTCCAAGCCATGTCGGTGATGTGCAGCAGGCCGTCAACGCCGCCCAGGTCTACGAAGGCACCGTAGTCGGTCAGGTTCTTAACGATACCCTTAACTTCTTGACCTTCTTGCAGGTTCTCCAGCAGCTGCTCGCGCTCAACGCTGTTCTCAGATTCGATAACCGCACGACGGGAAACAACAACGTTGTTGCGCTTCTGGTCCAGCTTGATCACCTTGAATTCCAGCTCTTTGCCTTCCAGGTGAGTGGTGTCACGTACGGGACGTACGTCAACCAGGGAACCAGGCAGGAACGCACGGATGCCTTCCAGCTCGACGGTGAAACCGCCTTTAACCTTGCCGTTGATGATACCGATAACGGTCTCTTCATCTTCGTAGGCTTTCTCCAGGCGCAGCCATGCTTCGTGACGCTTGGCTTTTTCGCGAGACAGCTGGGTCTCACCGAAGCCGTCTTCAACAGCGTCCAGAGCTACGTCTACGGAATCGCCTACGTTGATCTCCAGCTCGCCCTTGGCGTTCTTGAACTGCTCGGCGGGGATGGCGGACTCGGACTTCAGGCCGGCGTCAACCAGAACGATGCCGTTCTCGATAGCAACAACGGTACCTTTAACGATGGCACCGGGGCGGGTTTCCAGATCCTTCAGGGATTCTTCAAACAGTTGAGCAAAAGATTCAGTCATGTTTAATCAACAATTAATAGTGGTCATCCATGTGCCATCCTGGACATGGGGTAGTTGCCATAAACCCGCGTCACTCCTTGATACGGGCAGCTTGCGGGCCGTTACCGGCCCAGTTTTTCCACCACGAAGCGAAGCGCCTTGTCGACCACCTGGTCGATGGACAGCTCCGTGGTATCAATCAGTAATGCGTCTTCGGCGGGCTTCATCGGTGCCACCTTACGGTTGGCATCGCGCTCGTCACGCTCGCGTATCTCCGCCAAAAGGCGGTCAATACTAGCATCTAAGCCCTTCTCCTTCAACTGCAAGTAACGGCGTCGCGCACGCTCCTCCGCACTGGCAGTCATAAAGATTTTAGCCTCTGCGTCAGGGAACACCACCGTTCCCATGTCGCGGCCGTCGGCAATCAGCCCGGGTTCGACCCGAAATGCCCGCTGGCGGCGCAGCAGCGCCTCACGGACTCGGGGAAAAGCCGCCACCTTTGAAGCGGCATTGGCGCACTCCTGGCTGCGGATTTCGCGGCTGACCACCTCGCCCTCGAGCACCACCTTGATGCCGCCCTCGTCATCCGGGCTGAAAGACACGTCCAGGTGGGCGGCCATCAACGCCAGCCCCTCTTCGTTGTCCAGTTCAATGTTATGGTGCAGCGCTGCCAGGGCCAGGACACGGTAGATGGCGCCGGAGTCCAGCAGGTGCCAACCCAGCTTTTCGGCCAATAGGTGGCATACGGTGCCCTTCCCCACCCCGCTGGGTCCGTCAATGGTAATCACAGGGGCCTGATGAGGCATGCTTGTCTCCAAAACAGTTTCTCAATATCCACCGGGGACCATGACCCGGCAGTATCCTGCCGCAACCGGCGGCAGGAAAGCGGGCCCATTATACAGATTCCCAAGTTAAAGTAAGCCCTTAGCTCACAATTGCTCGATCGCTTGCGCCAAAATGGCCCTGCCGCGGCAAAACCATGAAGTGTAGCAGCTGCTAGCGGCTGATGGACGCCAGCCGGTCAAAGAAGTCCGGGAAGGTCTTGGCGGTACAGCCTGGGTCGAGGATGGTGACCGGCTGCCCACCCACGGCCAACAGGGCGAAACACATGGCGATGCGGTGATCGTTGTAGGTGGCGATCTCGGCGTGCCTGAGCTGCGGCGTCGGCTCGATGCGCAGGTAATCCTCTCCCTCCTCAACCAGGGCGCCCACCTTGCGCAGCTCGGTGGCCATGGCCGTCAGCCGGTCGGTCTCCTTCACCCGCCAGTTGTAGATGTTGCGGATGGTGGTCGGTCCCTCGGCGAACAGCGCGGTAGTGGCGATGGTCATCGCCGCATCGGGGATGGCGTTCATGTCCATGTCCACCCCCTTGAGGGTGCCGCGTCCGCAGCGGATAAAGTCCCTGCCCCACTCGACCCGGGCGCCCATCGCCGCCAGCACATCGGCAAAGTGTTTATCCCCCTGCAGGCTGTCGGTGCCGACGCCGCGCACCTCGACGGTGCCGCCGCCAATGGCCGCCGCCGCCAGGAAGTAGGAGGCGGAGCTGGCATCCCCCTCTACCAGGTAGTCGCCCGGGCTGACGTACTGCTGACCAGAAGCGATCTTAAAGCTCTGGTAGTCGCGGTTCTCCACTTCGACACCGAAGCGGGCCATCATCCCCAGGGTGATGTCGATGTAGGGCTTGGAGACCAGCTCCCCCTTGACGCGGATGGTGAGGCTGCCGCCGAGCAGCGGCGCCACCATCAGCAGGGCGGTGAGGAATTGCGATGAGATGGAGCCGTCGATCTCCACCTCGCCGCCGCCGAGATCGGCGGCGGTGATCGCCAGCGGCGGGTAGCCGGGGTTTTCCAGGTAGCGGATCTCGGCCCCCAGCGGCGCCAGGGCCTCGACCAGGTGGCCGATGGGGCGCTCCTTCATCCGCGGCTCACCGGTCAGCACAAACTGGCCGCTGCCGATGGCCAGGGCCGCGGCCAGCGGCCGCATGGCGGTGCCGGCGTTGCCCAGGTACAGCTCCGCCTGCTGGCCCCGGGCCAGGCGTCCGCCCAGCCCCTCGACCTCGATGGTGGCGGCGCCCCGGTCGTAATCGTAACTCACCCCGAGGGTGGTCAGCGCATTGAGCATATGGCGGATGTCGTCCGAGTCCAGCAGGTTGGTCAACCGGGTGCTGCCGCTGGCCAGGGTGGCCAACAGCAGGGCTCGGTTGGAGATGCTCTTGGAACCGGGCAGGGTGATCACCCCATCGACCCGGGAAATCGGAGAAAGGTGTAACTGCTCCATGGACTGCTCCCGCTTAAAAATGAAAAGGGGCCGTTGGCCCCTTGAAAACTGCTGTAATTCGCCGAGGTGGTTAGGGCGTTACCTCATGACGTCATCCAGCGCCTGCATAAAGCGGGAGTTCTCAAACTCCAGCCCGATGCTGACGCGCAGGTGAGAAGGCATACCATAACCCGCAATGGGACGTACTATCACCCCCTTTTTCAGCAACGCCTCATAGAGGGCAGCGGCCTGGCCCACCTCGATGGTGATGAAGTTGGCCACGCTGGGGATATAGGGGATGCCGCGATCGGTGAAATAGGCTTCCATTCGCGCCATCTCCCTCCGGTTCAGCTCGATGCCTCGCGCCAGGTAGTCGTGATCGTCCAGCACCGCTTCGGCGGCGGCCAACGCCAGGGCGTTGTTGTTGAAGGGCTCCCGAACCCGGTTAAGCAGATCGGTCATCGCCGCCGAGGCCACCAGGTAGCCGACCCTCAACCCCGCCAGGCCGTAGGCCTTGGAGAAGGTGCGACTGACGCACAGGTTGGGGTAGTCGGCCAGCCACTGGAGGCTGGGGGGGCGCTGCTCCGGGGTGAGGTACTCGTAGTAGGCTTCGTCCAGCACCACCAGTACCCGCTGCGGCACCCGCGCCATGAAGGCCTCGAGCTCGTCGGCGGTCAGGAAGGTGCCGGTAGGATTGTTGGGGTTGGCGATACAGATCAGCTTGGTGCGTTTGCTGATGGCGTTCAGCATCGCCTCCAGATCATGGCCCCACTCCTTGGCCGGGGTCTTGACCGCGGTGGCGCCGCAGGACTGGGTCAGCAGCTGGTAGACGATGAAGGCGTGGGCATCGAAGATCACCTCGTCCTCGGCGCCGACGAAGGTGCGGAACAGGATCTCCAGCACTTCGTTGGAGCCGTTGCCCAGGGTGATCTGGTCGCTGCCGCAGCCCAGCAGGCCGCTGAGCTTCTGCTTCAGGTAGAATCCGTTGGCGTCCGGGTAGCGCGCCAACTCCGGCGCCGCCTTGTCGATGGCGGCCCGCGCCAGTGGGCTCAGTCCCAGGGGATTTTCGTTGGACGCCAGCTTGACGACGTCGGTGATCCCCAGTTCCCGCTCCAGCTCCTCCATGGGCTTGCCGGGCTGGTAGGGCATCAGCCCGTCAACCCCGGGGTTGGCGAGCCGGGTCAGTTCATTTGACACTTATGCTTTCCTTATCTTCTTTCCTATTTGTGTTGAAGCTCGAAGGCTTTCATGAAGGCCACCAGGGCCTGGACCCCCTCGATGGGCATGGCGTTGTAGAGGCTGGCCCGCATACCGCCCACACTGCGGTGCCCCTTCAGCGCCATCAGCCCGGCCTGCTGCGACTGCGCCAGGAAGGCGGCGTCCAGATCAGGGTTGGCCAGTTGGAAAGGTACATTCATCTCACTGCGATGGCTTGGATCCACCCGATTTTGGTAGAAGTCACCGCTGTCAATAAAATCGTACAGCAACGCCGCCTTGTGGCGGTTGAGCTCGGCCATGGCGGCCACCCCACCCTGGGCCTTGATCCACTTGAACACCTCCCCGGCCAGGTACCAGGCGTAGGTGGGCGGGGTGTTGTACATGGAGTCGTGCTTGTCCAGCAATCCGTAGTCCAGGATGGAGGGGGTGGTGGGCTGCGCCTGACCGATGAGGTCGCGGCGGACGATCACCAGCGCCAACCCGGCGGGACCGACGTTCTTCTGGGCGCCGGCGTAGATCAGGCCGTAGCGGTTGATGTCAATCTCCCGGCCCAGGATGCAGGAGGAGTAATCGGCAATCAGCGGCTGGTCGCTGTCCGGCTCATCGAAGATCGCCACTCCGTCGACGGTCTCGTTGGGGCAGTAGTGCAGGTAGGCACCCTGCCCCGCCTCGCCGGCCCTGGTCATCTCCAGGCCGTTACCGACGCGCAGATCGATGCGGTTGACCTGGGCGTACTTGGCCGCTTCCTGGGCGGCACCGGCCGACCACTGGCCGGAGATCAGGTAATCCACCTGGTCATCGGCGCCGGCCAGGTTCAGGGGAATGGCGGAGAAGTGCGCCCGGGCGCCACCGTGGGTAAACAGGACCGCGTAGTCGTCACTGATGCCCATCAACTCGCGCAGGTTGGCTTCCGCGGCGTTGGCCACCGCCAGATACTCCTTGGATCTGTGGCTGAGCTCCATTACCGATACGCCCAGGCCATGGAAGTCCACCAGCTCTTTCTGGGCCTTGGCCATCACTTCGGCCGGCAACATCGCCGGACCGGCGCAGAAGTTGTACACGCTCATTCCTCGGATCCTTTATCTAGATAAAACACCCCATTTAACACCAGTTTTCCCGGCTAAGGAATAAAAAAACGGACGCCTGGGCGTCCGTTTTCGGTTATTGCGCGATAAGCAGCGGTTACTCGTCGTTGGCCTCGTCGGCGGCGGGCGCCTCGCTGGCCGGAGTATCGGTGGCCGGGGCGTCGCCCTCGATCGCCTCCACTTGCTCGCCGTCGACCGGCTCGCCTTCCGCCAGTTCCGGCTCCGCGATCTCATCGATGCGCTGCAGACCCACCACCTGTTCGCCCTCCATGGTGCGGATGATGGTCACTCCCTGGGTGTTGCGGCCTACTTCGGAGACCTCGTGCACCCGGGTGCGCACCAGGGTGCCGCCGTCGGTGATCAGCATGATCTCGTCGTTGTCATGGACCTGGACCGCCCCGACCACGGCGCCGTTACGCTCGCTCACCTTGATGGAGATCACCCCCTTGGTGGCCCGGCTCTTGGTGGGGTACTCGGACTCGGCGGTGCGCTTGCCGTAACCGTTCTGGGTCACGGTGAGGATGGCGCCATCGTCGCGGGGTACAATCATCGAGACCACGCGATCCACGTCGTCCAGGGCAATGCCGCGCACCCCGGTGGCGGTCCGGCCCATGGCGCGAACGTTGGACTCGTCGAAGCGCACCACCTTGCCGGCGTCGGAGAACAGCATCACCTCGTTGCTGCCGTCGGTGATGTCCACGGCGATCAGCTCATCCCCCTCGTTGAGGTTGATGGCGCGGATGCCGGAGGACAGGGGACGGCTGTAGGCGTCCAGCGCGGTCTTCTTGACGGTGCCCTTGGCGGTGGCGAAGACGATAAACTTGCTGGGGTCGTACTCGCGGACCGGCAGGATCGCCTGGATCACCTCACCCTCATCCAGCGGCAGCAGGTTGACGATGGGCTTGCCACGGGCGGTGCGGCTGGCCAGGGGCAGCTGGTACACCTTGAGCCAGTAAACCTTACCGGCGTTGGAGAAGCACAGGATGGTGTCGTGGGTGTTGGCCACCAGCAGCCGCTCGATGAAGTCTTCATCCTTCATCTTGGCCGCCGCCTTACCCTTACCGCCACGGCGCTGGGCCTCGTAGTCGGTCAGGGGCTGGTACTTGCAGTATCCGGCGTGGGACAGGGTGACCACCACGTCCTCTTCGTTGATCAGGTCCTCGAGGGAGATGTCTGCGGAGGCGGAACTGATCTCGGTCTTACGCTCGTCACCGTACTCGGCACGAATCGCTTCCAGCTCCTCACGGATCACCTCCATCAGGCGCTCCGGGCTGGCCAGGATGTGCATCAGCTCGGCGATGACGTCCAGCAGCTCGCGGTACTCGTCGAGGATCTTCTCATGCTCGAGGCCGGTCAGCTTCTGCAGGCGCAGGTCCAGGATCGCCTGGGCCTGGGTCTGGGTCAGGTAGTAGAGGCCGTCGCGGATGCCAAACTCCGGGGTCAGCCAGTCCGGACGGGCGGCATCGTCACCGGCCTTCTCCAGCATGGCGGCGACGTTGCCCAGCTCCCAGCCTCGGGTGAGCAGAGCCTCACGGGCCTCTGCCGGGGTCGGAGAGTGACGAATCAGCTCGATCACCGGGTCGATGTTGGCCAGGGAGATGGCCAAACCTTCCAGGATGTGGGCCCGCTCGCGTGCCTTGCGCAGCTCGTACACGGTACGGCGGGTCACCACTTCACGACGGTGGGTGACGAAGGCTTCCAGGGTCTCTTTCAGGTTGTAGAGCTTGGGCTGGTTGTTGCCCAGGGCCACCATGTTGATGCCGAACACCGTCTGCATCTGAGTCTGGGCATAGAGGTTGTTCAGCACCACTTCCGGCACTTCGCCGCGCTTGAGCTCGATCACCACCCGCATGCCGTCCTTGTCGGACTCGTCGCGCAGGCCGGAGATCCCCTCCAGCTTCTTGTCCTTGACCAGCTCGGCGATCTTCTCGATCAGGCGGGCCTTGTTCACCTGGTAGGGCAGCTCGTGAACAATGATCGATTCTCTGCCGCTGGCACTGGTCTCGACCTCGGTGCGGGCACGGACGTAGATCTTGCCACGACCGGTCTTGTAGGCGTCGATGATCCCCTTGCGGCCGTTGATGATGCCACCGGTGGGGAAGTCGGGTCCGGGGATGATCTCGATCAGCTCATCGATGCTGATCTCCGAGTTATCGATGTAGGCCAGGCAGCCATCGACCACTTCGGTCAGGTTATGAGGCGGGATGTTGGTGGCCATGCCCACCGCAATGCCGCTGGAGCCGTTCACCAGCAGGTTGGGCACCTTGGTGGGCAGCACCTCGGGAATCAGTTCCGTGCCGTCGTAGTTGGGCACGTAGTCCACGGTCTCCTTGTCCAGATCCGCCAACAGTTCGTGGGAGATCTTGGCCATGCGCACTTCGGTGTATCGCATCGCCGCGGCGGAGTCGCCGTCGACGGAGCCGAAGTTGCCCTGGCCGTCCACCAGGCAGTAACGCAGGGAGAAGGGCTGGGCCATACGCACGATGGTATCGTAGACCGCGCTGTCACCGTGGGGGTGGTATTTACCGATAACGTCACCCACCACACGGGCGGATTTCTTGTAGGGTTTGTTCCAGTCGTTGCCCAGGCCGTGCATCGCGAACAGGGTGCGACGGTGTACCGGCTTAAGGCCGTCCCGGACGTCGGGCAGTGCACGCCCGACAATCACGCTCATGGCATAGTCGAGGTAGGAACTCTTCAGCTCCTCTTCGATATTAATTGGCGTAATTTCGTTAGCCAGATCAGTCATAGACAGATAGTGTCCCCTAAATGCGACGGAGAATCCCAATTCCTCCGCCGTCCCGGCCAGGCCGGTAAAAACGGTAATTCGGCATTGTAGCACAGAGATAGCTGTTGGAAAGCGGCGTTTCTTGCCTAAGGAAACAACGGCTTACAACTGACTAAAAAACACGCTGCACCGTGGTTAAAATGTACCTTTTCAGACCCGTTTGCACGGTTTTCCTGCCGTAACCGGCTTTCTACCCACCCTGCCCCATCGTATACTGGCCCCATCACGCTTCCCCGGTTGGGGAGCCGGCCGTATCAAGAGAAAGGACACAACATGCAGCAGTCAAACGTCGATCCCGTCGAAGTGGGCAAATTCGAGAAGCTGGCCGCCACCTGGTGGGATCCCCTGGGGCACTCCAAGCCTCTGCATCAGCTCAACCCCCTTCGCACCGCCTACGTGGAGCGCCATGCCGACGGTCTGTTTGGCAAGCGGGTGCTGGATGTGGGCTGTGGCGGTGGTCTGCTGACCGAAGCGATGGCCCGGGCCGGCGCCCAGGCCACCGGCCTGGACATGGGCGAGGAGCCCATCGAAGTGGCCAGGCTGCACGCCCTGGAGAGCGAGCTGGATATCGACTACCAGCTGTGCACCGCCGAGGCCCACGCCGCCCACAAGGGGGCCCACTACGACGTGGTCACCTGCATGGAGATGCTGGAGCACGTGCCGGACCCCGAATCCGTGGTCCGCGCCTGCGCCGAGATGGTCAAGCCCGGTGGCCACCTGTACTTGTCCACCATCAACAAGACGCCGCTGGCCTACCTGACCACCATCGTCGGGGCCGAGCAGATCGTCAAGGTGCTGCCCAAGGGCACCCACGACTACAGCAAGTTCCTGCGCCCCTCCCAGCTGATCCAGTGGTGTGAGCGCGCCGGCCTGCGTGTCCAACATGCCGACGGCGTGCTGTACAACCCGCTGACCGAGACCTTCCGCCTGTCGAGCCGCATGGAGATCAACTACATGATCCACGCGGTCAAGCCCCATGAGTAACGGCGCCATCAAGGGGGTGCTGTTCGATCTGGACGGCACCCTGCTGGACACCGCGCTGGACCTGGGCCATGCCGCCAACGTGGCCCTGGCCCGATTCGGCTACCCCGGCATCAGCGACGAACAGGCCTACCTCTACTCCAGCCACGGCTCCAGGGGGCTGCTCAAGGCGGGGCTGGGGGAGAGCTTCCACCGCACCGACATCGGGCCGATGCGCGACACCCTGCTGGCGGCCTACGCCGAGCGCATCAGCCATCATACCCGCCCCTACGACGGTATCCCCACCATGCTCGACTACCTGGACGCCAACCGGCTGCCCTGGGGGATCATCACCAACAAGCCGGAGGGACTGGCCCGGCAGCTGCTGGCATTGCAGCCGGCGTTGGCCGGCAGCGGCGTGCTGGTGGGCGGCGACACCCTGGCGGTGGCCAAGCCGGATCCGGCGCCGCTGCATCTGGGTGCCGACACCCTGGCGTTGGCCCCGGACAGCATCCTCTACGTGGGGGATGCCGAGCGTGATATGGTGGCGGCCAACCGCGCCGGCATGATCAGCGTCGCCGCCCTGTGGGGCTACATCAGCGACGAGGATCAGGCCCACACCTGGCCCGCTCACCACCGCTGCGATCGCCCCAGCGATCTGTTCGATCTGATCCGCGATCTGACTCAAAATTAGTCATACGGACCGGGGCAAAAAATTTTTTTTGTCCCTCACTTTTTTTGAAAAAAACACTTGCATTTCCGCCAGGCCAATGGTGGTAAGGCTTGGCAGAAGCCCATATTTTCCCCTCCCCAATTATTCACAACCTTACCCACAAATTGATCACATCCGGACCTATTGCACAGATCCCGAAACCGCCTTATCTTGTAAATTATGCCATTGGCGCTACTACATATAGTGTCCAATAGGGGAAACACACACTATTAAGGATGATTGCCGTTCAGGCGGCGATCGGCAGTTCTCAGGTACTCAAAATAAGGATAAGGGCGCGGCGTCACCTTTGCGGCAGCTGGTGACTCCCCGCCCGAAAGTCGGACATGAATAAATCTCTCCTCGTCACCAAGCGAAGTGGTAAACAGGAACCCCTGGATCTGGATAAGATCCATCGGGTGATCTACTGGGCGGCTCAGGACCTGAACAATGTGTCAGTGTCCCAGGTAGAGCTGGCCAGTCACATCCATTTCTTCGATGGCATGACCACCGAAGCGATCCATGAGACCATCATCAAGGCTGCCGCCGACCTGATCAGCGAGGAGACCCCGGACTACCAGTACCTGGCGGCCCGGCTGGCGGTGTTCCACCTGCGTAAGAAGGCCTACGGTCAGTTCGAACCGCCCCACCTGTACGACCACGTCACCAAGATGGTCGAGGCGGGCCGTTACGATCCCCATATCCTCAGCGACTACAGCCGCGACGAGCTCAACCAGCTGAACGATCACATCGATCACTGGCGCGACATGGATTTCTCCTACGCTGCGGTGAAGCAGCTGGAGGGCAAGTACCTGGTGCAGAACCGGGTCACCGGTGAGGTGTATGAGAGCGCCCAGTTCCTCTACATGCTGGTGTCGGCCTGCCTGTTTGCCGACTACCCCAAGGCGGAGCGGCTGGACTACGTCAAGCGCTTCTACGACGCCACCTCCAAGTTCAAGATCTCCCTGCCCACGCCGATCATGTCCGGCGTGCGCACCCCGACCCGCCAGTTCAGCTCCTGTGTGCTGATCGAGTGCGGCGACAGCCTGGACTCCATCAACGCCACCTCCGCGGCCATCGTCAACTACGTCAGCCAGCGCGCCGGCATCGGCATCAATGGCGGCGGTATCCGCGCCCTGGGCAGCCCGATCCGCGGCGGCGAGGCGTTCCACACCGGCTGCCTGCCCTTCTTCAAGCACTTCCAGACCGCGGTGAAGTCCTGCTCCCAGGGCGGGGTCCGCGGTGGTGCCGCCACCCTGTTCTACCCATTGTGGCACCTGGAAGCGGAGGAGCTGCTGGTGCTGAAGAACAACCGCGGCACCGACGCCAACCGCATCCGCCACCTGGACTACGGCGTGCAGATCAACCGCACCCTGTACCAGCGGCTGATCGACGGCGGCAACATCAGCCTGTTCTCCCCCTCGGACGTGCCCGGCCTGTATGACGCCTTCTTCGCCGATCAGGAGGAGTTCGAGCGGCTCTATACCCAGTACGAGGCGGACAGCAGCATTCGCCGCAAGACGGTGAAAGCGGTCAGCCTGTTCGGCCTGCTGATGCAGGAGCGTGCCTCCACCGGCCGCATCTACATCCAGCACGTGGACCACTGCAACACCCACAGCCCGTTCGATCCCAAGGTGGCGCCGGTGAAGCAGTCCAACCTGTGCCTGGAGATCGCCCTGCCCACCAAGCCGCTGACCCGGCTGGACGATCCCGATGGCGAGATCGCCCTGTGCACCCTGTCCGCGTTCAACCTGGGCGCCATTGACGACCTGGGTGAACTGGAGGAGCTGGCGGAACTGGCGGTGCGCGCCCTGGACAGCCTGCTGGACTACCAGGACTACCCGGTGCCCGCCGCCGAGCTGGGCTCGATGAAGCGACGCACCCTGGGGATCGGGGTGATCAACTTCGCCTACTACCTGGCCAAGAACGGCGCCCGCTACTCCGACGGCAGCGGCAACGGCCTGACCCACAAGGCGTTCGAGGCGATCCAGTACTACCTGCTCAAGGCGTCCAGCACCCTGGCCAAGGAGCGGGGCGCCTGCCCGGGTTTCGGTGAAACCACCTACGCCCAGGGGCTGTTGCCCATCGACACCTACAAGAGGGCGGTGGACGAGTTCTGCGACGAGCCCCTGCACCTGGACTGGGAAAGCCTGCGCGCCGACATCCAGGAGTTCGGCCTGCGCAACTCCACCCTGTCGGCGCTGATGCCGTCGGAGACCAGCTCGCAGATCTCCAACGCCACCAACGGCATCGAGCCCCCCCGCGGCCTGGTCAGCGTCAAGGGCTCCAAGGACGGCATCATGAAGCAGGTGGTGCCCGGCATCGAAACCCTGAAGAACCAGTATGAGCTGCTGTGGGACATTCCCGACAACAACGGCTACCTGCAGCTGGTGGGGATCATGCAGAAGTTTGTGGACCAGGCGATCTCCGCCAACACCAACTACGATCCCAGCCGCTTCAACGACAGGAAGATGCCGATGAGCGTGCTGCTCAAGGACCTGATGCTGGCCTACAAGTACGGTTTGAAGACCCTCTACTATCAGAACACCCGGGACGGCCAGTCGGACACCAGCAGCAAGACCGACAGCGCCGATGACTGCGCCGGCGGCGCCTGTAAGATTTAAGCGACCGGCCCGACAGGGCCGCTCTCTCAGCCAAGGATATGACCATGAGCCACAGATACAGCACCTTTTCCCGGGAAGCCAACGATGCCCTCAAGGAACCGATGTTCCTCGGCAACCCGGTGAACGTTGCCCGTTACGACCAGCAGAAGCACCCCATCTTCGAGGAGCTGATCGAGAAGCAGCTCTCCTTCTTCTGGCGCCCCGAAGAGGTGGACGTCACCCAGGACCGCATCGACTTCGCCGAGCTGCCGGAGCACGAGAAGCACATCTTCCTGTCGAATCTCAAGTACCAGACCCTGCTGGACTCCATCCAGGGTCGCAGCCCCAACGTGGCGCTGCTGCCGCTGGTGTCACTGCCGGAGCTGGAGACCTGGATCGAAACCTGGTCCTTCTATGAGACCATCCACTCCCGCTCCTACACCCACATCATCCGCAACATCGTCAACAACCCGTCGGTGGTGTTCGATGACATCGTGGTCAACAGCGAGATCCAGAAGCGCGCCGGTGACATCTCCGGCTACTACGACGAGCTGATCGATTACACCCAGCGCTACCAGCAGTTTGGCGAGGGCGAGCACCAGGTGGGCGAGGAAGCCTTCACCATCAGCCGCCGCGAGCTCAAGCGCAAACTGTACCTGTGCCTGGTCTCCATCAACGTGCTGGAGGCGATCCGCTTCTACGTCTCCTTCGCCTGCTCCTTCGCCTTCGCCGAGCGTGAGGTGATGGAGGGCAACGCCAAGATCATCCGTTTTATCGCCCGGGACGAGCAGCTGCACCTGGTGGGCACCCAGCACATGCTCAACCTGATGGCCACCAACCAGGATGACAACGAGATGGCGGAGATCGCCGTGGAGTGCTTCCAGGAGTCGGTGGAGATCTTCCGCCGCGCCGCCGAGCAGGAGAAGGAGTGGGCCGCCTACCTGTTCAAGGATGGCTCGATGCTGGGCCTGAACAAGAAGATCATCGAGGACTACGTGGAGTTCATCACCAACCAGCGGATGAGCGCCCTGGGACTGCCCGAGCTGTTCCCCAAGCGCTCCAACCCGCTGCCGTGGATGAGCAAGTGGCTGGAGAGCGACACCGTGCAGGTGGCGCCCCAGGAGGTGGAGGTCTCCTCCTACCTGACCAACCAGATCAAGAACGAGGTGGACCAGGACGATCTGTCCGGGTTTGAGCTGTAAGTTTGGCTAACGGCAACACCTTCAAGGTGCGGGTTGGCCAGCGGGCGCCGGTCAGCCACCGCGGTGACTCCACCCCGCTGCTCACCGCCCTTGAGGGACACTACAGCGAGTGCCGCAGCGGTTACTGCGGCGCCTGCAAGACCCGGCTGCTCGACGGCCGGGTCCGCTATCTCTCCACCCCCATGGCCCTGGTCAGGGGTGATGAGATTCTTCCCTGTTGCTGCGTGCCTGAGACGGATCTTCACCTGGCGCCGCAGTGACCCGGGCGGTAACCTCCGGCTCCACCACCCCGTAGCGGCTGATGGGTGACACCGGCCGGCGCCACTGGTTGAACGCCTGCTGCTTGTCACGGGCCAGGGCTTCGCCGGAGTGCCACAGCGACTGCCCCTCCAGCCAGGCCACCTGGGCCAGCTCCGCGGCACTGCTGCCGAGCATCTCCACCGCCTGGCCCGCCTGAACCAGGGCGTCCTCGACCCGCTGCTGATTGTCCTCGCTGCAGCCCGACAGCCCGGCCACCACCAGCAAAACCCCGCCCAGTTTGAATGCCTTGCGCACCATGATCCGGCCTCCTCTGTTGGATCTCTATCCTAGTCCAAAATCCGCCACCCCTGCGGACAATGCGCACCTGCCATTTGGAACAGATTGATTTTTGGCCACCTTCTTAAGCGCAGATGGATGCAACCCCTGGCATGTGCCCATGGCTCTGGTACACTTGGCGCACACGGCTATCACGCTAAAGAGAGTACCCATGACCGAATCAACCAAGCTTCCGCCGGAAGGCGCCTCCGTCGACCTGTTTGCCGGCGACAGCAACCGCATCCTGATCGCCATCCCCGCCCCCAGCCACCCCGAGGTGGAGCAGGTGCTGGGCCAGGGCAGTCACCAGGTGCAGGCCGGTGTCATCTACCGCGCCCCTGCCCTGCTGCTCTCCTTCGACTTCGGTAACGGCCTGGTGATGGACTGCCCCTTCGAGGCCAAGGGCCTGGGCGACAAGTTCGTGCAGCCCGAGCTGACCGACGGCCGCCTGCCGCTGATGCTGCAGGTGTTCGATGCGGAAACCGGCGCCCTGCTGGGCGAGCGCCCGGTTGAGCTGCACCAGGACAATACCGCCACCCTGATGGCGGCGGTGGCCGAGCAGCGCAGCAGCGACTGGGATCACCAGGCCTTCATCGGTCAGCTGTCCGAGCTGTACAAGATCGACATGGAGCAGTTCCTGCAACTGGTCGAGCAGCGGCCGCTGCTGCTGAAGTAACGACGACGGCGGCGCCGATGGCGGCGTTGCGGAAGGCCACTGGGCCGAAAACAAAACAGGAGCCACCGGGGCTCCTGTTTTGCTTGATGGCTCTGGCTCCATAGCGACTGTCACCGCCACGATAGGGTTGTTCGAACCGGTGGAGATCCGACCTAAGGAGGCGGCGAACTTGGTGGCCAGGCGCTGGGACCACGCTGTCCCCCCATGCTCAGAGCGAGCTCAACAGCCTAAATCGAGACAGTATCCCCGCTGCGCACCACTTTCTGGCGGAAGGTCGGTGATCTTCTTCCAGCCAAATCTCTTGTACAAGGCGGTGGCGGCGGCCATCTTGTCCCATGTCTCCAGGTAGATTGCGCGATGTCCAGATGACTTTGCCCTCTGGATAGCGGCACCCAACAACCTCTTCCCTACCCCCTTCCCTTGATGGCACGCCGCTATATAGAACCCGGTAAGTTTGGCCACCTCTCCCTGGTGAGCCTTGAGGATAACCGAGCCAACTACAACACCGTCTGAGCAGGCCACAAGTTGGGCAATGGAGCCATGGTAACACTCCCCGAAATGGCCCAGCTCATAATCTAAGCAATCGAAATCTGGTACAAGTCCATAACTTTCCATGATTGGCGAGGCAATCGCCTGAACTAACTTGGCGTCGGCCACTCTTCCGTCTCTGACGGTGATATCACTACACATATTGCTCCGGTGGATTAGTCAAAGTCCCGCCTGACTGAGTGTAACCGAGGGGTCGCAAGGACGGCTGAGAATCGACGGCATGCTAGCAATTGTCTCGTTTTAAATCAATGATCTATATGGCTCATAACAGTGAAATCGACGCTCAAGGAGGCCCGGCCGAAGAGGGTTGGTTGTGTAATTGGCCGAAGTAACGATCCCGGCGCTGCCGATGCCGATGCCGACGGCTTCGCCGAGTAACTCAGCCGAATACAGAACAGGAGCCTCCGGGGCTCCTGTTTTGGTATGGGCTGTTGGCCAATGAAGCGCTGGGGTCGACCGCCACAGCGGCTCCTGTCGTTTCCCCCACTCTTTGGCGCTCTATGATAGGCGCAGTCAAGCTGGGCCGCTATCCACCAAATGCATAGCGTCTTTCGATCTTCACCACCTCGACGACGTAGGACCGGTACCACTTCTTACGGCCAAACCGTTGAGCTAGCGCATGCTGGCTATCTGCGTGCCAGCGGCGGATATCCTCTTCGCTGTCCCAATACGATATTGCGATCTCCTGGTCCCCTTCTGTCACCGCGATGAAGTCCTGACACTGATATTGGCTGAACGCCAACTCCCGCATCAGCTCAACCATCTGCGAGTACTGGGAATCCTGGACACCGGCTTTGGCTTTGAAAATCACCGCGTACATCAATCTCTCCTTGACTATAACCGGCGACACTGGACCACAGCCGGGCGGGTTGAGAACCGCTGACAGCGCCCGACTAGGCTTTTTCTCGGCGTAAAAAATCGAAAACCACGTAACCCAGACTGAATGCCACCCCAAACGCACCGAGTGGAAAGGTCAAAATCAATAACCAAAGACTTAATAGCATGACATTGAGGACCGTACTCAGGTCTAACGGGCCAACCAGGCACTGATCGATAACCCCATCAGCAATCGGGCAGTCCAAAATATCTGCAATACCGCCGGCCAAGTAGCCGAGAAGCAATGGGAACAACGCGATACACGAGGAGATGGCAATCATACGAAAAAACATCGTAATTCGTTCAACCATAGGAAAAGACCATTCCGAAAACCATCGGTCAACCGGAGCAAAACTCGGCCAGTGGCATGCGCTCTGCGTAAGGGTTTCGGGAAAGTGTTCCATAAAGGTGCATGGCTATGTTGCAGGCTTCTCGAGGACGAACAGCAAAAATGGCCACAGCGGAACGCCGATGCGTTTCAGTAGAAGCACTCTCCCTCCGGCGTCCTCCAGATCAGGAAGGACATCGACAGATCGACAACCCATCGATAGCCAGGGCAAACGCCAGGCAACAGCGTCGATGCGCTCGGCCAACCACCTCACGACAGGGTGTTCCGGCTCCACCGAATGGGCAACGGCAATCTTGCCTCCTGGTTTGGTCACCCGGTAGAGCTCTAGGGCGCCTCCTACGGGATCATACAGTGGGCACAGGCTGTAGGTTGAAAACACGACGTCGAAACTGTTGTCGTCGAACGGCAGATCAACCATGTCGCCGGTTTGAAATGACATCCTTTCTTGCAGATTGTCTCGGGCGGCCTTTTCGCGTGCAACGACGAGCATCGCTTCACTGAGATCAAACAGGGTGACCTTGCCACTGGCTCCGACCCTCTTGGCTGCCAAGAGTGCGGTAGTTCCGGTGCCCGCGCCGCAATCCAGTACCTGGTCTCCCTCTTTGACAGAGTTATCGACCAGCACTTCCCTGCCCTTCTGATCGGAACGGAGGGTAACAAGGGCGTGCTGGCAATCATACCGCTTGGCGATATGCCCATAGATCTCTTTCAACCTGCCCTTGCCTAGTGCGTTGCGCACTCACCGATCTCCCTGCTATTCGACCTAACACTCCCCTATGGCGGGTTGAGCCGGCCAACCTATCCTGTCACCCAGGATATCAGCAGCAGTCATCGGCCGCGACTCGCCTAGTTGTTCACTCTCAAGGAGCGACAGCCGTGCCTAAGGCCGCACATCAGCAGAGCTGGCCTGGACGATATACCCGCTACTTGGGGTTGTCGGCCTGTCGTTTGGCCTTGGGAACATAATTTAAGATCGATACCGGCACCACTTTTCTCGGTGCAAACCCCTCAACCTCGCGGCGCTCAATCAAGTGATTCAACCGGCTTTCAATCATGCACAGGTTCTTGAAGTCGTCCTTTGAGACCAGTGACACCGCTTCGCCGCTGGCGCCGGCTCGGCCGGTACGACCAATGCGGTGGACATACTCATCCGCCGGGAACGGCAGGTCATAGTTCACCACCCGCTCCAGGTTATCGATGTCGATGCCACGGGCGGCAACGCCGGTGGCCACCAGATAACGAATCTTCCCATCCTTAAAATCGGCCAGTATCTGTTCCCTGACCGCCTGGCTACGGCCACTGTGGATACATTCGGCCTTGATGCCGCGTTTGGCCAATTGACTCACCAGCTTGGCCGCGCCGTGCTTGGTCTCGATGAAGACAAGCGCCTGGTTCCAGGGAGTGGTTTGGATCAGGTGGCTCAGCAGCGCCGACTTCCTGTCTTTATCCACGGTCGTCAGCCACTGGCTGATGGTCGCCTTGCTGGCCTGACTGGCGGCAATGCTGATCTCAACCGCGTCGGTGATCGCGCTCTTGGCCAGGGCCCGCACCTTGTTGGACAGGGTGGCAGAAAACAGCAGAGACTGGCGATCGGTTGGCAGCTTGACCACGATGTCATTGATGTCGTCAATAAAGCCCATGTCGAGCATCTTGTCGGCTTCGTCCAACACCAGCAGTTCCACCTCATCGAAATGGACGGCACGGCGACTGTACATGTCCAACAGCCGTCCCGGGGTGGCCACCAACACATCAACCCCATCCAGCAGGGCTTGGCGCTGCGGCTCAATGTCTACGCCACCGTACATGGGCATGCAGGTTAGCGGCAGGTGGCGGGCATAGCGCTCGACACTGTCGGCCACCTGTACCACCAACTCCCGGGTCGGAGCGATGATCAGAGCCCGGACCCGCTTCTTGCGTCCACGACTGCCCTGACTCAACCGCTGCAGAATCGGCAGCACAAAACTGGCGGTCTTGCCGGTTCCGGTTTGTGCCGCGGCGATCAGGTTGTCGCCCCGCAGCACCACGGGAATGGCCTTGTGCTGAATCGGGGTAGGCTCGCTGTACCCGGCTTCGGTTACGGCGTCGACAAGTGGGGCGGATAAGCCCAGGCGTGAGAAAGGCATCGGCGGTCTCATTCAGGTGAAACAACGGCTCGGCAAAAGACGGCCGCGGACAGGGGCGGCGAGTATAACAAAGCCATCTGATTCGGGAAACGCGGGCGGTGGCGCTTCAGGCTTCACGGCACAGACCGGCCTTTTGGGGCCCGGCCTGAACAGATCTGCGTCTACTGACAGGGGAATCATATCAACGCCCAATTAAGGGGTGAGCAACGCTACCACCCAACCTAAAGCATTGTACCGTAACCACTAAAATTGAAGTAGAAGCAAAAATGCCAAGCGTTGAGAATCCCTCTTTAATTGTTTGTTATAAGTTTTATTTCACCACTCTCATGTATGGTGGCAACCGGCGTCCATTTATGATTTGTGTGTCTTGGTCAAGAAACTCTTTTCTTGCGTTATCCAGAAGAGCCTCTAAAGATTTGAGGAAATGTTCAGAAAGTTGCTCAATAGTCTTTGATTTTAGTTCATCGTCATCAGGCACAGGTAATTCGTTAAAATGTTGTGTTACCTCTGCAACACTGGTTGGTATTTCAACGTAATATTTTTCCTTGCTACCATCTGGAAGCTCAACTTCAAAACCGCTACCACCGAGTTGATCACCGATGAAAAAACCAACAGCACCCGGTGGCTTCTTATATTGTGAGATCATATCAGAAGAAAAATTATGGATACGTGCTGATGTCGAGACAGGTAAACGTCCTTGTTTTTCAAGTTCGTTTCTGAGTTTCACAAAGTATTTCATCACCACATCTTGCTTCATCGATTCTTGATGAGGTTCATACCATGCATCGAATCTTTCTTTACCAACAGCAGTCCTTAAATTTTGAAGCGCAAAAGTTACCGAACGACCAAATACGATAAGGTTCCTTAAACCAGTAAAACGTCGAGTCATGTTTGATGAAACTAGGTCGTCAAAGCCATGCTTTGCAGTTTCCAACGTTTGTTCTGTACGAACTAAAACTTCTCTGACTGTTGTCATATTTCCTCAAACTTATAACGCTCTAAGCAGCGGCGCGTTTACGCGTCCGACTGCCTTTGCTTGTTAAATTCGATGTCATCACAGTTGAGGAGCAACAACGATGGTGGTTCGCCCATGAACTCCCCGTCATACTCTGAATCAATTTGACTAAGTAAGTCTCTCGCCAATTCAGAGTTATTATCAGTCATTTCTAGGTGACTATATAAAACCGTGCGCAACCAACCCCTAAAAATATTTCTGTAGTTCTCGTCCTTTTTACTTGTAACATTTTTTGGCTCAATAGGGGTGCCGATTTCCAGCTCATAAAGTGCTCTTGCAAATGTAGACAAACAGCACGCGTAAGTGCATTCGGTGTATCCATGTAAATTTCTATAATTTGTAGTTGTCTTGGTTTTCAATTTTGCGTGTTTACGCTTTGGAAAGCTTAAAGGCTCAGCCGAATCCGCAGACATGTAAAAGAAACCATAGTTTTTACCGGAGTATCTGTGAAAGACGCCTAGTGAACCAATAGATGGTAGTATCGCCCCACTTAGAATCTCTGGATGACAATCAAAAGGCGGGTACGGAAGCACATTTGGCCGACGAGATAATAAGTCCCACTGCTCTAGGTTCGCTTTAAAGTCTGTATAGGGAACAGAATGACCGAGACCACAACACAAACTAGTGTGCTTTTCGTTTGATTTCTTTGCTTGCAATAATGTGACTCTAGCCTGAAATTCAGGGTTTTACTTATACGACACAATAAGCAAGTCAGAAATTTCGCATCTTGCGGATGGACGCCCCCAACTACCTTTACCATTAAAAACAACTTGATGTTTCATTCCGTGAAACTCTTCGATGTTGAATGGCCCACGTAACGTAGCAAAGCTTCTCATTAATGCTCTGAACTGCTGAACCTCGGAAAAGTTGGATTTACTAGATTCAGTGCTCCAGGCTCTTGCTAGCTTCTTTGCGAATATTACAGACTGCACTCAGTACTCCCTTAGAATTTAACGCCCGCCTAAGAGGCGGAAAATGCTTGGCTAAAATTAGCGAAGAATGAGCGCAAGCCAAGCGTTTTGCGTCCATTTTTTAAGGCGTTTGTTAGTTGCCTATATCAACCGACTCAACACTAACGATTGCTTGGGTAGGTATCGCTCCAAAATCACTAGCAACTAGAATATGCTCATTATCTTCCGGGATAGCAGGGTAAGGCACTAAATCGTTAACAATATATATTGATACATCATGCTCTTTTAGTTTTGTGACAGAAATTTGAAAAACATAACCTTTATTGACCTTGCCACCGTTTAAAGCATAAAATTTTGCACGTTCTTTATCTGGTGATGAAGACACCCCGGATGTAGGCAAACCAAGTTGCTCCCATTGGTGAAGTATCGTGGTATTAAGTGTAGATTCGCCACACTCAACTCCAGAACCACATAAAGCATGTGGATCACCTGCTGACGCATAAGTAGCAAAATTTTCATGCATTTTTTTAGGTGATAATTTACCACCTAACTTTTCAAAAAATTCTTCACTAACACCGCGATATAAATATTCCATGAGCTATCCTTGGCAACTAACGCCCGCATAATGGGCGGATTAAGCTTGGCTAAAATTAGCGAGGAACGAGTGACAGCCAAGCTTTAGACGTCCATTCATTCATGCGTTTGTTATGTGGCTGGCTAAATAGATACATTGGTGAGGGTTCCTTCTGCAACTTTTAGATCGAGAACCCTTAAGTCGAACTGCATTCCCTCTTCGAATGATTCAACTAGTGGCTCACCGTTGTAGAATACTAGTTCTACGTCTGCAGTATCACCGTCGAAAAACTCTTTACCTTCTTCAAAACTCAATGCACATGCTAAATCAGTAAATTTTGCGGAGTCCATCCGCATCCAGCAATTGTTACCAAAGTACCTATATCCATATGGAGGTCTGGGAATCGTCAAAAAAGTTATTTTTGCTGTAATAGTCAATTTATTCCCTTTGCCACATAACAGTTTAATATGCGGAACCAATCCGCCTTTCGCTCATTGAAGTTGTCCGCCTATCCTCAAACCAGGGTTTCTTGCTTGGCGCCATCTTTTTCAACCCTTTCAGGTTGATAGGCTAGAACCCCAACGCCTTGGTGACCCCGGTTCTGCGTGCAAGGCGGCGGTTGCTTGCGGAAAGGCGGATTCAACCAACACCTGTGCATACGCACAGTATCTTGCTTTGCCGAGAGGTTAGTCTTTGCCAACCTATAGCTTATTGAATTTTAAAGGCTTGATTAATGTTCTGGCTGAACGTTGGCCAAGCTTCGCCATAACGCGCGGGGGCGCTCGTCGTTGCCATCTTAGGCAGGCCACATCTAACTGATTTAACTGATTGTTTAAGTTACCCCCTTTCACAGGGGTTTGGTAGGCGGCAGGTCACAGAGTGTTGGATTTGGGACATTTGATGACCCTCTGTGACGCAATATCACCAGACGGCGTTGGGAATGGCTGTAACGGCCGGCAGGCTAAACCCGTTCGGCCTGGCGCATCACCTCTTGGCAGCCACAGAGCACCCTATCCAGGTAGCCCTCTCCGAACAGGTTGAGGTGGTTGAGTTGATGATAGAGGTTGTACAGCGCCTCTCGGCGCTGCCAGTCCTGCGCCAGTGGCCAGGTACTGTCGTAGCCCTGATAGAAGGAGGGGGAGAAGCCGCCAAACAGCCGGGTCATCGCCAGGTCGGCCTCCCTGTCCCCCTGGTAGCAGGCGGGGTCGAAGATCACCGGGCGGTCACCGTCGAAGCCGGCGTTGCCCCGCCACAGGTCACCGTGCAGCAACGAGGGCTGCGGCTGGTGATCCGCCAGCAGGGCGTCGCTGGCCTCCTTCAGGGGCCGCTGCCAGCGACGAAGCCGGGCGGCGCCCGCCTCGATGGCCCAGGTCAGCTGGGGTTCCAGCCGCCGCCGCCACCAGAAGCCCTGCCAACTGTCGCTCCAGCCGTTGAGCTGCACCGTGGTGCCGATGTGGTTGTCGCCCTGCCAGCCGTAGCGGCGGTCCCTGGAGGGCTGTTGGTGCAACTGGGCCAGAGCCTGGCCCAACGCCCGCTCGTCACCCCGGCGCCCCAGCTCCATCCAGGGCAGCACCAGGTACTGCCAGCCGCCGGATTCCCCCCAGCACAGCGGCTGAGGGGCGAGAGTGCCCAGGGCGATCAGCCCCTCGGCCTCCTCCTCGAACAGGGCGCCGTGGCTGCGGCGGTTGACCTTCACAAACCAGAGGTTGTGGCCGTCGCTGACCGAAAACGCCGGGTTGATGTCGCCGCCGCAGACCGGCTGCGGCGAGGACAGGGACACCGGTGCGTTCAGCGCCTCAGCCATCCCCTTTGCGACCGCCGACCAGCAGAGGCCCATCAGCCAAGTCCTGCCAGGTAGCCATCCGCCGCCGCTGCGCCCATCTGATAGCCCAGCCCCAGCAGAGCGGAGTCCTTGGTCAGCCGGCCCACCGGAAACTGCGGCGGCGGCTGGATCAGCCGGACGGTGCAGCCCGGTGGCGGGGAGGCGAGAAACGCCAGGGTGCGGTTGTAGTGGCGGTGGCGCTCAAGCATCGCCCGGCCCAGCTGGGGATGGCGGCGAAACGCCCAGCGCATCAGGGCGGGGAATCGCGGCGGCGACTTCAGGTAACCGGCCCTCTGGGACAGCACCACGGTGATCTCGGTAAAGCCCGCCCGCCAGGCCGCCTCCACCGGGATGGAGTCGGAGACGCCGCCGTCGGTGTAGGCTTCCCCCTCCAACGAGACAAACTCGCGGTAGGCCAGCGGCAGCGAGCAGGAGGCCTTCATCGCCATCGCCAGGTTGTGGCGGTCGGCTTTAAGCTGACGGGGCGCGGCGTCGCTGGCCCGGGTCAGGCCAATGTAGAGGGGAATGCCGCGGGCCTCGAAGGCGTCGAAGTCGAAGGGCAGCTCGGTCAGGGTGATGGGCCACAGCCAGTCCAGGTCCAGCAGGTGGCCGCCGCACAGGAACCGCCAGGGGTTGATGAACTCGGGCCGGCAGGAGTAATCCTCGATGATGCGCCGGGTACGTCCGCGCTGGCCGGAGAGGTAGGCGGCCAGCGCGGTGGAGCCGGCGGAGACGCCGAAGCAGCCATCGAAGGCGAAATGATCCCGTTCGATGAACCTGTCCAGCACCCCGGCGGCGAAGATGCCGCGCATCGCCCCGCCCTCCACAACCAGGGCCTCTCTTCTGCCACCGTGCGCCGCGGCGCCGGACCCATCCCTGTCCTCGGTCATCGCTACTCCTTGTCGACGGTCACGGTAAACACCGGGGTGGGATTGAGCAGGCTCTGCACCACCTTGTGCAGCCGGGCCAGCTCCATCTTGACCGTGGTCTGATCGGCACCGAAGAAGCTCATCTCCAGCTGCATCTCGCCATCCAGGTACTGGCACGACATCACGTTGGAGTCGGAGATCGCCGCGTCCATATACTGTTCCAGCAGCCGCTCCAGCCCGGACACATGCTCAGGCGCCAGCTTGAAGCCGACCCGCAGCCGGATCAGTGCGAACTCGGTGGTTTCATGCCCTTCAAATCCAGGTAATACCATGAATTGATTCCTGTGTTTAACTCATCGGCTCCAGTCTAACCCACCCAGGGGTGGCTGTTGACCTTCGCCGATCATTTTTGTGCTAGGCGCGGGCCTCAGCCCTACTCCACCGCCTCATAGGCGGTCAGGGTGTTGTTCAGCAGGCCGGCGATGGTCATCGGCCCCACCCCGCCGGGTACCGGGGTGATGGCTCCGGCGACCGGGGCCACCCGCTGATAATCCACGTCGCCCACCAGCCGGGTCCCCTCGCCGGTATCGATGCGGTTGATGCCCACATCGATCACCACCGCGCCGGGCTTGACCCAACTCTCATCCACCATCTGCGGCCGTCCGACCGCCACCACCAGGATGTCGGCCTGGCGCGCCAGTTCGGCGCCGTTGGCGCTCTTGGAGTGGACCAGTGTGACGCTGCAATCCTCGGCCAAAAACAGCTGCGCCGCCGGCTTGCCGACGATGTTGGAGCGGCCCACCACCACCACGTGCTTGCCGGTGAGATCGCCGAGCACCTCCTTGGCCAGGATGACGCAGCCCGCCGGGGTGCAGGGCACCAGGGCGCGCGCATCGCCAATGCCCAGCAGGCCGACGTTGACCGGGTGGAACCCGTCCACGTCCTTGGCGGGTGAGATCCGTTTCAGGATCCGCCCCTCCTCCAGGTGGGCCGGCAACGGCAGCTGCACCAGGATGCCGTCGATCTGCGGGTCCTGGTTCAGGCTGTCCAGCAGCCCCAGCAGATCCTCCTCGGTGGTCCGCTCATCCAGGCGGTGCTCCCGGCTGAGGATCCCCGCCTGCTCACAGCGGCGAATCTTGTTTCGAACATAGACGTCACTGGCAGGGTTGTCCCCCACCATCACCACCGCCAGCCCGGGAGGACGCTTGCCCTGCTCGGTCAAGGCCGCCACCCGTTGGGCGATCTGGGCCACCTGTTCATCGGCAATGCGCCGTCCATCGATTCGCTTGGGCTGGTTCATTTTGTTCCTCTGACCTCGCCATTTTGAAAAAACCACTCATCTTAGAGCAAGGGCCGAGCCCCTCACCACCACCGCGCTCGCGAACGCTGTTTTTCTGGGCGATCCCGGCCCCGGTCATTTCCATAACAGAAACAAAGATTCCCGTCTTTTATAGGGGAATACCTCGAAGGATATTGATTTAGGTCAACTACTTAATTACCTTCGGGGGTAACTTAGGTGAAAAGTTAGCCTGCCATCTCAGGGGCGCAGGAGCGCTCCCCGGGCCACAAGGAAGGAGCCGCAGATGAGCTACTTTGTAACCGGAGCCACCGGCTTGCTGGGGCGGCAGTTGATCCGTCGTCTGCTCAGCGGTGGCGCCCCCCTCTACTGCCTGGTCCGCGACCAGGAGGGACAGGCGCGTCTCGACGCCCTGGCCGACGAACTGGACGCCCACGGGCAGATTCACCCCGTGGCCGGCAGTCTCAAGGACCCGGCACTGGGGCTGTCCCAGGCCAACCGCGACCGGCTGAGGGGGCAGATCGACCACTTCATCCACCTGGCGGCCTACAACGACTTCCGCCGCGACGGCAACGGTGTGGTCAAGGCCAATGTCCAGGCCACCGAGGCCGCCCTGGCCTGCGCCGCCGATCTCGGGGCACAGTGCTTTCACCATCTCAGCTCCATCGCCGCCGCCGGCCTCTACCGCGGCTGTTTCGATGAGACCATGTTCCAGGAAGCGGAGCAGCTGACCCATCCCTACTTCCTCTCCAAGCACCTGTGCGAAAAGGCGGTCCGCCAGCAAGGCGCGCTGCCCTGGCGGATCTACCGCCCCGGCATCCTGGTGGGCGACAGCCACAGCGGCGAAGCCAACCGCATCCAGGGCCCCTACTACTTTTTCAAGCTGCTGCAGAAGATCCGCAACGCCCTGCCCAGCTGGTTTCCGCTGGTGGGGTTCGAAGGGGGCCCGATCAACATCGTGCCGGTGGACTTTGTCGCCGAGGCCATGGCCTACCTGATCCGTCAGCCCGAGCTGGACCGGCGCTGCTTCCACCTGACCGATCCCCGTCCCTACAGCGCCGGCCAGGTGCTCAACCTGCTCTCCAAGGCGGGCCATGGGCCGACCCTGGCGCTGGGATTCAATCTCAACCTCAGCAGCCTGCTGCCCCGGCCCTGGCTGCAGCTGGCCAGCCAGTACCCGCCCCTGGTCAAGCTGGCCCGGCGCATCGTCAGTGATTACGGCATCCCGCCGGAGACCCTGAGCCTGCTCAACTATCCCACCCGCTTCGACAGCCAGTCCACCCAGGCGCTGCTGCGGGACGCCGGCATCCGTTGTCCGGACCTGGCCAGCTACGTGGTGCCCATCTGGGATTACTGGGAGCGCAACCTGGATCCGGACCTGTTCCTGGATGACAGCCTGCGCCACAGGCTGACCAACAAGGTGGTGCTGATCACCGGCGCCAGCTCCGGCATCGGCCGGGCCACCGCCCTGCGGCTGGCGCCCTACGGGGCCAAACTGCTGCTGGTGGCACGAAACAGCGAGCGGCTGAAGGAGACCGAGCAGCAGGTGCGAGCCCTGGGAGGCAAGGCGCTGTGCTTCAGCTGCGACCTCACCGACAAGGTGGTCGCCAAGGCGATGCTGGCCAAGATCCTCGGCGCCCACGAGCGGGTGGATCTGCTGATCAACTGCGCCGGGCGCTCCATCCGCCGCTCGGTGGCGGCCTCCACCGAACGGGTGCACGACTATGAGCGCACCATGGCCATCAACTACTTCGGCGCCCTGCGGCTGATACTGGGGTGCCTGCCGGCCATGGCCAAGGCGCAGTCCGGCCAGGTGATCAACATCTCCTCCATCGGCGTGCTCACCAACGCCCCCAGATTCAGCGCCTATGTGGCCTCCAACGCCGCCCTGGAATCCTTCTGTCGCTGCGCCGCCGCCGAGTACTCGGATCAGGGGGTGCGCTTCACCACCATCAACATGCCGCTGGTGGATACGCCGATGATCGCCCCGACCCAGCTCTACCAGGCGGTCCCCACCCTCAGCGCCGAGCAGGCCGCCGACCTGGTGGCCAAGGCGGTGGTTCACCAGCCCAAGCGGGTGGCCACCCGCCTCGGGGTGCTGGGGGCGGTGATGCACGCCCTCTCCCCCAGGCTGGCGGAGATAACCATGAACATGATCTACCGGATGTTCCCCGAGTCCGGCGAAGTACAGGAAGAGAAACTGAATTACAGCCAACAGCAACAGATGATAGGCCTGGCAGCGATGCTCCGGGGCATTCACTTTTAGGAGACACAATGAAATTGGAACTCACCCACACCTACGCCTGCTCCACCGAGGAACTGCTGCGCTTCTTCGTCGAGCCTGAGATGATCCAGCAGAAGTATGAGGCACTGGGGTGTCAGCGGGTGCGTATTCCGCAACATCTCGCCGAGCCCAGCGGCGTCGCCCTCTCCACTAAGCGTGAGGTGACCAGCAATGTGCCGGCGGTGCTCAAGCGGCTGCTCGGATCGCAGAACCTGGTGAAGCAGGTGGAGGAGTGGCAGCTGGACCGGGCGCCGCTCTACCGTTGCGAGATGTCGGTGGAACTGGTGGGGGTGCCGATCAAGATCACCGGCACCATGGTGTTCGAACCCGCAAAGCAGGGGTGTGTCAACCGGGTGGAGATGCAGATGAAAAGCGCCCTGCCCTTCATCGGCAACAAGCTGACCCGCTTCGTCCATGACGAGATCGAGCGGATGGCCAACGCCGAATGGCACTACCTGCAGACCCAACTGACCACAGAGCCGGCCTGATATGGGAACCCGACAGCGTATCCTCGACACCAGCCTGGCGATGTTCAACCATCACGGTTCCGCCAACATCACCAGCCTGGACATCGCCGCCGAGCTGGAGATCAGCCCGGGCAACCTTTATTACCACTTCAAGGGCAAGGAGGAGATCATCAACCAGCTCTCCAAGGAGTGTGAACTGGCCGTGGGCACCCTGCTGGCCAGGGTGGACCTGGAGGCGATAAGCGAGTCGGAGTACTGGGTGTTCCTGCTCTCCCTGCTGCGGGTGTGCCTGCACTACCGTTTCCTGTTCCTGGATCTGCAGACGGTGGCACCGCCCCAGGGCAACCGCGGCGCCCAGCGGCTGATGAAGCAGCTGCACAGCTTCACCGCCCACAGCCTGGAGGCGCTGGAGGAGAAGGCGTTGCTGCAGGTAAAGGGGGAGCAGCGGGAGCAGTTGGCGGACAACCTATTCCTGCTGGGGCTCTCCTGGCTCTGTTTCGATTCAGGCGACAGCGACGACAAGGCGGTTGAGCGCGGGGCCCAACGGCTGATCTCCCTGGTCAACCCTCACCTTACCCGGCAGCTGAATCTTGCCGGCACTGATCAATAAAGCGGCCACACCGCTCCATCGCTTCCCGGGCTTCGGGCAGTTGCTGAAACAGGGTGAATACATGGGGCAGGCCTGGCCAGATGGTCAGGTCAGCCACCCCGCCCTGGCGCCTCACCCTGGACTTCAGCCTGACCGAATCATCCAGCAGGATCTCCAGGCTGCCCACGTGCACCATTATCGGTGCCAGGTCGCTGAGATCCGCCGCCAGGGGTGATGCCAGCGGGTCACAGGGAGTGTGGCCATTGAGGTAGGAGTTGCGCAGCAGCATCAGGCTGCCCAGGTCGAAGAAGGGATCCTCGTTACGCATGACGAAGGCGGACTGGCTGTTCATGGTCAGGTCCAGCGCCGGCGAGAACAGCAGCGCCGCCAACGGCTGAGGCAACCCCTTCTCCTTGCACTTCACCATGGTCGCCAGCGCCAGGTTGCCGCCGGCGGAATCGCCCCCGAGGATGATCTTCTCCGGGGGCACCCCTTGCTCCAGCAGGGTGCGGTAGGCGGTAAAGCAATCGTGGAGGGCGGCAGGAAAGGGAAACTCTGGGGCCAACCGATAGTTGACCATCACCCCGCGGGCCCGGCTGTGCCTGCTGAGGTAGTGGAGCATGGCGCTGTGGACCTGGGGAGAGCGGAAGCAGAAGCCACCACCATGAAAGTAGAGCAGCACGCTGTCCCCGGCCGGGCGGCCTTTGACGATCCACTGACATGGAACGCCGGAGAGACTGTCCTCAATCCACTCCAGCCCCGCCGGGGTGCCTATGTAGGAGTTCAGCTTGTCCAGCCCGGCTATCACTCCCCTGACCGACAGGATGTCGTTACACCGCTCCAGGCGGCCTCGAATCGCCCGGTAGAGCACCTTGTTGAGCGCCTTGGCACGCCAGCTGGACATCCACTTTCCTTAGTTTGCGGGAGAAAGGCTAGATGATATGTGAGAAAACACTGAAGACTCAAGCTCTTCCAAGCCCTCCTCCAGATAACGGTCGAAAGATTCAAATCCCGGCAGTGAGTGGCGACAGCACACCAGGCCAAAGTGGAGCATGCCATCGTAGCGCAGCAGGGTCATGTTGAGGGTCTGCCCCGGCATCAGCAGCGACAGTGGGTAGCTGGCGGTCATCCTGGCACCGCGCAGGGAGAGGGGGTGATCCGACGCGTCCACCTCGGTGATCAGCATGTTCGCCGCCGGCGGCAGCCACTGCTGGCTGTCGTAGCGGGCCGCCACCAGCGACAGGGCATTGACCACCGACGAGTAGCGGTTGTAGGCGCGGGCGCTGGTGCGCCGGGTCTGTTCGCGGATGCGCCGGTTGGTGCGGCCGATCGCCTTAAGCCGCTGCATCGGTGTCAGTCCCGGTCGTCCAAGCTCTACCAGGCCGACCGAGATCATATGCAATCGCTCGTCGCTGTCGGCGGAATGCAGGGGCACCATGGCCACCAGCGGGTCACTGTCCCCCCAGTTGTGTACCCTGAGGTAACGGTGCAGCGCCATGTCACACAGGGTCAGCACCACATCATCGAAACGGCCGCCGGTGTGCAGCGCCAAGCGGTTGAGGCGGCTGGCGGGCAGTTTGGCCAGGGTCACCTGCTTGGCCCGCTCCGGGCTGATGTGGTTAAAGGGGGTACGCGGTGCGGTAAAGGGCAGGCGGATACCACTGTGGGTCAGGCACAGCCGATCGGTGGTGGCCAGGCACAGCAGCTTGAGGCTGTCCAGGCCGATCCTCGCCTGCTTTGCCCAGAAGGCGGGGGTCAGGGTCTGCAGCCACTGGCTCAGATCCGGCTGCTCCTCGTCGATGCGGCTGCCGAGCTGCCAGAAGGGCACCAGGTAACCCAGGCGCTCGGTTAGGTCGAAACTGTCTCTCACCAGGCTGGCGGCGCGCAGGCCGTCAGTCAGGGCATGGTGGAACTTCATCACCAGGGCGATCTCGCCACTCTCCAGCCCGTCGATCACCCACAGCTCCCACAGGGGGCGGCTGCGATCCAGTCGGTAGCTGTGGATCCGCGCCACCAGTTCCATCAACTGATCGCCATCACCGGGCCTGGGTAGCTTCGCCAGGCGAACATGGTAGGAGAGATCCACCTCATCCGCCGCCTGCCAGCGGGGCAAGCTGGAGGGGGTGAAGTGGATCACCTGATCGAAGGGGGCCACCACCGGTCCGCAGCGGACCAGTTGGCGGTGAAGGCGCGACCCGAAATCGGGCAAATCCTCAGGAGGGCGCAGCATCATCAGCCCTGACACATGCAGCGGTGTCGAGTCGCTTTCAAAAAGCAGGAACACCAGCTCGGACAGGGACAAGGTGGTCATGCGCCCTCCTTCAGGCCTACTTGGCCAGTTTCTCGATGGCGTCAGCCAGTTTGTCTACCTTGGCGTTCAGTTCCTCAATCTGACGCGGATGGATGCCGCTCAGGCGGTAGAACAGGTTATGCACCCGGGCTTCCACCTCCTCGTTGGCGCGATCCAGGTTGTCCTCTACCCGGGCTCGGGTGTTGGCTTCCACTTCGCGGCCGCGCTCAACCAGCTTCTCGAACAGGTCACCGGATTTGCCCTCCAGCTCCCTGGCCTCCTCGATGCTGCGGCTGTAGACACCCAGCCCGGCGAGCCAGATGTTTCGAGCCAGCTGCTCGTTGTCAACGCCTTCTACGGGTGGCATTCCCTTCACTTGTTCAGTCATCATGTGCTCCTTACACCGCGGCTTCAGGCGGGCTTATTGGTGGTACGGCGGGGGGTCTTTGCCGCTGGTTTGGCGGCAGGCTTAGGGGCGGCCTTAGGGGCTGCTTTAGGTGGCGTCTTCGGGGTCGCGGTGACCTTGGGGGCGGCCTTGGCGGCGGCCTTCTCCTCCGCCATCTTGTCCACCAGCGTGGTCAGCCGGTCGATCTTGGACTCCAGCTCTTCGAGTTGTTCAGCCTCCAGTCCGGTCACCTTCTGGACCTGGCTGTGCAGTTGGGCCTCGAACGCTTCCTTGGTCTGAGTGGACGCTTCGGAGACGCGCTCGACGGTAGAGGATTCCAGCTCCTTGCCCCGCTCCAGCAGTTCATCGAACAGGCTCAGGCCCCTTTCCGACAGCTGGCTGATCTCTTCGGCCCCTTTGGAGTAGGCGCCCAGACCGGCCAACCAGATTTTCCGATACAGTGCTTCCTGGGTGTCAGCATCCGCATTTTTTGATCCAAACAGTCGCTTCAACATGTTGCCTCCATGACGGGAAAGTTTTCTTTGTCATGGTCAGAGTACGGTGGATCTTTAGAAGGGACATTCTAAACGGCGGGGAAAAATTGAGGTTGGTCAAACTTGGTTTAGATTAGCAGGGTATCCAGTTGAGTCTCTATCCCCTGCCTGATCACCGGGGCAAAGGGGAGCAGCAGCAGCCCCAATTTCATCTCGATGGTGACCTGGTGCGCCTCCGGCACCAATACCCCGTTGGCACCGCTGCGGCGAAAGGTCAGGCGCTCCCCCTGCCACTGCCAGGAGACCTGGTAGTCGTCCGCCAGGCTCTGCGCCACCTGCTCACTGAGGTCGCGAATCCCCTGGTGACCCAATGAATGGTTGCGTTGAATATAGATGGCGGTCATCGGCCTGCTCTCCCTGGTGCAAATGACGGGGGCGGACGCCCCTGCTGCTATAGGGTTTAAGTTACCAGACCAGAGCAAATTTTCCACACGGATGTCGTCGTTTTGTCACTCGGCGGACCTAAGCCAGGCCCCATCAAGCCACAAAGTCCGAATTAATATTGCTAATCCTAAATTCGGGTAGGCACAGCGGATCTCACTGTTCAACCTGCCAGGGGGGGCGGTTGAGGTCTCCCCCGCCAGCCTGGTGGTCAGCTGCCCCCAAGGCGCGATGGGACCCGAACGGGTTCCGTCCGGATGGACGCCGTGGGGCTGACCTCGATCACCGGAACTGCGCGGGCAGTTTGCAACAGGTGCGCTTTTTTCCAGGGCCGCCCCAGAAGCCAGACCCAAACGGGCATTGGGGACGCCTCGATGGAAATTGCCGAACTTTGCTGGGCGCCGGGCCACAAAAACACACCCAAAAGCCTTCGCTAGATCCTTCAGTTACACAAGTTGTTACATCGCGTAAAAATCGTAAAAGCGGAAAAATGGCGCCAAGGCCTATGGTGATCAGCTGACCGACTTCTGGATGTGTAGCCTTTTGACCCACATTTTTGACAACTCAAAAAGCTCGCCTATCTGCCCCTCTGTCGGACGCTCCTCGAGCAGTGGCCACGGACGCTTGGGTACCGCTCTGCCCTGCTCTTCCAGCCAGAGGCTGGCCAACTCCCTGATGGACGCGGTGGTGAATCGTCGGTCCAGTCCACACTGCCCCTTGAGCTGACTCATTAGTTTTACTGGGTAACTTTCCGGCAGCGGCTTGCTGGCATCCGTGGGACATCGGAATACCCAGGGGCCCACGGCCGCGTCCCGATGACGACGCTTAAGCCAGGCCAGGGTATCGGGAGAGAGCATCAGGAAACGGGTCTTACCGTCGATCTGCAGGCGGGCAAATCCCCTGTCCAGATCCAGTTGGGACCAGCTCAACTGGCACAGGGATTTGAAGCCGACGAGGTTGCTCAGTTGCATCAGAAGAAGGGGTTTGAGGGCCTCGGCATCCTCCAACGCCAACACCGCTCTATGGTATCGGCCCAGCTCTCGCCAGCCAATTCGGTGGCTTAAGGTTGTGGTACGCGCCAGGCTGAAGCCCTCACAGGGACAGGCCGAACCCGGGCTCATCCACCCCTCTGCCGACTCCAGCCCCCTGGCTACCCGGAAGAACAGTCGCAGCAGGCTAAGCCTGTGTTTTGCGCCGGGCTTCTCGGGCGCTACCAGAGCCGTCACCTCCTCCAGGGTCAGGGACTCCCCCGTGCGCGAGGCGAGCCCTCCCTGGAACAGGCTCTCCAACTGGCGCAACTCCGCTCTCCAGCGGGGACGCCGGGATCTGGCCCAGTCGGCGAACCGCTCGACCCCGAGGTGTAACGGCGTGCCCTGATCAGTTACCGCCTGCCCCTGCTGGGTCAGCCTCTGCTCATTCCAGGCAGCGATGGCCGCCTCCCTGTCCATCTGCGGAAAGTAGCCCAGGGTCAGCTGACGGGTGCTTTTGGCCCCTTTTGGGGTGTAACGGTAGATCCAGCGGCGCTTATGCCGCCCCACCTTGAAGATCAGTCCAGGGTAATCGGGCTCGTTGATGTCGCTCTCGGCGTGCTGATAGCCGGAGGCCGTTCCCTGTCCCTGGATCTCGGCGATCGCCTGCTTGATCACCGCCTGGACCCGTCCCCTGACGCCGGTGGCCAGGCACTGGTCCAGCAACATCAAGACCTGCTGCTTCGGGGTCAGCTTGACTCCATCACCGCCATTTTGGTGCGCCCTGTCACTCTTTTTCATTCTGTTACCAATGTTGTTTTACCGCTTTGCACCACAGTTGCTAAGCTGCTGCTGTCTTTAACCATAACGATTATATGGACTTAACATGTTTAAGAAGTCACTGATCGGCCTGGCCCTGTTTGCCGGTGCCGCCCTTTCGCCGGCCCTGGTGGCCGAAGAGTCTCAACAAAACTGGGATCTGACCCCACTCTATGCCGATTGGCAACAGTGGCAGGGACAGAAGGCCGACCTGGAGAAGCAGCTGGAACGGCTGCTGGCTTACCAGGGTAGACTGGGGCAGTCCGCCGACGCCCTGGCCGATGCCATGGACCTCTACTACGACCTGTCCAAGACCCTGTCCCAGCTCTATGTCTATGCCAATCTCAACGCCGACACCGACCTGCGTGACTCAGACAACGGCGCCAAGCGCCAATCCATCGCCATGCTGGCCAACACCTTCAACCAGGCCAGCGCCTTCGTCAACCCGGAGCTGATCGCCCTGGGCGAAGACAAGGTGATGAAGCTGGTTGACGCCGAACCCCGTCTGGCCGCCTACCGCTTCCCGCTGGAGAACATCCTGCGTGGCAAGGCGCACACCCTGGCCCCGGCGGCGGAGAAGATCCTGGCGGCCGCCGGCACCGTCACCAGCGCCCCCTACTCCAGCTACGCCACCTTTACCAACGCCGAACTGCCCTGGCCGGAGATCGAACTGGACGGCGAACTGGTGACCCTGAACCAGGCAAGCTATGCTCGTTTCCGCAGCCACCCGGACCGGGAGGTGCGCAAGCAGGCGTTTGACAACTTCTTCGGCACCCTGTCCAAGTACCGCCGCACCATCGCCTCGCTGCTGGACGCCAACGTCAAGGCCGACGTCTTCAACGCCCGCAGCCGCAACCACGCCTCAGCCTTGGAGGCCGCCCTCAGCGAGGACAACATTCCGGTGGAGGTGTACAGCGCCCTGGTGGACACCACCAACGCCAATCTCGATACCCTGCAGCGCTACCTTAAGTTACGCTCCCGCATGCTGAAATTGGATGACCAGGGCTATTTTGACATCTACCCGGCCGTGGTCAAAGCCACCGGTGATTACCCTATCGACCGGGGCATCGAGATGATGCTGGCGTCCCTGGAGCCGATGGGAGAAAACTACGTCAACAAGATCCGTACCGGCCTGGACCAGCGCTGGATGGACACCTATCCCAAGCTGGGTAAGCGCTCCGGCGCCTACATGAGCGGCAGCGCCTATGATGTTCACCCCTACGTGCTGATGAACTACAACGACGACTACACCTCGGTCTCCACCCTGACCCACGAGTGGGGTCACGCCACCCACTCGGTGTATGCCAACGCCAATCAGCCCTACGCCACCGCCGGCTACGCCACCTTCACCGCCGAGATCGCCTCCACCTTCCAGGAGCATCTGCTCACCGATTACGCCCTGAAGAACGCCGACGACGACAACGAGCGCCTCTACTACCTGGGTCAAACCCTGGAGAAGTTCCGTCAGACCTTCTTCCGCCAGACCATGTTTGCCGAGTTCGAACGCGCCATCCATGAAGAGGTGGAGAAGGGCCAGCCCCTGAGTGACACCCGCGCCTCGGCGATCTACCTGGATCTGCTGCGCCGCTACCATGGTCACGATCAGGGCGTGATGACCATCGATGACGCCTACGGCATCGAGTGGGCCTATGTGCCTCACTTCTACTACAACTTCTATGTGTACCAGTACGCCACCTCCATCGCCGCCTCGGCGGCCTTTGCCGACGAGGTGCTCAGCGGTGACAAGGCGGCCTATGATCGCTACCTGAACTTGCTGAAGGCCGGTGGCAGCGATTACCCCTATGATCTGGTGAAGCGTGCCGGTGTGGACCTGGCCAGCGCGGCACCCTACGAGGCGATCTTCAAGCGGATGAACCGGCTGATGGACGAGATGGAAACCATTCTCGATCGCAGCGAGAAACTGTAACAAAATCGTCGATGACGCTTGTGCAAAAAGGGAGCAAACGCTCCCTTTTTTTGTTATCAAAACCCGCCGCGGGCGATCGACTTGTTAACATGGATCTAACCACAGCCATAGTGCCGGGCAATCAAGGGGTGGCAGCGGTTGTCCACAAGTTGCGAAACCATCCACAGGGCCGGTTATTAAGAACCGTGATTTGATCACACCGATCCCCTCATCACTTTTGCAGCAACTCCCGCCGACTCCCTGCCCAGACCCACACTCACACAACGCGCCGTTTACAAGCTGGCAACCAGAGCAAAACTTGATCCACACCAATGAATCACCAGACAGTAACCTGGTTCGAATTTTGGGTAGTGATCTTCTTGATCGCGATCAAGTTATCCCACCGAAATATGGCGCTTAATATGCGACGAAATCCCATATATGGGCCACATTTAACGCAAGACAACAAGATGTAGTGCTTGTCAAGGCCCAACCCCACATTCTTAAGGAATTTTTCTCATGCCAGTTGTGATTAAGAGAGACGGTTGCCAGGTGCCCTTTGATAGCGCAAGGATTCGCGACGCTATCGGGCGTGCCGCAATGGCGGCCGACGTCAAGGATGATGACTATGCCCAGCGACTCGCCGACACCATTGAACACGAACTGGCAGAGTCTAATGACGTCAACATCGATGAGATCCAGCAGATGGTGGAAAACCACCTGATGTCCGGCCCCTACAAGGCCGTGGCCCGTGCCTACATCGAGTACCGTCACGATCGCGACATTGCCCGCGAGTCCAACAGCCGGCTGAACCGGGAGATCCGTGGCCTGGTGGATCAGAGTAACGCCGCGCTGCTGCATGAGAATGCCAACAAGGATTCCAAGGTGATCCCAACCCAGCGCGACCTGCTGGCGGGGATCGTCGCCAAGCACTACGCCACCCGCCACATCCTGCCCCGTGACGTGGTCAAAGCCCATGAGAGGGGCGACATTCACTACCACGATCTGGACTACGCCCCCTTCTTCCCCATGTTCAACTGCATGCTGATCGATCTGGAGGGGATGCTGACCGGTGGCTTCAAGATGGGCAACGCCGAGATTGACGTGCCCAAGTCCATCTCCACCGCCACGGCGGTGACTGCCCAGATCATCGCCCAGGTGGCCAGCCACATCTACGGCGGCACCACCATCAACCGCATCGATGAGGTGCTGGAACCCTACGTTACCCAAAGCTACGAGAAGCACCTGAAGGTGGGCCAGGAGTGGCAGGTGTCCGACGTCGAGGCCTACGCCATGGCCCGTACCGAGAAGGAGTGCTACGACGCCTTCCAGAGCCTGGAGTACGAAGTCAACACCCTGCACACCGCCAACGGTCAGACGCCGTTCGTCACCTTTGGCTTCGGCCTGGGCACCAGCTGGCAGAGCCGCCTGATCCAGCAGTCGATCCTCAAGGTGCGCATGGTGGGGCTGGGCAAGAACCACAAGACCCCGGTGTTCCCCAAGCTGGTGTTTGCCATCCGTGATGGCCTGAACCACAAGGAGGGCGATGCCAACTACGACATCAAGAAGCTGGCGCTGGAGTGCTCCACCAAGCGGATGTACCCGGATATCCTCAACTACGACCGGGTGGTCGAGGTGACCGGATCCTTCAAGACCCCCATGGGCTGCCGCAGTTTCCTCTCCGCCTACGAGCAGGAGGGACAGCTGGTGCACGAAGGGCGCAACAACCTGGGTGTGGTCAGCCTGAACCTGCCCCGCATCGCCATCGAAGCCAAGGGCAACGAGGGCTTGTTCTTCGAACTGCTGGATGAGCGCCTGGCCCTGGCCAAGAAGGCGCTGATGACCCGCATTGAGCGCCTCCAGGGGGTTAAGGCCCGGGTGGCCCCGATCCTCTACATGGAGGGTGCCTGCGGCGTGCGCCTCAAGGCCGATGACGACATCAGCGAGATCTTCAAGAACGGCCGTGCCTCCATCTCCCTGGGCTACATCGGCCTGCATGAGACGGTCAACGCCCTCTATGGCACCAAGGAGCACCTGTTCGACTCCGAAGATCTGCGAGCCAAGGCGCTGACCATTGTCGAGCGCCTGCGTGCCGCCACCGATGCCTGGAAGGCCCAGACCGGCTACGGTTTCAGCCTCTACTCCACCCCGAGTGAAAACCTGTGCACCCGCTTTTGCAAGATCGACCAGCGTCAGTACGGCGTGGTGGAGGGGGTCACCGACAAGGGGTACTACACCAACAGCTTCCACCTGGATGTGGAGAAGGCGGTCAACCCTTACGACAAGATCGACTTCGAGAAGCCCTACCCCAAGATCGCCAATGGCGGCTTCATCTGCTACGGGGAGTACCCCAACATGCAGAAGAATGTCGAGGCGCTGGAGGATGTGTGGGACTACGCCTACCAGCATGTCCCCTACTATGGCACCAACACCCCCATCGACGAGTGTTATGAGTGCGGCTATACCGGTGAGTTTGAGTGTACCTCCAAGGGCTTCACCTGCCCCAAGTGCGGTAACCACGATCCTGCCAAGGTGTCCGTGACCCGACGCGTCTGTGGCTACCTGGGCAGCCCGGACGCCCGCCCCTTCAACGAGGGTAAGCAGGAGGAGGTCAAGCGCAGGGTCAAGCACCTGTAGCCTGATGCGTCACAAAGATGGGCAGGGCGTGTCCCTGCCCTTTTTGATGAAGGAGACATCAATGAACTACCACAAATACTACCCGGTGGATGTGGTCAATGGATTGGGCACCCGCTGCACCCTGTTTGTCTCGGGCTGCGTCCACCAGTGTAAGGGCTGCTACAACCAGAGCACCCAGAGACTCGACTCTGGTCACCCCTTTACCGACGAGCTTGCCGACAGGATCATTCAGGATCTCAGCGACACCCGCATCAAGCGCCGCGGACTGAGTCTGTCCGGGGGGGATCCCCTGCATCCGGCCAACGTCGGGGCGATCCTCGCCCTAGTCAAACGGGTGAAGCAGAGCTGCCCGGACAAGGATATCTGGTGCTGGAGCGGCTATCGCCTCGAGGAGCTGGATGAGGCCCAGCAGGCGCTACTGCCCTACCTGGATGTACTGATTGATGGCCGCTTCGAACAGGCGTTGGCAGACCCCTCTCTGCTGTGGCGAGGCAGCAGCAACCAGGTGGTACACCGCTTGTCACAGCGCGCCAGGGACACCGTCTCCGCACCATGATGCAGGGGCCAGTCGGCCCCCCGCTAGATCCGCTCCGGCGCTATCTCCACCGCCTGGCGGATCAGGTTTCCCTTGCTGATGTTGTAGCCACTGAGCTTGGACAACCAGTCCTCCGGCCCCAGCAGCCGGTTGACGATCTCCTGAGTCCCGACCCCGTCCCGGTGCAGGACAGACGCCTGCAGGCACAGGTGTTTGAGGTTATCCAGCTTCTCCTGCAGCGCCAGCTGCCCCTGCGGCACAATGCCGCGGTGGGGACAAAACAACACGTCGAAATCCAGGGCCAGCACCTTTTTGATGCTCTGCATCAGTTGCAGCAGATCCTCATCGGCACGCAGGTAACGTATCGATTTGGACAGGTAGAGATCGCCGGAAAACAGGTAGCCCCGCTCCGGCCAGTAAAAGCAGGTGAGATCCTTGGCGTGCCCCGGGGTATGCACCGGCTGCAGCGCGCCTCCCTCCGGCATCGGAATGCGCTCCGGCAGTGGCAGGGTCTCGACCGGCTGGGGGCTGCCCCAGATCAGCCGTTGAATGGGAGGAATTCGATAACCGCGGGCCAGCTTGGTACGACCGGTCTCCGGGGCGAACGGCATCAGCCGGTAACGATCGGCGATGCGGGCGGCATTACCTGCGTGGTCTTCATGGTGGTGGGTCAGCAGCAGTCTGGTGGGGGGCTGGGCGTCGAGGAGCCGGCGGATGGTTGACCACTGGTTGGGAGGCCCGGTGTCCACTTGGGTGGCGCCGATCCGGTACAGAATGAAGGTGGTGTTGATCCCCTGGTTGAAGCGGCCGACACGGACTCCTTCGACCCCTTCGTGGGCCATCCTCTCCCTGATCGGCATCCCACCCCCCTGCTGGCAGTCGCGTTTGCGGAAAGCTTCAAGCTAGCAGAGTGACCCCGATCACACAAGGAGTGTCAGGCCGGGCGGGAGCGCCGCCAGAGCAGCAGAATCAGGGTGCCCAGGGTAACGATGATGGCGTCGACCACCAACTCCACCGTGCCGAAGAAACGGCAGTCGCCGCAGGCACCTAGCAGTTCGGCGCTGAGTTTTGCCACGCCATAGTGCACCAGGGGAAACAGCAGCAACAACCCGGCACCGATCGCCACCGCCTGGCCGCGCCTGTCCACCCCCGCAGCGATCAGCAGAAACCCCGACGCCAGCCAGCATGATGGCAACCAGTTATTTGCCAGGACAAAATGTCGGAGTTCATTGCTGGCACCGTGATAACGGCCCGCCTCGTCATACACCTGAAACGCCAAAGGCAGTTCGAACAGATGGGCAATCAACGGATACAAAAACAGTCCCAGAGCCGCCCAGTAACAACAGCGTTTCAGCCAGTTCATCAATACCTTCCCTTAAACACTCACCCGTTAGAGGGCGTCTTACTCCCGAGGTTCCTGAAACCGGCACGATTTCCAAGGTTTGACACAAAGGGGGACCCGACGCCACAGCGGCGCCGAGCCACATTCGCTGCGCCACCGGTTACCAAGATAAAGAAATCAGGGTTCGACGATGGCAAAGTCACCATTCGACGGTTCAAACAGACGGAAGAAGGCCACCAGATCCACCATGCTGCCCTCCACCCTAAGGTTATCGCCGGACACCAGGTCGCCTAGGGCCACCTGGCGTAAAGCCAGCTGGATAAACAGCTTACGGCTCAGTCCCAGGTAGGGCACCGACTCGGGACTGGGCTCGGGCTCGGCCACCGTGCGGTAGCGCATCACGCCGTTTCTGATCTCGACCAGGAAGCGCTGGTTGTCGTCCAGGATCTCCAGCAGCAGCTGATGATGGCTGCTGCCGGCGGCGTCATAGTCCAGCCTGGTAGCCAGTGCGTCCAGGAAGTGGCCGGTGCCAGTATGATAGAGCACCCCGACCATATTTTTCTCCATGCTGAGCCCTTCGGTCACGCCCTCTCTCAGCTCTTTGGCGCCGCTTAGGTAGGAGTCGCGCCAGGTACCGGACTCCGCCTGGTAGCCCATCTGTTCATAGGCTCCGGCCAGCATCTCCCTGGCCTGGCGGTCACTGGGATCGAAGAACACCAGGTGGTTAAGCAGCTCCGCCGCCCAGCGGTATTCACCGAGATCCAGCGCCGCCGCCGCCTTCAACCGCATGGCCTCGGCGCCGCCAGCCAGCTCCACGTAGCGGCGAGCGGCTGCGGCCCGGGGCAGCGGGTCCAGGTGGGCGGGGTTGCCGTCATACCAGCCGAAGTAGAACTGGTAGACGGCACGGCTGTTGTGCTTGAGGGTGCCGTAGTACCCCCTGGCGGAGAACTCCGTCCGCAGAGGGGCTGGCAGTTGCAGCCGGTCGGCGATCTCTCCCGGGGTGGCCCCCTGATTGGCCAGCCTCAGGGTCTGATCGTGAATAAACTTATACAGGTCACCCTGGCTGCTGAGGAAATGTCCGACCCGGTCGCGGCCCCACACCGGCCAGTGATGGCTGCCGAAATAGACCTCGGCCTCCTGGAAACGCTGAGCCGCCTCATCGATGTAACGGCTCCACCCCAGGGCGTCCCGCACCTTGGCCCCCGAAGGGTGTAGAGGTTGTGCATGGTCTGCGACACCATCTCGGCGCCGCAGAAGGCGTTGAAATCGGGCAGGTAGAAGGTGAACTCGGCCGGAGCCTCCGAGCCCGACACCAGCTGAAACTCAAACGCCACACCATCCAGGGTGTGGCGCTCCCCGGTGTGGGCCACCTCCAGGTTGGGCGGCACCAGGCCAACGCTGCCAAAGGCCACCGATTTGCCCAGCCCCAGGTCCAGATGGCCCTTGGGGGAGATGGCCAGGTTGCGTCCATACTGGTAGCCGGCGCGGCGTACCATGGCGGTTCCCGCCAGAATGTTCTCGCTAGTGGCCTCCTTCATAAAGCCGACCGGCGCCACTATGGTCAGCGCCTCATCGGCATAGCGCCGCACCGCCTCGGCACCGCCGAAGTGGTCCACATGGCTGTGGGTGTAGATAAGGGTGGTGATGGGCAGCGCCTCCAGGTGTTGGAAAGCGAACGCCAGGGCAGCGGCGGCGGTCTCCTGGCTGGTCAGCGGGTCCACCACTATCCAGCCCCTGCTGCCGCGGATCAGGGTCATGTTGGCCAGATCGAAGCCGCGGAGCTGGTAGATCCCCGGGATCACCTCGAACAACCCCACCCGGTTGTTAAGCTGGGCTTGGCGCCACAGGCTGGGGTTGGCGGTGTCAGGAGCCGTCCCGGCCAGGAAGGCGTAGGGCGGCAACGACCAGATTACCCCGCCCTCGTCATCCGTGACCGTCAGCGATTCCGGGGCGGCGATCAGGCCGCGTTCGGCATCGTCAAACGCCTGGCGGCTCTCCAGTGGCAGGGACTGGGCCACCCGTCGGTTATGGGCCCGGGTATACTCACTGGCCTCGCCCGATTCCGTCGACGGTCGTTCTCCACCGCAGCCCACCAGCAGCAAGGCCGCCGCCATCCCACATACCCATTGCTTGCCGTCCATGCCGCTCTCCCTTGAAAAAATCTCTTATAACCTAACACCCTATTCTCCAATTTCACTCCATTTCCACTCAGGCCGGTGCACAACGTCCTGAAACTGCTCCGAGCCGATTCGCGGGAGCGACTCGCAGGCGTCCACAGAAAAGCCCGCCGAAGGGCGGGCTTGGTCGCTACGGGCGGGCCGGTTACCGGATCATCTGCTGCAGGGTGTTGGAGATCTCGGTGTTATCCAGATGGCCGACAAACTTTTCGGCGCCAGGCCCAATCGCGCCCAGGGGGACATCGATGGCATCGTGGCCTGTGGTAGTCCAGCCGCTGAAGCTGCGGGCGCTGATCATCTCCATTAACTCGGTATAAAGCCTGGACTCCTCAGCGGAAACCGACGCCAGCCGCTGCACCTCTTCGGGGGTGAAGTTGAACGCCACATGCTGCTCGAGGATGGTCGTCATCGCCTCGGCCGGCTGGTTCAGCAGGGCTTGGGTCAACACCGGCAGAGACGCGGTGACCTGTTTGACCGGACCTGCCTCCCAGCGATACTCGCCGGCGGCGCCCAGTGTCAGCCCGCCGGTAGAGTGATCGGCGGTGAACACCACCAGGGTGTCGCCCCGGTCACGAGCAAACCGCTCCGCCAACTCCAGCGCCTCGGCAAAATCCTCCATCTCCCTCATGGCACAGGCGATATCATTACCATGTCCACACCAGTCGATCTGGCTGCCCTCCACCATCAGGAAGAACGGGGTGTCGGAGCCGCCAAGCAGCCGCAACCCCGCCTCGACCATCAGGCTCAACCGCTTGGGCTGATCACTGTCGATGGCATAGGGGAACCCCTTGGGCGCGAACAGCCCCAGAACCGGCAACCGAGTCAGCTTGTCCAGCCCCTCCAGCTTATCCTGGTACTGATAGCCCCAGCGAACCATCCTGTCCCCCAACTGGTCGGTCTCCATCGGGAAGTAGCTCTGGCCACCGCCGAGGATCAGGTCCACCAGCGGCTGGTCCGGCTTCAACCGGCGGCTGTAGAACTGTTCGGCAATCACCTGATAATCCCTGCGCGAGTGGGCATGGGCAACGAAACTGGCCGGAGTCGCATGGGTCACTTGAGAGGTGGCGATCACCCCGGTGTGCCAGCCCAGCGACTTGGCGCGAACCAGCATGCTGTCCAGGGGCTGTTTTTCGGCGTCGACGCCGACGGCGCCATTGTAGCTCTTGGTTCCGGTCGCCAGGGCGGTGGCCGCGGCAGCGGAGTCGGTCACCACGGTATCGTCATGGGGAAAGGTGCTGGCGCTGCCGGTCATCAGCCGATCAAACACGGTGTCACTCACCCGGTCCACCTGGCTGTCGGCCTGATAGTAGCGGAACGCTGTGGTGTAGGCCGGGCCCATACCGTCACCGATAAAGAGAATGACGTTCTTTGGTGCCTGGGCAGCCTGGAGGGAGGTGGCCAGCATAGCGGCACCAAATGCCATGGTTTTCAGCATAATGGGAATATCCTCTGGTACTCGAACCAGGGATCATGCCCGGTTTGGCGGTCGAATGCCAGGGAGGGACTTAGGGTTTCCAGACCAGGGTGACCCCCCGGTCGGCTTCGGCGCCTTCGTAACGGGCCTTCAGGGACCAGCCGGCCTTGAATCCGGACACAATGCTCTGACCGGCGCAGCCCTTGCCGCCCTGCTGGCATATCTGGATCAACACGCCATCGGGGCGCAACCGGGACAACAGTGCGTCGATTCCGGGCAGGGCCAGGATCGCCAGCGGGGCCAGATCGCGAAACAGCACGCCATTTAGCGGACCTTCGCCGGTTTCACCGGCGGCCACCACATCGTAGCCCAACTGGACCAGGCCGCTCTCCAGCTCTTCATCGGGCGTCCACATCACCACCCTTCCCCCTTCCGGAACCCAATGACGCCACCCCTGTTGGAGCGAGCGCCACACGCGCGTCCGCTTCAGGTTGGAGTCCTGGACCTGCTTTTGTTGAGGGCTTTGGTGCATAACGCCTCCATTATTCCTTTTGCCTTACCCAGTCTACTGCGCCATCCGGGGCGTTTATTGACCTGACACCATACAAACAGCGATTTGTGTCACAAAATCTCCGCCGCCGACCCCAGGCCCGGGCCGGTATGGCCGGGCCTGGGGCCGGCGCGCGCCTTGCAACCCAAACCAATGGAAATAAACTGTTTTTTTGATCTGTTCGACTGGTCAGTCCTCCCCAAAGGCGTTAGCTTAATCCTTAACCAACCCAAAAGGAGATCCCCCATGGATGAACTGACTCTAGCCTTTGAGCGCAGCCAGCAAGAGGTGAAGCAGTTGCCCAGCCGCCCCAGCAACGACCAGTTGCTGTCGCTCTATGGCCTGTTCAAACAGGCCACCCAGGGCGACGTGACCGGCAGTGCACCCTCGGTGTTTAAGATGGCTGAGCACGCCAAGTACCAGGCATGGAAAGCACTGATCGGCACCGACTCCGAGGAGTGCAAGCAGCGCTACGTAGAGCTGGTGCAGAGCCTGGTACGCCAACAGGGGTGATCCCTGGCGCCCTCGCTCTCGTATGGCATAATTCACTATTTCAAGGAGTTGAGGGCGATGCTCAGCAAGGACAATCTGACCGGCGACACGGACAACCTGTCACCGGAAGAGATCCGCCGCTTCGATGCCCTCGCCGAGGAGTGGCGCAAGCCGGATGGTGCCTTTAAGACCGTGTTGGCGTTCAACCAGGTACGTCTGCAGCACATACTGGCGGAGATCCGGCGCCATTTCGGCCGCCGCTCACTGAGCATACTGGATGTGGGCTGCGGCGCCGGGCTGCTGACCGAACCGCTGGCCGGCGCGGGTCACCAGGTGCTCGGCATCGATGCCAGTGCGGTCAATATCCGGGTGGCCCGGAAAAATGGCTGGGAGTTGTCGGCCAACCTCAGCTATCGCCACTGCCTGACTGAGGTACTGTGCCGGGAACAGGCCCGCTTCGATCTGGTCCTCAACACCGAGGTGGTGGAGCATGTGCCCAACCCCGTTCAGTTGCTGCAGGAGTGCGCCGAGCTGGTAAAGCCCGGCGGCATGATGGTGGTGGCTACCCTTAACCGCACCTGGCAAAGCTACCTGATCGGCATCATCGGTGCCGAATACCTGCTGAAAGCCCTGCCCAAGGGCACCCACAGCTGGCGGGCTTTCGTCACGCCCGCCGAGATCGGCGCCGCCCTTGCCCCGCTAGGCTTTCACTGCGCTTCGCCCCAGGGGATGGCCTACAACCCCCTTTCCGGTCACTGGCGACTCTGCCGCGGCAGCAAGGTTAACTACCTGGTGTCTGCGATTAAAGATGACTCAAGTCAGTCAGATGCTTGAGTCACCTCGGCGGGATGGCTTACCCTAGGCTAACGCCTTCGCCACCGGGAAGAATGCTATGCGAACCCTTTGCCTCTGTCTGGCCCTGCTGACCCTGCCCGCCGCCTCAGAGGAGATACGCTACAGTGGCGGCTACGACCTGTGCGCTCGCGAAGCAACCCGCGAATCGGACCTGATCGGCTGTCTCGAGATCGAGCTGGATCGGAAGACCGAGCGCCTGCTCTACGCCCTGGAGCAAGCCCTGGCGAGGCTGACGCCACCACGTCAGGCGGAACTGGAAGCGCTGCACCGGCAGTGGATAGATTACCGCGACGCCAAATGCGAGTTCCTCGCCCACCGGGTCAGTGGTACCGGCGGCATTACCGACTCCCTCAAGTGCAAGGTGGAGGAGACCCTGGACAGGGCCTTGGAACTGGAGGAGATCTACTAGGCTCCTTGCCCCCAAGGCGATGGCAGCCGCATCTTCAATCTCGATCCAAAACGAAAAACGGCCACCCGAGGGTAGCCGTTTCGAAAGATGGAGGCGCGTCCCGGAGTCGAACCGAGGTCCACGGATTTGCAATCCGCTGCATAGCCACTCTGCCAACGCGCCATATATTGTATTCCCGGTCAGGGAAATTTGGAGCGGCACACGAGGTTCGAACTCGTGACCTCAACCTTGGCAAGGTTGCGCTCTACCAGCTGAGCTAGTGCCGCTTAAATCTCTGCATCTATTTAGTGTGTTTGGCGAAGAATAGAAGGTTGCGCTTCTTTCTACACCACACTGAGCTAGTGCCGCTTAAATCTTTGGACTCTGCCGAGTGCCTCAAGCTTGTCCCTGTCTCCAGAGGACGAGAGTCATTGTAGCGGCAACGATTTTCTCTGCAACCCCTACCGGGATCGTTTGCCTATTTGACGCGCGATTCCCGGTCAAGGGAGCATCAACCGGGAATCAGGCGATCATTTGCCGGCCAATGCGCTCAAAGTCTCGGCAACCCGGGATATCTCCTCCCGGGTGTTGCACAGGTGCGGGGACAGCCTCAGGCCGAGGCCACGACGGTCATAATGAACCTGTAACCCGGTCAGCACCCGTTCCACCTCTGCCGTGCGCTCGCCGGGATCGACAATCACCGTGCCGCCCCGCCGGTGTGCCTCCCTGGGGGATCGCACCCAGGAGGGGCAGGCGTCCATCAGGGTGTCGGCCAGAGCCAGGTTATGGTCCCGGATCGCCTCCAGTCCCACTTCCCGGGCACACTCAAGGGCGTGCGTAGCCAGCAGATAAGGGATCACCGACGGAGTTCCCCCCCAGAACCGGGCCGCATCCGGGTGATAGCGGAAATCATGGGGATCGAACTCAAAGGGGTTGGCGTGGGAGAACCAGCCGACATCCCTGGGCCGCAGCCGCGGCAGCAGGTCCGGGTTCAGCCAGATGAAACCGGCCCCCGGCCCGCCGCCGATCCATTTCACGCAAGAGCCTATCACCGCATCCGCCTGCCAGCGGTCGATCGCCATCGGCAGTATCCCCATCGACTGGGCCACATCCACCACGCTGCGCACCCCCAGGCCCCTGGCCAGGGCGCAGATCTCGGCCACCGGCGCCTGCTGACCTGTGTTGGACTGCACCTGGGTAATGAACACCAGGCCCACATCCGGCCGGCTCAGTGCCGACTGCCAGGTGGCCAGTTCGGTGACGTCGCTGCCGCCAGGAAGCAGCCTCAGTTGCCAGCCCCAGCTCTCGGCCTGACGCGCGACAAACACCATGGAGGGAAAATCCTCTTCACACATCAGCAGCACCGGGCGCGCCGGTTCAGGGGTTAACCCCCCGAGCAGCTTGGTCAGGGCACTGGAGAGGTTAACCTGGGGGCAGTACTGCTCGGCGGCGCCGCCTATCAGTGACGCCAGTCCCCGGTTGAACCGCTCGATCCCCGCCAACCACTGCGCCCAGGGCTCCCCCTGCTCCCTCCAGGGTTGGAAGAACGCCTTGGAAACCGCTTCCTGGGCACCGAGCCAGGGCCGCCCAACGGAGTGACTCTGCAGGTAGATCCCCTCTACCGGTTCAACCGGCCACGGGGTCATCGCTGCGCTCCATCGGCCACGCTCGCCCGAAGAGTCGCCACGTCGCGGAAACGGCTGGGAATATCGTCGCGCTCGGCGGCCATCCGCAGATCCCTGAGCTTCTCCAGGGATCGCAGCAGCACCTCCAGCGGAGGGCCACTGGCGGTTACCTGCGCCAGGTGCTTCTTGGCCATGGTGGCCGATGGCGACGAGATAAAGCGGGACACCAGCTGATCATGGTGCTGATGGGCGGTGTGCCCATGGGCGTCGAGCACTTGGAGAAACTTGCTGGCCACTTCCCGGTACCAAGCGCTCTGCTGCTGGGAGACCGGCACCTCCAGCAACTGATCCAGGAAGCTGGGGCGTCGCATCACGTCGCGAAGCAGGCGTTGATCCTCCGGCATCATGTAGAGGAACTTGTCCACCAGCAGCTGAGAATAGAAGGGATTATTGGCCTGGCACAGCCCCAGCAACATGTCGATGACGTTGATGCCTGCGAAGTCGCCGGCGTTGGCGCCCCGATACTCGTGCTGGCCTACCCTGAACGGCTTGTAGTAGGGGCGAACGCTATGGAAGAAGCGCTCGGGGGCGAGACGCTCAAACAGTACCCGATTCCACCTGGCCACATCCACCAGCGCCAGCCGCGCATCCTCCAGCAGGTAGGGGGCCACAGGGTGGGAGATCCCCATGGGCAGAATGCGCACCAGAGCATCGGCTGCCCGCTTGTAGGCCAGTACCGCCAGTGTGTTGAAGTCGATGAACAGCGCCTCATCCTCCAGGGAGGTGAAGCGCTTCGGCTGACCCTGCTTGGCCAGGCAGTGGGTCGTCAGGTGACTGGTGGCAAATCTCGGGGTCACCCCCAGGGAAGCGCCGATGTGCAGCGCCAGAGCCGAGGCCTCCTTCAGGGGGGAACTGCTCTCCCTGGAGGGCTCAGTCAGATCGTGGCGGCGGCAAGCCGCCATGTACATGCCGACGTTACCTAGCAGATCGAAGTTGGCATCAAACCCCTGATCGGTGTTGCCCTCCGCCAGCAGCCGGGTGACATGCTCGCGTCCCTGTCGCTCCATCGCCGCCTTGATCTCATCGCCGATGCCCTCGACATTGGCCCTGTCCTCCTGGGCAAAGTAGCGCTGTTCCAGCTCGGTATTCAGCTGGATGAACTCGTTGCGAATCCAGTGATCGAACGCCTGGGTGTGGGTCATGCTTGTGCCTTCCTTACTGTTGTCCCGGCCTGGGCCGGTTCCTTATCGTTATCGGTTTACTATGACCACTCCCCTGCCCCTTTCGCAATAGATTTGCAACAACTGGCCGCGGCAGGCGCGCGTACAGCCTTCGTTCCAGTGTAAAGCGATCAAAAAAGGCTCCCTCGGGAGCCTTTTGAATGATCGGGCGAATCAGTAACGCCAGTTGGTCGCAAAGGCGGTACTGTCCGCCAGCATGGCATCGGTCATCTTGATGTACTTGGCCTTAAGACGTCCTAGGGGCTGGGCCTGCTGCTTTAGCCTGGTCACCCCGGGGGTGGCATCGGCAATGGCATTGGCCTGATAGAAACCCTGGGAGATCAGCGCTAGCATGTAGAGCGCTGCCGAGGCCTGCTCCCCCTGAGCCAATGCGGTCAGCCTGCCCACCAGCCAGTCCGCCTGCTGTTTGGACAGGCTCTTGATCGGCCTGGACTGCATCAGGGCCACCAGCTTGAGCAGTTCCTGCTGCTGACGCAGCCCTGCCGGCATCACCAGGGCTTCAAGCAGCGCCTTGGCTTTCTGCCAGTGCTTCTCCCGCAGCAGCTTCTCCACTTCGGTGAGCTGCTGATCAAACAGCCGAGTATCGGCACTGACGCCTGTGGACAGGGCGGCATCGATCAGCTTGGCGATGGCGTCGTGATCCTCCATGGCCAGCATCGACTCCAGATCCAGCCACTGGAAGTTCTTCAGCAGATAGTCGAACCCTTCTGCACCGCCGCACTCCAGGCTGGCATCCACCTTAAGGGGCACCACAGGAATCTTCTTCTCCCGGGCCATCTTGATCTCGGTCATCACCTCGGCGGAGCCTGGGTGAGTGGCATCGCCGATGGCGTTGCGGCTGGCCAGCAACAGCAGAACTTCCGCCTCTTTCATAGCGGCGCTGATCTCCTTGGCGAAGCAGCGGCTGGCGCCAATCTGTTCAGGGGCAAACCAGACCGAATGACCCAAGACGCCCAGCCCCTGCACTATGGCAGAGGCCAGAGGAAAGTCCCGGCTGGAGTAGCTCAGGAAGAGTCGCATCAGATCGCCACCTCACCACGGCTGTGCTGCTTGTGGTTGTGCAGCTGATTACGGATGTTGCGCACCGTCTCCTCTGCCTTGGTGGAGGAGACGGTGGTGTCCTGGGCCACATCCTGGTTATTGAGATCGGTCATGTGAGCGTCGATCATCGCCAGCTCCTCCTGACGCTCCTCCTCGTCCATGTCCGGGTCCTCCATGATCTCCCGGCGATCCTGCTCCAGCTGGTCGATGCGCACTTCAATGGAGGTGCTTTCGTTGTCCTTGGCGTCGTTGGCCATGGAGCTGACGCTGTCCTCGTTGAGGATGGTCAGACGGATGCGTTCACCACTGGCCACGGACAGGGTGATCTCGGTGGCAGAGATGGAGCCGTTGTCGGCGTTGTAGCCGTTGCTGCGGTCCACATCCCGCTTGGCGACGTTGGTGACGTCCTTGTAGTAGAAGGCGTTGGCCTCTTTACCGATGCACTTGCCGGCGATGAAGTCGTAGTAGGTGGTAAATACGTCCACCTTGTCCTCGGTGAGGAAGATGTATTGAACGTACTGTACCGCAAACAGGATCTGCTTATTGGCACCGGTCCAGAAGCTCAGCTCGTTACCCAGGTTCAGCTTGGATTTCACCTGACGACGCTTGTCGTCATCCTGAATCAGCGCCCAGTCACTCAGAACAATCGCTTCATGATCGGTGTAGATGATGTCCTCCTTCTCTAGGCCACATTCATCCATCGCCATCTGCTTCAGCTTGTTGTCGATCTGGTGATTGATCGCTTCGGCCACTTTGCGCCCGGTAAACAGCTCATTGTCGGAGAAGATGGGGATTTGGCTCAGCAAGCCTCGTCGGTAACGCTTGATGCGCTGAATCATCGAGTGATAGGCCGGGGCAATCACCGCCTGAACCGCCAGGTTCTCCTCCAGCTGCAGCTGACGGCGACGGTGCTTGCGGTTGCGGCCAAACAGGATCAGCCCCAGCAGCAGCATCAGTGCGCCAGCGGCGCCAAAGACCACGGCAACCACCAGGAAGAAATCCCGTTTCCCCGCCAGCCTGGGGAGCTGCAGTTTCTCGGTGACCAACTGCCTGGCCAGGTCCAGCACCATGGGGTTGCCGATGAAAGCCAGATAACCGATGCCGGCCAGTCCCAGGGTCAGGATCAGGAAGAACCAGCTCCAGCGGGCAGCGCCCTTGCGCTTTCGCTCGGCCAGGTCACGCGCTTCGGCGGCGGCCTGCTGCTTCTCATCCAGCTTTCGCAACTGACGGCGGGCCGAGGCAATGGTTCCCTTCATGGCGGTCTTGACCGGCTCAAACAGCGGCCGGTTAAAGAAGTCCCAGAACATCTTGCGATCGCCGGTCAGCTTCAGACCCTGAGACTCGATCTCCTCGCGGGCGTTAAAGCGGGAGTGCGGCAGATGCAACGGGTTTCTCAGGTGAGGGTAATCGATGATCTCGGGGTGATCTGCCATGTGCTGATGGCTGTCGCGCTGCCCCTTCTTCAGGGTGTCAAAGGCCACCACCAGCTCATCATCGGCTTGGTGGCTGCTCAGCAACTCCCCTTCGGTACTCCACAGGCTGATGCTGGTGTCACGGCGGATCAGCAGGCGATCGCCTTCGAGCTCGGCCAGATCGTCGGTGAAGCTGAAATCAAACTTGAACTGATGGAGGAACTTGCCGGTGGCGGACCAGATGCTCGGCGGATTGTTCTCGGTTTTAATCAGCCAGCTGCCGTCATCCAGGGTAAAGACCTCGTTGATGGCGGATTTAAGCCCCTGCATTACCGCCACCTTCTTCCCTTCGAAAGACCAGATGGTGACATCCTTGGGTTCGCTGATGGCCAGGTTGTCGGAGTTGGAGAACAGCTTGATGTCGCTGAGCGCCGCTACTTCCGCTTCCATCACCGTCAACTCGCGACCGGTGAACAGATCCCAGACCCGCACCGTGTTGTCCTTGGCCACACTGAGCAGCTTGCCTTTGGCCAACTCAATCAGACCCAGGATGCGATCGTCGTGACCTGTGAGCAGCTGCTGCTGCCGACCGTTAAAGGCGGAGACACAGATGTTGTGATCCAGACCTACACTGACAAAGGTCCGCTCCATCTTGCGCAGAGGCATCAGGGCGATCACATCCCCAGAGTGGCGCTGATAGGGCTTACGGATATCCTCATCGTCACAGATCAGGGTGTAGTCCGGCCCCTGGCCCCACTCTACCCGGTACTTTCTGTCCAGTTTGGTATCCTTCAGCAAGCCCTGTTCCAGCTCGTTGTCCGTCAGGGTTTCGCAACGGCTTTGCTTACTCATCACTGTTTATCCATCTTAAGGTTGTTGCTTCTGTTTCAAATCGTTTTCCGCTTCGGCGTTATGCCAGGTGACATGCTCGAACATCGCCTCACGGGCCAGCTCGGTCAGCATCACCTCTTTGGCCGGCGTCATCTCGCCGCTGAGCAGGCCATCCGCCCGCAGATAGAGCTGCTCCATGCTGCGATAGCCCTCGGCGGTGGTTTCATAGCCCGCCAGCTCACTCCACAAGGCAATGGCACCGGCAGTCATCAGGCTGTACTGCAGCCCCAGCATCAGGTAGTCCTTGCTGTCGGCAAACACCGGGTTACCCAGGCCGTACTGCAGCGCCACCACCATGAACAGCGCCAGGGCGAAGACGATGCTGCCGTTAAACAGTCCCTTGGCCCACCTTTGGCACAGTTCAGCCGCATACAGGGGGCGCTTATAGAAGCGCTCGCGCCAGCTGAGCGCGCTCACTCGCTGCCGACTCAGCCTGGCACTGAGGAAGTTGCGCTGATCCTGGATCCACCTGCTGCGAACCGTCTCGGCACAAAAGCCGGGGGCCGCGCGCCACCAATCCAGCTCGGCGAGGGCGATGGCGTGGTTGAGCAGCGGCAGATGTTGTCTGAAGCGCCTGGGGATCAGCGGTGCCGCGGTGGGCGCCACCGCCGACAGGTTCAAAAAGCCGCGGATGCGCATCCCCTCGGCAATCCCCCTGGCCAGCTGGTATTTCCATTTCAACTCCCGGCGGGCCGCGTGCTTGACCAGCAACGCACAGTAGAGCAGGCCGCCCAGCATCCCGGCGAAGATCCAGGCCCCGGTGTCGCCGTTTAGGTAGTTGGAGGCGATCTCATACAGGGTGAGCACCAGCAGCGCCGAGAGGAAGAACCGCTGCACCGTGCGCCGGTATCCGGACTGACGTTCCAGGGCAATGGCGTCGGCGCGCAGGAAGACCGGCTGAGTCTGCTCCAGGCCGGCGGCCGGATAGGGATCACTCTCCGTCGGCAGGGACAGCGCGTTGAACTGGTTCAGGTCCGCCAGCAGACGGACAAACTCCCCGGACAGAAACTGGGCGGTGGAGCCCTCCCCCATCTCGGTATCACACTGGCTGGCCCACAGCTGACCGGGGCCGGCCCGGCTCCCCTTCAGGCCCTGGCCATCAAAGGGGCAGAACTCGGGCGTAAGCGGCTCGGCCCCACCCAGCCTGGATACCGGCAACCGGTGCACCAATCCCCCCATCTGGCCATCGAACTGCGACACCGGCGCCAGGGCCGGGTTGGCCTGACCCAGTGGCCACTGAGGTGGCTGGCCCAACTTGTAGGCCACCGCGTCGCCGGTGCCCCCGGCGCCCCGGGACGGTTGTCCGTCCCACAGCGCCAACAGCACATTGGCGTACTTGGCCACGAACAGGCTCTGGTTCAGATAGAGGGTATTTCGCTCCGGTCCGTAATCGGCGTCTTCCAAGGCTCTGGCCTGCACCTCGTCAGGCAGGTGACTGGGCACCACCAGGATCTCCTCCCCCTGCTGGGTGAGGGTCTCCACCAGGGCATCCAGGCGCTGCTCCGCCTGGGGATCATAGTCCAGCCCGGAAAAGTCTCGTCGGTAGCATGCCAAGGGCATCGGCAGGCAGGCCTTGACCCGAATCCGCTCGCCTCCGAGGCTCCGTTTCATCTCCAGGGCCACCTCGGCCACCCAGGTATCGGCTCCGGCGGCCAGGCCGGTCATCACCCACAGCGGGGTAACGGGATCGAGCTGTCCAAGCCAATAGGTCAACGCCTCCCTGATGTGGCCCTTAACCTCAACCTCCCGTTCGGGAGCCAGATCTCGGTGCCCGGACACACCGACAATAAAGGGGAGTGCAGAAAGGTGGGGATCAGCGGGTAACACGGTTTTCTCCGGTGCCTGATGCACCTGTGTGAGGCTATTTTCGATGGGGTTCATAAAACCACATACAAACACCTGATTCAAATCAATTTATTCTAAACTGCATGACATGGACCCAACTTTCCGAATAAAGGTCGGATCAGTGGCGGCGGGGCGATACTTTTCTTACCCGGCCAGGATATGGGGCCAATCTCATTGTTTTTGAACGCCGTTTGTAAGAGCATGGGAAACACCTCAAGGAGCCTGAGGTCGAACAGGAGTCACCATGGATTTGGTTCACACGGACACGGCACGACGGCGGGTCTTTCAGGGCCTGTGTCTGGCGCTGATGCTGGCGACATTCTCCACCGCTTTAGTCAACCTGTATATTAGCAGCCACCCCGTGTTGGCCGCCGTGGAGTTCGCCTTCTCCGCAAGCTCCTTCCTGCTGTTCCAGTACAGCCGCACTCACCGGGAGCTTGGACCAGGGCCGTTTATCTATCTGACATGCTGCGTACTGCTTACTGTGGTAGCGATGCTGTCCAAACCGGTTTCCGAAGCGATCTTCGCCTGGTTCCTGTTCTTTCCACTGGTGCACTATGTGATTCTCGGCCAACGCCAGGGCGCGGTGGCCACCGCCCTGACCCTGACCGCGGCGCTGATCACCCTGGTGGGACACCCCAGCAACACCCTGCCCCTCTCTCTGGTGATCATCAACCTGACACTGACCTACCTGTGCATCTGGATCCTGGCCCACGTTTACGAGGCCAACCGAGAACGCAGCGCCGAGATGCTGTCGCAGATGGCGCTCAGAGACGCACTGACCGGCTGCTACAACCGCCACGCCCTGTCCCGCTGCTTTCAATTGCGGCGCACACAGCTGGTTGACCAGGGGCGCCCCTTTGCCATGCTGGTGGCAGACCTGGACCACTTTAAGCAGATCAACGACCGCTATGGGCATGATGCCGGCGACGAGATGCTGCGTCAGAGTGGCGAGTTGATGCGCAGGGTGTGTCGCGACACGGGACAGGTGTTTCGTACCGGCGGTGAGGAGTTCTGCATCCTGCTCAACTGCGACACCGAGGAGCACGCCCTGGCCGAGGCGGAGCGACTGCGCCAGGGGTTTGAGCACCACGGCTTCCTGCATCAGGGCCAGCTCATCCGTCTGTCCATCAGCATTGGGGTCACCCTGGTGGTCAAGGACGAAGAGCTGCAGAAGTTGCTGAACCGCGCCGACAGCCACCTGTACCAAGCCAAACACCTTGGTCGCAATCGGGTGATGCTGGCCAGCTGAATCCTTGCCAATCCGCGGATACTGTCCTAGTTGTCTAAGGGTTCAACCTGGTTAAGGAGAGCCGCGGATGACCAAGCCCATAGTCGCAGACATCAAACCGAAGAAAGTCAGTCTGGAAAAGGGGAAACAGTACCTGTTCTGCGCCTGTGGGCGATCCGCCAACCAGCCCTTTTGCGATGGCTCCCACCGCGGCACCGGCCTTACCCCCACCGCCTTTACCCCGGAGCTGGATCAGGATGCCTTCCTCTGCCAGTGCAAACAGTCCGGTAACAAGCCCTATTGCGACGGCAGCCACACCAGGCTCGACGCCACCAAGATTGGCCGTCCACTGCACCTGAACCAGCCCCACGGACCGGAAGCCAGAGCCACCCCAGAGGAGCCCCATGTGGAGGAGATCCACAAGCTGGCCCGGGAGGGTCTCTCCGGCAGCCATGGCGAAATGGTGGCCATGGGGGTGCCGAGATCCCGGCTGCCCCAATGGGACGATCTGCAGATCCTTACCGCTCAACTGGCCACCACGCCCCTGGCGGAGCACACCGAGGTGAACACCGAGACCGTCATCGGCCCCCGGGCGGAGAAACCGCTGATCCTGTCGATCCCCCTGCTGGTCAGCGACATGAGCTTCGGCGCCCTCTCCCAGGAAGCCAAGGTAGCCCTGGCCCAGGGGGCCGAACAGGTGGGGACGGGGATCTGCTCCGGCGAAGGGGGAATGCTGCCCGAGGAGCAGGCGGCGAACAGCCGCTACCTGTACGAGATGGCCTCGGCCCAATTCGGCTACAGCGAAGAGAAAGTCAGGCTGGCGCAGGCATTCCATTTCAAGGGGGGCCAGGCCGCCAAGACCGGCATCGGAGGCCACCTGCCCGCCATCAAGGTCACGGACAAGATCGCCGAGGTTCGCGGGCTGAAAGCGGGTGAAGACGCCATCTCACCGGCCTGCTTCGAGAGATTGCGCAGCGCCAGCCAGTTCGCCGACTTTGCCGAGCGCATCCGCAACATCACCGGCGGCATTCCCGTTGGCTTTAAGCTCTCCGCCAACCACATTGAGGCGGACATCGAGTTTGCCCTGGCGGCCGGGGCCGACTACCTGATCCTCGACGGCCGGGGCGGCGGCACCGGCGCCGCCCCGGCCCTGTTTCGTGACCACATCTCGGTGCCCACCCTGGCCGCCCTGCCCCGCGCCCGTCGCTACCTGGACCAGTGCGGGGCCAGTGACGTGTCATTGATCATCACCGGCGGCCTGCGCACCGCCCCGGACTTCATCAAGGCCCTGGCCTTGGGCGCCGACGCCGTGGCCCTGGCCAACTCCGCCATCCAGGCGGTGGGCTGCATCGGCGCCCGTATGTGCAACACCAACCTCTGCCCCGCCGGCATCGCCACCCAGGATCCCAAGCTGCGCCAGCGGCTGGATGTGGATGACGGTGCCCAGTGGCTGGCCCGCTTCCTCACCGCCTCCACCCAACTGATGCAGATGATGGCGCGGGCCTGCGGCCACCACAGCCTGGCGGAGTTTGAGCCGGACGATCTGTGCAGTTGGAAACGGGAGGTGGCCGAACTGACCGGCGTCAATTACGCCGGTGTCGACCTGGAAGGGAGGGATTGATTCTATATCAGCGGCCGAGCACCCAGGGTTTGGCGCTTTTTTGCTCGAACGATTCCGCAGCGTTTGACAGCGGGGGCGTTAAGGCTAAAATACCCTGGCTGGACAAAATGTTACATCGGTGTGTGGCGCAGCCTGGTAGCGCACTTCCTTCGGGAGGAAGGGGTCGGAGGTTCGAATCCTCTCACACCGACCATTTTCCTCTGCTGTCCTATCCTTTTCTTCCCCAACACGCATCATTTCCCCCAACCTGACCTTACGATTTCAATTTCCACAAAAGACTAGAGTGTCAGCTATCGCCATGATGCAGCCTCCTGCAGATGACTTCGTAACGTCCAAGCGTAGCTGCCTTTCAATTTTCGTATCATATTCCATTCGCACTGACCGTTACTTCATCCCCAACCGCTTGGCCAGGCGATGCAGGTTGCCGGTGTCCAGCCCCAGGTCGCGGGCGCTGGCGGCCCAGTTGCCACCATTGGCCTCCAGGGTTTGGCGTATCAGCCGTTGCTGGAACTGCTCGGTGGCCTGACGAAAGCCCAGGCCAGGATCTGCGCCGGGTAACGAGACCGGGGCCGGCACACCCGCTTGCGGATCGGTGGTCGGCCCGCGATCAAGGTGGCGGGGGTGGATCACCACCTCGGCGGTCGGGCTCTCGGCCCGCGCCAGAACCGTGGCACGGTGCAGGCAGTGCTCCAACTCCCGTACATTGCCGGGCCAGGCGGCGCCCATCAACAACCGGCGCGATGCCTCATCCAGCCTCAGGCTGCTGAGTCCCAGCTTGCTGCGCCACCGCTCCAGAAAGAAACCGGCCAGCAGCAACAGGTCGTCGCCGCGTTGCTCCAGCGGCGGCACCTGCAAGGGGAACACGCTCAGCCTGTGGTAGAGATCGGCCCGGAAACGCTTGTCCAGCACCTCCTGGCGCAGGTCGCGATTGGTGGCGGCGATGATTCGTACGTCCACCTTGATCGCCTTGTCGCTGCCTACCCGCTGCAGATCACCATACTGCAACACCCGCAGCAACTTGGCCTGCAACCCCAGCGACAGCTCTCCCACTTCGTCCAGGAACAGCGTGCCGCCATCTGCCAACTCGAACTTTCCCTGGCGGTGACTGATGGCCCCGGTAAAAGCGCCTTTCACATGACCGAACAGCTCGCTCTCGGCAACGGACTCCGGCAGGGCGGCACAGTTGAGGTAGATAAGCGGCTTTCCGGCGCGCAGGGAGGCACCGTGGATCGCCTCGGCCACCAGCTCCTTGCCTGTACCGGTCTGGCCCAACACCAGGGCAGTGAGGTCGGTCTTGGCCACCACTTCAATCTCTCGTTTCAGCGCCAGCATCGCCGGCGACTGACCGATGATCTCCCCACTCTGGTGCGGTGGACCATCGGCGCCCGGCAGGCTGACACCCAGCTGGCCACTGAGCTGCTCAAGCTTCTCCATCAACAGGGCGTTGTTCAGGCTGGCCGCCGCCAGTGCCGACACGGTGCGCAGGTCGGCGTCGCTGAACCGGTCAAACTGGCGCGGATTGAAGTCGTCAATGGTGAGGGCACCGATCAGGCGCTGGTTGGCCACCAGTGGCAAGCCCACACAGGCGTGCACCTTCAAGGTATCGTCATGGCTGGGGATCAGCCCATCGTAGGGGTCCGGCAGATCGCTGTCGGCGGGAAACCGCACCACGTCCCCCGCCCGGGCGATGGCTTCCAACCTGGGGTGCTCGGCCACTACGAAGCGACGCCCCAGCACCTCCGTGGCCAGACCGTTGATGGCCAGGGGGGTGAACTGATCGCCGCGAAACACCAGCAGTGCCGAAGCGTCACAATCCAGCAGGGTACGCACCGTGGTCAGCAGCCTGTCGAAACGGTCCTGGGCCGACACTCCCGAAGTGAGATCCAGCGCCAGGCTGGCAAAGTCATTTATCGCTAATCCCATCGACGCTCCTGGGTAATCTATGTCAAAAAGACATTTAATTGTCATTTTGACAGTATAGCGCAGCTGTCAGAATGACACCATCGCCACAAATAAATCCTAAAAAAACAATCACCTAAACGTTGGCATGAATACTGTAGTAGGTAAATCAGTTTTTGGAATGATTTAACCGATATTGAGGTACGGCTTCATGGCAATCCACGTAAAGAACAACATCCACTGGGTCGGGCAACGGGACTGGGAGGTACAAGACTTTCACGGCACCGAATACCGGATGACGAAGGGGACCAGCTACAACAGCTACCTGATCCGGGAACAGAAGACGATACTGATCGATACGGTCGATCACCGCTTCAGCCAGGAGTTTGTCCAGAACCTGGCGATGGAGGTGGAACTGAGCCAGCTCGATGCCATCGTCATCAACCACGCCGAGGAGGACCACGCCGGAGCCCTGGCTGCCCTGCTGGAGAAGATCCCCGGCACCCCCATCTACTGCACCGAAAACGCCATCGATTCCATCACCGGCCACCACCACCGACCGGACTGGAACTTCCAGCCGGTGAAGACCGGGGACAGCCTGGATCTGGGCAACGGCAAGCAACTGGTCTTTGTGGAGGCACCCATGCTGCACTGGCCCGACAGCATGATGACCTACATGACCGGCGACGCGGTGCTGTTCTCCAACGACGCCTTCGGTCAGCACTACTGCGACGAGCGGCTGTTCAACGACGAGGTGGATCAGGCCGAGCTCTATGAGCAGTGCCTGCGCTACTACTCCAATATCCTCACCCCTTTCAGTGCCCTGGTAACCGCCAAGATCAAGGAGGTGCTGAGCCTGAACCTGCCGGTGGAGATGATCGCCACCTCCCACGGTATCGTCTGGCGCGACAACCCGGTGCAGATCATCGAAAAGTACCTGGAGTGGGCCAACGATTACCAGGAGGACCGCATCACCATCTTTTACGACACCATGTCCGGCAACACCCGCATGATGGCAGACGCCATCGCCCAGGGGATTCACGACGTTGATCCCGGCGTTGCCGTTAAGGTGTTCAACGTCTCCCGCCAGGACAAGAACGAAATCCTGGCCAACCTGTTCCGCTCCAAAGGCGTGCTGGTGGGCTCCTCCACCATGAACAACGTGATGATGCCCAAGGTAGCCGGCATGCTGGAGGAGATCACCGGGTTGCGTTTCAAGGGCAAGAAAGCCGGGGCCTTCGGCAGTTTCGGTTGGAATGGCGGCGCCGTGGATCGCATCCATGCCCGCCTTAGCGACGCCGGCTTCGACACCCTGGCCAGCCTGAAGGTCAAGTGGAAGCCGGACAGCCGGGCGATGCTGGCCTGCCGCGAACATGGCCGTCAGGTCGCTCGACAGTGGGCCCTGCATCCGCTGGCCGAGGCAAAAACGGCTGACCAAGCCTTGTCGGCCCCGCCTGCCCTGCCCGGCACCTGCGTGGATAAAGTGGCAGCACGCCTCGCCGGGGATCAAGGCGGCGCCATGCTCTGCACCCTGTGCCAGTGGGTCTATGACCCGGCCCAGGGCGAGCCCAGCCAGGGGGTGGAACCCGGCACTGCCTGGGACCAGGTCCCCGACACCTTTCTCTGCCCCGAGTGCGGCCTGGGAAAGGGGGTGTTCGAACCCATCGCCCAACAGGAGGACGCAGCATGAACGCCCCCATCGTTATCATCGGCAGCGGCTTTGCCGCCTATCAACTGGTTAAGGCGCTGCGCAAGATCGACGCGACCCAGCCGATCACCGTGGTCACCGCCGATGACGGCCATGACTACAACAAACCGGATCTCAGCCATGTGATCAGCCGGGGCCAGAGTGCCGCCGACCTGGTGAAAATGACCGGAGCCGAGTTTGCCGAGCAACAGCGGATCACCCTGCTGACGCGGCAGACCGTCGAGCACATCGATCCGACCCAGCACAGGCTGAGGCTGGGCGACCAGACCCTAAGATACGGCCAACTGGTGCTGGCCACCGGCGCCCGCGCCATGGTGCCGCCCATCGGTGGCATGGCGGCCAGCGACATCCTCACCCTCAACAGCCTTGAGGAGTACCAGCTGCACCAAAGGCGCCTGGCCGATGCCCGCTCGGTGCTGGTGATTGGTGCTGGCCTGATTGGCACCGAGCTGGCGATGGACCTGGCCAGCGCCAATAAGCGGGTGGTGCTGACCGACATGGCTCCGCAACTGCTGCCCCGGTTGCTGCCGGAGTTCGTCGCCAGTCGGCTCTACACCTGTATGGACACCCTGCCGGTGCAGTTGGAGCTGGCCACCCAGGTGCAGGGCGCGGAACTTCAGGACCAGGGCTACTTAATGAGCTTTGCCAATGGCCATCAGCACAGCGTCGATGCCGTAGTGGCGGCCATTGGCCTGCGGCCCAACGTGCAGTTGGCCCGCCAGGCCGGACTGATGGTCAACCAGGGCATTGTGGTCGACAACCAGCTTCGCACCAGCGCCTCCGGAGTATTTGCCCTGGGTGACTGCGCGGAGCGCGACGGTCAGTTGCAGCCCTATCTGCAGCCGACCCTGCTGGCCGCCAATGCCTTGGCCAAAACCCTGTTAGGACACCCCTGTGAGGTGGCTCAGACGGTCACTCTGGTGAAGGTGAAAACCCCCCGCCTGCCCATACAACTGGCCGGGGACACCAGCAGGCCCGACGCTCGGTGGGAGGTCAAGGTAGACGCCGACGGTATGACCGCCAGTGCCTTCGACGGCGAGCAGCGCCTCATTGGCTTCGTCACCACCGATCTGCATATGAAAAACGCTTTCCCGCTGCTAAGACAGCTGCCCGTCGAATGAGGAGTGTCCCATGACCGGTTACGCCGGTGGCCGCCCGTTGTTGCAGGAATCGGCGGCCGCCCTGGTCACGCTGCTGACGTGGCTAAACAGAGGCTATCGCCTCCTGGTGCCGAAACGCCTTGCCACCGCCCTGGATCTGCCCGGCCATGAGCTTGGTAAGGTCTGCTTTGAATGTGAACTGTGCCTAGGGGCACACCCCAACTGACTTAAAGAGGTATTGATCATGAGCCATCTGCGCATCCCGGCACACTGGACCATTCAACGCTCTACCCCGTTCTTCACCAAAGACAACGTGCCCTCAGCCCTGCTGACCCATCACAACACCGCCGAAGGGGTCTTCGGCCAACTGTGCGTCATGGAGGGGGAAGTCACCTACTTCGGCTTCCCGGACAAAGACGCCGCCGAGCACGAAATCAAGGTGGTGATTCCGGCGGGTAGCTTTGCCACCAGTCCGCCGCAATACTGGCATCGTATCGAGCTGTCCGGGGACGCCCAGTTCAATATTCACTTCTGGTCTGAGCAAGACAAGGGTGATCAACCGCTGTTTAGTGCCCGTTGAACCTGAGCGCCCGGTAAGGTGCGCTCACCAGGGCCTCTGAGTCAGGCGATAGTTAAAGCCAGGTTCCTGCCCAGGATTCCTGGCTTTCGCCTCTTTGCCGGGCCTTTGGATAGCCTCAGGTAGACCAACTAAAGTGAGTCATTGCGAATTGAACAGAGGATTGCCGGCCAAATGGACGCCGTCAGAAATAGAAACCCGTTTCAAGTTTCAACTTGTGGTGTTATGGCTTCGAATAGTGAGCAGTAAGCATCAACGACTTTTATTACTCTCTTCATCATCGGCTTCTAGGACCGCGTTGGAACCTGTTGTCCTTTCAATGCTGACACTGAGTTTCTGGTAAATGCCCAAAGCGACGATAGAGAGAGAGGAGACGAAGATCAGTGACGCGGGATAAATCAACATCTCCAAATTTTCGGTACCTGCTTTAAATATGTAAACCAGCCCTTCAATACTTACGGCAATCGAGATTATTACCATAATCTTGGTGATCGTCTTTCTCGCTTCCTCAGGGTTCCTAAGCTCCTTTTCTTGGAAGACATCTTCTTCAACCATATACTGTGCCACGTCAATGATTGCGGCAGCAATAATGATCGCTCCGACAGACTGAAGCACAACAGGGATGAACTGCCCTCTGTCACTTAAGAAAACTCCCTCTACTATCTCGTAGGTAGACCAAAGGATTGTGATAAGCGCAATAAAAATTAAAGTTATTGCCGCCATGAAATGAATATAGGTTAGAGACTTTTCACAAAAGTTCTTCATCTATTGCACCCTCATTTTCTGCATGACTCCAGAGAGTCCTGAACGGGCAGCCAAGAATTCACTATAGCACAACAGGTCGCCACATCAAGTCAGAGAGGGACAGAATAAAAGTAGAACAACAAACCCAGCATTGATTATTACAGGTTAACAGTGCCCTTTTCAGCAGCCGAAACAATTCATCACCTAAGCCATAAATAGTTAACGGCCGGAGTTCATATTCCTTATGGTATTAGTCGCCTTTCAGCAGATATTCAGGCACAGCACCTGAGCGCATTATTCACCAACCGTTCGGCACACTGCTCCGGGCGCGCAGCATCGTGCAGGATAAACCGACACTCCCTGATGGGCAGAGGCAGGTTGGGCGGTCTCCTGAGTACGGCGCTAATCAGTGGATCAGGCCCAGTCCAGTTGAATATCGCTTAACAGGTTCTCCAGTGCTCCGGCCGGCTGTTTACCCTGATCGGCCAGCGAAGGGGTGGGCCCTACGTCTCCTTTTCCAAATGGCGGACCGGTAACACGATTAGAGGCTCGGTTGAACCACCTGTCGCGACGACATCCGCAAACGGACAAGGTGACACCCTCCCGGCGGCCGGGCGGCCGGTCACAATCAACAGAAAAGCCAGCGCAGTGCCGGCTTATCAACGTGGGGAGAGGTCAGCGAATCAAGCTGACGTAGGTCTGCAACACGATCAGGTTGGTAATGTCGATAAAGAAGGCTCCTACCACCGGCACCACCATAAACGCCTGGGGCGAGGGGCCATGATGAGACACCAGCGACCCCATGTTCATCACCGCCGTGGGCGTGGCCCCCATACCAAATCCACAGTGGCCGCCGGAGATGATCGCCGCATCATAGTTGGCCCCCATCACCCTGAAAGTCACGAAGTAGGCAAACATCGCCAGAATGACCGTCTGGGCACAGAGGATCACCAGCATCGGAAGAGCCAGATCCAGCAACTCCCACAGTTTGAGACTCATCAGAGCCATCGCCAGGAACAGCGACAGGGAGATAGTGCCTAAGGCGTCGACGGTCTCATTGTTAATCTTGTAGATGCCGGTGCCTTCACACAGGTTGGTGATCACCACACCGACGAACAGTGCGTAGACGAAGTCAGGGATGCGCAGCCAATCGATGCCGAAACCATCCACATAGGCCTTGATATGGGCGGCACTGGCCACACAAAGCAACAGTATGAACAACACCTCAATGCTGTTTTTCGAGGTGATTCTGTCCTGTTCATGGTCGCTGTAGGTCACCAGATCCGGGTGTTCGATGTGGTGGTTCTCGCCCTCACCGAAGGAGGATTTGAGCGCGTGTTTGCGGATGAGCCTTTGAGCCACCGGGCCACCGATAATGCCGCCCATCACCAGACCAAAGGTGGCAGACGCCATGGACAGCTCCAGGGTCTGGAGGCCAAACTCACTGGCAAAGGTCTGGGCCCAGGCCGCACCGGTACCGTGTCCGCCGGACAGGGTTATGGATCCCACCACCAGTCCGAGCAGGGGATCCAGCCCAAGTAACGAGCTCAGCCCCACACCGACGCCGTTCTGAATCAGAATGAACACCGTGGCCAGGCCCAGGAACAGGAAAACTCTGGAGCCTCCCTGCGCCAGGAGTTTAAAGCTGGCCGCCAGTCCGACCGTGGCAAAGAACATCTTCATCAAGGTGCTCTTGACCGCCAGGCTGAACTGAAAGTCCATGCCCCAGCGATGAAGCAGGGCAATGATACCGGCCACGATCAGGCCACCCACGATGGGCTCCGGAATGTTATAGCGTCGCAGCACCTCCACCCGGCCATTGATAAAGTAGCCGAGGAATAGCACCACGATGGCGATCATCAGAGATTCCAGTTCGTTGATTACAATCACTGAGTTCATGAGTTCATCTTTTTAGTTTATTTGGAACTGCCCAACAGCCTTACCCTCGGGGCCGGTTGGTATCGGCGCCCTCAACGGGGATGTACTGATTGGAGTCGAAGGGATGACAGGTCCCCAAAGAGGCGATCAGCTTGTGTGGCTAACCAAAACCGCCATAGAAAAGGTGGAGATTTATTTCAATCATGACGGCAATTTTACCGTCTGGGCATTGGAAGGACTATCTTGCCAAATGACTGAAAATGCCTTAAGCGAGGGGCTTCCGGCTTGTTGGACATGTTGCGCCCAATCGGCATTTTGAGCCAATGCCAAACAGTTGCTAACGAACCGATACCAGTTCGCTGCTGAAATTGATGCGTCCAGAGAACGATTGCACCACCGGGGCAGAACTGACCAGCGCCCCGCAAAAAACCCAGCAAAACAGGAAATTTATCTTTATATACAGCATGATACCTGCCGCTTTTCTCGTGCCGCCCCCAATAAGCGCCGCCAGCAGGTGAACGGGCTGTTGCTGCCGGGTTGATAAAGCGGCGAGTGGCGGAAAAAACCCGACTCAGCTAACAGATCCTGTTTGCCTTCGGCCCAACCGGTTAGCATTTAACCAGCTTTCCGTGTTTTTTTACCAATACGCTCTGGGATTCCTACAGGACACTCCCGTTTGAGCAGCAAATTCGGGGCGCCGCACAACTTATTCACCGGGATTCTGATGCAATCGTGCCCAGCTGGCGTGCTGGGCGGGGGTCCAGTTCTCCCTGGGGGCAACGCCAGTCAGCATCGACAGCCAGAATCCGTCTCCTGGGTATCCGCGCCAGAAAGCGACCGCCTCTCGCCTCAGTCTTCCCACCTGTTCGAGACTCAAGTGGGAGTCATGGCGGCTGATGACCATCGCCGATGCGATGGCGGCAAAGCGGCGATCCTTGTCCAGGGTGAGCATCAGGAATTGAAACACCGCACCCCGCTGGTGCTGCAGGGAGCCGAGGTCCATCAGGAACAGGGTGAGGAGATGATCCGGTTCTGCCGCCTGGAGATAGAGGTCATTGTCGACAATTCTGTCCGCCACCTCGGCCCATTCAACCGACAGGCACCCCTGGTCGTTACACCATTGAGGGGGCGCTTCCCGCTCTTGCTGGAAAAAAACGAGCGCATACAGGCCGGCAGCCAACGCGAAGATCGCCAGGACAGCTTGCAGCCACCGCCCGAAGCTTGAGGGCATTCTCTGTATCCTCCAGATAGTTAGGCAATAGCACTCTAGATAGATAGCGACCTTGCCCCCGGGATCACTTTAATCTGCAACCGGTCCGATGGTGACAGCGGCCTGGGTAAACGGCCGACGACACGCAGCCAAACGAACAAGCCCAACCCCTGGCAGAGATCAGGCTCTAGAGTACGAAACGCGCTGAAGGTAACTGGTGTCCCGGATCGGACTTGAACCGGCACGCCGTTACCGGTGAGGGCATGTCACTCTTTTGAGCTCCCTGCCCCGTTTCATTTGGTTGCAGTCCCACAAGACATTCTTTGAAGAGGAAGGGAGTCGTCCGCCGATGTGTCGGCTCCGACGCGACGTCATGAAAGAACACTGGCGCCGCACCTTCCATGCCAAAGCCCAGGTCCGGCACGGTCGTGGGTTGCCCTCACAACCTGGAGGAGAATGGGAAATCGTCAAAATGAGGCGTTTGGCTAAACTGTACAAACAGCGCCGTGACGGCTATGTCAAAGGTGCAAGTTAAGCTGTCGCTTTCTACAGAGATCTCTACTTGTGGATACAAACTGATATGCCACATATCAATGAGCTTGAACTCTGTATCGAACTGATCAACTCTGCCAAGACGCCCGAAGAGGCGTTTTCGTACTTTTGCGCTATCCTGGCCGAAAGCGGCTATGACCGGATTACCTATAGCCTGGTCACTGACCACCCATCTCTGGGCCTTCCGAAACAACATGGCCTTGTGACCAGTTACCCCGAAGACTGGATGAGCTACTATAACGACCATAACTATATAAGCGTCGACCCGGTCGTACAAAAAGTGCTGACATCCAAGACCCCCTTCTTCTGGGGTGATCTAGTCGCCGATCCCAACTTGTCCCCCAAATCCAAGCTGTTGATGAATCAGGCCGCAGAGTCCGGGCTCAATTCAGGAATTGCCTTTTCTCTTCAAGGCGAACCCGGTGAAGTTGTCGGTATCGGCATAGCACGTAATGATTCATACCAGGAACCGAAGGACTATGACTTTCTGGCAAAGGCATACCTGTTGGCCACCTACTTTCATGAAACATATCGCGCTATGGTAATGAAGAAAGTGAATAACGCTCCCTTTGTGACTAACAGAGAGAAGGACGTGCTCTATTGGGGAGCAGAGGGAAAGACAGATCCGGAAATTGCAATCATCCTGGGCATTACCGTCAATACCATCCGCTTTCACTGGAAGAGTATATTCTCAAAGCTGAACGCCAGAGGCCGAAGCTATGCCATCACCAAATCAATCCGGCTTGGAATAATCGTGCCAGAACTGGTCCAGAGCCCCTACCGTTCCCGGTAGTACCACGACTCCGTAGCCGGTACTAGCATTCACATAATAGTGTTTTTGTATCAACTTCCATATGGCTCACCAATGGAACTGGCCTGCCTGTGTTCACTACGGAACTCGTTCAGGATAGGACACTACCATGAAACCCAAGATCGAAACTCGCGTAGCAAGGCTTCCAAAAGGAGTTGCGGCCAACAACTCAACCGCACCATTGGATGAAGCGGTGACCTCTCCATGGCGAGATGCAACAGAGTGGAATATGGCACTGGTTCCGGATGGCAGAGTTCCTGAGCAGACATCGCCTGCAGGCGAGCATCATCCAACTCTCAAAGCAGCCAGCACACTCATTATGCTAGCGGTCCTGATTCTAGTGCCCGTTGCGGCCCAGGCTGAAAGCTGGAACGACATATTGAAGAGTACGGCCAAAGAGATGCTCCAAGAGGAGCAGCGAAAACTTCTTGAGGAGGCAAACAAAAATAGTCAGCAGGACAGTATTTCGGCAGAACAGGAGCAATATGGGCACGATCCTTCGGAACCAATTATGCAGATAGAGACGCCTGCTGCCGGAAATAGCCTGGCACCTTACCAGATCAAGCGGATCCAACAACAGTTGCAAAGTCTAGGCTATGACCCGGGACCGCCCGATGGCGTAATGGGACAGAATACCTCTCAAGCGATCAAACAATTTGAGCAAGATTCTGGCCTACCGGTATCGGGGTTGCCCAGTCCTCGCGTGCTCATGGAAATAACGCGTGCACTTCAAGTTCCTAAATCGCCACCGGACAAAGATAGGCCAATTTACAAACCCAAACAGATTCATCAAATGACAACTGTTGAAGGCGAATTTTCAACAGCAAATTCAGAAGCCGAATGCAATGTTGCAGCTATGAAATGCATCAGTGTATCGCAGAGCAACTATTGTACTAAGCAAAACGAATTATGTATGAATAGATTTAAGAAGAAACTGTCGGATAGTCAAATCGAGCAAGAAGTTCAGGCTGTACTGTCGCAGTGCCGTTCCCAATCCTCCAGTAAGGTATACGATTGTGAGTGTAAAGCGAACGAATACCGCAGCTATCGCCGCGCAAACCGTATGGTCAGTGAGCACTACTATAACCAACCTTCATATTATGATAGCGACTTTTACGAGACCGACTGGGCGCCTCGATGTTATAAGCAGGATACGGCCTACCAGGCTGAATACGCCTCCTGTATGGAAAATCTGAAAGCGAATGCATATGCCCAAATGGTGATCAGGCAGGGGAAAGATGGCAGCGCCATTTGTCGATGCCAGGCGGAGGAACTGTCCCGGTTGCAAGCATCGAACACCAAGATCAATTCGCAGGCGATGCAAAACCAGAAAGCGCAGGTGATGAGCCGTTGCTATTGACGAACACAAATTCCCAGTCGGGTGGATTTCCCCCCTTGGAAACCGGGTGTGAAAAATGGGAAAGCCGTTCCAAGCGGCTTTTCTTTTTTAACGTTTAACGGCGCCCTGTCGAAATCGTCTACAGCTCACCTATCGCCCAATCAGCTTTCTTCCAAAGGCGCACTAGAACCATTCTGCGCCGCCTGTGCATGGCGACTCCACTGGCCACTGCGAAATCCTTCTAAGGACATTCACCCAGTTTACCGGCCGGGTGAGCGACCTGAAACGAAATCGATCCTAAGCACTTTCACATCTTGGCCTGGAGTCATCGACTCCGCGCTCCCGACTGTCACCGGGGCACCTCCCCTCCTCCCGTCAGTCCCAAGGATTCGGACGACACCGACCTGAACATATCACCAACAGGTTTCGGCCATCTCTCCAACACCACAAGGTGTTCATTGCCTGTCTAAAACATTGTGACAAGCCAATAAAAAAGGTTCATCGCGCATTACCAGGAAAAGCGGCTTTTATCTTCAAGAAGAAGTAATTGCTGTCCCGGTATCCGTAAGCCATGCGTTTGATGACCTTTATCTTGTTGTTCATTCCCTCGAGCTTGCAGGTATGCAGCCGGTAGGTAGCCGAGGCGAGGATGCCTTTGAGGTAGGGTTTGAGCTTCTTGGCGAAGCGGATAAGCGGTTCGATGCCACTCTCCATGACCTGCTGCCACCATAATCGCCACTGGCTCAGAGCATCATCGGGACTGTCGGCATACCACAGCTCCTTCAGTTGCTCCCGCATCAAGTACACAACCATCAGTGACCGGTTTTCGGCCAGCAACTCCTCCAGATAGGCATGCTGCCTGTCGGTCATCTTCTCCCGGTTCTTCAGCAGCACCCACCGACCTCGCTTCACCCTTCTTCTCGCCGGTTTGTCCTGCCTCAACTCGTTGGCTCGGTCCACCCGCACCCGTTCCACCACTTCCCGGCCATATTTGGCCACCACATGGAACAGGTCATACACCACCTCGGCATTGGGGCAATGCATCGCCACCTCCAGGTCGAAGGCAGTATTCATGTCCATGGCTACCGCTTCGATGTGCTGGCAGTGCTCCCCCAACTTCAGGAAGAACGGCCGTATCGCCTCTCGGCTGCGGCCCTCACCGACCCACAGCACCTGGTGGGTGTCGGCATCGGCGATAACAGTGGCATAGCGGTGGCCCTTGAACAGGGCGAACTCGTCCATGACCAGACGCCTTACCTGACTCCAGTCTGGCTCGGTGACCTCCCGGGTCAGGCGCCGTTTATCCAGGCGTTTAAGGGTGTGCCAGTGCAAACCGGTCATCTCATTAACGTGTTTGATGGGCATCAATTTAAGCAGTCGCTCGACGTACTGGATAAGCCGGTTGGTCTGGCGAGCATGGGGCTCCAGCCAGGAGAGGCGTTCAGTGACCACGCCACAATCAGAACAGCGTAGTCGGCGCAGCGGCAGAGACAGCAAAGTCTGGTAACCGAAAACCTCACGCTCCTGAATCGTGCGGGGAGTGACATCATGAATCTGACTAACGACTTGGCCACAGCGGCATCGACCAGAGCTCGTGGGGGTTAAATGGATGGTAAGAGTATCGTGGTGGAGCTCGGTGTGAGTGGGGGAAAACCCTTCCCACGGTGAGATAGGCAAGGTAAGCTTCGGCATTGAGAACGGCTGGTGGTTATGGTGTTTGTTTGGCGACTACACAATAACCTTTCCAGCCGTTTTCGTATCTAGTTCCCGCTAATGTGCGAAGAACCATAAAAAAGCCCAACCCCCTGAGGAAATTGAGCTTTAGAGCACGAAACGTGCTGAGAGTATATGGTGCCCCGGGCCGGACTTGAACCGGCACGCTGTTACCAGCGAGGGATTTTAAATCCCTTGTGTCTACCAATTTCACCACCAGGGCAAGGGAGATACAGACGGCTTGGGCCGTCTCTAGTCCCGAAAGTGGAGGCGCGTCCCGGACGTCGATTGGAAGTCCATGAATCTACGTCCACGGATTGCCATTCCGGATACCGCCTCTGTAAAGGCCTTTATCAGGTCTTTACGAAAAAGTGGAGGCGCGTCCCGGAGTCGAACCGAGGTCCACGGATTTGCAATCCGCTGCATAGCCACTCTGCCAACGCGCCAGTTGTTCCCTGTTTCGGAACGCTGTGTATTCTACTTAAACCCCCAGATCGGTCAATAACCTTTTGAGCCTTATGAGGTTAAGTGCTGGCAATTTACCCAAAACCCAAGCCGGCCGAGTTATCCGTGGGCAACCAGGTCCTTCCAGGCGGCTTTCAGGTACACCAGCATTGACCACAGGGTCAGTGCCGTAGCCACGTACAGCATCACCATGGACACGTTGATCACCCACTCATTGTAATGGGTGATCAGGCCGGTGATCGCCATCATCTGGGCCGCAGTCTTAAACTTTCCGATCCAGGAGACCGCCACACTGGAGCGCTTGCCCAGCTCGGCCATCCACTCCCTCAGGGCCGAAATGACAATTTCTCTGCCGATCATGATGATCGCGGCGATGGTCATCCAGATGGAGCCTTCATAGCTCTGCACCAGCACCACCAGGGCACTGGCCACCATCACCTTGTCCACCACAGGATCCAGGAAGGCGCCAAAGGGGGTAGTCTGATTCAGCCTGCGCGCCAGATAGCCATCCAACGCATCGGTGAAGGAAGCCAGGACGAAGATCCCCGCCGCCGTCATGTAGGCGTATTGCCAGGGGAGATAGTAAAAAACCAGGAAAAACGGGATCAGTATGAGCCGTAACAGTGTGAGTATATTTGGAATATTCAAGGTCAAAACAAACGCCCTAGCCGGCCCACTTCAGCCGTCAATCATGCCGAAAACCGATCAATCGCGCAACGCATCACGAATCTTTTGTGCCAGTTCTGCGCTAATTCCTGGCACTTTGCCTATTTCCTCGACACTGGCGCGCTTGAGCTCCTGCATTCCCCCCAGATATTTCAGCAGCGCCTGACGCCGCTTGGTGCCGATGCCCGGGATCTGCTCCAGGGTGGACTGGGATCTCGCCTTACCCCTGGCCGCCCGGTGGCCGCTGATGGCGAAGCGGTGGGCCTCGTCACGAATATGCTGGATCAGGTGCAGCGCCGGCGAGTCGGCAGGCAGATCGATCACCTCGCGGGTAAAGCCGACAAACAAGGTTTCCAGGCCGGGTTTACGTCCCTCCCCCTTGGCCACACCGATCACCAGGGGCGGCGCTATCCCCTTGGGGCTCAGGGTCTCCTCCAGGATCGTTTCCGCCTGGGTTAGCTGGCCACGGCCGCCATCAATAAACAGGATGGTGGGCAGGTTGGCCCTATCGGTAACCTTCTCGAAGCGGCGCTTGAGCGCCTGAGCCATCGCCGCGTAATCATCCCCGGGGGTGATGCCGTCGATCTTGTAGCGGCGATACTCCTTCTTGGCCGGCCCCTCGCCGTCAAACACTACGCAGCTGGCAACGGTTCGCTCGCCCATGGTGTGGCTGATGTCGAAGCACTCCATCCGGGTTATGGGGTGGGTCAACTCCAGGACCTCGTTCAACAGCCGGTAGCGATCGGCAATGGTGGACTTGTGGGCCACCCGGCTGGCCAGGGCCGTGGCGGCATTGGTGGCCGCCAGCCTCTGGAACTGGGCACGGTCACTGCGCACCGAGTGCTTGAGGCGCACCTTGTGACCACAGCGCTGCGCTATTGCTTGCTGCAACACCTCGACATCGGCCAGTTCATGGGGCAGGATAATCTCAGCGGGGACCTGGCGCTCCTCGCCGCCGCCCAGATAGAACTGCATCAGGAAGGAGGCAAGCAGTTCCTCTCTTCCGGTATCCGACGGCAGTTTCGGGAAGTAGCTGCGGCTGCCGAGGATCTTGCCCTCCCGAATAAACAACATGTGGCAACAGGCCATCCCCTTGTCCACCGACACCCCGAGAATGTCCATCGCCCCCAGGCTGCCGTGCACCCCCTGCTGCTCCTGGACGGTGCGCATCGCCTGGATCTGGTCCCGGTACAGCGCCGCCTTCTCGAACTTCAGCTCGGCACTGGCCCGCTCCATCCACTTGACCAGTTGCTCAATCACCTGCAGGTTCTTGCCCTGGAGAAACAGGGTCGCCATCTTCACCTGCTCGGCGTACTCCTGGTCGTCTATCTTACCCACGCAGGGGGCACTGCAACGCTTCAGCTGATACTGCAGGCAGGGCCGCGACCGGGCCCTGTAGTAGCTGTCCTCACACTGGCGGATCGGAAACAGCTTCTGCATCAGGTGCAGGCTATCGCGAACGGCACCGCCGTTGGGGAAGGGGCCGAAGTAACGCCCCTTGGCGCGACGCGGGCCCCGATGGAATCCCAGCTTGGGGTGACGATGATCCGATAGGAAGATATAGGGGTAGGACTTGTCATCGCGCAGCAGGACGTTGTACCTGGGCATATACAACTTGATGTAGTCGTGCTCCAGGATCAATGCCTCGGTTTCGGTGTGGGTCACCGTCACTTCGATATGGCCAATCTGCGCCACCAGGGCCTGGGTCTTGGCGTCGGGGAGTTGAGTTCGGAAATAGGAGCTGAGACGCTTCTTGAGATTTTTGGCCTTGCCAACATAGATGACGGTCCCGCCCGGCGCATCATACATCCGATAAACGCCGGGTTGGGAGGTGACCGCCTTCAGGAAGGCCCTGGAATCAAATTGTGTGTCGGACATTGAGCTGGTATTCAGAGTTTCTCTGCGTCCAGCATACCATAGCGAATGGCCAGGCGGGTCAGCTCCACGTCTCCGCCGATGTTGAGCTTCTGAAACAGCCGGTAACGGTAACTGTTCACCGTCTTGGGGCTCAGGTTGAGGCTGTCGGAGATGTCGCTCACCTTCTGACCTGAGGTGATCATCATCATGATCTGCAACTCACGCTCCGACAGGTCATCGAAGGGGTTGTCCTCGGTCTTAAACTTGTTCAACGCCATCTGCTGGGCGATCTGCGGCGACAGGTAACGCTGACCACAGGCCACCTGGCGAATCGCCTGCACCATCTCGGCGGGCGGTGCGTTCTTGGTCAGGTAACCGGCGGCACCGGCCTGCATCACCTTGGTGGGGAACGGCTCCTCGGTGTGGATGGTCAGAACGATGATCTTGGCGTCCGGATTAAAACGCAGTATCTTGCGGGTCGCTTCCAGGCCGCCGATGCCGGGCATATTCATGTCCATGAGAATGACGTCAGCGTGGTTCTTTCGGCACCAGTTTACGGCAACCTCCCCGTCTTCCGCCTCACCGACCACCTTGATGCCACGCTCATCGTCCAGAATTCGACGGATCCCGGTACGGACCAGTGCGTGGTCATCAACTAGATAGATATGGATCAAACTCCATCCCCTTCATGCAAACGATATTCGCAGTCTATAACAACCTTTCGATAATACTGCATTGTAGGCCGTAATCAAGCAAATACTCAGACCTGACAGCCGGAGGCTGTACGCATTTGTTTCCGAGTAACACACTGATTTATGGCAAATAAATATTCAAACGGCGTACTGTTGCCACCCTTATCCCTCCCGGGTTTTCAGGCACTCCGCGTTATGCCTGAATAAAGCCAGCTTATCAGGGAATGTTGACAATGGAATTCCCTTTTGAGCCCGGCGGCGGCGCCGGTGGCAATATCGCACCTTCACCATGGCCAATGGCTTACTGCGGCGGAGCCAGGCCGGAGGGAGATGGCGGCTTCCCCTACCCGGCAACCACTCGCTCTGTTTGTGTGCTGTCGATCCCACCCCACCCTCTTCTGTGGTCGATTCCCGGCGCGTTTAACATTAAACTTGGCTGAAAACGAATAATGAGGAACGCACCATGCCGCAGATGCTGCACACCATGATCCGGGTTGGTGACCTGGATCGCTCCATCAAGTTCTACACTGAGGTCCTGGGCATGACCCTGCTGCGCCAATCGGTCAACGAGGAGTACAAGTACACCTTGGCCTTTGTCGGATTTGGCGAAGAGAGAGAGGGTCACGCCGTCGTTGAACTGACCTATAACTGGGGCGTCGAAGAGTACGAGATGGGCAACGCGTTCGGCCACCTGGCCCTGGGTTTTGAAGACATCTACAGCGCCTGCGACAAGATCAAGGCGGCCGGAGGTGAGGTCACCCGGGAACCCGGCCCGGTACTGGGCGGCAATACCCACATCGCCTTCGTGCGCGATCCCGATGGCTACATGATCGAACTCATTCAGATGAGTCAAGCCTCCGCTGGCCTGGACAACTAATTTATTTGGCCCGGTCGACCGGGCCCTTTCCGATGAATCACGACCCCCGTCTGCGCCAGTTAGAGCGCTGCAACCCCGGTGCCTTTAGACTGGACAGCCGGGCCATTGAGCCCAATGATGCCTTCGTCTGCCGTCAGGGCCTGGAAATCGACAGCCACCAGTTCGCCCGGAACGCCGTTGAAGCCGGAGCCGGCCTGGTGATCGCCAACAGGGAACTGACTCTGCCGGTCCCCTGCGTCGTCACATCGGGCTTTGCCGACACCCTGGCACTGATCAATCGCTACCTGGACTACCCTGGGGATCATCTCAGCCAGGTTGGCGTCACCGGCACCAACGGCAAGACCACCGTGGCCTTCGGTCTCTATCAGTTGCTGGATGAGATCGCGCCCAGTTGCTATACCGGCACCCTGGGCAGCCTTTATCAGCAGTTTCTGACCCCGGGCATCAATACCACCCCCGATGCCCTGACCCTGCTGTCCCGGTTTGACACCCTGAAGCGCCTGGGGCTGACGCACCACGTAATGGAGGTGTCCAGTCACGCCCTGGCCCAGGACCGGGTGGATCATATCGCCTTCGACTGTACGGTGTTCACCAATATCACCGAAGACCATCTCGACTTCCACGGCAATCGCGACAACTACATTCAGGCCAAACTCAGGCTGCTGGACAGACTGAAGCCGAATGGGCGGGCCGTGGTCAACCTGGATGACCCCAGCGCCAACATGGTACTTGACCGCTGCCGCCATCGGGGCCCGGCCCTGACCTACAGCCGGCAGGATCCCCGGGCCGACCTGTATGCCGAGGGGGTTCGCAGTTGGTTGACTGGCAGCGAGTTTCGCCTGCACTACCGCGGCCAAAGCCACTGGTGCCGGCTTCCCCTGCCCTTCGAGTTCAACGTCGACAACGCGTTGGCGATGCTGGGGGCGGGTGTGAGCCTGGGTCACCCCCTGCCCCGGCTGCTGTCCCGTCTCGGCAAGTTGTCGCCTGTGCCTGGCCGCTCCCATTGCGTCACTCTGAGCCAGAAACGCTGCGTGGTGATCGACTATGCCCACAACCCGTCCAGCCTGATCACCCTGATCGGTCAGGCCAGGCGCGGCTGTGAGGGGGAGATTCATACCCTGCTTGGGGTGACCGGGGACCGGCTCGAGGAAGCATCCAACCTGGGGCGGGCGGCACTGACACTGTCGGATCACTGCTATTTCACCGCTGACAACCCCCTTGGCGTCCCCCTTGCCACCTTGCTGGACGCCATGGACCCCCAGGCACACGCCCTCAGGGTTGAGGACCGAGCCGAGGCGATCGGCATCGCCCTCTCCCGACTCAAGCCCGGCGATACCCTGCTCCTGTGTGGCAAGGGGGAGGAGCGGTACCAGTACCTGAGTGCGGATAAGAGTTGCCCGGCGCCCTATCCAGGAGACGATCAGGTGGTAGCAAGCTGGCTGACGACTCAGTAGCCCCGGGAAGAGCGCCTGAACACCTCTTGCCCATCGATGCGGATCACCACCGACGGCCAAAACAGCTGATAGGTGATCTCCGCTTCTATCCCGGCGTCCGCGACGCGGCCCACCAATCGCTGACAGGCAGGAAGGCCAAACAGCGCCCCGTTTCTGTCCTGCAGGGCATCATCCACATAGAGGCGACTCCCGGCCGCCCAGGTAGAACTGACTTTGATGGTGCTTCCCTGCCACTCCAGGGACCACTGATGAGCCATGCTGTCTCTCCGCCTTGTTTGCCTGCACCAGTCTACCCCGATTTCTGTCCGCACCAAGATACGGGAAAGGTGATTGAGCAGAGTTTCTCCATCGATAAAAATCTTCACCCCGGCCGGCGATATCAGATGACAACAACCATGAGTGTGTGGACAATAGCCCTGAAATTCCTAACCAGTCCGTCACTGCGGTGACATTTGAGGTCTGTATGGCAACACTTGCCGATAAGAAAGATTATTCGCTCTATTCCAATGCTTTTGGCTTTTTGCGCCGTCCGCTTGAGTTCCGCCCCGCCGAGTCCGATGCCGACTGGGTGATCACCGGGGTACCCTTCGATCTGGCCACCACCGGACGCCCAGGCAGCCGCAACGGCCCTGACGCCCTGCGCCGTGCTTCGGTCAACCTGGCCTGGGAGGATCAGCGCTTCCCCTGGCGTTTCGCCCTCGAGGAGAGGATCAAGGTGGTTGACTGCGGCGATCTCGTCTTCGACTGCGGTGACGCCGAGCAGCTGGTCCAGGGACTGGAGGCTCACGCCACCCGCCTGCTCAAGGCCGGAAAGAGAATGCTGACCTTTGGCGGGGATCATTTCGTTACCCTGCCCCTGTTGCGCGCCCACGCCAACCATTTTGGCAAGCTGGCGCTGGTTCACTTCGACGCCCATACCGACACCTACAGCATGGGCAGCCGTTACGACCACGGCACCATGTTCTACCATGCCCCCAAGGAGGGGCTAGTGGATACGGCGCACAGCATCCAGGTGGGAATCCGCACCGAGTACGGCTACGATGACCATCCATTCCAGGTCCTTCATGCCGATGAAGCCAACGACCTGGATCCCAAGGCGATCGCAGAGATGATCCGCAATCGGGTCGGCGACCTGCCGGTTTATCTGACCTTCGACATCGACTGCCTGGACCCGGCCTTTGCCCCGGGCACCGGTACCCCGGTGTGCGGTGGACTCAATACCGACCGGGTGCTGAAGATCTTCCGCGCACTGGCCGGCCTGAATATTGTCGGCATGGACCTCGTAGAAGTGGCCCCCGCCTACGACCAGAGTGAGATCACCGCCCTGGCCGGTGCCACTCTGGCGACGGAGATGCTGCACCTGGTGGCCTCCACCAAGTAAGATCAGCCCCTTAGGGGAGAGGCTCCTCCCCTAAGGTTTGCTGAACCGCTGCCCCGGCGGACCTGTCCTCCCGGTTGTCACTGAGGTATGCTGAAACAGTTTCCCTTCAGGAGCCTGCTGAATGTCTCAGACGCGACCCTCCATCTTCTATCTCGATTTTCTCCGCTGTATTGCGGCCATCGCCGTGGTCCTGATCCACGTACTGGGCCCATGGCGGCACCTGTGGGGTCTGGCCCCGATGGATCAATGGATGGCGGCAACCGGTTACAACGCCCTGTCCCGCTGGGCGGTACCGGTATTCATGATGATCACCGGTGCCCTGCTGCTGTCAGACAATCGGCCCTTTGTCTTTAAGGACTACATAAGCCGCCGATTACTCAAGGTTGTGGTCCCCTTCATCGGATGGACCCTAATTTATTCAATCGCTTCGGGCTGGACTCAAACAGGCTTTTCCCAAGAACTCTTCACCGAAACCCTGACCGGATCACCTCGGGAACCCGCCTGGTATCATCTCTGGTTTTTTTACGATTTTATCCCGCTCTATTTTGTGATTCCTCTGCTCGGGCCTATTTTGGCCAAGCTGGACAGGGAACGCATCAAGTTGATTATCTGCGCATGGATGTTACTCACCCTGATGCATTGGCTTCATGTGGATACGCCACTGAGACAGAATTTAATTCTCTACAGCGGATATCTGATTCTTGGCTGGTTCCTGTTCAACCGTGACAATAACAACGAAGTAAAGTGGTGGGTTCTTGCCGGTTGCCTGGCATTGATGATTAATGTCACCGGAAGTTGGTGGTTCTCCGAACTGAAACGAGGCTACAGCGCCTATTTTATGGGATACAAATCCCTCAATACCGTTGTTATCGCCGCCATGCTGTTTGTGGTCGCTCAAAAATATGCCGACCGCATTCAGGGCCCTCTGAGGCGTGGCATCAGCCTTGTCGCACGATACAGCCTGGGGATCTACCTGATCCATCCCCTGCTGCTGATCCCGGTCAGAGACCTGACCAAAGGCGTATACGGCTGGTTCGGCAGCAACTGGGTGGGACTGCCAGTCATCACCCTGGCGACCCTGTTATGCGCCCTGCTGCTCACCATGCTTCTGGCCAAGATTCCTCTTGTGAAGCGACTGGTCCCCTGACGAAAAAAGCCCGGCCAATTTGAGCCGGGCTTTTATGACAGCGGTTTAAGATAGAATAATCAGTTATCTATTATTTCAGTTTCGCAACTTGGAATATCTTATTTAAATTTAGTTCTTGGTGAACTTTAGACGTACTTACCCTGCTCAATCTCACCTTCGCGCACATCAAAAGCACGGCATATAGAGGCTTCTTGAGCACTGCTGGTTGCTTCCCTTTCCAGCTTTTCCGTCATTAATTCCAGCGTATCTAAAGTTCTGGCCTTGCGAAGTTTGAAGAGATAATCCATCTCCTCTTCGTTCAATTGCTCTAGTCTAATTCTCATTGAATCTGCTTCTGAAAGGACGGGCCCGTCCGCTTACGCATCTCTGTCCCGATAGGAAACAATCAAAGTAAGTATACCACCATTTTTGTCAGGCTTGATGATTTTAATATGAACGCCACTCAGGGTAAAGCCGCTGGCAGACGACTCTTTATCAAGGTTTTACTCCGTCGTCACGGACAAGGCATCCCGCCCGACGGCGGCCACCTGCCATTTCAGTAACAGTTACTTTACCTATTTAGTTCACAAAAAAGGCAGTTGGAGGGTATATGAGCAAAGCCCCGGCCGAATCGGTGATCCCCTTCAAGTTATCCCGGCGTCGCCTTTGGCTATCATGGAGTTGTCGACCTAGGGATGAACCGCTGGAGAGTAAATGAGCAACACACTTATCGCCTATTCCACCGATAAGGGGCAGACACTGAAGATCTGCAACAAGATTAAGGCGCAGCTTGAGAAGCGGGGCGAGGTCGTGTCGTTGCACAACATGGCAGACGGCGACATCGACCTGTCCCCTTTCGACAAGGTCCTCATCGGTGCCAGCATCAAGCACGGCAAACACTCGCATCGTGTCTTCAAGTTCATCAATGAGAAGCAGCCTCAGTTGGAGGCGAAGCCCTCCGGCTTCTTCTCGGTGTCTCTGGTCGCCCGAAAGCCCGGTAAGGACAGCCCGGAAACCAACCCCTACATGCAAGCCTTCCTCAAACGCATCGCCTGGGTGCCCGATTTCATGGAAGTGTTTGGCGGTATGGTCGATTACCAGCGTTACAACTTCTTTGACCGCCACATCATCCGCTTTATCATGCACATCACCAAGGGTCCGACCAACCTGGACGCCTGCATCGAGTACACCGACTGGGACAAGGTAGAACGCTTCTCTCGCCGAGTAGCCAGCTACTGACAACAAGGAGGGGCACGCTTTGGGCCTGCTGTCGCAACTAATGGAGAAGCTGCACGTACTGCTGGCACTGCTGGCAATCTGGCTGCTCTCCACCTCTGGCCAGGTGCATCTAGCCAGCCGAATCCACCCCAATGCCGGAGCATGGGACTACAACCACATTATTCTGGGTGCCATCACCGCGCTGATGAGCCTGCTGTTCCTGGTTAAATGCTGTCGCCACGGCCAGTGGCGGCTCTACTTCGGTTGGTGCACCGGCCAGTTGGCGCCCATCATCAAAGATCTCAAGAAACTCGGAAGCCGGCAACTGCCCGCAGCCGGCTCCCCGGGCCTGCTGACCTTTATCGAGGGGATTGGCCTGCTACTGATGGCCGCCATCGGCCTGACCGGCCTTGCCTGGCTGGCAACCCAGGGAACCGGTATGGCGATGACCTGGCGCAGCTGGCACATTCTGCTCAGCGAAGGGCTGATCTGGTACCTGATCCTGCATGCCGTCGCCTCCTTCAGCCACTTCCTGGAACTGATCCGATAACCCAGAGCTCCTGACAAAGCCGGGTTTATTCCGGTTTTGTCATATTCTTGGTGCAAAATGCCCCATTTTGGAATTCATCTTTACCCTGACAGGCGGATGCTTGGTCTCCTCATTACTTCCCCTCCCCGATTGGAATTTGAACAGTTAAAGCAATTGTAGCTATATATCATGGAGTTAACTGATATCCTTGCTTCGGCCGAAGACCGCTGACACGGTCTTTTTCTAGCCTTGGTCAGATGTTGACCACCACCCCCCTTATCAGCAAGGAAAGTGGTACTGAAATTGCCATTTTCCCGTTTTAAAAACTCTGTGTTCTGATATCATGCCCATTCTAACCTCAACAGCAGACAACAGAGACAATGACTCAAGACTTTGAACTGATCGCCATCGAAGGCAACATCGGCGTAGGCAAATCCACCCTGCTGCCAAAGCTGGCCCATCAGTTGACCTCACTGGATGACAAGCCATGGAAGCTGATCATTGAGGAGGTGGATACCGATCCTGAGTTTCAGCGTCTGCTGAAGGCGTTCACCAATGATCCCAGTCAACGGATCAACTTCCAGCGTTACATCACCAACAAACGCGCGCAGACCTGTCAGGACCTGGACCCGGGTTTTAACTACATCATTGAGCGCTCACTGTTTTCCGATCTGGTGTTCTGTCAGGCAAACTTGGCGGAAGCCTGTCGACCCGATGGCAAGGATCTGGACTACTACTACGACATTCAGGATAAGCTGAAGGACTATCCGCAGGTCAGTGCCGTGGTGTACCTGCAATCCGACCCCTCAGTGGCCTATGACCGGATGCTGGAGCGCGGTCGCGATGCCGAGGTCGGCACCCCACCTAGCTACATCCGGCTGATCTCCGATTGCCACAACACCTTCCTGCCTCACATCTGCGAGAAGTACAACACCCAGCTGTTGACCGTGGACTGGACCCATTTCGGCTGTCCGGAAGGCCTGGCGGAACAGGTTTTGCAGATCTGCGGTAAAAAAGACTGATGTTTAGAGTGTCTTTTCTAACACATTCAAGTTAACTGAAGGGGAAAGCCACGCCGAACCTTCCGTTGATTAACGCCGCCCTCCGGGGCGGTTTTTTTATCTCTGCCGGCTGATGGTCACCGCCAGTTGCTGTGCCTGTCCCGGTGCCAGCAGCACCCCCTGGTCGCCCAACAACGCGGTTTCGACGCACAACATCGACTCTCCCTGGCTGACCTCCATATCTCCTGGGACATGGCGCCCCGGATGCCACACCACCACAGAGTCCATGCCAACCTGGTCCAACAGCAAGCTGCGGTTCGGTGTCGCCAGCACGACCTGGGGCTCGGCCCTGGGATAGATGCGGTCCAGCGGCGGCCTGACCTGCAGGACGCCGGGGTGGATGACGCTCTGGCCGCTCAGCTTGTCGCGATAGCGGCCCCCCAGTCCGTGCACCTGGCAGCTCTGCACCTGGCCTACGTTAAAGTAGCTGTGGAGTGCGGCGGCAAAGTGCCATGGACGACGATCACAGTTGTGGCAGGTCAGGGTAAGCCCCAATTGGTGGGAGACGTGGATATCCAGCTGCAGTTCGTAGGCATAGGGCCAGTAGTCCGGCTTAACCTGATCATCAGACAGAAACAGCGAGACTATGGTGCCCTGGATCTGTTCACTGATGCCGTCGAGCTGCCAGAGATGGTTACGGGCAAAGCCGTGGGAAGGAAGCGGTTGAGGCCCGGGCCTGGCACCGAACCAGGGCCAGCAGATGGGGATGCCGCCACGGATGGGGCGGGTCTGGTCCAGGTGAGCCTTCTGGCTCAGCCACAGCCACTCCCGCTGCCCGGCGGGAATGAAGCTGAGCAACTGGGCACCGAACAGGCTAATCACCGCCCGGGCAAACCGGTTTTGAACCACCAGTACCGGCAAGCCCCCCTGAAGGGTCCCGCCAATCACGCTGTCGGTCAGTCCTTTCTGGGAAACCAGATGCAAGCCACTGTACATATTGCGCTCTTTCAGCTCCTCTGACCTTAGAGGATAGCGCCGATACCGGGCATTTGCCCTATTTCAGCCTGACAAGGCCCCCCCGGCGGCGCCGGTGAAGCGAAAAGGCGCTAACGAGTGAATGTCATTTCATCTTCCCGGCAAGGCTTGTTGTATTTTTTTTGATTTGTGACAACAAGTTAGCCCAAATCCACTCCTACACTCCAATCCCTGTCAAACACATTTGTCCCCTGAAGGAGGGAGCCCATGTCCTGGGTGTGCCCACAGTGACATGTGCTGATCGACGATGATACCTTTTCCCAATGCTGGAACTGCTGCTCCAAGCGTCAACCCGACGCCGACGCGGCGGGTCCGCTGCCCCTGTGCCAGAGCTGTGACACGTCGCTGGTGCTCTACGGGGACACCAGCATCGACCCCCTGACTCTGGTCAGCGGTCAGCCCTACTCCATAGAGCCGTTCAAGCTGTTCGCCTGCCCGACCTGCGGCAGGGTTGAGGGCTACCTGACCCGGTCGGCACTGGACCAGCTTCAATCCCGACAGCCGGGCTAACCCGGCGCCCCGGCGTCCAGCACCGCCTTCAGATCCTGAGTCAGGCTTTGTACGGTCCGGACCTGGTCGGCCAGCCTGAGGCGCTGCTCCGCCACCCTTTTCGCCACGCCCGAGGTCTCTGTGGCGGTGTGGCTGACGCTCTGGCCGGCGGCGGAGAGCTCTTCCACCGAGTGGGACTGCTGGGCGATGATGCCGGTTAACTGCACCACCTCCTCGCGACTGCTGGCAATCTGGCCGAGGATGGCACTGATGATGTCGTTGGTGTCATTCATCACAACCTGGCCCTGCTCACCCTCCCTGCGACTGAGCTCCAGGATCTCTCGAATCTCCTTGGCCGCCTGGTTGCTGCGCCCCGACAGCTCACGCACCTGCTCTGCCACCACAGCAAAGCCCCGCCCTTGCTCACCAGCCCGGGCCGCTTCGATGGCGGCATTGAGGGCCAGCAGGTTGGTCTGGTCGGCCACCTGGGTGATCAAGCTGGCTACCCCGGTAATCCGGGCATTGGCATCCAGGATCCGGCCGATGGCCTGGCTGGACGCGTCGAGGCTGTCCGAGCTTCGCCGCGCCTCCTCATTGATGCTGTCACTGTGAACCCTGAGCTCATTCACAAACTGGTCACTGCGCTGGGTTTCTTGGGAGAGCCTCTGCAATTCGGCGGCGATCTGGATGGCGGCGGTGGACTGATCGGCGCAGTTGCTGTCCAGCATCGCCACCTGTTGCTGAAGCAGCGAGGACTCCTGCTCCAGGCTGTCACTCACCCGGGCAAGCTCATCGGCGTTGAGATTGACCCGCTCCAGCACCTCAGACAGGGACTGCTCGCCGAGCCGGGCCCGCGCCAGCGCCTGTTGACTCTGTTGCTGGGCTGTGGCGGCGCGCCTCAGCGCTCGGCTTCTCTGGATGGCGGTAAACCCCTGGGCCACACCGATCACCAGCAGCGGCACCACCACCCCGGTGATCGCCTCAACCTTCATCGCCGACGGCGCCAGCTGCAGCTGCGGAAAGCGCCCGCCCGCGAGTGCATGGAGTACCATCGCCAGCGCCGCTCCGCCGGCACACAGCGACCAGGCCACCGCCATCAAAAGTTCGGCGCAGATGAAGTACGCCACCATCAACACCGGTACCCATAACCCCTGGCTGGACGCGAGGAAACCACCGGACTGGTAGATCAGGTTCAGGCAGTGCAACGACATTCCCAGGAATCCCAGGTTTAACGCCACCCGGTAAGAGGCGGTCACCCTGAGGCTGACGGCCCCGGCCAGTTCCAGGGCAATAAGCAGGCAGGAGCTGGTGACCAGGGGGACGTGGAGTTGCGCCTGCCACTTGATAAGGCTGTAGAGACCGGTGAGCAATGACAGGAGGAGAAAGAACAGTGTCGTGTCGATCTTACGCCTCTCCTCCTCGTCGACCGGGCCGGATGACGGTATGAACAGCTTGTGCCACAACTTGAACGGGTTGATCACGGGAGCCCCCCAATACACCAATAAACCATTGGGATCAGAATAATATAGGCCCCCACCCAAAAGTAGAGTAAATACTCTATTTGAGACAATGATCACAGTGGCCCACATCCCGGTGGCGCTATCCCTGGTTCAAGCCGTTGAAGGTGTCTCGAATCAGGTCGATCATCTGCCGAGTCTTCTCCGGCAGGAATGCCCGGGGGGAGTAGATTAGGCTCAACCCCACCTGTCCGGCGTCACGCCCTTCAAACAGCGGCTCCAGCAATCCCTGGGCCTGGACACGCTGAACAAACACCTTCGGCAACAGGCCGATCCCCAAGCCCTGACAGGTAAGTTGCTGAACAATGTGCAGATCGTCGGAGCGAAAGCGAAAAGTCAGATCCTGCTGAAGCGATTCGGCGATGTAGCGGCTTGCCAGCAGGGCATGCCGGGGCAACTCCCCCTTGTCCCTGGGGATGCCATGCTGCGCCAGGTAGCTAGGCGCCGCCGCCCAGCAACAGGGAAACGGCAGCAGGCTCTGTCGTACATAGTCGAGGTTGACCACCTCTGCCTCGGAGGGCAACAGCTGGATATCGATCCTCTCCCGCTGCAGATCCACGCTGCGCTGATGGTAGAACACCTCGAGAGTCACCCTGGGAAAGCGCTGCAGATACGCCTCGACCATGGCGATGAAGGTGGGCGACGAGGCCACCGCAGCCGGAACCGCCAGCCTCAGCGCCCCCTCCATCTGCATCTTGCGCTCCCTGAGACGGACCATCGCCCTGTTGGCGGTGTCCAGCTGCGACTGGGTCTGCTCATACAGCATCCGGCCATTCTCGGTCAGTTCGATATGGCGGGTGGTCCGGATCAGCAGCTGACACCCCAGGGCCGTCTCCAGCTCCTGCAGCCGCCTGCTGACCCGGGAGCGCGGCATGCCGGCCGCCTTGGCGGCGGCACTGATCCCCTGGTGCCTCACCGTCATCAGAAACAGATTTAAATCATCAAGCTGGCCCATCATTGTCTCACCTATAGGTCGCATTAGTTATATTATGCAGCCTATTTGACACCAATAACAGCGGCTATACTTCCCCTCCCCTAAATCTGCTGGAATCCCTATGCCCTCTCTCGACGTTGTCTTCAAACGCTGGACCCGACGCCTGGTCATCCTGTTTCTGCTGGTGGCGGCCTACGTCATCATAGCCGATCGTTACTCCCCTCTGACCACCGAGGGGCGCGTCCAGGGCCGGGTGGTACAGCTTGCCACCGAGGTGTCGGGTACCATCACCGCCGTTCATGTCGACAACAATGATGTGGTGTGCGGGGGCGATCTGCTGTTCACCCTGGATGATCGTCGCTTCCGGCTGGCCGTGGATCAGGCGGAGATCGCCCTGAGACAGGCTCGGGAGCAGCAGCAGGTGCTTCAGGCCAAGATCCGGGCCGCCGAGGCGCAGCTTACCCGAGCCCAGGTGGCCTACGAACACGCCAATAAGGAGTACCTGCGGGCCCGCAAGATGGCCGAAGGCCAGCTGGTGTCCCAGTCGGTGCTCGACAGCAACCAGGCCAGCCTGCTGGCCGCCAATGCCGAGCGGAACATGGCCAGCCAGCAGTTGCAAACCTACCGGGCCCAGCTGAGCGGAAACACCACCTCTGCGGTAGAGCTGGCGAAGAACGCCCTGGAGCAGGCCAGGCTCAACCTCAGCTACACCCAGATCCGGGCACCGGAAGCCGGGGTGGTATCCAATATGCAACTGGCGGTCGGCAGCTACGCCAACGCTCACCAGCCGCTGATCTCTTTCGTCCCGGAGAAGTCCCTGTGGGTCACCGCCGATTTCCGAGAGAAGGCGCTGGCGCTGGTGGACGGGGAATCCCGGGCACTGGTGGCCTATGACGCCCTCCCCGGGGAGGTGTTTCCTCTCAACCTGGGCAGTCGTGACATGGGCGTCGCCCAGGCACAACAGACCGCCAACGGCACCCTGTCCAGCATCCAGGTGAGCAATCGCTGGGTTCGTGACTCCCAGCGGGTCAGGGTCAATCTGGACCCAGATGGTCGCCTGCCACAGCAGCTGTTTATTGGTTCGCGCGCGTCAGTGGTGCTCTATCCCGCCGACACCCCCTGGTGGCATACCCTGGCCAGGCTGGAGATCGCCGTCATCAGCCTGCTGCACTACATCTACTGATGAGCGGAATGATGCTCAGGCGGCTGTGGTTGGGGTGTACCCTCGCCTTCGCCGTAGCCACACTGATGAACTGGAAGTATGGAGCGATGTTCGCGCCGTTGTTGGTGCTGGTGCTGCTCTCCCGGCTGCAGCGATGGAACGGCGCCACGGTGGGACGGATGTTGCTGGCCATTGCCACCATCTGCCTGGTCGGCAATCTGATCATCGGCTTTTTGCAGCCCTACCCACCGCTGATGTTTGCCGCCGTCGCCCTGTGGATGGCGATGAACTGCATCGCCATGACCCATCCGGCCACTTACATGATGGGGTATGCCGGCATGGCGGTCGGGTCAATGTTCCTGAATGTGGGCAGTTTTGGCGGCTTCGATTTGGTGGACTTCACCCTGGATCTGTTGATGGCCGCCCTGCTGGCCAGCCTGGTAACGGCGCTGATGTTCCTGGCCTTTCCCAGTCCGTCCTCCCCCCCGGTTCAGCCCGCCGCCCAGCCGGATCCCCGGGAGCTGACCCGGAACCTGAAGATCTGCTGGACCCTGGTGATGCTGATCTTCACCGCCTTCCAGGCGCTCGATCTGGCGGACAGCATGGCCGCCCAGGGCGCCGCCATCCTGGTGGTCGCCCCGATGAACTTCAGCGGCAGCCTGCTGGCCGCCCGGATGCGCATCATCGGCACCATCCTCGGGTGCAGCGCCGCCATCGCGTTGCAGCTGCTGCTCTACACCTGGATGGACAACCTGATCCTCTATCTGCTCGGCTTCACCCTCGCCTTTGGCCTGTTTGCCTACTGGGTCTGCCAGGGCGGTGAGCACGGCGGCATCGGCTTCGCCGCTGCCTCGGCCCTGGTGGTGCTGCTTTGCGGCGTGGTGCCCGGACAGGCGGATCTGTTTTTCTCCAGCCTGTACCGATTCAGCTCCATCCTGATCACGGTGACGATGACCACCCTGATGTTGATGATGTTCCATCGTTGGCAGCCCGCACGATGACCGCATAACTATTCACCCGCCTTTTTGCCGGCGGTCACTCCCCTCCTACGACCGCCAGCCTTTTTTCAACTAATGCTCGCCAGCGTCTCTCCCGCACAGATGAAAAGGCTGCAAACTGGCGATAATTACTGCAACCGAACGCATATTTATGCTTTGGGCTCGCATTTGTATTGACCCTCAAACCTGGTCTGCCCTATAGTCGGCCTCAGCCCCGTTTCGAACCCAACGATAGAGACCAGATTATGAAGAAACTCATTGCTGTACTGAGCCTCTCCCTGCTCACCCTGACCGGGTGCGGCAAAAAAGAGAACGTCCTGGTGGTCGGCACCAACGCCGCCTTCCCCCCCTTTGAGTACATGGGAGGCCCCAACGGTGACGAGGCCAAGGGATTCGACATCGACATCGCTCGCCAGATCGCCGAAGACGCAGGAAAAACCCTCAAAGTGGAGAACATGAAGTTTGACTCGCTGATCGTGGCGCTCAATGCCGGCAAGATCGACATGATTGCCGCCGGCATGACCATCACCCCGGAGCGTCAGAAAGCGGTAAGCTTCTCCCAGCCCTACTACGAAGCGACCCAGGTGGTGCTGACCCAACAGGGCAAGGCGCCAACCAGCCCCGAGGATCTCAAGGACAAGATCATCGCCGTACAGCTGGGCTCTACCGGCGACATCATGGCCAAGGAGTACAGCCATAACGTGGTGGCGTTCAACACCGGCTTCGAAGCGATCATGGAGCTGAAAAACGGCAAGGTGGATCTGGTGCTGTTCGACAGCGAACCCGCCGCCAATCACATGAAGAAGAACCCGGACCTGCAGCTGACCACACTGGCCTTCGAGCCTGAATACTACGGCCTGGCGATCTCCAAGGAGAACGCTGAACTGCTCAAGCAGACCAACGCCACCCTGGACAAGATGAAGTCCAATGGCCAGTACGACGCCCTCATCTCCCAGTACATGAAGTAACCCCATGCAGGCGATCATCGACTCTCTCTTTACCCCCATCGGCCAGGATGGAATGGTGGGCATCCTGCTGATCTGGAGCGGCCTCAAGGTCACCCTGGCGGTGACCCTGCTGGCCACCCTGCTGGGCTCGGTGCTGGGGATCTGCACCACCCTGATGAAGATGTCCAGCCACTGGTACCTGCGCTGGCCGGCCAACCTCTATGTGTCGGTTATCCGCGGCACTCCGGTAGTGGTCCAACTGGTGATCCTCTACTTCATCGTGCTGGCCTCCCTGGACGTGGACAAGATCACCGCCGCGGTGATCGCCTTCGGCATCAACAGCGGCGCCTACATCTCGGAGATCATCCGCGCCGGCATCCAGGCGGTGGACAAGGGCCAGATGGAAGCGGCCCGCTCCCTGGGTCTGTCCCGGGGTCAGGCGATGAAAGAGGTGATTCTGCCCCAGGCGGTGAAGAACATCCTGCCAGCCCTGGGCAACGAGTTCATCGTGCTGCTCAAGGAGACCGCGGTGATCGGCTTTATCGGTGGCGTCGACCTGATGCGTGCCGGGGAGATCATCCGCAGCCGCACCTTCGAGGACGTGGTGCCCCTGTTTACCTGCGCCATCATCTACCTGATGTTGACCTACAGCTTCACCCTGATGCTGTCCCAATTCGAGAAGAGGCTGAAACAGAGTGATTAAGGTAAGCAATCTGCACAAACAGTTCGGCGACGTTGAAGTGCTCAAGGGGATCGATGAAACCATCGCCCCCGGCGAGGTAGTCAGCGTCATCGGCCCCAGCGGCAGCGGCAAAAGCACCTTCCTGCGCTGTCTCAACCTGCTGGAGATCCCCACCCAGGGTGAGATCCTCATCGAGGGAGAGTCCATTACCGCCCCAGGCGCCTGCGTGGACCAGCTGCGGCGCAAGGTGGGCATGGTGTTCCAGAACTTCAACCTGTTCCCCCACAAGACGGTGATGCAGAACATCACCCTGGCGCCGGTAAAACTGGGCCTGATGACCCTGACGGAAGCCGAGGCCAAGGCGCTGTCACTGCTGGATCAGGTGGGTCTGGTCGAAAAGGCCCAGGCCTACCCCTCCAGCCTCTCCGGCGGCCAGAAGCAGCGGGTGGCCATCGCCCGCGCCCTGGCGATGCAGCCGGACCTGATGCTGTTTGATGAGCCCACCTCTGCCCTGGACCCGGAGATGGTCGGCGATGTATTGGACGTGATGAAGGCGCTGGCCGACGACGGCATGACCATGGTGATAGTTACCCACGAGATGGGCTTCGCCCGGGAGGTCTCCGACCGGGTGCTGTTTATTGACGGCGGCGAAGTGGTGGAGAGCGGACCGCCACAGCAGATCTTCGATGCGCCCCAGCACCGACGGACCCAGTCCTTCCTCTCCAAGGTGCTGAGATAGACAAAAGCCCCCAGATTTGGGGGCTTTTTTACATTCAACTGAACTAGCGCATTGTGGATTCAATCGGTGAGCACAACACTCTATGGAAGTGGAGGCTATTCAATACCCCTATTCAACTTCGCTAGTTCATCATTGAACTTAGTCAATTCTGGGGCACTTTTCTCATAGCGCTCAATGGTTGGCCAAAGGATGTCGATAATCGCCAAGTTGACGTCATAGTCATCTGTCAACTGATCCATCAGGATCAGTGCCTTTTCGTGCTCCTCTGGAGTCCGGATTTCACAGATAAAAGGAAACTGCTCTATGGCTGATTCTAATGTTGTGATGCTTTCAGTGTTCATGTGCTTCACCACTTGATCCTGATCTCGTAATTTACGGAAGCGAGTTGGCTCTCTTGTTGAATGTTAGTCCTAGATGATATCAGAGTCATCGAGAACCAAGGTAACCAGTCGAAGGGACCGGTAGCTGCCAGGCTCCCATCTCCAGCCGTTGCACTGCATGATGGCAGGTGTGTAGGCAAGCGACAGAGTGCGCGCGTTTGGACCGTCTACTATCTGAGTACCTTTGGTCCTATTGGCTGTCTGTACTCGACGAGCTCAGGGTTGCGGTCAAGCATGCTGAGCAACATGCGGGCAAGACCTTAGGGACGACGCCTACCGCCACATTCCGGTCATTGAAGCCTTCAATTACTCTGAATTCTTAAACCTTACCGACGAAGCACCGCGATCCATCGTCCCAAGTTTAGCAAGCTGGTCAGCGAGGCAGCGACATAAGTCAGAGCCGCCGCCTTGAGAATTTTCTCCGCATGCTTCAGGTCACCGTCGTGCAGGTACTCGCCTTTCTCCAGGAGCGGCAGCGCCTTGCCATAACTGGCATCGAACTCAACTGGAAGGGTAATCAGGTGCACCAAGGTACTTAGTGCCATCGAAACAATGCCAATCACTATCGTTAATGCTCCTGCTTGTGGAAGGCGGGTTAGTAGTAGGATAAGCGGAGCCGCCACTAGCATAATGCCAGCAAGGCGCTCGCCGACCATTGCTGCCTTAACGAGGTTCTGCCGCGCCAGGAACAACGACTCGCCCCGTGAATCCTGAATAGCATGCCCCACCTCATGGGCGGCAACAGTCACTGCGGTCAAGGAGTATCCTGAGTAGTTTTTCGGCGTCAGACGCACAGCCTTAGCAGTCGGATCATAATGATCACCGTCAGAGGTCTCCTCTACCTGGACATCGCCCAGGCCGTAGCTGTCGAGCAGGTGGCGCGCGAGTTCGCCACCACTTCCCTGTTTGCGGTAACGATCTGCCGGCTGTGCGTACTTTTCCATCACATGTTTGACCCACATACCCGGCAAGAAGACGCATAATGTGATGATGAGTAAGATGATGATCCAGACCATTTAAATCGCTATGTAATGAGTATTTATGCGGCTACCGATCATTATACGCATAGAAATGAGCAGCAGATGCTTGCCGACGACTGTCTGCTTCAGAAGTTGGCGAAAATAGGAAACGACTTTAACAGAGCCTAACTGGACACCCACCTTTGCATCCGTGGGGTATCCATCTCGAGAAGCCCCCAGCACTGTCCAACTGCTTGCTATCCGTCTCAGCTTTGCGGGGACGTCACAAGCAACGAGAACCAAAGCTCTTAGGCTGGGTGTCCAGTTAACTTCACCCTGCATCATCCGGAGAATTGGCTAAGTCACGGTCTTTAGTGATGTCTATACAAGCCGCCTAAGGTGATCCTTGGGCGCTATATCTTAGCAACCATTACTTTTGGGAATGTCTGTTAACGCCACATTATAGTCACTCAACTTCCTCAGGATAACTGAAGGTTTTAAGCCATGATCAGTGAGACTTACACCCAGGGTTACGAATATTCGCCACTAACACTGAGATGATTGCCGGATTGTCTTCGAACCGCTGGGTTTCTTGAGTTCAAAACGAACACTCAGGGCTTGCCTGTAGGCTCTCTATATTGTTTTCGCCGAACTCAAACTGCGTCGACGGGATGAAGGAGAATACGCGATGAGCAATATCCAACTGTCGGAATTTTCGGCCTTTGTTGGTATCGATTGGGCGGATAAGAAGCACGATGTTTGTGTCCAAATAGGCAATGACAACGAGCGTAGTGAGCCCCTGCGGTCACTGCGCAAAGGGAGCCGAAGAGGATGTCAAACAACGGGTAGTTCACCTTCGCGCTCTGGCGGTCGTCCCGAATGATGCTGAAGTGCTGTTTGATAGTCTCGATATCCATGCTTATGCCCCGAAAAAGAGAGCATAAGATCACAGAGCGGCCAGCCGGTCAATCACACATAGAAATTGGATAAGAAACGTTCATGATCTTGCCCTGCTCCTGGGGCATAGCAAGTTGGAAAACACCATCCGACACTTCGGAGTATTGCTGACATAGTAACTATCCCCGTAGCACGCAATATCGCGAGTTGCGGGATTACTCAGAGGTTTATATGAAAACGCCACGCGAACAGAAAACAACCACCCGTGAGGCCCCTGCGGCTGACGACTCGAGGGTATTTAGCCATAAAGGTCAACCGGCCAGAAAAGGAAGCAAGGTTGCCGAAGAGCATGGGCCTCAGCAGGAGCCAGCACCAAGGTCATCGGCACAGACTGCGCCTGACAGGGATGAACGAGAAGGTAAGTGAAAGCCCTTGGTCAGCGCCGCCGCTTGCTCATATGACAGTGGCGGCCACCGGGCGAGCCCCAAAGGGATGGCTTGCAGATTTACACAGATTGCCCACCCACCAACCCATACAGAGGCATCTGGAGCCCTGACCATTGCACTACCAAGCCGTTAATTACCCGTCGTTAGATTGTTAGGGTGCCAGGGCAATAATCGGTCTGTTTCTTTTTTAACCACGGCGTAACACTCGCAGCAAAGTGCTTCAAGGCGCGGGCGGTCTAGCACGCTAATGTGTCCGCGATGATATTCGATCACGCCGAGTTTCTGTAACTTGCCCGCAGCGTCGGTCACCCCTTCGCGTCGAACGCCGAGCATATTGGCGATCAGCTCCTGAGTCATAACCAACTGATTACCCGGCAGTCGGTCCAGGGACAACAGCAGCCAGCGGCACAGTTGCTGATCGATGCTGTGGTGCCGATTGCACACCGCGGTCTGGGCCATCTGGGTGATCAACGACTGGGTGTAGCGTAGCAGCAACAGCAATAGCTCCCCGTGGCGGTCAAACTCCGCCTTGAGACGCGATGCTGAGAGTTTCAGGGCGGATCCGGCACTTTGCACCAAGGCGCGACTGGGGGTGCTTTCACCGCCCATAAACAAGCTCACTCCAATCAAGCCCTCATGACCCACCACCGCAATTTCGGCAGACGCGCCATTTTCCATCACATTAAGCAACGAAATGATGGCGTCAGTCGGAAAAAAAACCTGATGTTGAATCTCTCCCGACTCGTACAAGACTTTACCGAGCGGCAGCGTAACCGGCTTAAGGTAGGGAAACAGACGCTGCTGAACTTCACAGGGCAGCGACGCCAACAAATGGTTCTGTTGTGGAGAAGGAGACATTTTTCACTCCAGAGCATCGTTCGAAAGCCATCATCGGCTACAAATAACAGCTTATCAGTCAAGTACAGGTGTTTATCGGTCATCTGGCAAGCCTATTGAGCACGTCTTCTTATTAGCGCTTTATGTTTGTTAGCGCACCGACACCCCCAAGGGCGGCTTATATCCTAAGTCTTTAACGGCCTAAATCCTTTCGAATTATCAACAGGCCTCGGCTCAACCCGAAAGTGAAAAGGCTCGGGCGGATAAAGATGGCCCCTCTCTTGTTGTTCGGGGGCTTTCGTGCGAGTGATCAGGCGTCAGAAGAGGAGTATAGGATGTCAAACCAAAGCAGCAACAGTGATCAGAAAGATCCCTGGAGTGGCAGCAAGAAACCGGCGATTGGCCTGGATCGAATCCTCGCTGATGGGTTGGCTCGCTGCGGGTGTCACCTCCCAGGCGGTAGCCGTACTGGCATCATCATGCTGGTGGTGTTGGTGTTTTCCGGGCTGGGAATGTGGACCGCCTACTACACCGTGCCGAGCGATTCGGTGGCGGTGGTGCAACGCTTCGGCAAATACCTCTACGAAGTACCGCCGGGGCTGCATTTCAAGCTGCCGCTGGGGATGGATATCGCCACCATCGTGCCGGTCAAGCGGCAGTTGAAGCAGGAGTTCGGCTTTGCCACCCCCGGCGCCAACGATCCCTACCAAAGCCCCCGCTCCCGCGATAAGAAGCGCGAAACGCAAATGGTCACCGGCGACCTCAACGCCGCGCTGGTGGAGTGGGTGGTGCAGTACCGCATCGCCGATCCGGTTAAGTTTTTGTTTGAGGTGCGCGAGCCCGCCGAAACCCTGCGCTACGTGTCTGAATCGGTGATGCGCGAGGTGGTGGGCGACCGAACCGTCGATGAGGTGATCACTGTGGGGCGTCAGGACATTGAGATCGAAGCTCTGGACAAGATGCAGCGGCTCTCCAGCAAATACGTGATGGGGATCAGCATCGACCAGGTGCAACTGAAGAACATCAACCCACCGCTGCCGGTGCAGGACTCGTTCAACGAGGTCAATCAGGCACAGCAGGAAAAAGAGAAGCTGATCAACGAGGCGCGGCGTGACTACAACAAGGTGATCCCACTGGCCCAGGGTGAGAAAGATCAGCGCATTCGCGAGGCCGATGGCTACCGTCTCAAGCGGATCAACGAAGCCGAAGGCGATGCGGCACGCTTCAGTGCACTGCTGGCCGAGTATCGCAAGGCACCGGAGGTGACCCGTCGACGCATCTATATCGAGACCCTGCAGGCAGTATTGCCCGACATCCAGGCCAAGGTGATCGTCGACCAGCAGGCGGGCGGGATTTTGCCTTTGCTTAACCTGGGAACTGCCAACTTGGGAACGCCCCGCGGAGGTCAGCCATGAACCGGATAATATCGACCACCAGCCTGCTGCTGACGGCGCTGGTGGGGTACCTGCTGTACAGCTCGGTCTACATCGTCAGTGAAGTCGAGCAGGTGATTATCACCCAGTTCGGCAAGCCGGTGGGGGAGCCCGTCACCGAGGCCGGTCTAAAGCTGAAACTGCCGTTTATTCAGGTGGTCAACGCTATCGACAAGCGGGTGCTCGAATGGGACGGCAATCCCTCGGACATGCCCACCAAGGACAAGCTCTATATCTCCGTGGATCTGTTTGCCCGTTGGCGCATCACCGATCCGCTGCAGTATTTTCTGCGACTGCGCGACGAGCGCAGCGCCCAGTCGCGACTGGACGACATCCTCGGCAGCGAGACCCGAAACGCGGTGGCCAAGCACGAGTTGATCGAGATTATCCGCACCACCAAGGATAGGGTGCCGCAGCGTGATGCGTTACTGAGCGGCGGGGAGCGCGCGCAGGATACCAGCACCTGGGTGGCGATCCAAAAGGGCCGCAAGCAGGTGGAAGCCGAGATATTCGCGGCGGCGGCCGACAAGGTGCGGGTGTTCGGCATCGAGCTGCTCGATATCCGCTTCAAGCGGATCAATTACAACGAAAGCGTGCGCCCCAAGATCTACGACCGGATGATCAGCGAACGGCGCCAGATCGCCGAGCGATTTCTATCCGAGGGCAACGGTGAGGCGGCACGTATCCGCGGCGACCGGGTGCGAGACCTGAACAAGATCCAGTCCGAAGCCTACCGCCAGGTGGAGGAGATACGCGGCCTGGCCGACGCCAAGGCCACCGAAATCTACGCCCGCGCTTATAACCAGAGCCCAGAATCCGTGGCCTTCTACGAGTTCACCCGCAGCCTGCAGGCTTATCAAGCCGTGATCGGACAAAATACCACCTTGGTGCTATCCACCGACAGCGAGCTGTTCAAATACCTGCAGGGCATAACGCCGGAAGGCCCTGGGGCCGCGGAGAACGCGCAGGTCGCGCTGCCGTGATCGCCGACGATCTCAGGAGTGTGATGGCAGTCATCGACCGTACCGCCAAACCACCACCGGAGAGCACATCATGACTCAAGCTGCGGACCAACCCGCCCTGTTCCAACGCCCCCTGCAGGTGGGTAGCGAGACCTACCACTACTACGCACTGCCCGCCGCCTATGCGGCCTACGCCGAATGCGGCGACCTGTCGCGGCTGCCCTTTGCCTTGAAGGTCGTGCTGGAAAACCTGCTGCGCCACGGGCAGGGCGGGCAGACCACCCGGGCCTCGATCGAGGCGCTGGGCGACTGGCTTAAAAAAGGCGAGTCGACCGAGGAGATCGGCTTTATGCCGGCGCGCATTCTGATGCAGGACTTTACTGGGGTGCCGGCGCTGGTGGACCTGGCAGCGATGCGCGACGCCATGGCCGAGGCCGGCGGCGATCCGGGGCGGATCAGCCCGCAGATTCCGGTGGACCTGGTGATCGACCACTCGGTCACCGTGGATCGCGCCGGCGACGCGGGCGCCTTTGATGAGAACGTACGCCAGGAGATGCAGCGCAACCACGAGCGCTACACTTTTCTGCGCTGGGGGCAGGCCGCGTTCGAAAACGTCCGCGTGGTGCCCCCCGGCACAGGCATCTGCCACCAGGTCAACTTGGAGTACCTCGGGCGGGTGGTGTGGACGCGGGCGCTAGAAAATGGCGCGCAGCTGGCCTACCCCGACACGCTGGTGGGGATGGATAGCCATACCACCATGATCAACGGGCTCGGCATCCTGGGCTGGGGCGTGGGCGGCATCGAGGCGGAGGCGGCCATGCTCGGCCAGCCGATCAGCCTGCAACTGCCGCGGGTGGTCGGGGTCGAGCTGAGCGGTCGTCTGCCGCCGGGTAGTACCGCCACCGACCTGGTGCTGCGGGTGACCGAGCTGCTGCGGCAGCAGGGCGTGGTCGGCTGCTTCGTCGAATTTTTCGGCAGCGGCCTGGTCAGTCTGAGCCTGCCCGATCGCGCCACCCTCGCCAACATGGCGCCGGAATACGGCGCCACCTGTGGGCTCTTCCCCATCGACGCCGAAACCCTGCGTTACCTGACGCTGACCGGGCGCGACCCGCAGCAGGTCGCCCTGGTGGAAGCCTACGCCCGCGCCCAGGGGCTCTGGCACGATGAAAAGTCGCCGCCCGCCACCTACAGCGTGACGCTGCCGCTGGCGCTGGCTGATATCACCCCCTGCGTCGCCGGACCGCGCCGTCCTCAGGATCGGGTCGCGCTGCCGGATGTGGCTGCCGCCTTCCAGCAGTTTGCCCAGGCTCAAGGTAAAGCGCAGGGTCAGGCGCAGGGACACCCGCTTGAGGATCCACCGCGCCCGGGTTCTGCGCGATCCTATCCCCTACTCGGTAAACCCTATGTGTTGCAGGAGGGGGCGGTGGTGATTGCGGCGATCACCAGCTGCACCAATACCTCCAACCCCGCGGTGATGATGGCCGCCGGCTTGCTGGCCCGCAACGCCCGTCGGCGCGGCCTGCGGGTCTCCCCCTGGGTCAAGACCTCCCTCGCGCCCGGTTCCAAGGTGGTGACCGACTATCTGCAGGCGGCTGGCTTGCAGGCGGAGCTGGATCAGCTCGGCTTCAACCTGGTGGGTTACGGCTGCACCACCTGCATCGGCAACTCCGGTCCTTTGGACCCCGCCATCGCCGGCACCATCAGCCAGCAGCGGCTCAACGTTTGCGCGGTGCTGTCCGGCAACCGCAACTTCGAGGGGCGGATTCACCCGCAGGTCACTGCCAGTTTTCTCTGCTCACCGCCGTTGGTGGTGGCCTACGCCCTGGCCGGCCGGGTCGATCTGGATCTGTCCAGCGATCCGCTGGGTCAGGATTCTAGTGGCCAGCCGGTGTACCTGGGCGACCTTTGGCCGGATGCCAAGGAGGTCAACGCCACCGTCACCGCCCATGTCCACCAAGCGCAGTTTCAGCAACGCTACGCCGACGTATTCACCGGCACCCGTCACTGGCAGCAACTGGCGATCAGCGACAGCCAGCGCTATCCTTGGGACAGCAACAGCACCTACGTGCGCCATCCCAGCTATTTTGACGGCCTGCAACCGACGCCACCCGCCGTCGACGATATCGCCGAGGCGCGGATCCTGGCCCTGCTCGGCGACAGCGTCACCACCGACCATATCTCCCCGGCCGGTAGCATCGCCGAGGACAGCCCCGCCGGTGCCTACCTGCAGAGCCGCGGTGTCGAGCCGGCGGCGTTCAACTCTTACGGCAGTCGCCGTGGCAACCACGAAGTGATGATGCGCGGCACCTTCGCCAATCCACGGCTGCAGAATCGGATGACGCCGCAGCAGCGCGGCGGGGTGACGCGGCTGGTGCCCTCTCAGGAGGTGGTCAGCATATTTGCCGCGGCCCAGCATTTTCACCAGTTGGGAACCCCGTTGGTGGTTTTTGCCGGGGCGGAATACGGCACCGGCTCCTCCCGTGACTGGGCCGCCAAGGGACCGTGCCTGCTCGGCGTACGCGCGGTAATTGCCGAGAGTTTTGAGCGGATTCACCGCTCCAATTTGATCGGCATGGGCATTCTGCCCCTGCAACTGGAACAGGGGACCGTTCTCGCCGCGCTGAAACTTACCGGTCACGAGTGCATCAGTATCGCAGGCTTGGCGCAGCTAACCCCGGGAAGCGACGTCAGCGTACAGATTCTGTCGGAGAACACCTCCCCCCGGACCGTCACCACCCGCTGCCGGATCGATACCCAAGATGAGCTGCTATTCTTCCACCACGGAGGCATTCTGCAATGCCGGTTACGTGAACTGATCGCCAGTCCATCGTCAAAGCGATGATCGATGCGTGAGGGTTTCAGGCGGTGTCCTGGGGCCCAAGCGCACCACGAACCTCTATTTAGTACAGCAGGTAGCTTATGCAACACGATGGTTCGTCTTTCACCATCCATGGCACCCCGATCTCGCCAGGGTTGGCGCAGGGTATTACCCACGTCCACCATAATATGCTTGGGCTGATCGATGCGCCCGTGGACATTAACCAGAGCCAAGTCGAACAGGAACTGGCCCGTCTTGATCTCGCAACCGCGAGCATTTCGGGTGATCTTGAGGTGCTGGCGACGCGGGTGGAAAAAGAGATTGATTCGCGACTTTCCGAGGTGTTTGGCGCGCACCACCTGATGCTCAATGACCCGTCGCTGCAACAGGAGTTGAGAAAAGAAGTCGTCGACAACCTGCTCTGCGCGAGCAGCGCGGTGAAGGCGGTTTTTCTGCGCTGGGAAAGCCGGTTTCTGTCGTTGGAGTCCCAGATCGCCCGGGAAAAAGGCGATGATATGCGCGATCTATCGATACGCCTGCGCAATGCCCTCGCTGGAATTACGGTTCACCCACTCGATGAGATCCCCCAGGGGTGCGTCCTGGTCGCCTCGAGACTGCTGCCCTCAGATACCGTTTTTCTCGCCCATCGAGCCATCGCCGGCGTGCTGATCGAACACGGCAGCAGCGGTTCCCACGCGGCCCTGTTTGTTCGCCAGCTTGGCCTGCCCTGCATATCAGGCATCCCGGATCTGATGAGCACCGTGCCCGACGCTACTCTGGCGCTGCTGGATGCGGATGCGGGAACAGGATACAAAAACGGCTGGAAAGGTTAAGGTTTCATCGCCAAATCAAACCACAACCAACCAGCCGTTTTCGATGTCGAAGCTTACCTTTCCAATCCCTTTGTGGGAAGGGTTTTCACCCATCCGTACCGAAGTTCACCAACATGACCTGACCATCCACTTGTCACCCCAAGCTCATGGTATCTGTCGCTGTGGGCAACAGGTGGCTGCAATTCATGACACCAGCATACGCTCCATTAAAGAGCAGCCGATTCTCGATTACCAAGTAACGCTGTCGCTGCCCATTCGGCGACTTCGATGTGGTGATTGCGGCGTCGTCACTGAACATATCCCCTGGTTAAAGCGGTTCTCAAGGCTGACGGACAGACTGGTTCGGCACGCCGAACAGCTTCTTGAACTGTTGCCGGTTAAGCACGTCGCTAAGCTGACCGGATTGCACTGGCACACCCTAAAGGGCATCGATAAACAACGATTAGAGAGAGTGGTCACAGAGCCAGAATGGGGGAAGGTGCGTCGGTTAGTGATGGATGAGTTCGCCCTGTTCAAGGGGCATCGATACGCCACAGTCATCGCTGACGCCGATACCCACCAGGTACTGTGGGTGGGTGAAGGGCGTAGCAGGGAGGCGATTCGACCGTTCTTTACCATGTTAGGGGAACACTGCAACTACATCGAAGCAGTCGCCATGGACATGAACACCGCCTTCGACCTGGAGGTGGCCATGCACTGCCCCAACGCCGAGGTGGTCTATGACCTGTTCCACGTCATCGCCAAGTACGGTCGGGAGGTGATTGACCGGGTACGGGTCGATAGGGCCAACGAACTCAAGGCCGATAAGGGGGGCCAGACGGAGGGTGAAACGGGGCCGCTGGGTGCATGTACCGGTCGAATCCGATCACTGATTCCGCTCCAATCCGATCACTCATTCCGGAGCAAACCGATCACTGATTCCGTTTTTATCCGATCGATTTAGCCCAATTCTCCGGAATCGGTGATCGGAATACCGGAATCGATGATCGCTTTTCCGGAATGGCGTTCTTTTTCTAAGCAAAACAACATTTAACCTCAAAGCATGATTTCAAATTGCTGAGAGGGAATGACCGTGCCAAGAAAGAGAACCGATATGAAACAGATAAAAGAAGTACTTCGCCTGAAATACTGCGCGGGGCTCAGCAATCGAGACATCGCCAGATGCCTTAAGATCGGCGCCTCGACCGTCTCTGAACTCCTAACTCGTTGTAAATCTGCCGGGCTGGGTTGGCCCTTGGATGACGGCATCACCGATACCCAGTTATCCAGCCGACTCTACCCCCAGAGCTTACCTTCGCGGGGAAAGCGGCCGCTGGATTTCCCAACCATGCATCGGGAGCTGAAACGCCCCGCGATGACTAAGTTGCTGCTGTGGCAAGAGTACTACCAGGATGAGCCTGAAAGCGCCTATCACTACTCGCAGTTTTGCGAACTCTATGGCCGCTGGATCAACCGACAGAAACGCAGCATGCGCCAGCACCACAGGGCCGGTGAGAAGCTGTTCATCGACTTCTGTGGGCCCACTGTCCCGATCGTGAATCCTGAAACCGGCGAGACCTACCCAGCGCAGATCTTCGTCGCCACCCTAGGGGCATCGAACTACACCTACGTGGAGGCCTGCCGGAGCCAAAACAGCGAAAGCTGGTTGATGGCCCACTGCAACGCATTTGAGTTCTTCGGCGGAGTGCCGCAGATCTTGGTACCGGATAACCTGAAAGCCGCCGTGACCAAGGCCGATCGCTACGAGCCAGTGCTGAATCAGAATTACGCTCGACTGGCCAGACACTACAACACCGTGGTGATCCCGGCTCGCCCTTACAAACCCAAGGATAAAGCAAAAGCCGAAAACGCCGTCCTCATCGTCGAGCGCTGGATCTTGATGCGGCTGCGCAATCAGCTCTTCCATAGTCTTGGGGCGCTCAATCAGGCGCTAAAGCAGTTACTCGCTGAGCTCAGCGATCGCCCACAGCGGATCTTGTCTGGCTCTCGCCGCGAGTTGTTCGACCATCTGGATAAGCCTGCCTTGTTGCCGTTACCTAGCTATCGCTACGAGTACGTCGACAGCCGGCGTGCCAAGGTGGGACCGGACTATCACATCCTCTATCAAAAGCACGCTTACTCAGTTCCACACGCCCTGGTGGGCGAGCCGATCGAACTGGAAGCCAGCGCCCGGCTGGTTCGACTTTATCACCGAGGCCAATTGATCGCTCAACATCCCCGCAGTCACAAGCCCGGCGGCTTCAGCACGGTAGACGAGCACATGCCTCAGTCCCACCAAAGCCAGCGTTGGTCACCGGAGCGGCTGTTGGGGTGGGGAGCCAATATCGGCCCAGGCACCCGGGAAGTGGTCGCCCAACTGCTACGCGCCCGCCACCACCCCGAGCAGGCCTACCGCAGCTGCCTCGGCCTACTCAACCTAAGTCGTCAATACAGTAATGCCGGTCTGGAGAATGCCTGCCAGAAAGCCTTGCTGCTGGAGCGGCCTCAGTTAAAGACAGTGCGAAACCTGCTTAAACGCCCCGGAGAAGTCCAAGGCGAGTTGCCGCTCGACAATGAGCCACCGGCCCACACCAACTTACGTGGCCCCGGCTACTTCAACTGAGGAGGAGCTATGACTCAAGCCGTCTATGAACAACTGCGTCAACTGCGACTCAGCCATCTTGCTCAGGCTCTGGAACAACAACAGGCCCAGCCAGGCACCTATCTGGAGATGGACTTCTGTGAGCGGCTCACCTTGCTGCTGCAACATGAGCTAGACCACCGAGAAAGCAACCGGGTCAACCGGCTTAGGAAGCAAGCCAAGCTACGGTTGCAAGCTCAGGCCAGCCAACTGGACTACCGAGTTGAGCGAGGGCTATCGCGGAAGCAGATGGCGGAGTTGCTGAATGGCCAGTACCTACACCAATCACGCAATGTCCTGATCACCGGCCCAACCGGAAGTGGCAAAACCTACGTGGCTTGTGCCCTTGGGGAGCAGGCCTGTCAACAGCATCGGCGGGTGGGTTACTACCGGCTGCCCCGTTTGCTCGGCGATCTTGTCGCAGGGCATGCCGACGGTAGCTACAACCAGCAACTGACCCAACTCAGCAAGAAGGAGCTGCTGATTTTGGATGACTGGGGACTCGAAAAGCTGACTGGTCGCCAGGCCAGTGATCTACTGGAGGTGATGGAGGAGCGCTACCGACGCGGGAGCACGGTGATCGCCAGCCAACTGCCGATCAGCGAGTGGTATCAGATGATCTCAAACGCCACGGTAGCCGATGCGTTATTGGATCGACTACTGCACCACAGCCACCGACTGGAACTCAAAGGAGAATCGATGCGAAAACTGGAGCAATCCGATCACTTAGCTTAGAAATACAGTATGCGCTTAGAGACGCCATTAGGGTGATCGGATAACTCCGGAATCACTGATCGGAATCACCGGAATACGCAGCTGGGTGTTGCTGAAGAACCGGGAAAACATGACTGATAAACAGCAGTCCTACTTGGAGGAACTGCTGGCAGAGAACCGAGAACTGATGGTGGTGCACTTGATGAGAGAGCAGTTGAAGGAGCTCTGGTAGGCAGAAAGCCGCGAGGTTGCTCAGAATCAGTGGCAGCTATGGTGGCAACAAGTTCAGGAGAGTGGCATCAAGCCACTGTTGGACTTCGCTCTTAAACTCAAACCTTACCTTGCAGGCATCACTTCATCAGCGGTGTACCGGTTACATACCTGTCGGCTCGAGGGAATGAACAACAAGATTAAGGTGATAAAACGTATGGCTTACGGGTTCCGGGATAGCAGCTACTTCTTCTTGAAGATCCGAGCTGCTTTTCCCGGAGATACGCGATGAACCTTTTGTATGTGCGGTTCAAGGGGTAAGAGTCATTGAAAGCGTGAACGACCGGTATTGGCGCCCAACCAGCCGTTGGGCGCCATTGCAGCATAAAGACAGTAAGGCGGGTAAAGGCTCGATCAGGGATTGGCCAGGGCGTAAACATACACCTCGACGGTTTGGCCATTCTCCAGAATGGCCTGGGTTTGAGTGCGCTGATAGCCCTGCCCTTCAACCTCATCCAGTTCGGCCCAGTGGGCCTACAGGTTTTCTGAGCTGAAGACAAAGCCTTTAACCTTGTCTCCATCATCATTCAGGGTGATGCCGGGATAGCCCATGGCGGCGCCCCACACTCCCTGGCGCAGGATGCCGCGAATGGAACCGGCTTGCCAGCTGCCGCCAACCGCGTTAAGGATGTGTTCATTGGGACGCCCCGGTCCCAGGGTGCCATAGACAAAGAGTTTCTGCTCAGCCATACACTCGCTCGAGAAACGCCAACAGGTGACGGTTGACGAACTCGGGATTCTCCAGGGTGGAGATGTGACCCGCCTGGGGGATCTCCACCATCTCGGCGCCGGTGATCTCATCCAGCATCAGATAGCTCTCCAGCGCGGTGCGAGCCCTGTCCTCCTGGCCCACCATGATCAGCACCGGCAGCGCTAGCTTGGCCAGCTCTTCCACCTGATCGCGGCGACCGAAGATGATCCGTCCCAGACGAACGGTGTCGTCTATGCGGGACTCGGGCAGGCTGGCCAGGCGATCACGGAACCCCTGTGCCAGTTCAGGATGACGTTCTGTCACGTCGGTGGCGAAAAACAGCGGCACGATCTGCTCCAGCAGCGGCGCCGGCACCTGTCTGGCCTGCTCGATGGCCGCCAGCATGGCGAAGTACTTGCTGTGGGTCACCTCTGGCTCCAGGCCGACGAAGGTGTCCATCAGCACCAGGCTCTCGACCCTGGCGGGCGCCAGTTGCACCAGCTCGGTGGCCCACATGCCGCCAACGGACAGGCCCACCACCGAGAAGCGCTCCACCTCCAGGGCGTCCATCAGCGCCAGCATATCCTTGGCAATCCCCTTGAGGTTGCGGGTGTCGGCGGGCAGCGGCCCTGACGCGCCATGGCCCCAGAGATCGGGCACAATGCAGCGGTAGTGGCGACTCAGGGCCTCGATCTGGGGGGCCCACATGGCGGCGTCCCACAGGTAGCTGTGGCCGAAGAGCAGGACAGGACCCTCTCCCCGATCCTGGAAGCTCAGTTCGCTCCCCTGGATAGTGATGGATTTCATGACAATCTCCCGGTGTCTGGAGTGTAGGGTTGTTGTGGGCCCCACTCTACTCCAAGGATGGGGCCGATTTCATCCGGCGGTTTCACCCAATGTAGCCGACTGACGGCTTTTTCGGCGATGGCCGAACGGCGGTGACCCTCACCCCATCACTGCGGCAGTCAATTACATTTCTTGTTTAGTTTCAGTGGTTTTTAGGTATTATTATCGCCTCTTCAAAGCAATATATCCGCACACCGCCACTCCGAAGCAAGACAGAAGGAGTTTCATGAGCCACAACAAGCAGGTAACCGCCAATATCGACCGTATCAAGGCCGATGTGGAAGCGGCCACCAGCCAGGATCAGCTGATCCAGGTGATCACCTCCGTTCAGAACCATCCGGGTCCGCTGGATTACAACGACAAGCTGGCCCGCGCCATGATGTGGCTACTGATGGGCATCGCCGTCCTCGGCGCCGTCATCAACCACGCCATGGGCAACCGTTACAGCTCCCTCGCTATCGTACCCTATGCCCTGGTGGACAGCTCGGTGTACTGGGTGCCCGCGATGGTCGCCTTTGCCGTCGGCCGCCACTTTCACAACCACGGCAAGCTGCCTACCCTGCCCGGCCTGCTGAACCGCTCCTGGGTGGTGCCGGCACTGATCGCCGTCGTCGTCGGGCTGTTAGCCCAACTGCCCCCCTGGCAGATGGCCTACTGGTTCACACTAGGTAACCTGTTGATGTTGCTGACCCTGGGAGGCCAGGTGTACTTTGGACTGGAGATCAGCTTCGGCGCCCTCCTCCTCGGGGTGGGCCTGTATCTGTGGTTGAGAAAACGCAAGCACTGGCGCGACCCGGTTTCCGATCGCATCCAGCACCTGGACATCCTGTTCAACAATAACCTGCTGCAAGAGAGGGTCGATGCCACCGGCAAGGCCCGGCAGCTGGGAAGGCTGTTTCGCGATTTTGACCGGGGCAACTACAGCCGGGAGATCCGCGCCCTCTATAGCGGTGACTGCACCGGGGAGGTACATGACTTTGGCTATCAGTTGTACCATTTCCACTACGTGGATAAACGAACCGAAACCTACACCGACTCCGACGGCAAGACCAGGACCCGCACCCGCTATGATCACTACGATCGTTACGGGGTGCTGCTGGCGTTCCCCTTTGCCAAGGGGGTGTCCCTGGATGGTGACTCAAGACTCCGCTTTTATGGAGACAAGTACACCAGCGCTTCCAACGCCTTCAACCGCGCTTTCAAGGTACGCGCCAGGGATCAGATGGAGGCTGCCCGCCTGCTGACTCCGGCCGTGGTAGAGCTTCTGACCGAGTTTGGCAGCCGCTTCCGTCAGCCGGTGATCGAGATCACCGACAAGGGCAAGATGTGTATCGCCTTTGACGACAAGGACCTGCTGAAGCTGGAGCGCCGTCATGGCCTGGACCAGCCGGACGCCTTTAAAGAGGAGATCGCCGGCCACGCCAAGCTGGAGAAGCTGGATACCCTGCTAGAGATGGTCCACAACCTGATGCGATTGAGCGACAACAACTTTGCCTGATCCTGTCCCGCACCCCGGGCCAGCGCCAGGTGACAACAAGAGAAACCGACATGAACGAAACAAGCCTTATTCTACTCGCCCTGCCGCTGCTGCTTGTGGTGGTAGTGATCGTCATCTACAACGGCATCGTGGGTCGCCACAACGCCGTAGATCGAGCCTGGGCCTCGGTGCTAACTCAGGAGCGTCAGAAAAACAAGATCATCCCTCACGTGGAAAAGATGGTGGAGCAGTACAAGCTGCACGAAGCCTCGGTGTTCACCGAAGTAACCAAGCTGCGCAGCGCCATCAGCGATCTCAGCCAAGGGGGCGTCGATGCCGCTAAGCTGGCCCTGGCCGAGAAGCACACCGCCGGACTGCTTCAGGGGCTGAAGCTGGCCGTGGAAGCCTATCCGGACCTCAAGTCCTCTGACACCTACCTCAAGGTGATGGCGGAGATCTCCGAACAGCAGGAGCAGGTGGGTGCGGCGATCCGCATCTTCAACCGCAACGTTGAAGAGTTCAATAACGGCATCCAGATGTTCCCAGGCTCACTGGTCAATGCCATGTTCAACCGCAAGCAATCCATCAACAGCTTCAGCGACGCCGAGGCACAGGCAGGGTTTGACTACAAGCCCAACCTGTAATCCTCAACATGGCAAACAGAAAGCCCGGCTGTGCCGGGCTTTTTGGGGCTGCGTCTTAACTGGCTGTTGCTCATCAACCAACCTGGCTAGCAGGCGCTCCCTGCACCACAGTCACAATCGACACCCTGACGAACGTCAGGGTCCAAGGTCTGATGAATAGAGCACCAAGTTCCCAGTCATGCTTGAGTGCCTCACTAGATGGGCGAGCCCGGTTAAACCAGGGCATCGCCTAACTTCAACGGCTGACTCAGGCACAGCCCTTTTTAGGCCTCCAGGTAGCCGATCCTCAGCACAAAATCGATGAAGTTGAGGAACATGGGGTGGATCACCGGGGTCTTGGGATCGATGAAGGCGATGGCGGGCTCGCCGGGGTTGCGGCTGAAGTCCAGACACAGCAGGAAGCCGTTGTCCCAGGCCAGGGGCACCAGCTTGCGCAGCAGCGTCTCGTTCTGCTGCACGAAGTCTGGCGGGAGGGCGGCGGACAGGGTGGCGAAGGGATCGGGCTCCGGCAGCTGGAAGCAGGAGAGATCGAAAAACCAACGCCGGTCCGGACAGCGCAACTCCACTCCGATGGGTTTGAACGCCTTGCCCAGGGCGCTGGGATAGACATAGCGGGTACTGGCTTCGTAGCCGCCGCACTGCTCCAGGAAATCGATGATCAACTGGGGGTAGCGGATCCCCAGGCTCGTCTCCAGGTGGTACAGCACCTGGCGATCCAGCGGCGACTTCAGCGGCGCAAAGGAGATCTGACTCAGCTTGGAGTCCGGGGCCACCAGCTCCTCCCCTTTGTGGAGGATGGAGAGCTTGCGGTTGTCGGTAAACAGCTTCATGGGGCGTGGTACAGGGCAGGTTCGAGATTGTCGCAGACTACCACAGCCCAATTTGCCCGGACGACCCGGCCATTATGAATTGTTTCTATCGCCGCTAGGCGCCAATGGAATACACCGAGGTTGGCGCCTGGCCAAGGCAACAGGGAGTCCCCCTTTAGCAGACGGCTACAGATTGCCGAGTACCTTTACAATCTCTCTGGTATCTTCAATGATGCGCACCAGCTTCCCCTCGATGCTCACGGTCACCAGCCCCTTATCGTCCCGGGCGATCACCCGGCCGTGGCGGTAGAGATCATCGTCGATCATCTGCCCGACAGACAGCTTCTTCTGCCAGCCCGGAGGCAGACTCTGGCCCCGCGCCGCCTTTTTCTGCAACCCGGGTGGCAGCCCGTCCTGGTTGTGGTGTTTGGCGAAGGCCGGAGCCTGCAGTGCCAGTGCCAACAGCGGGGCCGCGATGGCGGCGGGTAGATGTTTCATACGACTGATCCAGTTTCAACTCAGAGGAGCAAACCCTATCAGAACTGGCGAATGAAGCTCAAGGAAAGGCGTGACAGTTGGCCAGATCGCCGCCGCAACGCCGGGTGCTCAGGCCAGGCACAGTTGCAGTCAGACGGTCATACTATGATGATGTAATGACAAGAGATTCAGGGAGAGACAACGATGATCAACCGAGTGCTACTGCTGTTGCTGCTGATGGGCGGCCAGGTTCAAGCCGCCATCCAACCCAGGGGGCTGGAGGAGATCAAGGCGGTGCAGTTTGCCTCCAGTCGGGTGATCACCGCTGGCCAACCGTCTGCCGAGCAGTTCCCCAGGCTGAAGGCGTCCGGGGTGGATCTGGTGATCAATTTGATCCCGGCGGGCAATGCCAGCGGCCTGGCCAACGAAGCCGAGCTGGTGGCGGCGGCGGGCATGAGCTATGCCCACATCGGGGTCGATTGGAACGCGCCCAGCAACGAGGACCTGGCACGCTTCCTGGCGGTGATGGATGCCAACCAGGATAAGGATGTGCTGATCCACTGCGCCGCCAACTACCGGGCATCGGCGTTTTACTACCTCTACCTGCTGCACACCGGCGCCAGCGACAGCGACACCCTGCAGCGCAAGGCGATGGCCCCGTGGGGCGACTTGGAGGAGGGGTTCAAGACCTATCCCCAGTGGCACAAGCTGATCGAAGAGGCCAAAAGGGCCCGCTAGGGCCCAGTACATTCGGTGATTCTACTCAGTCGCCTTGCAAGTTGCTCAGGAAGAGTTCCACCTTGCCGCAGCGCCGACAGGCGTACATCTCCAGGCTCTCCTTGTTCACGAACAGCTCACCCAACTCCCCCAGGGCGCCCCAACTGGTGCCCTCGTGGAAGTTCTTGGTGCCGACGAATTTCAACGGAACCTCACAGCGCAGGCACTCCAGTGCCCTGCCCCGGCTCTGTTGCTCCGGTTTACTCTGTCCTTTGGGACAACTGCAGTTCCAGCACACCTCAAACTCGTCGTCATCGATGGTGGCCTGACAGCCTTTACACACCCAACTCATCCACTCTCCTTCTACAAACTACGGTTCCCATCGCGCTCGTCCGGCACCACGGTTGGGCCGACAATGGCTGATCACTGCCCCTCCGATTGGGGAAGAGCGTCGAAGCTGGGCGCCTCATCCGCGCTCTTTACCCACTCGCCGCGGCTGGCGGTGAAGATCTTTGCCGTCACCGAAATCGGCACTGGCGTGTCGAGACTGCCGGCGGGCACGGTGACCCAACCCGAGCGGTCATCCACCGACGGAAGCGCCGAGCCACAGTGCCGACAGAAGCTTCTTACATGGAGGGTGCCGGGGTGGTGATAGGTGGTGACTGAGGCTGCCCCCTGAATCCAGGTTAAACTGGCATCCTGGGCAAACAGGTTGGCTCCGTGCACGGAGCCACTCCCCTTCTGGCAACGATGGCAATGACATAGGTACAGCGACTGACACTCGCCGGTAATTTCATAGTGCACCTTGCCGCACAGGCAGGACCCCTTATGCCGTGGTTTCATTGCCGCCTCCCGTCTCGATCTGACGCCACACCCGGTTGGGTGAGCGCGCCCTGTTTCAGTGCCGGCCTGAGCTCCCGGCTGCCGACGCTCTGCTGGATAGCCTGCGGTTGCCCATGCCCTACCATCGCCTTAGCCCTCCACCAGCACCATCGGAATATCTCTCATCCCCTGGCGATCCCTTACGCCTCCCCTGGGCTGAAAGCCGAAATGCCGATAGATCCGCTCGGCATTGAGTGCCGAGTTGACGGTGAATCGCCCACCATTGCCATGGTGTAACGACGCCGCCTTAACCTCGTCCCAAAGCCTGCGTGACAATCCCTGACCTTGAAAGCGGTCATCGACAAACAGATGATACAGGTGCTCATAATCGCGTATACCGGCAACACCAACGATCTCATTGTCGTGGGTCGCCGCCACCACATAAAAATGGTTGCTCGACAGGTATGACGCCATACTCTGCGGCGACATCGACGCCAACAAGGCATCATGCACCGACTCATCGCAGGTCGGACAGACATGCTTTCTCGTCAAAGGCTGGATCAACCGGCTGATTGCCTTAGCATCATCGGTCGTTGCCACCCTGATATGAATATTCATCTTGCTCCTGATTTCCGATCCCTGACAGGGCAAATCATCCATCGTTGCTCTGTGACCTCAGTCGCTTACGGATGGTACGGGATGGGGATAAGCCCGGAAACGTCGGCGGCTCCTTGGCTTCACGGCAGAGCGCCGTTACAGACTTCTGCTTGTTGACGGCAAACCGGAATACGACCTTCGTATCGCCACAATTCATTTATGGCCGTTTGAGCTCACCAACGCCAGTATCTTGCTGTTTTTTAAGGACGAAAATCTTACACTCAGTTCCGGTGGGTTTAAAGGGGCACCCTCACAGGACTCTGCCTCAATCGGGATCTCGAAGCCGATGATGATCTGGCTTACCCTGCTCAGCTGCGCCCGGTTGGTGGCGATGCCGGCCCGGGCTAACGTGGGTCCTGCCCCCACAGCGCCACCCGGAAGGGGTAGAGTTCGGCGCTCATAACCCCTTCCGAGACGGCCGGATCGCACTCCATCAGGTTGTGCGCCTGCTCCTGGCTGTCGGCCAGCAGCACCACGACACCAAAGCTGTGCTCATCCTCGGTCAGGGTGCGTCCGGCCATGGCCACCCTACCCTCATCCTTGAGCCGGCTCAGGTAGGCAAAGTGAGCCTCGACCGCCCCCGCTTCCTGTGGCGTCGGTCCCTGGCTGAGCATCTCTGGTCTAAGTGGCCTCAACTTATATAAAAACTGGTTCATCACGCCTCCTTTCGCACCTTGTGTCACCCCAGTGTATGTGACCTTGGGGGCCGACTCAATTTCCCTGGGAAACGGCCAGGATTCCCCTGTTGGTGTTCAGCGGGTTCAGGCATCACCCTGGCGGCCTGGAGAAAAGAGTTTCTACCCTCGAGTGCAGGGTTTTTCGCCTGAGATCCCAATTTGCCAATGCCACAAAACGACAACTTAAAAACCTGAATCTACTCTCTATTTCCCTTCATCAAACCCGGCTAATCTGGCAACACAAAATAGAATAACAGCCGGGATCTGCCTGCGGGCAACCGACGCCTGAATCCGGATCATACGGAGTAAAACATGTTGAGAAAACCGAACATCAGAAACCGCATCATCATCGGCATCAGCCTGCTGGTGTCCCTGCTGATGGCCTTCATCCTGCCCCTGATCATCATCCAGTTCTCCAAGGCGATCGACTCCGCCGAGCTGCGTCAGTTGGAGGAGCTGAATGAAACGGCCATCACCGAGCTCAACGCCTCCGGCCGGTTGGCCAAGGCCCTGGCCAGCGTGGTGTCCCTCACCCCGCAGTTCCAGCAGGCCTTCGCCCAGCAGGACCGGGAGGCTCTGGCCAACGCCACCCTGCCGATCTTCAAGGTGATGAAGGAGAAGTTTGGCGCCCGCCAGTTCCAGTTCCATAACCCACCGGCAACCTCCTTCCTGCGGGTTCACAAGCCGGCCAAGTTCGGTGATGACCTCTCCTCCTTCCGCCATACCGTGGTGGAGACCAACAGCAGACGCCAGCCTGTCATGGGCCTGGAGCGCGGCGTGGCCGGCATCGGCATCCGCGGGGTGGTACCGGTTGCCTTCCAGGGGCAGCACCTGGGGTCGGTGGAGTTCGGCCTCTCCTTTGGACAGGCGTTCTTCGACCGTTTCAAGGCGACCCACGTGGTGGATGTGGCACTGCACCTGCCCGACGGTAGCGGCTGGAAGGCGTTCGGCTCCACCTTGAAGGAGACTCGGCTGGGTACCGATGAGCAGTTGGCAACGGCGTTCAGCGGCCAGCCCCAGGTGGTTCAGACCCAACTGGGCGACGCCCCGGTGGCGGTCTACCTGCACAGCGTCAGCGACTACTCCGGCAAGCCCATGGGCGTGCTCGAGGTGGTGATGGACCGCAGCGACAACCTGGCCATGGTGACCCAGATGCGCAATACCGTCATCCTGGTTGGCCTGGCGGCCCTGGCCATCGGCATCGCCGTTGCCTGGATCATCGGCCGAGGCATCACCCGGCCCATTGAGGCCACCACCGCCACCATGACCAACATTGCCGATGGCGATGGTGATCTCACCCTGAGATTGGATGACCGGGGCCACGATGAACTGGCGGACCTGGCCCGCGCCTTCAACCGCTTTGCCGCCAAGGTGCACAACACCATCGGTGAAGTCACCGGCGTCGCCCGCCAGCTGGACGATGCCGCCCACCAGCTGGCCTCCATCACCGGCGACACCAAGCAGGGCATGGACCGGCAGTTACAGGAGACCGAGCAGGCGGCCACCGCCATGAACCAGATGAGCGCCACCGTCGAGGAGGTCGCCCAGAACGCCACCCTGGCGGCGGACTCCGCCCAAAACGCCGATACCGCCACAGACGCAGGCAAGGAGGTGGTCACCTCGGTCTCCGGCAGCATTCACCGGCTCTCCTCGGAGATAGACGGGGCGGTGACGGTGATCCGGGATCTGGAACAGGAGACCGGCCGCATTGACGGGGTGCTTGAGGTGATTCGCAACATTGCCGAGCAAACCAACCTGCTGGCTCTCAACGCCGCCATTGAGGCCGCCAGGGCCGGTGATCAGGGGCGGGGCTTCGCAGTGGTCGCCGATGAGGTGCGGACCCTGGCCAGCCGTACCCAGACCTCCACCCAGGAGATTCAGCAGATGATCGAGCAGCTGCAAAGCCAATCGGCACGGGCGGTGTCGGTGATGGACAGCAGCAGGCATACCTCGGAGCAATGCGTTGCCCTGGCGGGCAGTGCCGACCAGGCCCTGGGAGAGATCAGCCTGGCGGTCAGCAGCATTACCGAGATGAATATGCAGATCGCCAGCGCCGCCAACGAGCAGTCGGCAGTGTCCAACGAGATCAACAAGAACGTGACCAACATTAATGAGATTGTCGCCGAAACCGGTCAACAAACCGACCGAGCGGCACAGGCGGGTAAGGACCTGGCCAGGCTGTCTGATAACCTGGCGCGGCTGATCAGTCAGTTCAAGCTCTGACCGAGAGAGGGGGCCAATCGGCCCCCTCTCCTTTCCTGTCTTCAGCGCACCGTCTTCACCCGGAAGGCGCCATCCAGGGGATCGCCCCGATAGTACCCTCCCGGCCGGCGCAGCGGTTCCACCTCGACCTCTAACTCGCGAATGCGCCGCCTAAGCAGACGGTTTTCCTCGCCCGCTTGCGTCAGTCGCAACCTGCATTCGGCCAGGTGCTGCCTAAGCGGTCCGTTCTCTTCAGAGCGCTCGGCAGGGCGTCCCCGGCCTCCGACCACGGCCATGCCAATGCAAAGCAGGAAGGCAAACAGGCACCCGAAGGCCAGTCCTCCGACGAAGGCAACGGCATCCACACTCATGACAACCTCCCTGTTTAACGCTTAACCCTTAACTTAAGCGTAGACCATTTTTCATCCACATCAGGTGATTAGCTATTCGTGCGGCAACCCATTTGAAGCTTTACGCCCCGCCGGGGTTAGGTGGCCACCCTGGCCAGGTGAAGACTGTTGCCCGGATCAGCCGGCGCCCTCAGTTCGGAGGGGATGGGATAGTCCGGGTGATCCACGTCACGGCAGGCCGAAACGGCGGGCAGTGGCGGCTCCCACCTCGCCCGGGTCGCCGCCACCAGGGCGCTGAGAGAGGGGACCAGCGCCGGATAGTGCTCCCAGTCACGGGGCCAGTCCGCCCGGTCTGCCCGGACGATCACCTGGCTCATCCACTGGCGCCGCAGTTCGGTCCACGCCGGCGACTGGCTGTGGCCCTCCAGTACCGCCTGCCAAGGGCGGATCTCCACATAAAGGGTCCGCCGCCCCCCCGGGGAGCGCTTCGGCTGAGATCCGTGGAGAATCATCATGTCCTGCACCAGGATGTCGCCCCGTCGCGCCGGCTGCTCCACCACTCCGGGCGGCTCCCAGCCGTAACGCTCCGACAGGGACTCGATGGGCTGACGCTTATGCTGGGTCGCAGGGAGATAGCGCAGGCAGCCATCGCCGGCAGCGGCATCGTCCAGGTAGAGGCCGACATTAAGGTAGGGAAAACGGCGGTCATGCTGCGCCCCTTGGTGCCAGGTGCTCACCGGATGGGGGTGCTGATGCTTGTAGAGCAGATCCGCGTGCAGAGGCACCGCTCCGGGCCCGCACAGCTCCCGCGCCAGGGCCATCATCGCCGGCGACGCCAGGGTCTCCAGCAGAAGCTCGGGGGCGTGACAGAACAGGTTGTCGTAACGCATCACTCTGGGACCCGCCGGGTCCTCAACCACGCAGAACTCGCCCTGATGCCGGCCCAGGCGATGGGCCTCCAGCGCCTGCTTCTCCAGGGTGTCGGCCAGTTCCCTCCACCTCTGCACCAAGCGATCGGGAAACGCCCTGGGAAGCAGCAGGAATCCCCGCCTTGAAAACCGACGGCGCTGATCCGGGGTTAACTGATAGTTTCTCATACGCCCTCCATGGCTTGGCCATCAACAGAGACCTTCTCCTAAATTATCCAGTTTCTCCCCGTCGACAAACCTGTCCGTCACATTTCAGCCTGCTCTCACATTGCGCCGGGCCGATCACCTAATCCACAGCTGCGCTCAACCCGGACCCGATGATGGCCAAGGGAGCCGTAGGCCGAAGAATTCACTCCGAGGGTAAGACGATGAGTTATAGTTAGTAACATCAAAGCAGCATGCGCCCACAAAGCACAAACAGTCGAGCGATGACAAACAGTTAGAGTCCAGCGCAGTAACCATGCTCTATATCGCTCCCGGGTTGATTGAGTTGTCACTCCTGAGCTCATTTCATAGCTGGAGCCGCCTGAACCATGTCACCGGATTACCTGTACCAACTGGCCCAACAGCTGTTGGAGAAAGCAAACACAGAGCTTGTCCAGACGGACACCTACATCCAGTTCCTCATCATCCTGGCGATCTACACCTTCGCCTACCTGGTGGCGAGCCGGATACTGAGGCTCTCCCCGTTTCTGGATAAGGGCGACAAGGCGGAGGGCGACCCGGGCTGGCGCCTGTTCCTCTCCAAGCTGGGAGGGTTGCTCTTCCCGGTTCTGGCGATCTTCCTGCTGCGGCTCTCCCTGGCCATCACCAAGACCACCCTGAGCCAGGGCTGGCTGGTGCAGACGGCGCTGACCATCGCCATCTTGATTCTGTTCAACTCGATCATTCATAACTTTATTCGTAACCGGGTCGTTGCCAGGCTCTTCCGTTGGATCGGCCTGCCCATCCTGCTGCTGCACCTGCTCGGCCTGCTCGGCGGGTTGATCGAGATCCTCGAATCCATCTCGATTAACCTAGGCAACATCGAGATCTCGGCCTATGGCATCGCCCGCCTGGCGATTTTTGGCTCACTGCTGTTCTGGTTAGGCCGCGTCAGCAGCAAGACCGGCCGTGAGTTCATCTCCCACCAGGAGGATCTGGATGTCCGTACCCGCGAAGTGGCGGCCAAGCTGTTCGAGATCGTCATCTTCTTTATTGTCTCTTTGCTGCTGCTCAAGATCCTGGGGATCAACCTCACGGCCCTGGCGGTATTCGGGGGAGCACTGGGTGTCGGCATCGGCTTGGGGTTGCAGGCCATCGCTTCCAACTTCATTTCCGGCATCATCATCCTGGCTGATCGGTCGGTGTCGTTAGGGGATTACGTCGAACTGGATGACGGCTCCACCGGGGTGGTCCGCGAGCTGAGCATGCGGGCAACCACCCTCGAAACCTTTGACGGCAAAGACATCGTGGTGCCCAACGACAAGTTCATTACCGAAACCTTTATCAACTGGACCCACAAGGACAAGCGACAACGCTACCGAGTCGATTTTTCCGTCGCCTACCACACCGATGTCCGCAAGCTGGTCGAGATCATCAAGGGGGTGGTAGCCACCCACCCCCAAGTCTTCAGTGGCGATGCCGTTCCCCTGGAGGAACGACCGGATTGCGAGATAGACAGTTTCGGCGACTCCGGCATCAACATGTTTGTCGAATTCTGGATGGAGGGGATCGACGACGGCAAAAACCGGGTTGGGGGCGATCTGATGCTGATGATACTGGAGGCCCTGCAGGAGCATGGCTTCGAAATTCCGTTCCCTCAGAGGGAAGTGCGCATTCTCAACCGGGGCCACCCGGGTCTGGGCAAGATCAAATAGGGCTCGGAGCACCAGGTATCGAACTGAGTCGGGGTGAACCCCTCGTGCATGCCGGCAACGGTGACAATCAACGGGGAAGGACCGCCGACAGCCCGGCCAGTTCAAGTTCGAACGGCCCCTGCTGCCCCTCCCCGACCAACAGGCCGATCTGCGCCACCCGGCCGGGGTCAATGGGATCGGCGCCGGTCACCGCCCGGCCACGATATCTGGGCCGGAACCGGCACAGGGACAGCGCCAACACCTGCCACCGCTTCCCGCCAGTTTCGAAGGGAGCCACATAGACCACCCCATCGACGGCACCATCCATCTTCAGCCTGAGCTGGTAGCGTTTGCCATCCCCCCTGAGCCGGAGCGCCAGCGCCCGGCAGTCGCCGGGCAGGGAAAGGGCCCGCCGCATCGAGGCAAACCCACCGCCGTTGGCCAGGGAGACCTGCCCCTGGAACAGGCAGCCGTGCCCGGTGGCCAGCATACGGCTGTGGGACACTCCCCCCATCACCGCGTCGTTGACGCTGTGCCAACGGGCACATTCACCCCTGTCGGCAAAATTGATCAGCTCCATCTCCGTCCCTCTCCATCTCTCTGCGACACCTTTCGCCTCACACCCCGCCCCAGTCTCTACTGACTCCTACCCGCAATCACCAACAGAGCTGCAGGGTCGCCCCAACCAAGGTGCCCCTATCCAGCATACCCCAACCCGGCGGCCATCACAGACCCTGACGCCCCTCGCCGTCGTTTTGACGCCTGGCTGCCACCGAATTAAACCCAGATCAATCATGCGATTTCTCATAACTTATGCCGAATCCACTTCGAAACCATCTAAAAACAAGCAAAATCCGGCCAAGATGTTAAAAGGTTGTATTCTCGCCACTCACTTAGTCTGCTTTTTGACCATCAGAATGTAATTTAGTTACAGCAAGGCCGATAAGCAGTCTTACCCTGATGCATTCGGCAGTGAATTAGAAATTTGCGATATACACATTGGGAATTCTCAATACAGAATCCCAACAAGACCGGGGGCTGTGGCGCAGATAAAAAAAGGCGGCGCTGATGAGACGCCGCCTTTTGCAGGGAAATGATAATGAACCTAACACCGTAGATTTGTAATTAAGTTCACAAATCATCTTACCGATTACAGACGCAAATGGAACTGTTGTTTGTCACATATTTTCTCTAAACATCCCTCGATTGTGTGTTTTGCAGCCATTTTCAGCTACGGAAAGGTAACAAAACTGCGTGCGTCACGCCTTTGAGCCAAAGTTTGATATGAAACTCATGATTTCTCGAAGTTACTCAATGCCCCTGACCGAGAGCCACATCACACCAGGCCCAACCGCTGTGATAAATAACATTGTGTTTACGCCAGGGCGCCTGCTCTACTGTGGGATCTGTTGTTGGAGATCACCATGCCCCTCTATTTTGCCGCCATGGCAAGACCCAGTGGGAGGCAGACCGGTGCCACTACCAACACCGTGGACAAAGGTAAGAGATCGGGTCCAGAGAACTCTCCGGCGTCCCCGGTATGATGTTGCCGAGGCTACCAGCGGGGGTTGCTGCTAGCCCTCCTTGCTCTCCCCCCGGGGGCTATCTAGAGTTAGGTGTGACCTTCAATCTGTCCCCAACCCATCGGGGGAGGCAACACCATGAACATCATCCGTATCGCACTCCTGAGCCTGCTACTGCCCGTGGCAGCACTGGCCCAGCCGATCAAGGCGGTTTTCCACATCGATGATCCCAGCCAGGCCCGCTTCGCCCTCTACATGGCCCAGGATCACCTCAAGTTGAAGCCCGACATGCAGATCACCCTGGTCGCCTACGCCGCCGGAGTGGACTTCCTCCTCAAGGGGGAGACCGACAGGGACGGTGACGCCTACGCGCCCGATGTCGCGGCGCTGATGAAGCAGGGGGTGCAGTTCCGTTTCTGTGCGGCGACCCTAAGGTTCAGGGAACTGGAGGAGAGCCAGGTGTTGACCGGAGTGACCTTCGTCCCCTCAGGCACCATGGAGATCCTCCGCCTGCAGGCAGAGGAGGGGTTTGTCTACATCAAACCCTGATGACGCAGGGGCGCGTTCAGGGCACCCTTGCCGCGATCACAGACAGATCAGCGCGTGCTGACGAATCGCCTTCTCTAGCGCCGGGAAGTCATTGATCTGTTCAGAGACCACAAACAACGGTCGCTGGCGGGCGTCCTCCACCACCATCACCTGGGAGGTGGGGTCGTAGTGGGCGTCCTCCACCTCCTGCCACAGATGGCGAATGAAGTTGCCATCGGCACTGGTCAGGGTGAAGCCAACGGGATCGATCTGGATCTCTGTGTTGAGAAACGGAAGCAACCGCAGGATCTGGTAGGTCATGCGGAAGCAGCACAACCCCAGCGCGGCACAGAACAGGATCAACGCCCAGTGCGGGTTGTCCACCCAGGTGGGAAACATCAGGGTCAAAGTGCCGGCGAGGGCCAGAAGCGGCAGCTCGATATGAACACGCTGCTTCACCTCATCGGGATGCGTGAAAACATGAGTCATAGTGGTGTGTCCCTTAACAAAGAGTGCCGAACCGGCAATCTGTCCTACTCCCTACGTCTATAACATGGCCCCTATCTGGGCACTTTTCCACCATTTTTCACTGCCGTGGCCCCGATTGCATCGCCCTTGCGGCGATCGAATCCCGGTCGCCGAGCTGAGAAATCAGCCTCGGGAGGAGACGCTGTTTTCAACTCGCGGTCAGTTACTTACCCATAAAGTAATAGGCCCGGAGTGAAGCCGATCACACTTCCTCCGGCCTCGGCACAGAGTGCTTGAGCATTCCTGAGTATTTCACTAAGGTATAACCGTCATTCTGAATGCACCTTTAAGGGACGAGTTAGCACCGACCAGCCGGGTGGCTCAGGATGACACCGAATCATTGCAGGTGACCCTATGCTGAATATCGACGATCCCAACTTCAAAGACCCGACCCCGGCGCTGTTTCGGCTGGGTTTCCGTCCCCTGTTCCTGGCCGGCGCCGCCGCTGCCGCACTGCTGATCCCCCTGTGGTTGCTGGTGTGGTATCTGCCCGGCCAGTCGCCCATCTTGAGCCCGAGCTTCTACTCGCCGGTGATCCCCATCTGGTGGCACCCCCACGAGATGCTGTTCGGATTCGCCATGGCCATCGTCGCCGGATTCCTGCTGACCGCCGTGCAGAACTGGACCAATCAGCCCGGCCTTAAGGGCTGGCCTCTGGCCCTGGTGTTTGGCCTGTGGCTGATCGCCCGGGTAAGCCTGATGCTGCCTGCGGCCGTCCCCCTGTGGCTGCCCGCCGCCGCCGATGCCGGCTTCCTGCTGATCACCGCCGCCAAGCTGGCCCAGGCCATCATCAAGGTGCGGCAGTGGCGCAACCTGGGCTTCCCCATCCTGCTGCTACTGGCAACCCTGGCCAACCTCTACAGTTACTACGCCCTGTACCAGAGGGACATGGTTCTCGCCTCCACCCTGTGGCAGGGGATGATCTGGTGGATGGCGCTGATGATCACCTTCGTCGGCGGCCGGGTGGTGCCCTTTTTCACCGCCATCCGCATTAAGCGGGGCAAACCCTCTCCCCTGCCCTACCTGGACTGGCCACTGTTTACCGCCCTGGGGGTGCTGGCCATCAACGCGGTAACCCATACCCTCGAGGGCGTGGCGTTGCAGTCGCTGCTGGTCCTGGCTGGCCTGCTGCAACTGGTTCGCCAGGCCCGCTGGTTTCCCCACAAGACCCTGAAGGAGCCTATGCTGTGGTCGCTGCACCTGAGCTATCTGTGCATCGCCCTGGCCCTGCTGGGGATGGCACTGTTCCTGGACAACCCCCTTGTGGAGCGGCAGATGCTGCACCTGGTGGGCGTCGGCGCCATCGGCGGCATGTGCCTGTCGATGATCTCCCGGGTCTCCCTGGGTCACACCGGTCGTAACATCTACGCCGGGCCAACCATGGCGCCCGCCTTCCTGATGATCCTGATCGCCGCCCTGGTGCGGGCCTTCGGCCCCATCCTGTGGCCAGACTCCACCCCCACCTGGCACTGGCTGGCCGCCAGCCTGTGGACCGCCGCCTTCGGACTGTTCCTGTGGCACTACACCGGCATGCTCAGTAAACCCAGGCTGGACGGACGCCCCGGCTGATGACCCGGACGGGGCGCTGCAACCGGCCAGCCGCCCCCTCCTCGACTAGATTTACCGATAACCACAACAAGACAACGAGAGCCCCATGCGCATCATTACCCCCCTGCTACTGTCGGCCATCAGTGTTAGCCTGCACGCCGCCGACGTCGTACCCAACAGCTTCTGGAAGGAGCGCGCCCCCCTGGAGTACCAGTCCTGGCAAGCCACAGAAAACCAGGGAGAGCGAGAGGACATGTTGGCCAACCGGCCGCAGCTGGTGGTGCTGTGGGCCGGCAGCGCCTACGCCAAAGAGTTTCACAGCCCGCGGGGGCACAGATTCGCCATTGCCGATGTGGCCCAGACCCTGAGAACCGGGGTGGCCCCGGCCGAGGGGCAGAAAGGGATGTCCGCCAGTTGCTGGACCTGTAAGGGCCCGGATGTGCCGCGACTGATGGCCACCCTGGGCGAGGAGGGGTTTGCCGGCCACAACTTCACCGATCTCGGAGCGGAGATGGGCAACACCGTCGGCTGCAGCGACTGCCATGAATCCGACAGCAGCAAGCTGACCCTGAGCCGTCCCCACGCCCAGAAGGCGATGGCCAAGGTGAGCCTGCCCTTCGCGGAACAGGGCCCTGCCATGCAGGGCGCCCAGACCTGCGGCCAGTGCCACGTCACCTACTACTTCCAGCCGGAGGCCAGCAACAAGGTCAATATTCCCTGGATCTTCGGCTCCACCGCCGATGCCATCGAGCGGTACTACGACACCCGCCGCTTCTTCGAGTGGTCTCACCCCATCTCCCGCACACCGATGCTCAAGGCCCGCCATCCGGAGTTTGAGCACTGGAGCCGCAGTCATCACGCCAAGCAGGGCGCCACCTGCATCACCTGCCACATGCCCCAGGAGCAGGGTGACAATGGCCAGAGCTTCAGCGAACACCGGGTGGGCAACGCCCTGGAGCGCTTCGACCAGGCCTGCGCCGGCTGCCACGACAGCAAGGCGGGCATCGAGGCGGCACTGAGGGTCAACAAGACCAAGATCGACACCTTGCGTACCGAGGTGGAGATGCTGCTGGTCAAGGCCCACTATGAAGCCAAGGCCGCCTGGGATGCCGGTGCCGAGTGGTACTTCATGGATGAGCCGCTGATGAACATCCGCCACAGCCAATGGCGTTGGGACTTCGCCGTCTCCTCCCACGGCCTGTATGCACACAACCCGGACGAAGGGATGGCCCTGCTGACCACCGCCCTGGCCCAGGCCAAGCAGGCACGAGCCCGGCTGAGTGAGATTTTGGCCCAGCTCAAGGTGGAGAAGGTGGCCTACCCCGATCTCTCCAGTAAGGCGGCCGCCCAGGAGGCGGTGGGGCTGGAGATGGATAAGCTCACCGAGGAGAAGCGGGCCTTTATCGACGCCGAGATCAGGAAACACTGGCCGGAGGCGGCCAGCCGAGCGCCACAGGAGTAGGCGCCTAGGGGAGCAGCAGCAGTGGCAGAGCCTGAGCCAGGCGCTGCCACTGGCTCTCCGCCTCAGGCAGGCCAAACCTAAGACCATCCCGCTCATCGGTCAGGCGAACCAGGATCCCCTCCAGACACAACCTCCGGTGCCAGGTCTCCGCCCTGGGGTGGTAGAGGGTCTGAAACAGGCCAGTGCCACACAGCCGTCCCCCCAGGGGAGCCAGCATCCGTGCCAGCCGCGCCGAGGCCGACTGCAGTCGCTGCGCCTGCAGGACCTGCCACGGCCTGTCCTCCAGGGCCTGGCGGCAGGCAGTCCGGCTGGGACCCGCCAGGGTCCAGGGGCCCAGCTCATCGGCCAACTCGCCAAGCAGTGACGCTTCCGCCAGCACAAAACCGGCGCGAATCCCCGCCAAACCGAAAAACTTGCCGATAGATCGGAGCACCACCAGCCCCGGGCGGGGGCACAGGGGTGACAGGCTCTGAGCCGAATCCAGATCGGCGAAGGCCTCGTCCACCAGCAACAGGCCGCCGCAGCCCTGCAACTGACGGTGCCAGCCCAGCAGCGACTCCCGGTCAAGCTGCTGGCCGGTGGGGTTGTTGGGGTTAATCACCACCAGCGCCGCCACCCCTTCACCCAGTCGCTGCGGAGGCACCCCGTCATAGTGCGCCACCTGCCATCCGGCACCGTGCCAGGCACTCTGATGCTCCTTGTAGCCCACCCTGGGCAGCAGCACCTTCAACCCCGCCTGGCCGCTCTCCGGCACATCCACACGGCTGCGCCACAGCCTGGGCAGCGCCTGGATCGCCGCCTGGGATCCGGCCACCGCCAGCAGCGACGGACAACCGTAATAGGCCCGGGCCGCCTGCTCCAGGCCATCTTCACACTCCGGCAGGCGGTTCCAGCTCGCCAGCGGGATCGCCCCGACCGGGTAGGTCCAGGGGCTGACCCCGGTGGAGAGATCCAGCCACTGATCCAGGGCAATGCCGTACTCCTCGGCGGCCTGACGCAGCCTGCCCCCGTGATGCAAACGGCTCACAGCGCTCCTCCCCAGATGACCGCCGCTACCAGGGCGCACAGGCCGACCCAGCCCCAGGCGCCGCGGTTCACCAGTTGCACCGCCCGGCGAACCGCATCGGCGCTCGGGGCACTTCCCCGGCCGAGAATGGGCTTGTCACAGCGGTAGCCCTCGTACTGGGCCGCACCCCCCAGGGTCACCTCCAGGGCACTGGCACCGGCGGCCATCACCGGGCCGCCGTTGGGGCTGGCGCAGAGTCGGCCCTGGTGCCAGGCGCAGCGGAGTGCCGCAACAGCGCGCCCCTGCAGGGCATAGGTGACCACCGTCAGCCGGGCGGGCAGCCAACCCATCAGGTCGTCGAGGCGGGCCGCCGCCCAGCCGAACTGCAGGTAACGGTCGCTCCTGTAGCCCCAGCGGGCATCCAGGGTGTTGACGATGCGAAATGCCATCGCACCGGGGACACCGGCCAGCAGGAACCAAAGCAGCGCACCGAACACCGCGTCGTTGCCGTTCTCCAGCACCGACTCCACGGTGGCGGCGGCCACCTGGGTGTCGGTGAGCGCCTGGGTTTTCCGGCTGACCATATAGCCCACCCTCTCTCTGGCCAGGGGCAGATCCTCCGCCGTCAGGGCCTCGGCTACCGCCTGCCCATGCTCGGCCAGGCTGCGGTTGCCCAGCACCAGGTAGAGCAACAGCGCCTGGCCCCACCAGGGCACGGGCCAAACCAGCAGCAGGCCGACGGGCAGCAGCAACATCGCCACCGCCAGCGCGCCGCGCAGACGGCTGGGCCGGTAGAGCCGACGCTCCAGCCAGGAGATCACTCTTCCCAGGCCAACCAGGGGGTGACCGCGGCGGAGTTCGCCCAGGAGCCGGTCAAGCAGCAGCGCCAGGACGGGGATCATCAGGGTGAGCCACAGGGGCTGGGGTTCAATCATGGACGTACCAGGGAGGTTTGTTGTTCGATGGCGGCGGCCCAGCCCTCCAGGGAGGACTGGGCCAGCTCGTGGACCAGGTGCCCGGGTTCACAGGCGTCGATCAGCGGCCGCAGATCGACCCGGGAAAAGGGGTGATGGCCGTCTATGGTGCTGACATGCTTAAGGGCCACCTCCAGCTGATGCCAGAAGTCCGGGCAGTTGGCATAGGGGGCGGTCTGCCCCTTCGCCTGCTCGATGTAGTGGCCACTGAGGCTGCAGTTCAGGTGCAGGGTATGGATCTCACTGGTGAGATCCAGCCGACGCAGCTCCTTCAACAGCCAAGCTACCCCGTCGGCTTCGCTGGTCAGGGCGGTGTTGGTGGCCATACGATGGCCACTGTCGAAGCAGAGGCCGCAGTTGTCGAAATTCACCAGCCGCCTCAGGGTGTCGTACTCCAGACGGCTGTCCAGGCGGAAGCTGCCGGGCCACCACAGGTTCTCGAACAGCACCCGGCCGCGATAGCCACTGCGAGACAGCGACGCGTTAAGCAGTTCGGCGCATACCGCCAGGGTGTCCCGCCAGTGCCAGGGAAACGCCTGGCTGAACAGGTGCGCCATGTCGCAGGTGACCGGGTGAAACACCACGTAGGGCAGCTGCAGCGCCTGTGCCAGCTGCAGCTGATCGACGTAGATGGCCACCAAGTGGTCCGGTTCCAGGCCGCCGTAGAAGTGCTCCACCGTCTGGCGATTGCCGAAGATCCGCAGCAGTTCCCGCCAGTCCTGCCGCCAGAAGGGGGTGAGGATGGGGAAGAAGGTCAGATGCAGACCGCCGGCCAGATCCGCCGGCACGGCGTCATGGCACCAGCGGCCATGAGGGGCCAACTCGAAGCCGTCCAGGGACCAGCGGCTCAGCCACCGTCGGGCCTGTTGCCAGTCGCCCAGCAGATGCCCCGGCGCCGGGTTGACGCTGATGTTCAGCAGCTGCTTCATCACAGCCACCCCTGGTTCATCATCGCCACCAGGGCGATCAGGGTCAGGCATTCGGTCACCTGCTCGGTGGCGCCCAGGGTGTCGCCGGTGTAACCCCGGATGTGGCGGTGCATCAGCCAGCTCATGAAGCCGAAGGCTCCCGCCCACACCAGGGCCACCACCGCCGCGGCTTCCTGGGGCAGCAGCAACAGCGGCGCGGCGCCACAGGCCATCAGCGCCAGTTGATCGCCGAAGCCGGGCGAACGCTGACGCTGGGGCGTCTTGCTGCCCTCGTCGGAACGGGCGTAGGGCAGCAGCACCGGCACCAGCCCGGCCACCGTCCGGCCGCCGGCATGACTGGCCAGCAACGCCACCATCGCCAGTCCCAGGTGCAACTGGCTCAGGGCCACCGCCTTGATCGCCAGACAGCCGATGAGCGAGAGCACCCCGTAGGTGCCGATCTGGCTGTCCTTCATGATCGCCAGCTTGCGCTGCCGCTCCCAGCCGCCCCAGAAACCGTCGAAAGTGTCCGCCAGGCCATCCTCGTGGAAGGCCCCGGTCAGCAGCAGCAGCAGTATCAGCACCAGCACCACCGCCAACGGCTGACCCAGCCCGGGGGCCAGCAGCCACAACAGGCCGGCGGCCAGGGCGCCGAGCAGCAGGCCGATCAGGGCGAACCAGCGGGCGGCGCAGGCGACGCTGTCCGGGTCGAACGGCACCCAGGCGGGCATCCTCAGCCGGGTCAGGAAGCCCAGGGCGGTCAGGATAAGCTTGGGGTTCATCGACACCTTCCCCCGAACCAGTCGGCCACCAGGGCCGGTGCGGAGGGGAAGTACCAGTGCACATAGGAGGCCACCACACTCCCCTGGCGATAGACCGGCTCAGACGCCCGCATCCTGCCCGCCTGGGTGGCGATGGCGATCGGTTCCAGCCCGATGTCGCTGCTGGAGTAGTGGAAGCAGTGGCCACGCAGGCTGTGTCCGCCGATCTCGGCGCTGAGCATGCCGATCCCCTGCAGGCGCGGCTGCATCTGGGCACGGCCCGGGAGCACACCCGTCATCTCCGTGCATTGCCCCTCCTTGTCGGCCAGCTGCTCAAGCAGGTAGAGCATGCCGCCACACTCCGCCACCACCGGCTTGCCGGCGTCGGCAAACGCCCGGATCTGCGCCATCAGCGGGCGGTTTGCCACCAGCGCCTCCCGGTGAAGCTCCGGATAGCCGCCGGGCAGGTAGAGGGCATCACACGCCGGCAGCGGGTCCTTCAGTGGGCTGAAGTGCACCAGGTCGGCGCCCAGTCGGCGCAGCAGTGACAGGTTGTCCCGATAGATGAAGGCGAAGGCGGCGTCCTCGGCCACGGCGACGGTGCGGCCGCCCAGCGGCTCACCCAGCGCCAGCAGCGCCGGGTCCTCGGCCACGGGGTCAAACACCACCGGCGCCGGCAGCGGCATGGCGCAGCTCTCCCCCAGCTTGGCGGCGGCGCCGTCGAGCCAGGCCTCCAGATCGGGGATCTCCGTGGCCTGGACCAGGCCCAGATGCCGGTCCGGCAGGGCCAGGCTGTCGTCCCTGGGTAACCAGCCACAGAACTCGATGGTCTCGGGCAGGCTGTGTTTCAGCAGCTCGGCGTGGCCCGGGCCGCCCACCTGGTTGGCCACCACCCCGAACAGGGTCACCCCCTCCCGGTAGTGGGCCAGGCCGCAGGCGATGGCGCCGAAGGTCTGGGCCATCTTGGCCGCCGGAATCACCGCCAGGGTGGGCACGCCGAACCGGGCCGCCAGATCGGCGCTGGAGTAGTGTCCGTCGAACATCCCCATCACCCCCTCGATCAGGATCAGGTCCGCCTCGGTGGCAGCCTGGGCCAGATGACGGCGGCAGGCGGCCTCCCCCATCATCCCCAGGTCCAGCTGATGGGCGGGCGCGCCGCTGGCCACCTCGTGGAAGATGGGATCGATGAAGTCGGGCCCGGTCTTGAACACCCGCACCCGTTTGCCCCGGTTGCGCCAGTAGCGCGCCAGGGCCGCCACCACGGTGGTCTTGCCGCTGTCGCTGGAGGGGGCGGTCACCAGCAGGGCCGGGCAGCTGTGGCGGCTCATGCTTGCCACCCCTTGAGGTCGGCGAACAGCCGCTCCAGGTCCAGGTGCTGCTCCAGGCAGTCCGCCAGGCGGTCGAGCCCCTGCTCCCGCAGGGTCGTCATATCCTGGCCCTGGGCGTGCTGCGCCTCCAGTCCGGCCCAGCGCAGCAACAGGTTGCAGGCCTGTGGCTCATCGAACAGGCCGTGTAGGTAGCCGCCGATCACCTGGCCGTCGGCATCGATGGCGCCGTCGGCCTCGCCCGCCAGCAGGAACGGCTGGGCGGCGTTCACCTGACTGCGGCCGGCGTGGATCTCATAGCCGGTCACCGACGCGCGCTCCCCTGCCAGGGTCAGGGTACCCTGCACCCGGGTCAGGCGCTTGTCACCGGTGAGCACCGTGGTCATATCCAGATAACCCAGGCCGTCGCTGCCCCCGGGGGCCCCCTCGATCCCCTGGGGATCCTCGATGCGCCTCCCCAGCATCTGGTAGCCGCCGCAGATGCCGATCAGCTTGCCGCCGAAGCGCAGGTGCCGGGCAATCTGGCGGTCCCAACCCTGGTCCCGCAGCGCCTGCAGATCGCCGCGGGTGCTCTTGGAGCCGGGCAGGATGATCAGATCCGCCGGGGGCAGATCGCCGCCGGGACGGACGAAGGTGAGATCCACCTTGGGGTGCAGCCTCAGGGCATCGAAATCGGTGTGGTTGGAGATCCGCGGCAGCCCGGGCACCACCACCCTGAAGCGGGCGTCCTCGTCGGTCTGCTGGACATTGATGGCGTCCTCCGCCTCCAGGTAGAGCCCCCTGAGGTAGGGCACCACCCCCAGCACAGGCACACCGGTCTTTTGCTCCAGCCAGGCCAGGCCGGAGTCCAGCAGCGAGGGATCGCCGCGGAAACGGTTGATGATGAAGCCTTTGACCCTGGCCTTTTCGCTGTCGGACAGCAGCTCGAAGGTGCCGTAGAGGTGGGCGAACACCCCGCCCCGGTCGATGTCGGCGACGATCACCACCGGGCAGTCCGCCGCCTCGGCGAATCCCATGTTGGCGATGTCGTGCTCGCGCAGGTTGATCTCCGCCGGGCTGCCGGCCCCCTCCACCAGCCGCGCCTCGCGCCCCTGTCCCAGCTCCTCGAAGGTCTCCAGCACCATCTGCAGCAGCCTGGGCTTGTTGAGGTGGTATTCGCGGGCGTCCATATCGGTGAGCGCCCGCCCCCGGAGGATCACCTGGGCGCCGGTGTCGGTGTTGGGTTTGAGCAGCACCGGGTTCATCAGCACACTGGGGCTCAGGCCACAGGCCTGGGCCTGCACCGCCTGGGCGCGGCCGATCTCGCCTCCCTCGGCGGTCACCGCGCTGTTGAGGGCCATGTTCTGCGGCTTGAACGGCGCCACCTTGATCCCCCTCCTCGCCAGGACCCGGCACAGACCGGCGACCATCACACTCTTTCCCGCGTCGCTGGTGGTGCCCTGCACCATCAGTTTGAATCCACTCATGTTGTTACCCAAATTGGTTCATGTGTTCGGTGACCGCCCGGTTCAGGGTGCCGATGATCTCGTCCTGGTCCAGGCCCAGTTGCTCGGCCAGCACCAGGCAGCCCCCCAGGCCGCACCCCTCCACCACCAGCCCCTGCTCGTACAGGTTGAGGCAGCGGTGAGGGCTGCGGTTGAAATCGGTGCAGTTGAGGCGAAGCCGCCAGCCTTCTGGCAGGTGCGCCAGCACAGCCTGCCCCTCCCCGGCGGTGACCCAGCGGGTGGTATCCACCGAGCCAGTCAGGTCCGGGCGCGCCCTGTGGGCCGCCAGCAGCGGGGCGACGAACATCATCCCCCCCGCCAGCCTCGGCAGCGGCAGGTCTTGGGGCCAGTGTCGCAACAGGCGATACACCGCCCGCTGAATGGCGTCGTGGAACCTGGGATTGCCCAGCAGGGTGTCGGCGCAAAATCCCTGGCGCTGCTGGCGGTACTCCCGCTGCAGCTGGCTCAGCAGTTGCTGCTTGCGGGCCAGCTTGGCGCTGTCCTTGGTGCTGCCCGCCGGGGTCAGGGTCAGGCCGGTGAGCAGCCTGAGCCACAGGGTGGAGAAGGTGGTGCCTCCCACCCCACACTCGGCCAGCACGCTCAGGTGACCGCTGCGTGCCTGGCGGGTCAGCTCCGGCAACAACGCCTGCTCAATCAGCTGATCCGGGCTGGCATCGAAGCCACCGTAGTGTTCGGCGCTGTCATACCAGTCGCTGTGCCCCGGCTGCGGCCGGGCCACTCCGAAGTTGAAGCTGCGAAATGCCACCCGATACCCCCTTTTTGCCAGGCCCCGCAGCAGGCCACGGGTCAGCACCGCCGGGCTGATGCCGCCATTGCCCAACAGCCCCCTGGCGGTCAGGGGCGTGGCGGGCGGCGCCACGGTCAGCGGCGTCAATGCCCGGCCACTGCAGATCAGCTCCGAGTCCCGGGTGGGCGTCAGGTGCATCAGGTCCTTGCCGGCGCCGGCGTCACTGAGATTATGCAGCTCAGGCAGTTGGGTGGCGGCACCGTTGAGGATGTTGAACACAATGGTGTGGCTGACCGGGGTCATCTGCCCTCCTCGGGATTAAACAGCTCTAACAACTGGGGCCAGATCTGCCCCTGCTCATCCTGGTAGAGACTCAGGCTGAGCCTGGCCCCATGGCCCAGGGTGACCCGGCTCAGGTGGGCGTTACCGTTGCGGCTGCCCTCAAGCAGCCAGGCCAGCACCACTCGCATCACCCCGGCGTGGGTCAGCAGCAACAGGTGCCGGCCCGGGTGCTCCCTGGCGCAGCGCAGCAGGGTCTGCTCCACCCGCTGATGCAGTGCCTGAGTGGACTCCCCCTGTGGCGGCGTCTGCTGCCAGGGGGTCTGCCAGTAGAGCTCGAACGCCCCGTCGGTGCTCTGCCACAGGGTCTCGAAATCCACTCCGTCCCACTGGCCAAAGTCCAGCTCCTGGATCCCGGGTTCGATGGTCAGGGGTAGGCGTCTCTGTCGGGAAAGGTGGTGGGCAAACTCGGCGCAGCGGCTGAGCGGCGAGCTGATGATGCCATCCACCTCCAGCCCGTCGCAGCTGACCTGCATCTGCTGCCACCCTTGCGGAGTCAGGCCGGGATCGGTGCGACCCAGCAGGCGGTCGGCCCGATCGGGACGGCCATGGCGCACCAGGGTCAACAGGGTTTTCATGGTCGCTCCCCTTTCACAGGGATGGGATGCCCCGCCTGGCAGAAGCTCACCCGGTCCGCCACCCGGGCAATGCCCTGGTGCAGCTCACCGGCGGCCACCACGAAGGCGCGGCTCATGGGATCGTCGGGGATCAGCCCCTGGCCCACCTCGGTGCTGACCAGCACCACCTCGGCCCGGCAGGCCGACAGGGCGCCAATCAGCCCCTCTGTGGCCTGGTCCAGGCAGGCGCCGGCCATCATCTGGTTGGTCAGCCACAGGGTCAGGCAGTCGATCAGCAGCAGCTGGTCCTCCCCGGCCTCTGCAAGCAGCCTGGCCAGCGCCAGCGGCTCCTCGACGCAGTGCCAGCTCTGCGGGCGGCGGCGGCGGTGAAGCTCGATGCGCTCGGCCATGGAGGGGTGACTGCGGGCGGTGGCCACATAGACCACCTGGCCGGGCCAGCGGTGGCACAGGGCCTCCGCCAGGGAGGACTTGCCGCTGCGGGCACCGCCCAGGAACAGATGAATCATCGCACCGGCTCCTGGCGTACCTGTTCGACCAGCTGACACACCCTGGCCATCCCCTCCAGCACCCTCGGACCGGTGCGGTGGAGCAGGTCCCCGTCGATCTGGGCCAGGTGGCCATGCTTGACCGCCGGGATCTCGGGCCAGCTGTCCCAGGCCACCGCCTGCTGGTTGCGGCCGCCGTGAGCGAAGGGCTTGATGATCAGCTCCGGCATGCGCATCAGCACCTGCTCCATGGCCACCTGGGGGTAGGCGGCCACGCCGTCGGCGAAGATGTTGTCGGCACCGCAATCGGCCAGGATGCCGTTCATCCAGCCGCCGGAGACCGTGGTCAGCGGCTCCGGCCACACCTGGTAGAACACCTTCACCCGGGTTCTGTGGCGGTACTGCTGTCTGAGCCGGGCCAGACGCTCGCGGAACTGGCGGGCACTGCTCTGCCCTTGCGCAGGGCGGCCGATGGCGGCGCCCAGCGCCTGCAGGCGATCCGCCACCTGATCGACGCTGGTCACGCCGGTGTCAAACAGCGGCACCCCCAATGCGTTCAGCCGCGCCAGTATGGCGTCGGAGGTGTCGTCGAAGGAGAGCACTACCAGCTCTGGCTGCAGCTCCAGCAGGCGCTCCAGGTTGAGGTGGTCGTGGCGGCCGATGCGGGGGATCGCCCTGGCCGCCTCCGGGTAGTCGGCGTAATCGACGGTGGCCAGGATCTCGTCTCCGGCCCCCAGCTCATACACCATCTCCACCGAGTGGGGCGAGAGCACCACCAGCCGCATCGCCTCTGCCGACGGTGCCAGCAGCATCAGCAGCATCAGCAGCATCAGCAGCAACAGGGTTCTCATGACCGCTCCTTCAGTTCCAGGGGCAGACCGGCGATGGTCAGGGTTACCCGGTCCATCCGCGGGGACAGGTGCTGCTGCAGCCAGCCGCACTCGTCGACGAAACGGCGGTTACCCTCACCCAGGGGCACCACCCCCTGCCCCACCTCGTTGCCGATGAGGATCAGTGGCCCGGGCAGGCCGGGCAGAGTCTCCAGCAGCGCCGCCTTCTCCCTGGGCCAGTTACCGCCGAACAGCTCGTTGGCCAGCCACAGGGTCAGGCAGTCCACCAGTACCAGGGTATTACCATCGCTGTACTTGGCCAGGGTCTGCGCCAGGTTGGTCGGCGCTTCCACCAGCTGCCAGGAGTCGGGACGGTGGGCCTGGTGATGGGCGATGCGCGCCGCCATCTCGTCGCCCTCGGCGGTGGCGGTGGCCACCACCACCACCCTGCCGCCAGTCTGCTGCTGCCACTGGAGGGCCCGCGCCTGGGCCAGGGCGCTCTTGCCCGAACGGGCTCCGCCGCTAATCAGTTGTTTCATGCCATTCTCCTGCGGCGGTTCACCAGCAGCGCGATAAAGAAGCCGCTGCCGAGGATGGCGGTCACCACCCCCACCGGCAGCTCCTGGTTGCCCAGCAGTTGCCGGGAGAGGAGATCCACCCACACCATCATCACCGCCCCGAAGGCGGCGGTGGCCGCTATGGTGGCACCGCTGGCCGCGCCGATGAGCATCCGCACGATGTGGGGCACCATCAGCCCGACGAAGCCGATGCCGCCGCAGTAGGCCACCAGGGAGGCGGTGATCAGCGCGGTGAGCAGCAGCATCCCCAGGCGCAGCGGCACCACCGCCACCCCCTGGGTGTGGGCGCTCTCATCGCCGGCCATCAGCGCCTGCAGTGGCCGCTGAAACTGATGGATGATCACCAGGGCACTGAGCACCACGGTCGCGGGGATCCACAGGGTGCCCCAGCTGGCACGGCTGAAGCTGCCCAGGTTCCAGAACAGCACCGCCTGGATCGCCTGGCTGTCGCCGAAGTAGAGCGCCAGGTTGGCCAGGGAGGAGAGCAGGAAGGAGATGGCGACCCCGGCGAGGATCAGCCCCTCGACCTGGCCGTCCCTGGCCATCACCATCACCACGAACACCGCGATCAGCGACCCCAGGAAGGCGCACACGGGCAGGCCCAGTCCGGCCAGCCCCAGGGTCAGGGCCAATACCGCCCCCAGGGTGGAACCGGCGGAGATGCCAAACAGGTAGGGATCGGCCAGGGGGTTGCGGGTGACACTCTGCAGCACCGAGCCGGACACCGCCAGGCCGGCACCACAGAGCATGGCCAGCAGCACCCGGGGCAGTCGCAGCTCGATGATGATGCGGTCCGCCAGCCCCTGGGCGGGTGCGCCGCTCAGGGCGCGGCCGATGGCCTGAGCCACGTCATAGGGCGCGATGTCGGCGGCGCCGGTGGCCACCGCCACCAGCGGGGAGATCAGCAGAAGGGGCAAAAGCAGCAGCATCAGCTGCCCGGGTTTAAGCAAAGACATAGTCGCCATTGTGGTAATCGAAGGTAATTCTGGGGTGGGTCCCCTGCGGGTGGGGATCGATGCGGGCATCGACGCCATAGATCCGGGCGATCTGCTCCTGGGTCATCACCTGTCCCGGCTCGCCGAAGGCCGCCAGCCGCCCCTGGTGCAGCAGCAGCAGGCGATCGCAGTAGGCGCTGGCCAGGTTGAGGTCGTGAATGGAGGCGATCACCGTCACCCCCAAGCCACGCAGCAGCTTGAGGGTGTCAATTTGATAACGGATATCCAGGTGGTTGGTGGGCTCGTCCAGCAGCAGCAGCCTGGGCTGCTGCAGCAGGGCCCGGGCGATCAGCACCCGTTGGCGCTCGCCGCCGGAGAGCAGCTCGAAGTGGCGGTCGGCCATCTCGGTCAGTTGCACCCGCTCCAGCATCTCATCGATCTGCATCCGCTCCTGGCGGCGGTCCAGCCGTTGCCACCAGCTGCTGTGGGCCAGCAATCCGGTGGTCAGAAATTGACGCACGGTCATCGAAAATCCGCTGGGCAGGTGCTGGGTCACCACCGCCACCTGGCGGGCGAACTGGCGGCGACTCATGGTCCTGGTATCCTGGCCCCCCAGCAACACCCGACCGCTGGTGGGCTCAAGGAAGCGGTAGAGGCAGCGCAGCAGGGTAGATTTGCCCACCCCGTTAGGCCCCAGCAGACCGACAAACTCTCCCTGGAATAGGTTGAAGCTGACTCCGGAGAGTATGCTGCGGCGGCCGTCGCCCCACCCCAGGTTCTCCACCTCCAGTTGCAGCGGCGGTTGGGGGTTACGCGGGGTGTCGTCAAATGCCTTAAACATGGCGCTGCCTCCGGCGGGCCGCCAGGCGGCCCGCGGTTGGGTTAGAACTGGGTATAGCTGACGCTGAGGAACCACTCGGCCCCCGGGCCAAAGTAGTTGCCGTTGGAGACGATCTCCTCATCCAACAGGTTATTGGCCTTCAGCCGCACTTGCCAGTTGTCGGCGAAGGCGTAGCCCAGGCTCAGATCCAGCTGGTGGTAGGGGGCGAGGAAGTGATCGTCCTTGTCTTTGCGTTTGCCCTGGTAGTGGTAGTCCAGGCGCAGGTCCCACTGGGTCCAGGCGTAGGCGGCGGAGTAGTCGAACTCGTGCTCGCTGCGACCGAGCAGTGGCTCATCCTTGGTCTCATCCTGGGCGTCCAGGTAGGTGTAGGCCAGCTGGTGATCCAGGCCATAGGTGCTGAAGTCCACACCCAGTTCCACCCCCTGCAGCTTGGCTTCGGCGATGTTGGCCGGCTTCCAGATGTCCCAGCCGTTCTCGTCCTGCTCACCGGTGGGCGCCCACTGAATCAGGTCCTCGACATCGTTGCGGAACAGGCTCAGGTAGGCGTTGTAGCCGTCGCGGTTGTAGCTCAGGGTCAGGTCGGTGTTCTTGCCAGTCTCGGAGCTCAGGCCGGGATTACCGGAACCGGGCCAGTAGAGATCGTTAAAGGTGGGCGCCTTGAAGGCGGTGCCATAGCCGGCGCTCAGGCGCCAGCCGTTGCCGAACCGGTAGGCTGCGCTGAGGTTGTAGGAGGTCTCGGCGTCGATCTTCTCCACATCGTCGTAGCGCACCACCGCTTCCAGCAGCCAGGCGTCCAGGTCGACGCGGGCCAGGGCGAACACGCCCAGCACGTCGCGCTCATCTTTATCGTAATCACCGCTGACGGACTCGGTGTAGTAATCGACGCCGCCGATCAGGGTCAGCATATCACTGGCCAGAAACTGATTGCTCCAGCTCAGTTGCTCACGACGGGTCTGGTAGATGCTGTGGTCTGGAGTGCCATCACGGAAGTTGTCGTTGTAATCGCGCGCCTGGCCCACCGTCACCTTGCTGGTGTAATCCCCCTGCTGATACTGCGTCCCCAGACTCCAGTAGAAGTTGTCGAAGTCCGCTTCATTGCCTCCAAACTGTCTGTCGTACTCATAATTTCCGGTGCTGTATTGACCCGCCCAGTTCAGTTGCCAGCGGTCGTTCAGGGTCTGCTCACCACTGACGCCGGCGGTAATCCGGTCATAGCCGTCGTCGTCGGTTTCATCATCGCGCTTGGCATCGAAACCGTCGCTCTGCTCGGTGGAAAGGGTCACACTGGTGCGGCCGTCGCCGTGGCGTACACCGGCACCGGCGGACAGGCGGCGGTAGGCGTCGCTGCCCACCTCGGCAGATGCGAACCACTGTCCCTGGTCCAGCTTACGGGTGAAGATCTGGATGACCCCGCCAATGGCGTCACTACCCCAGACGGAGGCGCGGGGGCCCTTGACCACCTCGATGCGCTGCACCTGCTCGGGGGAGAGGCTGGAGAAGCTGACGGAGCCCAGGGTGGCGGAGCTGATGCGTACCCCGTCCACCAGCACCAGCACGTGATCGGAGTTGGCGCCGCGGACGCTGACGCTGGCGCTCTGGCCGGTGCCGCCGGTGCGGGTGACGCTGACGCCGGGCAGGCGCTCGAGGATGTCGACCACCGACTTGGGGTTGAGCTGCTCGATCTCAACCCGCTCGATGGTGTTGACCACCGCCAGCTGCTGCTCGGGAGCAGAATCGAAACGGTCGCCGGTGACCACGATCACCTCATCGGCGGCGGTGGCGGAGAAGGCGGCGCCCAGAGCCAGGGCCACCAGGGAAAAGCGCGTTTTTAAACTCATGGTATTTCCTTTGAGTTAGAGTTTTAAAAGCGCGGGAATGCTCTCTAGGAGAGGTCGGCCCGATCGTCGCGGATCGGACACATACAACAGACGTATGCCAGAGGGGTACGACTCAGAGGACAAGCCGGTCACTTGCCTTGGTTCTCTAAATTGTTCATTCAGGCTATCTGCTCAAGAAACCCGCTTGAGTCAAATCAGCAAACCGAGGTAGGTCTCCTGGCTCTCAGCATCCCAACCCTCCCCTTCCCGGTCTCCCAGTGGTATCTCGAGGGTCGCTCTGATCACAGTTGCAGGTACAGCCGCGGAATCTCACCGCGTTCCCTGTTATGCGCGGGATAATCCCGTTCGCACCTTGGTTTGGCGGCATGATAGCCATGCCACGGATACAGATTGTGCCAGAGATCACGCCACGTTCAAGAGGGAAAAATGTGTGTGAAAACCTACAGTCAATCCGTTGTCCGCAACCGGACTTTGGCCGTATGGACGTCTAAACCGGCTGTGACAAGGGTTTGCGGGCGGCAGCAGCCGCCTCTCACTGCCCGATTCGGGGAGCAAATTTTTTTCCAGATTTTTTTTGCCGACAAGGTTTATCCTGTCTAATCAAAGCCGTTTAGATTCGAAATCCGCCAATGATGAGACAACTATTGGGCGCTTTGGCCCTGATGAGCAGCGGCCTGGTCCTGGCCGTGCCCGGCAGCGGCCCCCAACCGGACTGGGGGATCGCCATCGGCGTTCGCCACGCCGACATCCCCTACCGTACCGAGGTGGACCAGGGGGCCGACATCCTGCCGCTGATGTTTGTCCACGGCGATGACTTCTACCTTCATGGGCTCGAAGGGGGCTATCACCTCTGGCAGCAGGATGAGCACCAGGCCACCCTGTTTACCCGCTTCCGCTTCTTCGACATCCCCCGAGAGTTTCAGAACAGCATCCAGGAGGACAGCTTCGATCTGGGCGGCCGCTACCGCTATATGCCGAGCCCCGGGCACTTTATCGACGCCGAGCTGCTCAGCGACCGCCGCGGTCGCAGCTACGGTCACCTGCGCTACGGCTTCGACCACCGCTGGCCATCCCTGACGGTTCAGCCAACCCTGCAGCTGGACTGGCGCAGCCGCGAGTTCGTGGAACACTACCACGCCCTGGAGACCGGCGGCGGTCGTTCCGACATTGGCGCCAGTGCCGGAGTCACCCTCTCCTGGCACCTGATCAGCAACCTCTACGTTATCGGTAAGCTGGAGGGCTCCATGCTGGGTGACGGCGCCGGGAACCTGCCCACCCTGGACAAGCGTTTCACCCTGGAGAGCTACGCCGGCATCGCCTTCTTCCCCAGCCCGGACAGCCAGGGGCTGCACTTTTCCCGGGAGCCGCTCAAGGGCCACTACCTGAGGCTGGCCCACGGCTGGGGTACCCCCTCCAACCTGGGGGAGATCCTTAATTTCGACTGGGAGAAGGATCCCTACAACAACCGGCTAAGCTCGCTGTTTTACGGCATCCCGCTGACCGACACCCTGTTTGACCAGCCCATCGACCTCTACTTCACCCCGGGGGTGGTCTACCACCACAGCTCCCAGGTGCAGAAGCCCAGCTACGAAGGGGTGCTGGCGATCAAGGCCTACTACACCCTCAACTGGCCGCTGCGCTGGCGCATCGGTGTGGCCGAGGGGCTCTCCTACATCAGCCGCCCCACCTACATCGAGCGTACCGAGTTGGAGGAGAAGGGATACCGCCCATCCAAGCTAATGAACTACTTGGATTTTTCTCTCGATCTCAACCTAGGAGACCTGTTCCAGAGCGCGGCGCTGGAACGGGTGTGGTTTGGCTGGAGCATCCACCACCGCAGCTCCATCTTCGAGACCTCCTCTGCCTTCGGCCGCATAAAGGGAGGCAGCAACTACAACACCCTCTACCTGCAGTGGCACTTCTGACCCAGCGGGTGATTGTGGCTCAGCACTAAAGCGGTACGGAATTTGGCCGATAACGGGGTCAACAGAAGCATTTTTGCTGAGGCACACTACTGATGGAAATTCGCAATCACGGGGCCGAGGTCTCACAGGTCGCCAGAAACAAGCCCAACGACGGCGGCAATCACGGCCAGGCGGTGTCCGAGGTGGCCCGGAGTCACAGCCCCGCCCAGAGCGCCAAGGCAATGGCCAACGCCAATGTGGCCGCCGCCATGGAGCAGGTCAGCCTCAGCGCCGGACAGGACTCCCTGGCCCTGCTCTATCGGGCGGCGGTGGAAGCCATCGATGAGCACCTGGCGCCCACCCTGGGAGATAACGCCACCCAGAGAGGGCTGGAGCAAGGGATCGATTACTCGCCCCAGGCCACCGCCGATCGCATCGTCGACTTTGCCACCCAGTTCTTTGAGACCTACCGGGGGCAGAACGCCAGCCTCTCCTTCGACGAGCAGCTCGATGGGTTTATGAGTGTCATTGGCGACGCCGTCGACAGGGGGATCGACGAGGCAAGGGGGATTCTGGACGGGCTGCAGGTGTTGGACGGCGACATCGCCACCAACGTGGATCTGACCCAGGGCCTGGTGCATGAGGGGCTGCAGGCCTTTCGCGACGGCTTCTATCAGGACGATGCCGCCGGTGACAGCGCCGAGGGCTAGTGGGCCCGCTATGGGATGGGCACTTGGTTCTGTCCGCTCCAATTAGCACGACAAAGGCCGCCCATTCAGGCGGCCTTTTTCTTGGTCAAAGCAACATCAAGCCGCAGCGGGCTGTTGCCGGGCCAGTCGCTGTTTACGGAACTCCCACAGCTGAACCACACAGGCGATATTGAGCACCAGGCTCAGCAGCGCCAGCGAGTAGGTCAGCACATCGGTCCTGGGGAAGATCCACAGGTTGCGCTCGTAGAACTCGGTGAAGGTGAAGTAGAACATGAACCAGGCCGCCAGGGTGTAGGCCCGGGCCTGCAGCCAGGTGCCCTCCTTGATAAACAGCGCCGGGATGGTGGCCGCCACGATCACCATCAGCTGCGCCGAGGCGGAGGCGGGGAAGTTCAGGTAGACGTAGACGAAGTTCCACACGTCGTAGGCGATGATCCACAGGGCGGTCATCTTCGGCCATACCATATCCTTCTGCGGCGAGTCATCGGCCTTGATCCCCTTCCAGCCGTAGTAGCAGGTGAGGATGGAGAGCACTCCGGCCACCCCGTTGAGCAGGTTCGGAGTAAAGCCCATGGTGAAGTCCTGGGCCACCGCTTCGGCGATGTTCAGCGCCAGGAAGCCCACGCAGAACAGCTTGGCGAAGGTGTACTTGTGCAGCGGGGTAAAGCGCATCAGCAGGAAGAACACCGACGCCGACACCACCGAGTAGATCTTAGCCCACTTAAACCAGTAAGCCACCCCCTGGTAGGGCCAGACGAACACCGTCAGCAGAAGCGACAGGCCGACGAAGAAGGCAAAGCCGCTCCACTTCACCAGCCTAAACAGCTCGTTGAGCGCCACCAGGAAGATCAGCGTCAGCAGGATGTGGGCCTTGGCCTGAAACTCGTACCAGCGGTAGAGGGTAAACTCGGTGTCCTTCTCCATCAGCTTGAGGGATTCACCGGGCACATTGAGGCTGACGGCGATGTTGTCCTGGTCGAGCACCGACAGGGTCGCCTGGTCGAAATCGTTGATCACCCCGCCCTGCACCGGCAGGATGCGCAGCTGGTCGCCCTCCCGGGTCCAGGAGTGGGTTTCCGCCAGGTTTTCGCCGTTGAACTTCTTCTCGATGTAGACCGAGCCGCCGCGGTTGAACACGATGTGGTAGCTCAACCCTCCGGTACCCGGCACCCCCTCCAGCAGGATCTGGTAGGTGCCGAGATCGTAGTTGTCACGGGTGCCCTGCTCCGGCAACTGGGCGGCCAGGGCCGTGCCCGCCAACAACCAGGCCAGCGCCACTGCGGCCCGCCAGACGGCCCAGCGATTCAATGGTGTCATACCCCCTCCTCAGGCGCGGTGAAAGTAGAGATGGGACCAGAAGCCACCGATGGATTCCTGGCGCTCCCTGTCGGTAAACACCCCTTGAGGCGCCGAGGCGGGATGGCGGAACTTGATGTCGCAGCCACCGGTGTACATCTGCCAGTTGTACCAGAAGACATAGGCCACGCTCAGCACCAGGTTGGCGATGCCCCACCAGGTGGCCAGCTCGGGGTTGGCCCAGGCAGAGGAGTCCATGAAGGGGAAGACGTCGGTCAGACCCAACTGCACCACGAAGATGGCCAGGGTGTAGATACGGCCCATGATGTAAAGGTCATGACGGCCAAACACCGAGTAGAGCTCGCAGGCGATGAGGATCGCCAGGCCACCGGCAAACTCGTCGGGAATGCAGCCAAACAGGAAGGCGGCGTTCCAGGTGGTGTAGAGGAAGCACCAGCCGAGGGGGAAATCCACGATCAGGTCACCGCAGGTCTTGTCCTCCACCCGCCAGAACTTGCCGACGAAGGGGATGGTCAGCACCAGGCAGAAGCCGGACAGGGCGTTCCACGGGTTCCCCAGCTGCCAGTCGTGAATGGAGGCTTCGGTAATGTTCAGGGCGAGAATGAAAAACAGGAACCACAGGGTCCAGGGTTTCTTGAAGATCGCCCAGAAGGGGCCCTGCTTCTTCTCGTAGACAGCGATGCGCATCAGGCTGACCACCACCATGGGCACCAGCACGCTGACGATCTTGGCCCACTCGAACCAGGTGTCCCGGTTCTCGGCCCAGAGGGGGAAAGTACACAGGGAGCCAACAATGAAGGCAAACCCCAGGTAACGATGGCGCCGAAACACTTCGGTCAGCGCATAGGTAACGGCGGCGTAGACAATAATGGAGACGACCAGTGTCAGATTTGAGGGTTCCATACCCTTCTCCTTTAACCAAACAGAGTGAACCAGCGGCGCTGGCACGGCATTTCCCGTCTGTTTTCAGTCCGTTAAACCCGTATCCCCCCGAGTCATCCCCATTGGCGGTCGCGGGGTCACGGCCTCGGCAATACCCACCACCGATGCCCCTCGCCACGCAGCCTCCTGTCTATCTGGCTGAAAACCAAAAGAAAGAAAATAGAGTATATACTCTATTTTCTGCCCTAAAAATAACACAACCCAATCAGGATGTTGTGAAGCAGATCAAGATTTGTTGCTAACTGGGCAACGTTACCTTGGCCACCAAGCCTGGACTACGGATGGAACCAGGGCAGTCGCCCCCCTCCATGGCTGAGTCATTCCGCAATTTCGGTCAAGAACCCCGGCCAGGGCACTGGCACACTGCCCCGGACTCTGAATAATGAAGGAACTCCAATGGCCAACCTGGCAGCAACCGTGAAACCGACACAGGCCGACCCAGGTCACCAACAGCGCGTCAGCAGGGTATGCAACTACGTCCAGCACAACCTGGATGAAGCGCTGGATCTCGACCGCCTCTGCAACGTAGCCGGCTGCTCCAAGTTTCGCTTTCACAGGATCTTCTCCGCTTTTACCGGCATCGGGCTGGCCCGCTATGTCCAGCTCAGCCGCTTAAAGCGAGCCTCCTACCGCCTGGCCTTCGAGAACGAACTGAAGATCATCGACATCGCCCTGGAGGCCGGATTTAACACCCCGGAGGGGTTCAGCCGTACCTTCAAACGAACCTTTGATCAGACGCCTTCCCAGTTCAGAGCCCAGCCGGACTGGTCTGCGTGGCACGCCAGATTCCAACATGCCCAACCCAGACAGGGAAATGACCTCATGAAGGTAGAGATCAAACAGGTAGCCACCACAGAGGTGGCCTACATCGAGCATCAAGGAGACCCTAGGCGGGTCTTCGACACCGCCGGCAGATTCATCGCCTGGCGCAAATCCACCGGCCTGTCACCGATCAGCCAAAGCGACACACTCGGTGACACCCTCAACGCCCTCTATCGCGACTGGCTGCCGGGCAGTGGCGAGCAACCCCGGGACTTCCCCTGCTATTTTCACTACCTGAATTTCATCCACCAGGTGGATGAGTGCGATCTCCTGACGGATATCTACCTGCCACTGCAGTAAACACCCCACGGCCGCCTTATCAGGCGGCCTTTCTTTGTCCGCTATGGCGCCAATGACGGTCATTAGGCACCAGATGCGGTCTCCGGGTTATCGTTTGCTCTCCGGTAGAGAGTAGGGAGTGCAAGGCATCAAAGTGATTATCATCACAGCATCACCACTGTTAACTCAATAGACTGCTCTTTTTGGGAAAAGGAACTTCTCTTATACGTCTCTGGGTATTGGGTGTACTCGTTATTCTATCAGTCAAGTCTTGGGCCTGTGAGCCTCTGCCCGCCGAATTAGCAGCAATAATTGGCAATAACCGACCACTGCTGCTGGGAGAAATCCACGGAAGTGTGCAAGCTCCTAAATGGGTCGAACATATCGTCTGCAACCAGTTAAAGCAGAGGCCGACTATATTAGCCATCGAGCTACTGGCAGTGCAGACCGACGTTAATGGGAATAAAGATCAACTTGCCCAAAACATGGCTACTAGTTTTCAGTGGCAACAACTGCATACAGGGAAAACCAGCGAGGCTATATTTGATCTGTTACAAACATTATTACCACTCAGACAGAGATGCCTCACTTTAGTGATGTCCGATGATCACGGCTCTCCAAAAGCATTGAGAATGGCAAATAAACTCAAGCCCTATCTGCATCATGACTCAAGACTAATTGTCTATGGCGGCAACTGGCACACCAAGGTAACCCACGACACAAGTTGCTCTGAGGGTACCACCAACATGGGAGCCCACCTTAAGGAGTGGGGAGCCGATCCGCTGAGCATCAATCTGCTTCCAAGTGGTGGCAGTGTTTATAACCATCAAGAGCAAGGCCCTAAGGTTTATCCCGTCAAGGAGCGGAAGCTGACAAAAGACGGGATCTTAATTTCCGCATCTGAGGCTAGTGGTTACCATTGGCACTTGAATATTGGCCGGGTAAGTCCATCGCTACCGAGGGTTCGCTAAGGTGCCAATTTTGGTCATTGGGGTGTCCTGAATAGCCCTTTGCTTCCCTGGACACCCGGTTGGATAGGATGGGCTGCCCACGATTGATTAGACACCTTCAGGCTATTCTAATAGCTGGAAAAATTGTACGGCAAACCCCTATTTGCCAACCTCTATAGCTCACGAATCCGACTTAAATGCAGAGCAGCCACATGCCTCGACTTTCGCCAGGGACTTTGTCTGATTTTGGCGTCAGGACATGGATTTAAACACTCAAATTGTCGCCATTTGCGGACTTAAACACCTCAAGCGCGAGAATCAAAAAAATTCCAACACGATGCCATTAATACTAGCTATAATAAGTGCGAAATGGCCCTATAAAACACTAAGGGGCTAAAGGACTTAAAATAGAGAGTTGTTATGCACTCACTTGACATGAGAACCATTGTTACTGTCTATGTGCTAATTAGTTATGCGTGTTCCGCAATGCTAATAGTCGTGTATGTTCACAACAAGCATAAATTTCAAGGGTTAATACATCTCTTGGGTTGGTCTCTAAGTTTTTCAGCAGGGTTAAATGTTGCTGCTCTTCATCAAGTTTCCCCGCCCCTTATTTCAACAGTTGCCTCTAACACCTTGATGTTCGCAAGTGGGGTTTTCCTGGTTTTTGGCATGGCCAAGTACTTGGATCTAAACTTAGAGCGCCGAATCTATTATATGGCTCTAGCAACCTTTCCTTTTGCATACTCCTTTTTGGTGAAAAACCAATTCCCAATCTACGCTAGAATCATTTTCTTTAATGCCGTGATGTTCGCAGTCTATTCTCATGTCGCCCACCTAATATTTATCAAGGCAAGCAGACGAAGTAGAAAACAAGCATCGATTTTTGGGCGAGCCGTTATACTGTTTTTGGTCGTGATAGCACTCAGAATCCTTTACAGCCTAAGTGACACAAAGAGTGTTGAATATTTTAACATACAAACTGCCGAAAACGTTCTTGTTACACTCAGCATGGTTTGCGTTATTTTTTTGACGTTCTCACTTCAGCTCATGATTAACAGCAGGCTCTATTTTGAAGTTGAACAGCTTGCAACCATAGACCCTCTTACAAAAGTATATAATAGACGAAGAATTGAAGGTATTGCTCACGCTCAACTATGCAACCATGAGAGTGGTAAAAAATCGCTGCATTTATTCTTAATTGATGTGGATAATTTTAAGAGATTCAATGACAGCTATGGGCATGTCAACGGCGACATCGGTTTGGTGCACATCACAGATGTAATAAAGAGAAATGTACGTGAATGTGATGCCGTTGGTCGCTGGGGTGGTGAAGAGTTTGTTGTGATATTGCCAGACCTAACCCGAGATAAAGCCACTAAAATTGCGGCAAGATTAGTGGAGTCCGTTTATAATGAAAAGGTAGACCTGAACGGTAAACAGGTAGAGATCTCAATCAGTCTTGGCGTGGCCACATTTGCAGAAAACTCTAGCTTGCAGTCTGTTATTAATCAAGCTGACATCGCTCTTTACAAGGCGAAGAAAAACGGAAGAAATCGTCACGAGGTTTATTCATGATTTGTTTCTATTTGCGATGGCACCTTTCACATGGGTCCTGTTAAATCAACAAGAAAGTAACCGACATCTAATAATGATCGTGGTTTCATTTCAAGGGAATGGCCATGATCGATATTTAATTGCTGCTGTGCAAGCTCAGTGGATGCGCCTGCGAGTTAACCAGTCAGATCGTCATCTGCGATAAGGTGCTGCAAAAATGCTGCTCCGGAAACGGACTGCTTCACCTGTCCCAGTTGCACGAGGATATCGATGAGACCTTGGTGATCTTCAAGTCACCTAATCTGCCTCCCCCAGCACTCTGCTTTTCACAAGGAAACCGCTGGTTGACCCCTGTCACCCTGAACAGGCCTTCATCGAAGCTCTCAAGCAGTGAGTATTGCAACAATGAAAACAGCCCAGATTGGACTGGCTAGCACCCTGCCCGAATGCATGGTCAATCTTTAGGATCAACTGCACAACACCTTTTCTCCCTGATGCAGTTTCTAGGGCAGATGAGCCTGAAAGCCGAAGTGTGCTTTATTCCCTGTGAAGTTGACCCGTTTTCCGGGGGACGCCAATGACCGGTCTGTGGCGTGCGCAGCCCTCAGGGGCCCTCTCCATGGTCCCGACGTATCATCTGTGGCGGGAACTACCCTCCCCCACACAGAAGTGCTCACCCTAGGCACATCGAGTTGTGTGCCCGATTCGTAGTGCTTTAGTGCTGTGGTCCTTAACTCCCTGCTTGGCCGGTCAACTCATGGCCGAGGAGACCACGAAGCCGACAAACAGCAGGATGGTGGACTGGAAGATGGCCACCGCCAGGTTGCCCCTCTTGATCTCCTCGATGAAGTCGATGCGGCGGAAGACGAACTTGTCGATGATCACCAGGGCGATGACGCTGACAAACAGGCTGATCACCGCGTAGCTCAGGTTGAGGAACATAAACACGGCGTTTTGCTCAACGGAGGTGATCTCCATACTCATTTCTCCTTGTTTTCAATCTCGAAGGGGGCGTCCGGGACCTGCGCCCAGCCAATGGACCAGGCGGTAATGGGGTCGATGGTAGCGTGGCCCAGGGTGTCGCTGTAATAGTTCATGATGTCGGTCACCGCATAGTCGCGGGCATTGCGGATACGATACAGGTCGGCAGCACCAAACAGGTGCAACATTTCGTGGGCCTGCACCTGGGGAATAAAGGTGTGACGTGCGCCGGGGCTCACCTTCTCGGTGAGCATGGCGTACTCGTAGTGGCACTGCGGCGCCGTCTGCTTGTTGCGACAGGAGAGCGCGAAGGAGCGGGCCTCCCCGTTGGAGTGGAACACCAGTGCCACCTCGCCGGAAGGGGCCTTGGTGTCGACAAACTCCTTCATGGAACCGTAACCCAATTGCCGGGCGATCAACTGCTGGGCATCACTGAAGAAGCGCTTGGAGCGCAACCACTCCTTGGTGATTCCCTTGGGGGCGGTCAGGAAGAAGAAGCGGGTGTCGAAGCTTGGCTTGGCCAGGCCATACTCCTGGGCACGGCGCTGATACCAGCCGGTCACCTGCTGCAGGTACTGGCGATTTTGCTGGCGCTCCCTCCCCGACCACTTACTCCAGCGGTTGTCGTTGAGATAAAGGTAGAGGATGGTCACCTGCCCCTTGAGTTCACCGGCGATGCCATTGTTCCTGGCATCGCGGTACCCATCGTCCAGGGCCCGTTCCTGCTGCATCTTGCCGATCCACCCCTTGAGCTGGTCGATGCGATCCGCGGTAACCATGGAGTGATCGCCGGCCTGCTGAGCCAGGGTCAGCGAGGCGGCGGCATAGTGGTAGTGACGGCGGTCAACTTCGATCTTCGCCCTCAACTTGTAGAGGTACTGTTTCACCTCTGCGGTGGTGATCTCAGGCAGCAACCCGGCGATCGCCTCATAGGCAGCGTCCGCCCTCTCCTGCTCGACAAGCTCAATGATCTGGGCCAGCCTGGGATCTGCAGGAGGTTCAGGTTCTGCGCCCCGGTTCAGGTCACTGAACACCACCTTGGCAATCAACACCAGGCAGATCAGCAACCATAACGCTCGAAACATTGTCTCTCGATTCTCTCTTCTGTCCTGGGGTTCAAGGGCGCCCCGGCTCGCAGGGAAGACGCACAGGTGGCTCACTTAACCATATTAAAAACACTGATTTCAATAGGCATTCTGCATTTACTTACCCAGGAGTTCATTCTGGCGCCATCGGCCAGGTCACTTGATATTCTCGGCCGCTGCCCGCATAACCTAACTATGGGATGGAAAAGGAGGCCAGATGGATCCACGACTGCACTTGCGTTCCCGCCTGAGGAACGGCGCCCATACCCTGCTGCTGCTCGGCGCCATGGCGCTGCTGCTGATGCTCAGCGGTCACCTGCTGCTGGGCGAGGGCACCGAGTGGCTGGTGCTGTTTATGCTGATCATCGTCTCGGTGCTGCTGCCGACCCTTCCCACCCAGTGGCAACTGCGAATGATGCGGGTTGTCCCCATGACGGGCGCCCCAGGCCTGCAACAGGCGGTGGCGGAGTTGGCGCGCCGGGCCGAGCTCAAGGCCGCGCCCCGGCTCTACTGGTCACCGTCGCTGACCGCCAACGCCTTTGCCATGGGCAGCCAAAGTGACGGGGTGATCGTGGTGTCCGAAGGCCTGCTTCGTCGGCTCGGCGCCGCCGAGATCGCCGGGGTGCTGGCCCATGAGGTGGCGCACCTGGCCCACAGCGATGCGTTCCTGCTGAGGATGGCGGCGATGATCACCGGGCTGTGCCGGATGCTGGCCAGCCTGGCCTGGCTCGGCGCACTGCTGATGTTACCACTGATGCTGTTCGGCCTGGCCTCGGTCTCCATCACCGCCTTGCTGCTGCTGATGGTGACTCCTCACCTGTGTGCCCTGTTACAGCTGGCGCTGTCCAGGGTGAGGGAATTCGACGCGGACCGTCGGGCGGCCAGCCTGCTGGGCGCACCCGAACCCCTGGCCTCGGCGCTGCTCAACCTCTCCCGGGACCAGGTGCCTCTGTGGCGCGGGATGCTGATGCCTGCCGGACAGGGGGATCCCCTCGCCTGGCTGCGTTCGCACCCGTCCACCTCGGAGCGGGTGGAGCGGCTGATGGCACTCAAGGCTGCCCCCTCCCCGTTTCAAAACCCGGGCTACTGGTGATCAGCTGACCCCACGGCGTCCCAGCCGGTCGGCGGCCAGGATCGCCGCCAGCACCTTGTCCGGAGTCACTTGGAACGGCATGTTGTGGATGGTCTCCCCCACGGCGCAGGCTTGCTCCGCCACCCTCCTGAGCTTAGCCATGTCCAGCTCTCTGATCCCCAGCTGCCACAAGTGGACAGGCAGCCCCACCGCATTGCAGAAGCTGAGCACTTCGACGATCTCCTCCCGAGGGGCGTTCTCCAGCACCAGTTGCACCAGGGTACCGAACGCCACCTTCTCACCGTGGTAGAGGTGATGGCACTCCTCCAACAGGGTCAGGCCATTGTGGATGGCGTGGGCCGCCGCCAAGCCGCCGCTCTCAAAGCCCACTCCACTCAGATAGGTGTTGGCCTCGACGATGTTCTCCAACGCCGGGGTGGTCACCTTGGCTTCCGCCGCCGCCAGGGCCATGGGCCCCTGGCGGATGAGGGTCTGATAGCAGAGTTGGGCCAGGGCCAGGGCGGTGTTGGTGGGCACGCCTCCGGCCAGGTTCAGGGCCTGCCCCTGGGCGGCGGCGCGGGCCTCGAAATAGGTGGCCAGGGCATCGCCCATGCCCGCCACCAGCAGCCGGGTCGGCGCCCGGGAGATGATGTCGGTGTCCACCAGCACCACGTCGGGGTTTTTCGGCAACAGCAGATACTCGTCGAACACCCCTTTGTCGGTGTAGATCACCGACAGGGCGCTGCAGGGGGCGTCGCTGGAGGCGATGGTGGGTACCATCACCACCGGCAGGTGAGTAAAGTGGGCCACCGCCTTGGCGGTATCCAGCGCCTTGCCGCCACCGGCGCCGATGATGACCTCGCAGCCACTTTGTGCCACCCGCTGCTGCAACCGCTCAATCTCCCCCTTGCAGCACTCTCCACCGAACGGCTCAAACGCCACCTTAAGGGTGCGGTCGTCGAAGCTGGCCTGCACCGCCTCGCGGATCAGCCCCACCACCAACTCGTCCGCCACCACCAGGGCGCGTCCCCGGGCGTGGCTGGCGATGCGGCGGATGGCGCCGCTCCCCTGAACATACTTACCCGGCGACAGAATGATGTTCTCCATCTCGATCTCCCCAAAACTTCTTTGATGCGTAAGACATTTGTATTGTCGGGGGATCTTAACAACGGTCAAAGCCGCTGTTCGTGAGCCAGCTGCAGAATTATTTTTCGCCAGGGTGTCATCCCCAGCCGGCGCTGAAATAGAAAAGGCCACCCCAAGAGGTGGCCTCATCGGTTGCCATGACTCGAGGGGAACTACACCAGACCCATTACCGCACTCACCGCCGCCAGGGTATCGCGGCCGAACTGGTGGCTGCGCTGGGGCGACCAGCCATAGTCCTCGTCCGGGGCGAAGTCGTGGTCCTTGAAGGGCATCTCAACGGTGTAGGAGAGGCAGTCGAACTGCTCCGCCACCCAGTTGGAGGCCACGGTCAGGTTGGCTTCGCCGGGCTTGTCCTTGTCATAGCCGTACTCATCCTGGAACTCGGGGGTGATCGCCATCAGCGCCGACTTGAAGGCGTCTTCCAGGGCCTGGCGCTCCTCGCTGTAGGAGGGGGTACCCTCGCTGCCTGCGACGAAGTTGTAGGGGATCGCTTCGTCGCCGTGGATGTCCAGGAACAGGTCCACACCGGTCTGGAGCATCTTCTGCCGCACCAGGAACACCTCCGGGCTGCGCGCCATGGAGGGCTCGGCCCACTCGCGGTTGAGGTTGACGCCGATGGCGTTGGTGCGCAGGTGGCCATGGATGGCCCCGTCCGGGTTCATGTTGGGCACCACGTAGAACACGCTGTTGCCCAACAGGGTGCGACCGACGCTGTCTTCGTCATCCAGCAGCCGGGTGAGCAGGCCTTCGATAAACCACTCGGCCATGGTTTCGCCAGGATGCTGACGGCCGATGACCCAGACGATCTTCTTGCCGGGCTCCGGGGTGCCGATGGTCAGCAGGCTCATGTCGTTGCCGTCCAGGGTGTGACCCAGAGTCTCCAGGGTGCACTCGGGGTGCAACTGGGCGTGGTGGATCAGATCCTGGTGACGGCCATAGCTGTAGGGAGCGAAGTAGGCAAAGTAGATGGAGTTGTGCTCAGGGGTCACCTTGAAGGTCAGGGTGTCGCCGTCGAACTCGGCCGGGATGCGGAACCACTCCTCACGGTCGTAGGAGGCGGCCACCCGGTAGTTGTCCCACCCTTCCGGATAGGCGGACTTGGCCAGGTTCAGCAGCTTGATGCTGTGCTGCTCACCCACCAGGGATTCCAGGCGGAAATGGAACCACTGGTAGAACTCGGACTGGTTGTCGTTGGGGATGGTCAGCTGGATGTCGTCGATGGACTCCGCCTTGACCACGTTGATGGCGCCACTTTCAAAGTTGCTGAAGATCTTCATTAAACTGTCCCTGTGTGGGTCTTACTGGAATGTCGCAGAGACTAACACAGGATGTGGAGCACCAACAGCAAGACACCCGACCGCCAGGGACGACCGGGTGTCAATTCAATGGAACAGTGTGGCTTTTGGGCTACAGATAGTTACCCGACATCAGCGCCGCCAGCGCCACCTGCTCGGGAGTGGGTTTCACCTCCTCCTCCGGCAGCCCCTGGGCCGCGGCGGTGTCCGGGAACATCTTGTAGGTGGTGGACATCAGCAGCTCATACAGCTTGGGCGCCAGGATGTTGGCGGCGCGCATGGCACTGCCGATGGCGGTGTTCACCTCCACATGCTGCTCCAGGATCGCCTCCTCGATCATCGCCACCGCCTCATCGGGGCTCAGGGTGGGGGCGAACTTGTACATGGGCGAGGCCTCGATCATCGGTGTGCGCACCAACGGCATGTGCACACTGGTGAAGGCGACGTTGTGCTCCCGGTACTCGGCGCCGGCGGACTTGGACCAGGCGTCCAGCGCCGCCTTGGAGGCCACGTAGGCGGAGAAACGCGGGGCGCTGCCGCCGAGCACCGCGATGGTGGAGATGTTAATGACGTGGGCACCGCCCGCCTCCACCATCTTGGGCAGGGCGCGCATAGTCAGGCGCACCGGCGAGAAGTAGTTGAGCTGCATGGTGCGCTCGAAATCGTGGAAGCGATCATAGGTGAGCTTCAGCGAACGGCGGATGGAGCGGCCGGCGTTGTTCACCAGCAGATCGATGGCGCCATGGTCTTGATGGATGCGGTCGATCACCTGATCGCACAGCTCCAGATCATTGAGGTCGCAGTGGTAGCTGTAGGCTTCGCCCCCCTCCGCCAGGATCTCCTGCTCCACCGCCTTGAGCTCCTCCATGCCCCGGGCCACCAGCATCACCTTGGCCCCGGCGCTGGCCAGGCGAATGGCCAGGGCGCGGCCGATGCCGGAGCTGGCACCGGTGACCACCGCCACCTTGCCATCGATATGCTGCTCCAGGGTACGGCTGCCCATGCGGCTGGGATCCAGGTTGCGCTCCCAGTAGTCCCATACCACACCGGCGTAGTCACGCAATGGCGGCACGGCGATGTCGGTTCCGGCCAGGGCGCGGCGGGTGTTGGTGTCATCAAACTGGGTCTTCAGATCCAGTAATTTCAGCGCCTCTTTCGGCACCTTCAATCCCGCCAGGGTCTGATCTATCAGGTGACGCACCGTCGGCAGGCTCAGCAGGGCGCCGCGCATCGGCGCCGGAATGAAGTCCAACAGGCCGGGGCTGATGCCGGCGGAGAGGCGGGAACCGTGGGCCGCCTGGGAGAACACATCCAGCGCCTCGATCATCTTCACCCCGGGGGTGTCCACCAGGTGGAAGCACTGACCCTGGGTCTGCTCCTGACTGACGATGTGATCGATGGCATTGGCCACGTAGTCCACCGGCACCATGTTGAATTCGCCCCCCTTGATGCCGATGGCGGGGATCCAGCTGGGCAGGATGTTGCGCAGCTTCTGCAGAGTCTTGAACAGGTAGTAGGGGCCGTCGATCTTGTCGATCTCCCCGGTCTTGGAGTGACCGATCACCATGGCGGGGCGGAAGATGCGGTAGGCCATCTCCTCCTGCTCGCGAACCAGCGCCTCGGAGTCGTACTTGGTCTTGAGGTAGGGGTTCGCTTCCAGGCCGACGCCCTGTTCGAACATCTGCTCGTTGAACACCCCGGGATAGAAGCCGGCAACGGCGATGGAACTGAGGTGGTTGAAACACTTGGCGCCGGCAAACTTGGCCAGGGCCAGGGCTTCTCTAGTGCCGCCCACGTTAATGTCATGGTTTAACTGGGCCGATGCGGTAATGTCGTACATCGCCGCGCAGTGAATGAACTCGGTGACCTTACCGTGGATCTTCTCCTTGTCGACATCGCTGACTCCGAGCATCGGCTCGGCCAGTTCGCCCATGATGATCGTGAACCTGCTGGGGTCAAGATTCAACAGCTCGCAGTTCTCTTTAAACTTGTCCTCCGTGCCCTCCCGCACCAGGATGAAGATCTCACCCTCGCGCCTTGCCAGGTTGGCCAGAATGTATTTCCCGATAAAACCTGTACCGCCAGTAACAAAGTAACTCATAACCGCCCTTCTCCATCCGTAGACAATGACTTTCTTAATAATGGCGGTATGTTAGTAGTCTATCTATTACCTCCGAGGTAATATTGGCCCTAGTAAATGTGATGGTTTTTGCATCAATGAATAAAAGGGATTGATGATGCACGACGCGGGACTGACGATGCCCAAGGGCGCTTTTGGCAGACTGCTGAAATTTTGGCGAAAGACTCGTGGCCTGAGCCAGGAGGGACTGGCGCTCAAGGTGGGCTCTTCCCTGAGGCACATCAGCTTCCTGGAGACGGGCAAATCCCTGCCCGGCCAGGAGCTGGTGGAAAAGATCGCCGAGCTCCTCGAACTCAATGTCCGCGAAACCAACAACCTGCTCGCCTCCGCCGGTTACGCCCCCACCAGCTTCACCCTCAAACCCGACTCCCACGAACACCACTGGCTACACCAATCGCTGATCGCCACCCTGCGCGGTTTCGAGCCCTTTCCGGCGATGATCATTGACCAGTACGGCAGCGCGCGGATGATCAACCGGGGCATGCTGACCCTGGTCCGCCGATTCGCCCCGGTCACGGCAGCGAAGGAGAGCTTCAACATGGTGGATCTGATCTTCACCGAGCAGGGATTCAAGCCCTACCTCATCGGCTGGGAGGACACGGTCTGTGCCCTGCTGATGACCCTGCAGCAGGATGTACTGATGTACCAGGACCCCTGGGCCAGCCAGCTGCTGCAGAGAGTGCTGGAGGAGCGCTCGGTGCCCAGGGACTGGCGCCAGCGCGGCTCCAAGCAGATGAACGTTACCGGATTCGTCACCACCACAGATTTCCCCGGCCGCGGCGTGGAGCAGTGGATGCACGTGTTCCACACTGTCGGCGCCACCAGTTTTGTCTCCGAACCCAAGCTGATGATCCACGCCATCTTCCCCAAGGAGCACCACTGCGATCCCAAGTGGCAACAGCTGGTGGACAGGTGCGATTGCGACCATCCACTGCTGCCCTATTGACCAAATCCTCGCCTCAGGCGATCATTACCCCTTTGTCGCATTCGCGTATGGAGGGGGTTCAGGGTGACTCGCACCGCTTTATCACTGACCAGTGCCGGCCTGCTTGCACTGGGCCTGAGCGGCTGCCCCTCCGCACCGCCGGCGACCACCCAGGCCTGGGTTATGCCCGCCGCGACTGCGGCAACGGACGATCCGGCTCCGCTGCCCCAGCGCTTCTCGCTGATCTCCTGGAATGTCCACAAGCAGCTGGGCGAGCCCGGCTGGCAGCGGGAGTTTGCCGAGATGCAGCAGGCCTACACCCCGGATCTGCTGACCCTGCAGGAGGCCAATGTCCACCCGGAGGACGCCCCGGAGATGGCGCCCTACCACTACGCTTTCGGTGCCAACCTGCAACAGTCCGGTGGCGGCCAGTCCGGCGTGATGAGCCTCACCTCCACGCCGATCCTCAGTGCCCGGCTGAAACTGACCACCCCGGCGGAGCCCATCACCCACACTCCCAAGGCCACCCTGCTGACCCAGGTGGCCCTGGGCGATAAGCAGAGCCTGATGCTGGTGAACATCCACGGCATCAACTTCGTCACCAACAGCGATTACCGTCAGCAGTTGGACCGGCTGGAGGCGCAGATCGCCAACCACCAGGGGCCGGTGATCTTTGCCGGCGACTTCAACACCTGGTCCTCTCAGCGGCAGACTCTGCTGTCCGCCCTGGCCAGGCGCCAGGGCCTGTCCAAAGTGGCGTTCAGTGACCAGGACCGGGAAGAGATCAAGCAGTTCCTCGGCCAGCCCCTGGACCACATCCTCTACAGCTGCCAGCTGACGCCGGTGCCGGGCAGCAGCCAGGTACTGAGTGAATTCACCAGTTCGGATCACACTCCGCTGATGGTGGAGTTCGAGTACAGCCCAAGTTGCGGTTGACCTTGCAATAAAACTGGCACAAAGCTCTGGCAACCAAGGCGATTCGGTGTATATTTGCTTCACATAACCGCCACTTAACCAACGATGTGAGCCAGTTTTACCAGTTTGCCACCCTCGCCCTTCTCGCCGGATACTGGATCGTGGTCGCCGGTGTGTCGCTGCGCATTGTGCTCAAGCGGCGCCCCTTCGGCGTTTCCCTGGCGTGGCTGCTGCTGATCTTCATCATTCCCCTGTTCGGGGTGATCGTCTACCTGCTGTTTGGTGAGTTGAACATCGGCCGTGAGCGCAAGCGCCGGATCGGTGCCATGACCATCCCCTTCGAGCAATGGTACCGCAGCCTGCTTCACGCCGCTGAGATGGGCAAGACCATGGGACAGCATGCTCGCCCCTTGCACGAATTGAGCCTGCGGCGCCTGGGGATCCCGGCCCTGATGGGCAACGATCTGGAACTGATCGAGAACTGCCAGGAGATCCTGCGCCGCATCACCCAGGATATCCGTGACGCCAGGGAGTCGGTGCAGATGGAGTTCTACATCTGGCACCCGGGCGGTCTCGCCAACGAAGTGGCCAACGCCCTGATCGAGGCCCGCCAACGGGGCGTTCAGGTGCGGGTGCTGCTCGACGGGGCCGGCAGCCGCGACTTCTTCAACAGCCTGTGGGCCTACAAGATGGAGTCCGCCGGCATCGAGATCGTCAAGGCGCTCGGTGTGAACCCTCTGAGGATGTTCCTGAGACGGATGGATCTGCGCCAGCACCGCAAGATTGTGGTGATCGACCAGCAGATCGCCTACACCGGTTCGATGAACCTGGTGGACAGCCGCTACTTCAAGCAATCCGCCGGCATCGGCCAATGGGTCGACATCATGATCCGGATTACCGGCCCTTCGGTGCTCTCCCTGCAAGCGCTGCAGGCCTGGGACTGGGAGTATGAAACCGGCAGCCGCATCCTACTGGAGATCGATCCCCACCGACTGCAGGCGCGTCCGAACCATGAGCACGCCGGTCACTCGGTACAGGTGATTCCGTCGGGACAAGGGCTGCCAGAAAACCTGATCCAGCAGGTGCTGCTGCTCTCCATCTACCACGCCAGGAAGAGCATCATACTCACCTCCCCCTACTTCGTACCCAGCGAACAGCTGCTGGATGCCCTGCGCACCGCCGCACAGAGTGGCGTAGAGGTGAAGCTTATCATCCCCGACAAGAATGACTCCTTCATGGTGGAGTGGGCCAGCCGCGCCTTCTTCTCGGAGCTGCTGCGGGCGGGCGTTGGCATCTACCGCTTCAATGGCGGCCTGCTGCACACCAAGTCGATGCTTATCGACGGAGATCACTGCATTATCGGCACGGTTAACCTGGATATTCGCAGTCTGCTGCTCAACTCGGAGGTATCCCTGGCGGTGGATGACCCCGAGCTTTGCCACAAGCTGGAGCAACTGCTGCAGCGATACCTGGCTCAGAGCCATCGGCTCGATGACGTGCACTGGGCCAACCGGCCACTGTGGAAGAAACTGGTGGAACAGTTTTTCTATACCTTTGCCCCGCTGCTGTAACGAGCGCCGACCGGGTGCCAGCCGCACGCCCCCTCCCAAACGACACAGGGCCCCTTGGGGCCCTTCTGTCTGATGCTTTCTCGCCTGAGCGATCTGGAGAACTCAGGCGGCGTCAGTAGGCGCCGGAGGAGTAGGTCAGCTCGTAGCTGTGGCTGTAGATCTCCAGGATATTGCCGAAAGGATCCTCCATGTACACCATGCGGTAGGGCTTCTCACCTGGGTAGTAGTAGCGCACCGGCATCCGCTGCTTGCCGCCCGCAGCCAGGATCTTCTCCACCAGTCCCTCCAGATCCGGGTCCTGCACCGAAAAGTGGAAGACGCCGGTTTTCCAGTACTCGAAATTGTTCTCCGGATCGGTGGCATTGGGGAACTCAAACAGCTCAATGCCAATCTTGTCGCCGGTGGCCAGGTGGGCAATTTTGAAGCTGCCCCACCCCGGTCCGAAGACATCGTTGCACATGATGCCGATGGCACTGTCGTCTTCGCTGACCTCGGCTGGCGCCATGATGAGGTACCAGCCCATCACCTCGGTGTAGAACTTGACCGCCGCCTCCAGATCCGGGACTGAAATACCGATGTGGGAGAAGGTGCGGGGAAATTGCTGAGTCATGATGGCTCTCCTGTTCAGTGACTGTGCGGAACAGGATAGGCAAACCGGTCCTGCGATTGAAATTATGGTTTATGATTCTTATGATAACACTAGATAATGATTGAGGCGCCCTGCATGCTCAACCTGATCTGGTTGCAGACCTACGTCACCCTGGTCGAGACCGGCCACTTTACCCGTACCGCCGACAAACTGGCGATGACCCAGCCCGGCGTCAGCCAGCATGTGCGCAAGCTGGAGGACCACTTTGGCCAGCCGCTGCTGCAACGGGAGGGCAAGCGCTTTCAGCTGACCCAGGCCGGCCGCGAGGTCTATCGGCAAGCCCAGCGTACCCTGGCGGATCTGTCCCTGCTGGAGCAGCAGCTGGCCACGGACAACCCCTTTGCCGGGGCCATCCGTTTTGCCTCCCCGGGCAGCCTGGGACTGAAGCTCTACCCGGAGCTTCTGGCGCTGCAGCAGGCGCACCCCGAGCTCACCCTCGACTACACCTTCGCCCCCAACGAAGGGGTGGAGCGGGAGCTGCTCAGCCGCAACCTGGATCTGGGGCTGATAACCCGGATGGGCAATGAACCGGAGCTGGCCTACCGGCCCTTCGGTGAGGAGCCGCTCTACCTGGTGACCCCGGGGTCGGTGCAGACGCCCTGCTGGGACAGCCTGATGAGGTTGGGCTACCAGGCTCATCCGGACGGCGAGCACCACATCAGCCTGCTGCTGGGAGCCAACTTTAGTGAGTTTCAGCAGTTGACTCAGCTCCCCAGGCGCGGGTTCTGCAACCACATTGGCATGTTGCTGGTCCCGGTGGCCAGGGGGCTGTGCTTCACCGTGCTGCCGAAATACGCCGTGGAGGCGTTCGGCGAACCGGACAGGGTAGCGGTGCACTCACTGGCCAACCCCGTGTCTGAGCCCATCTACCTGGTCTACCGGCGTCACCAGCCGCACCCCACCCGGGTGCGCCATGTCATCGACACCATCAAACCTCTGCTGAATCCTCAGCTTGTCTGATTGATGGTACGACGCAAGCATTTCCAGTGGTGACGCACCAGGTCTTCAAAGCGCACCGGCGTCACCGGTGCGCTGATCAGGAACCCCTGGCCACACTCACAACGGTGGCTGAGCAGGAACTGGTACTGATAGTCGGTCTCGATCCCCTCGGCGGTGACCACCATCTCCAGGTTGTGGGCCAGGGCGATGATCGCCTGAATGATGGAGGCGTTTCGCTCGTCGTTCTCCAGTTCACGGACGAAGCTGCGGTCTATCTTCACCCTGTCCACCGGCAGGGACTTGAGACGACCAAAGGAGGAGTAGCCGGTGCCGAAATCATCGATGGCGACGGCCACGCCGGCCTGACGCAGTTTCCAGAGTTGCGCCGCCATCGGCTCACCCTGGTGAGCCAGCATCGACTCGGTCACCTCGATCTCGAGCATCTCGGGCGGAACCTGATGCCGCTTCAAAGTCGCCAGCAGGTGCTCCACCAGATCGCCGCTCTCTATCTGGCTGACTGAGATGTTAACGCTCATCTGGCTGACCGGTAATCCCCTGTCCAGCCACAACTTCATCTGGCGACAGGCCATCTCCAGCACCTGACGGCCAATCTCCACAATCTGGCCGTTGCGCTCCGCCTGATCGACAAAGTCATCCGGTGACAGTATGCCGCGCATCGGGTGGCGCCAGCGCAGCAGGGCTTCGGCTCCGGTGATCACCCCGGAGTCCAGGTGAAACACCGGCTGGTACATCAGAAAGAACTCCTGTCGCTCCAGCGCCTCGCGGATCTCATTCACCAGGTTACGCTCCATCGCCTGCTGTTCAGCCAACCGGGTGCTGTAACAGCAGAGTCGGTTGCCGCCGCTGCGCTTGGCCTGAAACATGGCGGCTTCGGCATGCTGCAACAGGGTTTTGCTGTCCTTGGCCTCACACAGCAGCGACAGGCCCAGGCTGCACTGCAGCCCCAGGCTCACCCCGCCCAGGGAGAAGGGGCGGCGCAGTTGCTCAAGCAGCCCCCCGGCCCGGTCGACCGCTTCGCTGACCGTGCAGTGGGTCAACAGCACCATAAAGGTATCCCCGTGGAAGCGGGCCAGCATCCCCCGCTTATCCAGGCATTTGGCCAGTCGCTGCGACACCAGGTTGAGCACCTTGTCGCCGCTGCGAAAGCCAAACTCCTCGTTGACCCGGTTAAACTGATCCAGGCCGATGCACACCAGGCTGATCTCACCACTGTCGGCCACTTGGGCCTCTATCTCGTCCATCAGGGCTCGGCGGTTGGGCAGGCCGGTCAGGGGGTCAAGCCGCTGGGAGAGTTCGAGGCGGCGCTCCACCTCCTTCACCATCCTCAGGTTGCGGCCGACGGCCAGCATAACCACGTCATTCACCACGGGGATGGCGGTGATGATGATCTCGCAGGGAATGATCCCACCGCGCCGATCGCTGTGGCACCACTCAAACCTGTTTTGGCCGTGAGTGTGGGCGCAGTTGATCTCCTTCAGGGCACGAACCGACGAGAGGGCCCCGTCGGGCTGGCGTTCCGGTGAGATGTCGGCGGGGGTCAGGCCGACCAGTTGCTGCGGCGAATCAAACCCAAGCTGCCTGGCCGCCTCGGCATTGCTCCAGATGAAGCGGTCGCCATGGGTCACCCAGATCATGTCGGTGGAGTTGGCAAACAGATCCTGGATCACCCCCAGGTACCGCTGCAACCTATCGCTGCTGCGCCCACTCCCCCGCACGCGCTCAATTAGAGTCTGCTGTTCAGTCATGCTCATGCCACCCTCATCCCTGCTGGTGCTCACTCCCTGCCCCCACTATGGCCAATTATTGCCCATTTTTCATGTATTAGAGTAAATTTCCCACCTCCGTGTTCAATTCCGGTGTCCCCGGAACACGGTTAAAGCGTTGCACAGGCTTCCCTGGGGCTGATAGGGTGTCCCTCAGCTAAAAAACAAGATAACGCCATAAGTTAAAAAGGATTTCCCATGCGTGCCCTGTTCCTCTCCCTCAGCCTGGCCTTCGCCTGCACCTCGGCCGCCGATACCCTGGTGGTGGATAATGTCAACGGATACACCCTGACCGATGGGGGGATACACAAGTTCGGCGCACTGCAGGTAAAAGATGGGCGGGTGGTCGCCACCGGCGCGGCCGGGGCGTTCTCCGGCATCGATGCCGACCGCCGGGTCGATGGCCGGGGGCGAACCCTGCTGCCGGGGTTGACCGATGCGCACGGCCACGTCATGGGCCAGGGCTATCTGCAAGCGGATCTCAATCTCAGCGGCATCACCAGCAAGGCGCAGGCCCTGGCAAGGATCAAGGCCTACGCCGAGGCCACCCCCCAGGCTAAATGGATACGGGGTCGCGGCTGGAACCAGGAGCTGTGGCCGGATCGGGCCTTTCCCAGCGCCTCGGACCTGGACACGGTGGTGGCCGATCGTCCGGTGTGGCTGCGACGGGTGGACGGCCACGCCGGCTGGGCCAACAGCCTGGCCCTGGAACTGGCGGGCATCGACGCGGACACCGACGCCCCGGAGGGGGGGCAGATAGGCCGCACCGCCGCGGGGGAGGCCGACGGCATCTTGGTGGACAATGCCATGTCACTGGTTGAGGCAAAGATCCCCGGACGAAGCCGAGAGGAACAACGGGTGGCACTGGATCGCGCCCTGGCGCAACTTGCCAGCCTGGGGCTCACCGGGGTCCACGATGCCGGCGTCGACTTCGACACCCTGGCCCTGTATCAGCAACGGGATGGCCAGGACGCCCTGCCCCTGCGCATCTACGCCATGCTCTCTGACGTGGAGACCCTCAACCGGGTCGCAGCCCCCTACATGGGAGACCACCTGGTGGCCCGTTCGGTCAAGCTCTATGCCGACGGCGCCCTCGGCAGCCGGGGCGCGGCCCTGCTGGATGACTACAGTGACAGGAAGGGCCATCGCGGCCTGCTGATCCACCCGGTGGCCGAACTGAAGCAGCGGATCAAAACGGTCATCGACCGCGGTTTTCAGGTCAACGTTCACGCCATTGGCGACCGGGGCAATCGGGAGGTGCTCAAGGCGATCGCCCAGTACGGTAAACCGCAGCAACGCAACCGCATCGAGCATCTGCAGGTGGTGGCCGCCGAGGATTTCAGCGCCATTCGCTCTGCGGGGATCATCGCGTCCATGCAGCCCACCCACGCCACCTCGGACATGAATATGGCGGAGGATCGCCTGGGGCCGGAGCGGATCCACGGCGCTTACGCCTGGCGCACCGTCCTCGACGCCGGCATCCCCCTGGCCGGCGGTTCCGATTTCCCCATCGAATCCGCCAACCCCTTCTGGGGGCTGTACGCCGCCATCGCCCGCCAGGACCACCAGGGCCAGCCCGCCAAGGGGTGGTACCCGGCCCAGGCGCTGAGCCGAGAGGAGGCGCTGCACGCCTTCACCCTGGGCGCCGCCTACGCCGCCTTCCAGGAGGAGAAGCTGGGCTCTCTGGAGCCTGGCAAGGCCGCCGACTTCGTCCTAGTGGACAGAGACTACTTCAGGGTGCCGGTGCACGAGATCTGGCAAACCCGGGTGCTGGCCACCTACCTGGAGGGCGAGCCAGTCTTCATTGCCGAGGAGTTTGCCCGCTGACGGTTCACGGCTAAGCTGTCCCGATGGACACGCCGCTCCCTGCTGCGGGTGCCGACTTGGCGCCCGACTACTACCTGAGCAACTTCAACCTCCTGGTCCGCCACGTTGTGGACCGGTGCCGGCACCTGCTGAGCGCCGACGAGCTCGCCTGGCTGATCCGATTCAATGCCCTGGGCCCGGCTCCGCAACGCCTGCTGGTGAGACTGCTCTCCCGCAAAGGCCCTCTGTTCAGGCTGGACAAGCTCAGGTACGACGAGATCCCCGACCTTCACCACTGCGCCAAGGCCCTGGTCGACGCGCGTCTGGCACGGTGGCACCCCGCCCCCGGCTGGCAGGAGTTGGCCAGCCTGTGCACCAAGAGGGAACTGCTGGCCTTAGTGCCGGAGGCCGACGCCCGATTGAGTAAAACCGAACTGCTGGCGAGCCTGGCGCCACTGCCGTTGCCCGAGCACCGGCTGTCGGTGCTGGCCCTGGAACAACGGGCCATACTCGACACCCTGAGGCTGCTCTACTTCGGCAACCTTCACCAGGACCTGGCCCAGTTTGTGGTCAGCGATCTCGGCATCCAGCGATTCGAAAGCTACCCGCTGACGGCGGACGGGCTGGAGATAGACTCCCGGGAAACCCTGGAGGCCTGGCTGAGCCAGGAGGTGCTGAGCCGGGAGTGCCAGCGCTGCCTTGAGCAACGCGATGGTGACGCCCTGCTGCAACTGGCCCCCGGGCTGCCCGGCCCCCTGCCCTGGCCGGAGCTGGAGCGAAAGCGCCAGAAAACGGCGCTGCTGGTTGCCCGCGAATGGGAACGCCGGGAGGCGTTTGACCAGGCTTTGGTCCTATACCGCCAAAGCACCTTGCCCCCATCCCGGGAGCGCCAGGCGCGGATCGCCCTGAAACGCCAACGGTCGCTGCGGGCCGTGACCCTGGTCACCCGGATGCTGGTCTCTCCCCTGGATGAGCAGGAAGCCACGGTGGCGGCACGCCTGGGCAAGCAGTTGGCACGTCAGGGGCATTGGCACTGGTCCCCCCTGACCACCCACGCCCCCAAACAGGAGAGGCTGGTCCTGGCCAACAGCGGCGAGCGGGTGGAGCTGCAGGTGGCGGCCCACTACGCAGCGGCGGGTTGGCGGGTCTTTTACTGTGAAAACGCCCTGCTCAATGGCCTACTGGGGTTGGTGATCTGGCCATCGATGTTCGCGCCGGTGGCCGGCGCGTTCGTCAACCCCTACCAGCAGGGACCGAGGGATCTCTATCGCCCGGAGTTTGTCCCTCGACGCCAGGCCAGCCTCCGGGCCGAGCTGGCGAACTGGACGCCTGAGCGGCTGCTGGAGCGCTACCGCCTCAAGCAGGGAATCGCCAACCCGCTGGTGCAGTGGGACAGGTTCCCGGCAGATCTGGCCGAACAGGCCCTGCACAGCCTGCCCAGGGCGCTGCTCAGCGCCTGCTTTGAGCGGCTGCTGTTCGATCTGAGGGGCAATCGCAGCGGCCATCCGGACCTGTTTCTGGTCCAGGGACGCCAGGCCCGATGGCTGGAGGTGAAGGGACCGGGGGACAGGCTGCAAGACAATCAGTCCCGTTGGCTCAATTTCCTCGAAGGTCAGGGGGCCAGGGTATCGGTTTGTCAGGTAAGTTTTGAGTAACTTTGCCGAGGCTACCCCTTGCTTGCCGGAACGATGAGGACTACTCTTTCCGCCTCGACAGATTTGATTTTTTATAACAGGAAAACAACAACATGGCAGGTGCCAGTCTTCTCACCCTACTGGATGATATCGCCTCAATTCTGGACGACGTGGCCGTCATGAGCAAGGTCGCCGCCAAGAAGACCGCCGGCGTGCTCGGCGATGATTTGGCGGTCAACGCAGAGCAGGTCTCCGGCGTCAAGGCAGACCGGGAGCTGCCGGTGATCTGGGCCGTAGCCAAAGGCTCACTGCTGAACAAGGCGATCTTGGTGCCGCTGGCTCTGGCCATCAGCGCCTTTATCCCCTGGCTGATCACCCCGCTGTTGATGCTCGGCGGACTCTTCCTCTGTTTCGAAGGGGCGGAAAAGGTGCTGGAGATGCTGTCAAAGGAGGGACACCAACTGCCCCGGGACCTCAGTGGCAGCGATCAGCACCAGTACGAGCAGACCAAGATCAAGGGGGCGATCCGCACCGACTTCATCCTGTCGGCCGAGATCATCGTCCTGACCCTGGGGGTGGTGGCCGCCAGCCCCTTTATCACCCAGCTCTCCACCCTGGCGACCATCGCCCTGGTGATGACCATCGGAGTCTATGGCCTGGTGGCGGTCATCGTCAAAATCGACGATGCCGGCCTCTACCTGAGTCAACGTCCCTCCGATGTCAGCCAGTCACTGGGCAGGCTGCTGCTGGCAGCCGCCCCCAGGCTGATGAAATCACTCTCCCTGGTGGGTACCATCGCCATGTTCCTGGTGGGCGGCGGCATCCTGACCCACGGGGTTCACCTTATCGGCGAGTGGATCTCCGAAGCGGCGGCGGAAACTGCGCTGGTCCCGGCCATCGGCCAGGTGGTGTCGGCGCTGGTGCCCACCCTGCTCAACGGCCTGACCGGGCTGCTGGCCGGCTTTGGGCTGGTGGGACTGATCCACCTGGGACAAAAGGTTCGAGGCTGATCCGACAGGGACGACGGCACGCCGTTGTCCTTCCTCGCCAGGTGTCGCCAGCGGCCGTCTGAGGCGCTGGATCCTGTGAGGAAAGTGACGCCGGCCGGGCCCGTTTCTGTACCCCTCCTGTACCAGCTCAGCGGTTGTCAGTCTCTCGGCCAACTCCGTTTAAATTCTATTCAGCATACGCCCCCTAAACTGAGCTCACTCATGAATGGGAGAGCGCCATGAACCAAGAGGCAGAATTGACCCCGAGATGGGTAGAGCCCGGCAAGCTGGCCGGCATCCGCAAACCCGAAGCCCATGAACTGGGGGCCCTGGCCAAGGCCAGATTTCAAGCGGTGATCTCACTGTGCGATGATCAGGACAACCATCAACTCTACCAGGATTGGAAACTGCCGTTTCTGTGGCTGCCTGTGGCCAGCGGCCAGATCCCCAGCCGGGTGCAGTTAGAGCAGATGGTCAACTTTATCGAGCAGTTCGAAGGGGCGGTGGCGGTCCACTGCAGCGGCGGACAGCGCACCGCCGCCGGACTGGCCGCCTACCTGATCCATCAACAGGGAGACTTCGACCTCGCCCTGGGTACCATCGAGCAGATCATCCCAGAGCTGGAGCTGGATGAGGCCCAGTTGATGAGTCTGCTGCAACAGGCCAGGGTGATTCAGTAACGCTAATTTTCAATCTCCTACGCGGTTCGGCTAACACTTGTTAGCTGAACCTCCTGCTGCTACCATTCTGGTTTGACCTGTATCTCAGTGAGAGCCCGATGCACAGCCAAATCCAACCCTACTCCCCCGGTGAAGAGATCGCCAATGCGGTCACCCATGGCCTCGGCGTTGCCGCCGCCATCGTCGGCCTGACCCTGATGCTTACCAAGGCGATTCCGGTGCTCGACGCCTGGGAGATCGCCAGCATCAGCATCTATGGTGCCAGCCTGATCCTGCTGTTTCTGTTCTCCACCCTCTATCACGCCGTCAGCCACCCCGGCGCCAAGCAGGTGTTCAAACGCCTGGATCACTGCGCCATCTACCTGCTGATCGCCGGCACCTACACACCGATGATGGTGATCAGCCTGGACGACTGGATGGCGGATCTGGTGCTGGCCATCATCTGGGCCATGGCGTTGGCGGGGATTCTGTTCAAGGCGTTCTTCGTACATCGCTATAAAAAGCTGGCCCTGACCACCTACCTGGTGATGGGCTGGCTCTGCCTGCTGGTGATCTATCCCCTCTACCAGTCCCTGCCCGACGCCGGCTTCAACCTGCTGTGGATAGGCGGCCTGTGCTACAGCGGTGGGGTGGCCTTCTACGTCGCCAAGCAGACCCCCTATACCCATGCCATCTGGCACCTGTGTGTGCTGGGAGGGGCCGTGTGTCATTGTGTGGCCATCGCCGTGTTTGTCATCCCCGGCTAAAAGCCCAATGCCGGATTGAGGTCGGCCGGACGCAGCGCATCGGCCGAGGTGAGGTCACACACGCCTCCGGGGAAGATCGCCTTGAGCCGCGCCAGGTAGGGGCCGACATCCAGGGAGCCGTATTGGCCACGGGCCACCGCCTGTTCCAGTGGGATCAGTCGGCACTGAAACACGCTGCCCAGCCAGGGGCCGCCCGCCTGGACGCGGGAGTTGCTGAAATGGGGATAACGCTGACTGCAGGCGCCGGGCTCCCGGTGATTCCACTCGCCATCCCAGGCATCCTCCCCTCGATAGATCACCTTGCCCTGCTCATCGAAGCACTGATCCTCAAGCCCCGCCGGCCTGGGCTCGCCACGCACTTTGGCCTCCAGCCACCCCTCCATCGCCGCAAACGCCTCGGCGATCGGGGTGTAGTCCCGGTGGGAGACCCAGATCACCTGGTTGTCCCTGTGCCCCTCCCAGGCCAGAATCCTGGCCCTGGCCTCAAAGGAGGCGGAGAGGTGATGCATATCCAGTTCCGGCTCCAGGTAGTGGCGCAGATCGATCACCGGCAGGGGATTGCTGCCCACAAACACCTGACCGCTGCGATAGGCCCTCTCCACGGCGATGGGATCCGGTTGCCGCCGTTCCGCCGGGGCTCCCTCGGTAATGTTGTGATTGCCCCACAGGGAGAGCCACAGGGGCAGTTTGTTCCCCAATGGCAGCCAGATGGATTCCGCCTCCATCCTGTGTGGCCTGCGCCAACTGCCGATGTGGCGATTGAGGTGCAGAAACTCGCCCATGGTCAGTTGCCCGGAGACCAGGGGGCGCAGCCCATACTGAACCCCCATGTTGCCCCAGGCACTGCGGGCGTACCCTCGGGCATCGCGGCCATAGATCTCAACCAGGTCCTCCCAGTAGCTCCAGTGGCCCCGGGCCTGGATCGGCTCTGAAAACATGGGGCGAATATAGCCCTGATGGGGGTTGTGGATCAGGGCCGACAAGCCGAACCAACCGTTGATACACTCACTGGATCCCTCGGGCCAACTGGGCCAGCGTCCATGCAGCAGCTGGTTGAGCGGCTCAAGGAAGGCCGCCTTATGATCGAAGCCGGCCCTGGCGTTCATCCCCTCCAGGGAGACCCGGTTGTCAAAGTCCTGCCAACGATGGTTGCGCCGGGCGCGAAAGGCGTAATAGGTATTGAGCAGATCGCAGTCCAGGCCATAGAGGGTCTGGGTCACCATATCCGGATAGGCGTACAGCGCCAGGGCGCCATCGAATACACCCGCACGATTCTGAGCCATCAGGTACTGGGCCAGTCCCCCGCCGGATCCGCCGATGCCGATGGTGTACCTGGGCTGGCCGTAGAGGCTGGTGAATTGACGCTTGACCCGCCTGGCGGTGTCCTCGGCACGGATCATGTCGTAGGTGTAGCTGGTCTTGTTGCCGCTGGAGGTGATCACCGCATAGCCGCTGCGCAACTGTTCGCGCCGTTTGCTCAGCAGCCGGATGGGTTTGACCCGTCCCTGACGGAAACCGATGCCACTGCCACCGTGAAACTGGTAGATTAGCTTGCGGTTCCACCAGGGGGCCTCGGTTCGGGCCTGTTGTGGCGTGGCCAGCATGGCTATGTGATAGATGTAACGGTTGATGGTGCCACTCTCCACCCGGTAGATCTCCGGCACCAAGTCACTGCCCAGCCGGGTCTGGGCCACCGCCTCAGGGGGGGGAGGAGCACCGGGATCGTATCGGCGGACCTGCCCCCTGATATCGGCAAAGTAGTAGCTAAGCCGGCTGGGGAGCCCGCAGTCGCGGCTATACCCGACAATGCGGCTGCCCGGCCGGCCTCCCCGCTCCTCGTACACGGGAACACCATACCCCTGGTGGTTATCCACTGCAGGTTGGCCCAAACCGGCCAGCAGGGTCATGCAGAAAAAGGGGTACTGCCGCGGACCGGCATAGAGTGGTTGACTGGGCCCAACCTCTCCAAGGGGAATGGGGAAGAAGTAGGTGTCATCGGGACGGGTCACCAGGGCCAGATGAGGCCGGTAGTCGATCACAGGCACGTCGACCGGCGGAGGCAACCGGTTCACCTGCATCTGATGGTAGGGATGAGTCCAGCGCAGGTACTGGAAGTAACCCAGTACCCCCAGCAGGATCGCCAGTACCAGAGTCAGCAGATAATAAAACCACCTCATCGCACACTCCCCCGAGACACAACCTGGGGTAAGTGTGGCTCAAAGAGGAGCACGCCCCCAAGGGGACGAACCGGCCAGACAGATGAAAATGGAAATAAAAAGGCCCTCGCCTGACGGCAAGGGCCCTAAAAATCTGCTTGGGTAAGTGTTAGATAACGCTTACATTCTCAGCTTGAGGACCCTTTTGGCCTTGAATTACGGTCATGGTCACTTGCTGACCCTCAACCAGGGTACGGCGTCCATTGCCCTGGATAGCAGAGAAGTGTACGAACACATCCTTGCCATCTTCACGGGAGATGAAGCCAAATCCTTTTTCGTCGTTAAACCACTTAACTGTTCCAGTAACTTGTTCAGACATATCTAACTCTTTTTCAATCAATCGCACGGACGGTCCTTACCGCCCGTTATCGAGTTCAAGTATACTCAGGTTATCGGCGTTTACAAACCCCCTGGTGATTTTTTTATCAGTTAATCTGCCCAGCTCAAAAATGATACCAGCTTGTTAACGAAAGTTTCGCGATTTCACCCTGAAATTGTCAAACAGTTCACTTCTGTCCAGCAAGCGCCCGGCCATCAGGTGCACCACCCCCTCCCCCTTCTCTACTTTGCCACTCACCTGCATCAACCTGGCGGTCAGATAAGGCTGGCGTTGAGCCTGGGCGGTGCGACTCCACACCACCACATTGGCATTGCCGGTTTCATCCTCCAGGGTAATGAAGGTTACGCCACTGGCGGTACCCGGGCGTTGGCGCCCCACCACCACGCCGGTCAGAGTCACCGGTTGGCCCTGACGACAGCCCATCAACTGCTCGGCATTCACCTGGCCCTTCATCAGGCCACGGCGGCGCAGCATCGACATCGGGTGCTCCCCCAGGGTCAGCCCCAGCTGGGTGAAGTCGGTGAGCATCTCCTCCTCTGCCTCGGGAGCCGCCAGGGTCACCTGGCTCTGAGGCGGCTCCTCGCCAAACAGGGGCAACTGCTCCATCACCGCCGCCAACTGCCAGCGGGCCTGGTAGCGGTGGCCAACCATGCTCCTGAGGGCATCGGCGGCCGCCAGCCGCTCCAGATCCGGCCGCCCCAGGGCGCTGAGGGAAGCCAGTTGCTGGCTGTCGCGGTACCCGCCCTCGGGCCGGGCACAGACCACCGCCCTGCCCGCCTCCTCGCACAGTCCCTTCACCAGCCTCAGGCCCAGCCGCAACCCGGCTTCGCCGGCCACCGACTCCAGACGATGATCCCAGCCGCTGTGGTTCACCGACACCGGCAACACGCTGACCCCGTGACGACGGAGATCCTGCACCAGTTGAGAGGGGGTATAGAACCCCATCGGCTGGCTGTTGAGCAGCGCACAGCAGAACGCCGCCGGATGGTGGTACTTGAGGTAGGCGGACACATAGGCCAGCAGGGCGAAACTGGCGGAGTGGGATTCGGGGAAGCCGTATTCGCCAAAGCCGCGGATCTGGTTGAACACCTGGCGGGCGAAGGCCTCGCTGTAGCCCCGCTCCGCCATTCCCGACAGCAGCTTGGTCTCGAACTTGTCCAACTCCCCGTGGCGCTTCCAGCTGGCCATGGCCCGGCGCAGACGATCCGCCTCCCCACCGGAGAATCCGGCGGCCACCATCGCCAGTTTGATCACCTGCTCCTGGAAGATGGGGACACCCAGGGTGCGCTCCAGCACCTCACGCACCGCCTCACTGGGGTAACTCACCGGCTCCAGGCCATGGCGGCGTCGCAGGTAGGGGTGGACCATCTCTCCCTGGATGGGACCAGGACGGACTATGGCGATCTGAATCACCAGATCGTAATAACTCCTTGGGCGCAGCCTGGGGAGCATGTTGCTCTGCGCCCTGGACTCGATCTGGAACACGCCGATGCTGTCCGCCCGGCACAGCATGTCATACACCTGGGGCTGCTCCCGCTGCACATCATCCATGCCATAGGGCTGGCCCCGCCACTGGCCTATAAGGTCGAAGCAGCGACGGATGGCGGTCAGCATCCCCAGGGCCAGCACGTCCACCTTGAGCAGCCCCAGGGTTTCAAGATCGTCTTTGTCCCACTGGATCACCGTGCGATCCGCCATGGCGGCGTTCTCCACCGGCACCAGTTCCGCCAGCGGACCCTGGGAGATGATAAAGCCGCCCACATGCTGGGAGAGGTGACGGGGAAAACCGATCAGGCTCTCCACCAAGGGAACCAGGTGGGCGGCGGCGCCAGCGGGCACGCCCTCTTCGCCGATCAGCGCCTGGGTCTGGCTCTGCCAGGTGGTGTCCTTGTCGCGGCGGTCCACCTGCTTGATCAGGCGCTCCTGGTAGCTCTCATCCAGCCCCAGCGCCTTGCCCACGTCCCGCACCGCGCTCTTGAAGCGGTAGCTGATCACCGTGGCCGCCAGCGCCGCCCGCTCCCGCCCATACTTGCCATAGATGTACTGAATCACCTCCTCCCGCCGCTGGTGCTCGAAATCCACATCGATGTCCGGCGGTTCGTTGCGCTCCCTGGAGATAAAGCGCTCGAACAGCAGGTTCACCTGGGTGGGATCCACCTCGGTGATCCCCAGGCAGTAGCACACCACCGAGTTGGCCGCCGAGCCCCGTCCCTGGTAGAGGATCTTCCGGGTCCGGGCAAAGCGGACGATGTCGTAGATGGTCAGGAAGAAGTAGTGGTACTCCAACTCATCGATCAGCTGCAGCTCTCTCTCTATCTGGGCCGCCACCCTCTCGGGAACACCATCGGGGTAGCGGCGGCGGGCACCGGCCTCGGTCTCCTGGCGCAGGTAGCGGGAGGCGCTCAGCCCGGCGGGCACTACCTCAGCCGGGTACTGGTAACGCAGCTCCCCAAGCTCGAACCGGCACAGCTCGGCGATCACCTGGGTCTGAGCCAGCCACTCCCGGCGGTAACGACGTCCCAGGGCTTCCAGGCTCTTGAGATGCGCCTCGCGGTTGCCCTCCAGCCGCCAGCCCGCCTGGGCCAGGGTACAACCATGGTGCACGCAGCAGAGCAGGTCCAGCAACGGCTGGCGGGTCACATCGTGCATCCGCACGCCGCCGGCACACACCAGGGGCACTGACCACCGCTGTCCCAGGGCCTCGGTCAGGGCCAGGGTGGTAGCGTCATCGGGCGCGAAGTGGCGCTCCACCAGCAACCACAGTCGCCCCCGGTAGAGGGGGACCAGCGTCGCCAGGATCGGATCCAGCCGCGCCCGCTCGGTGCCCGCCACCGGCCTAAGCAGCAGCAGGCACTCCTCCAGGCCCGGCGCCAGATCGCTCCAGTGGATAACGTACTCCCCCTTGGGGCTGCGCCGGCGAGCCTGGGTGATCAGGGCGGAAAGCCGGCCATAACCGCGGCGGCTCTGGGCCAGCACCACCAGGGTGGCCTCACCGAAACGGAACTCGCAGCCGGTGATCAGCTTGATGCCATGCTCCCGGGCCGCCTCCCAGGCCTTGACGATCCCCGCCAGGGAGCACTCGTCGGTCAGGGCAATGGCGTCATAGCCCAGGCTGGCCGCCTGAGCCACCAGCTCTGCAGGGTGGGAGGCCCCCTGCAGGAAGCTGTAGTTGCTCAGGCAGTGCAGTTCGGCGTAGCCAGGCTCAGAACCAGCCATGGATAAACCACCCCCGACCATCGCGAAACGCCCAGCACCAGCGACCATCGGTCACCTGGGCCAGGTAGTAGTCCCGGGCCACGGGAGCACCGTCCCACCAGCCACTCTCCAGTCGTTCCGGCCCCTGACGCAGCCGCAAGTCACTGCGCTGTGCCGCCAGGGGCTCCTCCAGCAACCAGGGCGGACGGGGACGCTGCGGCGCCGGCGCACTGCGGGCGCCGGGTTCCCCCCAGCGCCAGGCCCGTTCGGGGCGGATCTCATCCACGCAGCCCACCCCCCTGACCCTGGACTCTCCCAGGCGGGCCATCAGCTGGGCCACCAGCTCCCGGGCCGGGGAGGACGGCCCCCCAGGCAGCACCTGGGCACTCAGGCCCCGGGACGCGGGCTCCAGGTCGCTGAAGTGCTCCGCGGTGAGCGCCAGCTCCACCACCGGCTGGTACAGGGTCAGGCGCTCAAACCTCAACTGCACCAGCTTCAGCAGTTGCTCGCTGCGATGCTCGGCGAAGCCGGGGCGCAGCACCACTTGCCGAGCCAGCCCCTGGCGATGTACCAGGGTCAGGGTAAAGGCGTCACAGGCCAGCTGGCGGTGGCGCAGAAACTCCCCCAGGGCCACCAGCATCCGCTTCAGGGGAAACAGCAACACCTGGGCCAGCTCCACCTCTTCCAGCAACACCAGCTTCTGATGGAAGCCTGGGGGGGGCTGGTACTCCTGGCGCGGATCGGGCATCTCTCCCCACAGGCGGGAGAGATAGAGCAGCAGCTCACTGCCGAAACGCTGCCCCAGTTCTGACCTGGGCAGGCGGTAGAGTTGCTCCGCCTGGCGGATCCCCATCCCAAGCAGCCGCTCTGTGCTGTCTCCCGGCAGCTCCAGGGCGGTCACCGGCAGGGCCAGCAGTCGAGCCCGTAGTGCCTCCTCCTCCAGGGTATCGGCATCCTCACCGCTGCGCGCCAGCAGCGCCGCCGCCTGAGGGGTGTGTCCCAGCCCCTGGCGGCAAGGCAACCCCAGGGCCGCCAGGCTGAGGTTGATGGCGGCACGCCACTGGGCCAGGCCGCCGAACAGCCGCAGCATGCTGCCCACCTCCAGCAACAGCCTGTCCGGCGGCACCAGCACCACCCGGCCACTGAAGCCATAGGCCCAGGCCGCCAACTCCTCCAGCACGGCGGCTTGGTCGGCCATGGGCTCCAGCAGCCGAAGCTCGGGGCACAGGGCGGAGGCGGTGGCCAGGCTCTGCCCCGGTGCCACTCCAACCGCCCTCGCCAGCTCATTGAGCTGCAGCACCCGAATAGGCACCCCGCCCACCAGGGCCAGGGGGGGCACCTGCTCCAGCGCCCGCGCCTGATGGTGCAGCTGCAGATCCACGAAGTGCAAACCCAGCCACAGCATTACCAGGGCCCTTGTACCAGGGTGGCCGCGTCCCTGGCGGGGAGCGCCCCCCAGCCCTGGGGGGCCAGGGGCAGCCGCTGGGGCGATTGGGGCCAGCCACCGCGCTGCTTGAGGATCTGCAGGCGATGGCCAGCGGGCTCGGGTGTCAGCCTCAGGCGCAGGCCGACCGGATGGCTCTGCTGCTCCAGCGCCAATGGCAGGAACACCAGGGCGACACTGTCCCCCCGTTCCGCCGCCAGTTGCAGCCGCCGGGATTCACTCACCGACAGGGCATCGAGCCACAGCAGTACCCGCTGACAGCTGCCGCTGGCCAGCGCCTGCTCCGCCGCCCACAGCTGTTCCTTGCGATCCAGCTCGGTGAGGCACAACAACCGGCTCAGGTCCAACTTCCGGCTCCAGGCGGGGGCGTAGGGAACGAAGGGGGGACAGATCAGCAGCAGCCACTGGTCCTGTGCCGGCGTCATCAGGCTCTGCAGCAGCAACACCTCGCCGCTGCCGGGATCGGCCACCAGCACCTCCACCACACCACAGTTCGGCCAGCCCTGACGGGCCAGGTGGCGGTCCAGGCCGGGAAAACCGGTGGCGATGCCGCACGGTTCCTGCTGCCACTGGCTGGCCAGCCACAGGTCATCGCGCTTAAGCAGGGAATCAACGGGTTTCAACATCTTTCGCACCAAACAAAATACTGTACGCATATACAGTATTAACCATCTTGGCCACAGATCCAAGGGATCCGGGGGAACCCGTGGGGCCTTTGGGCACTCTTAAAGAAAATTCAGTACACTGGCTCTCCAGAGAGGTTGGAAGGATACAGATGGATGAGTAAGCCCAAGCCCCTTACCGGAGAGCAGAGGATCTGGCAGGTGTGCCTGATGATCCCCGAAGGCAAGGTGGTCAGCTATGGCCAGCTGGCGGATCTGGCCGGCCTGCCCGGACGGGCCCGGTTGGCGGGACGGGCGATGCGCACCGTCCCCGAGGAGATGGCCCTGCCCTGGTACCGGGTTCTGGGCGCCGGCGGCAGGATCTCCCTGCCCAAGGACTCGCCGGGGTACCGGGAACAGCAGTACCGGCTGCGGCAGGAGGGGGTGGAGGTCAACGGCAGCCGCATCAATATGAATCGCTACCAGTGGCAGCCGGATCTCGCCGAGCTGTTGTGGCAACTACCCTTTTAACGAGAGCCCGTGGATCTTTGACGAACACTTTTCAGGAGTGCCCATGCGAACCCTGCTGACGATTGCCCTGCTGCTGCAGGCGCTGGCCATTCAGGCCAACCCCCTGCTGCCCTACCGGGCGGATTACCAGGTGTGGCGTGGCGACTCGGAGCTGGGCAGCGGCTACTACCAGCTGGAGCGGCTGGCCGATGATCACTACCGCCTGGGCTACCAGAGTCAGGTGGGCTGGCTGTTTCTCTCCGACACCCGCACCGAGACCAGCGAGTTCCAGATGGCCTCAGACCTGGTGCGCCCGACCCTGTACCGGATGAAGCGCTCCGGCACCGGGCCGGACTTCAAGGCATGGATCCGCTTCGATCCCGAGCAGGGACGCATCGATGCCCAGTACCGGGATGCAAAGACCCGGCTGCCCTGGAGCGAACCCAGGTTCGATCCCCTGAGTTACCAGCAGCAGTTGAGGCTGGACGTGGCGGCGGGCAGGACCGAGATGAGCTACCCCGTCATCTATAAGGCCAAGGAGCGTGAGTACCGCTACAGGGTGGTGGGCGAGGACACCCTGACCCTGCCCTTCGGCACCCTGGAGACCATCAAGCTGGAGCGGGACCGGGGGGAAGGCAGCAGCCGTCAGACCTACCTGTGGCTGGCCAAGGCGCACCATCTGGTGATGGCGCGCCTGATTCAGTATAAGGATGGGGATGTGCAGGCGGAACTGAAGCTCACCAAGCTGACCTTCACGACCGACCCGACGCTACGGGCAAGCCGTCCTTAAAAAGCTGCCACTCGCCCCCCTCCATGGTGTGCCACTGCTCGTTGTGGGTCAGGGGCCGGGTGGCGATCACGGTCACGATGTCCTTCTCCGTGGTCTCCTTCTTGAAGTCGATCACCATGTCGGTGTCGATCAGCCTGGCTTCGCCGAAGGGGGCGCGACGGGTGATCCAGCACAGGTTATTGCTGCACAGCGCCAACAGGTAACGGCCGTCGGTCAGCAGCATGTTGAACACCCCGAGTTCCCTGAGCTTGGCCGCCTCCTGGGCCATAAAGCGGAACGCCTGACGCATCTCCTTCGGCTTCTCCGGGAAACGCTCCGCCAGCTTGTCCATCAGATAGCAGAACGCCAGCTCGCTGTCGGTATTGCCCACGGGCTGGAACCGCTGGGGCTTGAGCTTATCGGTGTAGCCACTGAGCTGGCCATTGTGGGCGAAGGTCCAGTAGCGCCCCCACAACTCCCGGCAGAAGGGGTGGGTATTCTCCAGGGAAACCCGACCACGGTTGGCCTGGCGGATGTGGCTGATCACCGCCTGACTCTTGATGGGGTACTCCTTGATCAGGCTGGCCACCTGGGACTGGCAACTGGGCTTGCAGTCCCGGAAGGTGCGGTTCCCCATCCCCTCGTAGAAGGTGATGCCCCAGCCGTCCTTATGGGGGCCGGTCACCCCGCCGCGCTCCACCAGGCCGGTAAAGCTGAACACAATGTCCGTGGGCACATTGGCGCTCATCGCCAGCAATTCACACATAGCTCTACCCGTATCATTCTCTATTACAACGAAGAATAACCAGATTTTAACGTTCACGCACCCCGATAGGGCAGCGTTTGCTCAAAGGCTCACCACCCTGCCTCTCACCATTGCCCTACGCCTCTGTACAAATATTCGCAAATAGATCTTGAAGAATTTAAAACATGCGTTTAGTTTTTATGTGACAGAGGTCAGACCAGACCATATACTGTGACAGAGAGCAAACTTGCCGGCAGCCCGTTTCCCGGCAGGTGACACAAGGAGAATTAACGTGACTACCCTAGTTTGGAGCATTGCCTCTATTCTGGTGTTGGGGGGGCTCATCTACAGACGCGCCTCGCTGACCCTGTTTACCCTGGTGGCCGCCGCAGCCCTGGCTATCGGCACCGGCCTTGGCATCGTGGGCTCCCTGGCCTGGATCCTGTTCGCCATCATCGCCATCCCCTTCAATATCGCCTCCCTGCGTAAGAGCCTGCTGACCAGGCCAGCCCTGAAGGCGTTCCGCTCGGTGATGCCCGAGATGTCCCAGACCGAAAAGGATGCCATCGAAGCGGGCACCACCTGGTGGGACGCGGACCTGTTCTCCGGTGCCCCTGACTGGAAGAAGCTGCACCAACTGCCCATGCCCCGCCTGAGCGCCGAAGAGCAGGCGTTCCTGGACGGTCCGGTGGAGGAGGTGTCCCGGATGGTGAACGCCTTCCGCGTCTCCCACCAGGATGCGGATCTGACTCCCGAGGTATGGCAGTACCTGAAGGACAACAAGTTCTTCGCCATGATCATCAAGAAAAAGTACGGTGGCCTGGAGTTCAGCCCCTACGCCCAGTCCCAGGTTCTGCAGAAACTGGCCGGCGTCGACTCCGTGCTGGCCTCCACCGTCGGCGTGCCCAACTCCCTGGGTCCCGGTGAGCTGCTGCAGCACTATGGAACCGAAGAACAGAAGGATTATTACCTGCCCCGCCTGGCGGTGGGTAAAGAGGTCCCCTGCTTCGCCCTGACCAGCCCCGAGGCGGGCTCCGATGCCGGTGCCATCCCCGATTACGGCATCGTCTGCAAGGGCGAATGGCAGGGCAAAGAGGTGCTGGGCATGCGCCTGACCTGGAACAAGCGCTACATCACCCTGGCCCCGGTGGCCACCGTGCTGGGCCTGGCGTTCAAGCTGCGCGATCCCGACGGCCTGCTGGGTGACCAGGAGGAGATCGGCATCACCTGCGCCCTGATCCCCACCGACATCGACGGCGTGATCATCGGCCGCCGCCACTTCCCGTTGAACACCATGTTCCAGAACGGCCCCACCCAGGGCAACGACGTGTTCGTGCCCCTGGAGTTCATCATCGGTGGTCCCGAGATGGCCGGCAAGGGCTGGCGCATGCTGGTTGAGTGCCTCTCCGTAGGCCGGGGCATCACCCTGCCCTCCAACTCCGCGGGTGGCATCAAGACCGCCGCGGCAGCCACCGGCTCCTACTCCCGCATCCGTCGCCAGTTCAAGACCCCCATCGGCAAGATGGAGGGGATTGAGGAGCCCATGGCCCGCATTGGCGGCAACGCATATCTGATGGAGGCGGTCAACGCCATGACCACCACCGGCCTGGGCCTGGGTGAGAAGCCCTCGGTGATCTCCGCCATCGTCAAGATGCACCTGACTGACCGGATGCAGCGATGCGTCATCGACGCCATGGACATTCACGGCGGCAAGGGGGTGTGTCTGGGTCCCAACAACTACCTGGGCCGTGGCTACCAGGGCGCCCCCATTGCCATCACCGTGGAGGGGGCCAACATCCTGACCCGCTCCCTGGTGATCTACGGCCAGGGCGCCATCCGCTGCCACCCCTATGTGCTGAAAGAGATGGAAGCGGCGTTCGACAAGGACTCCGGCCGCAGCCTGGAGAGTTTCGACCAGGCGGTATGGGGCCACGTGGGCTTCGTGTTCAGCAACCTGGTGCGCAGCATCTGGCTCGGTCTGACCGGCGCCCGCTTCAGCAGCGCCCCCTACTCCGACGTGACCAAGCGCTACTATCAGCATATGAACCGCTTCAGCGCCAACCTGGCCCTGCTCTCCGACCTAGCCATGGCGATGCTGGGCGGCAGCCTCAAGCGCAAGGAGCGCACCTCCGCCCGCCTGGGGGATCTGCTCAGCCAACTGTACCTGACCTCCGCCACTCTCAAGCGTTACCAGGATGACGGCCGCCAGAGCGACGACATCCCGCTGATGCAGTGGGCGGTCGAGGACAGCCTATTCAAGCTGCAGACCTCCCTGGTGGAGCTGCTGGAGAACTTCCCCGCTTTCGGCGGCCTGCTGAAGTTTGTGATGTTCCCCCTGGGCCTGCCGATGAAGCGCACCTCCGACAAGCTGGATCACCAGGTGGCCAAGATCCTGCAGACCCCCTGCGCCGCCCGTGACCGCCTGATTGCCGGCCAGTGGTTGGAAGCCCACGAGAACAACCCGGTGGGCCGCCAGGAGCAGACCCTGCGCAACATCCTGGCCGCCGAGCCCCTGTTCGACAAGGTGTGCAAAGCCGCTGGCACCAAGCTGCCGTTCTGGAAGCTGCATGAGGTGGCCGACAAGGGGCTGGAGCTGGGGGTTCTGACCGCCGACGAGGCCCAGCTGCTGCGCGACGCCGAAACCGGTCGACTGGAAACCATCAACGTAGACGACTTCGCCCCTGAAGAGCTCAAGGCCAACCCGGTCGATGTCGAACCCAGCAAGCCCGTCCAGGCTGCCTGAGTCCGACTGACCTGACAAAAAAACCCCGGCAGGCCGGGGTTTTTCTTTTGTCATTGGGGCGCTGACCCAAAAAAGGGCCATCAGGCCCCCTCTTCACAAACTGAACGTTAACGCTCCATCCGGATCACCACCCGGCGGTTCTGGGCCCGACCACGGTTGCTGGTGTTGCTGGCGATGTGGCGCTTCTCACCATGTCCCTGGCTGACGATACGCTCGGCATTGATGCCGGAATCCACAAAGAACTGCTTCAACTTGTCCGCCTGCTCATGGCTGAGCTTGAGGTTGGCCGCTTCCGAACCAAAGCTGTCGGTATAGGAATCGATCAGCACCAGCTCCAGGGTCGGGTCATAGGAAAGGTACTCGCGGATCCGTTCCAGTTTGCGGCGTGAGTCTGAGGTCAACTCACCGTTTTTTTCCCGGAAGTTGAGGACGGTAAAGGCGATATCCTCGAAGCTGTAGGGCAGCAGGCTGTCGATGCAGGCCACAAACTGAAAGTAGCTGTTCTGGAAGTTGGCGGAACTCAACCCCACCGCCACCTGGTTCACCGGGTTATACCAGTCCTGGTAGTAGAACGTGGGCTGCATCCCCTGCTCCAGCTCGGAGAGCATCACCCAGGCGGCCTGCTTGGGCACTTCGGCATCAAACTGGGCTTGGTAGGTCAAATCCACGATGCGCCGTGCCGGCACACCAGGTCGCCACGAGGGGGCCACCGAACGCAGGCTGGCGCGGGTGGCCCGCTCCGGCTTGCGCTTCATCTCCAGGACGAAGTTGAGGTCGGTGGAGCGCCCGGCCCTGCTGTTGAATACCGCGGTGCCAAAATTGGGGATGGTGTGGGTCAGGGTGCACTGCAGCGGACTGGCCGTCTCCAGATTCCAGTGTGACTGATCGATGGATGCCACGTAGTTCCTGACTCCACCGGAGGCGGAGCAGGAGAGCATTGCACCCACAATCACTGCACCATATCTCAATCGCATCTACGCTACCCTGAGGTTCTCTGTTACCGCCTGTATCGGCGCCCTGGCGGAAAGCTTTAGGCCAAATGTTCACCAACCAAAGTTTTTTGCATTATTCCGGTGCTTTGCGATAATTGCGCACCCCGAGAGAAACAAAGCTGGCGGCATGACCCCTATTAAACCAGAAAATCTGCTTGTTAACCGCTTCCGCGGTTACTTCCCCGTGGTGATCGACATCGAAACCGCCGGCTTCAACGCCGCCACCGATGCGGTACTGGAGATCGCCGCTGTCACCCTGGAGATGGACAGCGACGGATGGCTCAAGCCCGCCCAGACGCTCCACTTTCATGTAGCGCCCTTCGAGGGAGCCAACCTGGAGCCCGCCGCCCTGGAGTTCAACGGCATCGACCCTCACAACCCACTTCGGGGCGCCGTCTCGGAGAAGGAAGCCCTGCATGAGATCTTCAAGGCGGTACGTAAAGCGCAGAAGGCCGCAGGCTGTCACCGTTCCATCGTCGTGGCCCACAACGCCGCCTTTGATCACGGTTTCCTCAATGCCGCCATCGAACGGGCCAAGATAAAGCGGGTGCCCTTCCACCCCTTCGCCACCTTCGACACCGCCACCTTGTCGGGGCTGGCCCTGGGACAGACGGTGCTGGCCAAGGCGTGTCGCACCGCCGGAGTCGAGTTTGACAACAAGCAGGCTCACTCCGCCCTCTATGATACCGAGCGCACCGCCGAACTGTTCTGCCATATCGTCAACAAGTGGAAATCACTGGGGGGATGGCAGGTACCGGAGGAAAACATCAAGAAGGGGCAGCCCCAGGACTCGCAAGGGCAGGAGTAACGGCACCGGAGCCGCCTTGGACGGCCCCCTCCATCGCCCGACCAGCTTATCCGGCCCCAAAACCTCGATGGCGTCAAATTCTCGCCACATAACACAGCTTGACCGTCGAGCAGATGGACGTGGTGACCAGCATTGGCCTGGCCCTGTGGCAAGGCGGTTCAGCTACGGCGGCCGAGCAACTGATTGCCGAAGCGGACCTGCAGATGTACCTCGACAAACAAAGTCTCAAGCGGGCCGGTTAACCTCGGCCCATCACGGCTCACCAAGGCCGATTTTGGTCACACAATCGCACTCCTGGTGCATATTTCACTGGACAGTTCCCTCCTGACCCTGAAAATGGTTCGTTTCACCTTTTATAGCAATCAACCATAGGTAACAGATAACAATGAACGCCGTCGTCATCGCGGTACTCCTGGTCCTGGTGCTCAGCCTGGCCAGAGTCAACGTGATTATTGCGCTGACCGTCAGCGCCCTGGTTGCCGGTCTGCTGGGCGATATGAGCCTGGCCGAGACCATTGATGCCTTCAACACCGGACTGGGTGGTGGCGCCACCATTGCCCTGGGCTACGCTCTGCTGGGCGCCTTCGCCGTGGCCCTGAGCCACACCGGCATCACCGACAGCCTCTCCCGGGCGATCATCGGTCGCCTGGGCCGTCATCCCGATAACCAGGCGGTTACCGGGGTCAAGTACGCCCTGCTGGTGGCGATTCTGCTGATGTCCATCGCCTCCCAGAACGCGGTACCCATCCATATCGCTTTTATCCCCATCCTGATCCCACCCCTGTTGGGCGTATTCAACAAGCTGAACCTGGACCGCCGCCTGATTGCCTGTGTGCTGACCTTCGGTCTGGTCACCACCTACATGGTGCTGCCGGTGGGCTTTGGCGGGATCTTCCTCAAGGACATCCTGATGGCCAACCTGGTCGGCAACGGCCTCCAGATGCAGGCCGATGAGCTGATGGGCGCCATGTTCATTCCCGCCCTGGGGATGGTGTTTGGCCTGCTGACCGCCACCTTCGTCAGCTACCGCAAACCCAGGCAGTACGAGGAGAAGGATCTGGACGGCAGCGAGCATGTGGAGCACCAGCCCCTCAGCGGCACCCGCATCGCCATGGTCATGGTGGCCATCGCCGCCACCCTGGGGATTCAGCTCTATACGGACTCGATGATCTTCGGTGCCCTGGCGGGCTTCGTGGTACTCAACCTCGGCGGCATGGACAAGGGGATCTCCAGCCAGGATCTGTTCACCCAGGGGGTGCGGATGATGGCGACCGTGGGCTTTATCATGATCGCCGCCGCCGGTTTCGCCGCGGTGATCAAGGCCACCGGCGAAGTTCCCGCCCTGGTGGATTCCATCCAGGCGATGATCGGCACCGACAAGGCCCTGGCGGCCTTCTTGATGCTGCTGGTAGGCCTGTTCATCACCATGGGGATCGGCTCCTCATTTTCCACCATTCCCATCATCGCCGCCATCTACGTGCCGCTGGCGCTGGGTTTTGGCTTCTCCACCCCGGCGGTTATCGCCCTGGTGGGTACCGCCGCCGCCCTGGGTGATGCCGGCTCCCCGGCTTCCGACTCCACCCTGGGTCCCACCGCCGGCCTTAATGCCGATGGTCAGCACGATCATATCTGGGACTCTGTGGTCCCCACCTTCCTCCACTACAACCTGCCGCTGCTGGCGTCGGGCTGGGTGGCGGCCATGGTGCTGTAATCCCAAACCCGCAAACAAAAGGGGCGCCAGATGGCGCCCCTTTTTCATCGGCGTTGCGAGAAGGCCTACTCGGCCTCCTGCTCCTTGTACTTGGCCGCGGTCTCGGTAACCAGGCTCTGCAGTTCACCGGTGCGGGCCATCTCCAGGATGATGTCACAGCCACCGATCAGTTCACCCTCCACCCAAAGCTGAGGGAAGGTCGGCCAGTTGGCGTACTTGGGCAGTTCAGCGCGGATATCAGGGTTTTGCAGGATGTCCACGTAGGCAAACGCCTCTCCGCAGTTCACCAGCATCTGGGAGGCCTGGGCGGAAAATCCACAGCTGGGCAGCTTGGGAGAGCCCTTCATATACAGGATGATCGGATTTTCAGCGATTTGTGACTTAATCTTTTCTACAGTTTCCATGGGTACCACATTTGGTAGTGATCTTGATTCTCATTCTATTCAAAGTGCAACCAAACCCCAATGTATTTTTTCGATGAACCCGGTTAGAACATTCAATTGGGAACATGATGCACGTCACAGGGTTAGGGAGTACAATAGCCCCATACGGAACAAAACCAACAGCTAAAACAGCTAAATGGAGAACGCACATGGCTTTCGAACTACCTGCACTGCCTTACGCCAAGGATGCACTGGAACCTCATATCTCTGCCGAGACTCTGGATTTCCACCACGGTAAGCACCACAACACCTACGTGGTAAAGCTGAATGGCCTTATCGAAGGCACCGAGTTTGCCGGTAAGTCTCTGGAAGAGATCATCAAGAGCTCCAGCGGCGGTGTTTTCAACAACGCGGCCCAGATCTGGAACCACACCTTCTACTGGCACTGCCTGTCCCCCAACGGTGGCGGCGAAGCCAAGGGTGCCATTGCCGATGCCATCAACGCTGCCTTTGGTTCCTTCGACGCGTTCAAGGCCAAGTTCACCGACATGGCCATCAACAACTTCGGCTCGAGCTGGACCTGGCTGGTGAAGAAGGCCGACGGCGGCCTGGAGATCGTCAACACCAGCAATGCTGGCACCCCGTTGACCGAGGAGGGTGTCACCCCCCTGCTGACCGTCGACCTGTGGGAGCACGCCTACTACATCGACTACCGCAACCTGCGTCCCGACTACATGAACGCCTTCTGGGCGTTGGTGAACTGGGAGTTCGTCAACCAGAACTTCACCGGCTAACGCCTGGCAGCGCACTGAACAAGGGAGCCATTCGGCTCCCTTTGTCGTTTCTCCCCCGGAGGGTTCGGTGTCAGAGACAACAAGGGAGCCGAATGGCTCCCTACTTTGCTAAATGCCTTTCCCCATCAATGCCCTGCTGAGGTAAGCTTATCCCAACCCTGCCACTCTCCAGACTGAGAAAAGAAGCGCTCCGGATCATGGGGCACCCAACTGGGCCGGCTGTGCTGCTGATGGTATTCGAGCCACTGCTCTCTGTTGTGGATACCACACCATCTGGCGTAGGTTGAGATCATCTCCATCGAGACGCGGTCGTGTTGAGTCACTGACATAACGCTACTTCCTGTGTAACCAACCGAGCTCACTGTAGCAAAAACGTTACCTTACCTACTAATGGATATTTGTGACAGTTGCGTGACACCCTTCGCCGACCAGCAAAACCCCATTCGTAGCCGGTTCGCGCCACTTTAAGGCAAAAGATTCCTCCACAATTTCAACCAAATTTTCTGCACAATTCCGCCACCTGGATCGTATACAGATGAAACCCCTGCACCTTGAGTGCGGTCTTATAGGTAGATGAGCAGAGCTTTCCGCTCGAGCCTGATAAAACCATGAAATATTTCGTCTTAAAAATCTATGGTTTGCTGCCCTAACACGAAATATTGGGTCTACGCTTAATGCTAAGGGTTGGAGATGACTGCCCTGCCACCGGCGCGGCAATTCTGATTTCTGGGGGTGACCGATGACCATTTTACAGCACTATCAGCAACGTTATGAACGAACCCGTGACGAAGAGATGAGCATCCATGATTACCTGGAGCTCTGCAAGACCGACCACAACGCCTTTAGCAGTGCCGCCGAGCGGCTACTGGAAGCCATAGGGGAACCGGAGATGGTGGACACCGCTCAGGATCCCAGGCTGTCCCGCATCTTCTCCAACCGGGTGGTTCCCCGTTACCCGGCCTTCTCAGAGTTCTACGGCATGGAGGAAGCCATCGAACAGATCGTGGCCTACCTCAAGCACTCCGCCCAGGGGCTGGAAGAATCTAAACAGATCCTCTACCTGCTGGGCCCGGTTGGAGGCGGCAAGTCCTCCCTGGCCGAGAAGCTGAAGAAGCTGATGTCCAAGGTTCCCATCTATGTCCTCAGCGCCAATGGCGAACGCAGCCCGGTCAACGACTCCCCGCTGTGCCTGTTCGATCTGGAGGAGGATGGCAAGGTGCTGCAGCAGGAGTACAACATCAACAAGCGCTACCTGAGAAGCATCATGTCACCCTGGGCCGCCAAACGGTTGCACGAGTTTGGCGGGGACATCAGCAGGTTCAAGGTAGCCAAAGTCTATCCCTCCATCCTCGACCAGATTGCCATCGCCAAGACCGAACCCGGCGACGAGAACAATCAGGACATCTCCTCTCTGGTGGGCAAAGTCGACATTCGCAAGCTGGAACATTTTGCACAGAATGACGCCGATGCCTATGCCTATTCCGGTGCCCTGTGCCGAGCCAACCAGGGAATCATGGAGTTCGTGGAGATGTTCAAGGCGCCCATCAAGGTGCTGCATCCGCTGCTGACCGCCACTCAGGAGGGTAACTACAACAGTACCGAGGGGCTGTCCGCCCTGCCCTTCTCCGGCATCATCCTGGCCCACTCCAACGAATCCGAGTGGCAGAGTTTTCGCAACAACAAAAACAACGAAGCGTTCCTCGACCGGGTCTACATCGTCAAGGTGCCCTACTGCCTGCGCGTCTCCGAAGAGAAGAAGATCTACGAGAAGCTTTTGGACAACTCCGATCTGAGCCGTGCCCAGTGTGCCCCCGGCGTACTGGACATTCTGGCCCAGTTCAGCGTGCTCTCCCGCCTGAAGGATCCGGAGAACTCCTCCATCTACTCCAAGATGAGGGTGTACGACGGTGAAACCCTGAAGGACACCGATCCTAAGGCGAAGTCCCATCAGGAGTACAAGGACTACGCCGGCGTCGACGAGGGAATGAACGGCCTCTCCACCCGCTTCGCGTTCAAGATTCTCTCCCGGGTGTTCAACTTCGACCACAGTGAAGTGGCCGCCAACCCCGTTCACCTGTTCTATGTGCTGGAGAAGCAGATCGAGCGCGAGCAGTTTCCACAAGAGCAGGCCGAACGCTACCTGGAACACCTCAAGGGCTATCTGATCCCGAAATATGTCGAATTTATCGGCAAGGAGATTCAGACCGCCTATCTGGAATCCTACTCCGAGTATGGCCAGAACATCTTTGACCGCTACGTCACCTACGCCGACTTCTGGATCCAGGACCAGGAGTACCGGGATCCGGAGACCGGTCAGCTGTTTGACCGGGCGGCACTGAATGCCGAGCTGGAGAAGATCGAGAAGCCCGCCGGCATCAGCAATCCCAAGGATTTCCGTAACGAGATTGTCAACTTCGTCCTGCGGGCCCGGGCCAACAACGCCGGTAAGAACCCCAACTGGGTCAGCTACGAGAAGCTGCGCACCGTTATCGAGAAGAAGATGTTCTCCAATACCGAGGATCTGCTGCCGGTGATCTCCTTTAACACCAAGACCTCGGCGGATGAGCAACAGAAACACGACGATTTCGTCGACCGGATGATGGAGAAAGGCTATACCCGCAAACAGGTTCGCCTGCTCTCCGAATGGTACCTGAGGGTACGCAAGTCATCCTGATGCGGTGGGAGAGTGCCTATGACCCATTTTATTGACAAGAGGCTCAACACCAAGGGCAAGAGCACGGTTAACCGCCAGCGCTTCCTGCGACGCTACAAGAAGCAGATCAAGCAGGCGGTCTCCGATGCAGCCACCAACCGAAGTGTCACCGATGTGGAGAGCGGTGAACGAATCACCCTGCCCACCAAAAACATCTCCGAGCCGGTGTTTCACACCGGCCGCGGCGGCGTTCGCCAGGTGGTGCACCCGGGAAACGACCAGTTCCACCGGGGGGATCGCATCGACCGACCGCCCCAGGGCGGGGGCGGGGGGGCCGGTCAGGGGCAGGCATCGGACAGCGGTGAAGGCAGCGACGATTTCGTCTTCGAGATCTCCAAGGACGAGTACCTGGACATCCTGTTTGATGACCTGGAGCTGCCTAATCTGCAGAAAACTGCCCTGGACAAGCTGGTGGAGTTCAAGACCGTCCGCTCGGGGATCACCTCGGAAGGGATGCCCTCCAACATCCACATCGTCCGCTCTCTGAGGGAATCGCTGGCGCGCCGTACCGCCATGACCTCCGGCAAACGGCGGGCGCTCCGCGAGGCCGAGGCGAAGTTGGAGGCCCTGACCAACACCCCCGGCTCCAGCACCGAGGAGATCCAGGCCCTGGAAGAGGAGATCACCGAACTCAAGCAGAGGATCAAGGCGGTCCCCTTCCTGGACACCTATGATCTGAAATACACCAACTTCGCCAAACAGGCGGTGCCCACCTCCAAGGCGGTGATGTTCTGCCTGATGGATGTGTCCGGCTCTATGGATCAGGCCACCAAGGACATTGCCAAACGATTCTACATCCTGCTCTACCTGTTCCTGACCCGGACCTACAAGGAGCTGGACGTGGTGTTCATCCGTCACCATACCCAGGCGAAAGAGGTGGATGAACAGGAGTTTTTCTACAGTCAGGAAACCGGCGGTACCATCGTCTCCAGCGCCTTGAAACTGATGCATGAAATTCAGCAGGAGCGCTATCCGGCCAACGAATGGAACATCTATGCCGCCCAGGCCTCCGACGGCGACAACTGGGCCGATGACTCACCACTGTGCCGGCAACTGCTGGACCAGGCGCTGCTGCCCATCTGTCGCTACTTTACCTATATCGAGATCACCAACCGGGCTCACCAGACCTTGTGGCGAGAGTACGAGAGCCTGGCGCAGGCCCACCCTCATTTCGCCATGCAACATATCCGCTCCGTGGAAGATATCTTCCCGGTATTCAAAGAGCTGTTCAAAAAGCAGACGGCATGATTTCTTTGGGGGTACGCCGATGACCAAGAAACGAACCCTGTCAGACGGACCGGACTGGACCTTTGAGCTGCTCGATCAGTATCACACGGAGATCGAGCGGGTGGCCAGGCTGTACCGGCTGGACACCTATCCCAACCAGATCGAGGTGATCTCCGCAGAGCAGATGATGGATGCCTACGCCAGCGTCGGCATGCCCATCGGCTACTCCCACTGGACCTTCGGCAAGAAGTTCATTGAAACTGAACGACACTATAAGCGCGGTCAAATGGGACTGGCCTACGAGATCGTGATCAACTCCAACCCCTGCATCGCCTACCTAATGGAGGAGAATACCATCACCATGCAGGCGCTGGTGATGGCTCACGCCTGTTACGGTCACAACAGTTTCTTCAAGGGCAACTACCTGTTCCAGACCTGGACCGACGCCGACTCCATCATCGACTACCTGGTGTTCGCCAAGAACTTCATCGCCGAGTGTGAACAGAGCCACGGCATTGATGCGGTCGAGGATCTGCTGGACTCCTGCCATGCCCTGATGAATCTCGGCGTGGACAGATATAAGCGCCCGGCGGAGATCTCCCTGAGAGAGGAGAAGATGCGGGTTAAGGAGCGCGAGGCCTACCTGCAATCCCAGGTCAACGATCTGTGGCGCACCCTGCCGGCCTCCCCGGCGGAGGAGGAGGACAAGCAGACACCCCGCTTCCCGACCGAACCCCAGGAGAATCTGCTCTACTTCATTGAGAAGAATGCGCCGTTACTGGAGCCCTGGCAGCGGGAGGTGGTGCGCATCGTTCGCAAGATAGCCCAGTACTTCTATCCCCAGAAGCAAACCCAGGTAATGAACGAGGGCTGGGCCACCTTCTGGCACTACACCATCATGAACCACCTGTATGATGAGGGCCTGGTCACCGACCGGTTCATCATGGAGTTCCTCCACAGTCACACCAACGTGGTGATGCAGCCTGACTACAACAGCCCCTACTACAGTGGCATCAACCCCTATGCCCTGGGCTTTGCCATGTTCCAGGATATCCGCCGCATCTGTGAAGACCCCGACGAGGAGGACAAGCGCTGGTTCCCCGAGATCGCCGGTTCCAACTGGTTGGACACCCTGCACTTTGCCATGAATAATTTCAAAGATGAAAGTTTCATCTCCCAATACCTCTCTCCCAAGGTGATGCGCCAGTTTAAGTTCTTTACTGTCCAGGATGACGATCGCAAGAGCTATCTGGAGGTAGGGGCGATCCACAACGACGAGGGCTACCGGGAACTGAGGCAGAACCTCTCAGCCCAGTACAACCTCTCCAACCTGGAGCCTAATATTCAGGTGTGGAACGTCAAGGTGCGTGGCGATCGATCACTGGTGCTGAGGTATCAACCCCAGAACCGCATCCCGCTGGCCGACAGCAAAGAGGAGGTGATGAAGCACCTCCACCGCCTGTGGGGTTTTGACGTCTACCTGGAGGAGGAGAAGGAGAACGGTCATACCGAGATCATTGGCCGCAGCCTCACCAAGACGGAAGAGTAGCCAACAAAAAGCCCGCATACGCGGGCTTTTTTGACGGAGGCTGACGCCTACTCGGCAATGTCCTTGGGCATATCGGAGCGGATCTTCATCCACAGCTTACCGGACTCGATACCATACTTACGCACCAGGTTCGGCACCTGATCGGCATCCCCCTCTTCGGCGCACTTCAGCAGGTCTCGGTAGTAGTTACGAGCCAGTTCACGTGCCGCCTCCTGGCTGAAATAGTAACGGCCAACCCGGCTGTAGAGGCCCTTGAACCCGTTCAGGATCAGGGCGTAGATGGGATTGTCTGATGCCATAGCCAGGGAGTGGTTGAGGTTATAGTCATAATCGGAGAACGCACCGGGCTCGTCGTCGACATCGCTCCACTGGGACAACACCTCCTGGGCACGCACCGGGTTATAGCGCACTGCAGATCGGATGTAGATGGCACTGATGTTGGTACGGGCGGACAGCAGCTGATCCATCAGTTCGGGCACACCATCCTGATCCAGGCGGGCGATGGTCTCCAGGATGTTCAGCCCGGAGGTCTCCCAGAAGTTGTTTACCCGGGTGGGCTTACCATGCTGGATGGTCAACCAGCCATCGCGGGCCAGGCGCTGCAACACTTCCCTCAGAGTGGTTCGGGTGACCCCGATCAGCTCGGACAGCTCGCGTTCCGCCGGCAGGATGGTTCCAGGAGCGAACTTGTTGTTCCATATAGATTTTACGATATATTCTTCGGCAAATCCTGCTGGACTCTGCGCTTTTATTATCATAGTCACGGGGGCCTTACGACTCTTGAACAAGATGTAATTGGATTATCTTAGCAAATAAAGCACAAATCCAAAAATGCGATCCGAGCCCCAAATATTCAACCAAATTGAGTTCGTTCACAACTTTAACATGCTAAACGGTGGATTCTCAGCCAGATTAACTGTAAAAAAGTGGTCGAACCTTAGCATTATCAAAAACCAATAAGAATTTTTGATATTCAGTGTCAGTTAACGTTAACAACAAATCCGAGTATGATCGGCCATCTGTCTGCAACACCACAATAAAATCGATAAATTAAGTAAGGAAGGGAGCTATGGCACTGAGTTTACGCCAAGCCTTTTTTCACAACTTCTTGGGCCAGGCGCCCAAGTGGTACAAACTGGCAATCATCGCCTTTCTGGTAATCAACCCGATTATCTTTGCAATTGACCCCTTTATCGCCGGCTGGCTGCTGGTGATCGAGTTCATCTTTACCCTGGCCATGGCCCTGAAGTGCTACCCGCTTCAGCCCGGCGGCCTGCTGGCCATCGAGGCAGTGGCCATCGGCATGACCTCTCCGGCGACCGTGCTCCACGAGTTGGAAGCCAACCTGGAAGTGATTCTGCTGCTGATCTTTATGGTGGCGGGTATCTTCTTCATGAAGCAGCTGCTGCTGTTTATCTTCACCAAGCTGGTGACCAAGGTCCGATCCAAGACCCTGTTGTCTTTGGCTTTCTGCTTCTTCTCCGCTTTCCTGTCGGCCTTCCTGGATGCCCTGACCGTCATCGCGGTAATCATCGCCGTGGCCATTGGCTTCTATAGCATCTACCATAAGGTGGCGTCCGGTAAGGACTTCACCCAGGATCACGACCACAGCAACGATGAACAGGATGACCTGTGTAAGGACGACCTGGAGCAGTTCCGTGGCTTTCTGCGCAACCTGATGATGCACGCCGGTGTCGGTACCGCCCTCGGTGGGGTATGCACCATGGTGGGTGAACCGCAGAACCTGATCATCGCCGCCCAGGCCAACTGGAACTTTGCCGAGTTCTTCGTACGCATGTCTCCAGTAACCATACCGGTGCTGGCCGCCGGTCTGCTGACCTGTGTAATGGTTGAGAAGTTGAAGATCGTCGGTTACGGTCAACAGCTGCCCGAGTCTGTACGCAAGATTCTGGTCGACTACGCCGATTATGAGGACAAGCGCCGCACCAACAAGGATCGCGCCATGCTGATCGTTCAGGGCCTGGTGGGCGTCTGGCTGGTAGCAGGTTTGGCCCTGCACCTGGCGGCGGTAGGACTCATCGGTCTGTCGGTGATCATCCTGACCACCTCCTTCAACGGCATCATCGATGAGCACTCCCTGGGTAAGGCGTTTGAAGAGGCTCTGCCCTTCACCGCGCTGTTGGCCGTTTTCTTCTCCATCGTGGGCGTCATCATTGAGCAGGGGCTGTTTGCCCCGGTAATCACCTGGGTACTCTCCTACTCCGGCAATACCCAGGCGGTCATGTTCTTCATCGCCAACGGCCTGCTGTCCATGGTATCCGACAACGTCTTTGTGGGAACCGTGTACATCAACGAGGTGAAGGCCGCCCTGCTGGAGGGCAAGATCACCCGTGACCAGTTCGACGTACTGGCGGTAGCGATCAACACAGGGACCAACCTGCCCTCCGTCGCCACCCCCAATGGTCAGGCAGCCTTCCTGTTCCTGCTGACCTCGGCACTGGCCCCGCTGATTCGGCTCTCCTATGGCAGAATGGTGATTCTGGCACTGCCCTACACCATCGTCCTGTCGCTGGTGGGCTTGGCTACCATCGAGTTTGGCCTGTTGGATAGCCTGACCCAGTACTTCTACGATATGCACTGGATTGGGCATCATACTGTCGCCGAAGCCGCCGCCAACGCGATTACAGGCCACTAAATGCGAATGATTTAAATCTGCATGTTGCCTTCTGACAAAAACGCCCTCACAATTTGAGGGCGTTTTTTTATTGTTTTTCAGGAGTCACCATGCTGAACCAAGCCCGTCAATTCACCTGTGAACGACGCAGCTGGCTGCTGCTTGCGGCCAGTGCCCTGCTGCTTGAATTGATCGCCCTGGTATTTCAGTACGGCATGGATCTCAAACCCTGCGTCTACTGCATCTACGTGCGCCTGGCGGTATTCTCCTTGTTGGCCGTCGCCCTGATCACTGCCATACGGCCGGGTTACAAGCCGCTGCGGACCTTCGGCTTTCTGGGTTGGGCCGGGGCCTCGGCCTGGGCACTGTCATTGAACCTGAGCCTGCACGCCAAGCAGACTGCGCCACCGACACTGTTCGGCTCCACCTGCGACGCCATCCCCAACTTTCCCGCCTGGGCGCCCCTGCATGAATGGCTACCCAGTGTATTCATGCCCACGGGTGACTGCAGCGACTCTCCCTGGTCCTTTCTGGGGCTGTCCATGGCTCAGTGGCTGATCGGACTGTTTGTCGCCCACCTGCTGCTTTGCCTGCTGTTCTGGTTAACCACCCTGACGGAGAAGAGGAGCGGCGGCGAGTGCTGCGGCGGCAGCTGCCACTGACACGAAAAAGGGCTGCCCCGGGGCAGCCCTCCCTGTTTAGGTAGGACTCAATCCAGCTTGAACCGACCCACAATCCCCAGCAACTGGGTATTGACCGCCGCCAAGCTGTTGGCCTCATCCAAGGTCTGATTGCCACTCTCAGACAGTTTTAACACCATCTCCCGGATGGCGGTCATGTTGCGGCTGATCTCCTGGGCCACACCGCTCTGCTCCTCGGCTGCGGTGGCGATCTGGGCGCTGAGATCATTGATGTCCACCACAAAACTGGTCATGGTCTCCAGGCTGCCAGAGAGCTGCTGGGCGCCAGTGGCGGTTTCCTCACAGGTCCTCCTGGTGCCGGCCATGGCACTGACCACCCGGCTGGAGCCCTGCAACAACACCTCGAGTGCCTGCTCGATCTCGGCGGTGCTCTGCTGGGTACGCCCGGCCAGGGCCCGCACCTCCTCGGCCACCACGGCAAACCCACGCCCCTGGGCACCGGCACGGGCCGCCTCGATGGCGGCATTCAGAGCCAACAGGTTGGTCTGATCGGCAATCTCCCCGATCACCTTGAGGATGGAGTTGATGCTCTGGGTCTCATCACTCATGCTCTGAATGTTGCCGGAGGTCGACTCCACCTCACCGACCAGGGCCGATACCGAGCTTTGGGCCTGGGCGACGATCACCTTGGACTCCTCTCCGGTCTGATTCGCCTCGCGGGTGTACTGAGCCGCTTCGGCGGCACTGGAGGCTACGGTCTCGGCGGTGGCGTTCAGCTCCTCCATGGCCGTGGCCACCTGGTCGGTCTCCGACATATGGCTGGCGAGAATCGCCTCGTTCTCCTCCGCCTGGGTCTTCAGCACCTCCACCCCATGGGCCAACTCCCCGGTCACCTGGCGCACCTCCAGCATCATTGTCTGCAGTGACGCCACCACGGTATTGATTCCCGACGCGATCTGACCCAGATCGTCTCTGGAGTGCACCTCCAGTCTCTGGGTCAGGTCGCCCTCGCCTTCCGCCAGGTCCTGCACCCGTTCCCTCAAGGCAACGATGGGGCGATACAGATAATGCAACACCACCACCAGTGCCAGTGCCGATACCAGGACACTGATCAAGCCGGTGAGCAGTACGGTCCGGTTCGCCTCGGACACCGCCGCGTACGCCGTGTCCTTCTCCACCGCGATCAGGAAGTACCACGCTTTGCCGCCAGGCAGGGCGATGCGGTTGGAGATCACCAGCTTATCAATGCCGTTGAGCACGTATTCGGAGTAGAGCCGCTCATTCGCCAACACGCTGGCTGCCTGTCTGCCCAGGCCGGGCACCGCAGAGAGCGGCGTCTGCACCGGCGCAAACTGAGAGGTGGTGGCGATGATGTTGCCGCTCTGCTCCGCCAGGATGGCGATGGTACCGGGAACCAGTTCCACCTCGCCGAGCACCCTGGCAAGTTCACTCATCGCCAGGCTGCCCGCCACCACGCCAGTGCTGCTGGGTTTCACAATGGAGAGATAGGGGGTAGTGTCACCGGGGACAAAATAGACATCGGTTACCTGGGTGTCATTACCGGCACGCCCCACTTGGTACCAGCGGCGTTCGGTAACATCCTGGCCAGGGTCAAGCACCCCGCCACGCCAACCTTTGAATGGCCGGGAGGCGTAGGCCTCGCCGCTCTGCTGTCCCAGCATCAGCCCCGGCAAGCCGGTCACCAGTTCGGCCTCGCGCAGAGCCGACAGGTACTCCCGCTCTCCCCAGTCGGGATGCTGAGCAAAGAGATCCACCAGCCCATCGACCGCCCGGTGGCCGCGCTCAACCAGCTCACTGATCACCTGGCTCTCATGGCGCACCGCCTGCTCCATGGAGAACTTCACCTCCTCACTGACGGCGTGGCTCATATTCCTGGCAGATATTGCACTGGTGGCCACCAAGGCCAACACCAGTAATCCCATAGACATAGCCATTAAACTGGCTTTAAAACTCATTCCTTTCATAGACCCATCCGGTTGGATTATTTTAGCCCAGACCCCAACTGACTAATCGCACGCTTTCTTTGATTTTTCAAAAAGCGCCAATAAAGCCCAATAGTAATTACTCTCTGCCGGTCAGACGCGCTGAACTCTGCTCTTAAGATAGTTAAGAGCATTTGGATATTGTATCGAGGATGACCAGCGCAGGGCCGCCGGGGCTATTGCCTGGGCATCACACCGCTGCGCCGTCAGTCCCCCCGTCGCCCAAGAATCTGCTAACCTATATAATTCAGTCACATGCAGAAAGATAACTCATGGGACCAACGGGAGGCACAGTAATATCACACTCCCAAATGCATGTGGACAGAATTTTCTCCAGTTATTGAACTTGGTTAAGGAGGTAATTTAGATCGTCGTAACCATGACGTGCGCCCTGCCACACATTTTCTTTTCTCGCAACAGACCCTTTAGTGAATTTTATTTCTCTGTAAGGTAGCCTATAAGGAGGAAAACGCCGATCGATTAAATAGATAATCATGGCATTCTTAGATCAATTTAATTGATCAGCCAATAATTTTTCTATCACCAATCAAATTAGTCAATATGCATTAATTCGCCGACAGACCGGTAGAGAGACAGAGTCCCATTTCGGATGGGGCCGCGGTATCGGCCCGCCATGAATTGAATACAAACAAAAAAGGCGTGCCAAGCACGCCTTTTTCATTGATGGAAGTGACCCGCGTCAGTCCAGATCGTCGAGAGGCCAAAGCACGATGAACCCGAAAAGGTCTGGATCCGGACCGACCTCCAGCTCACTGAGCACCTTACGACGTACCGACATCCCCTGCTTATGCATCTGAGACTTATTGCCGGCGACTAGGTGGTGCCAACTTGGCAGGCCCCGTCCCTCGTGGAGGCGGCGATAAGCACAGCTGGTGGGCAGCCAGGCGATGGTACCGACGTTATCCGGCGTGACCTTATAGCAGTCGGGAACATAGTTGAAACGAGTGTCATAGCGGCTGCACTCGCAGGTTTTGTCGTTAAGCAGCTGACAGGCGACATTGGTGAAGTACACCTCTTCAGTATCATCATCTATCAGCTTGTTCAGGCAGCACTTGCCACAGCCGTCACAGAGCGCTTCCCACTCCTGTTCGGTCATCTGGGTTAAGGGCTTATGCCAAAAAGGTTGCTCTACGCTCACCGTTCTACCTCTGCTACTTCGTCACCTCTCCCGTCGGGGGCGGCATTATAACGGCCATGACAGAATATTTCACTAGCCTGAGCGCGTCCCCCCTGCCGTCTACTGGGAGAACTTGATGCGATCGGCGAGATGACCCACCGCCGCCACAAAGTAGTGACTGCGGTTCCAGCGCATCAAGGCATCGTAGTTGGCGTAAGCCAGATAGCTTCTCCCCTGGGCATCGTCAGGCTGAACCAGGGACGCTTCAACATCCCGGGTCGGCAGATCGGAACCGTCATAGCGGCGAACCCCCATCTGTTGCCACTGGGACAAGGTCCTCTTGACGTTGAGACCAGTTAACTCCTTGGCCACCGGCTGGGTCAGGGTCACCTGGCGGGCCCAGGTCAAGTCATCCCGCCACCCTACCTGCTTCAGATAGTTGGCGGCAGACGCAAATACATCGGCCTTGTTGGTCCAGATATCCTTCTTGCCGTCCCCATCGAAGTCTTCCGCATAAGCCAGGAAGGAGGTCGGCATAAACTGGCACTGCCCCATGGCTCCGGCCCAGGAACCCTTCATCTGCTCGGCACTGATGTGTCCCTGCTCCAGAATGGTCAGCGCGGCAAACAGCTGGTCCTTAAAAAAGGCCTCCCTGCGCCCTTCGTAAGCCAGCGAAGCGGTGGCACCAACAACCGAAAAGTTACCGGTGTAGCTGCCAAAGTTGGTTTCGACGCCCCACAGCGCCACGATAAACCTGGGCTGGACCCCGTAGGCCCGCCCCACCCTCTTCAGCAACTCACGATGCTGCTCCATCAACTTGCGCGCCTTGGCGACCTTCCAGTCCGGTACGGCCTGTGGCAGATAGGTATCCAGGGTCTTCTTAAACTCGGGCTGATTGCGATCCGCCTTGATGGCTCGCTTGTGCAACTTGATGCCGGCGAACGCGGCGTCGACGGTTGCCTGGCTGAAGTTACGCGCCACCGCTTCCTGCTTAAGCTGGGCTACGTACTGCTCGAAATTCACCTTGTCGGCAGCCTGCAGCGGCAGAACCACCGCCAATCCTAGTATTGCTAGCCATTTGTGTGTCATTGTCGCTCCCTAACCTGGCTTCACTCTTGCTGCTGTGACTTGATCCACTCCTTGTGGGTCTTCAGGAGATCCTCCTGTGGAGGCGGCAACTGCAGGTAGAACCCCTGCTGATTCAGGCCCTCCCTGACCTTGTCGATGTCGGCCTGAGCCAGTTTACCCACCTTGGCCAGAGGCAGAATCATCACAAACTGAGGTCGGCCGAAGGTGTCCATCAGCGGTTGAGGCACCTGGGAAAAGTCATCCCGCTTGTTTATGAAGAGGTAGGTTTCGGCTTTCTTTGTACTTTTATAGATCGCGCAAATCATCTGTTTTCCAGGGCAATACGCCCACCGGGTTGCTTGCGAAAAGGTGACCTCCACTATACCATGGCCGCCACCAAAAAATAGCGTTCGCCGGGCCCCCCGGGCCTGTCCTTAAGAGAAGTTTCAAGATGCAGCAACACGGCATCGAATTCACCAGTTCAAGTTTTACCCTACCCGTTCTAAAACTGTCCGGTTCCCACCTGCAGGAGATCGACGCCCAACTGCAACAGCAACTGAACCAGGCACCCTCGCTGTTTGATGGCATGAGCTGCGTTTTGGATCTGGAGGCGGTCGGTGCCGGGGTGGCGCTGGCCCCGCTGCTGTCTCTGGTCCGCAGGGCCAGGCTCAACCCCCTAGGGATACGCCAGGCTGATGCCGGCCATAAGCTCCAGGCCAGGGAGGCGGGTGTGCCGCTGTTGACCGGCTCGCGCAGCAGGAGCAGCGGCGCCAAGGCCACCCGGGTGGAGCAACGTTCCATTCGTTCGGGACAGCAGCTCTATGCCGAAGGTGGGGATCTGGTCATCATCGGTTCCGTCAGCGCCGGTGCCGAGGTGATCGCCGATGGCAGCATCCAGGTTCTGGGCACCCTGAGGGGCAAGGCCATCGCCGGCGCCAATGGTCAGTCGGACGCTTCGATTCTCTGTCTGAATCAACAGGCGGAACTGCTCTCCATCGCCGGTCACTTCTGGCTCAGCGAGCAGATCACCCGTGAATACTGGCAGAAAGCGGCCCTGGCCAGATTGGCTCAGGGCCAGCTCGCCCTCAGTCCCGTTTCACTCTAATCACACCAAGTAGGATCTCAACACATGGCGAAGGTCATCGTAGTCACCTCTGGCAAAGGGGGCGTGGGCAAAACCACCAGCTCCGCCGCCATCGGCATGGGCCTGGCAATGTCAGGCCACAAAACCGTCATCATCGATTTCGACATCGGCTTGCGTAACCTGGACCTGGTGATGGGTTGCGAACGCAGGGTGGTGTACGACTTCATCAACGTCACCCAGGGCGAGGCCAACCTCAACCAGGCGCTGATCAAAGACAAGCGATGCGACCGGCTGTTCGTTCTGCCCGCCTCGCAAACCCGCAACAAGGACGCACTTACCCGGGAGGGGGTGGAGCAGGTGCTAGAAAGGCTGAAGCAGGAGTTTGATTACATCCTTTGTGACAGCCCGGCGGGCATCGAGAACGGTGCCATGATGGCGCTCTATTTTGCCGACGAGGCGATCATCACCACCAACCCCGAGGTCTCATCGGTACAGGACTCAGACAGGATCATCGGCATGCTGCAGAGCCGATCCCGCCGAGCCGAACTGGGACAGGAGCCCATTCGCGAGCACCTGCTGCTCAACCGCTATAACCCTGTCCGGGTAGAGTCGGGAGAGATGCTGAGCGTGGCCGACGTAGAAGATATTCTGGCTATCCCCCTGCTGGGGGTCATTCCCGAATCCCAGGCGGTGCTGAAAGCCTCCAACTCCGGGACCCCGGTGATCCTGGACGACGCCAGCGACGCCGGCCAAGCCTATCAGGACACCGTCGCCCGGCTCCTGGGGGACGCGCGTCCCATGCGCTTCATCAGCGCTGAGAAGCCGGGACTGTTGCGCCGACTGTTCGGAGGGAAGTGATGTCGTTCCTGGACTATTTTCGCAAACAGAGCAGCAACAGCGCCCAAACCGCCAAGGAGCGCCTACAGATCGTCGTGGCCCACGAGCGGGCCAGACGCGAGGGACCGGACTACCTGCCCGCCCTGGAGCGGGATATCCTCGCCGTCCTGGCCAACTACGTGTCCGTCAGCCCGGACACAGTCCGTGTCCAGTTGGATAACCGCGATCCCGATCTGTCGGTACTGGAGCTGAACATCACTCTGCCAGATCGTTAGGCCGAGGAGGGCAACCCCAGCTGGCCTCCCTCACCGCTTCTGGTGCCGCTCCCGGTTTTCCGACTTCTGACGCTCTCCCTTCTTGAGCAGCAGGTAGACGGCACCATTGCCGCCATGCTGCTTGAGGGCCGAATGATAGGCGAGCACTTCGGGCATCTGCGGCAGCCAGTGGGCCACATAACTTTTCAGCAGCCCTTTGAACGGTCGGGTGTGCATCCCCTTTCCGTGAAGCACCAGGGCGGTGCGCACCTCGACTCTCTGGCAATCCCTGATGAACTGTAACAAAGTCTGTTTCGCCTGAGCCACGCTCAGGCCATGCAGGTCAAGCCTGGCGTCGACCTGGTACTTACCCAGCCTGAGGTTCTTGTACACCCCATGCTGGACCCCGTCTCGGGCAAAACCGATGGGGTCCTCCGGCTCCACCGGGGCCACCCCCTGGTCACTGACCCCATCACGGTCACCGCTGCCATCGGTCTGAGCAGCATGTCGTCGCGCCAATTGGGCTTCTGTGGGAGTGGACTTGGGCTGACGCAGGGAGTGCTTATCCTGACCGCCTATGGGTTTAACGTCGGCCATTGCATGCAAAAATTCATCCATCTCGTTTGACTGCATATTAGCCTCCGCTAAGGTGATAACTCTGATAGTATACCCAATCCAGATTTGGCGTTGAGGGCACCCCGACGTGATCGCTCAGCATTTGCGCACGGGTGCCGAGGCCCTCGTGTCAAACTTTGTAATGGTTTCAACCTTTACATATTTTGCCCGCCACGGCGATAGTAGAGGTGTGTATTAATGGTGGAGCACGATACGTGCGCATTCTAGCCCTGATGTTGACCCTGGTGTTGGCCCTAGTGTTGGCCCTGCCTGCCCTGGCCGCCGACATCAACGAAGAGATTAACCGGGTCTATGGCCACATCAGCCAGGCTTACAATGACCTGGACACCGAACGCCTGGTGCAATTCTACAGTAGCGGTGCCTGTGTTATCAGTGCCTCCAAGGAGGAGGGACTGCTGTCCGGGCGCGATCAGATTGCCAAGGGCTTTGGCCACTGGTTCAAGAAAATCAAGAAGCGCGGGGCCGAGCTCAAGGTTCACTACCGGGTGGTCAACCGGCTGGTGTCCGACGGCACCGTCACCGATGCCGGCTACTACCTGGTGGTCTACACCCCGGACCGGAGCACCGAGCAGCCCGCCAGCGAATTCGTCGGCAAGTTCATCATGAGCTTCCAGAGGGACGACACCAATCAGTGGCGCATCATCAGCGACTCCGCCAACCGCACCAAGGTCAACCGCTTCCTGGATGCCGAACGCAAACAGGGGCTGTTCTATGAGGAGTACCGCCCAGCGGATCCCCAGGATAAAGAGAGCCGAAGCCGATGAGCCATTGCCACTGCGGCAGCGGGCGTCAGTTTGACTGCTGCTGTCAGCCGCTCCAGCTCGGCAAGGCCGTGGCCGCCAGCCCGGAGCAGCTGATGCGTTCCCGCTACAGTGCCTTTGTCGAAGGCGCCGCCGCCTACCTGCTGGATACTCATGACCCAGATACCCGCGACGATGTGACTGAAGCCGTCCTGGCGCGGAGCTGTGAGGAGAGCCGGTTTGTGGGGCTGCAGATCGTCGATGCCCCGCCGCCTAAGGGCGAACAGGGTGAGGTGGAGTTCAGGGCCTGGTACCGCCAGGGAGAGGATATCCTGGCACTGTGGGAGCGCTCCCAGTTTCGCCGCCTGGAGGGACGCTGGTTTTACAGCCGTGGCGAGATCCGACCGGCCGTCAAGCTGGGGCGCAATGATCCCTGCCCCTGCGGCAGCGGCAAGAAGGCCAAGAGGTGCTGCCTGTAATCGGCAGCCGGCTAGAAAGTAAAAAAGGAGTGCCAAGGCACTCCTTTTTCAGTCATGGGCGCGCTTAGCTGGCCAGGGTCATCTCGAAGATGATGCGCTCGGCGGCGCAGCTGAAGATCAGTTTACCGGTCAGTTGCTGGTTCTCCGCATCCCACTTGGTTTCGGTAGCCACATCAGCGAAGCGGGCCTTGGCCTTCTGAACATAGTCATCGAAAAAGCCCATTGCAGACTGCTCATCAGACCCCTGTACAGGCAGAGTCAGAATGTTGTCCTCTTCTGCAATGATGGCGCCGATATCCATATAGCAACCACAGGTGTCACAACCAGCACCCTTATTCGTAATGCTCATCTGTTACCTCTAAAAAACTGATGGAGATTCAAAACAGAGTATAGCCTTGAAGATAGGGGCACCGGATTGACCGAGATCACATTGATCCGACCCTTGGGCCGTTTCGGTTAATTGGTCAGGCCAAGACTCCGGCCTGGAGACGCTGGGCGGCCAGCAGCTGCTCGAGACGCCAGTGACCGGGTTGGCGGGCCGCCAACTGGTGCACCTGGGGGCACTTGACGCTGGGGGAGCAGTTATCCAGGGCCAACTGCATGGCGGCGCTGTGCTCCCCCTCATAGACCAGTGCATCGGGATCCAGGCACTGCTGCAGTCGGCTCTGGGCCAGGCCGGACTGGTGGAACGCGTTGGCGATACGGCAGCTGCGCTGGGCATCGCAATAGTGTGCCTTGGTCTGCTCGGGTTCCGGCAGAGAGAAGCGCCGGCGCAGGTCCTCGGATTCGGGCTGACTCACCTTGGGGAGCTGAAATTCGGCGTGCAGGCGGACGTCCTGCGACAACATGGCTAGCATTAAGCCAAAGTCGCTGCGTCTGTCTGTCTGAATGGCTTGGCTCAGGGAATCCCCCAGCTGCCACTCGTTGACCAATATGGCCTCTGCCTGCATAGAAAACATCCAAAAATCATGAGTTCAGTTTCTTTATCGGCCTAACGACATAAAACTTTAGGAAAAAGTTGCTCTAAAGGCTTTACACATGCGAACGCTTTGCTACTATAGCGCCGCACTCGTGGTGGGGTTTCCTAGCGCCCCCCAAAGGTAGCAGTGATCAGACTCGTCTGATCCCTCGGCCACACGGGCACCGTGTTGGATGGAAGCACGCTAAACACTCTATCTAGAGAATTCCGTGGAGGGGTGCCCTGTGGCCCCAGAAGGTAATGGTGATCAGACTCGTCTGATCCGTTGGCCACACGGACACCGTGTTGGATAGAAGCACGCTAAACACTCTATCTAGAGAATTCCGTGGAGGGGTTCCCGAGTGGCCAAAGGGATCAGACTGTAAATCTGACGGCTCCGCCTTCGAAGGTTCGAATCCTTCCCCCTCCACCATCATTCGTCGCCCTGGCCCATGGCCGCGGCAGACAACCAGACCCCGTGGAGGGGTTCCCGAGTGGCCCAATAGGTAATGGTGATCAGACTCGTCTGATCCCTTGGCCACACGGGCACCGTGTTGGATAGAAGCACGCTAAACACTCTATCTAGAGAATTCCGTGGAGGGGTGCCCAGTGGCCCCAGAAGGTAATGGTGATCAGAGCCGTCTGATCCCTTGGCCACACGGGCACCGTGTTGGATAGAAGCACGCTAAACACTCTATCTAGAGAATTCCGTGGAGGGGTTCCCGAGTGGCCAAAGGGATCAGACTGTAAATCTGACGGCTCCGCCTTCGAAGGTTCGAATCCTTCCCCCTCCACCATCATTCGTCGCCCTGGCCCATGGCCGCGGCAGACAACCAGACCCCGTGAAGGGGTTCCCGAGTGGCCCAATAGGTAATGGTGATCAGACTCGTCTGATCCCTTGGCCACACGGACACCGTGTTGGATAGAATCACGCTAAACACTCTATCTAGAGAATTCCGTGGAGGGGTGCCCAGTGGCCCCAGAAGGTAATGGTGATCAGAGCCGTCTGATCCCTAGGCCACACGGACACCGTGTTGGATAGAAGCACGCTAAACA
>NZ_SWCI01000028.1 GCF_005116715.1 Ferrimonas sediminicola | reverse complement strand
TGACCAGGTCACCGCTTTTACCTTGAACTCCACACTGTACTGTTGAGTTCGTTTTCCTGTCTTGTAGGCAGGCATTCTGACACCTCAATCTATCGATTTTGGTGTCCACTAAAACGGGTCAACTTCAGCATCCTTTCGTACCTGTTGTTGTGAAGCACTGCATCGTTCAATCTCTGCCCTGCGAACGATTAGATAAGCAACGCCATCCTAAAGTTGAAGAGGGATGGCGATTCGCTCGAGTCAATTCAACTAAGATCATCCGGTAAATGCAATGACCTCAATAAGAGCAGCGGCTTCCTTCAGTTGAGCAACGGTAACGGTGCGATTTACTAGTTGTCTGTTCAAAGCCTCATGCGCTTGCTTGTTTTCAATGAATAGCTCTAGTAGTTCGAGTGGTGTCAGAGCATTCTGATTCTTCTTCCAGATAAGCTCTGGGTTGCGTTTGAGCAGTTGCTCAATTGCATAGGTGTTTGCCGACCAGGCTGCGGTGTGAAGTGCTGAGTTGCCATCGATAGTTACAAGTTCAGTAGAGCACTCGTGATTCAACAACGTATCAAGGGAAGCCTGATTGTTCGACTTGATTGAGGCTATCAGCGCACCTCTACCTTGGTAATCTTGCATATCAGTTTTGGCCCCATTTCTCAGTAGCAGTTCCAACATCTCACTATCACCAGATTCTGCCACCAGCATTAGTGGTGTTTGTCCTTTAAAGTCTGAAATATTGATTTGTTGGGGAGCATCTTGAGCCAGTCGGATGGCGATTTGACGAATTGTTCTGACGAATATTGACAACTCTTGCGTGCAAGGGTTTTTCATGGCGTTGTTCATCAACTTAATAAACATCATCAAGTAGGATTCACCTGTTGGCATGTGAAGCCGTTTTTTCTTGTTGTGCTTAATCCATGAATCCACCTCAGCATCACTACCTTGAAGCAATGTGCGTATTGTGCGCTTGATCTCGGCATCAGCCAGAGGTTTGTTGCATTTTACTGTGGGGTAGGGTCTATAAAGCACTTCCCAGAAGTAGCTAGATAGCTCTCGGCTCGTGTCTTCAATCGAAGGCTCTAGGTTACTTGTTCCCGATATAACCCCATTAGCCAGCATGATTCTGAAAAAATTCTGATGAGTCCCAGGTTCAACCTTGTTGTTTGCGACAACTAAAGCAAAACAATCTCGAGCAATCTCTCCTTGGAGAGAGCCAAAATTGCGCTCCTTGCACGCCTCCAGGGCATGACGAAACAGTTCCTCCGCCTCATCGAAGTTGTTTTGAGCCAGCTCATGTTTAGCACGGTATTGCAGAATTGGAGCTCGCCAGAACTCATAGGCTTGATTGGCTTCTAGCTCATCCAGCACTGTTGCAACGTCTTTCTGACAGGTCTTCTGCCTTTTGTATTCCTTGTCATTCAAGTTATTGTGAAGAAACAAAAGGCCGCATTGCAGTTTTTCTTCCGGTGAGGTCGCAAGTTCGTTGAGACGATTACCTGCTGCCTCTCGAGCCTTATTATTTATGCTTTCATCTTGGGCAAGGCATGAGATCACCTGAAATCTACTCTCGGCTTGAAGGTGTCGCCATGGAGACCCCTTCGATACCATTTCGGCCAGCTTTGCTCGCGAATCATGCTTGTCAGTACGTTCTGCTATACGAGTTAGCTCTCGGTTGATGAGCTCTTCTTCGTTATCTCCATCGCAGGGCCAGACGCTTTCCAGCGATTCTTTGCCGGTCAAAGCTTGGAACTTGTCAGTTAGCAATTCTGCGACCTCAGCATTAGCCGTCTGTATTCGTGAAGGCAGAATTGAGAGGAGTAGCCCCTCGGATAGCCAAGGCGGCAGATGATCCTCAAACCACTTGTTTTCCTCAGCTTCACTAGCATGTCCACGCTCACCATAAGCTTCGATGGTTAAGTTGTATACGTACCTGTAGACCTCAAGCAGCTGAAGCACTTTGTTTTCGTTCGGGTTCAGGTTCGATGGTTTGACGTTACTATGCAGAGCTTTTACTAAGCGTACGTAGCCATCTTGAACCATTCTGGCAACTAGCAGCCTCTGACGGATGGTCTTAGTTGATGGTGCGGAGTAACGCTCTTGCATCAATGCGATAAATCGCTTGTTTTCGCTCTTGCTTCCTTCACCCTGGAGCAGTTTTTCCAGTAGCCCTGGAGAAGTCGCTGGGATTTCCTGTCGAAGTTGTTCAGCAGTCAGGTTTTTCCTTCGGGCAAAATCCAGCACAGATTGCACCTGTTGAGCAACCGTCAGATTGCTCTTCAATGATAAGGTACCTGAAAAATCGAGCTGTACCCGGTCCGAGAAGATCTCCTTTATCATTTTGACAGTAGGGATGCCCTTGCCGCGCCAGTTGTAGAGGATTCGCAAGACATTGTCTTGTTTATCGTCTATAGACTTAAGCGATGCTTCTCTTTGAGCAGCGAGCACTTCTGTGGAGCCGTCCAATAGGTCAAGCAACCAATCAAGCACCTGCGCCACTGGCATATATAACTCGCTCTTACTACCATTCTGACGGATTTCCGGTAGATACCAGAAATAGCCACTGGGCATTCCGGCATCGAATGACTCTTCAGTATTCCAAAATGCATTCAACCTGGCGATTCCAGGCACAAGGAAATGACTTAGTACGTACCAATTGATTTGGTGTTGCTCTGCGCCATGACTCCAAGTCGACTGCTCTACTGATTTGTAAGCATTAACAAAGTTCTCTAGTGGAAAGGTCGCTTGGTATTTAGCCATTGCGTCCATGCCCAGTTGTTCAAAGATTGCTTCAAGGATGCTCGATGCCATTTCACGATGGTTATCCAGCTTCATATCTCCATGGACAAACTTGCTTTTCTTAGTGGACGGGTACTCACTCCCACAAAGTGATTTGTAGACTTCGAAGAGAATGGTTTCAATTGTTGGAAGTGTTGCCATCTGTTTTTGTTCCTTGTTGTAAAGAATCCCATCCATCCTTGCATGGGCTTTGACCCCCGACATTGAAATCTCTTGTACCCCCCCCCTGTAAACGTGGGGGATACAGGAGATTGCATACCGGACCGTTTAGTGGATTGAAATACTGGCTTGGCTCAACAAGAAAGGAGTCCAAACCATGACCAAATCTAATGTAATCCAACCAGTTGTTAACTGGCACCTAACCGAAGCGTGCAACTATCACTGCCATTATTGCTATGCCAAGTGGCAAGATGCACCTTGTCCTCGTGAACTTGTTAAGCACCCTGCAAAATCGACGACATTGCTGCAGAAACTATACGAATATCTCCATCCCGAAAATCCAGATAACCCTTTCCATGGGACCGGAATCTTCGGTGTGCCTCGACTTAACTTTGCCGGTGGAGAGCCTTTGCTGCATTCCAGCAAACTTTTGGATTTGGCACATTATGCTCGTGATATTGGGTTCGAGTTATCAGCCATAACTAACGGGAGTTTACTAAATTCGAGAGTCGGATCAGAGCTACTGCTCTTGTTGGGCTGGCTTGGAGTTAGCATCGATTCACTCAACAAGGAAACGAACCTCGGCATAGGGCGTGTCAGTCGAGCGGATCGAATTCTGGGCCTGGTGCAGTTGGAAGAGATTTTGGCGACAGCAAGTGAAAAGAATCCAAAGTTGAAGCTCAAGCTTAACACCGTAGTGAACAAGCTTAACTGCAACGAGGATTTGAGTTCTTTGATTCGAAGCCTTGCTCCTAAGAAGTGGAAGTTATTGCGATTATTACCGGTTGTTGACAGAACACTTGTTATATCTGATCTGCAATTCCAGCGTTTCCTACACCAGCACAAAGCGTTCTCCGACATCATCTGTGCGGAGGACAATCAGGATATGGGTTATTCATATTTGATGATCGATCCTTATGGTCGATTCTTTCAAAATCGACTCAACGACCCACAAGGTGGTTACGTCTACAGTTCTCCAATCTTGGAGGTTGGTGTTGGCGCTGCATTCTCAGAGATTAAATTTTGCGCTAATCGTTTTGCCAAGCGATATCAAATCCAGTTTGAGGAGCGCAAAGCATGAGGTACAGCACAGATAAAGACACTCACAAGTTTGTGCGAGATCTAGTAACTCAAGGATGGCGCTTTGAGAGGCGCTCGAAGCATGGGCGGGCTATTCATCCTGGGGGAGAACATTACTTGACCGTTTCCATTTCACCAAGCGATCGGTGTTCTCTGGCAAATTTGAGGCGAGATATGTGTCGCTTGCTTATCAATATTGATGAGCAATGATTGATTGACCGACTCGAAGAATGCTACACAGTCCGGCCCCGCATGACGGGATAACTGCGCCCAGGAGAGCCTGAGCGCATTACAGCTAGCTCAGTAGTCTTTGGCAGTTGCTGCCCTCCCTCCAACAGCAGTTAGAACGTCTTCATTTGTAACGCCTTCAAACCATTCTCCCTTTTTCCTCTGGGATCGAAAACGCTCATGCAGCCGTTTCTCAAGGTCTCGCGCTCTACCTTTCACCTCGAAGTGAATAGCCCCCACTTCCATAGACACCCCAAAGCCTTACAATAAGGCTCCCATTTGGAGGTGTTATGTCCAGCCAGCGTTACCCAGAAGAGTTCAAGAAAGAAGCCGTCAAACAGGTCACGGATCG
>NZ_SWCI01000027.1 GCF_005116715.1 Ferrimonas sediminicola | reverse complement strand
GCGTTGCCGAGGCTGCGCATTCTACGCTTTCCTCATCCCCCGTCAACCCCTATTTTCAAAGGATTTTCCGGGTGTCGATGTTTTGCTCAGCACGGTGTTTGATGACCCGCTGTGCCCCGTCGACAGGGAGCGCATTATAGGGGGTTCGAATAACTTGGCAAGGCAAAATGGAAAGTTTTTTCAAGTTTACGAGGCGATCGGTCAACCCCACCGCATTCACACAGAAAACCCACAGAGTTATCCACATCTCCACCCTAAAGCGACCTACTGAAAATAGCGTTTCGGCCAAGCCATGGGCTGATATCGGGAAATTTAGGCCGGAATTTCTTAGGCCCAGGTCACTCAGAGAGAGTTAAACTGGTTACAATACAGGCATCTAATTATCAAACCAGAGATTTTGGATGGATCCTCTCCTTCTTCTTACTCCTCTCCTGCTGGCCCTGGTTGCCGTTCGAATTGGTCTTCCTCCGCTCATCGGCTACCTCACCGCCGGCTTTGCTCTGTTTGGCGCCGGCATCGACGCGCTGGATTTTCTCAACCCTGTCGCTGATCTGGGTGTACTGCTGCTGCTGTTTGCCATTGGCCTGAAGCTGGATCTGAACAGCCTGACCAAGCGGGAGGTGTGGGGAACGGCGACCACCCATATGCTGATCATCGTCTTTGTCTGTTCGCTGCTGATCAAGGCGTTAGCATTACTGGGCCTGGGCCTGTTCGATCAGTTGTCGAATCCGCAGATCCTGACTCTGGGCTTCGCATTAAGCTTTTCCAGCACCGTCTTCGCCATCAAGACCCTGGAGGAGAGTGGCGATCTGCAGTCCCTTTATGGCCGCACCGCCATCGGCATTCTGATTATGCAGGACATCTTTGCGGTGGTTTACCTGACCATCAGCAAGGGGGTCTGGCCGTCGCCCTGGGCGCTGGTGCTGTTGGCCCTGCCCCTGGCCAGGCCCCTGTTGTTCAGAATAATGAAGAGCAGTGGTCACGGAGAGATGTTGGTGCTCTTTGGACTGGTGATGGCGCTGGTTCCCGGCGCCGCCCTGTTTGATGCCGTCGGCCTCAAACCGGACCTGGGTGCCCTGCTCATGGGTATCCTCTTGGCAGGTCACGCCAAATCATCAGAGTTGTCAAAATCACTGTTTCTGTTCAAAGAGCTGTTTCTGGTGGCCTTCTTCCTTACTATTGGCCAGCAGGGGATCCCCTCCCTCGAGGAGATCACAACCGCCTTGGCTCTGCTGACCCTGCTTCCGCTCAAGTTGCTGCTCTTTGTCGGACTGCTGCTGCTGTTCCGCCTCCGACTGCGCACCTCCTTCATGTCGGCACTGACCCTGGGTAATTTCAGCGAATTCGGGCTGATCGTGATGACCGCGGCCATCGCTACAGGCGGCCTGGAGGCCACCTGGCTCAGGGTGATCGCGCTGATGGTCGCCTTCAGCTTTCTGATTGCCGCCCCTCTGGGTCGACTGTCTCAGGGGATCTATCAGTGGCTGTTGCCCCGACTCAGCCATTGGCAACGCCACCCTCTCCACCCCGAGGACCAGCCAATCCATATTGGCCAGCCCAAGATTCTCATCTTCGGCATGGGCAGAATTGGGTCTGCGGCCTATGACTCCCTCGATATGGCCCACCAGGGTCAGGTCATGGGCATCGACCACAAACAGGAGATCATCGAGCGGCACAAGAGTGAGGGGCGACGTGCGGTACTGGGGGATGGCACGGATTCCGACTTCTGGGACAAGCTGGTGCCAAGCTCCAGCATCGATCTCATCGTCCTGGCTATGCCTTCACACCAGGGTAACCTCCATACTGCGGAGCTGCTGTTCAACAGTGACTACAAGGGCAAGGTAACCGCCATCGTGCGCTATCCCGATGAGGAGGAGGCACTGATCGACATGGGGGTCCACAGCGTCTACAACATCTATCAGGCCGCAGGTACCGGCTTGGCCGATCAGATACTGGAAACTCTGCCGGCCAGCCTGAAAAGCAATCCCTCTCTTTAACCCAAGGGCGGCTCAGCCGCCCTCCTCTATCCCCTTTGGAGTAACCGTGCCCCACTGATCTGTGATCAGGATCTCAGCCTGCTTGTTCCTGAAAATCCTCTGTTGATAATACCTGAGCACTTTACTAAGGTACTCTCATCTTAAAGATGCACTGAGAATGCACCTTTGGTAAATCACCCTCAACAACGACGAATCCCCAAAGCAGGTACGGTTATGAGTCGACAAAAAATCATACTCTGGGCGCTGATACTCACCTGTCTCGCCTCTTTCACCGTGCTGCTCTCCATGGGCAGCAATACTTACCGGGAGATGCCTCCCATTCCCTCACAGGTCATCAGTGACAATGGCCGGATCCTCTTCACCGAAGAGGATATTCAGCAGGGCCAGATGGCCTGGCGCTCCATGGGGGGGCATCAGCTTGGCTCCGTCTGGGGCCACGGCTCCTATGTTGCCCCGGACTGGAGCGCCGATTGGCTGCACCGTGAGCTACTTGCCTGGTTGGAGATCCGGGCCCAGGGCCAATTTGACAACAGTTACGACGCCCTTAGTGCGGCGCAGCAGAGTAGCCTGCAGGCCGAACTCAAGGCCGACGTTCGCCGAAACCGATATAACCCGGAAACCGGCACCATTACCCTGTCTGATACCCGCTTTGACGCCATTAAGATGGTGCAGACACACTACCTCTCCCTGTTTGGCGACGATCCCGAACTTCAGCCCCTGCGGGAGCAGTACGCCATGAAGGAGGGCACCCTGCCCTCACTGCAAAGACGTGAAGACCTGACCGCCTTCATCTTCTGGAGCGCCTGGGCGACCGCCACCGACCGCGTTGACCAGCCCGGTGTCTCCTACACCAACAACTGGCCCCATGAGCCCCTGGTGGACAACCTGCCCACCTCCTCTATTACCGTCTGGTCCATCTTGTCCGTCGTGGTGCTGATCTTTGGTGTCGCAGCCCTGGCCTGGTATCACTCCACCCTGAAGCATGATCCCCTGCCCACACCGGCCAAGGAGGATCCCATCTTCAGCCACCAGCCCTCCCCGTCTCAGCGAGCACTGGGTAAGTACTTCCTGACTGCCATCGGTCTGTTCATGCTGCAGATCGTTCTGGGAGGGATCACCGCCCACTATGCGGTTGAAGGCCAACAGTTCTACGGCATCCCCCTGTCCGATATCCTGCCCTACTCCCTGACCCGGACCTGGCACACTCAGTTGGCGGTATTCTGGATTGCCACCCTGTGGCTGGCTACCGGTCTCTATATCGCACCGGCACTCTCCGGGGGGCGCGAGCCTAAGTGGCAAAAGCTGGGCGTCAACCTGCTGTGGCTTGCCCTGCTGGTCGTGGTTCTGGGTTCCATGGCCGGCGAGTGGCTGGCGGTTCAGCAGGTGCTGGACATCGATCTCAGCTACTGGTTCGGTCATCAGGGACATGAGTACATCGACCTGGGACGATTCTGGCAGATTCTGTTGATGGTGGGGCTGGTCATCTGGCTTGCCCTGGTTACCGCCGCCATTCGTCCGGCCCTCAAGGAGCAGAATGACCATAAGCCGGTGATCTGGCTGCTCTATGTCTCCGTTGTCGCCATTGGCCTGTTCTACGGTGCCGGTCTGATGATGGGCAAGCACACCAACCTGGCGATGGCCGAGTACTGGCGCTGGTGGGTGGTGCATCTGTGGGTTGAGGGCTTCTTTGAAACCTTTGCTACTGCCGTGATTGCCCTGATGTTTGTCCGCCTGGGACTGATTCGAGCCCGCAGCGCCAACGCCGCGGTACTGTTCGCCACCCTGATCTTCCTCTCCGGGGGCATCATCGGTACCGCGCACCACTGGTACTTTACCGGTACCCCGACATCGGTACTGGCCTGGGGCTCCATCTTCTCCGCCCTAGAGGTGGTCCCTCTGGCCCTGATCGGTTTTGAAGCCTACGAGCAGTACCGCCTGCGCAACGCAGCCAGCTGGATGACCAACTACAAGTGGGCCATCATGTTCTTCGTGGCCACCGCCTTCTGGAACATGTTCGGCGCCGGCATGCTGGGCTTCCTGATCAACCCGCCCATCTCCCTCTACTATGTTCAGGGACTCAATACCACGGCAGCCCATGGCCACGGTGCCTTTATGGGTGTCTACGGAATGCTGGGTATTGGGTTAATGCTGTTCTGCCTGATGGGACTGAGCAAAGGGCGTGGCTGGAACCAGAAGCTACTGAAGTGGGCGTTCTGGAGCATGAACATCGGCCTGATGGCAATGCTGGTCATGTCGCTGCTGCCGGTAGGTATCATCCAGTTCTTCGCAGCCATCGATCACGGCTACTGGTTTGCCCGCTCTCCGGAAGTACTGCAAAGCGAACTGGTACGCCAGCTGGTGTGGTGGCGCGTACCTGGTGATATCCTGTTTGCCATTGGCGGCATGTTTATCGCGATGTTCCTGTTTGGCTTAGTAAAAGCCAGCTGGGCGGCCAAGCGTGCCAGGAAATTGGCCACCGCATAACACAAGTAGGGGGTACAGCAGTGCCCCCATTACCGGAGTCGATCCCATGAGTTCAGAGATACTGACAGGCAGGCTAGCCAAAGAGCACCAGACCATCAAGCATATGCTTCAGATCTACTGCAAGGCCCACTGCCAGGCAGAACTGAAGACCAACGGCCTGTGCCCCGATTGCCTGTCGCTATTGAACTACGCCGAGCAGAAACTGGACCGTTGTCCCTACGGGGAGAGCAAACCAGACTGTGCCCGCTGCCCAATCCATTGCTATAAGCCGCAACCCAGGGCCCAAGCTAAGAAGGCGATGATCTACTCCGGCCCCAGGATGCTCTACCGTCATCCCATAGAGGCGATTCAGCATATCCTGGATAAGCGCCGCCCTATACCAGAGAAGCCACCGGCTGGTGCCAGCCAATATGCCCGGCGTAAGGCGAACGCCAAGCAGAAACAATGACCACAGGGGACCCATAGGGTCCCCTTCTTTTTGCTTGCCGTTTCATCACCTGGCGCGATCCCCGACCCGGTTGGCAAAAGGCCAATCCCCCCGGCACTGAGCCTGGGCGGGAGAGGGGGGAAGCTGGCTTCCAGATTCGGGTGACAAGACCCTGGACCCTGGCGTGCGCCGGGGTGACGATGGTGCCTGTGGGTAAGGGAGCGCTTCGTAGCCACTCAGTGCCAGTTCATGACAATGCGGCTTCCCCAGCACAGTCATGCCGGCGCACGCCGGTATCCAGGGTCTTTTTCAAGCATGATCACAAAGCCACTGGGCCCCGGCCTTCGCCGGGGTGACGATGGTGCCTGTGGGTAAGGGCGCGCTTCGTAGCCACTCAGTGCCAATTCATGACAATGCAACTTCCCCAGCACAGTCATGTCGGCGCACGCCGGTATCCAGGGTCTTTTTCAAGCATGATCACAAAGCCACTGGGCCCCGGCCTTCGCCGGGGTGACGATGGTGCCTGTGAGACGTCCTTTACGAGCTATCTGGAAGCTCTGTGGAGC
>NZ_SWCI01000058.1 GCF_005116715.1 Ferrimonas sediminicola | reverse complement strand
GCCACGACAACGCGGTAGCAGAGAGCTTCTTCCAGTTGCTAAAGCGGGAAAGGATCAAGCGGAAGATCTACTCAACCCGAGATGAGGCTCGAAGCGAAGTCTTCGACTACATCGAGATGTTTTACAATTCGAAGCGCCGACATGGTTCCAATGATGGCTTGTCACCGGTAGAGTTCGAGGCCCAGTATTTTTCTAACCAATCGGGTGTCTAGGAAAATAGGGGCTATTCA
>NZ_SWCI01000057.1 GCF_005116715.1 Ferrimonas sediminicola | reverse complement strand
TTAGCTACGGGCTTTTTCGATTTGTTGGCGGAGTGGACGGGACTCGAACCCGCGACCCCCGGCGTGACAGGCCGGTATTCTAACCAACTGAACTACCACTCCGCCGAATTGGGCGCCTGACGCAAGAACCTAATTAGCACTCTCACATCAAGGAATTGGTGCCTGACGATGACCTACTCTCACATGGGAACTCCCACACTACCATCGGCGCTACTGTGTTTCACTGCTGAGTTCGGCATGG
>NZ_SWCI01000056.1 GCF_005116715.1 Ferrimonas sediminicola | reverse complement strand
GTCAGTCAGGAGTATTTAGCCTTGGAGGATGGTCCCCCCATGTTCAGACAAGATATCACGTGTCCCGTCCTACTCGATTTCACACAAAGTTAGTTTTCGTGTACGGGGCTATCACCCTGTGTCGCGCCACTTTCCAGAAGCTTCCACTAACACCCTCTGTGCTTAAGGGCTAATCCCCGTTCGCTCGCCGCTACTTAGGGAATCTCAATTGATTTCTTTTCCTCAGGGTACTTAGATGTTTCAGTTCC
>NZ_SWCI01000055.1 GCF_005116715.1 Ferrimonas sediminicola | reverse complement strand
GTCAGTCAGGAGTATTTAGCCTTGGAGGATGGTCCCCCCATGTTCAGACAAGATATCACGTGTCCCGTCCTACTCGATTTCACACAAAGTTAGTTTTCGTGTACGGGGCTATCACCCTGTATCGCGCCACTTTCCAGAAGCTTCCACTAACACCCTCTGTGCTTAAGGGCTAATCCCCGTTCGCTCGCCGCTACTTAGGGAATCTCAATTGATTTCTTTTCCTCAGGGTACTTAGATGTTTCAGTTCC
>NZ_SWCI01000054.1 GCF_005116715.1 Ferrimonas sediminicola | reverse complement strand
GTCAGTCAGGAGTATTTAGCCTTGGAGGATGGTCCCCCCATGTTCAGACAAGATATCACGTGTCCCGTCCTACTCGATTTCACACAAAGTTAGTTTTCGTGTACGGGGCTATCACCCTGTATCGCGCTACTTTCCAGAAGCTTCCACTAACACCCTCTGTGCTTAAGGGCTAATCCCCGTTCGCTCGCCGCTACTTAGGGAATCTCAATTGATTTCTTTTCCTCAGGGTACTTAGATGTTTCAGTTCC
>NZ_SWCI01000053.1 GCF_005116715.1 Ferrimonas sediminicola | reverse complement strand
CAGCCAGGATGTTGGCTTAGAAGCAGCCATCATTTAAAGAAAGCGTAATAGCTCACTGGTCGAGTCGGTCTGCGCGGAAGATGTAACGGGGCTAAACTAGACACCGAAGCTGCGGATGCACACTTGTTGTGCATGGTAGAGGAGCGTTCTGTAAGCGGTTGAAGGTGTGTCGAGAGGCATGCTGGACGTATCAGAAGTGCGAATGCTGACATGAGTAACGTTAAAGCGGGTGAAAAACCCGCTCGCCGGAAGA
>NZ_SWCI01000052.1 GCF_005116715.1 Ferrimonas sediminicola | reverse complement strand
GCACATTCCAGTTTAAATTCGGGGTCGAAAGAACGTCTTTTACGTTTGGTCATAGTGTCACCTGTAAACTTCTGAGGTGATGGTAAATCACCTCTTATCAGGTGGCCAAATTCACTATGCCACTACAATCTGGCGATGTCTCGATTGCTGAGCCCCGCGCAGTATTTCAGGCGAAGTACTTCTTTTATCTGTTTCATATCGGTTCTCTTTCTTGGCACGGTCATTCCCTCTCAGCAATTTGAAATCATGCTTTG
>NZ_SWCI01000051.1 GCF_005116715.1 Ferrimonas sediminicola | reverse complement strand
TCTTCCGGCGAGCGGGTTTTTCACCCGCTTTAACGTTACTCATGTCAGCATTCGCACTTCTGATACGTCCAGCATGCCTCTCGACACACCTTCAACCGCTTACAGAACGCTCCTCTACCATGCACAAAAGTGTGCATCCGCAGCTTCGGTGTCTAGTTTAGCCCCGTTACATCTTCCGCGCAGACCGACTCGACCAGTGAGCTATTACGCTTTCTTTAAATGATGGCTGCTTCTAAGCCAACATCCTGGCTGTC
>NZ_SWCI01000050.1 GCF_005116715.1 Ferrimonas sediminicola | reverse complement strand
CCAGGGTCCCCTTCGTCTAGAGGCCTAGGACACCGCCCTTTCACGGCGGTAACAGGGGTTCGAATCCCCTAGGGGACGCCACTTATCTGTTGATGCCGACAGGGGCCGGGCGGTGTAGACACCGCGCGCTCTATGCACGGCCACAACAGGGCGCCAATCCCGTAAGGGACGCCACTTATTCGCTTTGTTACAAAGCAAAAGTGGGGCTATAGCTCAGCTGGGAGAGCGCTTGCATGGCATGCAAGAGGTCCACGG
>NZ_SWCI01000026.1 GCF_005116715.1 Ferrimonas sediminicola | reverse complement strand
CACGCTAAACACTCTATCTAGAGAATTCCGTGGAGGGGTGCCCAGTGGCCCCAGAAGGTAATGGTGATCAGAGCCGTCTGATCCCTAGGCCACACGGACACCGTGTTGGATAGAAGCACGCTAAACACTCTATCTAGAGAATTCCGTGGAGGGGTGCCCAGTGGCCCCAGAAGGTAATGGTGATCAGAGCCGTCTGATCCCTAGGCCACACGGACACCGTGTTGGATAGAAGCACGCTAAACACTCTATCTAGAGAATTCCGTGGAGGGGTTCCCGAGTGGCCAAAGGGATCAGACTGTAAATCTGACGGCTCCGCCTTCGAAGGTTCGAATCCTTCCCCCTCCACCATCATTCGTCGCCCTGGCCCATTGCCACGGCAGACAACCAGACCCCGTGGAGGGGTGCCCTGTGGCCCAGATCAGACTCGTCTGATCCCTTGGCCACACGGACACCGTGTTGGATAGAAGCACGCTAAACACTCTATCTAGAGAATTCCGTGGAGGGGTTCCCGAGTGGCCAAAGGGATCAGACTGTAAATCTGACGGCTCCGCCTTCGAAGGTTCGAATCCTTCCCCCTCCACCATCATTCGTCGCCCTGGCCCATAGCCACGGCAGACAATCAGACCCCGTGGAGGGGTTCCCGAGTGGCCCCGATCAGACTCGTCTGATCCCTTGGCCACACGGACACCGTGTTGGATAGAAGCACGCTAAACACTCTATCTAGAGAATTCCGTGGAGGGGTTCCCGAGTGGCCAAAGGGATCAGACTGTAAATCTGACGGCTCCGCCTTCGAAGGTTCGAATCCTTCCCCCTCCACCATCCTCACAAGGCGCTGTCCTACCGGGCAGCGCCTTTTTTGTTTGTCATTCCAGGGCACGGCGGCCATGGCAGTATGACCAAGACGATGATCTACCAGGAGTGGCCGACCTGATCGGAGCGCGGCCTGAACCGCCCCAGGCAAACGACTTCGCCCCCGGTCGACTCGGTAAGCAGAAGCTAAACTGAGGGACACACTCATTCTGATGGACCCTCGCCATGTCCGACCACGACTTTGCCAAGGGACTGACCCAGTATCAGGACCGGGCCGCCGGCAGCGTCCTCGGCTCACTAATAGGCGACGCCCTCGGAGTCGGGCCCTGCTGGTACTACGATCTCGACGCATTAAGGCGGGCCTATGGCGGTCCCATCAAGGGGTATGTGCCGGCCAAGCCGGGGCGCTACCATGAGGGTGTGCCGTTGGGGGATGTCTCGCAAACCGGTCAGTGTCAGCAGCTGTTGCTGGAGAGCCTGGTGGCCAGGGGACGCTATCAGGAGGAGGATTACATCCGTCGCCTGGAGCTGTTGCTGGACACCCTCAATGGGGAGGCGGAAGGGGGACGGTATACCGAGCAGCCGATGCTGGAGATCTGGCATGCCCTCAAGGTGGCGGGCAAGCATTGGTACGATGAGGATTTTCCCTCCCTGGCCGACACCTCCGAAGCGGCCCAGCGGGCTGCGCTTATCGGGGCCCGCTATCACAGCGATCTGATGCAGGCAGGACTCCACAGCGCCGCCTGCGCCCGCCTGACCCACGGCGATCCTGCCATAGTCACCGCCTCCACCGCCTTTGGCATCATCATCGGCGCCCTGGTGGCGGGCACCCCGCTGGATGGCAGCCTGGGGGAGAGGATGCGCGGGCTGATTAAGCAGCGGCAGCTGCCGTTCACCCACGCGGTGCTGGCGGAGGAACAGGGCCAGGGCCTAAGCCCGCCTCCCCCCAGCCGGGAGCTGCCATTCCCCGATGTGTTCCTCGGGATGGGATGGTGGATCCAGGCGGCTCAAAGCCCACACATCCGGGTAGAGCCTCCGGAGGCGGTGGCCCAGGTCTACGGCATGGCCTGCTCACTGACCATGCTGATGCCCGCCGCCTTCTTCCTGGCCGCCCGCTACGCCGACTCGTTCGAGCGTCCGGTGATGGCGGCGGTCAACGGAGGTGGCAACAACATGGCAAGGGCAGCACTGACCGGGGCGCTGTGTGGCGCCCACCTGGGACTGAGCGCCATCCCCAAACGGCTGATCACCGGCCTGAAGGATCATCGTCGCTGGCTCAATGACGCCATCCAACTGGCCAGGGACAGCGGATAGAGTCGACGGGCTCACTGACCCCTGGGTCGCCGCTAGTGCTGCTTACGGTGCTGCTGCAGCTCCTCGGCCACCTCCTCGCTTAACGCTTGTATCTTCGGCATGAGCACGCGAATAATCTGTTGGGAGGCCATCGCCGCCTCCTGCATCACCAGAGGCTGCTTGGCGATGATGGACTGACCGGTCTCGGTCTTATAGAAGGCCAGCATCTCGCGGATCTCCCTCTCGGTGAAATGTTTTTGATAGCTCTCAACCATTACCGGACTCAGCTTCTGCCAGCTCACCTCCTCCTTGAACAGCTCGGTCATCTTTTCGTAGAACCGGTCGTAGATAGGCTGCTCCTCAGGCTTTATCCCCATCTGGGCCGACAGCCCTTTCATCATCCCATCCATCTGTTCGTAGGTGGCGTCGGTGCTGCTCTCCATCTGCATCACATCGATCAGCTCGTTGATCATCTGCTGCTTTGACTGGGGATCGACCCAGACACTCACCGGCAGGAGGAGCAACACAACAGCCAGAAATCGCTCCATAGTAAAATCCCTTTGCACACTGTTCTGTGGATAGATATTCGGTATAAAAATAGAAACTTATCCTCTAAGTGACCTTTTGTGAAGTCACCGGCGTTGGCAGCCATGACCAACTGATGTTAGCGATGGCGTGCACTCTCCGGTCGGACCTGTCCTCAGTAGCCGCTGCTATCCGGCTCCCGCAACGGAGTGAGCAGATAGCCCAGGCCATTGTGTTTGATCTCCAGCAGCAGCGCCAATTTCTCCCCCAGGTCGCCCGCCGGCCACCCCTTGTTCTGCATCCACACCAGGTAGGCGATGGGCAGATCCACCATCACCACCCCCTGGTACTTGCCAAAAGGCATCCTCCTGGTGGCCAACTCTCTTAACACTTCGGGCTGCATTGGGTACCATGCTCGCTTAATTTGAATAATGGGATCATAAAGATGTCACGTCGTTGGGTAAACTGGGCCATCGCCCAGATCGAGGCAGACTTTCAGCGCAGCGCGGATACCCACCTCATTAAACTGGAGCTTCCCTGCCTGGCGGAAATCGATCTCTACCTGAAGGATGAGAGCACCCACCCCACCGGCAGCCTCAAGCATCGCCTGGCCCGCTCCCTGTTTCTCTATGGCCTGAGTAACGGCTGGATCACCGAGGGGACCCCGATCATCGAGTCCTCCTCCGGTTCCACCGCCGTATCCGAAGCCTATTTTGCCCGGTTGCTGGGGCTGCCCTTTATCGCGGTGATGCCCCACTCCACCGCCCAGAAGAAGATCCGCCAGATTGAGTTCTACGGCGGCCAATGCCACCTGGTGGAGCCCAGCCAGATCTACGTGGAATCGGAACGGCTGGCACGAGAGATGAGCGGTCACTACATGGACCAGTTCACCTACGCCGAGCGGGCCACCGACTGGCGCGGCAACAACAACATCGCCAACTCCATCTTCAACCAGATGGAGCACGAACGCTTTCCCATTCCCCGCTACGTGGTGATGAGCCCCGGGACCGGCGGCACCTCCGCCACCATCGGCCGCTACATCCGCTATCAGAAGCTGGATACCGAACTCTGCGTGGTGGATCCGGACAACTCGGTGTTTTACGACTACTACCTGCAGGGTGACGCCACCATCCGCGTGGACTGCAGCTCGCGCATCGAGGGGATTGGCCGCCCCAGGGTCGAGCCTTCGTTTATTCCGGGGGTTGTCGACCTAATGCGCCAGATCCCTGATGCCGCCTCGGTGGCCACCGTTCACTGGCTGGAGCAGGTGTTGGGGCGCAAAACCGGAGCCAGTACCGGGACTAACCTCTACGGGGCGCTGCAACTGGCCTCGGAGATGGCCCGGCGGGGCGAATCGGGATCCATCGTCACCCTGATCTGTGACAGCGGAGAACGCTACCTGGACAGCTACTATGATAGTAACTGGATCGACGCCAACATCGGCGACATCCAGCCCTATCTGGCCAAGCTGGAAGCCTTTACCCAAACAGGAGAACTTAAGTGACCGCAGTAGTACGCAAAGCCGTTGTGGTGTTCAGTGGTGGCCAGGATTCCACCACCTGCCTGGTTCAGGCACTCAAGAAGTACGACGAGGTGCATGCCATCACCTTCGATTATGGCCAGCGCCACAGACTGGAGATTGAGATCGCCCAGGAACTCGGCACCCGGCTGGGGGTCGCCGCCCACAAGGTTCTGGATGTGGGGGTGTTGAATGAGCTGGCGATCTCCGCCCTGACCCGGGACGAGATCCCCGTAGACCACGGATTGGCCGACAACGGCTTGCCCAACACCTTCGTCCCCGGGCGCAACATCCTGTTTCTGACTCTGGCCGGGATCTACGCCTATCAGATTGGCGCCGAAGCGGTGATCACCGGCGTCTGTGAAACCGATTTCTCCGGTTACCCCGACTGCCGGAATGAGTTCATTCAGGCGATGGAGTCGGCCCTGGTGAAAGGGATGGACCGGCCACTGAAACTGGTCACCCCACTGATGTGGCTGAATAAGGCTGAAACCTGGGCGATGGCCGACCATTACGGCGCCCTGGAACTGGTTCGAGATGACACCCTGACCTGCTATAACGGCCTCAAGGGTAGTGGTTGCGGCGACTGTCCAGCCTGTCACCTGCGCAGCCGTGGCCTGCAGGAGTACCTGGCCAACCGGGACACCATTCTCTGCGGCACCCGGGAGAAAGCCCAGCTTGTATAGGGATCGATGGGGCCTCCCGACCCCGAACCAATGGGGAGTCCCTGCGCTGCTGGCTCTGGTTGCCTCGGTCCTCTATCTCAGTCCATCGATGAATGACCTGCTTATCTGGTCCCGAACCCAGCTGGAGCAGGGACAGTGGTGGCGGCTGCTCAGCGGTCATCTGCTGCACAGCAATGGTTACCACCTGCTGATGAATCTGGGCGGCATGACGGTAATGCTGGGGCTTTTCCAGCCGCACTTCCGGGCCAAGCCCCTGGCGATGCTGACCCTGTTCAGCGCCGTTGTCATTGCGCTGGGTATCTACTGGTGGGTTGAGGGAACGCAGAGGTATGTGGGGCTGTCGGCCATATTGCACGCCTGGTTTACCTATTTCGCCATCCAGGACTGGCGAAGCGGCAGCCGACTGGGCCCCTTGCTGCTCATCGGGATTGTGGCCAAAGTGGTGTGGGAGAACGTGCTGGGAGCCAGTGGCGACCTCGCGACCCTGATCCAGGCCAGGGTCGCGGTGGAAGCTCACCTCTACGGCATGGTCTCGGCGCTTATCTACATTGGCATCAGCCAATGGGTGCGCCAGCGCCGACTCTCAGCTACCAGGTAACGCTGTAGCTGCCCTTACCTTTGCCCTCTTTGAATGCCAGGGCCATCTGCCGGTAGGCCTGCTCGTAATCGCCCTCCGCTGCCGCCTCATAGGCGAGATTGTCGCGAACCGTTTCGCGGATCTGACCGGCGGCGGTGGGGTAATCGCTGAGCAGCTGGTTGATGTCCGGCTCTGGAGGCTGATCGTAGTTCCAGTTCATCTGGCTGGAGTCGAACACCGAAGTCAGTGTTTCGGGTTGCATCAGTTCAGCCCGCTGGCTGTCTACGGTGCGGTTGCTGGCCTGATCGACATCAGGCGCCCCAAACAGCAGGGCCGCCAAAGCGGCGACAGCGAACAGAGCGGTTCCCAGAAGTTTGCGCATCGTCTGCCCCTCCCCAACCGGTGGATCACTCCCCTCCTGGCTATCCGGCCCCAAAACCCGGGTCCGCCGTGCCCACCGGTGTCATTGCAAAGGCCGCCATCCCTGCGCCTGTGGATGACTTAAGTATGGGCTATCCGGCGGCAAGCCGCTCCCTGAGCGACTCTATCCGGTCGCGCAGGTCCGCGGCCTGCTCGAATTCAAGGTTTCGGGCATGCTCATACATCTGGGTTTCCAGTGACTTAATCTCCTTGGCCACGGATTTAGGGTCTACCGGCGTATACTGGGGTCTGGGCTCCGCCACCTTGCGTTTACCGCTTTGCCCGGGGCGGCCACCGATATCCATGACGTCGGTGATCTTCTTATTGAGCCCCTTGGGAACGATGCCATGGGCCAGGTTATAGGCCCTTTGCTTCTCACGGCGCCGATCGGTTTCCTCCATGGCCCGGCGCATGGAGCCGGTAATGGTGTCGGCGTAGAGAATCGCCTTGCCATTGATGTTCCGGGCGGCCCGGCCGATGGTCTGAATCAGCGAGCGATCGGAGCGCAGGAAACCCTCCTTGTCTGCATCAAGAATCGCCACCAGGGAGACCTCGGGCATATCCAGCCCCTCCCTCAACAAGTTGATGCCCACCAGGACATCAAACTCACCCAGGCGCAGATCGCGAATGATCTCCATCCTCTCGACGGTATCAATGTCTGAGTGCAGGTAGCGCACCTTGAGACCGTGTTCATCCAGGTACTCTGACAGATCTTCCGCCATCCTTTTGGTCAGGGTGGTCACCAGCACCCGCTCCCCCTGAGCGACTCGCTTGCGCGCCTCGGAAAGGAGATCATCCACCTGGGTGGCGACCGGCCGCACCTCCAGCTCGGGGTCCAGCAAACCGGTGGGCCGCACCACCTGATCGATCACCTGTTGATTGGACTTCTCCAGCTCATATTTACCCGGAGTGGCGGAGATGAACACCGTCTGCGGGGTAATGGCCTCAAACTCCTCGAACTTCAACGGGCGGTTGTCCATGGCCGAGGGCAGGCGGAAACCGTACTCCACCAGGGTCTTCTTGCGGGAGCGGTCCCCTTTGTACATGGCGCCGATCTGAGGCACGGTGACGTGGGACTCATCGATCACCAGCAATCCATCCTCTGGCATGTAATCCAGCAGGGTCGGTGGCGGCTCCCCCGGGGCCCGGCCGGAGAGGTATCTGGAGTAGTTCTCGATGCCTGAGCAGTAGCCGAGCTCCAGCATCATCTCGATATCAAACTGGGTGCGCTCCTTGATTCTCTGTGCCTCGATCAGCTTGTTGTTGTCCAGCAGGAACTGGTGACGCTCCCTGAGCTCCAGCTTGATCTGTTCGATCGCCTCCAGCACCCGCTCCCTGGGGGTCACGTAGTGGGTTTTGGGATAGACGGTGGCGCGGGCTACCTCCTTCTCCAGGGCACCGGTCAGGGGATCAAACAGGGTGATACGCTCGATCTCCTCGTCAAACAGCTCCACCCTAACCGCATGGCGTTCAGAGTCCGCCGGGAAGATGTCAATCACCTCCCCCCGCACCCGGAAAGTGCCGCGCTCGAACGCCATGTCATTGCGCGTGTATTGCAACTCGGCCAGCCGCTTGAGGATATCCCGCTGATTGATGATGTCTCCCTGGCGCAGGTGAAGCAGCATCGCCAGGTAGGCATCGGGATCGCCAAGACCGTAGATGGCAGACACCGACGCCACCAGCACCACATCCTTGCGCTCCATCAGGGCCTTGGTGGCGGAGAGACGCATCTGCTCGATGTGGTCGTTGATGGAGGCGTCCTTCTCGATAAAGGTGTCCGATGCCGGCACATAGGCCTCGGGCTGATAGTAGTCGTAGTAGGAGACGAAATACTCCACCGAATTCTCGGGAAAGAACTCCTTCATCTCTCCGTAGAGCTGGGCCGCCAGTGTCTTATTGGGAGCCATAATGATGGTGGGACGTCCCAGTTGGGCAATCACATTGGCCATGGCGAAGGTCTTGCCCGACCCTGTGACCCCAAGCAGGGTCTGGTGCGACAACCCCGACTCGATGCCCTCGATCATCTTCTCGATGGCTTCCGGCTGATCGCCTGATGGCTTAAAGGGGGCTTGCAGCTTAAACGGTCGGCTCATTCGCTTCCTCGACATTCATGGATGTGACCGGACACAACTGTCCATTGACGACTCGCCAGGCGATGCAGGCGGTAATGGCGTTGGCCAAGGCGGCACCAGCAAACACCCCGGTCAACCCGCCGATCTTACCACCGATGAACGCCAGAGGCAGGTACATGACAAACAGCCTCACCATGTTCAGACCCAGCGCCCCCATGGGCCGGTGGAGGGCATTCAGGCTGGAGTTGGAAAGGATCACCACCCCCTGGGCGCCATAGGCCAGGGGCAAAATCACCACCAGCAGCGCGATGATCTCAGCCACTGCGGCATCCTTGCCGAAGGTGGCACCTATCTGGCTGGAGAGCATCAGCAGCACCAGGTACACCCCCCCCTGAAACAGCAGCACAAACTTGATGGTGCCCTCATAGGCGGCTCTGACTCTGTCGTGACGACCGGCGGCATAGTTCTGGCTGATAAAGGGAGGCAAGGTCATGGAGAGGGTCAGAATCACCAGGGTGACCAGAGACTCCAGCCTTCCTCCCACGCCAAACGCCGCCACCGCCTCCTCACCGTAGCGGGCGATGATGGCAGTCATTCCGGCCATGGCCACGGGAGTCAGCATGTTGGACCCAGACGCCGGCAGAGCGATGGAGAGGATGGTTCGGGCGGACTTGATGCGACAGGCCCAACTGGCCCCCCAGGCGATCGCCTTCATCCTCACAAACAGCATGTAGAGAATGAAGCCGGAGCTGACCCCATACCCTATCACCGTCGCCAGGGCTGCCCCCCTCAATCCCATCTCAGGGAAGGGGCCAATGCCGAAGATCAGCAGCGGATCCAAGGCCACATTGACCGCGGCGCTCAAGGCCATTACCACACTGGGTAGACGGGTATTGCCGTTGGCCCGCATCACCGCATTCCCCACCATGGGGAAGGCCACGAAGATCCCTCCGGCCAACCAGATGGTCATAAACTCTGCGATTACCGGCAGAGTCTCGTCGGAGGCACCGATCAGCAGGAAGATGGGATCATGGAGCAGCCACACAATTAAACAGAGCAGCAGCACCAACACGCCAGACAGCACTACGGCGACGCCACCCTGGTGCCTGGCCCGTCGGCCATCGCCCCGTCCCAGGGTATTGGCGACGGTGGCTGAGGTCCCGACTCCCAGGCCAATCACCAGGCTAATGACGGTGAAGGTCACCGGAAAGGTGAAACTGAAGGCAGCCAGTTTCTCGGTCCCCAGCAGGCTGACAAAATAGGCATCGACGAAATTGAAACTCATCAGCATGGACATGGCAATCAGCATCGGCCAGGTCATTCGCCAAAGCTGGGTCGACACACTGCCCTGGGTCAGGTCATGGAAGGTTGATCGGCTCACAGGGCCTCCAGAGGTTCAAAATCTGCCAGATCTCGCCACTTCAGATGATTATCCGGCAAATAATACACAGAAGGGAATTCGGCGATTAAACACACAATTAAATCCGTCTCATCTTTCGAGCACTTTTCAGAGGAAATTTTAAGTCATTGATTTATAAAAGCTAAAAATTACTCACAACGAAGCATCAAATTTTAACAAAGCCCATGAATTCGGGCCTCGCAGCGATCTGCCGAGGGTTAACTAACACAGTTATCCACAAAAACAGTGGATAACGTTTCCGACCCCTTGAGCGGAGCGGCCTAGAGAGATGTCAATAGCCACAGTTAGAATATGCGGAAAATCTAAAGGGATTGAAATGGCATGGAGTTTGCGGGTTCATTTTTCCTTAATATGCACCAGCGACTTTGATCGTTATGCCTCTCAACTACCTAAATTATAAGCACTAATAACCTATGTTATTGGTAGGAATTGTAGCACCTAATTTCGCACTAAACAGGTGCAGATTCTGCTATCCGGCTATTAAGAAAATCGAAAGGATGACGGAAATGTCGTTCAATTTATGTCAATCGGTGGTTTTGCCCCCTTTTAAGAGCGCTGGTGCACCAAATGGGTGAAAGATATCAGAGACCTTGAAAGCCAGTGCGGCAGTTGAATTTCCTGAAATTGCGCCAGTGGACTCCCCTGCTCCATCTGGGGAAAGCGACCGGCTCCCGCCTGGCCAGAGATCGCCCGGACGCAGAGGCATCCACTGGAAACCTCGGCTTTTTTCAAGCAGATATACTCCAGAGAATCGCGACAACGGCGCCACAATACAGCAAGACCCAGCTCTTACGAACCGGGCCTTCAAAGGTGGCTCCCCCTGCTGGAGTGACGCGCCCGGCCAGGGCAGCGACACAAGCGCGCAGCGGTTGAAATAACAGAAAGGCCCCACTCAGATGAGTGGGGCCTGTGTAGGTGGCTCCCCCTGCTGGACTTGAACCAGCGACATATGGATTAACAGTCCACCGTTCTACCGACTGAACTAAGGGGGAATCGCAATTTTCGGTGTTTCTCCTCACCGCTGAGGTCGCTCCCTGTCAAT
>NZ_SWCI01000049.1 GCF_005116715.1 Ferrimonas sediminicola | reverse complement strand
GACAGCCAGGATGTTGGCTTAGAAGCAGCCATCATTTAAAGAAAGCGTAATAGCTCACTGGTCGAGTCGGTCTGCGCGGAAGATGTAACGGGGCTAAACTAGACACCGAAGCTGCGGATGCACACTTGTGTGCATGGTAGAGGAGCGTTCTGTAAGCGGTTGAAGGTGTGTCGAGAGGCATGCTGGACGTATCAGAAGTGCGAATGCTGACATGAGTAACGTTAAAGCGGGTGAAAAACCCGCTCGCCGGAAGAC
>NZ_SWCI01000048.1 GCF_005116715.1 Ferrimonas sediminicola | reverse complement strand
GCCTGCATGCGCTTTACGCCCAGTAATTCCGATTAACGCTCGCACCCTCCGTATTACCGCGGCTGCTGGCACGGAGTTAGCCGGTGCTTCTTCTGCGAGTAACGTCACAGCTAACGGGTATTAACCGTTAACCTTTCCTCCTCGCTGAAAGTACTTTACAACCCGAAGGCCTTCTTCATACACGCGGCATGGCTGCATCAGGCTTGCGCCCATTGTGCAATATTCCCCACTGCTGCCTCCCGTAGGAGTCTGGAC
>NZ_SWCI01000047.1 GCF_005116715.1 Ferrimonas sediminicola | reverse complement strand
GTGTGGTTCATGACTGGGGTGAAGTCGTAACAAGGTAGCCCTAGGGGAACCTGGGGCTGGATCACCTCCTTACGAAACAGATACGGTTTTGCGTTGAGTGTTCACACAGATTGTCTGAAATCATCACAGAGGTGGTGATTTTGGCGTTTTTGCTTTTGGCGAAAACACGCTCTTTAACAATTTGGACAAGCTGATAATTTCTCGAGATATTTGCAATTTTTGCAAGTGCCTTGATATCTGGCGATAGATTAACGTAT
>NZ_SWCI01000046.1 GCF_005116715.1 Ferrimonas sediminicola | reverse complement strand
CATCAACAGATAAGTGGCGTCCCCTAGGGGATTCGAACCCCTGTTACCGCCGTGAAAGGGCGGTGTCCTAGGCCTCTAGACGAAGGGGACCCTGGACTGTCACCGTTTAGGCTCTGGTGACATGAGCACGAAAGTGGTGGAGCTACACGGGATCGAACCGTGGACCTCTTGCATGCCATGCAAGCGCTCTCCCAGCTGAGCTATAGCCCCACTTTTGCTTTGTAACAAAGCGAATAAGTGGCGTCCCTTACGGGATTGGCG
>NZ_SWCI01000045.1 GCF_005116715.1 Ferrimonas sediminicola | reverse complement strand
TCCACCACTTTCGTGCTCGTGTCACCAGAGCCTAAACGGTGACAGTCCAGGGTCCCCTTCGTCTAGAGGCCTAGGACACCGCCCTTTCACGGCGGTAACAGGGGTTCGAATCCCCTAGGGGACGCCACTTATCTGTTGATGCCGACAGGGGCCGGGCGGTGTAGACACCGCGCCCTCTATGCACGGCCACAACAGGGCGCCAATCCCGTAAGGGACGCCACTTATTCGCTTTGTTACAAAGCAAAAGTGGGGCTATAGCTCAGCTGGGAGAGCGCTTGCATGGCATGCAAGAGGTCCACGG
>NZ_SWCI01000044.1 GCF_005116715.1 Ferrimonas sediminicola | reverse complement strand
CACCAGAGCCTAAACGGTGACAGTCCAGGGTCCCCTTCGTCTAGAGGCCTAGGACACCGCCCTTTCACGGCGGTAACAGGGGTTCGAATCCCCTAGGGGACGCCACTTATCTGTTGATGCCGACAGGAGCCGGGCGGTGTAGACACCGCGCCCTCTATGCACGGCCGCAACGGGGCGACAATCCCGTAAGGGACGCCACTTGTTCGCTCATGTCACCAGAGCCTAAACGGTGACAGTCCAGGGTCCCCTTCGTCTAGAGGCCTAGGACACCGCCCTTTCACGGCGGTAACAGGGGTTCGAATCCCCTAGGGGACGCCACTTATCTGTTGA
>NZ_SWCI01000043.1 GCF_005116715.1 Ferrimonas sediminicola | reverse complement strand
TGGCGTCCCCTAGGGGATTCGAACCCCTGTTACCGCCGTGAAAGGGCGGTGTCCTAGGCCTCTAGACGAAGGGGACCCTGGACTGTCACCGTTTAGGCTCTGGTGACACGAGCACGAAAGTGGTGGAGCTACACGGGATCGAACCGTGGACCTCTTGCATGCCATGCAAGCGCTCTCCCAGCTGAGCTATAGCCCCACTTTTGCTTTGTAACAAAGCGAATAAGTGGCGTCCCCTAGGGGATTCGAACCCCTGTTACCGCCGTGAAAGGGCGGTGTCCTAGGCCTCTAGACGAAGGGGACCCTGGACTGTCACCGTTTAGGCTCTGGTGACATGAGCGAGCAAGTG
>NZ_SWCI01000042.1 GCF_005116715.1 Ferrimonas sediminicola | reverse complement strand
CGGCGGAGTGGTAGTTCAGTTGGTTAGAATACCGGCCTGTCACGCCGGGGGTCGCGGGTTCGAGTCCCGTCCACTCCGCCAACAAATCGAAAAAGCCCGTAGCTAACGCTATGGGCTTTTTTCGTTTCTGCTCCACAGAGCTTCCAGATAGCTCGTAAAGGACGTCTCACAGGCACCATCGTCACCCCGGCGAAGGCCGGGGCCCAGTGGCTTTGTGATCATGCTTGAAAAAGACCCTGGATACCGGCGTGCGCCGGCATGACGGTGCTTGGAGAAGCCGAACAGGCATGAACTGGCACTGCGCGTGCCGAACGTGTCGGTGTGGTTGTCGATACACACCCGGCGGCAGTGGCAACGAAGCACTTCACTATCCACACGCACCATCGTCTTCCTGGCGCACGCCAGGAGCCAGCGTCTTTGTACTCGGGC
>NZ_SWCI01000025.1 GCF_005116715.1 Ferrimonas sediminicola | reverse complement strand
TCTGACTAATTGTTAAAGAGCGTGGCAACGTTGTTTGCGTTGCCGAGGCTGCGCATTCTACGCTTTCCTCATCCCCCGTCAACCCCTATTTTCAAAGGATTTTCCGGGTGTCGATGTTTTGCTCAGCGCGGTGTTTGATGACCCGCTGTGCCCCGTCGACAGGAAGCGCATTATAGGGGGATGGTTTCGTTACGCAAGGGGAAATTTATAAAAACATTCCTTTCGAATAAAAAACGGGCACAACGCCCGTTTTCTTACACTTTTATCCGTTTTATCTCACACTGATGAAACGGGAACTCTGGGTATCGGTCACCGATGCCTGGTCGATCTCTCCCGCGGCAACAAAGCTGACGTCGATAACCGCGTCCTTCAGGTAGTAGGGATCGACCGCCAGCGCCACAGGCACGCTGGCCACCTCACCGCCCGCCACCAGGACCTGGTTAGGACCAGTCCACTGGTACTCCTCCAGCCCCTCGACATTCAGCTCAAAAGTCACCGGAGCCTCGCTCTTGTTCAGCACCTTAAGGGTGTAGACGTTTTCAATCAGACCCTCATCGGTTTCCCGATAAAGCATGTTGCGGTCGCGAATGACATCCACCTCCAGGGGTTTGATGGCGCTGACCATCACCCCGAAGGCGACGCACATCACCACCATGGCAATACCATAACCGACCAGCTTGGGCCGCATCACCCTGTTTTCGCCCCCTTCCAACTTACGCTCGGTAGTGTAGGCGATCAGCCCCTTGTCATAGCCCATCTTGGCCATCACATCGTCGCAGGTCTCCACACAGGCACCGCAGTTGATGCACTCATACTGCAGGCCGTTGCGAATATCGATGCCGGTGGGGCACACCTGGACGCAGAGGTTGCAATCGATGCAGTCGCCCAGCCCAAGCTTCTTCGGGTCCTGCTTGCGGCCTCGAGGACCACGCTTCTCTCCGCGCATGGCGTCATACCCGACGGAGAAGGTGTCCTTATCGAACATCACCGACTGGAACCGGGCATAGGGGCACATGTGCAGACACATGATCTCCCTCATCCAGCCGGCGTTGCCATAGGTGGCAAGGGTGAAGAAAGCCGCCCAGAAATAGGCACCGCCGCTGGCGCTGCCGGTAAAGAAATCCGGATAGAGCTCGGTCGCCGGGTAGAAGTAGGAAACGAAGGTGAGGGAGGTGAGCAGCGACACCAGCAACCACAAGGTGTGTTTGGCGCCCTTGCGCCAGGCCTTGTCGACACTCCAGGGGGCCTTGTCCAACTTCATCCTCTTGTTGTGGCTCCCCTCCAGCTTCTCCTCTATCCAGATGAAGATGAAGGTCCACACCGTCTGCGGACAGGTATAGCCACACCAGACCCGCCCCAGATAGGTGGTAAAGAAGAACAGGGCAAAGGCGGCGATCATAAACAGGAAGGCCAGCAGCAACAGATCCTGGGGCCAGATCACCAACCCGAAGACATAAAACTTACGCTGAGCCAGTTCAAACAGTACGGCAGGCCTGTCACCCCAGGGCAGCCAAGGCAGTCCGAGGAACAGCAGCATGAACACCCAGCCCATCTGGCGGCGCAGTGTTGTCCATTGACCGGTGGATTTTCGGACATATATTCGGTTGCGGGGGTTGAACCTGTCCATCTTGCGGGGATCCGCCGCCTGCACCTTGATCGGCTTGGCTTGCGCATCGCTATTACGAGGGGCCATAACTGCAAAACCTTTCCATGTTTACAACTCGGCGGGGATTATATCAGTTTTTTCTAACCAACTCTTATCAATCCGGGCCAAGTTGTGTTAGGTACGTCGATCAACCGTTAGCTGGATCACATTATCCTATCCCTCCGAGACAAAGGTATTTCGTCTCCAGGTACTCCTCCAACCCCTCCTGGCCCCCTTCACGCCCCAGGCCCGAGCTTTTAATGCCGCCAAAGGGCGCCACTGCGCTGGAGATGATCCCCTCGTTGATGCCCACCATGCCGTACTCCAGCGCCTCTGCAACCCGCACCGCCCGCGGCAGGTTGTCGCTGTAGAGGTAGCTGGCCAGTCCGGCCTCGGAACTGTTGGCCAGCCGAACGCCCTCCTCCTCGGTGTCAAACTGCGTCACCGCCACCACCGGGCCGAAGATCTCCTGGGTCCAGATGGGATTATCCTCGGTCACCGACTCCAGCAAGGTCGGCAGGTAGAACCTCTCCCCCTTGGGAGAGCGGCTTCCGCCCATGGTGAGACGGGCCCCGGACGCCACCGCGTCTCGCACCAGGGCTTCGACTCGGGTCAACGCCCGATCACTGATCAACGGTCCCAGGTCGGTCCCGGGCAGGGCGCCTGGGCCCAGGGTCAGGGCGGCCATCCTGGCTTTCAGCCGGGCAATCACGTCATCGTAGATACCCCGCTGCACCAGAATGCGGTTGGCGCAAACGCAGGTCTGGCCGCTGTTGCGGAACTTGGAGGCCATCAGGCCACTGACGGCCCCCTCCAGGTTGGCGTCGTCAAACACCAGGAAGGGGGCGTTGCCGCCCAGTTCCAGGGAGAGCTTCTGAACCCTTTCGGCGCTCTGGGCCATCAACAGCCGCCCCACCGAGGTTGAGCCGGTAAAGGAGAGTTTACGCACCTTTGGGTGGGTGCAGAGGCGATGGCCAATGACCGCGGCGTCACTGCCGGGCACCAGGTTGATCACCCCATCGGGGATGCCGGCCTCCTGGGCCAGTTCTGCCATCAGCAAGGCGGTCAACGGGGTTTCCGCTGCGGGCTTAATCACCACAGCGCACCCCGCCGCCAGGGCGGGGGCAACTTTGCGGGCGATCATCGCCAGGGGAAAGTTCCAGGGGGTGATCACCCCCACCACCCCCACAGGCTGTTTCACCGTCATGGGACGGCGACCGCCAGGCAGGGCCGGCAGGGTCTGGCCATTGGCCCGCACCCCCTGCTGGGCATACCACTTGAGGTAGCTGGCGCCATACTCGACCTCGCCCAGTGACTCCGCCATCGGCTTGCCGGACTCCAGGGTGATCAGTTCCGCCAGCCGCTGCCGGTTTTCCTGCAAGCGGTTATGCCATAACAGCACCAGGTCGCAACGCTCCTGGGCAGAAAGGCGACGCCATCGGTCGAAGGCCCTGTCGGCGGCTTCGATGGCCAGATCCACCTGGCTCACATCGACATCGGCCACCATGGCCACCACCTGCGCGGTCGCGGGGTCATCCACGGCGAAGCTGCCGCGCCGACCCTGCTGCCATTCGCCACCGATCAATGCCCTGTAGTGCTGTGTCATGTTCCTTTCCATGCCCGTTACCCGTATTGGACAACGTTAGCATCAAAGCATGGAGCGGGACAGGGCGGCCGGCTACTCCATGCCGGCCGGCGGCTCCACTACCGCCGAGGTACGGCGGAGTGCCGCCGCCAACATGTAGAGAGCCGTCGCCAGGAAGATCACCCCCAGGTATTGGATCAACCCCATATTCAACCGCTGCCCCCCTTGGGCCAGCAAGGGACCGGACACCGATCCCAGGCTGTAGCTGAGCAGCATCAGTTGGGTGATGCGCACGATCTGGCCGGAGGTCGCCCCCTCACAGGCCTGACTGATGGCGATGGGGTAGAGCACAAAGGCGGCGGCCCCCAGCAGCAGCATCCCCAGCCCAAACTCCAGGGGCGAGGAAGCCAGGATCAGTACCACCACCGCCATGGCCCCGGCCAGGCTGAACAGGGACAACAGCAGGGTCTTGCTGAAGCGGGCCGACAACCAACTGCCCAGGGGCTGCACCGCCATTCCCCCAAGGATCAGCAGCGCCATCATCACTCCAGTCAGCTCCGACACCATCACCTGCTGATGAAGGTAAACCGGCATCAGCCCGTACAGCGGCCCCAACACCAGGCCGGAGATCAGGCACCCCAGCAGGGCCGGCACCTTCACACACAGGGGCGAGCAGGATGACCCGCTCTGCTCCTCCGTCAGCGGCATCGGTGCACTGCCGCCAGCCAGCAGGGGGGGCAGGGCAGCCAACAGCATCAGTGCCATCACCGCCAGCATCGGCCAGGCCCCCTCGAATCCCAGCACATTGATCATCAACTGCCCCAGGGCATTCCCCCCATATAGGGCAGCCATGTAGATCCCAAGTCGGGCGGCCCGCTGGCGCTCGTCCTCCACCAGCAGCAGCCAGGATTCCACCACCACAAACACCCCGGCGGTAGCCATTCCCGCCAGCAGCCTCATCGCCAACCAGAGCTCGGGGCGATGCAGGGCGGCCATCACCGCCACCGTCAGTGACAGCACCAGCAGGGAGAGCAGCAGGGCTCGCCGGTGTCCCATCCAGCGAATCAACGGCTCCACACCCAGGGCCCCAAGCAACAGGCCGCCATAGAGGGCACTGGCCAGCCAGGCTGCCATCGTCCCGGACATCCCCAGCGTCGGCAAGGACAGGGGCAGCAGGCTCATCAGATAGCCGGTTGCCACGGCAAACAGAAACAGCCCCCCGATGGGGGCCAGCACCCCGGAATGAGAACGGGACACCACAGGCTCGGTCACGGCGTGCTCCAACACAAACCTCGATTCAATCACCCGGACCCATTCCGGGTGGCTGCAAATGGCGGCATGGTGAGCTTGAAAAACGGCGGAGTAAAACGAATATTTTTTGTTTTAATAATAAAAAAATGTGATTGAGCGGGGTTCGCGGACGGCAAGGGCGAACGAGGCCGTCATCAGGGTGTCTGCAACCCCAGGGCGGCGAGGTGGGCGGCCATCCTGCGGTAGTGAGAGCCGCGCCAGTAGATCTGACCGCAGCCATCGCAGCGGAAAAAGTGGCGGTGCTCACGCCAAGCGCCGGCGGGTACCCGTCCAGCCACCAGGTCGCGTGCCACCGGTTGTATCAAGCCGTTGCAGCGGATACAGCGGCTGAAGGGGTGCAACAGAGACTGGAGTCGCAGTCGGCCGATCACCTCCGACAGCTGCCGTTGCGGCTGGGTATTGCGCACCCAGTAGCCATGATCCACCGCACTATAGTGGAGAATCCCCTTGTCCCGGGTCAGGATGAAGCGCCGCTGACCCCGGGCCAGGCGGACGATCTCATCGTCGTCGAAATCCCGACGATAGAGGCTATCGAGGCCACACAGCCTCAGCAGCCTGGCCAACGCCCCCAGGTTCGCATCCACCACAAACGCCTTTGGCAGGGGCCTGGGGCGAAGCCGCGACAGGGGTTGTCGATCCATGGCGGCAAACAGCGGATAGACCACCAGCCGCTCTCCCCCCAACAGGCGACAGTCCAAACCGGCCGGGCACCCATCCACCAATATCAGGTCGATCTCCGCCTGGGGCACACCTGCCGCCTCCAGAACGCTTTTTGCACTGGGCCGGCCGCAAAATGGGTGCAGCACCCAGCCGCCCCGTCGCCCCCTTGGCAGGAAGTCTTCGAGGTCACCATGACATCGAATCGAGACACGACGCCAGATCGGCGCATGGGAGTCCTGAATCATACCCAAAGGATAGCCCCTCAGGCGCTTGGCTAACCCTATCACTCAACAGTGCCTATATTTCTTTGGGGATGTGTTACTCAAACTTAGGAGAACCTTGCCATGGGCAGGATATTACTCGGCGTCACCGCGGCGGCAGCGTTGGCGTTGCTGCTACCAATGAGCGCATCATCGACCGACACCCGGGCCAGGTCGAACCAGTTCTGGTGGCCGGAGCAGCTGAACCTGGCGCCCCTTCGGGCCCAGGATCTTCGCTCCAATCCCTATGGGGAGGAGTTCGACTACGCCGAAGCCTTCGCCAGCGTGGATCTGAAGTCGCTCAAATCGGATATTGAGAAGACGCTGACCACCTCCCAGCCATGGTGGCCAGCGGACTGGGGCCACTACGGCGGACTGATGATCCGGATGGCCTGGCACAGCGCCGGCACCTATCGCATCCACGACGGCCGGGGTGGGGCCGACGGCGGTCAGCAACGCTTCGATCCGCTGAACAGCTGGCCGGACAACGTCAGTCTGGATAAGGCACGGCGGCTGTTATGGCCGATTAAGCAGAAGTATGGTCGCAGCGTCTCCTGGGCCGACCTGATGATCCTCGCCGGCAACGTCTCACTGGAATCCATGGGCTTCGACACCCTGGGGTTTGCCGGTGGCCGGGTGGACGACTGGGAAGCCGACCGGGTTTACTGGGGCGCCGAAACCCAAATGCTGGCCAACAACCAGCGTTATCACAATGGACAACTGGAGAAGCCCCTGGCGGCGCTGCAGATGGGACTGATCTACGTCAACCCCGAAGGCCCCAACGGCAACGGGGATCCGCTGGCGGCGGCGGCCGACATGCGCCTCTCCTTCGGGCGGATGGCGATGAACGACGAGGAGATCGTCGCCCTGGTGGCCGGGGGTCATACCCTGGGCAAGGCGCACGGTGCCCACAAGGCGGACTGCATCGGCCCCGAGCCCGGCGCCACCCCGGTGGAACAGCAGGGACTGGGCTGGCGCAATCGCTGCGGCAAGGGAAACGCCGAAGACACGGTCACCAGCGGCCTGGAAGGCGCCTGGACCCAGACCCCGACGGCCTGGTCGGTGCTGTACCTGGACAACCTGTTCCGGTTTGACTGGGAGAAGACCACCAGCCCGGCCGGAGCCACTCAGTGGAAGCCTACCGACGAGTCCGCCCAGCAACTGGTGCCGGACGCACACGTCGATGGCAAGCACAACCCACCGGTGATGTTCACCACCGACATCGCGCTGAAACAGGATCCCGGGTTCCGCCAGATCGCCGAGCGTTTCTGGAAGAACCCCAAGGAGTTTGACCTGGCCTTTGCCAGGGCCTGGTTCAAGCTGACTCACCGGGATCTGGGCCCCCGTTCTCGCTACCTCGGCAGCGAGGTGCCCCAGGAGGTATTTGCCTGGCAGGATCCTGTGCCCGACGTCGACCATCCGCTCATCGATGAGCAGGACACTGCCGCATTGAAGCTGGCTCTGCTCGATGCCGGCCTGACCGTTCCCGAACTGGTCAGAACCGCTTGGGCCTCGGCCGCCAGCTACCGCGGTTCAGATATGCGCGGCGGCGCCAATGGAGCCCGCATCCGCCTTGCACCCCAGAAAGATTGGCCGGCCAACACCCCTGAGGAGCTGACCAGGGTATTGAAACGTCTTGCCGAAATTCAGCAACAGTTCAATCAATCCCTGTCCGGGGGCAAGCGGGTTTCCCTGGCCGATGTGATCGTGCTGGGCGGTGCCGCCGCCATCGAGAAGGCCGCCAAGGACGCCGGTCACCCGCTCCACGTTCCCTTTACGCCGGGGCGTACCGATGCCGCCGCGGAGATGACCGACCCCCTCTCCTTCGCCGTACTGGAACCCACTGCCGATGCCTTCCGCAACTACTACAGTGACCGGGCTTATGGGTCGCCCACGGAGATGCTGGTGGAAAAGGCGGATCTGTTAACCCTGACGGTGCCGGAAATGACGGTGTTGATCGGTGGCATGCGCGCCCTTAACGCCAATGCCGGCCAGTCCAGCCATGGAGTGTTCACCGACGCCCCGGGCACCCTGAACCGTGATTTCTTTGTTAACCTCCTGGACATGGCCACCGTGTGGCGTCCATCAAACGACAACCCGGGCCTCTTTGAAGGCAGGGACCGGGAGAGCGGTGAACTTAGGTGGACCGCCACCCCGGTGGATCTGGTGTTTGGCTCCAACTCGGAACTTCGAGCCGTCAGCGAGGTCTTTGCCGCCGACGACGGCGAGCGCCGGTTTATGGAGGAGTTTGTCGCCGCATGGACCAAGGTAATGACCCTGGATCGCTTCGACCTTCAGTGAGGCAATAGGGGTGGGGCACCTCAGCCGGGGAGGATCCCAACAGCAAAAAGGCGATGCCGTTTGGCATCGCCTTTCTTAGAAGGGGGCTGATGTGGGACAGTAATAAAGTATCATACTGAACAAGCCTAGAGACTGCATAAAAGGTGATTCTGGCATTGAGGCACCAAAATATAGTTTCATACTGATTTAGTCAGTAGCTCTTCATCAGGCTGGTGTTTGAGGAATAAAGAGTCATACTCACCGCTCTTCGTATAGATGGAATCATGCAATTTAGTCCGCAGCTACATTTGAAGTGATGAGCCCGGCTAGCCTCTCCCCTGTCTCCCTGGCAGTGCTGGTGGTATTCAGCTCACACTCCCATACAACGAACACTCGCCACCCCAGCTCTTTTAGCTCATTCTCTACCCTTGCATCCCTCTCAACATTCCTAGCAAACTTCTCCATCCAGAATTCGGTGTTGGTATCGGGGACAGTGGCGTTCTTGCATCCAGAGTGGTGGTGCCAAAAACATCCATGGACCATGACTACCGCCTTATATCGTGGTAATACGATATCAGGGTGTCCCGGTAGGTCTTTACGGTGAAGCCTGAATCGCAACCCCAATCGATGCAAAACACGCCTAAGCACTATCTCAGGTGATGTATCCTTGCTCTTTACCTTGGACATCAAATCCGATCTTTGCCTTGCCGTTAGAGTGTCGACCATGAGACGAACACCTGTGCACATCCTGCTTATACTATAGAGCTCCTACTCGCCATTGTGGTTATGTGGAGTTGTGTAACAACGGTTCATACTGTGTCTGTTGCGACCTTACTGTCACTCAGAATCAAGCCTAGGCTTTCCGTGCCAACACTGAGCCTTCTGACACGCCTTTGATACCATCGCCTTGAACCTCTTGAGCTAGCCTACACCCTGACGCTAACTGCTGATTATTTGCCTAATTCCGCTCATCAATGCCTTCGCACTAGAAGCACCTCCAAAGTAAACGCTATAGATTCTGAGGCATCTGAAGATGAGGCCACAGTTACTAATCTTGTCAACTCATCGGTGTGATTTCCGATGATATATGTGCCATTTATGAGCTTAAACCGAACGAGCGAGGCCATCTTGCAAAGCTCAAAGGACGGGATCCTTAAGGGGTAAAAATGTCTAGCTTTGTGGTAACATGCGATGATTTAGCGACTCCTGACAGCTTGGGCCTTCAAGTTATGGAGCTTCAAAACCAGCTCAAGAAATCAACAAGAAGAAGCGTTGTTAGGCACATCTGATGAACACTACTGATAACAAACCTGCAACCAACTCACCAAGGATAGCGGCTGTTGACCTGTTTTGTGGGGTTGGAGGTCTGACGCACGGGATGCAACGTAAAGGCATTCCTGTGCTTGCAGGCGTTGATCTAGAAGCCTCATGCAAGTTCCCCTACGAGGCGAACAATAACGCCAAATTTATCTGTAAGAGTGTGACGGAAATTACGAGCCAGGAGATTTCACAGTACTACGAAGGAGCTGATATCCGCGTATTAGTAGGCTGTGCACCATGTCAGACATTTTCTAACCACACTCAAAAGAACAAAAAACGCCAAGAGGATTCGAAGTGGAGCCTTCTATATAGCTTTCTGGATCAAATTAAAGCTATCAGGCCCGATATCGTCTCAATGGAAAATGTGGCAGAGCTAGCTCGTTACGAGATCTTTGACGACTTTGTACTGGGCCTGGAGACCGAAGGGTATTGGGTTTCTCATCAAGTAGTAAATGCTGCAAATTATGGTGTGCCGCAACGCCGCCGCCGTCTCGTATTGCTAGCCTCTCGCTTTGGCCCCATCTCCCTCGCCGAAAGTGAACGCACAGAGAAGCAAGTAACTGTCCGGGACGTAATCGCAGGACTACCCAAAATTAGAGCGGGCGAAACTCACCCCAGTGATTCTCTACATCACAGCTCCTGCCTCTCACCGATCAATATGGCACGTATTAAGCAGTCCAAGCCGGGGGGGACCTGGAAAGATTGGGACGAATCGCTTCTCGCAGAATGTCACAAGAAACCTTCCGGTAGTACCTATTCGTCGGTGTATGGTCGCATGGAGTGGGACAAACTGTGCCCTACCATCACTACTCAGTTTTATTCATTCGGTACCGGCCGGTTTGGGCACCCAGAGCAAAACAGGGCATTGTCGCTACGTGAAGGTGCGATGATGCAGACTTTTCCTCAAGACTATCAGTTTTTTCGTAAAGGTGAGAAATTCTATACTCGGCACGTGGGCCGGATGATCGGCAACGCTGTTCCCGTTAAGCTGGGAGAACTGGTAGGACAATCAATTCTAGAGCACGTATATGAATACACAGGGAATGAATGACATTGATAGCGCGGTACAAGATCAAGCAACTGAAGCTAACAAGTACCGAATGAACATCAGTCTCAACGTGCTAAAGCACTTGGGGATCAACCTCTATAGTAATGTCGCAGCTGTACTAACAGAAACCGTGGCCAATGGTTGGGATGCAGATGCGGAAAAGGTCGAAATAAACCTAAATCAAGAAAGCGACCAAATAGAGATATCGGACGATGGCTGCGGTATGACTGTAGATGACATCAACAAGCGCTTCCTGATGATCGGTCACGACCGGCGCAAAGCCGGGTACACTACCACACCTGAGTTTACTCGCCCGGTAATGGGCCGTAAGGGGTTGGGTAAGCTGTCGCTGTTTTCCATTGCTAGAAAAATTCGAATTTATACGGTTAAAGACGGCCAGAAAAATGGCTTTATCTTAGATGTCGATAAGATCGAAGCCACTCTAAAAAGTGGCGAAGACAACAACTACTACCCTGAAGAGATACCTGCTGAAGATGTAGTGATTAGCAAAGGTACTCTCATCGTACTGTCAGATCTTGTTAAGTCTCGCATGACATCCCCTAAGGTATTAAAGAAGCGACTTGCTCGTCGCTTTACCGTAATCAGTGATAACCTGAACTTTATGGTGACCGTAAATGGCGACAAAGTGCAGGTCAGTGACCGAGACTACTCTAGCAAGATAGAATACCTATGGACTTTAGGTGACCAAAATCAACTGCAGTCCTTTATTGATAGCTGTAGCAATAAAAAGCGTCACAAGGCATGGGATGGAATTGTTGACCCACAGCAACAGTATATTGCTGAAGGCTGGATTGGCACCGTAGAAACCTCTGGACAGCTCAAGGATAACGAAATAGGCAACATCAATGGTGTCGTCCTGATGGCCCGAGGTAGGGTTGTACATGAAGACGTTCTTGGAGAGTTTAATGACGGAAGGCTATTCACTAAGTATGTCATTGGTGAGATCAATGCAGACTTCCTCGACCTTGATGACGAGCAAGATATTGCCACCAGTAGCCGTCAAAGCTTGATCGAAGATGACCCTCGTTACCAGCAGCTCAAGGCCTATATTCAACAACGACTTAATGAAATTGGTCGAGTCTGGCACGATTTCCGTAATGAAGATGGCGGAAAACAAGCTGAAGAGAATATAGGTGCTATCAAAGAGTGGCTCAGCGAACTGAGACCAGCTCCTAGAAAAGCAGCACGCAAGTTGGTTGGACATATTCAGGGGCTGCCAATCGACAACGAAAGCGACCGAAAAGAGTTGTTCAAGCACGGGATTATCGCCTTCGAAAAAATGCGGATGAAAGAGCAACTGGATAAGCTGGATACGCTAACCACATTCGATGCCGAGCAGTTCAAGATGATCTTCGATGAGGTCGACGAGTTAGAAGCTGGCTATTACCATGAAATTGTGACCGAGCGGTTGTCCATCATTAAGCAGCTAGAAAAGCTAAAAGATGATAATGCTCTGGAAGTAGAGATGCAAAAGCACATCTTTCAGCACCTTTGGCTGCTTGACCCATCTTGGGAGCGTGCAACTTCGTCCGAACGCATGGAAGAATCATTAAAGAAAGAGTTTGGTCAAGTAACAAGCTTAACTGAAGATGAAGCTAAAGGACGGTTAGACATTCGCTACCAAAAGGTTTCTGGTGCTAATGTTATTATTGAACTCAAACGTCAAGAGCGTTCCGTGAGTGCATCTGAACTCTATAATCAAGGATCAAAGTATCATGCTGGCTGGACTAAATGTTTGCAAGACAGTGGCCAACCCAGTCCCTATGTTGAGGTAATTTTTCTGGTAGGAAACCATCCATCGGAAAGGCGTCCCGGAGAGACAGATCAACTGCTATCCAATATCAATGGACGCTGGTTTACTTACCGCCGGTTAATTGAAGCAGCAATTCAGTGCTATTCTGACTATCTAAAAGAATCAGAAAAGGTTAATCGGGTTCACAAGATCCTTAAAAAGCTCTGAACAATTAATTAAAAGAGGCCCGAAAGGCCTCTTTTAGCAATCATCACCGTTATACATCCAGGCACTAACCCGTGCTGCCCAAGCGCCAATGCTATCGGGCTCAAGTACCCCCTTGTGCTTGGACTTAGGATGAGGGATCCAGTGATGCTGCTCTTTACCACAGTACCCATCAAACAGTGTTACAGGCCAACGAAGCGAACCCTTTAGCAGCAGCTTCTCTAACTCAACCATCTGAGACTCCATCAAAGGCCTAGTTCTATGTTTGAGAAGCTTGGTCGACAACTGCTTATCAGCATCTGATGTGTCTACTTCAAGCAAAGTAAAGTAGCCTCCTGTAGTGGCATAGTGAATTTGGCCACCTGATAAGAGGTGATTTACCATCACCTCAGAAGTTTACAGGTGACACTATGACCAAACGTAAAAGACGTTCTTTCGACCCCGAATTTAAACTGGAATGTG
>NZ_SWCI01000024.1 GCF_005116715.1 Ferrimonas sediminicola | reverse complement strand
GCGTGCCGAACGTGTCGGTGTGGTTGTCGATACACACCCGGCGGCAGTGGCAACGAAGCACTTCACTATCCACACGCACCATCGTCTTCCTGGCGCACGCCAGGAGCCAGCGTCTTTGTACTCGGGCCAAGCAAAGCCACTGGATACCCTCATTCGCGGGCATGACTGTGCTTGGAGAAGCCGAACAGGCATGAACTGGAACGGAGCGTGCCGAACGTGTCGGTGTGGTTGTCGATACACACCCGGCGGCAGTGGCAACGAAGCACTTCACTATCCACACGCACCATCGTCTTCCTGGCGCACGCCAGGAGCCAGCGTCTTTGTACTCGGGCCAAGCAAAGTCACTGGATACCCGCATTCGCGGGCATGGCGGTGCTTGGAGAAGCCGAACAGGCATGAACTGGCACTGCGCGTGCCGAACGTGTCGGTGTGGTTGTCGATACACACCCGGCGGCAGTGGCAACGAAGAGCTCCCCGTCCCTTACGCACCATCGTTACCCCGGCGAAGGCCGGTGCCCAGTGGCTTTGTGCTCATGCTTGAAAAAGACCCTGGATACCGGCGTGCGCCGGCATGACGGTGCTTGGGGAAGCCGAACAGGCATGAACTGGCACTGCGCGTGCCGAACGTGTCGGTGTGGTTGTCGATACACACCCGGCGGCAGTGGCAACGAAGCACTTCACTATCCACGCGCACCATCGTCTTCCTGGCGAACGCCAGGAGCCAGCGTCTTTGTACTCGGGCCAAGCAAAGCCTCTGGTTACCCGCATTCGCGGGCATATCGGTCACTGTGCGCCTTGCCTTAGGTCAGGAGCCCGTTGAACGACTTATCCGCTACAACATCGGATGCGGGCGCAGGTAGCGGGCGAAGCGCGGAATGCCGCGCTCGGTATGGCCGTTGTACCTGAAGGTGATCACCGAGCCGATGGCCGGTGGATTTCGGCGGTCGGCATCGCTGAATCCGGAGCCGATGCGAAACCTCACGCCATCGGCAGTTTCCACTACTATCGAGCCCATCATCCCGGTGTATTTGCCTCTGCCTGGTTGATGGCTTATCACTACGGCCTCGGCGTCGGCGTGGAGCTTGTACTTGACCAAGTTGTCGCTGCGCCCGGGCAGATAGGGCTGGTCCCTATGGTGCAGCATCACTCCTTCGCCACCGGCCTGGCTGATCCGGGCCAAGGCGGCCCGCAGCTCGGACTCATTGAGAATCGGCCGCTGGGCAATCACCCTGATGTGGGGCTGGCCAATGCTCCGGGTGAGGGCCTGAAGTTGCCGGTAGCGTTGCCAGAAGGGCAGGGCTGAGCCCGGCAGGTCGAACAGCTGAAACTGCACCTGCCGCCAGCCCTGTTCATCCGGCACCTGATCCCTGACCACCGAGAGCAGGGATTCGAACTGACCCCGGCCTATCCACAGCTCCCCGTCCAGCGCCTCGGCCGGCAGGCTCTCCACGAACCAGCCCGGAGCCTGGATGACGTTGCCGCTGCGGCTCAGCAGCTGGCTGCCGGTCCAGTAGGCGCGGACACCATCGAGCTTCTCGCTCATCAGGTACCGGCTGAGATCCAGCTGGGCGTGGTAGTCATTGGCCAGCATCAGGTTGGGTTCCTGGGCGCCGGCGCAAAAGGGGTAGTGACCAAAGGCGACGGCCAGCCCCAGGGCCAGGGCCAGAGAGTGGCGCTTCATAAGACCTCCTTGTCAGCTGCGGCCCTCCTATCCCTGAAGGCCTGACAGTCAGTGTAGCCGTGGCGCCGGGCGGCTTGGCATACAGCAGCCATCTCTCAATGGTGGAGGGGCGATTGTCTGCATCTCGGAAAGTTGGGCGGCGCCCTGGATGGGCGCCGCCGGGGCCGTCAGTCGCGACCGCACTGGTCGCCCTGGACAAAGCTCTGCAGCACCAGCGGGCCAAACTGGTCGCCGGTATTCAGCGGCAGTGAGCAGGAGGTGTGGATATCCAGGGTCTGCATGGTGCCGTTGACCTGCAGAATCAGCTTGGTCTGTGGTGGCAGCCGACCGGCGCGGCCGCCTCTGCCATCGGCGATCACGGTGACGGCGCCACCCAGGGACACCGTCGGGGTGGTTACCATGATGTCTCGCTGCATGGTCTCCAGATCGAACTTGTGGTTGAAGGTAGTGACGTTGACCGGTTCGGCGAAGTTCAAATTGCCCAGGCACTTAAACTCTTCGCCCTGGTCGTTATCTGAGGCGGCACAGCTGCCACCGACATAGGTGAAGGTCAGCTGTTTGGGTCGGCATTCACAGGCGCTCTCCACCGGTTGAGGGGTCGACAGTCCCGCGGCCAGCCAGACGAAGGAGGCCGGATCGATGCTCTTGGAGCCGTCCGGGTTGAGCACGGTCAGGGGATCCACATAGGGGTCGGTCTGTGACAGGATCTCCACCTCGACGTGGTCGGCCCCGGCAGGGATGGGCACCATCTTCAGGTAGTCGTCCCACTCGTCGCCGCGGTTGCTCGTCAGCGCATCGGCGTCGCGGATCTCATCGGCCGGATCGTCTCCTGGGCGTATCACCACCACCGAGGGACGGTCGCTGCCGGTCTGGCCGCTGCCCTCGACGCTGGCGATGAACATCGACAGGGCGGCGAAGCGCTCAACCCCCGCCGGCTCAAACTGGAAGCGCACCGGCACAGTGGAGCCCAGGGTCTCGGAGAACTTGGCGGTGCCCGGGTAGTTGCGCTCCCACCAGGCGGCGTCGTGGCCGTCGAGCAGTTGCACGCCGTCACCGGAATCGTCCGAGTAGATCAGCAGGATGCCGGCACCGTTACGGCCGTCGTCGCCGAAGTTGGGATCGGGCAGGGCGATCTGGTCCAGGCCGGAGATCAGCAGGGTGTTGCTGCCAGGTTGAATCAGGTTGAGATCGGTGATGTCGGCACGAATGGTGGCGCTGTAGGCGTTGTAGAACGCCAGGTCGGGCGAGCCGCCGAAGCCCTCAACGTACTCGCCGATCACCTGGCCGGTGACCATGTTGGCGAAACCGTCGCCCATGCGCTCCACGTCGATATCGACATCGTAGGCGGTGTCCTCGTCAAACACCTGCCAGTAGAGCAGCACCCGCTCAATGGTTTCGCCCGGGTTCAGGTCGATGGTGATGCTGCCGGGAAGTTCGGGCAGGGTGTGCAGGCCGGTTCCTGAGATACGAATCTTGTTGCCGTTCAGCTGGGCGTCGATGATCGCCTGGCTGCCGACGGCCGGAAGCAGCATCTCGTTGCCTTCGGCAAGCAGGGTGGCGCTGAATGTGAGGGAAAGCAGTGTTGCCGTCAGCGTTAGCTTATTCGTTCGTGGATGCGCTGGTTTCATAGCAAACTCCTGTCGCTGGGGATTTACCCCGGTCATCGGGGAGATAAGGAGTATAGGCAGGAAACCGCGCAACCTAGGGACGGTGGCGCTGCAACTAGGGACAAGTGGACCTTACAAACAGGGAAAGGCACTGCATAACAGTGCCTTTCTTTGTCACTGCTCAGGCAATAATTTTTGAGGTGATTCGGTCTTCGGTGCGTCGACCGGTCAGGTGGCGGCGATCGCCCTTCTCATCTTCGAAACGAACTTCGCCGCGGCGCTCCATATGGCTGCGACGATCCTTCTCCCGGCGCTCTCGGTCACCGGCTTTTTCCCCATGGCTCATGGATGGCTCTCCTTCAGTGATCCTAATTAAGTTATAGGAGAGCGACACCCATTCAGCCAGCGGGTCTCTCAGCCGAATCTACTCGCTGTCGTACTCTTTGAGCTTGCGATAGAGGGTCGCCAGGCTCATGCCCAGCTGTTCGGCGGTCAGAGTTTTGTTGTTATTGAGTTTTTTTAGTGAAGACAGGATGTGGTCACGCTCGATGTCGTGCAGCGCACGTATGCCATGGATGGTCGAGGGCTTGCACTCGGTTTGGGCGATCTCCTCGGGAAGATCCTCGGGCATGATCTGGGTGTGCTTGCCCAGCACCACGCAGCGTTCGATGGCGTTCACCAGCTCGCGCACGTTACCGGGCCAGGGGTAGCTGAGCAGCAGGTCAGCGGTCTTATGGTGAAAGCCGGTGAACTCCCGCTCCATCTCCTCGTTGAACCTGGCCAGGTAGAAGCGGCTGAGCGGCAGGATATCCTCGGTTCGCTCGCGCAGCGGCGGAATCTGGATCTCAATCACCTTGAGCCGGTAGTAGAGGTCCCGGCGGAAGCGACCGGCCTCCACTTCCCTCTCCAGATCCTTGTTGGTGGCAGAGATCAGCCGGATGTCTACCGGCACCGCCTGGGTATCGCCGACCTTTCGGACTTCGCGCTCCTGCAGCACCCTGAGCAGCTTCACCTGCATCGACAGGGGCAGGTCGCCTATTTCATCGAGGAACAGGGTGCCGCCATGGGCTGCCTCGATGAGGCCGGTCTTGGTGTGGTCGGCGCCGGTGTAGGCGCCCTTCACATAGCCGAACAGTTCCCCCTCGATCAGGCTTTCGGTGAGTGCGCCACAGTTGATGGCCACCAGGGGCCTATCGCTGCGTTTCGATTCCCGGTGGATCAGCTGCACCAGCTTGTCTTTGCCGACCCCGCTCTCTCCGGTGACCAGAATGGAGGAGGACACCTTGGCCACGCTCTGTGCCATGTCGATCAGGCTGTTCATCGACGGGCTGTTGGAGATCGGCAGGGCTTTGTCCAGGGTGCGGTTGGGGATGGCGGGGGTCACCACCGGGGCGCTGCGCAGCAGCAGCTCACCGTCCCACTTCAGTACATCGTACAGCTGTTCACGAATGCTCTCTGCGGTCATGCCGTTGAAGTATTTCAGGAAAGGGGTTATCTCGCCGCCCCACTCCTCCACATACCTGCCCACTAGGTGGCAGTGGGCATCCCCCTTGGCCTGGCACTCCTGCTCGATGAAGTAGACGGTTTGCCCCTCCACGTTGGAGACATAACCGCTGGCGAAGCCAATGTTTTCCCAGCAGGCGACCTCCTTGGCTTGGCCGAAGATACGCAGGTGCTGCTCAGCTTCGTAGCTGCCGGTAAAGAAGCTCTCCACCAGAGGCTTGCCATCTTTGCCATCGGTGCGCTTACTGCTCAGTACCTCGCCAAAGCCGTACATGGAACAGATCATCGGTCCCAATTGCCCCTGCTTGGCATCGGCCCAGGCTTCGGGAAAGTGGCGCTTGAGGCGCTCCCCGGTGAGCCAGCCCCGGGCGAAACCGGCACGGGTGATGATGGTTCGGGTGGTTTCCACTCCTAAGGAATTGATCAGTTCCAGCTTATGAGCGCCGTGGGACAGAATATCGCTGAGCAATACCCGTTGTCCGAGGAAGCTCATTGAGCCCCCCTGGGGACGAAATGACAGTAGCTCTCTGAGATCCAGTTGCGAGGTATTCACGATAGTGTTGACCATCTATTAGGGGTGGGACCAATGTAGCGAGAAGCGAGGGAATTTCCTGTGATCCGGTGGCGAAATGACGGCCTGCGGTTGCGATTGCTGCATAAACTGTGAAGGTTGCCATAGGGCTTACGGCGCGGGGACGACAAGCTGTATCTCCTGAGGTGGGAAAGTGATGGACGGGTCGAGAAAGGGTATTTTGTTTGCGCCGAATCGGCAGGGGGAATTATCCTTGATTAGTTGGAAAGATGAAGGAAATTAAAGTTTTTATGGGTTGGTATCTTTTTTCTCCCTCATAACCTAAAGGCACAAAAAAAGGCCGGAAACCTCAACGTCCGGCCCAGGATGCAAAATGATTATGGTGCCATGGGCTAGGGCACGTTGAATTCAAAGTCGTGGCAATTGGCGCAGTAGTTTTCCGACTCCTCATGCTCAAAGTGGCAGTTTTCGCACTCCAGTTTTACCCCGTAGTGGGGGGAGTCGTGTTTGTCGGGGGCGCCGTGGTAGTCACTCTTTTGCTCCGGCAGGGCGTGGCAGTTCAGGCACTGCTCCATCCCCACCGGCTCAAACGGGGCCGACTGGTGGCAACTCTTGCAATTGAGCCCCGCCTCCTGGTGATGCGGCTTGATGGCGTTGGCGGCGGTCACCTGGGCCCCGGTCATGGCCACCATCATCCCCAGGGCGAGCGCGGACAGTCTGATCATGATGTTCCCCCGTCTTAGAAGCTGTACTTGATGTAGGTCTGGAAGCGGGTCATGTCCCCCTTCTGACCGGCCATGTTTTCAACCTCGCCCGACATCACCCCCAGGGCATACTGCAGGTTGCTGTCGATGTTCCAGTAGAGGTTGCTGTGCCAGGAAAACGCCTCGTGGTTGGCGGCGCCGGTCAGCACCCCCTGTTCAAACCCCTCCTCGTCCTGTTCGGAGTAACCGGCGCCGATGCTCCACAGCAGATTGTCGCTCAGCGCCAGGTTGATGCCCCCCATGATGCTCTTGTACTTGACGGTTTCCGTGGTGTGGTCGGCAGAGATGCCGGCGCCGGCGTTGAACCCCAGGCCGGCGTAGCGGCCGATGCCGTCGCCCACCATCAGGCCGAGCACCGCCTTGTGGCCGTTGCCGAACTTCAGGGTGCCGTTGACCGCCAGGCCATAGCCCATCTCGGACTGGCCATCGAGCTCGAAGCGGCGGATCAGTGCCCGGGGAGAGAGGGTGACCCGCTTGTTGGCGTAGAAGTACTTGATGACGGTGTCCGGCAGTTTGTCATCGGAGAGGTTGCCGCAGTTGACCAGGGTGGCTGGTCCGGCCTGACACATCCCCAGGGTGGGGTTTTCCAGGCTGACGGCGACATAGTGGCCGGGGCGCAGATCGTACTGGTAGCGGACCTGGGGCTGACGCACGAAGCTGTTGCCCGGGTCGGTGGAGAAATCCATGGAGGGCAGGCTGCCCGCCAGATCCATGAAGTTGGACCAGGTCTGGCCGGTCAGCAGCGAGTGCTGGCCGTTCTGCAGTTTTACGTAGGCGTGGCGGATGCGAAAGCCGTTGCTGTTGGACCAGGTGGGGCTGTCGGCGTCGATGTCGGCAAAGAAGTCCCCCTCAATGTGGGAGGTGAGCTTGCCGTAGTGGGTGTCGGAGCGGGTCTTCAGGAACACCCGGCTCTCCCTCGCGGTCATCTGCAGGTCGCTGCGGTCGGCGTTGGGGCTGCCGTCGATGGGGGTGGAGTAGACGCTGTACAGGTGGCCGTTGAACGGCGCGGTAATGGTGCCGTCATGGTCGTAGATGGCGGTCAGCTTGGCGTAGCCGCCTAGGGTGACCTGGGTGTCGTTGACGTCGAACTCCAGCGCCTGGGCATGGAAGCCGGCACACAGCAGGGGCAGCAGGCTGGCGCTCAGGCCAACGAACGATGTGGTGTGTTTCATCATTTCTCTCCAAAAGGGGCTGGCTTGCCCGGAAGGCCCGGGCAAGCCCAGGGGCGCTTAGGCGTTGGCGGCGTTCCTGCCGGCGATGCGGCCAAAGACGATGCAGTCGGGAATGGCCACGGTGCCGAGGCGGCAGGCGCCGTGGGTGCCGCCGGTGATCTCCCCGGCGGCAAACAGGCCGGCGATGGGCTGGTGGGTGCTAATGTCCAGCACCCTGGCCTCGGTGTCGATCTCGACTCCGCCCATGGTGTGGTGGGCCTTGGGCCAGAAGCGGGCGGCGTAGAAGGGGCCGTCGCTGATGGGCTGTTGGCCCATGCTCAGGGGCTTATCGAACTCGGTATCCTTACCCTCGGTCACGAACCGGTTGTAGCGCCCCACCTGGGCCAGCAGCTCGTCGCCGGGGATCTGGTAGAAGGCGGCCAGCTCCTGGAGGCTGTCGAACTTGCGCACCACCTGGCGCTCCAGCAGCTTGCCCATCACGTGGGCGGCGGGCTTGGTCCCCGCGGCGTCGCACAGGCAGATGGCGGGATGGCCGGTCTTGATGATGGCGTCGGCCCGGACCTTGCGGTCGGCCAACTCGTTGACGAAACGCTTGCCGGTACGCGGGTCGACCATCAGCCCGTGGGGGTAGGCGGCATAGGCGGCGAAGATTGGCGCCAGACCGAAGCCCTTCTCATCGGGGGAGGCCCAGGGGCCCAGCTGGATCCAGGAGAGCTGCACCGGGTTGGCGCCCAGGCGGATCAGCTCCTTCAGGCACTCGGAGGTGGCGCCCTTGTGATTGGTGGTGGCCAGCTCCTCGGTCAGGCGGGGATCCTGGGTGCTGCGGTAGGCCACGTCGGCGGCAAAGCCGCCGGAGGCGACCACCACCGCCTTGTTGGCCTTGAGGAAGCGCACCTTTTTGGAGTCCTCCTTGCCCTGGCGGTAGTTGCGGATCACCTCCAGGCCCACCACCCTGTCGGTATCGTCCATGATCAGCCGCTTGACGTAGATCTTCTTCTGCATCGGTACGCCCAGAGCTTCACACTTGGCCAGCATCGGCTGCACAAAGCCGGCGCCGGACTGGATGGTGGTGGTGTGGGTACGGGGCACTGAGTGGCCGCCGAAATGGGCCAGGGTATCCTTGAACTTCACCCCCAGGTAGTCGCGGCACCACTCGAAGGCGTCGTTGGAGCGTTCGGCCACCATCCGTGCCTGTTCCGGGTAGTTCAGGCCCAGGCCCGCCTGGTACATGTCGGCCAGCATGGTCTCTACCGAGTCCTTCACGCCGTGGGCGCTCTGGATGTCGCTGCCCACCACGGCCATGCCGCCACCGTTGATGATGGAGTTGCCGCCGGGAACCGGCATCTTCTCTAGCACTACCACGCTGGCGCCGGCGTTCTTGGCCTCGATGGCCGCCGACAGGCCGGCGAAGCCGCTGCCGATGACGATGACGTCGAAGGTTTCATCCCAGTTGGCGGGCAGGGCGCTGCCCTCTTTGGCGTTGGCCAGCCCGGCCAGGGCCAGGCCGGAGGTGGCGGTGGCCGCGCCGGTCATCTTGAGGAAGTTTCTGCGAGTTACGTGTTTTTTCATTATTAGCTCCTGAAGGGGTGTGATGTTGTTTGTGTCGATTCACATCGGAGTTACTGCAGAAGCTGTGCCAGCGAATGGCTGCTGATTAAATTATTGATAGTAAAGGGATAGTGTTTTCATAATGAGATCTTCCGTCATCAATCTGAGAACCGCTTTTTCAAAACGACAGGGTAGGGCCAGAGGAAAACCTTGAAGGGGATCAAAGGCTGAAAGAGCTTCGGAATCGACGGGGCACGGGGGATCGAGTCGGCGCCAGCCAGGAGGCTGTGACACTGCCAGTGACGGAGATAAGGTGGAAGGGACTGGGGCATAAAAAGACCCGGCCACAAGGGACCGGGGGGATTCTGAGTGCGAGGAACGCTAAGGGTGACGTCACCCTTTTAGCCTAGTCGCGGTTGTGCGTCGGTGTGCGTCCCGGTGGTAACAAGGTGTTGCTGCATCTAGGTTGAATTTGTGCGCTTATATTTGCTGTAAGTCACTGGGTGATGGTGCTAAATGCCGTAGATTGGTGGGGTGACTCACCCGTGCTCTTTTTCGGATCTCAAGGAATGGATGCCTCAACTGCCGAGTTTTACGAAACTCATGCCGATGAACTGGTCAAAACCTATAACGCATTGTCGTTCAGGCAGGTTCATAAGGCGTGGCAAAGATTCTGGCCGGACAAGAATTGCCAAGGCCTGTTTGCGTTAGACATTGGAGCAGGCAGCGGCCGAGACGCCAAATGGCTGGCTGAGCGAGGTGCGCAGGTTGTGGCGGTGGAGCCAACCAAGGCTCTTAAAACCTTTGGTGAGTTCAATACCAGAGAGTTGGCGGTCAACTGGATCAGCGACACCCTGCCAGGATTTACTGAGGTCACTGGGTTAGGGATGCGGTTCGATCTCATTCTGGCCAGCGCGGTGTGGACGCACATTGCCCCCTCTGAGCGTTCCCGAGCCTTTCGTAAGATGGCTAACCTACTCAAGTCAGGCGGGCACCTGATTATCTCCCTGCGCCATGGCAAGTTTAATGATTCCCGCGTCGGTTATCCTGTCTCAGTAGAGGAGTTGGAAAAACTCTCAAGACACCATGGGCTGGTACTGAAGAAGGCTACTGATAAAACGTGCGATGAGTTGGGCCGCAGCCAAGTGAGTTGGCAGACCGTGGTCCTAAGCAAGCCCAAGGATGGCAGTGACAATCTGGCGACCATTCGCCATGTGATCCTCAACGACAGCAAATCGGCCACCTACAAGCTGGCTCTACTAAGGACCCTCCTTCGAATTGCCGATGCACACCCGGGCTGTGTCCTCGATCGTAGCGATGGTAAGGTGGCCATTCCTGCAGGGTTGGTGGCGCTGTACTGGGCTCGCCAGTTTATGCGCTTGTGTAACATCGGCGGCCTGCATCAGCACCCCATGACCAACGCCAGGCTTGGTTTTATCAAAAAGGGCTGGCATGCATTGACACAGTGCAATCTCGGTCCGGACGATTTGATGGTGGGGGCCATTCTCAACGAGGAAGAAGCGGAAATCCTAAAGTTGGCCTTTCAGGACGTACTGAAAACCATCAAGGAGGGACCGGTCACCTTCACTTATCGAGGCGATCGCGCCCAGCCCCTATTTGCCGTGGAGCGGTGCATCTATCGAGGCCAGGGGGCGGTACTGCTCGATAACGAGTACTTCGCCAGCTACGGAAACTTCACGCTGGAGGAGAGTCTGTGGGACTGCTTGCGGGTCTACCACAGCTGGATTGAGCCACTGGTGACTCAGGAGTGGGTCAGAGAGATGCGCCGCTACAAGTGCAACCAAGAGCAAGAGTTACGCACCGAAAACCCGGTCACTCTGGGTGATTACTATGAGCACCTGAAATGGGTGGATGCGAAACACGATACGAGTGCCATACGGGACAAGATGGTGTCTCTGCATCAAGCGGGATACCCGCTGAAGAGCGTCTGGAGTGGTCAGTCGATGACGCCACAGAGCGCCCACGTCGATCACTGCCTTCCCTTTGCCCATTGGCCTAACAACGATCGCTGGAATCTGCTGCCCGCAACGGCCAGAGAGAACACCAGCAAATCCGACAAACTGCCTAATTCAAAACGCTTGAGCCAGTCACGTTCAAGAGTACTTGAATGGTGGGAAGCGGCTTTCGCTGAGGACGGAGAGCGCAATCAGTTCTTTGCTCAAGCACAGCTATCACTGGCCAGCTTGCCTTCCGGCTGCCGGGAGTTTGAATCTGTCTATGAGGCCTTAGGATTGCAAACGGCTGGGCTTAAGAGTCGTTTGTTGCTGAGAGAGTGGTAGGAGAAATTGCCCGTTACAGCCAAATGGATTGGACTTAATAAGAGCAGTGATAAAGGAGTATAGCTATGAGTACATTGGGTAAGTGGATTTCGCTATTAGTCTTTGTGTGGTCAACCCAACTTGTTTACGCCAATGAAGGGCAAAACACCGAGCGACAGCAATCATCGACGCATTTGTCATATTTGCAGCCATTGACTGAGATTAATTTTGGGTCAAAAGGGGATTTTGGTAAACGGCTCATTGTGGCCCAAAAGTGCTGTAAGATTTGCAAAAAGGGCAAGGCTTGCGGGGACAGTTGCATTAAGAAGACTTACACCTGCACCAAGTCTAAAGGCTGTGCATGTGATGGCTGAATTGGCTTGGTGATGGATTGTGATTCACAAAAAAGGCGAAGCGGTTACTAACCGGCTTCGCCTTCTGTGGGTTAGTTCAGATTTCACCTGACACTTCGGTTTGAAAAACTGAGGGTTACCAACTTTGATTGATTGTGACCAAACATTCAACAAAGCAAAAGGTAACCCTCATGATTCAGAGTAACCAACGCATCATCAAACACAAGCTCGGTTTGCTGAATTTAGCGGAAGAGCTGGGCAACGTATCCAAGGCCTGCAAAGTAATGGGTCTGTCTCGAGACACCTTCTATCGCTACAAATCCGCCATGGAGAACGGTGGTGTAGAAGCACTCATCGATAAATCACGCCGCAAACCAAACATCAAAAATCGAGTGGATGAGGTCGTTGAACAGACTGTGGTGGAGTACGCCATTGAGCAGCCTGCCCATGGGCAAGTCCGGGTCAGTAACGAACTCCGTAAACGAGGCGTATTTGTCTCAGCAAGTGGTATCAGAAGCATTTGGCTCAGGCATCAGTTGGAGAACTTCAAGCTGCGTCTGAAGGCGCTTGAAGCCAAGGTGGCTGAGGAGGGAATTGTTCTAACCGAAGCTCAGGTGACAGCACTTGAGCGCAAGCAGCACGATGATGAAGCCTGTGGTGAGATAGAAACGCATCATCCTGGCTACCTGGGGTCGCAAGATACCTTCTACGTCGGCACGCTCAAGGGCGTTGGCCGGGTTTACCAGCAAACCTTCGTTGATACCTACTCCAAGGTGGCCTGCGCCAAGCTGTACACCACCAAAACGCCTATCACAGCAGCTGACCTGCTCAATGATAAGGTGCTGCCGCTGTTTGCCGAACATGGTCTACCGATGCTGCGGATTTTGACCGACCGGGGCACTGAGTACTGCGGGAAGGCAGAGCAACACGATTACCAGTTGTACCTGGCCATCAATGACATTGAGCACACCAAGACCAAGGCTCGTTCGCCGCAGACCAATGGCATCTGTGAGCGGTTCCATAAAACGATATTGCAGGAGTTCTACCAGATCTGTAGTGGTCAAGTAAAACTGGCCACGGTTTTATGAGCAAACCAGAACTGTCGTTCTGATTCATTCGGAGTCAGTCCACCGTTGTATTGGTGGGGTCTGTGATTGCTGTAATAGCTCACAATGTAAT
>NZ_SWCI01000023.1 GCF_005116715.1 Ferrimonas sediminicola | reverse complement strand
CCGATCACCGATTCCGGAGAATTGGGCTAAATCGATCGGATAAAAACGGAATCAGTGATCGGTTTGCTCCGGAATGAGTGATCGGATTGGAGCGGAATCAGTGATCGGATTCGACCGGTACATGCACGGATATCAAACGGTCTGGCATCATCGATAATAAGCTATGCGATCTGACCATGGATTTGGTGCTTAAATTGGTAACCGATGAAAACGACGATCCACTATCCGATACTGATCTCCCGTTCATCCAGGCCGCTTTTCCCTCCCGTTTCGCCGGCGGCACGCTGCAGCCCCCCTGTTTGTACGAAAAAGCCCACTGGTGCTCACTCTATTCGTCGGCCCAGGAGCTGTTTGAACCGCTATCCCGGTTGCCTCGAGGTGGCTGTTGGATCTACCCCACGACTGAGCAGGGCAGCAGCGTCGAAGAGCTACTCGAGGCGATGCAAGCTAAGCCAAGTTGTCGACCGGTGACTGTTGGCTACGTGGCTCTGGAGGATGCCCGGAAAAGGGAAGGTAGCCTAGAGGCAGAGCATTGTTACGCTGAGCCGGCGATAGGGCTAGCAGATTGCATAGGCTCTATTGAAGTGCGACTTGCCGGGGCGAAAGCCTTTCTGGCCAATGCGTTCTGGCACATGGAGGTCGACGGGCGGGCTATGCTTGTGAAGAAAGCCCCTCTGCTGGAGCCCTTCTATGAAGCCAGGCAAGCACCTTAGTTATTCGCGCTCACTGTCTCCGGGCAAAGCGGTGTTTTTCTATCAGCGAGAAGGCTGTGACTTTGTTCCACTGGCCATAGAGGTGAACAAAATTAACGGCCAAAAAAGCTCTTTTTCTGAGGGCTATGACAACCAGTTCAAAGCCAGGCAAAGTGAAACCAAGGAGTTGGCCTATGGAAATCCCCACACCATAGAGGCCTGCTACGTTCCCCCAATGGTCGACGAGTTGTACTGCCGCTTCTCATTGCGGGTGGAGGCGAACTCGTTGGCACCGGATCGTTACGATGAGCCTAGGGTTAATCGATGGCTGATGAGGTTGGCTCAAGCCTACCGCGACCACGGTGGATACCAAGAGTTGGCGCGCCGCTATGCCAAGAACATCCTGATGGGGCGCTGGCTGTGGCGAAACCGGCAGACGATGGGAACGGCGATTGATGTGAAAACCTCTGCCGGCTCCCGTTTCGAGATTGAAGATGCCAGGGGGCTTGATTGGTACGAACCTTGGCCACAAGAGGCGGAGAGAGTTTTACAGGGGTTATCCCTGGAGATGGCTGAAGCACTGAGTAACCCGAGGCAGTTTTGGTTCTCGACGGTGACGGCCCGGTTGAAAACTGCTTTCTGCCAGGAGATCCATCCCAGCCTGCAATTCGTTGAAAACGTCGACCGGGGATTGCCCACTCGCCAACTGGCGACGGTGGAGTGTGCCGATGGCAGCAAGGCGGCCAGCTTTCACGCTGAGAAGGTCGGCGCGGCGCTGCAGATGATCGACGACTGGTGGGAGGAGGAGGCCGATATTCCATTACGGGTGCATGAGTATGGAGCCAACCGCGATGCTCTGGTTGCACTGCGTCACCCGGTGACCGGTCGTGATTTTTATCAACACCTTAAACGGACCGCTTTCTACATTCGCCAGATGAGGCACTGCTGCCAGGTCGACGGCAGTGATATACCGGCCGAGATACACTACTTGATGTCGGTCTTGCTCAAAGGCGGTTTGTTTCAACAGGGGAGAGCCTAGATGGTGTCAAGGTACTATTTCGCCATTCGTTACCTCCCTAAAAATGCTGATTGCACTTTGTTAGCAGGGCGCTGCCTATCGATCTTGCACGGCTTTTTGAGGAGACATCCTTTTGCTGGTATTGGAGTCAGCTTTCCTGATTGGGGTGAAAACACCATTGGTGTCAGCATTGCTTTTGTCAGTGCGGAAAAAGCGGTGCTTAGGCAACTGATTCATCAGCCATATTTCGCAATGATGGCGAGTGATCGGTTATTTGAACTGACCGAGGTGGCGGAGGTGCCTGAAGCCGGCTCGGAGATCAGGTTTACACGCAACCAGGGGATAGCCAAATGCTTTGCCGGTGAGAAGCGACGTCGCCTGGCTCGAGCCAAAAGGCGGGCCGCGTCCCGGGGAGAGCCATTCCGACCGGTGGCAGAAACGCACGGGCGGGAGATAACACCGTTTCACTGTGCCCTGATGGAGAGCAAGAGCACCGGTCAGCAGTATTTGCTCCATATTCAAAGAGAAGATGGGGCTTCTCAAGTCTGTGACGACTTTGGCGGTTATGGCTTGGCGACGAATTGCCATCATCGTGGCACAGTGCCTGAGCTGCCCGGTTCGAATACCCTCTTTTCGACTCTTATATAAATATCAATTAATTCATTTGATTACGTATGGCGTTTAAAAAAGGGCTATTGGCCATTATTGGGATAAGGGGCCGTTATGGAGCGATAGAGTGAGCTATGCTTTACGGTGAACTGCCGCATAGGCAGCTGAGAAAACGACGCCAACATTGATGAACTCTTCTTTGAGGTGAACTGCCGCATAGGCAGCCGAGAATAGGCCTGAAAGCAAGCAACCACAACGGAGAACCCGATTCTGCCGCACAGGCAGTGGACCGCCTAAGGCCCTCGGCAACCGCCGGGGGCTTTTTCATATCTGGAAATTGGGTATTACTCATGGCTGCGGTATTTACTGGGTCTGAATCCGGTTACCACCAAACTTCGCCATGAAAGACCAGTTTTCCCATCGGTACCAGTCCATATTTCATCGCGACCAAGCGAGAAAAGGCATTAACCATAATCTCTTCTTGTACGTAATAAGCTTGTCGAACATGACTCATCTGGATCATGGCTAATAGCCATAGAAACTGACGATTTTGACCTATTTAAGGCTCACTACACTTGAACTCGGCATAATGTTTGAGGTCGTTTTTCTTGTCGATTAGTGGTAGGTTATTCTTTTGCCACCCCGAGAGATATTGGGGTTTCGCTCTATTTTACGGTCTAACATCCCTAAAGGTGCTGTGCGGGTTTGGAGGTTTAAGAATGGACTATCGAACTAGAGAAATGGAAGCGGAAACACTCCTTAAGGAGTTCAATGCGCATGAGATAATGGATAGGTGTAATAAGTACCTTTTATTTCACCACAGTATTCCGGAAGATGCCGTACTAATTAAGAATTGTGTGATTTATGACCCGAAACAGTGCTTAAGCGAATACTCAAACAAATTTTTCAGAGTAAATCATTATAAAGTTAACTCTTTTCATTTTTCTGCACAATGTTTTTGCTTTGAGCCTCAAAGTGAAAATCTGAGAATAAAATTCGAGAATCATATTTTAGATACCGGTAGGGTTGGTGAGCAGGATACCATTCAGCACTATATTTACAGTTGTCGGGATGAAAAGGGTCAGAATGCAATTGCCGGTCGATGGGTACTATTATTCGCTGCACTTAGTGAACTTAGTAAGCATTTTGACATAAGGTATCATTATAATGGTGTAAACCACATTGTAATCCACCGTGTATATAGTCTTGTAAGGCAAGTGATGGATGAAATTGGAATCAACTACCCACACTATCATTGTAGAGCATCAAGTTTCATACCCGTTAGCACGAGGCTAGATTATCGTTGTAGAAGTGACTATCAGTTGAACGGTATTGAAGATTATCTAAATCTTGCATTTGAAATTGTGGCTGCGGTATATCAAAAAATGGCAGTGGTTAGCTTTGAGTTTACAATCAGTAAGCGAAACTCTCTTTTAGACAAATGTCAGACTGAAGCAAAAATGGCAATAGAGTCTGAAGTGAGAGATAGAGAGGAGGGAGTTGAGCTTTGGCGCGAAATAGAGGCTAAGCTAGCTATTGAGAACCAGGAGCGTTTAAATAGAAAAGAGGAGTTGGAACGGCTTGTTAATTCTGGCGAGTACTTTGGAAAACATATGGAAGTTGGCAGGAATGAGTTTGAAAGACTGCTGTGGACTTATCCAATGAGAGATCGAAAAAGGATATTTAATGTTTCTGATGTGACGCTTGCAAAAGCGAGGCGGGCATATAAAGTAAGAAACCATACAAGAAATTTCTGGTCTTCACATGCTCGTAAGTCACATCCTAATGGCGTTCCTAAATCTGAATTTCAGATGCCTCCTGATTGGGTCTGTGACGAAAATTGAACCCACTTTTTGTTGGTGTTGCAATTTTAGGCTTAAAGTTATTTGATGGTACTGATGTGATGGGCGACTCTTATATGGATTGAGTCGTGCAAACATAATTTTGGTATGTTATGACTATGATTTATGAATGGGTGGCTATCACATCTATACAGAATAGTAATTAATGGGGTGAACTACCTTAAATGCAGATTGACGACAGGAAGATAACCTGATGAGTGAGCCTATCGACCTTACTCCTTACCTGGATAATCGTGGGCGCGTTCTGGCTTCTGCGCCGTTGAGTATCAAAGAATTAGTTTTTGTTTGTCGGGCAAAGAAAACCCACGGGAATAAGTACCTTTATGATCAGTTGGGCTACATCGACAGCACGACAAAGGTAACGATTGTTTGTCCAGAACATGGGCCCTTTAAACAAGAGCCCTATCGGCATGCCAATGGAAAGGGTTGCCCCCAATGTGCTCGTAAGAAAGCAACAGGCAGAAAAGGTAAAACTACGGCACAATTTATAGATGAAGCTCGGGCCAAGCACGGAGATCGCTTCAACTATACCCAAACTAGATACATAACTAACAATCGGCCGGTTACAATCATATGTCCCGAGCATGGGGCGTTTGAGCAAACGCCAAGTTCCCACTTGACCACTGCGATAGCTTGCCGAAAATGTGCTGGTTCGGACCGGCTAAACAAAGAGGAATTTGTAGAGCGAGCCCAGAAAGTACACGGTACACGCTACGATTATTCACAGGTTGAGCACGTTAATTTCGGGACAAAAATCACCATTTGTTGCGCCGATCACGGCCCTTTCAGTCAACAAGCAGGGAACCATCTCTCTGGCAGTGGCTGTCCCGCCTGCCCTCGCTCAACGGCACTAACTACCAAAGCATGGGTTGAACGCGCACTCGAGCGGCACGGTGATTTTTACGATTACAGTAAGGCCGTATTTCGTGGCTGCAATGAGAAGGTCACGATTATTTGCCCCATACACGGTGAATTTGAGCAATTACCGTATCATCACACAAAAGGTTCTAATTGCCCCCAATGTGTTAATCGTTACTCGCCGACAACAGAAGAATGGATAAAGATGGCCATCGAAGTGCATGGTGAACGCTACGATTACAGTGAAACTGTCTATCAAGGCGCAAGAAAAAGACTATCCTATCGCTGCAAAGTTCATGGAGTGATTGAGCAGCAGGCAGGTGACCATTTAAGAGGGCACGGTTGTGCGTTTTGTTCAAAAGTTGGTAACTACTCGACAGCTCAATGGATTGAAAAAGCACGTCAGGTTCACGGAGACTCCTACTATTATACTGAAAGTGAATATATTGACAAAAACACCAAGGTGCGGATCATTTGTCCGAGGCACGGGCCATTTAATCAGGCCGGGGGAAGTCATTTACAGGGTATTGGATGTCCCAGTTGTGCTTCGCACGGTTATAACCCGTCACTTCCTGGTGTCATATATTTACTTCGAAGTATTGATTATAACCAAGACGTGATCAAATTTGGTATCAGTAACTTCGTTGAGCAACGGCATCAGCAGCTCAATACAGCTACGCCATTTGAGTTTCAATGTATCGATAAAGTTTACTATGAGGATGGTCGTATACCGCTGCTGATAGAAACTTCCTTGAAACGGATAGTTAGGCAATACGGATGCCGTGCATTATTTCCAACTTCCTTTGATGGCTACAGGGAGTGGGCAATGTTTAGCTCCGGCCTACTCGAAAAGTTCAAGGACATGTGTGCGCTGGCTGACATACTTGACTTTGATGTTCTAGAAGCGAAGTTGATTCCGGCCGATGGCGAGTGAATTTGTTTTCTCGCCTCTAACAGCTTTTAGCTGTCCAGTACCAGTAGAGCCGTCCAGTCGACTCCAGTAGACTGGTCGGCGTTGGCCGCGCCGCTATTCGCTTCTAATGGCAAAGCTAGGCACCTCTATTGGTTTGAACTGTATTTTTTGCTGGATTGATGTAGACGGTCTGAAGAAACACTATAAGAAATTCGGCCAATGGCCTATAATGCAATCAGTGCTATGTCATTCAACGGATGTGATACACAGGTGAGCTATGGCAGTAAAAAAACTGGACACTACCTCTCTAGCCAATGAAACAAACAGTGAGTATGAGGCTAAGCAGTCAATACAATCAATGTTAGATTATAGCCTTGATCGAGTAATTGAAGAGTCAAACAAGATCAAAGCATCGATAGAATCAGAGTCTGACATCATGTCTAAATGTTGGCTTGAGCAAAAGGCCGACATCCTTGATAGGTGCCATAAATATAAAGTTGTGGATGTAAAGGCGATGCACTTTATATGGATGGCGTTGGGTGTGGTCAATATCCAGGAGGAGGCATTTAAACTTGAGATAATAAGTGGCTCCTTCCCATTTTACCCCGTCTTTCAATATGAGGCTGAAGATTTAAGTAATGTCAGCAAAACAGCCGTTTTAACATATGAAATTCTCCAGGGCGAGGATGACTTGGCAATTTATGATTGGTTTACAAGCCACAATACACTCCTTGGATTTACTCCGGCAGATTGGCTAAATACCCCTAAGTATCGTACCGACATTTTAGAGGCCGCAAGATATTTTGTGTCAGCTAGCAATGCTGTCAGTATGGAGTGTTAAGGATGGCCCCAAAAACAATAATAAAACGTAAGGGCGATATATTTCATCGCGTGATTAATATTGTGTTGTCGGAAAATGGACTGAGAGCTTATGACGCCTTGGATCCTAACCCTTTTCATAAACTTAAGTGGGAGACAGAATTAAACCCTCTGAAAGAATGTGGCACTCCATTTCCTGGGAGGTTTTCCCCCTTTAAAAGTTCTCTCGATCCCGTACCCGCTCTTTATCTCGGAGCAACACCAGGCGCGGTGTACTTTGAGAAAATAATACGACCATTTGATATTGTTGAAGGTCACTATATTAAAGCGGCTGCATTTGATGTTAGTGAGCGCGTAGCTATAAAATTCGAACAAGACTTATTGTTTGCTGACCTTTATCCATATAACTTAACTGGTCCTAATGGCAATGGGAATTGGAAATACGAAATCTCCGACATCTATACAACACCTCATAAGCCGAATATAGAAAATTCTAGGAGAATTGCTAAAGAAATCTACGAGAACTACCCTAATTTAGATGGGATAAGGTATCAATCCGCCCAGAGAAATAATGAGGAATGTTTTGTTTTGTTTGGTCGCGCAAGGAAGGGCAATGTAATATATCGCGTAAGCGCTTGGGAAGACAGAGTAGAGTGGGAAGGGTTGTTAGAGTCTGAACTTAGAGCTGGGAGAGTGAAAGTTGCCAAGTGTCTTGCTGATGCTTGCAAAGAACCAGATTATTACATTCCAAAATTAATTAATGAGGAAGTGTCTTACTAGTCATAGTTTATTTATGTAGTGGTTTACACCCGTCGATCTGAAGGGGTTGAGTGTTAGCCCGCTGGATGCTTTTTGGGGGCATAATGTGATTACGGATACCGATATACTGTGCATGGCTCATCGGTCAGATGAGCTACCTCAAAGAGGCTATCTGGGAGCGGTTACTGAATTGGAAATCCGACTGACAGAGATAGTGGTAGATTAACAAGGAAAGCTGAATCAATGACAGCGCTATAGTCGAAGTGTGCTTGCTTTGGGCTACGCACGGTCAAATTCTTCAGTTAGCACTAGAAGAGCAGGCATGCGGCTTCCAGTTTGAACTCCGCAGTGAATGAGCGACGCTTTCTTGTCATTGATCACCTCTTGTTACGGTGGCGACTTTACCACCTAAAGCGGTGTCCGGGATCATTAAACCACTACACACGGATGCTGGCGTGTCGGTTGAGTCACTGGACTTGCGTGGTGTAGACCTGACCTCACCGGCAGGCAAGCTTCAGCTTACCGTCTTAGCTGCTGTGGCTGAGATGGAGAAGGGACGCATCGTTGAGCGCACCAAAGAAGGGCTGGCCAGGGCTTAGGCTCAAGGTAAGAAGCTGGGCAGAAAGCCAGCCACAAGTGTTGAGCTGGTTAGAGGTTGTAAGACCGAGGGGCTGTCCCAGTCGGCTACGGCCAATCAGTTGGACAGATCGTTAGCCACTGTGAAGAGGTACCGAAATAGGTAATCAAGCCTTGAACCTTGCCCTTCTCATCGGTCATTGTCCATGCTGAGGGCAAGGCAAGGACTACAGAGTACTCGTTTTTTTCGTCCGACTTTCAGCAATATCCCATAAGGTATCAACGTGGTGTCGATAGCCTGGAAATTTCGGCGTTGGACGGTTTACTGTAGATAGGCTTTGACTGATACCGAACAATGTGTAGTCAAAGGGATGTAATTGGATGGTTAGCTTAGACCTTTGTTATTGAGCGGTGGTGAAGTAAATGACAACCGAAAGGACCCCGAAATCAGTCATTGACGAGCATATTGATACGAAGCTCGAAACGCTTCGCCGTGATCCTCAAACGGCGATTGGTCATATTCGTCAAGAACGTAGCGTCCGCAATGATTACATGGGGCGGGCACCTTTTGAGTTACTTCAGAATGCACTGGATAGGGCAAGTAGCAAAGTCAGACTTAAGCTCTGCCGGGAGACAAAGAGCTTCTCGGTTGCTAATGATGGTGTACCGTTTAGCTTTCAAACCGAGCAAAGCGATAGCTGGTCAGATTTTGCCGCGCTTTGTGCTGTAAATAGCAGTAATAAGGAAGTGGGAAAGTCGATTGGCAACAAGGGCGTTGGCTTTAGATCTGTTTGGGAGTTTTGCCCACAAGTTCAGATTGTTTCCTGCCTTGCTGACTCTGACGAATGTTGGGGTTTTCAGCTGAATTTTCCGTTCGTTCAAGAGTGCTTGAGCAGTTGGGCAGATAAAGAGAAAGCGGAAGAAATCTCACGGTGTATAAATATTCTCCCCAAGGAGAAGGGCCAAGCGCCATCGTTCTACTTCCCGAAATATTTGCCTGAAGCAGCGCTGGGTGAAGTAGGCGTTGTTACAGAGGTTACGCTACAGGGTTTAAGCGAGAAGAAGTTAGATCGACTGGAGAAGTTGCTTTCGAAACTAGCCGACTCTCCACTGATGTTCTCAGGCTTTGCGTCCAATCATGCCAAGCTTGGTAACTTGAAAGCAGAGTTTGATATTTCTGGCAGCTGCCGGACTAGAAACCTTCGTATTGAAGAGCACAGCCATCATCTGGTAGAAGTTGATACAAGTGAGCTTGTTAGTTCCAGCTATAAGCATGTGCTAGAAGCTATTGATTACAGCCTAACCCGAAAGCCGCAGCTTTTTTTGGCTATACCTAACTCATTATCAGGCCCTGATGATGAGAAAACTGGTGCATACCACTGCTACTTGCCGACAGAGCTCAGTACAGGTTGCCCGCTGCACATCCATGCAGACTTTTATGTAGACAACTCACGTAAGCACATCGACTTTCAGGACATTGAATATAACTCGAAGTTAATTTCATTGGCTGCGAATGCCCTGCTTGCACATTTTGACGAGCACCACGCTAGCTACGCTATTCCTGTTATTTCCGCCAACTTAATGCCATCGAGTGGCAAACTGAAAGAGGCTTTACAGCACCACTTTAAAAGTGGCGAAAAATTAGCCTCATTGATCCAGAAACTTCTCACGAGTCGGCTGAGGCCATCCTTCGATGATATCGAGGCTCTGTGGGCGTTAATTGGTCACTATTCGCCTGAGCGTGGCCACGGAGGTCATTGGGAGCGTTACGACCGAGAACTCGCAAGATACTTTGCCAACTTCTCACGGGTCGACCTCGAATTAGTTCCACTCAGTGTGCGAGACAAAGCCGCGACTGAGGTGGAAAGACCACAGTGCGTGCAGATCCCAGAGCCTAGTGTCGAAGAAGATGCACGGGCCGAGTTATTCTGCCTGAGTCGTGCTACTACCGTCAGTCCAATCAGTGCAATCGGTGTGACTGTAACACCTTGGCGCTTCCCAGCAGCAGTGCGAGATAACCTCAAGAGAGTGAATGTCTGGCGAGGCTATGAAGAGTCACTATCAGTGATCCGGGCGATTATCCGCTCGCAGAAGAAGCATGAAGCAGATGAGCATAGAGAGCAGTTGCTTCAGGCTGCAGCGATAATCGACCCGATAAGGAACGAGTTACCTCAGATCAGGATGGTCGGTATTGAGCGCCATCGAAGTCATGCACTTCTAGTACCTGCAGACTGCTCTTCTGGTTGGGCCCCTGCTTCTGAGTGTTATCTTCAAAGTGACCTATTGGATAGATGCTTAGAGAGCACCCCTTACTATCGTGTAGATGAGAGACGAGCGCAGCAATATCTTGGAGAGAACTACAAGCACCAACTTGCTTTCTGGGGTGTGTGGCAAGTGCTACCTATTAAACGGGTTGGCAAAGCTAGTGAAATTAAGTGGAACCTTGTGCTTCCAGCGCGCGAACTGCTGAGCATACTATCTCCGGCAGAGTTGCTTGAGAACTTGGCACAGTGCTTTGAGTTCTGGCAAAGGTGTAGCTTCTTCATTCAAAAGCGCGATTCATTGCATGAAGCCTTCATAGACCTTTATGACACTGAGTGGCTTGAGGCTACTCAGGGTAAAGAAAAGGTTATTGCTTCACCGGCACGAACCTTTAACCTGTCAGGTAATCAGGTGCTATCGCACGTGCCGTTTATTTGCCGAGAAAAGCTCCCATCTAATCATGAAGCGCTCTTGAGGTGGCTCTTGGTGCGGGATATTGAGCAAGAAAGCAACATCAACAAACTGACATGGGCCGCGAACTGTATAACCTCACAACTGGGTCCATCTAAACCGCGTTCGGTTAGCCGTGAATATCGACTAGTTATAACTAGACTAAACAGTTTGCGATCCCAAATTGATAAGAAATTAAACGATTTCCCTCGATTAGTAAAAGATAAATCTGGGGTCCGATTAGCTGGACAGCATGAAGTTGTTTACTTTTTGACGGCTGAAGAAAGGCGCAGAATTCGAGGGAGTAACCGCTTGGAAATTCCTTTGCTAGATGTGCCGAGGGATACGTCTATTGAGTTGGTCCAGAAGTTGCGGTTAATCAATCGTTTCACACCGAAACCGGTGATTGAACCAGCTCTGGATACTATTTCGGGAGCGCCGGATCAAATTGAATACATGGCGGAAAAGGTGCTGCCAAAGCTCTTTGCTTATGCTGATATTGCCGAAGAAATCAGCCGTGATCCCGATGAGGACAAGATCAAAGAGCGCTGGGGAGCAATCGACATTCGGGTTGCTAACGAAGGCTGTGATGTCGTTGTTAGTTTCCAGGATCCTGAAGAGAACGTAATTAGCTCTGCCTCAATTAATCAGAACAAGGCTGTATGGTTTCCAGCTACAAATGCCTCTAAGGCTGCAATCTTGATACTGCATACTGAGTTTGATTGGGAAAGTCACCATGACTTGAAAGCACTAAGCAAGTGGATGGCTCAGGAGGTGTTCCGCATGACTGAGTTGCAGCAGGGCTTTGCCATGACACTGCTTGGTGAGACAGAGATAGAGCCAGACAAAGTCGACGAGCATCGAAGTCATATTACAGGCTGGCTGAGTCTGGACGACGAAACTGAACTGGTGGCCAACATTGAAGGCCTGTTGGGCAAAAAACTAGAGAAAGGAGCGTGGCGGCTTCTGAGTACCTACCAAGGGGCCTCACTAACCTATTCCCGATTGAAGCAATCGTTGCCAGAGCAGCTTATTGCTGCAATTGAACATTTGGATCCTCGTAGAGTTAATTCAGACTCTCTCAAACGATGGCTGGCAGAGAATAAATCAAAGCTTGAGCACTTGGGTGATTTAGGGCAACCCAGCTTTGAATCGCTGATTGAAGGCGAGAAATTAGATGATTTTGACTTTGAGCCTGGACTGTTCGTGCTTACGAAGCTCGGCATCGAGCAAAGCGAGTTTAACAAAATAAATGAGTCACTAGCGCCTGAGCTCTCGGAGTTGCAGCGCCGGAGCTTTGAAGTTGGCTTACCTACAAAAAAAATCCCTACCACACCAACAAAACGGTTTGAGACTGTAAGTCGTATTGGCAGTGGAACTGGACGTTTAGTTAAAGCAAGAGCACAAAGTGTTCATGCTGCTGAATCCGAAGCAAAAGCGGAAAATGGGCTTAATGCTGAATCGCAAATTGCTATCCAGTACGCCCAGGCTACTTCTGACCTAACAGTAGAACAGCAGGAAATAGTGTATGAGTTGGTAGCTAACGAATATCGACGATTACTGAATGAGCATCGGCCTGAACCGCAAATCGCTCAACACATTGATACGCTGCTTTCTTTGCCAAAACCGTCGTCAGCAAAGGCATGGTATGACTTCCTACATATCGGGAAGTCATTTGATGGTTGCGGTTATGATGTTCTAGGGTTTGAGGCAGAGAGAGGCCATTTACTGCTGGTTGAAGTTAAGCACAGTAGTCAGGAGCCACCGGTCATCTACTTGTCCGAAAATGAACGACGTTGTGTTATACGTTTTGCTAGTGATGATTTTAAGAGCGTATGCTCAACCAGTAAGTGGCGGCTTTATCTGACAAGTGAGCGTGATGAAACTAAGGATTGCACAGCAGAAGTGATCCACGCGGTTACTGAGCATGATATAAGTTACTCCCAAATAGTCAGTGACTTAAAATCAACAGAGTGGCGTTTGCAAATAAAAGATGTTGGTTAGTACAAACGTGATGTTGCTACATACTCGATAGACTATTACAACTTTCAGCATGATCCTGCCCCGATAAAGTGGACACGGGTTTGTTATACCGCCAGTTTCTCAAACTGCTGTGGACTTTGGTAGCCCAAGCTTGAGTGTAATCGACGGCGGTTATAGAACTGGTCAATGTAGTTAG
>NZ_SWCI01000022.1 GCF_005116715.1 Ferrimonas sediminicola | reverse complement strand
ACGATCCGTGACCTGTTTGACGGCTTCTTTCTTGAACTCTTCTGGGTAACGCTGGCTGGACATAACACCTCCAAATGGGAGCCTTATTGTAAGGCTTTGGGGTGTCTATGGAAGTGGGGGCTATTCAAGTGAAGTGTAACGCAGTGTACAAACTTTATTGTTCCAAAATGACCTTATGTACAAACTTTAGGAGCTATGTACAAACTTTATTGTGCCAATACAACCTCAGGCATGCAACCCCGCCACATGGCCGGAGGCCCAGGCCCACTGGAAGTTGAAGCCACCCAGCCAGCCGGTGACGTCCATCACCTCGCCGACGAAGTAGAGGCCAGGGACCGTCTTGCACTCCATGGTCTTGGAGCTGAGCTCATCGGTGTCCACCCCGCCCAGGGTCACCTCGGCGGTGCGGTAGCCCTCGTCCCCGCCGGGCTTCAGCTGCCAGCGATTGAGCTGCTCCGGAATGTCGGTCAGGGTGGCCCGGTTCAGCTGCCCCAGGGGCTGGTTGGGCCAGCCATGGTAGGCGATCAGGGTGTCCGCCAGCCGTCCCGGCAGATGCTCGGAGAGCCAGGTGGAGAGCTGGCGCTTGGGATGCCGCTCCCGGGCCTGGGCCAGCGCCTCGGTCAGATCCACCGAGGGCAGCAGGTCGATGGTGACCCCCTCGCCGGGCTCGCGGTAGTTGGACGCCTGCAGCACACAGGGACCGGAAAGGCCGCGGTGGGTGATCAGCAGCTGCTCGGTGAAGGCGGGTCCGCGCCGGGCGGCCACGTTGGCGGTCAGGCTGATGCCCGACAACGGCTCGAAGTGTTGCTTCTCCTCGGGTTGCAGGGTGAAGGGCACCAGCCCGGCACGGGTGGGCCTGAGCTTGAGGCCAAACTGCTGCGCCAGCTTATAGCCGTAGGGGGTCGCCCCCAGCTTGGGCATGGAGAGGCCGCCGGTGGCCACCACCAGCGACTGGCTCTGGATGCGGCCGATGCTGGTGGCCACCACAAACCCGCCCTCCAGCCGGCTCACCGACTCGATCTCGGTGCGCAGCCGCAGCTGCACCTGCCCCCTGTCGCACTCGTCCAGCAGCATCCGCACGATATCCTTGGCGCTGTCGTCGCAGAACAGCTGGCCATGGTCACGCTCGTGATAGGGGATGTTGTGGCGCACCACCAGGTCGATGAAATCCCACTGGGTGTATTGGGCCAGGGCGGACTTGACGAAGTGGGGATTGCTGCACAGGTAGTTGGCCGGCTCCACGTAGAGGTTGGTGAAGTTGCAGCGGCCGCCACCGCTGATGAGGATCTTCCTGCCCGCCTGCTTGGCGTGATCGATCACCATCACCCTGCGGCCCCGGGCCGCGGCGGTGGCGGCACACATCAGTCCGGCGGCGCCGGCGCCGATCACCAGCACCTCAGTTTCAAGATTCATTGACTTCACCTAAAAACAAAAAGGGATGCGGCTGCATCCCTTTGGAATCACTTTGACCATCGGCCATTTTATACCAACTTCAATAAATAACTGATCGCTATTGCTGGCTTAAATTGCTCTACTCTGCGTTGCAGGACTTACTGGTAGAACGACTAGCAGCTGCGTCCTGCGCCTTGATTGGAACAATTTCTCCGGCGCACCAGATTGACCACTTACTCAATGAAATAGGTATTACTCGGACTTGGGGTCCCGCGACAGCAGTTGTTTGGCGGCTTCCTTCACCGGCTTGCCCTCGTAGAGCACCTGGTAAAGCTGTTCGGTGATGGGCATCTCCACACCGACCCGCTTGGCCAGCATGTACACCTCCTTGGTGTTGCGATACCCCTCCACCACCTGACCGATCTCGGCCTGGGCGGTGTCCACATCCTTACCCTGACCCAGGGCCAGGCCGAAGCGACGGTTTCGTGACTGGTTGTCGGTACAGGTCAGCACCAGATCTCCCAGGCCCGCCATCCCCATGAAGGTGTTCTTGTCGGCCCCCAGGGCACAGCCCAGGCGGCACAGCTCCACCAGCCCACGGGTGATCAGCGCGGTGCGGGCGTTGGCACCGAAGCCGATGCCGTCGGACATGCCGGCGCCGATGGCGATGACGTTCTTCACCGCCCCCCCAAGCTGCATGCCGATAAAGTCGGCGTTGCGGTACACCCGAAGCCAGGTGCCACAGTGCATCAGGCTGGCCATCTCTTCGGCGAACTCGTCGTCGGTGGAGGCCAGCGAGATGGCGGTGGGCAGGCCGGCGGCCATCTCCTTGGCGAAGGTGGGGCCGGACATCACCGCCAGCGGAATCTGTTCACCCAGGATCTCCCGGGCCACATCCTGCAGCAGGCGGCCGGTTTCAGGCTCCAGACCCTTGGTGGCCCAGACCACCCGGGCGTCGGCGCGCAGCAGGGGTTGGGCCTGCTTCAACACCAGGGCGAACACATGGCTCGGCACCACCACCAGCACGTTGCGGCTGGCGGCCAGGGCCTTGCCCAGGTCCGCCTCCACGATCAGCTCATCGGGGAAGTCGACGCCGGGGAGGAACTCCTCGTTGCGACGCTCCTGCTCCAGCCGTTCCATGTGGTCCGGCAGGTGTCCCCAGATGATGGTGCGATGACCATTTCGGGCCAGGGAAATGGCGAGGGCGGTGCCATAGGACCCCGCCCCCAACACCGTTACTGCGGCTTGTTCAGTCAACTGACTCGCTCCCTTAGGCGTCAGCTTGCTCGGCAGCGGCTTGCTCCTGCTGGCGCTGAACGTACTGGGCAAACAGGGCGTCGAAGTTCACCGGCGCCAGGTTCAGAGGCGGGAAGGTACCGCGGTTAACCATGCTGGCAACGGCTTCACGAGCGTAGGGGAACAGGATGTTGGGGCAACCGGCGCCCAGGGCGTGGGCCAGCTGGGGCTCGGACAGGTTGGCAATGGAGAAGATACCGGCCTGCTGAACTTCGCACAGGAAGGCCACTTCGTCTTCAACCTTGGTGGTAACGGTGATGTTCAGTACCACTTCGTACACGTCGTCGGCCAGCTTGTTGCTGCGGGTGTCCAGGTCCAGCTTAACTTCAGGCTTCCACTCTTTCTGGAAGATGGCGGGAGAGTTGGGAGTCTCGAAGGAGATGTCTTTGGTGTAAACGCGCTGAATCTGGAACTGTGGTGCGGCCTGCTCATTGGCTGCGTTGTTAGCTGCTTCTGCCATTTGTCTAAATCCTAAATATTGTTGTCGTCATTCTGGGCGCCTCGAGACTCCTGAACCTGGGTGCGGCGGTCGCGCCGGGCCGGTCTGAAGCTGAGAGTGTCGCCATCCATATCGTTTTTTTGCGCGACCCGGAAGAGGCTTAGCGCTTCTTGCGCACCACCAACAGGTTGGCCGCCTTCCAATCGGTCATGCCGCCCTGCAGGCTGAAGACCTTCTCAAAACCTGCGGATACCAACATTTGCGCCGCCTGTACGGAGCTCACGCCAGCGTTACACACAACTATAATGGGAGCACTCTTGTGGTTTTCAAGGCCTGACAGTTGATTATTTTTAATCTCTGCCAGAGGCAGGTGCTTGGCGTTGGCGATGTGGCCCTTGCGAAACTCCTCCTCACCGCGCACATCCACCACCACGGCGTCCTCTTTGTTGATCATCTGCACCGCCTGCTGGGCGGGGACACTCTTAACCTTGGAGAAGGCGGATTTGATGGTGACGAACAGGAAGGCCACCAGCAGACCCACCCAGGCCGCACTCAGCATTGGGTGACGGCCGAGAAAATCGATAAATTCCTGCATTAACTTGCCTAACTCGGTTGACGTTGGAGAGGACTGAAAGTCGCCAGTATAACCGGATCCCCCGGCATGTGAAGTGCTTGTGACCAGCCAGGACGGGGGCCGGATCACAGCCGGGGCGGAAATCGGGATGTAATAAAATTACAATTTTGCCGCGGCGATCTGGAGAAGATCGCTGGTTACGTTGTACACTGACAGCAGTTTTATTTGCGATTGCCTCGACGGCAGAAAGGATAGTAGATGACCAAGCGCACTACCCCACTTGCCCTCCTGATCCTGGACGGCTGGGGCCACCGGCCCGACGCCGATGACAACGCCATCAGCAGGGCCAGCACCCCCAATATGGATCGCCTGTTCCGCGACTACCCCTCCACCCTGATCTCCGGATCCGGCCAGGATGTCGGCCTGCCCGACGGTCAGATGGGTAACTCCGAAGTGGGCCACATCAATCTGGGCGCAGGCCGCATCGTCTATCAGGACCTGACCCGCATCGGCAAGTCCATCGACGACGGCGAGTTCAACCATAACCCGGTGCTGTGTGCGGCCGTGGACAAGGCGGTGGCCAACGACGGCGCCGTCCACATCATGGGACTGCTCTCACCGGGCGGCGTGCACAGCCACGAGGACCACCTGGAGGCCGCCATCCGCCTGGCCGCCGAGCGCGGTGCCAAGCGGGTGTACCTGCACGGCTTCCTCGACGGCCGCGACACCCCGCCTCGATCCGCCCACGACTCCCTGGTGCGTTTCGATGCCCTGTTCAATGAGCTTAACTGCGGCAGCATCGGCTCCATCGTCGGCCGCTACTACGCCATGGACCGTGACCAGCGCTGGGAGCGGGTGCAGGCCGCCTATGATCTGCTGACCCTGGGCAAGAGCGACCACAGCTACACCAGCGCCACCGAAGCGCTGCAGGCCGCCTACGATCGGAATGAGAACGACGAGTTCGTCGCCCCCTCCTCCATCATCGCCGACGCCACCTTCAACGACGGCGATGCAGTGATCTTCATGAACTTCCGTGCCGACCGCGCCCGCCAGCTGACCCGCGCCTTCGTGGACGCCGACTTCAACGGTTTCACCAAGGCGAAGGCGCCCAAGCTGGCCGACTTCGTGATGCTGACCGAATACGCCGCCGACATCCACACCAGCTGCGCCTTCCCGCCCGAGTCGCTGAAGAACACCTTCGGTGAACTGATGGCCAATCAAGGCAAGCGCCAGTTGCGCATCTCCGAGACCGAGAAGTACGCCCACGTCACCTTCTTCTTCAACGGCGGCATCGAGCAGCCGTTCGAGGGTGAGGAGCGGATCCTGGTGAAATCTCCCAATGTGGCCACCTACGATCTGCAGCCGGAGATGAGCAGCCTTGAGCTGACCGACAAGCTGGTGGACGCCATCGAAAACGGCAACTTCGACGCCATCATCTGCAACTACCCCAACGGCGACATGGTAGGTCACACCGGTGACTTCGACGCTGCGGTGAAGGCCTGTGAGGCGGTCGACGCCAGCATCCAGCGTGTGCTGGAGGCCCTGGAGCGGGTCGGCGGCGAGTGCCTGATCACCGCCGACCACGGCAACGCCGAGCAGATGTGCGACGCCTCCACCGGCCAGGCGCACACCGCCCACACCAGCGAGCCCGTTCCCTTCATCTACGTGGGCCGAAACGCCCAGGTTCGTGAAGGTGGCCGCCTCTCCGACGTGGCCCCCACCATGCTGCACCTGATGGGCCTGGCGATCCCCGAGGAGATGACCGGCATCCCCATCGTCACCCTGGCCGACTGAAATGAGGCTCGTGTCGTTCCTGTGGCCCGCCCTGGTGGCGGGCCTGTTGAGCCTGCCCCTGGCCGCCAGCCAGGAGGCGATCGACCGGCAGCAGCAGCAACTCGCGCAGCTGCAGAAGCAGATCAAGGCCAGCCAGTCCAAGCTGATCGCCAGCCAGTCCAGCCGCGACAAGGCCAGCAAGGCCCTGCGCCAGGACGAGTTGGCCATCAGCAAGCAGGCGGCGGCCATTCGGGCCAACCGCAACAAGCTGGCCAGTCTCAATACCCAGCTGGCGGAGCTGGCCAGGGAACAGACGGCCCTGGAGCGACAATATGAGCAGCAGCAGCGGCAGCTGGCCGCCCAGATCCGCGCCTCCTGGGTGGCGGGCCAGGGGGAAACCGGCCAGTTGCTCCTCAAGCAGAACAGCGCCGACAAGCAGCGGCTGCTGACCTACTACCACTACCTCAACCAGGCTCGCATCCAGGCGATGGAGGCGATCGACAGCACCAAGCAGGCCCTCACTGACAACCACCGCCGGCAACTGGAACGCAAGGCGCAGCTGGAGCGTACCCAGGAGAAACTGGACAACCAGCAGCAATCCCTGCGTCAGCAGCAGAAGAAGCGCGAGCAGACCCTGGCCAAGCTGGAATCCCAGCTGAAGCGGGAGAGCCGCCGGCTCAATCAGCTGGAGGTGGACAGTGAGATCCTGGCCCAGGCCATCGAGGAGGCCCTGGCCGCCCTCGCCGCCCGTCCGGTCCCCCTGGAGGGGCTGAAGAAGCTCAAGGGCAAACTGGACTGGCCCCTGCCCGGCAAGGTAAAACACCGCTTCGGCAGCCACCGCCAGGGTCAGCTCAGGTGGAACGGCCTGCTGATCGCCGCCCGCGAGGGTCGCAACGTGGAAGTGGTCGCCCCGGGTCAGGTGGTGTTCGCCGACTGGCTGCGTGGTTACGGCATGGTGGTGGTGGTGGATCATGGCGACGAGTACCTCAGCCTCTACGGCCACGCCCAGAGCCTGCTCAAGGAGGTGGGTGACCGGGTGGAGGGGGGCGAGGTGATCGCCCTCAGCGGCGACTCGGGCGGACAGTCCGATAGCGGACTATACTTTGAAATCCGTCATCGGGGACTCGCTGTGGACCCTGCCCCCTACCTCAGAAGGCGGTAAAACAGCCCCCTAACGTGGCCAGAGGGTACGCGCTATGCCGCAACTGTTTGCCTTGCTGGTCGGCATTCTGCTGGTATTCAGTCCACTGGCGGAAGAACACAAGGAGGTGGCGGCGCCGACACTGGAGGAAGCCCGGGAACTGATCGTCACGGTGCAGGACATCGTCGAGTACTACTACGTCGATCCTGTGGATCGTCAGGCGATGCTGGAGGGCGCCCTCAAGGGACTGTTCGAAGCCCTGGATCCCCACTCCACCTACCTGACGCCGCAGACCCTGGCGCTGCTCAGGGAGGCCAACGACGGCCATTACTACGGCTATGGCATCGAGGTGAGCATCGAGGAGGGGGTGGTGCAGGTGATCACCCCGCTGGCACATAGCTCGGCCCACTATGCCGGCATCAAGCCCGGCGACATCCTGGTGCGGGTCGATGACCTGGCCGCCACCCCGGACACCATGGAACAGCTGATCCGCTACATCAAGACCGCCAGCCGGGAGGATCGTACCCTGACCCTCACCCTGAAGCGGGAGGCGTCCCCCATGCCGTTGACGGTGAGCCTGCAGCCCAGCAACATCACCATCGACAGCGCCCAGTTCCAATCCCTGCCCCACCAGGTGGGCTACCTGAAGATCAGCAGCTTCAACCGCCAGACCACCTCGGAGGTGGCTCGCTTCAGCGATCGCATCCGCCAGGAGGGGGTGCAGCAACTGATCCTCGACCTGCGTAACAACCCCGGTGGCATGTTTGATGCCGCGGTGCAGGTGGCCGACATGTTTCTCGATGCCGGGTTGATCGTCTCCACCCACGGCCGCTTCCTCGACGCCAACAACGACTACTACGCCTCCGACGCCGCCCCCCTGGGCCAGTTGGAGGTGGTGGTGCTGATCAACGAGGGCAGCGCCTCGGCGGCGGAGATCCTCGCCGGCGCCCTCAAGGACCATCACAAGGCGATCCTGTTCGGTCAGACTTCGTTCGGCAAGGGGACCGTACAGAGCCTGATCCCGCTTATGGGGCAGCAGGGGGCGATCAAGCTAACCACCGCCCGCTACGCCACCCCCAACGGCACCTTTATCGACAAGCAGGGGATAGACCCCGACGTTCAGGTACTGCTGGAGAAAGCCATCGAGCGGCCTATAATGGCTGAATCAGAAATGAACGGATCTTGGCTGCAGGACAGTCAGCTTGCCGCCGCCTATGAGTGGCTGCTGCAGCCCTCCCGGGAGTAAACATCAGGTACGCTCTACTGGCTCTGCTGTTGTGGACGCAAGGCGTCACAGCCGCAGAGCTGACTCTCATCATCGACGATGTAGGCTACCGGCAGACCGACAAGGGGGTGCTGGCGCTGCCTGCCGCCACCACGCTGAGCGTGCTGCCCCACACCCCCTGGGGTCGGCAACTGGCCGTGGCGGGCTGGCGCAGGGGTCATGAGATCATGCTACACCTGCCGATGCTGGCCGATGGCGGCAACGCCCTGGGTCCCAGCGCCCTGGTGGGCGGCATGAGCCCCTGGGAGATGCGGCTCACCATCAAGCGCGCCCTGGCGGACATCCCCTTCGTCCGTGGCGTCAACAACCATATGGGCAGCACCCTGACCCGGCAACGCCCGCTGATGGACCGGGTAATGGGGGAGCTGTCCCAGCATCACCTCTACTTTGTCGACAGCCTGACCACCCCGGATTCGGTGGCCTTCGACGCCGCCAGGGAGCAGGGGATTCCCGCCCTCAGGCGCCACGTGTTCCTGGACAACGAAACCGAAGAGGTGGATCTGGAGAAGCAGTTCAGCCAGGCGATCACCATCGCCCGCAAGCATGGCCAGGCGGTGCTCATCGGCCACCCCTACCCGGAGACCCTGGCCTTCCTGGAGCAGGCCCTGCCCACCCTGGCCAGCCAAGGGGTGTCCCTGGTGCCCGCGTCGGCCCTGCTCAGTGACAAGCAGCGCGCCCAACTGAGGCCGATGGCGCCACCCACCGCCTTCCTGCACAGACTGCCCGAACCTAACTCGGTTAAGACCCTATAGCCGGTTTAGTTAATAACTCTTTAAAACCAAGTACCTGAAAATATTGATTCGATGATGTCATTGAATTAGCGTAGAGGCTTAGGTCGTCGATCAAGGATGGTGCGTCGACAGGCTCTAACAACTCAAAAAACCGCAGTTGGCGGCAGCCCCAGGGTCGCCCAAAACGCCTACAAGGATGTCAGATGCGTTTTCTTGCCTAGCTCTTAACCCGGCCGTTTATGCGGCGACGCTGTCTCTCGAATATCACCAACTCGAAAACCTCTATTGGCAGCTGCAACAACCCTCTCCGGGCCAAAAAATGGCCTTTCCTACCCTAATGGTCTTTGACCGCAAGAATGAACGCACCCTGAGCCAGCATGAAGTTCAGACGCTACTGGACTCAGAGCAGGCTAATACCTTTGTCCGGTTCCCCCAGGCGAACGAGCACGTTTGTAGTGGTCAACTAAATCCGGACACCTGTTTAGCCCGATGAATTTATCGTCTCCCGAGGGAAAAGCATGGAACAACTTCTGCTGGTAGAAATTTATCAGGTGAACAAGCCATGAAAATTCCCTCTGAGCGAAGCTGGCACCAAAAAGCAGCAGGGTGGCTGGGGCTCACTCTAAGCATGTTGGTTCTGGTGACGGCAGGCCTCTGGGGCTGGCGCCTGATTGAGCGGACACTCTCTCCGGTGCCCACCCTGACTCAAGCCACCGTTGAGAGAAAACCTCTGCGACACCAGGTTCCTGTCTATGGCGTGCTCAAGCCCGCCAGCGTCCATCACCTCACCAGCACCACCGAGGGTCGCATCGAACAGATCCTCGCCAAACCCGGCTCAAACCTGAACCCCGGACAACCGGTTCTGTTGCTGGCCAACCCCAAGTTGGAACGGGAGCATCAGAGGGCGGCACTGGCGCTGGAGGAACAGCAAGCCCTGTTGCATCAGCTGGAGCTGCAACAGCAGGCCGCGGCCCAACAGCTGGTCAGTGACATCCGGGTGCAGCAAGCTGCGCTTAAGCTGCAACAACATGAACATCAGGCCAGGGTGACCCTGGCGAACCAGGGCAACCTCTCCTCACTGGAGCTGCACCGTAGCCTGCTGGCCCTGGAAAAGGAGCAGATCCAGCTTCAGGTGCTGCAGCAGACACAATCGGTAGCCAGCCTGACCAACCAGGCGGAGCTGACGGTTGCCCGCCTCAGAGTCGAACAGGCCAGGGAGCAGTATGCCCAGCTTACCCAGGATATTGAGGGACTGGTGATCCGGGCCGGCGAAGGGGGCACCCTCAACAGCCTTAATGACGATCTTCAGGCTGGCAACTGGATCCAGTCCGGGATCAATGTCGGGGTGATGGCAGACAACCGTCAGCTGTATGCCCGGCTTCAGGTCTCCGCCAGCTACGCGGCCGATCTTGCCATGGGGCAGCAGGTCTGGCTCAACATCAAGGGGCAGTGGATCACCGCCAATGTCTCGCGCATCAGCCCTAAAGTTGAGGAAAACCGCATCGAACTGGATGCCCAGCTGGCTGTGACCCTGCCAGCCCACGCCAGAGCCAACCTGGAGATCAACGGCACCCTGATTCTGGCCTCTTTGGGCGAGGGGTTGATGATTCCCAAACCCGCCAACGTGAGACCCGATGACACAGAGGTTGCCCTATTCGCCCGTTCACCCGAATCGGAACAGTTCACGCCGGTGAAAGCCCGCATCCTCCACCACGCCGACACCTGGATCCAGGTGGAATCAGACCAACTCAAGGTGAACGACAAGGTGCTGCTGGATGTCCCCGAGTCGATGCGACACAGGGCGGCCATTTTCTTGGGAGAGATCCGTGTCTAATGAGCTGGTTAAACTAACTAATATCACCAAGGTGTTCCCCACCCCCTCAGGCCAGGTGGAGATACTCAAGGGGATCAATCTGACCCTCCGGAGTGGAGAGTTCGCCACCATTGAAGGCCCCTCTGGCAGCGGCAAGTCGACCCTGCTCTCAATACTGGGACTCTTGGACCACCCCAGTAGGGGCGAATACCTCCTCAGCGGCACCCCGGTGACCGGCCTGTCTGAATACCAGCTCAGCGTCCTGCGCAGCCGGGAGCTGGGCTGGGTATTTCAGAACTTCAATCTTATCGGAGACCTCAATGTTTGGCAGAACCTGGCCCTGGCTCTGAAGTACGCCGGGCAACTCCCCAAAAGACGGTATGACGCCAGAATCCGCGATGTGCTGACCCAGGTGGGGCTGGAGGAGAAAGTCCTGAGCCTGCCTGCCCAGCTCTCCGGTGGGCAACAGCAGAGGCTGGCCATCGCCCGCGCGCTGATCAATGACCCCTCCCTGGTGTTGGCGGATGAACCCACGGGCAACTTGGACCATAAAACATCACGGCAAATTGTGACCCTGCTGCAGGACCTCCATCGACAGGGCACCACGGTGGTGATGATCACCCATGACCCGGAGCTTGCCGCCCTGGGTCAAAGCCGCTACCGCATGGATGACGGTTGCCTGATACAGCAGAGTGCCGAACCGAGGAGCCTGTATGGTTGAGCAACTCTCAGGCTGGCGGATATGGCGAAGGCAACGATTCCTTTGGGGGGTTCTACTGCTGGGACTAGGAGGGTTCTCGGCCGCCTTCAGCCTGCTGATGCAATCCGGCAGTCAGCTGCTCAGCTTGACTCCACCCTGGGTGACTCAAGAACGAGCCCTGTATACCCTGGGGGCCATTGAACGCAATGGCGCCCTGGCCACCATCCCCCTTGAGGCCATCGCTCCCTTGGCCAAACAACCCGGAGTCAGCGCCATCACCACCCTCGCCTTCAGCAACCGACGCCTGCGATTCGAAGAGGCCCCGGAACTGGAGGGAGAACTGGTGTTTTTTGACGAGCAGTTCAACTCCGTGCTGTTACCCGCCCAGCCCCTGAAGAGTGATGGCGTCTATCTAAGCCATGCCCAGGCGGCAGCATGGCGCTACCAGCATCACCCTGAGCACCAAAGGTGGGTGACCATTCCCGCCTTTAAGCAGCGTGTCCTGATTGCCGGAGTGCTGCCCCCTTCAATGGACAGGGTTGGCCCATATAAACCGGCTTTGTGGCTGCCCGCAAAACTGCTGCCGAAGCTCTCTCCTGTTCAGAGTGCAGACGGACTGCTTGCCAGACGTTTAGTGCGTACCATGCCCATCGCCATAGGCATCGCCCTGACCCAAAGCGGTTTCGATGCCGATGTCGCCGTCAACGGACTGGCTGAGCCGGGTTCACAAAATGATATTCGCACCATAATGGAACAGAAGCCCAACAGGTTGCTCCCCGGGTTTACCCTGGAGCCACAGCGCCGGGCAGACACCCAGGATTGTTACTGAAACAGCTGGTCTCTGAACAGGCGCTTACCTTGGTTCTGGGATTGCTGATCAGCTGGTGCGTCTACCCACTTTTACTGACCTGGTGGCAAAACCAGCATGGCTCCACCTTGGGCAGCACTCAGTGGCTGTTTGCCCTTCTCTGCCCCCTGGTGGCGGTATTGCTGGTGTTTACCGTTCAAATACCGGCGCTGGCGGCGCCCCTTAGCCGCATCCAGTTCTGCCGAGATGCTGGACAGGCCATCTCCCCCAGGCAGCGGCGCCTTCGCTGGTTAAACGGCACCCTGCAGGTTTCCCTTACCCTGGTCATCGCAACATTGACCCTCTCCTCCTGGTTGGAGCAGAAGCAGTTTGATCAGCAACCGTTTCCCGAGGAGCTTTGGCAGCATCGATTGACTCCTCCCCAGACGGTACACTATCCCGATTGGGTGAAACGTCCTGACGACGACGTTGCCTATAGCAATGTCAGCACCATCGATCCCAGTGCCGATTATTATGAGTTGCCGGAACAAGGCGCAGTAAAATGGGGCGCCTTCAAGATGGCTATCTCATCCAACTACCTTCAAGTCATCGCCGCCCATTGGCTTACACCTCAACAGCCTGATGATCACGGGACAGTGGTGATCAATCGCACCTTGGCGGACAAGTTATTGGCCTCTCGGGGAGGGCACCCAAAGGAGTATCTGAGCCTGGTAGGCCAACGACTCAAGGTGCAAAAGCTCTGGGAGGACAACTTTACCATTGGTGGTGTCATCGATGATCTGCCCCATTTCGGCAACAGCGGCGTCTCTCGCCCCATCTTCTACTCGCCCCTGGATGGCAGTGGTCATCAACTCTATCTCCTGACCGGCGACGAGCAGCTCCCCAGCCGGTTTTCCAGCTGGGCGGTTCAGGAGTGGCCCGGACTGAAGAGTACCCCCCAGGGCAGCTTGTCCACCCTAGTAAACAGGCTGGAGCGGGCCCAGAGGGTCATGGTCTCACTGGGGCAGGGACTCACTCTGCTGCTGCTGCCCGCATTGCTGTTTACCCTGCTCAGCTCCATCGGCGCCAGAGTCGAGGAGGACAAAACCAAGCTGGGCACCCAGCTGGCGCTGGGGGTCCGGCATAGGGAGCTGCACCGAGCGATGGCCCTGTGGTTGTGGAGCATGACCCTGGCCGCCCTGCCACTGGCCCTGATCTGCCTGGCCTTGGGTTTCAGGCTGACGGACCTCGCCCCGAATGAGTTCAGCCTGGCCGCCTTCCTGGTGTCGGCGCTGATCCTGCTGCTGCTGCAACCCTGGGCCCTGTGGCCCCTGCATCGGCAGCTGCAACGCCCCATCGCAGAGCTGCTCAGGTACACCGGCTAAGGCAAACGCCCCGTAGGCAGCCTCTGCCCACGGGGTATGGCAGGGAATCAGAACCCGAATTTGCCGTTGGGGTTGGCCCACAGCTCCTGGGGCGGAATGGTCTCGATGGTGTCCCAATGCTCGACGATCTTGCCCTCTTTTAAACGCCACAGATCGTAGAAGGCCACGTGTTCGCCGAGAAACTGGCCTTCGCTGACCGACAGCACGAAGTTGCCCTTGCCCAGGGTGGTGTGGTGCTTGGTGTAGATCATCGGCGTACCCGCCTCCGCCAGGGCGGCGAGGGAGGGTCTAGGCCTTGAGGGCGGCCCCGGCCTTCAGGCTCTGGTAGGTCTCCTGCTCCAGCAGGGTGAGGATGGTCATCGCCTGCGCGTCGGTGCCGCCACAGAGATCGGCATCCGGCTTGAAGGCGCCGCACACCACCGGCCGCGACCGCTGGCCGAACAGCCGACACAGGTTGTTGTCATCCAGCTGGATGCAGCGCACCCCGGCGGGTTTGCCGTTGGGCATGCCGGGTATGGGGGAACTGATGGAGGGGGCGATGCAGCAGGCGCCGCAACCGAGACGACACTCCATGCTGTCCCCTTTAACCGACTCGGGCCGGCTGCGCCGACCCGAAAATGAACAGGTTGAATTTCAACGAGATTACTCCATCAAGCTCTTCAGTTTCTTGATGGCGTTCTTCTCCAGCTGGCGGATCCGCTCCGCCGACACCTGGTAGCGCTCCGCCAGTTCCTGCAGGGTGGACTTGTCCTCGCTGAGCCAGCGGGTCTTGAGGATCTCCTGGCTGCGCTCGTCCAGGGTACGCAGGGCGGCATAGAGGCGCTCCTTGGCCTGGGTGTCGTGATCCTCCTGCTCGATCTCCTGGGCATGGTTGGAGCTCTGGTCCTCCAGGTAGTGCACCGGGGCAAAGCTCACGTCAGGCTCATCGGGTTCATTGGGGATGTCGAAGGAGGCATCCTGGGCCGCCAGGCGGGATTCCATCTCCAACACTTCAGACTCGCTGACCCCGAGGGACTCGGCCACGGTGGCGACCTCCTCCTGGGTGAACCAGCCGAGCCGCTGCTTGGCCTTGCGCAGGTTGAAGAACAGCTTGCGCTGGGCCTTGGTGGTCGCCACCTTGACGATACGCCAGTTCTTCAGCACGTATTCGTGGATCTCCGCCTTGATCCAGTGGACCGCGAAGGAGACCAGGCGCACGCCCACCTCGGGATCGAAGCGCTTCACCGCCTTCATCAGGCCGATGTTGCCCTCCTGGATCAGATCAGCCTGGGGCAGGCCGTAACCGGAGTAGCTCTTGGCAACGTGAACGACGAAACGCAGATGGGACATGATCAGCGCCTTGGCCGACTCGATGTCGCCCTCCTGGCGCAGACGCACGGCCAGGTGGTACTCCTCTTCCGCGGACAGCATGGGGATGCCGTTGACAGACTGGATGTAGGACTCCAGGCTGCCGCCCCCCTGGGGGACCACCATCAAACCCATGGCTTGTTTGTTGTCGCTCATCGATACCTCTGAATTCCACTGGACCGGAGAGTCTATCATGAAACGGGATCCGCTTCACAGCTTCCTCAATGTGACCGTCACAGCCTATTGAGGTTCAATGGCGGTGAGATGACGCTGCACCGACAGCCAGGCCCCCAACCAGCACAACAGCACCGAGGTCCCCACCATGGCGCCCACCTCGGACAGGGAGAGCCCCTCCAGGCGGAAGCTGCTCTGGTAACTGCTGACAAACTCGGCCAGGGCACCGTCAAACCAGATCAGGATGGCGCTGACGCAGGTCCAGGCGATCACCGACGCGCTCAGGCCATACCAGACCCCGGCGTAGAGGAAGGGACGACGCACAAAGCCGTTGGTGGCGCCCACCAGCTTCATCACCCGGATCTCATCCTGGCGCTGGGTGATGGCCATGCGGATGGTGTTGGCGGTCACCAGCACCACGGCGCCGATCAGCAGGATCGCCACTCCCCAGGCCATCTTGGAGAGACTGGCCATCATCGCCTTGAGCTGCAGCAGCCACTCCAGGTCCAGCCGCGCCATCTCCACCCCGTTGAGATCGGACAGCTTCTGCTTCAGCCGCTGCAACCGCTCCACCTCGCGGTATTGCAGGCTGGGCAGCACCCGCAGTACCGGAGGCAGGGGGTTCTGGTCCAGATACTGCAGCGCTTCACCAAACTGGGACATCGCCTTGAAGTCCGCCAGGGAGTCGTCGGCGGAGAGGTACTCGACCCGCCCCACCTCCTCCATGCCCCGCAGCTGCGACTGCAGGCTTGCCAGGCGCTGTTCGGAAAGTCCGGCATTGAGGAACAGGCTGATCTCGGTGGGATCGGTCCACTGCTGCTGCACCTGGGCGGAGTTTTTCACCAGCACCGCCAGCACCGTCGGCAGGCTCAGGCTGATCCCCAGCACCGCCATGGTCAGCAGCGAGGTCAGGGGCAGGCGCCACAGCTCCCCCAGGGAGGCAAACAGGTGGCGCAGGTGGCTCTGGAGATAGGCCAGGAAACGGCGTCCCAGCGGCTGCTTGTCGGCGCCCAGGCTCATGAGGCCACCCCCTGAAACTCTTCGCTGATCATCCTGCCATCCCTCAGGGTCAGGGTGCGGTAGCGCATGCGGGCGATCAGCCCCAGATCGTGGGTGGCGATGAGCACCGAGGTGCCGGTGCGGTTGAGGGTTTCGAACAGGCGCATGATCTCCAGGGAGAGCTTGGGATCCAGGTTGCCCGTGGGCTCATCCGCCAGCAGCAGCTTGGGTTTGCTGACAATGGCCCGGGCGATGCCCACCCGCTGCTGCTCCCCTCCGGAGAGGTGCTCCGGCAGGTAGCCCAGCTTGTCTCCCAGCCCCACCAGCTCCAGGGCGGCGCCGACGCGCTTGTCGATCTCCCGCCCCCGGTAGCCCTCGATCAGCAGCGGCAGGGAGACGTTCTCCCTGACGGTGCGGTCCATCAACAGGTTGTGGTCCTGGAAGATGATGCCAATCTGGCGCCGCAGGAAGGGCACCTTGCTGCGGGCCAGCCGGCCCACATCATGGCCCAGCACCTGCACCCGGCCGGTGGTGGGTTTCTCGATGGCGGTGATCAACTTGAGCAGGGTACTCTTACCGGCGCCACTGTGGCCGGTGAGGAAGGCCATCTCTCCCGGCGCCACGGCAAAATCCACCTTGTTGAGGGCCTGGAAGCCCCCGGCATAGACCTTGCTGACCTGCTCAAAGCGAATCATGGGTTACTCGTTATCCTCGGTAAACAGTGCCTCAATGAAGGCGGAGCTGTCGAAGGGGCGCAGATCGTCGATGCCTTCGCCCACCCCAATGTAACGTACCGGAATACCGAATTTATCGGCAAGTGCGAAGATCACCCCCCCCTTGGCGGTGCCGTCCAGCTTGGTCAGGGTCAGGCCGGTCAGGGAGACCGCCTCGTTGAACAGCTGGGCCTGGCTGATGGCATTCTGGCCGGTGCTGGCGTCCAGGGTAAGCATCACCTCGTGGGGGGCCTGCTCATCCAGCTTCTTCATCACCCGGACGATCTTCTTCAGCTCATCCATCAGGTGGGCCTTGTTCTGCAACCGGCCGGCGGTGTCGGCGATCAACACGTCCACACCCCGGGCCTTGGCGGCCTGCAGGGCATCGAAGATCACCGAGGCGCTGTCGGCACCGGTGTGCTGGGCCACCACCGGGATGTTGTTGCGTTCACCCCACACCTGCAGTTGCTCCACCGCCGCCGCACGGAAGGTGTCACCCGCCGCCAGCATCACCGATTTGCCCTCGGCCTGGAACTGTTTGGCCAGCTTGCCGATGGTGGTGGTCTTGCCGACGCCGTTGACCCCCACCATCAGGATGACAAAGGGGCCGTCTGGATTGTCGAGTACCAGGGGGTGGTCCACCTTCTCCAGGGTGGTGCCCAGCTCACCCTTGAGGTGGGTAAACAGGGCCTCGCTGTCCTTCAGCTCGCCGAAGCTGGCGCGCTCGGTCAGGCTGTCGATGATGCGGCTGGTGGTCTCCACCCCCACGTCCGCCAGCAACAGCTGGGTCTCCAGCTCCTCGAACAGCTCGTCGTCGATCTTCTTGCCGCGGAACAGCGCCAGGAAACCACCGCCGATGTTCTCCCGGGTCTTCTTCAGGCCCGCCTTCAGCCGGGCGAAGAAGCCGCCCTTCTCCTGGTCGGGCTCAGGCTCAGGCTCAGGCTCAGGCTCAGGCTCAGGCTCAGGCTCAGGCACGGAGTCGACCACAGGCGCCATGTCGGGCTCTGCGACCACCACCGGCTGACGCTCCACCTCGGACTCAACCACCGCGTCCGGTTGGCCCACCTCGGCCTTGGGCGCCACCTGTGGCTGCTTTTCGGCAGCGGGTGGCTCGATGGGTTGGTCTTGAGAATCCTGAGGCACCTGCTCAGGCTCGGAGGGAACGGGGGCCGCCTGTTCGGGCTGCGGCTCGACCTCCTCGTGCTTCTCATCTTTATTGCGGCTAAACCAGGAAAAAATGCCTTTCGCCATCTCTCAAACCTTTACTGATGTCCGGGTCTCGCTGTGGTTATGCTTGGAGCCTGGCCCCTGCTACAATAGCGAGTTTTTCAAGCGCCATAGTCTAACCACAAACGCAGCAAAAACCGAGGAATCCATGGCCAGAGGCTCTCGAAACCCCAAATCCCGCACATCCCCCCAAGGTGGCAGCGGCCAGGTCCGCATCATCAGCGGCCGGTTTCGTGGCCGAAAACTGCCCGTCGCCGACCTCCAGGGACTGCGCCCCACCACCGACCGGGTTCGCGAAACCCTGTTTAACTGGCTGCAGGGTGACACCCAGGATGCCAAGGTGCTGGACTGCTTTGCCGGCAGCGGCGCCCTGGGCCTGGAAGCCCTGTCCCGCTACGCCGCCAGCGTGACCCTGATGGAGCTGGACAAGGGCGCCGCCAACCAGCTGAAACGCAACCTGGCCACCCTGGGGGCCGACAACGCCAAGGTGATCCAGGGTGATAGCCGCACCCTGCTGCTGCAGGGAGGCGAACCCCAGGACCTGGTGTTTGTGGATCCCCCCTTCCGCCAGGGTCTGGTGGCGCCGGTGCTGGAACTGCTGGAGCAAGGCAACTGGCTGACCAACCGTGCCCTTATCTATGTGGAAACCGAATCTGAGCTCGGTCTCGAAGGGGTGCCACCCCACTGGACCCTGCTCAAGGAGAAGGTGGCAGGACAGGTCGCCTACCGGCTGTTTCAGCGGGAGGGGCAGTGATGGAGCAACTGCTCAGGCTTGGCCGCGGCGCCACCCTGGTGGCCTGGGGGCTGATGATCCTCAACCTGGTCACCCCCCTGCCCTTCGGCGAGTACCTGGCGCTGTTGCTGCTGCTGACCCTGGCCGCCCACCTGAGTCTGGCGGCGGTCACCCTGGTGGTACGCCGCCAGGGGCTGGTGGCCACGGGGCGGGTGCTGCTGTTCGGCCTGTTCGAGTTCTACCGGCCGCACTGAAGCAGCGGCTCGCCAAAGCAGCGGTTGCGCCCCAACTGCTTTGCCCGAAGCAGATGGCGGTCCAGGCGCACCAGCATCTCCGGCGCCATGGTGGCGCCGTTCCAGCCGCCGTACCCCACGGACACGGTGAACGGCAGGGACTCCGGGGTCGCCGGCAGCGGCGAGGCCATCGCCAGCAGGCGGATCTTCTCCGCCAGGGCGGCCAGATCGCCAGCCCCGATGCCCGGGAACAGCAGCAGGAACTCCTCGCCCCCCCAGCGCACCACCAGATCCTCCTTGCGGACGGCGCCTGTCAGCAACGCCGAGAAGTGGCACAACAGTTGGTCGCCGGTGATGTGGCCATAGGTGTCGTTGACCTGCTTGAAGCGATCGATATCCAGCAGCATCAACCCCAACACCACCTTTTCCGGCGACTTGGCCGCCAGCCGACTCCCCAGGGACAGCAGCGCCTCCATTCGGACCTCCATGCCTCGGCGGTTCATCAGGCCGGTCAATGGATCGGTAATGCTGTCATTGGCCAGGCTCCGCCCTAGATCCAACAGGTTCAGGTCCGCCTCGATGATGTTGACCACCGATTGCAACAACGCCCGCCACTGGTGGATATGGCTCCGGGGAACCAGATCGTAGACACACAAGGTGCCGAACAGACAACCGTCAGGCTGGCGCACCGGCAACCCCAGGTAGCTGATCATCCCCGCCTGGGTTTCCCGGCCACCGGCCCAATGCGGCTCCTCCCAGCCGTTGTCCACCGCCAGGGGAGCGCCGGTGCGGATCACCCGCTCACAGTAGAGATCGGCCAGGGCGAACCGGTCTCCCGGACGGGTGAGGACCGGGCAGTCCCTGCTGGTGGCCAGAATCTTCATGTTGTCGGTGTCGCAGCGGGAGAGATAGACACCGGGCAGGCCGGTGACCCGGCTGAGCATATTCAGCAGATGGTTCCACTGCTTCTGGGCATGATCTTCCAGCTCCCCCAGCAACCTGCTCTCCTGCGCTGTCATGGTCACCCCCAGTGAACCGCATGTTGCCCCACTTCGGGGACCCCCTCTGTCTGACCCGAAAACCGCAACCGAATGAAACAGGGTCAGCACCACTGAACCTCTGGCCAACCTTGTGACTTAGCTGTACTTATTGAATCAAAATGACTGAAATAGCGTTTTTTTTACCTAGCCAATGGCAGATAATAGCAGGGTTCAATCTCAATCCGTTCAGGCTAAAGACAAAAAATCGACTCACACTCGTGACGGAGTTGATCTCAGCGCGCCTTCGATTAAGGTAACTGAGACAGGGAAACCAAAGATTGTCACCGGACAACAGGAAGACTGCTGACGCAAGATGAAGATCATCCCAATCGAACAGCTGACGCTGGGCATGTATGTGGAAAGCATCCCGGACCACCCGTCACTGTCCATGGTACAGAAGGGCTATATTCAGGATCCCGCGATCCTGGAGATGCTGCGTAACCTTGGGGTGGAACGCATCATCATCAACCCCGGCAAGACCAAGGGGGTCACGCCCGCCGTCAGCGCCACCCCGGCCCGAGTCAAGGCACCCGCCAAGAGCGATCTTAAGAACGAGCTCCCCAGGGCCAAAAAGCTGCTGTCGCAAGCCAAGAAGCTGCAGTCCAGGCTGATGTCGGACGTCAAGCTGGGACAACAGATCGACCTGGAACCGGTCAACGCCATGGCGGACGAGTTTATCGGCAGCGTCTTCCGCAACCCCAGCGCCCTGGCGTGCCTGCGCCTCATAAAGGACAAGGATGACTACCTGCTGGAGCACTCCCTGGGAGTCACCATCCTGATGACCCTGTTTGCCCGGGCATTGGGCATCGGCGGCACCACCCTGCATCAGCTGTGCGTCGGCTCCCTGCTGCACGATATCGGCAAGATCCGCATTCCGGAGGCGATCCTCAACAAACCCGGGAAATTGACCCCGGAGGAGTTCGAGGTAATGAAGAGCCATGCGGCCCACAGCCGCACCATCATCACCGCCACGCCCGGCATCAGCAAAGTCAGCCTGGACGTCGCCGCCATGCATCATGAAAAGCTGGACGGGACAGGTTACCCCATGGGACTCAAGGGGGAGCAGATCTCCACCGCCGGCCGCATGGTCGCCATCTGCGACATCTATGACGCCATGACCGCCGACAGGGTATACCACAAGGGGATGGCCCCCACCCTGGCACTCAAACGGCTGCTGGAGATGACGCCCCTGGCCCTGGACAAGAAGCTGGTGGTGAAATTTATCCAGACTCTGGGGGTTTACCCCAACGGCTGCATGGTCGAACTGCACAGCGGCCGGGCGGCCATTGTCATGGAAACCCAGGATCGTAAGCCCACCAAGCCGCTGGTGAGGGTGGTCTACAACCTGAAGAGCAACACCCATGTGATGCAGTCGGAGATCGAGCTGGAGAAGCACAACGACCACATCATCAAGGCGATCGATCCCAGGGAGTATAAGCTGGATCTGACCAACTACCTCTAGGCCCGGGGTTTACCCACGCCGGAATCGGTCAAACGCGGTCGATCAAGGCGCCATGTCACTGGACATCGCTCACGGGACGGGTTAACGTACGCACCCCAACTGAGAACAGTTATCATTTATGAACTATGTAATCGCCAGCCTGCTGGTCCTGGCTGTTGGCCCCATCCTCCACCACGGACTGAAGAGCCAGAAGGGCATCATCACCGCCATTGGCGCCTTCGTGATGGTGTCCCTCGGTGGACTGGTCCTGTTCGACGTCCTGCCCCAGGTGATCACCCTGGGCGGGGTGGTGGCGATCCTGTTTGTGCTGCTGGGGTTGTTTGGGCCCTCCCTGTCGGAAAAGCTGTTCAAGCGTCACTCCGCCTTCGCCCATAACCTCACCGTCGCCCTGGGGATCTTCGGCCTGCTGCTGCATGCCGTCACCGATGGCAGCGCCCTGTTTCTGGCCGCCAATGAGCAGGGTCCGATGCTGTTGGCCTTCGGCATTATCCTCCACCGCATGCCCGCCGGCCTGGCGGTATGGTGGCTGCTGCGCCCGGCCTATGGCCGCGCCATTGCCACCGTCGTGCTGGGGTTGATGATGATCGCCACCCTGATCGGCTTTCATCTGGGGCCGGAACTGCTGCACCACATGACCGCCACCCATGTGGTCTACCTGCAGGCCTTCGTCACCGGCTCCATCCTGCACGTGCTGTGGCACCGGCCCCATGAGCACCACAGCCATGAGCACGATCACGGCGGCCAGGCGACCCTGCAGTCCAGCCACTGGATCGGCGGCGGCCTGGGACTGCTGTTCCTGGTGCTGCTGATGGTGGCCCATCCGGATCACGGCCACAGCGGCGCCAGCGACCACCTGCACGGCGAGGAGTTACACCAGGCCCACTAGCTGGTGTGATCGTGGACGATGCGCCACTGGCCATCCAGCTTGCGGACAATCAGGGTAAACTCGCCGGCGGGTTTATCCTTCTCCCGCAGCAGCATCCAGCGCCCGACCACCAGGGCAACATCCTCCGCCAGCATCTGCACCGTTTCCAGCTCGAACTGCAGCTGACCCATGGCGGCCGCATCCGGGTAGCGCTTCAGGTAGCCCCTGAGCGTGGTGTCCCAACCGTACTTGATCTTGCCGCCTGAGATAAATCTCAATTGGTCACTGTGCCAGTACCCCTGCATGTAGCCGGGAATGTCTCCCCGATTCCAGGCCAGGCGCTGCGTCTCGAGCACCTGACGGATGGCGGCTTCGTTCGACCATGCCCCGGCACTGAACAGCATGACCATCAGGCCAATCACCACTCGCTTCATTCCGATCCTCCCTGAATTGCCCCATTTCGGGGCACTGATGCAAATTGGTATACTCATTAGACTATGCACCAGACACCGGCCTCCTGACCACCATGAGACAATCTTTCTGCGCCTGGCTGCTGAAGCGGCTTGGCTGGACCATCGAAGGCGAGATCCCGCTTCAGGGGCGCTACATTATCGTGGTGGGGCCCCACACCAGCAACTGGGACTTTCTCATCGGCATCCTGGCCCAATGGGCACTGGGGTTGAACGCCAACTTCATCGGCAAACACCAGCTGTTCCGCTGGCCCACCGGCTGGCTGTTCCGCGCCCTGGGCGGAGTCCCGGTCAATCGGGGGCGGCAGAACAACCTGGTGAGTACCGCGGTCGAGCTGTTCGCCACCCGGGAGAACTTCATCCTGGCGCTGGCCCCCGAGGGCACAAGAAAGCCGGTCTCCCGCTGGAAAACCGGCTTCTACCATATTGCCCGCCAGGCACGGGTACCCATCTACTGCGCCGGCTTGGACTTCCAGGCGCGCCGGGTGGTGATCCGCCCACCGCTGATGCCGGGAGAGCTGATGGCCGAGGATATGAACACCCTCCTCGACTTCTTCCGCGCCATTCCCGGCAAATACCCCCAGCCGGTGCCCCGCTACGAGGAGTAGGCGCCCGCCCGGGCCAGATCCTGGCCGGTGGGGCGCTGCATCGGCTTCAGTCCAAACTCCGGCAAGATGGCCAACAGGTGGTCGAAGATGTCCGCCTGGATCCCCTCATACACCGTCCAACGGGTGTCATTGGTGAAACAATAGATCTCCATCGGCAGCCCCAGCTCGCTGGGCGCCAGTTGGCGCACCATCATGGTCATCTCCGGTGTCAGGTGGGGGTTGGCCCGGAGGTAGGCCTCCAGGTAGGCGCGCAGGCAGCCCAGGTTGGTCAGGCGGCGACCGTTCACCGGCATGCTGAGATCCTCCCGACCGGCATTGGCCTCGGTCAGTTCGGCCTGCTTCTGCGCCAAGTAGGGAGCCAGCAGACGGATCTCTTTCAATTTTGCCATCAGTGTCTCGTCGACAAAGGCCACCGAGTTCACGTCCAGGTAAACGGAGCGCTTAATGCGGCGTCCGCCGGACTCCTGCATCCCCCGCCAGTTGCGGAAAGCGTCGGTGGTCAGGGCATAGGCGGGGATCATGGTGATGGTCTTGTCCCAGTTCTGCACCTTGACCGTGGTCAGGGTCACCTCCAGCACCTCACCGTCGGCACCATACTTGGCCATCTCGATCCAGTCCCCCGGGCTCACCAGCCGGTTGGCCGCCAGCTGGATGCCGGCCACAAACCCCAGGATAGTATCGCGAAACACCAGCATCACCAGACCGGTGGCCACACCCAGGCCGGAGAGCAGGTAGAGGGGCGACTTATCCAGCAGTATGCCGACAAAGAGGATCAAACCGACGATAAACAGGAACAGCTTGGTCAGCTGGGCAATGCTCTGCACCGGCAGTCTGCGCCCCTCCGGGCGAATGGCGATCAGTGCCCTGACAATATCCAGCACCGCGAACACCACCCGCAGGGACATCACCAGCATCACCAGCTCCAGGCCCCTGGAGACCAGGTCCTGCCATACCGGCCACAGGCTGAGCACCATGGGGGTAAACAGGTCCAGCACCACCACCGGTGCGATCTGGGCCAGCTTCTCCAGCACCCGGTACTGTCTCACCGGCACCACCCAGGCGGTGTTGCGCTCGATCACCTTGCGGGCGCCTCTGACCAGCACCCGCATGAATATCCCGTACACCAGCAGCGCGGTCACCATGGCGATCACCGCCAGTATCACCACCGTCAGGGGATCGTCCCCCTTGGTGGGCATCTCCATGCTGGTCAGCCACTGGGCCAGCCAGTGGCGCATCTCATTCTTAATCTCTTGTTCCACGAGGGAGGTCCGCTATTAGGCTAATGGCCCCAGAATACTGGCTGAGACGGCCAGAAAAAAGCCCCGCTGTTGCGGGGCTTGTCTCAATATCAGACTGGCCTGTCTAAATTATAGGCTGGGAAGTACGCCTTTGGGCAGCAGCGCGTTGTAGCCGGCCTCACACAGCAGTTCCGTGGCCAAGGTGATGTCCGGGGCAAAATACCTGTCCTTGTCATAGAAACGGACCCGCTCACGCAGCTGCGCCTTGGCCTGCTCCACCCGGGTGCTGGCCTTCAGCGGCTTGCGGAAATCCAGGCCCTGGGCCGCCGCCAGCAGCTCCACCGCCAGCACGCCACGGCTGTTCTCCGCCATCTCCCGCAGACGGCGGGCGGCGAAGGTGGCCATGGAGACATGGTCCTCCTGGTTGGCGGAGGTGGGCAGGCTGTCCACCGACGCCGGATGAGCCAGGGTCTTGTTCTCACTGGCCAGGGCCGCGGCGGTCACCTGGGCGATCATAAAGCCGGAGTTCACCCCGCCATTATCCACCAGGAAGGGGGGCAGACCGGACAGGTTACGATCGATCAGCAACGCGATGCGCCGCTCCGCCAGGGCGCCAATTTCGGCAATGACGATGGCCAAGTTGTCGGCAGCCATGGCCACCGGCTCCGCATGGAAGTTGCCGCCGGAGATGATGTCACCCTCGTCGGCAAACACCAGCGGATTGTCGGTAACGCCGTTGGACTCCACCAGCAACACTTCGGCCGCCTGACGGATCTGGGTCAGGCAGGCCCCCATAACCTGGGGCTGGCAGCGCAGGGAGTAGGGGTCCTGCACCTTTTCACAGCCGGCGTGGCTGTCACCCAACTCGGAGTTCTCATCCAACAGGTGACGGAACACCGCGGCAGAGTCGATCTGGCCCCGTTGACCACGTACTTCGTGGATGCGGGCATCAAAGGGGCGACGACTGCCCAGGGCCGCCTCGACGCTCATGGCCCCGACCACGGAAGCGCCGGCCCACAGGTCTTCGGCTCGAAACAGCCCCTGCAGCGCCAGTGCCGTGGACGCCTGGGTGCCGTTGAGCAGGGCCAGACCCTCCTTGGGTGCCAGCTCCATGGGACTCAGGCCGGCCTTGGCCAGGCCGGTGGCGGCGTCGATGATCTCACCGTGATAGCGCACTTCGCCCTCACCCAGCAGTGGCAGCACCATGTGAGACAGGGGCGCCAGGTCGCCGGATGCCCCCACAGAGCCCTTCTCCGGCACTATGGGATACACTTCGGCATTCACCAGGGCGATCAGGGCATCGATTACCTCACGGCGAATGCCGGAGAAACCCCGGGCCAGGGAGTTGATCTTCAGCACCATCATCAGACGCACGGCGCTGTCGCTCATGGGCGCACCGGTACCGGCGGCATGGGACAGCACGATGGAGCGCTGCAGCAGTGCCAGGTCGTCCTTGCCGATGCGGGTGTTGGCCAGCAGGCCAAAGCCAGTATTGATGCCGTAGACCACGCGGTCTTCATCGATCACCTGCTGCACGGTGGCGGCACTGCGGTCAATGGCGGCGTAGGCGCTGTCGGCCAGGGTCAGCTTAACCCGGTTCTGTCCGATGCTGCGCAGCTGGGCCAGGGTCAACTGGCCCGGGTTCAGGGTCATTTCCAGCATTAGTTGTTCTCCATGGGCAGATCCAGGCCCTGCTCACGGGCGCAGTTTTTGGCGATTTCGTAACCGGCATCGGCGTGACGCATGACACCGGTGGCGGGATCGTTCCACAGCACACGGCCGATGCGGGCATCCGCCTCTTCGCTGCCATCACACAGGATGACGATGCCGGAGTGCTGAGAGAAACCCATGCCGACGCCACCACCGTGGTGCAGGCTCACCCAGGTGGCGCCGCCGGCGGTGTTGAGCATCGCGTTCAGCAACGGCCAGTCGGACACGGCATCGGAACCGTCCATCATCCCTTCGGTTTCCCGGTTGGGAGACGCCACTGAGCCAGAATCCAGGTGGTCACGACCGATCACCACAGGGGCTTTCAGTTCACCATTCTTCACCATCTCGTTGAAGGCGCGGCCCAGGCGGGCGCGATCTTTCAGCCCCACCCAGCAGATGCGGGCAGGCAGTCCCTGGAACTGGATGCGCTCGCGGGCCATATCCAGCCAGTTGTGCAGGTGCGGATCGTCCGGGATCAGCTCCTTCACCTTCTGGTCGGTTTTATAGATGTCCTCCGGGTCGCCGGAGAGGGCCACCCAGCGGAAGGGGCCGATCCCTTCGCAGAACAGGGGACGGATGTAGGCCGGTACGAAGCCTGGGAAGTCGAAGGCGTTCTTCACCCCCTCTTCCAAGGCCATCTGACGGATGTTATTGCCGTAATCCAGGGTGGCGGCTCCGCGCGCCTGAAGGTCCAGCATCGCCTGAACCTGAACCGCCATTGACGCCTTGGCCGCCTTCACCACCGCAGCCTCATCCTTCAGGCGCATCTCGGCGGCCTGGGCCATGGTCCAGCCCTGGGGCAGGTAGCCATTCAGAGGGTCGTGGGCCGAGGTCTGGTCGGTGACCACGTCCGGGGTAATCCCCTTCGCCACCAGCTCACCAAAGATGTCGGCGGCGTTGGCCAGCAGACCTACGGAGACAGGCTTGCCGTCGGCCTTGGCCTGTTCGATCATGCCCATCGCCTCATCCAGGCTGTAGGCCTTCCTGTCGACATAACCGGTACGCAGACGGAAGTCGATGCGGGTCTCATCGCACTCCACGGCGATCATGGAGAAGCCGGCCATGGTGGCTGCCAGAGGCTGAGCACCCCCCATGCCACCCAGACCGCCAGTGAGGATCCAGCGACCGGCCGCCTGTCCGTCGAAGTGCTTCTTGGCGACGGCAGCAAAGGTCTCATAAGTGCCCTGGACAATCCCCTGGGTACCGATGTAGATCCAGGAGCCGGCAGTCATCTGGCCGTACATGGCCAGCCCCTTCTTATCCAGCTCGTTGAAGTGCTCCCAGTTGGCCCAGTGGGGCACCAGATTGGAGTTGGCGATCAGCACCCGAGGCGCGTTTTCATGGGTCTTGAATACGCCCACCGGCTTACCGGACTGCACCAGCAGGGTCTCGTCCAGCTCCAGGCGTTTCAGGGTCTCGACGATCTGATCGAAACACGCCCAGTTGCGGGCGGCACGGCCGATGCCGCCATAGACCACCAGGCCCTGGGGGTGCTCCGCCACCTCCGGGTCCAGGTTGTTCATCAGCATCCGCAGCGGCGCCTCGGTCTGCCAGCTCTTGGCGTTCAGTTCAGTGCCTCGTGGTGCACGGATCACCCGGTTCTCGTCCAGGCGATTGGCTGTGTCCTTGTTGTTGCTCATCGTGATCTCCTCACTGCTCTAATTGTCCATCACCAGGTGGCCACCCAGCCGGTAACGGCTGCCCGGGTGAGTCAGTCTGGCAAAGCTCACCGCACCGGATCGGCTCCAGGTACGGCGTAAAATTCTCAAACAGGGCTCGCCTGGCCCCAACTGCAACAGCTCAGCGGTGGCCGTGTCCACCACCACCGCCTCCACCTCATGGTGGGCTTCGGTCAGAGGGGCGACCTGGCTCAGGTACTCATGGGGCGTCTGCAGGGCAAAGTCCTGCTCCAGGTACCCAGGCACCAGCGCCAGGTTGACATAGCGGTGCTCCAGCTGCATCGGCAGCCCCTCCTCCAGGTGCAGCAGGGCGGTATGGCCCACTTCGGTTCCCGGCGACAGCCCCAGGGCGATGGCCACCTCGGTGTCCGCAGCCAGCCTGGTCTTAGCCAGCACCTGCACCCTGTGGCCCCTGCCCCGCTCCTTCACCTCATCGGCGATGTTGCGAATGGTCAGCATAGACCCCTGGGACTTGAGGGACGCCACAAAGGTCCCCTGCCCCTGACTGCGTACCAACACCCCCTGCTCCACCAGCTCAGTCAGGGCCCGGCGGGCGGTCATCCGGCTACACTCAAACTGAGCGGCCAGGGCGTTTTCCGATGGCACCTTGGCGTGCTCGGCCAGGCTACCCTGCTCGATCAGCTCGGTGAGGTGTTGCTTGATTTCAATGAATTTTGGTGCGGCCAAAGTGGGCTCCCGGGGTGGTCTCTGCGATCAAAAATGACACAGACGACTTGTATATACAAGCAAAGATTGCCAGAATGCCGAGAGATAATTTGAGCCCAAGGAGCGCGAAATGGAGTGGGATCAGCTTTGGATAGACATCAATCTGGCCACCATGGATCCAGACAGACCGGGCAGTTATGGCGAGATTGAGGACGCCGCCCTGGCGGTCAAAGATGGCCGAATCGCCTGGGTGGGCCCACGCTCTGAACTGCCCGAGTTTGACCCCCTCGCCATGCCGGTGATCAAGGGCAACGGCCAGTGGCTGACTCCGGGCCTGGTGGACTGTCATACCCACCTGGTGTTTGCCGGTACCCGGGCCAGCGAGTTCGAGGCCAGGCTCAATGGCGCCACCTATGAAGAGATCGCCCGCCAGGGTGGCGGCATCCTCTCTACGGTCAAGGCCACCCGGGCGGCGGACGAGGAAACCCTGTTCCAGCTAGGCCGCGAACGCCTCAACGCCCTGCTGGCTGAGGGCGTGACCCGGGTAGAGATCAAATCCGGTTACGGGCTGGATACCGAGACCGAGCATAAGATGCTCAGCCTGGCCCGCCACCTGGGCGAGGTGCATCCACTGGATGTCCACACCACCTTCCTCGGTGCCCATGCGCTGCCGGCGGAATATCAGGGACGGCAACAGGCTTACGTCGACCTGGTGTGTGACGAGATGATGCCCGCGATCGCCGCCGATAACCTGGCCGATGCGGTGGATGTATTCTGCGAGAACATCGCCTTTGACCTGGACCAGACCGAACAGGTGTTCCGCACAGCCCGGGAACTGGGGCTTCCGGTCAAGTTGCATGCCGAGCAGCTGTCCAACATGGGGGGAAGCCAACTGGCCGCCCGCCATCAGGCCCTGTCCGTGGACCACATCGAGTGCCTGGATGAGGCAGGGGTCAAGGCCCTGGCCGACTCCGGCACCGTGGCCGTGCTGCTGCCCGGGGCCTTCTACTTCCTCAGGGAGACCCGCAAACCCCCGGTCGAGCTGCTACGCCACCATGGGGTCCCCATGGCGGTGGCCTCCGATTTCAATCCGGGCAGCTCCCCCCTCTGCTCCACCCTGCTGATGGTCAATATGGGCTGTACCCTGTTTGGCCTGACACCCGCCGAAGCCCTGGCCGGCGTGACCCGCCACGGCGCCCAGGCCCTGGGCGTCGGCGACCGGGTGGGTCAGCTGAAAGTGGGGATGATCGCCGATATGGCGCAGTGGCAGATTGGCCACCCTGCGGAGCTCGCCTGGCAGTACGGCAACCGACCCTGCAGGGCGGTCTACAAGGCCGGAAAAGTGGTGAGAGTGAGCTAAGTTAAAGCTGGCATTGAACCCGCCTCGGCGCTAATATTTGCGCTGATGCGACTTTATTATTGTAGGGACTATGGGAATTCAAGCCGTTATCGTAGATACCGCCGGTACCACCACGGATTACGACTTCATTAAAAAAGTGTTGTTCTCTTACTCGGCCAAAGAGATGGCCCGGTTTATCGAGGAGAACCAGGAGCAGGTGGTGGTGTCCCACTGTATCGATGACGTCAAGGAGTTGGCTGGCGAACCCGATGCCGACCTGGCTCGCGTGGTAGAGATCCTGCTTCAATGGATCGCCGAGGATCAGAAAGCAACCCCCCTGAAAACCATCCAGGGGATGATCTGGCGCCAAGGCTATCGTCAGGGTGATCTGGAAGGCCACATCTACCCCGATGCCCTGGAGTCTCTGAAGTCCCTCAAGGCACAAGGCAAGCGAATCTACAGTTTCTCCTCTAGCTCCACCGAAGCCCAGGAACTGCTGTTTCAGCACAGCCAGTTCGGTGACCTGCGCAACCTGTTCCACGGCCACTTCGACACCCATATGGGTCAGAAGGTGGAGCCTCAGGCCTACCGCAACATCATCAACACCATCAGTATGTGGCCCAACCTGATCCTGTTTGTCTCCGATCGACTGGAGGAGCTCAATGCCGCCAAGGCGGCTGGCCTGAAAACCTGTCAGATCGTCAGGAGTGAAGGGATACGCCAGGGCAAGCACCCGGTGATTCAGGAGTTCAGCCAGTTGAACCTGGAGAGTTTCTGAAAAAAAGCGGCCGATTGGCCGCTTTTTTCAGTCCCAGGGCCTGTCTCCCCTAAGAGGTGACAAGGCTTGTCGAATCTCGTCGGGAATCCTCACCGGCTTCTCCTCACCATAGTCATAGTGAACCATGGCGACCTCCGCGCGGGCGACCACCTTGTCTCCCTGAGACGCCTGGTGCCAGATCTTCAGTGAGCTGTTGCCGATCTGATTTACGCCGGTGGTAATCACCACGTCCTGACCGTAGTAGGTGGGAAGCAGGTAGTCGATCTTGAATCCGGCCAGGATCAGGTTCCACTCCCGGTGATCCAGGCTGGGCACAAAGCAACGGAAGATGGGGGTGCGGGCCTCCTCGAACCAAACCGGCACCACGGTGTTGTTGATATGGCCCAGGGCATCGGTTTCGGAAAACCTGGGACTGAGGGTAATGGTATGCATGGCAACTCCTTTTCTATGCATAAAAAAGGGTGCCTGCCCGGCACCCTTTTCGTCAAGACCATTGGCTACTTCAGCGAGGCCTTCTTCCGCTCCACCAGTTTCTTCGCCTTGCTGTACATGGCGTCGATCTCCTCGGAGAAACGCTCGTTAATCACCTTGCGCCGAAGCTTGAGGGTGGGGGTCAGTTCACCACGCTTCATGCAGAACTCGCGCGGGAGCAGGGTGAACTTCTTCACCTGCTCAAACTTGGCCAGCTCCTGCTGCACCTCCTTCAACCGCTGCTCGAAGTGCTCCACCACGTCGGAATGCTGAATCAGGTCCAGCGGGTCCTTGTACTTGATCCCCTTCTCCTTGGCCCAGCTCTCCAATGACTCGAAGGCGGGCACGATCAGCGCCGAAACATAGTTTCGGGCCTCGGCAACCACCGCCACTTGCTCGATGAGGGGGTCCCGGGCCACCATCCCCTCCACCCTCTGGGGGGCAATGTACTTGCCGTTGGAGGTCTTCATCAGCTCCTTGATGCGGTCGGTGATGTGAAGGTGACCCTCGTCATCCAGGCGGCCGGCATCGCCGGTTCTGAGCCAGCCATCCACAAACACCGCATCGGTATCATCGGGCCGGTTGTAGTAGCCCTTCATCACCGTGTCACCCTTGACCAGGATCTCGTTGTCATCGCCAATCTTTACCTGAACCTCGGGCATGGGACGGCCATTACCCTGAAGGCGAATGCTACCCGGCAGTCCACAGGAAATGGTGGCGGTGGTCTCGGTCATCCCATAGCCGCACAACAGGGTAATGCCGACAGACTGGAAGAACTCGTGCACCACGTCGTCCAGCTTGGCACCACCACAGGGCATGAAGCGGATCTCGCCACCCAGCACGTCGCGCAATTTGGACAGAACCAGCTTGTCTGCCAGGTTCACCAGCTGCTGACGCGCCGGGTTCAGTCGCCGTCCCCTGTTGGCCGCTTCGAAGCGGATGCGCCCTTGACGCAACGCCCAGTAGAACAGGAACCGGCGGGGAGCCGGCGCCTTGCCGACCTTGTCGGCCACCGCGCTGTAGACCTTCTCGTAGAAGCGGGGCACGGCACACATCACCGCCGGCTTGAATTCGGTCAGGGCCTTCTGTACCTCGGCGGGGTTCTCCAGGAAACCGACATGACCGCCACGCCCCAGGGCAAACAGGGTCCAGCCCCGTTCAAACACATGGGACAGGGGCAGGAACGCCAGGGAGCGCTCACCGGCATTGAAACTCAGGATGCGTGAATGCTGCCTGGTGGTGCTGGCAAAGTTGCGGTAATCCAGCATCACCCCCTTTGGTTCACCGGTGGTGCCCGAGGTGTAGATCAGGGTTATCAGGTCATCCAGGCTGCGGCTGGCGAGTCGCTCCTGCAGCAGGGGCTGACAGTAGTCAACATCGTACTCCAGCAGCTGATGGAAATAGTGTTGAACCACCGGGCTATTGCCCTGGGTGATGGAGGACTTCATCAGGATGATGTTGGTCAGCGAGGGGCACTCCGAAGCCACCTCCAGCGCCTTGTCATACTGCTCCTGATCACCGACAAACAGCAGCTTGGCCCCGGCATCATTGATGATATACCTGGCCTGATCCGCGGTATTGGTGGGGTAGATGGGCACAACCACCGAGCGACACTGCATGCCGGCCAGGTCGGTCATCGCCCACCGCTCCGAGTTCTGGGCAAAGATGGCGATCTTGTCCTGGGTCTCTATGCCCAGGTGGATCATCACCTTCGCCAGTTGGGTCAGGTTATCGCCCAACTCGCGCCAACTAATCGGGTGCCACCGACCCTGTTCGCGGTAGGAGATGGCTGGCTGCTCCGGCAGCGCCTTAATTTGGTCCTGAATCAGATCTACCAGGTGCAGATCCTCGAGAAGTTGGGTCACTGCTGAACTCCCACCGTGATGGATTTAGCGTACAGATGTTCACTGTTTCCAGCGAATCTTACCCAACTCCGACCGGACAGGTAAGGTTAATCTCACTTAAATTGTGCAGCAGAGCACAATAACCACCAACTGTTCAGACCAGTTATAGAGCAAACTCTCTAGGATCCCATGGTTCTGGGCATTACAGGACAATCTCCCTCACCGATAGGCCACCAATAAAGGAACAGGGACTCTCCCATTTGACGGCAGTTTTCACTGGCTGGCCGGGAATAAATCTGAACGTCAGAGGCACCATCCAGTACCACCATACCCGTATACGCAGGCATCCGGCGGTTTAGCTCGGACCGAGTGAAAAGCCCTGGCTCCTGGCCTGCGCCAGGAAGACGACGGGGCGTGTTGCTAGGGAAGCGCGTCGTTGCCTTGGCAGGGGTTCGCTGCACGCTCGCCATGAGGGCTACGACCGCGCACAATGGCCAA
>NZ_SWCI01000021.1 GCF_005116715.1 Ferrimonas sediminicola | reverse complement strand
CGCGCCCCTCGTCTCCCTGGCGAACGCCAGGGGCCAGTGTCTTTAGAGTGAGCCAAGGTGACGGTTGTCTGAGGCAACCCAAAAGCCACTGGGCTCCGGCGTACGCCGGAGTGACCGTGCTGGGGGAGGCAGCAGCGCCCTGAAGTCTTTCAATGCGAATCTGCAGCCAGATACGCGTGTTGTTCCAAAGCACCTAGCTAAATTTATCGAACCCTCGTCTCCCCGGCGAAGGCCGGGATCCAGTGTCTTCCTGTCGCTGGCTCTGCATCAGAGCACTTCGCTAGCCTCCGCGCCCCTCGTCTCCCTGGCGAACGCCAGGGGCCAGTGTCTTTAGAGTGAGCCAAGGTGACGGTTGTCTGAGGCAACCCAAAAGCCACTGGGCTCCGGCGTACGCCGGAGTGACCGTGCTGGGGGAGGCAGCAGCGCCCTGAAGTCTTTCAATGCGAATCTGCAGCCAGATACGCGTGTTGTTCCAAAGCACCTAGCTAAATTTATCGAACCCTCGTCTCCCCGGCGAAGGCCGGGATCCAGTGTCTTCCTGTCGCTGGCTCTGCATCAGAGCACTTCGCTAGCCTCCGCGCCCCTCGTCTCCCTGGCGAACGCCAGGGGCCAGTGTCTTTAGAGTGAGCCAAGGTGACGGTTGTCTGAGGCAACCCAAAAGCCGCTGGGCTCCGGCGTACGCCGGAGTGACCGTGCTGGGGGAAGCAGCAGCGCCCTGAAGTCTTTCAGTGCGGACCTGCGGCCAAATGTGAGCTTTTGCTGCAAAGCACTAGGCTTGCTTCATCGCACCATGGTCTTCCCGGCGAAGGCCGGGATCCAGTGTCTTCCTCTTGCTGGCTTTGCATCAGAGCACTTCGCTAGCCTCCGCGCCTTCTCGTCTCCCTGGCGAACGCCAGGGGCCAGTGTCTTTAACATGGCACCCATAAGCCGAGGCCACAGGGGCCTGTGGCCATGAAAACACTGGAACGGACGCATAAAAAAGCCAGCTGAACAGGCAGCTGGCTTAGTCAATATCGTCAGGGGTTGGCCAGCCTCAGCTGCCCTCCGCCCGGATGACATCGGCGATGGCGTGGGCCAAATGGTCCACCTGGGCCTGGTCTTCGCCCTCCACCATTACCCGGATAAGAGGCTCGGTACCGGACTTGCGTAGCAGTACCCGGCCACGGCCTGCCAGGGAGGCCTCGGCATCGGCAACCGCCTGCTGAACGGCCTGCGCCTCCAGCGGGGCGCTCTGGCCAGAAAATTTCACATTGACCAGCACCTGGGGCAGCAGGGTCATCCCGGCGCGGGCCTTACTCAGGGTCTGGCCGGTTTCCGCCAGTACCTGCAGCACCTGCAGGGCGGCAATGATGCCGTCGCCGGTGCTGGCGTGCTCCAGGGCGAGTATGTGGCCGGAGTTCTCGCCACCCAGTGACCAGCCCTTCTCCTTGAGCATCTCCACCACGTAACGGTCACCCACCTTGGAGCGGGCGAAGGGGATGTTCATTTCCGCCAGGGCCAGTTCCAGCCCCATATTGGCCATCTGGGTGCCGACCACACCGCCGAAGGCGATCCCTTTGCGTTTCCAGTGACTGGCCAGGATATAGAGGATGACATCGCCGTCGATAACGCTGCCATCGGCGTCGACCATCATCACCCGGTCACCGTCACCGTCGAAGGCGATGCCGAAATCGGCCCGCACCTCCACCACCTTTTTGCGCAGGGCGGCCAGGTGGGTGGCGCCGCACTGGTCATTGATGTTGGTGCCGTTGGGGGTGTTGCAGATGGTGATCACCTCGGCGCCAAGCTCGGTAAACACCGGCGGCGCCACATGGTAGGTGGCGCCATGGGCACAGTCGAGGACGATGCGCTGGCCGCGCAGGCTGAACTCGCGGCAGAAGGTAGCCTTGCAGTACTCGATGTAGCGGCCGGCGGCATCGGCGATACGGCTGGCCTTGCCCAGGCGCTCGGAGGGAACACAGTCCATCTCGCGATCCAGCCAGGACTCGATCTCCAGCTCGATGTCGTCGTTCAACTTGGTGCCGTCGGCAGAGAAGAACTTGATGCCGTTGTCGTGGTAGGGGTTGTGGGAGGCGCTGATCACCACCCCGGCCTCACCGCGGAAGGTGCGGGTCAGGTAGGCCACCGCGGGCGTCGGCATGGGGCCGAGAAAGGCGACGTCGATGCCGGCGGCGACAAAGCCGGCTTCCATGGCCGATTCCAGCATGTAACCGGATATGCGGGTGTCCTTGCCGATGAGCACCCGATTGTTGCCCTTGCTGGCCAACACTTTTCCGGCGGCCCAGCCGAGCTTCATGGCAAAATCCGGGGTGATGGGGTACTTGCCCACCAGGCCGCGAACACCATCGGTTCCAAAGTACTTTCGAGACATAGTCAAACTCTTGATTGCTTGCCCAGTATGGGAGGGGCACGCCAGGGCGCCGCCCGCTTGAATGTGAAGGGTCCATTTCACACCGGTGTGCGAGGGACCGGACCGGCAACTGGGGTTCAGGCCGGTTTGCTGGGGCAAGATGATACTCAAAAGCGGAGAGTTTTGACAGGCTGGAAGTCACTCCACCTGCAGGTAGGCGCCCTCGATCAGCCCCTCCTGGAACCCCGGGAACTCATCCATCAGCAGCTGTTTGCGCAGGCTGGAGTTGCCGCCGAACAGCACCAGCTGGCTGTCCGGTTCCAGGGTGCGGGTCACCGCGGCGCACATCAGCGGCGAGTCCAGCAGGGAGCGGCCGCAGCGCAACATGATCGGAGTCAGGTGCTGGTTCTGGCGCACATACCCCTTAATCTCGTTGCCCACCAGGGCCAGGGAGAGTTTGCGCTCGGCGCTCTGGTAGGTGTAGAAGCCTATCTGCACCGGAACCTTCAATCCCGATACCGCCACTTCGTGGGCCAGGGTGTTAAGGATCACCTCCGCCTGCAGGGCGATCTGCCGATCCTGGGCACGACGGCGGCGCAGGCCGTTGAGATAGGTCTGAAGCATCAGCGACACGAAGGCCACCTGCTCCATCTCGGCGGGGATGTAAGCCACGAAGCCAGCAACCGTATCGTTGGTAAGCTGGGTGTGGCTGACGAACCACTTGGCAATCAGCCCCTTGCTGTAGGCGCCGTAGCGGGTGAGGGCACCGGCCTGGGTCAGTTTGGGGTCCTGGAAGATCAGTTGCTGGGAGAGAATGGCGACACCGGGGTCGGAGAAGGCATCCATATTGATCTCGGACAGCTCCCCCTTGAGTGCGCCGCGGCGATCCCGTTGCGGGGTGACCGCCTCCTCGATGGTTTGTCCCAGTTCCCCAAGGTCGTAGACGGGCTTTTCGAAGCTGGCGACGATAAAGGGGTAGCGCGAACGGACCTGGGTGGTGAGCAGGGTTTTGCTGGAGATCAGGATCAGCGGCGGCGGCGCCTCAATCTCTCCCATGGAGCGGAGCAGGCCAACGCCATCCATTCCAGGGAGGTTGAGGTCCATCAGGATAATGTCCGGGCGCCGGCCAATCACCTTGCCCAGCGCCTGGCCGGCTGTTTCGGCAAGATCGACGGTCAGTCCAAGAGATTCGAGGTAGTCAATCAACCTGGTGGAGACCTTGGTGTCTCCCTCCACCAGCAGGGCTCTGACAGAGCTTAACGTCATTGTTGTTATCCTTGGCACCTGACAGCGGTGCTCCGACCCTTGAGCTCAGGGCGGTCAGTTGCCGCCCCCAATAGATGGCGTTCCCGGCTGCATTGAGTGCAGCTCTTTGGTGGCCTGGGGCTACTCGATCTCGTCGAGATACTCCTCCAGCAATTCGTCATCGTCCTCTTCAATGGGCGGGTTGCCATCGTAGAGATTGTAGGCAATATACTGATAATAACCCTCTTTCACAAACACGTAGGGATCGAGGGAGTTGTCCAGTATCGGCTCCTGGTCCACCAGTTTGGCCCGGGTTGCCAGTCCATCCAGCGCCCAGCGGGCCGTCTTTTGCCAGAAGGTCAGGTGGGCGTAGGGGAAGTAGAGGCCATCCACAAAGTCTCCCACCTCATCCCGAACTGTGCTGGGCCCGAGGACCGGCAGCATCAGGTAGGGACCATCGGACACACCCCAGTAGCCTAGCACTTCACCAAACTCGTCCTGTTTGCGTTCCAGCCCCATGTTGCTGGCGACATCAAAGATGCCGACAATGCCCAGGGTGGTGTTGATCACGAAGCGGCCGGCGGCGTTGGCGGACCACTTGACCTTGCCCTGCAGCAGGTTGTTCACCGCGCTGGAGGGTTCGTCGATATTCTTCAGGAAGTTTTCGACACCGATCTGGGCACCCTCGGGAACCCAGTCGATGTAGAAGTAGGTCACCGGACGATACAGGTGCTTGTCCAGTACATTGTAGTTAAAGTCCCAGATCCAGCGGTTTACCGGCTCGAAGGGATCGCGGGGATCCCGATACTCTACATCGGCCTGGTCGGTCTGCGCCCCGGACGGCTCCTCGGCCTGAACTGGGGCAATGAACAGTGCAGCCGCTGCCAGCCACAGGGGCAGGCAGCGTCTGAAAATGGGTCCTTTGCGTTCAAGAAAGTTGTTCAATCGTCGATATCCTAGTTAAGGCACAGTCACGCGCAGCGGCTGTCCTCCCATTTGGGGACAGCACCCAAACTATGTTCGCCTTGGGCACGGCTGGCCTGCAGGGTAAGAAGGAACTTGTTCAGTCCTTTCTGGAGTTTAGTTATATATGGCCATCATGCCCACTGCCCCGGTCGGCGCGCCGGCAACCGCGACATCGGGACAATCCCAGCCCTCTTTGCTGGCGACCGTCCAGTCCCAGCTCAATGGGGCCTTGACCCTCAAGCTGGGAGGCCAGATGGTGTCTCTGGAGTCGCAGGTCCACCTTCCGGCGGGTGCCCTGGTGGCGCTGAAGCGGTTTGGCCGTCAGTCCTATCAGCTGCGTACTTTAACATTGGTGCAGAGCTTAACAAACTCCAGTGTATTTAAAAATCTTGAACAAGGCGTTTCAAAAAACTCATCAAAGCTACTGGAATTGGTGATTAATAATCGTGGCCAGCTGTTGCCCAAGGGGGGCGGCAGGGTACTGGCCGACGGTCTTGTCGGTCAATCTCCCGGTCCGGTGATGGGGCGGGTGCAGAGCCAGGCAGGTAAGCCCTCACTGGCGCTGTATCGTCCTGGAGAGGCCGTTACCCTGACTCAAACTCAGGGCGCGTCTCAGCCCGCTGTTGCCTCGCCCCAGGGCGCCTCTGTCGCCCCCGGGCTGCTGGATCTGTTGGCCGGGCGACCCGAATTGGCCCCGGTGCTGGCGGCTCTGGGGCGGCGCATCGGCGATCCTCAGGAGCGAACCACCCTGAACTCCCTGGCCCAGCTGGCGGATCCCAGCCTGTTACGCTCGTTGCTGGGCCGCGCTCCGCTGGCCTCGGGACCGGCGCTGCCACTGATGCTGAGGCTGTGGTTTCAGTTTCAGGGGAGGTCGGCGGGTGTGGGACAGGGGAGCGGCCTGCTCGGCGCCCTCTCCGACGAGGTCAAGGCGCTGCTGGCGGGAAAAACCGCCGAGCTGCTCTCCGGGGCCAACGAGTTTCATCGACACAGCCAGGCCGATGGCGACAACCTGATTCTCTATTATGCGCTGCCCTACGAGCAGGAGCGGGTTCAGAGGCAGCTGCAGCTGGCACTGGCTCGCTACCAGGAGAGGGAGGGAGAGTTCTGGCTGCTGACCCTGCGTTTCGAGTTGTCACTGGGACACCTGCTGGTAAGGGCTCGCTATCAGGATGAGGCCCTGCAGGTGGCGACGGTCAGTGACAGCCGTGCCCTGGCCCACCAGGTGGATGAGCGCATCGAGGCGCTGAGAGAGCGTCTGAATCAACACAGGCTTTCCACCAAATTTAGCCGTTGCCAGGTGGGTGAAGTGCCGGAGTCGGTTGCCCAGCCTGCCCGCAAGGTGACCTACGGCGCCATGGGGAGATAGCGGATGAGCGATAAGAAGGCGGTGGCCCTCCAGTATGACCAACAGAGCGCCCCCAAGGTGGTGGCCAGCGGCGAGGGTGGCCTGGCTTACGATATTGAGCAGGCGGCGATAGAGGCGGGGATCCTGGTGCATGAAGACAGGCAACTGGCCGAGGTGCTCTCCAAACTGGAGGTGGGTCAGGAGGTGCCACCCGCACTCTACGTGGTGGTGGCCGAGCTCATCGCCTATGCCTATATGCTGGAGGGTAAGTTTCCGGAGCAGTGGGCCAATATCCACAATAAGATCGACTTCAAGGCCTAGCGGCCTCGACAACCACTGAACGTTTTACAATTTCTTACCAAATACCCATCTCACCGCTGGTCGGGAGCCGGCGTCTTTGAAGCGGGTTGCGATGGCGGTTGCCTGAATAAGCTCAAGCGACCGAACTCCGGTGTTCGCACCCTCGTCTCCCTGGCGAACGCCAGGGGCCAGTGTCTTTCACGCAAAGGTTTTGCTAACTACCCTTAAAACCCTCACTCCATGGAAGGAGAGGAAATATGGACAAGCTGCCCTGTGTCTACCTAATGACAAACGCAAGAAATGGCACCCTGTATATTGGTGTCACTTCCAACCTGTACAAAAGGGTGTGGGAGCATCGCAGCCACGCCGTGGATGGTTTTACCCAAAGGCATAAGCTTAACAAGCTGGTCTATTTCGAAATGCACGCCTCCATGTACCAAGCTATCACCCGAGAGAAGCAGCTAAAGAACTGGCAAAGACAATGGAAGGTTGAACTAATAGAGCGGTCCAACCCCTACTGGCGGGACTTGTGGGAAGACATTTGTAGAGGCTGAGAGAGAAGTCGATGAAAGCCGCTGGGCTCCGGCGTACGCCGGAGTGACCGTGCTGGGGGAAGCAGCAGCGCCCTGAAGTCTTTCAGTGCGGACCTGCAGCCAAATGTGAGCTTTTGCTGCAAAGCACTAGGCTTTCCTCATCGCACCATCGTCTCCCTGGCGAACGCCGGGATCCAGTGTCTTCTTCTCGCTGGCTTTGCATCAGAGCACTTCGCTAGCTTACGCGCACCCTCGTCTCCCTGGCGAACGCCAGGGGCCAGCGTCTTTAGAGCGCACGGGGCTACCCCAAAAGCCGCTGGGCTCCGGCGTGCGCCGGAGTGACCGTGCTGGGGGAAGTAGCAGCGCCCTGAAGTCTTTCAGTGCGGACCTGCAGCCAAATGTGAGCTTTTGCTGCAAAGCACTAGGCTTTCCTCATCGCACAATCGTCTCCCTGGCGAACGCCAGGGACCAGCGTCTTTGGAGCGCACGGGGCTACCCCAAAAGCCACTGGGCTCCGGCGTGCGCCGGAGTGACCGTGCTGGGGGAAGCAGCAGCGCCCTGAAGTCTTTCAGTGCGGACCTGCAGCCAAATGTGAGCTTTTGCTGCAAAGCACTAGGCTTTCCTCATCGCACCCTCGTCTCCCTGGCGAACGCCAGGGGCCAGCGTCTTTAGAGCGCACCAAAGTTAGGGCTGCCTGAGTCAACCCCAAAGCCACTGGGCTCCGGCGTGCGCCGGAGTGACCGTGCTAGGACAGACCGCAGTGGCCGGGCTTGCTTCCGTGCGAACCTACAAGGCACTTAGCTAAACTCATTGCACAATCGTCTCCCTGGCGAACGCCAGGGGCCAGCGTCTTTAGAGCGCACGGGGCTACCCCAAAAGCCACTGGGCACCGGCGTGCGCCGGAGTGACCGTGCTGGGGGAAGCAGCAGCGCCCTGAAGTCTTTCAGTGCGGACCTGCAGCCAAATGTGAGCTTTTGCTGCAAAGCACTAGGCTTTCCTCATCGCACAATCGTCTCCCTGGCGAACGCCAGGGGCCAGCGTCTTTAGAGCGCACGGGGCTACCCCAAAAGCCACTGGGCACCGGCGTGCGCCGGAGTGACCGTGCTGGGGGAAGCAGCAGCGCCCTGAAGTCTTTCAGTGCGGACCTGCAGCCAAATGTGAACTTTTGCTGCAAAGCACTAGGCTTTCCTCATCGCACCCTCGTCTCCCTGGCGAACGCCAGGGGCCAGCGTCTTTAGAGCGCACCAAGGTTACGGCTGCCTGAGTCAACCCCAAAAGCCACTGGGCTCCGGCGTGCGCCGGAGTGACCGTGCTAGGACAGACCGCAGTGGCCGGGCTTGCCTACAAGGCACTTAGCTAAATTCATCGCACCCTCGTCTCCCTGGCGAACGCCGGGAACCGGCGTCTTTTCGTTACCTTCAGAGCAAGAAGCACTGGTGGTGACCCAACAAAAAGCCCGGCACAGGGCCGGGCTTGTCTGATTCTAAAGAGGGTTATCAGTTCTTGATACCTTCGTGCTCGGCAGTAACAGCCACTTCCTCTTCCAGGGCTTCCTCTTCGGTCTTGGGATGGGCGTCTTCGGCGCCGTGCATCCAGTCCACCAGCTTGTCGGACATGAAGTACAGCAGCACACCGGACGCGACCGCAGTGATGAAGATGCCGGAGAAGATGGACATGGCGTTGGCCAGCTGCTCTTCGGCGGCGCCGCCGTGACCAATGAAGGAGCCCACGAAGCCAGCCACCTTGTTGGCAACGGCAACGAACAGGAACCAGGCGCCCATCATCAGGGAGGCGATGCGCAGGGGCGCCAGCTTGGTCACCATGGACAGACCGATGGGGGACAGACACAGTTCACCCATGGTGTGGAAGAAGTAGGCACCGACCAGCCACATCATGGAGGACTTGTTGGAGGCGTCGCCATCCATCTCAATCACGGCACCCATCATGAACAGGAAGCCAACGCCCAGCAGCACCAGGCCCAGGGCGAACTTCACCGGAGAAGTGGGCTCGCGGTCACCCATGCGCACCCAGATAGAGGCGATCACCGGGGCGAAGATCACGATGAACATGGCGTTCAGGGACTGGAACCAGGTGGTGGGCACTTCCCAGGAGCCGATCATGCGGTCGGTGAAGTCGTTGGTGAACAGGTTCATCAGACCACCGGCCTGCTCGAAGCCGGCCCAGAAAACGATGGTGAACAGGCCCAGTACCATGATCACCTTGATGCGGTCGCGCTCAACCTTGGTCAGGGGCTCCTTGCGAACTTCGGTCTGGCGCTGACGCTCCAGCTTGGCGGCGGGCACGGTACCGATGTCGCCCAGCAGCTTCTGAGCGAACGCGAACTGGATCAGCAGGGACGCCACCATACCGATGCCGGCGCAGATGAAGCCGGCCTGGAAGTTGCCGTCGTAGGCGTCTACCACGGAACCCACTACGATACCGGAGAGGAAGGCACCGACGTTGATGCCCATGTAGAAGATGGTGAAAGCACCGTCACGGCGGTGGTCGCCCTCTTCATACAGGTCACCCACCATGGTGGAGATGTTCGGCTTGAACAGGCCGTTACCGATGATCAGGGTAAACAGGCCGGCGTAGAACATCTCGGTTTCCATGCCCGGCACCCAGGCGTGGGGGGTACCCAGCATAAACTGGCCGGCGGCCATCAGGGCGCCACCGATGATGATGGTCTTACGCTGACCCAGCAGGTTGTCGGCGATCCAGCCACCGAACAGGGGAGTCAGGTATACCAGGCCGGTGAAGGTGCCGTAGAGATCCAGCGCGTCGGCTTGGGTCCAGCCCAGACCGTGACCGCCTTCTGATTGAACTTTGTCTACAAGGTAGAGTACCAGGATGGCCCGCATAGCGTAGTAGCTAAAACGTTCCCATAGCTCGGTGGTGAACAGCAGGAACAGTCCCTTGGGGTGTCCCAGCATGGTTCCGGCTTGCGGTTTCGCTGCGCTCATTGAGTATGTAACCTTCTTTGCATTTTTAAACAGATTAGCCCGCGTCCATGACGGATGAGCAGGCGCCCCACCCAAATGTTGTGATAGTTGAAAGCGGAGGGATGCACTTGTATACCCTTTATTGCCCTGTTAAGTCAATGTGGACCGGTGGTTGAGCCCGCGTTGACAGTGGCTTTCGGCACAGGTGACTCATCTTCAATTACGAACCGTTGTGCTGCATAGAAATTGGTTGAAATCCGGGACTATGATCGGCGGTCTGGTGTGAGCATGATCACGGGAGTCCGGCCCAAATCGAGGGGTAACTCACGGAACGGTAAACTGCAGTCGCGAACGTTATTTTTTTAATTGGAGGGGCTGGGAAAGGCGTGATGGTCGTGTCACAATGCCCGACCAGTCATTGACTGAGCCAACCAGCAGACAAGGATAGGTCGCTGAGGGCCACATTAAACACAAGGAAGTAGCATGCTGCAGTGGTATCTGTTTCGCGTTCGCGCGTGTTCCGAACGTAAAATCTCTCAACAGGTTGAGGCCATGGGCTTCAGCACCTTCTTGCCCCAGATTCAGAAAGACTCCAAGAGCACCCAGCTCAAGCCGTTGTTTCCGGGCTACCTGTTTATTCGGCTCGACCCCTATCGGTCCGCCTTCTCCTCGGTGCTGCGCCTGTTCGGGATGATCGATGTGGTGCGAACCACGGGCGAGTTGCGTCCGGTAGAACTGTCGCTGGTGGTTGGCCTGCGCCGTCGCTGCCAGGCTCAGCCGCAGTTGCAGCAGTCTGCCCCTCCACCATTGCCCAAGCCGGGGGACACGGTGGTCTTCAGCCACGGCGCCTTTAACGACATCGAAGGACTGTTCCAGGAGATCAGCGACGATGAGCGTTGCCGCTTGCTGGTGAAATTAATAAACCGTCAACACCAGATTGAAGTTCCGCTAAGCGCATTGAAAGTCTGAAGTTAGAAGCGCCAAGCGATTGCCGAACTTCGTCCGCGGTCAAGCAGGCATTGAGCCAGGTCGCTTTGAAGTGGGTGCTGTAGCAATTCAGTCATAAAAATGAAGGATAGTGGCAATGCGCCCGAAAAATGAGGGCTGCCACATTAGCAGAGAAATAGTTGAAAAATTACAGGCCGATAGAGATGAAGTTGTACTTGATAAGCCGATGCCCCAACGCCACCAGCCCGGACCATGTGCGCCTGACAGCACAAAAGTTGTACAGTTCGCCGCAGACAGCCTGAAACCAGGCTGATAGTATCGAAACTCTTTTCTCGCTGACTCGGTAATTAAGGAAACGCTTATTTATGTTGGGATGGTACCTGTTCAGAACCAAAGCCAGATGTGAGCTTCAGGCCGAACAGCACCTCGGTTGCCTGGGATACCAGGTTTATCTGCCGGCTATCCCCACTACCGCGTCTCAGCAGAGCGTAAACCGGCTGTCGCCGCTGTTTCCCGGCTACATCTTTGTTCGTTTTGACCCCTTCAGCGAGTCGGTTGGACGAATCCTCAGTCTCTCCACTATTTCTCAGGCGGTGAAAACCTGTGGCGCCCTGGTGCCTGTGGAGCTGGCTCTGGTCAGAGAGTTGCGAAATCGTTGCGCCACGGTGGTGCAAAGCCCTTCAAAAACAACATTTTGCCCTGGGGATGCGGTGACGGTTAAAGATGGGCCATTTGCCCAGATAGACGCCATATTCCATGAGACAGTGGGCAGTAAACGCTGTAAGCTACTGCTCGACATGCTGGGTAAGGTTCAGGTGATCGAAACCGAACTGAACAACCTGGCCGTTTGCGATCGTATCGCAAGCTGAGATACAACGAATTCGGTGGCACTTGGGTGCCACTGCCTTCCGGTTGCCTGTGGCAGCCAGAGACAAAAATGTGGACTCTGTGGTAATGGCTAGCCAGAAAGCATGGGCGGAGCTATATCGGGAGAAAATATTTCTGATTCCAAAATTTCATAAATATCATAAATTTACACGTTAGTGATTACTAACTGCTGATGAGGTTTTATACGGCTCCAAGCGGGCGCAATTTCGGGGTGCTGACGGCGTAGGCCGTTGGTTTGGGTTTGGTCTGCCTTAGACCTAATCACTGCTTGTGGTACCACCTTGCCGGTGCCACGCATTATTCAGATACGGACAGATGAAACGCTCTTTTCAAAAAATACTTAAATCCACCTTGCTGATCCTGGGTCTCGGGATTGGTGCCTTCCAGGCCAATGCGGTATCGGTCTCGCCTCAGATGATCGAGCAGTTCAAGCAACTGCCTGCCTCCGAACAGCGTCGTCTCGCCCAACAGTACGGGATCGATCCCTCGCTGCTTGGCGGTGTCAGCACCGGCAGCCAGAGTATTCAGCAACCTCAGCAGCCGGTGGTGCAGCCACGGTCCTCTGCACAGCCTGCTTCGGTAGCCCCCAGTGCCAGCGCGGTCAGCGCCAAGGAGGAGCAGGCCCTGAAGCCCTTTGGCTACGACCTGTTCGCCGGTCAGCCCACCACTTTTGCGCCAGTCTCCGACGTGCCGGTGCCTGCCGATTACCGTATCGGCCCCGGCGACAGCATCAACGTTCAGCTCTACGGCAAGGAGAGCAAGCGTTTTGCCCTGGTGGTCGACCGTTTGGGCAACATCCAGATTCCCGATATGGAGCCGGTAACCGTCATCGGCATGAGCTATGGCGAGCTGAAAGAGGCAATTCAGTCTTTCGTTGCCGAGAAGATGATTGGCCAGAGTGCCCACATCAGCATGGGCGAGCTGCGCTCCATCCGTATTTTTGTCGCCGGGGATGCCTACAACCCCGGATCCTATACCGTCTCCAGCCTGTCTACCGTATCCCAGGCGCTGTTTGTGGCAGGCGGTCTTAAGACCATAGGCTCACTGCGTAATATCCAGGTCAAGCGCGCCGGCAAGCTGATAGCCACTTTCGATGTGTATGACCTGCTGATGCGTGGCGATGCCTTGGGGGATGTGCGCTTGCAGTCCGGCGATGTGGTGTTCATCCCGCCAATCGGTGAAACCGTGTCCGTGACCGGAGAGGTGCTGCGCCCCGCCATCTATGAACTGAAGGGCAATGAAACCATGGCCGACATTGTGGCCATGGCCGGTGGGGTCAAACCGGGTGCCTATCCCGCGGCGTCCATTGTCGAGCGTTATGGCAACGACTATCTGAAGCAGGTGGTCCGGGTCAACCTGACCTCTAACCAAGGTCGTGCGTTGACCGCCAAAGGCGGCGATACCCTGGTGGTGCGTTCGACTTCCGCCCTGGCGAACGATTCCATCACCCTGCTGGGACAGGTCACGCGCCCGGGTCAGTACCAGTGGACACAGGGGATCCGCATCAGCGACATCTTGACCTCTGTTTCTGCGGACCTTAGCTGGAACGCGGAAACCGATATGGCCCTGGTTGTTCGTGAAAAGAACATCCAGGGTGACATCGAAGTGCTGGGCGTGGATCTGTTAGAGGCGATCCAGCATAAAGGCACCGATGAAGACCTGGTTCTTCAGGCCAACGACAAACTGATTGTGTTTGCCGACCGTGATGAGGCACTGGATCGCAGAGCGCTGGGCAAATTCTTTGCAAAGGTAAAGCAGGACCAGGCACTTCAGCAGGTAGCCCAGCAGAACTATCGTCAACTGGAAGACCAGCAACTGGCTGAACTGGACAATAAGAAACAGCTATCTTCTGTCGCTGGGGTTGCAGTAACAGAGAGCATCTCTGCCGAAGAGAAGAGGCAGGAGGATCTGGCCCTGGCCAACCTGATGCTGCTGGGCCTGTTTAATCAGCCTAAGCTGATTGCACTGTCTGATCAGATGACCCGTCGCGAACTGCTGTTCCCGGTAATGGCCAAGCTGCAGTCGCAGGCGCGCTCCTCCAGCCGCGCCGAAGAGGTGAGTGTGACCGGTGATGTGCGCTACCCGGACAACTACCCTCTTATCAAGGGCGCCGCGGTTGCCGATCTCATCGTGTTGGCCGGTGGCTTGAAGGAGAGTGCTTACCTGCCTAATGCCGAGCTGTCACGCTCCTACTACGACAACAACGAGGGGATGAGGGTCCAGCACTGGAACATCGATCTGACCAAGGCGATGGAAGGGGATAAGACCCAGAACCTGATGCTGGCCAGCCGCGACCGCCTGAATGTGCTGACCAAGCCGTCCTGGGCCACCAACGAGACCGTTGAGATTCGTGGTGAGGTGCGCTTTCCCGGTACCTATATCATTCAGCGTGGTGAAACCCTCGCAGACGTGGTCAAGCGCGCAGGCGGTTTTACGGACTATGCCTATCTGTATGGCGCGGTGTTTACTCGTGAATCGATGAAGAAGCAGGAAGCGTTGGAGATCAGGCGAGTCACCAACTCCCTGCGAAAGGAGATTGCCAATCGTACTTTGTCTCAGCAGGGCAGCTTTGCGTCGGTGGCGGATACCGATGCGATGCTAGCTCAGCTTGAGCAGGTGAGGCCTGTAGGACGTTTGGTCATCGACCTTGAATCCGTCATGGAGCCCACCTCAGGTAACGATTTCAGAGTGGAAGCGGGTGACTTGCTGTACATTCCTCCGATGCGTCAGGTGGTGTCTGTGATGGGGGAAGTCCAGCATGCAACTGCACATAGGTTTGATGCAGGGTTATCACTTACTGATTACATGCGCATGTCAGGCAATACAACGCAGCGTGCTGATGACGATAGAATTTATATTGTTCGGGCTGATGGTTCGGTAATGTTACCTGAAGAGTCTTATTGGTTCGGTGGTAAGCAGCAACTAAAACCCGGTGATACTGTTATTGTTCCTCTTGACACTAACTACAAAGATAACCTGACGCTTTGGAGTCAAGTGACTAATATTATTTATAATTCAGCCGTCGCACTGTCAGCGTTGAATATCCTTTAAAATCTGACTGCGCAATTAATATTTAAAAAATGTCTTCTGGTGTCTCCAATGTCAAGAGAATTTGATGTTTCCCCCGGTAAAAGTTGCTCTAATGTTCAGTCTTATAGTAATGATTTTCAGGAAATAGATTTAAAAGAAATTTGGGTGGCGATCTGTTCTGGAAAAAAAATTATCACTATAGTGTTTTCTATAATCTTGCTTTCTAGTGTCTTTGTGGCAGTTTGGTCAAAAGATATCTATAAGGCGGAAGCTCTATTAGCGCCTGTTTCTAATGATGAATCCAGTAGGTTATCAAGTTTAACAGGACAATTTGGTACTATTGCTGCGATGGCAGGAATTAATCTTGGTGCAGGTAGTAACGTTGATAAAACTGCATTGGCTATGGAAGTTTTTAAATCTAGAGATTTTTTGAGAGGCTTTATTGATAGAAATGATATATTGATAGAGTTGATGGCCTCAGAAAGTTGGGATGAAGAAACCCACAAGTTAAATGTGAATGAAGATGTTTACGATATGACTGATTCCGTTTGGGTTAGAAAAGTTACTGGTAAAAAGGAACCTAAACCGTCCAGCCAAGAGGCTATCAAAGAGCTGTTAAAGAAAATTTCTATAGAACAAGATAAAAACACCTCTCTGATTAAGGTGTCTGTAAAACATATTTCGCCAGTAATTGCAAAAAGGTGGGTGGACTTGCTAGTTAAGGATATTAATGAAAATATGAGGGCGCGTGATATTGATGAGAGTGTGCGCTATATAAATTACCTTAATAAAAGAATAGAAATGACAAAGGTATCTGATATGCGCGCAATACTTTATAGGCTCATCGAAGAACAAAGTAAAATTTTGATGTTTGCTGAATCTAGAGATGAGTACATATTTAAGACTGTCGATGCTGCATTAATTCCTGAAGAGCCTAATGAGCCAAGAAGGTTTCTTATTGTCATGGCTGGTTCTTTGCTGGCGTTATTTATCTCCTTGATGACTGCTATTGCAGTCTATTTTCTAAAAAAACAATAGTTATTTAAGTCGGTATCTGAATGAAAGCTAAATCGATCGTATTAAATGCATTTTTAAGAGGGGTGACCTTAATTAGTAAGTTTGCAATTATGTTGCTTCTTGCTAAGGAGTTTGAGGTTGTTGAGTTTGGGACATTATCTCTGTCTATTGCATTTATAACATTATTTGCGTATTTGATCGGTTTTGAAATTCATACACATACATTGAGTGAAATATCAAGAATAAGTGAGGAAAATACTAGCCTTCGCTTTTCAAAAGGACTACTTAAAGTGGCCATCATTGGGGTGCTACTAGGTCCTTTGGTTTTTTTTGTATCTACTCTTTCCGGTTTAAGTGAGAGCCTATCCTTTTTGGTTGCCATTACTTCTATTTCAGAGGCATTATGTGCTCAACTTAACTGGTATCTTACATATCAAAATAGACAGATATTAGCGAGTGTGGTTTTGTTTTTTAGAAGCACTGCATGGGGGGTGGCTATATTCATTGCTTCATTTAGTTTTGGCATTAATATGTCGACAAAGGTTGCTTTGCAGTTTTGGTTCTTGTCATCAACACTAGTCTTTGCACTCGCCTTTATATCGTCAATGAAGCCAAAGATTGACGATGTGGTTAAATGGTTTTGCTGGAGTGGATTGTCTAAATCGATAAAGTACGCATTTCCGTTATTGATATCCATATTGGCTTCGAGAGCATTGTTTTCAGTGGATAAAATTGTCATTGAATCATTGATAAATATCGAACAGTTAGCTGTGTATTCATTATTTGTGACGCTTGGTTATGCTACTATGTCACTTATTGACTCTACTATCACAGTATTTAATTATAAAAAGATATTAACTGTGGTGTCTAATCATAATGAAAATTCATTTAGATTATATAGAGGCTTGATTGTAACTTCACTGTTAACTGCGACAATAGTTTCTTTAGTTGGCTCTATGGTTATGATTTATATAGTGAGATATTTTGATGATGGGGTATATTCTTCTAGCATAAGTGTTCTAAGCTTTGTTGTTCTTCCTTTTGTTTTCTTTTCTACGTCTTCGATATCTAATCATTTTCTCTTTGGTCTTGGGTTGCGGAAACAACATTTAATAATAAACTTGCTTGGTGTTGGCTCTTTTGTTTCTATCACATACTTGTGCAGTTTAATCAAAAGTGTTGATTTAGAAGATGTCTGTATTACATTGCTATTTGTTTCAATTTGTCAGCTAATATTCAGGAGTGTGACTATTTATCGTAAGTTAAATAAGGTTGATGATAAAACTTTTATTGGTGCATGATATTATGCTTAAGATCTAGCTTGGAAATTGGAAATAATATAAGGTATGTTTACATTCAGACAATGGAAAGAGTTTTGTGAGGAGGTTATCTCCCATCAAAATGATCGAGCATCATTTTCAAGAGCCGATGAGCTACTAATAGATAATTCCTTAAGTCCAAAAATTGTTATTAAGCATGATGTTGAAGCTAATATTGATTTGGCTAAGAAAACGGCTGAAATAGAGAGTGATTTAGGCATAAGGTCTACATACTATGTACATAGCTTCTTTCTAGATTCAAAAGATGATGCTGACACACTTAGATATATTCAGTCTTTAGGTCACGAAATTGGATATCATTATGATGTATTAGACATTTATGATGGTAACTATGATGAAGCTGAGAAAGCGTTTGCTAATGACCTTAAGCGTTTTGAAAGAGAAGGTATCAAGGTTAGCACAATATGTCCTCATGGGAACCCATTGAAGAAAAGAGATGGTTGGAACTCAAATAAAGACTTTTTTAAAGACTCTTCAATAAGGTCTCGTTTTTCTCATCTATTTGATATTGTAAATGATATCAAAGTGACTAAGTATGAAAATAATTCATATATTTCTGATGCGGGATATCAATTGAAACTTATTGGGAATGTTAGGGATAATGATAAAAAAGGTGTCCTTGGTGATAAGGTTATTGGAAAGGAAGAGCTTTTAGATATATTAAACAGTAGTGAGTTAACTATTATAAGTGTGCATACCCATAGGCTGTCTAATAAATATTTAGATTTGTTTTTTAAAAAGAAACTGTTTTTCACGGCCAGGATTGTAGCTACAAAATTGAGGCGCGTTCCTGTATTTTCATTGTTAATGAATAAAATGTTCACGTTGAGTAAAAGATTTTAAAAAAGGGGAAGGTGATGGTCGTTGGCTATACTACAGGTGTTTACGATTTATTTCATATTGGGCACTTGAATATTCTGAAGCGAGCAAAGGAAAACTGTGACTACTTAGTTGTTGGGGTTACTACAGATGAGTTAGTTCAAAGAAGAAAAAATAAAACCCCAGTGATACCTCTTGAAGAAAGAATTGCAATTGTTGAAGCTATAAAATATGTGGATAAGGTTGTTGTTCAGGATCATATGAACAAATTTCAAGCATGGGAAGAGATTGCATTCAACAAGATGTTTGTGGGCGATGACTGGAAGGGATCAGAGTCTTGGAATAAATTGGAAAAACAATTTTCTGAAGTTGGGGTTTCTATTGTTTACTTCCCTTATACTGCTCACACAAGTAGCACCAAGTTGGCTGCAACACTAGAAAAGATGAAATAACCATTATGAATACGTTTGACTTAAGTTTTGGTGGTGAGAGTTATCAAAAAATCGTCACTAAAGGAAACGGCCTTCCTTATACAAAATATATTAATAGACCGGTTGCTTGGTTTTTTACGCAAAGGTTGTATAAAGTAAGTCCAAATCTTATTAGCCTTTCTGCATTTCTATTTCTCCTGATTGGTCTTGTGGCATTCTATATGCCTGAAAATAAGCTAGATTGCTTATTGTTATTCTTTGTCCTGTTTATAAACTACGCGCTTGATTCTACTGATGGACAGGTTTCCCGTTTAACGGGAAAAGGTACGAAGTTGGGGGAGTGGCTTGATCATAGTTTAGATGGGCTAAGGATTATAATTGTAAACGTCTATTTAATATTGGTTGTTGTCAATACTATTGAGTTCCCCTCTGTTTCACCGGTGTTATTTCTTTGCCTAATATCTCAGGTTGGATTATATATAGTGGGCACTTTACGCCAAAAGGTTCTAAATGTTGATATCGCTAAGGAAATAAGAAACTCATCTAGAGGAAAGCTTGCGACGTTAATCCTTTTGCCTGCTGATTATGGCGTTTTCATGTTTTTGTTTTTGATCGCTAGCAATCCCAAATTATTATATTCTGTCTATAGCTTGTACGGCTTATATAACTTCGGGTTACTGGTTGTTACGATGATTACAATATTTGTTAGTCAAATGAAAGGGCGCTGATGTGAGCATGAAGAACTCAGTTAGTGCACTTATGTGTTACTACAATGGAGAAAAACCCGAAAATCTGAATTTGGCCCTGGAAAGTTTGGTCAATCAGACTCAACAGCCAGAAGAAGTTATTCTTGTGAGAGATGGACCTGTCAAAGATGAACTTTCAGAAGTGGTAGCTAGTTATTCGGAAAGATTTAATAATTTTAAACATATACTAATTGAAAATAACTCTGGTCATGGTAAGGCGAGAGAGCGTGGTTTGGCTGAGTGCTCTTTTGAACTCGTGGCAATTTGTGATTCAGACGACATTTGCCATCCTGAACGTATTGAAACTCAAAGAGCAATCTTTTTTAAAGATCCAAAAGTCTCAGTTGTAAGTAGTAATTTGGCGGAGTTTAAAAATTCAATAGATAATATAGTTTCAATAAAATCTCTTCCAGAGAATGATGCCGATTTAAAGCGTTTAATAAAATGGAAGTGCCCAATCAATCAGCCGTCAGTGATGTTTCGGCTGCATGATGTGAATTCAGTTGGTGGTTATGTCCATTGGTATAATAATGAGGATTACTACTTATGGATTAGAATGGCTGCCAAAGGTTTTAAGTTTCACAACACACCTAAACCTCTTGTTTATTTCCGGACAGACGAAAATGTATTTGAACGCCGGGGTGGTTGGAAGTACTTTGTTAGTGAGCTCAAAATACAAAAGCTGATGCTTAGTGCGGGACTTAGTAATTTTGGTGTTTTTACAGTCTCTGTAGTTGTAAGGTTTATTGTTCAGGTGGTTTTGACAAATAGGCTAAGAATGCGCTTCTATGAGGTTTTTCTTAGGGAAAAGGGTGAAATATCAAAGTGAATAAAAAAGCTCGCTATCTTTTTCTCAAAAGAACAATTGACATAATGGCGTCCTCAATTGGCTTGTTGGTTTTTTCTTGGCTAATTTTGCTATGTATTGTAATTTCTACATTAGACACAAGGAAGTTTGGTGTTTTTACTCAGAAGAGAATTGGGAGAAACGCTAAGCCATTCTCAGTTTTTAAGATTAGAACTATGTATGTTTCGAAAGATGTTAAATCTACTATTACCAGTTCTAATGATAGTCGAATAACTCCGGTTGGTTCCTTGTTTAGGAAATTAAAGCTTGATGAACTTCCACAGCTGTTTAATGTGTTAAGAGGTGACATGAGCTTAGTTGGTCCAAGACCTGATGTTCCTGGCTACGCGGACAAGTTAAATGGTGAGGATAAAGAAATATTGGATTACAGGCCTGGCATAACAGGATATGCAACTCTTTTATTTAAGTACGAGGAAGAAATACTCGAAAAATCAAGCAACAAAGAAAAATTTAATGATGAGGTGATATTCCCTTTAAAAGTTGCACTTAATAAAACCTATATGAGCAAGGCATCTATTGTGACTGACTTAGATTTGATTTTCCAAACAGCTATTGGGAAGTCGTTTCTTGGTAAAAAATTGAAACCATTTAAAACTCCAAGAGAGTGTTTGTTGGAGATGAAAAAATATGCTTAATACACCATTTTCACCATGGCCAGACTATTCCAAAGAAGAGTCGGATGCTATAAGTAGAGTTTTACTTTCTAATAAGGTTAACTATTGGACAGGAACAGAATGTAGAAAATTTGAAAAGGAGTTTTCTGAGTGGGCTGATACTAAGTATGCTGTTGCGTTAGCAAATGGAACTTTGGCCCTAGACATTGCGTTAAAGGCCTTAGGTATTGGGCAGGGTGATGATGTGATAACAACATCAAGAACATTTTTAGCAACAGCATCCTCAATTGTAAACTCAGGAGCACGACCCATATTTGCTGATGTTGACTTAAACTCTCAAAACATTGATGCAGATACAATATCTAGAGTGATGACACCTAATACAAAGGCTATTGTTGTAGTTCATCTCGGAGGAATGCCTGCCGAAATGGATGATATCATGACTCTTGCTGAAGAAAACGGATTATTCGTCATTGAAGATTGTGCTCAGGCTCATGGTGCGAAGTACAAGGGAAGAAGTGTTGGCAGTATAGGGCATATTGGAGCCTGGTCGTTTTGTCAAGATAAGATCATGACAACAGGTGGTGAAGGAGGGATGGTCACTACAAATGATATGTTATTATGGAAGCGGATGTGGTCTTATAAGGATCATGGGAAAGACTATGACTTGGTGTATAACACAGAGCATTCAACTGGGTTTAGGTGGCTTCACAATAGCTTTGGAACCAATTGGAGAATGACAGAGATTCAGGCAGTTATAGGCAGAATTCAATTGCGTAGAATGAACAGCTGGTCAGAAAGAAGAGCAAGTATAGCGAATTCATTGAATGACGCCGTTAAGGGTATAAAAAACGTTAGATTACAGAAAGTGCCAGAATACATGTCCCATGCTTATTACAAGCATTATATGTTTGTTGAACCTGAACATCTAAAACCTAATTGGACAAGAGATAGGATTATTTCTGAAATTTCGAAACAAGGTGTTCCTTGCTATCATGGGAGTTGTTCTGAAGTTTATTTAGAAAAGTCTTTTGATGGCACTGGTTTTCGGCCTAGGAAAAGATTGCGTAATGCAAAACAGTTAGGAGAAGTAAGTCTGATGTTTCTTGTTCACCCGACTTTACGAAATGAAGAGGTTAGCCGTGCTATGTCCGTAATTAGGGGTGTTTTGACCAAGTCACAATTATAAACTTATATACCGTCAACTTGTTAGCCATACTAAATTGTTGGCTTGTCTTACTTAGGCTACATCTATGAGAATCTTTAGTGACATTTGGAATTTGTCAAGAACCACTAAAAAAATGATAAGTGTAATTATCGATATTATATCGATAATCGTTTCATTTACAATGTCAGTTTTGGTGCTAAATGAATTTCAACTGCAGGTTTTGTCGAATATTAACATATTCGCTTTAGCGATAGTCACACTTGTCACTGTGGTGTCTTGCTTTTTAACAGGGTTATATAAAACTGTAGTTAGGTTTCTTACATTTCAAGCATTAGGGGTTATAGCTCTAAATGTTTTGATATCGTCCTTCGCCACACTCTGTATAATCTCTTTCCATGGAGCTCAAGTAAGTTCAAATGTTGTCTTTGTATATTTTTCATTCTTATTGATATTGTTAGTAAGTACTAGACTTTTAGTAAGAATGTTGGCTATATATTTACTTCAAAATAGAACAGACAATGTTTTGATTTATGGGGCGGGCTCTGCCGGGCGTCAATTAGCATTATCGTTAAAGCAATCAGCTAAGCTTAGGTGTGTAGGTTTTGTAGATAAAGACACTACCATATTTAATACAGTGATACTAGGAGTTAGGGTTTTCTCAACTAAGTGTATCGACAGGTTAGTAGCAAAACATTCAGTGTCTAAAGTTTTGCTTGCAGTTCCGAGTTTATCCCGTTCTGAAAGAAAAATAATTTTGGAAGCTTTAGAGCCTCTGCCAGTAGAAGTCTTAACTGTACCTAGTATAAAAGAGATATTGGAGGGCGAGAAGAAAATTGATGATCTTAAAGAGGTGTCAATTGAAGACCTTCTGGGAAGAGACGCAGTTGAGCCTCAAGAGTCATTGATGAAAGCAAATATTCAAGGAAAGGTAGTGTTGGTGACTGGCGCAGGTGGCTCGATTGGTTCTGAGCTTTGTAGGCAAATTGTTCAGCAGGCACCAAGAAAAATAATTTTGTTTGATGTTTCAGAGTTTGCATTATATAAGATAGATAGAGAGATTTCGGCTTATGTTAATGAGAAAAAGCTCAATGTTGATGTGTTGCCGTTAATTGGCTCCGTTCAAAAGGAGAAGCGTCTTCATCGAATAATGGACACTTTTGGAGTCCAAACAGTTTACCATGCGGCTGCTTATAAACATGTGCCACTTGTTGAGTATAACGTTGTCGAAGGAGTAAGAAATAATGTTTTTGGAACATACTTTTGTGCTAGGGCTGCTATAAATTCATCCGTTGAGACTTTTGTGTTGATATCGACAGATAAGGCTGTTAGGCCAACTAATGTGATGGGGGCCACAAAGAGAATGGCTGAGCTTGGCTTACAAGCTCTTGCTGATGAAGTTGATAAGGGCGATATTAAATTTTCAATGGTCAGGTTTGGGAATGTGCTTGGTTCCTCAGGTTCGGTTATTCCACTTTTTAAAAAGCAAATAAAGATGGGGGGGCCAGTTACCGTAACAGACAAGGAAATAACACGTTATTTCATGACAATACCAGAAGCGGCCCAGTTGGTTATACAAGCCGGCGCCATGGGTAAAGGAGGTGATGTGTTTGTTTTGGATATGGGTAGTCCGGTTAAAATAATAGATTTGGCTAGAAAGATGATAAAGCTTTCTGGGCTTGAAGTTAAGGATGAGGATAACCCAAGAGGTGATGTTGAGATTGAAGTTACAGGGCTTAGACCTGGAGAGAAACTTTACGAAGAACTATTGATTGGTGATGAAAATGTAAATTCCACTTTCCATAAGAGAATATTAACCGCAAACGAAAGGTTTATATCTAAAGAAAATTATGAAAAGATCTTGGAAAAGCTGGATTGTTCGTGTAAAAACTTTGAGTACGAAGAGATCATTGAGTTGCTAGTTTCTGCGCCGACCGACTTTAACTCTAAAGATGGATTGGGAGACTTGCTTTGGAAGCAGTCTAACTCTTGCGAAGATGTTATTGCTTAAAAGTGCCCTGTGCGTGAGAAACATATAGATTTTAGTTTTTTGTTTTGGTTGAACTGTTGCTTATGGTACCGTGGGTCATGCTTTTCTAAGCGGGTTGGGAGTTCAATGATATAGATGACCATCGAGTTAATTGTTTATGTTTGTTGTTTTGTTCTGGCATTGATAAATTGTATATTGCCCAGCCGCTTGGTTTTTTTTACGTTATTGGCTTTTTATGTTTTCTTTCTGGTTGTCGCTAGACTCTCAGGGTTTGATATTGACATAGAGGTTTATGTTGAATCAATGAGGGGGGTCGATTTTGATTTGCTGTACTATAAGAAAGAAATCGTTTTTTGGTGGCTAAATACAAAGTTCTATGAGTTGTTCGAAAGCCCAGAGCTAGCATTGCTTTCTTGGGATCTTGTCTGGTTGGTAGTTTCTTATGTAGGCTTTAAGCGAATATCTTTAAATCGCGAGTCATTAATTTCATCTTACTCGACGTTTTTGGTGTGCTTTCCTGTAATAATGGGCTTGCAGAATATACTGCGTCAATTACTTGCGACATCTGTGTTTATTTTTGCGCTAGGGTTTGTTGAGAGCTCCATTTTGATAGGGGGAGGAGTGTTTCTGTGTGCGGCATTTATGCATAATGCCGTTGCTATTTTGGCCCCAATACTATTTTCAAGGCGACTGAAGACAATTAGTCCTGGATTCAGAACTATAACGATATCTATGGCGTTTGCTCTAGGGTGCTTTGTTATCTTCCTGTTAGGTAGTTCGGCATTAGGAAAGTCAAATGTAAGTACAGGGATGGATCTAAGTAAGGTGTATATGCTCTTTCTTTTTGCGTTCATTTTAATTGGGGCCGTTTTTTTGAAGGGTAATGTGCTTCGTTCTGCAGTTTCATCTGATGTAATGCTTTATGGTGTTATTACTGTTGGTTGCTTATCCTTGTTCTTAAGTAGCGCTACGGTTGAACGTATTGGCATGTTTTATATTGTGGTCTCCATACCTATTTTGTTCAATACTATATCCTCTTTGAAGCGGTCATCAAACAGGGTTGCCTTTCGGGTGTTGAGTTTCTTATTGTTGGCTGCGCCTGTTTTATTGTTCTCCTCCTCAAGAAATATGCTGCAAAGTACAATCAGTTAAATGTTTGAAAGACTAACGGATGAAAGGTGATTGAATCTTTTTTGTATTGTCGGTTGTTCTTTTTTGTTAACCGGATTGAGGGTGTTGTCGTGAATTATTTAATCGGGTGAGAGTGAGGAAAGAATATTTGTTGCACACCGTTCTGTGGTTTGATTAAAGATGTTGAATGGATTCTTATTTGTATCCTGGTTGGTGTAGGGCAGTTTTGTGGATTGTACTTGTGGAGTCAGTTCCTATGCTTAAAGTTAGGAACTTGAAATATTAAAACAAGTTTGTTTGCGGCAGTCGCGCCTGTTGATATTAAGGGGTGGGTGGTTAATGAGGAGTGGCTGATTTCACGCTAGCCCCTATAGGGGAGACCTTTATTTGATGGTGTTGCGAAACTTAGTGCCTGTAATTAACAAGGTTGTTGGGTGAGCATGTTAGGTTGTCTGGGGCTAATGATGACTACGACACCATAGATGGCAGTGGTGTTCGGGACTATGTCTACGTGGTGGACTTGACTTTTGACATCTTAAGGCTTTGGATAAAATGAGGTTGAATTCTAGTGTGGTTGTCTACTAATGTTGGCACCGGACCCTGTAGAACTAGTTCCGGATAAAGTGTACTTAAGAAATGATTGCTGCTTTTGCGAAAAGAAGTGGGCTAGCGATTGCTTACCCGTAGGTTGAGTGCAGACTTAGTGATATCTCAGCATGTTATGCTGGCCCTGAAGAGGCGCAGGCGGCGGTTGGTTAGCATAGCGCGGTGTCGACGCCATGTCCTCTTTGCGGTCGAAAAAAATCCTGATTGTCTCCCGCGTCGGCGCCATCAAAGTTTGAGCTGTATTCCTTTTTCGATCCGGTCGGTTTTACTGTGGTCGGTTTATTATTTGATTAGATAACGTTTTCTAAGTTTAGAGTTACCGTACAGGAAGAACGTAGATGAAGATCGCCATTGCCGGAACTGGCTATGTTGGTTTGTCCAACGCGGTGCTGCTAGCCCAGCACAATGAAGTGATTGCACTGGACATTTTGCCTGAGAAAGTTGCTTTGTTGAATGAGCGAAAATCACCCATTGTGGATGCCGAGATTGAGGACTACCTGGCGAACCGGCAGCTCAATTTTCGGGCAACCTTGGACAAAGAGGATGCATATCTTAATGCCCAGTTTGTAGTTATTGCTACTCCGACTGACTATGACCCTCAAACAAACTACTTCAATACAAAGTCTGTTGAAGCGGTCATCCGGGATGTGATGGCCATTAATCCTGATGCGGTGATGGTAATCAAATCTACCGTTCCGGTGGGTTACACCAAAAACATAAAAGAAGAGTTGGGCTGCGAGAACATCATCTTCTCGCCTGAGTTTTTGCGCGAAGGTAAGGCGCTCTATGACAACCTGCATCCATCTCGGGTGATTGTTGGGGAACGGTCTGAGCGTGCGGAACTCTTTGCTGGCTTGTTGGTACAGGGGGCTGAAAAGAAGGATATCCCGGTTTTGTTCACCGATGCCACCGAGGCAGAAGCGGTAAAACTGTTTTCCAACACCTACCTGGCTCTGCGTGTTGCCTACTTCAATGAGCTGGACAGCTATGCCGAGACCCATGGCCTGAATACCCGTCAGATTATTGAGGGTGTCGGCCTGGATCCTCGCATTGGAAGCCATTACAACAACCCAAGCTTTGGTTACGGTGGATACTGTCTGCCGAAAGACACCAAGCAGTTGCGGGCCAACTATGAGGATGTGCCTAACAACATCATCTCCGCCATTGTGGATGCCAACCGCACTCGTAAGGACTTTGTGGCTGATGCGATCATTGCTAAGCAGCCTAAAGTGGTGGGGGTTCATCGTCTTATCATGAAGGCGGGCTCCGACAACTTCCGGGCCTCCTCCATTCAGGGGGTGATGAAGCGTATTAAGGCCAAGGGTATCGAGGTGGTGGTCTATGAGCCTGTACTGCAAGAAGCGCATTTCTTTAACTCTCGAGTGATCAATGATCTGGATGAGTTCAAGAAAATCTCCGATGTCATTGTGGCTAACCGCCTAACCGACGACATCAAGGATGTGGCTGATAAGGTTTATACTCGAGACCTGTTTGGCAGCGATTGATTTCGAAGGCAGTCCATATTTTGATCCTTGCAATCATGCCCAATGAGGCTGGTATTGTTTATGCCTGCCTCATTGGCTACTAGAAACAACTTAATTGAGCGAGTCAGATGATTTCAAAAGTCGTGATCCCCGTTGCCGGCCTTGGTACCAGAATGCTTCCTGCTACCAAGGCAATCCCTAAAGAGATGCTGCCTTTGGTGGATAAGCCATTGATTCAGTACATCGTCAATGAGTGTGCGGCCGCAGGCTTTAAAGAGATTGTTCTGGTAACTCATGCATCTAAGAATGCCATCGAAAACCACTTCGATACCTCTTTTGAACTTGAGGCCACACTGGAGAAGCGGGTCAAGCGCCAGTTGCTGGATGAGGTTCAATCCATCTGCCCCAAGGGCGTGACCATCATGCATGTGCGCCAGGGCGAAGCTAAGGGACTGGGGCACGCCATCCAATGTGCAAAGCCTCTGGTAGGCGACAACCCGTTCGCCGTGGTGCTTCCCGACGTGGTTCTGGATGAGTACACCGCCGATCAAAAGGTAGAGAACCTGGCGGCGATGAAGCAGCGTTTCATTGAGACGCGTAGCAGCCAGATTATGGTGGAAGCTGTGCCTCAGGAAGACGTGTCCAAGTACGGCATTGCCGATTGTGATGCTTCTGGCTTGCGCCCAGGTGAAAGTGTTGAGATGAAGGCGGTGGTGGAAAAGCCCGAGGTCGAAGAGGCTCCGTCGAATATGGCAGTGGTGGGTCGTTATGTGCTCTCCGCGGCTATCTGGCCTTTGCTGGAGAAGACGCCTCCTGGCGCTGGTGGTGAAATTCAGCTGACCGATGCCATAGCGATGTTGATGGAATCAGAGACCGTAGAAGCGTTTCAGATGTCCGGTGCGTCCCATGATTGTGGAGACAAGCTGGGCTATATGAAGGCCAACATCGATTACGCGCTGCGTCACCCTGATTTGGGTGAAGAGTTCCACGAATATCTGAAGTCTTTGGACCTGTGATTTGGTTTTGAATGACTTGAAAGAGCGCTGCACTGCAGCGCTTTTTTGTTTCTGGGGGGCTGTCTCTATGGTCTTTACGGGGACTGGATGCAGCTTAGGCCGGAAGGCCGCCTCGCAAATGGCCAGTGCATCGTTGGCATCGCTCTTTTGAGCAGGTTCGCACGGAAGCAAGCCTGGCCACTGCGGCCTGTCCTAACACGGTCACTCCGGCGCATGCCGGAGCCCAGTGTCTTTCCGTTCGGTGAGGTAGGATGCACGCCGACACCGGATGAAGAATAATAATAAAGTCACTGGTCCCTGGCGTACGCCAGGGAGACGATTGTGCGAGTGAGGTGGAAAGTGCTTTGTTGCTGGCGTTTGGTTGGCCCTTCAGCACTAAGGAGAAAGCCACTGGCCCCTGACGTTCGCCAGGGAGACGATTGTGCGAGTGAGGTGGAAAGTGCTTTGTTGCTGGCGTTTGGTTGGCCCTTCAGCACTGAGGAGAAAGCCACTGGCCCCTGGCGTTCTCCAGGGAGACGATGGTGCGGGTGGCGACCAGAGCACCCTGTTGCTGGCTGTTGTGTGAGTCGGGTGAGTGTCTGCAGCGGGCGGCCTGCTCAGGGAGGCTGGCACAGTCGCACAGAGTCAGTTCAAGCCACCGCGGCTTCCCCTGGCACGGTCACTCCGGCGCAGGCCGGAGCCCAGCGTCTTTCCGTTCGGTGAGGTAGGATGCACGCCGACACCGGATGAAGAAGAATAATAAAGCCACTGGCCCCTGGCGTTCGCCAGGGAGGCGATTGTGGGGGGAGGTGGAAAGTGCTTTGTTGCTGGCGTTTGGTTGGCCCTTCAGCACTGAGGAGAAAGCCACTGGACCCTGGCGTTCGCCAGGGAGACGATTGTGCGAGTGGCGACCAGAGCACCCTGTTGCTGGCTGTTGTGTGAGTCGGGGGAGTGTCTGCAGCGGGGGGCAGATCAAGGAGGCTGGCACGGTCACTCCGGCGCAGGCCGGAGCCCACTGGTTTTGGGGTTGACTCAAGCAGCCGTTACCTTGGTGCGCGCTAAAGCCACTGGCCCCTGGCGTACGCCAGGGAGACGATTGTGCGAGTGAGGTGGAAAGTGCTTTGTTGCTGGCGTTTGGTTGGCCCTTCAGCACTAAGGAGAAAGCCACTGGCCCCTGGCGTTCGCCAGGGAGACGATTGTGCGAAGAGAGGAGACCAGTGGCTTGGGGGGATCTATGAAAGCGGGGGCTATTCAGAGACCGCTCCCAGCCCCTGCGGTTTTTAGAAGCGGAACTTGAAGGTCAGTGTGGCCCAAGCGTGTTTATCTCGTTTGCTGGGTTCGGTAGGGGCGCTCTCCTTAAAGGAGACGTCGGTACTGACATAGTTCACTTCACTGGCCAGCGCCCACTGCTTACCGCCTAGCCACAGCAGACCCAGCCCCGCGCCGTAGCCCCAGCCCGGGTCTGTCCTGTCATACCTGGCGGCGCCGCCATAGAAACTCACCGCCCAGCGCTCGGCAAACTGATAGCCAAACTCGGCCACTCTCCAGTTCAACAGGTTACCGCTGGCGCCTGAGCCGGCGATGTCGTCTGGGACATACTCCAGTGAGGTGCCCATGCTCCAATGATCGGAGACGGGTTTGAAGACACCAAACTGCAGGTTGGGTCGCACATCGCTTTCCGTGCCGGTGTTGCTGTTGTTTTGGCGAAGATAGCTTGCACCAATGCCCCCCTGGAAGTTCCATTGTGCCAAGGCGCACTGTGACGCGGTGACCAGGGCCAGCCCCAGGATCACTTGTTTTACATTTACCATTTGAAATTCACCTCGACCCGGGCAAAGCTGTCATCGAATACCGTTTGGCCGCCGTAGAGGCGGTATCCCCATTGTTGGCCACGCCAACTGCCGTAGTAGCGAAGGTCTAACTCTCGACCCGTGGTGTAATCCGAGCCCGAGCGGTTGCTGTCGTTTTGAATCTGGCGGAAGATGAGGTCATAGCGCTCACCGGCACCACGTTGCCACCCCAGTTTCACCGTATGCGCGGTGCCTGGTACACCGTTTTGAGGCTCTCTGTCATTCGCCAGCCAGTGGCCCATCCCAACACCATCATTGGTTAAACCATCCTGGTAGATATGGTGCACGTACCAAGCGTCCTGCCATTGGGTGAATTCGTAGGTAAACGACCAGTCTCTGCCAAGCAGGTAGTCGGGCAGGAAGGGCACGAAAATGCCGCCAGAGACGGCCAAATTACCCAGACGGAAGTTGGAATGACTGGCGGTGTCCTCTCCCGCATACTCTCCGTAAATAGAGAATGGTGTGTCTCCCTCGAAGTTGATGCGGCTGGTTACCGATGCCAGTTGATTGCCAAATTCGCAGAGGGTTAAATCGTCGGATTGGCAGTCGTCAAATCCATCGGAACCGGTGTTGTCGTTAGACACCGGGTCCCAAAACGCATCCCAGATTGAGCCAAAGGAGACCTCTCTGGAGCCGCCGCCGAACTGCATCACCCGGTTGGCACTAATCGTCCAGCCCTTGACCGGTTCTACACTCAGGTGGGTGGTGAGGATGGCGGGACGACCTGATTCAATATCTTCGCCATAGGCAATGTTCTTGTACTCTTCCAGGCGGGTAAATGCGACCTCATAATGCAGGTTCCACAGCCCCTCGAAGGCGATGGGATTGCTGATGCCGACACGAAAGCTGGGGCGGGCGTTGGTGGAGAGCATCATCGCGGAGTCGCTAAAGGGCGACAGCCACTGCTCGCGGAAGCCGATGTCTACCTGAAAGCTGTCCCAGCCCAGGGCCATATAGCTATCGATTGGCAGCAGGTCATCCGAGTCGCCATCGTAAGCGAGGCCACCAACGGAGAATACCGCATACTCCATAGGCTGGTAGCTGGCTGAGCCTGACACCCGATAGCTGGAGCCTACGCTTTCCCCTCGGGCGTTCGGCATGATCTGGGTCCTGTCCGGCTCTGAGGCGGCCGCTACCGAGACTTCAGCGCGGTTTATTGTCCAGGATTGGCGTTCATACTTTTTCAGGCCGCGATCAATCTCGAAGTAAAGGCCTGGTGCCTTAAGCTTTATGGACTCAACGTAGTTGCGCACCTGCTTGACGTTGTAGGGCTTCTTGGCCACCGGCATGTCCGCCATCACCACTAGCTGCTCTATGCGCTGGTTCAGGTAGTCATCTTGCAGAGAGATAAAGGGCGTTGCTGCCAACACCGAAAAGGAACCGGTTGCACCTATGGCTAGTGCAACTGCCAGTAATTGTTTCAAAACTTCTTTCCCAAAAGATTCTCGTCAGGCCCACTCTCCGGTGAGCCAGGCACAGTGGTCATAGTTTGACATAGAGCAAAGCAATCCTGAAGCAGTGCAAGCCTGAATAGATCAAATGATTACAATCAGTCGTAAGGAGGGGGCTTGGGGACTGCTGATAGATATGCTGGATGTTCGTCATGGGGGATGCTCGTACACTGATCTCGCTGCCGTTGAGACAGGGTATCTGGTTTTTCTGCATCGGGTTGTCGTGGTAGCAGGTTCAACAGGAAAGGGGAACGTTTTCATTTTGTAGGAGTCACTCAATAATTGAACAATTGGTAACGTCCTGTTAACTTTGGGCCATTCTCAATGAGTTAAGGATGGAGCTAATGAGGCGCAAGGCACTGCTTCCGGTTGTTCTGGTACTGTTGGTGCTGGGCTGGATTCAGGCTCGGCACGAGGGGCAGAATACGGTGGAGAAAAGCAACCACTCTGAAGGAAGCCACTTGAGTTCTGCTGAGCACGACAGGGCCTTACAGTCGTTTCCATTTAGGGCAGAGATTACTGCTGAGAACACCAGTTCAAGCGACGAGCTTCACCCCAGAAAGAATGAAGCTGTTCCTGCCAAGATTTGAGATTGGGTTGTCCAAGTACTGACTTCCGAAAAAGCCCCGGCATCTGCCTGGGGCTTTTGTCTTTGTAGCTGGGGGAGGAGGGCGCCCGGATCGCTTCGTTACTGTTTACGGAACAGGTCGAGATCTGGCACAGGGCGTTGCTCAAAGCTTTGCGGCACCCCATTGCGCGGTTACACCGGTGGTGTGATTGGCCTGGGCTTGACGGCGTCCTAAGCTGGCGCGTTTTGCCTGCTGCCGTGGCGTATCAGTGCGGCCAGTTCCACCTTGACCCCCGGGATGGCACGTTTCAGGCGGGTGGCCAGTCCTTTTTGGGCCATGGGCGTGCCGTGCACCAGGCGAATTGTGGTCGGCGGCAGTGTCATGCCGGAGACGAACCTCACCAGGTCAGGCTGGTCTGCGTGGGCCGAGAAGCCGCTCAAACTGTGGATTTGAGCATTCACCTGAATCGGCTCGTTGTCGATCATCACTCGTCCGGGGCGGCTCAACTGTTGCAGTTTGTGCCCCGCGGTTCCCGGCGCCTGGTAGCCTACAAACAGGATGTCCGTGCGTGGATCCCCCGCCAGGGCTTTGAGGTAGTTGACGATGCGGCCCCCGCTGCACATGCCGCTGGCGGCCAATACGATGGCGGGCTCGCCGCTGTGCTGCAACCGGTTGACCAGCGCCTGGTGCTGGTAATGATCTTCGATGGTGATGAGCTGCTCGAAGTCCAGAGGGTGGCGCCCCCGCCGCAGTCGCTCCTTGGCTTCACTGTCCCAAAGCGTTTGCAACCGACGGTAGCTTCGGGTGATGCGGGCGGCCAGGGGGGAGTCGACCACTATGGGTACCTTGGACAGCGCACCTTCGCCCAGCATCTGGAACAGCAGCTCCTCCAGCTCATAGAGCAGCTCCTGGGTGCGACCGATGCTGAAGGCGGGGATCAGTGTGGTGCCGCCATCCGCCAGGGTGGACTCCAGGATGGCCCGGAGGCGACGATTACGCTTATCCCTGTGCTCATGGTTGCGGTTGCCGTAGGTGGCTTCCAGCACCAGCAGATCGGCCCGTTTCGGCGGGTCGGGGTCTGGCAGCAGCGGGGTGTCGTAACAGCCGAGATCGCCGCTGAAGGCCACCCGGCGGTGACGGTCCATGGCGATCTCCACTACCGCCGAGCCCAGTATGTGACCGGCGGGGCGCAGCCTGACCATTCCCGGGGCGTTCTCGGGGATGGCGTGCCAGCGATGGTAGGGCAGAGGCTTGAGGCGCTGCTGAATCAGGGCGAGAAAGCGATCCACCAGCCTTCGGTCCCGGGTAAAGCCCAGTTTTACGGCGTCTTCCAGAATCAGGGGCATCAGCTGGGCGCTGGCCTTGCTGCAGAAGATGGGGCCAGTGAAGCCGGCGGCCAGCAGGTAGGGGATGCGGCCGATATGATCGATATGGCAGTGGGTGACGATCAGCGCTTCTACCCCGGCCAGGCTGAACTCAATCTCAAGGTTGGGAGGCTGGCGTCGCGCCAAGTCCTCCCCCTGAAACAGGCCACAGTCCACCAGGATGGAGTGGTGGGAGTCGAGCCACAGTTGATGACAGGAGCCTGTTACGCCAGAGGCGGCGCCATGATGCAGCAGTTTGATCATTGGATAAATCCTTTTATCCCTCGCTTATCTTAACCCTAGCAGTCTTTGGTCGCACTGGAGGGGAAATGCCCACTGGCACGGTCACTCCGGCGCACGCCGGAGCCCAGTGTCCTGGCTCGCAGATTGATTGACTGATGCTCTTGGCTATATTCACGCTCCTAGCGCTTTCCAAAGCCACTGGACCCTGGCGTACGCCAGGGAGACGATGGTGCGGGCGGTAAGCCGTGTACTTTGTGGCTGGCGGCGGTAGGTGTTGAGTAAAGGGAGGCTGAGAAGAGTGAGGGAATCGATCTGCTGTTAGCGGACTGATACTGGCTGCATAGTGCCAGTGTACTTAGGCGCTGATTCAATCCGGTGCAGCTCCCCCCGGCACGGTCACTCCGGCGCACGCCGGAGCCCAGTGTCTTGGCTCGCAGGGGCTTTGAGTGCTGTGGGGACCTTGGGTGACCCTCCGTTGCTGCTTAAAGCCACTGGACCCTGGCGTTCACCAGGGAGACGATGGTGCGGGCGGCAAGCCGTGTACTTTGTGGCTGGCGGCGGTAGGTGTTGAATAAAGGGAGGCTGAGAAGGGTGAGGGAATCGATCTGCTCTTAGCGGAATGGTGCTGGCTGCATAGTGTCAGTGTACTTAGGCGCTGATTCAATCCGGTGCAGCTCCCCCCGGCACGGTCACTCCGGCGCACGCCGGAGCCCAGTGTCTTGGCTCGCAGGGGCTTTGAGTGCTGTGGGGACCTTGGGTGACCTTCCGTTGCTGCTTAAAGCCACTGGACCCTGGCGTACGCCAGGGAGACGATGGTGCGGGCGGTAAGCCGTGTACTTTGTGGCTGGCGGCGGTAGGTGTTGAGTAAAGGGAGGCTGAGAAGAGTGAGGGAATCGATCTGCTGTTAGCGGACTGATACTGGCTGCATAGTGTCAGTGTACTTAGGCGCTGATTCAATCCGGTGCAGCACTCCCCGGCACGGTCACTCCGGCGCACGCCGGAGCCCAGTGTCTTGGCTCGCAGGGGCTTTGAGTGCTGTGGGGACCTTGGGTGACCTTCCGTTGCTGCTTAAAGCCACTGGACCCTGGCGT
>NZ_SWCI01000020.1 GCF_005116715.1 Ferrimonas sediminicola | reverse complement strand
GGCTTTGCTGCTCGGGGTCATCCACAATCAAAGGCACTGGATACCGGCATTCGCCGGCATGACGGTGGTATTGGCTCTGGATACCGGCGTTCGCGGGAGTGACGGGGGGTGCTGCGTCTCCCCGGCGCACGCCGGGATCCAGCGGCTTTGCTGCTCGGGGTCATCCACAATCAAAGGCTCTGGATACCGGCATTCGCCGGCATGACGGTGGTATTGGCTCTGGATACCGGCGTTCGCGGGAGTGACGGAGGGTGTTGAGTCTCCCCGGCGCACGCCGGGGTCCAGAGGCTTTGCTGCTCGGGGTCATCCACAATCAAAGGCACTGGATACCGGCATTCGCCGGTATGACGGTGGTATTGGCTCTGGATACCGGCGTTCGCGGGAGTGACGGGGGGTGCTGCGTCTCCCCGGCGCACGCCGGGGTCCAGAGGCTTTGCTGCTCGGGGTCATCCACAATCAAAGGCACTGGATACCGGCATTCGCCGGCATGACGGTGGTATTGGCTCTGGATACCGGCATTCGCCGGCATGACGGGGGTGTTGCGTCTCCCCGGCGCACGCAGGGGGCAGAGGCTTTAGTGCCTCAAGCCACTTTCCTGCGGATGCCCCTGCCCGCCTTGGTGTCGGTACGGATGCAGTTGCGCCCCTCCTCCTTGGCCTGATACAGGGCGGTATCGGCACGCCTGATCACCTCTTCCGGACCGCCGTCGCTGGGCGCCGCCTGGGCCAGGCCGATGGACACGGTGATGGTCTGCGGGGGAAGGTCCGAGCCCCCCGGGGTCAGGCGGCCAATCCGGCCCCTGGACTCCCTGGCGCGGATGCGAAACGGATAGGCGGCAATGGCCATGCGCACCTCGGCCAGGGCCGCCAGACAACTGGAACGGTCGGCGGAGGGAAACAGTATGGTGAACTCCTCTCCCCCGTAGCGGAACACCACACCACCAGCCCCCACCCGGCTGAGTCGCTGCGCCACCATCCGCAACACCTCGTCGCCCACATCATGGCCGAAGGTATCGTTGAACCTCTTGAAGTGATCCACGTCCACCATCGCCAGCTGGTAGCGACCGCCGCGCCCCCTCAGCATGGCATCCAACCGGCGCCGGTTGCGGATCTCGGTCAGGGGATCGAAATAGACCACCTGAAACCCGTGGAACAACAGCAGGATCCACAGGGCCAGTCCCAGGTAGGTAAACACCAGAGGGGCAAAGCCGTGGATCTCGTGATTGGCGAACAGCAACGCCAGCGCCACCAGGCACACCAGGGCGGCGGAGTCCCCCTTGTCCTGGTTGCGGTACTGGGTGAGCGCACACAGGGCGCAGTAGAGCAGAATCAGCAGCAGGGCCACCCAGGGTGCGGGATCACCGCCAAGGCCACCAACCACCGCCTCCAGCGCCTGCCGCTCCAGTTCCGGAAAATATTGATGAGCCAGCAGCAGCAGGCCACAGGGCGCCAGCGCCAGGGGGATCGCCAGGAAGTAGCCATCGAACAGCCAGTGATCCGGCAACTGATCATAGAGGTAGATCAGCAGCGGCGCCAACAGGCATACCTCCCAGAACAGCAGCTGATCGGTGCTGCCGGGCTCCATCACCATCAGATGGTTGCGGAAAATGGCGTACACCGCCAAGCACAGCACCACCATCAGGCTGAACTTCTTCAGGTCGTAGATGTACGCGGTGATCGCCGCGGCCCCCAGCAGTATCCAGGGCAGATACGCCAGCAGCCAGGCCACGCCGATCCCCACCCGGGTCTGCCAATCCGGCAGCAGCGTGGCGAACACCAGCATAAACAGCGCCAGGCCGATCTGTAACTGACGATGAGACATAGTTTCCCTTGCTCCCTTGTCCCACCCGCTGGCGTACGCCAAAGCGAGTGCGCGGAGCAGCCCCCCGTTAACTCTGACCGCGGACATGCGGCCATCCGCACGTCATCATCAGGTCATAAAAGCGACGCAATTCCTTCCCCCCTGAAAGGCCAATACGCCGAAATGTGTGACAACTCCTGCAACTCCCGGGTGATTGGGCCGCAGCAACGCCCCAAGCCACTGTGCTGCTTAAGACTTCATTGACGAATTGTATTATTCCGCACCGGGTGACAGGAGTATGCTGTCGGCAGAATCTCCACCCGGAACTCTCATGGCTCATCTGGACGGACGCAACTACTACCGTGCCCTGGCTGCCCTGACCCTGGCGGCCATGGTGGTGTTCTGTAATCTCTATGTGGCCCAGCCGATGTTGCCGCAACTGGCGGACACCTTCGGGCTGGACGCCGCCACCGCCAACTGGCTGCACGCCGGCGCTCCGCTGGCCCTTGCTCTGTCGCTGATCCCCTGGGCGATGCTCTCCGATGCCCTGGGGCGCCGCCCCATCATGCTGACCTCCCTGGCCAGCCTGCCGCTGATCAACCTGGCGATCCTGGCCAGCAGCCAGGTGGAGTGGTTTATCGCCCTGCGCATCCTCCACGGCATGATGCTGGCCGGGTTTGTGGCGGTGGCCGCCGCCTGGATGTCGGAGGAGATCGGCGCCGCCCGCCTGCCCGCCGCCATGGGCAGCTACGTGGCCGCCAACGCCGTCGGCGGCCTCAGTGGCCGGCTGATCGGCGGCCTGTCCAGCCAGTTCGACAGCTGGCAGGTGCCCTTTGTCACCCTGGTGATCCTGAGCTGCGCCGCCGCCCTGATGCTGTGGTGGCTGCTGCCCCGGCAACAGAACTTCCACAGGGTCACCCCGTCACTGCAGCGCGCCTGGCACGGCCTGCTGGGACACCTGAACAACCGCCAGCTGCAACCGGCATTCCTGATTGCCGGCATCACCTTCGGCACCTTCGTCAACCTGTTTACCGTGCTGGGCTTCCAGTTGTCCCAGGCCCCCTGGCACCTGACCACCGCCCAGCTGTCGCTGCTGTTCTGCACCTACCTGGCGGGCAGCGTCTCCGCCCAGCTCTCCGGCCGCTGGCTGCGCTACTTCAGCGCCCCGGCGGGAATGCAGACCGGCGCGCTGCTGCTGATTGTGGGAACGGTGATCACCCTCTCCGATGATCTGGCGGTGATCGTGCTGGGGCTGCTGCTGTGCTCGGTGGGCTTCTTCCAGGTGCACAGCCTGGCCTACTCCTGGGTGGGCAAGCAGGCCACCACCGAGCGAGCCAAGGCCAGCTCCCTCTACCTGGTGCACTACTATCTGGGGGCCAGTCTGGGCGGCTTCGTGCTGCTGCCTCTCTGGCAACTGGGGGGATGGCCGCTGGTGGTGGCCAGCGCCCTGGTGGGTTACGCCCTGATCGTGCTGCTGGCGCACAAGCTGCAGCTCAGGGCGCAGGTGGAGTCGACCGCCTGACAGGCGCCTGTTACAGGTTGATAAGAGCAATTGCGCCGGGAGTGACGGCAACTGGTACCGAGGTCCGATAGCCGGCATGGTGACCCGGTATCGACATCCAAGGCCCCACCCGGCGCCCTCTGTCCGGCCCCGCACGGCTGCCTCCGGGGCTAAAAGCCCATTGGGTCAGGAGCAGGTACGACGCCCCAGGCCTCCTTCAGCCAAGGTTGGCGCAGGGATCAGCACTCAAAATCCCGGCCCCCTATGCATCCTGAGTGCGAACAGTCAGCACATCGCACTGCACGTGGTTCAGCACCACGTTGACGGTGGAGCCCAGCAGACGCCGCAGGCCGGAGTGGCCATGGGAGCCCATCACGATCAGGTCGATGCCCAGCTCCTTCACCACCTTTTCAATCTCACCGGGTGCACGACCTTCGCGCACCAGCAGATGGTTGTCGTCCAGACCTGCGCCCATCTTCGCCAGCTTCTCCTGGGAGCGGCGGCAGATGTCCTGCTTAAACTCCTTCAGGTGGCCGCTGAAGCTGGCCGCCTCGAACAGGTAGAGATCGGACATGGACTCGTCCACGTGCAGCAGGAACAGCTCGGCATTGTTGTCATCGGCCAGCTTTTTGCCCTTAGCGACGATACGCTCGTTGTCATCATGGAAGTCGAGCGGAACCAGTACCTTCTTATAGAAACTCATACTCAGCCTCCTCGTTGCGCGCCCCGGGCTCCACAGTGATCCCGACGCGAAAAGCCACACGAATCCTTAGTAATTGTAGGTGAATGCGAGCCCGAGTATCGGCTCGGTAGACACGATGCCCGGCCGGTAAGCGCAAAAGAGCGGGCACCGGCCCGCTCCCTCTTCTCAAGGCACTGCCCCCACCTAGTCGCGGATGCGCACGGTCAGCACGTCGCAATCGACGTGGTTCAGGACACTGTTGGCGGTGGAACCCAGAAGGCGCTGCAGGCCGGAGTGGCCGTGGGTGCCCATCACGACCAAGTCGATGTCCAGTTCACGGACCACGTTTTCGATCTCGGTGGAAGCCTTGCCCTCGCGGATCAGCTGCTCGGCATCGCCAACCCCCATCTCCTTGGCAAAGTTGTCCAGGCGAACGTGGGACTCGCTGCGGATCTTGTCCTTGAAAGCCTCCAGCTCGTCGCCGAAGCTGACCGCTTCGAAGGTGTAGATGCCGGCCATGGGCTCGTTGACGTGAAGCAGGTACACCCTGGCGCCGTTGACCTCGGCCAGGTCTTTACCCTTGGCGATGATTTGATCGTTGTCGGCGTGGAAATCTAGAGGAATCAATACCTTTTTATATGCTTTCATCCTGACTCTCCTTCTGCGCTCCTGGTGGTCTGTGCCTTGGAAGGCACTCCATTGGCGAAAGTTTCGCCACAGCTTCATAGCAACACAGGGCCAGCGGGCCAACCATGATCTCCATCAACCCGGCTCCCAGCTTCACAGGACCTTTGCTCATGCGAAACGGCTTGACACCATGGCGTTTTCTTAGCCAAACACGCCAACGTGGCGGCCAAGCAGATGACAAGCCCCGCCCCCTTGGATATACTCTTCCGCCTAGTTGGGCACAAACCCAGCAGAATCAAGAAGGCCCCTTAGCTCAGTTGGTTAGAGCAGGCGACTCATAATCGCTTGGTCGTGGGTTCTTAAGTGGTATGCATCTATGGTGCACACTTGGAGCCAGGACAGGGGACGCGGAGGCATCCGAAAATGCGCTTTTATGGCCCCTTAGCTCAGTTGGTTAGAGCTGTCGACTCATAATCGATAGGTCGTGGGTTCAAGTCCCCCAGGGGCCACCAATTTGCCTTGCAAAAACAGTGTGTTACGCACCAATAATCAAGAGAGCGCCCCCGTAGCGGTGGCGCTTTTTTTGTACCTAAATCCCACCTTTTCGTTCAAGCATGCATCAATGTTGCGCGCTTGTAACGTTCCTGATATACATAGGTTTAACGTGACGCACATTTGAAGGCATAGGGATGCCGAAATACCAGTTTTACGAAAAGGCTCTTTTGATGCTCGACCAGGATGGTAATGAGCATAAGGGGTTTGCTGCTTTTATCCGGAACATGGAGATGGCAGGGTATGCCAGAAACAGTATTAAAACTTACGCTTCCTATGTTGCAAGGTTTATCAACTACGTTGAGATCGCAACGAAGATATCTCCCCCGAAAGACCTCGATGAATTACGACAGGTGTTCACATCTTACAAGCACTACCTGCTTCAAGGTGTCGCAGATACAGGCCTCGGTGGCCGGGTCGCCAAAATCACGGGGCGGGTAAAAAAGCTCAAGCCTTATAGCTTAGTACCGATCGAGGCTGCTATTTCGCGTTATGTCAGACTGGGTGAAGCTATCCAAGAGGCACATGATAACGTTCCGGTTGTTGCGTTGTTTGGTGAGCACATCAAAAAACTCAGCCACCATGAAAAGCAGGCCATACGCACCAACTCGTGGTTGGGCGGCATGATGCCCGTAAAAGCCCTTAAAACTCGGGGCTGCTCTATTTCCGTACTTGGACGGACTAAGGGCAATGGTAAAAAGCTTTCTTACCAGCAGTCGTTCCCCCTTGAATATAGCGTAGCTCTTATTGATGCCGCGAAGTCAAATCGTGATAAGGCGCTCTATTCCTTCTTGGCTGCATCTGGAGCGCGGTCTCATGAGGCGCTGCAAATTACGCTGGATGACATAGACGTTGCTAATGGCACAGTACGTCTGGTCAACCCGTTCGCTGCTAAAGATGACCGGCTCTCGGCATTAGATCCCGATGAGGCCGAATGTCTAGCATGGAAAGGAAGATCAACCGAAAAGACGTTTTTAATATCTCCATACAAGGAGATGTTCTTTACGCACCTCAAGAACTACATCGATAATGAGCGGGTGAACGACTGCAATCATCGCTTCATCTTCCAGATATCGACTACTACGCGTCCATTATTTACCTCAGATCGTAGTTCCAGAATCAAAACTTTTAAGTCTGCTGCGACTAGGGCTGGTATGGACGACTTATTCGGTATCAGTCCTCACAGTCTTCGTCATATGTATGGCGTGTACGTCCTAAATTACCTTCCTCCGATGAAGGATGGATATCGCCCTGGAATGCCTATGTCGATCGTAAAGGTGCTTATGGGGCATGCGAATATTACGAGCACTGAGGTATATGCGAAGCACGATGAGGATATGCTGGAAGCGGACATCTTGTACGCTAATCAGCGTATTTTCGACGAGAACCTAACTATCGATGATGTACGAATCAAGTACATTGACTCGCGACTTGCGGCTATTCAAGCGGGCAAGGAAAAAATGAATGATAAGGAAGCCGCATGAGGATTAATTTCTCAGACCGCCTGCTCTTTATCGAGGAAGATCCGGCTCGTATCAAGGACGCAATTCTTGAGTCCATTGGCGAGGTTATGGAGGTCATGCTTCAGGAATTTGGTGTTTCCGGAACATCGATGCCTAGCCCCAACTTAATACAAAACAAGGGCCCATTCCTTCAACTCAACTTCAATAAGCACTTTGCTGCTTACAAGGACTATCCCGACCAGTTCAATAAGCAATGGATCGAGGACGTATTTGACTTCACCGTCAGGATGAAAGAGGCTCCTAATAATCCGAAAACAGCCGCAAGCGATGTGGCGAAGGAATATCTTTACCTCACTCCAAATTATCCGAACACCAAACATAAGCTCGGTGTTGGAGCGGCAAAGTTGTTTCTGAACCCGTTTAAGATGTTGTTGTACGCGCTCAATAAGCGGAAGGTTATTCTTCTGCCTGCTAAAAGCGCAAGGCCGGAGACACGCCATAATCAATCTAATGGTCGACGGGAAATCGGCCACAAGTGTTTCAGCCCAGCCCTACGTTTGGTACGACAGCCATTTATTGATGGCGAATTGGACGTGCCCAACTTGCGTCCATATATTGGGCAGACACAACTCCGCAACTTCGACTGGAAGGCATATAGCCTCATGCAAGCCAGTGAGTTCTTTGAATTGAGTGATTTTACGACGGACAATATCATTGCTGCAAAAAGTCTGCTCGATGAATTTCAGTCCGACTCAGACAATGAAGGTCACATCCTTTATAACCCGGTATACCGATACAGTGTTCTGGTTAAAGCACTGATTGCTTATGAGGGTGACGAGTTCAGCATCGACGATACTGCTTTGATGGAGACTTTTTCCCGAAAAACCAAGCTCGCGGAGGAGATGGCCCATACAAAGCTTCCTACCATTCAAGAAATTTTAGATGGTATTGGCGTTGACAGTCAACTGGCACGAGAATTTGCCAAATATTCCCATCTATATCTAAAGCAGAAATTAGATCGCAAGGAGGTAATTAAGACTGAGAAGCGTGATCTCAAGCACCTTCAGGAATACCTGTTTGTAGACCTCCCGGCAGATGTCGAGGTAGAGTTAATGCCGAAGCGTTTGGCCGACTTTACTCGAAAGTATATTGAAGGCATTGAAGTCCCCTCAATAAAAGAGCGATTCGAAAACACTGGCAAGACGGTAGGCGTTTCGGTCATGCGTGGACTTGATCTCTTTTTCAAATATCTGGAGATTAAAGCGACTGAGGAGCCCGAGCTTCACGGCTTTAAAAACTGTCTGATCCGCCAACTGGATTTCCCAATATCCGAGCGAAGTAAGGGGACGAATAAGCGTATCTTTACTGACACGTACTTCCCTTTATTCCATGCATTCTTGTATGCCATGGTTGAATTCGCGTGCTATCTAATTGATCAGGGCCTGGATAAGGGTGAAGTTGCTGGCGCTGGTGGAGAGGACACACATAATACTCAAGAAGTAGGTTTTGTGCCCGTACTCTTCATTGATGGAAAATGTGTACCGCTATTTGAAATTCCTACCAGACTATTCGGCACATACAGCACCACGGTGATTAATGGGCGTGTGGTGGATATTCCAAATATACACACACTGGTCCAGTTTTGCGTAGCCATAGAAACTGGCTTAAGGCATATCCATGTTCGGTGGTTGGATGCCGACACCTATGATTCCAAGGTAGACCGAAAAAACAATTCTGAACTTCAGCCTTTGATCGTTAATACCGACAAAGCTAAGGAGGAACCATGGGTTCCCTTGGTTAGTCACCGTGTAATTAAGCAGCTTGACCGGTTAAAACGCTTCATGGAAACGGTTGATGTTGAAGTTAAGCCAGCATGGTACAACAGGGTGGCTAAATCCCGCTTTGGGAAAATCAGGTCTCTGTTTTGCCCAGCCCGTTATGATAAGTTTTATGATCATGATGGCACCCGCGTGTACTTCGATGATTTCGGCCCGGCGACCTATAACACATACAAAAAACACTTCGACGGCCTGATATTCTTCTTCGACCTGATATTGGCGTCAAAAACGAAGCTTGAAACCCTGAACGTTTTGCCGAAAGGGTGTAATGAATTGCCTTTGGCCGAGGCATTCAAGCTGAGGTATAACTATAAGAATGAAATTACTCCCCACGGAACTCGGGCAACTGTAGTTAGCGACAAAATCAGGTATTTGCCTGAGTCTGTGATCATGGAGAATTACACCGGTCACGACAGTAAAGCTGCTCTGACGCACTACGTTGTTCCGCAGCAAAATTGGCTGAAGCTGGCTGAAAACAACCAGAAAAAAAATCTTCTTGGTTATACCAACCGATTTTCCGTTTTGGGTGGTGTAGGTGGAGAAAGTGACTACGGTTATAATTCCGGTTATGACCCCGTAGCTATTAAAGCTGAATTGGTTAACTCGACGCTTAAAAAAGCAATGCAGACCAACCCTCAACAGGCGCTAACTGATTTTGGTGCTGTTTCAATGGTTGCGGGTGTCAGAGATGATAGGAATAACACTCTGGTGAGTGGCATTTCAACAATCAACTCTGGTCAGGTTGATAACATCTGCATCAACTCAACCCATATTTGCCCCTTTAACAACCAATGCCCAAAAGATATTTTGGTTGAAATCGGTGGATATAACTGTGGCCAGTGCTGGTACAGCATCAAAACAGTTGATCACTTACCAAGAATTGCCAGCAAAATACGGATGATAGGCTTGCTGGTCAAGGAGCAGGAGCAAACCATTCTGGATGCAAAAGCAAGGGGGGCATCACCACAGCAACTCTCTGAAATGGAGCGTTCTCGTAAGCAAGATGCTCGTGAGCTATCTGCTTGGATCGTGACCCACGGTATTTTGCTGCACAATCTTAAAGACATCAGTAATAAGACCAGGTTCTTTGTTGGAAAGCCAGAAATACTGATGCTCAAGGCAAAGGAAATAGAGTTCAAAAACACCGAGATTAACAAACTGATTCTCGGCATGGTTGATGCTGAGAACTTTCAGGAATGTTTTACTCCGCAACTGAAAGCACAATTAACCCGCGTTACAAACAGGCTTTTGGCGCGAACCGGAATGGTCGACAAGATTATCGAGTTAGCCGAAAGTCAAGACCTGCTTTCAGATTGTCGTGGCATTTTTACGTCAATCTGCGATTTGACAGGTTTATCGCTGGAGCAAATTGTTGCCGAGTTAGAAAAGCCGATTGCCGAACAAACTTCCTTACTGGAATTTACCCTCAACGCCAAGAAGATTATTACCAATGCCTAGAGGAGCACCGAAAGGCGATAATCGCTTTAAACAGTCTCAGATTGAAAAGCAAGAAAAGAGAAAGAAAGGCGTCGAAGCCATTATCAAAGTGTTGAGTTCGAGCAAAGTCTCGTTTAACTCGATGAACCATCTGGCTGAATATGTTGCCGAGCAGTTTAATCATCTTGTCGGTCAGGATGGTTATGATGGCAAATACGGCTTTGTGCAAATCAGTAAATCTACTTTGCTGCGCAACCTCAAGTATCGTCAGTGTCTTGTGTCATATTTAGCAGAGGGCGTCAATACGCCACAAAAGAACAAGAATAAAGCCGAAGCATTATCTTCTGAAATTGAGAATAAGGATCAGAAAGATCGCGCTGACCGATTGGAAAGGTACCTCGCCAACCAAGGAATCGATCCGAGCAAACTGCTAGAGAAATCACCCAGCAAGAAGGCTGGTGTAGATTTAGCTAGCATCAAAAAACTGGAATGCTGTTACAGGATAATCGAGGCGTTGATCAATCAATCTGATGACCTTTTCGAAATTAGAGGAGATTCACTAGTTGATGCAACAACTGCAACTGAAAGGAATATTGTGAGTCCTGCTACACTGAGAGATTCGAGCTTCCTTGATTGGTTATCCTCGAAGGAGTGTACATGAGTTCCAACGATATCCGTAAGCTGCAAGATGTGCTTGGTATCGAGTTGGTAATTAATAACCAACTCGATGGTCGACGCATTTCCCCGAACGAGAAAGGGGAAATAAATATGCGTAACTACAATAAGTATGTAGCATGGCTGAAATCCAATGACCTACAGTTTCCGTCCAACCGCCAAGGAGAGGTGAACCGAAAGCGGATATCGGACATCTGCAATTTCGGACGAGACATCCTTTATAAGGACACGAATGCCGTTGCTCAGCAGTTTGATACCGATGTAAAGAACATTGGTGTCGGCGCATCTGTATCTAAAGACGCAAATGAAACTCTCGCCGCTAAAGAGAAAGCAAGTAGTGCAACTGCAAGTCGTCTGCAAACGGAGCTCGAAGCAAAAACAAAAGAGGTTGAAGAGCTCAGGAAGCAGATAAAAGACTTGAAGTCTCGGTTGAGACTGGCCGAGATAAAAGGCGAAGAGCAGCAGGCGTCATTTGACATGATGCTTGAAACTGGTGGAAGGATATTCCTATGACACTCCATGTCAGTGGTACTTTCAAGATTCGAAATGTATGGCCAGGCGTTCAAGGTGGAGCCATCTTTGATGCACTCTGTGTTGAAACCGGTAGACGCTATAATTGCCATGCATCCTATAAGGTAATTTGCCGAATCCCAGTGCAAGGCGAATTTTGGAAGATTACCGGGCTGAAAGGGCGACTTGACGAAAAATATGGTCAGCTTCTTCAGGTCGACTCATGCATGCTCTGCAACATGCCGAACGAGAAGTACATTCGTGGGCTATTACTGAACCATCCCAACTTCCGTGGGTTCCATTTGGGAAAAGCCAAAGTCAATAAACTGCTCGCAGAGATTGGAGACTTTGCCTTAGTCGAAATGTTAAATGCCGGACGTGTTGACCATATCGCCGAAGTTGTATCTTCAACTATCGCTGATAACCTGGTGAATGCATGGTCGAAATTGACTAACGAAATCGCACTCGTCGAGTTCCTGTATAAACATGACTTCGAACCAGCTTTAATACAAAAGCTAAAAAGGGTCTGTAAAACGGATGCCGCAGAACGCCTCAGGGCTAATCCGTATGGGTTATTACCACTTGCTGTGCCTTCAACATCTTTTTGGAATGCGATTGAAAGGACGGCGTCGAAACTAGGATTTGCCAAGGACGATGATAATCGTCTTGTAGGGGCTGCCGAGCAAATTATGTATTTGCGACTCAAATCTGGCCACACCGCAATAACCAAGGAAGACTTGATTTGTGAATGTGCGAACTTGCTGAAATCCAAGCATCTCGGCCAGAGGGCAGTTGAAGAAGCACTTAAGTGTCGTGCACTATGTGGCTTTTATGAAAGTAATACACTTTATCTACAGTGTGTTGGGCCTGCATATATTGAAAGTCAACTCGAACAGAGACTGACACGATTGCTTAATCAGAACGTTCAGAATGATATATTTAGCATCCTCGGCTCTGGCATTGAACAGGCATTGGCTCAGGTCGACAACAACCTCAACGATACTCAGCGCGAAGCTGTTGGGATGGCAGCGAGAAATAAACTCTCAGTTTTGACCGGTTTCGGTGGAACCGGCAAAACCTATGTGCTAAATGAAATCTGTAAGCTGTGTGATCGCATTGCAAAGCAGGTATTTGTTCTAGCACCTACAGGGAAAGCTAAAGTGCGTGCGGAAATGTCCGTTAACCGCCGAGCCTTTACTATTCACGGGTTTATTAAAGGGCTGAAGGGAAATACGTTCGATCTCAGTGGCGAACCCTTGATAGTTGTGGACGAAAGCTCAATGGTTGACCCATCTCTGGCCAACCGTTTATTAGCGGCGTTAGAAGATCAAGGAAACTACTCCTTATTGCTTGTCGGCGACCCCGGGCAAATCAGCCCTGTCGGATGGGGATTGTTCTTTCACGAACTCGTTATCGAGGATTCGGTGCCTGCCGCGCATTTGAATAAAGTTTACCGAACCGGCAACGACTTATTGCAGAACGCTTCGATGAAGATTCGGTCTGGCCAAAACATTGATCTGGAGGCATGGGACGGACAGCGACAAGGGATTTACTTAGTCAAATGCGAAAGCAACCAAAAGGCTCTCTGTAAGGCTCTGGTTGCGATTCAGGACAAGCTTGGCAATATGCAGGTCATTACGCCTCATGTTACTGAACGAATGCCGGATAACGCTGGCTCAATCAATAGTTGTCTTCAGTATGCCAAATTGAGCAACGAGGAGGGACAACTACCCTCCGGTCTTCGCTTGGGTAAATATTGGCTGCGAGAAGGCGACAGAGTTATTGTTACTGAGAACTCATATGATCATGGGCTCTTTAATGGCAATACCGGAGTGTTGAGCACGATAACAGTAAAGGATTCCGCCATATATGGCACTTTCATATTTGATGGCGAGGAGCACGAGTTAAGTATTGATGATCTATGGGCCTTAAATGTGCAATTGGCTTATGCTATTTCTATCCACAAGTCCCAGGGTAGCGAATTCAATGTGACAGTTATTTGTTGTATCACCGACACTCCGATGGTCGAACGGAGCCTGATGTACACCGCTGTTTCCAGAAGCATTGATCTATGTCTTGTCGTTGGCTCAATGGATATATTCAATCGTGCGATCGCCAAATTACCACGCAGTGAAACGCTTACTCATGGCTTCAGGATGAACAGACTCGAAAAGGCGCAGAGCAACAGTCTAGCACAGGCTTAACGGTGTTCTGTAGGACAGTAATAATGTCTCATACTGGACAGCCATGCAGAGCCCGATCTGAGTCCTCAGGGCTTTCCCGAAACGAAGTTTCATACTCACCAGTGCCCCTTCTCCCACCGAGAACCGATCCTGAGTAAAAAAGTGTCATACTGTAGCTTGTCGAACAATGACCGCAACGGCGCCAGAAGCGGTCATGATTTGCCTAGAAGTACAGAGATCAGTTTCCTGTGTTATTTGTGAAAATCCTTGGCCTTTGTGAGGTAGTCACCGGGGGCCCAGTCAACAGCAGGGGGCTCCTGAGGCTTTACTAGCTTGGCAGGCGTGAGAGGCTTATTCACCAGCTCTTTGATCTCGATAGGTTGGCCATTAAAGTCACGCAATTCTCGATCTCGGAAGGTCTCGCCGACGAATAAGTGCACAAAGGGTTCGTACTCTAGCAGTCCCTCGTAGGCAGCGGTTCCAATACCAGTTTGGAGCGTCTCGGCATCAAGGTTCGTGATTACAACTGTGGCCAAGCGCTGCGCCTGACGACTACGGATCAAAGTGGACAACTTGTCTTGCTGGAAAGGTGACAGTCGCTTCTGGCCGCTACACACTTCATCGATAATCAGCATGTCTACGGTTTCAATGTGGTTCTTGAGCTCTATGTTTACCTCATCGCCATCGAAAGAATATGCCTTATCACAGAGACGAGCCCATTGAGCCATGATGCTGGTTTTGCCATGGTCAAGGAAGATTTCATGTATTGCGCCACCTAAAGTGCTCTTGCCCCGGCCATAGTCACCCATGAAGACGATGCCGAGCCCTTTGTCGAGGTTGGATACGCCTTCAAAGTATTCTTTGATGCTATTAACAGTTTGGAAACCTAAGCGGAAATCTTCCCCTACATTGCTGCGAGAAGCGATTTCACTTGCTTTCTTGAAGTTCCAGTCTGGATTCAAGTCAGAAGCCCGCATACGCTCTTCTATTTGAGCCTGCTTCCTTCTTTGGTTTTCTACTCTCAGGTCTTGGTGGAACTGTTCATCAGATGCCTTTACAAGTTCGCCAAGCTCTTCTCTGTTTGGAATGTGTACACCTTTGGCTCGAAGATCTGCCTGAATTCTTTTCATTACGCCGCCGAGCGCTCCGCCGACTTCAATTGGTAATTTGCGCTTTCTTGCAGTTGAATTACGGTCTTGAGTGACGCTCTGTTCTACAGGGTTGCTGGCTTTAGGGAAGCTGGGGCCTTTGCTTAGAATCTCACCCATTTCTTTTCTGAATTCTTCTGGTGTCTTAATTTTCGCCATTCTTTTTCCCCTGGAGTTTTTCAAGGCCGCTCATGCGCTGCGCATTAGACTGGGTTTGTTCTGGTGTTCTGTCAACCATTGCTGCTGTTGAGGCCTGGGGCTTGGGTTCTGCTGGCACTCTTGAAGGTTGTAATCCCCGGCCTTTGCGTCTTTGCATTGCAATGCTTCGAGCAAGCTTACTAGTCCACTGATCTTGTGTATGGAAGCTATCGTGACGTCCCATCCAATAGACGGTGAAGTCGTAGAGCTCATCAAGAGTGATTTCATCGTGATTACCAATGCCAAGCATGCGTAGGTACCCAACGAGTTCAGCTCCTGGCGTCCAGTCTGCATGCATCTGAAACCCATGTTGGTAGGGATCAAACTCCATTTGATAGGGTAGTGCAACATAGCACCCTTCCCAGTGTCCGTCGGTTGACGATGCCTGGATTATCTTGGCTTCGATTAACTCCTTTAGTGCACTGATGAGTCTTTCGATGGGAGGCTCTTTGGTCTCTCCGTCCTTGGCCCTTGATACCAGTTGGGCAAGTGTGCTCAGATTCAGAGCTTTAATGCTGCCGTAGTTGGACATTCGGCGAAGACCAAAGGCATAAACCATCCTGGCTAGGTTGGAAAGTCCTGGTGACTCATCGAACATCTGGTACTCAAGCCTGTTCATGAAGTTAGGCCTCTTTATTGCTGACGGGCGCTTGGGCTTCGGAAGATACTTGATCCTTGCTTTTCTCTGCAACCACTTCAGCGTTGAAATACTCGTCAACGATGGCTTCTGCTACGGCTAAGTCAGTTGTGAGGTTTGCATTGGTGTGGTTAAGTCCGTCGCGGCTCAGCAGCAGGTCCCTTAACGCGCTAACCCAGCTGAACATCAAGGGACAACGCTCCACATTACATCTATCCGCCAATGTAACGTCACTAATGAACTAAACCAATCTTACATTAGTGGGCTAATGTAAGATTGATTCTGCCAACTTTTGAATTCGTGGTGTGAATAGCCCCCACTTCCATAGACACCCCAAAGCCTTACAATAAGGCTCCCATTTGGAGGTGTTATGTCCAGCCAGCGTTACCCAGAAGAGTTCAAGAAAGAAGCCGTCAAACAGGTCACGGATCGTGGCCGAAGCGTCCGAGATGTCGCCGATGCCTTGGGGGTCTCCCATCACAGCCTGTACGCCTGGGTGAAGCGTTACAGCAAATCCATCCCTCAGCAGAAGGAAGAGTCAGAACAGCAAGCTGAGATCCGGCGCTTACGTGCAGAGCTTCGGCAGGTCACCGAGGAGCGAGACATTTTAAAGGAGGCCGCTGTAGATTCAACCAGTCAACGCAACATCCATTTCAATTACCTGTTTGGGCGTTTTGAAGCCCAATATCTTTCTTGGTCTCGTGTTTAGTTGCTCTGCGACATCGTCAATTCTTTGTTGTGAGTGTTGACCCAAGCATGTCTTCTTAGGGAAGTACTGACGGATTAAGCTATTTGTGTTCTCATTTGTCCCTCGTTGCCAAGGGCTTTGAGCGTCACAGAAATATACGGGCATGCCAGTCAACTCAGTAAGTTCAGCATGTTTGGCCAGTTCCATTCCTCGATCCCAGGTGAGTGACTTCCTCAGTTGGGCTGGAAGGGCCTGGAAGTAAGCCATCAAGGCTTTGTTCACTGAGTCCGCGTCTTTCCCTTTGAGCTTGAGCATGACTGTGTAGCGCGATTTTCTGTCAACTAGAGTAGCGATGTGCGTATTCTTAGAACCAGAGATCAGATCCCCTTCCCAGTGGCCCAGCGACTTGCGGTTATCAATATGCTTAGGTCGCTCACGGATCGAGACCCCATCGATGATATTGATTCTACCAGGCTGCCTTTTTCGGGAATGCTGCTTGCCTTGTCGAAGACTATGAGAGCGGCGCAGATGACTTGCCATTAAATGACTCAATGCGGAGCGGCTACGGTAGTAAATGGTTTTGTAGATTGTCTCATGGGAGATATGCATCGAATCTCGGTTGGGCATCGACTCTTTAACCCAACCTGATATTTGCTCCGGAGACCAGTTGAGAGTTAGCTTTTCCGTGACTAACTCCTTTAGTTCCAAATTGGTGTCGAGCAAACAGGGCTTTGGTCTCCTGGCTTTGCGCCACGCACGGTTATCGGCGCTTACCGCTTTATAATGACGACTTCCGCGATTACGGTTTACTTCACGCGATATAGTTGATGGCGATCGTCCTAAGGCCTTAGCTATAGCTCTTAGGCTTTGCTTAGCTGACAGTCCTGCTCGAATTTCCTCTCTCTCAGCCAAGGTCAAATGGGTAGCTTTTCTCCGACGCTTCGGTGGCTTGATGCCGCCGGTATCCCGAAGCATGGTGAACACCGTGCCAGGTTTGGTATCAAGTTGCTGCGCTATCTCGCTGAAGCCAACACCGCGCTTCCATGAGTCGAATACGAACTCTCTTTCCTGTTCTGAAAACATACGCTTCATTCAATGATCCTTCACTAACCTCTGTTTTAACACAGTTGTTGCACTGACCAATTGAATCTACAGCAGCGTACTTTGCCGCCGAGTCAAGGAAAGGTACGCGTTCATAAAGTCCCGGCTCGAGCGTTATGGTGTGGTTCCTCTGTGCCGGGCCATGCAGGTTCACCGCAGTGGCTTCTATGCCTGGATGAAACAGCCCAAGTCTGATCGCCAGCAGCAGGACGAGCGCTTACTGGGGCTGATTAAGCAATCCTGGTTAGAGAGCGGGACGGTTTATGGTTATCGCAAAGTCCACACTGACCTGCGTGAATTGGGGGAAAGCTGTGGTAAAAACCGGGTTGCCCGCTTGATGAAACGTGAGGGGCTGCGCTCTCAAACCGGCTACAAGCGTCGTAAGGGAATGTACGGTGGCAAATCCCAGGTAGCGGCTCCGAATACGTTGGATCGCCAATTTACCGTGTCAGAACCCAATAAGTCATGGGTGACTGACATTACCTACATCCGTACCCATGAGGGGTGGCTGTATCTGGCTGTCGTTATCGATCTGTTCTCCAGGCAGGTTGTCGGCTGGGCAATGAAGCCAAGGATGACCACTGACCTGGCAACGGATGCACTGCTGATGGCGGTATGGCGCCGCAAGCCAGAAAACGAAGTGCTGGTGCACTCCGATCAGGGCAGCCAGTTCACCAGTGATGAGTGGCAGCGATTTCTCAAGGAGCACAGCCTGAGTTGCAGCATGAGTCGCCGAGGCAATTGCCACGACAACGCGGTAGCAGAGAGCTTCTTCCAGTTGCTAAAGCGGGAAAGGATCAAGCGGAAGATCTACTCAACCCGAGATGAGGCTCGAAGCGAAGTCTTCGACTACATCGAGATGTTTTACAATTCGAAGCGCCGACATGGTTCCAATGATGGCTTGTCACCGGTAGAGTTCGAGGCCCAATATTTTTCTAACCAATCGGGTGTCTAGGAAAATAGGGGCTATTCAGACCCTGTTCCCAGCAAGCGGACAATTCTCTCTCCGCTTTCTGATGAGAAGAGTGATAGCTTCACGCAGCCGTTGCGGATGGAATACACTGCTGGCGCTTGTTGGCCCTGGTGGTAGATGGCTGCGTCAGGCTCGAAGTGATAGTGATCTATCGGAGAGAGTACAAGCCTGTCAGTTTCCGTCTTCAAGCAGCACACAAACTTGAAAGATGTCTTTTGCTAAATCGATACCAACCGTCTTAATCTTCATAGTGGACGCTCCTTCAGCGAATTAAGCAGATCAACAGCCTAATTCTGGCGCATAGCGACGCCGTTTCACGGAGGGGCGTCCATCTCATCACTACACTCCGCCCATCAACTTAATGAAGGCGGCCCCCCGCATCAGATTCTCACGCACGCGCTGCATGACTTGCGCCCTACCATCCGCAATGGAGACCGACGCCATAACTTCCAGGGGGGTAAGATCCCGTGAATAGCTCTGGGGTAGATCAATCGGCCGGCGGAAATCGGCATGGCCCGACGTCTGGGAGATCATTGCGCCCGCAGCGTAAATTCGGGGACCGGGGAACAGCCCTTCGTCGATTGACTCCTTGAGCTCGAATACAGGGCCGCCCGGGTCCCTGACCGAGGTAAATCCCCGCATAAGCGTCTTTTCCGCCTCATGGGCCGCGACGAGATTCAGCCTCCCCAAACCAGCGGTAAATACGTCCGATCCCATATAAGCCGCCATATTGTGCCAATGACAGTCCGTCAAACCCGGCATCAGCGTGCGGCCGCCACCGTCGATTACCGTGCCACCCGCCACTGCAAGGGGCTCTTTCGAAACCGAGGTAATCTTGTTACCCGTCACGACGACATTAGCATTCATGATCAGATCTGCATTGACCCCGTCAAAGACGTTTACATTAGTGAACAGAATTGGCCCGGAGGCGTCTTGAGCAACCGCCGGCAGGGCGAAGCTCACCGCGACGACAAACGCCGCGGTCACGCTCTTAAGAGATAGTTTCCGCATTGTATTTCTCCAGTTGTCGACTCAGTGGGATCGGCGGAGGGTTAAATCTGCGCCATGCAGGATCGCCCCTCCACCGAATCCATGGCTGTTGCCGACCCGGTTACTCGTCGAATACCGATCCTGAGAGGTCGAACTCGTCGACCGCCCCTTCGCCGCGAATAAAGATCCGGTGGTTGAATCGCACGTAGTTCAGCTCGCCAGACGAGTCTTTCAGCAACTCGCCAAGCGCTCCCTTATTCGGCCCTTCAGTGATGATAAAATAGCCCTCGGCCGTGTTGGCCACATTGGCAGGCGCGGGATCCGCTCCCTTGGTCAATGCGGAGAACTGGACAAACACATATTTGTCGTCCTCTTTGCGGATCTCGATGTTTTGGGAATTACCCTTGAAGACGCCGACGAAGGGGTCGAGCACAGACGGATCAACGCCCGCTGCGACCGGAGAATTGGACTCGATTTTTGTGAAGGCTTTGACCATTGCGTTCGCTACTTTCTTGTAGGCCTCGACTCCGCGATCGCTGTGGACTAAAACCACCACGGCAAAGTCGCGGTCCGGGATCAGCTGCAGAAAAGAACGCGTGCCGGGCCAATTCCCTCCGTGGCTGGGGCTGGTCACCCCGTCGTAGTCGTGGACGAACCATGTTAGCCCGGTAAAGTCGCCTGTCGAAGCCTCGACTGCCGGAGCGTGGGCATAGTCCAGCGCTTCCTTGGACAACAGTTGCTTGCCGGATGCGTCCTTACCGTCCAGCTGAAAGCGGGCGTATTTCAGCATGTCGGCAACCGTAGACCGGAGTGCGCCGGAGGCTGCGGACTCTCTAATCAACGGAATGTAGTAAGGCTTTAGATCACTGATGCTGCCTTCCCCGTAGATCGGCGGATGACCCCATGCGTAATTTTTAGCCGGAGGGGTAGCGTCGTAATTAAAGGACGACGCATTCATGCCCAGCGGAGCTAACAGGTTATCTTCGATCAGAGTCTCGATCGGCTTTCCGCCCACATGCGACACCACATGGGTTGCGAAGGTAATACTGGTGTTGTTGTACATCCAGGTTTGATCGAATGGATAGATCTGCTCGACGTAAGCCGCCTGGAGCATGACTTTCTCGGATATCGACCCACCTGGAGGAACACGAAGGAAACCATGGTCGCCATACCAGCCAGCGCGATGGTGGAATAGGTCAACGACCCGCGCTTTCGACGTCGCGCCGGGATCCGAAACCCTCCACCATGGCAGAATGTCGACGACACGCGCGTTCAAATCCAGTTTGCCCTGTTCGGACAGCTGCATGGCCACCGTCGAAAGGAAGGTTTTTGTGACTGAACCAATTTGAAATTGCGTATCAGGGGTAACGGCCTCGTCGGTGCCTACCTTGGTGACACCGAGTCCGGTGCTGTAGGAGTTGGACCCATGGATGACACCGACGGCAAGCCCCGGGATATTCATTTCCTTGATCATTTCAGCAGTGTCGGCGATGACCGCATCGAAGGTCGCTTGTCCTTGCTCCTTTGACATGAACGGTTGGTTTTGATCTGCACATGCCGGTTGCATTGCAAATAGCGACGAAATTGCCACGGTAATTAATAGTTTCCTTTTACTTTTAATAACTTGTTTCATCTTTTTTCTCTCTTAACTATTACGCGTTGCTTTAAACATGGTTGTTGCTGGAGCACTCTGTCTTCGTCATGCAAAATCTCAGCGCCAGAGCCTACGCTCCCTGAATTTTTCTCGTTTACTGTTTCGCCCTTTTTACAACCAGGAAATAATCGAACAGCGAGCGTGAGATTTCAGCAATTGCCCGGTCCCTGTCCGGCTCGGGTGTTGCACTGCTTTTAGTGAACACGGCAACGGCAAACCGACGCCCGTCGGGGAGCGTGATATAACCAACGTCATTTGCCACTCCCCCTATGGTTCCGGTCTTGTTTGCCACCGGAGTTCCCCTGGGCAGCAGCCCCTTGAGCCGACTAGCTCCGGTGCGTGTGCGCGACATGACACCGAGCAGGAAGTCGCGACTCTTGGGGCTCACCGCTGTGCCACTGTCGATGGCAAGCAGGAGTTTCAGCATCGCATGGGGCGTTGCTTGGTCGCGCGGATCCGCCTCGAAGTCCAGATTACGGTCACCCTGGATCTTCAAGAGCTCCGGCCGGGCCCTGAAGGCCTCTATGGCGAGTTTTTGCGTGGCCGGTCCCGGCAAACCATAGAACTCCCCGATGATCTCGCCAGTCGTCCGATCAACCCTGAAATCGCTGATCCCGAGCCTGCGCAGATATTTGGTCACTGCCGCGGGTCCGCCGGCCAGCCCCATCGAGATGTCGGTCGCCGTGTTGTCGCTCTCTGTGATCATCACCTCGATCAGGTTCGCGATTGACAACTGGAGCCCAGGGTGAACGAATGTGCCATTAAGCGCAGCGTCCCCGATCATCATCATATCGAGTGTGACATTGACCATCTGGTCGAGCCGCAGCTCCCCCCTGTCCACGCGATCCAGCACGGCAGCGGCGATCGCGACCTTGTAGGTGCTGGCCATGGCGAAGGTTTCATCGCCATTAAACGCGATGATGTCCTTGCCGCCGATTTCCTGCGCCGCAAAACCGATGCGCCCGGCAAGCTTTGTAGCGACCTGCTCGATCGCCGCTCCGACGGACGGTTGTACTTCCTTTGTTTTGGCGTATGCCGAACCAAAGGTAGCCACCGCAGAAACTGCAATAGCCATGATAAAGTGACGTAATTTCATATTCGATATCTCCCTGATAAATATACGTTGTCGGTGTGCCAACGTCCACCGCCGGTGGTGACAGGATTCGCGGACGCACCATTAACGCCATCCCCGCCCGACACCTCCTGTTGATCAATGGTGTTGGCGTAGAGCGTCCAGCCGCTGAGCATGCGTGCCTCACCATCGAGGATGAATATCCTATCATCGCTGGCTTTGACACTGAGCCGACCTGAGACACGGACCGGCACATAGAGCGACTGCCCCTTAGGGTCATCGAGCAATTTTACCCGCACCAGTTGGTTAGGCGGAGGGGGTGGCAGATGACTGCACATCCCCACCTCGGGGACCAGATAACCGAAGTAGCTTCCATCGGCAGTTCGCGGCGCGGGGATCAGATAGCCCGAGAGCACAACCTCTGCTCCATCCAGAACGGGGTTCGTAGTCATACGCGCGTTCTGGCGCTTTTTGGCAACGTTCCAGCGCTGGGCTAAGAGTGCATCGACATCCTGGCCGTTGATCTCCAGCATGTCCTTCGCCGCTTTGCGCCGCTCGTTTAGCTGGGCGCGCTCATCTTCAGCAAGGCCATTTTGCGAGAGCTTCTCATCCAGCTCCACCAAGATCTTCAACTCCTTCAACAAATGAGGCCCCATGTCTTTGTAGGGATCGTCGAAGACGACGGCCAAAGGATCCACAAGGTCTGAAAACTCGATCGCCTCGGGTTTTGCAGATGCTTGTGTCGCTGCCAACATGGCCGTCACGAAGACGGAGGCCAAGAGCCGCATTTTCGCGTCTCGCTCTTTAAGCGTCACGATCACTTCCCGCCGTCCTTAGGGAAGGCGCCCGTGAAGTTATCTGGCATACCGGTCGAGAATTCGGCATTCCACCCCTCTAACGATATCGGCTGGAAGCGCGGTTTGGCTTCAGGTTCAAACCGGATCGGCTGACCAACAAAAACGGGAAGAACTTTATCGTCTCGAAGCGCAACCTGACCGTTAACGAGCACCGCTTTCATGCCGGTCGACGGGGCAGCGCCCTGTGAGTAAGTTGAATTGTCGGTAAAACGTTTGGGGTCGAACACCACGATATCAGCAACCATGCCTTTCTGGATGCGACCACGTTCTTGCATCGCTTTCAAACCCGTATCGCCCAGATGCTTGGCCGCGTTGTAGCTGAGGACTGAAATCAGCTGCATCATCGGGATGTTATGCTCACGACCAAGGCGGATTGTCGCGCCTCGGGTACCAGCCGCGCGGGGGTGCATGTTCCCGATCTTCTCCAGCGGGATATCCCACGGGCCGAAGTACGGTTCGGCGCCAAGCGCGTCGCTGGCCACGGTCACGCCTTTCAGCGTCAGCCACTTCGGCGTATCTTCGGCGGGCATCTTGAACACCACGATCGGCTTGGTCGGATTGGAAGCTGTGTCAGCCTTGAATGTCTCCAAGGTGTAGAACTTACCCGTGACCGGATCCTGCACGGTATCCTCATAGCGGTTGCCCATCTGCTCGATCCAACTGTCCGGCTGCAGGAATGAGGCATTCACCGTGGTGGAGCCCGCGGCGTAGGGATAAACTTCACCCCAAATGTTGAATCCCTGAGTCTGAAGCCGCGAGATCGTTTCATGCGCAAGCCGCCAGCCGGGGTTGTTGAAGTGAAGGACGATCGCTGGGGCTCCTAGCGCTATAGCATTGGCGATGAGTTCCTGCGCACCATTGTTCTCTGTTGTGTCATTGCCAAGCGTATAGCGTGTATGTGCGCCAGTCGGGCGGCCATAGCGTGCGCCAACCTTCTGCACCTCGAACATCTCACGAGAAGATACGCCCTCTCTCATATAGCCCACGGTGCTGCCGATCCCCGGCGCCCCCGCCTGCAGCCCCTTGTCCAGCTCTTCAAGAATCGCGTTGCCCTGTTCCAGATTTGGGCGCGTCACGCTCCAGCCTGACTTCTTCCGGGCTTCAAGAGCCGCAATGGGCCCTCGCATGTAGATCTCGTCGCTCAGTCTCCCGTCGAGCACCAGCGAGCGGGCAAGCTCGTGGCTGACCGCGCAGCCATAGTTGCCCTGGGTCACGCCGGCGCGCGCTTCATACCAAGCGGCAATAAATGATCCCGCACAGCCCGCCTCGAAATCTATGGCGCTGGTCATGCCGTCGCGCAACCCGACCCGGTAGCCAATAGGCGTCTGCCAATGGAAATGGGTGTCGATGAAGCCCGGCGCTACGATATGACCGGAGGCATCGATCGTCTTGGCACCCTTCAGCGGCTTCTTGCTGATTTCGGCAATGCGGCCATCTCTGATACCGACATTGGCGATGTCGTCATACAAGGTTTCAGGGTCCATGACCCGGCCGTTGTTGATTACGACGTCATATTTTTGTGCCAAGGCCGGCATAGTACCCATGACACTCATTAAGAGTGTACCGATTAGTAGATGTCTTTGCTTTTTCATTGCTACCTCCATTTTGAATTTGGTTTTCAGTGGCGGAATTCGTGGGGGCAAACCACGCACCATCGCTCAGCCCACACTTGTCCTCGTATTAAGACTGGTTAGGGTCAAATGTCCTGGGTTCGGTAGAAATCTGGTCCAGCCGGCCCTTTTCCATCACAGGGAAACGAATTGGCTTGCCTGGAAAGACCTTTTGCACCACGGAATCTTTCACCACCACGACGCCATTCACCAGTACGTAGGGAATGCCGGTTGAAGGCAGCGCGCCCTTGCCTGGCTCATAAGAACTGTTGTCTGTGACCTTATCCGGGTTGAAGACGACGATGTCGGCATCCATACCTTCTTGCATACGTCCTTTGGTTTTAAAGTGAGGTATGCCACCCAATTCGTCAAAATATTTAGCATGCAGGTAGCTCATCTTTGAAATGGCTTCCATCAAAGGCATGATCTTTTCTTCGCGCACCATGCGCAGTACTTTGGCCCGGGTACCGGCGCTGCGCGGGTGAACTGACTTGCCTTCATAGGGGGAATCCCAAGGGTAGTAGTTGAGCTTTTCATCCTGGATAGCCATACCGTCAGAGACGACGACCACTCCTGGCTGAGTCAGCCATTTAGCGATGGCTTCAGGCGGATTGTTGTAAATCACAATCGCCCTGCCGGGATCATTCTTACAGACGTCCTCATACATCGCTTTGTCCCAACGGGTGCCATCGAGATTCGCAACGTCTGAATAGGTGATCCCCATTTGAGCCATGCCTGCTTCCGTAAGCATATCGGCTGAAGCAATAGTAGAGCCGGCAGCATAAGGATAAACCTCACCCCATACCTTGGCGCCTCTTTTTTCTCTTGCGTCGTTAATCATAGGAATGGTGTATTCCCAGTCCATGTTGCTGTTCAGGTGTGAAGCCATGAACGGCGCATCCAAAACCATGGCATTAGCCAGCATTTCCTGAACCCCCAGCTGCCCCTCATTGGGTGGACGAACACCAGCAAAACGTACATTACCATTGGTAACCCGGCCGTATTTTGCCTGTGGGACATCGCTCAGCGTTTTGAACCGGAGCGACGTGTCCACGTAGGCTGACAATTTGAAAAACCATCCTGGTGATGCAGACCGGCGGCAGCGGTAAGAGCAACCCTAGAGGGCGTTAGGCGTTTACATGCGCGCACATAGAATGAGGCAAGGCTCCAGCGGCGCAAACAAGTAATGCGGATAACCAAACCCGCGAATATCAGCAAGGTCAACCGCCGAACATTGACTTGCCAAAGGTCTCTCACCAGGGTGTCCAAGTCGGCCTTTTAGGGCCCGGCATGGACAGAACTGTGCCTACTGACAGGGGGAATCATATCAGCAACTCACGGCGCTGCGAGGCATCCGCTTTCTGTCGGCCATCACCCTGATGGCGGAACTGGGGGACCTGCGGCGTTTCACCAACCCCAGGCAGCTCATGAACTTCGTGGGGCCCAGTATGAGACGTTATTACTCCCCTATACCTGCATAAATAAATCAAAAGCGGCTTAGCAGGAGGGGGCTCTGTTTGTCTATGCTGTGTAATTTGGTGTTCGAGGTGGTGATGGTTCAATTATTCGGGCCATCTTTATTCTGTATAAATGTCGTTGACACGAAAACGGGTTATCAATCCGTCACCAAAGGAGTCTTAAAGCTCTTAGCTCGTTTGGGCTTTCCTTGATTTTTACGAACCACAGTTGCAACTCTTTCGAAACCCCCGTCGCCGATTTTAAGACTATCTTCAAAGTTGAAATATGATGGCGAACTTTTGAATTCAGACCAACAAGATTCTAGATAACTCTTGAATAAGGTGGCTCTTTCTAGCCTATGCTCGATATTAAAAGACTCAAGATTTGACAATATCTGCTCTCGAATGGCCCTATCCATTATGGGAGTATCAAAAAGCATAGCGTCAAGATATGTGAATTCTCCTAGCCACTTCTTCACGTGATATACACCACTAGTAGTAACCCTAAAGCTATCTGGCATATCTCCAATAAGCTTACTATCTTCATCTTCTTCGAATGTGACACGTAATGATGTCTCGATGAGCTTTTTATTTGTTGCTCTACGGAGAGCAAACTCAACTTGCTCAATAGTGAACCCTAACCTTTGACACTCTTCCATAAGAACTGATGTGTCACAAAAGCCATCCTTGTCCAAATGAGAACCAGTCAGGTCTAAGTAAGATATTATAACTGGGACTAAAAAGTGTTCACATTTATCAGGAGATCTAAGATCTAAAATATTCATTGAGAGCGAGGTTTCTGCACTATAGTGTGAGTAGCCTCCAAGTAGAGCCTGCTTTGTAAACTCGTGAAGAGGAACCCTATATTCGCCTTCCCTCTCCATTATCTCAATTATTTTCTCCGCTTCCACATTCGGCGAGCCTATGAACGACGTCACAAATTCGAAGGTTGCCCTAATATTCCCACCAGTCATATTGGTTAAGAACTCATTAAGTTCTCTATTGTTATGCAGAGACTTTACCAAAGCATCTAGGAACACTGCCAAATTTTCTGACTTTACACTGGCCATTTCCAGTTTGTGTTCACCACGAGCCATCTTAGCGGCAAATATCAGCCTTTTTTTGACTACCTCATCGACACGGGGAGGTGATATCGTAAAAATCTTATGAGGGTATGCTGTTAAAGCTCCAGAGCGTTTTGACTTATATAATGTTTGAGGTCTAACAGATAAGAAAACCGTAGCACTCCATTCTTTTGCTAGCTCTTGGGATATGAGAAAAGCCTCTTGCTGTATATCAAACTCACGCTGGTCAGCATTATCGACAGAAATGATTACTTGTTTTTTCCTGGCCTTCGACATGTGCTCCACAGATCGGCGAACATGTTCGGACTTGTTGGATAGCAAGGATGCCAGCATTGAGACCAATTCATCCTGATATTTTTGTGGATCAGATTCTTTGTATGATCCATATATGCCGCGGGAGAACTTTTTATGATATACACCTTTTACAAAGGGAAGCTCATTAATATCAACATCATACTTATCGTAAAGTTGAGTTTCTATTTCGTTAAGAACAACATTCCTCAGGGCTTGATTTAAAATAGCTTTGGCCCCAAGATTTATGTATACAAAAATAGAGTCGCGGAACTCCGCAAAAGCACTGTTATAAGTCAGGTTCTTAACAAAAGATGTTTTACCAACACCAACATCACCAACCAAAACAATTGGCCTTCTTGCCATTGCTTCCGACATTATTTCTGGGGTGAAGTTTGTTCCCTTCTTTGTATTGACAGGAAGTACTGTTGGGTGCTGTTCGGATTTACTTAACATGGACGAATATCTAGCATTCAAGATGTTCTTGCTAAGCATTGCGTACTTGTTGAGGGCACCACTATCACAATAGCACTCTTTATAAAATTGTTTCTCTAGTTCTTCGCTTTCCATAGCATCCTGGAGGAAGAGCTCAGATAACTGTCTAAGAGATGCCTGTGTGTCTGTAGCATATCTTATCTTCGGATGGTTCCTAAGAAAAGTTGATAGTTTGTTGGGGAGGCTTATCGTACCATCAGTAAGCTGTCTGAATATTCTTCCTTCATCAACGCCTGATTTTGAAAGCATATCCCACGCAAAATTGAAATTTGATAAAATCGATTCAAGAGAGAGAAAGACAATTGCATCGCCATCAAAAATATCTTTCCCATCAGTTCTAGAAGCAAGAAAGGCAATCCATTGATACCCATTGCTAATTATCGCAGTCTGGACACCCCTTCTGCTTGCATACCCTCGGCATTGTTCTATTGCATCTTTTAAGGCGCCGGAAGAGGACATTAGTGACTTTAAGGGTGTCATTGTTTGTTTTGCAACCCCTGCTGGAATTTCGAAATGAACTCCCTCACGCTTTGCTTCAACTATCGCTTTTCTAGGTTTACCAGCTCATAGTCTGAAAATCCATTTTCTCTCTCATGGACTTCAACTTCCAGTTCACCTTCCCATCCCAAGCACTGTTTTAAGATGTGATCGATTATATGAAATCTTGTTTGTGCTTCATTCATATCATGATTAGCAGATGTCTCTGCTATCAATTTGGCAAGGGCATCTTTCCCTTCATGTAACTGTACCATCTAAGCATCCTTGTCTGTACGTATTATCTCAGTTTGCATATGACGAAGGCTCAAGGCAAGTCCCTTAGAAGAACCTATGAGTCAGTATCAGCTCCCCTTAGGTGGGACAGTGCTGACAGCAACTCATCAACGGCCGGTTCGTGGCGGTCGGTGCCGTTCAGACAAGCGCTGCGATGCACTCTCGGGGCCCAGCTCATGTATTGAGCGCATAAGCCGTCTCTCGAGTGACTGTATCACTTCGGTGCGCCAAAGGCTTGGTCATCCATCAGTGGTGATCAAGTCACGCCTGCGCAGGTGTCCTCACATCACCTTAAGCCGAGCCAAGCTGATGGTCACCTCCAGCATCACCACCCATGGCCGCAGGTGCCCTAGCCGTTTGGCCGAGTTCTTCGCCACCTTCTGGTGAGGCAACTGACCGAGCACCTCCAGCCAATATTGGTCATTGGCTGCCCAGAAGAAAAAGGGGCTATTTGGTATTTACCATATGGGGGATTTACGATCTCACTTCTCTCGGATCGTATTTTTCCTATAGGGGATTTACGATCTCACCCCTGTCGGATCATATTTTCCCTATAGGGGATTTACGATCTCACTTCTGTCGATCGTATTTGCCCTATAGGGTTTTCGGATCTCAGCCTGTAAAGCCCTGATATGGGTTTTTCGTGACGCGGCTTGACTTCGGCAGGGATGAATAAAATCATCATCCTGTTTTTTAAGGATATATCAATCTCATGCCAGGATATTCCGCTTCTGTATGCTTTGGCAACCTGTCAATGAACATGAAAGCAGTGCTCGTTATAGCTCGTTGGCCGGCGCCAATAGCGGTCATGAGTTGTCTAGAAGTACAGTGGGCCACTAACTCGTGCGGACAAAGATCCGCTATTCGTATCAGGTAATGGCGGAAATCAACAGATCTTGATACGAATAAAGCCTCATAATCGTATCATTCAGTAAGCAATGACCGATTTGCTGGCGACAGAAGTCATCTGTGCCTTCGGGTTCAGTGACTTGGTTGGCATGTTCTGGAGTGGTCCGTGCGATGCCAGAAGAGGTCACTGGACCCTATTCGCACTAAAAGCAGGATTTATCAGGAGATTTACGCAGGCCTCTCAACAGGATTACGAGAAATCTCCGTATTGCAGACGATTTAGGATCTCGCGCAACGCCTTTCGACCTGGGAGCGTTTCCATCATTTGCATCGGAGATAGGCCCCCTAGGGCTGGCAGCTTAGAATTAAGCCACTCGTCCAATACCAGGTCATCGTGCATGAAAATACCATTCATCTCTGCCCAAAAGGCCGTCAAATCACTAATGCGCTCGCTCTGAACTCTGGAGAGGCGTTTACGCCGGTATAGCTTGTGCAGATTAGAGTTGTTAACTCCGATGGCTCTAGCCACGATCTGGCGTGGCAGCGTGTTTGCTACGCATTTCAGTGTGCAACCCTTCAGGCGCAGTTCTTGGAGCATGGCTTCACCTAATGCCGAGCTTAATTCAGACTTTTTTCCGGACTCCAGTCTTGAGATAACTATCTCATCCAATGTTAATGATGTGTCAGCCATGTATACCTCCTTCGTGCCTAAGTACTACAGTAGCCTATAAAAAGCCACCACTCACATATGCGTCTCAGCACGTGCCACTGATAGCTAGAATGACTAACTAAATCAAGTTGATATGTGGTAGGGTCAGCGCCGAAGCGGACACTAAGCTTTCAATCATTCTGCCCTCTTGAACCCTATCGAGGGTCATTTTTTTACGATAAATATCGCTGCTGTGCTTGTTTTTTAGACTTTTCTCCCCAATGTCTAAACCTGTAGTAGTCAAGGAGGGAACATGTTCGATTCAATAACATCGGCCGAACCTCAAAAGTTCGGCTATCAGTTCGAAAAAATCAGGAACGCTATTGGCCCAGAAAACCAGACAAGTAGCAGCGTCTACGCCGCTACCGACCTTGGCTTGAAGACCCTAAAGTGCTGTTTTGAGCAGTTCCGCGACGAGCTTGAGGTAGTCGGCCACCTCGGCTCCTGGGAATACGAGCTCGCAACATATTCCCGCGCTATCGAGAGGCTGCAAGACTACTTCGGGCGCAACCAGGCCGGGTTGAATGAGCATGATGCCTGGGTTTACTACAGCCATCTGGAAAATAACTACGAGCGATTCTGCGAGATCGCCGCTGAAATCGAAGCCGAGCTTAGAAAAGGATGATGTGATGAGCAACGATACAAACAAGCCGATCATGGATGCGCTGTTTACGCAGCAGCGCTTGCAAGTGCTTAGCCTTGGGGTGCACAACGACGAGTACACCGATGCATATCTGTACGCCTGGTACACGAATGTGTACCCATTTTTTCAGGACGGAGATGGCATCACTCCCTCAATGCCCCAGGAACACTATTCAGAGCAATTTATGGTTAGCAGGGATAAAGTAGATGATCTGTCGAAGTACCTTGACCAGTGCTGGTTAGATAGGAATGTGCCAACTTTCTACGAACTAGAGAGGAAATACGAAGTAAACAGAGGGTGCTCTGATTGGAAAAGGATGGATCTTGTTCATATCTGCCGCTACATGAAGCTGGATGGCTCATTTGATGACGAATTCTGGGCGGCCCTGCTTACACCAGGTCAGCACCCATCGGAGGCGGCCTCAATAATCCGGAAGTTCGATCGTAAACACGATATTTACTTCCAATAATCCTAGCAATTACTCCCCGAACTGGAGGAGTGTTTTCCCGTCGCTGAGTCCTGGGGGGACGGAAACACTACAGGAATTGAGCATGCTCTGTGGCATCCGCGCCAGCGATAACTACAAGGTTCTCGCTTCATCAAGTGAGAAAGTACACGGCCCCTATCTTTGCCCAAAGTGCCGACAAGAGGTGGTGCTGAAGAAGGGCAAAATCAAGATCCATCACTTCGCACATAAGCCCCCAGTTACATGCTCGCACGGACAAGGTGAGACCGAGGCACATCGTAACTGCAAGATCGGTATCTACAACGCCCTAATAACCAAGCCCAATGTGACGGCGTTGGAGCTCGAGAAGGACTTTGGCCCGGTTGTCGCTGATGTGTACTGCCTCATCAACAATGTTCCCGTCGCTATCGAGGTGCAGCGAAGCAATCTATCCGTTAACAACATTACCCAGCGCACTGAAGAGTACGCGAAGCTCGGGATCAATGTGCTGTGGGTTGGCCTGTATAACGAGGCAGTGCAAAAGCAGATCGAGGACAGGCGCTGCAGCCCCAAAGCCTGGGAGAAATGGTGCCATGCAGCCTATTTCGGGCGGGTTTACTACTGGTATCAGGGAGATCTCGTATTACCAATACACTTTGCTGCGCATAAGCTTTATGTCGAAGAAACTGAGTGGTACGACTCATCAGGCAACCACCAATCTGCAGGTGGCTATGAACGCTTCTCAAAACGCTACAAAACGCCTGTTACAACATCTTTGCTGAGTATTGCCCACGCCTTTCAACCAAGAGTTAAGCAAGCCTGGCATCAGGGCACTGTATCCATCCCTAATTGCCGGCTTTATGTAGATCGCTTAAGTAAATGGTGGTGAGTACGTAGCTACAGGACCATAGTGGATTGAGGCCCACCTGTGGCCGCTTCATGGTGTAGGAGTCGTTGGCTCTTACCTTACGAGTATGATCCTCTATTGCTCAGTATGAGACTTTATTAATTGTCGACATGTTCCGGGGTTATTAGGGGCAGCGCCCCTAATGCTAGACCTTGAGGCCTTGAGAAGGGCGCGTGATTAGACAGCGCCTAGACATTCTTTTATTTTATTTCACCGAAGTCTGCCCCGCCGCCCTGCAAAGCGCTCTTTTTCGCTTCCCTACAAGCGTGCGCCACAGTCGCACATATAAAAAAATGAAGGCGCGACACTGGGCAACCCCGCTGGAAAAGGGGTTTGCTACCTACAGACACATGGTCAGCGGGCAAATTTCTTTACCACATAAGGGTTCAAGTCCCCCAGGGGCCACCATATACAGAAGGCGAAGCAGGTTAGTAACCGCTTCGCCTTTTTTGCCTGTGCCGCGCATGTGCCGCCCCTGGCATCAATTGGCATCCACTCGAATCAACGAAGAGCGATCTTCCCAATAACCCTCATATTGGTTGATCAAGCCCTGCAAAAAGTCGATAGTGACGTCATAGAAAACAAGAGTTTCTCATGGCTAAAGGCATCAACAAAACTCGCGTCAATCGAGCCTAGACATACCTCTGCTACATCACCTCTGGAACATAGCTCATGGATTGGATTCAGCAACCAACACAACTTTTAAAGAAGGTTTCTTCTCAGCTCTCTCTAGACAACGAGGGGAGAGTCAGTTACCAAATAGGTACAACCTTTCACATTGAAAGGATATTTGGCCTAATTAAAAGCCCAAAAACCAATATTGATCACGAAGTCTATCAAGATATATTCAGAGAAATTATCTTTGACCTATTCAAAAATGGAAAACTAGCAGACACAAAGGCCGTACTTAGTGAATTCAAAAAAGCCATCTCAAAAACCAAGATAAATCAAACCCGTTATCAGGTCGTAACTTCAATAGGTATAGAAAACGACTTCATCCCATCTTCACGCATTATTAATAATTCGAAAGTATCTTTCTATAGAACCCTGCCCAAGAAGTATCAAAAAGCACGAAAAAATGCCATAACAAAATATGACGAACTCAATCTAAAAGAGTGTGATGGCTTTTTATACGTTGTTATATCAATATCATCACATGATGAAAGAATAGCCTTCAACGACGCAATGGATACGCTCGACTTAATCAAAGGGATTTGGGAGCTAAACATTAATAAGGCTATGAATATATTTTCACCCGCACCAAAGCAAAAATACCCGACCAATACTTCTTTTCCAGTTGGCATGCTTCATACTGTACACTATAGTTGTGGAAAAATCTCCCCTCGGGGGATATGGCATGAACAGAGATATCAAGCAAAGAAGCCCATGAGAATTATTGGCTTTTCGTCCATAGATCCGCGACTTGGAAAGACCCTAAGATTACTAAGAAAATCGCCATTCAAGGATCACATTGAAAATGCTCTACAAAGCTACTCTTCATCTAGAAACCATGATGATATTGAGCTGAGATTCTTGAAGCTTTGGACCACTCTGGAGAAAATTTTATCAACTGATAACTCAAAGATCATAATAAAGAGAATATCCTTCATGTATCACGACAACGAGTTGGTTCGTGAAGCTTTGAATTCACTAAGAAATGATAGAAATAGAAATGTCCATGGCTATGCCAAGCCCGTCAGCTTTGAGTCGAAATGCTTCCAACTAGTTGGCATCCTTGAACATATGATTAAGTACTTCATTTTAAATCAATGGCGACACAAATCCTTAAATGAAGCTCTTTCTTTCATGGACTCCCCCTGCAGTATTGAAGGCGTGAACGCTGAACTGGCCCGACTAAATAAAGTAAAGCAACTTATGTCCATCCAAAAACGTCTGAATTAAAAAGCTTTACTGAGGTTCTCAAGGCCCCTTCCAAAAAAAGTTTCTTATTTCGCGGGCATAAAAATCTGACCAAGGGGGCGATGCTGGGGCCAGGCGCTCTAGAGATTCGACCCGCCCCCGGGAGGATGCCGGCAGAATCAGTTAAGTGATATGAAACCATACATCACTGGTCATGCTCGCCATGCGCAGGTTGCTCAGGTCCCTAGCCCCGGCCGCTTCTAGGATCTTGGTCACCTGTGGTGGATCACTGGCAAGCCAATAATTTCTCAAACTGCTCGGTGCCGCGCCCCCACGACAAGGGGGAGGGGGTCGGAAGGACCCGCGACACCCCAGGGCACACCGAGCTAGTATATAGGAAACGACAACCTGCCCCCGCCTGCTCATGCCCTCCTAGTTGTCATGTAGGGAAGCGCTAATCCAGAAGCACTAGCGGAGGAACGGGACCGAGGTGCCCCGGCTTCATCCCTGAAGTTGAAACAACAACAGCCTTCCTGATGGCCTCGTATGTAGCGCTTTGCCGCGGCGCCGCGTACCCACAGCTACACCACTAAAGAAGGACCCGAGACAATACCGCTGGCGCTGGACTCTATGGCGACTCACTAATGGCCAGGCGTTCACACCCGGTCAAAGTCCATAGGCGCTTGGCCTTCTGGATGGTTTCCGCATCCGCAGCGTAAGGGGACTGCCCAAGCTCATACTCCATCACACTTCCTAGAGTAAGCCACAGCCCTCCCATATCGAACAGATCGACCTCACCGGGATGGTTGTTGACGAACTCGAGCGCTTTGGTTTTCCCCAGCAATGTCAGATGATCCGAAATTTGACCAGATTTGCCTATTGCCACCGCCAGGATCGAACACGAAGCGTAAGGAGCCAAAGCCTGCTCAGCGCGATCCCATACTTTGCCACTGTAGTGGCATAGTGAATTTGGCCACCTGATAAGAGGTGATTTACCATCACCTCAGAAGTTTACAGGTGACACTATGACCAAACGTAAAAGACGTTCTTTCGACCCCGAATTTAAACTGGAATGTGC
>NZ_SWCI01000001.1 GCF_005116715.1 Ferrimonas sediminicola | reverse complement strand
CGACTACATCGAGATGTTTTACAATTCGAAGCGCCGACATGGTTCCAATGATGGCTTGTCACCGGTAGAGTTCGAGGCCCAGTATTTTTCTAACCAATCGGGTGTCTAGGAAAATAGGGGCTATTCATGGGTATCCTCAGCTTTACCGGTTGGCAACTCACCTTCGGAGGTCTGTTTCTCGCCCCAATAGCCCTATTTTGTGAAGGACTCCCTCAATCTCTAACCACGACTCACCTTCTGGGGTACGGCTACCTCTCCCTTGTCGGAACCGCATTGTGCTATCTCCTCTGGTTTCGCGGCATCGAGAAACTGCCTGTCATCACCACCTCGTTCCTCGGTTTCCTGACCAGCCTCTCAGCCTGCCTCCTGGGTTTCTTTGTACTCAATCAGGCACTATCCAAAATGCAACTTGTCGGCGGATTAGCCATTGTTTCGGCGATCTTCCTTTCCACAGCCAAACCTAGAGCAAGCAGACCACTAGCGATATCAAGCCAATCGGAACTAACAGGCACCCGACAAGACTTGTGCTGAAAAGTAACTCCTGCAACACTGCGGCCAACACTCACCATCAAGATGCAGACGATGAACAAACTGACTCTAACCGCTACCCTGCTGGCCAGCCTGCTGCTTCCGGCCCAGGCCGCCACCGAGATCGCCGGAGTGGCGGTCACCGACACCATCGAACTCCAGGGCAAGCCCCTGACCCTCAGTGGCGCCGGGATCCGCTCCAAGTTCTTTATGGACCTCTATGTGGGCAGCCTCTACAGCAGCGAGCCAGGCTTGGATGACCAACAGGCCATCGAGGGCAACCAGACCAGCGCCATCCGCCTGAACATCGTCTCCGGGCTGATCACCTCGGATAAGATGATCGACTCCATCGAGGAGGGCTTTCAGGGCAGCGCAGGCAAGCACTATGGCCAGTTGAAACCCAAGATCGACGCCTTCATCGCCGTATTCAGCGATCAGATCGTCGAGGGGGATCAGTTCACCCTGCTGTCGCTGCCAGGCGTGGGTGTGGAAGCCTATAAGAATGGCCAACTGCTGACCCTCATCGAGGGAGAAGCCTTCCGCCAGGCCCTGCTGGGGATCTGGCTGGGGGACAAACCCGCCGACGACGATCTCAAGGAAGCGATGCTGGGCGGGTAAGCCTCCCAGACAAGAAAGAAGGCGCGGTTATCCGCGCCTTTCCCCTTTATTGCTCTGCCAAAGCGCTGGGTGGTGCTACACTGCCGCCCCTGTACCCCAGTCCCCAGATAGAGCGTCCCATGGATCATCAACCCAACAACCCCTTGCACGGGGTGAAACTTCAGCAGATTGTGGAGCAACTGGCCGAGTACTATGGCTGGAGAGAGCTGGGACGGCGCATCCCCATCAACTGTTTCAACGCCAACCCCTCGGTGAAATCCAGCCTCAAGTTTTTGCGGCGCACCCCCTGGGCCAGGGAGAAGGTGGAGCAGCTCTACCTGGACTCCATCGAGGAGATTCAGGAGTGGCGGCAGCATTCGGGCGATCACGCCTGAGGAGGCCCCCGCCAAACCAGGGAGAGACTGGCGCGATACGCGGCGCCGGTTTGCCCACTCAGGGACGATAGCCTTTGAGGAACATCGTCACCGTCTGCTCCACGTAGGCCTCTCTCTGCTCCTCGTCCATCTTCATCCCCAGCCCCAGTTCGCCCCGCATCTTGTCCACGGTGTGCAGCATCAGCAACAGTTGCTGGCCGGCGAACACCGGATTGGGCACCGCCAGCACTCCCGCCTCGCTCAGCCTCTCCAGGTAGCCGCTCACCAACGCCATCATCCGTTTCGGCCCCGCATCGTAATAGAGCTGGGACAGCTCCGGATGGCTGTCGACGCAGCGGATGCAGGAGCAGTAGACGTGACGCACTTCGGGGCTGAGGATCATCTCTAGGAAACGGCGGGCAAACTGGAGAATCACCTGGCCGGGATCGGCGTCCATGTCGAAGCTCTCCTCGGTCATCTGAGCACTGACACAGCGCGCCTCGATGCAGTGGACGAAGAGATCGTTCTTGCTGCCGAAGTGGCTGTAGACCGTCTGCTTCGACACCCCGGCCCGAACCGCCACCTCGTCCATGGAGGTGTTCTCCAGCCCTTTCTGCATGAACAGCTCGGTGGCCGCCTCCAGGATCTGGCAACGCTTCTTACTTTTCCGGTCGTTAGCTACAACACCCATAGAACCCCACAAACTATTTACAAATTCTTCACCTGCTAGACTGGACAGTCTAGTTTGATTCTACCAAACTAGACCATCCAGTCTAATTGTAATTCGAATGTTATGTCAGCGTATCAGATTCTCGGCCCGCTCTGCGGCCTGCTCCTCATCCTCACCGGCTGCAGTCAGCAGGACGGCGACGCGCCGGTCAAGCCTCCGCTGGAGGTGCACGCCCAACAACTTCAGTTGCAGCAGAGCTATCCGCTGACCCACAGGTTCGTGGGGAGGGTGTATCATCCCCAGACCAGCGACATCGGCTTCGAGTCCCCTGGCACCGTCGCCACCATCGAGGTGGAGATCGGCCAGCAGGTGAGTGCCGGCCAGGTGCTGGCTACCCTGGACACTCGTCTGCTGCGCAGCGAGGTGCAGCAGTTGGACGCCGCCCTGGCGCAGAACCGCGCCGATCTGAATCTGACCCGGACCACCCTCAAACGACAGCTGGCCCTTTCCAGGCAGGGCTACCAGTCCGAGCAGCTGCTGGATGAGCTGCGCAGCCGCCAGGCCCAGTTGCAGGCGCGCCAACGGCAACTGGAGGCCAGCCTGGAATCGGTCAGCATCCGCCTGCAGAAGAGCATCCTCAAAGCCCCCTACTCCGGTACCGTCACCCGGCGGCAGCTGACCCAGGACCAGGTGACCGGCAACGGCCAGGTGGCGTTCACTCTGGTCCCCAATGGGGCGGCCGAAGCCCGGGTCGGTCTGCCGGTACGGCTGTTGGAACGGCTCCAGACCAGTCAGCGGTGGCAGGCCAGCCTCGATGGCAGGGTGGTACCGGTCACCCTGCTGGGGCGCAGCGCCCAGGTCGACCCGGCCACCCGCACCGTGGCCCTGAGGTTCGCCCTGCCCCAGGAGCGCCCCCTGCTCAACGGCCAACTGCTCTACTTGGAGGTGGAGGAACGGATCGCCGCCGAAACCGCCCGGGTGCCCCTGACCGCCCTGACCGCCGGCGTCCGGGGCCTGTGGAACCTCTACATCCTCGAGGCCCTGGGCGACGGCAGCTACCAGATCGCCCGTCGGGACATCCGGGTGCTGCACGCCGATCAGACCCATGCCTGGATCTCCGGCGCCATCGACGACGGCGACCGCCTGGTCTCCACCGGGCTGCAGCGACTGGTGGCTGGACAGCGGGTGGTGCTGGCCTCCGACCCCAGCATCACCGCCAACCGGAGTGATCCGAAATGATCCGCGCCCTGGTTGAAAACCCCAGGGTCACCGCCCTGCTCACCGCCCTGCTGCTGGTCAGTGGCCTCAGCGCCCTGGCCAACCTGCCCAGAACCGAAGATCCCAGCCTCACCAACCGGGTGGCGGCGGTGATCACCCCCTACCCGGGTGCCACCGCCGAGCGGGTGGAGGCCCTGGTTACCGAGCCCATCGAATCCAGGCTGCGGCAGCTGGATGAGATCAAGACCCTGACCTCCAACTCCAGGCCGGGGATCTCGGTGGTCACCATCGAACTGCAGGACCGGATCACCGATGCCGATCCCATCTGGTCCCGGGCCAGGGATCTGATCGGCGACCTGGGCCCCAGCCTGCCCCAGGGCAGCGGCACCCCGACCCTGGACGACCAGCTGGCCTACGCCTTCACCCGCATCTTCTCCCTGACCTGGCAAGGCAGCGGCCAGGCCGATCCCACGGTGCTGGGGCGCTATGCCGAAGAGTTGGCCAGCCGGCTGAGGCTGCTCCCCGGCACCGATTTCGTCAAGGTGGTGGGGGCCCCCGAGGAGGAGATCCTGGTCTCCATCGACGACGCCGAACTGTTCGCCCTGGGTCTTTCCGTCGATGACCTGGCCAGGCAGATCCGCGCCGCCGACAGCAAAACCGCCTCCGGCAGCCTGGAGGGGCGGTCGATCCGTGCCCAGTTGGAGGTCTCGGGGGAGTTGGTCTCTCTCAATCGCATCCGCCAGGTGCCGCTGCGTCCGGACAACCAACTGCAGACCCTGAGGGTGATGGATGTGGCCAGCGTCAGCCGCTCGCTGCGCTGGCCACCGGATGACTATGTACTCAGTCAGGGACAGCAGGGGGTGCTGGTGGCGGTGCGCATGTTGCCGGATACCCGCATCGACCGCTGGAATGGCCAGGTGGAAACCACCCTGGCGGGGTTGCGGCCACTGATCGCCGCCAATGTTCGGCTCGACACCCAGTTCAATCAGCAGGGGTACACCGAGGTGCGGCTGTCGGAACTCACCGGCAACCTGGGACTGGGCTTTGTGCTGGTGATGGGGGTACTGCTGGTGACCCTGGGGTGGCGCAGCGCCCTGCTGGTGGCCTTCGCCCTGCCACTGACCGTGCTGTTCACCCTGTTCTGCATGCAGCTCTACGGACTGCCCATCCATCAGATGTCGGTCACCGGCCTGGTGGTGGCCCTGGGGATCATGGTGGACAACGCCATCGTGGTGGTGGACGCCATTGGCCAACGCCGCAGCCGCGGCATGACCCCGGTCGAGGCGGTCGGCGCCACCCTGCGCCAGTTCTGGCTGCCCCTGCTCAGCTCCACCCTGACCACGGTACTGGCCTTCGCCCCCATCTTCCTGATGCCGGGACCCGCCGGGGAGTTCGTCGGCGGCATCGCCCTGGCGGTGAGCTTCGCCCTGGTGGGCTCCTACCTGATCTCGCTGACCCTGGTAGCCGGTCTCGGCGGCCGCGTCATCAGACCCAGGGAGGGCAATCACTGGTGGCAGCAGGGGATCACCCTACCCTGGCTGGGCGCCCTGCTGCGACGAACCCTGGCCATCGCCCTGGTGTGGCCCAAGAGCACCCTGGTTCTGATGTTGCTGACACCGGCCACCGGATTCTGGGCCGCGGGACAGATGACCGAACAGTTTTTCCCTGCGGCAGACCGGGACATGTTCCATATCGAGGTGTTTATGCCTCAACAGGCCAGCCTGCCGGCCACCGTGGACGGGGTGCGGCAACTGGACGCCTGGCTGAGAGCGCAGGCGGGCATCGAACAGACGGTGTGGACCTTCGGCCGCAACACCCCCTCCTTCTACTACAACCTGTTGCAGCGGCGACAGGGGGCGGCCAATTATGCCCAGGGGATGATCACCGCCACCGACTTCGAGGTCGCCAATGAGCTGATCCCCAGGCTGCAGCGGCAGTTGGACCGGCGCTACCCGCAGATGCAGATCCTGGTGCGCAAGCTGGAACAGGGGCCCCCCTTCAATGCCCCCATCGAACTGCGCCTCTACGGCCCGGAGCTGGACAGGCTCACCGAGATCGGCGATCAGCTGCGGCTGATGCTGGAGCGCCAGGCCCACATCATCCAGACCCGGGCCACCCTGGCCGCCGGGGCCGCCAGGGTGAGGCTGGCGATCGACGAGGAGGCCAGCCTGGCCGGCGGCCTGACCCTGGCCCAGCTGGCCGGGCAACTTCGTGCGTCCATGGACGGCGTGGTGGGGGGCAGTGTCCTGGAGGGGGTGGAGAACCTGCCGGTACGGGTGCGGCTCAACGCCCGGGATCGCAACCAGGCGGCGGACCTGGGGGCAGTGCAACTGGTGGGAGGCAGGGGGCAGCCGACCATGCTGCCGCTGTCGGCCCTGGCCCAGCTCAGCATCGAATCGGGACGGGCCACCATTCCCAGGCGCAACGGCGAACGGATCAACACCATAGAGGGCTACCTGGACGCCGGGGTGCTGCCCTCCAGGGTGCTGAGTGCCATGGCACCGCAACTGGCGGAGTTTGAAGCTCGCCTCCCCTCCGGATACCGGCTGGAGATCGGTGGCGAGAGCGCCAAACGCGACCAGGCGGTGGCCAAGCTGATGTCCTCGGTGACCATCATCAGCGTGCTGCTGGTGGGCGTGGTGGTACTGAGCTTCAACTCCTTCCGCCTGACCACGGTGATCCTGGCCAGTGCCGTCCAGTCGGCCGGGCTCGGCCTGCTGTCGGTCTTCCTGATGGGCTACCCCTTCGGTTTCAATGTGATCACCGCCCTGATGGGACTGGCGGGACTGGCCATCAATGCCGCCATTGTCATCCTGGCGGAACTGGAGGAGAACCCGGAGGCGGGCCGCGGCAACATCGCCGCCATCATCGATACCGTGGTCGGTTGTGGGCGTCACATCGGCTCCACCACCATCACCACCTTTGGCGGGTTCCTGCCGCTGATCCTGGCGGGAGGCGGATTCTGGCCCCCGTTTGCGGTCGCCATCGCCGGCGGGACCCTGCTGACCACCTTCCTCTCGTTCGTGTTTGTTCCCGCCTGCTACATCATGATTCGGGCTCCCGAAGGAGCCCGTCTCGCTAAGAGCGTAACCGCCTAGCGGTCACTGTTGATGATGCGGTTGTAGAGCTGGTCTTTCAGCTCTACCCGCCTCATCTTCAAGCGACTGAACTCCTCATCACTGGTGGGCACATCGTTCATCTCCAGCCCCCGTATCTGATGATCCAAACTGTGATACTCCCTGGCCATGCTGGCGAACTCCACATCCAGATGTTTCAGGCTGTGGATCCTGTCCTTGTAGTCGGGAAAATCGTCGGCGAGGGCATGACTCTCTCCAAGCATCGCGAGCTCCTGTGAGTTATCAGGTGAGAGAAAGGCTGCACTAGGCCACAGCAGGCGCCGGCGCAGCCGGATGGCTTACCTAAAACCTAGTCCAGATTCCCCACCTTCTCCACCACAGGCCCTGATGCCACTGGAGTTGGCTCACTTCATCGAGTGCGCATCCAACGCCTGGCGCAAACGCTCTATCTGCTGCGGCGTCCAATCTCCGTCGGCGATCATCCGTTCCACCGTCTCAGTCCGATCCAGGTGAAAGCGCTTGAAGTCCATCACCCCCTGCCGCTCCAGCTGAGCCACCATCCGCTCCGCCTCCTCCGCCAGCCGGGCGCCCTCTTCGGCCATCCGCTCATGGATCTCCACGATCACCTCCGGTTCCGATCCCAGCTCAATGACCTGCTGATGGCCATCGGAGAGCACCAGGCTCCAGTCACTGCCCAGCCCGGCCAGGGTCTTGACCCTGTCAAGCCAGCGACGCCGCAGCGGCTCCTCCACCTCGCCAAGCAGTGTCTCTACCGAACTCCAGTCGGGGCTGTCCCCATCCAGGGTCAACTGCACCCTCTCACCCCGTTCCAGGTAACTCAGCTCTATGGGCGCCCCCCTGTCCTGACTGGCCTTCAGGGTGGCCGCCGAGGCTGCCAGGGTTACCAACATCATCACCGCCGCCAATACCGTTCTCATGGTCGTCTCCTTCTCAAAGTGGCTTGGTCCCCCCTCACCTAGAAAGAAACGTGCCAGGCCTGTCCTGGGACGAAATGAGCGGGTTTGGCGGCGACTGGTGGCAAGCGATTTCCCCATATGGGCGCGGCGGCTGCCCATATGGGGATCGGCGGGCGTCAGCCCGGGAGGAGGCTAGCAGGCCACCGCACGCCGTGGTAACTTCAGCTCAACTGGCACGCTTTATGTAGGGAGATCATCCCAAGGAGGAAACGATGTCCCTGAAACGCTACCTGATGATCGCCTTTGGCTCGCTGATTCTGCTGTTCACCCTGCTGCAGTGGCTGCTGGTGCAGCAGCTCTCCAGTGACTTTCGTCAGCAGCTGGCCGAAGACTCCGAGGCGGTGGCCCAGGAGGTTGCCTCGGTCACCATCGAAACCCTGCTGCCGCCACTCTCCCCCAAGCCGGTAGTGCGGGTCTTGCCCACCGAGGAGGAGCGCCAGCGGATGCTGGCCATGGCCGAGCGCCACAGCAAACAGGCCCAGCGGGAGCTGGAGCGGGAACAGCGGCGGATGGAACAGCTCCGGGCCCAACAACAAGCCAACCAGGCGTCGCTGCAACGGCAGCGCCAGGCGGAGCAACAACGGATCCAGGCCTTCGAGGAGAAGCTCGACGCCATCGAGGCACACATCGAAGCCAAGCAGGAAAACTGGCAGGCGGTGGTCGAACTCAACCTGAAACACCAGGCCCTGCAGAAGGAGCTGCAACGGGCTCTGGAAGCGGAGACCTCCCTGGAGCTGCTGGAGGCAGAGTCCACCCTGGAGGTGCTGGAGGAGCAGCGCGGGGTTATCGGCGAGGAGGAGATGGCCCGCATTCATCAGGCGGTCGAACAGGCCAGGGAGCAGTTGCAGCGACAGGCCAGGGAGATCCGGGTCTTTATCCCCAGCGAGGAGGACCAACTGGTGATCGAGGGACTGGGAGCCAGCCTGGCGGTGCCCCTCTCCAGCGGTCCCCAGCAGAAGGTGATTACCCAGTTTGCCGAACGGGTGGCGTTGGTACTGTTGGCCGGTGCGCTGCTGAGCCTGGTGGGGGTGTACCTGATCGCCCGCAAACTGGCCCGGCCGCTGGAATCCCTGGATGAGGGCTGCCGCCGGCTCTCCACGGGGGAGCTGGGACTGCAGCTGTCCCGCAGCGGCACCCGGGAGACCCGCCGGGCCATCGACACCTTTAACCGCATGAGTAGCGACCTCAAGGCCAGCCAGGCGCAACAACGCCAGTTTCAGCAACAACGCCACCTGGCGGAGCTGGGGGAGATCACCCGGGGCATCGCCCATGCCCTGCGCAACCCCATCCACACCATCGGCCTGTTGCTGGAGGGGATGGCGCCGGAGCAGGCGCGGCTGCAGGGGCAGATCCGTGCCAAGCTGGCCCATATGGATGACAGTCTCAGCAGCCTGCTGACCCTGGCCAGCCAGGGGTTGGACCGGGATTCCCCGGTGCCGATCCTGCCGGTGATCGAGGGGATTCAGATGGAACTCAGCCAGGCCGAAGGGGGCGTTCGCTTTGTCAGTGAGCTGCCCGAGGATCTGACCCTGACCGGCGCCGAAGCCGAGCTTAGGGCCATACTGCATACCCTGATGAACAACGCCCAACAGGCCAGCGAGCCCGGCCAGGTGGTGCGCCTCTACCTAGAGCAGGCCGCGACTGGGTACACCCTGTGGGTGGAGGATCAGGGCGGCGGACTCAGTGACGCCATCCGCGACCGCCTGTTCGAACCCCACCAAACCACCAAACCGGAGGGGGCAGGCATGGGGCTCTATATCGCCCGCCGTATCGCCCGCCTCTGGTACCAGGGGGAGATAGTGATTCAAGAATACGATAAGGGGGTACGCGCCGGACTGGTGCTGCCCCAGGAGCGAGCACTATGAGCCGAGATGGATTTCAGATCCTACTGCTGGAGGACGATCCCACCCAGCGCGAACTGCTGACCAAGATGATGAGCGACGCCGGTCACCGGGTGAAAGCGGTGGGAGACGCCCACACCGCACTGGTGCAGCTGAACAACCACCACTGGCAGATCCTGTTCAGCGACTGGAAGTTGGCCCTGGGGGACGCCAGCGAGGTGATCCGCAGTGCCAGGGCCCGGATCCCTACCCTGGGGATCATCGTCGCCACCGCCTACGGATCGATCGACCATGCTGTAGAGGCGATGAAGATGGGCGCAGACGACTACCTGCCCAAGCCGTTCCAGAAGCAAACCATGCTGCTGGCCATCGACAAAGCCGCCCGGGCCCACCAGTTGAAGGAGGACAACCGCCGCCTCAGCGATCAGATTCAGCAGCAGGGCGCCCTGATCGACATGGTGGGCTCCAGTGCGGCGATGCGCTCACTGTTCGACCGGGTGGAGCGAATCAGCGCCATCAACACCACGGTGTTGATCCAGGGGGAGAGCGGCACCGGAAAGGAGCTGGTGGCCCAGCGGATTCACCGCCTGTCCGGTCGCGACGGTCCCTTCATCGCCCTCAACTGCGGCGCCATTCCCGACGCCCTGGCGGAATCCGAACTCTTTGGTCACGAGAAGGGCGCCTTCACCGGTGCCCACAGCGCCCGGGCCGGAAAACTGGAAGCCGCCCAGGGTGGCACCCTGTTGCTGGATGAGATCGGTGAGCTGCCCTTGAACCTGCAGACCCGGCTGCTGCGGGTCCTGCAGGAGGGCAAGGTGACCCGCATCGGCAGCCACAAGGAGATCGACCTGGATATCCGGGTGGTGGCCGCCACCAACCGCGATCTGCTCCAGGAGGTGGACGCGGGACGCTTCCGTCAGGATCTCTACTACCGGCTCAACGTCATTCCGGTAACAACCCCCGCCCTCAAGGATCGCAGCGAAGATATCCCCGCCCTGGCGGAGCACTTCATCCGCCACTTCAGCACCAAGTACCGGTTGCCCACCCCCAAACTGGCGGTGGCCGAGATGAACGCGCTGCGCAGCCACAGTTGGCCAGGGAATGTCCGGGAGCTGTCCAACTGCATGGAGCGATTTGTGCTGCTGCAGGAGCTGGATCTGCAACCCATCAGTTGCCAGGGAGGGATCATCCTTCCGGAGGCGGGCCTGAACTGGGAACAGGTGGAGAGAGAGTATCTGCAGGCGGCCCTGGAACGGGCCGGGGGCAACCGCACCGAAGCGGCCCGGTTACTGGGACTGGGATACAAGGCGTTTCTCTACCGTTCGGAGAAGCATGGGCTGTGACCCGCAGGGGCATCGGGAAACTCACAGCTCCTTATGGGTAAACAGCATGACCCGGTCGGCGGTGAACCCCACCTTGATGTGGGTGTCGTCGCCCCAGATGCAGGTTGCGATCCCCAGGGAGCCGCTGCAGCTGTCCGCCCGCCCCAGCACCGCTTCCACCTCGGCCCTGGACATCGCCAACGCCAGCTGGTCATAGCTCTCGCGACTGACCCTGCTGCACCGGCCAGCAGCAACACCCGCAACAACAGCCTTACCCAGGCCATCATCCCGCCCTTGGTTGTTACAGAAAGTAAACCAGGAGTTAACGCCAGATTTCAATCCGAAATCCGCCCGATGAATCACCTTTTCGCCCCCACTCTTCGTGACCCAGCTCAACTATTTCGAAGAGAGTTTTGTATAATCTGGGCCAACTGGCCGATAGGGCTTAAACAATCCTTAAAAAAACAATTTACAGGGGAACACATGGACTTCCGTAACTGGACCCTGGGCCGCCAGATTGGTGTGTCAGCCCTGCTTCTGAGCATCCTTACCTACTCCATCACCGGCTTCTTCGGCTACCGGGTCGCCGCCGACAGTCTTACCGAAACCCTTCAGGAATCAGAATCCGTCATGGCCGACACCCTGGCCGACACCCTGGATCTGCAATACCAGTTACTGATCAAACAGGTGCGGACCAACGCCGAACTGTTTAACAAGATGTTCTCCACCGACTTCACCCTGATGGAGAAGCGGGTCAACATCGCCGGCGCCAACGCGCCGGGTCTGAAGAACGGCCGCCGCCTGCTGAACAGCGCCATTGCCCAGGTGGATCGCTTTGCCAACATGACCGGCGGCACCGCCACCGTCTTCGTCAAGGATGGTGATGACTTTACCCGCATCTCCTCCTCCCTGCGCAAGGAGAACGGAGACCGGGCCACCGGCACCCACCTCGGCCAGAGCCATCCCGCCTACTCCATGATCATGGCCGGCCAGACCTACGAGGGGTACGCCAACCTGTTCGGCAAGCGGTACATCACCAGCTACCGCCCCATCAAGGATCAACAGAACCGGGTGATCGGCATCCTCTACATAGGTCAGGACGTCAGTGAGATGATGCAGGCCATGGGCAAGGCCCTGGCCAACATCCAACTGGGCGAAACCGGCTATGTCTCGCTGCTGCGCTATGAGGATGGCGTCTTCCTCTATCACCCCCGACTCACCGGCGACAAGGCGGCCAACTTCACCGATGACGAGGGCCAGCCCGTCTACGCCGGTGCCCTGGCCGACCAGGCCAGACACCAGAGCAAGTTTGTGCTGAACGGCAAGCTGTGGGTCTCCATGACCCTGCCGGTGCCCAGCGCAGGCTGGATGGTGGCCCTGCAGGTGCCGGAGGAGGAGCTCAGCCATGCCCTCAAGCCTCTGGCCCGCACCAACATCGGCCTCTCCATCCTGGGAATCCTGGTGATCACCGTACTGCTGTGGGTGATGCTGAACCAGCGCCTGAAGCCGCTGACCGCCCTGTGCACCCAGGTGGAAGCGATCGGCCACGGTGATCTGACCGCCAGGCTGGTCACCTCCGGGGGCAACAGCCAGAACGAGGTGCACCGCATCACCGACAGCGTCTCTGAGATGACCCACAGCCTCAAACAACTGATCGCCACCCTGCAGGGTTCCACCTCCCAGTTGGAGCAGGCCGCCGGTGAGATGCAGACCGTCGCCGAGGTCAACGGCAGTGGTGCCGCCCAGATGATGCAGCAAACCGACCAGATCGCCGCCGCCGTAGAGGAGCTGACCACCTCGGTGCAGGAGGTGGCCCAGCATGCCACCGGCTCCGCCGAACAGGCGGAAGCGGTGGACAGTGCCGCCAAGGACGGGGACCGACAGGTGGATGACGTGATCGCCCAGATGCGCGCCCTCGGTGATGCCCTGGAAAGCGGCAACGAGGCGATCCATCGGGTTGAGGAGGGCAGCCATGCCATCACCCGGGTGATCCAGGTGATCAACGAGATCGCCGAGCAGACCAACCTGCTGGCCCTCAACGCCGCCATCGAGGCTGCCCGTGCCGGGGAGCAGGGCCGCGGCTTCGCGGTGGTCGCCGACGAGGTGCGGACCCTGGCCCAGCGCACCCAGAACTCCATCAGCGAGATCACCGGGACCATCGAGCAACTGCAGCAGCGCACCCAGGATGCGGTCAACCAGATGCAGCAGAGCAAGAAGCTGGGTGAGGCCTCTTCCTCCCTCAGCGTTCAGGCCGGCGACGCCCTGACCGACATCTCCCACAGCGTGACCGACCTGTCCCAGAACGCCACCTCCATCGCCACCGCCACCGAACAACAGGGCTCGGTCGCCGCCGAGATTGCCCGTAACATCAGTGGGATTACCGAGCTGGCCCGGGAATCTGAGCAGACCGCCGGACAGACCGTGGACGCCGCCGAGCGCCTCACCGCCCTAGCCGGGGACATCCGCGGCCACCTGGCCCACTTCAAGTCCTAAGGGACTCGCCAACGAGAAAAAAAGGGTGCCAATGGCACCCTTTTTCATGCCCTTGACTGCAGCTCCCCGCCTTGGGAACGGCAGCGAGAGTTCAGACTCACCGACCCCCACAGGCTGTCTCCCCTCCTCGGACTTGCCATCCCCAGCGGTACCAGGCCTGGCAAGTGCGCGACCTTCAGCGCCGTTATACCCGGACCCCAAGGAGGGACGCGCAGAGACTGGCTTTCCCCAGGATGACCATTGACAGGGTTCGCGTTCCAGGCAAGAGCCGCTTGGCAGGCGCAACAGGGCCCTACGCGGCTCACAAAAAAAGAGGCGCCGATGCGCCTCTTTCTTCAGCTAGGGCTTTCCATGGAAAGCCCTATGGCAAGCCTATTTCTGCTCGCGCTCGGCCTTGGCGGCCATCTCTTCAGAGTGCTCGTACCACAGGGCATTGATGATGCCGAATGCACAGGCCAGCAGCACTCCGAGAATCCAGGTAAAATACCACATAGTGTCGGCTCCTTAGTACAGAGAGTGCTTGTTGCTCTCAATGAATTCGCCGTTCAGGCGACCGAACATCTTGATGTAACTCCAGGTGGTGTAACCCAGAATCAGCGGCACAAAGATGCAGGCCACGGCGAACATGATGGTCAGGGTCATCTCGGAACTGGTGGCATCCCACATGGTGAGGGAGTGGCTCGGGTTCAGAGAGGACGGCATCACGAACGGGAACAGGGACACCGCCGCGGTCGCGATGATGGCCACCTGGTTCAGCGAGCTGGTGACAAAGGCCAGCCCGTTACGGTTGGCCAGGGTCATCGCTGCGGTCGCCAGCGGCATCAGCACAGCCAACAGAGGCAGCAGGTACAGCACCGGCATGGCGTTGTAGTTGTTGAACCAGGCACCGGACGCCACCTCAACGCTCTTCAGGGTGGGGTTGGAGGGACCGCTGTGATCCAGCGCGGAGGTCACCACATAGCCGTCGATGCCGGCATAGAGCCAGGTACCGGCGACCACGAACAGCGCGGCACAGAGTACAGCCACCAGTTGGGTCACCTTGCGTACCCGCTGGTACAGCTCACCCTCGGTCTTCATCCCCAGCCAGGTGCATCCCTGCAGGATGAAGGCGGTCACGCACAGCAGGCCCACCACCAGGGCGAAGGGGTTGAGCAGGCCGAAGAAGCTGCCACGATAGAAAACGCGCAGGTACTCGTCGTACTCGAAAGGCACCCCCTGAAGCAGGTTACCGAAGGCCACACCGATGATCAGCGGCGGAACCACACCGCCGATGAACAGACACCAGTCCCAGGTGTTGCGCCAGCGCGGGTCTTCGATCTTGGAGCGGTAGTCAAACCCGATGGGGCGGAAGAACAGGGCGAACAGCACCAGCACCATGGCGATGTAGAAGCCGGAGAAGGCCGCCGCATACACCAGGGGCCAGGCAGCAAACAGGGCGCCGCCGGCGGTCAGCAGCCACACCTGGTTGCCGTCCCAGTGGGGGGCGATGGAGTTGATCATCACCCGGCGTTCGCTGTCGCTCTTGCCTACGAAGGTCAGCAGGGCACCAACCCCCATGTCAAATCCATCGGTCACCGCAAAACCGATCATCAGCACGACAACCAGCAGCCACCAGATAGCGCGTAGAGTTTCGTAATCAAGCATGGCTTGCAGCCTCCTTGGCTTGTGCGCGGGCCTCTCGGGCCTTGGACAGTTTTGCCAGCAGACGGGCGTCTTCGGCAGCGTTTTCGGCGGACTCGAAGTGGTAGCGGCCGGTCTTCATGCTGCTGGGGCCCAGGCGGGCAAAGCGGAACATCAGGAACATCTCCACCACCAGGGCCACGGTATAGAAGCCACAGATGGCGATGATGGAGAAGATCAGATCACCGGCACTCAGGCTGGAGGTGGACATGGCGGTAGGCAGAATCTCCGCAATGGTCCAGGGCTGACGGCCATATTCGGCCACGAACCAGCCACACTGAATGGCGATCCAGGGGAAGGGCAGGATCAGCACCGCCGCCTTCAGCAACCAGGGCTTGTCCATCACCTGTTGCTTGGCACTCTGGATGAAGGAGAGACCGATGACGATCAGCATCACCATACCCAGACCCACCATCACCCGGAAGGTCCAGAACAGCGGGCCCACATTGGGGATGGAGTCCTCGACGGCCGCCTTGATCTGGGCTTCGCTGGCCTGATCGATCTCATTCAGATAACGCTTCAGCAGGAAGCCATAGCCCAGGTCAACCTTGCGCTGCTGGAACTCGGCGATCTCCTCATCGTTGGCAGAACCGTCACGCACCTTCTGCAACAAGGTGTAGGCCACCATGCCGTTGCGGATACGCGCTTCGTGCTCAGCCTTGATGTCCTTGATGCCCATCACCTGCTCATCCAGGGAGCGGGTAGCGATGATGCCCATCACGTAGGGGATCTTGACCGCAAAGTTGGTTTCCATGTTGTCGCTGTCTGGGATACCGAAGGCGGTAAAGGAGGCGGGTGCCGGATGGGTATCCCACTCGGCTTCCACCGCCGCCAGCTTCACCTTCTGCACGTCACCCATCTCATAGCCGGACTCGTCACCCAGGACGATAACGGACAGGATGGAGGCCATACCGAAGGCGGAGGCCACGTAGAAGGAGCGCTTGGCGAAGGCGATGTCTCGGCCCTTGAGCAGGTAGTAGGCGCTGATGGCCAGCACGAATACCGAACCGGTTACGTAACCGGACGCCACGGTGTGGACGAACTTCACCTGGGCGACGGGATTGAACAGCACATCGGCAAAGCTGGCCATCTCCATACGCATGGTGACGTAGTTGAACTCCGCACCTACCGGGTTCTGCATCCAGCCGTTGGCCACCAGGATCCACAGGGCGGACATGTTGGAGCCCAGGGCCACCAGCCAGGTTACCGCCAGGTGCTGACGCTTGGACAGGCGATCCCAGCCGAAGAAGAACAGGCCAATCAGAGTCGATTCAAGGAAGAACGCCATCAGGGCTTCGATGGCCAGCGGCGCCCCGAAGATGTCCCCGACGTAGTGGGAGTAGTAGGCCCAGTTGGTTCCGAACTGGAACTCCATGGTGATACCCGTAGTAACACCCAGGGCGAAGTTAATGGCAAAGAGCTTACCCCAGAACTTGGTCATATCCTTGTATACCTGCTTATCGGTCATCACATAGAGTGATTCCATGATCGCAAGCAGGAACGCCATGCCCAGGGTGAGGGGTACAAACAGGAAGTGATACATCGCGGTGAGTGCAAACTGCAATCGCGATAGATCGACAACTTCATCGACAATCATTGGTGTCTCCTTACGCCCGCCGTGCCGCCATTGCTGGCAACGTGATTCAGGAAAAAATTATTGGGAGCAGTACAACAAAAGTGCTGAGTTCGGCTTACCCAAGGGACACGGCTGCCCAGGGACATTGCGGGCCGTTGATGCCAGGGCTTACTCTCAGTCACCCCGTTTGGTCATCCGGCCGGCCCGGCTCCGCCGGGCATACACAACATTTCGTTAACTCAGCACTTTCTATTAGCGAACCTCCATTTATTCCCCCGCACCGGACAACAAAGAGAGATTGCGCTGGTATTTCTGCTAATTTTATATCATTCACCCAGAGCAACCCTCAATCCCTGCCAGAATCTCCTGATCACTTTTGGGAGCTGACTCACAATTATTGAGACTTAATAAAAAAGGCTTGCAGAACAACTAAATGTTAAAAAGGATGGAGTGATTTAAATTCAATATTAACCAGTCGGGAGGGGAGCGCTAACAACGCTCGAAGTATTTATATTATTTGTATTGCAATATCATGAGCCAGAAAATATTTCATTTAATAAAGTTCTTTATATACAACGACTAAGACCTGGATCACCTCAAAACCCCGCTGAGCCCCCACCAAACAATATATTAGATTAACTAATGCAGGGAGAGAGTTTTTCTCGCTTGTCGAACATCACCCCACCGCCTAATATAGTCACCGAAACGGCATTCCAAATATCGGAAATATGGCGTTTTAAATATGAAATTGTCCCAAATCTCAGTTTTTCGGAGGTACACATGAGTCTGCTCCTGAAGCGCATGACTAAGCTCTATCAACGTAGCTTCGTTGAGCTCTATCAACTGCGGGTCATGTGATCACCCTGGCGGCTGTTTCCACAGCGGCCTAAGCATCACCCTTCTTTGCATTAGCTAGATTGCATAGCTTGGCCGCCCCTCCGGGCGGCCTTTTTTTATGACTGGATGACGGGACACCGGATCCCTGGCGGTCGGCCACAGTTGTTGCCCGACCGGAGCCGAGCAGGGATCCGCCCAAGTTAGGTGCGGCCCAAGACCCGAAAGCTCGACGCCACCCTAGAGTGGCTCCCTGCCCGGCCCGCCTCCTTGATCCCAGACAACAAAGCCGGATAAGCCCATTCACCAGGGGGTTCGGCAGAAAAAAGCCCGGCGCAGGGCCGGGCTTGGAGAACCTGTCGCCGAGGTTAGCCCAGGGCCACCCTGGCATTGCGGAACATCCGCATCCAGGGGCTGTCCTCACCCCACTCATCCGGATGCCAGGAGTTGGCTACGGTGCGGAACACCCGCTCAGGGTGCGGCATCATGATGGTCACCCGGCCATCCGTGGTGGTCAGGCCGGTGATGCCGGCGGGCGAGCCGTTGGGGTTGGCAGGATAGGCGGTGGCGATCTGTCCCTGATGGTTCAGGTAACGCAGCGCCACCGTACCCGAGGTATCGGCTCCGTGGAACGCCTGCTGACTGGCAAACTCCGCCCGTCCCTCTCCGTGGGAAACGGCGATGGGCATGCGGGAACCGGCCATCCCCTGGAAGAACAGGCTGGGGCTCTGCTGGACCTCGACCAGGGAGAAGCGCGCCTCGAACCGCTCAGAGCGGTTTCGAACAAAGTGGGGCCAGTGTTCGGAGCCGGGGATGATGCTCTTCAGGTTGGAGAGCATCTGGCAACCGTTACATACCCCCAGGGCCAGGCTGTCAGCCCGCTCGAAGAAACCCTGGAACTGCTCCCGGGCGCGGGCGTTGAACAGGATGGATTTGGCCCACCCCTCTCCGGCTCCCAGCACGTCGCCGTAGGAGAAGCCGCCACAGGCCACCAGGCCCTGGAACTGCTCCAGGCTCAGTCGGCCCTCGAGGATGTCGCTCATGTGCACATCCACCGCATCGAAACCGGCACGATCGAAGGCGGCGGCCATCTCAACATGGGAGTTCACCCCCTGCTCGCGCAGGATGGCCATCTTGGGGGCGACCCCCTTGAGAATATGGGGCGCCGCCACGTCCTCGGCGGGATCGAAGCTCAGAGCCACCGACAGTCCGGGGTCCTCGGCATTGAGCTTGGCCTGGTGCTCCTCTTCGGCACACTGGGGATTGTCCCGCATCGACTGCATGCGGAAGGTGGTCTCGGCCCAGACACCGCGCAGCTCGGTGCGGCTCTCATCCACTACCGGCTCACCGTTACGGCGGAAGGTGAGGCGCTCGCCCTGGTGAACTGAGCCAATTACATGGCTGCAGGCCGCCAGGCCATGATCTTCCAGCACAGCGCGGACCTGGGCCAGGCGATCGTCGGCCACCTGGACCACCGCACCCAGTTCCTCGTTGAACAGCACCGCCAGATCGTCTCCGGCCAGGGCGGAAAGATCCACCTCCAGGCCCGCCTTGCCGGCAAAGGCCATCTCCGCCAGGGTGACAAACAGGCCGCCGTCCCCCTTGTCATGGTAGGCCAGCAGAGCCCGGTCGGCGATCAGGGCCTGGATGGCGTTGAAGAACCCCTTGAGCAGTTCAGGCTGGTCCACATCCGGCGCCTGGTTGCCCAGCTGGTTGTAGACCTGGGCGAGGGCTGACCCGCCCAGGCGCTGCCGGCCGTTGCCCAGATCGATGTAGAGCAGTGTGCTGTCACCCTTGTCCAGGCGCAGCTGCGGCGTCAGGGTATGACGGATATCCTCCACCCGGCCAAAGGCGGTGATCACCAGCGACAAGGGCGAGGTGACGCTCTTCTGTTGGCCCTGGTCCTCCCAGGCGGTCCTCATGGACATGGAGTCTTTGCCCACTGGGATGGTCAGGCCCAGGGCGGGACACAGCTCCTCGCCCACCGCCTTGACCGCCTCGTAGAGGCCGGCGTCCTCACCGGGGTGACCGGCGGCCGCCATCCAGTTGGCGGACAGCTTGATGTGGGCCAGGGAGCCGATATGGGCACAGGCGATGTTGGTCAGGGACTCACCCACCGCCATACGGGCGGAGGCGCCGTAGTTGATCAGGGCCAGGGGGGTGCGCTCGCCCATGGACATCGCCTCACCGTGGTAGCTGTCCAGGGCGGCGGCGGTCACCGCGCAGTCGGCCACCGGCACCTGCCAGGGACCCACCATCTGATCCCGGGCCACCAGGCCGGTCACCGAGCGGTCACCGATGGTAATCAGGAAGGTCTTCTCCGCCACCGCAGGCAGGCGCAGCACCCGGCGTACCGCCTCCTTGATCTCCACGGAACTGGTGTCCAGCGCCGGGGAGGCGCACTGGGAGGAGCTCACCTCTCGGTGCATCTTGGGCGCCTTGCCCAGCAACACCTCCATCGGCATGTCGATGGGGGTGTTGTCGAAGTGGCTGTCTTCCAGGACCAGCTGCATCTCCTCGGTGGCCTCACCGATCACCGCGTAGGGCGCGCGCTCACGACGGCAGATGGCGTCGAATCTGTCCAGATCTTCGGCGGCCACCGCCATCACATAACGCTCCTGAGACTCGTTGCACCAGATCTCCAGGGGCGACATGCCGGGCTCGTCGTTGGGCACATCCCGCAGACGGAAACGGCCGCCACGGCCGCCGTCATCCACCAGCTCAGGCATGGCGTTGGACAGGCCTCCGGCGCCGACGTCGTGAATAAAGGCGATGGGGTTGGCGTCACCCAGTTGCCAGCAGCGATCGATCACCTCCTGGCAGCGACGCTCGATCTCCGGGTTCTCCCGCTGTACCGAGGCAAAATCCAGATCCTCGGAGGACTGACCGGAGGCCATGGAGGAGGCGGCGCCCCCCCCCAGGCCAATGTTCATGGCGGGGCCACCCAGGACGATCAACTTGGCGCCGACGGGGATCTCGCCCTTCTGCACGTGATCCTCGCGAATGTTGCCCAGGCCACCGGCCAGCATGATTGGCTTGTGGTAGCCGCGCACCTCGGTGCCATTGAAGCTGGTCACCTCCTGCTCATAGGTACGGAAGTAGCCCAACAGGGCGGGACGGCCAAACTCGTTGTTGAAGGCGGCGCCGCCCAGTGGTCCCTCGAGCATGATCTCCAGCGGGGTGACGATGCGGTCCGGCTTGCCATAGGGCTGCTCCCAGGGCTGTTCGAAACCGGGAATGTTCAGGTTGGACACGGTGAAGCCGGTGAGACCCGCCTTGGGCTTGGAGCCCCGACCGGTGGCACCCTCGTCGCGGATCTCACCGCCGGAGCCGGTGGCAGCCCCAGGGTAGGGACTGATGGCGGTGGGGTGGTTGTGAGTCTCCACCTTCATCAGGATGTGCACCGGCTCCTGGTGATAGCGGTAGCTGCCGGCGTCATCAGGGAAGAAGCGACCCGCTTCCGAGCCCACCATCACCGCGGCGTTGTCCTTATAGGCGGAAAGGACGTTTTCCGGAGTTTGCTCGAAGGTGTTCTTGATCATCTTGAACAGAGACTTGGGCTGAGCCTCGCCGTCGATGGTCCAGTCGGCGTTGAAGATCTTGTGCCGGCAGTGCTCGGAGTTTGCCTGGGCAAACATGTAGAGCTCGATGTCATTGGGGTTGCGCCCCAGGCGGGTGAAGTTCTCCACCAGGTAATCGATTTCATCCTCGGCCAGGGCCAGCCCCATGCTGACGTTGGCCTGTGCCAGGGCGTCTCTGCCACCACCCAGAACGTCCACGGACTTCACTGCGGCGGGTTCGGCGGTGACAAACAGCGCCTCGGCGGCCTCGAAGCCATCCAGCACCGCCTCCACCATGCGGTCGTGGATCAGGTTCAGCAGCTGCTTCTGCTGCTCGCCGTCCAGCTCCCCCTCCAGGGTCAGGTACCAGGCAACGCCGCGCTCCAGGCGTTTAACCGCATCCAGGCCGCAGTTGTGGGCGATGTCGGTGGCCTTGGAGGACCAGGGTGAGATGGTGCCGGGGCGGGGAACCACCAGGAACAAGCGCCCTTGTGGCTCGTGCTGTTCCAGCCGGGGGCCATAGGTTAGAATCTGTTCAAGGTGTTGAGCTTGCTCAGGATTGAGCGGCGAAGCGAGGTGGGCAAAGTGGCAGTATTCCGCATAGAGATCGGACACGGGTAGATTCGCGTTCTGGCAAGCCGATAGCAGCTTGTGGACCCGAAACGCGGACAGCGCCGGCGCGCCGCGGAGGATCTTAATCACGGTATTTTTTACCTTATATAGTTTTGTGTAGGGCTCAATACCGGGAGCGAAATCCGAACCGGATCACAATTCCCGGCATCAAAGGTGGCGACATTATAGTGGAAAGGACGGTCGCAAAACAGTCTACAATGAGCGGAAGATGACGAACAATTCAGATGGATGCATAACCATGAGGGGTTTACTGGCGATTCTGCTGCTGACCCTGGCCGGGTGCCTTCCGCTGGAGTATCAGCAGCCACAGCGCACCGAGCCTGAATCGGAGACCAGCCGCCCGCTGCGGGTGGGGACTCTGTACGGGCCGACCACCTATGTGGTGGGCGCCGCCGGTGCCCAGGGGCTGGACTACGAGCTGGCCCTGGGTTTTGCCCTGCACCTGGGGCGCGAGCTGGAGGTTACCCCCTACGCCTCCTTGCCTGAGCTGTTCGACGACATGAGCCAGGGCAAACTGGATCTGATCGCCTCCAGCCTGACCGATACCCACCTCAACCGCAGTTTCTGGCGTTTTGGCCCCCCCATCTACCGCACCCGGGTGCAACTGGTCTACCGCCGGGGCCACCCCAAGCCCGATTCTCTGGCCCAACTCACCGAACCGCTGATGGTGATGGCCGGCTCCAATCATGCGGAGATGTTGGCGACGGAGCGGCGAACCCTGCCCGTCCTCAGTTGGGAGGAGACCACGAATTACGCCGCCCACGAGCTGCTCTCCATGGTCGCCTCGGGAGAGTTGGCCTATACCCTCTCCGACGACAAGACCCTGGCCGCCAGCCGGCGCCTGCACCCGGAACTGGCCGTAGCCTTCTCCCTGGGCACAGAGCAGGAGGTGGGCTGGGCCCTACCCGAAGTCGGCAGTCACAGGCTGCTCAGTGAACTGCTGGACTACTGGAACACGCTGAAGCAGGCAGGCACCCTGAAGCAGTTGGAGGAGAAATACTTCGGCCATGTGAAGCGCTTCGACTATGTAGACACCCGAGCCTTTATCCGGGCGGTGGAAACCAAGTTGCCCAAATACGAGTCCTGGTTCCGCGAACATGCCGGAGAGCTGGATTGGCGCCAGCTGGCTGCGGTGGCTTATCAGGAGTCTCACTGGAATCCCAAAGCCCGCTCTCCGACCGGGGTCCGAGGCCTGATGATGCTGACCCAGTCCACCGCGCGCCGGGTCGGCGTCACCGACCGGCTCAATCCGGAGCAAAGCATCCGCGGCGGCAGCGACTATCTGCACGACCTACTCAAGCGACTGCCCGCCTCCATCCCGCAACCGGAGCGGTTGTGGTTTGCCCTGGCGGCCTACAACATCGGCCTGGGCCATGTGGAGGATGCCAGGGTGATCGCCCAACGCCAGGGCCTCAACCCAAGCAGCTGGGCAGACGTCAAATCGATGCTGCCCAGACTCACCCAGAAACGCTACTACCAGAGTACCCGCTACGGATTCGCCCAGGGGGGCGTGGCCGCCCACTACGTGGATAACATCAAGCGCTACTACGATACCCTGGTGCTGCTGGAGACCCACCTTCCCCCCACCACGGGTGCCCCACTGGATCTGGCCAAGAGCCGAGAGTGATCTTGCGCCAACTTCCCAGAAGATCTCCGTTACCCATCCAGATTTTACGGGCCCCTGGGGTTGAATTTGCCCGAAGTCGTAGCTATCTCTTATATCAACCTGTAAATCAGAAGGTTGCCATTGAGAGCGTCATTCAACTCGCTCCAATGGCTCACTTTCGATTCAAAACGTGACGGCTTTGGTCGCCCTAATGGAGCCAAAGTCGCCACACACACTCAAAGCCGATGTCATCGAACTGCAAACAGATGAGGGTAGGGTCCAACTAGAGAAAAATAGGAGGAGAAAATAATGTTAAGAACTCCAGCACGTCGCCGCAAAGCCCTGAGCAGCCTGTCGGAGCGCAGGCGGGCACTGAGAAAACGCGACCATATGAAGATATTGCACCGCTCCAAAGCCTTCCTTCAGGAAGCGTCCCCGGAAGTCCTCTGAGCCTGTTTCAGGGCTTTCTTCTCTGCCCTGCGCCGCTTGAAAAAATCACTCAGCTGTTGTGCGCAGGGCTCAGCCAGCACCCCTTCAATCACCTCGATCTGGTGATTCAGCGCCGGGTGGCGTAGCAGGTCCATCACGCTGCCGGCGGCTCCGGTCTTGGGATCGGACGCCCCATACACCAGGGTTCCGACGCGGGCGTGCACCAGGGCCCCGGCACACATGGGACAAGGCTCCAAGGTGACGTAGAGGGTGGTGTCTAACTGGCGGTAGTTTTCCAACCTGGCTCCCGCCTGGCGCAGACACTGCATCTCGGCGTGAGCACTGGGATCATGATCGACGATGCTGCGGTTGTACCCCTCAGCCAGCACCTCACCATCCTTCACCAGCACCGCCCCCACAGGCACTTCGCCCAGGGCTTCCGCCTCGGCCGCCAGCGCCATGGCCCGGCGCATCCAGTGTTGATGTTGATCCAATTTCCCCCTCCCTCCATTCGCAAGTGACCGCATAGTTTACTTATCACCCCTTCTCTTTACTACCGCATTTCCAATGGCGTAATCAGGAAAGCATTTCAACTTGTTCACCGCAAACTATTAACAGATTCACGTTTTTCAATAACGAATCAAAACAAACACTTACACACCACAAATTTAACTTGATATTAGCAAATCTTAAGACATATCATCAGTTGTTAATTTAGGAAAAACTTAACAATAAAGGGCTAATGGATTATGTCCCCCACAGAGCCAGAGGATGCCACCACCTCCTCAGTGGTTATTGAAGCGCTGAGCTCCCCTCTTTCCACCCATTGGCAAAAGGCCAAATCCGGATTTCTGTACCTTATCGCCATGATGATCGGTTTTGGCAACTGGAACGATACAAAAGAGCTGTCTTACTCCATCTATCAGGGAATTCAAGCCAATTTCACTCATCATGTGGAAGAACAGCTTCTGGATCGAATTGATGTGGGGAACTACCTGGCCTATGTGGAGCAGGATCTAGGCTTTCCACAGGTAGTTAAACGCTCCAGGGTCGAAAAGGGACTGGAGTTTCGCTACTACAAGAAAAACAAGTTCCTGCTCACCCTGATAGTCGAGACAGGCAGGATCAGCGGATATCTGGTACAGACACTGGACTATCAGGGGCTGTACAGCCAGTTGTCGGCTTTCTCTCCAGTCATTCCCTTTAGCGATAAACAACTCAACCTGGGCACCTATTCCCAATCGAGCCCCGCAGCAGAAAAATATCAGTTGGATGACTTCAACCTCGTCTACTACATGGAGCCTTACCCCCTTGGGGCTAAAGGGATGTATGCAACCCTCTACCTGGGCACCGTAGAGTATGGCGTTAACCCCGGCGACCTGAGCGATCTGGTACGAGAGGTCGCCAAAAAGCAAACTCTAGGCGACCAAACCAACGAAGAGCTCACCCTCCTCAGGGACAGGTTGAAGCCCAATATGTATGGGATCGGCAGCGACAAGGGCGAGTTGATGGCAGAAGCCCTGCTTACCCGGTACGAATACAACACCTACTTTTAGCTGGAGCACACCAATGTCTATAAGGATAGCCGCCCTATTGCTGATCCTGACCGCCACCGCCTGCCGGGCCGCCCCCCCATCCTGGTACCTGGAACCACCGTCAGATTCTGACGAATACCTTTACGGTGTCGGAGCAGGAATAAACCTAGAGAATGCTCGGCATCAGGCACTGATGGATGTTACCAGCCGTCTTCAAGTCAAGGTTCAGGGAAGCCTGCAGACCCAGACCAGCGTCACCGATGATGTAGTAGCCACCAAAGCCAATCAGCTAGTACGAAGTGAAAGTACAGGAGTAACCCTGACGAACTATGAGCTGCATGATTCGGCGCACAGAGACGGGACTCACTACCAGCTAATTAGGGTGCAACGTACCGCCTTACTCAAGGGGCTGGGCCAGCAGCTCGCTCTGCTACTTCAAGAGTTTAACCGCCTCCGAACTCAGCAAGCCTCTCCCCTCGTTGAACTGCGAGAATTGTTTACCCGTCAACAAGATGCAGAATCGGCCCGAAGCCTGATTGCCATACTGCAGCAACAGCAACAGAATCTTCCCTCTTTGGAAGACCTCCATTGGTTTGAGCAACGCCTGTCGGACTCTAAAAAACACAGGGTGATAGCGCTCAAGCTGGAGCAAACCAGTGAGCAGACCCAAGAGTTTCTAAGCCAATGGCTCGGCGACGCCGGGTTTCAGAGCTCTGGCCCATCACCCTTGGCCACCCTTAAGTTCACCATACAACCCCAGCCTGCTCGAGAGATCTTTGGGCAGTTCCACGTCAGTCTGAAAGGCAAATTTATCGTTGAAGAACAGGGAAGGGTTCTGAATGTAAAACGGCTGTCTGCAACCGGAGTCTCCTCACTTAGCGGTGAGCAGGCGAAAGCGGTTGCGGAGCAGCAAATGCTTAACCAGATCGCCAAAGAAGATATCTGGAAGCTTTTACTTTCAATATAAATGATGATGATACAAGGAAAGTTATTATGACCTGCAGGAAACCAAACCTCACCATCGCCGTAATTGGTGCATTGATAATGACAGGCTGTGTTTCAACTGGCCCCAAAAGGGAGGAGATCACTTCACTTCCCAATATCCCCATCCAGGACACTGAATATATGCCAGCAAAACTTCTGGATTCCAGCCAAAAGAAAGTCATTGTCATGCCCACCAAAGTTTCGGCAACCGGAGTGAACCAGGCGGCCATTCAGAGCCAGATCCAGGGTCAAATCGAGAATGCCCTGGCTGGCGCCGGAATCTATGCCGTGGATCGGGAGTCGGCCAAAACCCTAAAAGAAGAGTTACTGCTGGCCGAGACCACAGGAAAACTCAACTACGATGGGCCCCATGTTGCAGATTTCGCCATCTTCAGCACTGTCACGACGGCCAGCATCAGTACCAAACAGACCGATGGCGGTACGGATCTGCTCACCGGCAAAGAGACCGGCCCGAAATGTGTTTACAACAGCAAAGTCTCAGGCCAGCTTCGCATCCTGTCCATTCCGGAGTTAAACCAGGTAAACACAGCAGAAATGAAGGGCACCGATTCCAGTGTCGAGGCCTTTTATGGTCATTGTTCTTTGACCAAGTCCAAGCACAGCGCACTCCTCTCCAATGCCTCAGGCGACGCGGTAGAACACGCACAGACGGAAATTCGTAATTCTCTGGCCCCAATGGGTTATGTTATCGAGCGCCGTGGTAATAAAAACGACAACGTCTTCCGTGTCTCTCTTGGGGCCGCCAGGGGAGCGAAAGAAGGCGACTCAGTCGAGATCAAGCGCAAAAAGATCACCGAGCTGGGTAATGGGGAAACCATTACTGAATTCGAAACCATTGCTTTCGGCAAATTCACTGGCGCTATCGAGCCAATGTTTTCCTGGATCGTGCTCAATAAAAAGGAAAAACTGGAGACTATCCGTCGTGGAGACCTGGTCAAGCTCAAGCACGAAGACAACATATTTGAGATGGCCGACAAGAGCACCAAAGATCTGCGTGAAATGTTTAACCTCTAAGAGAGCGAAACTATGAAGAAATTTTTACCTATACTCGCGATTGCTCTGGTAACGGGCTGCTCATCCACACCGGAACCTATTACCATGGCCTGCACCTTCCCCGACTCACCGGAGGTGGAGGCCCCCAGTTGGGTTTGTGATGAGGGCATAGACAACTACGCCCTGACGGCCGTGGGTTACGCCACGAAATCTGCCGCAGGCATCGGCTTCATGAAGGATGTCGCCAGTTCCGAAGCCCGGGTTCAGTTGGCCAAGACCTTCCAGTCAAACATCTCAGCCAAGCTTAATGATGCCGTTGTCGCCAATAACGTCGATGCCAGTGGTGAGATCAAGCAGCTGATTGAAAAGGCGGCTTCCAGCATCACTAAGCAGACCCTGTCAGGGGCCCGCATCATTAAGTCCCGGACCAGCCCTAGCGGCGCTCTCTATGTTCTTGTTGGTATGAGCAATGCGGACTATCAACGGACCATGCGAACCGCTCTGGAAGCCAGTAAGGATCGCGATTCCGAGCTATGGCAAAGGTTCAAGGAGGAGAAGGCAGATAAGGTGCTCAGTGCCCTGCTGGTGAACACCACCGCACTCTAACTGCTCAGGAGAAGCTCATGAAAAGAAGCAACGCGGCTGCCGGCAGCACCCTGCTGGCAGCAGTGTTGCTTGTGGGTCCGGCGCCAGCCTCTCAGGAGCTGGCGGAGTTTGAGGCCTTCAAGCAACAGACTATATCTGAGTTTGAACAATATAAGTCTGACTATCTTGATCAGTTTGATCGACGGCGTCAGGAGTTGATGAAACTCTGGGGTCGGCCGTTGCAAAGCGATGCCGATACCTACGTCGACTACAGCGACGATCTCACAAAACGCACTGTGGTAGATTTTGCCAATGATACCATCGAGATCAGTGTCATCCATGAACTGGGTTCTACAAACACACTGGAACAGGCGATCGCCCAGCTCCAGAAAATCTCTCAACCCGAAGACACGGCGGCAATACAAACAAAGGCTCCGCTGGTGCAGTTGTCAGTTTCAGCAGAAGAGTTGCTGAGGCAGGGTGCTCCAGAAAAAACACCTGTCTCCTACAGTATTCAGGCTGAGGAGGAACAGGAGAAGCTCATCAGCCAGCAGCATCAGCAAGCGCTGATAGCTCTGGAAAAGAGGGCAGACCTCGCCATTATGAATGGTTCGGACGAAACCAAGGTGGAGTTGCAACTGGACAGGGAGAAGAAAAAGGTCAAAGCCCATGAAGTGGATCGTCTGGCCCAGCTCAAAGCACAGTACAGCCAGCAGATGCGCCACGACCCAAGCGCCAAGGTAGTCACCACCTACAAGGTCACCCTCCCCAATAAGCGGATAGCCAGCCGGGCCGAGCCCTACCTGGCCGCAGTCAAATCAGAGTCTGAGCAGTGGCAAGTTGCACCAGAGCTTATCTTCGCCATCATAAAAGCGGAGAGCAGCTTTAACCCTAGAGCGAAATCTCATATTCCTGCTTTTGGACTGATGCAGATCGTACCGTCGAGTGCGGGAAAGGATGTCAATGACAAGTTGTTGAATCGCCACGGCAAGCCCAGTGAATATCAGTTGTTCCAACCCTCGGAGAACATTCGATATGGCACCGCCTATCTGCACCTGCTGTACGACAAATACCTTGCGAGAATCGAGGACCCTAGGGCCAGGTTATACTGCACCATAGCCGCTTATAATACCGGTCCGGGCAACGTGGCCAGGGCTTTCAACCCAGATAGGAGCAGAAACATCCTCAAAGCTGCACCAATCATCAACCAGTTGTCGCCAGTGGAGGTGTTCGACCGGCTACAGGGCTTCCTACCCTATGATGAAACAAAGGTTTACCTGGACAGGGTCGTCGGCTACCACGAAGAGTTTGCCACGCTTAAGGGGGAGATCTTATAACTGGGGGCAGCCCACCTCAGGCGGGCTGCCACAGCTCCACCTTGTTGCCTTCGGGGTCGATAAACCAGCCAAACTGACCATAGGACTCCTTGACGATCTCCCCCACCAGTTCGCCACCACCCGCCTCCACCTGACACAGCGCCCCGGCCAGGTCATCCACCACCAGGTTGAACATATAGGACCGGGCCGAGGGCTGGAAGTACTCGCTCTCCTCGGCGAACGGACACCAGACGGTCAGGCCATTTTCCGGCATGGCGCCGGGGGAGAAATCGGCGCCGTACTCGCCCACCTCCATCCCCAGGTGATCTCGATACCACTGCCCCAGCAATTTCGGGTTCTGGCTCTTGAAGAAGATGCCCCCCACTCCCAATACCTTGGCCATAGGCCCTCCCGGTGGCTGTCGATCGTAGGCGGTTAAGGCGCATCACCATAGAACGAGTGGCTGAGCACCGCCGATCGGCCGCCGCTAATTCCAACGAAACCATCTGGCCCCGATGAAGATCGCCACGGCGGAGATGGAGACCAGGGCCAGCCAGTGGGGCAACAGCTCAGCGACCCCGGCACCGTCAATAATAATGGCACGGCTGGCGGCGTTGAGGTGGGACAGCGGCAACAGGTTGGCCAGTCCCCGGATCCAGGGGGCGGTGCCCTCCAGGGAGAACCAGACGCCGGAGAGGAACATCATCGGCCAGGCGATCAGGTTCAACACCCCGTTGCCGAACTCCTCAGAGCGGGTCCGGCACGCCACCAGCAGGCCGACGCTCACCAGGGAGAGCGCCCCCAGCAGCGCCGTCACCAACAGCAGCAGCAGGCTGCCGTTGATGGGAATGGAGAACATCAGGGTACAGGCGGCGAACACCAGGGTAGCGGTGGCCATCATCAGGATCATCCTGCTGCAGATCTGGGACAGGATGAAGATCCAGGGCTTCATCGGGGTGGCCTGGTAGCGTTTGAGCACGCCGTTTTTTCTATATCTGACGATGACATAACCCACACCGTAGAGGCCGGAGAACATCATATTCATGCCGATCACCCCGGGCATCAGCCAGTCGATGTAGCGCACCGCTTCCCCCTGAACCTGGGTGGCGGGCAGCGGCCCCACCTCCGCCTTGAGGATACGCTCCGCCAGGTAGCCCTTCATGGAGTCGGGGTTGACCACATAACCCTGTTCGGTCAGCAACAGGTCCAGCTGGTGCCGCCCAACCTTGATCCGCGCCAACCGCTCATCCTCGTAGCCAATCAGCTGCAGGTAGCGGGTCTGCCTCAGCGCCTCCAGGTAGACTGGCTCCCCGACCACCCCAAGCTTGTACTCGGGTTTGTCGGTGTCGGAGAAGGCGATGCCAAAGCCGACGATCAGCATCAGGGGAAACATCAGGCTCCAGCCCAGGGCGGAACGATCCCGGACAAACTCCAGGTTCCGGGCGTGGATCAGTGCCAGCAGGCTCCTCATGGTCAGCTCCTCAGTTGATGGCCGGTAAGTTTCAGGAACAGATCCTCCAGATTGGGGCGGCGGACGTTGAGCCCGGTCAGATCCACCCGGCGCCGCTGCAGCTCGGTCAGCACCTGGTTGACGTCGTCGGTGTGGTACTCCTGGCGGCCGTTGCGCACCACCCAGGGGCGGGTCCACTGCCCCCCCAGGGACAGGTCGGCGGGCAGGCTGACCAGGCGGGCGCGGAACTCCTGCTCGATCAACCGCGCCGGCGTGTCCTGGCGCAGTACCCGGCCATGATCCATGATGGCGATGCGGTCACACAGCTGCTCCGCCTCATCCATGTAGTGAGTGGTCAGCAGGATGGTGGTGCCAGTGCTGCGGATGTCACGGATCAGTTGCCAGAAGTTGTGCCTGGCCTGGGGATCCAGGCCGGTGGTGGGCTCATCGAGAAACAGCAACCTGGGCCGGTTGAGCAACGCCAGCGCCAGCAGCAGCCGCTGCCGCTGTCCCCCTGATAGGGTACTGTGACGCTGTGGCAACAGCGCCTCCAGGCGACAGATCCGCACCAGCTCAGCGCTGTCCATGGTGTGACGATAGAGGCTGGAAAACAGGGTCAGGCAGTCGTTGACCGACAGGTACTCAGGCAGGGCGGTGGCCTGAAACTGAATGCCGATCTGCTGGCGGTAGTCCCCCTTAAGGGGCTCGCCATCGAATAGAATCTCGCCGGATGTGGGCGGCAAAATACCCTCCAGCATCTCCAGTGTGGTGGACTTTCCGGCGCCATTTGGCCCCAGCAACCCGAAGCACTCCCCCTCCTCCAGGGCCAGGCTCAGCTGATCTACCGCGACCAGATCACCAAAGCGCTTCACCAAGTTTTGCGCCTGCAGCACTATTGCCGGATTTTGTACCCTGCCTCTCTCCTGCACAAGCCGCTCCTTGACTTCCTTTTTCCCAAAGGCATTAAATGCAGAAAAACGGCCGGCTTGCAATGGACCCGGTTTCAGGGCGTGGTGGGCAGGAGCACCAAAAGCGGGCCGCAGTGGGCCAAACCTGTGTGCTAAACCGGCTTGGCCGGTGTGATAAAGAAAAGAGGCTCACCGAAGTGAGCCAAACGTGTGTGCTAACTACACGAGAAGATGGATGACCGGGTCTCCCCCTTGTGTGCAGGGGAGGCGTCCCACAGAGCCAGGGATGGAGACTCTGTATCGGGAGGCGGGGGCTGTGGCCGCCGCCCGGTGCGTCTTTGCACCGGCACGTCATTCGGACCCGGTCAACTGCCCCTTAGTCGAGCATGTATACGGTCATGGAGCAGGCACCGTGGGCGCCGATCACCAGGGCCTGTTCGATATCGGCGGTCTTGGAGGGACCGGCGATAAAGGCACCATGCTGACCAGACTCCAGTTTTACCCGCTTAACCACTTCATGCATGTTGGCAACCAGGGTGTCCGCCTTGACCACCACCGCCAGATTCTCGGTGATGTAGGGCAGTACGCGGTGGCCACTGGCGGTTTCGCGAACAAACACCGCGCCATTCTCGGCCACGGCGGCCTCGGCGTCGATCAGCGCCAGGTCCAGGTCGTGCAGATCGTGGGGATCGGCGTCCAGTTCGCGGTTGCCGGTCAGGCCCTCGACACGGCAGATCACCTTCTGGTTGTCGGCCATCGCCTTGTCCAGCTGCGCCTGCACTTCACTCAGGTCCTTAACACGAACCAGGGTTCCGCCCACCTTGGCCAGGTTGGCTTCATACTGGCCCATCAGGTCTTCGTTGTTGGGCTCGATGGTGATCGAAGGCATAGGCGCATCGGGCAGGTTGCACTTATCCAATGCGGCGAAGATTGCGTCACGGCTAGACATTACTTGTTCTCCCGGTTTTTCTTGAACCACGCTTCGAAGGAGCCGGTCTTAGGTGCTTTAGGCAGTTCACGGTGTTTGGTCCAATCCATGCCGAAGGGCTTCATCAGTGCATCGGGCAGGATCCGCAGGGCGGTACGGGCACTGGCCATACCCAGGTTGAGCATGGTCTCGCTGGCCATGAACTTACCAACCCAAGGCATGTAGCCGCTCTTGCCGTAGGGCAGCTTGCCCTGATCGGCGTGGATGCGACGCCATTTGAAGATGATCTTGTCCAGAGGCACCTTGGTGGGGCAAACCTGAGTACAGGAACCGCACAGGGAGCAGGCCCAGGCCAGGGAGTGGGTCTCGTCGTCACCGGCACTGACTGCGATACCGATAGGACCGGGAATCAGGGCGTTGTAGCTGAAGCCACTGGAGCGACGGTATACGGGGCAGGTGTTCAGGCAGCCGCCGCAACGAATACACTTGTAGGCTTCCGCCAACAACTCATCCTGGAACAGCTTGGTGCGACCGTTGTCCACCAGCACCACGTGCATCTCGCCGCCCTGCTTGGGGCCCTTGTAGAGGGTGGTGTAGGAGGTGATGGGCTGGCCGGTGGCGTTACGGGCCAGGGTACGGGACAGCACGCTGGCCGCGTCCATGTTGGGTACGATCTTGTCGATGCCCATGCAGTGGATCTGAACCTTAGGCAGGTTCACACCCATGTCGGCGTTGCCTTCGTTAGTGGCGATGGCGACGGCGCCCTCGCTGGCGATCGCCATGTTCACCCCGGTCAGGCCGGCGTCCGCTTCCAGGAACTTCTGACGCAGGTGCGCACGGGCCTGTTTGGTCAGGTAGGTCGGGCAGGAAGCGCCCTTCTCGGACCCGATCTTGCGGTGGAACAGCTCGCCAACCTCCTCCTTCTTCAGGTGGATGGCCGGCACCACGATGTGGCTGGGCGGCTGCTCGTTCAGCTGGATGATGCGCTCACCCAGGTCGGTGTCGATCACGTCGATGCCGCGCTCGATCAGGTAGGGGTTCAGGTGACACTCCTCAGTCAACATCGACTTGGACTTCACCAGGTTCTTTACATTGTGCTTGGACAGGATGCCATGCACGATCTCGTTGTGCTCCTTGGCGTCTTTCGCCCAGTGCACCACGATGCCGTTCTTCTTACAGTTGGCCTCAAACTCGGTCAGGTAGTGCTTGAGGTTCGCCAGAGTGTGCAGCTTGTACTCGGAACCCAGTTGCTTGAGCTCCTCCCACTCGGGCTGGGATTCTGCCGCCAGGTCACGCTTGTGACGCAGGTTCCACAGTGCCTTGTCGTGCCAATTAACGCGCTCGACGTCGCGGTTAAACTTCTCAGCCGCACTGGCGTGAGACTCGATTCCACCAATCAATGCCATGATCGTCGCTCCTTACAGTGCCTGGTTGAGCAGTTCTGCGATGTGCAGAGTTTCCACGGGGTGCCCCTCGCGACGGATAACGCCGTCCAGGTGCAAAAGACAGGATGGGTCGAAGCCCACCACGTAGCGAGCGCCGGTGTTGGCGTGCGCCTGGGCCTTGTCTTTACCCATTTTCCCGGACACTGCCCCCTCGTCCAGGGCAAAGGTGCCGCCGAAGCCACAACATTCGTCCTGGCGATCGGGATAGACGATATCGATCCCTTCGATACGGGACAGCAGGGCTTCCACCTTGTTGTAACGGCCGCTGCCCTTAATCTCGGAGGGGGTGGCCAGGTCCAGCATGCGGATACCGTGGCAGGACATCTGCAGGCTGATCTTGTGGTTAAAGGGCTTGTTGAAGCGCTCCAGACCGTGAATGTCGTGCAGGAACTCGGTCAGCTCCTTCAGTTTGCCGATCACAGCGGTGGCTTCCGGGCTGCAGTCGAACTCGTGGAAGTTTTCCTTGGCGGCGATCATGCAGGAAGCGGCAGGACAGACGATGTAGTCACAGTCGATGCCTTTGAAGGCGTTCAACAGTTTCAGCGTGGTTTTTTTCGCATCCTCGAAGCAACCGGAGTTGGTCATAGGTTGACCGCAGCAGGTCTGCCCCTCGGGGAGGATGACCTGATGCCCCAGCTTCTCAAGAAGCTCTACCGTGGCGATGCCCACATTGGGTGTCATGTGGTTCACCAGGCAAGGGATGAACAAGGCGATTTTCATTATATTCTCCGCTGTGTGTGTGTCGGCAGTTTTGGCGGAGTCTAAAGGTGGCCCCCTGGACAGACTGTGACCCAGGTATCACTTATCGGCGGGCTGACCCCGGTTAACACAATGTAAAATCCGCGTCACATTTAAGAAAGAAACCACAAAAAATTACATTTGCGGATCATTTGAAGGAGTACGAATTCACACGACCTTAACACCAGGGAAATTGGTTTGACCAAGCGCCCGGCCGATTTCACCCAAACCCAACCTCTCATCAACAACTGATCAACATCCAGGCGGCCATTTTTCGGCCAATAGTGCGATCAGGATCACACAATAATAGCAGATGAACGACTGGCTTTACCGAAGCGGATTTGACGCGGATTTTTATCGGGTCAATTTGTCCCAAAAGGGGTTCGAGGCACGTTTCTGCGCCGGCAATCGGCACCGGTTACCATCGGCAAGATCACGGCAATTCGCCGGGAAGATCGCCAGAAGTTGGCGCCACGGACGGACAGAGGGCGGCAGGGTCGCAACGAACAAGGCCTCCCGATGGGAGGCCTCTGGCAGGAGGGGACCCGGCCTCAGGGCAGAGTCAGTTGCATGTCGCCGGTCACCTTGGAGGCACAGGCCAGGAAATAGCCCTGAGCCAGCTCTTGGGGCGTCAGCGGGCCAACGGCGGTCCGCTCCAGCTTGTCATCCTCTCCTTTGCACTTGCAGCTGCCGCAGACACCGGCCCGGCAGGCAGCGAAGATGGGCAGACCCTGCGCCTCCAGCGCCTCCAGAACCGTCTGTGCGCCATCGATGCTGACAGACTTGTCACCGACCGACAGGGTGTGCCCGGCGCCCTCTGAGGCGGGTACAGCACCATTATCGCCCGAGAGGGGGGCAAAGGCCTCGTGAAACACCCGAGCGGGATCCACTCCCAGGGCAGCGAACCATCCATGGGCCGCATCCATGTAGCCCTGTGGCCCACACATCAGGATGGTGCGCTCCCGCAGATCGGTGGCCAGGGAGAGCAGCATGCGCGCATCCAGCAGGCCTTCATGCTGGCCGGATTCGGCGTCTTCCGACACCACCCAGCACAGCTTGAGGTTGCTGTGGTCCCGGGCCAGCTGCTCCAGCTGGCCCGGGAAGATGCGATCCGCCGGGGTGCGGGCGCTGTGGACAAAGATGATGTCCGCCTCGGGATCCGCCAGCAGCCGGGCCCTGAGCATGGAGTAAACCGGGGTGATGCCGCAGCCGGCGCTGAGCATCAGCAGCTTGCCCTCACGGGCGTGCTGGAAGTGGAACTCTCCCCCGGCCGCCAGGCTCCGGAAACGATCCCCCACCTTGGCGTTATCCGCCAAGTGGTTGGAGATCAGCCCACCACTGACCCGCTTGATGGTCAGGGCGTAGCGGCGATCCCCGGGGATGGAGGCCAGGCTGTAACAGCGGCTGTAGTTCTGGCCGTCGATCTCCACCTGAAGCGGCAGGAACTGGCCAGGGATAAACTCGATGGGCTGGTCCGACTCGAACAGGTAGGTGTTCACGTCGTGGGTTTCCGCCCGGATCTCAGTGCAGGTCAGCTGCATCGGTACCTCTCCTGTAGAAAGAAAGGGGAGCTACGCTCCCCTTGGCCTTAGCGGTCGGGGCTTAACCCAGGATGTCGGCCAGATCCTGCTCCACGGTGGTGGTCAGGCGCAGGCCGGTCTGCTCGTGCAGGTGGTTGATCAGGTTGGGAGTCAGGAAGCCGGGTACGGTAGGACCGACGCGGATATCCTTGATCCCCAGGGCCAGCAGGGTCAGCAGGATGGCGATCGCCTTCTGCTCGAACCAGGAGAGGATCAACGACAGAGGCAGGTCGTTGACGCCGCAGTCGAAGGTCTCGGCCAGGGCCAGGGCCAGTTGGATGGCGGAGTAGGCATCGTTACACTGGCCCACATCCAGCAGCCGCGGGATACCGTTGATGTCACCGAACTCCAGATCGTTGAACTTGAACTTGCCGCAGGCCAGGGTCAGCAACAGGGTGTCCTGAGGCGCCGCCTTGGTGAACTCGGTGTAGTAGTTGCGCTCCTGCTTGTCGCCGTCACAGCCGCCCACCAGGAAGAAGTGGCGGATGTTGCCGGCCTTCACCTGCTCGACCACGGCTGGAGCGGCGGCCATCAGGGCATTGCGGGCAAAGCCGGTCATGGTGTAGTGAGGGATCTCGTCGTACTTGAAGCCGTCACACTCCAGCGCCTTGGCGATCACCTCGGCGTAGTCCTGGCCGGTGTGATGGGTCACGCCGGGCCAACCGACGATGTTGCGGGTGAACAGACGATCGGCGTAGGCGCCCGGGTTGGGATCGATCAGACAGTTCGAGGTCATCACGATGGCGCCGGGGAAGTTGGCGAACTCCTTCTGCTGGTTCTGCCAGGCGGAGCCGTAGTTGCCCACCAGGTGCGGGTATTTGCCCCCCAGCTCTGGGTAGGCGTGGGCGGGCAGCATCTCGCCGTGGGTGTAGACGTTGATCCCCTTGTCCTTGGTCTGTTCCAGGATGTGCTGCAGGTCGATCAGATCATGACCGGAAACCAGGATCGCCTTGCCGGCGACCGGCTTCATGTTCACCTTGGTGGGCACCGGATGGCCGAACGCCTCGGTTTCACCGGCGTCCAGCATCTCCATCACCTTGAAGTTCAGGTGACCACAGGCCATGGCCAGCTCCAGCAGTTCGTTCAGATCGCTGGGATCCTCGCCCAGGCGGGCCATGATGCGGTGGAACTCGGCGTAGACCGCCTCATCCTGCTTCTTCAGAATACGAGCATGCTCCATGTAGGCCGCCACCCCTTTCAGGCCGTAGAGCACCAGCAGACGCAGACCGACGATGTCTTCACCCACGTCGCTCAGGCCACGGTTTACCGCGGTGGCTGGGGCCTGACTGAGCATGGCCGCCTTTTCGGCAGAGATCTCAAACTGACCGGCACCGGCCAGCACCCTGGGCTCGACCCCCTGAAGGGTACAGGCGGCCTCGTAGGCGGCCTTCAGGCGGACCTTGGTCTCGATCGCCTTGGCGGTGTACTCGATCAGGCGGGTCTCGTCGAAATTCACGTTGGTCAGGGTAGAGAAGAAAGCCTGGGGAATGTACGCGTCTGCATCGGCATCCACCACACCCACTTCGCGGGCGGCATTGGCGTAGGCGCTGACGCCCTGCAGCATGTACACCAGCACATCCTGGAGATCGGAGATCTCTGCGGTCTTGCCGCACATGCCCATGGCGTACTGACAGCCGTTGCCCACGGGGGTCTGCATGGTTTGCTCACATTGAATACAAAACACGGTGGCGCTCCTTTAAAGTTATATATGTTATGCATGTTTTAATGGCGCCAGCTTAAAATATCCCCGAAGCTCAATAAAGGCATTTTTGATGCAACTATACATTGCCTTGACTGGGATCAAATTTCCTTCCCTGTCTGGGTACTCGTATTTCTGATTTTTCAGCAATGTCTGGGACAAGGTTCTGGGTCATTGCATCCGATCGATTAGCCCTTAAGATGGATGGCTTAAAAAACACCAAGGAAGAACATGAAGCACCTGCTCACCGCCGCCCTGCTGCCCATGGCGGCCATCGCCCAATACCTCAACGACCCCATTCTCCCTCCCCTGCCCCAGTGGCAGGGCGCCAGTGAGCGGCTGCAGCTCAGTGTCGATGATCCCCGAGCCACCCCGGCCGAACGCAGCGGCCTCAGCCGGAATCCCGACTACCGGGAGACCCGGCTGTGGCTGGATGCCCTGGTGGCCGCGTCCGACAAGCTCCATCGAGTTAGCCTGGGCACCTCGCCCCAGGGACGGGAGATCTGGATGGTGGTGGCCAGTAAAGAGGGCACCGCCGATCCTGCCCGGCTGCACGCCAACGGACGCCCCACGGTGTTGGTTCAGGCGGGCATTCACGCCGGCGAGATCGACGGCAAGGACGCCGGCATGATGCTGCTGCGGGACATGGTGGCCGGCGGCAAAGGCGCGCTGCTGGACAGGGCAAACCTGCTGTTCGTGCCCATCTTCAATGTGGATGGCCACGAGCGCCGGGGGCTCTACAACAGGGTAAACCAAAGGGGACCTGAGGTGATGGGATGGCGTACCACCGCCAGCAACCTCAACCGGGACTACGCCAAGGCCGACACGCCGGAGATGCAGGCGATGCTCACCGCCATCAACCTGTGGGATCCCCTGCTTTATATAGATGTGCATGCCACCGACGGCATCGACTACCAGTATGACGTCACCTACGGTTACAACCTGGCGGTAGGCCACAGCCCGGCCACCTACCGGTGGTTGGAAGACACCTACCGCCCCTCGGTGGACCGGGCGCTGACCCGTGCGGGCCATACCCCCGGCCCGCTGGTGTTCGCCCTGGACAACACCGACCTGAGCCAGGGGCTGAGCCTGTGGAACCCCTCCCCCCGTTACTCCAACGGCTACGGCGACGTTCGCCATCTGCCCACCATCCTCATCGAGAACCACAGCCTTAAGTCCTTCCGCCAGCGGGTCTTGGGCACCTACGTGATGCTGGAGCACACCCTGGAGTTGCTGGCTGACAAGGGGGAGGAGTTGCGCCGGGCCGTCGAGCAGGATCGGGCCCGTCGTCCGGATCCCGTCATCCTCACCTGGGAGAGCGAACTGCAGCCCCAGGGGTGGGACTTCAAGGGGATCGGCTACACCAAGGAGATCAGCGACATCAGCGGCGCACCGGTGATCCGCTGGAACGGCCAGCCCCAGCTCTATCCCGACTTGCCGGTCACCGGGCGCACCAAGCCGGGGCTCCAACGGGCCAGGCCAGAAGCTTACTACATCCCCCCGCAGTGGCAGCAGGTGCTGGCGCGGCTGCGGCTGCACGGCATCCAGATGAGCCGCCTGGAGCAGCCTCAAACCTTGGAGCTGAGCTCCTACACCCTGCAGCACCAGTTTGCCGACCAAGATTACGAGGGCCGCCAGCGGGTGGCGGTGACCGCCACCGAGCACTACGAACGCCACACCCTGGAGGCGGGCACCTGGCGAATCGGCACCGACCAGCCGCTGGGCGATCTGGCGATCCAGCTGCTGGAGCCGGAGGCCACCGACTCCCTGCTGCAGTGGGGCTTCTTCAACCCCATCTTTACTCGCACCGAGTACATCGAGCAGTACGCAGTGGAACCCATGGCACAAAAAATGCTGGAGAGTGATCCGGCTCTGAAAAAAGCCTTTGGTCAGAAATTGGCGGCGGATCCCAATTTTGCAAATAACCCTCAGGCCAGGCTCCGCTGGTTCTATGAGAATAGTTCCTATTACGACAGCAACTATCAACACTATCCAGTATTACGAAAAACTAATCCGTAATACTTCGTGATAATCTTTTTCGGGAGCCAATGAAATATTTTAATTGGCTCTTTTTTCCAGATTTCAAAGAAATAAAAAACGTGAGTCTCAAAAAGATTGAGAAAAATCAAAAAAGGATAAAAGTCTCCAAAAGTGACCCATGGTGACAAGGATCACAGACAAAATGTCCCATATATTGATCCACGAAACAGCCAATTTCAGATGTGGCAAGACACATTTTGACCATGGGCCTCTAACAAACTTCTTTCACTTTCAACCCCAAAAACACGACAAAAAATAGGATTCATGGCTAAATATCTAAAAAACCATGATCCGGGTCACGACAACAGCCTGTTAACAGCAGGGCCTGTGAAGATATCTCCCCAATATTGATCTCGGTCATTATGTCCAACATCGGATCCCATACACTTTGCATGGCAATCCCGTGTACCCAATGCAAGGATTAAAAAATATGGGACAGTACGACGCTCTATTTTCGCGGGGAAAAAAGCGACTTTCCGAGTTGAAGAAACTCAACGCGGTTAAGTCCACTCCGCTGATGCAACGCCTCGAGAGCCAGGGCATCTCCCGTCGGGAGTTCATGACCTGGTCCGCACAGGTCACCGCAATGCTTTCTCTGCCACTCTCCTTCAGCCCCCTGGTGGCCGAAGCGGCAGAGGTCGCCGATCGTGTGCCGCTTATCTGGCTGCACATGGCCGAATGTACCGGTTGCTCCGAATCCCTGATTCGTTGTGACACCCCCTCCATCGACAGTGTCCTCTTCGACCACATCTCTGTGGAGTACCATGAGACCCTGATGGCCGCTGCCGGCTGGCAGGCGGAAGAGAACCTGGAGCACGCGCTGGAAGCCTACAAAGGCGGCTATGTGCTGGCTGTCGAGGGTGCCATCCCCACCGCAGACAACGGTCACTACCTGACCGTGGGCTGTAAAGGCCACACCGGTACCGAGATCATCCACCACGCTGCCGAGGGCGCTGCCGCCATCGTTTCTGTGGGTACCTGTGCCGCCTTCGGTGGTGTTCAGGCCGCTGCGCCGAACCCAACCGAAGCCAAGGGCGTTGACCAGGTTGTTCACAAGCCCGTTGTGAACCTGGGTGGCTGTCCCCCCAGCGAGAAGAACATCGTCGGGACCCTGATGTACTTCGTCATGTTCGGCAAACTGCCGCCAATGGACATGTACGGTCGTCCCAAGTGGGCCTACGGCGCACGTGTTCACGACAACTGTGAGCGTCGCGGTCGCTTCGACGCCGGTGAGTTCGTCGAGCAGTTCGGTGACGAAGGTGCCAAACAGGGTTACTGTCTGTACAAGGTAGGCTGTAAGGGTCCTTACACCTACAACAACTGCCCCACCGAGCGCTTCAACCACCACACCAGCTGGCCCGTGCTGGCCGGTCACGGCTGCATCGGTTGTTCCGAGCCCAACTTCTGGGACGCCATGGCCGATTTCGAGAAACCCCTGGGTCGCCGCGATATCCACAGCCTGGATAAAACCGCTGACTTTATCGGCACCGCCATCCTCGGCCTGTCGGTAGTCGGTCTCGGTGCCCACGCCGTAGCCGGTGTGTTTGCCAAAGATGTGGAGGATAAGTGATGAGCAAACGTGTTGTAGTCGATCCAATCACCCGGATTGAAGGTCATCTTCGTGTCGAGGTTGAGGTCGATGAAAATAATGTCATCACCAAGGCCTGGTCCGGCTCCACCCTGTGGCGCGGCATCGAAACCATCCTCAAGGGCCGTAGCCCCATGGATGCCGGCCTGCTGGTTCAGCGTATCTGTGGTGTGTGCACCTACTCCCACTACCGCGCCAGTATCGAAGCGGTAGAGGACGCCCTGGATCTGAAGATTCCCGAGAACGCCAAGCTGCTGCGCAGCCTGATGCAGTCCTCCCTGTACATGCATGACCACGTGGTGCACTTCTACCACCTGCATGCCCTGGACTGGGTTGATATCGTCTCCGCCCTGAGCGCCGATCCCGCCAAGGCCGCCAAGGTTGCCATGCAGTACAGCGCCACCCCCATCGCCGCCGGCGAAGGTGAACTGCGCGCCGTACAGGAGCGGGTACAGGGTCTGGTGAACACCGGCAAGCTGGGTCCCTTCGCCAACGCCTACTGGGGCAACGGCACCTACAAGTTCACTCCCGAGCAGAACCTGATCGCCGTATCCCACTACCTGAAGGCCCTGGAAGTACAGCGCAAGGCGGCTGAGATGCTGGCCATCTTCGGCGGTAAGCAGCCTCACCCACAATCCCTGGTGGTTGGTGGCGTAAGCTGTGTACGCGACATGCTGTCTCCCGCCCGTCTGCAGGAGTGGAAGCAGAAGCACGCCGAGGTGAACGACTTCATCAACCGCGCCTACCTGCCTGACGTGCTGATGGCCGCCGAAGCCTATAAGGGCGAGCCCTCCGTACTGGGTGGCGTTGGCGTGAAGAACTTCATGGCCGCCGAAGACTTCTACCTGGGCAACGGCGAGTTCCTGTTCCAGCAGGGTGTCATCATGAATGGCGACCTGTCCGCGGTTCAGGACGTCGACCTGACCCTGATCGAAGAGGACGTGACCCACTCCTGGTATCAGGACGGCGCGGCCCGTCACCCCTATGATGGCGTGACCGAGCCCAACTACACCGGCCTGATCGAGCGCGACACCGTCTACGGCAAGCTTCCCACCTTCGACAACGAAGGCAAGTACTCCTGGGTTAAGTCTCCCCGCTATGCCGGTGAGCCTGTGGAAGTGGGTCCGCTGTCCAGCCTGCTGGTGGCCTACGCCCGCGGCAATGAGCAGGTGGTCAACGCCGTTAACGGCCTGCTGAAAGCCACCGGCCTGCCGGTTGAAGCTCTGTTCACCACCCTGGGCCGTACCGCGTCCCGTCTGGTACAGACCATGCTGGTTGCCGAGAACAGCCTGAAGACCTTCGATGCCCTGGTGAACAACATCGTTGTCGATGAAGCCACCTACATCGAACCGGTAATCGATCCCGACAAAGAGTACAAGGGTGTGGGTGTGATTGAAGCGCCTCGCGGCCTGCTCAGCCACTGGATCCGCATCAAGGGTGGCAAGATCGAGAACTACCAGGCCGTGGTACCCACCACCTGGAACTCCGGTCCTGTGGACGCCAACGGCAAAGTCGGCCCCTTCGAGCAGTCCCTGGTTGGCATGAAGCTGGAAGATCCCACCAAGCCTCTGGAGATCATCCGCGTCATCCACTCTTTCGACCCATGTATGGCCTGTGCCGTACACGTGATGGATTACAAGGGCCAGGATCTGGGGCAGTTCCAAGTAGCACCCAACGCCTGCTAAGGAGGAGCTATGTCTAACAAGGTTCCACATTCAAGGGATTACATCTTCACGCCGGTGATCCGCATCTGCCATTGGCTGCGTGCACTCTCCATCGTGTTGCTGGTAATCTCCGGGTTCTACATCTCCTGGCCCTTTTTGGTCCAGTACGGTGGACCCGACAACCTGATGCAAGGCTGGGTGCGCTTCGGCCACCTGGTAGCAGGTTTCCTGCTTGTGGCGATCACCATCATCCGCGCCTATCTTTACTTCTTCAGTAAGAGTGATATCGAGCGGCGTTCATTCCGTGATGTGATCAGTCCCAAGAAATGGATTGAGAACCTGTTGGCATACGGTTACATGGGCAACATGCACAAGTCCGGTGTCTACGGACCGCTGCAGTACATGACCTACTTCGCACTGACCCTGGTTATTGTGGTGATGTGTGTAACCGGCCTGATCCTGCACGCCCATGTGTATCACGAAGGATTGGGTGGTGCCTTTATGCCCATCGCCGAAGCCCTGATTCCGATGTTCGGAACCCTGGCCTTCGTGCGTGAGCTGCACCACTTCCTGACCTGGGTATTTGTCATCTTCATGGTTATCCATGTATATATGGCTGTATTCAGTGGCATCCGCTTCAAGCACAACTCTGTGGATTCCATTGTGTCCGGTTATGACTACCACCCAATGAAGCACAAGTAATCGATATGCCAGAAAAAATCCTCATTCTGGGGATTGGCAATGTTCTGTACGCCGATGAAGGCATCGGCGTACATTTTGCCAACTACTTCCAGAAAGCGTACGAGTTCGAGGGGCAACCTCAGCTGGAGTTCATGGACGGCGGCACCCTGGCCAACGCACTGATTCCTCTGATTGCCCCTTATGACCACCTGGTGGTGGTCGACACCATCAACGCCGCCAATGCCAACTACGGCGACGTCTTCTTCTTCGATTTTGACCAGGCCCCCGCCGAGGTGGACTGGCAAGGCAGTGCCCACGAAGTGGAGATGCTGCAAACCCTGAACATGATGGACATGGTGGGCGACCGGCCCAAGACCCATGTCCTGGGTGTGGTCCCCACCGTCCTGGAATCGATGAGCTTCGAGCTGACCGACCAGGTCAAAGGCGCCGTGCCCACCATGGAGAAAGCCCTGGTTGGTCACCTGGAGACCCTGGGAATCCGCGCCACCAAGGTAAAGGATCTCGACATCCAGGCCCTGGCCTACCATTCCTGCGACACCTAAGGACCCAGCCATGAAGCTGAAGTTTAACTTCCACTGCGACCGTCCGGTCCCCTATTACGCTCATCGCTGCAACCAGCTACTGACCCACCCCCAGGTACTCACCACAGGCAACAACGACAACAGCTACTTCTTCATTGCCGAGGGCGATCAGGAGCAGCTGTCGGAACTGGCCGAGCAGGTGGGACAGGAGTGGTCTCTCTCCTGCTGGCTGGAGCGCAGTGAACTGCTGCCGGTGGAGGAGCTCGAGGGCAACGACCACGCCCTGGCCCATGGCCCGGTTCACAACCCCTATTGCGGCCAGTGTCGGGATCACCTGGAGGCCTGCCACAACTGCGGTAGCGAGGCCCAGCCCGGCCTCAACAACGGGCAGTTGCAGCAGGCGGTCAGCACCTTCCTGGAGAAGGGACAGTGCACCCTGGCCACCGGCAGCGGCCTGCGCCGCTTCCGCCGCCTGGGTGGCTTCCAACCCAGTCAGTTGCTGTTCTGCCGCACCGAGGCCCTCAACGGCGCCCTGCACCTTTCCAACCAGGGGGTACGCCTGCTGAGCAGCCTGGAAAAACCGATGCTGCAGCTGCTGCCCAAGGCGGAGTTTGCCAAGGCCCATGGCCTGGATCACGTCACCTACCTGTGCCATCTGGCCGACGATCGCATCACCCTGCGACTGGCCCAGGCCCTGGCGGATGCCGGCGTCGAGCTGGTGGCCATCGAGGAGGTGGAACCGGCACCCAAGCTGGTACTCACCTTCCTGGAGGAGAAGCCCCTGGCCCTGAGCCACCGCCGCCAGCCCGGCGATCTGCCCTGCCCCTCCGAGCCGCTGTGGGACGATGCCGTCATCGGTGGCTACCGCGCCGAAGTGCACGAGGGCAGGCTCAGCCTCAGCGAAGACGGCCGCCAGAACATCAACGACCGCTGGGCCGCTGCCTGTGCCCTGCACGGCGCCGAGCTGTTTGCCCCTAAGGGCAGCACCACCGCCACCCTCTATCTGAGTGGCCACCGCCCCTCCGGGCTGATCTACCAGGACGATCGGGGTGAGTATCAGTGGCTGGTGAAACTGCCGGAACAGTGGATCGCCCCCAGCCAGACCCTGCAGACCATCGCCGAGGGTGCCGACACCGGCGAACGCCTGGTCGCCCGCTTCCGCGAACTGCATCCTGAATGCGCCGCCAAGCTGGACGCCATGAGCACCACCCCCATCAGCGGCAACCTGTCCAGCCTGATGGCGCTGGTGGCCTGGCTGCTGCAGGTGGCCGAGCCCGGCGACGATCGCCTCACCGCCGCCCGTAAGTTTACCGCCCTGGCCCTGGGCCACGACGGCAAGAACAGCCCCCGCATCGACTTCAAGCTGAAGCGGGACGAGGAGGAGGTGCTGACGGTGCAACCCCACAAGGCGCTGCAGGCGGCCCTGAGCTACGCCATGGCGGACGAGAACAGCATCCAGGCCACTTGCTACGGCCTGGTGGACTCCTTCGCCGACTTCGTGGCCAACTGGGTGGAGCAACTGGACGCCGATGTGGGCATCGACCAGCTGGCCCTGGCCGGGGATGAGTTCGCCTCACCGGCGCTGATGGACCGCATCCATCGCCGCCTGGGCAACAACTTTCACCTGATGTGGCCCGAGGCCCTGGACTTCGACGGCTCCAACCTGGCCGCCGGCGGCCTGTTCCTCAAGCGCAGGAAGCGTGCATGAGTCTGAGGCGCCAGCACTACCGGATCCTCGGTACGGTACAGGGGGTCGGTTTCCGACCCTTTGTCTACCGCCATGCCACGGAGAATGCCCTGACCGGCAACGTCCTCAACGACGCCAACGGTGTGGCCATCGAGGTTCAGGGTACCCCTGGGCAGTTGGCCGCCTTCGAGGACGCCATGCGCAACCAACTGCCGCCCCTGGCCAAGGTGGACCACCTCTCCATCGAGGAACACCCTGTCAACCGGGATGAGGCGCAGTTCACTATTCTGGAGAGCAGCGGCAAGCAGGATGCCCAGGTGGCCCTGGCCACCGACAAGGCCAGTTGCGACGACTGCCTGAACGACATCCGCAACCCCGACAGCCGCTACTTCAACTACCCCTTTACCAACTGCACCAACTGCGGCCCTCGCTACACCATCATCCGTGACCTGCCCTACGACCGGCCCAACACCGCCATGGCGGGATTCCGGATGTGCCCGGAGTGTGCCCGGGAGTACAAGGATCCGCTGAACCGGCGCTACCACGCCCAACCGGTGAGCTGTCCCCACTGCGGCCCCCAACTGAGCTGGCGCAAGTCCAATGGCCAGCCGATAGCGGTCACCGATCCCCTTCTGCACTGCTGTACCCAGTTGGCCAAGGGCAAGATCATCGCCATCAAGGGACTGGGGGGCTACCACCTGATGTGCGATGCCACCAGCGACCTGGCGGTCGACACCTTGCGGCGGCGCAAACGCCGTCCCTCCAAGCCACTGGCGGTGATGGTCAAGGACCGGGCCAGCGCAGAGGGACTGGTCAAGGGAACCCCTGAGGAGTGGGCCATGCTCTGCTCCCAGGAGCGCCCCATCACCCTGATGCGTACCCTGGACAGCGGCGCGCTGGCTCCATCGGTGGCACCGGGTATCGATCGCCTGGGACTGTTTCTGCCCTACACCCCCATCCACCAGCTGCTGCTGGAGCGGCTGGAACGGCCACTGGTGGCCACCAGTGCCAACCTCTCCGGTGAGCCGGTGATCACCGAACTGAGCCAGCTGGTGGACAAGCTGGGTCACGTGGTGGACGGCATCCTGGATCACGACAGACCCATACTCAACGCCTGTGACGATTCGGTGGTGCAGGTGGTGGGCGGCCGTCCCCAGTGGTGGCGACTGGCCCGGGGGGTCGCCCCCCAGACCGAGCGCCTGGCCACCCAAGCCGGGTGCACCACCCTGGCGGTGGGGGCCCAGCAGAAGAACCGGCTGGCCCTGGCCTTCGGTCAGAGGGCGATCACCAGCCCCCACATCGGCGACCTGGACAACCTGGCCACTGAGGGCTATTTCGAACACACCCTGTCGCAGCTGCAACGGATCTATGACCTCAAGGTGGAGCGCCTGGTCACCGACCTTCATCCGGGCTACGGCTCCAGCCAGTGGGCCCAGAACCTGGCTCGGCGCCGGGAGCTGCCCCTGTTGCAGGTGCAGCACCACCACGCCCATATCCTGGCGGTGATGGCGGAGCACCAGTACACCAACAAGGTGCTGGGCTTCGCCTTCGACGGCACCGGCCTCGGAGACGACGGTCAGATGTGGGGCGGCGAAGTGATGCTGGCAGACACCCGGGGCTACACCCGACTGCACTACCTCAAGCCCTTCCGCCTCATCGGCGGCGAACAGGCGATCAAGCACCCGGTGCGGGTGGCCCTGTCGCTGATGTTCCAGCACTACTCTCTGGAGGAGGTACAGGCCAGCGGCTGGCCACAGAAGTTCGGCATCAAGGATATGGCCCTGAAGAACATGCACCTGATGTGGCAGCGGGGGATCAATGCCCCCTACTCCAGCTCCATGGGCCGGCTGTTCGATGCCATGGCCTGTTTCCTGCAGCTGTGCCGAGAGACCGACTTCGACGGCCAGGCGGGGATGCTGCTGGAAGCCGCCGCCGAGCAGTGCCCGGACCGCGAGGTCAACCTGCTGAGCCTGCCCGCCAGCATCGGTCCCATCATCGACACCGCGCCGCTGGTGCATCAGATGATGACCCTGGGGCACAGTAAGCTGGACACCGCCACCTGGGCCCGAGCCTTCGTCAACGCCGTGGCGCAGATGATGGTGAGCCTGATGGCCCGCTACCCGGACTACCCTGTGGTGCTCAGCGGCGGGGTGATGATGAACCGCTGCCTGCTGGAGCGGCTGCAGGCCACCATGGGCGAGCACCAGGCCCGCTGGCTGTGGCCCGAGCGCACCGCCGTCAACGACGGCAGCATCGCCCAGGGACAGCTTTGGTATGCCCTCAACCAGGAGTAACTCCCCCGTGGCGCCTGGCTCGGCGCCACCAGTATCCAAAACTACGACACCCACCACAGAATAAATACCACTTACATGACCCAGGTCACGAAAGTCATGGGGGTGTTGTCGAATAATGTTCGAAATGTAAACAAGGGACCATTCAGACCATGTGTTTATCCATTCCCTCTCAGGTGGTAGAACTGCACCCTGAAGACACCACCGCTACCGTCGACACCATGGGCGTCACCCGCCGGGTGAGCACTCACCTGATCAGCGAACCACTGAACGTGGGCGACTACGTGCTGATCCACGTTGGCTTCGCCATGAACAAGATCGACGAGGAGGCGGCCAAGGAGAGCCTCGAACTCTACAAGGAGATTGTCGAAAAGATGGAGGCTGAAGATGTCTGATCTGGCCCTGAAGGATCTCTACCAGGGATTCCGGGACCCGGAGACCATCAAGGCACTGCTGAAGCAGATCGCCGACCGGGCCCCGGGGCTGACAGAACCCCTGAGAATCATGGAGGTGTGCGGCGGTCACACCCACAGCATCATGAAATACGGCATCCACCAGGCGCTGCCGGACAACATCGAATTCATCCATGGCCCGGGCTGCCCTGTGTGCGTGATGCCCAAGGAGCGCATCGACCAGGCGATCGCCCTGGCACAGATGCCTGACGTCATCCTGGCCACCCTGGGCGACATGATCCGGGTACCCGGATCCAAGTCCAGCCTGGCCCAGGCCCGTGCCCAGGGCGCCGATGTGCGCCCGCTGTATGACCCCATGGATGCGGTAAAGCTGGCCCAGGAACACCCGGACAAGACGGTAATCTACTTCGCCATCGGCTTCGAAACCACCAGCCCGATGACCGCGGTGCTGGTGCAGATGGCGGAGCAACTGGGGCTGACCAACCTGCTGCTGCATGTCAACCACGTCCTGGTGCCACCGGCGGTGCACGCGGTGATGGCCGACGGCCAGGCCAGGGTCAACGCCTTCATCGGTCCCTCCCACGTCAGCGTGATCACCGGGGCCAAGATCTACCAGCCCATCGTCGACGCCTACCAGACCCCGGTTGTGGTCTCCGGCTTCGAACCTGTGGATGTGCTGGAAAGCGTACTAATGCTGGTTGAGCAGAAGCTGGCGGGCAGGGCCGAACTGGAGATCCAGTACAGCCGCGCCGTCACCCTGGAGGGCAACACCGGCGCCCAGGCCCTGGTGGACAAGTACCTGGCGGTGCGATCCCAGTTCCGCTGGCGCGGTCTGGGTTACATCCCGGACTCCTCCCTGGGGATGTCTCCCGACTATCCCCATCTCAACGCCGAGATCAAATTCAAGGATCTGCTGCCCACCGAGGAGCTGGATGACCACAAGGCCTGCCTGTGCGGCAACATCCTCAAGGGTCTGGCCAAGCCCACCGACTGCAAGGTGTTCGGCCGAGGCTGCACCCCACAGACCCCCATGGGCAGCTGCATGGTCAGCTCAGAGGGCGCCTGCCACGCCCACTATAAGTACGGAGAAGTGATTCTATGACCGCCACCGACAACAAGCGCCGCATCCAACTGAGCCATGGTGGCGGTGGCGTCGAGATGAACGAACTGATCCGCAAGCTGTTCTTCAAGTACTTCAGCAACGAGATCCTGATTCGTGACGAAGACGCCGCCCGACTGGATCTGCAGGGCCCCCTGGCCTTCACCACCGACAGCTTCACCGTCAGCCCCCGCCAGTTCAAAGGGGGCGACCTGGGTAAGATCGCCGTGGCCGGTACCGTCAACGACCTGGCGATGGCGGGTGCCATTCCCCAGTACCTGAGCTGTGGCTTCATCATCGAGGAGGGTCTGACCTTCGCCGAGCTGGAATCCCTGGTGAAATCCATGGCTGAGGAGCTGGAGAAGAGCGGTGCCCGCATCGTCTGCGGCGACACCAAGGTGGTGCCCAAGGGCGCTGCCGACGGCATCTTCATCAACACCTCGGGCGTGGGCCAGTGCATCGCCAGCCCCTCCTGGAAGCAACTGGAGGTGGGCGACCGCATCCTGGTTTCCCGCGACGTCGGCCGCCACGGTGCCTGCATCCTGGCCAGCCGCGAAGGGATGGTCCTGGAGGGCGACCTGGCCTCCGACTGTGCCACCCTGTGGGACGACGTCAAGCGGCTGCTGGACGCCGGCATCGAGGTGCGGGCCATGCGTGATGCCACCCGCGGCGGCCTGGCGGCGGTGCTCAACGAGTGGGCCGCCAGCCGCGAACTGGGGATTCAGGTGCAGCAGGATCAGGTGCCCATCGCCGACGAGGTGCAGGGCCTGTGCGAACTGTTCGGCTTTGAGCCCATGGAGCTGGCCAACGAGGGCACCTTCGTCCTCGGTGTCCCCGCCGACCAGGCGGATCAGGCCCTGGCCCTGCTTCGACAGGGGCAGCAGAGCGCCGCCATCATCGGCACCGTGGTGGAGCAGCACCTGGGCAAGGTGGTGCTCAGCTCACCCTGGGGCAGCCAGCGCTACCTGGAGCTGCCCAAAGGGGAACTGCTGCCGCGCATCTGCTGAGGCGATGCAGGCTCAAGGGGCGCCACGGCGCCCCTTTTTGCTGCCCGCCCCCCTGACAGACCCGCTTTCGCGCTGATATAATTCCGCCTTAACTCTCCTGAAGGACATATCTCAATGAGCATTGAAAACACCCTGATGCAGCGTGGCGACTCCAAGTGTGAGCTGTGTGGCAGTAACGATCAGCTGAGCGTCTATGACGTGCCACCGGTGGAGAAGAGCACCGAGGACAAGGCGGTGCTGGCCTGCATCAAGTGTAAGGGCGAGCTGGCCGACGATGCCCAGCTGGATGCCAACCACTGGCGCTGCCTAAACGACGCCATGTGGAGCCAGGTGCCCGCCGTCCAGGTGGTGGCCTACCGCATGCTGCACCGCCTGACCAAGCAGGGCGAGACCTGGGCTCAGGATCTGCTGGACATGATCTACATGGAGGAGGAGGTGAAAGCCTGGGCCGACGCCGGCCTGCCTGAAGAAGCCGATCCCGACGCCATCGTCCACAAGGACAGCAACGGCGACGTGCTGCTGGCGGGCGACACCGTCCACCTGATCAAGGATCTGGTGGTCAAGGGCGGCAACTTCACCGCCAAGCGCGGCACCCCGGTGCGCAACATCGGCCTGACCAACAACCCCGAACACATCGAGGGCCGGGTCAACGGTCAGCGCATCGTGATCCTCACCCAGTATGTGAAGAAATCCAAACAGGGCGAGTAACCCGCTGCCAAGGACAAAAGAGGCGCCCAGGGGCGCCTTTTTCAGTTCGAACACGTTAGCCACCCCACTCTGCGCTGGTCTACTCCGATCATCCGCTCACCCTGAAAAAGCGTCGCCCCCATTCACCCTCGTCGCTCGCGGCCTGTTTGATGGCTTCGCCGTAGTGGCGATAACGGGAATGCGGCCTACAAAGTATTTTTGTCAGCCCAAAACAAACCCAATGGGTAGTGTGTTACCGTTATCGGCGGATCGCCCATTTTGGGATCGGACCCGCCAACTTCAATAAGGATATTGCATGATGAATAAACCATGGATGGCAGGCGTGTTATTGGCGTGCTTGGTGTCACCGCGCCTCCAGGCATCTACCGATGAGGATTTCAGCAATGAGCCGCTGGTTCAGCGCTGCATGAAGATGCTGGACATCTATGCCGCTGAAGACTTTGACGCCTATATTGCAGAGTTTCCGGAGCCCTGGCTGGGTATCTTCGGCGAAAAAACCCTGCGAAAAATTCTGTCGGAAAGACATCAGGGTTATGTGGAAACCTATCAACAAGACAGGCCCGACACCATCAAGATACGATCAGTAGAGTCGGCCGATGTCGCCAAACTCGAACAGGAACGCCTTGGCGCTACCGAGGCCAAAGAAGTTGAAATGTATATGAGCAATAATGTTGGCGGCGGCCATCTTACGGCTTGTAAATATCTTCTTATCGGCGACCGCTGGTATTTCCGCTCACTCAGGATATAGCCTTAAATTAACCGCTGTGACCGGGGGTCTTCCCGTACCATCGAGGGCAATGTCATTGCCCTTTTTATCATCTTAAACGGCTGGAACGCCGTGGCCCCAGAAACCCATCGTAGAAAAGGGACCTTCAATCTCGATGACATCACTCAAACAGCTGCTGGAGAATCTGAAATGGTTCGATATCACCTTCCTGAGCCGGTATTACGGCCTGGATAGGGGCAGCGAGATAACACTGCCCATCTCCATTCACGGCTTCGCCCTGCCTTTCAAAAAGGAGCTGCTATTGGCGTTGGCCCTGGTGCCCTTCCTCCTACTCGCCCTGACCCTCCCCCCTGTCGACCCCAAACTGGATCTGTGGCGCTTGCCGATACTCACCGCACTGGGGCTGCTGGTTTACGCCCTTATCCGTAAGCGGCAGGTCAAGGCTCACTTGGGGATTCGGGTCGATGACAACGCCAACCGCCACATCGTTGTCAGCCACTCGGGCATCACCCTGCCCAAATTCCTGACCGGTAGGTCAACGGCCATGGCCCGGGATGAGATAGCGCATCTGCAGTTCGACTGGCACAGCTACCAGAACAGCCATCAGATCGAGCGTAAGCGCGCCCATGGGCTCCTCATCAAGCTCAAGCAGGGACAGCAGTACAGGTTATCCGGCATGGCCTACCCCCTCAGAAGCCTGCTCTATCTCGCCATCTTCTTCGACTATCCGATCATCATGCAGGAAAATCCGCCCCCCAGGGAGCGACTCGGTGTGTTTGCCCTTGGGCTGGGGGTGACCGTCTTGCTGCTCAATCTGTTTATGGTGGTTATCAGTCCATAGCCAAATAGTATGAACACAACTGCCACAGAGTGCCGCCCACAATGGTAACCTTAAGATAATATGTATAAATTTTTATTTAATAACAGGGTGATACAAAACTAAGGCCGACTGAGTAGCCCAAAGCCAACCAACAAGGAACAGAGTCGCCCTCCGGGGCCCCTGTTGGATTAAGGAGAATCCATGTTGAAACCACTCGCCATACTGACCTTCCTGCTCGCTTCCCCTCAGGGGTTCGCCCAGATTGACGTGACCATTCCCAAGGAGCATTGTCTCAAGGCGGTCGACATTGTCGCCAATAAGGATCTCACGCTCATGAAGCAGATCTATATGCCTATTGAGGCCAGCGACGCCCAGTACCGGGCCTTTATCCAGGAGATCCACGACTGGGCCTTCGTCAAAGACTACAGTGGCATCAATGAGTTCACCACCAAAGGTGTGAAAATCTTCGAACATGCCAAGACCTCGGACAACGATTATATTCGGGGCTCGGCACAGCGCTGGGGACATGATACCGAAGTCTGGGTCTATTACTCCTTTCACTCCACCAACCGCACCACCAATGCACCGGCCACCAAGGGGGGATTCTGTCAGTTTGCCCTGCTCAACGACACCTGGTACATGATTAATTTGCTCAAGTAGCCCAAATGAGCCCCTTTGTCCATCAGAATCCAGAGGAGTCTTGCAAGCATGGAAAAGCTGACCGTTAACCAGGGCCCCTGGTTTGGTACCACAGATTTCAAAGGAAGAAACCAGCTCTCCCCGGCCAGCGATATCAGCCTGAGATCGTCGCGGCTGCTCTACCCCCTGCCCCTGCCGCTAGAGCTGTTGTTGTTCATCGTTCCACTGGCGCTTGCCGTCCTGCCCTTCATCAGCGCCAACCCGATGAGGTCCGAGGCTTGGATCGCGCTGAATCTCGGCGCCATCTTGGGCTACCTGTTGCTGAGGAAGCTGTCCATCAACGGCAGTTATGGCAACGCCGACAGCCATGTTTGCCAAATCAGCCATCGGCGCCTCATCATTCCGGGAAGTCGCCTTGTCGGTGCCCAGGCTGGCCCGATCCCCCTTGAGCGACACGCCATCAAGCGGATAGACGTGTACTTTTGGCCGAGCACGCGCGATCTGCGCACCAGCTATGATGTCAGCGAGTTGTCGATCATCCTGCAATCAGGGCGATCCATCCGGTTAAAAGGCATCTACTTTCCCATCAAACCACTGCTCTATTTGCTGGTCTACTTCGATTATCCACTCACCCTGCACAAGCGGCGCCCGCCACTCTCCATCGTCGCCCGCAGCCTGTTTGTGGCCTTCCCCCTAGTCGCCCTGGTGGCGGTAACGGGCCTGCTGATCAAAGAGCATTTCCTGTAAGCCCAATGGCCTGGTGGCAGGAGCCAGACAGCAAGGGAAAGCCGGGCTTGGCGTTGCCGGCCATGGCCAATATCGACGCAAAAAAAGTCCGCTATGACGCGGACTTAGATGTTAGTTAACGGCGGTTAGGGCCAAACGCCTGTCGGTGAGACATTATTCCCACTCGATGGTCGCCGGCGGCTTGCCGGAGATGTCGTACACCACCCGGGAGATGCCGTCGATCTCGTTGATGATGCGGTTGGACACCTTGCCCAAGAAGTCGTAAGGCAGGTGGGCCCAGTGGGCGGTCATAAAGTCGATGGTCTCCACCGCACGCAGGGACACCACCCAGTCGTACTTGCGGCCGTCGCCCATCACCCCCACGGAGCGCACCGGCAGGAACACGGTGAACGCCTGGGACACCTTGTCGTACAGCTCCGCCTTGTGCAGCTCCTCGATGAAGATGGCGTCGGCGCGGCGCAGCAGGTCGCAGTACTCCTTCTTCACCTCACCCAGCACCCGCACGCCCAGGCCAGGGCCGGGGAAGGGGTGGCGGTAGAGCATGTTGTAGGGCAGGCCCAGCTCCAGGCCGATTTTGCGCACCTCATCCTTGAACAGCTCGGTCAGCGGCTCCACCAGACCCAGCTCCATATCCTCGGGCAGGCCGCCCACGTTGTGATGGGACTTGATCACATGGGCCTTGCCGGTGGCGGCACCGGCGGACTCGATGACGTCGGGGTAGATGGTGCCCTGGGCCAGCCATTTCACGTCCTGGATCTTGGCCGCTTCCTCGTCGAACAGTTCGACGAAGGTGTGGCCGATGATCTTACGCTTGGCCTCAGGATCCGCTTCCCCCTCCAGGGCGTCCAGGAACCGCTGCTCGGCGTCGACGCGGACGATGTTGAGGCCGAAGTGGTCGCCGAACATCTCCATCACCTGGTCGCCCTCGTCCAGACGCAGCAGGCCGTTGTCGACGAAGACACAGGTCAGCTGGTCGCCGATGGCGCGGTGCAACAGCATGGCCACCACCGAGGAGTCCACCCCGCCGGACAGACCCAGGATCACCTTGTCGCCGCCCACCTTGGCCTTGATGCGCTCGATGGCGTCATCGATGATGGCGGCGGAGGTCCACTTGGCCTCGCAGCCACAGATGGTCAGCACGAAGTGCTCCAGCATCCGCTTGCCCTGCTTGGAGTGGGTCACCTCGGGATGGAACTGGACGCCGTAGAAGCGGCGAGACTCGTCGGCCATGGCGGCGAAGGGGCAGGTCTCGGTCTCGGCCACCTTGGTGAAGCCTTCGGGGATGGCGGTCACCTTGTCACCGTGGCTCATCCACACATCCAGCAGCGCCTTGCCGTCGGCGTCGATGGCGTCTTCGATGTTCTCGAACAGGGCGGTGGCTTCCACCACCTTCACCTGGGCGTAGCCGAACTCGCGCTTGTCGGAGCAGGACACCTTGCCGCCCAGCTGCTCGGCCATGGTCTGCATGCCGTAGCAGACACCCAGCACAGGTACGCCGGCGTTGAACACATACTGCGGGGCACGGGGAGAGTTGTCGGCGGCCACGGACTCGGGACCGCCGGAGAGGATGATACCGGTGGGGTTGAATTCGCGGATCTTCTCTTCGGGGACATCCCAGCCCCACAGCTCGCAGTAGACGCCGATCTCACGGATGCGGCGGGCGATCAGCTGGGTGTACTGGGAACCAAAATCCAGGATCAGGATACGATGGTCGTGGATATTGCTCATCTTATTAGGGTCTCGTTATTGTGATAATCGGCTGCCAGGGGTAGATAAAAGGGGGCAGATGACTGCCCCCTGACCTTTTAACCCATGCGGTAGTTGGGCGCTTCTTTGGTGATGGTCACGTCGTGAACGTGGCTCTCCTTGATGCCGGCGCCGCTGATGCGGACGAACTCGGCCTTGGTGCGCAGCTCTTCGATGGTGGCGCAACCGGTCAGCCCCATGCAGGAGCGCAGGCCGCCCAACTGCTGGTGGATGATCTCCTTGAGTTTGCCCTTGTAGGGGATGCGCCCTTCGATGCCCTCGGGCACCAGCTTGTCGGCGGCGTTGTCGCTCTGGAAGTAGCGGTCGGAGGAGCCCTTGGTCATGGCGCCCAGGGAGCCCATGCCACGGTAGGACTTGAAGGCACGCCCCTGGTACAGCTCGATCTCGCCGGGGGCCTCTTCGGTACCGGCAAACAGGGAACCGGCCATGATCAGGCTGGCGCCGGCGGCGATCGCCTTGGCGATGTCACCGGAGAAGCGGATGCCACCGTCGGCAATCACCGGGATGCCATACTCGTTGGCCACGGAGGCGGCCTCCGCCACGGCGGTGATCTGCGGCACGCCCACGCCGGTGACGATGCGGGTGGTACAGATGGAGCCTGGGCCGATGCCCACCTTGACGGCGTCGACACCGGCTTCGATCAAGGCACGGGCACCTTCGGCGGTGGCCACGTTGCCGCCGATGATCTGCACATCGGGGAAGGCGGCGCGGGTGGCGCGAATGCGCTGCAGCACCCCTTCGGAGTGACCGTGGGAGGAGTCGATCAGCAGCACGTCCACACCGGCTTCCACCAGCGCGGCCACCCGATCTTCGTTGCCTTCTCCGGCACCGACGGCGGCGCCAACGCGCAGACTGCCCTTGTCATCCTTACAGGCATTGGGCTTGCGCTCCGCCTTCTCGAAATCCTTGACGGTGATCAGGCCGGTGAGGCGGAACTCAGGGGTGACCACCAGCACCTTCTCGATGCGGTGCTTCTGCATCACCTGCTGGGCCTGCTCGAGGGGCGTGCCCTCAACCACGGTCACCAGGCGAGATTTGGTGGTCATCACGTCGGCGACCTTCTTGGACAGGTCCTTGACGAAACGAACATCACGGCCGGTGATGATGCCCACCAGCTCGTTGCCCTCGGTCACCACCGGGTAACCGGCAAAGCCGTTCTCTTCGGTGATCTGCTTCAGCTGGGCGATGGTCAGTTCGGGGGTGACGGTCACCGGGTCGGCGACGATGCCGGCCTCGTACTTCTTCACCATGCGAACCTGAGCCGCCTGCTGCTCGATGCTCATATTCTTGTGGATAAAGCCGATACCGCCCTCCTGGGCCATGGCGATCGCCAGACGGCCTTCGGTCACGGTGTCCATGGCGGCAGTCACCATGGGGATATTCAGCTTGATGGTTTTGGTCAGTTGGGTGCCAAGCTCAGCGGTGTTCGGCAGAACAGTAGAGTGGGCAGGGACGAGCAGAACGTCGTCAAAGGTAAGCGCTTCTTGTTTAATTCTTAGCATGGCAACATTTCACCGGTAGGGTTTATGGGTGTAGTAAAATATTGCCGGGGAATTATAGGGATCCGGGCTTGCCACTTCAATCATTTCTTGTTACTAATTTCAGATCAATTCATGAACCCCGGTTCTACCCTTGTCAAATCAGGTCCTTACCGTCTCCGCCCTCAACCGTCAGCTGAAAGCCGTCCTGGAGCAACAGTGGGGACGCGTCTGGCTCACCGGCGAGATCTCCAACCTGGCCACCCCCTCCTCCGGCCACTGGTATTTCACCCTCAAGGATGAGCGCAGCCAGCTTCGCTGCGCCATGTTCCGCGGTCGCAACAGCCGGGTCACCTTCCGCCCCCGGGACGGCATGCAGGTGCTGGTGCGGGCCCAGGTCACCCTGTATGAGCCCAGGGGCGACATGCAGCTGCTGGTGGATAGCATGCAGCCCGCCGGCGACGGCCTGCTGCAGCAGCAGTTCGAGGAGCTAAAGCTGCGCCTGGCCGCCGAGGGGCTGTTCGCCTCCGCCGCCAAGCAACCTCTGCCGGATCCCATCACCACCCTGGGGATCATCACCAGCGCCAGCGGCGCCGCCATTCACGACGTGCTGACGGTACTGAAGCGGCGCAACCCGGCCCTGAAGGTGATTCTCTACCCCAGCCAGGTGCAGGGACGCGAGGCGATCGCCAGCCTGTGCCGGGCGATCGAGACCGCCAACGGCCGTGACGAGGTGGACTGCCTGCTGCTGACCCGTGGCGGCGGCTCCCTGGAGGATCTCTGGTGCTTCAACGAGGAGGCGGTGGCCCGGGCGGTGTTCGCCTCCAGGCTGCCCGTCGTCTCCGCCGTGGGTCACGAGGTGGATATCACCATCGCCGACTTCGTGGCGGATCTGCGCGCCCCGACCCCGTCGTCGGCGGCAGAGATGCTCTCCGGCGATCAGCGCCATCAGCGCCAGGCGATCGCCAACCTCAACCACCGGCTGCACCACGCCATCGACAGGACGCTGCAACAGCAGCGCAACCGGCTCACCCTGCTGGATTCCCGGCTGGCGGCCGCCCACCCCAACCGCCAGCTGGCGACCCTCAGCCAGCGACTGGATGAGCAGCAGCTCAGGCTGCATCGCGCCATGAGCCAGAGACTGAATCAGGACAGCCGACAGTTGGACAACCTGGCCACCCGGCTGACCGCCTGGCAACCTCGGCGGCAGGTGCGCCAGCGCCAGCAGCAGCTGGCCGGCCTGTCACAGCGACTGCAGCGCAGCATCGACGCCGTGACTGAGCGCAAGAGTCAACAGCTGGCGGCTCAGGCCCAGGCGCTGAACGCCATCAGTCCGCTGGCGGTGCTGGGGCGGGGCTACGCCATCCTCCAGGACGACTCGGGGCGGGCCCTGACCGATGCCGGCCAGGTGGCCGTCGGCGAGCGACTCCGCGCCCGGCTCCACCACGGAGGCCTGACCCTGACGGTCGCCGCCACCCATCCCGACCGGGAGTGACCGCCCTGGCACTCCGGCGACGGTCGCCGCAACAAAAAAGGCTCCCTGCGGGAGCCTTTTTTGTATGCCTTCAGCGGCGGTTTTTCAGGTGACCCAGCACCCGCCGGCGCTGCTTCAACTCGTCGCCAGCCAGGCGCTTACGCCGGTTGTCGAAGGGGTTCTCCCCCTCCTGGAACTGGATGCGGATGGGACTACCCATGATCTTCAGAGACTTACGATAGTAGTTCATCAGATAACGCTTGTAGGAGTCCGGCAGGTTCTTCACCTGGTTGCCGTGAACCACCACGATCGGCGGGTTGTAGCCCCCAGGGTGGGCGTACTTCAGCTTGATGCGACGGCCGTGTGACATGGGCGGCTGGTGGTCGTCCACCGCCATCTTCATCACCTTGGTCAGCAGCGAGGTGCTGTGACGCTGGGTGGCACTGGCGTACGCCTCCTGTACCGACTCGAACAGGTGGCCGACACCGGTGCCGTGCAGGGCGGAGATGAAGTGTACCCGGGCAAAGTCGATGAAGCCCAGGCGACGATCCAGCTCGCGCTTGATCTCCTCCTTGACATCGTTGGAGAGGCCGTCCCACTTGTTGACCGCCAGCACCAGCGCCCGGCCGGCGTTGAGCACGAAGCCAAGCAGGGAGAGATCCTGATCGGAGATCCCCTCGCGGGCGTCAATGGTCAGCAGCACCACGTTGGCCTCTTCGATGGCTTTTAGGGTCTTGATGACGGAGAACTTCTCCACCGTCTCGTGCACCTTGCCGCGACGGCGCACCCCGGCGGTGTCGATCAGCACATAGTCTCGGCCGTCACGCTCCATCGGGATAAACACCGAGTCCCGGGTGGTGCCGGGCATGTCGTACACCACCACCCGCTCTTCACCCAGGATACGGTTAGTCAGGGTGGACTTGCCCACATTGGGGCGGCCGACGATGGCCAGCTTGATCGGCTGATCCTGCAGGCGCTTGGCCTGAGCCTCGGCATCCTCCTCGGTGAAGGTCTGCTCCTCCTGGGCGTCGACGGCCTCGAACAACGCCTCATCCTCCTCCGCCTCATCGCTGCCGGCGTGCTGATCGGCGAACTGCTCGACGAAGGGTTCCAGGGCCCGATAGATCAGGGCGCTGATGCCGCGGTTCTGGGCGGCGGCGATCTGGTGGATCTCCCCCAGCCCCAATGCGTAGAACTCTCCACAGGCGGAATCGGCATCGATGCCGTCGGTCTTGTTGGCCACCAGGAACACCGGTTTCTCGTTGCTGCGCAGGTGCTGGGCAATGGCCTCGTCGGCGACGGTCAGTCCGGCGCGGGCGTCCACCAGGAACAGCACCACGTCCGCTTCGTCGATGGCGGCCAGGGACTGCTCCGCCATCTTGGTTTCTATCCCCTCTTCGGTACCATCGATACCGCCGGTGTCCACGACGATGAACTCGTGCTCACCCACCTTGGAGCGGCCATACTTGCGGTCCCGGGTGAGACCGGGGAAGTCCGCCACCAGGGCATCCCGGGTACGGGTCAGGCGGTTAAACAGGGTCGATTTGCCCACATTGGGACGGCCGACCAGGGCGACCACTGGCATCATGGTGAACAACCTCTCAAACAAAAAACGCCCCCAGGATCGGGGGCGCAATATTCTAGCAGTGCCTTAGCCTATTGTCACCACAGCGATGCGGCCGCTGCGGGTCTGCAGGAACACCTGGTCACCCACGACCTTGGGCTGGCTGTAGAGCCCGGAGCCATCGATCTGGCGCCGGCCCACCAACTTGCCACTGGCGCGGTCGAAGATGTGCAGGTAACCCTCGAAGTCCCCCACCAGCAGGTACTCGCCCAGCACCGCCGGGCCGGTCACCAGGCGGCCGGTCAACTCCGAGTTGGCCCAGGTCTCCAGGCCGTTGAGGCGGTTCACCGAGTAGACGGTGCCATCGCTATCGGTCAGGTAGAGATCATTGCCCTCGAGATCCATGGGGGTGTAGCTGGAGTACTGACGCTTCCACTTCACCTGACCGCTGCGTACCTCAACCGCCGCCAGGTTGCCGTTGAAGGCACTGGCGTACAGGGTGGTACCCAGCACCAGGGGCTTGGCGTCGGAATCCACCATCCGCTCCAGCTCGTTGGTGCCTGACGCCTCCGCCAGCTTGGCCTCCCAGATGGGGGCCCCCTGCTGAGCGAAGATCGCCGCCAGCTTGCCATCGGCAGTGCCGACGAAGGCCGCGCCCTGGGTGGTGGAGGCGGCGCTGGTGCCACGCAGCACCAGTGAGGGCAGGGTCAGTTCGTAGGTCCACAGCTCTTCACCGCTCTCCACATCGAAGGCCTGTACCTTGCCGGCACCGGTGTTGACCACCACCTTGGCGTCGATCACCGACGGATCGGACAGCAGTTCGCCGCGGGTCTGGGCCTGCCACAGCACCTCACCGCTGTTCTGGTCCAGGGCAAACAGGACGCCGTTCTCGCTGCCAACGAACACCTTATCGAAGCCTGAGCTCAGTCCTGCGGAGAGGCGGGCGCCGTTGTTCTTCTTAAGGACCCCGGTGGCGAAGACCCGGCGCAGGTTCTGCTGCCACAGCTCCTTCCCACTCTCCTGATCGAACGCGCTGACCAGGCCGAAACGCTCGGCGACGAACACCTTGCCGTAGGCCACTTCCGGGGAGAGGCTGGACCAGTACTCACCGATGCCGTCGCCGACGTCGGTGTCCCACACCAGGGTGGTGGCCACGCTGGAGTCCAGCTCCGGCAGCGGCGAGATCTCCAACTTAGCCTCGTCATCGCTGGACGCGCAGCCCATCAGGGCCAGCACCATCAATCCGGCCAGCCATCCTTTTCCTGCCTTCACCATCCGCGCCATCCTCAGTTTGCCAGGTCGTCGAGCTTCATCTGCAGCGCCGGGCTGCGGCTGCCTGCATTCAGTGCCGCCTGGTAGGCCTCGCGAGCCCCCTGGAGGTCACCCTTCTGTTTCAGCAGGTCGCCCTTGAGTTCGTCGCGCTGGGCGGCGAAAGAGTCGGGCGTAATCAGGTTCAGGGTCGCCAGGGCTTGGTCACTCTTGCCCAGGGCCAGCTGAATGCGGGCCAGGCGCAGATCGACCAGGGGCTTGAGATCCGCATCGATGCTGGCGGCCACGTCGCTCAGGCGCTGCTCCGCCTGAGTCAGGTCGCCGGCATCGGCGGCGGCCTTGGCCAGCATCAGGGTGGCCAGGTCTGCGTAGGCGCTGTCGCCGTGGCTCAGCCTCAGCTCGTCCACCGCCGCCGCCAGGGCATCACGCTCGCCCGCCTTCTGCACGGTGGCATCGAAGGCTTCGGATGCCGCCTCCTGCTGACCGATGCGGTACTCCTGGAAGGTGTTCCAACCGAACAGAGCGGCCAGGCCGATGGCGGCACCTCCGATAATGGAGTTACCGTACTCCTTCCAAAACGACTTGATCGCCTCTACCTGTTGTTCTTCGGTGCTGTAGATTTCCACTTGGTCAGTCCCCTTAAGCGTTCACCAAAGAGGGCAACAGACCGGCCAGCTCTTCCCGGCTGACCTGACGCTGTTCGCCCCCGGCGCGAAGCGGTTTCACCGTCACCACGCCCTGTTGCAATTCATCTTCACCGATGATCAGTGCCACTGCGGCACCACTCTTGTCGGCGCGTTTCATCTGTTTCTTAAAGTTGCCACCACCGCAGTGCATCATCACCGCCAGCTCGGTCTCCCGACGCAGCTCATCGGCCAGGGTCATGGCACTGCCCAGGGTGCCGGCGCCCATGGCGCAGACATACACCTCGACCGGAGCCGGCAGGGTGTCGAACTTGCCCAGGGTTTCCAGCAACAGCACCAGGCGCTCGATGCCGGAGGCAAAGCCGACGGCAGGGGTGTCCTTGCCGCCCAGCTGATCCACCAAGCCGTCGTAGCGGCCACCGGCCAGTACCGTGCCCTGGGCGCCGAGACTGTCGGTGATCCACTCGAACACCGTGTGGTTGTAGTAGTCCAGTCCGCGCACCAGGCGCGGGTTCACCCTGTATTGGATGCCGGCGCCGTCCAGCAGTTCACGCAAAAGTGAAAAATGTGCCTTGGACTCCTCGCCCAGATAGTCCATCAGTGCCGGGGCGTCGGCCAGCAACGCCTGAACATCGGCATTCTTGCTGTCCAGCACCCGCAGCGGGTTGGTGTACATCCGCCGCTGGCTGTCCTCGTCCAGGCGCGCCTTGTGCTGCTCGAGGAAGGCGACCAGGGCCTCCCGGTAGGCGGCCCGCTCCTCACTGGTGCCCAGGGTGTTGATCTCCAGGCGGACGGTGTCGGCGATCCCCAGGCGCTGCCACAGACGGGCAGACATCATCAGCACCTCGGCGTCGGCGTCGGCGCTGCCGATGCCATACACCTCGACACCAAACTGGTGGAACTGGCGGTAGCGTCCCTTCTGGGGGCGCTCGTGACGGAACATGGGCCCCATGTACCACAGGCGCTGCTCCTGGTTGTAGAGCAGCCCATGCTGGTTGCCGGCGCGCACGGTAGAGGCGGTCCCCTCAGGGCGCAGGGTCAGGGAGTCGCCGTTGCGGTCCTCGAAGGTGTACATCTCCTTCTCGACGATGTCGGTCACTTCACCGATGGCGCGCTTGAACAGCCCGGTCATCTCGACGATGGGCGTGCGGATCTCCTGGTAGCCATAGCTGGCGACGGTATCGCGCAGGGCCTGCTCCAGCCATTGCCACTTGGCGGTTTCGCCAGGAAGGCAGTCGTTCATACCGCGAATGGCTTGAATCTGTTTACTCACGTTGCTCTCTTTCTGGATATAAAAAGACCCCGCGTCCCCTTGGGCGCCCCCGTTCCCGGGGTGCCCTGCGGGTCACACAGGGGTGATTACTCTTTCACTTCCTTGACCGCGATCTGCTGCTCCTTGATGGCAGCCTGCTTGCGGATCCGCTCCTCCAGCAGCTCCACCAGCCGATCGTTGTCCAGGCGCTCTTTCTGGCGTTCGCCGCCGAGATAGAAGCCGCTCTTGCGGTTGCTGCCCGCCAGGCCCAGGTCCGATACCAGGGCTTCACCCGGGCCGTTGACCACACAACCGATGATGGAGACGTCCATGGCGGTGGTCACATCCTCCAGTCGCTGCTCCAGGGCGTTGACCGTGCCGATCACGTCGAACTCCTGGCGGGAGCAGGAGGGACAGGCGATGAAGTTGATCCCCCGGGAGCGGATGCGCAGGCTCTTGAGGATGTCGAACCCCACCTTCACCTCCTCGACCGGGTCCGCGGCCAGGGAGACCCTCAGGGTATCGCCAATCCCTTCGCTGAGCAGCAGGCCCAGACCGATGGCGGACTTGACCGCGCCGGCGCGCTGCCCACCCGCCTCGGTGATCCCCAGGTGGATCGGCTGGTCGATGGCGTCGGACAGCAGACGGTAGGCGTCCACCGCCAGGAAGACGTCGGACGCCTTGACGCTGACCTTAAAGTTATGGAAATCCAGATCCTGCAGGATCTTCACATGGCGCATGGCCGACTCCACCAGGGCCGCCGGGGTGGGCTCGCCATACTTCTCCTGAATGTCCCGCTCCAGGGAGCCGGCATTGACGCCGATGCGGATGGGGATGTTGCGCTCACGGGCGGCGTCCACCACCGCCCGGATCCGCTCCTCATTGCCGATGTTACCCGGATTGATGCGCAGACAGTCGGCACCGTACTCCGCCACCTTCAGGGCGATGCGGTAGTCGAAGTGGATGTCCGCCACCAGGGGGATTCGGGTCTGCTGCTTGATCAGCTTAAACGCCTCCGCCGCCTCCATGGTGGGAACCGAGACCCGAACGATGTCAGCGCCGGCGCGCTCGATGGCCTGAATCTGGGCCACTGTGGCGTCCACGTCCGTGGTGCGGGTGTTGGTCATCGACTGCACCGAGATGGGCGCGCCGCCCCCCACGGGCACACTCCCCACCATGACCTGGCGGGTGGGACGACGTTTAATGGGAGATTCGTGTTGCATGGGACACCTTAGTTGGCCAGGGTGATGACTGCCACCCGTCCTGGACGGTAGGCAGACATGTCGACAGGGTTGCCGTTAAAGCTGAGAGAGACCACCTCGGGGGCGCCGACGCGCAGCTTCATGGGGGCCTTACCCTCCATCTCAACCCGGTAACCGGCGCGCTTCAGCCCCTCCAGCAGGGTATTGTCGTCGGCGTCCTTCAGCAGCATCCAACAGTCCCCTTCGAGGGTCAGGGAGACCTTGTCGAGTACCACCTGGGGCTCGGCGGGAGCGGCCGACGACTCGGCGGTCAAGGTGGGCTCCTGTGCCGCCAGTTCAGGCTTGGTCACCCTCTGCTGGGATTCGGCGTCCGCCTCGGCGACGACTCGCCCCCCGGTTTCAGTGGGCTCATCGGGCCGCTGAGGGGCGGCCTCCAGGGTCTCAACCAGGGTGCCGTTGTCCGCCAGGTCTTGCGGCGCCGACACCAGCTCGGCGGCACTGCGGCGCTGGGGCTCATCACTGACGACGGCGGGCACCGTGAGCTCGCGACTGGTTTCCAGCGGCGACTGGGGCTTGGACACCCACCACCACACCAACAATCCCACCAGGGCCAACACGATGACCCAGGTGATCAGCATCCAGCGGCTGTCACGCTGCTGCTTGGTGGTGCGGCGAGAGAAACTCTGCATGTTGGTTTCGGCCTGGGTATGGGGCAACGCCGCCAGCGCCAGGGCGATCTGCTTTTCGCTGACGCCCACCAGGCGGGCGTAGTTGCGGACATAACCGCGAAGATAGGTGGTGGTGGTACCGGACTCGTAGTCGTCCTGTTCGAGCCCCTCCACCACAGAGCGGCGCAGGCTGAGACGCTGCGCCACCTGTTGGGTGGTCAGACCGCTGGCCTCCCTGGCGGCCCGCAACAGGGGGCCTGGGGTGATCACCTTGGTTTCTTGTTGTTGTTCTTGGTGCTGTTGATTGTCACTCATTGATAATTCTTTGCCCGGTATGCCTTAGCTTGTTCCGAATCTGGGTATTTCACCAGCAGCTGGGCGCCAAATTGCCTGGCCGCCTGCCACTGCTGCGCCCGGCTCTCAATCTCCACTCCCAGCCACAGGGAGGGTGCCGTGGCGGCCGCCGCCCCGTGATAGTGGGACAGGGCACTCCTGGCTTGGGGATAATCCTGCAGGCGAAACGACAATTCTGCCAGTTCCAGCCATAAGTCGATACGACCAGGATCATACTTTAATGCCGAATGAAAGTATTGAACCGCAAGGGTTTGACGGCCCACTTTCAGGGCACACCGTGCCAGGTTTTCATAGCTGCTTCCCTGTTGGGCGTACCCAGGCGTCGCAATGGCCGCCAGCAGCTGCTCCTGCGAGCGATCAAACTCAGACCGTCGGCAGAGAAATACCCCGTAGTTATTGTGCACATCGGCACTGCCGGGATACAACTTGAGCAGACCTTCATAGATCTGCCGAGCCGCGGAGAGATCCCCGACCTGCTCATAGTAGTACGCCAGGGTCAGGTGCCCCTGCTCCGAGTCCCCATCGTGTTCCAGGGCCCGCTCCAGGTTGCGCCTGGCCGCTTCCATGTCGCCTCGCTTCAGATAGCCCACCGCCAGGGCGACCCGTTCACGGGCTGCCTCCTGCGCATCCAGGATAGGATCACCGGTGGCGACCTCGCGGCCGTCCAGGGTGGTCTGGGTGACGCAGGCGACTAACAGGGCAACACACCCCAGGGCGATCCATGCCTTCATGCCAACACCTTGTCAGCTCGAGTCGTGTATTAGCTCATTTTTACCGAAATTTGTTCACCATGCATGCGTTTTTTCAGCAGCCGCTTGGTGCGATCCCGGACATCCCCCACCAACTGGCCGCAGGCCGCATCGATGTCGTCGCCACGGGTCTTACGTACAATAACGGTATACCCCTTCTCCATCAACACCTTGGAAAAACGGTCGATGCGGGAGTTGGAGCTCTTGCCGTAGGGACTTCCCGGGAAGGGGTTGAAGGGGATCAGGTTGATCTTACACGGGGTATCCTTCAGCAGCGCCGCCAACTCCTGGGCCTGCTCCATGGAGTCATTGATATGATCCAGCATCACATACTCGATGGTCACCCTGCCCTTGTTGGCAAAGGATTTGCCCAGGTAGCCGCGCACCGACTCCAGGAAGGTAGCGATGTTGTACTTCCTGTTCACCGGCACCAGTTCATCCCGCAACGAATCGTTGGGAGCGTGCAGGCTGATGGCCAGGGCCACATCGATCATGTCCCCCAGCTTGTCCAGGGCAGGTACCACTCCTGAGGTGGAGAGGGTGACCCGGCGCTTGGAGAGGCCGAAGCCATAGTCGTCCAGCATGATGTCCATGGCTGGCACCACGTTGGAGAGGTTGAGCAGGGGCTCACCCATGCCCATCATCACCACGTTGGAGATGGGGCGCTCCTCACTCTTGCCGGACAGCCCCAGGTAGGTGGCCACCCGCCACACCTGGCCGATGATCTCCGCCACACTCAGATTGCGGTTGAATCCCTGCTGGGCGGTGGAGCAGAAGCTGCACTCCAGGGCACACCCCACCTGGGAGGAGACACACAGGGTGGCGCGATCCTCCTCCGGGATGTATACGGTCTCAACCTCCTGGCCGTTGCCCACATCGATGGCAAACTTGATGGTGCCGTCGGAGGAGTGCTGGCTGTCGGCGATCTGGGGTGCCTCAATCACTGCCACCTCCTTCAACTTGGCCCGCAAGGCCTTGTTGAGGTTGGTCATCTCGTCAAAATTATCCTGGCCGAAGTGATAGATCCACTTCATCAACTGATCGGCACGAAACGGCTTTTCGCCCAGCTCGGCAAAAAACTCACGCATCGCCTGACGATTCAGGTTTAATAGGTTGACCTTGTCAGTCATCTCACGGCTCCTCGACTCCAGCCCGGAAAATGGCGCGCAATTGTACAGGCTAACTCCCCAGAAAGTCCACTATGACGCGGTCTCGGCAAGTTCAGCCAGCATCCAGCCAACTCATGGTACACTGGGTCATCGCACCGATTCTAACCTGACTCAATGATACTGCTAGTTACCTATATTCTCGCCGCCATCGGCGTCTCCTTCGTCTGTAGCGTCTTCGAAGCGGCGCTGCTGAGCGTGACCCCCAGCTACATCGCCAACCTGAAGCAGAGCAATCCGAAGGCCGCCGACCGCCTGGAGAAGCAGAAGGAGGACGTGGAAGCGCCCCTGGTGGCGATCCTCACTCTCAATACCATAGCCCATACCGCCGGTGCTGCCGGCGCCGGCGCCCAGGCGGCCAAGGTGTTCGGCGACGATTTGCTGGGGCTGTTCTCTGCGGTACTGACCCTGGCGATCCTGTTCTTCTCCGAGATCATTCCCAAGACCCTGGGGGCCAACTACTGGCGCACCCTGGCACCGTCGGTGTCCCTGGCTTTGAACTGGATGGTGACCCTGACCAAGCCCCTGGTATGGCTCTCCCTCAAGGTCACCCGGCTGCTGGGCAAGGGGGAGCAGGGACAGTACATCCGCGCCGAGATGTCCGCCATGGCCGATGTCGGCCACCAGTCTGGAGAGCTGGACGAAAAGGAGTCCAACATCCTCAAGCAACTGCTCAACGCCAGGGAGGTGCCGGTCACCTCGGTGATGACCCCGAGGACGGTGATCCACTCCGTCAGCCAGCACATGACCCTATCGGATTTCGTCCGCCAGGAGCAGGAGGTGAGGTTTACCCGGATCCCGGTGCATGACGAGGAGCGGGAAGACATTGTCGGCTATGTCCACCGCAATGAGGTGATGTTGGCGGAACGCAGCAACCCCGACAAGGCCCTGCGCACCCTCAAGCGCCCAATCCTGGCCCTGCCCGAAGGCACCAGACTGATGGCAGTGTTCGAGCAGTTGCTCAAGCGCCGGGTGCAGATCGCCATCGTCGTGGATGAGTACGGCAGCGTGTTGGGGCTGGTCACCATGGAGGACATCATCGAGTCCCTGCTGGGGCTGGAGATTGTCGAGTTCAGCGATCCCGCCGCCGACATGCAGGATGTGGCCCGAAAGCTGTGGGAACAGCGTTTGAAGCAGCGCGGCATTACCCTGAGTGACAACGATTCCGCCTAGCCTTGGAGGAACAAAAAAAGCGCCCATGGGGCGCTTTTTTTCTGCCGGACTCTTAGCGAGTGCGGGGGCAGAGCTCTTCCTCGGTGAAGAAGTAGGCAATTTCACGCTCGGCGGACGCCACGGCATCGGAACCGTGTACGGCGTTCTCGTCGATGGAGTTGGCGAAGTCGCTGCGGATAGTACCGCGGGCCGCTTCGGCAGGGTTGGTGGCACCCATGATTTCGCGGTTGGCCAGAACGGCATTTTCACCTTCCAGAACCTGCACCATGATCGGACCGGAGGTCATAAAATCCACCAGGGCACCGAAGAAGGGACGCTCTTTGTGCTCAGCGTAGAAACCTTCCGCTTGCGCACGGCTCAGGTGAACCATCTTGGAAGCCACGATCTTCAGGCCAGCGTTTTCGAAACGGCTGTAGATGGCGCCGATCAGGTTCTTGGCAACGGCGTCAGGCTTAACGATGGAAAAAGTGCGTTCAATCGCCATTTTTCTCTCCATATTTAGGGTCGGTGTGTAGTTTGGCGCGGATTATAAGGCAAAACCGCCCAAAGATCCCCACTTAAATCACGTTCAGGACCAACCCAAACCTGGCAAAGATCACGCTCAGCGCAAATATTTGACACCGATCCACATGCAGTGCTCGTCGCAGCGGCGCTTCATGCGGCTGACAAAGCCCAGGCCATTGCCGATGTCGATCGCCTCGTCGAGAAAGTTGCTGGACTCCGGGAGGGATTGGGGAAGGGCGAGGAGCAACCGTCCGCACTTGTCGAGCAGCCGCCAGGAGAACTGGATCTCCCGGGCCAGATCACTGCCCGACTCGGTCATGGCGCCGAGCCAGATCACGGCCTGGTAGTCGACACGCTTGATTGCTGGCCCTCGAACTTGAACGGAAACACAAGAAAGATCAGCATATTGCTGCTTGAGAATGGCAGAGTTCATCACATGGTCGGTGAGGATGTCGATGGAGCCCCGCTCCCCCACCTGCTGTGCCAGGATCCGTACGAATCGCTCGTCACAGGGAGAGATCACCAGCACCCGCTCACCGCGCTTCAGTGCCAGTTTCCTTAGAATAAATTTGTACTTCCACTCAGGAAAGGCGTCACTCGAAACCTCTGAATGACAATCAAAAGAGTGGGTTTTGCGGACTTCTTGTTGCATTGTTATTTCCGCCCCAATTATTTTTGGTTTGAGCAAATACTCGCCGCACCGCCCCGACAGCCTGTACAACGATTACACAACATACTTCCTTGCTGGCTAAAAAAACAACCTTTTTTTGCCCTCAGTGAGACATAGCGGCAGTTTTACCTGAGTTGTTAAATGAACTGGAACCATTTTCCGGTACAAACTCTCAAAAAAGCAAAAAGCCGGCCCCAGGGGCCGGCTCTATCAGCGGGATCAACGCTGCTTCTGCAGCCAGTCGATCCACTCATCCATCCCCTCGCCGCTGGTGGCCGAGGTGCAGATCACCTGAATCTCCGGGTTGACCTTGCGGGCGTTATCGATGCAGGCCTGGACGTCGAAATTCAGGTGGGGCAGCAGATCCACCTTGTTGACCAGCATCAGGTTGGATGCGGCAAACATATCTGGATACTTCAACGGCTTGTCCTCGCCCTCGGTGACCGACAGGATCGCCACCTTGTGGCGCTCGCCCAGGTCAAAGCCGGCGGGGCACACCAGGTTACCCACGTTCTCGATGATCACCAGCTCCCCCTGATCCAGATCCAGTCGATCACAGGCGGATCCGATCATCGCCGCATCCAGATGACACCCTTTGCCGGTGTTGACCTGGATGGCACGCACTCCGGTCTCGCGGATGCGGTCGGCATCATTGGCGGTCTCCTGGTCTCCCTCGATCACCACCACCCTGTCGTTGGCCAGGCGGCGACAGGTCTCGGTCAGCAGGGTGGTCTTGCCGGAACCCGGGCTGGACACCAGGTTGACCACCAGCTGGTTGGCCTGATGGAAGCGCTTGCGGTTCTCGGCGGCAATCGCGTCGTTCTTGCCCAGGATATCCTGCTCAATCTGGACCATTCGTGCCTGGGACATGCCCGGGGCATGGGCATGGGCTGGCCCCTGACCGTAGTGCAGGTTGTCGCCCTGGTGCTCTGGGCTGAACTGCTCGGCCTTCGCTGAGCCATCCGGGTGATGATCATGATGATGCTGGTGGCCATGGTCGTGGCCGTGGGAGTGATGGCCCTGGTTGGCCGGGTTCCCGCCATGAATGTGGTAGTGGTAGTGATGCTCGACGTTGCCCTGATGGTGGTAGTGGTGGTGCACCACTGTGGCCTCGACGGCGGAATGAGGGTGGTCATGGTCATGGGCGTGGTGATGACCATGGTCGTGAGCATGCCCATGCTCGTGGTGATGATGGTGGCCATGGTCGTGGTCGTGATGATGGTGATGACCGTGGTCATGGCTATGACCCTGCTCGATCTTGACGTTGCCTTCGGCACAGCCGCATACGGTACACATGGTTACTCTACCTCTAATGATTTGACTCGCATCTGGGTGCCCCCCACGACCTGCAGCGAATAACCGGCGCACTTGGGGCAGGGCTGCCCGCGCCGCGCCAGGGGAACCTCCACGGCGCAGTCGAAACAATAGGCGCTGCCGGGCACCGACTCGATGGCAAGGCTGCACCCTTCGGCCAGGGTCTGCCGGGTCACCACATCGAAGCTGAACTCCAGGGCATCGAGCTCCACCCCGGCCAGGTCCCCCACCTCCAGGCACACCTCTTTCACCCGGGTGAACTGCTGTTTCTGAGCCTCGCTCTCCAGGATCTGCACTATCCCTTCGGCCAGTGACATCTCGTGCATTCTGCCTTCCCGTCTTCGGCCTGGTCGGCCTGATGCTGGTTGACGGTTGCCCCGCTGGCAACCCCGTCCCCACATGTTACTCATGGAGCCAGGGTCGAAACTTTGTTCTCAGTCATAAAATTTAAAAAAAGGTCATAACATCGCCGCTACCCGCCGGGACGGGCTCGGCCCATAAAAAAGCGGAGCCACGGCTCCGCTTCTTCGTTCAGGCTGGACTACTGGATCTCGTCGATCCAGGCCTGCTGAATCGCTTCCAGAATACGCTCATTGCAGTGGTCGGGGTCATCGTTAAACCCCGGCAGATCCATCACCCACTGACGCAGCTCGGTAAAGCGCAGCTGCGTCGGATCCACCTCGGGCTTCAGCTCACTGAGCTCAATGGCGATATCCTGTACGTCTACCCACTTCAGTTCCATGGGGATCTCCTTGGCGCGGTTTAGTGGTTCTCACTGACCTGGTTGATGGTGTACTTGGGGATATCCACCACCAGATCTTCATCCTCAACCCTGGCCTGGCAGGAGAGGCGGGATTCCGGCTCCAGGCCCCAGGCCTTGTCCAGCATGTCATCCTCCAGCTCGTCACTCTCCTCCAGAGAGTCAAACCCCTCGCGGACCACCACATGGCAGGTGGTACAGGCACAGGATTTCTCACAGGCGTGTTCAATCTCGATGCCGTTGCGCAGGGCCACGTCCAGGATGGTTTCTCCCTTCTCGGCCTGGGCTTCCAATCCCTCGGGGCAGTGCTCTTCACTGGGCAGAAAAATAATCTTTGGCATAGTTAACCTTATACGTTATCGACCGATTGTCCCGACAGCGCCCGACGGATAGAGAGATCCATCCGCCGTGCGGCAAACTCGGCACTGGCCTTATCCAGGGCCTCGATGGCGTCCTTGATGACCTGACCATCGCTGCCTTCACACAACTGTTTCAGCGCCACCATCTGGTCACGCAGAGCCTGCTGCTGCTCTGGGCGCAACAGCTCGTCACCGTCGGCATCCAAGGCGGAGCTCAGGCTCTCGATCACCCGCTGGGCCTCGATGCGCTGCTCGGTGAGCATCCGCTTGGCGATATCCTCCTTGGCGTGGGTCATCGACTCGGTGAGCATGCGGGTGATCTCACCCTCGCTCAGGCCAAACGAGGGTTTCACCTGGATGGAGGTCTGCACCCCGGAGGTTTTCTCCTGGGCGGTGACCGACAGCAGACCATCGGCGTCCACCTGGAAGGTCACCCGAATCACCGCGGTGCCGGCGGCCATGGGAGGGATCCCCTTGAGGACGAAGCGGGCCAGGGAGCGGCAATCCGCCACCATCTCCCGCTCCCCCTGGACCACATGGATCGCCATGGCGGTCTGCCCATCCTTGAAGGTGGTGAACTCCTGGGCCCTGGCGACCGGGATGGTGGTGTTGCGGGGGATCACCTTCTCGGTCAGGCCTCCCATGGTCTCCAGCCCCAGTGACAGGGGCGCCACATCCAGCAGCAACATATCGGAGTCGGGCTTGTTACCCACCAGGATGTCCGCCTGAATAGCGGCGCCGATGGCCACCACCCGGTCGGGGTCGATGCTGGTCAGCGGGCGACGGCCAAAGAACTCGCCCACCTGCTCCCGCACCAGGGGAACCCGGGTGGAGCCTCCGACCATCACCACTTCCAGTACCTCGTCCCGCTCCAGGCCGGCATCGCGCAGACCGCGGCGACAGGCCATCAGGGTGCGCTTCACCAGAGGGGCGATCAGCTGATCAAACTGGCCACGGCTGATCTCGCCCTGCCAGTCGCCGATGGCGGCGGTGACGCTGTCCGCGTCGGTAAGGGCTTCCTTGATCCGGCAGGCCTCACTCTGCAGTTGACGGCGCAGGCTGGCGTCGGCATCGGTGAGTCCCGCCAACTCAGCCAGGTGGTCCGCCAGCAGGTGATCAAAGTCATCCCCCCCCAGGGCGGAATCGCCGCCGGTGGCCAGCACCTCGAACACCCCCTGATTGAGGCGCAGGATGGAGATATCGAAGGTCCCGCCTCCCAGGTCGTACACCGCAATCACCCCCTCCTGGCCGGAGTCCAGGCCGTAGGCGATGGCGGCGGCGGTGGGCTCGTTCAGCAGCCGCAACACCTTGATCCCCACCAGTTCGGCGGCATCCTTGGTGCCCTGGCGCTGGGCATCGTCGAAATAGGCGGGCACGGTGATCACCGCGCCGGACATCTCGCCGCCCAGGGTCTCTTCTGCCCTTTTAATCAAGGGCTTAAGCACTTCAGAGGAGACCTGCACCGGGTTGACCCGACCGCAGCGGGTGACGAACAGCGGCAGGCCGTTGTCCGAGGCTTCCAGCTGGTAGGGCAGTTTGGGATAGCGTCCCTGGATGTCCTCCAGGGAACGACCCATAAAGCGCTTGACCGAGATGATGGTGTTTTGCGGATCCTCACTGGCCCTGGACTTGGCCACCTCTCCGGTTTCCACCCCCTCATCCAGGTAACGGACCACCGATGGCATGCGGTGACGTCCCTGATGGTCAGGCAGGGTTTCGGCCTGGCCGCTGCGTACCGCAGCCACCAGGGAGTTCGTGGTTCCAAGATCGATTCCCACCGCCAGCTTGTGCTGGTGAGGGGCGGCCATCTGGCCGGGTTCAGCAATTTGCAGTAGCGCCATAGTCAGTGATGTGAAGCATCAGGCGAGCAACCGGTCTTCCAGCTGCGCCAGCTCCTCCTCCAGCTTCTTCATAAATTTTAGTTTGCGGACCGAATCGGCGGCCTCCGGCCACTGCTGTTCGCCCAGTTGGGACTCCAGCTGCTGCATCAGGGCTCGGGTGCGGCGGGACAGATCCTCGGCGAAATCCATGGCGGCGGCCCCTGCGTCGGCGGCCTCCTCCACCTCTTCCAGGGTTTCGCGCAGCATCATCTGCTCCATCAGGAAGCCGGTATCGCGAATGGTCTGGGTTTCCCCCTGCAGTTCGATGCCGGCCAGCTTCAGCATGTACTGGGCCCGGCTGACCGGATCTTTCAGGGTCTGGACGGCGTCGTTGATCTCTGCCGCTTTCTGCACCGCCATCAGGCGATCCCGCTCGGAGGCGTCGGCAAAGTTATCCGGGTGAACGGCACGCTGAAGTTCGCGGTAGCGGCCGCTTAGCAGGGCGGCATCCACCTGGAACGCCACCGGCAGGTCGAACAACTCGAAGTAGTTCATCAATATCCCCTGTACCTGGCAGACGGGCCCGAAGGGGCCCCAGGCATCAAACAGTAAAGCTCTCTCCGCAGCCGCACTCTCCCTGGGCGTTGGGGTTATTGAACTTAAAGCCTTCGTTCAGGCCCTCCTTGACGAAATCCAGCTCCACCCCATCCAAGTGGATCAGGCTCTTGGCATCGATGATGACGTTGACTCCCTTGTCTTCGAACACTTCATCGTCTGGATTGAGCTCATCAACGAACTCGATAACGTAGGCCAGTCCGGAGCAGCCGGAGGTTTTCAGGCCCAGGCGCAGGCCGATGCCCCGCCCGCGGTTGGCCAGAAACTGCTTCACCCGGTCGGCGGCGGCGTCGGTCATGGAGATGGCCATAGAAACTCCCGTTACTCTTTGCCGTGCTTGCTGTTGTAGTCGGCAATGGCCGCCTTGATGGCGTCCTCAGCCAGAATGGAACAGTGGATCTTCACGGGAGGCAACGCCAGCTCTTCGGCAATCTCGGTGTTCTTGATGGATGCCGCTTCCTCCAGAGTCTTGCCCTTGACCCACTCGGTCACCAGGGAGGAGGAGGCGATGGCGCTGCCGCAGCCATAGGTCTTGAACTTGGCATCCTCGATGACGCCCTCTTCATCCACCTTAAGTTGCAGTTTCATTACATCACCGCACGCCGGCGCGCCCACCATACCGGTGGCCACATTGGGGTCGTTCTTGTCGAAGGAACCCACGTTGCGGGGGTTTTCGTAGTGGTCAATGACCTTTTCACTGTATGCCATGGTTACGCTCCAAATTCCTAACTCTCGTCGGGGACCGGTCGGCGCCGGTCCCTCGTTGTGTCTCTATCAGTGAGCCGCCCACTCTACGGTGGACAGGTCGATACCCTCTTTGTGCATCTCCCACAGGGGAGACATCTCGCGCAGCTTACCGATGGCGCCACGGATCTTCTCGATTGCGTAATCGATCTCCTCCTCGGTGGTGAAGCGACCGATGGAGAAACGGATGGAGCTGTGGGCCAGCTCGTCACTCATCCCCAGGGCCCGCAACACGTAGCTGGGCTCCAGGCTGGCGGAGGTACAGGCGGAACCGGAGGAGACCGCCAGATCGCTCAGGGCCATCATCAGGGATTCGCCCTCAACGAAATTGAAGCTGATGTTCAGGTTGGACACCAGACGCTGATCCAGATCGCCGTTGATGTACACTTCATCAATATCCCTGATGCCATTGAGCAGGCGATCGCGCAGGGCGCGCAGGCGTTCGGTCTCGGCTCCCATCTCCTCCCTAGCGAGGCGACAGGCTTCACCAAAGCCCACCAGCTGGTGGGTCGCCAAGGTACCGGAGCGCATGCCACGCTCGTGTCCGCCACCGTGCATCTGGGCTTCCAGGCGTACGCGGGGCTTGCGACGCACGTACAGGGCACCAACACCCTTGGGGCCGTACATCTTGTGAGCGGAGATGGAGATCAGGTCCACCTTCATCGCCTTGACATCGATGGGCAGCTTGCCAGCACTCTGGGCGGCGTCCACGTGCAGCAGGATACCCTTGCTGCGGCACAGCTCGCCGATGGCGGCGACGTCGTGAATCACGCCGATCTCATTGTTGACGTGCATGATGGACACCAGGATGGTGTCGTCGCGCATCGCCTCTTCGAAGCGGCTCAGGGGGATGATGCCGTTGCTGTCCGGCTCCAGGTAGGTAACCTCGAACCCCTCGCGTTCCAGCTGACGACAGGTGTCCAGCACCGCCTTGTGTTCGGTCTTACTGGTGATGATGTGCTTACCCTTCTTGCTGTAGAAGTGCGCCACACCCTTGATGGCCAGGTTGTCGGACTCGGTGGCGCCTGAGGTAAAGACGATCTCGCGGGGGTCGGCGTTGATCAATTCCGCCACCTGGTTACGGGCAATGTCCACCGCTTCTTCGGCCTGCCAGCCGAACTTGTGAGAGCGGGAGGCGGGGTTACCGAACATACCGTCCAGGGTCAAGCATTGCACCATCTTCTCGGCGACACGGGGATCGACCGGGGTAGTGGCAGAGTAATCAAAATAGATCGGAAGCTTCATTACCTTCTCCGACTTGAGCCGGCCAAAAACATGGTGCCGGCGGTTAGTTACATCATGGCGCACGCGCCAAAACCTTTACTGTGCGTGAACTTTGGCTTGTTGTGTTTCCTGACGCACGGACACCACCTTGACGTCATGGTTCGACATCAGATCAGCCAGGCTGATGCCGTTAAGAAATCCTGCAATGCGATCGCTCAGGTCCCCCCACAGGGAGTGGGTCAGGCAGCGGGCACCGCTCTGGCAGTTGCTCTTGCCGTGGCAACGGGTGGCGTCTACGGACTCATCGACCGCATGAACCACCATACCCACGGCGATGTCGGCGGGATCCTGCCCCAGCAGGTAACCGCCACCTGGGCCACGGACACTGCTGACCAGGCCGTTTTTACGCAGCTTGGCGAACAACTGCTCCAGATACGACAGAGAGATCCCTTGTCGCTCGGAGATGTCGGCAAGCGGCACCGGCCCATCGGCGGAGTGCAGGGCCACATCGAGTATGGCGGTGACCGCGTAACGGCCTTTGGATGTCAATCTCATAACCTGTCCCTTTCTTGCAACACCACCACTATACCATATACCCGAGCAAAATACTCAAGTATTATTCTGGCGATTCTAACCGGGATTTTCGATTAACTGAGAGGAATACCCCAGCACCCAGCTGGGGCATTTAACCCTATTCGCAAGTCGGATTCAAATACCTGGATCAAATCTTTCGTGCTCTTTTCGGCGGGTATCGGCCGCTTCCTGCTCCGCTTCTACAAAAGCGCTCACGTTAAGCTGCGGGAGCTCCTTGGTTTCGATGGTACAGCCCTGCTCCTTGAGCACCTGGCAGACCTCCATCATCCTGGCGTCCATCAGGTGCATGTGGTCAAGCATGGAGCCGATGGCGCTGGCGACTGGATCCGGGTTGTCCGGGGAGACCGCGTAGGCATCGAAACCATACTTGCGCGCCAGGTGGCTGCGGCGGTGCTCCTTCTCCCGCTCCGCCTTACTGAGCACGGCTCTGGCCGGAATGCCGATCATGGTGGTGCCGGGCTCCACATCCTTAATCACCACCGAGTTGGAGCCCACCCTGGCTCCCTCTCCGATATCCAGTGGGCCGAGGATCTTGGCCCCCGCCCCCACCACCACGTTGTCGTGCAGGGTGGGGTGACGTTTGCCGGCGTTCCAGCTGGTGCCCCCCAGGGTGACCCCGTGGTACAGGGTCACATCATCGCCAATCTCGGCGGTCTCACCGATCACCACTCCCATGCCGTGGTCGATAAAGAAACGACGGCCGATGCGGGCGCCGGGATGGATCTCCACACCGGTGGCCCAGCGGGAGAAGGTGGAAAGCAGGCGGGCGGTCAGCTTCCATTTGCGGCACCAGAGTTTGTGGGAGATACGGTGAAGCCAGATCGCATGCATGCCTGGGTAGTTGGTCAGGATCTCAAAGGCGCTGTTGGCCGCCGGATCCCGGTGGTAGATGGAAGCGATGTCTTCCTTTAGACGCGCACGTATACCCATGGTTGCCATTACTCTTTGTTGGAAGTGTCAGTTTTCTCAATAGAGGTGAGGATGCCTCGCAGGATATTCAACTCCTGGGCCTCGGGTCGTGCCCGGTTGAACAGCCGACGCAGCTTGGCCATCACCTGGCCCGGATGGTTCTTGCGGATAAACCCGGTGTGGCTCAGCGCCGACTCCAGGTGGCGGTAGAACCCCTCCAACTGCTCGCCGTTAGGATAGGCCTCCTCCGGCTCGGGCCTGGCCAGCAGGCTCAGGTGCTTCATCCGCACCTCATAACAGAGCAGCTGCACCGCCTGGGCCAGGTTGAGACTGGAGTATTCCGGGTTGGCCGGAATGTTGACGTGGAAGTGGCACAACTGCAGCTCCTCGTTGGTCAGACCATGGTTCTCACGGCCAAACACCAGCGCCACAGGCCCTCCCCTCCCCTCCAGGGCCAGCTTCTCCCCTGCCTCGCGGGCATCCAACTGGGGCCAGTCCAGCCCACGCCGCCGCGCCGAGGTACCGATGACCAGGGCACAGTCGGCGATCGCCGCCTCCAGGGTCGGCACCGTTTTGATGTTTTTCAGGACATCCACGGCACCGGCCGCCAGCGCCACCGATTTTCCGTCCGGCTCCACCCGCGGCGCCACCAGCATCAGTTGGGAGAGCCCCATGGTCTTCATCGCCCTGGCAGCGGAGCCTATGTTGCCCGGGTGGGAGGTGCCCACCAGGATTATGCGGATATTCTCTAGCATCCGGTTGATAACTTAGCTAAACAAAGAGGGTCATTATGCTAACACAGCCTAATGTTCGCCTTCAGAAACATTTGCTGCTTTTATATATAGATCAACTCTGCTAAGATCCGCGCCCCAAACCATAGGGTTTCCGTTCTTTTACATCCAGGGGTATCGATATGCATCCGATGCTGAATATCGCCGTCCGCGCCGCGCGCGCCGGCGGACAGGTTATTGCACGCGCGTTTTCTGAGCAGGACAAGGTAGAGGCCGAACTGAAGGGCGTAAACGACTACGTCACCAAGGTTGACCGTGACGCCGAGGCGGCCGTGGTGGCCACCATTCAGAAGTCCTATCCGAAACACACCATCATCGGCGAAGAGTGTGGCACCATAGAAGGTGAACACGCCGAGTTCCAATGGATCATCGACCCCCTGGATGGCACCACCAACTTCGTCAAGGGGCTGCCCCACTTTGCCGTCTCCATTGCCCTGCAGATCAAAGGCAAGGTCGAGCACGCCGTGGTGTTCGATCCCATCCGCAATGAGCTGTTCACCGCAACCCGTGGTGCCGGCGCCCAGTTGAACGGCTACCGCATCAGAAACAACGGCGCCCGCAGCCTGACCGGCACCGTTATCGCCACCGGCTTCCCCTTCAAGAGCCGCCAGCACAGCGAAAGCTACCTGAAGATGCTGGCCGGCATCTGGGAGGAGGCCGCCGACTTCCGCCGGACCGGCTCCGCGGCCCTGGACCTGGCCTACGTGGCCTCCGGCCGCGTCGACGGCTTCTTCGAGATCGGCCTCAAGCCCTGGGACATCGCCGCCGGTGAACTGTTGGTGAAAGAGGCTGGCGGCATCGTCACCGACTTTGTCGGTGGCCACAACCAGCTGAAGAGCGGCAACATCGTCGCCGGCGCCCCCAAGGTGACCGCCGGTCTGCTGTCCGCCATGCGCCCCCATCTGAATGAAGCCCTGAAGCGCTAATCCATTGGCCGAAATGGGAAAGGGGAAGCCGCCGGCTTCCCCTTTTTGTTATCCTTTTTGAGATCCGATCGACATTTTCTTCCGATCTGAACGCCTTTTGTTTCACAAATGAGTTCAAATGGCGCTAAATACGCCGTTTCTGTTGATTTACCTATGGAAATCCTTAGGAAAAGCTGATGAGACTCAGCGATATTTACCACCCTAATCTGGTCCAATATGGGCGAACTCCCCATTGGCCCCACCCTACTGTTGAGGTACCCGTGAATCCACATCTGTTTTTCAAGCTGCTCAGCGACGAAACCCGGCTGCGCTGTGTACTGCTGCTGGTGCGCCGGGGAGAGCTGTGCGTGTGTGAACTGGTGGAAGCGCTGAACGAGAGTCAGCCGAAGATCTCCCGCCATCTGGCCAGCCTGCGCAGCCAGGGGCTGCTGAAGGATCGCCGCCAGGGGCAGTGGGTGTACTACTCCCTGGCCGAGGCGCAGCCCCAGTGGCTCGTCCCCATCCTGACCGAGCTGGGCAACGCCGAGCAACTGGCAACGCTCTACCAGGCGGACATCGATCGGCTGCAGGCGATGAACTACCGACCCGGCCGCTGCGGCAACTGACTCAGCGCCCCCGAATCTTAAGGAACAGCATCAGGTAGAGGGTGGCCGCACCGAAGGAGGCCAGGGTCCCCATCCCGACCCCCAGTGCCGGGTAGCTCGCCCACACCGACAGGCCATAGACGATGAGGCTGCCGACCCCGAATGGGTAGTGCTTGGCCAGCACCGCCACCGGCCGGTTGCCATACTCCAGTTGCAGCAACAGCATCAGCGGAAACAGTGTCACCGGAAACGCCGCCATCACTCCCGCCAGGCTCTCCGGCAGCCAGTGGGCCAGGGCGGTGATCACCACCACGATCGCCGCCGCCAGCAGCGCCCTGCCCCACACCATCATCGGCCCTGCCTTGACCGCTACAAACTCCGGTTCGGGGACGCGCCGGGTGATGCGGATCGAAAGCAGCGCCACCGCCGCCGCCAGCAGGGCCCCGGCCGCGCCCATGGGCGGCAGCGACTGAGCCACCAAGGCAAACAGCACCAGCGCCATCACCGCCACCGCCATCGGACGCCAGGCCTTGGGCTCGGCCCCCTGGGCACTCAGAGTGTAAACCAGGCAATAGCCGGTGGTCGCCGCCAGCCCCAGTTGACCATAGAGGGCAGCCTGGGCGGCAAACTCGGGCCCGTGCTCAATACCATAGAAAAACAGCACGATGGCGGTCCCCAAGGGGTAACCGGAGAGGACCCCCGCCAGCCTGGGGCCACTGCGCTCGGCGATCCACGCCAGGCCCACCACGGCAACCACTGCCGCCATTATCTTGGCAACTAATAACAACATAGGAATCGGGAAATCGGTAAAAGAGGGCGTCAGAATAGCAGACCAGATAGAAATGCCAAGAAGCAGTTGTGAAACAGATCACATTGATAACAATGCAGTTTTATTTTTGGAACTATAGACTGTAGGGATAATGCCCTTGGTATTAGAACGCCCTTCGGAGAGTGCCCATGCACAGACTGTATACCAAGTTCGGACTGCCGGTGATCGGCCTGTTCGAGCACCTGATCCTGATCATCATCACCCTGGCCACCCTGGTGGCCATCGGCCAGGAGGTGTGGCTGATGATCTCCAACCGCCACGTGGCCCTGGCGGACCTGCTGCTGCTGTTCATCTACCTGGAGGTACTGGCGATGGTGGCGGTGTATGCCGCCGAGGGGCAGCTGCCGGTACGGATGCCCATCTACATTGGCATCGTCGCCCTGGCCCGTTACCTGATTCTGGATATGAAGGCGATGGACGACTGGCGGGTACTGGCGGTCTCCGCCTCAGCCCTGCTGCTGGCCGCCACCGTGGTGGTGATCAAGGTGGGACAGAGTTACTTCAGCACCGAGTCGGACAACGGCCGCTCAGCCAGATAGAAAAAAAGGAGGCGATGGCCTCCTTTTTTTGCGAACCGTCATCGTAGAATCAGTGGCTGCACAGGTTACCGCGGTTGAGCACATAGCCCTCGCCCATGGGTGCCACTTTCTCCATCTTGACGAAGAAGGTGACGATCTGCTCGATGCTCTGATCGTCCAGGCGGCAGGTGAAGAACCGGGCGTCGCTACCGAACCGTTCCGCGGCCAGGGCCTTGATCTGATCCAGGGTCAGCGGCTCGCTCTGCTGGCCGATAAGGTTGAGAAGTTCGTGGGCATGGATAGACTCGGTCATAATGGTTCTCCAGATTTCAGAAGATTCAAATTATATGCACCTTTTAAATGCTATCTTTGATCTGAATCCGGTTTCCGGCAATTGGAGCGGCCGATGATCTCCATCGAGGCCCTGCAACTGATCCTGAACCTGACTCAGCAGATGTCCCTCTATCTGGTGATCGCCTACATCTTCACCAAGACGCCGGTGTTCAAACCCCTGGTCACCCTCTCCCACCGGGTGCCCCACCGGCTGATGCTGTACGGGGTGTTCAGCTGCTTCTGCATCCTGGGCACCTACTTCGGCGAGCAGACCAACGGCGCCATCGCCAATACCCGCGCCATGGGCGCCGTGCTCTCCGGCCTGCTGGGGGGGCCGATCACCGGGTTTGCCGTGGGACTCACCGGAGGGCTGCACCGCTACAGCCTCGGCGGCTTCACCGATCTCGCCTGCGCCATCTCCACCACCCTCGAGGGCCTGTCCGCCGGACTGGTGCACGCCTACCTGATCCGCAAAGGCAAACTGGAGCAGCTTTTCCGTCCCGCCCTGGTGGCCCTGGTCGCCCTGTGGGCTGAGGTGTTGCAGATGATCATCATCCTGCTGGTGGCCCGCCCCTTCGCAGACGCCTGGCAACTGGTGCAGGTGATCGCCCCGCCGATGCTGCTGGTCAACAGCATCGGCGCCGCCATGTTTATGAGCATGCTGAGGGATCAGCGGGTGATGGTGGAGAAGATGTCGTCGGTGTTCTCCGCCAAGGCTCTGAAGATCGCCGAACGTACCGTGGGGATCCTCAGCCAGGGGTTCAACGCCACCACCACCAAGCAGGTGGCTCGCATCGTCTACGAGGAGACCCAGGTTGGCGCGGTGGCCATTACCGACCGCGAGAAACTGCTGGCCTTCATCGGCATGGGGTCGGATCACCACCTGCCCAACACCCCCATCTCCTCGGAGATCACCATGGAGGCGATCCGCAATGATCGGGTGATGTACGCCGACGGCCTGCAGCTAAAGTACCACTGCTCGGTGTCCAAGAACTGTCCCCTGGGATCCAGCCTGGTGATTCCCCTGCGCGGGGAGAATGAGGTTATCGGCACCATCAAGCTGTATGAGGCCAAGAACAAGCTGTTTCTTAACATCAACCGCACCCTGGGCGAGGGAATTGCCAAGCTGCTCTCCAACCAGATACTGCACGGCCGCTACCAGCACCAGAGCAACCTGCTGACCCAGGCGGAACTGAAGTTGCTGCAGGCCCAGGTGAATCCCCACTTCCTGTTCAATGCCCTCAATACGGTGGCGGCGGTGACTCGCAGCGACTCCAACCGTGCCCGGGAGCTGATTCAACACCTGGCCACCTTCCTGCGCGGCAACCTGAAGCGGGGCGCCGGGGTGGTCACCCTCAAGGACGAACTGGAGCACATCGATGCCTATCTGGAAGTGGAGAAGGCTCGGTTCGGTGACCGCCTCTCCATCAGCCGTCAGATAGAGCACAACGTCCTTCACCTGAGGATGCCCACCTTTACCCTGCAGCCCCTGGTGGAAAACGCCGTCAAACACGGTATCGCCAATCTGTTCGAACCGGGTAAAATCGACATCGGCGCCCACCGGGACGGCGACCAGTTGATCCTGACGGTGGAGGACAATGCCGGCGCCTACAAGGAGAACCCCAACAGCAGCGGCCTGGGGATGAACCTGGTGGATAAACGAATAAAAGCACAATATGGACAACAATTTGGCATCAGCGTCCACTGTCACCCCCAGCACTATACTAAAGTGACCGTGACCCTGCCTGCCGTGGAACACAGTGATGATTACCACCCTGCTGATTGATGATGAACCCCTGGCCCGGCAAGAGCTGGCCAGCCTGCTGACCCACTACCCGGACATCCGGGTGTTGGCACAATGCGCCAACGCGGTAGAGGGGATCGCCGCCATCCACCAGCACAAGCCGGACCTGGTGTTCCTGGACATCTCCATGCCCAAGATCAGCGGCATGGAGATGCTGGCGATGCTGGACCCGGATAATCTGCCCAAGGTGGTGTTTGTCACCGCCTACGACGAGTATGCGGTCAAGGCCTTTGAGAACAACGCCTTCGACTATCTGCTCAAGCCCATAGAGACCGAACGGCTGGAGAAGTGCCTGGAGCGGGTACGCCGTGCCCAGGGCCCCCAGGATCTCAGCCCCATGGTGCCGGAACAGCTGTCGCTGATCCCCTGCTACAGCGGTACCCTGCTCAAGGTACTCAAGGTGGAGAATGTGGAGTACGCCTACTCCGATCTGGGCGGGGTCCATGTGGCCAGTGCCGACGAGGTGATCCACACCCAGCTGACCCTCAAGGTGCTGGAGAGCCGCACCCCGCTGCTGCGATGCCATCGCCAGTACCTGATCCACCCGGCGGCCATCGCCGAGATCGAACTCCAGGAGGGGGGCAACGGCGAAATCCACACCCAGGGGGGGGCGACGCTGCCGGTGAGCAGGCGCTATCTCAAGGCGCTGAAGCAGACCCTAGGCTTTCAATAATTGTGATTTATTAGGCACCTTTGCAAATCAGTCACTACACTTAGTTTAGCCGCCGACACGGCACGACTGACTGGCAAAACGAGGTGTCTCCCATGTCCCTGACCAAAGCCGAGCTGACGCAGAACCTGATCACCAACCTGAACCTGTCCACCAACGACGCCAAGAACCTGGTGGACGCCTTCTTCGAGGAGATTCGCGCCTGCCTGGAAAACGGTGAAGAGGTGAAACTGAGCGGCTTCGGCGTCTTCCACCTGAGAGACAAGAGTCCTCGCCCGGGACGCAACCCCAAGACCGGTGAGGAGCATGAGATCTCCGGCCGGCGGGTGGTCACCTTCGCCGCCGGCGGCAAGCTCAAGGGACGGGTGGCCACCCTGAAGGCGGAGTAATCTCCCCCCGACCCATGATGTCGGTCACAGTTTAATTACATCTCCATTACCTCCCGGCTCCGCTGACCGGCCATAGTGACCGCTTAACGGCGCAGACGACCGCTTACTCAATCCCCCCACCGAGTAGAAATTCAGTTCAGTAGAATGGAACCACTCAAAAAGAGGGGATGAAAACATGACTTGGTTCCTGCTAGCTGTTGGCCTGCTCATAGGCGGCTACTTTATCTACGGCACATTCGTCGAAAAGGTGTTCGGCATCAAGCCCGAACGCACCACTCCTGCCCACACCCTGACCGATGGCGTGGACTATGTTCCCATGTCCAAGCGTAAGGTCTATCTGGTTCAACTGCTGAACATCGCCGGTGTCGGCCCCATCTTCGGCCCGATTCTCGGCGCCATGTACGGCCCTGCGGCCATGGTGTGGATCGTGATCGGCTGTATCTTCGCCGGTGCGGTACACGACTATTTCTCCGGCATGCTCTCCGTGCGGAACGGCGGTGCCTCCGTACCCAACCTGGCCGGTCGCTACCTGGGCAACAACGCCAAACACTTTATGAACATCTTCGCCCTGGTGCTGCTGGTACTGGTCGGGGTGGTGTTCGTTTCTGCTCCTGCGGGCCTGCTGGTGAAGCTGAGCGGCTGGGACAAGACCCTGCTGTTGACCATCATCTTCGGTTACTACCTGATCGCCACCCTGGTACCCGTTGACAAGATCATCGGCCGCCTCTACCCCTTCTTCGGCGCCCTGCTGCTGTTCATGTCCGTGGGCCTGACCATCGCCATCATGGTGTCCGCCGACTACTCCATGCTGCCTGGTGTTACCGCCGGCGACCTGCTGACCAACCTGAACCCTGCGGACAAGCCCCTGTGGCCCGCCCTGTTCATCACCATCGCCTGTGGCGCCATCTCCGGCTTCCACGCCACTCAGTCTCCCCTGATGGCCCGCTGCATGGAGAACGAGAAGAACGGTCGCTTTGTCTTCTACGGCGCCATGATTGGTGAAGGTATCATCGCCCTGATCTGGTGTGCCCTGGCCCTCTCCTTCTTCCACGGTGTTGAAGGCCTGCAGGCTGCCCTGGCTAACGGTGGTCCCTCCAACGTGGTATTCGAAGCCTCTACCGGTCTGCTGGGTGCGTTGGGTGGCGTGCTGGCTATCCTGGGTGTGGTGGTTCTGCCCATCACCTCTGGTGACACCGCGTTCCGCTCTGCCCGTCTGATTCTGGCTGAGTTCATCAAGCTGCCTCAAAAACAGCTGCCTAAGCGTCTGATGATTGCCGTGCCCCTGTTCGCCATCGGTGCCATCCTGACTCAGGTAGACTTCGGGGTCATCTGGCGCTACTTCGGCTTCGCCAACCAGTCTACCGCCGTCATCATGCTGTGGACCGCGGCGGCCTACCTGGCCCGAGCCAACCGCCTGCACTGGATCTGCACCGTACCGGCCACCTTTATGACTACCGTGGTAATCACCTTCATCCTGAACAACCCCACCCTGGGCTTCGGTCTCTCAATGACCGTCTCCACCGCCGCAGGTGTGGTACTGGCCCTGGTGATTGCTGGCCTGGTGGTAGGCATCATTGGCAAGAAGCCGCTGCCTGCCGACATCGAGTCTCTGGAATCTGCCTGAGACACACGCCGATTCTAAGTTCAAGGGCCCCGAGGGGCCCTTTTTTGTGGGCTTGCATCACCGCCCATCTGACAGTATGGTGAGCGCCCCGGACACGAGGAGCAGCACAATGAAACCCATGGCCTATCATCCCCCAACCGATCCCTTCCTGGTCACCCTGCACCAGGACCGGGATATCCTGGTGGTGGACAAGCCCAGTGGCCTGCTGTCGGTTCCGGGGCGGGATCCAGCCCACCATGACTCCAGCTATGCCCGGGTGCTGAGCCTGCATCCCGAAGCCCAGGTGGTCCACCGGCTGGATATGGACACCTCCGGAGTGATGGTGTTTGCCCTGAACAAGGAGGCCGAACGGGAGCTCAAGCGCCAGTTCCGGGAGCGGGAGACCGCCAAGACCTACCACGCCAGGGTGTGGGGCCAAGTCCTTCCCGCCGAGGGCGAGGTGGACCTGCCGCTGATCTGCGACTGGCCCAACCGTCCCAAACAGATGGTGTGTCACCAGCAGGGCAAGCCCTCCCGCACCCTCTACCGGGTGGTGGAGCAGGGGCCGGAGAGTGCCCTAGTGGAACTGACGCCCATCACCGGCCGCTCCCACCAGCTAAGGGTGCATATGCTGGCCCTGGGCCATCCCATCTGTGGTGACCGCTTCTACGCCGAGGGGGAAGCCCTGGCCGCCGCCAGCCGCCTGCAGCTGCATGCCAGCCGCCTGGCCTTCAGCCACCCCTACAGCAAGGCGCCGATGACCTTCGAGGCACCGCTGCCCTTCCGTTGAGCTAGCCACGAAAAAGGGCCCCGAGGGACCCCTGACTCTGAGCGGTTGCGCGTTACAGCCGGCTTGGGCAGGACTCCTGCCACACCCCGCACTGCACCTGGCCGATGTGGCTCATTCCCAGCATGAACATCGCCAGGCGAGACTGGCCAATGCCGCCGCCGATGGTCTGTGGCAACTCGCCGGCCAGCAACGCCTTGTGCCAGGGTTGCTCCAGCTCCTGGGCCTTGCCCGCCAGCTGCATCTGCCGGGCCAGCGTCTCGGCATCCACCCGGATCCCCATGGAGGAGAGCTCAAAGGCGTCCTCCAGCACCGGGTTCCACACCAGGATATCGCCGTTGAGCCCCTTACCCAGCTCGGACTCACTGCTCCAGTCATCATAGTCGGGAGCTCGGCAGTCATGGGCCTGACCGTCACCCAGCTCGGCACCGATGCCGATCAGGAACACCGCCCCCTTCTCCCGGCAGATTCTGCTCTCCCGCTCCTTGGCACTCAACTCGGGATAGGCCTGGCGCAGCGACTCCGCATGAACGAAGCTGATGGACTCCGGCAGGATGGCGGGCAAACCAAACCGGACGGCCACCGCGGCTTCGGTATCCCGCAGCGCCTGATAGATCGCCTCGACCCGGGCGGTAAGCCCCTCCAGGGTTCGTTCCCCCCCTCCCAGCACCTGCTCCCAGTCCCACTGATCCACAAAGACCGAATGCTTGGGGCCCAGGGCATCCTCATCCGGACGCAGTGCCTTCATCTGGGCGACGACCCCCTCGCCGGCATCGAAACCATAGCGCCCCAGGGTGGCCCGCTTCCACTTGGCCAGGGAGTGCACCACCTCGAAACCGCGCTCCGGCAGCGCCTTCACCTTGACCTGTACCGCCTTCTCCTGACCGGACAACCCATCCTGAAGACCACTGCCCACTTCAGACAACAGCGGGGCCTGAATTTCCAGCAGATTGAGGCGACGACACAGCTGTTGGCCAAAGGTCTCTTTAACGAAAGCGATCTGCTGCTGGGTCTCGATGTAGCTGTGTTTCATGGTTCAATCCTCAATCATTGGCTTGTCTGGAAGAGGATTTTTCAATACATCGCCACCAAGATTCAATATTCATCAACAAATAAACCGACAACAACTTTGATTGCTCAATAAAAAGGAAATATATTGAGAATTCGCTAATCAGGAGGCAAAAAAGTGCACGACGACTATCGAATCGATAATCTGGACAGATCGATCCTCACCGCTCTGCAGGCAGATGCCCGCACCCCCTATGCCGAGTTGGCCAAGCGCAACGGGGTCAGTCCCGGCACCATCCATGTTCGGGTGGAGAAGATGAAGCAGGCCGGTATCATCACCTCGGCCCAGGTGGTGGTCGACCCCAAGAAGCTGGGATATCAGGTGTGCTGCTTTATCGGCATCAACCTGAAGGCGGCGGGCGACTACCCGGCGGTGCTGGAGAAGTTGCAGGCCCTGCCCCAGGTGGTGGAGGCCTACTATACGACCGGTCACTACAGCATCTTCACCAAGATCCTGACCCACAATATCGATGCCCTCCATGCGCTGCTGGTTCATGAGATCCAGAGTATTGAGCAGATTCAGTCGACGGAGACCCTGCTGTCGCTGCAGCAGCCCATCCATCGGCAGATCGCCCCCTAGCTCCGACGCCGACACGCTCCCTCCCCGGGCGAACCGCCATAAAAAAGGGAGCCCTCAGGCTCCCAATGGGGGGTTACTCGGGTAACAGGCTGTCGTGCAGGCGCCGCACCACGCTCTCCCCCTCCTCCTCACCGACCAGGAAACAGAGGTTGTGGGCGCTGGCCCCCTGACAGATCATCCGGACATTGCTGCCGGCCATCGCCTCCAGCACCTTGAGGCCGATGCCGGCGGTGTGGGCGATGTGATTACCGATCACTGCCACAAGCGCCAGATCCTGCTCCACCTCGACCCGGCACAGGGGCGACAGCTCCTCCAGCAGCGCCTCGGAGATCAGCGCCCGGCCGCTGGAGTCGGACCCTGTCTGGTCCAAAGTCAGCGCCACGGACACCTCCGAGGTGGTGATCAAGTCCACCGAGATGCGGTGGCGTGCCAGGATGGCAAACAGCTCTGCCAGGAACCCCTGGGCATGGAGCATGTTCAGGCTGTGACAGGTCAGCAGGGTCTGGTGGCGTCTCAGGCTCAGGGCCCGAAACACCGGCTTGCTGTCACAGCGGTTACGGATCCAGGTTCCCCCCTTCTCCGGTTCCCGGGTGGAACCAACGAACACCGAGGTGCCGCTGCGCACCGCCGGCAGTATGGTGGCCGGGTGCAGCACCTTGGAACCAAAGGTGGCCATCTCCGCCGCCTCGTTGAAACTGAGCTCCTGGATCGGCCTGGCGCGGGATACCACCCGGGGATCACAGCTGTAGATGCCATCCACATCGGTCCAGATCGCCAGGTTGTCGGCCCCCAGGCCCTCGGCCAACAGTGCCGCACTGAAATCGGAGCCGCCCCGGCCCAGGGTGGTCACCCGGCCCCGGTTGTCGCTGCCGATGAACCCCTGGGTCACCACCACCTGGTGGGCGACCAGGGGGGCCAGTTGCTCCCTGGCCAGACGGCCTATGGCGCCGATCTCCGGGGTGGCCCGGCCAAAATGATCATCGGTGCGCACCACCAGGCAGGCATCGAAGTTGACCGCCGCCATCTTTCGCTGAAGCAGCACCTGGGTCATCAGCAGCGAAGAGCAGCGCTCCCCCATGGAGAGCAACCGGTCCATGGACTCCACCTCGCCCGGGTGCTGCGACAGGAACTGGGAGAGCCTGTCCATCTCCGCCAGGTAGCCGTCCAGTTCGGCGGCGATGGCGGAGGGGTTGTCCAGCCGGTCCAGCATGGCGTACTCGATGGCCGCCACTTCTCGCAGCAGCAGCTGCCGACGGGTCTCATCCAGGGTGCCGGACGCCAGCTCAACGAGGCGGTTGGTGACACCGGCGGCGGCGCTGACCACCACCAGGCGCACGGAGGGATCCGACACTATGATGTCGGCACAATGGTTCAGCGCCGGCAGATCGGCCACTGAGGTGCCGCCGAACTTGGCGACGCTAAGGGTAGACAAACGTTCATTCATGACTTCGAACCTGTATCACTGTTCGAAGAGTCTGGCTCGACAACACGCAGGGGACAGCGCAAGCGACCAGAAGCTCTCCACCACATCTCTCGGTGACAGTCATGGGGATTCAGCCCCATCGACCGAGGGAAGGGCGATCGGCCGCCGGCCCCCTCTCGGCACTGCTCCCCCTGATTCCGGGTCGATGAGGACCGATCCTCTCGCCGAAACTGCCTGGGCAGTGCACCTCTTCTGGCCCTGGGTTCAGCTTCCAGACAGGGTATCTGGTTAAAACTGAGCCCGTAGGGTTGCAGACACTAAACCTTAATGCAGATTTAATGTCAAACGATTGAGTAAGTAATGTACCGCGCACGCCCCTCTCACGAGGGCGGGGTCACGGTTTCAATCGGCTCTCCCTGCGGCTGAGGAGCCCGACTCGGGGCACCGCACTGTAATTCGTCTATCATTACAAACACCTTAAGGCGTTAGAGCTAACAGACCGACACAAATAACCACCCGTGAGTTTCACAAAGTGTGACACAAACGGCAGAAATTGGATTCTGTTAACATTTGTGGATAACAATTGAGCCCAAATACGGTATTTTGAACGCTTCAAATGAACAGAACGACTCCAAACTCGTCCTGCTCCCCCCAATGCTAGCGCATCGGGCTTTTACACGCCGAAAAGGAATTTGCATAGGCATTCTTGCTCCGGATGAAGTCCGAACGGTCCGGGGCGGTTAGTTTAATATGGCGAGAGCTTTAGGTAGCTGAATCATGCAAAATCCACATATCCTGATTGTCGAGGACGAAGCCGTCACTCGAAACACACTGAAGAGTATTTTTGAAGCCGAGGGATACCTGGTATCCGAGGCCGTCGATGGCGACGAGATGCACGACGTGCTCAAGACGCACAAGGTCAACCTGGTGATCATGGACATCAACCTGCCAGGCAAGAATGGCCTGCTGCTGGCTCGCGAACTGCGTGAGAACAACAACATCGCCCTGATGTTCCTCACCGGTCGTGATAACGAGGTCGACAAGATCCTCGGCCTGGAGATCGGTGCCGATGATTACATCACCAAGCCGTTCAACCCCCGTGAGCTGACCATCCGTGCCCGCAACCTGCTGAACCGCATCGTCAGCTCCAGCAAGCAGCCGGAAGAGAAGCCCCAGGTCGAACACTACCTGTTCAACGGCTGGTCCCTGGAGATCAACAGTCGCTCCCTGGTCAGCCCCAGCGGCGAGCCCTTCAAGCTGCCTCGCAGCGAGTTCCGTGCCATGCTGCACTTCGTGGAGAACCCGGGTAAGATCCTCTCCCGGGCGGATCTGCTGATGAAGATGACCGGCCGTGAGCTCAAGCCCCATGACCGTACCGTGGACGTGACCATCCGTCGCATCCGCAAACATTTCGAAAGCCATCCGGAAACCCCGGAGATCATCGCCACCATCCACGGCGAAGGGTACCGCTTCTGCGGCCAGCTGGAAAACCAGTAAAACCCGGGTCATAAAAAAAGCCGCTGAACAGCGGCTTTTTTTGTGTCTGTCTCAGCTGCGTTGGCTGAGATACTGCTTCAGGCTGGCGACATCCTCTTCCAGGTGTCGTTCAATCTGCTGATACCACTGCTGGTGCCCCTCCTGCCACTGGGGCAGATCACCACACTGCAGTTGCTGAGACAGCTCCTGGATGCGTTTCAGTCCCACGGAACCGGCGGCGCCCTTCAACTTGTGGGCCTCACTGCATAACAGAGGCTTATCCTTGCTCTGCATGGCCGCAGCCATGGTTTGCAGATACTCGGGCGCCATCTGTTCAAACACCACCACACTCTTAAGCAGGGTGGCGGCCCCAATGGCGGCGCAATAGGCATCCAGGGTCTGCAGATCCAGCGAAGCGCTGTTTGCCTCCGTCATGCTTACACTCCATCTTACTCGTCACATCCCAAGAGAGACAGATTATCACAGAGGGACAATTTCACCATTGTAAATTATTGGTTTTTCACCCATGAAACTGCATGAACAGTGATACCACCCTTGGCAGTTTTATCCCGATCCTAGTCGCTTTGATGCGAGTTGTTACCCTTGCCCTGTCAGGGTTGCTGTGTTGTTGCAGCCCTGGTGCCCATTCCGAAGAGATTCCCCTGCCGGCGGTGGATCAAAGGCTCACCCTGAACCAGGTGACCTCGGATCCCAACCGGCAGACCGACCTGACCCAGACCAGCTTCGACCCTCAACATCCCCACGACTACCGGTACTACAACCCGAGGCTGCTCCATCTCCAGGGGGAGGCGGACCTCGCCGGTGAGGATTTTCTGACCCAGGACTACCTGTTCAGCCAGGAGGATCTGGCCCTGCACTCCTACGAGTTCAAGCACCAGATTTGCCGAAGCGGTCCGTGAACTCGACGACGGCAGCGCCGTCGGCTGGGGCTGGGAGAGGATGACCATCTCCACTTCAGCAACGGCTGGTACCAGGTACTGTGGGGCAGCTTCGCCGACCGCAGCGGGGCCGCCAGGACACCGGCTGAACTGCCAAAACCCTCACAAAACCCATGGTTGAGGAGCATCGGCTCACTGAGGTAAATTGCCTGCCCAGCTCCCGCGGCTCCCCCTGCCGGCGCCCGCCTTCGCCAGGTGCCGCTGGCCGAAAAAGCCGCTTGGGACAATCGAGTGGTGCGCCAAAGTTTTTCGCTGAGAACATCGCTCCACATGTTACAATCCCGCCCTTAAGCAGTTTGAGGGTTAGAGAATTGACGGAGTCTGTGTCCATGGCGACAACAATGCCCGATGTAGCGAGCAGTGCCAAAGCCCAGGTGGGTGGCACCCTGGACTGGGTGGGCATGAGCAACATCGAACTTCCACTGACGGTGAAGGCCGACGACGGCCAGACCCGCCCGGTGTCCGCAAAGGTGGAGGCCTTTGTAAACCTGCCGAATCCCCAGGCCAAGGGGATCCATATGTCGCGCCTCTACCTGGCTCTGGACCAGCTGTCCCTCAACGGCGAACTGACCCTGGCCAGCCTCAAGTCCCTGCTGGATGGCTTTATCTCCAGCCATGAGGCACTGTCCGACCAGGCCAAGGTTAAGATCAGCTTCGACTACCACCTGCGCCGCGGCTCGCTGCTGTCCGACAACAGCGGCTGGCGCGCCTATCCGGTGACCCTGGTGGGCAGCCTCAACCAGGGCAAACTGACCCTGGAGATGAGCGTGGAGGTGGCCTACTCCTCCACCTGCCCCTGCTCCGCCGCCCTGGCCCGGCAGCTGATCCAGGAAGCGTTCAACAACCAGTTTGCCGACCGCCAGACGATGACCGCCGAAGAGGTGCACCAGTGGCTGGGTACCACCCAGGGGGTGGTCGCCACTCCCCACAGCCAGCGCAGCCTGGCCCAGGTGTGGGTCAAGATGGATGACACCCTGGAGCAGCTGCCTCTGGTGAACCTGGTGGACCGCATCGAGGGGGCCCTGGCCACCCCGGTGCAGGCGGCGGTGAAGCGGGAAGATGAGCAAGAGTTTGCCCGCCTCAACGGGCAGAACCTGATGTTCGTCGAGGACGCCGCCCGTCGGCTGAAGACCGCGCTCAACGAGGAGAGCCGCTTCCACGACTTCTGGCTGCGGGTGAACCACCTGGAAAGTCTGCATGCCCATGACGCGGTGTCGGTCACCTGCAAGGGTGTGGAGAACGGCTACCAGCCGTAAAGCTGCCCGATCCCCGAAAGAAAAGGCCGCAACTGCGGCCTTTCTTGATCGTCGTGTCCCAGGCCAGCGGCCCCTAAAGGGCGCTACCCTGCCCCCCATCCCGCTTCAGGCGGTCGAGGATGCCATTGAGGGCCAGCCACTTGTCTGAGCACCAATCCGGTGCAATCAGCTCCGGCGGCCGGGCATAGGCACTGATCCGGTGAAACACCACCGATGGCGGGGTACGACGGATCATCTCGGCGGCGGTATCCATGTAGATGTCCGCGTCCATCAGCGGCAGGCGTCCCGCCTGATACTGTTTGGCCATGGTGCTATTTTGCACCACGTGCAACGGATGCAGCTTCAGTCCGTCCACGCCCAGTTCCAGTACCCGATCCAGGGTTTCGAAGGCGTGGTCTGGCCCTTCACCGGGCAATCCCATGATCAGGTGGGTGCACACCTGGATCCCCAGGGCACGGGCACGGGTCAGCGCATCCCGGTAGGCCCCGAAACCGTGGCCGCGGTTGATCCGTTTCAGGGTGTCATCGTGGGCAGACTGCAGCCCCAGCTCCAGCCACAACTCCATCCCCTGTGCCCGGTAGCCGGCCATCAGATCCAGTACCGAGTCCGGCACACAGTCGGGCCGGGTTCCCACACACAGCCCAACGATGTCGGACACCGCCAGCGCCTCCTCGTAGCGCCGCTTCAGCACCCGGTACTCATCATAGGTAGAGGTGTAGGCCTGAAAATAGGCCATGTAGCGCTTGCTGTCGCCGCGACGGGCCTTCCCCTCCGCCAGCTGCAGCGCCACGCTCTTGCCCTGGCCCGCTTCGGCGCTGAAGGAGGTGACGTTGCAGAAAGTGCAGCCCCCTCGCCCCAGGCTGCCGTCCCGGTTAGGGCAGGTGAAACTGGCGTCGATGGTCAGCTTGTGGATCTTCTGACCGTAGCGCGCCTTCATATGGTTACCCAGGGTATGAACGTACTGATCCAGCCCCATGACAGCTCCAGAAGTCGAAAACGCGCCATTGTACCTAAAGCGCAGAGGCCAACCGCAGGATCCGGATCACAGCTTTGCACAATATCCCGAATGATTATTCATCGACAACCCAAGCCCCCCGCCAGGAGAGGGGTGTGATCCAACTCCACCCCTGCGCCGGTTAACAGGATCGGGATCGGATAGAGAAAGGGGTTTCTGCGCCGGTTCACAGTTTTCTGACAGCCCAAACAGAATCTTTGCCCGGCAAACTCCGAATATGGCGATGATATAGGTTGTCAATGTTTCCATTCTCGTCCAACTTACCAGAATGGTGCATCGATTGACCTTTGTACCCAGCCTAGGTACTTTGAATCGTTCACCTGCATAAATATGTTGTTAAAAGTAGTCAGTTTTGCACGACGCGGAGGAGAGGGAATGTCGTTGTACCAGCCTGATTTTGAGCGTGAAAATTGTGGTTTCGGGCTCATAGCCCACATGGATGGCGAGCCCAGTCACCGTATTGTCCGTACCGCAATCCAGGCTCTGGATCGCCTGAAACACCGCGGCGCCGTCGGCGCCGACGGCAAGACCGGCGACGGCTGCGGGCTGCTGATGAAGAAGCCGGACGGCTTCTTCCGCCACCTGGCCCAGGAGCAGGGGTGGCGCCTGTCCAACAAGTATGCCGTGGGCATGCTGATGATGAGCAAGGACCCGGTCCGGGCCCAGCACGCCCGTAGCCTGATCGAACAGGAGTTGGGCCGTGAGACCCTGTCGGTCCTCGGCTGGCGTGAAGTGCCGGTCAATGAATCGGTGCTGGGCAGCATTGCCGCCTCCTGCGTCCCCGCCTTTGCCCAGATCTTCATCAACGCCCCGGCCGGCTGGCGTGCCCGGGATCTGGAGCGGCGCCTCTATATGGCCCGGCGCCGCATCGAGAAGCAGTTGCAGGATGACGCCGACTTCTATATCGCCAGCCTCTCCGGCCAGGTGGTGGTCTACAAGGGGCTGATGTTGCCGGCGGATCTGCCCAACGTCTTCCCCGACCTGGCGGATCTGCGGATGGAAAGTGCCATCTGCCTGTTTCACCAGCGCTTCTCTACCAACACCCAGCCCAGGTGGCCCCTGGCCCAGCCGTTCCGCTACCTGGCCCACAACGGCGAGATCAACACCATCGCCGGCAACCGTCAGTGGGCCCGGGCCCGAGCCTACAAGTTCAACTCGCCACTGTTGCCGGATCTGCACGACGCCGCCCCCTTCGTCAACGAAACTGGCTCCGACTCCTCCAGCCTGGACAACATGCTGGAACTGCTGCTGGCCGGCGGCATGGACATCAAGCGGGCGATGCGTCTGCTGATTCCGCCCGCCTGGCAATCCAATCCGGAAATGGACGAAGAGCTCAAGGCGTTCTACGACTTCAACTCCATGCACATGGAGCCCTGGGATGGCCCGGCCGGCGTGGTTCTGACCAATGGCCGCCACGCCGCCTGCGCCGTGGATCGCAACGGCCTGCGCCCCTCCCGCTATGTGATCACCAAGGATCGCATCCTCACCCTGGCCTCCGAGGTGGGGATCTGGGATTACCAGCCCGATGAGGTGGTGGAGAAGGGCCGAGTCGGTCCCGGTGAACTGCTGGTGCTGGACACCTTCACCGGCAGCCTGATGCGCTCGTTCGAGATCGACGAGGATCTGAAGCAGCGCCACCCCTACGCCGAGTGGATGCGGGTCAACTCCAAGCGGCTGATCCCGCCCCAGCAGCTGGATGCCAGCGCCCTGGGCTGCGGCGACCTCTCCAGCGCCCAGTTGGCCCAGTACCAGAAGGCGTTCAACCTGTCGCGAGAGGAACTGCTGGAGATCCTCTGGCCGCTGGCTTCCGGTGCCCAGGAGGCGATCGGATCCATGGGCGACGACACCCCCATCGCCGTGCTCTCCGAGCAGGTGCGCCACATCTGCGACTACTTCCGTCAGCAGTTTGCCCAGGTGACCAACCCGGCCATCGACCCACTGCGGGAGAAGCATGTGATGAGCCTGGCCACCTGCATCGGCAAGGAGCAGAACCTGTTCAACGAGACCACCGGCCATGCCAACCGGGTGATCTTCGACTCGCCGGTGCTGCTCTACTCCGACTTTGCTCAGTTGATGGCCCTGGACAATGACCACTACCGCTCGGTCTCCCTGGATCTCAACTACGATGAGAGCGAGGGGCTGAAGCAGGCGCTCTGCCGCCTGTGTACCGAGGCGGAGACCGCCGCCCGCGAAGGCGCCACCATGGTGGTGCTGTCCGATCGCAAACTGGCCAAGGACAAGCTGGTGGTGCCTGCCGCCATGGCCGTCGGCGCGGTCCAAAAGCGCCTGGTGGATACCAACCTGCGCTGCGATACCAACATCCTGGTGGAGACCGGCTCCGCCCGCGATCCCCACCATTTCGCCGTGCTTCTGGGTTTCGGTGCCACCGCCATCTACCCCTACCTGGCCTATGAGTCCATCGACGCCCTGGCCCGCCAGCAGGGTGAGGAAGCGGAGCTGCGCGACCTTCTGCTGGGCTACCGAGCCGGCATCGACAAGGGGTTGCAGAAGATCCTCTCCAAGATGGGGATCAGCACCATCGCCAGCTACCGCTGCAGTCGCCTGTTCGAGGCCGTCGGCCTCGGCAGCGAGGTGATCGACCTCTGCTTCCACGGCGTCACCGCCCGAATCCAGGGTGCCGACTTCGACGATCTGGAGCAGGATCAGAAGCGGCTGCACCAGGCCGCCTTCAAGGCACGCCAGCCCCTGGGCCACGGCGGCTTGCTCAAGTTTGTCCACGGCGGTGAATACCACTGCTTCAACCCCGACGTAGTCCAGGCGCTGCAGAAAGCGGTGGCCAGCGGCAACCAGAAGGATTACGACCACTACTGTCAGCTGGTGGACAACCGTCCCGTCGCCACCCTGAGGGATCTGCTGACGCTGAGCCCGCCCGAGCAGGGGCTGGCGCTGGAGCAGGTGGAGGGTGCCGACAAGCTGTTCTGGCGTTTCGACACGGCCGCCATGAGTATCGGCGCCCTGTCGCCAGAGGCGCACGAAGCCCTGGCCATCGCTATGAACCGCCTCGGCGGCCACTCCAACTCCGGAGAGGGCGGCGAGGATCCCCGCCGCTTCAACGGCCCGGGCAACAGCCGCATCAAGCAGGTGGCCTCAGGCCGTTTCGGTGTCACCGCCGCCTACCTGATGAGCGCCGACGTCATCCAGATCAAGGTCGCCCAGGGAGCAAAGCCCGGCGAGGGTGGCCAGCTGCCCGGCAACAAGGTGAGCACCGAGATCGCCACCCTGCGCTACTCGCGCCCCGGCGTGACCCTGATCTCCCCGCCGCCGCACCACGACATCTACTCCATCGAGGATCTGGCTCAGCTTATCTTCGATCTCAAGCAGGTGAATCCCAAGGCGCGCGTCTCGGTGAAGCTGGTGTCCGAACCCGGCATCGGCACCATCGCCTGTGGCGTGGCCAAGGCCAACGCCGACATGATCACCGTCTCCGGCTACGACGGCGGCACCGGCGCCAGCCCGATCACCTCCATCCACTACGCCGGCTCCCCCTGGGAGCTGGGCCTGGCCGAGGTGCAGCAGGCGCTGGTGGCCAACGGCCTGCGCCACAAGGTGCGCCTGCAGGTGGACGGCGGCCTCAAGACCGGCCTGGATGTGGTCAAGGCCGCCCTGCTGGGGGCCGAAAGCTTCGGCTTCGGTACCGCGCCGATGATTGCCTTGGGGTGCAAATACCTGCGTATCTGCCACCTGAACAACTGCGCCACCGGCGTGGCCACCCAGCGGGAGGATCTGCGCGGCAACCACTACAACGGTACCCCGGAGAAGGTAGAGAACTTCTTCCGCTTCGTCGCCGAGGATCTGCGCCGTTACATGGCCCAACTGGGGGTGACCGAGTTCAACCAGCTCATCGGTCGCACCGATCTGATGACCCAGCTGCCCGGCGACACCCCTCGCCAGTCGAAGCTGGATCTCTCCCCGGTGCTGGCCAGTCAGCCCGCAGGCAGCGATACCGAACTGTTCTGCACCGAGCGCAACCACCCGGATGACAAGGGCCTGAAGAACCAGCAGTTGCTGGAGCTGGCCAAGCAGGCGGTAGACGCCCGTCAGAGCGCCGGCTGGCAGCTGACCCTGCAGAACACCGATCGCAGTGTCGGCGCCTCCCTCTCCGGCTACATTGCCGCCAAGTGGGGCAACCAGGGGCTGCGGGAGTCGCCGCTGGACATCCGCTTCAACGGCTCCGCCGGCCAGAGTTTCGGCGTGTGGAACGTCGAGGGGATGCACCTGACCCTGGCCGGTGACGCCAACGATTACGTGGGCAAGGGGATGACCGGCGGGCGGCTGGTGATCACCCCGCCGCCCGGGGTGGCCTACCGCAGCCACCAGTCCGCCATCATCGGCAACACCTGTCTCTACGGCGCCACCGGAGGCAAGCTGTTTGCCGCCGGCACCGCCGGAGAGCGCTTCGGGGTGCGCAACTCCGGCGCGGTGGCGGTTATCGAGGGCTGTGGCGACAACGGCTGTGAATATATGACCGGCGGCGTAGTGATGGTGCTGGGCCGCACCGGGGTGAACTTCGGTGCCGGCATGACCGGTGGTTTTGCCTACGTCTTCGACCAGAAAAACTATCTGGATCGCCGTCTCAACAAGGAGCTGGTCGAGGCGCTGCCTGTGGTGGAGCCGATGGTGCAGCTGCACCTCAAACGCCTACTGGAGGAGCACCTGGAGACCACCGGTTCCGAGCGTGCCGCCGAGATACTCGAAGACTTCACCAACTGGCTGCCCAGGTTCCGTATCGTCAAACCCAGGGCGAGTCAGTTGGGCGAGTTGATGGCGCTGGAGCAGAGCCAGCAGTTGCAGGTCAAGGCAAGTTAAGGAGTGAAGATGAGCAACGTATTTCAGTTTCTTGAGGTGGATCGCCACGACCCCGAGAAGGCTCCGCTCACGACCCGCAAGCAGGAGTTTGTCGAGATCTACCACCCCTTCGAACAGGAGCGGGTCACCGAGCAGTCGGATCGCTGCCTGGATTGCGGCAACCCCTACTGTGAGTGGAAGTGCCCGGTACACAACTACATCCCCGACTGGCTGAAACTGGCCAGGCAGGGGCGCATCCTGGAAGCGGCAGAGCTGTCCCACCAGACCAACACCCTGCCGGAGATGTGCGGCCGGGTCTGCCCGCAGGATCGCCTGTGCGAGGGCGCCTGTACCCTCAACGACGAGTTCGGCGCCGTCACCATCGGTAACGTGGAGAAGTACATCACCGACACCGCCATCGCCATGGGCTGGAAACCGGACCTGTCCGAGGTGGAGGCCCGCCCGGAAAGGGTGGCGGTGGTGGGCGCCGGTCCCGCCGGCCTCGCCTGTGCCGACGTGCTGACCCGCAACGGTGTCAAGGCGGTGGTCTACGACCGCCAGCCGGAAATCGGCGGCCTGCTCACCTTCGGCATCCCCAGTTTCAAGCTGGAGAAGGAGGTGGTTCGCCGCCGCCGCACCCTGCTGGAGGGGATGGGGATCGAGTTCCGTCTCGGTGTCGAGATCGGCCGGGATCTGGCCTTCCAGGATCTGCTGGACCAATACGACGCCGTCTATCTGGGGATGGGGACCTACACGGCGATGGAGGCCGGCTTGGCCGGTGAGGATGCCGACGGCGTCTACCAGGCGCTGCCCTACCTGATCGCCAACACCAGTGCGGTGGAGAACTACCCCTGTGAGCACCCCTTTGTGGACCTGGCCGGCAAGCGGGTGGTGGTGCTCGGTGGCGGTGACACCGCCATGGACTGTGTGCGCACCGCCGTGCGCCAGGGGGCCGCCCAGGTCAGTTGCGCCTATCGCCGGGACGAAGCCAACATGCCCGGTTCCCGCCGGGAGGTAACCAACGCCCGCGAGGAGGGGGTGACCTTCCTGTTCAACCGCATGCCCCTGGCCATCGACACCGATGCCGAAGGCAGGGTGACCGGCGTGCGCTGCTGCCGCACCGAGCTGGGTGATCCCGATGAGCAGGGCCGCCGCCGCCCCCAGCCGGTGGAGGGCTCGGAGCATGTTCTGGAGGCGGACGCGGTGCTGATCGCCTTCGGCTTCCAGCCCAGTCCGGCGCCCTGGTTCGGCGAGTTCGGCATCCTCACCGACGACTGGGGCCGGGTCAGCGCCCCCAGCCAGGGCAAGTATGCCTTCCAGACCAGTCACCCCAAGGTGTTCGCCGGCGGCGACATGGTGCGCGGCTCCGACCTGGTGGTGACCGCCATCGACGAGGGCCGCCACGGCGCCACCGGAATCCTGGATATGCTGGACGACCTGGGATAATCCTGGGATCCCTACTGCGAGGGGCGGCCATGGCCGCCCCTTTTGTTTGGCCGTCCGGCCCTCCAAAAGGGGCTAATTTCCGGTGCGCTTATGCTACACTGCCCGCCACACTTTTCCCCGGATACAGATAAGCCCAAGATGAAGATCGGAATTATCGGCGCCATGGAGCAGGAAGTTGCCCTGCTGCGCAGCCACATCGACGACCTGACCGTCACCACCATCGCCAATATCGAGTTCTACTCCGGTACCCTCAATGGGACCGAGGTGGTAGTGACCCGCTCCGGCATCGGCAAGGTCACCGCCGCCATCGCCACCACCCTGCTGGTGGAGCGTTTCGCCCCCGATGCGGTGATCAACACCGGCTCCGCCGGCGGCTTCGCCCACAATCTGGCCATCGGTGACGTGGTGATCTCCAGCGAGGTGCGCTACCACGATGTGGACGTCACCGCCTTTGGCTACGAGATGGGTCAACTGCCCAGCCAGCCCGCCGCCTTCCTCCCCGCTCAGGATCTGGTGGACGCCGCCAAGGCCGCCATCGCCGAGGTGGGTGAGGTGAAGGCGATCCAGGGCCTGATCTGCACCGGCGACAGCTTCATCGCCGATCCCGAGCGCACCAAGGTGATGCTCTCCCACTTCCCGGCCATGGCCGCCTGTGAGATGGAGGCCGCCTCCATCGCCCAGACCTGTCAGCAGTTCGACCTGCCCTTCGTGGTAATTCGGGCCATCTCCGATAACGCCAACGACGATTCCGCGGTGGATTTCGACAGTTTTATCGTCAAGGCCGGTGAGCACTCCGCCAAGGTGGTGATCGCCATGCTGGATAAGCTCAACCGCTGATGCAGACGCTGCTGGGCCCCCTCTACCCCTGGCTGGCCCCCCCGCTGATACTGGGGATCGCCGTGCTGGTCAACCAGCAGCTGCCGGATCGCTGGCTGCTGAGCCACCGGTTGGCCACGCTGGCGGATGCCATCGCCGACAAGGTGATCCACCCCTACCGGGATGGTGCCCAGCAGCGGCTGGCGGGTATCCTCTCCCTGATGATCATCCTGGTGCCCGCCGTCGGCCTGTCGTGGGCCCTGGTGAGCCTGGCGGCCTATCCCGAGCCGTTCCATATCCTGCTAATCGCCCTGTGCCTGCCCGGGCGCACCCAGCAGCTGGAGCATCGCGCCCTGGTCCACCAGCTTCAGGCCGGCCACAAGGGTCGGGCCAGGCAGACCCTGGCCCCCTTTACCCTGAGGCGTACCGACAACCTCAGCGAAGTGGGCCTGGTCAAGGCGGGCATCGAGAGCCGCCTGGTTCATGAAGCCGGCACCACCTTCAGCTGGCTGCTGTTCTACCCCCTGCTGGGACTGGTTCCGGCCTTGGCCGTCTGGCTGATACTGCAGCTGGCCCGGCAGTGGACACCGCTGAAAGGGCGCACCCGCTTCTTCGGCCAGGGGATCGCCAGGATCAGTCACTGGCTGCAGTTGCCGGTCAATGCCCTGTTGGCCCTGACCCTGAGCCTCTATGGCCGTCCCCTGGCGGGCTGGCGGGAGCTCCAGGAACTCAAGGAGCCCCAGCCTGGCGGTGTCCACTGGCCCCAGATCGCCATGGCCCATCATCTCGGTGCCCAACTGGGGGGCCCCTGGATGTTGGAGGAGCGGCGCCTGCCGCGTCCGAGACTGGGGCCGGATCGCCCTCCGGGGGCGCACCATCTGCTGCGGGCCGACAAGCTGCTGCAGTTGGCTCGATGGCTGTGGCTCACCCTGTTGCTCCTGGGCGGCGGCGCGCTGGCCATGGCCCTCAGTGGTCCTCTCTAATCTCCATCTAGGGAACTGAACCGTGACCCATTTCGTCTACTATGCCGACCTGTTTGGCACCGCCGTGTTCGCCGTCTCCGGAGCCCTGGCCGCCGGTCGGCTGAGGATGGATCCCTTCGGGGTCTCCGTGCTGGCGGCGGTCACCGCCATCGGGGGTGGCACCGTCCGCGACACCATCCTCGGCGCCACCCCGGTATTCTGGATCCATGACACCAACTACATCTGGGTGGTGCTGGTCACCGCCCTGCTGGTGATGACCCTGGTGCGCTGTCCCAGGCGCCTGTCCGGCATGTGGTTTCAGCTGGCCGACGCCTTCGGGCTGGCCTTGTTCACCGTCATCGGTGCCCAGAAGGCGCTGAGTTTTGGCGCCTCTCCGCTGATCGCGGTGATGATGGGGGTGATGACTGGCGTGGTGGGTGGAATGATCCGCGATCTGCTCTGCCGAGAGGTACCACTGGTGCTGCGCAAGGAGATCTACGCCACCGCTTCCATCGCAGGCGGAATTTTGTATACACTCTCCATTCAAATGGGTATGGCGCAGATCCCGGCGATGGTGATCGCCATGGCCGGCGCCCTGGTGATCCGGGTCTCCGCCATCTACTGGCACCTGTCTCTGCCCGCCTTCGAACTTAACGAACCGTCCAAGGAGGAGTAGTGCCAGCGTTGGTCTTCGGAATTGTTCTAGTCCTGCTGTTGCCGCTGACGGCCCAGGCCGCCGGCGCCGACATCGTTCCCGATGAACCGCAGAGTGATGAGGCCGCCGAGCCCCAGGTGCCGGAAGCGATCCGACTGGCCCGGGAGTACATCCAGGCCCTGACCGAACGCAACTACAACACCCTCAATCGCTTCTACAGCAGGGAGACCGAGTTCGAGGACAAGACCGCAGGTAAGAAGGTCAACGGCGCCACCGACATCCTCACCTTCCTCAGGCGCATCCATGTCTACACCCTTGCCTACAGTTTCGAGCCGGACCACATCTTCCACTCCGGCTCCCTGGTGGTGCTGATCGGCACCTACCGTTACCGCAGTCGGGGCGACCTGTTTGGCAAACCGGGACAGACCATCGAGCTGACCATCCCCGGGGTCACCACCCTGGAGCTGGATATGGAGGAGAAGCGGATCAAGAAGCACCTGGATTTGCTGGATTACGACGCCATGAGGGACCAGCTGGCCAGCCAGTGATCAGCGCCGGGCCAGCCACTGCCCCAGAGAGACCCCCAGCAGCTGGGCCATCAGGGCGGAGGGCTGGGACCAGATCCAGCTGGCCAGATACCAATGACTGCCCACCAGCAGCGGCAGTGCCAGATAGGCGGCCGCCGCAGACCCCACCAGCATCCACGCGCCCGCCTCCAGGGTGACCAGGCGATAGCTGAACCAGGCCAGCAGCAGCCACATGGGCGCGTAGGCCAGCAGGGCATCAGCGATCACCGACACGGCATAGCAGTGGGGCACGGGCAACAGCGCCCCGAGCTCCTGGGTCAGCGCCAACATCGGCAGGGAGAGCGCCACCGCGCTCAGACCGACCAGGGCCCCCATCATCGCCGTTTGCCAGTTACTCTGCCACACACTGCCTCCCCAGTTGCCGCCCTAGCCCGATCATACCCGAGTCGGGTGAAAGTGGCTCATCCGCCGAACGGACACAAAAAAGCCGCCCGGGCGGGCGGCTCAGTGTCGGCGAAGCCTTACGCCAGGGTAACCCGGGCAAACTTGCGCTTGCCCACCTGGTAGACGGCGGTGCCGGTTTCGGGCACCAGCTTGGTGTCCTCGACCTTTTCACCGTCGATCTTCACCGCACCCTGGCGAATCATCCGCATGGCGTCACTGGTGGATCCCACCAGGTTGGCGTCTTTAAGCAGGTTGGCGATGCCCACACCGGCCTGCAGACTCACCTCAGGCATCTCATCGGGGATGGCGTTTTTCTGGAAACGCTGGATGAAATCCTGGTGGGCCGCTTCCGCCGCCGCCTCATCGTGGAAGCGGGCGATGATCTCCTTGGCCAGGGCAATCTTGATGTCACGGGGGTTGGCGCCGGCCGCCATTTCGCTCTTGAGCCCCGCGATCTCCTCCAGGGGACGGAAGGAGAGCAGTTCGTAGTAGTTCCACATCAGATCATCGGAGATGGACATGATCTTGCCGAACATCTCGTTGGCGGGTTCGGAGACGCCGATGTAGTTATTGGCGGACTTGGACATCTTCTTGACCCCATCCAGTCCCACCAGCAGAGGCATGGTGATCACCGTCTGCGGGCGCTGCCCCTCCTCCTTCTGCAGCTCACGGCCCATCAGCAGGTTGAACTTCTGATCGGTACCGCCCAGCTCCACGTCGGCCTCCAGGGCCACGGAATCCCAGCCCTGCAGCAGCGGATACATGAACTCATGGATGGCGATGGACTGGCCGCTGGCATAGCGCTTCTTGAAATCGTCACGCTCCAGCATCCGGGCCACGGTCTGCTTGGAGGCCAGTTTCAGCATGCCGGCGGCGCCCATATCCCCCAACCATCTTGAGTTAAACTCGATGCGGGTCTTGGCCGGATCCAGGATCTTGAACACCTGCTCCTTGTAGGTCTCGGCGTTGGCCAGCACCTGGTCCTCGGTGAGCGGCGGGCGGGTGCTGTTCTTGCCGGAGGGATCGCCGACCATGCCGGTGAAGTCCCCAATCAGGAAGATCACCTCGTGACCCAGCTCCTGGAACTGACGCAGCTTGTTGAGGATCACCGTGTGACCCAGGTGGATATCCGGAGCCGTGGGATCCGCGCCCAGTTTCACCTTCAGGGGCTTACCCTGCTTCAGCTTCTCAACCAGTTCCTCTTCTACAAGGATCTCTTCGGTACCACGGCGAATCTCTGCCAGTGCCCGTTCCAACTCACTCATCAAGGCCACTCCGACGGTGTTTCAACTTTCAACAAAGAGGTCAATGTTACTGGTTAGGCAGAATAAAGGAAAGGGTGTAGACTAGGCGGTTCCGGCCAAATCCCCATTGTTTTTGGGGAATGACCTTCACAAAGAGATGATCAGAGAGAAAAAGCGCCGTAATTCCAGGCTACTTACCGGCGTTGTCGGCACCCTGAAGGTGCTGCCGCGCCCCCACAGGATCGGTTTGACATCTGCCCTGCTGCTGATGCTGGTGAGCTTGCTGCTCCCCTCCGGCAGCGACCTGGCCGCCGACTTCCACACTCCGCTTCCCATCCACCAGCGCCTGCCGCTTCCCCTGGAACTGCCCCCCTCCCAGAACGGCAGCGAAGGGGGCGCCTCCCTGGAGTGGCGCAGTTTCACCGTTCAGCCGGGGGACAGCCTGGCAAAGCTGTTCGACCGCGCCGGCCTCAGCCCCCAGCAGCTTTACCGCATCACCCAGTTGAGTGAAGCCGGCAAACGGCTCACCAAGGTGATGCCCGGCCAGGAGATCCTGCTGGGACGCGATGCACTGGGCGATCTCAAGCAACTGAAATACGCCATCGACGCCCGCACCACCCTGCTGATCGCCGCCGACGGCGACGGCTACCGGGAGTGGATGGAAAGCAAGGAGGTGGAGCTGCGCACCGCCTTCGCCTCGGCGGTGATCGACAGCAACTTCTGGAACGCCGGTATCGGCGCCGGCATGAGCCCCAACCAGATCATGAGCCTGGCCGGCATCTTCGGCTGGGACATCGACTTTGCCCTGGACATCCGCCAGGGAGACCGCTTCGCGGTGCTCTACGAGGAGGAGTTTATCGATGGTCACTATGTCTCCGACGGCAAGATCCTGGCGGCGGAGTTCACCAATCAGGGAGACACCTTCAGGGCGGTGCGCCACAGTGACGGCAACTATTACTCCGACAAGGGCAAGGCGATGCGCAAGGCGTTTTTGAGGGCGCCGGTGCAGTTCAACTACGTCAGTTCCAACTTCAACCCAAGGCGGCTGCACCCGGTTACCAAGCGGGTCCGCCCCCACAACGGCACCGACTATGTGGCCCCGGTGGGCACCCCCATCATGGCGGCCGGCGACGGCAAAGTGACCAGGTCGGCCTACAATAAGCTCAATGGCAACTACGTCTTCATCCAGCACGGTGGCAAGTACGTCACCAAGTACCTGCACCTGAGCAAACGCAAGGTGAAACAGGGTCAGCGGGTGCGTCAGGGGCAGACCATCGGTCTGCTGGGTGCCACCGGCCGGGTCACCGGGGCCCACCTCCATTACGAGTTCCTGGTCAACGGCGTACATCGCAATCCCCGCAAGGTCACGCTGCCGGAAGCGGCGGACATCGCCCGCAAGGAGAGGGCCGCTTTCCTGGTCCGGGCCGAGGAGCAGCTGGCGCTGCTGAAACACCGTCAGCAAGTTATGGTGGCAATGCAATGAGCAGATACATAGGCCTGATGTCGGGCACCAGCATGGATGGCATCGATGCGGTGCTGGTGGAGTTTCAGAGCGGTCATCCGGTGATGGTGGCCAGTCATACCCATGAGTATGACCCCCACCTGCTGGAACAGCTGCATCGACTCTGCAGCACCGGAGAGGATGAGGTTAACCGACTCGGCCATGTGGACCGCCAGGTGGGCCGGGCCTTTGCCCAGGCGGTGCACGGGCTCCTGGCCAAAAGCGGCCTGGCACCTGAGGATATCCGCGCCATCGGCAGCCACGGTCAGACGGTGCGCCACCAACCCGAAGGCCTCAACGGCTTCAGCCTGCAGCTGGGGGATCCCAACACCATGGCGGTGGAAACCGGCATCGATGTGGTAGCAGATTTCCGTCGCAAGGATATCGCCCTGGGGGGGCAGGGGGCCCCCCTGGTTCCTGCCTTCCACCTCTCCCTGTTCAGCGACGACAAGCCGCGGATCATCGTCAACATCGGCGGCATCGCCAACATCACCTGGTTGCCGGGCGACAATACGCCGGTTCTCGGGTTCGATACCGGGCCGGGCAACACCCTGATGGACGCCTGGGCCCGCCAGCATATCCAGCAACCCTATGACAAAGATGGTGCCATGGCCAGCCGGGGCCGCGTCCAGCCCGAACTGCTCAAGCGCCTGATGAGCCACCCCTACTTTGCCCAGCCCGCCCCCAAGAGTACCGGCCGAGAGCTGTTCAACCAGGCCTGGCTCAACTACCAGTTGGAGCCCTTTATGAACCTGGCCCCTGAGGATATCCAGGCCACCCTGCTGGCGTTCACCGTGGACACCATGGCCAGGGAGATCCTGGCGCTGAGTCCCGACTGTGACCTCTACCTCTGCGGCGGCGGCGCCTTCAACGGTCAGCTGGTGCGCCAACTGGGCCAAGCCTTGCCCCGTCACAGAATTCAGACCACCGACGCCCTGGGTGTCCCCCCCCAGTGGGTGGAGGGAATGGCGTTCGCCTGGCTGGCGATGCGTCATGTGGAGGGCCTGCCCGGCAACCTGCCTTCGGCCACCGGCGCCCGGCGCCCGGCGGTGCTGGGCAGCCTGACCCCGGCCGGATAGCCCCTGCTCGAGACGGGGTCGGACCCTGGCGGAGCGCCCCACCGGGCCAGAGGCTCCCCTCAACATCACGACGTCAACCGGCCATCCCACCCAGGGATGACACTGACGCCGCCCCTGTCCGCGCCTCATTGCCCATCCCGAGCCAATCTCAATCTCGGCGGTCCCGCACCGGGTAACAGGACCAGGGCCGGCGAGACAGGCCACCGGGCCACTGAGGCAACGACAGATACCCCGTCATTGGCACACTCCTTTTTCCCGGATTGACCGTTTCAGCTATGTAAGCAATTGTCACACCCTCACTACAAATCTTTGTTTTATATTAATTTAAGATACACTAACGCGTGATTTAATTGTAAATTCGACCACAAAGTGATGAGACTCCATACAGGCCAGTGTCTGCAGCTCACACTGGTAACCGAATAAAAACAGGAAGTTGTTCTCCTTTACCCTCAGCAGGACGACACAACTCGGCAATCGCTCCGGGGACCTCGGGAGAGTCCCGTCCCCGGTCACCGTCGAGACAACAGATGGGGTCCCGGCCAGGGCCAGGACCATGGATAGCAATTTAGGGAACCCTATGCAAAGACTCAGTGTATTGACCGCCGCCCTTATCGCGGCGGGCGTAACCCCCTCGCTGCTGGCGGCCCCACGGCCGGTGCAACTGGCCGATCCCGGGGTGATCAACCACGAACGCATCGAGTACTGGATGACCAAACGGGGGGAGATCGACGACGTCTCGACCCGGGAGCAGATCGACGCCAAGTTGCGGAAATTCACCTCCGGAGCCTTCAACTCCGACACCAGGGTCAAGGGGGTCTCCCTGGCGCCGATCGCCGCCCGGCCTCTGTCTAAGTCCACCGGGCTCAAGGCGGTGGCACTGCCTCACTACGCCCAAGACAGTGGCAAGTCGGTCAAGGTACTGGGGATCCTGGTGGATTTCCCCGACCTGCCCCATGACGACAACCGTTTGACGGTGGCAGACACCGACATGTACTACCCCAGCTACACGGCCGCTCACTACGACAAGCTGCTGTTCTCCAGCAACGGCTTCCCCGGCCCCACCGGCCAGACCCTGCAGTCCGCCCGCCAGTTTTATACCGAGGAGTCCGGCGGCAGCTTCGACTTCGGCGGCAAGGTGTTCGACTGGGTCCGCGCCGATCACAACGCCGCCTACTACGGCGGTCCCGTCGGTGAAGACAACGACGGTCCTGTGGGCGATCTGGTGTTCGAAGCGATCTCCAAGCTGGTGGCCCGCGGTGACGTCAACCTGGCGGAGTTTGACCAAGAGGATCAGTACGACATCGATGGCGACGGCAACGTCGATGAACCGGACGGCATCATCGATCACATCATGGTGTTCCACTCCAGCATCGGTGAGGAGGCCGGTGGCGGCTACCTGGGCAAAGACGCCATCTGGTCTCACCGCTACTTCGTCTTCGATGACCGCCGGCTGCCCAAGCAGATTCCCGACAGCAGCTACCGGGTGTTCGGTTACACCATTCAGCCCATCGATGCCGCCGCCGGCGTCTGCACCCACGAGTTTGGTCACGATCTGGGCCTACCCGATGAGTATGACACCGACTACAGCGAGCACGGCTCCCCGGTCGGTCTGTGGTCGCTGATGTCCGGCGGCAGCTGGACCGGAAACCCGGCCGGCAGCCAGCCCTCCTCCATGAGCGCCTGGGCCCGGGACTACCTGCAGAACCGCTATGGCGGCAACTGGATCAACAACCAGGCCCTGGAGCTGGACCAACTGAGCAGCACCCCCAGCAGCCACACCCTGGTCAGCGCCGTCAACCACATCGGTACCAACCAGCTGACCCTGCCGCTGCCCCCCAAGCTGGAAAGTTTCCATGCCCCCTACAGCGGCAAGCTGCAGTACTACTCAGGTGCCGGTCACGACCTGCGCCACAGCGCCCAGGTGACGCTGACGTTGCCGGCCGGCAGGCCGACCCTGACTATGAAGGCCCACTGGCAAATAGAACAGGAGTACGACTATCTGCAGGTGCTGGTCAACGGCGCCCCCCTCTCCGGCAGCTACGCTACTGCCATCAATACGGTCTACGCCAACCTGGGAGCCCACTACACCGGCAACTCCGCCGATCTCGCCGATGCCGAGGGCGATGCCGGCTGGGTCACCCTCAGCTTTGATCTCGGCGACTACGCCGGCCAGGAGATCACCCTGTCCATGAGGTATGTCACCGATGAATCTGCCGGCGGCTACGGCTTCGTTGCCGACGACCTGGCCATCAGCAACGGCGACACCCCCGTCTGGCAGAGCAGCGCCGAAACCGCCCAGGCGATGACTCTGGACGGCTTCGCGCGGATCACCGATCAACTGCCCGGCGCCGGCCACGGCTATTTCATTCAGTTGCGCCAGTTTGTCAACAACGATGCCGGCCTGGCCGTCAGCCCCTATGATCCCGGGGTGCTAGTCTGGTACTACAACCGCGCCTACTCGGACAACAACGTCGGCCCTCACCCAGGCTACGGCTTTACCGGGGTGGTGGACGCGGACCAGATACTGATCCCCGACCAGGGCACCCAGATCCAGATCAAGGACGCCGCCTTCAGCCGATTCGCCCAGAAGTCGGTCTACAACGATCCCAGCCTGGAGCCGGTCTCACTGTTTGACGACGCCCTGGACTACAGCGCCCCCGGCCAGCCCCAGTCGGGACTGGTGCTGCCCAAGATGGGTTTGAAGATGGCCGTCACCGAACAGGCCGACGATTCGGCCACCGCCACCGTGGCGCTGAGCTACAGCGGCACCGCCTTTGCCCTGACCGAACTGACCCACGCCACCGACGCCCTCAGCCTCACGGCCCAGGCCACGGCGGAAAACGGCCAGGGCAGCCCCAGCTACACCTGGGAGACCGGTGACGGCAAGGTGTACCACACCGCCGCCATCAGCCACACCTACCCGGCCGACGGCACCTACACCCTGACCCTAACCGTCATCGACGAGGCGGGCCAGATGCTGGAAAGCAGCCGCCAGGTCGAGGTCCGCGAGCAAGCCATCGAGCCACTCTCCGGCCGCATCAACGCCAGTATCAATGGCAACAGCGTCAGCTTCAGCGCCGACGTCAGCGGTGGCCTGGCGCCCTACGGCTACCAGTGGCACTTCGGAGATGACAGCAGCGCCAGCGACGCCAGCGGCGCCAGCGTCAGCCACACCTATGCCTCGGCGGGCACCTACCAAGTTCAGTTGACCATGACCGACGCAGCAAAGCAGAGCCAGACCATCACCCGATCGATCACCATCGCCGACAACAGCGGCAGTGGCAGCACCGGCGGCTCCAGCTCCGGCGGTGGCGGCAGCCTGGGGTGGTTCACCCTGATGCTGCTGCCCCTGCTGGGACGCAGGCTGCGGCGTTAACCGATTCAGAGAGCAGGCGCCCCCGGGGCGCCTTGTTTGGGCTGTGTCTGAGTGAGCTGTTAAAGTTAGGCAATGCCTTGGCTTTACCGGGCTAACCCATGTCATGACACACTCAAACATGAATGGGGAATTGGTGCTCGTTTCAACAGACACCGGACCCTGACGTGCGTCAGGGTGACGATTGTTCCTGTGGTACAGGGAGCACCTGGTTGCAAGGCTCAGGAGTAATTTTCAGGTTCCTACAGAGTGGATTCAACCCTCTACGACTTCCTCCAGCACGGTCATGCCGGTATCCAGAGGCTGTGTTTGCCAGGGTGTTATGGGGCCCCCAGGATCTCTCCATGCTCGATACTGATTTCGACAGGCGCGGGTTCCTGATCTTCTCCTTAAAGAAGATTTACAGGCTCTTGCTAAGCGCAACAAGAGTAGGGTTGGTTGGTGAACAACAATTATTTAAGGCACAGTCCTTTTTTGCGCTTGACGGAAGCTTGACCAGGACGCAGGAGGGGGGTGGCGGCGGGTTTGCCAGGGTTACCGGGGAACAACAAGTGCCCCAAACAACATCCCCCGCCAGAGGGCGGGGGATCGGTGTCTGACGGGCGCCCTTGAGGCGCCCCTGGGTCGCGTCGATGGCTCAGATGGAGAAGGAGGCACCACAACCACAGGTGGTGGTAGCATTGGGGTTGTTGACGAAGAAGCGACTGCCCTCCAGCCCCTCGGTGTAATCCACGGTGCCGCCGACCAGATATTGCAAGCTCATGGGATCCACCACCAGGGTAACCCCCTCCTTGTCGATGGTGGTGTCACCATCGTTCACCTTCTCATCGAAGGTAAAACCGTACTGGAAACCGCTGCAACCACCGCCGGTGACGTACACCCGCAGTTTCAGGTTCGGGTTCTCCTCCTCCTCCAGCAGTCCCTTCACCTTCAGTGCGGCGGCATCGGAAAACTGGATGGGCATGGCTTGTTCTGCTGCAGCTGTCATTGGTTACCTCGAAAACGACACTCTGGCGCGGATTATCCAATACCCGAGTGTTAGGTTCAAGTTTTCTCCCCGTTGGCGGCGGAAGTTTCCTCTTCAAACCCGACACCGGTCAACTCCAGGAAGGGGTAAACTTGCTCTGTGGTTCCCCCCTTGCTGCTGCCGCTGAGACTTACCCTCACCTGCACCTGGTCGGCGACGAACCCCTCCGGCAGACGATAGGCCCCTTCCAGCTCCTGGAAGTAGCGGAAGGAGAAGCTCAGGGTCTTCGCCTCCACCCCCAGGTCAGTAAGGCTGTAGGTCACCGGCTTGCCGTTGCGACTGCCCTGGAGACTCACCGCCACCCGGCCCTTGGAGAAGCCTCTGCGCTTCTTCTGCTGGGTCAGCACCAACTTATACCTGTAATGGTCGCTGTCGCCGATCTGCTCCATCGCAAGCTCATGGATCACCACCCCGTCTGCGCTCTTCTCCGGCGCCATGATGTTGCGGTAGAAGATCAGTTCGGTGTTGAGCCGGTCCACCTGCCCCTGCAGGGTGGCCATCATCGCCACGGTATCGGCCTGTGACTGGCGCTCCGTCTGAAGATCGATCTCCAGGGCCGCCCCGGACTCGATCAGGGAACGGATCCGCTCCTGCTGCAGGGAGATCTGAGCCTGGAGTTCATTACGCAGCCCGCCCTGCATCAGCTGTTGCGGCAGTGACAGCAGGTAGCCGAAGGACACCGCCAGCCCCAGTATCAGCAGGAGCACCAGCCCCCTGGGATGGAACTGCTGTTCATAATGTTTGAGAGCGTGCCAGCGATGTTTCCAATTCTGCATAGTGAAACGTCTTGATTATTGTTAAGCTTTAGTCACTTGAAATGACCCTTTTTACCATGTTCCGCAACAGCCCCCAGACCCTGTCCCAAGCCAAACTCAGCGTGCATCTCTGCCTGCTGGGTCTGCTGGTGGGTCTGGCAGCAGGTCTGTTCCTGCTGCTGTTTCGGTTTATGATCGAGCTCGGCCAGGGGCTGATCCTGAACAGCCCTGACGATTTTAGCGACCTGCCGCCAATGTGGCGAGCGCTTCTTCCCGTGGCCGGCGCCGGTGCCATCGCCCTGATTGCCGCCTTCACCGCCAGCAAATATCGCCGCCTGGGCATCGCCTACGTGATCCACCGCATCAAGGTTCATTACGGCAGCCTGCCGCTGGGCAGCGCCATGAACCAGTTCGCCAGCGCGGTGATCGCCCTGGCCAGCGGCTTCTCAGTCGGCCGGGAGGGGCCGGCGGTCCATTTGGGCGCGGCGGTGGCCACCGGCTTTGCCCGCCGCTGGAACCTGCCAGACAACGCCCTGTCGGTGCTGGCCTCCTGCGGCATCGCCGCCGGCATCAGCGCCACCTTCAACTCTCCGCTGGCAGCGGTGCTGTTCGTCTTGGAGGTGGTGCTGCGGGAATACCGCATCCACACCTTCCTGCCGATCCTGATCGCCTCGGTCACCGGCAGTGTCATCACCCAGAGTGTCTACGGCAACATCCACCTCTATGACCACCTCGTCGTCGAGGTGTTTCCGGTGGCCCAGTATCCGCTGCTGCTGCTTACCGGGCTGCTCATCGGCGGCATGGCCGCCGGTTTCAGCCACGGGCTGCTCTTTATCACCCATGTCAGCAAACGCTGGTCGGTGACCCTGAAGCTGCTGCTGGCAGGCGGTTTCACCGCCCTCATCAGCCTGCAATTACCCCAGGCCCTGGGCACCGAGCACGCCGCCGTGGCCATCGCCCTCGGCGACCATCCTGGGCTGCTGCTGCTGCTGGCCCTGCTGGGGGCCAAGATCCTGGCCACCTGGGCAGCCATCGGCCTGGGGATACCCGGCGGCATCATCGGCCCCCTCTACGGCATCGGCGCCGTTCTCGGCAGCCTGATCGCCTGGGGACTGACGCCGATGTTTCCCCAGCTCCAACCCTATGTCCCCCTGTACGCGGTGCTGGGGATGACGGCGATGATGGGCGTGTGCCTGCATGCCCCCATGGCCGCCCTGCTGGCCCTGCTGGAGCTGACCCAGAACGCCTCCATCATTCTGCCATCACTGCTGGTCACTCTGCCCGCCTACCTGCTGGCCTATTCGGTGTTCGGCTCCCGCTCCATCTTCCTCAGCCAGCTCGATGCCATGGGGCTGGAGTACCGGGTCTCCCCCACGGAGGCGGGACTGCAGAAAACCGGGGTAATGGCCCTGGCCGACCGTCAGTTTGTCATCGGCTCCCCAAACCAGAGCGACGAAGATCTGCTGAAACTGATGAGCGATGCCGATCAGCAGCGGCTGCTGCTGCGCCACAGCGACCGCTGTGAGCTGGTGACCCTGCACGCCAACTACGACGACGATACCCCGCTGATGCGTACCGATGCCTTTCCCCTGCCGATGACTGCCACCCTGGCGGAAGTGCACAAGCTGCTCAACCGCAACCGGCAGAAGGCGGTGTTCATCTACGACAGCAGCCCGGACCACCCGGTTGGAGTGATCACCTGGTCCATGCTGCGCCAGGCGCTGAGGACCAAGCACTTCTAGGGAGGATCGCCCCTGGAGAGGGACACGGGCACAACCACTTGCAATAAAGGAGGAAAGTGAGCCCTCCCGCAAGCTCGGCAGGAGATCCTTGCCAACCCAGGTCACAAAATGCCACCCTTGCGCCTTTGCAGGGGAACTGTCATCGGCCGACGTTTGTCGATACCATGCACACAGTTTCCGGTATCCGCCCACTAGGGTGCGGATCACCAACTCAATACCGTTAGCGGGCGCCCGCCGCCCTACCCAGGAAGGATAATGATGAATCGCTCCGAATCGCTGTTTGAACAGGCTCAAAAGACCATCCCCGGCGGTGTGAACTCACCGGTACGCGCCTTTAAAGGTGTGGGCGGCACTCCCGTCTTTATCGAGCGCGCCGATGGCGCCTATCTGTACGACGTGGACGGCAAGCAGTACATCGACTATGTGGGTTCCTGGGGCCCGATGATTCTGGGCCACAACCACCCTGCCATTCGTGACGCCGTGGTTCAGGCCGCCAACAACGGCCTCTCCTTCGGCGCCCCCACTGCCGCCGAAGTGGAGATGGCTGAGCTGGTGTGTGACATCCTGCCCCATGTCGAGCAGGTACGCATGGCCAACTCCGGCACCGAAGCCACCATGAGCGCCCTGCGCCTGGCCCGGGGCTTCACCGGCCGTGACAAGTTCATCAAGTTCGAAGGCTGCTACCACGGCCACGCCGACTGCCTGCTGGTGAAAGCCGGCTCCGGCATGCTGACCTTCGGCGAACCCACCAGCCCGGGCGTCCCCGCGGATTTCGCCAAGCACACCCTCACCGCCACCTACAACGATCTGGACTCCGTCAAGACGCTGTTCGAGTCCAACCCCGGTCAGATCTCCAGCATCATCCTGGAGCCGGTGGCCGGCAACATGAACTGCATCCCACCGGTAGAGGGCTTCCTGGAGGGCCTGCGCGCCCTGTGTGACGAGCACGGCGCCCTGCTGATCATCGATGAGGTGATGACCGGTTTCCGCGTCTCCCTGACCGGTGCCCACGGCCACTACGGTGTCCGTCCTGACCTGGTGTGCCTGGGTAAGGTGATCGGCGGCGGCATGCCCGTGGGCGCCTTCGGCGGCCGCGCCGACGTGATGCAGCACCTGGCCCCCGCCGGCCCGGTCTACCAGGCGGGCACCCTATCCGGCAACCCCATTGCCATGGCTGCCGGCATGGCCCAGCTGAAACTGCTGCGCGAACCCGGCATCTACGAGGCCCTGGCCGCCAAGACCGAGAAGCTGGCCCTGGGGCTGAAGGCCGCCGCCGACAAGGCCGGTGTGCCCATGAGCGTCAACTATGTCGGCGCCATGTTCGGCGTGTTCTTCACCTCAGAGGAGAAGATCACCCGCTACGACCAGGTGACCCGGTGCAACATGGAGCAGTTCAACGCCTTCTTCCACGGCATGCTGGAGGAGGGGGTGAACCTGGCGCCCTCCGCCTATGAGGCGGGCTTCCTCTCCATGGCCCACAGCGACGAGGACATCAACGCCACCATCGCCGCCGCCGAGCGGGTGCTGGCCAAGATCGCCGGCTGATCCGAACCGACACCAACCCAAAAAGGGCAGCCCAAGGGCTGCCCTTTGTCGTAGGTGGCCCGGTCAATACATGTGCATGCCGCCGTTGGCGGAGAGATCGCTGCCGGTGATGAAACCGGAGCGCCGACCCGCCAGGAAGGCCACCGAGTGGGCGATCTCCTCCGGGGTACCCAGGCGGCCGACCGGGATCTGCCGTGTGATGCTTTCCAGCACCTCGGCGGGCACCTTGGCCACCATCTCGGTCATCACATAACCGGGAGACAGGGTATTGACCGTCACCCCCTTGCGCGCCAGCTCCTGAGCCAGGGACATGGTGATACCGTGGATCCCCGCCTTGGACGCGGCGTAGTTCACCTGACCAAATTGCCCCTTGCGGCCGTTGACCGAGCTGATGTTGATGATGCGTCCATAGCCCCGCTCTGCCATGCAACTGGCGGCGATGCGGCACATGTTGAAGGTGCCGGTCAGGTTGGTGTCGATCACCTGCTGCCACAGATCCGGGGTCATCTTCTTCAGCACCTTGTCCCGGGTGATGCCGGCGGCGTTCACCAGCACCTGCACCGGTCCATGGACCTCCTCGGTACTGATGTAGGCGTGGAAACAGGACTCGTAGTCGCTTACATCCAGCGCCACCAGCTCAATGTCGTGGCCCGCCTCACGCTGGGCCCGCTGCCACACCCGGCCCTTATCCAGATCACGGCATCCCGCCACCACCTTGAACCCCTGTTGTTCCAGCTCCCGGCAGACCGCCGTCCCGATGCCACCGGTTCCGCCGGTAACCAAAGCCACTGCGTTGTCCATTGCAGACTCTCCTTGCTTAATCTCAGTGCCTAACAGACGCCAGCGAGATGACAACAACAAGACGGGCAGATGACCGGACGATGAATCCTGCTCACCACAGCCGTCGAGAGAAATTCCGAGCTTATGAAACGGTTAAACTGGTCTGAAAGGGACACAGAGGTGTGTGATTAAACCCTGAACGCTGCTATAATCGCCTTCCGGCTGTGCCTGGCCTGCAGGCACGTCGGTGAATGCCGATACCTAGGGAATCAGCATGACAAACCCTCTCTATAACAAGAACATCATCTCTATTGCGGACCTGTCCCGAACCGAACTGGAACTGATCGTTTCCACCGCCCAATCGATCAAGCAGGACCCCAGACCCCAGTTGCTCGCCGGCAAGGTAATCGCCAGCTGTTTCTTCGAAGCCTCCACCCGCACCCGACTCTCCTTCGAGACCGCCGTCCAGCGTCTTGGCGGCACGGTGATCGGTTTCGACTCGGGCGGCAACACCTCCCTGGCCCAGAAGGGGGAGACCCTGGCGGACTCGGTGCAGGTGATCTCCTCCTACAGTGACGCCTTCTTTATGCGCCACCCCCAGGAGGGTGCCGCCCGCCTGGCCAGCGAGTACTCCTCGGTACCGGTGATCAACGGTGGCGACGGCGCCAACCAGCACCCGACCCAGACCCTGCTGGATCTGTTCTCCATCTACGAGACCCAGGGCACCCTGGAGGGGCTGAAAGTGGCCTTCGTCGGCGATCTCAAGTATGGCCGCACCGTCCACTCCCTGGCCCAGGCCCTCTCCCTGTTCGGCTGCCAGTTCTACTTTGTGGCTCCAGAGGCCCTTAGGATGCCCGACTATCTGTGTGAGGAGCTCAGCGAGGCCGGCATCCAATTTACCCATGTCGAAAACCTGGACCAGGTGCTGCCGGAACTGGATGTGCTCTACATGACACGGGTGCAGAAGGAGCGCTTCGATCCCACCGAATATCAGCACATGAAGTCCAAGTACGTGCTGACCGCGGCCATGCTGGAGGGGGTGAAAGAGAACCTGAAGATCCTCCATCCGCTGCCCCGCGTCGACGAGATCACCACAGATGTGGACCACACCCCCTACGCCTACTACTTCCAGCAGGCGGAGAACGGTGTCTACGCCCGCCAGTCACTGCTGGCCCTGGTGCTGAAGGAGGAGCTGTAAACCATGTCCAAGAACAAGCTGAAAGTGGAAGCCATTGAGCAAGGTACTGTCATCGACCACATCCCCGCAGGCATGGGTGTGCGCATCCTCAAGTTCTTCCAGCTCACCGACAAGAATGAGAGGATCACCGTCGGCCTCAACCTGCGCAGCGGCGACAGCAGCAAGAAGGACCTGATCAAGGTGGAGAACACGGTGTTTACCGTGGAGCAGGCCAACCAGCTGGCGTTGTTTGCCAGCGAAGCCACCATCAACGAGATCAGCGACTTCAAGGTGGTTAACAAGTACAAGGTACAGCTGCCCGATGCCATCGGCGGCGTGCTGCGCTGCCCCAACTCCAACTGCATCACCCGCCACGAGACCGTGGCCACCCGTTTCTACGTCACCGAGAAACACACCGGCACCACCCTCAAGTGCCACTTCTGCGAGAAGAGCTTCCAGACCCGGCTCTTCTCCGAACTCAACTGAGCCCAGGGGCCGGGGCAAGCCCCGGCCTTTCCCCTTGGGCCGCTTGCCTGCGGGCCCCAGCTTGGTTAAAGTAGCGACCCGATCGCAAGGCGATCCCTAATTCAACTTCCCGTGCCCAGAAGAGAGGCCCCATGAACATTATCCCAGTCGCGGAATTTGCCAAACCCGAAGTGAAGCGCCACCACAAGCCCCGTCACCTGAAGAAGATGGGCATCGGCGAGTTTGCCTCCACCTGCATCCACATCCGCTTCGCCGCCGATCTGGAACAGTTCGACAAACTGGATGACGCGGTCTTCGCCGCCGCCAACGACAACGTCGGCACCTTCCTGGCCTACTTCAACAACCAGTACCACGTGGCGATCCACTTCTACACCAAGGACGCCAAGGTGGAGCAGGAAGCCGCACGCCTGGCGGGGATCATCGAGGCCGCCCTGGGCAGCAAGCCCGAGCTGACCATCTACGCCGGCGACGAGAACTACGGTGACTGGGACGCCACCTTCGAGGACTGAGGTGCCCATGATCCAAAAAGCCGCCCAATGGGCGGCTTTTTTGTGGCTGCGGAGGCTTAGAAATTGAAACGCAGCCCCAGGGACCACTGGTCCAGATCCTCATAGGAGGTAAAGCCGAACTCGGCGGCCATGGCATCGGTAAACTGGTAGCCCAGGCCCACGGCGGCGCCAAACTGCCAGTCATCCTCGCTCGCCTTGTTACCGGCCAACTCCGCTTCCACATCGAAGTTGGTGTAACGGGGCGCCAGGTAGAGATAGGCGCCCTGTTCGAAGTTGAACTGACCGCGAACCTCGACGCCGTAAAGGCTGTTGAGATCCACATCGACTGGGCCGAAAGAGTCATCCTTCACCCCGAATCCCAGGTGCAGGGAGGGGGTCACCACGAAGCCGTTCTGATAATCATGCTGGAAACCGGCATTGATCACCAGCGCCCCCAGATCAATGTCATCGTCGGACATCTGGGCATACTCCGCACCGACAATCCAGTTGGCGGAAGCCGCCATGGGCAGAGACGCCACCAGGGCGGCCAGTACCATCTTCTTCATGTTCTACTCCTTGAAAAGACAGGGCGGAGCCCTCTCCGCCCCCGAACTCGTTGTCCCCACGATATTCAGATAAAGCCCGATTAAAATCAATTACTTTGGCAATGAAATCGCCTGCCACTGTGTAAGGAATGGTAAGTAGCGGCGGCGTCAACAGACCCAGCTTAGAGGAGCCGGACCTCGTAACCGGTAAACTTGCGCAAGTTGATCACCCCGCTGTCGAAGATCAGGTACTGCCCCTTGATCCCCAGCAGGGTCCCCTCCACCCTGGGGGTCTTGTCGAAATTGAAGGTGGTGACCTTGGCGGGGAACTCGGTCACCGGGTAGTGGATCTCCACCACAGGTTCGTCCAGCACCTCGATGGCGTCCTCGCCGAACTCCGCGGTGATCGCCTGCAGGCGCTGCTGAATCTGAGGCAGCAGGCAGTGGGCCTGGGCGCGCAGGTCCAGAGCCTCGTTGTTGCCCTTGAGCATCGCCCGCCAGTTGGTCTTGTCGGCGATAAACTCCCCCAGGGCCACCTCCACCAGGCCGGAGATATAGCGACTGCGCACCTTGAGGATCGGCAGCCCCTGGGTAGCGCCCTGATCGATCCAGCGCGTGGGCAGCTGGGTATGGCGGGTGATCCCCACCTTCAGTCCGGAGGTGTTAGAGAGGTAGACGTAGTGGGGCACCATGCACTGGGCCTCGCCCCACTCGGGCTCGCGGCAGGTGCCGGCGGCAAAGTGGCAGGTCTCCGGCTTCATGATGCACATGTCGCAGCGGGCCAGTTTCTTCATGCAGGGGAAACAGTGTCCCTGGGAGAAACTCTTGCTGGTCTTGCGGCCACAGGCGTCGCAGTAGATGCTGCCGGTATACTCCAGGGTCAGGTGCCTGCCGATGTAGGAGTTCAGGGGCAGGCTCTCCTCCCCCAGCCTCAGGTCATACTCCACCACGCCCGCCAGGCGGCTGCTCATCTTCTTCAGGGTTCCTTGCATGGGTCCTACTGTCTCCTTGGGGTTATCACGCCAGTGTATCAGCCCCCCCCATAAAGCAAAAACGGCAGAGGCGTTCCCCCTGCCGTTTGCTCAGCGCCTGCCCAGCCTCAGGGCTGAGGCTGATCGCCGAAGTAGAACCGATACTCCTCGAGCAACTCGGCTACCTTGGGATCGGCGTTCATCTGCTCCAGGAAGGGATCCACCGTGGTCAGCACCCAGGCCGCCGCCTCCTTGGCCAGGGCGGTATTGCCCTGATTGGCGTAGATGTTCTTGGCCTCGGTGAAGTTCTCCCGGAAGCGGTATTTGCTGACACTGCGGTTGTGAACCCGAATGTCGTAGGTGATCACCAGATCGTTGTTGGTCACCACGGGCAGCAGGCCCAGGGAGCCCCCCGCCAGCATCGCCGAAGTCAGTCCGGCGGCGGAGCCGCCGGCGGTCATCTCGAACTCATGGCTGACCACCAGCCGCAGCGGACTGCCGATCAGCTCACCATTGAGCCGGGCGAACTCCGGTTTCTGCTTCAGGCTCTCCAGCAGGCTATCCAGGTTCAGCGACGTCAGGTACATCATCGGGGGCAGCTCCCGCCCCTGGGCGGGGGCCAAGCCGGAGAGTGCCGCCATGGCCAGGGCAATCAATAGGTGTCTCATACTCCCTCCTTATTGGTAACAGACCAGTTTGATCACAGAGGAGAGTGCGGCCTGGTTGGCCACCCGGATATCCCCCTGCAGATTGGCTTGCCGCTGGACAAAGGGGATCTGATGCTTGGTAAGAAACCTCTCTACATAGCGGGCATTTAGGGCAAAATTGACGTTCTGGGGCAGCACTCCGGATTCGATCAGCTTGGCGGGATTGATGGTGCTGACGGTCACTCCCAGCAGCTCACCGCCATCGGAGACCACGGGACCACCGCTGGAACCGGGCTGGATCGGCGCGGAGAACTGGAACAGCCCCACCGAGCCCTTGAGGGCGGTGCGGGAGCTGACATTGCCCCGGGTCAGGTTGGGGGAGGCCGCCAGGATCCCCTGCAGGGGATAGCCCACGTTGGTGACCGGCTCCCCCAGCAACAACTCGGTGTCACGGCGGAGCGGCAGATAATTCCGGGTGCGGGTACCTGTGTCAACCACCGCCAGGTCCAGCAGCGGGGAGCGGGCGCTGATGCGAGCATCCTGTTCATGCTCACCGACGATCACCTTGGCCACCATGCACTCCCTGAGGACGTGGGCGGCCGTCAACGCCTGTCCTTGAGCATTGATGTAGAAACCGGTGCCGGTGGCCACCGGCTCCTTCATGTTGACCAACAGCGTCGGATCCGCTTCGCTCATGGGACGGCGGGCGACGAGGCTTTGGGCGTCGGGCTTGATGGTATTCAGCAGATCCACCACCATCCGCTGGCTGGCCCTCAGGGTGGCATTGTACCAGGCGGCCTCATTGCCGATGCTGCCCATGGAGGCCGAGTGCGACTGACTGCCCTCTCTCAGCAGCCGATGCCCGGCATCATACACCTTGTAGGTCAGCACCATGGTGATCTTGCCACCATCAAACTGCCACTTGGGATCGATGTCGATCAGTAGCCCATAGGGCAGCGCCGAATCCCGATCCAGCGGCCTGGCATCGGAAAAGTAGGCGGCAAAGGCGTCCTTGACACCGCCCTCCAGGGCCTTGCCCGGCTCCAGCCAGACATTCCAGGAGTCCAGATAGAAGCGGTTGGCCAGCTCCGCCGGCGGCAGATAGTAGGCCAGGGGTACGGTGACCGGCAGCACCACCGACTTGTTGACCTTCACCCCCTTGGGCAGCCTGTTGGCACTGAGCTTGGTATTGGCGCAGCCGGCCAGGGTAAGAGTGAGGAGCACCCCCACAAGCAGCTTGGCTATTCGCATTCAAATTCCTTGTCATGTTGCGAAGGCCGGCCAGGACAGATGGCGGCCGAAGAGCGGGGCGGCCACTCACCCGGGTGATGGTACGCCCCAAAATGCGCAACAATGGCGCATCACAGGGGCAACATCTTGCCCTTTAGTCCTGACAACAGCAAGAAGATCATCTTGTTAAGCAGTGCTTTACGCCAACAAAAAACGGCAGCCCATGGGCTGCCGTCTCTGCACCGGAGCGGGCGCTTACTCCTCGTCGATGCCCCTGGCCTTGAGGATCGCCGCCTTCCAGTCGTAGTTCTCCACGTAGTCCTTCTGGATACCGGGGATCATCGCCCCCTCGTCGGCGGATCCCATCTTCAGCTGGTAGATCAGCATGTCGTCGGTCAGCTCGGTCAGCGGCCCCTTGAATCCCGCCTGGTCGGCGATCTTCTGCAGCATCTGCATCAGGTTCAGCTCCTGCTCCTTCTGCCACACCGGCGCCAGCAGCTCCAGCAACTCCTCAATACGATGGCAAGCCATGGCTCTCTCCCTATCAGATTCTTTCCCAGAATCATATCCCGCCGAGTCCCGATCTCAAGGGGCATTCACCGTCGGATTATTCATCCGAGACTGAAGCCTGTCCATCCGGCGCTTCGGCCAGGGACGCCGTCAGATGATCCACCAGCAGGCGCACCTTGGGGGAGAGGTGGCGGTTATGGGGGTAGAGCGCCCAGACCCCCTCCCCCTGCTCGCCCAGGTGATCCAGTACCGACACCAGCCGGCCGCTGGCCAGGTGCTCCCTGACGTAATAGTCGGGCAGTTGTGCCAGCCCCAGCCCCTTGATCGCCGCATCGGTCAGGGCCCAACCGCTGTTGCAGCGCAGCCTGCCCCTGACCCGCACATTGCGGGAACGCCCATCCTCGCGGAAGCGCCAGTACTCCATGGTCCCGACCAGGCACCGGTGCCGGTCCAGCTCGGTCAGGCAGTGGGGCTCACCATAGGTAGCCAGATACTGCGGTGCGGCGCAGACATGCAGGCTTCGACTGGCCAACCGACGGGCCATCATGCTGGAGTCCTCCAGCCTGCCCAGGCGAATGGCCAGATCGATCCCCTCCTCCACCAGATCCAGCCTCTGGTTGGTCAGCACCAGTTGCACCGCCAGGTCCGGATAATGCAGGGCAAAGTCGTTGATCAGCGGAGCCAGAGTACGCTCGCCATAGGTCACCGGCGCGGTCACCCTCAGCACCCCCCTGGGGGTGTCCTGAAGCTGGGTCACCGCCCGCTCCGCTTCCGCCAGCCCCTCCAGTACCTGGCGACAGTGCTGGTAGTAGGTGCGGCCTGCATCGGTCAACGATACCCTGCGGGTGGTGCGATAGAGCAGCTTGGCCGCCAACCGGCCCTCCAGGGCACTTACCTGCCTGCTCACCTGAGCGGTGGAGATCCCCAGCCGCTTTCCGGCAGCGGTAAAACTCTCGGTTTCCGCCACCGCCACAAACTCACTGACTCCAGCCCACTCGCTCATCGCACTCTCCCCAATCCCCGTAGCCCGCCCCCGGCCGTGGCTGACTATACTGCCGGTGGTGTCGCTGTTTCATCCGCCAATTATTACATATAAGTAAAAGTGATTTTATGAATTGGCGGATTATCAACCTCAAGGCAAGGATTAAACTGGGCCCATCTGAGCACACATCCGGTGTGCCCACCGACATACAGGAAGAGTCCATGACTGCACAAACCATCCGCTGTAAAGCCGCCGTGGCCTGGGCCGCCGGCCAACCCCTCTCCATGGAGACCGTCGAGGTGATGCCCCCGCAGAGGGGCGAAGTCCGCATCAAGATGATCGCCACCGGCGTCTGCCACACCGATGCCTTCACCCTCTCCGGCGACGATCCCGAGGGGATCTTCCCCTGCATTCTCGGCCACGAAGGCGGCGGCATCGTCGAGTCCGTGGGCGAAGGGGTCACCAGCGTCCGGGTGGGCGATCACGTCATTCCCCTGTACACCCCTGAGTGCGGCGAATGCAAATTCTGCCGATCCGGCAAGACCAACCTGTGCCAGAAAATCCGCGAGACTCAGGGCAAAGGGCTGATGCCCGATGGCACCACCCGCTTCTCTGTGGATGGCAAGCCGATCTATCACTACATGGGCACCTCCACCTTCTCCGAGTACACCGTGCTGCCGGAGATCGCCCTGGCCAAGGTCAACAAGGACGCTCCGCTGGAGGAGGTGTGCCTGCTGGGTTGCGGCGTCACCACCGGCATGGGGGCGGTGATGAACACCGCCAAGGTGGAGGAGGGGGCGACCGTGGCTATCTTTGGCCTGGGTGGCATCGGCCTGTCCGCCATCATCGGCGCCAAGATGGCCGGCGCCTCCCGCATCATCGGCATCGACATCAATGAGAGCAAGTTCGAGCTGGCCCGCAAGCTGGGGGCCACCGATTGCATCAATCCCCAGGCGTTCGACACGCCGATCCAGCAGGTGATTGTCGAGATGACCGACGGCGGGGTGGACTACTCCTTCGAGTGCATCGGCAACGTCCATGTGATGCGCAGCGCCCTTGAGTGCTGCCACAAGGGCTGGGGGGAATCGGTGATCATCGGCGTCGCCGGTGCCGGCCAGGAGATCAGCACCCGCCCCTTCCAACTGGTCACCGGCCGGGTATGGAAAGGCTCCGCCTTCGGCGGCGTCAAGGGTCGTTCCGAACTGCCCGAGTACGTGGAGCGCTACCTGCGCGGTGAGTTCAAACTGGATGACTTCATCACCCATACCATGGGTCTGGAAGAGGTCAACAACGCGTTCGACCTGATGCATGAAGGCAAGAGCATCCGCAGCGTCATCCACTTCGACAACTAAACGCCTGGCCCGGCCCCTGTCGGGGCCGGGCTTTGTGCCATAGAGAGAGCCCAATGAACCTGGAAAACATCTGCGTTAACAAGAGCTTTGGTGGCTGGCACAAGAGATACCGCCACCGCTCCGACGTCCTTAACTGCACCATGACCTTCTCCATCTACCTGCCGCCCCAGGCCAGTGAGGCCAACCCGGTTCCCGTACTCTACTGGCTGTCCGGACTCACCTGCACCGATGAGAACTTCATGCAGAAGGCGGGGGCCCAGCGCATCGCCGCCGAGCTGGGGATGGCCATTGTCGCCCCAGACACCAGCCCGAGGGGCGATGGGGTGGCCGACGATGCCGGTTATGATCTCGGCCAGGGCGCCGGCTTCTACATCAACGCCACCCAGCCCCCTTGGAACCGCCACTACCGCATGTACGATTACGTGGTCGAGGAGCTGCCCGGGCTGGTGGAAGCCACCTTCCCGGTCACCGACCAGCGGGCCATCAGCGGCCACTCCATGGGGGGCCACGGCGCCCTGATGATCGCCCTGAAAAACCCCGAACGCTACCTGAGCGTCTCTGCCTTCAGCCCCGTCACCAACCCGGTGAACTGCCCCTGGGGGCGCAAGGCGTTCGACGCCTACCTGGGCAGCGGCCTGGAAGCCTGGCAGGCCCATGACAGCAGCGTGCTGATGCAGCGGTCCGAGCGGTTCCTGCCCACCCTGGTGGACCAGGGCGAGTCCGACGAATTCCTGGCGGAGCAGCTCAAACCCGAGGCGCTGGAGGCCGCCGCCGAGATCAGCGGCTACCCCCTGGTGCTGCGCCACCAGCCCGGCTATGACCACTCCTACTACTTCATTGCCAGCTTTATGGAGGAGCATCTGCGCTTCCACGCCCAGCATCTGCTCTGATCGGGCCGGCCAGGCGCTCCGTATCCAGAGAGAACCATCCTCTCTGGAATCGGGAGCGCCCATGCCCTTCACCCTGTTTGTCGACAACCACTGCCCCCTATGCCGCCGGGAGATAGATCACCTGCGGCGTTGGGACCGGCTCAACCGGCTGGCGTTCGAGGATATTGACGACCCCAGCTGGCATCCGCGCTTTCTCCAAGTGGCCCCCTCCCAGTGCCAGAGGGTACTGCACGGGGTGGATGAGCGGGGACGGCTGCTGACCGGCCTGGAGGTCACCCTAGCCGCCTGGGACAGGGTAGGCCGAGGTCATTGGGTGGCGTGGCTGCACTGGCCGCCGCTGCGGCCGCTGTCCGATCTGGGCTACCGCCACTTTGCCCGCCACCGCCATCGCATCTCCGCCTGGCTCTTTGACCTGTCCCCCTGCGAACGTGGCCAGTGCCGGCTGGAGCAGAATCGGTGAGCCTGGAGCTGGTGATTGGCGCCGGCGGTGGCCTGGGGCAGGCCCTGGTGCGCCAGGGGATGGTGCTGCCACAAACCCGGGTGATCGCCATCAGCCGCACGACGCCGGCCCCCTTCACCCATCCCGACCTGACCTGGCTGAGTTGCGACTACAGCCCGGCAGCCATGGCGGCGGTGGCCGAGCAGCTTCGCCCCAGTTCGGCACAAGTCACCCGGGTGACTCTGTGCAACGGTCGCCTTCACGACCATGAGCTGTCCCCGGAGAAAGCGCTGGAACAGGTGTGTGAGTCGTCACTCTCCCGGCTGATGCACAGCAACACCATAGTGCCGATGCTGTGGCTGACCCACCTGATTCCGCTGCTGAGAGACAACCCCAGGGTGGTGGTGACCGTTCTCAGTGCCCGGGTAGGCAGCATCGGGGACAACCAGTTGGGCGGCTGGTACGGCTACCGGGCCAGTAAGGCAGCCCTCAACCAGCTGCTGCAGTGCTGTGCTATCGAATCGGCCCGACGGGCCAAGGGGGTCAAACTGGTGGCCTACCATCCGGGCACCGTGGACACCCCTTTGTCCCAGCCCTTCCAGCGGCGACTGAGACCCGGGCAGTTGCACAGCCCGGAGCTGGCCGCCCGCCACCTGCGCCAAGTCACCGACGACCTGGTGCCTGACGGCACCCTGAGTTACCTGGACTGGCGGGGCGAGCCGATCCCCTGGTAGTCGCCACCGGGCTGTTGCCGAACCGCGACTGCACGTACAATAGGGGTTCATCCCCATAGGAGAGCACCATGTCGCTGGAAGACGCCCCCCAGGAGATTAAGTTGGCGGTGGACCTGATCTACCTGCTGGAGAGTAACGACATTGACCCCGCCATGGCCCTCAGGGCCCTGGCGATCGTCGAGCAGGATCTGCGCAGAAAACTGCCCGATCCGCCAGCCGGGGATCCCACCTAGAACCCCAGCATCCGCTCCAGCCAGTTTTTCTCCCGTCCGGCACCATCGCAACCGGAGGGACTGGGCCAGCTGACGGCATCCGCCGGCATCGCCCTGGCACCGTGACAATCCTCGGCCACCGCCACTCCCCGGTCATTGAAATACCCCTGCAGGGTCCCCTCCGGCGGCGTCAACACCAAAGAGAGGGGATCCCGCTGGGCCAGGTAGCCTCGATACAGGGGCAGGGCCGCGCTGGATCCGTAGAGGTTGGCGGCGCCGTTGTCGTCCCGGCCCACCCAGGTGATCACCACATCCCGGTCATCGAACCCGGCAAACCAGGCGTCGCGCCCATCGGAGCTGGTGCCTGTCTTCCCCGCCAGGGTGACCCCGGGGAACGCCTGTCCCAGTCGGTGGCCGGTCCCCCGCGCCACCACCTGGGTCAACAGGTTATTCACCAGGTAGACCGCCCTTTCCGGCAGGGCCTGACGGCTGCGCTCCCGGTGTTCCGCCAGCGGCAGGTTGTCCTGATCCAGCACATGGCGCACCGAGTGCAGTTGCTGGAGACGGCCGCCATTGGCCAGGGTCTGGTAGATCTGGGCCAGCGCCAGGGGAGACCCCTCCATCGCCCCAAGCAGCAGGGAGGGCACCGGGTTGATCGGCTCGCGCCACCCGGCGTCCTCCAGGGTCTGCATCACCGCCTCCAGCCCCAGGTTCATCCCCAGGTTGACCGTCGGCACGTTGTAGGAACGTACCAGCCCCTCGGAGAGGGACACCTGACCGCGGTACTGCTTGTCATTATTTTTCGGGGACCAGGTGATACCGCCACTGCTTTTCAGGGTGATGGGTTCATCCTTCACCGGTGTCGCCAGGTTGTAGGCCTGAGGCTGAGCCAGGGCGCTCAGGTAGACAAAGGGTTTGACCAGAGAGCCGATGGGCCGGTAGGCATCCCGGGCCCGGTTGAACCCCTTGAAATCGGGATCCTTGTCACCCACCATCGCCAGAATGCCGCCCTGGTAGCGGTCCACCACCACCATGGCCCCCTGAAGGCGGTCATCCTTGCGGTCACGGCTCAACTGCGTCACCCCCTGACTGACCGCACTCTCGGCCGCGCGCTGGGCCAGGGGATCCAGGGTGGTGTAGATCTTCAGGCCGGAACGCTTCAGGGTCTGGGGTCCGTAACGGCTCGCCAGTTCCTGGCGTACCTGCTGCATGAAGGCGGGTACCCGGTGGCGCTGGCGGGATTTGGCACTGCGTACTCCCAGCCCCTGCCCGGCCGCTTGCTGATATTGGGCGCGGGAGATCAACCCCTCCTCCAGCATCAGCTTCAACACCAGGTCCCGGCGCTGAGCCACCCTGTCGGGAAAGCGCCAGGGGTTGTAGTAGCTGGGCCCCTTGATCATCGCCACCAGGGTGGCCTGCTGGCCGATGGTCAGCTCTTCGATGGGACGGTGGAAGTAGAAGCGGGCCGCCAGCCCCACGCCGTGAACACCGATGCTGCCATCCTGGCCCATGTAGACCTCATTGAGATAGGCCTCCAGGATGGTGTCCTTGTCGTAGCGATAATCGATGATCAGTGCCATCAACGCTTCTCGCACCTTACGCCACAGGGAGCGCTCGCGGGTCAGGAAGAAGTTCTTCGCCAGCTGCTGGGTCAGGGTGGATCCCCCCTGAACCGTGCGGCCCGCCTTGAGGTTGACCACCAGCGCCCGCGCAATGGCCAACGGAGCCACACCGTGATGGTGGTAGAACTCCCGGTCTTCGGTACGCAGCAGGGCATTGACCAGGCTCTCCGGGATCTGCTCCCTGGGGATGAACAGCCGGTCCTCCCGATCACCGGCGACGATGCGATCCAGCAGCAACGCCTCCAGATGGACAAACCCCAGGTCACGGCCATCGCTGGATCGCTGCAGCCGGGAGACCCGGTTATTACTAAAGGTGATCATCACCTTCTGCGCCGGCTCGAAGCCCCCAGGGCCATCGTAGGCGCGCTTGTACAGCTCGACCCGCTCCTTGGCCACGGCAAACTCCCCCTCCCGCTGCGGATGGCCGGTATTGCGGTAGCCCAGAAGCGCCAGCTCCTGCTTCAGTTGGGCATGGGTGATGGGCGCCCCAGGATAGATGGCCATGGGACGGGCATAGATCTGGGCCGGCAGGTGCCAGCGCTGGCCCTCAAACTTGTCGGCGATGATCTGGTCCAGGTAGACGCAGTAGGCGGCGGTAATGCCGCTCAGGAGCAGCAGCCCCACGAGGGTCATCCCCAGCAGCCGCCCGCCCCAGCGCTTTGACCTGGGCTTGCAGGCGGATCGTTTCCGGGCGGGTGCCTTAGTGCGCGTCCCCTTGCTGGCGGGGCGGGATGTGGTGTTTTTGGCCATCTACTTCTGTTGCATCCTCTTCTTGGTCACTCTTGTTGCCTGGGTGTTGGCGGGGTCATCGGGCCACAGATGCTTGGGATAACGCCCTTTCATCTCCTTCTTCACCTCGTTCCAGGCTCCCTGCCAGAAGGCGGCCAGATCCTCGGTCACCTGCAGCGGCCTGTGGGCCGGTGACAGCAACTCCAGGGTCAGCGGCAGCTGCCCCCTGGCCAGCCTGGGGGTGGCGGCCTCACCGTACATCTCCTGCACCCGCACGGCCAGCTTCACCCCGCCGGGGTGGTAACACAACTTCAGCCGACTTCCGGTGGGGGCCTGCCAGTGGGTAGGCAGCAGTTCATCCAGTTGTTGCTGTAGGGACCAGTCCAGCTGTGCCTGGAGGATCCCTTTCAGGTCCAGACTCTTGAGTTGTGCCACGCGCTTGAAGCCATCCAGGTAGGGCCCCAGCCAGCTCTCCAGCCCCGCCAGCAGGGCCGGGTCGCTCAGATCCGGCCAGCCGAGGTCGGGGCAGAGCCGGCGTCCGTGGGCCAGCCGCAGGCGCCACTGGTCGACGGCATCGCTCCAGGGCAGCAACGACAATCCCTGGCGGCGCACCGCTTCCAGCAACGCCTGACGATAGTCCTCGTCACTGATGTCGGTCAACGGCGTGCGCGCCAGGGTCAGGCAACCCAGCATCTGCCGGTTCTCCGCCACCAACTCACCACTCTTGCCATCCAGGTGCTGAGCCCGGCGGGTCTCAAACAGGTAAGGCAGTGCCCCTGCCAGGCGGGAGAGCTCCACCCGGGCGGCAAGATGGATCAGTGCATCCCCCTGCCCCTGGCGTTCGGACAGTTGGGCGGCCACCAACAGCTCACCCCGGCCCTGCCAGGGATCGTCGGCGGGCAGGGCCGCGCCACTGCCGCCGCTGAGTTGATAGCGGCCATCCCGTCCCCGAGCCTGGGCGATGCGGTCAGGGTAGGCCAGCGCCAGCAACAGCCCGGCAAATTCGCCGGACGCAACGGCATCGGCGCACCCCAACTGGCTGCGCCACTTCTGCGCCTGTTGCCGGGCCGGTCCCGACAGCCTGCCCAGGCGCAGCTCGATATCCACCCCAGGCCTACGACCACGCAGGGGGTCGGCCTCCTCCAGCAGCGCCGCCAACTCACAGGCGAGACTCTGCAGCCCGGGGACCCCCAGCCCCCTCTCAAGCTCAGCGGCCTTAAGCAGCATATGTCCCAGACGGGGATCACTGCCGAGCCGGTGAACCTGGCGGCCCAAGGGGGTCAGTTTATGGCTGCCATCCACCAGCTCCAGCTGCTGCAACAGGCTCCAGGCCCGGGCCATGGCGGCCGCCGGCGGGTCGTTCAACCAGCTGAGCTCGTCGGCCTCCCGGCAACCCCAGGCCGCCAGCTCCAGGGCCAGCTGGGTCAGATCGGCGCCCAGGATCTCCGGGGTGTCGCTCTGCGCTAACCCCTGCTGCATCGCCTCGCTCCACAGCCGCACCCCGTGCCCCGCCATCAGGCGTCCGGCCCGGCCACTGCGCTGGGCCGCCGCCCCCTGGCTGATCCGCACCGTCTCCAGCCGGGTCAGGCCGTTGCGCAGGTTGCAGCGGGCCTGGCGCTGCCAGCCGGCGTCCACCACAACGGAGATGCCATCAATGGTCAGGCTGGATTCGGCGATGTTGGTGGCCAGTACCACCTTGCGCCAGCCGGCCGGTGGCGCGGCAATCGCCTCATCCTGCTCCTTGGGGGACAACTGGCCATAGAGGGGACAGAGCCGCACCCGAGCGGGCAGCCCCTCCTGGAGCTGTTCCTGGACCCGGCGGATCTCCCCCTGCCCCGGCAGGAATGCCAGGATGTTGCCCTCGCGGCGATTCAGCTGACGGCGGATCTGGGCCACGGTGTGGTTGACCCAGGGCTCCCCATGAGGCACCGGCTGGTACTCCAGGGAAACCGGGTAACTGCGCCCCTCACTGCTGATCTTTGCCGCCTCGGTCAGGCAACGCTCGAACTGCTGCCCCTCGAGGGTGGCGGACATCAGCATCAGGGTCAGGTCCTCTCTCAGTCCCCCCTGAACCTCCAGGGCCAGGGCCAGGGAAAGATCCGTCGCCAGGTGGCGTTCGTGGACCTCATCAAACAGCACCAGGGCCACCCCGGCCAACTCGGGATCCCCCTGAATCTGCCGGGTCAGCACCCCTTCGGTGACGATCTCCAGCCGGGTCTGCGGGCTCACCCTGGTCTCTCCACGCACCCTCAGCCCCACGGTCTGACCGACGCTCTCCCCCAGCTGCGCCGCCAGATAACGGGCAATGGCCCGGGCGGCGATGCGCCGGGGCTCCAGCAGCAGGATCCGGCCACCGATCTCAGGCCATTGCAGCATCGCCAGCGGCAGGGCGGTGGACTTACCGGCTCCGGTCGGAGCCTGGAGGATGATCTGGTTGTGGGAGGCCAGGGCCTGGCGCAACGGGCCAAACACCTCCTCAATGGGCAGCGCGGACAAGGGGACGGCGTTCCTCATTAGGGTAAAGGGCCACAGTGTACCCGCCCGCCACTGACGGGCCAAGGGGATGGTCGCTTTCCCCCAATCGGGGGCATATACTGGCCTCAACCGAGTCCAATCGAAGAGCACCATGGCCGAACGACTGTTTTTCGCCCTGCCCATCGGCATCAGCAGCCAGATGGCCCTGATCAAGCACCAGGCCCAGTTGGGTCAGCTGGGCCGGGTGGTGCCCGCCGCCAACTTTCACCTGACCCTGGCGTTCCTCGGGCAGGTGACCCAGAAGCAGAAGGAGGCGCTCATCGAACGTTGGCGGGATATGGAGGTACCCAGGCTGCAGCTGGTCCTGGACCGCTATCTGCACTTTCCCAAGGCCGGCGTCGTATGCCTTGGCTGTGAACAGTCCCCCCTCGCCCTGACTCAGCTGGCGGCCCGAATGCGGCGGGACGCCGCTCAGCACGGCCTGCACAGCCACCGGGCCCCTTTTCGCCCCCACGTCACCCTGTTCCGCGGCGTCCACCAGATCACCGAACTGCCACCGCCCGCTCCGGTCACCCTGGCGCTGAGCGAAATTCAGCTGATGCGCTCCCACCGGGATATGGGCAAGCTGATCTACAGCCCCCTGGTACGCTGGCAGGCCCCTGAAACGTGACAGGCTCTCACCTGGCTCAGGGTCTCATTTGACCGGGTTCACAGCCCCAATTAATTTCTTTACATATGTGAACGGTTTAACAGAATCAAATACTTAATTTACGGACGATGGATTCAGGAGGGCAGTGCCCTAGGACGGAGCCACACAGATGAGCACACTGTTTCCCCTGATGGGCAACACCATGGTGATCCTGGGAATCACCATGCTCGCCATCGCTTCGGTTAAGGTGGGAGAGCTGCTGCAGCGCCTCCCCAATCGACAGCTCCACCGCCGCTGGCAGTTTCTTCGCCTGCTGATCCTGATGTTCATCCTGGGTTATACCTGCTTCAGCCTGCTTCACTGGGGCAACTATTGGGGCTGGACCCAAATGCTGGTGCCCACGGTGTTTTTTGGCGGGGCCATCTTCGTGCTGCTGGTCTGCACCCTGTCTCTGAAGACCACTAAGGTGGTGCAGCAGGTCTACAGCTTGCAAAAAGAGGCGATCACCGACCCGCTGATGGGGATCTTCAACCGTCGCTATCTGGACCGGCGCATGGGCGAGGAGGTGCTGGCGTGCCGGTTGGCCCAGCGCCCCCTGACCCTGATGATGCTGGATATCGATCACTTCAAGGGGATCAACGATCGTTACGGACACCCTGTGGGCGATGAGGTACTCAGGGCACTGGGGGAGTTGCTGGTTCAACACACCCGCAACGCCGATGTTGTCGCCCGCTACGGCGGTGAGGAGGTGGCGGTGCTACTGCCCAACACCAGCGGCAGCGAAGCCCGGGCCCTGGCCGATCGGCTGCATAAGGCGATTGCCAACCTCAGGGTCAAGATGCCGGAACAGGATCGCTCCCCCCCCACTCCCCTGACCTTCACCGTCAGCATCGGCGTCGCCGGCTGCAATGCGGAGAACGCCGATGCCATCCGACTGCTGACCGCGGCGGATCTGGCCCTCTATCAGGCGAAACAGAATGGTCGAAACCGGGTTGAGTGCTGCCCGGATCTCAGGCTGGCCATCGCCGGCTGCACCACCTGAGACACACCCCAAAAAAACGCCCCGCACAGGGCGGGGCGTCGTGGTGCCGGCCGAGCTACTTCAGCAATCGAGCCAGGGTCAGCATCCCAACGGAGGTGGCCCCTTCGGCCCACAGGCCGTTGGCGGAATCTGAGTAGCAGGCGGACAGGTCAAAATGCAGCCAGCCCTGCTCCGGCTCACCGGCGAAGCGGCTGAGGAAGCCGGCGGCGTTGGAGGCGCCACCGAAGCCACCGCCCTTCTGCGCCTTGGAGTTGGCGGTATCGGCGAAGGCGGAGGGACATTTGGACTGGTGAAACTTGGCCAGGGGCAGGCGCCACAGTCCCTCATCCACCTCTTCGGCGGCGGCCAGCGCATCACCACAGGCACCATCGTGCAAGCCAAACAGGGCGTTGTAGTCGTCCCCCACTGCCACCATGGCGGCGCCGGTCAAGGTGGCGGCATCGATGATGCGCTTGGCGCCCGCTTCGTTGGCGGCCAGCAGGCCGTCGGCCAGTACCAGGCGACCTTCGGCGTCGGTGTTGACGATCTCTACGCTGGTACCATCTTTGTAGGTCAGGATGTCGCCCAGCTTATAGGCATGACCAGACACCAGGTTCTCGGCGCAGCAGAGGAACAGCTTCACCCGCTTATCCAGGCCGGCGCTGATGGCCAGGTGCAGGGCTCCGGCCACGGTGGCAGCACCGCCCATATCGCACTTCATCGCCACCATGGACGCACTGGGCTTGAGGCTGTAACCACCGGAGTCGAAGGTGATCCCCTTACCCACCAGCGCCACCTCCACCGGGGCATGGGCGTCACCCGTCGGGTTGTAATCCAGCTCCAGCAGCACCGGAGGACGCTCTGAGCCTCGGCCCACACCGTGGATCCCCACCCAGCCGGCGGTCAGCAGGGCTTCCCCCACCCACTGCTTGGACTTGACCTTGTCCGGCGCCAGGCCGGTCAGCTTCTCGGCCACCCGATCCGCCAGGGCCTCCGGGCTGAGGTCCTCCGGGGTCATGTTCACCAGCTCACGTAGCCAGTTGGCGGACTGCCATTGCCGCTCCAGCTGTTCGGCCTCGTCGGCCCAACGGATCTCAGCATCCAGTTTGGCGGTCTGGAAACCATTGGCGAAGTGCCACTGCAGGGCTGGGGTCCACCCCTCCCCGCTCAGCTCGGCCCGGCGGACTCCCTGGCCGGTCAACTTGCGGGCGGCACCCTGAACCTGACGTGCCAGATCGTCCTCGCCCAGATGGATCCGGGCGGTATCGCCTTCGAAGCTCACCGTGGCTTCGCCCCAGTGGGCGGGGGCACTGTCCTGGGTCAGGACCACTTTCATAAAGTTGCTCATGCGTTGTTCCCTTGCATTTTGTTGTCCGTAGCAGTGTATCATTGTGGCCCATCCGGCGTAACCGCCGGGAATTGCTTAAGGATTGAGTCATGAGCCAAACCGCCGTCGTCGTCGGCGCCACCGGAGTGGTCGGCCGGGCCCTGGTGGACCGGTTGAGTCGACACCCCAATATCGACCAGATCCGCACCCTCACCCGCCGCCCGGCTCCTCACCCTAGTGCCAAGGTGGACAACCGGGTGATCGACTTCGATCACCTCAGCCAGTACGGCGAGCTGATGCGGGGCGACCTGCTGTTCTCCTGCCTGGGCACCACCAAGAAACAGGCGGGGTCGATCCAGGCCCAGCGCAAGGTGGATGTCACCTACCAGTGGCGAATCGCCGAACTGGCCGCGGAGCAGGGGGTTGGCCACTACCTGCTGGTCTCCGCCAGCGGCGCCGATGCCCACTCCCGATCCCCCTACCTGAAGATGAAGGGGGAGCTGGAGCAGAGAGTCCAATCCCTGCCCTTTAACCGCATCAGCCTGTTCCAGCCGTCGCTGCTGCTGGGGCAGCGCAGCGATTTCCGCCCGGGGGAAACCCTGGCGGCCCTGGTGATGCCGCTGCTGTGCCGGCTTCCTGGCCTGCGCCGCTACCGTCCCATCCTTGGTGATCAGGTGGCAGCCAAGATGGTGGCCGTGAGCCAGAGCCCGGGCCACCCCATCGAGACCTTCCGTCTCGATGCGCTGTTTGACATCGAGGAGCACCGATGAAATTCACCTCGCCGCTGAAATCCGCCACCCTGATCAGGCGCTACAAGCGCTTCCTGGCCGATGTGGAGCTTGAGGACGGCAGCGTCTTCACCCTGCACTGCGCCAACACCGGCGCCATGACCGGCTGCGCCACCCCGGGGGACACCGTCTGGTACAGCACCTCGGACAACCCCAAGCGCAAATACCCCTGCAGTTGGGAGCTGACCCAGACCGCCGCCGGCCACTTCATCGGCATCAACACCGCCAACGCCAACACCCTGGCCCAGGAAGCGGTGGAGAGGGGCATCCTCGCCGAACTGGATGGCTACGGCTCTCTGCGCAGGGAGGTGCGTTACGGGGTCGAGAACAGCCGGATTGATCTGCTGCTGGAGGATAAACGTAAACCAGCATGTTACATTGAGGTAAAAAGTTGCACTCTGTTGCACCAGGGCCTGGGCTACTTTCCCGATGCGGTCACCGCCCGGGGACAGAAGCATCTTCGCGAGCTGATGGCGATGCTGGATCAGGGTCACCGGGCCGCCCTGCTGTTTCTGGTTCAGCACACCGGCATCGACCAGGTTTCCCCGGCAGATCATATCGATTCCGCCTACGCCGCACTGTGCCGAGAGGCCGCCGGGCGGGGGGTGGAGTTCTACGCCGTAGGGACCGAGATCTCTCCCGACGGCATAACTGTGATGAGGCCTTTGCCCGTGCATCTCACCCTGTGACTAATGCTTGTCAGGGTTAATGAATGGTGTTATACGGGTAAAATGGAACTGGAGCAGTATGAAAGTTCGGACGCTGTTTGCTTTGGTAACTGCGATCTGCTATAGATACCGCCCACTTTTTCTGAGGAACGCCTCGCGCTTGGAAATGACAGGAGACGCGTGATGCCGGACGGCAAAGCGAAAAAGATCGGTGTACTCGCCTACGCCAATGTGGAGCCTTACCGCGAAGAGCCCGGTGAGGAGTACATGAACGAGAAGCAGCTGGCGCACTTCAAGGCTATCCTTGAAGGCTGGCGAACCATGCTGCGTGAAGAGGTAGACCGCACGCTGAACCACATGCAGGACGAAGCCGCCAACTTCCCTGACCCTGTGGACCGCGCCGCCCAAGAGGAGGAGTTCAGCCTCGAACTGCGCACCCGGGACCGTGAGCGTAAACTGATCAAGAAGATCGAAAAGACCCTCATCAAGGTCCAGGAGGACGACTTCGGTTTCTGCGAGTCCTGCGGAGTCGAGATCGGCATTCGCCGACTGGAGGCGCGCCCCACCGCCGACCTCTGCATCGACTGCAAGACCCTGGCCGAGATCAAAGAAAAACAGATGGCCGGCTAAGCCGACAGACTAAACGGGAGCCCAGGCTCCCGTTTTCCATTCCAGAGCACCATGACAGACTACATCGGGCGTTTCGCCCCATCCCCCTCCGGACCACTTCACTTTGGCTCACTGGTGGCTGCTCTGGGCAGCTGGCTGAGGGCCCGCAGCCAGCAGGGCCTGTGGTTGCTGCGCATGGAGGATATCGATCCCCCCCGAGAGATGGCCGGTGCCGCCGACGACATCCTGCGTACCCTGGAGCGCTTCGGCCTCACCTGGGATGATGACGTCCTCTACCAGAGCCAGCGCCATCAAGCCTATGACGACACCCTCCAGCGGCTGATGGAGCAGGAGATGGCCTACTATTGTGACTGTCCGCGCAGGCGGATCCGACAGCTGGGGGGGCTCTACGACGGCCACTGCCGCCACCGGCAACTGCGGGGGAACGGCTGCGCCACCCGCCTGGTCAACGACCATGGGGTGACCGGTTTCGAGGACAGGCTGCTGGGGCCGATCACCACAGAGACCGGTTTCGCCGAGGAAGACTTTATCATCCACCGCCGCGACGGCCTCTATGCCTATCAGCTGGCGGTGGTGGTCGATGACGCCTTCCAGGGGATCACCGAGGTGGTGCGCGGCAACGACCTGCTGGAGACCACGGTGCGCCAACAGACCCTGCAGCGGATCCTGGGGCTGATGACCCCGGACTACCTGCACCTGCCGCTGGCGGTGTGGGCGGACGGCAACAAGCTCTCCAAGCAGAACCACGCCCCCGCCATCGGCCGGGACAACCCGGAGCGTACCCTGAGCCAGGCGCTGACCTTCCTGGGACTGGCACCCGAGCCAGAGTTGTCCGGGGCGCCCTGTGCCACCCAATTGACCTGGGCAGTGAACCAGTTTTCCCTCGAACGGCTGCCCAGGGAGAGAAAGATCCTGTTGTCGCCGGCCTGAGCACCGCCTCCATGCCCACAACGCCGCTACGGCTTATCATTTCGACAGGGATGGGGTATCATGGCGCGCCGATAATACCTTCAACCCTTACAGCCTGAAATTCAGTCGAGGTGTACCATTCTTAAGCGTCTGACCAAACTGGCGAAAAAACTTGTTAGTCGGGAACAAGAGATCCAGTTAGAACCCGAGCTGCAGAGCTACCCCCGAAAGACCCATGGGGTGTCACGCTCAGACATCAGCGAAAACGCCCTGAAGGTGCTCTACAGACTGCATAAGGCGGGGTATGACGCCTATCTGGTGGGTGGCGGTGTCCGCGACCTGCTGCTGCGTCACCAGCCCAAGGATTTCGACGTGGCCACCAACGCCACCCCGGAACAGGTGCGCCGCCTGTTCCGCAACTGCCGGCTGGTGGGCCGCCGGTTCCGCCTGGCCCACATCCTGTTTGGCCGTGACGTCATCGAGGTAGCCACCCTGCGCGGCCACCACGAGGAGGAGAGCAAGCACGCCAAGCAGGACGACAGCGGCCGCCTGCTGCGGGACAACGTCTACGGCAGCATCGACGAGGATGCAGAACGCCGCGACTTTACCGTCAATGGCCTCTACTACGACATCAGCGACTTCAGCATTCGCGACTACTTCGGCGGCATGGAAGATCTCAAGGCGCGACGCCTGCGCCTGATTGGCGATCCCGCCAAGCGCTACAGCGAGGATCCGGTGCGAATGCTGCGGGCGGTCCGTTTCGCCACCAAGCTGGAGTTCGACCTTGATCCCAGTGCCGCCAAGCCCATCTACAAGATGGCCCCCCTGCTGGGCGACATCCCGGCCGCCCGCCTGTTCGAAGAAACCCTTAAACTGTTCATGTCCGGTAAGGGCCTGGAAAACTTCCGCATGATGCGCGAGTTCGGCCTGTTCGCCCCGATGTTCCCCATGCAGGACAAGATGATGAACGGCGAGGAGAGCGACAAGATCATCAGCCTGGTGGAGGCGGTGCTGCGCAACACCGACGACCGGGTCAACGCCGACAAGCCAGTGACCCCGGCCTTCCTCTATGCGGCCATGCTGTGGTATCCCATGCAGAGCCTCATGGCCAAGCGCACCAGCAAAGGGGTGAGTCACTACGACGCCATGATCGCCGCCTGCAACGAGGTGGTCAGCGCCCAGAGCAAGACCATCTCCATGCCGCGCCGTTTCTCCACTCCCGCCCAGGAGATCTGGCAGATGCAGTCCCGCCTGGAGAAACGCTCCGGCGCCCGCGCCTTCCGCGCCTTCGAGCATCCCAGATTCCGCGCTGCCTACGATTTCCTGGTGCTGCGTGGCGAAGCCGAGGGTGGCGAGGTGGCCGAACTGGCCCGCTGGTGGACCAAGTTCGTGGACGGCGACGACCAGGCCCGTCGACTGATGGTACGCAACCTGGGCTCCGACGGGGGCCAGCGCCGCCGTCGCCGCCCCCGCCGGCGCAAGCCCGCCGGCCAGAGTAAGCCGGACGCCTGATGACTACCCGCGCCATCGTCGCCCTGGGCAGCAACCTGGGCGACTCCCCGGCCACCCTGGCCGCGGCCCTGCAGGCGATCCACCGTCTGCCGGGCACCCGGGTGGTTCGGGCCTCCTCCCTCTACACCAGCCCGCCGATGGCGGGAATGCAACAACCGAATTACTGCAACGCCGTGGCGGCCATCGACACCGAACTGGCCCCCCTGGCGCTGCTGGACGCCCTGCAGGTCATCGAACTGGCCCACGGGCGGGAGCGGCACGAGCGCTGGGGCGCCCGTACCCTGGACCTGGACATCATCGGCTACGGCCATCAGTGCCTCGACAGCGAGCGCCTCACCCTCCCCCATTACGGGGTGGCGGAGCGCGCCTTCGTGCTGCTGCCACTGTTCGAGATCGATCCCGGCTACCGCTTCGCCGACGGCCGGCAGTTGACCACCCTACTGGCCGCCTGCCCTCCCCAGACCCTTTACAGAAAACCGGATTTTCTCCTGTTTTCAGGCGGTGACAGCCCAGCTTAACAGCCTTCTCATTTGCAAGCGGGCCGTCATTAGAATATAAACTCCGATCCAACATCGAGCATTTGATGAGCAATCTGATGAAAGCGATCACCACTGCCACCCTCAAAAAGTGGAAGCAAGAGGGGAAAAAATTTGCTTCCTTGACCGCCTACGACGCCAGCTTCGCGGCAACGTTCGAATCCCAAGGCGTACCGGTCATGCTGGTGGGCGACAGCCTGGGCATGGTCCTTCAGGGCCACCGGGATACCCTGCCGGTCACAGTGGAGCAGATCGCCTATCACACCCGCTGTGTCCGCGCCGGCGCCCAAAAGGCGCTGATCATCGCCGACATGCCCTTCATGAGCTATGCCACCCGTGAGCAGGCCTTCGAAAGCGCCGCCGCCCTGATGCAGGCCGGCGCCCAGATGGTGAAGCTGGAGGGGGGAGAGTGGCTGCTGGACACCGTCCGTGGCCTGACCGAGCGCGGCATCCCCGTCTGCGCTCATCTGGGGCTGACTCCGCAGTCGGTCCACCAGTTCGGTGGCTTCAAGGTCCAGGGCCGCGACAGCGAGCAGGCCAACCGGATCCTCGAGCAGGCCAAGGGCCTGGAACAGGCCGGCGCCAGCCTGCTGGTACTGGAGTGCATCCCCAGCGCCCTGGCCCGTCACATCACCGAAAGCCTCAGTATCCCGGTGATTGGCATCGGTGCCGGTCCAGATACCGACGCCCAGATCCTGGTGATGCACGATGTGCTGGGGATCACCAGTGGTTACATCCCCAAGTTCTCCAAGAACTACATCACGGAACACGGCACCATCCAGGCGGCGGCCGCCGCCTTTGTCCGTGAGGTGGAGGAGGGGATCTTCCCCGCCGCGGAACACGGTTTCGAGTAAGGAGAGCCCATGCAAACCATCAGTGACATCCATCGGCTGCATCAACAGCTGAAGCAGTGGCGAAGCCAGGGCCAGAGCGTCGCCTTTGTGCCCACCATGGGCAATCTACACGAAGGTCACCTTTTGCTGGTGAAAGAGGCCAAGCAGCGTGCGGAGCGGGTGGTAGTCAGCATCTTCGTCAACCCGATGCAGTTCGGGGCCGGCGAGGACCTCGCCGCCTACCCCCGCACCCTGGAGCAGGATCAGGCGGCCCTGGTTGAGCTGGGCGCCGATCTGCTGTTCACCCCCACCCCGGATCTGCTCTACCCCCAGGGGCTGGAAAACCAGACCTACGTGGAAGTGCCCGGCATCTCCATGCGCTACTGCGGTGAGAGCCGTCCCGGCCATTTCCGCGGCGTCGCCACCGTGGTGTGCAAGCTGTTCAACCTGGTACAACCCGACCTGGCCCTGTTCGGCATGAAGGACTACCAGCAACTGGCGGTGATCCGTGCCATGGTGCGGGATCTGAATATGCCCGTCGAGGTCCTGGGGATAGACACCGTGCGCGCCAGTGACGGCCTGGCCCTGAGCTCTCGCAACGGCTACCTGACCGCCGAGGAGCGCCAGCGGGCACCGGAACTGAAGCGCACCCTGGACTGGATGGCCGAGCAGCTGCACCAGGGGATCGCCTTCGGCGAGCTGGAGCGGCAGGCGGCCCAGCGCCTGGACAACGCCGGTTTCAGCACCGATTACATCCACATCTGCCACGCCCACAACCTGGATAAGGCCGTCTCCGGTGATTCGGAGCTGGTGATCCTGGCGGCGGCCCAGCTGGGCCGGGCGCGGCTAATCGACAACCTGCGGGTGGATCTGGCCGACTGATTTGGCTATAGTGCTCAGGTTAAAAAGGTGTGACAACCTGACTCAACACGCCCGGCGACGCTAGGGGAACAGGCTTTCCCGGGCGTCGTCGTGCCCTGAGTGCTGGCCGACAAGCCATCGCCCTTGCGGCGAAGTAGACGGTTCGCCCTTCGGGGCTGGATCTTACCCAGAAGTAATTAGGGAATAACTAGATGCAACGTATCATGTTGAAGGGGAAGCTGCACCAGGCCCGCGTTACCCACGCGGAGCTGGAGTATGAAGGCTCCTGCGCCATCGATCAGGATCTGTTGGACGCCGCCGGCATTCTCGAGTACGAGAAAATTGAGATCTACAACATCGACAATGGTGAGCGTTTCAGCACCTACGCCATCAGTGGCGAACGAGGCTCCAAGATCATCTCCGTAAACGGCGCAGCCGCCCACAAGGCCAAGCCCCAGGACCGGGTGATCATCTGTGCCTACGTGGTGATGGACGATGAGGAAGCCAAGGGACACAAGCCTCAGCTGGTGTACCTCAACCAGGACAACGACATCAAGGGCACCGCCAACGTCATTCCGACCCAGGCGGCCTGATCCTCAGGATCACCCCCAGTCAGAAATGCGTCGCCCGGTGCGGCGCTTTTTTATGGGTCGACGCCTAGGCATCCCGCGCTACGGAGCCGAAACTCAGAGACTTGCCAGCCACAGGATCGCCCCCTCCGAGGCCACCACCAGGCTCATGCCAACGCCGATCACCAACCACTTCTGCTGCACTCTGCTCATCACGCTGCTCCTTCCGGGTTACCGCTCCTCTCAGGGAGGGGTCTGCGAAAGCCATGCCAGAACCGTGTCTATGTAAAATCATAGACTTAAACAGATTGATAACAAGGGCAAGTGACCGATATTAGCGAATCCGGCTAACTTTTAGCGGGATCCGCCGGCAGGTGCAAACTCTGTTGCCAGGGCAGAGTAAACTCCTTCAGATCCGCCGTCAGCCGGTACAGGGGCTGACCGCTGAGGCGGTATTTGCGCTCAAAGGGGGTCAGATCCTCCCCATCCAATGCCAGGGGGCCAACCTGGGCAGCGATCCCGGCCAGGCTCAGGGCCTGGGCGAACTCCTGCAGGTAGAGGGGCCAGTTGGAACGCATCTCCAGATCACCTCCCAGCATCAGCAAGTAGGGGAACACCGCCGCCCCATGCCAGCGACGCTGCAGGTGGGCGGATTTGGGCCAGGGGTTGGGATAGAGCAGGTAGTGATGGCTCAGGCGCCAGCCGTCCGCCGCGGCCAGCCGCCAGAAGTCGTTGAGGTCCACCCGCGCCAGCAGGTAGTTGTCCGCCTCCTGACGGTAGCCCTCATGCTTGCCCAGGCGGTGGGCCGACTTGTCCATGCCGATCACCAGTGACCCGGGGTGACGCCCGGCCAGATTGGCGGTGCTCTCCCCCACCCCGCAGCAGGAGTCGAAGATCAGCGGCCGGCCATCGGCCCGGATCCAGGCGCGAATCCGGTAGAAGGTCTCCAGGGTGGCGTCGTGAAACGGCTTCCTGAAGGGGCCGGCCAGGTGCTTGCGCACCAGGGCCGGCAGGCGCTCATGGACTCCGGGCTGGTTGGAGAGGATGCTGCGGGAGTTGGCGTCGTACATAGAGGGTCCCAAACAGAGGTCGACGGGGTTGCGGCAGCCGAAGCCGCCGCTGGCCAGTCTCAATGACGCAGGCCGGTCCCCTTGTTGATCAGGTGGTAGGCGATGGCAAAGAACAGGGCCACAAAGGTGAGGATCACCGCGAAGGCGCTGCCCAGACCGATGTCACTGCTGCCGAGAAAACCGTAGCGGAAGGCGTTGATCATGTAGACGATGGGGTTGAGCTTGGACACCCCCTGCCAGAACCCCGGCAACATGCTGATGGAGTAGAACACCCCGCCGAGGTAGGTCAGCGGCGTCAGCACGAAGGTGGGGATGATGCTGATGTCGTCGAAGCTGTTGGCGAAGATGGCGTTGAGCAGCCCCGCCAGGGAGAACAGCACCGACGAAAGTACCACCACCGACACCAGCACCCAGGGGTTGTGCACCTGAATATCGACAAACAGCAGCGCCACCGCGGTGACGATGGCGCCGACACACAGGCCGCGGGCCACACCGCCGCCGATGTAGCCAAGGATGATCAGCACATTGGGCACCGGCGCCACCAGCAGCTCCTCGATGTTGCGCTGAAACTTGGCGCTGTAGAAGGAGCTGGCCACGTTGGAGTAGGAGTTGGTGATCACCGACATCATGATCAATCCGGGCATGATGAACTCCATGTAGCTGAAGCCGCCCATCTGACCGATGCGGCTGCCCACCAGGTTGCCGAAGATCAGGAAGTAGAGGGTCATGGTGATCGCCGGCGGCACCAGGGTCTGCACCCAGATGCGGGAAAAACGGGTGATCTCCTTGCGCAGCAGACTGCTGAAGGCGATGTAATGGGGGTGACTCACGCCTGCTCCTCCTTACGGCCATTCTCCACCAAGGAGACAAACAACTCCTCCAGCCGGTTGGCCCGATTTCTCATGGACAGCACTTCGATCCTCTGTTCGGTCAGCTTGGTAAACACCGCATTGAGCCCATCGTCCTTGGCCACGTCCACCTCCAGGGTGTGAGCGTCCAGACGACGATAGGGAAAGGGGGTCAGATCCGCAGCGGGGCTGCCCGGCGCCAGATCCAGGATGAAGGTCTCCACGCTGAGCTTGGCCAGCAGCGCCTTCATCGAGGTGCACTCCACCAGTTCCCCCTTGTCGATGATGCCGATGTTGCGACACAGCATCTCCGCCTCCTCCAGGTAGTGGGTGGTGAGGATGATGGTCACCCCCTGGCCGTTGATGCGGCGCAGGAACTCCCACATAGAGCGGCGGATCTCGATGTCCACCCCGGCGGTGGGCTCATCGAGGATCAGCAGCCTGGGGTGGTGCATCAGTGCCCGGGCGATCATCAGTCGGCGCTTCATCCCCCCGGAGAGGTTGCGGGCCGGGGTGTCGCGCTTGTCCCACAGCTCCAGCTGGGTCAGATACTCCCTGGCCCGCTCCTCGGCCAGGGCCCGGGGTACGCCGTAGTAGCCAGCCTGGTTGACGACGATCTGTTTCACCGTCTCGAACTGGTTGAAGTTGAACTCCTGGGGCACCAGGCCGATGTGGCGTTTGGCCGCCTCCAGCTCGGTATCGAGGGGATGGCCAAACACCTTGACCGAGCCCGAACTCTTGTTCACCAGGGAGCTGATGATGCCGATAGTGGTGGACTTGCCGGCGCCATTGGGGCCGAGCAGGGCGAAGAAATCCCCAGCCTCGACGGAGAGGTTGATCCCCTTCAGGGCTCTGACTCCGCCGGGATAGGTCTTTTTCAGGTCGGTAATTTCGAGTGCTGGCACGCGCTGGGTCATGGTCGGCTCCAAGCTGATCAGGCCGCCATTATACCCCCGCCACCAAAAGATAAAAGCGATTACGCGAAGCGAGTTTGTCGGTAAAACTCACCTAGACAGTGAGCAGATACAGCAAGGGCGCCTCGGGGCGCCCTTGAGTCAGTCAGCGGCCGGAATCACTCCTCGGCGGGGATCACCTTGGCAATGTAGGGCAACTGACGGTAGGCTTCGGCGTAATCCAGGCCGTAGCCGACGACAAACTCGTCGGGAATGGCCACACCGACGTACTTCACCTCCACGTCAACCAGGCGGCGGCTGGGCTTATCCAGGAAGGAGGCGATGGCCAGGGACGCAGGCTCGCGGGACTTCAGCAGCGCCAACACCTTGGACAGGGTGCGGCCGGTGTCGATGATGTCCTCCACCACCAGCACGTGGCGGTTCTTGATGGAGCGAGCCAGGTCCATGACGATCTTCACGTCGCCGCTGGACTCGGTGCTCTCACCGTAGGAGGAGGCGGTCATGAAATCCAGATGGACGTTGCCGTCCAGGCGGCGAACCAGATCCGACATGACGATGACGGAGCCTTTGAGCAGGCCCACCACCAGCAGGGAGTCTACACCGGCGTAGTCCCGGTTAATCTGCTCGGCCATCTTGTCCAGGGCTTGGTTGATCTCCGCCTCGGAGATCATCACTTCCAGGGTATGCTTCATAGTTATTCTCTGTTTGGGTCTGTAGGGTTGCCATAGCCCCAGCGGGGCAACAACTGATGTTCAATATCCAGATGATCCAGAATCCTTGCCACCATAAAGTCCACCAGATCCTCTATGGACTTGGGCTGGTTGTAGAAGCCTGGCGCCGCCGGCATGATGGTGGCACCGAGTTGGCTCAGCTTGAGCATATGCTCCAGGTGAATGGCGTGAAATGGCGTCTCACGGGGCACCAGAATCAGCTGGCCCCGCTCCTTGAGCACCACGTCTGCGGCCCGTTCGATGAGGTTGTTGCTCATACCGCTGGCCACGGCGGCCAGGGTCCCGGTGGAGCAGGGGCAGATAACCATTTGCCGGGGAGCGGCGGATCCGGACGCCACCGGTGAAAACCACTCCTCCTTGCCAAACACCTGCAGCTGCTCTTCGCTGACTCCGAAATGGGCCCGGAGCAGGTCACCGCAGGCTTTGGGGTTACCCGGCAAGGCAAACTTCTGCTCCTCAACGAACACCACCCGGGCGGCCGCGGAGATCATCACAAATACCTTGCGGCCGGATTGTAGCAAACACTCCAGCAACCGCAGCCCGTAGGGGGCACCGGAGGCACCGGTAAAGGCCAAAGTGATAGTTTGATCACACTTTTTCATTACAGCGCCTCCAGTGCGCTCAGCAGCTTGCCGTGGATGCCATCAAAACCGCCGTTGCTCATCACCACCACAGTATCGCCCGCCCGGACCCCCTTCACCAGTTCCGCCACCAGCGCCTCGACACTGGCGGACAGGGTTACCGGCACCGGGGCGTCCCCCATGGCGGCGGCCAGATCCCACTGCAACCCCTCCGGCTGCAGCAGGAAGGCCTCGTCAGCGTCCTTCAGGGCTGCCGCCAGAGTCGCCTGGTGCACCCCGGCCTTCATGGTGTTGGAGCGGGGCTCGAGCACCGCCAGTACCCGGCCGCGGCCCACCTTGGCGCGCATCCCCGCCAGACTGGTCTGGATGGCAGTGGGATGATGGGCGAAATCGTCGTAGACCCGCACCCCGTTAGCCTCGCCCCTGAGCTCCATGCGCCGCTTAGGCCCCTGGAACCGGCCCAGGGAGGCGATGCCGTCGGCGGGGCGCACCCCCACATGGCGCGCCGCCGCCAGGGCGCCCAGGGCATTGCTGATGTTGTGTTCGCCGATCAGCTCCCAGTTCACCTCCCCCTGAATCTCTCCGTCCAGCCACACCTGGAAGCGGCTGCCATCGTCGGTGAGCATCACCGCCTTCCAGCCTCCTTCGCCGATCACCACCTGTTCGCTCCAGCATCCCATCTGGATCACCTGGGCCAGATTGGCATCCTGTTGGGGCCAGATCACCTGGCCACTGCCGGGCACGGTGCGCATCAGGTGATGGAACTGACGCTGGATGTCCGCCACACAAGAGAAGATGTCGGCATGATCGAACTCCAGGTTGTTCATCACCAGGGTACGGGGACGGTAATGGACAAACTTGGAGCGCTTATCAAAAAAGGCGGTGTCGTACTCATCCGCCTCCACCACGAAGAAGGGGGTCTCGCCCAGGCGAGCGGACACGCCGAACTCCCGTGGCACCCCGCCAATCAGGAAACCGGGAGCCAGATCGTTGTCCTCCAGCAACCAGGCCAGCATGGAGGCGGTGGTGGTTTTGCCATGGGTGCCGGCAACCGCCAGCACCCAGCGCTGGGGCAGAACAAACTCCGACAGGAACTGGGGACCGCTGGTGTATCTCAGCCCCCGATCCAGCACCGCTTCCACACAGGGGTTGCCCCGGCTCATGGCGTTGCCGATCACCACGATGTCCGGCTCCGGTTCCAGCTGGTCAGGCTCAAAACCCTGGATCAACTCGATCCCCAGCTCTTCGAGCTGAGTGCTCATGGGTGGATAGACGTTAGCGTCACTGCCGGTGACCCTATGGCCGAGACTGCGGGCCAGCAGGGCGATGCCGCCCATGAAGGTGCCGCAGATCCCCAGAATATGAACGTGCATGGCGAGATCCCGATATCAAACTGGCGTCAGTGTACCTTCTGCGCCTCCATGGCGGCAAAAACAATCAGTTATGGCCACCAAGATGCAAAAACATCAAAACGTCTAGACGTCTAGATTGACACAGTTGCGGAGATCCGACACAATGCGGCCATTGCCCACTCGACATGGGGTGTCGAGTTCACGCCGCAGACCAGGATGGCCGCAGGTTGCAAGAGATAAGAGATAGCATGAGTCAGTCCCAAACCCTTACCGCCGCCCAGCCCCAGAGCAGCTCCGCCGTTGCCCTGCTTCCGCTGCTGCTGTTCCTGGCCACCTTCGTGGGTGCCGGCCTCTATCACCAAAGCCTGGGGGCGGATTTCGCCTTCTATCAGCTCTCCCCGGTGATCGCCATCCTTCCCGCCATCGTGCTGGCCTTTGCCCTGGCCCGCCAGGCCATCGACAAGAGCCTGGATCAGTTTATTGCCGGCATCGCCGACAACAACATCATCGCCATGTGCCTGATCTATCTGCTGGCAGGCGCCTTTGCCTCCGTGGCCAAGGCCACCGGCGGTGTGGACGCCACCGTGGCCCTGGGCCTGACCCTGATCCCCGCCTCGCTGCTGCTGCCCGGCTTCTTCCTGATCGCCGGCTTCATTGCCACCTCCATGGGCACCTCCATGGGCACCATCGGCGCCCTGGCGCCGGTGGCCTACGGCATCGCCCAGCAGGCAGGCATCGATCCAGCCCTGATGGCCGGTGCGGTGATCTCCGGCGCCATGTTTGGTGACAACCTCTCCATCATCTCCGACACCACCATCGCTGCCACCCGTACCCAAGGGTGTGAGATGAAGGACAAGTTCCGCGAAAACATCCGCGTTTCCGCGCCCGCCGCCGCCATCACCTTCGTGTTGTTCCTGGTACTGGGTTCCGGTCAGAGCGCCGTGGAAGCAGGCAGCTACGATCTGATCAAGGTACTGCCCTACCTGACCATCCTGGTGCTGGCCGTGGCTGGTGTGAATGTGTTCCTGGTGCTGCCTGCCGGCATCCTGCTGGCTGGCGTCAGCGCCATCGCCGGTGGAGAGTACAGCGCCATGCAGCTGGGTAAGGACGTCTACGCCGGCTTTACCGGCATGCAGGAGATCTTCCTGCTCTCCATGCTGGTGGGAGGCCTGGCCGCCCTGATGAAGCAGCAGGGTGGCCTCAACTGGCTGGCCAATAACGCCGCCGCCGCCATCGCCCGCTTCAGCAAGAAGGAGCAGTCCCCCCGCGCCGCCGAGCTGGGGATGGCCAGCATCGTGTCGGCCACCAACCTGTGCACCGCCAACAACACGGTATCCATCATCATCACCGGTTCCGTGGCCAAGGATCTGGCACAGCGCCACGGCGTTCGCAAGCGTCGTGCCGCCTCCATGCTGGATATCTTCTCCTGCATCACCCAGGGTCTGATCCCCTGGGGTGCTCAGGCCCTGCTGACCGGCGCCACCTTCAAACTCTCCCCCCTGGTGGTGGTGTCCAACGCCTGGTACTGCCTGGTGCTGGCTGCGGTTGCCGTTGTCATGGTGAGCCTGCGCAAGGCATAATAAACCCTTCAGTTACCTGTTAAAAAAGCCGGGGCACTGCCCCGGCTTTTTCGATTTTCAGCAGCGGGAGAGATCTGTGAACCCCACCAACCACGGCCTGAAACGTTTCGGCATCGCCATGGCCCTGTACCTGGCCGCCTTCTTCGTCGCCTTTGCCCCCTATGTCTTCGTCCAGACTCCCGAGGAGGTGGCCAACATGATGGGCGGTGCCGGTGGATGGGCGATGATCGCCGCCCTGGTGGTGGCCATGCTCGGCTTCGTGGTCAACCTGATGGGGATTGGCAGCAGCCTCAATGCCCTGCGCAAAGGTGCGGGCAGCAGCGGCGTGTTCTCCCTGCTGGCCAACCTGCTGCCCGTGGTCCTGATTGGACTGATCCTCTACAGCAACCGCATGCTGATGTTCTGAGGGCAGACACGGCGATGGACAGCACCACCCTGGCCCTGCTTTACGGTTTTACCGGGCTGATGGCGCTCATCGCTCCTTATCTGCTGATGGTGTTCCTGTTTGCCGGCCCCTGGTGGACACCCTTTATTGGCCTCGCCCTGTTTGTGGGCATCCTGATCTTTCTGCCGCCGCCAGTGGCCCTGGTCTCCTGCCACCTGGCCGTGGCAGGCATCATCCTGCCTCTGGGATGGCGCTGGTGGAAGACACGCCGCCAGGTCCATCAGCAGCGATAAAAAAACCGCCTTTCGGCGGCTTCTTTTGTCCCATCGTTACAGGCGCCGGTTGAGGAAGTCCTCGATGGTGGCCATCAGGTGCAGGCCGACGCTCTTGCCGCGCATCGAGTGCTTGGAACCGGGGTAATCCTTGGACTCATACAGCTTGCCGGCGTCCTGCAGCACCTTGTACAGCTGAGTGGAGTTCTGATAGAGCACGTTGTCGTCCGCCATGCCGTGGTAGACGAACAGCTGGCCTTCGAGATCTTTGGCATAGGGGAACACCGCCGACACCTTATAGCCTTCGGCGTTGTCCGCCGGGTGGGCCAGGTAACGTTCGGTGTAGTGGGTGTCATACAGGCTCCAGTCGGTCACCGGGGCACCGGAGACACCGGCGGCGAAATACTCCCCCGCCTTGAACAGGCCCATCAGCGCCATGTAGCCGCCGTAGCTGTGGCCGTAGATGGCCAGGCGATCCCCGTCGACCCAGTCCAGGCTGCGCAGGAATTTAGCCCCGGTGATCTGATCCTCAACCTCCACCTTGCCCAGGTGACGGTAGATCTGGCTCTCAAACTGGTGGCCGCGGGCGGTGGAGCCGCGGTTGTCCAGCTGGAACACCCCGTAGCCCTGCTGCACCAGGTACTGGGTGAAGTAATCGTGGCGGCTCCAGGCGTCTTTCACCGTTTGCGCCCCTGGGCCTCCATAGACCCGCACCACCACAGGGTAACGCTTGCCCGGCTCCACCTGGGGCTTGAACAGACGGTAGTGCAGGGTCATGCCATTGTCCGCCTTGAGGGTACCGTATTGTGGCTGGGTCCACCCTGCCCAGTAGCTGGCCAGCGGGTGGTCCTTGTCGATGGCGTTCTCCTCGATCCAGGTGACCCGCTCACCACTGGCCTTGTGCAGGCTCAGTTGGGGCGGCTGACGGTTGGAGGAGAAGTGATCCAGGTAGACGCTACCATCCTTGCTGAACACCGGGGCGTGAAAACCCTGGCGCCGGCTGAGTTTCTCCACCCTGCCCCCGTCCAGGGAGACCCGGTAGAGGTGACGCTCGACGGGAGTGTCCTTACGGCCACTGAAATAGACCCAGCCACCGGCTTCGTCTACCGCTTCCAGGGCGTCCACCGCCCAGTCACCTTCGGTGAGCTGACGCACCAGCTTGCCGCCGGCATCCATCAGGTAGAGGTGGCGGAAACCGCTGCGCTCGGAGCTCCAGATGAACCCGGGGCGCTGCTTCAGGAAATGCAGGTCATCGGCCAGACTGACCCAGCTGTCGCTGGTCTCGGTCAGCAGCAGGCTGCGCTTGTTGGACTGCGGCAGCCACTGCCACAGCTGCAGGGTCTGCTGGTCCCGGCTTTGCCATTGCCAGGTCAGGGCCCGGCTGTCGGCGCGCCAGTTGACCCTGGGCAGGTAGCCGCCCTTGTCTTCGGCCCCGGGTACCCAGGCCAGGTTGCCTTCATTCAGGCTGACCACACCCACCCGCACCCTGGCGTTGGCCTTGCCTGCATAGGGGTAGCGCTGTTCGGTGAGCTTGATGCCATCGGCGTAGATCTCGTTGCGAATCACCAGCTCCACCGGGGATTCATCCACCTCAAGCAGGGCGATGGCGTGCTCATCAGGCGCCCACCAGTAGCCGCTCATCCGGTCCATCTCCTCCTGGGCGACAAACTCGGACATGCCATGCTTGATGGGACCCTCGCCGCCGGTGGTCAGGCGCCGCTCCTGGCCACTGGCCAGATCAATCACGTAGAGGTCCTGATCGCGGATAAAGGAGACGTAATTGCCCTTGGGGGAGAAGCGGGCATCGGTTTCAAACGCCTCGGTGCGGGTCAACTGACGGGGTTTGGCCTCATCCAGGCGGAAGAGCCACAGGTCACCGCCGATGGGGAACAACAACGCCTTGCCCTGGCTGTCCCAGTCATATTCCAGCAGCCCCTTGCCGTAGATGCGCTGACGCTCGCGGCGAGCCTTCTCCTCCTCGGAGAGCTCCCCCTCTTCGAACAGGGTTGAATCCAGCAGACGGCTGCGCTGGCCGTTGTCCAGGCGGTACTGCCACAGGTCGAAGCGATCGATGTCATCTTCACGGGGAGCCAACCAGGTTACCCGTTTTCCGTCAGGGGAGAGGGCCGGCTTGAAGGGCTGGGAACCGGCCAGTGCCGGCTCACTGACGATCCGTTCCAGGGTCAGCGGTTGGGCCTGGGCCAGGGCAGACACCAGGGTCAGCCCGGCCAGAATCAATGGTTTCATGGTCTGTCATCCTGCAGAGTTGAATGGCAGGATTGTCCACAAAACCGGTAGGAATCACAAACCGCCCCCCTCGGGGGGGCGCAGAGGATGCCGGTGGTTCACGCAGGATATCAGACCTCTTCGGCCTCCTCCTGCTTGTTCTCCAGCAGCTTTGGCCCCTCTTTAACCCGGGTGCCGATAAACTGACCGCCGTTAAAAATCTCGATTTTATCTGTAACAATTTCCCCTTCGACGGTACCGGTGGCGCTGATGGTCAGCCTCTGACACTGAACCCGGCCTTCCACCCGCCCCTCCACCTGGAGCTGGTCAGCCACTACCCGACCATGAATCTCACCCTGACTCTCCACCACCACCAGTCCGGTCACAGAAAGCTCCCCGTCTATGTGGCCGTCAATGACGCAGTCCCCTTCGATGTGAAGGCTGCCCTCCAGTCGGCTGGATTGGGCGAAATAGGTCAGTCCGGAGCGGCTCTTCTTATTGGCTTTCCCAAACACGATGGCATACCCCTATTCTAATTCGTTGTGTCTTTTCTCTTCGGTGCTCAATCACCCGGCTTTCCATCCCTAGGCGACCTGTTATAAACAAAACTGTTATCCGCCTCAAGCGAATAGAATTCACTCGCTCGGTTTTTTCGGGCAGACCGCGCTGTAGTCCCCTCTTAAGCGGCGTTTAACGCTGCATCTCGTCACATTTTTCGCTATCATTGCCGGTTAATTAATCCAGCCAATCATTAAGATAGGACCCTGCATGCAACGCCTACACGAGTCCCTGATTCAACAGGGCTTAACTTCCGAGCTACAACAACTGATTCTGACCCTGGCCGAGTGCGGCGTGGAGATCAGCCGACTGGTCCGTGGCGGCGCCCTGGCAGGAGTGCTGGGCGTTGCAGAAACCGAAAACGTTCAGGGGGAGACCCAGAAGAAGCTGGATATCATCGCCAATGACCTGATCAAACAGAAGCTGGCCGCCAACCCGCTGGTCAAGGGGATCGCCTCCGAAGAGGAGACCGAGGTGGTGGCCGCCAACGGCAACGGCCAATACCTGGTGTGCTTCGACCCCCTGGACGGCTCCTCCAACATCGACATCAACTCTCTGGTGGGCACCATCTTCTCGGTACTGCCCGCCCCTGAGGGTGAGGTGAACGAGCAGGCCTTCATGCAGCCGGGCACCCGTCAGAACTGCGCCTGCTATATGCTGTATGGTCCCGCTACCGTGATGGCGATGACCACCGGCCAGGGGACCCGGATGTACAGTCTGGATCCCGATAGCGACGAGTTCATCCTGGTCGAAGAGCGTGTCGAGGTCCCGGCCGAAACCGGCGAGTTTGCCATCAACATGTCCAACCAACGCTTCTGGCAGGCGCCGATGCAACGCTACATCGCCGACCTGGTCCAGGGCAAAGAGGGCCCCCGGGGCCGCAATTTCAACATGCGCTGGATCGCCGCCATGGTGGGCGATGTCCACCGGGTCCTGAGCCGAGGAGGCCTGTTCACCTACCCTCAGGACACCAAGAACCCAACCAAACCCTTCAAACTTCGTCTGATGTACGAGGCCAACCCAATGAGCTTCCTGGTGGAGCAGGCCGGTGGCAAGGCGTCCACCGGCTATGAGCGCATCATGGAGATTCAACCGGATCAGATCCACCAGAGGGTGGCGGTGATCCTGGGCTCGAAAGATGAAGTGGACACCTGTCTGCGCTACCACAGCGAAGGCTGACCCAATCAACACACTGGCTGTTTAAGGAAAAATCTATGAGCCTGAATCACGTGCCCGCGGGTAAATCTCTTCCGGACGATATCTATGTGATCATCGAGATCCCGGCGAACCACGACCCCATCAAGTACGAGGTGGACAAGGACAGCGGCGCCCTGTTTGTGGACCGTTTCATGAAGTCTCCCATGTTCTATCCCGCCAACTACGGCTATGTGAACCAGACCCTGAGCCTGGACGGTGATCCGGTAGACGTGCTGGTACCCAGCCCCTACCCTCTGGCACCCGGCTCGGTGATTCGCTGCCGCCCCGTTGGCGTGCTGAACATGACCGACGAGTCCGGTGAAGACGCCAAGATCGTCGCCGTGCCCCACAGCAAACTGACCCAGGAGTACGATCACATCCAGGACGTGGATGACGTGCCCGCCCTGCTGAAGGCTCAGATCACCCAGTTCTTCGAGCGCTACAAGGAGCTGGAGCCCAACAAGTGGGTGAAGGTGGACGGCTGGGCCGACGCCGCCGCCGCCCGCGAGGAGATCCTCTCCTCTGCCAAGCGTTACCAGGAACAGAACTGAGCCTGTCATCAGGCAGCAGAAAAAGGTTGGCCAAGGCCAACCTTTTTTATGGTCTGTCTTCGGTGATCAGACCCCGGGCCATCGCCCCTAGTGGTTGAATGCCCTGAGTTTCAGCTGGTAGCGCTCCTTGTCGCTGCGGGGCGCCAGCTTCATGGCCTTGGTGAGGGACCGCTGACTGTCGTCCAGCTGACCCAGTTGGAAGTAGGCCCTGGAAAGCCCGAAATGGAACTCGTGATGGTAGTCCGCGAGTTTCACCGCTTTGCGGTACTGGCTTAGGGCCTGGGTAAAGTTGCCTCGGTTGTAGGACGCTTCCGCCATATCGTAATAATAGAAGGGATTTTGCAACCGGTTCAGCTCAATTTGGCGATGGAGCTGCGCCCACTCGGTCAGCCGTCCCTGGGAGGCCAGCAGAATCGACAGGTTATGCATGCTGTGGAAGGGGTCCTCATCCAGCGCCATCACGTAGCGGTACACCTGCTCGGCCTCCCTCTCCAGTCCCTGGCGCCGGTAGAGCACCCCCAGGGCGTTCCAGGCGGCGCCCATGGTGGGATCCAGCGCCAGCGCCTGCTTCAGATAGTGATAGGCGTGATCCGGGAGGCCATCCACCATGTGCTCTGCCGCCAAGTTATTAAAGAAGCGAGCCAGCATCTCAGATTCGGACAGTTGAACGATACGGTAGCCGCGTACCTGGCTGCCGGGAAGAAAGTCAATCACCCGGCCGCTGCCCCCCACCACCGACCAGTCACTGGAGCCCAGACCCGGCTCCAGCTTGATGTTCACATGGTCATTGACCAGGTAGATGCCTCCGCGCCGGTCCCAGATGGGAGGCGATTTCACCAACTGATACTGCACCCCCAGATCCAGCTCCCTGGCCAGGGCGGCGGTCATCACCACCAGGGACATACAGTTTCCGGCGCGGAGTCTGAAGGTTTCCGCGGCAACCCGGGTGGCACTGTTGTCGTATTCGAACCCCCGCTTGACACTCACCAGTTCCACCAGCCTCTCGATGCGAGTGGCGTCGCTGTTGCCGGCGCGTCCCGCCTTGACGGTAAACTGGCGCATCTCCGGATCCAGGGCGAACAGCTGCTCAACAGTCACCGCCCCCGCCACTGGGGTAAAGGCGGAGTCCATCAGCACGGGAGCCGTTGGCGCAACTGTCGGGGTAGCAAGGCACCCGCACAGCAGCGTTGAGATAAGGGCGAGCATCAGGCGTCTCATACCCCTAATGCTAGCGCGACGAGGGGGGGATGACAAACCCGCCACGCCAAGGCAACAACTGGATCGCACAACATCCAAATTTATGTTACTTTTCAGCAAATTAAAAAAAGACTTGGTTCCAGTCGCATCGACCGCCTAGGATAGATCCCTCCACCCATTGCCGATGAGACTCACACTTTTGACTCCCACCCGCCCCCAGTTGCTGCTGATGATGACCTTCGTCATGTCCCTGGTCTTTGCCGTTTGGCAGGTGCTGCTGAACAACTTCGTGGTTGAGGTGGCCGCCTTTACCGGCAAGGAGATCGGCATGCTGCAATCGCTCAGGGAGGTGCCCGGATTTTTGGCCTTTACCGCCATCCTGGTGTTGCTGGTGATCAAGGAGCAGCGCTTTGCCCTAATCAGCCTGCTGCTGCTCTGTGGTGGCGTCGCGCTGACCGGGTGGTTTCCCTCGGTCCTGGGGCTGTACTGCACCACGGTGCTGATGTCCATCGGCTTCCACTACTATGAGACCTGTAATCAGTCCCTGACCCTGCAGTGGCTGCCCAAGGGGGAGACCGCCGCCTTTATGGGACAGGCGCTGTCGGTCAAGGCGGCAGGCGCCCTGCTCGGGTACGCCAGTATCTGGCTGCTGATGAGCGCCTTGGGCCTGCCCTACCAGTGGGTCTACACCCTGGTGGGCGGGGTGGGATTGCTGTTGGCGCTCTACTGCCTGGTGCGCTTCCCCCAGTTTCATGAGGAGGCTCCCCAACAGAAGCGGCTGTTGCTGCGCAAACGCTACAGCCTCTACTACCTGCTGACCCTGCTCTCCGGAGCCCGCCGGCAGATCTTCATGGTGTTCGCCGCCTTTATGATGGTGGAGAAGTTCGGCTACACCGTGGCCGAAATCACCGCCCTGTTCCTGATTAACTACCTGTTCAACCTGATGTTTGCCAAACGTATCGGTCAATGGATTGGCCGCATCGGCGAACGCCGCACCCTGATGGTCGAGTACCTTGGCCTGATTGTGGTGTTCGTCAGCTACGCCAATGTGGAGCACCCGACGGTGGCGGCGGGCCTCTACGTCATCGATCACCTTTTCTTCGCCCTGGCCATCGCCATCAAGACCTATTTCCAGAAGATCGCCGACCCTGACGAGATCGCCGCCACTGCAGGAATCAGCTTTACCATCAATCACATCGCCGCAGTCATCATCCCGGCAATCTTGGGGCTGATGTGGCTACACTCTCCGGCCCTGGTGTTTTATATTGGGGCAGGGATCGGCCTGTGCTCCCTGCTGGCCGCCCTGAGTCTGCCGGCGGCACCGGCACCGGGTAACGAAACACGCTGGGGCGCCCTGTTCCCCGCCAGACAGACCAGAGCCTATGACTGACAAGATCATCGCCGCTCCGCCAAAGCGTGAGGGCAGCCGTACCGCGAGACAGCAAGCCGTGACCCTGGCCCGACGCATCGGCCTGACTGGCAATGACGCAGACACCTCGGGTGCCCTGGCGCAACGCACCGAGGTGCGACTGAAGAACTGGCAGGAGCAGAGGCAGCTCAACCTGGAATCGGTGATTAAACAGGTGATCGGCCTAGCGGGGAACGCGGTAAGCAACAAGGAGCTGGATCCGGATTGGCAGTTCCAGTTCTGCCAGCTGGCCGAGCAGATCCACCACCCCAGCATGCAGAAGCTCTGGGCCCAGATCCTGGCCACTGAACTCAGCCTTCCGGGCAGCTTCGGACTGCGGACTCTGGAGACCTTGAAGGGGATGACCCAGCGGGAAGCGATGCAGTTTGCCCGAACCGTGACCCTCTCCTGCCAACTCAATGGCGATCCCAGCCATAAGGTGGTGACGGGCTACCGTCGCGAAGCGGGCTTCGGTGGCCTCAGTTCCGCCCGCCAGGAGAGCCTCAACCTCTCCGGTCAGGGACTGCCCTACTCCGCCATCCTCACCCTGCGAGATCTCGGCCTGCTGTTTGCCACCGAACTGGAAACCGGCCCGCTCCCCCCCAAGCACCCTCTGGTGATCCGCTGCCAGGGACACAACATGACGTTTCTCCCCAAGAGCGGACGACTTCGACTGAGGTACTACCGCTTTACCCAGGTGGGGGATGAACTGGCCCGGCTGATCACCGAGCCCGCCAACGAGGAGTACTGCGCGGCATTAACCAAACTGCTGCTGGACGACTTCACTCCCCAGTAGGTCGGCGCTGAACCAATCAAGGGAGTGGTGCAGCGACACCACCTCGCCGACAATCAAGGCCGCGGGCGTCTGCACCCTGGGATCCTTCGCCAACTGCTCGAGCCCCGCCAAGCGGCCGGTCACCACCTGCTGCTGGGGTTGGCTGGCACGGCTGACGATGGCCACCGGGGTCTCCGCGCTCAGTCCTCCCGCCATCAGGCCGGCGGCAATGCTCCCGGCCCGCGCCACCCCCATGTAGATCACCAGGGTGTGATGACTAAGCGCCAGCCTGTGCCAGTCGGCGATGGGCTCACCGCCCATGCCATGACCTGTGACAAAGGTAACCCCCCGGGAGAGGGTCCTGTGGGTCAACGGGATGGCACCATAGGAGGCACAGGCGGTGGCCGCGGTAACGCCCGGCACCACCTCGTAGTCGATGCCCGCCTCACGCAGGGCCTGCATCTCCTCTCCGCCCCGGCCAAACATCAGGGGATCCCCCCCTTTCAGCCGCACCACCGAGCGATCACCCGAGGCGGCCTTAGCCACCAGCAACCGGTTGATCTCCTCCTGGGACATGGAGTGGCGGCCACAACGTTTGCCCACGGCGATCCGCTCGGCCTGCGGATGGATCAGCGATAGGATCGGCTCACTCACCAGGGCATCATGGAGCACCACGTCGGCGCACTGAATCAGCCCGAGCGCCTTGACGGTCAGCAGCTCCGGGTCCCCCGGACCCGCGCCAACGATGGCCACCCGGCCGATTCGGTTAGGTAAAGATATCAGGCTCACCACGCTCTCCCTCTGCAATACCCGACCAGCTTAGCCCCCCCTTTAATAACCACAAAGAATCGGTTTGGAACTTTTAATTCCACAATGAAATATAGCGTTAACGGTTGAAAAACATTGGACGTTAAATTCGCCACTTAGCCCGATATCCACAAACAACCCTTGCGCATCGAGCCAAAATCGCTATCATAGGCCGCCGTTGAGTTCGGTTAGCGAACGAAACGACATCGGTGATTAGCGCAGCCTGATAGCGCATCCCCGGTTTTGGGAAAGAGCAGGACCAGAGCTGGTCCCAAACAACCCAGAACGAAACACAAATTTGTCGGTGATTAGCGCAGCCTGGTAGCGCATCTGGTTTGGGACCAGAGGGTCAGAGGTTCGAATCCTCTATCACCGACCACATCCTGAAGCCCTGCTCTCCGAGCGGGGCTTTTCTCGTTTTGGAGCCGCTGCGCGCTCGGCCAGAGGCCTGGGCGACCCCCACCTTCGCCGCCCGGAACAGCCCCTCCATCACCGGCCGCTTCACCTAACTCCGCTTACCCCAGTCTGGCTTTTTTCGCTCTGGAGGTGCTGCCCAACACGGGGCAGATACCCACTTAGGCTCACCGATTGAGGAGAAAATCCGAGTTCTTTTCGATTTGTTGTTGCGAAATGTGAATCCGGCACCGACTCCCCTCTGAACCCGGCCTGCAAATCTGCGATCATTGAGTAGGCCATCACTCACGGGGCAATTGTTCGATGCGGGAGAAGACAGAGAAATACCTGAAGCGGGAAGAGGCACTGCTGGATGCGGCAGCTCAGCTGCTGAAAGAGGAGGGACTGATCTCCTTTCGTTTCTCCCAACTCGCCAAGCGAGCCAACTGCAGTATGGGAGCCCTGTACACCCACTTCACCAACAGGGAGGACCTGCTTCTCGCCTTGATGGCCAAAGAAACCAAGCGTCAGCTGGTGATGCACACCTCGGTAATCTGTCTGAATCTCAAGCCCGCCGAGACTTGGCTGGCCCTGACCCTTATCCCCTTTATTGCCGCCAACAGGTTCAGCACCGGCTTCTCGGTACTGGCGGAGCTCCCGCAAATTACGGCGCAGGCATCCCCTGAGCGTCAGTATCAACTGCAGTCTCAACTGACCCCCTTCTGTCAAGCGACGAACCGTTTTTTACAGCGGGCCAGGCTTCAGGGGGAGTTGCTGTCCCATGATAAGGAGATCAGCCTGTGCCGGAACACCGTACTCTGTATCCAACGGGGCGCCATGGCCTTCTCCTCGACACCGATCCTCGGTGACGAGCACCCCTCTCTCAAACCTCTCCCCCTGTACACCATGCTCTTCGAAGCGATCAACACCCTTAGGTGGCGCCATCCACTGGATGCCTCATCCCACGCCCATATCGAATCTGCCCTTTCCCAGCTGTAATCGGTAACTCACGGCCTGTTTGCCACGCTGATGCAGTCCTTCATCGCACAACTTCAAGCTGTGCCAGGATCCCACTATCTCTTGGCAAATCGAAAAAAAGTCGTATCACGGTGAAATTGTTCCAGCCCACTCTCAGATGCCCGCCGACAACCTATCTCCCGCAGCGAAAGGGGCCGATAGTGGCTGCGACTATTCAACAAGGAGTATCCCATGTTTAACACCACTTACGCCTATCGCCTCTTCAGCATGATGATCGTACTGACGGTAACGACCATTGCCGCCATCGGTTGCCTGGGTAACATCACCGACGCCGAGTCCAACCTGCAATTCGTTCGCCATGTATTCTCCATGGACACAACCTACAACAGCCCCAACATCATGTGGCGAGCCATCACCGCCCCCTCCATCCACATGGTGGGCTTTATCTCCATCATCATCATCGAGGCAACCCTGACCTTTTGCGGCTTCTTCGGCCTGTTCAAACTGGCCAAGCAATTCAGAGCGGATGAGCGCACCTTCGATGACAGCAAAACCTTTGCCCTGATCGCCATGGCACTGGCAGTACTGGTATGGGGATTCATCTTCCAGGCGGCCGGTGGCGAGTGGTTTGCCAGTTGGCAGTCCGAGCACTGGAACGGTCTGCGTGATGCCACCCGTATTGTGATGATGGCCATGTTCGGCGGCCTCAGCCTGAAACTGGCTAAGTAGGAGAGCAGTGGTGAAACGACTGATATTGACCCTGGCGGCCCTGTCTCTTCAAGCCCAGGCCGGCTCACTGGTTCACTGGCATGACGTCAGCGTCACCGGCCTCTATGGCGACAACTTCAAACTGGCGCCGTCAGACCAGCAAGCCACCCTGACCCTGGAATCCGCCGGAGGCTGGCGCTATGGCGACTGGTTCCTATTTCAGGACTTCACTCACTTTCGCAACAGCCGTGGCAGCGACAGCACCACCTACGGAGAACTGACGACTCGCCTGAGTTCGGCCAAGATTTTTGGGACAGACTACGGCAAGGGGGCTCTGAAGGATCTGTCCCTGGCAATGAGTCTGGAGCAGGGAAAGGGCGATGTAGAGAGCTTGCTCTGCGGCGTGGGGGTGGACCTTAAGCTGCCCGGCGCCGACTACTTCAAGGTCAACGCCTACCGGCGCCAGGGGCTGGCCAGTGACAACATCAGCGATGGCTGGCAGCTGTCCCCCAGCTTCAAGTCCAGCCTGCCGCTGGGCAAGAGCCAGCTGGTGCTGGACGGATATATCGATTGGGTGATCTCCTACGATGACGCCCGTAAAGAGGAGACCTTTCACTTCAACCCCCAACTCAAATATGACCTAGGCGCCCTGCTGATGGACCGCCACAACACGCTGATGGTGGGTATCGAGTACTCCCTGTGGCTGAATAAGTATGGCATCAAGGGAGTGGATCAAGACAACGTCGCCCTGATCGTCAAGTATCACCTGTAATCCTTTGAGCACCACTGCGACATCCTGTTTTGGGGTGGCCCGGTCTTCGGCGCCACCCGTTTTTCCCAGACAGCCGCTCTCATCAATGCTGATGGTTGCTGACTGAGCCCGCCGCCAGGGCCAGCCGGTGCCGAAGCACCCAAATTAAAATCAATGTAATCAATAATATAATTTAAGATAAACTTTGCCAGCATGGGCAGCAACTAGCCATCATGGACCATCTGCAAATTTCTCTTGGTAAAGCCGCGACTCTGAATCATGATGTGGACACACCGGCACGCCCTCGGCCCAGTGGCCAGGAGGGCGGTGGCAGCGCTTACATTCATAGGAAAACACCCCGTGTCCACAGCCAAATCGATACTGTCCCTGGATGACAGCCACACCCTGGATGACACCCTGTTCGCGCGCATCGCCCGGGAGATCGAGGAGCGAGGGTACAGCATCTGTCCCACCGCCCTGCCGGAGCCATTGGCCCGTGCACTGTACCAGCACGGTCAGTCGATGAAGAAGCAAGAATTCACCAGTGCCGGCATCGGCCGGGGTGAGGACTTCGTCAAGAGTGACTTTGTCCGCACCGACCAAATCTGCTGGATCACCGGGGAGAGTACAGCGGGAGCGTCCTGGCTCGACTGGGCGGGCGGTTTGCAACGCTTCCTGAACCGCAGGCTGTTTCTGGGGCTGTTCTCCTTCGAAAGCCACTTTGCCCACTACGCCCCAGGGACCTACTACAAGCGTCACTACGACGCTTTTCGCGGCGAGGCCAACCGGGTTTTGTCGCTGGTGGTCTACCTGAATCCAGGCTGGCAACCGGACGACGGAGGGGAACTGGTGCTGTACCGGGACGATCGGGACGACCATGGCACCAGGGTGGTGCCGCTGATGGGTACGGTGGTGGCGTTCCTCAGCGAGGAGTTTCCCCACGAGGTGCTGCCGGCCCAACGCGATCGTTACTCCATCGCAGGGTGGTTCCGGGTCAACACCTCGGTCAACAACCGGCTCGATCCCCCCAGATGACGCCGGAGCTCTGATAGCGCAGGGGCGCCCTGGGGCGCCCCTGCCATTTCTAGATGTCGTAGTGCAAGCCGCACTCCCGCCGAAAACCGGAGAAGCGGCTCTCCTCCTCGCTCATCCCCAGCTCCATGGGACGACTGGTGTGGATGTCGCCCACCGAGGCGTAGCCCTGGTGCCACAACGGGTGGTAGGGCAGGCCATGCTCCTCCAGGTACTGGTGTACATCCCTGTTGTTCCAGTCGAGGATCGGCAGCAGCTTGAAACGGCCGGAGCGGATCGCCAGGAATGGCAGCTCCGCCCGGGAACCGGCCTGCTGGCGACGCAGTCCGGCGAACCAGGTGCCCGCATTCAGCTCTTCGAGGGCCCGCTGCATCGGCGCCACCTTGTTGAGTCGGTTGTAATGATTCAGCCCCTCCTGGCCCTGCTCCCACAACTGGCCGAAGCGGGCCTCCTGCCAGGCGGGGGTGATCTCAGCCCGGTACACCCTGAGGTTCAGCTTCAACCTGTCGGTGAGCTCATCAATAAAGCGGTAGGTTTCCGGGAACAGGTAGCCGGTATCGGTGAGCACCACCGGGATCTCCGCCCAGGCCCGGGTCATCAGGTGCAACATCACCGCCCCCTGGATGCCGAAACTGGAAGAGAGGATCGCCTCACCGGGCAGGTGCTCCAGCCCCCAGGCGACCCGCTCGGGAGCGCTGAGCGCCGCCAGAGTCTCGTTGGCCTGGGCCAGCCAGGCCTGATGGGCCTCGGTGTCGGGGTTGGCCGCCAGGGCGGCCAGATCGATGTCAGCCATGAAAGTCCACCTTGGCCGTGATCACCTCGGGTACCACGCCGACACGGATCAGGAAATCGCCGAAGCCCTCCCCCTGGTGACGTTCACCGACCCAGCGGCCCACCAGTTGATCCAGCTCCGCCAGGATGCTGGCCTCGTCCAGGTTCTCCTTGTACATCTTGGGGATGCGGGTGCCCTCGCGGTTACCCCCCAAGTGCAGATTGTAACGACCCGGTCCCTTGCCCACCAGTCCCACCTCCGCCAGCATGGCGCGGCCACAACCGTTGGGGCAGCCGGTAACCCGGAAGATGATCGACTCGTCCGCGATGCCGTGGGTCGCCAGTACCCCCTCGATGCGATCGACGAAGCCGGGCAGGAATCGCTCCGCCTCCGCCATCGCCAGTGGGCAGGTGGGCAGGGAGACACAGGCCATGGAGTCCTTGCGCTGGTTGGAGACGCTGTCGTCCAGCAGTCCATGCTCGCGGGCCAGGGCCTCGATCTGCGCCTTGTCCAGCTCGGCCACGCCGGCCACCACCAGGTTCTGGTTGGCGGTCATGCGGAACTCGCCCTTGTGCACCCGGGCGATGGCGGCCATACCGCGCTTCAGGGGCTTGCCGGGAAAATCGAGGATGCGACCGTTCTCGATAAACAGGGTCAGGTTGTGCTTGCCATCAATGCCGGCGGTCCAGCCGAAGCCGTCACCGCGGTCGGTCAGCAGATAGGGGCGTATGGGCTCGAAGCGGATGCCGGCGCGACGCTCCACCTCCCCCTTGAACACCTCGACGCCGACCCTGTCCAGGGTGTATTTGGTCTTGGCGTTCTTGCGGTTGACCCGGTTGCCCAGGTCCCGCTGGGTGGCCACCACCGCCTCGGCCACCGCCAGGGTGTGCTCCAGCGGCAGGTAGCCAAACTCGTCCGCCTTGCGGGGGTAGGTGCTGGTGTCGCCATGGGTCATCCCCAGGCCGCCGCCCACCAGCAGGTTGAACCCCACCAGCTTGCCGTTGTCGGCCACGGCGATGAAGTTCATGTCGTTGGCGTGGATGTCCACATCGTTGTGGGGCGGCACCACCACCGTAGTCTTGAACTTGCGGGGCAGGTAGGTGCGACCGAGGATAGGCTCCGCCTCCTGGGTGCTCTCCACCTTCTCGCCATCGAGCCAGATCTCGGCGTAGGCACGGGTACGCGGCAGCAGGTGCTCGGAGATCCTCTTGGCCCATTGATAGGCCTCGGCATGCAGCTCCGATTGCTCCGGGTTGGAGGTGCAGAGCACGTTGCGGTTCACGTCACCGGCGGTGGCGATGGAGTCGATGCCGATGCTGCCCAGCATCTGATGCATCGGCTTGATGTGGCGCTTGAGCACCCCGTGGAACTGAAAGGTCTGACGGGTGGTCAGGCGGATGCTGCCCGCATGGGTGTTGTCGGCGGCGAACTCATCGATGGCCAGCCACTGCTGTGGGGTGATCACCCCACCGGGCATCCGCGCCCTCAGCATCACTGTGTGCAGCGGCTCCAGCTTCTGCTCGTTGCGCTCGGCGCGGATGTCGCGGTCATCCTGCTGGTACATGCCGTGGAAGCGGATCAGCTGGAAGTTGTCGGCACTGAAGCCGCCGGTAAGCGGATCGGCCAGATCCGCCTCGATGGTGCCTCGAAGCAGGTTGCTCTCCCCCTTGAGGCGCTCGTTGTCCGCCAGCTTGCCCTGCACCTGCAGCGCGGTCAGATCTGGGGTTTTCTGGTCACTCATCAGTACACATCCTTCTGGTATCTCTTGCTGCTGCGCAGCGCTTCCAGGTAGGCCTCGGCCTGCTCCCGGCTCTTGCGGCCATGTTCGGTCACCACCTCAATCAGGGCACTCTCCACGTCCACCGCCATCCGCTCGGCATCGCCGCACAGATAGAGGTGGGCGCCGCGCTCCAGCCACTGATAGAGATCGGCCCCGGATTCGCGAATGCGGTCCTGGACGTAGATCTTGTGCTCCTGGTCGCGGGAGAACGCTAGGCTGATGCGGTCCAGCAGGCCGCTTTTCACATAGCCCTGCCACTCCACCTGGTAGAGAAAGTCGTCGGTAAAGGTGGGGTTTCCGAAGAACAGCCAGTTCTCCCCCTCGGCGCCCTGGGCGTCACGCTGCTGCATGAAGGCGCGGAACGGAGCCACGCCGGTGCCGGGACCGATCATGATCACCGGGGTGTCCGCAGAGTCGGGCAGGCGGAAATTGTGGTTGGGCTCCACATACACCCTCACCTCGTCCCCCTCCTGCAGGCGACGAGCGAAGGCGCCAGAGACGGTACCCAGGCGAGGCTCACCGTCACGCTCCTCCTCCACCAGAGCCACGGTCAGGTGCACCTCCTCCTCCACCTCCGCCTGACTGGAGGCGATGGAGTAGAGCCGTGGCGTCAGCTTGCGCAGCAGCCCCACCAGGGCCTCGGCGTCCGGTTTGGCCGGGTAGCGTTTGGCCAGGTCCAACAGCTGGTGGCTGAGGATAAAGGTCTTAAGGGCGTCGCCATCGTCGGCGATCTGCGCCAGTTCGGCGCTGCCGGCGAGCTCCGCCCACCCCTTGACCAGGGCCGGGTGCAGCAGGGTCAGTTCGAAGGTCTGCTGAAGCGCCTGGGACAGGGGTACGCTGGTCTCCTTGATCTGGACGGGTTCGTCGCCGCGCAGGTCGGTGGCGGCTAGGATCTGGGCCACCAGGGCGGGATCATTGTCCATCCACACCCCCAGGGCATCACCGGGCTGATAGCTGAGGCCGGACTGCTCCAGGCTCAACTCCACGTGGCGGGTGTCCTTGATGGAGCCGCGGCCGGTGATCTTCTGGCTGGCCAGCAGGGTCGCCCTGAACGGGTTGCTGCGGCTGTAGCTGCTGGCGGCAGCGGTCTGGGTTGGTGCCGCCGCCTCTGCCGCTGCCGGGGCCAGATCCGCCAGCTTGCGCAGGGCCTGGGCGATCCAGGCCTCGGCGGCGTCTTCGAAATCCACGTCGCAGTCGGTGCGTTCCAGCAGCCGGGTCCCCCCGAGCTCCGCCAGGCGGGCGTCGAATTCCCTGCCGGTGTGGCAGAAGTGATCATAGCTGGAGTCTCCCAGGGCGAGCACCCCGTAATGGACCCCGTCGAGCTTGGGCGCCCGGCTGGAAAACAGGAACTTGTGCAGGGCGATGGCGTCGTCGGGCGGCTCGCCCTCACCGTGGGTACTGACCACCACCAGCAGTTGCCTCTCCTCCTTGAGACGCTTGGGTTTGTACTCGGCCATGGAGATCAGGGCCACCTCGCGTCCCTGCGCCTCGGCGGCCTCGGCCAGTTGCTGAGCCACGGAGCGGCTGTTGCCGGTCTGACTGCCATAAAGGATGGTCAGGGCGCTCTCGGGCTGCGCCGCCGGCTGGGGCTGTGCGCCGGACAGGTTGGCCGAGGCGGCCAGGTAACCGCTGACCCAGGCCAGCTGAAGGGGGGAGAGATTCGATGTCAGCTGCTGCAACTGGGACAGCTGTGCCGGCGCCAATACCCCGGCTCCGGCGGATAACTCGGATAACTGCATGCTCTGCGCTCATGGCTGTGGACGATTGCAACAGGGTAGGCGCGCGGCCTCAAGAGAAAAAAGAATTAAAAACTTTTTTTTATGCGATAAATGAATATAAGGAGAACGACGAAAAACTGTTCACATTTCACAAAAAATGCATTAAATGTAAATAGGTCGGAATATTTGATAAAAATGTGACCAATAACAGAGAGGTTGGCGACGCCTGTGTGACAGGGTCCTCACCGGGACCAGCATACTCTGCCATAGATTCCGGCGGCAACGGCGCGATGACACAACGACCTCCATTCATTGAGACGATTGTGGCGATTCATTAAATCGACTTAGCATTGGATTTCCAATAGTCCAAAATGCTCAGTGATTTACACTTTGGTCTCACCCATTTAAAACCGATAAACCCAATCTGCTAGAGGATAGCGTTGTGAAGATCGCCGTGATCAAGGAGCATCTCGCCGGGGAAACCCGCGTCGCCCTGTTACCCACCAACGTTGCCAAGCTCGCCAAAGCGGGCTGCGAGGTGACGATTGAAACCCAGGCCGGTTTTGAAGCCGGTTTTACCGATCAGGACTATCTCGACAGTGGAGCTCGCATCGGTGCTGACCGCGCCCAGACCCTGGAGGGCGCCGAGCTGGTGCTGACTCTGCACGCCAAAGGTGAAGAGTTCGACCGGCTGCTGGAACACCTGGCCTCGGGCCAGACCCTGATGGGGATGATGGACCCCTTGATGCACCCGGAAAACGCCCAGAAGGCGGCCGACAAGGGGATCAACACCGTCGCCCTGGAACTGATTCCCCGCATCACCCGGGCCCAGAGCATGGACGTACTCTCCTCCAACGCCACCATCGCCGGCTACAAGGCGGTAATCCAGGCAGCGGAGCTCACCCCCAGGTTGTTGCCGATGATGATGACCGCCGCTGGCACCCTGAAGCCCGCCCGCACCTTTATCATGGGGGCCGGTGTCGCCGGCCTGCAGGCCTGTGCCACCGCCAAGCGCCTGGGCGCCGTAGTGGAGGCCTACGACATCCGTCCCGCCGCCCGGGAGCAGATCCTCTCCGTGGGAGCCCGCCCGGTCGAGCTGGATATCGAGGACGCCGACACCGAATCCAGCGGCGGCTATGCCAAGGAGCAGTCCGCCGACTTCATCGCCAAGCAACAGCAGGCGATGGCCAATGTGCTGGCTCAGCAGGATATTGTCATCACCACCGCCGCCATCCCAGGCCGCAAGGCACCAACCCTGATCACCAAGGAGATGGTGGCTCAGATGAAGCCCGGTTCGGTGATCGTCGATCTGGCGGCCGAGACCGGCGGCAACTGTGAACTGACCCAACTGGGGGAGGTGATCAACGTCAATGGCGTCATCATCTCCGGCCCGGCCAACATCGTTGCCTCCACCGCCAACCATGGCAGCCAGATGTTCGGCACCAACCTGGAGAACCTGATCCGTCACCTGGTCGACGACGAAGGCAAGCTGGTGTTCGACTTCGACGATGAGATTGTCCATGACACCGTCACCGCCTACCAAGGCAAGGTGGTGAACCCCCGCATCCGGGATCTGCTCGGACTGACCGCCGACAACAAGGAGGAGGCGTAAATGGAAACCCTGCTGTTACTGCTCACCCTGTTCGTGATCGCCATCTTCCTCGGCGTGGAACTGATCACCAAGGTACCGCCCACACTGCACACCCCGCTGATGTCCGGCTCGAACGCCATCTCCGGCATCACCCTGGTGGGCGCCCTGCTCTCCGCCGGCTCTGGCTCCGGCATTCTGGTAAATGTACTGGGCTTTATCGCCGTGACCCTGGCCACCATCAACGTGGTGGGTGGCTACATGGTCACCAACCGCATGCTGGGCATGTTTAAGAGGAAGTAACCGACCATGAATACTGCTGTTATCTACCTGGCCTATCTGGTGGCCGCGGTCTGCTTCGTGCTCGGCATCAAGAACATGACCAAGCCCCGTACCGCGGTACGTGGTAACCAGATCTCTTCGGTGGGGATGCTGATCGCCGTGGTGGTCACCCTGCTGGACCAGTCGATCCTCAGCTTCGAGTGGATCATCGCCGGCATGGTGCTCGGGGGCCTTATCGGTGCCATCCTCGCCAAGAAGGTGCAGATGACCTCCATGCCCCAGATGGTGGCGGCCCTGAACGGCTTCGGAGGCGGCGCCTCCCTGTTCGTGGCCCTGGCCAACTACATGGATCCCGTGGCGGCCACCTCCCTGGTGGCACAGATCTCCGTGGGTGCCACCGTGCTGATCGGTGCCGTAACCCTGTCCGGCTCCTTCATCGCCTTCGGCAAGCTGCAGGAGATCATCTCCGGCAAGTCCATCGCCGTCCCCGGCAACACCCTGGTCAACGGCCTTCTGGCCGCAGCCGCCGTGGCCCTGGTGATCACCCTGGTGGTCAACCCCTCGCCGGCGATCCTTTACTCTCTGGTGGCGGTGGCGCTGCTGCTGGGTATCCTGCTGGTACTGCCCATCGGCGGTGCCGACATGCCGGTGGTGATCGCCCTGCTGAACTCCTATTCCGGTATCGCCGCGGCCACTGCGGGCTTCATCTCCAACAACACCGTGCTGATCGTCTCCGGCTCACTGGTGGGCGCCTCCGGTCTGATCCTGACCCAGATCATGTGTAAGGCGATGAACCGCAGCCTGACCAACGTGCTGTTTGGAGTGATGGCGGAGGGGGGCGCAACCATCGACGCCGACGAGGTCTACCAGGGCAAGGTCAAATCCTCCTCCCCGGAAGAGGTGGCGATGATGCTGGAGACCGCCGAGCGGGTGGTGATCGTTCCAGGCTTCGGTCTGGCCATGGCCCAGGCGCAGCATGCGGTGCGGGAACTGGCGGACGTCCTGGAGGGCCGCGGCACCGACGTCAAGTACGCCATCCACCCGGTGGCGGGCCGCATGCCCGGGCACATGAACGTGCTGCTGGCGGAAGCGGAAGTGCCCTACGAGCAACTGGTGGAGATGGACGCCATCAACCCCCAGTTTGAACAGACCGACGTGGCCATCGTCATCGGCGCCAACGACGTAACCAACCCCATGGCCCGTGAGGACAAGGGCAGCCCCATCTACGGCATGCCGATCCTCAACGTCGACAAGGCCCGCACCGTGGTGGTGGTGAAGCGCTCCCTGAGCCCCGGCTTCGCCGGACTGCCCAACCCGCTGTTTGCCAAGGACAACACCCTGATGCTGTTCGGCGACGGCAAGAAGGCGATCATCGACCTGACCTCCAGCCTCAACGAGGCCGACTGATGATTTGCTAGCGCACACTCAAAAACGGGGCCAAGTGGCTCCGTTTTTTTTTTGGTTCTTTTGCGACATGGCTGCCAAGTGGCTGCCGGCACTCCTTCCTACTGTCACACATAGAGTGTAGGATTTTCCACTTGCCAGTCCGTCACTTGGGTGACTTAAAGTCGACAGCGCCGGTCGATACCAGCCTGTAATCCAGTCGTCGAAGGGGAGCACGCCAGAGAATCACCTCAAGAGTGCCTCACACTAAACGCAAACAACTCGCTATCGATAGGGAAGCCAATGGCCGTCAGACATCGTTTAAATCTTCTGGGATACGGATACCCCGTCAGCGCTCTGATGACATTCGCAAAAGGCGGAATCCTCAGTGCCCTGCTCTGCGGCGTGACCACCGCCTGGTGCAGCGGGGCCGCCGCCTCGACCGATGACGCCATCCTCCGGTTTCAGCAGGATACCGCCACCATCATCGAGCAGGCCCACGGGTTAAACCGGAAACATGCGGAGCAGATGGAGGAGTTCTCTCGACGACTCGATGACACTCAGAGCGCCCTGGCGGTGCTTGGGAGTCCGCTCATCCCCGAGATGAAGCAAACCGCCGCCAAGATGTTAGCACTAGGAAATCAATATCTTATCCAATACCAGCGTTTTCTTGGCGAACTGAACAAGAGTTCCGAGTGTTACCAGCCTCGGAAACTTGACCGGTATCGGCAGATCAGCTCGGAGCTGCAGGATTACCTGGACAGCCTCGAGTCGCTGACCTCGGTGACCAACGAAGGCGATGCCTTCGCCGCCCTGATGACCATCAATCTCGGCCAGACCCGACTCGCCATGCTGGTCGACCTGTTGAACGTCGCCAAGATCTGTTACCTCTCCGAGACGGCGCCATCGCTTGCTGCGGATTTTCAAGCTCTCGACGGGGCACTGGCCGCCTCGCTGCCATGGAGTGGCGCCATCCTCGCCAGTCTCGATGACGAGGATCCACCGGGAAGCGAACAAGGGTGGGGGGACGGGGCCGAAGACGTCGGCGACGACGCCCCACCACTGCCGCCACCGCTCGTCGCCAGCCCCCCGCAGAGCACGCCCATCGCCGCCCTGACATTCAGTGAACCGTCCATAGGACGGTGCATCCGTCAGGCCGCCGAGCAGTTCATGCTGGACACCAGCGACGAGGTGACGACGTTAAGCTGCCAGTTGTCGACCACGGAACCGGTGACGCTGGCGGATCTGACCGGGCTATCAAGCTTACAGGCCCTGGCCCTGGCCGGTGGCAACATCACCGATCTCACGGCGCTGGCCCCCCTGGCCCGCCTGGAGTTGCTGCAGCTGGAGGGCAGCCGGGTAGAGCGCTTCGAGGGTCTGGACCGGTTCAGCGGCAACCTGTCCCTGTCCGCCGTCCACAGCCAGGATTGGCAGGCGTTGGCCCGCAGCCAGGCCGAAACCATCTCCATCATGGCGGTGCCGGACTGCTCGGCGTTGGCGCCGCTGGCACGACACCCCGGCGTGGCCCTGCTGTACCGGGGCCTGGACCCCTACCAGATGGCCGACCTGATGGAACAGGTTGATCGCGGCGAGAAGTCGCTGACCATCATGACCGACTGTTCAGGCCCCGCTCTCCTGCGGCAGTGAGCCTGGAGGGAACCGATGCGGATCACCTTCAGCACGCCGACAGCAGAAGCTGCACGCCACGGGTGCGGGCCCTGCCCCATGTCGCCGGCTCGGTGGGTGGCTGACCATTGCGCTTAACCAAAACTAATGGAGCAGGAGGAGGATCATCACTCCGCCCAGGTAGATCGCCAGCAACGCCACGCTCTCCAGGCCGATGTTCCCCGGGCCGTGGCGCTGACGATAGATCAGTCCCATCAGCAGCACTCCGGTCATCAGCATGGCGGTGGCCAACCAAAACTGCTCCACACGGGAGATGACGGCGTAGATGGAGTCCTGCCGATAGGCCAGATCCGCGGCCGCCACGAACAGGGTATCGAAGGCGTTGCCGCCGACAATGTCGCCCACAGCCAGGTTCAGCGCCCCCATCCGGACCGCGGTAATGGCCACCACCAGCTCGGGGATCGAGGTGGACACGGCGGTGAACACGCCGCCGACCAACCCGTTCGACAGCCCGCTCTTCTCACCCAAAGGCACGGCCAGCCGGGCAAGCGACCAGCCGGCCAGGGCGACCACCGCCGCGCAGCCAGCAAACTTCAGCCACAGCGGCCCCAGCGAACGCCGGCGCAGCCTGGGAGGGGCGGCAGGCTCCCGGGAGGTGTCTTTGGTTCGCCGGGGCAGCCACATCGGCATGGTGTGAGTTCGCGCCAGCAGGTGGATGCCGACCACGTAGAAGATCACCAGCAGCAGGGTCGCCGGATGAACCGCGAACAGGGCCACATCGGGGGTGGAGAGCGCCAGAACGTGGATACTGAGCAGAGTCAGGACGAAGGCCGCCAGAAACAGATTTTCCGCCGAGGCCGCGGCATGCTCCAGGTTGGCCCGCCGGTAGGCGATGTCCGCCAGGGCGAGAAATGCCGTCTGGGCGGCGATGCCGCCCAGACAGTTGCTTACCGCCAACTGAGGGTGGCCTGAAGACGCCGCCGACACCGAGGTGGTAATCCCTGACAAGGAGGTGGACGCGCCGATGAACAGGGCACCGACCAGTGCCTCTCCCAAGCCGGTGCCGGAGGCCAGATCCCGGGCAAGCCGGGTCATCTGAATGCCAAACCAGCCGATAACCGCCGCCACTGCAGCAAACGCGATAATTACCGCGACCAGAGGCCAACCCGCAGGATCCATCATGGGGGAGCTCCCCTACTCTTTGGGCAACCCCTGAGGCAACTCGTCGAAGACCCGGTGAAACTCCTCCCTCTCCGCCGCCAGGGCCTGCTGCTTGGCGGCGAAGGCGCGTTTGCACTCCTCAATCCAGGCGCCGCGGCTGGACTCTCCGCAGCGGGCCAGGGCTTCCACCGCCTTGTGATAGGCTTCCCCCGCCTCTTTGGAGACTCGGCGGCACTGGATCAGGTGTTCAAAATCCTCGGTATCGATATCCACTTTGCTCATACCATTCCCCCTTAGGCACTGTCCCTCTAAACCTTATAGTCGAGGGAGGGGACTACGTCGAAGCAGGGTGTCGATGAGTTGATTCAGATCCGGCAACACCCCGATGGCGCCGGTGTGGCCCTGGCGCCACCGGGGTCACACCGCGTCCTGGACTGGCTGCCGCCCGGTACAAAAATGAACGACACCCTCCCCCTTATCCCAGTCGGGAGATCTCCTGTTGCAGATCAAATCCGGAATCGGTGACGATCTTCTCCAGCACCACCACCCGCTCCTCCAGGGCGTGACACTGTGCTCGGGTGGCCTTCAGCTCCTCCTCCAACTGGCTGAACTGGGCCAGGTTCGCCTGAGCCTCGCTCTTATGCTTACTCTTTATCATGGCAACCAGGCACCCCATGACGATGGCCACGATGGCCACGATGGATCCTGAGGTCAGCATCTCACTCTCCTTATGCTGTTGTTATCTAGGGGCGCGACCCGGCGCCGAGCACCGGGTGGCGATGGATGTCGTCAAGGTCTGGGCTTTCCCAGTCGCCGCCGGTGGTCAAACCGGCAGTTCCTTCAACTTTAGCAAGTTACGAACCACCCAACTAAGCTATTGATTAGCATGATAGATGTCAAAGTCAGGTTGACGCGAAAGGGGGATATTGACCGCTAGTTGGCGGATTTCGCCACCATCAGCCGATGCTGGCGCTGACGATAGGGAGCCAGGTCCTCCCCCATCAGCAGTGACAGGCTGGGAGTCAACAGCTGCCACCAGCGCTCCACCAGCTGGGGAGGCACATAGGGATAGGCACCACGACCGGGACCGAACTGACGCCGGCCCAGAGTGCGGAAATGGGGCAGATCCGCGGCAACGACAACGCTTGTTGCCAGCACCCGCTCGAAACTGAGCCGGGCCAGGGTCTGGCGTCGCTCTGGCGACACCAGCCAGGGCAGCAGCACCGGAGTGGTCCAGTGAGCCCAGTCGGGAGCCGCCCCCATCAGGTTGAAGTTGCGCAGGTGCACCAGGTCCCACCCCAGCGCCAGCTCTCCCCGCCTGGCCAGCTGCCACAGCGCGTACAGGTCGGCGACCACTTCCTCCTGCCACACCTCGGGCCAGTAGGCAAAACGGTAGGGCTGGCGCAGCTCCTCCCCCACCTCAATCAGATGCCCCTGCTCATGAAGCACAGCCAGGGAGAGGGAGTGCACCGACGGCAACTCATACACCTCGTGACCCACCAGCAGGATATGGGGCTGAGCGATGCGCCGGCCATCGGTGAGGATCAATGCCTGTCTGCCCAGGGTCAGGGTGACCGCCCCCTGTCCGGCCAGCTGACGCTCCAGGGTCGGACCAAGCTGACGAGGTGGCACGCCCCAATGTTGTGACAGCGCCGACACCAGGGGAGTGGGAAGGCGCTCCAGGCAGCCGGGCAGCTCACTGCGATCGCACATCGGCGCCCCGCCACCGAGGAGAGCAGTCAGCACCAGAGACAGCAACGTCCACCTCCCGGGCGGGAACACACCCGAGGTGATGAGAGATTCTTCAGAATATGAGAGGGGTACATGACGCCAAAGTGTATCACAGGGCCCGTTTCGGCTGTTAGAATAGCCGGCTCACTGATTGTTACGGGAACACCATGGTTACTTCAGCTGAATTCGATCGGGGCTTCCTCCACCCCAGGTACTGGCCCATGTGGCTGGGCATCGCCCTGATGAGGTTGCTGAGCTTTTTGCCCCTGAGGGTGCAGTGGTGGTTCGGCTGTGGCCTAGGGCGGCTGCTACAGGCACTGCTGAAGAAACGGGTGCACGTGGCCCGCACCAATCTGCGCCTGTGCTTCCCGGAGATGGGCGACGCGGAGCGCGAAGCGCTGCTGCGAGACAACTTCAACCAGACCGGCATGGCGCTGTTCGACAGCGTCAACGCCTGGTGGTGGAGCGACCGGCGCATCCAGAAACACATGACCATCAGGGGGCTTGAGCACATCGAACAGGCCAGGGCCGATGGCCAGGGGGTGATCCTGTTTGCCGCCCACTGCCTGATGCTGGAAGCCGGTGCCCGGGTGTTTGGCCAATGCTGTCCGGGCGTCGGCGTCTACCGCCCCCACAACAACAAGTTTATGGAGTACCTGCAGGTGAAGGGGCGTCTGCGCTCCAACAAGGGCCTGATCCCCAAGCGGGAGGTACGGCAGATGGTCAAGGCGCTGCGCAGCGGCGAAGTGATCTGGTACACCGCCGACCAGGACGCCGGTCGCAAGGGCGCGGTATTTGCCCCCTTCTTCGCGGTGGAGGAGGCGGTCACCGTCACCGGGGCCACCACCCTGGCGAAGCTGGGCAAGGCCAGGGTGATGCCCTTCTTTGTCGAACGCAACCGGGACAACTCCGGTTACACCATCGAGATTCTGCCGCCTCTGGACGACTTCCCCGGCGACAACGAGATGGCAGACGCGGTTCGCGGCAATCGGATCCTGGAACAGCTGATCCGCCGTCGACCCGAGCAGTACATGTGGCTGCACCGCCGCTTCAAGACCCGACCTCAGAGAAGCGATCCCAGCCTGTACTGAGTGCCGTCGCGGGCCAAAGACACTGAAGGGGCTGAGCACCATGGTGCTCAGCCCCTTTTGCACGCTCTCGTCGGCGGAGCCCGCCTAACGCTTATCGGGCTTTTCCGACAGCCACAGGTTGATGGTGCCCTTGACCACCACGGTACCCTCATCGTCGTAGGCGGCCACCCGCACCGGCAGTTCACCGGGCTGCCATCCCTCCGGGTCGGTTTCTGCCACGCAGCGGATATCGCTGCCCGCCTTGGCGGTGTACGCCACCTCCATCCCCTTGGGGATCCAGCGCAGATGCCGGGGAATGGAGGCCTCGGCCAGCATCCCCATGGCCAGCTCCAGTCCGTTGCAGATGGCGATGACATGGACGGTACCGATGTGGTTCTCCACCTGGCGCTTCTTGCGGATGATGCAGCTGACATGGTTGGGGCGAAGCGCCTCCAGGCGCGTCGGGATCGTCTTGAAGTAAGGGGCTTTATTGGCCACGATGCGGGTCATCAGCCAATCCCCGAACGGCAGCGTCTTCACCCTGCGGTGAATCTTCAACAGGTAGTTATCGGACATCCTCTTCCTCACAACTGGTCTGATCAGTCAGGGGCAATTATTCCCCTTTTTCGTGATCTTTGTCAAAGATTCGGGACCACAGTGCCGCCACCGCCTCACAGCCCTCGGGTTTCTCGCTGTGGGGCAGCAGGCCGCTGAGCCCCGCCAGCACCCGATGGTGGTTGGTGTCGCGGATCTCGGTGTAGGTGTGCACCAGCAGATCCGCCTCCTCGGCACTGAGCAGCCCCAGCTGCAGCGCCAGCTCAAGGATGCGCACATTATCGGACCAGCGGCTCATCTGCGGCAGCCGGTGACCATGGGCCAGTACCAGGTATTGGGTAATGAATTCGATGTCGGTGATGCCGCCAGGGCCCTGTTTCAGATCGAACAGCCGTTCGCTGCCTTTGTGCAGGTGATCGCGCATCTTCTCCCGCATCTCTCGCACCTGGCCATTGAGCTGCGCCTCATGCCTGGGCAAGCACAGCACCGACTCGCGGATCTCATTAAACCGTTTCACCATGGCCGGTTCACCGAAGACCATCCGGGCGCGCACCAGGGCCTGGTGCTCCCAGGTCCAGGCCTCCTGACGCTGGTACTCGTCGTAACGGTCAATGTGACTGACCAGCAGGCCGGAAGCACCGGAGGGGCGCAAACGCATATCCACCTCGTAAAGGATCCCCGACAGGGTACGGGTGGAGAACAGGTGCAGCACCCGCTGGGCCAACTTCAGATAGAAGTGGTTATTGTCGATCCCCTTGTCGCCACTGGTGTATCCATTGTCGGCCCGGTGCAGGAACACCAGATCCAGATCGGATCCATACCCCAGCTCCAGCCCGCCCATCTTGCCGTAGGCCACCACCGCGAACCCCTTGCCGTCACCGGCACAGGAGGGCAGCCCGTGACGCACCACCAGCTGATTCCAGGCCAGTTGCACCACCTGTTCGACGATCGCCTCCGCCAGCCAGGTAAGATGGTCACTCACCTTCATCACCGGCAGGACCCCGGTGACATCGGCGGCGGCGATGTGCAGCCGGCTGATCTGCTTAAACTGGCGCAGGGCCTCCATCTGTTGCTCCAGATCCTCTTCCGGCACCCGCATCAGGAACTCGCGCAGACTGGCGGCATAGCCATCCGGCGGCAACACCTGATAGAGCTGCATGGGATCGATCAGCTCGTCCAGCAGGATCGGGTAGGCGGCCAGCTGATCGGCGATCCAGGGACTGGCGGCGCACAGCCGCACCAACTGCTGACGGGCCGCCGGATTCTCCAGCAGCAGCTCCAGGTAGGTGGTGCGGGTCAGGATGGTGGCCACCACCTTCATCATCCGCTGCAGCAACTCAGACTGGCCAGGCTGGCCCGCCAGCTCCCCCAGCAGCCTCGGCATCAGCTTATCCAGGGTGTCCCGTCCCCGGGGGCCGATGGTGCGCCGTGCAAACTCGCCGCGCAGCCGCATCAACGGCTCGGCCAGCTCGCTGTCCAGCCCCTGGGCGGAGAGAATCTCGGATACGTCCGGATCCGGGTGCTGCCACAGGGCCGGCAGTTCGCCCAGTTCCTCCTCCTCCTGCTCGTCACCGCCGATGGTCTCCCTGAACACCTCGTGGATATTGCTCATGTGCCGGCTCAGCGTCTCCCTGAGCGCTTCCCAGGAGTCGAATTCCAGGCTGAGGGAGAGACGCAACTGGTCATCCGGGTTGTCTGGCAGGGTCTGAGTCTGTTTGTCGCTCAGGGCCTGCAGCAGGTTCTCCAGACGGCGCAGGAAGCGGTAGCCCTCCAGCAGCCGCTTGTGATCCCGGCCACTGATGCAGTTGCTGCGGGCCAACTCCGCCAGCACCGGCATCAGTGGCTGGCGGCGCAGGGCAGGCTGACGCCCGCCGCGGATCAACTGGTGGCTCTGAACCACAAATTCCACCTCACGGATGCCGCCCCGGCCCAGTTTGATGTTGTCGGTCAGGCTGCTGCGGCGCAGCTGCGACTCGATCAGCGCCTTCATCCGCCGCAGGGCATCGATGGCTGAGAAGTCCAGGTAGCGGCGATAGATGAAGGGGCGCAGCAGCGTATGCAGGGCGGATGCCTGATCTCCCTCACCCATCGCCCTGGCCTTGACCATGGCGTAGCGTTCCCACTCCCGCCCCTGCTCCTGATAGTAGTCCTCGATGGCATCGAAGCTGACCGCCAGCGGTCCCGCCTCGCCGAAAGGGCGCAGCCGCATGTCCACCCGGAAACAGAAACCCTCCAGCTCCACATCCGCCAGCAGCCCGATGAGCTTCTGCCCCATGCGGATAAAATACTGCTGGTTGTCCAGCTGCCGAGGTCCGTCGGTGGTGCCATTTTCCGGGTAGGTGAAGATCAGATCGATGTCGGAGGAGAAGTTCAGCTCACCGCCCCCCAGCTTGCCCATCCCCAGGATCAACAGGGGTTGCCGCTCTCCGGCAGCGCTCCTGGGATAGCCGAAGCGGCTTGCCAGGTACTCGGTCAACCAGTCCCGCGCCGCCAGGATCAGGCTCTGCGCCATCTCCGACAGGTGTGCCAGCGATTCATCCAGGGGCGCCAGGTTCAGGAAGTCGCGGGCGGCAATCACCACCATCTGCCGGTGGCGGAAGCGGCGCAGCACCCGCTTGGCGGATGCCTCATCCTGACACCGCGCCAGCTCCTCATCCAGGGTGGCGCGGTACTGAGGGTGACGCAGGTGCTGCGACAGCAGTCGGAAAAATTCCGGCAACCAGTCGCCATCGCGACTGAGGCGGGCTCCGATAAATTCAGACATGGCAAACAACAGGTTCAGCCTCTGCTGCTGTTCCGGCTCCAGGGCCCCCCAGGGCCCCTCACCCAGTCCCTGACGATAGTGTTCCGCCTGCCGACGCAGACTGGCAGGGAGGTTGTCGAACACGGGCGGCAGGCTCATAATAACTTCCTGTGAATAAGGATTTTTCTGGAATCACCTTAGCAGAAAGCGGTTAGGAAGGCAGCGATCGGATATGGCAGAGTGGTGGCAATGGGATTGGATTCACCTGGCACTGGAGGTGGGAGGCAGCCTGCTGCTTCTGACCCTGCTCCGCTTCAGCCAGGGATGGTGGGAGGGGGTGAGCAGCCAGACGGAGTTGGCCGAACGGGATAACGTCGCCTTCGGCATCAGTACCGCCGGCTCCCTGCTGGCGATGGCCCTGGTGATCAGTTCGGTGATGCCCCGCCAGGGCAACCTCAGCTATCTGGAGCAGGGGTTGAATCTGGTGATGTTCGGCCTGGTGGGACTGCTGCTGATCCGGGTCAGCCTGTGGGTCAACGATCGCTTCGCCATCGACCGCATCGACAAGAAGCAGCATATCCTCAGCGGCAACGTGGCCATGGCGCTGACCGATGCCAGTGCCGCCCTGAGCGCCGCCATCATCATCCGGGCCCTGCTCGAGAAGCTGCACCGAGATCCCTCCCTGATGGGGACGGTCAGCTACGGGCTGATCTACCTGGCCAGCCTGGCGATTCTCACCGGCATCAGCCGTTGGATTCAGTATCTGCACGACCGCAAGGGCTATGGCCCCTTCCAGCAGGCCATCGAGCAGGACCAGCGCTCGGTGGCACTGAGTCATACCGGGGTGGTGATCGCCGCTGCCCTCATTCTGGCGGCCACCGTTGCCCTGCCGGAGGCACCCGTCGATGAGCCGCTGACCCTGGTATGGAGCTGGTTCGGCTTCAGTGTCGGCGGACTGCTGCTCCTGACCCTGTGGCAGAAGCTGCTCAGCGCCTGGGTGATGGTGAAGATAAACCCGGACAAAGAGATCGCCCTGCAGGACAACAGCGGCGTCGCCGCCCTGGAAGCGGCGCAATGGGTGGGGGTGGCCCTGCTGCTGTGCGCCATGATTGATTGAGATAACTATGCCAAAAGAAACTCTAAGCCCCAGAGAATCGGGGATGATGCTGCTGTCGGTGCTGTCGGTGATCGTGGTACTGATCATCGCCTTCAACGACGAAGCCAAGGAGGCGATCCGCCTGCTGCTCTATGTCGATTTCGCCATCTGCATGGTGTTTATCATCAATTTCTTCTGGGGGCTGGCCAAGAGCAGCGACAGACGCCTGTACGCCAAGACTCACTGGATTGATCTGGTGGCCTCCATCCCGGTGATCGAGCCGCTGCGCTTCGCCCGGATCTTCCAGGTGCTGAGGGTCGTCCGCCTGATGCGGATGAGCCGCTCCCTGCTCAGGGCCTACACCACCCACAAGCGCGAAACCACGGTCACCAGCCTGCTGGTGGCCCTGATCACCGTGCTCACCTTCTCGTCGGTGCTGATCCTGCTGTTCGAGGATGGCGCCCCGGGCGCCAACATCAACGATGCCGAGTCCGCCATCTGGTGGTCCCTGGTGACCATCTCTACCGTCGGCTACGGCGACTACTACCCGGTAACCACCGAGGGCAGAATCATCGGCGCCATGGTGATCATCTGCGGGGTCAGTTTCTTCGGCATCGTGGCGGGGTACCTGGCCTCGATCTTCGTCTCCCCCGAGGAGCAGGAGAAACTGGATCAGCAGAACCAACGTCTGCAACTGCGTGCCGATGCCCTGGAAGCCAAGCTGTCGACCCTCAGCGAGCAGAACCGCCAGATCCTGGCCAGGCTGGAAGCCCTCAGTCTTCCTGAAGCTCAGGCAGCAGAGCCAGAAGGGCCAGCTGAGCCTGGCCGTAAGCGGTCGTCTCCATAAGCTGAACTAACCGGGCGCGAGCGTCTGGGGCGTCCATCAGCCCCTGCCCCAGGGCCGCCAGACGCACCGCCAGACCAGCCTCACCGTCGAACAGCTGCTGGGACAGACCGCTCAGCTGGGTCACCAGGGCCTCCCTCGCGCCTTCGCTCCCCAGCGCCAGGTGGTGCTCGTTGAGCTGCCAGGCGGCCAGCCCCTCCGCCAGGGAGCCTGGCTGCCGGTCGCGGAGGGAGGGCAGGGGCGATAGGTCGGCCAGCCGGTAGCCCCGGGCCGCCTTGGAGGCCTGCCCCAGCCTGAGGCAGAACCGCTGAGCCAGGCTCTGTGCCAGGACCAGGGCCTCCCTCAGGTCGCCGGAGATCAGCTCCAGCTCCAGCTCATCGATGGGTTCACTCTTGCCCGCGGCCAACACCTGGCCACGGTCCAGGGCCACCTCCAGTTCGGTCCCTCCCGGCAGCTGAAGCTCCAGGGCGCGGCGGCGAAAGTTGGTGGCGAACTGCTCGGTCAGCTCAGCCTGCAACGCCTCGATGTCGGTGCCCTGCCAGATCCCGTCGGGAAACCGCGCCAGCTCCGGCCAGTCGCCAGCGATCACCACGTTATATTCGGGGCGTCGGTGTACCCCGCTGTCGCCGCTGCCGGCCGTCTTCACCGTCTGCTCCCTGTGCTCCCCCTTCTGGCGTACCCGCAAACCGATATCCATATGACGCAAGGTCAGTGCCGGGGTATCGAAGTAGCGATTGACCAGAAAGTGAGTTTGATCACTTTTTACCCTGCCCAGACTTTTCAACACCGAAACCAGTTGGTCATGATCCACATTGGTCAGCAGCAACTTCAGTTCAATTTCCATAAGTCTATAAGTTTATTTAAAAATTCATATTAACGTCAGCGAAGTGCAACAATGTCATATAAGTGTCACATATCTGACTTACGATGGCCCCGGCCTTGATTGGGCGGGTTTTTTATACCTGGCGGTTATAATTACACCACTCCAGGCCGGTTTTTTGATGTTGCTTATATTGGTGCATAGGGTAACATGCGCCCGCCAATGCTACTCAGAGCAAAGCAGAAGGTTATTTGGCTATGCCAGTAAATTCGATCTTAGGTGTCTTCGCGAAGTCACCCATTAAACCGCTTCAAGAGCACATGCATAAGGTGCACGAAGCGTCCAAGATGCTGATTCCTTTTATGGAAGCAGTGATTGACCAGAAGTGGGAACGTGCCCGCGAACTCCAGGGCGAAGTCAGCCGTCTGGAACGCGAAGCGGATGTTCTCAAGCGGGAGATCCGTCTGACCCTGCCCGGTGGCCTGTTTATGCCGGTGGAGCGCACCGACATGCTCGAGCTGCTGACCCAGCAGGATAAGATCGCCAACAAGGCGAAGGATATCGCCGGTCGCATCATCGGCCGCGAGATGGTGATGCCCTCTGAACTTCAGGACGATCTGAAAGCCTACCTACAACGCTGCGTAGACGCAGTATCTCAAGCCTCCAAGGCAATCAACGAACTGGATGATCTTCTGGAAACCGGTTTCCGGGGACGGGAAGTGAACCTGGTCGAAGAGATGATCCAGCAACTGGATCGCATCGAAGACGACACCGACCATATGCAGATCAGCCTGCGCCGTCGTCTGTTCAGCATTGAGAAAGACCTCAATCCTGTGGATGTGATGTTCCTGTACAAGATCCTCGAGTGGGCCGGTGATCTGGCCGACCAGGCGGAGCGGGTTGGCTCTCGTCTGGAACTCATGCTTGCTCGCGCTTAAAGCGTGACAAAACAATAAATTAAGGTTTTACCATGGTAGAAGTACTGGTAAATTACGGCCCGATTTTGATCATTGTGGCCGCATTATTCGGTTTTCTTATGGCTTACGGCATTGGCGCGAACGACGTTGCCAATGCCATGGGGACCTCGGTAGGGTCCGGCGCCCTGACCATCAAGCAGGCGATCATCATCGCGATGATCTTCGAGTTTGCGGGCGCCTACCTGGCCGGGGGAGAGGTCACCTCCACCATTCGTAAAGGGATCATCGATTCCGCCTTCTTCGTCGACCAGCCGGAACTGCTGGTGTACGGCATGATCTCCGCCCTGTTGGCTGCAGGTGTCTGGCTGGTCGTGGCGTCCATCCTGGGCTGGCCCGTGTCTACCACCCACTCCATCATCGGTGCCATCATCGGTTTCGCCGCTGTCGGCGTGGGCGTGGACAGCGTCAACTGGGGCAAGGTGGCCGGCATCGTCGGCTCCTGGATCGTCACCCCGGCCATCGCCGGCTTCATCGCCTATGTCATCTTCCAGAGTGCCCAGAAGCTGATCTTCGACACCGAAGATCCTCTGAAGAACGCCAAACGCTACGTGCCTTTCTACATGGGCCTGGCAGGCATGGTGCTCTCCCTGGTGACCATCAAGAAGGGCCTGAAACACGTCGGCCTGCACTTTGACAACACAGAAGCCTGGGGCCTGGCCATCGCCATCTCCGTCGTAGTGGCGATGATCGGCAAGTTCTTCATCGGCCGTCTGAAGCTGGACCCCAGCGCCGACCGCGACATGCACTTTGCCAACGTGGAGAAGGTGTTCGCCCTGCTGATGGTGGTCACCGCCTGTGGCATGGCCTTTGCGCACGGTTCCAACGACGTGGCCAACGCCATTGGTCCTCTGGCCGCGGTGGTCTCCATCGTCCATGCCCAGGGCGAGATCCTCGCCAAGGCCCCCCTGGTGTGGTGGATTCTGCCCCTGGGCGGTGTCGGCATCGTCATCGGTCTGGCCACCCTGGGCAGCCGGGTGATCATGACCATCGGTAAGAACATCACCCACCTGACCCCCAGCCGTGGCTTTGCCGCGGAGCTGGCCGCGGCGTCCACCGTGGTGATCGCCTCAGGAACCGGCCTGCCCATCTCCACCACCCAAACCCTGGTGGGTGCGGTGCTCGGCGTCGGCATGGCCCGAGGCATCGCCGCCCTGAACCTGGGTGTGGTTCGCAACATCGTGGTTTCCTGGGTCATTACCCTGCCCGCCGGTGCCGGCCTGTCGATTGTGATTTTCTACTTGATCCGCGCCGTGCTGGGTTAATATCCTTAGCAGATATCACCCGCTGTCTTCACGGGCAGCGGGTTTTCTGTTTTAAAGGTTCCTGAAATATGTCGCACAAACCTCTGGCCATCGCCGCGCTGCTCGGCGCCGCCCTTCTGGCCCCTCAAGTCACCGCCGCTGAGAGCAACTACAGCATCTCAGAGGACATCTACATCTATCTGCACGCCGGCCCCGGCACCCAGTTTCGTATTCTGGGATCGGTGAAAGCGGGCATTCCAGTGTCCATCACCGGTGAACGTCAGGGAGAGTACGTCCAGATCATCGACGACAGGGAGCGCACCGGCTGGGTCAAACAGGATCAACTGACCCAGGCCGAAAGTTTCCGCCTGGCGGTGCCCCGCCTCAACGAGGAGGTGGCCAGCCTCAAGCAGCAGCTGGAGCAGCAGCAGGCCCGCAACGGCCAACTGCAGAGCCAGGTCGACCAGTTGAACAGCCAGCTTGAGGCCAGTCAGCGTGCGGCGATGAACACCGAGGCTGACCTCAAGACCACCCTCGACACTCTCTCCGCCGAGAACGAACGGCTCGAGAAGGAAAACCGCAGCATGAAGAACAGTGAACGCTGGCAATGGCTGCAACAGGGAGGCATGGTGGCCGGGGCCGGACTGGTGCTGGGCCTGATCATCGCCTATCTGCCCCGCCCACAGCGCCGTCGGCGCAACCAGAGTGGCTGGGTGTAACCCGCCGCCTGACCTGACCCCACCGAAATAGGGCCGATCGTTTTTTATCGGCCCTATCTGCAGCAGACGCCATCCCACCCCTCTCCCCGCGTCTGCTGTCCCTGAGACCCAGTTGAACAAAACCCGCCCACAACCTGTTCCAGCTCACAAAATGTGGGTATACTGTGCGCGCCGTTGGCGCGGATTGTATACAAAAACAAAACCGATCACAGGAAGCCGCGCCACCCCATGGATTACGAGGGACACGCGATGTTTAAAGCAAGCCAAGTTCTGGCTAATGGAATACCCACCGATCTGTCCAGTCTGAAGGAGGCGATCAGCGTTAACCACGGCGCCGACGAGTCCGACTATCTCGAGGAGTTGCTGCAGCTGGTTCCGCAAGACCAGGCCTCCATCGACCGCATCACCGACAAAGCCGCCAATCTGGTTACCGAGGTGCGCAATGTCGAAAAGCGGGGACTGGCAGTGGGGATCGACGCCTTCCTGCAACAGTACAGCCTGGAGACCCAGGAGGGGGTCATCCTGATGTGTCTGGCGGAGGCGCTGCTGCGCATCCCCGATGCCGCCACCGCCGACGCCCTGATCGAAGACAAGCTCTCCGGCGCAGACTGGGCCCGCCACCTAAAGGGCTCCGACTCGGTGCTGGTCAACGCCTCCACTTGGGGGCTGATGCTCACCGGCAGGGTGGTCACCCTGGACAAGACTCTCGACGGCAACCCCAATCACCTGCTGGCCCGACTGGTCAACCGCGTGGGCGAACCCATCATCCGCAAGGCGATGTACGCGGCGATGAAGATCATGGGCAAGCAGTTCGTCCTGGGACGCAGCATCAGTGAGGCCCTGAAGAACAGCGAAGACAACCGGAGTCTGGGGTACACCCACTCCTATGACATGCTGGGTGAAGGCGCCCTGACCATGGATGACGCCAAGCGCCACTTCCAGGAATACCTGGACGCCATCCACAACCTGGGCAACCATCAGTACAAAAACAGCCAGGCCCCCCTGCCCACCATCTCGGTGAAACTGACCGCCATCCACCCCAAGTTCGAGGCGGCGCACCGGGAGCTGGTACTGGAGGAGCTGTATCGCTGGGTGATCGCGCTGATCTCCGAGGGACGCAAGTTTGGCGTGGGCATCACCATGGACGCCGAGGAGGCCGATCGACTGGAGCTCTATCTCGAGTTGTTCGAGAAGCTCTACCGCAGCGAGGAGGCCCAGGGCTGGGGCAACTTCGGCGTGGTGGTTCAGGCCTACGCCAAGACCGCCCTGCCGGTACTGTGCTGGCTCAATGCCCTGGCCGGGGAACAGGGGGACCGCATCCCGGTTCGCCTGGTGAAGGGCGCCTACTGGGACAGTGAGATCAAACACTGTCAGCAGCTGGGGGTGGACAACTACCCGGTGTTTACCCGCAAGTCCGCCACCGATGTGTCCTACCTGGCCTGCGCCCGCTACCTGCTATCCGATCTGACCCGGGGCAACCTCTATCCCCAGTTTGCCAGCCACAATGCACACACCGTCGCGGCGGTGATGGACATGGCGGGCGATCGCGACTACGAGTTCCAGCGCCTGCACGGCATGGGCCAGGAGCTGTACGATCCGGTGCTGTCCCGACACCATCAGCTGGTACGAATCTACGCTCCGGTGGGCGCCCACGAAGATCTGCTCCCCTACCTGGTACGCCGGCTGCTGGAGAACGGCGCCAACTCCTCCTTCGTCCACAAGGTGGTGGACCCCAACACCCCGGTGGAGAGCCTGATCGAACACCCGGTCACCACCCTGACCCAGTGCCCCACCCTGCATAACAACAAGATCGTACTGCCACAACAGATCTTTGGCAGCGAGCGACGCAACTCGAAAGGAATCAACATGAACATCGCTGTCGAATCCCGCACCTTCTTCGCCAAACTGGACGGCTTCAAGGAGACCCAGTGGCACGCTGCCCCACTGATCGGCGGCAAGACCATCAACTGTGGTGAAGCCCGGACCGTCACCAGTCCCCAGGATCGCCGCCGCAGCGTCGGCCAGGTGCACTTCGCCGACGCCGAGACCATCGAGCTGGCGGTGAAGGTCGCCAACGCCGCCTTCCCGGCCTGGAACCGCACCGGTGTCGATGTGCGAGCCAACGCCATCGAGGCGCTGGCCGACCTTCTGGAAACCCACCGCGAAGAGCTGATCGCCCTGTGTACCCGCGAGGCGGGCAAGACCCTGCAGGACGGCATCGATGAGGTGCGCGAGGCGGTCGACTTCTGTCGCTACTACGCGGTACAAGCCCGCAAGATGCAGGGGGAGCCTACGGTGCTGCCCGGCCCGACCGGCGAGCTCAACGAGCTGTTCGTCCAGGGTCGCGGCACCTTCCTGTGCATCAGCCCCTGGAACTTCCCGCTGGCGATCTTCCTGGGACAGGTGGTGGCCGCCCTGGTCACCGGCAACACCGTCATCGCCAAGCCGGCCGAGCAAACCAGTCTGGTGGCCTATCGGGCGGTACAGCTGGCTCACGAAGCCGGCGTGCCCGGCGATGTCCTGGCCCTGCTGCCGGGTACCGGCGCCCTGGTCGGCGGCACCCTGACCGCCGACGACCGCATCGGCGGCGTCTGCTTCACCGGCTCCACCCAGACCGCCAAGGTGATCAACCGCTCCCTGGCCGGCCGTGACGGCGCCATTGTGCCCCTGGTGGCAGAGACCGGCGGTCAGAATGCCATGGTGGTGGACTCCACCTCCCTGCCTGAGCAGGTGGTCAAGGACGTGGTCCAGTCCGCCTTCGCCAGCGCCGGTCAGCGTTGCTCGGCCCTGAGGGTGCTCTATGTTCAGGAGGAGGTCGCGGACAAGGTGATTGGGCTGCTCAAGGGGGCGATGGCCCAGCTGCACGTGGGCAACCCCGCCCTGCACAAAACCGACCTGGGGCCGGTGATCGATGAAACCGCCCAGGGCAACCTGCTGGCCCACATCGATCGCATCACCGAAGAGGGCAAGCTGATCTGTCAGGCGCCCCTGTCGGACGAATGCAGCAACGGCACCTTCATCCAGCCCACCGCGGTGGAGATCCACAGCATCACCCAGCTGGAGAAGGAGCACTTCGGCCCCATTCTGCACGTCATCCGCTACCGCAGCAGCGACCTGGACCAGGTGGTGGCCGAGATCAACAGCACCGGCTTCGGCCTGACCCTGGGGATCCACAGCCGCAACGAGTCCCATGCGCTGCACATCGCCGACCGGGTGAACGTGGGCAACGCCTACATCAACCGCAACCAGATTGGCGCCGTGGTGGGGGTACAGCCCTTCGGTGGCCAAGGCCTATCCGGCACCGGCCCCAAGGCCGGCGGCCCCCACTACCTGACCCGGTTCGTGACCGAGAAGACCCGCACCAACAACATCACCGCCATCGGCGGCAACGCCACCCTGCTCACCCTGGGTGACGGTTAAGGGTCATCGGCGAGATCACAGGCCGCCCAACCGGGCGGCCTTTTTTGTGGTCTCAGGGAGGGGGGACAGCGCTGCCGGCGTTCGCCTGCGGGAAAGGGTAGGCATCTCGTGGTAGCCGGGGACAGGCCGTCTGCGCACCGTTGCCAGACCCCGCAACGACAAAGGGAGCCTTGGGGCTCCCTGTTGGATGGTCACGCCGGCTACAGCGCGTCCAGGGCCATCACCACCTTGGGACCACTCTGATTCAGCTCCAGGCGGCTTTCCCGGATAAAGACCCGCTCGGCACTCACCCCCAGCCGGGTGATCAGCAACCGCTTGACCTCTTCGGCCCGGTTGGCCGCCAGTTCCGGCAGGGCGTCCAGGGGAAGATTGACCCTGGCCAGCATCTGGTTGTACAGGCTCTGCTGCCAGGCCTGGGGAGGCTGATCCTCCGGGAGTGGCGGGGCACTGCCGACACCGAAGCGGCGCTCGTAGGCCGCCACCAGCAGGGTCTGCTGCTGCTCGGTCAGCGGCTGATCCGGGGTGGCCTCGAAACCCAGTTCGCCGGCCAGGGCCGTGGCCGCCAGGGCACTGCGGTCGGCGGCCACGGAGACGGCGCCGTTGAGGGAGAGGCTGAGACCCGGCCTCTTAGTCAGCCCCTTGGCCAGTTGCCGAAGCTGATCCTCGGCCCGAGGCGACAGGGTGGCGGTGCCCGGCTCAAACAACACCTCAGACGGGGGCGCCTCGCCCTCGAGCAGGGAGCCCAGCAGCGAGAAGGGTGAGGTCACCACCTTGGAGATGGCGTTGAACAGCGCCTTGCCCACCAGGGGGCCAATGGCAAAACTGGGATCGTCGACGTCACCCTGCACCTCCAACCCCAGGTCGATGACGCCATCGCTGTCCTGCAACAAGGCCACCGCCAGGGCCACCGGCAGGCTGGTGGCCTTGTCGGACTCGCTGCGCTTACCCAGCTTCAGCTTGTCCACCACCACCCGGTTGCTGCCCACCAGCTGGCGCTTCTCCAGCTTGTAGTTGAGAGAGAGATCCAGCTGTCCCTGGTCGATATAGTACCCGGCGTAGGTGCCGGAGTAGGCGTTCAGGGAGATCAGATCGACATTATCGAAGGTCAGGGCCATATCCAGATAACTGTCCGGCACCAGAGGCTGCAGCTCGCCGATCAGACTCATGGGTGCGTAGCGATCCACCTGACCGTGGATATCCACCTTGGCCCGGGAAGCGGGATCGGCGCTGAGGCCGGTGATGCGGCCCGCCAGATGCTCGATGCCAGTGGCAAACTTGGGGGTCAGGCTGTTGTCGGCGAAAAAGGCCGCGCCGTCCACCAGTTCGATGCTGTTGATGCTCAGAGGCAGGGGATCGCCCGCAGGTTCAGCCTTGGACGCCGCCGCGGCCGCGCCGCTGTCGGTGCCCAGCAGTTGCTGAATGTTGGTGCTGCCATCCTCGTCGATGATCACCCGGCTGTAGGGCTGGGTGACGGTGACCCGATCCAGCTGCACCGTCATCGGCTGGGTCGCCACGCCCAGGTGGTTTACCGCCAGCTCCTGCCACTTGACGAAGTCTCGCCCCTGGGTCGGGTCCTGGGTCACCAGGTCTCTGACGGCCAGCTCGCCATCATAGCGCAGGTCCAGAGGTGACACCCCGGCCAGGCTCAACGCGCCGGTACTGGCCAGCTGACCGGACACCAGCTTGAGGGGCAGCTGCTCCTGCCAGTAGGGGACGGTGGCGGTCAGCGGAAATCCCGCCAGACTCAGGTCGAACTGGGCGTTGAGCGACTCGGGAATCAACTCTCCCTGGGCGGTGAAGCTGGCGTCATCGTTGATGCGGCTCAGCAGCTCCAGGGCGATGGGCTGGCTCAGATCGTTGGAAACCGGCCCAACCTGCACCCGATCCAGATCCAGCACCCAGGCGACCGGTTGCTTGGGAAGGCTGTCCTGCAGCATCAGCCTGAACTGCTCGATGCTGGCACCGTCGAGGCGGACCTGCCAGGGCTTGCCTTGGGCGTCTGCCCCGGCGTCGGTGTCCGGTTGGCCATCAACGGCGGGAAGAAACAGGGTGGCCCAATCCAGCCCCTGGTCACTGACGTGCCCCATGAGCTGGCCCTGCTCCAAAGTGACGCCGCCGATGGCCAGAGTCCGTTCAGTCAGGTCCAGGCTGATCTCCTCCACCCTGGCCTTGGCCAGGGTCAGCAGCGGAGACTGCCGGTTGGAGAGGTTGAGGCCGGAGAGTTCGATGGCCCCCTGATTCAGGAACAGGGCCGTGTGGTCGTGGTCCCGCCGCAGGCTCAGGGTGGCGTTCAGGTCCACTCGTCCCTGATCCAGCTGGAACTGGAACAGATCGTCGATGAAGGGCCAGTAGCGGGTCAGATCGGCATCATCCAGAGCCAGTTGCATCTGCACGCTGGTCGGTGCCAGGGAGGCGGTGGCCTCCACCGACAGCCTGCCCCCGCCGGGGCCGATCAATGCCAGGGCCATCTGGTTGTCCGCCCCCGCCAGGGCCAGGTCCTGGGCCCTCAGCTGCAGATCGGTAAAGCGGGTGCTGGCCCCATCGGGACGTCGGTAACTCAGCGCCCCCTCCAGCAACTTCAGATCGGCGATGTAGAGCTGGGGAACCCTTGGCTCCGCCCCCTCCTCGGCGCTCGGCTGCTGCTCTTCGGTCAGCGGCCTGAGCAGGTCACCCAGGTTACTGCGCCCCTGTCCCAGATCATGAATGGCCAACTCCGGCCCCTCGAGGGCCAGGGTACGAATGCGGCCACTGAGGCTGAACAGCGAGTGAAGAGGATCGAGATCCAGCACCAACTGGCGGAGGCCGAAGATGGGCTCGCCATCCTCAGCGCTCAACCGCACCCCCTGAATCTGCAGGCGCCAGGCGAAGGGGTGGAATGTCACCCTCTCCAGGCTCAGTTGGCCGTTAAGGTTGGCGGCCACCCACTTGGGAGACTGGCTCTGGATCAGCCGTGGCAGGCCCCAGCCCGTCAGCAACAGGTATACAGACAGGGCCAGCAGCGCCCAGGCCCCCCGGCGAATCCAGGGGCGACTCCAAAGGATTTTAATGTTCACGGGACTCCCTACTCCGGGTTCACATTCATCTACCCCGAGAGATAGCGATCGCAATAATCATAGTCACTCTCGCCGTTGCGGCGGAGGCGAGCTCATAGGTATGCGGCGCAGTATATCAGGAATACCTAGGGCAATATGCGGTTTTAGAGTATCAAGACCGGGAGGGGAGTGAACCTCCCCTCTGACATCACAGTTGCCCCAGGGCGGGCACACTGAAGACCTGGCCGGCCATCTCCAGCACCACCTCGTTGGGACGTATCTCCTTGAGGGTCACCCCCTCTGCAATGCTGTCCCCCTCCTGCAGCTCCCGCCCATTGGCCCGCAGCCAGCGGTTGCCCGCATCGGAGGAGTAGACGTGAGCGGTGATGTTGATGTCTGGCAGGCGCTTCTGGAAGTTCCAGGGGAGGGTGCCCAACTTGGGCACTTCGGCCTGAGGCTGAGATGGTGGCGGGGACGTCGCCTCCTGCAGGGACTCTGCACTGACTTCAGGGTCAGGCCCCGTCTCCGCCGCCACCTGGGGATCCAACTGCAGATCCGCCACCGCCCTCTCGAAGGCGGCCAGCAGTTTGGCATTGGCTGGCTCGGCGGTGGTTTCCTGCTGCCGCACGGCTGGGGAGGCGCTGGCAGACTCGGCGGCCAGGCTGTCCTGGCTCAGCACCTGGGCCTTGAATTCGGCCTCGGTCAGCTCCGGTTGTGACGGGTCACCGCCGGATTGATACACATATTGAGGTTCTGTCTCGGCCACCGGCTCCCAGGACACCGGAACCGGCATGGTCAGCTGCCTGATCACCGCCAGTTCCTGGGTCACTGCCGGCTCGGGCTCGGGGGCCGGTTGCAGGCTGGCCGCCAGCCAACCCAGTCCAGCCCCCAGGACGGCACCGACCAGGGGCCAGCCAAAGTGCCAGGGCAGCGCCCGCTTCGGCGCCAGCGGCGCCGCCAAGGCCGGGTCCAGCAGACCCTGCTGTTGCTTCTCACGGCCAACCGCATCCAACAGATAGGACATCAGGCTTCTCCTCCCTGGCTGAGTCTGGGCCCCTGTTCACTGCTCATCAGGCTCAGCAGCTCCAGTGTCTGGCGACCGGCGATGCCATCCACCTCCAGGCCAAACCGGCGTTGGAACTGCATCACCTGCTGCCTGAGCTGAGAGTCATAACTTTGCAGCATCCGCGCCGGACGCTGCTGCAGCCGGCTCAGGGTGTTCTCCAGCCACTGCACCTGCCCCTGGGCGCTGCCCTCGCCCACCAACCTGGGCAGTTGGCCGACCGGTTGCCATATCAGGCTGTAGTGACCATCAAAATGGTTGATAAACCAAGACTTGCTAACGGAAATCCACTGGTCGCCGAACTGCAGGGTCAGCCGGGCATCGCCGTCGCGGCCCCTGGCCAGCAGGGCACCATAAAACAGGGAGCCCTCCTCCCCTCGCAGGCTGACCACCGCCGGGTAATCCATGGCCAACAGCTGCTGCCAGCTGCTGACCCCGTCCAGGCAGGCCAGCTGGCGAGTCAGGGCATAGTCGCAAGGGGCATTGGCCGGCACCGGCTGCCCCCAGTGGTGCAGCAGCGCCTGATACGCCTGCAGATCATCGTCAAACCTATTCAGCCGCGGCATCGGCGGCGCCTCGGCCAGCGGCTGAGGCGCCGGTTTGGGCGCCAGGGCATACACTACGGCGGCGCCCGCCAGCCCGGCGGCCAGGGCGCCGGCCATCCAGGGCCACCGTCCCTTGGCCTTGGCCTTGATCCCCAGCACTTCGGCGGCAGCGGCTTCCACCTCGCGCCGCCCCAGGTAGATCTTCTGGTGGGCATAGCCCCCCATCAGCGCCCGCTCACACAGCAAGTTGATCACCCTGGGGACCCCGCCACTGTACTGGTGCAACGCCCTGATGGCGGCCGACTTGAACAGGGGCTGGGCCCGGCCGGCCACCTGCAGACGGTGCTGCACATAGTGGGACACCTCCTCCTTGGTGAGGGGCAGCAGGTGGTAACGGGCGGTAATCCGCTGGGCCAGCTGACGCAACTCCCGCCGCTGAAGCAGCTCCTGCAGCTCGGGCTGACCGATCAGGATCACCTGCAGCAGCTTACGGGTGTCGGTCTCCAGGTTGGTCAGCAACCGCAGTTGCTCCAGCACCTCGGGCTTGAGGTGCTGGGCCTCGTCGATGATCATCACCGTGTTGCGTCCGGCCTGGTGGTTGGCCAGCAGGAAGGCACTGATCTTATCGGTCAACTGCTTCAGGGTGGGCGCGGGATCGTAGGGGATCGCCAACTCATCGCACAGGGTGGCCAGCAACTCCAGCTCCGTCAGGGCAGGATTGAGGATGAAGGCGGTATCGGTGTTCTCCGGCAGCTGCTTGAGCAGGCTGCGGGAGACCGTGGTTTTGCCGGTGCCCACCTCTCCGGTCAACAGCACGAAGCCACCGTTCTCCCCCAGGCCATAGGTCAGGTGAGCCAGGGCTTCTCGGTGACGTCCGCTGAGAAACAGGAAGGCCGGGTTGGGGGCGATGGAGAAGGGGCTCTCCGCCAGCCCATAAAATCCCTTATACATAGTTTTTGTGCGGTTCTTGGTCTGATTCGCCCAAGGTAAGGGGTGTCATCTGGCTTGTCAAAGCCGCCTGGCCATATAATGACGAAACAGCGAGTTTTAGGAGATAAAGGTGCAGATCTACCTGGTGGGAGGCGCGGTGCGCGACCAGCTGTTGGGGCTGGAAGTCAAGGACAGGGATCATCTGGTGGTGGGGGCCACCCCGGAGCAGATGCTGGATCTGGGCTACCAGAGTGTGGGCAAGAGCTTCCCGGTGTTCCTGCACCCCCAGACCCAAGAGGAGTATGCCCTGGCCCGAACCGAAACCAAGTCCGGTCACGGCTATACCGGGTTTGAGGTGTGCTCCGATCCTGATGTGACCCTGGAGCAGGACCTGCTTCGGCGGGATCTAACGGTAAACGCCATCGCCATGGACGACCAGGGCCGACTGCATGACCCCTGCCATGGTCAGGCCGACCTGGATGCCAGGGTGCTGCGCCATGTCTCCCCCGCCTTTGTCGAGGATCCTCTGCGGGTGCTGAGGGTGGCCCGCTTTGCCGCCCGCTTTCACCCCCAGGGGTTCAGGGTCGCCGATGAGACCCTGGCGCTGATGGCTGAGCTGGCAAGCTCGGGCGAACTGGCCCATCTGACGCCGGAACGGGTGTGGAACGAAACCGAGCGGGCCCTGGCCGGTCCCTGTCCCTGGGTCTACTTCGAGGTGCTGCACGCCTGCGGGGCACTGAAAGTGCTGATGTCGGAGCTGGCCGACCTGGAAGGCGTGCCCCAACCGAAGGCCCATCACCCGGAAGTGGATACCCTGCGGCATACCCTGATGGTGCTGAAGCGAGCCTCTGAGCTGTCCGGCTCGGTTTCGGTGCGCTTTGCCGCTCTGACCCACGACCTGGGCAAGGCGCTGACGCCCCAGGCGGGGTGGCCCAGCCATATCGGCCATGAGCAGCGGGGGCTCGCCCCTCTAGCCCGACTGTGTCAGCGGCTCAAGGTCCCCAATGCCCCCAGGGAGCTGGCGGAGATCGGTTGTCGCTGGCACCTGCACGGTCATCGAGCGCTGGCGCTGAAACCGGCCACCCTGCTGAGGCTGTTCGACGGCATCGACGCCTGGCGCAAGCCCCAACGGTTCGAGGAGTTTGTTCTGGTGTGCCAGGCCGACGCCCAGGGGCGGCTGGGGATGGAGGATAGCCCCTATCCCCAGGGCCAATGGCTGCGCGACGCCCTGAGGCTGGCCAACCAGATCGAAGTCCGGCCCATCATCCAGGCCGGCTTCAGCGGCGGCGAGATCAAGGCCGAGCTGACTCGCCGCCGCACCCAGGTGCTGGCAGATGCCCGCCCATCCCCCGGGGTGATGTAAGCCTATCGCCCGGCACCACCGCCATTCCGGCTGAATTATCCCAAGAGCGCACCGGGCTGGCGTACACTGACCACAGCCCCCAATCAGGAGCCCTCAATGCCCAGGCAGCTACTCAAACACCACTTTGGCTTCGACACCTTCCGTCCGGGCCAGGAGCCGGTCATCCTCAGGCTGCTCGACGGCGACAGTGCCGTCGCCATCTTTCCCACCGGCTCGGGCAAATCCCTCTGCTACCAGCTGCCGGCACTGGCTCTGCCCCATCTGACCCTGGTGATCTCGCCGTTGCTGGCCCTGATGCAGGATCAGCTGGCGTTCCTGCGTCACCATGGCATCCCCGCCGCCACCCTCGACTCCAGCCAGAGTTTCGAGCAGAGCCATGAGGTGATGCAGCAGGTGCAGCGGGGGGAGCTGAAAATACTGATGGTGTCGGCGGAGCGGTTGAAGAACGAGCGCTTTCGTCGCTTCATCAGCCAGGTGCCCCTGTCGATGCTGGTGGTGGACGAGGCCCACTGCATCTCGGAGTGGGGCCACAACTTCCGCCCCGACTACCTGAAGCTGCCCCACTACCGAAGATGGCTGAAGATCCCTCAGGTGCTGTTGCTAACCGCCACGGCCACCCCAAGGGTGATCGAGGAGATGTGTCACCGATTTGACATCCCCGCGGAGGGGGTGGAAACCACCGGCTTCTACCGGCCCAACCTGGACCTGACGGTGAAGGTAGCCAGCGGGCCACAGAAACGCAGGCTGCTGCTCGACGCCCTCGCCGAGGATCCGGCGGCGGCGACCATCGTCTATGTCACCCAGCAGGCGGCGGCGGACGATCTGGCGCAATGGCTGAGTCAGCAGGGGATCGGGGCCAGGGCCTATCACGCCGGCATGGATCACGACCTCCGCGGCGACTGTCAGCGCGCCTTCATGGCCGGCGAAGTGGCGGTGGTGGTGGCCACCATCGCCTTCGGCATGGGGGTGGACAAGGCGGACATCCGCCGGATCGTCCACGTCGATCTGCCCAAGTCGGTGGAGAACTACTCCCAGGAGATCGGCCGGGCCGGCCGAGACGGTCAACCGTCCCACTGTCTGCTGCTGGCCGATGGCAGCAATCGTCCCCTGCTGGAGAACTTCGTCTATGGCGACACCCCGGAGTTGACCGGCATCCGCCTGGTGCTGACCGCCCTTGAGCAGGCGGGGAGCCAGTGGGAGCTGTTGCCCAATTCGCTGTCGGCCCAAAGCAACATCCGGCCGTTGCCCCTGCGCACCCTGCTGGTCTACCTGGAGATGGCCGGCATCATCGAGCCCCAGTACAGCTACTTCGCCGAGATCAAGTTCAAGCTGCTGGTGGCAGAGGCCAGCCTGCTCACCCGGTTCGATGGGGAGCGCCAACAGTTCCTCAGGGCACTGCTGTCCCACAGTCACAAGGCGCGCACCTGGTACCAGCCCGACTTCGACGCCCTGCATGCCCAGTACGGTTCTGACCGAAACCGGGCGATGACCGCCCTGGAATACCTGGCTCAGCAGCAACTGATCGAGCTGCAAACCCGGCAGATGACCGAAGCGTTCCGGGTGCGCCTGCCCCTGCCGGACCTGGACCTCCTGGCTGAGCGGCTGCACCGGCAATTCCTCGACAAGCAACAGCAGGAGGTGGCCCGCATCGGCCAGATGCTGCAACTGCTGCAGGAGCCCGACTGCCTCAGCCATGCACTGGCCAGCTACTTCGGCGATCACCGGGCGCCTCGGCGCTGCGGCCACTGCTCGGCCTGTCGGGGGGAGCCGGCGATCCTGCCCCCGATCTCGCTTCCCCAGACGATCGCCCAAGAGCCGCTGCGGCGCTGGCTAGGCCCATTGGCGCAAGCGCTGACTCAGGGGCTTCAGCAGCCGCTGACGCCGGAGCTGGCGGCCCGCTTCCTCGCTGGTCTGCCCACCCCCTGGCTGACCAAGCTGGGAGCCAGAAAGCTGGCGGGGTTCGGTGCTCTGGCCGACGTCCCCTTCGAGACCCTGCTGACTGCCTGCCGCGCCGAACCGATCGCCGAATGACACGGCGCCAAACAGGCCGGCCGAAGGGCACAAAGGGCAACTGCCCCCCGGAAGGGGGCGGGAAGAACCCTCCGGCCATCAACGGCATCGACTATACTCCTCAGCTCTGCATCCAGGCTCTGGAGGGTCACCATGACCACTGCGCGACGATTGCTTGCCCCCCTGCTCCTGCTGGGACTGCTCTGTCCCGCCCCCCAAGCGGCCGAGCGTCAGCCCCTGAGCCATCAGCCGGAGCTGCTGAACGCCGCCCGCTCCCAGCCGGATCTGGCGTTGGCCCTGGGGCTGGGCGCCGAGGAGCAGTTGGCGATGACCCGCAGCCTGACCGACCCTCGGGGCTTCATTCATCGCCGCTACCGCCAGCTGTACCGTGGCGTCCCCATCTGGGGGGAATCGATCACCGTCAGCCGCTGGCCCGATGGCCGGATCTCCCACCTCAATGGCCAGTTGATTCGTGGCCTGCAGCGCCACCACCTGGACACCAGGCCACAGATCGCGGCGGCCGCCGCCCTGGCCCAGGCCAAGGGGTACCTGCAGGGCAACAGCGCGGCCGAGCTCCTGTTTCGCGATGAGAGCAACGAGCTGGTGATCTACCTCAACGGGGCCATCCCCAGGCTGTGCTACGCCATCCAGATGGTCACCGACGTCAGCGGCGGCGGGCAGCCATCGCGCCCCACCCTGCTGCTGGATGCCCACAGCGGCGAGCGGCTGCTGGAGTATGACGGACTGACCCACCAAAAGGTGGGCACCGGTCCCGGCGGTAATGAGAAGCAAGCCTACACCTACGAGGAGGGCGGCAACCTGCTGGATGTCACCGTCTCCGGCAGCCAGTGCACCATGAACACTCAACGGGTAAAATCCGTCGATCTCAACCACGGCACCCAAGGATCCACCGCCTTCGACTTCCCCTGCTTCGAGAATGCCCACAAGGCGATCAATGGCGCCTTCAGCCCCATCAACGACGCCCACTTCTTCGGCGACGTGGTGTTCGACCTCTATGACCAGTGGATCGGCGTGGCCCCGCTGACCACCCAGCTGATCATGCGGGTGCACTACAGCACCAACTATGAGAACGCCTTCTGGGATGGTACCACCATGACCTTTGGCGACGGCTACACCCGCTTCTATCCCCTGGTGAGCCTGGACGTGGTCTCCCACGAGGTGAGTCACGGCTTCACCGAACAGCACTCAAACCTGATCTACTCCGGCCAGTCCGGTGGCATCAACGAGGCGTTCTCCGACATGGCCGGGGAGGCGGCCGAGTATTTCCTGTGGGGCGCGACCGATTTCCTGGTTGGAGCACAGATTTTCAAGGCCGATGGTGCCCTGCGCTACATGGCGGACCCCACCCTGGATGGCCGCTCCATAGGCCATGCCTCGGACTACGTCAGCGGCATGGACGTGCACTACTCCAGTGGCGTCTACAATCGCGCCTTCTACCTGCTTGCCTCCCGCCAGGGCTGGGATGTCCGCCAGGCCTTCATCCTGTTTGCCCACGCCAACCGCTACCTTTGGGGGGCCAGCGAGAGTTTTGACAGCGCCTACTATGCCCTGCTGGATGCGGCGGATCAGCTGTACGGCGACCAGGCTGGCGCACGGCGAGACGACATCCAGTCCGCCTTCAGCCAGGTGGGCATCCCCAAACCACCGCCCGCCCCGGCCTGCGACAGCATAGAGTCGGTCCACGCCCAGAGCTTCTCCATAGGCAACCTGACGGCGGCCACCGGCACCTGGCGCTGCTGGCAGCTCACCCTGGCGAACAACACCCCGCGACTGGATGTCACCCTCAGCGGCGCCAGCAAGGGGCGCAACCGCAGCAGCGGCGATGCCGACCTCTACCTGCGCCATGGTGAACCACCGCGGGTGGACCCCACGGTGCCCGAGGGACTGTTTGACTGCGGCTCCTACAACGCCAACAACAATGAACAGTGCAGCATCGAGACGCCTCAGGCGGGAGAGTGGTTCCTGGCGGTCTACGCCTACGAGGGATACAGCGCAGTCCGCCTGGATGCCACAGTCTCCGAAGGGCAGCCGCCCTCCACCAGCAATATCGAGTTGACGGCTCAGGTCAAGGGGGGGCGCAAGCCCTTCGTTGCCCTCAACTGGAGTGGCGCCTCCGGCAGTACCGTGTACCTCCTCAGAGACACCGGCGGAGCCGAAGACCGTATCTATACCGCCGACAACGACGGCGGCTATAAGGACAACGATGGCCGGGCCGGCTACCGATACCAGCTGTGTGAGACGCTGGAGGGCCCCTGCTCAGACCCGGTGGAAGCCCGCTAGCCGGCCTCGGTACGACAAGGGCCACCCCGGGTGGCCCTTCGGTTCACCAACAGGATCAGTCCTCCAGGACCGGTTTCTTCTCCGCTGCGCTCTCCTCCAGCTGCTTTCGGCTCTGCTGAGCATCGATGGTGCTCAGCTCGGCCCGCGCCCCCTCCACCTCATGCCACTGGCCCCGGGCGAAGAAGGAGAAGTTGGCCACGCCGCACTGCCAGTCTTCGTTCATCACCATCCTCAGTTTGGCGTTCTTGTGTTCGATGGGATGGCCCCCCACCAGCAGCGGGCTGAGGTCGAAGCCCTCGGCCACCACCAGAATGTGGCACTCCTTCATGGTACAGATGTAGGACCACTCACCGGTGAACTGGGACACCAGATTGAGCGGCGGGCTGACGGGCTGGGTGATGTGACCGACACCGGAGACCTGTTTGTTGACGGTGTCCACCAGCAGCTTCAGGGTCAGGGAGGCCCCGCCGAGAATCGGCCGCTCTACGCTGCCGAGGGCAATTCGATAGGAAACGGGAAACAGACCGGTTTGAATATCCTTGGAGATGCTCATAGTTCAATCCTTTGTATGCCTTGAGAGCCAAGCCCGGACCGTCATTGGTCCATGGGCCTGGCAAGTCTAGGAGGGGGGCGCCGCCCCCGCCACGGGTGGACGGAAAAGCAGCGATCGCCACCGGCATGATGGCGTCAATCTCCCACGCTCCTTTCAGCGCCCCCTGCCGAACACTCTGCCACCCCGACGGGAAGCCGCTCATGGAAAACACACCGGAAAAGAATAAAAACTCCTAAAAAAACCTCACCAGAGATAACGACTTATCAACGGCTGCGACCGATTGTCGCACTTTGCCCCTTTGCCGTTGCCGCCCCCCTTCACCCCGAAAATAATGCGCGCCGACAAGCTGTTAGAAAGATAACCATCGGGATGATTACCATGAAATCCACACTCCTACCCACGGCGGTCGCCGTCGCCGCGTCACTCTCCCTCCCCACCCTGGCCGAGGAGGCCGTCAACCTGTGCCACAAGCGCCGCTGCGATGAGATCATCGTGATCACCAGCGAGCCGATGCACTCCCCGCTGACCGTGGTCATCGACCCCAAGCAGCCCAGACAGCCGATTCCCGCCTTCGACGGTTCTGGCTATCTGCGCACCATCGCCGGGTTCGCGGTGACCCGCAAGGGGGGATCGGGCGGCGACATCAGCCTGCGCGGCATGGCGGGCTCGCGCATCACCGTGGTCAACAATGGCCAGCACCTGCAGGGAACCTGCGGCGGCCGCATGGATCCCCCCACCAACTACATCTCCCCGGAAACCTATGAGGAGGTGACGGTAATAAAGGGACCACAGACGGTGAAGTACGGACCGGTGGGCAGTGCCGGCACCGTGGTCTTTTCCCGGGACAGCTATGGGCTGACCCAGGCGGGGACCGAGGGACGGGCCAGCCTCACCGGCGGCAGTTTCGGGCGCAAAGACTACCTGATGGAGCTGCTGACCGGCACCGAAAACCACTACTGGCAACTGGACATCAACGGGTCACAGAGCGACGACTATGAGGACGGAAACGGCGACAAGATGCAGTCCGGGTATGACCGGCAGAGCGTCAACACCGCCTTCGGCTGGACCCCGAGCCAGGGGCAGGTGGTGGAGTTGAGCTATGGCTTCTCCCAGGGCAGCGCCGAGTACGCCGACCGCACCAACAAGGCGCGACAGATCGACAACCAGAACCTGGCGCTGCTGATGCGCAGTGAACTGGAAAGCGACTGGGCCCGCTCGGTGGAACTTCGCCTGTACGCCAACGAAAACGACCACATCATGGATGAGTTTGATCGCCCCGTCACCGAACCGGACAACCTGCCGATGGGGATGAACCCCAGGCGCACCACCTATGGTGGCCACCTGTGGCTGGAGCTGACCCCATCCCAGGCGTGGCGGGCGACCCTGGGAGTGGATGCCCTGGACAGCACCCAGGATATGCGTGGCGGCAAGAGCCTGGACCAGCTGGAAGCGGCCCCCTTCAAGGAGGTGTTCAGCCAACGAAGCCTGGGGCTGTTCGCCGAGTCGGACTACCGCCTCAACAGCGACGTTCTCAAGGCGGGCCTGCGGCTGGATCGCTGGACCACTGAGCTGAAGGGAAGCTGGGCCGGCAGTGACAAGCGGAACAGCCGGGATGACACCCTGATCTCCGGCTTCGCCCGTTATGAGCGGCTTCGTGGTGCCCATCAATGGTACGCCGGTATCGGCCATGCTGAGCGCACCCCCGACTACTGGGAGGTGATGAAGACGGGGCAGAGGCTGACTCTGGAGCCTGAAACCACCGACCAGCTGGATCTGGGCTGGATCTACCAGGGACCGCTGGAGCTCTCCCTGTCGCTGTTCTACGCCGATCTGAGCGACTACATCCTGATCGACAACACCACCCAGCCGTCGGCCCGCAACATCGACGCCACCCTGTGGGGGGGAGAAGCGGGTCTGACCTGGGCCTTAGCCGACGGCTGGCAATGGGTCACCTCCCTGGCCTACAGCCACGGAGACAACAACAGCGAGGATCGGCCCCTGGGTCAGATCTCGCCCCTGGAGGGGAAGGTCGCCCTCAACTACGAAGGGGATGACTGGAGCTTCGGCGCCCTGTGGCGCCTGGTGGCCCGCCAGGATCGGGTGGCCTTCGGCCAGGGCAACATCGTCGGCCAGGATCTGGGAGAAACCGCCGGCTTTGGCGTGATCTCCCTCAACGGCGCCTGGCGCTTTGCCGAAGGCTTCACCCTGAGCCTCGGCATCGACAACCTGCTGGACCAGGCCTATGCCGAGCACATCAGCAACAGCGGTGCCGGCAACGAGCTGCTGCCTCCCCAGCAGCGCACCCGCCAGGTCAACGAGCCAGGGCGCACCCTGTGGGCCAGGCTGGACTACCAGTTCTGAGCCCCCAGGTCGGTGAGCACTCACCGTCACCGCGATTGACCCCGGAGGCTACTAACCGGCGCGGTGGCGGTCTAAACTGAAATGGCCGCCCGAGTTTTGGAGAGAGAGATGCGCCTGATTCTCAATGGAAAAAAAGCAGATCTGCCCGAGGTTCGCAACGCGGTAACCGCCCAACGAGACCAGGGGCCCATCGAGGTACGGGTCACCTGGGAGGGGGGGGATATGGCCCGGCTGGTGTCGGAAGCCCTCAACGAGGGCTGCACCCGGCTGGTGGTTGGCGGCGGCGACGGCAGCGTCAACGAGATGGTCTCCGCCCTGATGACCTATCCCAGAGAGCAGCGCCCGCCACTGGCGATCCTGCCCCTGGGCACCGCCAACGACTTCGCCGCGGCCTGCGCCCTCCCCCTGGATCCCGACGAGGCGCTGGCCCTGGCCCGGGAGGGACGGCCCAGACCGGTGGATGTGGGCAGCGCCAATGAGCGATTCTTTCTCAACGTGGCCAGCGGCGGTTTCGGCGCCCGGGTCACCGCCACCACCCCCGAGGCCCTGAAGAACTTCCTCGGCGGCGGCGCCTACACCCTCAACGGCCTGCTGCAGGCACTGAGTTTCGAGCCCTACCAGGGAAGGCTGCTGACCCCGGAGGGATCGCTGGAGAACCGGATCCTGGTCGGGGCGGTCTGCAACGGCCGTCAGGCCGGAGGAGGTCAGCCACTGGCGCCCAACGCCCTGCTGGACGATGGCCTGTTGGATTTCGTCGGGCTCTCCGCCTTCGGCCCTCAGGATCTGCCCCAGGTGTTGAGCGAACTGGAATCACCCGCTCCGGACAACGAGTTTGTCATCTGGATGCGGCTGCCCTGGGCCGAATACCAGGCGGAGGATCCCATGCCGATGAATCTGGATGGCGAACCCCTGGAGGCGGTCCCCATCCGCTTCCAGTGCCACCCCGGCGCCCTGGACCTGATTCTGCCGCAAGCCTGCCCCTGCCTGGGCGGCTAGCGCGAGGCAAACCATGAAAAAGGCGGCCTCCCGGCCGCCCCTTTCGCCCCCGGTTCCTAGAGGAAGAAAGCGAACAGCACCGCCGCCAGGGCCAGTCGGTAGATCACGAAGGGCAACATACCCATGCTACTGATCATCTTCAGGAAGTAGTGAATACACAGGTAGGCGGAAGCGAAGGTGGCCACCAGGGCGACGCCCAGGGGGGCCCAGTTCACCGGGTCCGGATTGCCGATCAGCCCCAGGGCCTCGTAGCCCCCGGCCAAGGCGCCCACGGGGATCGCCAGCAGGAAGGAGAAGCGCGCCGCGGCCACCCGGCTGAGCCCCACCAGCAGCGCCGCGGTGATGGTTACCCCGGAGCGGGAGGTACCGGGGATCAGCGCCAGGGCCTGGGCGAGGCCGATAAACAACACCAGTTGCCAGGTCAGATCCTCAATGCCCCGCTTCTCACTGGGCTTAGCGTCCGCCCACCACAACAGCAGGCCGAAAATCAGGGTGGCGCTGGCCACCACCAGGGTGCTGCGCAGGTGAGTGCCGATGAGGTCATTGAACAGCAACCCCGTCAGGCCCACGGGAATGGTGCCGAGGATTATCAGCCACGCCAGTCGGCTCTGCTGGCAGTGGCGACCGGTCAGGGATCGCAGCCAAGCGCTGAGCAGGGACACCACATCCTGGCGAAAATAGATCACCACCGCCGCCAGGGTACCCAGGTTGACGATGGCATCGAACGCCAGCCCCTGATCCGGCCAGCCGAGAAGCTGGGAGGGCAGGATCAGATGCGCCGAGCTGGAGATGGGAAGAAATTCGGTGATCCCCTGAATCAGGGCGAGCCAGAAGGCTTGTATCAGATCCATTTACTGCATGTCTCCGGAGGGGGACCAGTGAAACGCCACTGGCCACAGTTTCTGTTGAGTCTTATCGAACTCCTGCCACAGGCGGGACAGGGGGAGGTCGCCCCCGGGGAGGATCAGTTCGGGGGCCAGCTCCGCCAGGGGCCAGAGCACAAAGGCGTTGTCGCGGATCTCCCCCCTGGGCAACACCACAGGCTCCCGGCACTGGGCATCGCCGTAGAGCAGCAGATCCAGATCCACGGTGCGACTGGAAAACTTCTGGGCGTCCGGCGGCCGGCCATGATCCAGCTCGATCCGCCGCAATGCCGCCGCGGTCTCGGCCACAGACAGCTGGGAGTCGCAGGCCACCACAAAGTTCAGGAAGTTATCCCCGTCAAACCCCACCGCTTCGCTCTCAAACACCCGGGACAGGGTCAGGGGACCAAAGCGACGATACAGGTCATCCAGAGCGGGCGGGATGTTCTCTCTGGGACAGATGTTGCTGCCGACACTGATGTAGATTCGGGTCACGGGTGGGTCCTGCTGCCCCGCTCGATGCGCACCCCGAGGTTGGCGGCGTTCTTCACCGCCCCCGGCTTGTTGACCGTCACCCTGACCCAGTGGACGCCGAAGCGGCTGCGGATCAGCTCGGCCACCCTTTCTGCCACGGTCTCCACCAACTCGTGAGGGCGCCCCTCAACCAGTTCTGTCACCGCCGTGGAGACGGTGTCATAGCACAGGGCGTGGCGATAATCGTCGGACGCCGCCGCCGGACGGTGGTCCCAGCTCATCTCAAGATCGAGGAAGAGGGGCTGGGTGATCTGCTTTTCCCAGTCGAATACCCCGATGACCGCTTCACACTTCAGCTGGTCGACGAAAACCGTATCTGCTTGCAACTCTGGTACTCCAATCAAAGGTTAGTTACCCTAACATCCTGTCCATGTGCGGGTGTGGCGGAATCATAAAGCCTTTTACCCTGCTGCGGCAAACCTCGACCTCCGCCACGGGCGGCCGTTAACGCTGAAAAGGACTCGCCGTTTCCATGACCCTGCTGATGATCCTGTTTGCCTACCTGCTGGGTTCCGTATCCAGTGCGGTGCTGGTGTGCAAGCTCAAAGGGTTACCCGATCCCAGAACCAGCGGCTCCAACAACCCCGGCGCCACCAATGTGCTCAGGCTGGGGGGCAAGGGAGCGGCGGTGATGGTGCTGCTGTTCGACGTCCTCAAAGGCACCATCCCGGTGTGGACCAGCTACCACCTGGGGATCGATCCCCTCTCCCTGGCCTTTATCGGCATTGCCGCCTGCCTGGGTCACATCTACCCGGTATTTTTCGGCTTTCGCGGCGGCAAAGGGGTGGCGACCGCCCTGGGGGCCCTGGCTCCGATCAGCGACTGGATGGGACTGCTGATCATCGCCACCTGGCTGGTGACCGTCTGGATCACCCAGTACGCCTCTCTGGGGGCGGTGATCACCTCGATGCTGGCTCCTGTCTACACCTACCTGATCAAGCCCCAATACACTCTGTCGGTGGTGCTGCTGTGCCTGCTGATCATCTGGCGCCACCAGCCCAACCTGGTGCGTCTGTGGCAGGGCAAAGAGCCCAAGATCTCCGAACGGCTCAAGCCCAAGGCTAAGCAGCCCCCGGCGCCTTGAGGCTGTCCAGCGGCCAGCGCGGCTGACACTTCACCGTCAGCGGCTGGGTCTCCCCCGCCTTCAGGCGCTGCAGACCGGCATAGGCGATCATGGCGCCGTTGTCAGTACAGAACTCGTTACGCGGGTAGTACACCTCCCCCCCCAGATTGGCCATCATCGCCGCCAGTTGAGCACGCAGATGACGGTTGGCACTGACGCCCCCGGCGATCACCAGCCGGTTCAACCCGGTCTGTTTCAGGGCCCGACGGCACTTGATCGCCAGGGTATCCACCACCGCATCCTCGAAGGCGCGGGCGATGTCGGCCCGGGTCTGGTCATCATCCCCTTCGGCGGCGATGGTGTTGGCGGCAAAGGTCTTGAGGCCGGAGAAACTGAAATCCAGCCCTGGCCGGTCGCACATTGGCCGCGGGAAGGTAAAGCGACCGGCGAAGCCCTTTTCGGCCAGCTTGGCCAGCAGCGGGCCGCCGGGGTAATCCAGTCCCATCAGCTTGGCGGTCTTGTCGAACGCCTCACCGGCAGCATCGTCGATGGACTCCCCCAGCGCCTGATACTGGCCGATGCCATCGACCCTGACCAGCATGGTGTGGCCACCGGACACCAGCAGGGCGACGAAGGGAAACGGCGGCGGAGTGTCCTCCAGCATCGGTGCCAGCAAGTGGCCCTCCATATGGTGAACCGCCACCGCCGGGATGTTCCAGGCAAAGGCCAGGCTGCGACCGACACAGGCGCCCACCAGCAGGGCGCCCACCAGACCGGGGCCGGCGGTGTAGGCGATGCCGTCCAGCTCCTCGGGCCTGAGGCCGGCGTTGGCGACCGCCTCGCGAACCAGGGGCACAATCTTGCGCACGTGATCCCGAGAGGCCAGCTCGGGAACGACGCCGCCGTAATCCGCATGCAGCTTCACCTGACTGTAGAGGGCATGTGACAGCAGCCCCCGCTCATCGTCATAGATGGCGATTCCGGTTTCATCACAGGAGGTTTCGATTCCCAACAGTCGCATGCTAGACTCTCATATCAATAGTTGAAGGCGGCAATTCTACCTGCGCCTTGGCCAGGATACCAATCCCAGCCGGCACAACCGCCCTTAACCCTGGGGAAGCTCACCGGGGACAGCAGAAATTCTCCTTTCACCCCAAAGGGTTGAGAGGGGGATTGGTTATGGTTGTCGCCTATGTTCATCAATAGCAGTGAACGACCCTTTACAAGTCAGTGCGGTTCAGAGTAGAATTTCGCACCATTTTGAACTTACGCCGGTCAAAAGATGACCAGCTCAAACCCAATTTATTGAGGTGAGTGGCAGATGCCAGTAATTAAAGTACGTGAAAACGAGCCCTTTGACGTAGCCCTGCGTCGCTTCAAGCGTTCCTGCGAAAAGGCGGGTATCCTGTCTGAAGTACGTCGCCGCGAGCACTATGAGAAGCCGACCACTGCACGCAAGCGCGCCAAGGCCGCCGCTGCCAAGCGTCACGCTAAGAAGCTGTCTCGCGAAAACGCTCGTCGTACCCGTCTGTACTAAGCCGAGTTGACGATGTCCGTAGTTGAGCGTCTGAAAGACGAACAGAAGACTGCCATGCGCGCCAAAGACAAGGCGCGCCTGGGCACCATCCGCCTGGCTCTGGCTGCGATCAAGCAGCAAGAGGTAGACGGTCAGAAGACCCTGACCGACGATGAGGTGATCGCCGTCCTGACCAAGATGGTCAAGCAGCGCCGTGACTCCATCAGTCAATTCGAGGCCGCTGGCCGTCAGGATCTGGCCGATGTGGAGGCCGCCGAAGTTGTTGTGCTGCAGGAGTTTCTGCCTCAGCCACTGACCGAGGAGGAGCTGGGCGCTCTGGTAGACAAGGCACTGGCCGATTCCGGTGCCAGCTCAATGCAGGATATGGGTAAGGTGATGGGGCTGCTCAAGCCTCAAGTTCAGGGACGTGCCGATATGGGCGCGGTCAGCGGCCTGATCAAGGCCCGCCTGAGCTAAGCCATCTTGCCTTAGCGTGAAACAAGCCGTGCCCTGCACGGCTTGTTCGTCTCTAATCGATAGCACCACGGAGACTCATAAGTAAGTGGCAGGGCGTATCCCCAGAGATTTCATTGACCAGCTGCTGGCCCGAGTCGACATTGTCGATCTGATCGACGCACGCGTAAAACTTAAGAAATCAGGCAAGAATCACAGCGCCTGTTGTCCATTCCACAACGAAAAATCCCCCTCCTTCACGGTCAGTCAGGATAAGCAGTTCTACCACTGTTTCGGCTGTGGCGCCCACGGCAATGCCCTGGACTTTGTGATGGAGTACGATCGACTGGAGTTTCTCGATGCCATCGAGGAGCTGGCGTCCATGCTCGGCATGGAGGTGCCGCGCGAGCAGGGTCACGGCACCCACCAGCCACAGGCGCCCAAGCTGACCAGCCACTATGAGCTGATGGACTGGGCCGCACGCTACTTCCAGCTGCAGCTGCGCAAACACCCCCAGCGCCCAAAGGTGATCGACTACATTCGTAACCGGGGATTGGATGGCGACACGGTCAAACGTTTCGGCATCGGCTTTGCCCCGGACGGCTGGGACAACCTGCAATCACAGCACAAGCACAACCCCGACGGCCTCAAGGTCCTCACCGAGTGCGGCATGTTGATCGCCAAAGAGGGAGGCGGGCGCAGCTACGACCGTTTCCGCGATCGGCTGATGTTTCCCATCCGCGATCGGCGTGGCCGGGTGGTGGCCTTCGGCGGCCGGGTCTTGGGCGAGGGTACCCCAAAATACCTGAACTCCCCGGAAACCCCCATATTCCACAAGGGTGGGGAGCTCTATGGCCTGTACGAACTGAAGCAGCACGACAGGAACCCTGCCAGAATCCTGGTGGTCGAAGGTTATATGGACGTGGTGGCCCTGGCCCAGCACGGGGTGCCCTATGCGGTGGCCTCTCTGGGAACCTCTACCACGGCGGACCAGATGCAGCTGCTGGTGCGAACCAGCAAGCAGGTGATCTGCTGCTACGACGGCGACAACGCCGGCCGGGAAGCGGCTTGGCGCGCCATGGAGACCGCCCTGCCCCATCTGCGGGACGGCATCCAACTGAAATTTATGTTCCTTCCCGATGGGGAGGACCCGGACAGCTTGGTACGAAAACAGGGTAAGGATGCGTTCGAAGCTCTGGTGGAGAAGGCGATGCCCCTCTCCGACTACTTGTTTGACACCCTGCTGGCCGACGCCGACCTCTCCAGCCAGGAGGGCAAGGCCCATCTGGCCACCCTGATGGAGCCGCTGCTCAACCGGGTGCCCGACGGCCTGCTCAAGGAGAGCCTGTTCGCCCGGCTTAGAACCGAGCTGGGGTGGGGGGCCGACTCCCTGCGTCAGCGCAGCACCCCCAAGGCAGGTCAACCTGCCGGGGTCCAAGGGCGCGGCACGCCAGTGCGGCGGGCCATTGCCCTGCTGCAGCAACAACCCGAGCTGGGCCACCAGCTGCCAGTGCAGGAGGAGTTGCAATACCTGGAGATGGCGGGGCTGCCGCTGCTGCGGGAGATGCTGGAGATCTGCCGGCCTGAGGCGCTGACCACGGGTCAGCTGATGGAGCGGTTCCGGGGCCGGCCCGAGCACGGCACCCTGAGTAAACTGCTGAACTGGAAGCTGGAAATCGCCGACGAGTCCGCCTTCCGCCAGGAGTTTACCGACTGTTTGTTATGGTTAAACCAACGTTTTTTTGAACAGATGTCAGAGCAACTGCAACGTAAAGCGCGTGATGGGTCAATATCCACCGAGGAGCTGCGTCAACTGCAAGAGATGAATCTGTTATTACAGGGGCTTAAGGCCCCGGCAAAGGCTAGCGATTGAACCGCCGAAACGCTATAATTGGCTATTTGCGCGGCTGTCGCTCAAACACTCTGTTCGCATTAGTAAGTGGATGATATCTATGGATCAAACTCCGCAGTCACAACTTAAGCTCCTGGTAGCCAAAGGCAAAGAGCAGGGCTACTTGACCTACGCCGAGGTGAACGACCACCTGCCGGCGGATATGATCGATTCCGATCAGATCGAAGATATTATCCAGATGATCAACGACATGGGGATTCAGGTATTCGAGTCCGCCCCGGACAGCGATACCCTGATGATGTCGGAAGACGCCACGGATGAAGACGCCGCCGAAGCCGCTTCTCAGATGCTTGCGAGCGTGGAAGGCGAACTGGGCCGCACCACCGATCCGGTGCGCATGTACATGCGTGAAATGGGCACCGTGGAACTGCTGACCCGAGAGGGCGAGATCCTGATCGCCAAGCGCATCGAAGATGGCATCAACCAGGTGCAGTGCTCCGTCGCCGAGTACCCCAGGGCGATCGCCTTCCTGCTGGACCAGTGGGATCGCTTCGAAGCGGACGAGATCCGCCTGTCTGAGATCATCTCCGGCTTTGTCTCCGATGATGAGGATCAAAACAACGTTGCTCCGACCGCCACCCACGTGGGCTCTGAACTGTCCCAGGAGGACCTGGACGACGAAGACGACGAGGATGACGACGATCAGGAGGAGGAGACCGCCTCCGGCCCGGATCCCGAAGAGGCCCGCGAGAAGTTTGGCGAACTGCGCCGTCACTACGAGCTGGCCCAGCAGGCGATCGTCGACCACGGACACGACTCTGTCGAAGTGGCCATGGTGGTCACCCGCCTGTCCGAACTGTTCAAGCAGTTCCGTCTGGTGCCGAAGCAATTCGATCACCTGGTAGGCAACATGCGTTCCATGATGGATCGGGTGCGTGTTCAGGAACGGCTTATCATGAAGCTCTGTGTCGAGCAGGCCAAGATGCCCAAGAAGAACTTCATGAAAGTCTTCGCCGGCAGCGAGACCGACGACAGCTGGTTGCAGACCGAGATCGCCGCCAGCAAGAGCTACAGCGATGGCCTGGCCAAGGTGCAGGAGGAGGTATCCCGATGCCAGGCTAAGTTGGGCCAGGTTGAAGTGGAAACCCGCCTGACCATCGGTCGTATCAAGGACATCAACCGCCGTATGTCCATCGGCGAGGCCAAGGCCCGCCGCGCCAAGAAGGAGATGGTGGAGGCCAACCTGCGTCTGGTGATCTCCATCGCCAAGAAGTACACCAACCGGGGTCTGCAGTTCCTGGATCTCATCCAGGAGGGCAACATCGGCCTGATGAAGGCGGTGGACAAGTTCGAATACCGCCGCGGCTACAAGTTCTCCACCTACGCCACCTGGTGGATCCGTCAGGCAATCACCCGCTCTATCGCCGACCAGGCCCGTACCATCCGGATCCCGGTGCACATGATCGAGACCATCAACAAACTGAACCGCATCTCCCGCCAGATGCTTCAGGAGATGGGCCGTGAGGCCACCCCCGAGGAGCTGGCCGAGCGGATGATGATGCCGGAAGACAAGATCCGCAAGGTGCTGAAGATCGCCAAAGAGCCGATCTCCATGGAGACCCCCATCGGCGATGATGAAGATTCCCATCTGGGCGACTTCATCGAGGACACCACCCTGGCCCAGCCCATCGACGCCGCCACCAGCGAAAGCCTGAAAGTGGCCACCAACGAGGTGCTGGAGGGACTGACCGCCCGTGAGGCCAAGGTGCTGCGGATGCGTTTCGGTATCGACATGAACACCGACCACACCCTGGAAGAGGTGGGTAAGCAGTTCGACGTGACCCGTGAGCGTATTCGTCAGATTGAGGCCAAGGCATTGCGTAAGCTGCGCCACCCCTCCCGCTCTGAAATTCTCAAGAGCTTCCTGGACGAGTAATCCAATAGAAAAACGCCCCGCCAAAGCGGGGCGTTTTTTTATTTCTGGCCGGCACAACGCCGCTATTTCGGCGTCGGCCCCTTCGCTCTGATCGGAAAAACTGCAACCGCCCTATCTGGGTAAATAGTTCCGCTCCTTCCCCTGCTGTCTGGCCACGGCAATTCTCTGGTTTTTCGACAGCATCGCCCTTATTTGCCCCCAGGTTTCCCCAAACAGCACGGCACCGTTGGAGCCAAAGCCTCGACGTTTATACAGCCGCTTGACCTCCGCCAACGCGTTGGGCGACCGTTCACACAGGGCCCGAGCCAGCTGCAGGCTGCGCTCCCTGGCGTCCTCCGCCAGTTCGGTGACCAGATTCAGACTCCGCGCCTCCTCGGCAGTCACCGGCTCGGCCATCATGGAAAGCAGCAGGGCCTGGTCCTGAGGCAGCTGCTCCCTGAGCGCCAGGGTACCGCCCATGTCGGGGATCAGCCCCCAGCGCCCCTCCATCACTGCCAGGCTGGCATCCCGGTTGGCAATGCGGAAATCTGCCCCGAGGGCGATCTGCATCCCCCCCCCCCAGCAGCGCCCCTGAATGGCGGCGATCACCGGCACAGGCAGATCCCGCCAGCCGGTACTGACCCGCTGCGCCCGGTTGGCGCTCCAGGGCAGAACCTTGAACAGCAACCTCATCGCGATTGACGGAGAACGAAACATGGACTTAATGTCTATGCCGGAGCAGAAATCCTTGCCCCGCCCGGTCAACACCACCGCACGAACCTCCCTCATGTCGGCGATGCGTTTTTGTACATCCACCAATGCTTTAAACAGTTCATAATCGAGGGCATTGCATTTTTCAGGACGATTCAACTCCACCAACGCAATACCGTCATCGACACTCAAAATTACTTTTTCCGACATGGCCACTCCTTTGTCGTCAGAAATTCATCACCGCCAAGATCATGACATTTATAAATTAATTCAATAGAATGCTCTTTTACCACCACCACTGAACAAGGTCATTCAGACCCCGGGCAGGGAGGCACCACCATTAAGGTTCTAATTTGCGACGACTCTGCGCTGGCCCGTAAACAACTGGCCAGAACTTTGCCGTCGGGCCTTTGCAGTGACATCGCCTTCGCCGAGAGCGGCGAACGGGCCCTGGAGATGCTGAAACAATCCAACTATCAGCTGATGTTTCTCGATCTCAACATGCCGGGTCTGGACGGTTACCAGGTGCTCGGCGCCCTCTCTGGTCTGACCTCCAAGCCTCAGACTATCGTGGTTTCCGCCGATATCCAAGCCCAGGCCCTGGCCCGGGTCAAAGAACTGGGGGCAGTGGACTTCATCAAGAAGCCGGTGACTCGCAAGGAGCTGGCCTCGGCGCTGGCACGGCTGCAGCTCGACACCGGCTTGGCGACCGCCGTGATAGACTCCGTCTCGGTCAGCCTGGAAGATGCCCTGCAGGAGATCTGCAACGTGGCCATGGGACGCACCGCCTCGTTGCTGGCCAAGGTGATCGATGATTTCGTGCACCTACCGGTGCCCAAGGTCTCCCACTGGAGCAGTGGCGATCTGGAGATGATGCTCGGCGCCGCCCGCCAAGATCAGTACACCCAGATCCTCAGCCAGGGCTTTATCGGCGCCGGCATCACCGGCGAGGCGCTGTTGCTGTTCCACGACATCAACGAGACCGATCTCAGCCAGCTGTTTGGCCTCAAGGGGGAAACCGCCGCCCAACAGGAGGAGATCCTGATGGATGCCGCCAACCTGCTGTTCGGGGCCTTCCTCAACAGCCTATCGGAGCAGCTGGATGTGGCGTTCAGTCAGAGCCCGCCGATCATCTGGCGCCACACCAAGGAGGTCAACAGCCTCAGCGGCGAGGTGTACGCCATTGAAATCAGCTACCGACAGGAGCAACATAAGCTCAACTGCGATCTCCTGCTGTTGCTGCCCCAGTCCAGCTGGGCACGGCTGCAGGCTCAACTCAAGGACCTGGTGTAATCCATGGCCAATCAACACTCCCACAATGCCGAACTGGACGCCCTGCACCTGCTGACCCAGCTGGTCCAGACCATCGAGGTCGGCCTGGTGGTGCTGGACCGGCAGTTCCGGGTGCACCTGTGGAACAGCTTCATGGAGAACCACAGTGGCCAGAGGGCTTCTCAAGTTAGGGGGAAACGGATCTTCGACCTGTTTGAGGAGCTGCCGGAAGCCTGGCTGACCGGCAAACTGGAGACCGCCTTCCTGCTGAACAATCGCGCCTTTACCACCTGGGAACAGCGCCCCTGCATCTTCAAGTTTCCCAATTCCCGGCCGATCACCGGTCAGAGCCCCCACATGTACCAGAACCTGACCATCCAGCCCTTGAGCAACCGTTATGGTGAGGTGAACAACGTCGCCCTGGTGGTGTACGACGTGACCGTCGAGGCCAACCACCGCCAGGCCCTGTCCAAGATGAGTCAGGTCGACACCCTCACCGGGCTGGCCAACCGGCGGATGTGGCAGCAACACCTGGAGCAGGAGTTTGAGCGCAGCCGCCGTTATGGCCACCCTTCCACCCTGATGGTGCTGGATATCGATCACTTCAAAACCATCAACGATACCCTGGGCCACAGCGCCGGCGATCGGGTATTGGCGGCGGTGGGCCAGAAATTGGGCCAGTTGCTGAGGAAGAGTGATGTGGCGGCACGCTACGGCGGTGAGGAGTTTACCCTGCTGCTGCCGGAGACCACCCAGGAGCAGGCGAGCCTGCTGGCAGAACGGATCCGGGCAACCATGTCAGAACTGGTGGTAGAGACCGACGCCGGTGAGGCCAGTTTTACCGTCAGCATCGGTTATGCCCCCTTTCATGACGGCCTGAAGGACAACAAGGCGTGGTTCGAAGCGGCAGACAAGGCGCTGTACGAGGCCAAGCGGCAGGGGCGTAACCGCTGTATCCTGGCACTGGCCAGTTGAAGCCGCCCCGGCTAGTCCTGCCAGTATCCCTGCAGACCATCCTCCCTGCGACGCCCCCAGCCGTGGCGCCGCTCTTTCTTGCCCGGCTCCCAGCGCACGTACTGGCGCCGGTCCTGGCTCTGGCGCCGATTGATGCTGCGCCGCTCCTGTTGTGGCTGCCTGTCGGTCATGGCCCCTCCCCCGAGTCGAAACCAGACTATAGTCCCAAACTCCGGCACCCTCCAGCCCGGGTTCCCAACCGGTTCACCTCTCACCGGCCAGGCTGTTGCAACGACAACCCGGAGTGGTGTCGGACCCCAGGGGAGGTACAGGTACAAAAAAAACGCCAAACGGCGCTTCATTGGTTCGCCGTCACCGACGAGTCAGCACACCACCAGGGTGATTATTCTACAAAGTAGGTGCCCCAGCCGTCGTACTGGATGCCGTGCTTATCGGCCAGTTCGATCATCGCCTTGGTGTCCTTGTTGAGGCGCTCCACCTCCAGCTTGTGCTCGGCGACCGCGTCGAAGGCGAAGACGATGGCACCGTCGTCCAGCTCCAGCTCCTCGGCGTCCTCCACCTCGAAGCCCGCCTTGAAGGCGTCCACCGCCGCCTTCTCCAGCTTGTCGAAGTTGCTGCCGGAGAAATGGTGTTCGATCACATAGTCGGCATCAGGCTGGGAGCCATCCTCCAGCAGGGCCTCGACAATCTCGCGGTTCTCCTGCTCCTGCTCCAGGATCAGTTGTTCAATGGTCATGACCATCTCCAATACGGTAAAGTTGGCGCCAGTATATCAGGCCAGGGCGGGCTTGGCCCCCGCCAGACGCATCGCCTCGCAATTGAGCTCCTCAAGGCGTTGCTTCATGCGATTGTAGACCTCTTCCGCCAGCTCACGTACCTGCTCCTTGGAGTAGCCCTTGGTGCAAATGGGCTCCAGGGTCTCGACAATCACCACGCCGTTGTTGCGACGATTCAGGTTGATGGTCTGCTGATCCGAGGCGATCACCGGCACGATAGGCACACCGGCCTGAATGGCGGTGTGGAAGGCGCCGGTCTTGAAGGGGAGCAGGCCGCGCCCACGGCTGCGGGTCCCCTCAGGAAAGATCCACACCGACAGGGACTTGCCGCGGATCTTCTCCGCCGCCTGCTTCAGGGTACGCACCGCCTTGGAGCGGTTGCCGCGATCGATAAGGATATTGCCGGTCAACCAATAGAGCTGACCGAAGAAGGGGATCCACTTCAGGCTGGTCTTGCCCATGGACACCGTCCCCTTGGGCACCGAGCCGGTGTGGGTAAACAGGTCAAAGTTGTTCTGGTGGTTACCCACGTAAACAACGGGCTCGCCATCCCCGCGCCGACCGCGGTGGATCACCTTCAGCCCCAGGATGGGCGCCACCGCGCCAAACACCTTGGCGGTGTAATGAACATTGTTTCGGTGGAAGGGGCGAAGCAGGCACAGTACCAGGCCAAGGGTGGATACCAGCACCAACAGCAGGGCCAAAGTCAGGGAACGCAACAGTAACAGCATCGGTAACGTCTTATCCTCACAACAGGGGGCGCCCAGTATAGGCAAACCCCGTTGCCGACTCAACGAATTCGTTACATGTGTTCGCTCAAAAATCGACCCCGATCATGGGCGGGCCTTACAGCCAATGACGGCACTGATTGATACGTTGCTGTAAAGCCTCGTAAAACTCCCCAAGATGCAGGCCATCGGCCAATCCATGGTGTACCTGGGCTGCCACCGGCACCTTCACCTCTTCACCACTGCTGTCGTAGCGACCCCAGGTGATGCGGGGCACCGAGTCCGCCGGGCTCAGCGGCATGGGGTTGGTCATCTGGGTGAAGCGCACCCAGGGCAGGCAGGACATGTAGATGGCGTCATCGCCGTCGCCCTCCTCATCAAACAGCCCGGGGCGCTTCCAGGCCAGCTCCGACTGGCAGGTCATCCGCCGGGAGAACTCGGCGAACGCCTGGCAGTAGGGTACGCGGGTGAACCGCACCAGCCGATCCTCCCCCAGGGTGGTGATGCCGGCGCACAGCCGCTCATGCTCGACCACACGGTCACCGCGGATGCGCCAGCGGGTCCAGTCCAGCTGATGGCACACGGTCATGATGGCGTGGGTGATGGCGTGGTAGGCCGACAGCTTGTCCCGGCGGCAGCGGTGATAGAGCTCGGTGATCACCACATCGGCGCACAGGCTGAAGTAGGGTTGATCCAGTTGGGTAAAGAACTGAAATTGCTGGCGGCGGGGCCAGCACTCCATATCCAGATGTTTCATGATGTCCTTAGTCTGTCCGGGCTCTTAACGGCCCGCTGAGAGTGTACGCCAGTTATATAACAGAGCGACGGCAACGGCACAAAAAAAGCGAAGCCTCAGGCTTCGCTCTTTTCTCAGTCGGTAACCAGCTCCAGCTTGTCCACCCGCTGCAATCCACGGGGCAGCTTGTTGCCTCGACGGCCCCGCTCCCCCTGATAGTGCGCCAGGTCATCGGGCTTGAGGGTCAGCTTGCGCTTGCCGGCCCACAGGGTCACCGCCGCCTCCTGGGGCACCACCACCAGGTGCTTCAGGTACTCCTCACGGCTCTTCACCCGTTCGCTGGGGATACCGATGATCTTGTTACCCTTGCCCTTGCTCAGCACCGGCAGCTGGGACACGGGGAACAGCAGCATCCGTCCCTCGGTGGTGATCGCCAGCAGGCGATCGCTCTCCTGATTGGCGATGGCGGCCGGGGCGATGACCCGGGCCCCTAGGGGCACGGTCAGCAGCGCCTTGCCGGCCTTGTTGCGGCTGATCATCTCCTTCAAGGCGCAGACGAAACCGTAACCGGCGTCTGATGCCATCAGGTAGAGCTGCTCAGGATCGCCCATCATGGTGTGCTCCAGCATCTCCCCGGCCACCAGGTTGAACCGGCCGGAGAGGGGCTCGCCCTGGCTGCGGGCGGACGGCAGGGTGTGGGCGTCGGTGGTGTAGCTGCGGCCGGAGCTCTCCAGGAAAATCACCGGCTGGTTACTGCGGCCCCGGGCATGGGACAGGTAGCCGTCGCCGGACTTGTAGCTGAGGGTTTCGGGATCCACCTCATGACCCTTGGCCTGGCGGGCCCAGGCCTTCTGAGACATCACCACGGTGATCGCCTCGGTGGGCATCAATTCAGTTTCGGTGAGAGCCCTGGCCTCCTCACGCTCCTGCAGCGGACTGCGGCGATCGTCACCGTACTTCTGCGCATCCGCCAGCAGCTCCTTCTTCACCAGGGTCTTCATGCGGCGATCGGAGGAGAGGGTCAGCTGCAGCCTATCCCGCTCCTTGGACAGTTCATCCTGTTCACCGCGGATCTTCATCTCCTCCAGCTTGGCCAGGTGGCGCAGCTTCAGCTCCAGGATCGCTTCCGCCTGCTTATCGGTCAGGCCGAAATGAGCCATCAGCACCGGTTTGGGTTCATCCTCGTTGCGGATGATGGCAATCACCTCGTCGATATTAAGGAACGCAATCAGCAGACCATCGAGGATGTGCAACCTGGACAGTACCTTGTCCAGGCGATACTCCAGGCGGCGGCGCACCGTGGCCATGCGGTACTCCAGCCACTCACCGAGGATGCTCTTCAGCCCCTTAACCGCCGGGCGCTGATCCAGGCCCAGCATGTTGAGGTTGACCCGGTAGCTCTTCTCCAGATCCGTGGTGGCAAACAGGTGGGCCATCAGCTGGTCCAGATCCACCCGGTTGGAGCGGGGCACCACCACCAGCCGGGTGGGGTTCTGGTGATCCGACTCGTCGCGCAGGTCGGTGACCATCGGCAGCTTCTTGGCCTGCATCTGGGCGGCGATCTGCTCGAGGATCTTGGCCCCGGACACCTGATGGGGCAGTTCGGTGATCACCACCTCGCCCTGCTCAATGCGGTACACCGCCCGCATCTTCACCGAGCCCTTGCCGGTCTCGTACATCTTGGTGAGGTCGTCGGCCGGGGTAATGATCTCCGCGCCAGTGGGGTAATCGGGGCCCTTGACGAAGGTCATCAGCTCCGGCAGCTCGGCCCTGGGGTTATCCAGCAGATAGGCACAGGCGTTGGCCACCTCGCGGACATTGTGCGGCGGAATGTCGGTGGCCATGCCCACGGCAATGCCGGTGATGCCATTGAGCAGGATGTGGGGCAGTCTGGCCGGCAGGCTTTTGGGTTCCTTCAGGGTACCGTCGAAGTTCACCCCCCACTCCACCGTCCCCTGGCCCAGTTCGCTGAGCAGCACCTCGGAGAAGCGGGAGAGCCGGGATTCGGTATAACGCATGGCGGCGAACGACTTGGGATCGTCCGCCGCGCCCCAGTTGCCCTGCCCGTCCACCAGCGGATAACGGTAGGTAAAAGGTTGGGCCATCAGCACCATCGCCTCGTAGCAGGCGCTGTCGCCATGGGGGTGGTACTTACCCAGCACGTCCCCCACGGTACGGGCCGACTTCTTGTATTTGGCAGACGCGGAGAGGCCCAATTCGCTCATAGCGTAGATAATACGCCGCTGCACCGGCTTGAGACCGTCACCGATGTGGGGCAGAGCCCGGTCCATGATGACGTACATGGAGTAGTTCAGGTAGGCCTCTTCGGTGAAGGCATGCAGCGGCCGCTGCTCCACTCCCTCAAGGCTCAAATCAGTTGCATCACTCATTGTTTTCGTTATCCGCCGTCTGCGCCGGCATTCCGTTGTAAGTTAGCTTGTAAACCGCACCATTATAATCGTCCGAAATCAAAAGCGAACCATCAGGGTGCTCAAGAAATGCCACCGGACGGGCCAAAGGTTGTTCTCCGTCAAGCCAGGGGCCGATAACCACCGAGTATTGCCACTGACCATCGGCCTGGGGGGTCAGCACGCTGACCCGATACCCCACCTTGCGGCTGCGGTTCCAACTGCCGTGTTCGGCAATGAACAGCGCGTGACGATAAGACTCGGGAAAGGCCTCGCCCCGGTAGAAGTGGATCCCAAGGGGCGCCACATGGGCCTGCAGCTCATACAGCGGCGGCTGGAAACGGGTCTGTTGCCCGGCCCCGACCTTAAACTGGGGATCCAGGACGGAGGCGCCATGGAGGAAGGGGTAACCGAAGTGGCTGCCCGACGTGGTCAGCCGGTTGATCTCGTCCGGAGGCCGATCGTCCCCCATCAGATCCCGGCCATTATCGGAGAAGAAGAGTTCACCGCTGTCCGGGTGAAAGTCGAAACCGACGCTGTTGCGCACGCCCCGGGCCAGAACCTGGTAATCACCCTTGGCCAGATCCAGGGCCAGGATGGAGGCATAGGGCAACTCGGGATTGCAGATGTTGCAGGGGGCGCCAACAGGCACAATCAGGCGGCCATCCGGGGCAAAACGGATAAACTTCCAGCCGTGGTGGGCATCACTGGGCAGGCCATCGAACACCACCTCGCTCTTCGGCGCCCCCAGGTGCTCCTCCACCCGGGGAAAAGCCAGGATACGGTTCACCGCCGCCACATAGAGCGTCCCCCGTCGAAAGGCGACGCCGGAGGGGAGATACAGCCCTTCGGCCACCAGGTGCCGGCGTTCATAGTAACCGTCACCGTCCCGGTCCTGCAGGGCATGGACCTTGCCGGCCTTGCGGCTGCCGACAAACAGGGTGCCGTTATCCCCCCAGGCCATCTGCCTGGCATTGGGGGCTTCGGCCACCTGGATCAGGCTGAAGCCGGGAGGAAGCGACACCGAGGTCGCCGCGGCCATCCCTGCCGACACCAAAATTGCAACATTTACCATGTTCTCCTCCCTCCGCCAGCCCGGCTAAAACCGCATGATTATGCAATCTCATTTCGGCCACCCCTTGGCCACCCGGTTATTTTATCACCATTTCCTCGGCAACAATTTCAAAAAACATCTCAGAGTTGCAGAACCCGCAATCAAGATCTTCAAAAAAGATTATATATGGAGCATCAATATCAATAATTTGTGATTATCTGACCCAGCCCTCGGTTCACACTTTTTCGCTCACCGCGATCTCGATCGCGCACACACCTTTGCCACAGTGATAACATTCACGGAAAAGATGCTCAATATTTAGACCGATTCAATAGTGTGAGCTGATGACGATTCCCGCCTCGATCTCTCTGCTATTAATACTCCTGCACACAACTAATCGGGTAACGATCATGCAACGCGTATTCAACACACTGGACACTCAACATCAGGCGCTCGATCGCCGTCCGACCCTGGAAGAGCTGGTGCGTGACACCGGCTGGGTCACCGAGACCACCGCCGTCACCCAGGAGCCCGATGGCACCCTGGTCCACTGGCGCATGCCCCTGCACCAGGTGGTGGCAGCCCGTATGTCCTTTACCGGAAAATCCCTGCGCAGCGAACTGGGCGGCAACTTCAGCAAATACGTGGTTCAGGTCAATCACGAGAAACGGGAACTGGCCGAAGACTGGTCCAACGGCGTGGTAAGCGCCCTGAACTACATGGACTGTAAACGACGCACCAGCTGGTAAGCGACGCGATACAACACACCAACTGGTAAGCGCCGACGTAAAAAAAGCCGCATTGAGTGCGGCCTTTTTTATCAGTTTTCCAGGGAAGCCAGGTCCCCCTTGGCCTCCAGCCAGGACTTGCGGTCCCCCGCTCGTTTCTTGGCCAGCAGCATGTCCATCAGCGCCTCGGTGGCCTGGGCGTCCTCCACGGTCAGCTGCACTAACCGCCGGGTGTTGGGGTCCATGGTGGTTTCCCGCAGTTGACCGGGATTCATCTCACCCAGCCCCTTGAACCGGGTGACCTGAACCTTACCCTTGCGCTTCTCGGCGGCGATTCTGTCGAGGATCCCCTGACGCTCCTGCTCATCCAGGGCATAGAACACCTCTTTGCCGACATCGATGCGGAACAGCGGCGGCATCGCCACGTACACGTGTCCGTTGGCGACCAGGCTGCGGAAGTGCCTCATGAACAGGGCGCACAGCAGGGTGGCGATGTGCAGGCCATCGGAGTCTGCGTCCGCCAGGATGCACACCTTGCCGTAGCGCAGTCCGCTAAGGTCCTCGGAGTCGGGATCGATCCCCAGTGCAATGGAGATGTTGTGCACCTCCTGGGAGGCCAACACCTGGGAGGCATCCACCTCCCAGGTATTCAGTATCTTGCCTCGCAGAGGCATGATCGCCTGGAAGTCCCGATCCCGCGCCTGCTTGGCACTGCCGCCGGCGGAATCCCCCTCCACCAGGAACAGCTCACCCCGCATCGGCTCGGTGGTGGTGCAATCGGTCAGCTTGCCCGGCAGCGCCGGCCCACTGGTCACCTTTTTGCGGGCGACCTTCTTGGCCTTGCGCAACCGGCTCTGGGCGCTGGCGATGCAGAACTCTGCCAGGGCTTCCGCCTGTTCGGTATGCTCGTTCAGCCACAGGCTAAAGGCGTCCCGCACCACCCCGGTGATGAAGGCGGACGCCTGACGGGAGGAGAGTCGCTCCTTGGTCTGGCCGGCAAACTGGGGGTCCTGCATCTTGATGGAGAGGATGTAACTCACCTTGTCCCAGATATCCTCCGGGGCCAGTTTCACGCCCCTGGGCATCAGGTTGCGAAACTCACAGAACTCCCGCAGCGCCTCCAGCAGCCCCTGGCGCAGGCCATTGACGTGGGTTCCACCCTGAGCGGTCGGGATCAGGTTGACGTAACTTTCCGCGATGGAGTCGCCCCCCTCCGGCTGCCACACCAGGGCCCAGTCCACCGCTTCGTTGTCGGCGGAAAAGGCACCGGTAAAGGGGGCCTCCGGCAGCATTGGCCAGGACTTGACCGTGTCGAACAGGTAGTCCTTGAGGCCATCTTCATAGTGCCACTCGGTGACCTCACCGGTGACCTTGTTGTCAAACTTGATCTTCAGACCGGGGCAGAGTACCGCCTTGGCCCGCAGCAGGTGAGTCAGCCTAGCCACCGAAAAGTTGGCCGAATCAAAATAGGAGGGGTCGGGCCAGAAATGGACCCGGGTACCGGTGTTGCGGCGGCCACAGCTGCCGGTCACCTCGAGCTGGCGCACCCTGTCGCCGTTCTCGAAGGCGATCTCATACACCTGGGCGTCGCGGCGAACCGTCACCTCGACCCGGGTCGACAGGGCGTTCACCACGGAGATCCCCACCCCGTGCAGGCCGCCGGAGAACTGGTAGTTCTTGTTAGAGAACTTGCCGCCGGCGTGCAGCTTGCACATGATCAGCTCGATGCCGGGCACCCCCTCCTCCGGATGGATATCCACCGGCATGCCTCGGCCATCATCAATCACCTCCAGGGACTGGTCCTTGTGCAGGATCACCTGGATGCTGCTGGCGTGCCCCGCCAGGGCCTCATCGACACTGTTGTCGATCACCTCCTGACCCAGGTGGTTGGGGCGGGCGGTGTCGGTATACATCCCCGGGCGCCGCTTCACCGGCTCCAGTCCGTTGAGTACCTCAATGGCATCTGAGGTGTATTGATTGGTCATCTCTGGTCCCAAATCCGCTTAGGTGGTGGTTATGTTATCGGCATCACCGAGCCGGCTTCAAGCCAGCCCGAGGAAACGGCAGGCTCCGGCCAGGTGCCGATCGAAGCCTACAAAACTGTGGTCACCGCCAGACTCCAAGACCATCTGGCAGTGGTGGTACTTATCGACCCCCTGGCGGTAGTCCAGCACCTCATCGCCGCTCTGCAGCAGGGCAAGGAAACGGTCAGGATGGCGGATCACCGGGGTATCCAGCGCCTTCAGTTGCGCCATATGCTCCTCCGTCACCCGATAGCGCTCGCCGGTATAGGGGTTTTCCTGAAGACCCAGATAATCCAGTAGCAGCTCATAGGGCCGAACCGCCGGGTTGATCAGCACCGCCCGGCCCCCGCAGTTCTCGGCCAGATAGCTGGCAAAATAGCCCCCAAGGGAACTGCCCATCATACGCAGCGGTTCGCCGGCCGCCAGCGCCGGCCGCACCAGCCGCTCCAACTGGGCCATGGCCGCCTCCGGGCTGGTCTCCAGCCTGGGGATCGCCAGGGGCTCATCGGGATGGTGGCGCGCCAGATAATCGCGGACCAACACCGCCTTCTGGGAACCGGGGGAACTGTTGAATCCGTGAATGTAGAGCAGCATGCTTCCCTGCCTAGTAGCCGGACGCCGTCCTATCTGGTTGGAAGCGGTCGCCGGAGAGCCGGTTGATGGAGGTGTCGATGCTACCATCGGCATTGAGGGTCAGCAAACGGTAACCCGGCTGTAGGTTGTCCAGGGTAAAGTCACGGCACTGAGGACGGAACTGGATGGAGGTCGAGGGCGCGGCCAACATGCGGATATGATCCAGGCGCTCATCCATCTCCTGATGCACATGCCCCCAGATCACCCCCTTCACCGTGTCAAAGCCACTGATCAGGGCATTGAATTCGGCGCCATTGTCCAACCGATGCTGATCGAGCCAGGTGCAACCGGTATCCAGGGGGTGGTGATGCAGGGCGATCAGAGTATGGTAGGCGCTGGAGTGGTGCAGCACAGCCTCAAGCCACTCCAGACGATGGTGGTTGAGGTGACCACCGGGCAGCCCCAGGACGGTGCTGTCCAGCTGCAGCAGTTGCCAACGGCCGAGGATGATGCGGCGATCCAGTATGACCCCACTGCCCTCCAGCCCCAGCTCCATGCGGTCGAAGGCGTCATGGTTGCCGGGAAGGGCGCTGATGGGCACCCCCAGGCCGCGCACGCCATCGGCGAAATGGCGGTAGGCTTCGATACTGTGATCCTGGCTGAGATCGCCTGAGGCGATCACCATATCCAGCGGCTCATAGCGCAGTTCAGACAGCACGGCGGAAAAGCTGTCCCAGGGGTTGAGCCCCAGAAACTCGGCCCCTTTATCGGCAAACAGGTGGGGATCGGAGATCTGTGCGATGCGGATCGACTGCTTGTCCGCAGGAAACGACAGAGCCTTGGCTCGAACACTCAAGGGCTGGTTTACTCCCTAACTTCGGCCGCCATGGACTTAAGCCGATGGGGCGATAAACATTCCAGTATTTCAGCCAGAAACAGGTTTGTCTGGAACCTGTCCTGCGCCAGCCACAACTTGGCAGTCTGCCAATCATACAACGGCGACAACCCGGAGATCTGTTGACCACTTAACACTTCTGCCATGCGGGCATCGTGGTACAGCCTGACCGACAGGGTGGGTATGGTCAGCCAGGAACTGGCCGGCAACCAGCGTTGTATCTGCACCACCTGGGTGTACTGTGTCTGCTCCACCAGGGTCAGGCCCACCTCAATCCGGGGGGCCAGCCGCATATGCCAGCGGTCCCCTGGACGGACATCATCGGGGATCAGTGGCAGCAGCCGCAGGTAGTTGCGCCCATAGAGGGCGTGCAGCCGCACCAGTGAGTCACGCCGTTTGGCCATCAGGGTGTGCCCCTCCCAAGCTTGTGGTGATTCAATTCCAGCCATTGTAGACCAATCACACTGCTGCCATTGTCAATTTCACCCGATTCCACCATCCGGTAGGCCTGAGTCCTGGGCACCACCACCACCCGGATATCCTCATGTTCATGATCCAGCCCATGAATTCCGCCCGCTCCGGCGGCATCCACTTCGGCCAACACCATAAACAGCCGCTCGGAGCTGCCGCCGGGGGAGGAGAGGTGACTGCCGATGGCGCTCAGGCTGATGGGGTGCAGACCGGTCTCCTCCATCAGTTCCCGCTCAGCCACCTCCAGCACCGACTCCTCCTTGTCGATCATCCCCGCCACCAGTTCATAGAGCCAGGGATGGCTGGTGTTGCCGATGGCGGGGATCCGCAACTGCTCGATGAGCACCACCTGATCGCGCAGCGGATCATAGGGCAGCACCACCACGGCGTTGCCCCGCTCGAAGATCTCCCGGGTGACTACCTGGCTCATGCCTCCGTCGAACAGGGGATGGCGAAGCTTACGCTGAATCACTTTGAAGAAGCCCTGGAACAGCGTCCTCTCCTCCAGAAGTTCGATCCGTTCAGGATCCATCTGGTTTGGAAGTTGTACTTTCATCCATCTACCCTCTGATTGGCGAATTTCTTCAGCCTTGTGAACTCCATAAACTGTTACACTTGGTGACGCAAAATCATTGACTTTTCTGGGTGTAATTCAGTTTACTAAGGCTGTCAAAGTCAAGGTCGTCTTGGGAATAACGGGTTTTCCCAGCCCGGAAATTTAGCTTGCCTGTGGTGCAGGCTAGCTTTGTATTTACTTTAAGGATTTCAAATGCGACTCAAATTTCGAGCATTGACCCTAGCGCTTGGTCTGGCCGGAACCACCCTGCCAGCCCACGCGGACGATCTCTACCAGATCTACCAACAGGCACTGACCAAGGATCCGGTCCTGCTGCAATCCAAAGCGACACGCGATGCCGCCTTCCAGGCCATCGACCAGAGCCGCGCCTCCCTGCTGCCCCAGATCAGCGCCTCCCTGGGCTACGGCTACGGCTGGTTCGATGATCTGGGCGAAACCACCGACAGCGGCGGTGCCGGTTCCGGCAGCATCGAGCTGGGTCAGAGCATCTACAATCACGCCAACTACGTCAACCTGGCACTGAGTGAGAAGAGTGCCGCCCAGAGCGACGCCAACTACTCTCTGGCCGCCCAGAGCCTGATCGTTCGGGTGTCCAATGCCTACTTCGACGTCCTCTCTGCTCAGGACTCCCTTGAGTTTGTTCAAGCCAACAAGCGTGCCATCGAACGCCAGCTGGAGCAGACCAAGCAGCGATTCGCCGTGGGTCTGACCGCCATCACCGACGTGCATGAAGCCCAGGCTCAGTATGACCTGGCCATCGCCGAGGAGATCAACGCTCAGAACACCCTGGAGAACAGCTACGAAGGGCTGCGCGAAATCACCGGCCTGGAGCACAGCCAGCTCGCCATCCTGGATACCCAGCGCTTCAGTCCCTCATCCCCGACCCCGGCCACCCACGACGCCTGGCTGGCACTGGGTGAGGAAAGCAGCCTGGAACTGCTAAGCCGCCGCCTGGGAGTGGACATCGCCAAAGAGCAGATTGAACTGGCGAAAACCGGTCACCTGCCGAGCCTGGATCTGGCCGCCGGCATCACCACCAACTATGGTCAGGAAGATCGCCCCAACCAGATCACCAACGACACCACCGGCCAGATCGGTCTGACCCTGAGGGTACCCATCTTCAGCGGCTTCTCCGTGACCAGCCAGGTTGAGCAGGCCAAGTACAACTTCGTGGCTTCCTCTCAGGCTCTGGAGGAGACACACCGCTCCGTGGTACGTAACCTGCGCAACAGCCTGAACAACGTCAAGGCATCCATCAGCACCATCAAGGCCTATGAGCAGTCCGTGGTGTCTGCCGAGAGCGCCCTGAAGGCCACCGAAGCCGGTTTCGAAGTGGGTACCCGTACCATTGTTGAGGTACTGAACTCCACCCGTCAGCTGTACAGCGCCAAGCAGCAGCTGGCTGACGCCCGCTACAACTACATCCTGGCGGTTCTGTCCCTGAAGCAGGCAGCAGGAACCCTGAGCGCCGAAGACGTACAGATGATCAACAACGGTCTGAAGTAGACTTTACGCCAACAAAAAAACCGCCCATTGGGCGGTTTTTTTGTGGCTGGGTATCCTTAGAAACTCAGTTCCACGCCAACAAAGGCACCGGAGAACTCCAGGTCCGCCCGGGTGCCCCAGTCGCTGACATCGAAGCTGTGCTGACGATAGCCACCCTTGATGGCCAGATCCAGGGCCAGCATGTCCAGCTCCCAGCCCAGACCCGCCTTGTAGTCGCTAATGTCGCGGTCGTCGTAGCTGGCCAGCACCCCGTCGGCAAACACAAACAGGCCGGTACCAATCAGGTTCACCTGACCACGCACATACCCCATCAGGATCCCTTCATCCAGATTGTCCTGATTGAGGGCGCCATCATTAAGCTTGCCACTGTACAGACGGTAGCTGGCACCCAGATCCAGTTCTACGGCACCGTTGTCCAGCAGCTCATAGTAGGCCACCAGATCGGTGTTGGAGAGGTCCGCCTTGACGGATCCCTGACCATCGGACTCCTGCTGGTTGTAACGCAACATCACGTTAGGCACCAGGGGGATGAAATGCTCGAACGCCGCATAGCCGCTGGGCTGATAACTGTCGTCCCAATCGCCGCCAGTGCTGTGCAGATCGCCGCTGACGCTGTTCTGCTGCAGATCCAGGCCCAGCTTGACCCCCAGTACATCGGCCTGGGCGGTCCCGGTCAGTGCAGTGGCAAGACAGGCCGCCACAACAGAGAGTTTCAAACGCATAAAGAGTTACCCTTGAGTTAGCAGTTGTTTCAGGTCAATCAGTGCCGCGTTGGCACGACTGATGTAGTTCGCCATCACCAGCGAATGGTTGGCCACCAGGCCAAATCCGCTGCCATTGAGCACCATGGGACTCCAGACGGTCTCCTGGGTCGCCTCCAGCTCACGGATGATCTGTTGCAGACTGACGGTGGCATTCTTCTTCTCCAGTACAGGCGCAAAGTCAGACTCCACCGCATTCATGATCGCCAGCAGCGCCCAACAGCTGCCACGGGCCTCGTGAAACACGTCGTCAATCTTCCACCAGCTGGTCTTCACCTCCTGTTCGCTCACCGTCATGGTGGAAGCACTGGCGGAGGTGTCCCCGGCCAGATCGGTATTCAGTCGGGCCTGGCCAACACTGGCGGACAACCTCTGGGACAGGCTGCCCAGTCGCTTCTCCACCTGATCCAGCACCGCCACCAGGTTGTCGGCCCGAACATAAAACTGCGCCGACGGCTGAGTCGGATCACTGATGCGGGTCCGATAGGACTTCAGCGCCTCAATCCCGGCCCGGTACTCGGACTCGGCGCGGGGGATCATCCAGCTGCGATGATCGATGTTGAACTTGGGCTGAGCCTTGGCCAGATCCGGATCTTCGGTGGACTGGGACTGGGAGCGGGAGAGATCCTTGCGCATCACCAGGGTCAGGTCCCGCACCTGCTCCAATGCCCCGAATTCGAACGCGGGCATGTTGTCCATCAGCACCGACGGCGGCATCTTGTCATTGGAAAGGAAGCCGCCGGGTTTGTCCAGCAGGGTTGCCATCACCTCAATGGCCGCAGAGGTGGTGGCGTAGCCGGTCACCCGGGCCTCTCCGCGCAGGCGATTCACACCAATCTGTTCCGGCTCGAAGCTCCACCAGACGGCGATCAACCAGTTCAGCAGCAACAGGCCCACCAGGCCAGACACTATCCACGTCCTATTTAATGCGGCCATTACGCGGCTCCTCTTTAGTGGTGTTGATGGTGCTCATGCCCGGCGGACTTCATCTCCACCACGGGCAGGGTGGCGCTCAGGCTGGCGCCACTGGCAAACGTCAGGATGCAGTTGATCCGCTGACCCGCCAGCGGTTGCCGGGTCAGCTGCAGTAGCATCAGGTGATCACCGCCCTGGTGCAGAGACACCGACTGGCCCGCAGGGAGGTCGACCCGGTCGATGCGGCGCATCTTCATCATGCCATTTTCAGTCAGCATGGTGTGGATTTCGGTGTTGGCGGCAATGTCGCAACTGGCCCCCACCAAGGCCGTGGCCTCGCCGTCATTGTGCAGGGTCAGGTAAGCGGCGGTGTTGGGCACCCCGGGCGGCATCTCCCTGACCTGGGCATCGCTGAGGGTGATCGCCGCCATCACCGGGGTGGCGGTCAGCAGGGCAGAAAATATAAACAGTTGTTTGAATTTCATCACGCTTCCCTTACACTTTTTCCTTCGGTACAAAATCTCTCCACGGAAAGGAGCAAGTATGGCCAATCCGATAGCGATATCCCGTGACGGTCATGTCATGGTACTGACCATCCATCGGCCCGACAAGCGTAACGCATTGACCCAAGAGATGTATTGCCAGCTGTGTGACGGGCTGCAACAGGCGGAACAGGATCCCGAGATCCACGCCTGCCTACTCCGGGGACAGGGCGACTGCTTCACCGCCGGCAACGACCTGGGTAACTTCCACGCCGACCAGGCATTCGATGACAACAATGCCGCCGCCCGGTTTATCCGGCTGCTGCCCACCCTGACCAAACCGCTGATCGCCGCCGTCGGCGGCAGCGCGGTGGGCATTGGCTGCACGCTGCTGCCCCATTGCGACATGGTAATCGCCGCCGACAACGCCACCTTTATGCTGCCCTTCGTCAACCTGGGGATCGTTCCCGAGGCGGGATCCAGCACCCTGATCCCGCAGATGTGTGGCGGGCCTCTGGCGGCGGAACTGTTGCTGTTGGGTGAGTCCTTCGGCGTGGCGCGCGCCAAGCAGGTGGGACTGGTTAACTGCAGCTGTCCCGAGGCCGAGCTGATGGACCTGGCCATGAGCTACGCCCAGAAGTTTGCCTCCAGGCCCCCCCTGGCGATGCAGCAGGCCAAGCGGCTGCTGAAGCTGTCCCAGCCTCAGTTGGGAGCGGTGATGCAGGCGGAGTTTGCCGCCCTGGGCGAGCGGCTCGCCAGCGACGAGGCCCGGAGGGTTATCCAGGCCAGGCTGAAGCCCTAGGGAGGGCGGGAACCCCGAGAGGGCGATGGGGCCCCCGCAAAAAATGGGTTGCTACTGGCTCTTCTGCCAGTACCAGCAGGCGATCACCACCACCGCCAGGGCGGCCAGTGACCCACTGCCATAATCCTGCCACCACCAGACCAGGGCGGGGGGAGCGCTCAGGGTCGCCACGCCGAGGCAGAGTACCAGAACGATCAGCAGTAGCGGCATCGGCGTTTGGGCATCAACAGGGTGGCCACCAGGTAGGCCAGGGTGGCGGTGACCGGCTCCAGCATCAGATAGACCAGGAAGATGGCCCGACACCAGAAGGGGCTGAAACCCAGATAGCGGCACAGACCGGCAAAGGTTCCGGCGATCCAGCCCCGGCTGGGATCACGTTCAATTCGATTGGCCATGCTTACCTCCTAGCGCACTTCACTGTAGAGCCAGTAACCCAACACACTCAGCATCCAGCCGGCCAGTGGCAACAGGCAGAGCACGGCCAGCATCCAGTTCACAACCATCATTCCTCCTCTCCTTGGCGTCGGGCAGCGGCGGTCAACTTAGGCTTAGACGGCTTGGCGGCCAGTTCGGTGGAGTGGCCCGCCAGCAGCATCCGGGCGGCCAGTCGCACTTCGTTGGCCAGTTGACGTTCCAGGGTTTGGCGCATTGAGGCTACCTGGGAAGACACAAACTGCTCGACTCCCTGCTCAATCTCGCCGTGAGGGGTCGCCTGGGCACCGGCGGAAAACATCAACACTGCGGCCAATGACGCGGATACCAGAGACTTCACTTTGATTGAACGGTCCATGAGATTTTCTCCAAATGGGTGAATGGGTGATTCACTCAGAAGTATTCAAACGGCGTGCCAGTTTTTATCCGCATGATTTTATTGAATTAATAAAAACATGGGAGACACCAGGAGGTGCCCATCTGAGGAGAACGGGGGGGAAATGGTGATTTTCACCAACCCTTGGTGAAATTGGTCAGGAAAGGGACCGCGGAGTCGAGGAGGAGCGGCTCCTTCCCCTATCCCAAGACAGCCCTGACGGCGGATGCCTCACCGTCGGCCGTGGGGATTTAGGCCAGGCGCAACGGCTCTCTCGAGCCATAGATGCAGCAACGCCGCCCGAGGGCGGCGTTGTGCTATTCGACTTCCGGCTCCAGGGACTCACCCACTTCGGCCATCGCCTCCAGCAGTAGCCCCGGGGTGGCATCGGGGAGGTGGGCCCGTTCCGACAGGGTACGGCGCCAGCTCCGGGCTCCGGGCAAGCCGTTGAACAGCCCCAGCATGTGGCGGGTCACGTGGTTGACCCGACCACCACTGGCCAGGTGGCGCTCCACATAGGGCACCATCTTCTCCACCACCTCGCGGCGGTCCGCCAGGGGGGTATCGCAGCCGTAGATCGTCCGGTCCACCGACGCCAGCAGGTAGGGGTTCTGATAGGCTTCGCGGCCCACCATCACCCCGTCCATCTGCTTGAGGTGCGTCTGGCACTCGGCCAGGGTCTTGATGCCACCGTTCAGCGCCAGGGTTAGTTGGGGGAAATCCCGCTTGAGCCGGTAGGCGCGCTCATAGTCCAGCGGTGGGATCTCCCGGTTCTCCTTGGGGCTGAGGCCGGAGAGCCATGCCTTGCGGGCATGGATGGTGAACTGCTCACACCCCGCCGCCGCCACCAGTTCGATAAAGCGGGTGAGAAACTCGTAGCTGTCCTGGTCGTCGATGCCGATGCGAGTCTTGACCGTCACCGGGATCGCCACCACCTGGCGCATGGCGTCCACGCTCTGGGCCACCAGCTCGGGCTCGGCCATCAGGCAGGCCCCGAAGCGGCCATTCTGTACCCGGTCCGAGGGGCAGCCCACATTGAGGTTGACCTCATCATAACCACGCTCCTCGGCCAGCCTGGCACACTGGGCCAGCTCCTGGGGATTGCTGCCTCCCAACTGCAGGGCCACCGGGTGCTCCTGCTCGTTGTAATCCAGGTAGTTTCCCCGCCCATGGATGATCGCCCCGGTGGTCACCATCTCGGTGTACAGCAGGGCCTGACGGGACAGCAGCCGCGCAAAATAACGATAGTGCCTGTCGGTCCAGTCCAGCATGGGGGCCACGGAGAAGCGGCAGTTGTGCTCGGCGTAACTCAAAGGAAGATCACCCTAGATTCAGTTCAACGGGACCGGAACGCACACGCCGGCCGACTTTGGGGCGGGGATTATAGCAAAGGCCACGGCATCAAAGAAAACCCCGTCGGCGCAGCGGACGGGGCAAAGGGGTCGATGGGCTGTTTCTCAATGGGTTGGCTAGGCACGCCGGGTGGTGCGACCCGGCGCGCCCGGGGGATCAACGGGTGGAGGCCACCTGCTGATAGGCGGGCAGGTGATCGTAGAGCTCATCCTTGAGAGGATGGCGGCGGGCAGTGCGGATGCGATGAATCTGGTAGAACACCAGGACCACATTGGCGGCCAGGGCGATGGCGGAGACCCACCACAGGGCGACAGGATCGCCGGAGGCCTTCACCGCAAATCGGGAGGTGTCCACGAAACCGGGAAAACACATCACGAACATCATCCAGAACCCCAGGGTGTGGGCCCGGTGCTGCAACCAGGCACCGCGACGCATGAAGAACGCCGGAATGGTGCAGGAGAGCAGCAGTGTCCCTCCGGCGTAGAAGGCATGGTCACCGACGCAGTTGTAGACATAAGCGAAGTTCCACAGGTCGTAGGCGATGATCCAGAACCACAGCATATCCGGCCACAGCATATCCTTGAACCTGTCCCGGCTGATGAAGATGCCGGCCCAGCCGCAGATGGTGAGGATATTCAGGATGCCGGCGATGCCGTTCATGATGTTCCAGGGACCGCCGATGATGGTGATGCCATCGACCAGGCCGTTGAAGCTGTAACACTGGAAGTCCCTTACCACCGCCTCGGCGATGTTGATGGCCAGGATCGCCGGTGGGAACATCAGCACCCACTTGTTGTCGGCCGCTCCCTTGATGTAACGAATGGCCATGAAGCCGACACATCCGGCCAGGGAGGAGTACACCTTGGCCCAGTGGAACCAGGTGCCGACGCTGGAGCCCTCGGCGGAGGTGGTATGGGGCCAGACGGTAAGGGTGAGCACCAGGGGGAGCAGGACAAAGCAGCCGAGACCTGCCCACAGGCTGCGGCGGGAGATCTCGTTGAGCAGAATCAGCGCGGCCAGTACCGCAAAGAAGGCCGCCCAGGAGTACCAGGGGATGGGTTCAAACAGGAACATGCTACCACCTCTGAATTGGGGCGGAGGGGCGGAACGGGGATTGAGGATGACACCGCCCCTCCAGGGTGTCGTCAGGGCGACGGACGACGCCCTGACGACGATTGGGGGTTAGAAGGCGTAGTTGTACTCCAGCCAGTAGCTGTCGTCCTTGGCGGTGCTGAAGTAGGCACGGACGTTCTGCTTCTTGGTGAGCTGATAGGCCAGGGAGATCTCAAACTCGGTGGCGTCCATCTGCAGACCGCCGTCCATCACATCGTCATCCCAGGACTTGCCGTTGAGCTCCATGGTGTAGCGGTAGCTGGCCAGGGTCCACCAGTTATCGGAGATGGTCCACTTGGCATAAACCATGGCGGTACCGATGGTGGAGGCGATGTCCACGCCGCTGGAGCTGGCGTCGGGCCACTCCGGATTCAGATCCTGGATGTTGTCATCCATGACCACCGCCCCCACGTAGAGGATGGGCCAGATCAGGATATCCTCGCCCACCGGAATGGTAGCCACCGGACCCGCCTGAATCACCGACGTGGAACCAAAGAAGGGGTGATCAGCAAACACCGCATCCACGGAGAAGCCCAGGCCATTCTTGGTGTTGATGGTGCCATAGCGCAGGCGATAGGAGCGGTTGCTGGCGTACCCCTTGGTTTTGGTGCCTACCGGGCCGATGCTGCCGTCGGGATATTGACCATACTGAATTCCGCCAAACTTGGGGGTTTTATCACCTTCATTGAAGATGTTTTTTACCTCAAACAGAATGCCGCTTTTCTGATCATATTCACCCTTGTCTTCACTCAGGGCCATCATCCCCTTGAGGTTGGCTCCTTCGCTGCCATAGGACGCCCCCAAATAGGTATAAACCTCGGTTGGATTCCCCATATCGGGTGCTTCTTCGGAAGCAAATGCAGACAAACTCAGGGCAGCCATCGCTAATGCAGTGAACTTTTTCATTATCAACTCCAGAATAATTTAATTATTTGTTTGTGTCGTATCAAAAACTAACTCGCCATCTCTTGCTTCAGCCTATAATTTCTCCACTTGGCTCCATACACCTGATAGAAAAGGATGGAATTAAGAACGAAGCTCAATAATCCAACCGCCAGCATCAATTCATCATTTCTCGGTAGCATCACCACGTTACTCTCGTACATGGCCGGGTTGGTGAAGTAGTACATGAAGGAGAGCGCCAGGGTGAACGCCCGTGCCTGCAGCCAGGTTCCCCGGGTAATCAACAGCGACGGAATGGTCGCCGCGGTCAGCACCATGAACTGGGCGGTGGCGGAGCCGGGGAAGTTCAGGTAGACGAAGGCGAAGTTCCACACGTCGTAGGCGATGATCCAGAAGGTGGTCATCGCCGGCCAGATCATGTCCCTCTCCTTGGTCTTGGCCGCCTGGATCTGGGCCCATCCGGTGAGGGTGATAATGGAGAAGATGCCGCCGATGGCGTTGAGCACGTTGGCGGTATATCCCATGCTGAAATCCTGCAGCACCGCCTCGGAGATGTTTAGGGCCAGGAAACCGGCGGCACAGAACTTGGCCCACCTCATCTCCCCCACCCTGGTGTAGCGAATCAGGGTGAACAGTACGCAGGCGCCCACCACCGAATAAAGCTTGACCCACTTGAACCAGTAACTGACCCCGTAGCTGGCCCAAAGGGGGATCAGTACGATGGGCAGGACGAAGAAGATGATCACCGTGGGCCACTTGTAACGGCGGCAGATCTCATTCATCACCATCAGGCCAATGAGCACGAACAGCACGTGTCCATAGGCCCGGGCCTCGATCCACTTGTGTCCGATGAACTTCTTGTTGTCTTTGGCATAGTGGAAGCGGTCTGCGGAGACGACGGTCATTGTCGCCTCGTCGAAGTTGTCGATCATCTGCCCAGGCGAGCCGGTGATGACCAGTTGCTCACCCTGAATCTGCCACTGCTTCACCTCCACCTGGTTGTGTCCGCCGGACTGCCTGGTGACGGTCACCTGGTGGTCTGCGGAGAACTCCAGTCGGAAGAAGAGGCTGCCCTGGCCGGGATCACCGTCCATGGTGCCCTGCCAGATCTGGCCGGCAAACTGGTCGCCGATGTTCACCCCCTCCAGCTCATTCGCCAGGACGGCCGGGGTCAGCACCAGAGCCAGCAGCCAGGCACTCATTAGTTTCAAAAAGGACTTCATTACGTATCTCCGCGGGGCAGCCACCCTGCCCCGCTATTGAGTCAACTCAGGCAGTGACAGGCTTCTGACCAGGCAGCAGTGGGCTGCTCTCTTCGGTTCTGGCATCCACGACCAACGGAGGCTGACGATTGCCGTAGGGCGGTTCATATCCCCCCTCCGCGTTGGGCTGACGGAACTTCTTGAAGTACCAGAACAGGTAGGCGATGTGCAGCACGGCGTTGGCGACGCCCCAGAACAACAGCACCTGATCGTTGGCCCAGTGGGTGGAATCCATCACCTCGGCGAAGGGGTCACCCATGGCGCGTACCAGGATGTGGAACGCCAGGGTATAGACCCGGGCAATGATGTAGAGCTCGGGGCGCTTCTTGAACACCGGGTAGAGCTCGGCGGCCATCAGGATGCAGAAGGAGCTGGCGAAGTAGCCGGGGTTTTCACCATAGACAAACGCCATGTTCCAGGTGGTGTAGAGGAAGTTCCACGCCGCGGTGGAGTAGAACAGCAGGTCATTGGGCGCATCCTTGCCGATGAGCCAGTACTGACGCTTGCCATTCTTGTACTTGGGGAACGGCATGGTGGCCAGCAACACGCAGCCGGCAATGAAATTGAAGTAGTTCTCGGTGACCAGATCCTTAACGGTCGCCTCGGCAATATTCAGGAACAGAACGCCGTATAGGACCCACAGCACCCAATCCTTTCGGAAAAACTTCAGAATTCGATTGGGGTTTTCATAATAGAGGTAGGCAATTCGTGCCGTACCCACTATTAAGGCGGTAGGAATAAGCACACTGACGGTTTTCGCCCAGCGGAACCACCCATCAAGATTGTCTGCCCAAAGCGGGGCAGTTAATAACGACAGCAACCAGAAGACAAAGGTGAATCTTGGTGTTCTTCTCATCATTTCGACGAGAACCAGAAGGAATACTATGTAGCCCACCATGGAAACTACATAGGTAGAAATCGGAATACCCATACCAACCTCGGAAATTCTCCACTTACACATTAGAGCTTTTACTCTAATCATTGGGTTTGCCGATTTTCATGACAGGGATCAAGAAATTTTCCGCGGAAATTTTGAGCCGGCATCAATATGGTTCGAACCAGATTATTCCTTCATGTGGTGGACTAATCCTCTGTTACGAACACCTTCAACACCGTCAAATCCCCACCGGAGCAGCACCAATCAAGCAGGTAACGCCATTCGTTAACATGTGCGAACAATTTGGGGAAGTAGATTGATACAAATCAATAAAAAATAAATTAGAGCAAATACTCTAGATTGGTTTCTGGCCATATCAATAGGTGATTCAAGATGCAAAAAATGCCCCTGCTTTCTCTCTGCTTTTCCTTGGCCTTCAGCGGTGCTGCCTGGTCGGCCACCCTGGCCGACGTCGAACTGGCCGACAACCTGACGCTCAACGGAGTGGAGCTTCCCTACCGGGGGGCCGGTATCCGCTCCAAATTCTTTATGGATCTTTACGTCAGCTCCCTCTACAACCAGGACAACCTTCCCGCCGGTGAACTGATGGAGGGGCACACCGCCACCGCCATCCAGCTGGACATCATCTCCTCGATGATCACCTCGGAGAAGATGACCGCCAGCATGGAGGACGGCTTCGCCCGCTCGGCAGGCCAGCACCTGCCGGAGCTGAAGGAGCAGATCGCCCGCTTTACCCAAGCGTTCAGCGCCCCGGTCACTGAGGGCGATCGGTTCCAGATCCTCTCCATCCCCGGCCAGCCGGTGACCCTGATCAAGAATGGTGAGCAGCTGGTAGCCGTGGAGGGAGAGCTGTTCCGCTCAGTACTGTTGGGGATCTGGCTGGGAGACAAGCCGCTGGATGACGACCTGAAAGAGGAGATGCTGGGCTTGTAAGTCGTTCTGTCCGGATCACGCCGCCGGACCTCACTGGGGCCGTGCCCGCACAGGCCACGGCCCTTTTTTCTCTACTGGGTCAGCGTCGCCAGGATTCGGCGGCTGCCCCCCTGGTCCCGATGCTCCCCAAGGTAGATCCCCTGCCACTGACCCAGGGCCAGCCGGCCGCGACTCACCGGCAGCATCAGGCTGGTGCCGAGCAGACTGCTCTTGATGTGGGCCGGCATGTCATCATCCCCCTCATAGTCGTGGCGAAAATAGGGAGTGCCGTCGGGCACCAAGCGGTCGAAGAAGGTGGAAAAATCCCCCCTGACCGTCGGGTCGCAGTTCTCATTCAGGGTCAGGCTGGCCGAGGTGTGCAGCAGTTGCAGGTGCAGCAATCCCGCCGGCACCGCCTTCAGGGGCAGGGCCCGGACAATCTCATCGGTCACCAGGTGAAAGCCTCTGGGGCGGGCCTCCAATCGCAACTCTAACTGTTTCATCCTCTCTCACCTCCGTCGGGGCAGCGTCACAACCGCAGGCCCGGACTAGTCGACGTAGCGGTACTGCACCCTGGCGGTAGTGCTGCACAGCAGTTCATAGGGGATGGTGGAAGCGCACTCGGCGATCTCCTCCACCGGCAATCCATCGCCCCACAGCACCACGGGATCACCCACCTGAATGGGATCATCGCCGATCTCCACGGTGATCATATCCATGGAGACCCTACCCGCCAGGGGGTAGCGCTTGCCGTTGATCAACACCGGGGTACCGCTGACCGCGTGGCGCGGGTAGCCGTCCCCGTAGCCCATGGCAAGCACCGCCAGACGAGTGTCGCGGCTGGCACGCCAACTCTGGCCGTAGCCAACCGGATCGCCGGCCCTGTGCTCCCGCACCGCCAGCACGGTGGTCTTCATGGTCATCACCGGCCTGAGGTCAAAATCTTCGGGACGGCCGGCGATCATCGGCGACCCCCCATACAGCGCCAGTCCCGCCCGCACCCACTGACCGTGGGAAACAGGCCAGGCCAGGGTCCCGGCAGAGTTGGCCAGGGTGCGCTCACCAGGCAGGTTCTTGGTCAACTGGTTGAACAGGGCGATCTGCCGGGTGGTTTCCGGGTTTTCCGCTTCATCCGCCACCGCGAAGTGAGTCATGAAATTGATCTCTCCCTGGATGTTTTCCAGGGCTCGCAGGCGCTGGTACAGGGCCTCGAACTGGTGTGGCTGCACCCCGAGACGATGCATACCGGTATCCAGTTTCAACCAGACGCGTACCGGCTTGGAGAGCCGGGCCCGCTCCAGGATCGCCACCTGTTGACAATCATGAATCGCCACCTCTAGGTCATGGCTGGCGGCCAGCTCCAGATCCTCCTCCGAGAACACTCCTTCCAGCAGCAGCATCCGGGCACCGATCCCCTCCCGACGCAGGCACAGGGCCTCCTCGAGACGGGCCATGCCGAAGCCGTTGACGCCGGCATCATCTAACCAGCGGGCCAGGGTGGTCAGGCCATGGCCATAGGCGTTGGCCTTGACCACCGCCATGATCTTTGCGCCGGGCGCCAGTTGGCGCAGCCGGCCCAGGTTGTGCAACAGGGCACTTCGGCTGATCTCAGCCACTGGGGAAAATCGCACTGCAGATCCTTACTCGTCGTATTCGAAACCGCCACCAGCGTAATTGTCAAAGCGGGAGAACATCCCCTGGAAGGTCAGTGGCACCTTACCGATGGGGCCGTTACGCTGCTTACCGATGATGATCTCGGCGGTGCCCTTCTCGGCGGTGTCCGGGTGATAAACCTCATCCCGGTAGATAAACATAATCAGGTCGGCATCCTGCTCGATGGAGCCGGATTCACGAAGGTCGGAGTTCACCGGGCGCTTGTCCGCCCGCTGCTCCAGGGAGCGGTTCAACTGGGACAGGGCAATCACCGGTACATTCAGCTCCTTGGCCAAGGCTTTGAGGGAACGCGAGATCTCGGCGATCTCCAGGGTCCGGTTGTCCGCCAGGGCCGGCACCTGCATCAGCTGCAGGTAATCCACCATGATCATGGAGAGGCCGCCATGCTCACGGGCGATTCGCCGAGCGCGGGAGCGCACCTCGGTCGGGGTCAGGCCGGAGGCGTCGTCGATGTACATCTTGCCCTGCTCCATCATCAGTCCCATGGTGCTGGAAACCCGGGCCCAATCCTCGTCATCCAGCTGCCCGGTCCGGATCTTGGTCTGATCCACCCGGCCCAGGGAGGCGAGCATACGCATCATGATCTGCTCCGAGGGCATCTCCAGGGAGAAGATCAGCACCGGCTTCTGCTCATTCATGGCCGCCGCTTCGCACAGGTTCATGGCGAAGGTGGTTTTACCCATGGAGGGACGGGCCGCCACAATGATCAGATCCGACGGCTGGAAGCCGGCGGTCATCTTATCCAGATCAGAGAAGCCACTGGAGACCCCGGTCACCCCGTTATGGGGGTTGGAGTAAAGCTGCTCAATCTTGTCGACCGTCTTCTCCAAGATGCTCTTGATGTTCTCCGGGCCCTCGTTGGCGTTGGCCCGACTCTCGGCGATCTTGAACACCTTGGTTTCCGCCAGGTCCAGCAGGGCGGCGGAGTCTCGCCCCTCGGGATTGAAGCCGGCATCGGCGATCTCGTTGGCCACCTTGATCATCTCCCGCACCACCGCCCGCTCACGGACGATCTCGGCGTAGGCGACGATGTTGGCGACACTGGGAGTGTTACGAGATATGTCAGACAGGTAGGGGATGCCACCGACGTTGTCCAACTCCCCCTGACGGCTCAGCTCTTCGGAGACCGTCACCAGATCCAGGGGATGGCCGCCCTCCAGCAGCAGCGACATGGCAGCGAAGATATATTGATGGCTGCGGCTGTAGAAGTCCTCTTTGACCACTCGCTCGGCCACCTGATCGAACACATCGTTGTTCAACATCAGGCCACCCAGGACCGACTGCTCCGCCTCAATGGAGTGCGGAGGGATCTTCAGCTGGTCGACCGTTTTCTGCTGCCCGCTTTCGCGCCGGCGTGTTTCTGCCATGTTAAACCCGTTACACTAGGAACTTTTAGTTGATAAGATTGCCCCTTTCCGGGCGCCAGCCCAGACAGGATTCATAATAATAAAGGGATCTCCCATGCCAACCAAAGTTTCTTCTTCGGTATCAGCACTGGCGCTGAGCCTCTCCCTGACCATGCCCGCCCTGGCGAACGAAGGCCAGTGGCTGCCGATGCAGATGCCGCAACTCGCCGACGACCTGAAGCAGGCCGGTATCCGCCTGCCGGCGGAGCAGCTGGCCGATCTGAACCAGTATCCGATGAATGCGGTGGTGGGGCTCGGCTATTGTACCGCCTCCTTCGTCTCTCCCAAAGGGCTGGTGGTCACTAACCACCACTGTGCCTACCGGGGCATCCAGTTTAACAGCAACGAAGAGCATAACTACCTGGACGACGGCTTCCTGGCTACCTCCATGGAACAAGAGCCCTCCGCAGGCCCTCAGGAACGCCTCTACGTTACGGATAAAATTGAGGATGTCACCGACAAGGTGTACGCTGGCACCACCGACGAGATGGACGGTTACCAGCGTTACCACACCATCCAGGGCAATCGTAAGGCCCTGCTGAAGGAGTGTGAGTCCAACGACAACTATCGTTGCCACGTTCGCAGCTTCCACGGCGGCAAGAAGTACTACCTGCTGCGCCAGCTGATGATTCGCGATGTACGCCTGGTGTACGCGCCGCCCCAGAGCGTCGGCTCCTACGGCGACGACATCGACAACTTCGAGTACCCGCGTCACAGCGGTGACTTCACCTTCCTGCGCGCCTATGTGGCCCCGGACGGCTCCCCCGCCGCCTACAGCGAGCAGAATGTTCCCTACCAGCCCAAGAGCTTCCTCAAGATCAATGCCAGTGGCGTTCGCGAAGGGGACGGCGTGCTGGTTGCCGGCTACCCAGGCCGTACCAGCCGTCACAAACTGCTGAGCGAACTGGAGTTCGCCTCCGACTGGCAGTATCCGGTGGCCGCCAAGCGCTACCAGCACCATATCGATCTGATCGATCAGCATGGAATGGAAGATGGCGTCATCAAGATCGCCTACGCCGGTACCAAGGCCAGCCTGGCCAACCGGATGAAGAAGCTCAACGGTCTGCTGGACGGCTTCCGCAAGACCGACATCCCCGCCATCAAGGGCGCCAGTGAGCAGGCGTTCATCGATTGGCTCAAGGCCGACACCAAGCACGCCAAACAGCTGGCCAAGGTGGAGGAGCTGGAGCAGAAGCTGGCCAAGCAGCGCGAGTACAAGCAACGCGCCTTCTACTTCGAAAACGCCCAGTCCAGCGCCATGCTCAGCACCGCCAACCGCCTCTACAAGCTGGCCAACGAGCGCCAGAAGCCCGATGCCGAACGTGAAGAGGGTTACCAGGAGCGGGATATGAAGATGCTGCAGGGCCGACTGAACCGCCTGTCCCGCAGCTACGACTCCCGCATGGACCGCGCCCTATGGCAGACCGACATCAACGCCTACCTTGACCAGCCGCTGCGCTCCGAAGCCCTGGACAAGGTGCTGACCACCCTGGACCTGGATAGCGCCTACGCCAACACCGAGCTGCATGACGGCGCCAAGCGCCTGGAGTGGATGACCCAGCCGGTGGAAGCGTTCAAGGCCAGCGAGGACCCCTTCATCCAGATGGCCGTCGCCCTCTACGAAGCCAACGAAGCCAACCGCAGGGAGAGCCAGACCCTGGCCGGCGAGATCACCGCAGCCCGTCCGGCGATGATGGACGCCCTGCTGGCGTGGTACGACAGCCGTAACCAGCCGGTGTACCCCGACGCCAACGGCACCCTGCGCATCAGCTACGGCATGGTGGACGGCTATCAGTCCGCCGATGCCCTCTATAAGCAGCCTTTCACCAAACTGGAGGGGATCGTGGAGAAACACACCGGCATCTACCCCTTCAACGCCCCTGAGAAGGTGGTAGACGCCATCAAGGCCAAGCGCTACGGCAGCTTTGCCCAGGAAAGCCTGAAGGCGCAGAACCCGGCCTGGCACTGCTCCATCTTCTCCTGTACAGAACCCCGCGATGCCCACTTCGGCTCAGTGCCGGTGAACTTCCTATCCAGTGTCGACACCACCGGCGGCAACTCCGGCTCCCCCATCCTCAACGGTGACGGCGACCTGGTGGGGCTGAACTTCGACTCCACCTACGAGTCGATCACCAAGGACTGGTACTTCAACCCTGAGATCACCCGGGCGGTGCACGTCGACTTCCGCTACGTGCTGTGGATGATGGAGCAGGTGGACAACGCCGACAACCTGTTGAATGAGCTGACCCTGCTGAAGTGATCCGGGCTGCTCACTCAAAAGGCCCCGCCGGGGCCTTTTTTGTTGCCAGCTATCAGCCGCTGGCCGACCCCCCAGGGGCTCGAGCAAAAAAAAACACCGCCCCTAGGCGGTGTTTTTCAATCTTCCAATTAACTCGGTAGATTACTCGGCAACAACGTTCAGCTTAACGTTGGTGCTCACTTCGCTGTGCAGAGCGATAGCGATGTCGAATTCGCCGGTGTGACGCAGGGCGCCTTCAGGCAGACGAACTTCGGACTTCACTACTTCAACACCGGCAGCGGTGATGGCATCAGCGATGTCACGGGTACCGATGGAACCGAACAGCTTACCTTCGTCACCAGCCTTGGAGGCGATAACAACGGCTTCCAGAGCGGCCAGCTTCTCGGCACGAGCCTCGGCAGCAGCCAGCTTGTCAGCGATGTTCTTTTCCAGATCGGCGCGACGAGCTTCAAACTCAGCGATGTTGGCTTCGCTAGCGAATACCGCTTTGCCTTGAGGCAGCAGGTAGTTACGAGCGTAACCGGATTTTACGGTTACCTTGTCACCCAGACCGCCCAGCTTGGCAATTTTATCCAGCAGAATAACTTCCATTACCTTTTCCTCTACTTTAAAGGGTTAACCTAATGCCGAACTTAACCTTGCAGGTCAGTGTAGGGCAGCAGAGCCAGGTAACGAGCACGCTTGATGGCGCGAGCCAGCTGACGCTGGTACTTAGCGCTGGTGCCAGTGATACGGCTCGGTACAATCTTACCGCTTTCGGTAACGTAGTTTTTCAGAGTCGCTACGTCTTTGTAGTCGATCTCAGTTACACCGTCTGCAGTGAAACGGCAGAATTTACGACGACGGAAATAACGTGCCATTTGGGCATCTCCTATGAAATAGGTTCAATTGAGTCAGCGTGCAATACCAGGCGGCTTTGGCCATTCCGGCTCTGTTGCCAGGCGAGGAATCCCGCCACCCGGATCGGCTGACCTGAGTCCAATGAATCCAGTAAAGGCTGTGCTTCCCGACCGCTGACGACCACCTGTATCTTGCAGTAGACCGGACGATTCAGTCCCGCCTCCTGCTGCATGGAGCGGTGCTCCATCACAAAGTACCCGTGGGGAACTCCGTTGATACCGGTTGCCCGTTTAGGAGGCCGAAGGACGGTGCCCGTCAGCTCCAGGCGGTTGGTATTCACAGCGATTACTCGGCCTTGGCTTCCTCAGCAGCAGGTGCAGGAGCAGGCTTGGCTTCGCGACGCTCTTCACGCTCACGACGCTCTTCCTTGGCTTTCGCCATGGCGGAAGGCTCGGTGATGGCGCCCTTGGTGCGGATTACCATGCTGCGGATAACGGCATCGTTGAAGCGGAAAGCAGTTTCCAGCTCCTCGATGGCCTCAGCGGTAGCTTCGGCGTTAACCAGCACATAGTGAGCCTTGTGCAGCTTCTCAATTGGGTATGCCAGCTGGCGACGGCCCCAGTCTTCCAGACGGGTTACAGAACCACCATCTTTGGTGATGGTAGCGGTGTAACGCTCGATCATGCCAGGAACCTGTTCACTCTGATCAGGGTGAACCATAAATACGATTTCGTAATGACGCATTATTGATCCTTACGGTTATTCAGCCTCTTGCAGGCTCAGCCGGACCTAGAGGCAAGGAACAAAAAGGGTTTCGGCTGATTAGCCGGCGCATATTACAGCAATCCCGCCCGCCGGGCAAGGAGATTGGCCAATCCGCAGCGGAGTTTAGCACAGACCACCGGCCACGACGCCGGTTGAGCGACGCCTTTCCCTGGTGCCTGGGGCAGAGTACACTGTGTCACTGCTACAGGCCCGCAACGGGCTCACCCCATAATGACAAGAGTGCACAAACACAGTGTTAAAGACACCCTACTGGCTGCCGCTGCCGCTGCTGCTTGTGGCGCCCCAGGCCCTGGCCCTGGTGCCGCCTGAATATAAGGAGCCCGAAGACCGCCTCGACGCCGAAGTCGAACTGGGTCTGCAGTTCACCTCCGGCAACTCCGAATCCAGTAACTTCAACGGCCGGGGAAAGCTGGTGTACGATGCCGACGCCGCCAAGCATGAAACCGTTCTCAAGGCCTATTTTGCCTCGGACAACCAGAGTACCACCGCCGAGCAGTACACCCTGGAGTATCAGCTGGATTACAAGCTCGGCGGCAGCAACTACATCTATGGCCGTAGTGAACTGCTCTGGGACAAGTTCGGCTCCTTCACCCGCCAGCAGATCTACTCCGCCGGGTACGGTTCCACCCTTGTCGATAGGCGCCACACCAAGCTCTCTCTGGAAGTGGGTGGCGGTTACCGGTACAACGAGCCCAACCTGACCGATGCCGACCAGGGAGGCAGACGCTCCACCGACGAGGGGATTGCCCGTTTCTCCGGCAAGTTCTCCCAGCGGCTGCACGAGTACACCACCTTCAACACCGAGGGGGCGGTGGAAACCGGTAACCGCAACACCGTAGCGACCCTGAAGATGTCCATCCGCAACCAGCTGTGGGCGGATCTGGCTCTGAAGATCGGTACCGACCTCAAGTTCACCGACCGGGTACCGGAGAACAGCGAACGTACCGACATCATCTCCACGGTCAACCTGCTCTACACCTTCTAAGGCGCCCGCCAGGATCAGCAAGGGCGCCAAACGGCGCCCTTGTTGTTCCAAGCCACTCCTAGCTGCGGCGCTGACGCACCGCTTCATAGAGGCAGACGCCGGTGGCCACCGACACATTGAGGCTGGTAACCACCCCGGCCATGGGGATGGAGATCAGCTCATCGCAGTGCTCCCGGGTCAGACGACGCATCCCCTTGCCTTCGGCGCCCATGGTGATCGCCAGGGGGCCGTTCAGTTTGGCCTGGTACAGGTCATGGGCCGCCTCACCGGCGGTGCCGACGATCCAGATCCCCCGCTCCTGAAGATCCCTCATGGTACGGGCCAGGTTGGTCACCTGGAACAGCGGCACGGACTCGGCAGCGCCCACCGCCACCTTGCGCACCACCGGCCCCAGACTGGCGGAGCGATCCCGGGGCACCACCACCCCATGGACACCGGTGGCGTCGGCGCTGCGCAGGCAGGCGCCCAGGTTGTGGGGATCGGTGACGCCATCGAGTATCAGCAGCAGCGGCGTCGCCACCCCGTCCAGCAGGGCGGCCAGCTCGGCCTCTCCCTTCACCGGGGCGGGCTTGGCGGCGGCGACCACTCCCTGGTGCTGAGGCGAACCCGCCTTGTCGTCCAGGGCCTTGCGTGCCGCAGGCTGGCAGCTGATGCCATTCTGCTTGGCCAACTGCAGAATCCTGTGCAGGCGCTCGTCGTCCCTCCCCTTGAGCAGCCAGATCGCCTTAATCCGCTCAGGTTCAGACTGCAACAGCGCCTCCACCGCGTGGAGGCCAAACACCATCTCTTGTTTCATTACCGCTTGTTCCGCTTATTACTCTTCTGCTTGGCCGGCTTATCCCGGCCCGTGGCTTGTTTCTGGCCGCCCTGGGCGCGTCCGTCGGAGTGGGGCTTGCCGCCCTTGCCGCGACCGGACTTGCCCTTGGCCTTGGTTTTGGCGTCGCCAGCCTTGTAGGGCCCCTTCTGCGACTGCTTCTCGGCTGGCTTTTGAGGCTGCTTCTGGGCCGGCTTACGGCTGGACTTGGCCTTGGCCTTCATCTTCTTGCCGACGCCCTTCTCCTCCACCATGCCCAGCTCGATCTGACGATCGTCCAGTTTCACGGACAACACCTTCACCCGAACCTCATCACCAAGACGATAACGCTTGCCGCTGTGCTCACCGTAGAGCCCTTGACGCACCGCGTCGAAATGGAAGTAGTCGTTCTCCAGGCTGGAGATGTGCACCAGGCCATCGATGTGATATCTGTTGAGGCGCACAAACAGGCCGAAGCTGGTGACGCCGCTGATCACCGCGTCGAAGCTATCTCCCACGTGATCCTGCATGAACTCGCACTTGAGCCAGTCGGACACGTCCCGGGTGGCGTCGTCGGCACGGCGTTCGGTCAGGGAGCAGTGATCGCCCAGTTCCACCAGTTGCTGGGTACCATAGTGCACGGCGGCGCCATCCTGGCCGCGTCCCTTCATCTTGTCCATCGCCTTGCGAATCAGGCCCTGGTCCTTCACCAGCAGGGCACGGATCACCCGGTGCAGAATCAGGTCCGGGTAGCGGCGAATGGGGGAGGTGAAGTGGCTGTAACCCTGCAGCGCCAGGCCGAAGTGGCCCTGGTCATCCGGGCTGTAGACCGCCTGCTTCATCGAGCGCAGTACCATGGTGGTCACCAGTTCGGCATCGCCCCGCCCCTCCAGAGAGGCAAGCAATTTGGCGATATCCTTCGGTTGGGGCTCCTCGCCGCCACCCAGGTGCAACCCCTGCTGACCAAGGAAGTCTCTCAGGGACTTGAGCTTGGACTCGCTGGGACCTTCGTGGACCCGGTACAGGGTCTCCCCCTTGTGCTTCTTGACGAACTTGGCGGCGGCCACGTTGGCGAGGATCATGCACTCCTCGATCATCTTGTGGGCCACGTTGCGCTCCCGCGGCACGATCTGCTCGATGCGGCGGTCGGCGTTGAAGATAAACTGAGTTTCGGTGGTCTCCAGCACCAGGGCACCACGCTTCAGCCGCGCCTCATCCAGGGCGCCGTAGAGCCGGTGCAGCTCCTGCAGGTGGGGTAGGATGCCGGCGTAGCGCTGCTGAAGGCGCTGATCGCCATCGAGCATCGCTGCCACCTTGGTGTAGGTCAGGCGCGCGTGGGAGTGCATCACCGCCGGGTAGAACTTGAAGCCGGAGAGGTTGCCTCCCCTGGAAACGGTCATCTCCGCCACCATGCACAGGCGGTCGACGCCAGGGTTCAGGGAGCAGAGTCCATTGGAGAGCTTCTCCGGCAGCATGGGGATCACCTGGGCCGGGAAGTAGACGGAGTTGCCGCGCTTGATCGCCTCATCATCCAGGGGGGTGCCGGTGCGCACATAGTGGCTGACATCGGCGATGGCCACCCACAGCCGCCAGCCACCGCCGCGCTTCTTCTCACAGTAGACCGCATCGTCGAAGTCACGGGCATCCTCACCGTCGATGGTCACCAGGGGCAGATGGCGCAGGTCCTCCCTGCCCCTCTTGTCCTCTTCGGCCACCTCGTCGTCGATCGCCGCCACCTCGCTAAGCACCGCCTGAGGCCACTGATGGGGCAGATCATGGTTACGCAGGGCGATCTCGATCTCCATGCCGGGATCCATGTCGTTCCCCAGCACCTCAATCACCTTACCCCTGGCATGGGTGTGACGTCCGGGGCGCTGGACCAGCTCGACGGACACCACCTGGCCGAGACGCGCCCCCATTCGGTCCCCTTCATGGATCAGGACATCCTGGCTGATGCGCCGGTCATCGGGCACCACGAAGCCGACCCCGTCTTCGGTGAAGTAGCGGCCGATGATCATCGGGTTTCTCGGCTCCAGCACCCGGACGATCCGTCCCTCCTGGCGACCACGGCGATCATGGCGATCCCCCTGAGCCATGACCCGGTCGCCGTGCAGCACGCTGTGCATGGTGCGCTCGGTCAGAAACAGGTCCTGGCTGCCGTCATCGGGGCGGAAGAAGCCGAAACCGTCGCGATGGCCGATCACCGTACCGGTGAGCAGATCCATCTTCTCCGGGATGCCGTAACGCCCCTTGCGGGTGTAGACCAGTTGGCCATCGCGCTCCATGGCGCGCAGTCGGCGCATCAGGGCGATATACTGCTCACCCTCCAGGCCCAGCTCGGCAGCCAGCTCGTCGCGGCCAATCAGGCCGCGGCCTTCGGTGATCAACTGCAGCAGGTACTCCCGGCTGGGGATCGGGTTTTCGTACTTCTCAGCCTCGCGCTGATAATGGGGATCGTTTTTATCCAATAGTAAATATTCTCGTAGAAAAATAGGGAATTTAGCTTCAAGTATACCGACAATCAGCGGTACTTATCCTGAAATTTCTGATCGGCGCGGATGGCGGCCACTTCACGGGGCGGGATCAACGGCTCCAGTTGAGCCAGCAGAGTGGCGGCGAGCTGCTGATCCTCCTCTCGCCGGTACACCTCCTCGAACAGCCAGCGGTAGGCCTGGGGGTAGTCCCGGGGAGCACCATGCCCCCTGAGGTACATGCGTACCAGATCGAAGCGGGCACGCAGGTGGCCCTGCTCCGACGCCAGCTTGTAGTAGTGTACCGCCAGCTCATTGTTCACCAGGGTGAACTTGCCGATGCGGTAGTAGCGGGCCAGCTGCTCCAGGGCATCGGGCAGGCCGGATTCCGACGCCGTCTCCAGGTAATAGAACCCTTCACGGACATCCTTGTCGATGCAGACGCCGTACATCAGCATGTCGGCCCACAGCATTTGGTAGGCGGGCTCCTTGAGCACCTTGGCGTGGGCGCGCACGTCCTCCACCAGCTGACACTCATCCCGGCGCATCTGCATCAGGTGGGTGTTGGCGCGAAGCATCTGCAGCAGCGCATCCTGTGAGTACAGCTCCACCGCCTGCAGTTCCGCACGGGCAGGGGCCATCAGCATCAGGGTTGTCAGCAGCAGCAGCAGTCGTCTCATACTCAGGTTATCGGCCCGGGGTGTTCAATCTGTAGTCCAACATAGCATAACGGGGCCAGATGGCCCCGTCACTATCGCCGTCAGGCGAATGGATTCCGCAGAATCATGGTCTCTACCCGGTCGGGGCCGGTGGAGATGATGTCCACGGGGACCTCCAGCAGCTGTTCGATGCGGGCGATGTAGTCCAATGCCGCCTGGGGCAGCCGGTCATGTTCCACCACACCGAAGGTGCTCTCTTTCCAGCCGGGCAGGCTTTCATAGATGGGCTCGACCGTTTCGTAGTCTTCGGCAGCCAGGGGCGGAACCTCGACAACACTGCCATCGGCCATCTTGTAGCCGGTGCACAGCTTCAGCTCTTCCAGGCCGTCCAGCACGTCCAGCTTGGTCAGGCACAGGCCGGTGATGCCGTTGATCTGAACCGCGCGGCGCATCGCCACGATGTCCAGCCAGCCACAGCGACGCTGGCGGCCGGTGGTGGCACCAAACTCGTGCCCCTTTTCACCCAGGTGCTGACCGACCGCGTCGTCCAACTCGGTGGGGAAGGGACCGCCGCCGACGCGGGTGGCGTAGGCCTTGATGATCCCCAGCACATAGTCGATGCGGTTGGGGCCAAAACCGGAACCCGTAGCCACACCACCGGCGGTGGTGTTGGAGGAGGTCACATAGGGATAGGTGCCGTGGTCGATGTCCAGCAGGGTGCCTTGGGCGCCCTCGAACAGGATAGGCTCCCCGGCCTTGCGGGCCTTGTCCAGCAAGTCGGTCACGTCCACCACCATGGACTTCAGCAGATCCGCCACGGACATCGCCTGCTCATACACCTCATCGAAGGAGACGGGCTCGACCTTGTGGTATTCGGTCAGCATGAAGTTGTGGTAGCTCAGCACCTCTTTCAGCTTCTCGGCGAAGCGTTCGGCGTCGAACAGGTCACCGACACGCAGCGCACGACGGGCCACCTTGTCTTCGTAGGCGGGGCCGATGCCGCGACCGGTGGTGCCGATCGCCTTGCTGCCCCGGGCCGCTTCGCGGGCCTGGTCCACCGCCACATGGTAGGGCAGGATCAACGGACAGGCTTCGGAGATCAGCAGACGCTCCTCGACCGGCACACCACGCTCCTTCAGCATGGTCAGCTCACGCAGCAGGGCATCGGGAGCCAGCACTACACCGTTACCGATGATGCACTTGACGTTTTCGCGGAGAATACCCGATGGAATGAGGTGCAGGACGGTCTTTTCGCCGTTGATAACCAGGGTATGGCCGGCATTGTGGCCACCCTGATAACGCACTACGTAGGAGGATTTATCAGTCAGCAGGTCGACGACCTTGCCTTTGCCTTCGTCACCCCACTGGGTGCCGAGAACAACAACGTTTTTGCTCATTATGGATACAGAGTCGGTGGTTAAAGCAGGATTCTAGCAAAACAGCCTGAGCAAAACAGCCGTTATCGAGAAAAAATGTACATTATTACCGCACCCGCAGTCACCAGGGCACCGCCGATGCGCCGCAGCATGGCGTCGGGTTGACGGCTCAATTCGGAGACCGCCGCCCGCCATTGACGGGGGAACAGCGCCGGGCCGATCCCCTCCATCAGCAGCAGCAATCCCAGGGCAATTAGCCAGGACTCAGACATAAGTGACTCTCCTTCAATGAAAAAGCCCGGCGGCGGGCCGGGCTTTTCAGGCAGGCCTCGATCATTTGGCCTTGTTGGTACCCTTCATATACTGGAAGAAATCGGAGTCCGGGGAGACCACCAGTACGTCCTGCTTGCTGTCGAAGGACTTGGCGTAGGCTTCCAGGCTGCGCATGAAGCTGTAGAACTCAGGTTCCCGGTTGTAGGCATCGGCGTAAACCTTGGCCGCCTGGGCTTCCCCCTGACCGCGCAGGGTCCTGGCCTTCTTCTCCGCCTCGGCCAGCATCACCGTTACCTTGGCATCGATCGAGGCCCGGATGATCTCGGCCTTCTCTCGGCCCTGGGAGCGGTGCTCCTTGGCCACGGCGGTACGCTCTGCGCGCATCCGGTCGTAAATCGACTGGCTCACCTCTCGGGGCAGGTTGATCTGCTTCACCCGTACGTCGACCACCTTGATACCGAGCTCCAGGGCACTGTCGGAGGCCGCCTTCAGCGCCTCCTGCTGCAGTTCGTCACGGCTGCCGGACACGATCTCTGAGATGGTGCGGGAACCGAACTCGCTGCGCAGGCCGTTGTTGATCTTGCTCTGCAGCAGCGCTTCCGCCTGCAACTGGTTGCCGCCAGAGGTGGAGAGGAAGAACCTTTCGAAATCGATGATGCGCCACTTCACGTAGGAGTCCACCATCAGGTCCTTCTTCTCGGAGGTCACGAAGCGGTCCGCCGGCGCATCCAGGGTCAGGATCCGGGCATTCATACGGATCACCGAGTCGATCAGCGGCACCTTGAAGTGCAAGCCGGGCTCGTAAACCACGGTGGCCCCTTCGGCATCCTTGGCGATCTTACCGAAGCGCTTGACGATGCCGCGCTCACCTTCGCTGACCACGAACAGGCTGGACAGGCCCAGGAAGAACACCAGGACCAGGGTAACAATAGCTGCGGGTCTCATGGCTTAGTTCCTCCCCTGACGGATGCTGCCGCCGCGGTTGTTGGCGCCGCGGTTGGTATTAAAAGTGCCGGAGGGCTGGGAGTCGCTCTCGCTCATCTGTGAGGCTCCCACCTTGGGGGCACTCTTACTGCCGGAGCGCTCGATGATCTTGTCCAGGGGCAGGTAGAACATGGAGCCGTTGCCCTCAGTATCGACCATCACCTTGGAGGTGTTACCAAACACCTTCTCCATGGTCTCCAGATAGAGGCGCTCGCGAGTCACCTCGGGCGCCGCCAGATATTGGGGCAGCAATTGAACGAAGCGGGTAACCTCACCCTGGGCTTCCAGGGTGACACGCTCACGGTAAGCGGTCGCCTCCTGCTCCATGCGCTGGACCCGGCCTCGGGCTTCAGGCTCGACGGCACGGGCATAGGCTTCCGCCTCGCGCACGAAACGCTCCTCATCCTCCTGGGCGGAGATGGCGTCATCGAAGGCGTCCTTCACCTCCTCTGGCGGACGGGCGGGCAGCAGGTTGACGTCCACCACGGTCAGACCCAGGCCATAGGGCTCGATGATCCCCTCCAGCTCAACACGGGTGTCCTGACGCACCTGCTCACGGCCTGTGGTCAGGATGTCGTCCATGGTGGTGTGGCCAACCACGTAGCGCAGGGCACTGTCCATCGCCTCGTTGAGGGACTCGTCGGGATTGGTCACGTTAAACAGGTAGGCGCGGGGATCGGTGATGCGATACTGCACCTTCATCTGCACCGCCACCACATTCTCATCCATGGTCAGCATCATGCCGGAGGCCGGCAGTTCGCGGATGTTGTTGACGTTGACCGGAATCACCTCATCGATAAAGGTGGCCTTCCAGCCCAGGCCGGGACCGACCTGCTCATAGTACTGACCGAAGCGCAGCACTACGCCCCTCTCCGCTTCCTCAATCTTGTAGAAGCCGGACAGGCCCCACACCAGGGCCAGCAGGATGACGGCGATGCCGACGGCGGCCGCGTTGATGCCGCCGCCTCCCCGGTTGCCGCCGAAGCGGGAAGTGAGTTTGCGGAAGACCTGATCCAGGTCCGGTGGTCCCTGATCATTACCGCCGCGGTTCCCCCACGGGTCATTTCCCTTATTTCCAGGCTCATTCCAGGCCATGTAGTTCTCCGTAATGTCTTATCGAACTCCAGTGGCAGCGCCCGCCTCTGACGGACATCGCGCCCCCGGCCGATAGCTAGAGGTTTAACGCTAATTTATCAGGCAATTACTGGATGATAAAGTGCTCCAGCCTTCCCTCAGACGCCTTCACCTGCCTGCGCCACTCCGATTCGGGCAGGGAAACGGTCAGCAGACAGTTGCCCTCCTCGTCGTATTGACTCTTTTGAACCGCGCTGAGTTCAAAGAAAACGTTGAGCCATTTCTGTTCAGCTGGTGGCAGTTTCAATGATAGTTCAACAATTTGCCTACTGAGTAGATCGCTGAGCGCCTCGAACAGGTACTCCTGCCCCAGGTTGGCCTGGGCGGACATCCACACCCGAATCGGCCGTCCCTGGTCGTCCCTGTCTAGGCGGGGCACCGCCTCCTCCAGCAGGTCCACCTTGTTGTAAACCAGCAACTGCGGGATCTCATCGGCCTCAATCTCCTGAAGAACCCGATGAACCTCTTCGATATTCTCGACGGCTCGTTGGTCATGGGCATCCACAACGTGCAGCAGCAGATCCGCCTCCCGGGTCTCCTGCAGGGTTGCCTTGAAGGCCGCCACCAAATCATGGGGCAGGTGACGGATGAAGCCCACGGTATCCGCCAGCACCGCCGGACCGACCTGGTCGATCTCGATCCTGCGCAGGGTCGGATCCAGGGTGGCAAACAGCTGGTCTGCGGCGTACACCCCGGAATCGGTGACCAGGTTGAACAGGGTCGACTTGCCGGCGTTGGTATAGCCCACCAGGGACACAGTCGGGATCTCACGCCGGGCGCGGGAGCGTCGCCCCTGCTCGCGCTGCCTGGCCACCTTCTCCAACCGACGCAGGATGGTCTTGATACGTTCACGCAGCAGGCGCCGATCAGTTTCCAGCTGGGTTTCTCCCGGACCGCGAAGGCCAATCCCGCCCTTCTGACGCTCCAGGTGGGTCCAGCCCCGCACCAGTCGGGTGGAGAGATGGCGCAACTGGGCCAGTTCGACCTGCAGCTTACCTTCGTGGGTTCGTGCCCTCTGGGCAAAGATGTCCAGAATCAGGCCGGTGCGATCCAGCACGCGGCATTTCATCAGGGCTTCGAGGTTGCGTTCCTGGGCCGGGGAAAGGGCATGATTGAAGATCACCACATCGGCCTGCTCCGCCTGGACCAGGGCCGCGATCTCTTCCGCCTTGCCGGCACCACAGAAATATTTGGGATGGGGAGAAGAGCGTGCGCCGGTAACAACTCCGCAGGCGTCAACGCCTGCGGAGGATACCAAGAGTTGCAGCTCTTCCAAGTCTTCTCTATCCCCCTCTCGGGAGAAGTTCAGATGAACAAGTACAGCGCGTTCGCCTGCCTCATACCGCTCAAACAAGCAGACACTCCTGGCTGTTAACCTTGATTTTGATCCTGTTGATTGTAACCGCTCGGCTGGCTCTGGTTCATATTAAATGGACGGCCGGGAACCACAGTGGAGATGGCGTGCTTGTAAACCATCTGGCTCACGGTGTTCTTCAATAGAATCACAAACTGATCGAAGCTCTCAATCTGTCCCTGCAGCTTAATTCCGTTTACCAGATAAATAGATACTGGTACCCGTTCACGACGCAAAGCGTTCAGAAACGGATCTTGTAAGGATTGCCCCTTAGCCATAATGATTCCTTAACTAATAATATTCTAATTGCTTTTAATAACCAGTCTGCAAGCAACATCTAACTGAGCTGATGGTAGTTATAGCCTATGTCAAGTTAGATGGCGAGTCCACGTAACAGTTTATCCACATTACCTGCAGACTCTGAAGTCAACCACTGCAGATCGGACCAGCTCCTCAACCAGGTAATCTGCCTCTTGGCTAACTGCCTGGTCGCAGCAATCCCCTTCTGCGTCATCTGATCGTAGTCATCGTCACCAGCCAGGAAAGACCACATCTGGCGGTAACCGACGCAACGGATGGACGGCAGAGTCGGATGGAGGTCCCCCCGCTGGTACAACCGACGCACCTCTTGCTCGAAGCCTGCCTCCAACATCAGGTGGAATCGCTGCTCGATCCGCTCATGCAGGCGCGCTCTCTGCTCCGGGGCAATGGCAAACTGGCTGACTTCATAAGGCAAGGGCTCGCTCTTGCGTTTTGTCAGCTCTGTCAGAGTTTCGCCACTAATTCTATAGACTTCCAAAGCCCGCGACAATCGTTGCGGATCGTTGGGGTGGATTCTCTCAGCGGCAACCGGGTCGATCTCTGACAACTGCCTGTGTAATTCGGCCCAACCAAGGCTTTCCGCCTCTTGTTCGATATTTTGCCGAACCTTTGGATCGGCACCGGGCAGCGGCGACAGCCCCTCCAGCAATGCCTTGTAATAGAGCATGGTCCCCCCCACCAACAGCGGGATCCGGCCTGAGGCGGTAATCTCGGCCATCTCCCGGAGCGCATCGGTGCGGAAATCAGCCGCCGAGTAGGCTTCGGCAGGATCGAGAATATCGATCAGCCGGTGCGGCGCCAGCGCCAACTCTTCGGCGCTGGGCTTAGCGGTACCGATGTCCATCTCCCGATAGATCATCGCCGAGTCAACGCTGATCAGGTCGCAAGGCAGACGCTGGCACAACTCGATGGCCAGGTCGGTCTTGCCGGACGCCGTCGGTCCCATCAGGAAGATGGCCGGTGGCAGAGTGTTGCTCATATCAGGACTCCAGCTGGGTGCGCCAGGGCAGTGCCCGGCCCCGGCTGATCAACAATGTTTCAATATCGGCCCCGGGCAGCTGCTGCCAACGGTGCCATAACGCTTCGGCATCCGTGCTCTCTTGGACCGAGTGCTCCGCCAGCCAGGCCACCAGGGCATCGTTGTTGGGCGCTTCGCCTGCCGGGAAGGAGGCCAGCCACTGCAGCAGCTCCGGCACCGCCTGGGCCAGGTTGGCCTGGCGCAGCAGAGCCGGGACCTTGCGAATGATCAGCCGCTGCTTCTGCTCCGCCAGTTCCAGGCCGAGACGCTTCAGCAGGGGAAGCTGCGACTCCAGCACACCGTCCCAGGCATCGGCCCGGGAGACGGAGACCGGCAGCAACAGGGGCTGACCGACCAGTCCCTGAGGCAGGCGCTCGGCCAGTTCCCGGCGCAGAACCGCGTCGGCCAGGGCCTTGAGGGGCAGCAATCTTAGTTGATCGCCACGGCCAAATAAAGCGCACTGATCGTCCAGTTGGGTCAGCCAACGCCAGCACGACTCCTGCTTCTGTCCCGCCACCACGGGCTCGGCTCCGCGCTCGGAGCGCATCAGGTCACCGTAATTGCTCACCGCGTCCCGGCTCGGGGCCGGCTGCAGCGGAGCGGGACTATACCCCGTCGCTGCGGCGGGCCCCGCAGTGGAACGTTCGCCCCCCCTCTCACCTGGGGCTCCCCCGTAACCCGAAAAACCGCTGCCATAGCCTGTCCGCGGTGCGCTCGACTGCTCTTGGACACCCAGGTCGGCAGCAGGTGAGCGAACCGCGTCGCTGTCGCTCTGGGCCGGTGATATTAGGTACTCTCCGGCTTCCTCTCCCACTCCAGGTGCACCCCGGACCAATTGGGCGACGGCATCGCTGAGCCCCTGAAGGATAAAGTCGTGCACGTAGCGCGCCTGATGGAAGCGCACCTCATGCTTGGCCGGGTGCACATTCACATCCACCTCCTGGGGCGGCAGCTCCAGGTGCAGCACATAGCCGGCATCCAGTCGCTGTCCGTGAAGTTCCAGCGCCTGACGTAAAGCATGGTTGACCAGACGATCCCTGACCACCCGGCCGTTGACGTAGAAGTACTGAACCTCATTGAACTGCTGATGGCCATCGCCGATGGCCAGATGACCGTGCAGTTGCAACTGGTCGTTGCCGGCACCGATGGCCAGGGCCGCGTCGGCGAAGCGGTGGCCGCAGATGGCCCCCAGTCGCTGCTGGTGCTGTCGCTCGGTACGCGCGGGACGGTACTGGCGCACCGACTTGCCGTTGTGACTGAGGGTGAAGTGCACCGTCGGCTTGGCCAGGGCGATGCGACGCAGCTGTTCGTCGATGTGGTTAAATTCGGTCTTGTCCGCCCTCAGGAAGCGGCGGCGGGCAGGGGTATTGAAAAACAGATCTTCCACCTGCACTGTGGTGCCCACCGGGTGGGCCGCCGGTTGCAGCTTCACCGCCATCTCCCGGCCCTCGGCGTAGGCCTGCCACCCCTGCTCCTGCTCCTGGGTCCTGGAGGTCAAGGTCAGCCTGGAGACCGAACTGATGGACGCCAGTGCCTCACCGCGAAAGCCAAAGCTGAGGATGCTCTCCAGATCCTCCAGGCTGGCCACCTTGGAGGTGGCATGGCGGGATAGGGCCAGGGGCAGCTCCTGCTCGGCGATGCCGAGGCCGTTGTCGCGGATCACCATCGCCTTGCTGCCGCCCCGCTCCACTTCGATGTCGACGCGGCTGGCACCGGCATCCAGGCAGTTCTCCACCAGCTCCTTGACGACCGAGGCGGGGCGCTCGACCACCTCGCCGGCCGCGATCTGGTTGGCCAGCTGCGGCGGCAGTATCTGAATGGGCATAGGGGGATCCTCAGAGGCGGGGAATGGTCAGGGTCTGTCCCACCTGGATGGTGTCAGACGTCAGCCGGTTGGCACTGCGAATGGCCGCCACACTCACCCGGTATTTCTGGGCGATGCGGGAAAGCGAATCGCCCGACTTCACCTTGTGAGTTCGGGTCTGTGCCAACAGTGCGTCCCGGGGGGGGTTATCGGTGAAGTAGGCCTTGACCGTCTGCACAATGGCATCGGCCATCTTGTTCTGGTAGGCGCTGCTGCGCAGTTTCTTCTCCTCGCTTGGATTGGAGATGAAACCGGTTTCAATCAGCAGGCTGGGAAAATCCGGAGACTTGAGCACCGCCAGGCTGGCGTGCTGAGGCGCCTGTTTATGCAGCTTGGTGATCTTGCCGATTCGGCGCAGCATCTGTTCGGCAATGGCCTGGCTCTCCACCATGGAATTTTCGCGGGCCAGGTCCAGGAAGGTACGCTGCAGATGAGGATCATCACTGCCACTGGCGGAGATCACCTCACCGATGCCCCGAAGCTCCGACAGCTTGTCGTCTTTCTCCAGCCAGCGACCCATCTCGGAGTTAGCCCGCCGCTTCGACAACACCCACACCGACGCCCCCTTGGGCTGGGGCGAGGTGAAGGCATCGGCGTGGATGGACAACAGCAGATCGGCCCGCTTCTCCCTGGCCAGCTCCGAACGCCGATCCAGGGAGACAAAGTAGTCACCGGAACGCACCATGATCGCTTCGAACCCCGGGGCCGCGTTGATCTTGTCTCTCAGCTTGCGGGCAATGGGCAGTACCACGTTCTTCTCATAGGTGCCGGAGGGACCGATGGAGCCGGGGTCCTTGCCTCCGTGACCGGCATCGATGGCGATCACCACCTTGCGTCCGGGCTTGGGTTGGCTGCTTTTGGCAACGGGCTTGCCAGACGACGCCGCCATCAGGTCGATCACCAGCCGGTGGCCGTAGTTCCCCTTGGGGCCCAGCTTGAACACCTTGTGGGAGGCCGGTTGCTTGAGATCCAGCACCAGGCGCAGGGTACCCGCCTTGGGGGGCTGACTGCTGCGGATCCGTTTGAGCTGAGGGGAGTCGAACTTGAGGTCGGACAGCTTGGCGTTGAGTCTGCCCCCCTTGAGGTCCAGGACCAGCCTCTCGGGGGAGTCCAACCTGAAGCTGTCGTAACTGGGGGCCGTTGAGAGATCGAACACCACCCGGGTCCGATTGCTATCGGGCCAGATGCGGATAGTGTCGATGTCGGTGGCCCGGGCCAGGCCCGGAATGATCCCCAAACAGAGCGTCAGCCCCCAAAAGGCCAACAGCCGGTGTCCCCAGTTTCGTCTCATCTGTTATAGCTGTTCCAGTAGTGCCTCGCCTTTGGTGGTATGGCTGCTGAGTGTCGCACTCCGCCCATCCCCTTGATAGCTTAGGGTAATGGTTAGATCCGCCGGGGGCAATACACCCTGACCCCGCTTCGGCCACTCCACCAGGCATAGGGAGCGCTCGGTGAAATAGTCCCGGATCCCCATAAACTCCAGCTCCTCGGGATCCGCCAGCCGGTAGAGATCGAAGTGGTAGACGCTCACCCGCTCCAGCTCATAGGGTTCCACCAGGGTATAGGTGGGGCTCTTCACATGCCCCTGATGACCCAGCCCCTGGATCAGCGCCCTGGACAGGGTCGTCTTGCCCGCGCCCAGCTCTCCCTCCAGGTGGATCACCATCGGCGGGACGATCTGCTTTGCCAGGTCGGCCCCCAGGGCCAGGGTTTGGGAGTCGTCTTCCAGAATCCGGGTCAGTTGCCTCATTCAGTTCACTCTTGCGGGTTTACCAGTTGTCGTACATAGGGCATCAGATCCGATGCCAACATCCCTCGCTGGCCCCCTTCCGCCGCCATGTCCGCAGCCTCCCCATGGAGACAGACGCCGCAGGCGGCAGCGTCGAGCAGTGGCAGCCCCTGGGCCAGCAGGGAGGCGATTATACCAGACAAAACATCGCCGCTGCCCCCCGTCGCCAACCCCGGGTTGCCAACCGGCGCCACCAACATGGAGTCACCATCGTAGATCAGGGTGCCCGCCCCCTTGAGCAGCACCACGCCGCCGTAGCGATCCTGTAACTCCCGCACCGCCTTGAACCTGTCTCGCTGCACCTCCACCGTTTCCACCCCCAGCAGCCTGGCCGCCTCTCCGGGGTGGGGTGTCAGCACCCAGTTATCCCGTTTCTGGGGGTTCTTCGCCAGCAGGTTCAGGGCATCGGCATCCATCACCAGTGGGCGCTCGGAGTTCAGGGCCACCCGCCACATGTGATAGGCCCAGTCCCCGCTGCCCAGTCCCGGGCCGCACAACACCACCTGCCCCCAGCTCACCCTCTGGTACACCTCCATATCGGCGATATCACTGCCCCAGAGCATCAGCTCCGGACGGCCCGCCTGGATCAAAGGCAGGTTCTCATACCGGCTGATGATGCTCACCAGGCCGGCGCCACTGCGCAGGGCGGCCTCGGAGGCCAGCCGCACCGCCCCGGGCATGCCATGATTGCCACCGATCACCGCGATGCGACCATGATCGCCCTTGTGGGAATCCGGCTTCCTGGGCCCCAAATAATGCACATAATCCGCATAGCTGATCTTGGCCGCATCGCAACGTACCTGAGTGGCCATGGCGTCACCGATGGCCAGTGGGGCCAGCACGATGTCACCGCAGCAGCCAACCGCCATGCCGGTGAGCAGGCCCTGCTTGACGCCGACGAAGGTCAGGGTGACATCAGCCTCCACCACCGCCTCTGCCACATAGCCGTTGTCGCCATTGAGGCCCGAGGGCAGATCCAGCGCCAACACCTTGGCGTCGCTGCCATTGATGGCATTGATCATCTCCAGGAACTCGGGGCGCAGCTCCCCTTCAAAACCGGTCCCCAGCAGACCGTCGACGATATGGGTGGCATCGGCAAGACGGCAGGCTTCGGCCACCTCGATGCGACCGCCGGCATCCAGAAACTGCTGCTGGGCGATCTTGGCATCCCCCTTTAACAGCCTCTCCGGCTGAATCTGCAGCACCCTCACCGCCATGCCCTCGGCCAGGGCATTCCTGGCCAGTACATAGGCATCTCCTGCATTGTTGCCGCGGCCACAGACCACCGCGACCTCTTTCGCTTCGGGCCAGCGCTCCCGGAACAGTTGCCAGGCTCGCTGACCCGCCTCCTCCATCAGCGACCACATCAGCACACCGTGCTGCTTGGCCAGAAGAGGCTCCCATTTCCTTACCGTGGCGCCGGAAAACAGGGTTGAGGGTAGTGCCGCCGTTGCCTTACGCATCGCTGTGTCTTGCCTCCATACAGGGAAAAAAAACGGTCAGGAATCCCTGACCGTTTCTTGTGTCAATCGGTTGCCGAAATATCTACGACTGTGATCTGCATCCGCTCAAGGTTAATGATAGGTACCCCAACATCAACCCGGCTACCAGCCTAATCGAACCCGGCTTTGATCAGCGTCAAATATCGTCCATCCGCAGTGTACTGTGAACGAATCGCTGCTGCCGAACGCGCTCCGCCGCCAGCACCGCCTCCAGGGCCGCCTGAGTCTCCTGATGCTCAGACTGCTCCAGGGCCAGATGCAGCAGCGACAGCACCTTGTTATCCAGTTCCAGGGCCAGATCCATCACCGCGTGCTCATCGGCTCCCCCCTCGAGGACGATGTGGGTGCACTCGGCCACAATGTCGTCATAGTCCAACCGCTTGAACCAGGTGTCCAGCACCCCGTCCGGCGCATCCTCGATGTACTGATCCATCTTCTTGGCCACCTCAAGTTGGTGGTTTCGCAGATACTCCAGCAGCAACTTAACTCGGGACGAGTCAGCCTGATGGTCCAGGCGATCGTACAGCTTGCTCATCGCCACCCGGCATTGCGATACATATTCGAGCAGCTCTCGCATCTGTTTAAAGCGCATAGGATCTCTCCACAAATTCAAGCGTTTGATCTTAGGTATAGCCTCATTATGGTGGCTTTGTAGAAAAGATATTTTGAACGTCATCACCCTTTAGTGATCTGGGATCACATCCCGTCATCGCTACTCTGTGATGCCCGTGGGAACACCATTTCAGGCAATCAACAGATAACTGGTTCACTCCGTTCACGGATCTGATGGAAAGTGGCGGTGCCAAACCAGGTCGACGGCGCAACGAAGGAGAGCGGTCTCCGGGCAAAAGCCGTCCCTAAGGCTGCCTGCTCCAATCTGGCGCACCGGGCGAGGTTCCCCGAGCCGGGCAGAGAGGGAGACCTCAGCCCTTCAAGGGGACATTTCGCCAGTGACGGCATCAACCTCAAAACGCAAAAAAGCCACCCCGGAGGATGGCTTTTTCAATTTGGAGCGGCACACGAGGTTCGAACTCGTGACCTCAACCTTGGCAAGGTTGCGCTCTACCAGCTGAGCTAGTGCCGCTTAATTCTTTGGACTCTGGCGAGTATCTCATGGGCGAAAAGAGGGTTGCGCCACTTTCTACCCCGCACTGAGCCAGTGCCGCTTGGAGAAGCTTTGAAATTTGGAGCGGCACACGAGGTTCGAACTCGTGACCTCAACCTTGGCAAGGTTGCGCTCTACCAGCTGAGCTAGTGCCGCTTAATTCTTTGGACTCTGGTGAGTGTCTCATGGGCGAAAACAGGGTCGCGCTACTTTCTACCCCGCACTGAGCCAGTGCCGCTTCGAGAAGCTTTGAAATTTGGAGCGGCACACGAGGTTCGAACTCGTGACCTCAACCTTGGCAAGGTTGCGCTCTACCAGCTGAGCTAGTGCCGCTTAATTCTTTGGACTCTGGCGAGTGTCTCATGGGCGAAAAGAAGGTTGCGCTACTTTCTACCCCGCACTGAGCCAGTGCCGCTTAATTCTATGGACTCTGGCGAGTGTCTCATGGGCGAAAAGAGGGTTGCGCTACTTTCTACCCCGCACTGAGCCAGTGCCGCTTGGATAAGCTTGTAAATTTGGAGCGGCACACGAGGTTCGAACTCGTGACCTCAACCTTGGCAAGGTTGCGCTCTACCAGCTGAGCTAGTGCCGCTTCGACAAGCTTGGAAAATTGGAGCGGCACACGAGGTTCGAACTCGTGACCTCAACCTTGGCAAGGTTGCGCTCTACCAGCTGAGCTAGTGCCGCTTAATTTTCTCTTGCGCATTTCCCGAGTTGTCTCAGGAAGCGAGGGCGCATTATAAGCGAAAATAGAGCCTCTGCAACCCCCAGCCGCCAATTTTGGTTTAAGTGGTCAAATTTTAAAAACTTCGCTCCGATAGTAGGCCAGCTCAGCGATCGACTCGCGGATATCATCCAGTGCCAAGTGGGTGCCTTTTTTTGTAAATCCATCAAGCAGTTCGGGCTTCCAGCGGCGGGTCAGCTCCTTGACGGTGCTCACATCCAGATAGCGGTAGTGGAAGTAGCGCTCCAGGGCCGGCATATAGCGGTAGAGGAAGCGGCGGTCCTGTCCCACACTATTACCGCAGATGGGGGACGCCCCCTCCGGCACCCACAATTTCAGAAACTCGATGGTCTGCCGCTCTGCCTCGGCACAACTGATGCTGCTCGCCTTCACCCTCTGGGTGAGTCCACTCTCACCATGGGTGCGAGTGCACCACTCATCCATCTTGGCCAGTTCCGCCTCACTCTGATGGATGGCCAGCACCGGCCCCTCCGCCAGCACATTGAGCTGAGCGTCGGTCACTATGGTGGCGATCTCGATGATGCAGTGCTGGTCCGGGTCCAGCCCGGTCATCTCCAGATCGATCCAGATCAGGTTGCTTGGGTCCGCTGCCATGGGTGATTTCCCTCAAATCCAGTATTTTTGATGCATTAAGTAGTATGATAACCCTTTTACTTCTCCCCCTGCCATGGTCCGAAAGGCACCCCATGGCCTGAGACAGAGTTTATTCACGCGTGAGCAAAGGCAAAAAGAGACTGACCAAAGGACAGATTCGCCGGGTCAGGGCGAATCAGCAAAAGCGACTGAAACGCCAGGAGCCCGAGTGGGACAACGATCAGCTGGGTCCCCAGATGTTAGGGCGGGTGATCAGCCGTTATGGCCAGCACGCCGACATCGAAGCCCCAGACGGCACTGTCCACCGCTGCAACTTGCGGCGCACCATCGGCAGCCTGGTCACTGGCGATGAGGTGGAGTTTCGCCTGGGCAAGGAACATCTGCACGGCATCAGTGGCATCGTCGAGGCGGTGCACCCAAGGCGCAGTGCCCTCACCCGCCCCGACTACTACGACGGGGTCAAGGTGGTGGCCGCCAACATCGATCAGATCTTCATCGTCTCATCGGTGTTGCCTGAGCTCTCCAGCCAGATCATCGACCGCTACCTGGTGGCCGCCGAGGACACCGGCATCCCGCCGGTGCTGGTACTGAACAAGATCGATCTGCTGGATGAACCTGGCCGCGACGAGGTGGAGCGCATCCTGGCCCCCTATCGGACCATCGGCTACCCCATCTTCCTGCTCAGCAGCCACACTGGAGAGGGGGTCGACGCCTTGCGCCAGTGTCTTAAGGACAAGGTCAGCATCTTTGTCGGCCAGTCGGGCGTGGGCAAGTCTTCCCTGATCAACGCGTTGATGCCGGACACCGAGCTGGACGTGGGTGCCATCTCCGAAGTCTCCGGCCTGGGGCAGCACACCACCACCACCGCCAAGCTGATCCACTTTCCCGAGGGCGGCGATCTGATCGACTCCCCCGGGGTGCGCGAGTTTGCCCTGTGGCACCTGGAGACCGAGCGGGTCACCTGGGGCTTTAGGGAGTTTCGCGAATGGATGGGCAGCTGCCGCTTCCGTGACTGCAAACACGGGGATGATCCAGGATGCGCCTTGCAACAAGCCGTGGAACAGGGAAAAATCAGTCAACAACGATTCGATAACTATCACAGAATTTTGGAAACCATGGCCACAGATCGACCCACTCGCCAGAGCAACGATCCCATGGACAGGAAATAGAAAGGAAGAACCGTGTCTCTGGACAAACTTAAAGTAAATCTGCAGTACATCCTGCCCAAGCACGCCCTATCTCGCCTGGTGGGCAGCTTTGCCGCTTCCGAGGCGGGTCCCCTGACCACCGCCTTCATCAAGTGGTTCATCAAGCAGTATAAGGTCAACATGGAGGAGGCACTGCACAGCGACCCCCGCGCCTACAAGACCTTCAACGACTTCTTTACCCGCCCATTGAAGCCCGGTATGCGCCCCATCGCCGAGGGTGACGACCTGGTGATTCACCCGGTGGATGGCTGTGTCAGTCAGTTAGGCCCCATCAAGGATGGTCACCTGTTCCAGGCCAAGGGCCATGAGTACAGCCTGCACACCCTGCTGGCCGGCAGCCGCGAGGATGAGACCAAGTTCACCGATGGTGACTTTGCCACCGTTTACCTCTCGCCCACCGATTACCACCGCATCCATATGCCGATGACCGGCACCCTGCGCAAGATGATCTACGTGCCCGGCGATCTGTTCTCGGTCAACCCCCTGACCACGGCACACGTCCCCGGCCTGTTTGCCCGCAACGAACGGGTGGTGTGTCTCTTCGATACCCACAAGGGGCCGATGGCGATGATCCTGGTGGGAGCCACCATCGTCGCCAGTATCGAGACCGTCTGGGCCGGCACCATTACTCCGCCCACCGGTCCCTCGGTATTCAGCTGGGACTACCCCAGCGACGGCAAGCAGGCGATCACCCTGGAGAAGGGGGCCGAGCTGGGACGCTTCAAGCTGGGCAGCACCATCATCGCCCTGTTTGGCAAAGGGATGCTGGAGGAGTTTGATGACGACGTCTACGCTGGCGCCGTCACCCGCCTGGGCAGACCGATGGCCAAGCTGGACTGATGTCCCCCCTGTTGCAACTGCACCTGGCGGTGCTGCTGTTCGGCGGCACCGCCCTCTTCTCCGCCCTGATTCCCCTGCCCGCCACCGAGATCACCGCCTTCCGCGCCACCATCGCCTCGCTGGTGCTGGCAAGCGTGGTCGGTTATCGACGGGGCCATCTGAAGCTGCAGCACTACCGGGATTATGGGGTGATTACCCTGTTGGGAATCATCGTCGGCCTGCACTGGGTGAGCTATTTTGCCGCCATGCAGGCTTCCAGTGTGGCCATCGGCATGATCGCCTTCTTCACCTATCCGGTGATGACGGTGATCGCCGAACCCCTGCTACAGAAGCGGCTGCCCAAGGGGGCCGATCTGCTCAGCGCCATGGTGGTGCTGGCGGGCATTGTTCTGCTGGTGCCCGCCCCCACCCTGTCCAATAACCTCACCCTGGGGGTTGCCCTGGGGGTGATCTCCGCCGCCCTGTTCACCGCCCGCAACCTGATTCAGAAGCGCTGGTTCAGTGGTTACGACGGCCCCACCACCATGGCCTATCAGACCGGCATCGCCGCACTGATGCTGCTGCCCTGGTGCGGCCAGGCCCCCACGGAACTTGACGCTGAGGGACTGGGGCTGTTGCTGCTGTTGGCCGTGGTCTTCACCGCCCTGCCCCACGCCCTGATGTCTCAGTCGCTGCGGCACCTGGCTGCCAAGACCGTCAGCCTGGTGGGCTGCCTGCAGCCTCTCTACGGAGTCACCCTGGCCGCCCTGGTGCTGGCACAGTGGCCCGATGGCCGCACCCTGCTGGGAGGATGCCTGGTGGTCTGCGCCGCACTGTTTGAAACCCATCAACAAAGTTCGGCCAGGGCGAAAAAATCCCAGTCAAACCGCTAGTGCTCCTCCCCCATTCTCCGATACCATCGGAACCAGCCTTAACTGCTTCAGATGAACCGAACAACACCCATGTGGCGCATACTTCTACTCTGCCTCTCCCTATTGGCTACTCCGTTAACCGTAGCCAGTCCCTTTTCACTGGAAAAACAGCTCTCCGGAGGAAAACCCCAAGCGGGTTCCCTGACCCCGGCCCAGTGGCAGGAGGCCACCGGCTCCGAACTGCGGCGCGCCCAGGAGTATCAGCAACAGCTGGCGGACTACCCGGTCCAGCAACAGCAGATCCTCTCCCAGTTGCAACACCCCCTGTCCGCCAGCGTTGACCAGGCCCTGCCTCTGGCGCAGCAGCTGTCGCTGGCACACAACATGCTCGGCGAACTCAAGAGCAGCTTCGAGGCCCTGGCTGAGCGCATCGACTGGCTGCGGGGGCGCCGCGAAGAGATACACCGGGAACTGGTCCTGGCCCAGGAGCAGCAACGCCTGGCCGAACAGGACGGCGCCGCCCTGTCCGAACGCCAGGCCTATCTGAACCAATGGCGACATACCCTGACCCTGGAGGAGCAGGTTCGCCCCAAGGAGCTCAAACTGACTCAGCTGCGCCAACGCCTGGTCAAGGCCCAGATCCTGGCCCAGGAGCAGCTGATTGAACAGTTGAACCAGCAGGCCAACGAACTGCGGCGCCGTCAGAGCGAGCAGGCCCTGAGTGGCGTGGCCGACACCAGGGAACTGGCGGATCCCGCCCTGGCCGCCCTGGCTGAGGAAAACGGCCAGCTGGCCCGACAGCTGGCGTCGGTGAACCAGACCACCGAGTCTCTGGTCGAGCAGCAGCAACAGCTGGAGCAGATGCACCGCAAACAGCAGCAACGGCTTAACCAGGTCAAGGACCAGCTCCAGTGGATGACCCCGGACGCCACCTTCGGCAGCAGTCTGCTCAAGCAGCTCTGGCAACTGGAGCGTCGTCAGCAGCTGCCCCTGCTGGACCAGGACATCAGCCGTTCGCGGGTTCAGAAGTTCGATCTGGAGCAGCGCCAGTCGGAGCTGGAGTACCAGCTGAGCCACAAAGGCGACAAGGATCCCAGGGTGCCCCTTTGGCAGGCTCAGCAGGCCCTGCTGACCCAGACGCTGAACGCCCTGGAGCAGCAGGTGGTGGAGCTCTCCCGCCTGAACCAGTTGCGTCATGAGGTCACCCAGTTGGAACAACGCCTGCTGCAACTCATCAGCGAACGGCTGTTCTGGCTGCCCAATGCCCAGACGCTGGATACTCACTGGTTCACCCAGGTACTGGGCAGCATCACCTGGCTTGCCACCACCGACCGCTGGCTGGAGCTGAGCAGCGCCATTCATGCCGATGGCCGCTGGTGGTCCCTCTGGCTGGTCATGGCGGTGCTGGCCCTGGTGATGCAGGACCTGCTGCGAGCCCCCTACGCCCGGCTAAGGAAGCACCATGCCCGCTATGTGGGAAACGTCACCCACGACCGCTTCAACGACTCCTTCAAGGAGCTGGTGGCCGCCATCGCCTATTCCGCCATCATCCCGGCACCACTGCTGGCCGCCGCCTGGCGCCTGCAATCCCAGGTGCAGCTGCCGTTCGTCCACGCCCTGGGGGCGGGACTGATGGCCGGCGTACTGCTGATCGCCCTCTACTGGCTGGTCTACCAGCTCAGCCGTGACGATGGCCTGTTTATCGCCCATTTCCGACGCCATCCCCCGTTGATCCAACAGAACATCCAGTTCTTCCGCAGACTGCTGCTGACCGCGGCGCCGCTGCTGGTGTTGATCCGCTTCTGCCAGGAGAGCCAGGTGCCCCTGCTCAGCAACAGCCTGGGGCGGGCGGCCTTCCTCGGACTGTGCCTGCTGCTCGGGCACGCCTACTGGCGCTTCATCAAACTGGTGGACCAGTACCATGAGTACCACACCCGCAGCCGGCCCAATCAGCATCTGCTGGAGCGCCTGGTGTGGCTGGCGCTGGTGCTCCTGCCCCTGGTGGCCTTCCTGCTGACCCTGAGAGGCTACTACTACACCGCCTTCTCGGTGCTGACCCAGGTTCAACTGACCGTGCTGCTGGCCATCGGCTTTATGCTGGCCCACCTGATGGTGAAGCGCTGGATGCTGATCCAGCGCCGCCGCCTGGCCTTCGAACGGGCCAAGGCCAAACGCGCCGAGGTGCTGGCCCAGAGGGAGAAGGAGCGCAGCGAGCCTGGCGGCGACGCCCTCGACCCCCTGGAGGAGCCGCAGATCGATCTGGACACCATCTCCACTCAATCCCTGGGGCTGGTGCGTTCACTGATGATCCTCGCCTTCATCCTGACCCTGCTGGGCGTCTGGAGCCAGACCCATCCGGCGATGTTCAGCTCCCTGGATGCCGTCGTGCTGTGGACCAGCAATGAGGTGGTCGGCGGCATCGAGCAGACGCTGCCCATCACCCTGAAATCGGTGCTGGCGGGAAGCCTGATCCTGGTGTTCACCCTGATGACCGCCCGCAACCTGCCGGGTATGCTGGAGCTGGTGTTGCTGCAACGGCTGGAACTGACCCCGGGCACCGGGTTCGCCATCACCACGGTCAGTCGTTACCTGGTGGTCCTGGTGGGTACCATCGCCGCCTTCTCCACCCTGGGTATGGCCTGGAGCAAACTGCAATGGCTGGTCGCCGCCCTGTCGGTGGGTCTGGGTTTCGGCTTGCAGGAGATCTTCGCCAACTTCATCTCCGGCCTGATCATCCTGTTCGAGAAGCCGATCCGCATCGGTGACACCGTCACCATCCGCGAGCTCACCGGCAATGTCTCCAAGATCCAGACCCGGGCGACCACCATCGTCGACTGGGACTGCAAGGAGATCATCGTTCCCAACAAGGCGTTCATCACCGAGCAGCTGATCAACTGGTCCCTCTCCGACGCCATTACCCGGGTCACCATCAAGGTGGGCGTAGCCCGCGACAGCGATCCGGCGCTGGTGGAGGCCCTGCTGCACCAGGCCGTCAAGGAGACCCCCCATGCCCTGGCCCAGCCCGAGCCTGAAATCTACTTCGCCGGCTTCGGTACCCACACCCAGGACTACGAGATCCGGGTCTACACCGATGAGATGGGCAAACGCTGGCCCCTGCGTCACCGCCTGCACCAGTTGATCATCAAAAAGTTCCGAGAATCCAAGGTGGAGCTGGCCTACCCTCAGATGGAGATCCAGCTGAGACACCGCGGCGAGCCGCATGAAGGCGCCACTGCCCTGATTCGTTAACCGTCAAGCAAGGATGAACCGATGTTAGTTATCGCACACCGCGGCGCCAGCGGCCTGGCTCCGGAGAACACCCTGGCCGCCATGGAGAAGGCCTTAGAGCTTGGAGCCTGCGCCATCGAACTGGACGTTCACCGGGTGGAGCAGGAACTGGTGGTGATCCACGACCGCTGGCTGCAACGTCATACCGACGGCCATGGCCTGGTCCACCAATCCACCCTGGCTCACCTGGCCGGCCTGGATGCCGGCAACGGCGAACGTGTGCCCACCCTGTGGCAGGTGCTGGAGCTGATCGCCGGACGTTGCGATCTCAACATCGAACTCAAGGGACGGGGCACCGGCGAACTGCTCGCTCCGATGCTCGAGCGGGCCATCGCCGAGCTCGGCTACAGCCGGGAGCAGTTTTTGGTCTCCTCCTTCAACCACCCCCAACTGGCCAGAATCAAGGCTTCGCTGCCCTGGCTGAAGATCGGCGCCCTGACCACCAGCTGCCCGCTGAACTACGCCAGATTTGCCGATGAGCTTGGGGCCTTCTCCGTGCATATGGACGTGAACTTTGCCGAGCCCGAGTTCATCTCCGACGCCAAGCGGCGCGGACTCAGGGTCTACGTCTTTACCGTCGATGAGGCGGAGGACATTCTCGAGCTTCAACTGCTGGGGGTGGACGGCGTCTTCTGCAACTGGCCCGACAAAGCCAGGAGCATCATCGGCAACGACCAGCGCGGCCCGGGGGAAGCCTGGCAATGACCACCCTGACCCTGCTCACCTCCAACAACCTCGCCTACCGGGCGCTGATGGTGACCACCCGGCCCGAGGGCCTGACCCTGGTCGAGGATCCCGCCGAGGCGGAGATCTGGCTGGCCGACCCGGCGCTGGCCGTCGACGCCCTCCGACATTGCCCCCCACCATCCTGGCTGGCCAGCACCTTTGCCGGGGTCAACCCCCTGCTGGCCCCCGATCTGCCCCGGGACTACACCCTCACCCACATCAAGGGGATCTTCGGGCCGTTGATGGCGGAATATGTGATGGCCCATCTGCTCAGCCTGTTTCGGGATCTGCCCCGGCTGAGGCGACAGCAACAGCAAAAAATCTGGCAACCCTTCGACTATGACAGCGTCAAGGGGAAAACCGTGCTGGTTCTGGGCACCGGAGACATCGGCCAGGAGGTGGCCCGGGTCGCCGCCGCCTTCGGCATGACCGTGATCGGCGTCAGCCGCAGTGGCGCCAAGGTCCACCATTTCGAGCGAGTCCATCCGGTGGCGCAGCTCCAGCGGGCGCTGGACCAGGCGCAGGTGGTGGTGGGGGTGCTGCCTGACACCCCAGCAACCCGGGGCCTGCTGGATGCCGCGGCACTGGCCGCCCTGCCCGAAGGCGCGGTGCTGATCAATATCGGCCGCGGCAGCCTGGTGGAGGAGGCCGCCCTGCTGGACGCCCTGGAGAGCGGGCCCTTGAGCCATGCGGTACTGGATGTCTTTCCCGGCGAACCGCTGCCAGCGGAGCACCCCTACTGGCATCACCACGCCATCACACTGACCCCCCATGTCGCCGCCAAGAGTTTTCCCGAGCAGATCTGGCAGCAGTTCACCGCCAACCTCGAGCGCTATCAGCGGGGGGAGAGGTTGATCCACCTCTTCGACTGGCCCCGCGGCTACTGACCCCTCAGGGTCAGCCGCCCCTCGACCCGCTGCTCCAGCCCCAGGGCCTCCACCTCCAGGATCATGGTCACCTTGACCGTCTGTGCCTCTCCGAGCTTGCTCGCCTGTGCCAGGATCTGGCTCTCCAGCGTCTGGTGAGACTTTATGCCCACCTCCTTAAGATATCGCCTAATTGACTGATTTAGAGCTTCTTTATTAATATCCATAGCCAGCACCTCCTGCTGAAAAAGATCGACATCACATATTTTTATAACAACAAAACCTAACTAGTGCCGAATTAATGGCCAAAAGTGATTGGACATGATAATCGTTCTCATTTAATCTGAGCCCAGTTCAACAAAAGGGTTGTCACCATGTACGTATGCATCTGTCACGCCGTCACCGAGAAGCAGGTCCGCCAAGCGGTGGACGACGGCGCTACCGACATCAAGTCACTCAAGCAGAAACTGGGTGTCGGCAGCGAGTGTGGCCGCTGCATCCAGGCAACCCTGGAAGTGATCCAGGCGCAACTGATGGAGAGCCAACCCCGCTACTACGAAGTGGCCTGATCCTTCGTCCTCCCCTCTCCTGCGTCCCTTTTTGACAGGGGGGCGGGCTCTTCTATGCTTAATGGTCGTCACCCTGAGAAGAGCCTGATCATGAAAGCCGATCCGAAAGTCATTACCCACTTGAACAAGATCCTCTTTAACGAACTGATCGCCATCAACCAGTACTTCCTCCACGCGCGGATGTATAAAGATTGGGGCCTGAAGAGGATCGCCGACAAGGAGTACCACGAGTCCATCGACGAGATGAAACACGCCGATAAGTTGATCGAGCGGATCCTCTTCCTCGAAGGACTGCCCAACCTTCAGAGTCTGGGTAAGCTGCGCATTGGTGAAAACACCAAGGAGATGCTGGAGTGCGACCTGGCCCTGGAGATGGACGCCATGCAGGACCTGAGGGAAGCGATCGCCTACTGCAAATCAGTACGGGACTTTGTCAGCGGCGAACTGCTGGATGACATCCTCGAGGAGGAGGAGGAGCATGTGGATTGGCTGGAGACCCAGTTGGAGCTGATTGACAAGATGGGCATCCAGAACTACCTGCAGACCCAGAACATCGACGAGGATTAATGAGGCCGTTGAAACAGAGCGGCCCATCCGCCGCTCTTGCCGCTTCATCTGCCACTCTGCGACTGTGACCACTTTCCGCCCCTGGCCAGGGTCAACCTGATCAGGGCACACACCACGGTCAGGGTACAGACGATGGTCGCCCCCGAGGGCAGGTCCCAGCTGGCGGACACCCACAACCCCAACAGGTAACCACTCAGTCCGGCGCCATAGCCCAGCAACAGCGCCCTGGCTCCGTTGAGGCGATTGACCGCCAGCGCCGGCAGGATCAGGCTGGAAAACACCAGGTAGACCCCCACCAGCTGCACCGAGAAGGTGATCATCAGGGCAAACAGCGGGTAGAAGGCGCGGCCGTCAAGCAGCGCCGGCCGCCACAGCAGCAGGCCCAGCACCAGCGCCGTGCACAACCCGGGCAACATCAGCGCCGGCCAGTCGGTCCAGAGGATCTGACCGGAGAGCAGCTGCTTGAGCAGCTCACCGCCATGGGGGTCCTTGGCCAGCAGCAGCATCGCCGCCACCGCCGACAGCACATAGAGGCAACCGATCATCGCCTCCAGCTCCGCCTTGGCATGCTTCTCCAGCAGGGCGATCAGGCCCGCACCGAGCAGGGCAAACAGCAGCGGCATCCATAACCCCGAACCGGGCAGGTGTGCCAGTTCATGATGGGTGGCGGCGAATACCGCCCCCAACGCCGCGATCTGGGCGATCGCCAGATCGATGAAGATGATCCCCCTGGCCAGAACCTGCCGTCCCATCACCACATGGCTGGCCAACACCAGGGTGCCTGCTGCCAGGGCCGGCAACAGGATGCTGAACATGGTGAGATCAAACATCACTCTCCTCCATCGCCGCCAACAGCAGTGCGATGTTGGTGTCGTACAGCTGGAACAGATCCGCCGCGCCCTCGACACCCGGGCCAAAAGGCAGCTGCACCACAGGCAGCCCCGCCCGCTGCCCCAACCACTGGGCACCGCGGCCATCCTGGTAGCCGGTATAGATCACCGCCATGATGGGGGTGGTCTCGGTCAGCTTCAGCAGCTGTGCCAGGTGACCGGTGGTGGGTGGCAGTCCCGGCTTGGGCTCCAGATCCCCCGCCTGCTCCATCCCCAGCCAGTCAAACAGATACTGAAAGCTGGTGTGATAGGCGATCACCCTCTTGCCCTTGAGCGGCGCTGCCTGGGTCCGCCAGCGGGTGGTCGCCTGGGACCAGCGCTGACTGAACTCCGTCAGGTTGGCCCGGTACTGGGGCTCATTGTCAGGATCCAGCTCCACCAACTTGGCGGCGATCACCTCGGCCATGGTCTGAATCCGCGAAGGAGAGAAGTGAAAGTGTGGATTGCCGCCGGCATGAACATCCCCCATGGAGCGGTCTACCCTCTCCAGCCTGCCCAGGGCCTCCAGGTGCTGGGCCGCGTAGAGCATCCCTGGCTGACCGTCGCGCACCTTGCGATTGTTGGCCTTCATCTGCAGCATCGGCAGCCAGCCCACCTCCAGATCGGCGCCGGCACAGATCGCCAGGTCGGCACGACGCAGCTTGGCGATCAGGCTGGGACGAGCCTGCACGTGGTGGGGATCCTGCAGGGCGGTAGTGGCGCTTGAGACGTTGGCCTCTGGCGCCAGCTCCCTGGCCAGGGCCGCGTACTCCGGCTCGCAGGTGAAGATCGTCATCGCCCAGGCCTGGGGCGCCGCCAGCAGCGCCGCCAGGACAGGCATCATCCATTTAGAATTGATGCGCACCGTGAGCTCCTAATGCCATAACGAATTGCAGGGTCAGAATCTGATCATCGGCAGCCCCGAACAGACCATCCTCCTGATGGGTGTACTGCAGGCGGACGGTGGAGAAGTGGCTGTTGTGCCAGGCCAGCATCAGCTCGGTTTCCTTCAGCTTGCCCTCCTCAAAATGCAGTCGGTGTTCGCCGTCAAGCTCCTCCTCGTGCCCCACGGCGGCGGTCAGCTGGCCGTACCGCACACCGGCGGACCAGTTGGGAGTGAACTGGTAGACACCGGAGAGGTACCAGCCGTGGTAGTCACCGGGCAGGCTCTCTTCGCCACCAGACGCCTCGAACGGCTTATCCAGCAACATGTACTCTGCCGACAGGGTCAGGAAGTTGTTCTTATAGTTGCCGTTGGGGGCCCACTTATAGACCGCATCCAGGCTGTAGAGATCCCGGCCGGTCAAAGCGGCACTGTGGGCATGCTCCTCGTGGCTCTCCTCCCCATGCTCCTCCTCGGCGTGCGCCTCAATATGACCCTGGCCGTTGTCGTTCCTCAGCCAGGAGAGACCCAGTTGCCAGCTGTGATCGGTGCCCCAGTCGCCACCGAGCTTGGAGTAGAGGTGGTAGACGCCGACGCTTTCGGGCTCTTCCACACCCTCCGCCCGCAGACTGTCGCCGGCGAAGCCTTCTGCGCCCAACACCCAGTACAGCTCGGTCGGGGCGACCCAGTTGAGTCGCAGGCCATCATCGAAGTAGTGGCCGCCGAGGAAGGCGCGGTAGATGGCGGGGCGCTCCACGAAGGCGTCGCTGTGGGGGTGCTGGTTGTTGAGGTAACCCAGGTCAGACAGGAAACGTCCACCACGGATGGAGAAGCCCGCGGGCAGCCCCAGAGTCTGGATGAAGGCCTCCTCCAGCTCCACTTCGGTGTCACCGTCGTGGGTCGCCAGCACCGTGGTCAGCTTGCCGTAAAACTGGTCGTCGATGGCGCCGCTGAGGGCCAGCTCAGTCTCCCCCAGACCCAGGCCATCCTCTCGGCCGCCCAGGGCGCGGTCGCCGTCCTGGTAGTAACCGTCCAGCACCACGCTGATGGCGGGGTTGTTGGCTGCCAGTGGGGAGGAGGAAGCACAGGCCAGCAGCAGGCCTGCGGTAACAGCATTCAGTTTCATTGTTTTGAGTTCCTAAAAATCGCATACAGGCATGTCCATCACGAGGACATGACAGAAAAAATCAAAATAGCTTTTTGGTATAGTGACTTAGGAAATAGGAGGGGCGCGAATGACGCTGCGCCGCTGCGGGCCGGCCTTGGGCTTGCACGTATCTACAGGAAGGGATTGCGGCTGAACCGACGGCTGAAGCGCCAGTGGCACAGAGGGGGTCAGCGCCTTGCCCTGATGGTCCCCGTGGAAGCACCAGGCACAGTTCACCAAGTCCTGGTGGGCCTCGAAATGATAGACAGCATGAGCCGGACCGGCCAGGGACAAGGCCAGTACCCAGAGCACCATCAACTTTGTCAGAAGGGATCTCAGACTCATGCAACCGTGAATTCAACGTCAGTGGGGGCCATGGTAGCCCCTAACCATGACAGTCACAAGTCAGTAACAGGGGGACGGGCGCCTGCTAAAACGTAAGAAAAGTTGTTCTTGCACCACCTCACGCCCTGGAAACCGGGAAGGCCAGCACCGCATCGATCTGCTCCTCCTCCAGGGCCAGCATGATCAGCCGATCGACGCCCAGGGCCACGCCGGCACAATCGGGCAGCCCCGCCGCCAGTGCCCGGATCAACAGATGATCGATGGGACGTGGCGGCAACCCCGCAGCCTGGCGTTTCAGGTTATCCTGCTCAAACCGGCGTAACTGCTCATCGGCGTCGCTGAGTTCATGGAAACCGTTGGCCAGCTCGATCCCTTTGAAGTACACCTCGAACCGCTCCGCCACCCTGGGGTCCTGATCGCTGATGCGGGCCAGGGCCGCCTGGCTGGCGGGAAAATCGAACACGAAGCAGGGCACGTCCTGGCCAATGACCGGCTCCACCACCATGGAGAACAGCAGCTGCAGCAGGGTATCCACCTCCTCCTCGATGTCGGCGATATCCCCAAGCCCGTAGCGATGACAACAGGCCTTGAGCCCCGGCAGGTCCCGCGCCAGGGGATCGACGCCGGTGTGCTTCAGGAACACCTGCTGATAGGTGGCCCGCTCCGGTGTGCCGCACTCCAGCACCCCTTCAAGCAGCTCAGCCATCTCATCCATCAGTTGATGGTGGTCGAAGCCGGGCCGGTACCATTCCAGCATGGTGAACTCCGGGTTGTGGTGTCGCCCCGCCTCCTCATTGCGAAAGCTTTTACACAGCTGGTAGATGGCACCGCTGCCCGCACACAGCAACCGCTTCATATGAAACTCCGGGGAGGTCATCAGGTAAAGCGGCACCCCCTGGGCAGCCCCCGGCCCGACGAAGCGAGTGTCGAAACTGTGCAGGTGCAGGTCGGTGGTGGCAGACCTGGAGAGCGCCGGAGTCTCCACCTCCAGCACCCCCCGCCGGGCGAAGAAGTCGCGGATCTGGCCGATAAGAGCGGCCCGACGCCTGAGGTTGTCCAGGGGCGCGGTGGGTTGCCAACTCATTTCACCACCCCCTCCTGCTCGTCACACCGGCAGGGACTGCCCACGCTCAGCTCGCCGAGCATGGTACAGCTGCGCCCTCCGCCAATGACACAGCGGCTCCCCCGGCTCTGCCACACCCCCAGATCACCGCCGCGGCCGGCGGCCTCCTGCTCGGCGGCACTCTGGGCAGCCATCCGCATCTGGATGCTCTGGGCATCCTCGTCACTTATTGGTGCCTGGCATCCCGCCAGCAGCACCATGCTCAGGATCATCGTTCTCAACTTGCCACTCCCCAAACAAAAACAGTGGACCGAGGCCCACTGTTTGTCTCTATCACCCAATGTGATTACTTGTCGCGGACACGCTCAACGTATTCGCCGGTACGGGTATCTACCTTCACCATCTCACCGATCTGGATGAACAGCGGAACGCGAACCACGGCGCCGGTGGACAGGGTAGCGGGCTTGCCACCGGTGCCCTGGGTATCGCCCTTCAGGCCGGGATCGGTTTCGGTCACCTCCAGGGTAACGAAGTTGGGCGGAGTCACCACGATGGGGTTGTCGTTCCATACGGTGATGGTACAGACATCCTGCTCAACCAGCCACTTCTCGGCGTCACCTACCGCCTTGGCGTCGGCGGCAATCTGCTCGAAGGTGTCGTTGTTCATGAAGTGCCAGAACTCACCGTCGTTGTACAGGTAAGCCAGGTCATGGTCCATTACGTCTGCCGCTTCCACGGACTCGCCAGACTTGAAGGTTTTTTCCAGCACCTTGCCGGTCAGCAATTTGCGGATTTTTACACGGTTAAAGGCCTGGCCCTTGCCAGGCTTAACAAACTCGTTCTCAATGATGTTGCACGGCTCGCCGTCCAGCATTATCTTTAGGCCGGAGCGAAATTCGTTCGTTGAGTAAGAAGCCATTATTTTCTCTTCCAACAGGTCGTTTTGACGTCTAACGGTAAATGATAACCCGAAATTCCCTGAATTTGCACGACTGCTGGCAACAGGAGTTGGCACAAGCCTACACCGATCCCAAACTTCTGCTTCAGGCGTTGGATCTGGACCCGGCGGAGTTCGCCGAGGACATGCCGGCCCGAGCCCTGTTTCCGATGCGGGTGCCCCGCCCCTTCGTGGCGGCAATGGAGCGGGGCAACCCCAGAGACCCACTGCTGTTGCAGGTACTCCCCAGTGCCAGGGAGTTCGCCAAGGTAGCCGGCTATGGCCCCGACCCACTGAAGGAGCAGCAGGCGGCGGTACCCGGCATACTGCACAAATACCGCAGTCGGGCCCTGCTGATGCTCAAGGGGGGCTGCGCCGTCAACTGCCGCTACTGTTTTCGCCGCCACTTCCCCTATGGAGAGAATCAGCTCCGCGGCGGAGCCATGAACCAGGCCCTGGTCTACCTGGCCGAGGATACCCGCCTGAACGAAGTGATCCTCTCCGGCGGTGACCCGCTGATGGCCAAAGACACCCACCTGCAGCGATTGGTGGCCCAGCTGGATGCCCTGCCTCATCTCACCCGGCTGAGGATCCACACCCGGCTCCCCGTGGTCCTGCCCTCGCGCCTGACGCCAGAGTTGACGCGGGTGCTCAACCAGAGCCGGTTGAAGGTGGTGCTGGTGCTGCACATCAACCACCCCAACGAGATCACCCCCCAGCTGCGCCAGGGTCTGTCCACCTTGAACCAGGCCGGGGTGACCCTGCTCAACCAGGCGGTGCTGCTCAAAGGAGTCAACGACTCGGTGTCGGTGCAGACCCGTCTCAGTGAGACCCTGTTCGACGCCGGCGTCCTGCCCTACTACCTGCACCTGCTGGACAAGGTCGAGGGGGCGGCCCACTTCGATCTGCCGGAATCCCACGCCCGGGCCTTGATGGCCCAGCTGCTGGAGGCGCTGCCAGGATTCTTGGTGCCCCGGCTGGTGAGAGAGGTGGGGGGACGCCACAGCAAGACCCCGGTGGATCTGCAGCTGGCCTGAGGGGTACAATCCCGCCAAATTTGGAAGGAGAAACCGCTATGTCACTGCTTTGGGTAACCGATATCTGGGGCCAGCATGCCAGCCTGAAGGGTAAAATTGAGGATCTGAACGAACGGGTTGGGTCCTGTACCCTGCTCGACCCCTACGCGGGTCAGCCCTTTGCCTTTAACGATCAGCAGCAGGCCTACGACTACTTCCTGTGCCGCTGCAGCAAGGCCGGCTACGTGGATAAACTGGAAGCCTGGCTGGAGGCCCATGATCAACCGGTTACCCTGCTGGGCTTCTCCGCCGGCGCCAACGCCATCGCCACCCTGCTGAGCCGCCGTCGCTTTCCCCAGGTGGAGAAGGTGATTCTGGTGTACGGCAGCGAACTGCCCAAGCTGAAGGTGCCACTGACTGTCGAAACCCATCTGCTACTGTGCCGCGGCGATGAGGGCAGTGATGCGCTGGCCCAAGCCCAGTGGCCGGCCAGCCTGAAGCTGACCGACGCTCCCCACGGATTTATCAACCCCAGGGCGCCCGCCTACGACGCCCAACAGGCTCACAGCGCCTGGGAGTGGATCAGCCAACGCCTCTAAGGGGTGGGACAGCGACCCCGCCAGCAGTCGGTCACCTCCAGCCCCTGCTTCCTCAGCAGGGACACCACGCTCTGCTCTCCCACCAGGTGACCGGCGCCGACCACCACAAAGATCGGCCCTCGGGTGTCACCGAGCCAGTCGATCAGGGTATCTCTCATGCCCAGGTTGCGATTGATCATCAACGCCTCCCACGCCTCAGGCTCTTCGGCAATATCTTCAAAGGTCAGTTTCGCCAGGGCGAAGTGATCGCCACGACGCCACGCCTGAATCAGTGGCCCGACGTCCATCGGTTCCATCGCGCCCTCGAGCATCGCCTGCTGAGTCGCATCGGATAGGCCATCGAACACCCGCATCTGCAACAGCATCCCCTCCAGTTCCCACAACGGCCGCTCCCCCCGGCGATCGCTGAAGTAGGACTCCACTCCGTGATCAGACTGGTAACCGGCGCGGGCCATCTCCGCCATCAACAGCTGTGAACTGAGGACCCAGGGGGCCAGGCTGGGGTCGCACCGCATACCGCGATCGCCACAATAGGCCGCCAGCTTGCTACTCAAGCTGTCTGGAAGCGGGGATTTGGCGAAGAGAAACGGCCGGATCTGTTGAGCGATCGCCGGATCCTGGGTATCCGCTTCCAGGGCCAGCACCGAGGAGGCCTCGAAGGCACGCTCGATCCGTTCGGCAAAGGGGTAGAAATCCGCCTGGCCAACGTGCACCGACCCCAGCAGCCAGGCCTGCCCCTGGGCGCCCTGCACATGGAAAAAGGGGGGGCGGTCGTCGGGGGCGGCGTGAGCCAGGGCCGTAAACAGCAGCAGGGATAGCAGCAGTCGCATGATCTCTCCGTAACCAGGGGCTAAAACGGCTTTTCTTCGCCGGTCCAACCCGGATAATAGCGCTTTAGACGATAGTAACTTTTCAGAGCGAGGATTTGGAGCCTATGTCCTACAACCAGGTGATATCCCAGTTTAAAGCCACCTTCCAGCAGGCCTATCGGCAGGTGGTGGATGCCGATGCCCAGTTGGAACAGCTTCGCCACGATGGCCACGGCAAGTTCGATGCCGTCTTCCCTGAGGGGCAGGGGTTCACCACCAAGGCCAACAAGTTCATGCCTTACCTGGAGGAGGTGGTCGGTGAGTTTGACCGCTTTGAGGCCGCACCCAGCGCCGACAAGCTGCCCTCGCTGGTGCAGAAGCTGGAGCTTCTGCTGTCGACCCTGGCCCGCTTCCGCGAATCCATGAAAACCCCCAGGGAGTAAGCGTCCACTCCGCCCAGCCCCCTCTCGGGCCAAGTTTTCCCGGTCGCGGCCGATGAAACAAAAAGGCCGGAGTCCTTGCGGGCTCCGGCCAGGTGAACGGCAAAGCGGTTATCGACGGGCCGCCAGTACCGGAGGCACTTCGTCTCTGACCCAGCGCTCAATCATCGCCAGCTCATACTTCAGGGGCTCGTTGTTGAAGCGGGCTGTGGCGGGCCCCCGTTCAAAGCCGAGATCCTTCAACTCCACCCTGTCACCTTCCACCTCGTTACCACTGCCATCCAACAGGCTCCAGCGGAAGGAGATCCTCGGCGGATAGACGCTCTTGACGATGCGGATGTCGTTGGTGGTGGCCCCGAAAGAGGGACGCACGTCGCCCGCCAGATCCAGGTTGCTGACGGTGATGACCAGCTTCTCGTCATCATTAAGCAAGGGGCCGAGCGACTTTTGAAACTGTTTTCCGAGGGTGGCAAACACGTGGTTCTCGTAGCGGTCCTGACGTCCCGAGGCGGCTTTGACGTCTCGATAGTCATCGGGGTTCTCCCAAACCACGGTCACCGGGCCATCCTGTGTAGGCCACTGCTGCGCGTCGGACTGTGCGCTCGCCCAAGGGCTGATAACCAACAACATTAGCCAGGCAATAGCTCTCATAGTGCTTCCCTCGTTCGAAATTGGAACCGGTCATTTACAAGGTTAGAGCCAGCCGACCAAAAAAAATTCAATTGGAACATCGAAATAATTGAGAACCGAATCACAAAGCCAGGCTAATCAACACAGACAAGCTCACCTTAATAGTTTGGCTGAGACTGAGATCCCCTATTCGCTGCGAAGCCGCTTGATGCCCAGGGCCTTGAGGGTGTACTTCTGGTAGATCGGCTCGGCATTACCCTGCTTACAACAACCTTTCCAGCCGTTTTCGTATCTAGTCCCTCTAAATATGCGAAGAACCTAATTAAACGTCACTGACACCACAATTGTCTAAATAGACAGCCTTGTAAGTTGTCGTTACCCAACGCCCACCTTTGTATGACTGAGTATAAGTATGTACTATACAGCCACGCTGTTGAGTGATCGTTCGATTATCTCCATCGGAGGGAAGATCTGGGATATTTGGTAGACCAAGAGAGCTAAACTCTTGAAAGGCATCCCCCTCGGAACATATACTCTTTTCTACTGTGATGGTAACAGGTAAGGTTGGATCTAGAACCAGACCTTCAGGAAGCGTTCTGGAAACCTCAACCACATTAATTTCTTCTGGCTGAAGAGTTTGTGTCTGGTTAATGCACAACTGATCTGACTTAGCCCATATAACTGAACTAAACAAGACTAGTGATACAGCAAAACAATTTATCAATTTCTTCACTTCGAAAATCCATTTCAAAAAAAGTAATATGCTAAACAACCTACATTTCTTTTTGCCCGCTCATCTAGCTATAGCTAAGTAACGTTTAAACGCGAGCTGCGTCCTAATTTAGCCTAAAAATTCAACTGCCGCAATAGACGCTATTGATCAAATCCAAGCCCAAGACGCAGCTACACTAAGGGATTGCCGGGGTTTAGGCAGCAGCCTGTCGAACAGGCATACCGAGTCCTATGACCTTGTTCATCACCTTTACACCAGCCAAAGCCTCGCCGACTTGGGCATCGTAATCACGTATGCTGACTTTAAGACTGATCAACTGTTTGTAACGGTACATCGCCGTCTCTGACAGCGAGCGTTTATGGTAATCGCTCTCTTGCTTCCATTAGCTCAGTTCGCCGTTTTTCAATGCGGTCACGGCCTCGTTACGCGGGTGACCTTCCTCCCAGAACCCTGCATTAGCGCGCGGAGGGATCGCAGGTTTGGCCCCTTTGCGCTGGAGCAGGCTATGACAGGCCTTTGTGTCATAAGCCCCGTCAACGCAGACTTGTTTAATCTGCCTCCTCAGGGGGTTGAGCATGGTGGGCAGTACTTCGTTGTCACCTACATTGACCAGGCTGACTTCAGCGGCAATCACTTCGTGCGTATCGGCATCCACAGCCAGGTGGAGTTTGCGCCAGGTTCGCCGCTTTTCCTTACCGTACTTGCGAGTTTTCCATTCACCTTCGCCGTAGACTTTGAGGCCTGTGGCATCAACAGCCAGGTGCGCAATAGTACCGCGACTTGGGTTGCGATACTTCACCGGGACGCTCTTTGCTCGTTTACTGATGCAACTGTAGTCTGGAGACTTCAAAGTTAGGTCCATTAGCTCAAACAGGGAGTTAATAAACCCTTCGGTTGCTCGAAAAGAGAGACCGAAAATCCCTTTGAGCATAAGCGCAGTGACGATTCTGGCATAGCTGTACTCAAAGCCCCGGCCATGACCACCATGGTGTTCTTCGCAATGCCACTGTGACACGGCCTCGTCGTCAAACCAGAAAGTCAAAGAGCCTCGGTTGACTAAGGCTTGGTTGTACTGCTTTCAGTTGGTGATTTTACGTTTCGATTTGCCCATGGTGCCGCTCACTGATTGGTACTCACTGGATCAGATCTGGAAACTGTCAGGTGAAGTCTGGGCTACTACAGCTGATTCACTCATCATTCTCCTCGGCTCCCTCGTGCTGTATCAATCCACCCAACCTTCTATATGGCATTGACCTGCTTTGAGAACCTTCCGAGGCTGCCGCGAGTTGCCCCAATCCTAATCCATGAAACGGCATCAGCCCACTTTGAGAACCTACCTTGGTACGAGTATATATTTTCTCGAATTTTTCTGTTTCGTCAGTTTCAAGTTTACTGATCAACGTCTCTAAGCCGGCCGCAGTTTTCGATTGCTCTACTAACTGTTTCCAGTCTTTTTCCAATTTCTCGTATTCACCTGAAATCTTATGCCATATGCGTTCCGATGATTCCGCACTTTCCTCAGCCTTTCTAAGTCGTTCATGCAAGCTCTTACTTTCGGCTTCAGCTCTTTCGAGTTGACCTCCCAGGGAAAGGCTGCTTGAGTTTGCCTCATTCAATTGCCGTTCTAATGTTTCTTTTTGCGTTTCCCAGTCATCCAACTCACGGTTTAACTTTGCCTGCCAGTATTCAAGGCTGGATTTCGCCTGGGCTTCATTAACCTTTCCTTGGCTAGTATAACGTTCAACCAACCTATGGTGCTGAGCTGTAATGCGACCGCGGTCAATGGTTTCATGCTTCTCTTATCGACCCACTGCTGGACATTCGGAAGCCAGAAAATGTAAACCCACGATACACACATTGGGTAGATAAAGTTCATTAACAGGGGGTGTGACCATGACCCAACAAAGTAATCACTTCCCTGATGTAGCATTGTAATTTTAATTTCAACAGGAGAAAAAAGGAAAGTAAGAATATCTGTATGGTTAACGGCTATCCAAGATAGGATAAATGCTCCTAATATTGGGGATTTCAGTCTATTGGCGGCGGCGGATGATAATGCTGAAACCAGTTCCTTCACGATTACTCTTCCTTTAGGTTGTGCTGCACCTGAGAAAGAGATAATACACCAAAAAAACAAGCATTTATAACCCACGTTTTAGGTGGGAATCGTGAGACACCGCAATCGTTATTACAGTGAACGACCTCCACCACTCCCCCCTGTTTGATCTAGACTGTCACTCTCGTATTAACCTTGGTGTCTTGGCGTACAGAGCGTCTAACAGGACAGGCTTGTCCTGAGCGTAATGTAGAGCACGGTGACAGTTAGGGCATAACGCCACAGTATTCGTCACCCTATCCGATCCTCCGTCAGCCAGTTGCCGCAGGTGATGAACTTCGAGGAATGGTTCTCCAGCCCAATTGATAAAAGGGGCCGCATTTCCACAGGACTCACATTGACCATTGGCGTTTCGTAACACCCAAGCCTTTACGACAGGGTCTCGCTGATAACTAGAGACTGATGACTGGTACTGTTTAGGCTGCTTAGTCCCTAATGGCTTACCTAGAGACTTCTGAGAACGGTGCTTGGAAACCTGAGCCTCGAATGTGGCTACCTGCTGGTTTTCCCTTCCTTCAACCTCACAAATAATCCGTTCAATCTCTTTAGCGGTGTTTGCACCTACGTTCTTGGCAGGCTTTAAGCCAGAGTTCCATGCCCTTCCCATCAACGAATAGACATAGGATATGTTCTGCATCCGATACTCGAACGATTTCTCTGTTCGGCCAAACTTCCCAGCTAGATCTCGATAGTACTGCTTCTTCGTAAACGGCTGGCCGCTAGCCTCCAGTTCTCGCATCTCAACGTATGCCAGAACAGCCGCTTTCAATTCGTCATATGTCCACTTATCGTCCATGATGGTTTCCTAGAGGCAACAAAAAGGCCACCGAAGGGGTCAACATCGAGGTCAACGCGGTGGCCTTAAGTTATTGATTTATATGACAATTAAGCCATGGGCATTTGTTACATCATGCCGCCCATGCCGCCCATGCCGCCCATGCCGCCCATGTCCGGGGCAGCGGCCTCATCCTTAGGCAGGTCGGTCACCATCGCTTCGGTGGTGATCATCAGGCCGGCCACGGATGCGGCAAACTGCAGGGCGGAGCGGGTTACCTTGGTGGGATCCAGGATGCCCATCTCCAGCATGTCGCCATAGGTGTCGTTGCCGGCGTTGTAACCGTAGTTACCTTCGCCCTTCTTGACGTTGTTGGCCACAACTGAGGACTCTTCACCGGCGTTGTAGGCGATCTGACGCAGCGGCGCTTCCATGGCGCGCAGGGCCAGGCGGATGCCCACATTCTGCTCTTCATTGTCGCCAGTCAGTTCGGTGAGCTTGGCGGCCACACGAACCAGGGCGGTACCACCGCCGGCGACCACGCCCTCTTCCACGGCGGCGCGGGTCGCATGCAGGGCATCTTCCACGCGGGCCTTCTTCTCCTTCATCTCGACTTCGGTGGCGGCGCCCACCTTGATGACCGCAACACCGCCGGCCAGCTTAGCCATGCGCTCCTGCAGCTTCTCTTTGTCGTAGTCGGAGGTGGACTCTTCGATCTGTTGCTTGATCTGGGCAACGCGGCCCTGAATCTGATCCTGTGCTCCCACGCCGTCGATGATGGTGGTGTTGTCCTTGGAGATCACCACGCGCTTGGCGCTACCCAGGTCTTCCAGGGTGGCCTTCTCCAGCTCCAGGCCGATCTCTTCGGAGATCACGGTACCACCGGTCAGGATGGCGATATCCTGCAGCATCGCCTTGCGACGGTCGCCGAAGCCAGGCGCCTTGACGGCCGCCACTTTGACGATACCGCGCATGTTGTTCACCACCAGGGTCGCCAGGGCTTCGCCCTCGACGTCTTCGGCGATGATCAGCAGAGGCTTGCCGGCCTTGGTCAGGCCTTCCAGGATCGGCAGCAGCTCGCGGATGTTGGAGATCTTCTTGTCCACCAGCAGGATGAATGGGGAGTCCAGTTCAACGGTACCCGCTTCGGCGTTGTTGATGAAGTAGGGAGACAGGTAGCCGCGATCGAACTGCATGCCTTCCACCACGTCCAGCTCGTTCTCCAGGGCCTGGCCCTCTTCCACGGTGATCACCCCCTCCTGGCCCACTTTCTCCATGGCGGTGGCGATGATCTCACCGATGGCGGTGTCGGAGTTGGCGGAGATGGTGCCCACCTGGGCAATGGACTTGGAGTCCTTACACTCAACCGCCAGCTCTTTCAGCTCTTCAACGGCGGCAACAACCGCCTTGTCGATGCCACGCTTCAGATCCATGGGGTTCATGCCGGCGGCAACCGCCTTCAGACCCTCGTTGACGATGGACTGAGCCAGAACGGTGGCGGTGGTGGTGCCGTCACCGGCGGCGTCGTTGGCCTTGGAAGCCACTTCCTTGACCATCTGGGCGCCCATGTTCTCGAACTTGTCTTCCAGTTCGATCTCCTTGGCCACGGACACACCATCTTTGGTGATGGTGGGGGCACCGAAGGACTTGTCCAGCACCACGTTGCGGCCCTTGGGACCCAGAGTCACCTTAACGGCGTCCGCCAGCACATTTACACCGGCCAGCATTTTTACCCGGGCGTCGTTACCAAATTTTACGTCTTTAGCTGCCATTTTAGATTTCCCTTTAAATTAGATTGCTACAGAGTGATTTACTCGACGATGGCCAGGATGTCGGCCTCGGACATGATCAGGACCTCTTCACCGTCCACTTTTTCAGTCTTTACGCCATAGCCTTCATTAAAGATAACAACGTCGCCCACCTTTACGTCCAGGGGCTTCACTTCACCGTTGTCCAGAATACGACCATTACCAACAGCCAGAACTTCGCCACGGGTGGACTTCTCTGCTGCACTGCCGGTAAGGACGATGCCACCAGCAGACTTGGACTCAACCTCGGTACGCTTAACGATTACCCGGTCATGCAATGGACGAATCTTCATCTGTGATCTCTCCTAAAAGGTTCCGTCTAAATAACAAAACTCATAAGTTGTCGCAGCTTAGCTGCATCGCGAAACTCTATATGGGGTGCGGGGAATGAAAACACAAGGGCAGAGCGGAAATTTTTTTGCCCAGATGCCCTCCGGCAAAGATGCCACAGAGGTCCGGATTTTGCGGTGACGGCTTTGCGCTGCCCCCCACGCCGCTGGTACCATGCCCTCCCGACGACTCCGTCCCCAACCTAGATGTGACTTACCGGATGTATGATAAGCACGGCCTGTTAACCGCTCCCATAGGCAGAGTTCTGCTGCGTATGAGCCTACCCAACCTGCTGGGTGTGCTGAGCCTGCTGTTCTACCATCTGACCGACACCTTCTTTATCAGCCGCCTGGGCACCGAGCCGCTGGCGGCCATCAGCATGACCTTCCCGGTGACCCTGGTGGTCTCCTCCATCGCCCTCGGGATGGGCTCAGGCATGAGCGCCAATATGGGCAGGTTGCTGGGCCAGGGCGACCTGCCCCAGGCCCGCAGCTTCCTCACCCACGGCCTGCTGCTGGCGGTACTGATCGTCCTGGTGATCGCCCTGGTGGGCGCCCTGACCATCCACCCGTTGTTCGCCCTGATGGGGGCGGCGCCGGGAATGCTGGAGATGATCTGCGACTACATGCTGGTGTGGTACCTGGGGATCGGCCTGCTGGTGCTGCCCATGGTGGGCAACCAGGCGTTGCGCGCCACCGGCAATACCCGCACCCCGGCGGTGGTCACCGCGGTGGCCGCCCTGATCAATGCAGTGCTCGATCCGCTGCTGATCTTCGGTATCGGCCCCTTCCCCAGGCTGGAGATGCAGGGGGCCGCTATCGCCACCGTCCTCTCCTGGCTGATCACCTTCGCCGTCGCCGCCTGGATGCTGGGCTGGCGCTATCGCCTGATCGCGGCTCCCTGCCAACGCTGGCTGGCGCACTGGAGGCGGCTGCTGCATATCGCCCGTCCCGCGGCGATCTCCAACCTGCTCAACCCGCTGGCCAACGGCCTGATCCTGGCAATACTGGCCCGGATCGATACCCAGGCGGTGGCCGCCTTCGGTGCCGGCACCCGCATCGAAGCGCTGATGCTGGTGGGGGTGACCGCCCTGTGCGGCGCCCTGATGCCCTTTATCGCCCAAAATCTGGGGGCGGGCCAATATCTGCGGGCCAAGGAGGCCCTGATGAGGAGCATCCGCTTCGTCATCGTGCTGCAACTGGGTCTCTACCTGCTGCTGTGGCCCTGGCTGGGCGAGGTGGCCGCCCTGTTCAGCGACGATCTCACGGTGCAGGGTTACCTGATCTGGTATCTGCAGGTGTTGCCCCTGGCCTATGGCCCGCTGGGAGTGGTGATCCTGTTTGTGCTGGCACTGAACGCCTATCACAGGCCGATGACCGCCCTGAGCCTCAACGCGGTGCGGCTGTTCCTGATGCTGATCCCGATGACCCTGGTGGGGGCCTGGGCGTTCGGCGTCAAGGGCGCCTTTATCGGTATCGCCATGGCCAACCTGATGATGGGGGCCGCCTGTTACCACCTTGCGACCCGGGTGTGTGAACCCGACTCCCTCGCCGAAGCCCACAGCTCGCCGCTGGAGTAGCTCCCGGATAGAGAAAGGCCGCCCCTGAGGGCGGCCTTGTCACATCAGGTTCAAACGCTAACTCGAACCCTGGTGAACCCACACAGTTGACCACAGCCCGCCACCGGGCTCAAGGTCAATCATCCTTTCGTTCGTACTCGCCTTCGATGGTGCTGTTCCCACCCCGACCCTGGTTGTCCTGGCGATCGAAGGGGCGCGGCTGACCAAAGTGCGCCTGCCGGTCATCATGCTGATGGAACTGGCCATGGAAACCAAAGCCCTGCTGCTGGGTGGCGATATGTATCTGGGCCCGGCTCATCAGCCAGGTCGCCAGCTTGCGGCGGGTAAAGGGGGTGAGGATCAGCAGGCCAAACAGGTCGGTGACAAAACCCGGGGTCACCAGCAACACACCGGCCACCGCCAACAGCATCGCCTCCATGATCTGGGTGCCTGGCATCTCTCCCCGGGCCATGCGGTTGCGCACCTCCATCATGGTACTCAACCCTTGGCTGCGCACCAGCGAAGCCCCCAGGGCAGCGGTCAGCAGCACCAGGGCGATGGTCGGCCAGGCGCCCAGGGTGGTGCCCACCTGCACCAAGACGGCGATCTCGATGATCGGCATCACCGCGAACAATAGAAAGAGATAGAAAACCACACCGGCCTCACAAAATTTGTCAGCTTAAGAAACTCAGATGGGGATGACACGGTCTATTTTCAAGGCGGCCTTCATGAGCTGTTACATTTATCGATGCAGCACCGGGATGGATCCAGTAAAGTAGCGGTCTCAATCGATAAAGGCGGGTATTGCCCGCCTGGGCCCGGATACCTAGGCTTCGCCCCCTATGGATAAGATTGGAACACCATACAAACCATGATGAAAAGACTCTTTACCCTGGCCCTGATGCTCACCCTGAGCAGCGCCGCCTTCGCCCAGTTCTCCTTCCTGAAACAGGAACCCGAAGTCCTGCCTGTGGATCAGGCCTACCTGTTTAACTTCTATCAGCAGGACAACAAGCTGGAGCTGACCTGGGAGATGCCCGAACCCGGCTACTACCTCTATCAGGAGCGGTTCACGGTCAAGGTGGCGGGCGATGCCAGGGTGGGAGAGTTTGTCTACCCGGCAGCCACCTCACACTTCGACGACTTCTTCGGTGAACAGCCGGTCTACTTCGACCGGGTGACCCTGGCGCTGCCCATCCTGGAAGCGGCGGAGAACACCGAGCTAACCATCACCTATCAGGGCTGCCTGGACAAAGTGCTCTGCTACCCGCCCACCCGCCAGAAGGTGCTGCTGTCGGCGGTAGCGGCCAACGACGGTGTCATTGACGCCCCTGCGGCCCCTGCCGCTGCCGGCGATGCCACCCCGGCCACCGAGCAGGACAGCCTGGCGGCCCTGCTCTCCGACGGCCAACTGGGTCTGGTGATGCTCACCTTCTTCGGCCTGGGCATCCTGCTGGCCTTTACCCCCTGCGTGTTCCCCATGTATCCCATCCTCACCGGCATCATCGCCGGTCAGGGGGACAAACTGTCCACAGGACGGGCCTTCGCCCTCTCCATGACCTACGTCCAGGGGATGGCGATCACCTATTCCGCTCTGGGCCTGGTGGTGGCATCCGCCGGCCTGAAATACCAGGCGGCACTGCAACACCCTGCCATCCTTATCGGGCTGGCGATCCTGTTCTTGGTGCTGTCGCTGTCGATGTTCGGGGTCTACAACCTGCAGCTGCCCAGCTCCTGGCAGAACAGGCTGAACCAGGCCTCCAACTCCCAGAAGGGGGGCTCCTTCACCGGGGTGCTGGTGATGGGGCTGATCTCCGGCCTGGTGGCCTCCCCCTGCACCACCGCCCCCCTCTCCGGCGCACTGATCTACGTGGCCCAGAGCGGCGACCTGATGCTGGGCGGCCTGGCCCTGTATGCCCTCTCCATGGGCATGGGCGCGCCGCTGTTGCTGCTGGGGACCTCAGGCGGCAAACTGCTGCCCAGAGCCGGCGCCTGGATGGAGGTGATCAAGCACGTCTTCGGTTTCCTGCTGATCGCCGTGTCCATCGTGATGCTGACTCGCATCTGGACCGGGCTGGTGGCCGACCTGCTGTGGAGCCTGTGGGGCCTGGCCCTGGTGCTCTACCTGCTGAAGGAGAATCGCGCCACCCGCCAGGGCATGGCACAAACCGCCCGCTACCTGGTCCTGGGCGCCCTGCTGATGGGTACCCTGGGTTATGGGGGCTTCAGTGTGGGCTACGCCCTCTACAGCGATAAGATCGCCGAAGCCGGCAACATCGCCACCCACCACGGTCCGGAATTTATCCGGGTGAAGAGTCTGGCCGATGTGGCGCGGGAGGTGGCCAAGGCCAGTGCCGCCGGCAAACCGGTGATGCTGGATCTCTACGCCGACTGGTGTGTGGCCTGCAAGGAGTTCGAGAAACTGACCTTCCCCGAGCCTGAGGTGATGCAGCGCACCGGACAGATGGTGCTGCTGCAGGCGGACATGACCGCCAACGATGATCTGGATGTCGAAATTCAGGAGCACTATCAGGTGCTGGGCCTGCCCACCATCCTGTTCTTTGACCGCCAGGGCAATGAGTTGAACCGACAGCGGGTGACCGGCTTCATGAACGCCCCCCGCTTCGCCTCTCACCTCGACGGGGTGCTCTAGGCTAACCCAACCACACCAGCGCCTGGGCCAACAGCCCGGCGCTGGTGAGCAGCGCCAGCCCCATCCAAATATAACTCCACCTCAGCTTCAACGCGCCCCCTCTCTATACCGGTTTATGGAATGTCGCCGATTGATTCACCAGGGCGACCACCCAGGGCACACCCTGTACACTCTGACAGAACAGTGGCGGCAAAGTGTCGTAAGAGTTTGTAAAGGTTGGGAGGGGAGAGGGCGTCCTGCCCAGATCTCCTAAGCCAGGCTTTCCGGCTCAACAATCAGGGAGAGGATGAATCTCAGGGTCCGGGTGCAGTCAGGGGAGCGCAGCAACTCCTGGGTGTCCTGCTCCACCAAGGGCAGAATCTCCAACCATCGCTGACCGACCCAGCAGGCATCCTGAAGATTGCACTCTCCGTACAGCTGCCCCAGCTCGGGACGGACTTCAAACAGGCGCTCCAAGGCTTCCCCCAGCAACTCAAACCTGGCGGGCATCGGCAGAGAGGGCCAGTTGTTCATCGCCAGCCCCTGCCCCATCCACACCCCATCGGGCTCGGCCCAGGCATCGAACACCTTGAACTTGCGGCGCCCCTCGACCACCAGACTCAGACAGCCATCCTCCAACTGATGGAAATCGATGATCTCGACGACAGAGGCGATGGGGTAACAGGGCAGCAGATCGCCTTCCCGTTGGACACAGACCACCAGGGGCAACCCTTTGTGATAATGCTCGGCCACCACCCGGTGTTGCCCCGGGGTAACCATGCGAAGCTCTTTGCGCCCCTGCGGCAGCACCGGGCTGTCGATGGGCAGCAGGGCGACAGTCATTCTGTGCATACACCCTCCCAGCCGAAGATGTTGCCCGACTCAGCGACGGTTTATCGATGTTGTAGTTAACTCTGAATCTTTGGGCTTTCCACTAGTTTAGACCCAGATTCCGTGATCAGGGTTTCATTTATGGTCAGGCCGCCAGGGGGGCGCCCCGTTGCCGGCGCTGCTCCAGCCGCTGCCACACCTTGTCATGGAAGTAGAAGGCCACGGTGTTGACCAGAGGCTCAATCACCGCCACCGCGCCGCCAATGGCCCAACTGCCGGTCAGCAGGTACACCAGCAGCAACGCGATGGAAAAATGCATTACGGCAAAACTGAGTGTCTTCAACATGGGGGTGTCTCCGTATCGACCCCGGCAAATGATAATGGATGTCATTTACAATTAAAGCCAATTAACGCGAACACCCTAATCGATAGGCTCTATCGGCAACGGCACCTCACCGCTCACCATGGCGGTAAAGGCGTGGGCCAGTTGCTCCCCGGCCTCGACCACCGCCTGCCAACGTTCGATGCGCTCATCGTTCGCCAGCACCTTGAAATCATCCCGATCGGGGATCTTCGCCCCCGGCAGAGAAGCCACGAAGTCGTCGGAGGGGACCAGCATCACCACCCGGTCGAAGTTGGCCCCGGCTCGCCGCCCCTTGAGGGGTTTGTCAAACCAGCCCGGCAGGGCATAGGGGTGGAAATGGGGATAGAGAACCAGCCCCCCCTGGCGCAGCACCGGCAGGTCCAGGTGGTAATCGGTGATGCCGCCATCCATGTAGCGCCCCGACCGGGCTCCAGGGATGTCCAGCTCCCCGGGGGAGAGCAGGGGGATGCTGCCGGTGGCCAGCAACACGGCCTCCAGGTTGTCCGGGCCGAGCTCGGCATGGTGGGTGGACAACTCCCCGGCCTCGGAAAAGCCGCCATGGTCGGCGGAGAAGAGCCAGCGCTCCCACTGGGCCTGAATCAGGCGGCGACTGGCCAGGTTGAGAGTCGCGGTCAGGGCGAGGCTCAGCGCCTGGGCGACCGGGCGCCGGACCCTTTGCCCCTTCCAGCGGCAGGCGATCAGGTTGAGCACCCGATCGGGCCGGCTGAGCAGCGCCCCGAAGCCCGACTCGCCGACCAGGGCCCGCATGATGCCGACACAGTTGTGACGCACCTCCTGTTCACCGGGACGCCGCTCGTAACGCTGGTCGATATAGGCATGTTGCAGGCGCCGGTGTGCCTCGGCCGCCTCAGGGTGACACAGGGCGGCGCAGCGCCATCCGCCGGAGGAGGTACCCAGCAGCCGCATCCTTTGGCCCGCAGGGATCCAGCGGGTCATCAGGGTCCGATCCAGGGCCGCCATGGGCAGCCACTTGGGGCCGCCGGACGCGGCGATAAAGCGATCGAACAGCACTGGCTGCCAGCCATGCTCTGCCAGTTGTCGCCGGGCTTCGGGCCCGGCGAGAATACGAAGTGGTGTCACTGAAAGCCCCTGTCCTCTCACCGGTGGGCGAAGAAAATAACAGAATTGCCTGCCGTTGAGAACGCTCGCCCCCTGAACCGCCGGGGGCGCGGCGCCGGATCGTCGCGAGACAATCTGCCCGGAGTTTGACCCCCATCAACCCCGAGATGGGGAGAAAGTGGTTATTTATCTTCAGCGAAACCGGCAACGAGATCCAAGCCAATGACCCACTCAGCCCTGAACTTTGCCCGCCACACCCTGCTGGCCCTGCCGTTGTTGATCGGCGGCTGCAGCAATACCGGCTCCTTCTATATCGAACCTCTCACCGATGCGACCCGAGTCTCCACCGACAGCTTTGGCTGTTATTACGATCTGGAGCGCGACTGCCTGAAGGAGCTCGCCGTTTGGTCTGAACCCGGCGATCGGGCGCTGCAGGTGACCTACTTCAACCACTGTCCGCTGCGGCTGGTGGTCAAAGCCTGTGTCAGTCAACGGGATGGTGGTATCCACTGCCAGATGATCAAACTGGATCGCGGTACTCGGGAGGCCCTGACCGTGAGCGACGCCAATGGCCGTTATTCCGCCAAGTTCTTCGGCTCGGAGGATCCCGAGAACGACAAACTGTGTGAACTGCGGGTGCCCGGGCTGGTGTTCTAGGCTGGCTCGCCCCCTCGGCACCAAGCCCTGTGCCCGGCCTGCTGAGTGCTCACCATCCCTCGTCAGTTGTTAATATTCGGAGTGATGTCGCTTTTTCACCAATGACGGGGCCCCTGCCTAACCGCTCAGGGCCCACATCACCACAGATCACCCCACCCCTGCCACCTTTGTCAGGACGATACTCTGGCGCTCTAGCCAACGATCCCACCGAAGTCGCGCAAGAGTTCACTTTTCGATAACAAAATGGTAAAACGTGATCCATGTCGCATTTCGGGCCCACACTAAAATCACAAGGTCCGCTTCCGGTCCGGCAGGAGAGCCACCGGTAATGCGATCCGGAGTGCCCCGGCTGTCAAGGGGTGCCACCCGCGCAGTAATGAAGGAAGGAGTATCTGTATGCGCTTACGCTCTCTGGCCACCCTGGCTACCACCCTGCTGCTGACCGCCGCCGCCTCCGCCAGCAGCCTGCACCTGCCTAAGGGCTTCTACGCCACCAATGTCAACGGCAACCCGGTATCCGCCTTTGACGCCACCCTGAACCTGGAACAGGGTAAGCAGGTGGTGACCCTGAGATATGCCAACCCCTACCGTGTTCACCCCGAGCATCACGAGATGGTGGTGTCCGCTCCCATTTATGTGGTGTTTGAAGTCGACGGCAGCTCCAGCTATCGACTGAATGCCGATCTGCCGATGGCTCTGAACCGGGCCAAGGCGTTTGCCCACAATCCAAAATTTGACATTCAGCGCAACGGACAGACCGTTGCCCATCAAGCCTATCTGGGCCAGGGCGCCGTCGCCAAGCTGCTCAGCGAATGATTCCCCATGGCGGCCCCCGGGCCGCCTTACATCACCGCCCAGGGTTGGTATAATGACGGTTTTCTCCGGTGATGACCCATGCTGACCCTATCCAACCGACTGACCATCCCCGCCTCCGAACTGGAGTTTCAGGCGATCCGTGCTTCGGGACCCGGTGGACAGAACGTCAACAAGGTCTCCACCGCCATCCAGCTGGTCTTCGACTACCGCAACTCCCCGACCTTGCCCCAGCACTACAAGGAGGGACTGGATCGGCTCTCCCACCCCAATATCACCCCAGGGGGGAAGATCCTCATCAAGGCGCAGCAGTTTCGCAGCCAGGAGATGAACCGCCAGGATGCCCTGGATCGCCTGGAAACCTTGCTGAAAAAAGCCGCCTTTCGCCCCAAGGCCCGCCACGCCACCAAGCCCACTAAGGCCAGCGTCCGACGACGCCTGGACGGCAAAAGTCGTCAAAGTCAGCGCAAACAACTGAGGCGCTCCCCTCCAAAGGATTAAACCCAACCGCCGTTCAACCTTTTTGTCCCCTTGGCGGGAGATACCGCTTCATTCGTACGGGCTCACCGCCGCTATTAACACTGTGGGCAACTCACGTGATTAGACCAGTAAAATGCTGCCATTTTCGTTGATGTAGTTATAATGGCAGTCACTGAAACTCAAGGGTGTGAAACTGACGCATTTTTCGGTGCCTAACGATTTACACCGATTTTATGCCCAATTTCGCAGAGGATAGGCGCAAAATGTCGAAGCAAAAGCGGATCTTGCTAGTCAATGGCCCGAACCTGAACATGCTGGGACGGCGTGAACCGGGCCACTACGGCAGCACAACCCTGGATGAGATCGTCACTGGTCTGACCAAAGTTGCCGAAGATCATCAAGTTAGCCTGAGTCATATCCAGAGTAATGCGGAAGCCGAACTGATCGATGCCATCCACGCCGCCGAGGTGGATTTCATCATCATCAACCCGGCCGCTTTTACCCACACCAGTGTGGCCCTGCGGGACGCCATCCTGTCGGTTTCCACCCCCTTTATCGAAGTACATCTGTCGAATGTCCACGCCCGGGAGCCTTTCAGGCACCACTCCTACTTTTCCGATGTGGCCGTAGGAGTGATCTGTGGTCTGGGCGCGGACGGATACCAATTTGCACTGCAAAGTGCGGTTAATTACTTGAATCGTGCGGACGAGTACGAGCGCAGCTGAATAAGAGAACCACTATGGATATTCGCAAAATCAAGAAACTGATCGAACTGGTACAGGAATCTGGCATCGCCGAGCTGGAGATTGCCGAAGGGGAAGAGTCCGTACGCATCAGCCGCACCGGCAATGCGCCCATGGCCGCCTCCTACACCGTGGCCGAGCCCCATATGATGGCACCGGCTCCGGTAGCCGCGGCTGCCGCCCCCGCCGCGGCACCCGCCGCCGAAGCCGCCCCGGCCCTGTCCGGTCATCAGGTGAAATCCCCCATGGTCGGCACCTTCTACCGCTCCCCCAGCCCTGCCGCCAAGCCGTTTGTCGAGGTGGGTGACACCGTCGCCGTGGGCGACACCCTGTGCATCATCGAAGCGATGAAGATGATGAACCAGATCGAAGCCGACAAGGCTGGTGTGGTTAAGCAGATCCTGGTGGAAAATGGCGACTCCATTGAGTTTGACGAGCCGCTGTTCATCATCGAGTAAGGAAGTCACTATGCTGGACAAAGTGGTCATTGCGAACCGCGGAGAGATCGCCCTGCGAATCCTGCGCGCCTGTCGCGAACTGGGTATCAAGACGGTGGCCGTTCACTCCACCGCAGACCGGGATCTTAAGCATGTGCTGCTGGCCGATGAGACCATCTGCATCGGCAAGGCCCCGGCCACAGAGAGCTACCTGAATATTCCCGCCATCATCTCCGCCGCCGAGGTGACCGACGCCGTTGCCATCCACCCCGGCTACGGCTTCCTGGCGGAAAACGCCGACTTCGCCGAACAGGTGGAGAAGAGCGGCTACATCTTCATCGGCCCCTCCCCCGAGGTGATCCGCCTGATGGGGGACAAGGTGTCCGCCATCACCGCCATGAAGAAGGCCGGCGTTCCCTGTGTGCCCGGTTCCGACGGTCCCCTGGGTGACGATCCCAAAACCAACATCCAGATCGCCAAGCGCATCGGCTATCCGGTGATCATCAAGGCGTCCGGGGGCGGCGGTGGGCGCGGCATGCGAGTGGTACGCTCCGAGGCCGAGTTGCTGAAATCCATCGAACTGACCCAGGCGGAAGCCGGTGCTGCCTTTGGCAACCCCATGGTATACATGGAGAAGTTCCTGGAAAATCCCCGCCATATCGAGGTGCAGGTACTGGCCGATGGCCAGGGCAACGCCATCCACCTGGCGGAACGTGACTGCTCCATGCAGCGTCGTCATCAGAAGGTGGTTGAGGAAGCGCCAGCTCCGGGCATCACCGAGGAGATGCGCAAGTACATCGGCGAACGCTGTGCCCGTGCCTGTGTCGACATCAACTACCGTGGTGCCGGTACCTTCGAGTTCCTGTATGAGAACGGCGAGTTCTACTTTATTGAGATGAACACCCGTATCCAGGTGGAACACCCTGTGACCGAGATGGTCACCGGCGTGGACCTGATCAAGGAGCAGCTGCGCATCGCCGCCGGCCAGCCCCTGTCCATTACCCAGGACCAGGTGCAGGTTCGCGGTCACGCCATCGAGTGCCGCATCAACGCCGAGGATCCGGAGAGCTTTATCCCCTCCCCCGGCAACATCGACCGGTTCCACCCGCCCGGTGGCATGGGGATCCGCTGGGACTCCCACATCTACGCCGGTTACAAGGTACCGCCTCACTACGACTCCATGATCGGCAAGCTGATCACCTTCGGTGAGAACCGGGACATCGCCATTGCCCGGATGAAGAACGCCCTGCGCGAACTGGTGGTGGGTGGCATCAAGACCAACGTGCCGCTGCAGCAGAAGATCATGGCTGACGAAAACTTCCAGAACGGTGGCACCAACATCCACTACCTGGAGAAGAAGCTGGACGCTTCCTCCTAAGGAAGACGCTCGGCCAGGAAGAAAGAGGACCTCAGGGTCCTCTTTTCTATGCCTGGCCGCCGGGGTCAGATCTTGAACTGGCCCACTAACTGGCGCAGCCGGTGGCCGGACAGCCCCAATTGCTCCGACACCCGGGACGATTGCTCGCTGGCGTGCACCAGTTCGCCGACGATGTCGCGAATGGCCACCATGTTGCGGTTGATCTCCTCGGTCACCGAGCTCTGCTCGGTGGCGGCGGTGGCGATCTGGCTGGTCATGTCGTTGATCTCGTTCACCGCACCGGAGACCGCATTGAGGCTGGTGGTGATCTCGGAAGAGGCACTCACCGTGGTCTCACAATTCTGCTGGCTGTTGCCCATGGTCTCCACCGCCCTGGAGACCGACTGATGCAGCTCATCGAGCATCTCCTTGATCTCCAGGGTACTGGTCTGGGTGCGGCTGGCCAGACCCCGCACCTCGTCCGCCACCACGGCGAAGCCCCGGCCCTGATCGCCGGCCCGGGCCGCCTCGATGGCGGCGTTGAGCGCCAGCAGGTTGGTCTGATCGGCGATGTCGCCGATCACCCCGAGGACGCTGTGGATCTTGGTGGATTGCTCGTTGAGGCGGTCGATGTGCCGGGCCGCCAGGTCCACCTCGCCCACCAGGGCGTTGATGGAGGTCACCGAGTGCCCCAGCTTGGTCTGGGCGGTGCCGGCGTCATCGGCGGCGGACTGGGTGGCGTCCGCTACCTGGTTGGCGTTGCCGGCAATCTGGGCGGCGGCGGTGCTCATCTCGGTCACCGCGGTCACCACCTGTTCGGTTTCGTCGTTGTGGGTCGCCAGCTGACGGCTGATGGTGGCGGTCTGATCGTTGATGTTGTCCACCGCCATCCCCACCTGTTCGGTGGCCTCGGCCACTTCGCGGATGGTCTGCTGCAACCTGGAGGTGAACTGGTTGAACGCTTCGGCCAGCAGGGCGATCTCATCCTGCCCCTTGACCTCCAGCCGCTTGGTCAGATCCCCCTCGCCCTGGGCGATCTCCCGCAGGTTGAGAAGCATGGCATTGACCGGTGCCACGGTGCGTCTCGACACGTAGAGGATGGCCACCAGGGCCAGCACCAGGATCGTCAAGGCCAACAGGCCGGTGGTCAGGCTCTCCCTGTCCGCCATGATCCGGGCGTTCCCCTTGAAGTCGGTCACCGCCGCGTCGATCTCATCCACATAGACGCCAGTTCCCAGGAACCAGCCATACTCGGACAGAGGCAGGACATAGCTGATCTTCTCCACCAACCCCGCTGAACCGGGCTTCTGATAGAAGTAGGACGCGGTACCGCCGCCAGAATTGGCCGCCTTCACCAGCTCGGCGATAAAGGCGGTGCCATTGGGATCCTTCAGGTGCAGCTGGTTCTCCCCCTTGGTCTGGGGCTTGAGGCCGTGAAACTGAACCGTACCCTCCATGTTGTAGACAAAGAAGTAGCCGCCGTCCCCAAAGCTCACCCCGCCCAAGGTCTCCTCCACCACCTGAATGGGGGGCTTGCCGGGCTGAGCCTGCACCTGGTTTCGTACCGACGCCAAGGCGATGGTGACCGCATCCCGCACCTGCTTCATCTTCTGTGCCCGCAGGTCCCGGGTAAAGGTGCCCACCTGCTGCTCCAGGGTCTGGCTCTTAAAATAGAGGGCCCCTGAAAACACCACCACCAGGGTCAACACCAGGGGCACAAAGGCAAGAAACAGCATCTTGCCCCTCAGTCCAAATCGATTCATTCCACCTCTCCTGACTCGAATACACACAATCCCCGACGCCGGCCCGGCACCCGCCACTGTGACCGGCATCAAGTAGCTAGTTACCATGAACGAGATCCACTTCTCAATCAGGGGGTTTGACAGGGAACCGCGTCCCTGAAAATGGGCGCGGCAATCGGCACACCAGGGGGAGCCGTGCAGGGGAAGGCGGCCTCAGACCACTGAAGCCTTATGGATGTTAATCAACTGGTTAAAGCATTACTTTAGTTAGAAAAGCATAATTTATCCCGGTTTAATGCAAGCGGATCTACAAGGACGATCCCACCCGGAATAAATGACACTTTAGTCGTAGGGAGCAGGCAGGCCACCTCATGGTGGCCTGCCGGTGAAGGGTCAGGCCGACGCGGCCACGGCAGCTTCCGCCTCCGCCACCTCACCCTCAGAGTGGGCGATCACCGTGGTAGCCACCAGATCGCCGGAGACATTGACCACGGTGCGGGCCATGTCCAGGATCCGGTCAATGCCGGCCACCAGCGCTACCCCCTCCAGGGGCAGGCCGACGGAGGTCAGCACCAGAGTCAGCATCACCAGGCCGGCCCCGGGTACCCCGGCGGTACCGATGGAGGCCAGGGTGGCGGTGGCGATGATGGTGAGGTACTGCATCAGGGTCAGATCCACCCCGAACAGCTGGGCAACAAACAGCGCGCACACCCCCTGGTACAAGGCGGTACCGTCCATGTTGATGGTGGTACCCAGAGGCAGTACGAAGCTGGAAATGCTCTTGTTGATGCCGAGCCTGCGGGCACACTTCATCGAGGCCGGCAGGGTACCGGCGGAGCTGGACATGGTGTACGCCACTGCCATCGCTTCGGAGATGGCCCGGAAGAAGCGCAGTGGATTCATCCTGGCCACGGTCGCCAGCAGCAGGCTGTAAAAGCCGAAGATGTGCAGCAAACAGCCCAGGTACACCGCCAGGATCACCTTGAGCAGAGGCAGCAAGACATCGATGCCATACTTGCCCGATACCCAGGCCATCAACGAAAACACACCGTAGGGTGCCAGGGCCATCACCAAGTCGGTCAGCTTGTACATCGCTTCCGCCAGCGATTCGAACAGTTGCACCGCCGGCTTGCCCCGATCGCCGATCAGTACCAGGGCGATCCCCAGGGCCACGGCAAAGACGATTACCTGCAGGATCTTCCCCTTGGCCAGGGCCTCGATGGGGTTGGTGGGCACCATGTTCACCAGGGTCTGGGCCAGGCTCGGTGTTTCGCTGACCTGGGCGCTGCTGACCACTTCCTGGGTCATCTCCACCCCGGCGCCTGGCTGAAACAGGTTACCCAGCAGCAGGCCGATGGAGATGGCGATGGCGGTGGTACCCAGATAGAACAGGAAGGACTTCAGGCCGACCCGCCCCATCTTCTGGGTATCCTGCATCGAGGTGACACCGACGATCAGCGAACAGAACACCAGCGGCACAATCAGCATCTTGATGGTATTGACGAACAGGGAGCCGACGAACTTCAGGTGAATGGCGCTCTCCCCAAGAGAGATGCCGGTGACGATCCCCGCCAGCATGCCGGCCAGGATCTGTGCCCACAGCGGCAGGGCACGCCATTTGCCCCAGCACAGAGCCAGGGGATTGGTTGAGTTGGACATAGGAAACCTATGGAGTTGTAGTTGGGTAACAGAGAGGTCTAACGACGGGAAATTGTACCCTGAACACCGGCTCTGCTGCGGAGAATCTCCCTCAAAAGTGATCCCAGCCGCGCTAAGAAAGCGGCCACTGATCCGGATCAGCCTCGCCGGAACCTGGGGGAAACAGCTCCATTACCGACCCGCAGCGCCCGAGGAAACCTGGTCACAACTGGACCGCAAAAAACCAACATCCGCCCCGCCGATGCAACAGGGGTTAGGGCCACCAGATGCGGCTGGTGCGGGTACTGCGCTCCCTCAGGCTCTGGTGGTAAGCGGTGGAATACCCCATCACGGAGAGCCCCTCCCCCAGGCCGCATTGACAACAGCTGCCAGAGGTACAGTCCAGGTAGGCCCAGACAAAGCTCCACGCCCCGGCGGTGATCAGGGTCAGAGTCAGGTGCAGGCCGTGATCTACGTAACTCCTCTCGTGCCGGGTGTGAGTGTAACACCAGCCACAGAAGCTCTTATACAACGTCCGCCCCCCCAGGATCTTCACCAGGGTATAAAGTTTAGCCGCTTATTCCCTTGGCAATGAATTGGTGAAAGTGGCATCATTGACCGACTTGTTTTCAACAGGCTTACCGCAGCCGATGCAGCCATCCTCCTGTGAAATTCCAGTCACGTTGTCGTCGGCACCCTTGATCTCGGTGTTGGCCCAATTGAGTGCGCCGGACACGGAGATGGAGGCCGTCTTCGCCAGCCTCCATCGCTGGCTGGACGAGCAGCTGCACGCCCCCCATTTTCTGGTGCTGGACGGTCCGTCGCTCAGTTACCGGGGCAGCCCCCTCAGTGCTGCCCAGCTGATGTCGGACCAGGGGCTGATCGCGCACCTGTTCAAGGGGGACACCACCCTGGTACTAAACCAGGCAGACCTGGTGGCCCGCCAGCTCAGCAAGCAGGTGCAGCTGCTTCCCCCCAAACCCCATGCCTGGATCGGCTGTCCGTGGCGCGACCCCGATGGCCACCGAGGCGCCCTCATCGTCTTCTCCACCGACAAGCACAGGTACGACGACGACGCCAGCCGGCTGCTGCAACAGGTCGCCGACCTGGTGCGTCAGGCGCTCCAGAGTCGTCAGGCCCAGAGCCAGCTGCTGGCGCTGAAGCAGCAGCAGAAGCGGGTCGAGCATCAGCTCGCTCAACAGGAGAAGCTGCTGTCGGTGCAACACCGGGTCACCCAGTTGAGTCGGCAGCTGTTGCCGCTGAACGAGTTGTGCAGCCAGTTCCACCAGTTGATGGGGCAGCTGCTGCCCTGCCGCAACTTCTACGTCGCCCTGCTGCAACAGGAAGCCGGCCAGCTCGAGTTCCCCTACATGGTCGACCAGTTCCAGCGCAGCCAGGCGAAGACCCGGCCCCTGGCCAGGGGATTGACCGAATACCTGATCGAAAAGGGCGCCCCGCTGGTACTCAACGCCGCCCAGCGCCGCTACCTGGCAGAGACCGGAGCCGCCGAAGAGCTGGGGCAGGTTGCCCGCTCCTGGATGGGCGCCCCGCTGGTGATCGACGATGAGGTAATCGGTGCGGTGGTGGTCCAGGATTATCAGCAACAGAACCTCTATGGTGATGAGGAGATGCAGATGCTCTCCTACCTGGCGGCCCACATCGCCAACATCATCATCATTCAGCAGGCCCATCGCAGCCTGTCGGAGACCCAGCAGGCCTTGGAGGGCGCGGTGGACGAACGCACCCGCGCCCTGCAGCACGAGATCGCCGAGCGGCGCCGCATCGAGAGTCAACTGCGCCACGACAACCTGCATGATCACCTCACCGGCCTGCCCAACCGCGCCCTGCTGCTGGAACGGCTGGATCAGCTGTTCGCCCAGCGCAGGCGCAATCCCGGCTTCAACTACGCGCTGATCTATCTGGATCTGGACAGGTTCAAGATGGTCAACGACAGCCTGGGACACCTGACCGGAGACAGCCTGCTGATGCAGGTCTCCGCCCGCCTCAAGCGCTGCCTGCGAGGCAGTGACACCGTTGCCCGCCTCGGTGGCGACGAGTTTGCCGTGTTGCTGGACAGCCTCCATGAACCCCAGGATGCGATGAACACCGCCAAGCGGATCCATAAGATGCTGTCCCAGCCCTTCCTCATCAACAACGAGGAGATCTACAGCGGCGGCAGTATCGGCATCGCCTACTGCGATAATGCCTACGACAATCCCCAAGAAATCTTGCGGGATGCCGATGTGGCCATGTACCAGTCCAAGGCCAAGGGCGGTCGCCAGCCGGTGGTGTTCTCCTCCACCATGCGTGAGGCAGCGCAGAAGCGCCTAAGGCTGGAAACCGAACTGGCCCGGGCCATCGAGCAGGATCAGTTCGAGATCCACTACCAGCCGGTGTGGCGCCTGGACAATGAACACCTGGTGGGCTTCGAGGCCCTGGTTCGCTGGCAACATCCGAGGAAGGGGCTGCAACTGCCCGGAAAATTTATCGAGGTGATGGAGGAGACCCGCCAGATTCTGGAACTGGATCGACTGGTGCTGCAGAAGGCCTGCCACCAGTTTGCCAAGTGGCACGAGAAGTACCCCCGCATGGCTCGGCTGAGCGTCAGCGTCAACCTGAGCTCCGAATGGTTCTCCCGGCAGAACAGCCTGGACGTGATCAACTCCATCTTGCGGGAATCCGGCCTCACTCCCGAGGCACTAAGGCTGGAGATCACCGAGCGCTCGCTGCTGGGGCAGCACGAGCAGGCATCCGTGGTACTGAAACAGATCCGCCGCCTCGGCGTACGCCTGGCCATGGATGACTTCGGCACCGGCTACTCCTCCCTCAACTACCTGCATCGGCTACCCCTGGATATCGTCAAGATCGACCGCAGCTTCACCTCTCAGGTGCACACCGAGCAGAGGGCCAGGGATGTGGTGCTGGCCATAGTACACTTGGCCAACGCTTTGAATATGAAAGTAAATGCCGAAGGAATCGACGATATCCGCCAGATCGAGGTGCTGCGCGAGATGGGGTGTCACTTCGGCCAGGGTTTTCAGCTGGGTCACCCGATACCGGCAGTGGATGTGCCCAACTACATCGCCGGAAAGAACACCAAGCACTGACAGCAGCGATTTACAATGAGATGGTTTTTCTCAAGGAGTGAGAGATGCGTTCGCAGAGTCTGCTGTCGTTAGTTTGGCTTCTCCCCCTGGCCGTGCTGATCCTGTTTTGGAAGCCCGCCCCGGGAAAGCAGCAGCGCCAGTTATCCAGTGGCGAGGAGCGAGCGGCGCCCGCCCTGCCCAAGGGCCCCCTCTGTCCCCCCAACGCTCTGCCACCAGCCGATCCGACTCGGCTGATGGAGCAGTACCAGGAGATGGGGCCCATGTTCACCCTGGATGGCTGGGTCTACCTGGCGAACGACCGCGCCGCTGAGCGGCTGCAGTTCCGCCGGCTCCACCCCGAGTTTCCCGTCGGCCGGGACGACCCGCAGCATCTGGCCCAGTGGCGCCACTTCTATCACGCCTCCGAATGGGGAGAGTGGGATCGGCCCTCCTGGTTCAAGCGGTCCGTCACCGCCTCCCTGGCCCAGGCCTTCGCCCACCCCCCCATCTGCCGCCGGCATCGCTGTATGGTGGAGTTGCGGCTCGGCAATGATGCCGTCGACCCCTGGCGCCTGCAACTGCTGCCGCAACTGAGCAGCGGTGTCAGCGCCGAGTTCAAGGGCGGCACTGACCACCCGCTGCTAGTGCTGACCCTCAACCCCGGACACTAAAAAAAGCCGGCTCGGGGCCGGCTTTGGACAACGGGGTTTTCCCAACCTAGCAGACGTTCAGCACCTTGATCGCCAGTCCCCCCTGGGAGGTCTCACGATACTTGGGGTGCATATCCTTGCCGGTCTCGTACATGGTGGCGATCACCTTGTCCAGGGAGACGCAGGGATCGGAGTTGCGTCGCAGGGCCATGCGGGTGGCGTTCACCGCCTTCACCGCCGCGATGGCGTTGCGCTCGATGCAGGGCACTTGTACCTGACCGGCGACCGGGTCACAGGTCAGCCCCAGGTTGTGTTCCATGGCGATCTCCGCCGCCACGCACACCTGGGAGGGGCTGGCCCCCATCAGTTCCGCCAGGCCGGCGGCGGCCATCGAGCAGGCCACACCTACCTCGCCCTGACACCCCACCTCGGCACCGGAGATGGACGCGTTCATCTGGTAGAGGGTGCCGATGGCGCCCGCCGCCAGGTAGAACTTGGTGTACTGCGGCGCCTCCACCTTCTCGACGAAACGATCATAGTAGGCCAGCACCGCCGGGATGATCCCCGCCGCACCATTGGTGGGGGCGGTGACCACCCGGCCACCGGCGGCGTTCTCCTCCGAGGCCGCCAGCGCAAACATGTTGACCCAGTCGATGATGCTCATGGGATCGGTGGTGTTACGCTCATTGGCGATCAACTGCCGGTGCAGCGCCGCTGCACGCCGAGGCACCTTCAGCGGTCCCGCCAGCAGCCCCTCGGTGTGGCAACCCCGTTCGATCGCATCGCGCATCACACTCCACACCCGGCCAAACCCGTCACGGATGGCCGCCTCATCGTGGTAGGCCTTCTCGTTCTCCATCATTAAGGCAGAGATGCTCATGCCGCTGCTGCGGCACTGGGCCAACAGCTCATCCGCGTCGGCGAAGGAGAAGGGCACCGGTTTGAGGTTGGCATTGGGCCGGCCGAAGTTCTCCTCGTCGACGATGAAGCCACCGCCGGTGGAGTAGTAGGTCTTGGACAGCAGCAGCTGGTCTCCGGCAAAGGCGTGCAGCTTCATGCCGTTCTCGTGCAGATCCAGGGCGTGGGAGTGAAAGGTTACCGCATCCCTTGGAAAAGCCACCTTCAGTTGCGCCTCCCCCAGGGGGAGGATCTCGCTGCGCTCCACCTCGGCGATAAAGCCGGGGATGGCATCGATCTCCACGGTTTCTGGGCTGTTGCCCGCCAGTCCCATGATGATGGCGATATCCGTGTGGTGCCCCTTGCCGGTGAGGGAGAGAGAGCCGTAGATATCCACGGCTACCCGGGTCACCCGCTCCAGCCGCTGGGCGCAGGCCAGGTCATCGACAAACTGCCTGGCCGCCTTCATGGGTCCCACGGTATGGGAGCTGGAGGGACCGACGCCGATCTTAAAGATATCGAACACACTGAACATGGGAGAAACCTCGATGTTGAAAAAAAGCCGGAGTCCGATGACTCCGGCTTCAGAGTCATAGATGACCGTTTAGAACAGATCTTTCACGATGGCGCTGATGGCCACGATGCCCATTACGGTCACGAAGATGTTGGACAGAGCGCCTCTGTAGCGCTGCATCGCCGGCACCTTGTTGATGGCGTACATCGGCATCAGGAACAGGATGGCCGCGATAAACGGCGCGCCCAGAGACTCGATCATCCCCAGCACGGAGGGGTTGATGATCGCCACACCCCAAACACTGAAGAAGAAGAAGGCCACCAGGACACGGTCAAAGCCTTTATCCCCCATGGCAGTCACCACCTTGGGAGCGCTCTTCTTCGCGATCCCCGCCAACCCCTCTTTGGCACCCAGGTAGTGACCGAAGAAGGAGGAGAAGATCGCCAGGAAGGCCACCAGGGGTCCCACCACGGAGATCACCGGAGAGTCATACTGGTTGGCCAGGTAGCTCAGTACCGGCAGGTTCTGCGCCTTGGCTTCCGCCAACTGAGCAGGAGACAAGGCCAATACGCAACTGAAAACGAAGAACATCACGAAGCCCAGCAACATCATCGAGGCGCGCTTGAGGATGATGTCTGACTTGGCCACCGCATCGTCACCGTGGGCCTGGCGCTGGGCCAGGGCCATGGAGGAGATCGCCGGGCTGTGGTTGAAGGAGAAGATCAGCATGGGGATGGTCAGGTAGACCACGGCCAGCAGGTCGCCCATCGCCGGAATGTTGTCGGTGCTCAGCGCCGCCATCGACCAATCGGGGATCAGGTAGACGGACATCGCCAGCAGGATGAACACCAGCGGGTAGACCAGCAGTTCGGTGGCACGCAGCATCAGGCGGCGCCCCAGAATCATCACGCCCATCATCATCGCCACCAGCACACCGGAGAGGATCCAGCGCGGTGGAGAGATCATCCCCAATTGGTTGACGATGAAGCTGTCGACGGTGGTAGTAATGGCGTTGCCATAGATCAGCACAATGGGATAGATGGCGAAGAAGTACAGGATGGTGATCAGCAGGCCGGCCCCTTTACCGAAGTGCTCCTCGACCACATCGGTGATGTCGGCGTCGTTGCGCTTGGAGGAGAGGACAAACCGGGCCAGGGCACGGTGTGACAGATAGGTCATCGGCCCCACCAGCAGGGCGATGAGGATCAGTGGCCAGAAACCTTCCAGGCCGGCGCGAATCGGCAGGAACAGGACACCGGCGCCTACGGCGGTGCCAAACATGGAGAGGGACCAGGTCAGGTCCTGCTTGGTATAGGTCACCGCCTTGCTGGCACGGCCAGTGGCGGTTGCAGCGGTTGAAGCCTGCATAATTATTCACCTTAAAGAGTTCGAGTTAGCGAGGGCAAATATAAAGATTTATTTCAGTTTTGATGGGATCAAGATCCCAAACCGAATTTCCCTGCGTGAAGCCGATCACAACATCGATCTCTTGCATCCTGGCATGAACAGCCCTAATGCGAAGGTAAAAGCCCTGTAAAATAACGTTCAAAAACGGTTAATCCTGGTGGTTTGCGTAAAGACCACAACAGAAACAGGTGAATATGGCGAAAAAAAACGGGCCATCTTGACCCGTTCTCAAAGTTTTGTCTGTAGTTTTATTACAACGGCGAACCCCAGATTAACTGGTCAGCAACGTCTTTATCGCGATGATAAACAGCAGCACGGCGAAGCTTTTCTGCATAATTCTCGGGTCCAGCTTATGAGCCAGGTGGGCACCGACTCGGGAGAAGATCGAACTGGTCAGGATGATCCCAACGAAGGCGGGTAGATAGACATAGCCCAGGCTCATCTCCGGCAGACCAGGCGCATGCCAGCCGCTGATGGCGTAGCTCAGGGCTCCGGTCACGGCAATGGGGAACCCCAGGGCAGAGGAGATCCCTACGGCTTTGCGCATCTCCAGGCCAAACCGGGACAGCAGGGGTACGCTGATGGTGCCGCCGCCGATGCCGAAGATGGCGGAGAAGAAACCGATGCCGGCGCCTGAGAGGCTCAACCCCACCGGACCGGGAAACGGCTGGTGCCCTTTGGGCTTGAGGCCAAACCACATCTTCAGCGCCACCGCCAGGATAAAGGCGGTGAACAGATAGGCCAGGATGGTGGCATCCAGCAGGTGGGCCACGTAACCACCGAGGTAGGCCGCCAGCACAATGCCCGGCGCCATGGTAAACACCACCCTCCAGTCCACTCCGCCGCGGCGGTGATGAGCCATCATCGAGTTGATGGAGGTGACAATGATGGTGGCCAGCGAGGTGCCCAGAGCCATATGGATGGCGATGGCGGCATCGAAGTTGAGGACTTTAAAGGTGGTCAGCAACACCGGCACGATCACCAAACCACCGCCGATGCCGAACAGACCGGAAAGTACGCCCGCGAAGGCGCCGAGGAGCAGATACAACAGGTAGATCATAATTAGTTGAAGTTGCTGATTAGATTGACGACCATTGTGGCATATTCCCCTAAGCAACCACACCGGATGATGATAAAAACAACGGAAAAAACTTTGCTGGTCGCCTCATGCAACCCGGTCAAGATCAACGCCGCCCGCCGTGCCCTGGAGCGCGCCTTTCCCCACTGCCAGTGGCAGGTCAAGGGCCTCAGTGTCCCCTCGGGGGTGGATGAGCAGCCCATGGGAGACACCGAAACCCGGGTGGGCACCATCAACCGGATGGAGGCGATCCTCCAGGAGTCCGCCGACTTCTATGTGGCTTTCGAGGGAGGCTATGATCGCATCCACGGTCAGGGGTTCACCTTCGCCTACATCGCCGCCAGCGATGGCAACCAGACCCAGATCGGTCGCAGCGGCCTGCTGCCCCTGCCGGAGCTGGTCAGCCGCCGGCTGGAGCAGGGCGAGGAGTTGGGGCCGCTGATGGATGAACTGTTCAACGACCACAACATTCGCCAGAAGGGGGGGGCCATGGGGATCCTCACCAACAACTTGGTGGACAGGACCAGCATCTACTCCGACACCCTGTGCCTGCTGCTGGCCCCCTTCCTCCACCCGGAGCTGTACGCCAATTCGCGGCAGTCCCCTTAAACCAGGTTGAGTACCCAGCCCATCAGGGTGAACCCCGCCAGCAGCAGGGCAAACAGCAACGCCAGCAGCCGCCACTGCATCACCTGCTTGAGCATCACAAACTCGGGGAAGCTGGCGGCAACGGTGCTCATGCAGAAAGCCAGGGTGGTGCCCAGGGGCACCCCCTGCAGCAGCAGGCTCTCCATCACCGGGATCACCCCGGTGGCGTTGGCATACAGGGGAATGCCCAAGCCCACCGCCGCCGGCACCGACCACCACTGGCCCTCTCCCAGATGGGATTGCAGCCAGCCGGCCGGGACGAAACCATGCAGCGCCGCCCCCAGGCCGACACCGATGATCACCCACTTCCACACCCGACCAAAAATCTCCTGAGTCTCCTCCCGGGCAAACTGGTGGCGCTGCCTCAGGGTCAGAGTCGCAGTCTCCTCATCGTCGTCCAGGGGCTCCGCCTGCTGGCCCATAGCGTGCGCCCGGGCTGCCAGGGGCTGCAACCAGCGCTCGGCCCCCATGGCATCCAGCAGGACCCCGCCCGCCATGCCAATGGCCATCCCCACCACCACGTAGATCAGGGTCAGTTGCCACCCCAACAGACTGAGCAGCAGCAACAGCGCCACCTCGTTGATCAATGGCGAGGTGATCAGAAACGCCATGGTGATCCCCACGGGGATCCCCGCCGAGGTGAAGCCCAGGAACACCGGAATGCTGGAGCAGGAGCAGAAGGGGGTGATGGCGCCGAAACCCGATCCCAGCAGATAGCCGGCACCCCGGCTCTTGCCACTCAAGTAGTGACGCACCCGCTCCACATCCAGGGAGGCACGGACCAGCGCGATGAGGTAGATCATCACCACCAGCAACACCAAAATCTTGCTGGTGTCCTCCACGAAGAAGTGCAGTGCCTGCCCCAGCCTGCTCTGTGGTGCCATGCCCAGCCACTGGTACACCAGCAGACTGGCCAGCTCACCGAACCACTCGAACATGGAATCAGCCCCGGTTCAACAACGCATCCAGCTCCGCCCGCTCCGGCAGGGAGCCACTGTGCTTCACCTCACCGTCGATGACGATGGCGGGCGTACGCATCACCCCGTAGTCCAGGATTCGGCCCATGTCGGTCACGTGTTCCAGCTGGAACTCCAATCCCAGCTCCTTGGCCCGGGTATCCACCATCTCCGCCAGGGTGTGGCACTTCTTGCAGCCGCTTCCGAGAATCTCAATCTTCATCTTTGCCTCTTCTAAAATTCAGAAAATATGGATATCCATATATTTTCCCATACTGTGCCAGGATTCGTTCCAATTCAAGTGGAAACAGGGTTCAGAGGAGATAAGATGTCGGGGAGTTGATCCGGATCAGTTCCGGCAAACCCAATAAAGAGGGGCGCATCCGGCGCCCCTCTTGTTGGCGTCACCCCCTGGGAAGGGGTTACTTCTGATACTGCAACCGGATGTCCGACAGAGTCTCGGCGGCGATCGCCTCTTCGGTAAACAGTAATGGCCTCAAGGCGGTGTTGTCCGAGTAGTAGCTGGTCTGATCCGCCCAGTGGGGGGAGTGGGCATTGTAGGCCTCGGAGTAGGTCAACAACCCGCGTCCCTCGGGCCCCTGATCACCAAAGCCCACCACCATCATCCAGCTGGAGCCGTAATCGATGTGGTAGCCCTCGGTGGTCAGCTCGGAGCGGGTCGGCTGACCGGTGACCGCATCGATGGCGGGCTCATAGGCGTGCTGAGGCAGCAGGGTGTCATCACCGGGACGGTTGGTGTAGGCGAAGACGTTGAAGCCCCCCTCGAAGTTGTTGGCCCCGGACCAGGGGAAACGCACCCCTGAAGGCTGACCGTTGGGCAAAGACTTCTCCACGAACTGCATCTGGCCCAGGGGCGCCTCCAGGTCGAAGCCATTCTGGGTCAGGGTGACGCTGGCCGCCGCCAGGGCCACCAGGGCCGCACCGTCCGACGCCAGGGTATTCGGAGTATTGATGGGGTCGGTGTAGACGAAAGGCACGTCCAGGTGGACATCGCTGTCGAAGCGGTAACCGAACTCACGCAACAGGGCACCGGCGACGCTGTCCTGGTTCTGGGCCCCGTTCCACTTAGCCAGGGCGGCGCAGGCGGGGGTGATGTTGACACTCAGGCTGTCGCTGACCACCACAGGCGTCGTCCCCTGAGCCTGGCACTGCAGCAGCAGTTGGGGCAGCACCAGCTCCGCCAGGTAGGCGCGGTTGGAGAGCAGAGCCGACTCCACCTCGGCGGGGCTGAACTTGTCGTCGTCGCCGCGGGCGTCACTCATCAGGGTCAGCCCCATCCGGGTGCGCAGTGACTGCTGGACCCGGCGCTTGCCATAGAGTGGCGAGACATGCTCGATGGGCTCGGCGGGGTTGGTGATCCAGTAGGAGTTGTTGGAGTTCTGCACAAAGTCCCGGCGCACCAGCTTGGGGGCACGCTCATAGGGGACCGCGCCGTCAAAGGCGAAGCGCGCCTCGTCCCCGGGCAGGATGGTGAAACCAGCCTGATCGCGGGCGGCGCGCAGCTCCGGACTCAGCCTCAGGGCATTTTCCGCCTCGCTGCCGATGTTGGGCACGGTGGAGTCATCGATGTAGAAGGCGTTACCCTGATCATCGGCGTACATGGTGTTGTTGAAGATCACCCCGTCGAAGCTCTTGAACGCCTGCTGGAACTCCTCCAGATTGCTGGCGAAGTTCATGGCAGACCAGTGCTCCAGCACATCCACGTTGTTCATGTTGGCGTCCTGAATAAAGAACGCCTGGGTGTCATCCCAGGGGAAGGGCGCCAGCGCTGGCGGAGCCTCCACCATGGGCCCCTTGGCGGTCAGGTACACCTCCTTCTCCAGGGGGATGGTCACCCCGCCACCGATGTTGACCTCGACGGTGAGGGTCTTGGGAGTGATGGCCCTCTCCTCCCCCTCAAACAGGTAGGTGAGGCGATCCCCCTCCTTCAGGCTGAGGTTGTACATGATGAAGTGCTCGGCGGTGGAGAAGGTGTGGGTCCAGGCCAGGTTCTGGTTGAAGCCGATGTTGACCGCCCCGGGCATCCCCACCAGGGAGCCGCCCATCACATTGAGGTGGCCAGGAATGGTCAGGTGCGACTGCCAGAAGCGCAGCTGGCCGGTATGGGGGAAGTGGGGGTTGCCCAGGACGATCCCCCTGCCATTGTCAGTCACCTCGCTACCCAGGCCCCAGCCGTTGGAGCCCATCTCCCTGGGGTTGACCTCGGGGGTAGCCAGGGTGGCAGCCCGGGCCTGTGCCTTGGCGCGGATCTCCGCCAGCATCATCTGTCCCTGCCTGGGCACCGAGGCGGTCGCCGCCGGGCGGGGCAGGTACTCGTCACCATCGCCGGGATTAGCGAAGAAGATCAGATCCATAAAGTTGGCGGCACCGGGCAGCAGCGCGATGGAGAACAGGTAGGTCAGCATATCCACGTCGGCCATCGGCTTGACCCAGGGCTGACCGGCACAGGGCAGGTTGGGAGTGGTCACCGCCCCGGAAGCCAGGTCCGCCAGGTAGAGGTTATAGCCGGCGGCGAAGCCGGAGAGCATCGCCCGGGATCGGTCCGGCAGGGTCCCGATCAACTCGGCGGCGGACTGACGCACTCCCAGTGCCTTGTAGCCGAAATCACTGATCAGATTCTGGTTGTCCTCTTCCTTGGCCAGACCGGTGGCGAAATCGATGCTCTTGTGGGGGCCGAAATACTTGGCGCGCTCACTGTTGGCCTTGATGATGCCGTCCGCCAGCAGGCAGAGGTGGTCCTGAGCCTGGGCATAGCCGGAACCAAACGCCAGGCTCTCAATGCTGTCTGCCTCGATGTGGGGCACGCCAAAGGTGGTGCGGCGGATGCGCACATCCAGCAGACCATTCTCGGCAAACACCTGCACTTCGGGGGCGGGTTCAGGGGGCAGAGTGGTGGAATCACGGTTATCATCGTTGCTGCAGCCTGACAGCGTCAGGCCGGTCGCCATGGCTACGGCGACCCACAGAGGTGATCTTATCATTATCATCTTCCTTGTTGGTGTGCTCACCTCCCCAGTGAGCCAGCCCCCATTTAAGCAGCTCCGACCAGATAGATCCACAGAGTTTTAACGCCGTTAACAGTAAGTTAACCAGCCATGCCAGGAGCCTGGCTCCCGGATTCAGACAAAACTGGTATCCTTCCTGTGATCACTTGCAACCGAGACAGGGATTGGTCATTCTCTGCCGCCGGATTACCTTGATGGAACCTCGATGAGCGCACCACTGTACCACTTGCGAAACCAGTTCCCTGCCCTGAACCAGCCGGATCTGGTCTACCTGGACAACGCCGCCACCACGCAGAAGCCTGAGCGGGTGCTCTCGGCGATGAACCGTTTCTACCGGGAGCAGAATGCCAATGTCCATCGCGGGGCCCATCGTCTTTCCGACCTGGCCACCCGCACGTTCGAGGGCGCTAGGGACAAGGTTCAGAGCTTCATCAATGCTCCGGCGCGAGAGGAGGTGATTTTCACCCGGGGCACCACAGAATCGATGAACCTGCTGGCCCAGAGTCTGGGCAGTCATCTGCTGCAGCCCGGGGATGAGATCCTGATCGACACCTGGGCTCACCACGCCTGCATCGTACCCTGGCAGCAGATGGCGATGCGCACCGGCGCCAAGCTGATCCCGATCCCACTGACTGGCGACGGCGACCTGGACCTGGATGCCTACCAGGCTCTGCTGGGCCCCAAAACCCGGGTGGTCAGCCTCACCCAGGTCTCCAATGCCCTGGGCAAGGTGGCCCCACTGGAGGTGATGCTGCCCGAGGCCAGGGCCGCGGGCGCCATCACCATAGTGGATGGTGCCCAGGCTGTGGCCCACCTGGAGATCGACGTGCAGACACTGGGGTGTGACTTTTACGCCTTCTCTGGCCACAAATGCTACGGTCCCACGGGCATCGGGGTGCTTTGGGGACGCCGGGAACTGTTGGAGCAGATGCCCCCCTATCAATATGGCGGCGAGATGATCCAGCAGGTCAGCTTTGAGGGCAGTCAGTTCAACCGTCTCCCCTACAAGTTTGAGGCCGGCACCCCCGCCATCGCCGAAGCCATCGGCCTGGGAGAGGCACTGGCCTTTATCGACGAGTTGGACAGGAAAGCGTTGCAGGCCCACGAAACCGCGCTGATGGAGAGAGTGAAGGCGGGTATGGCTGCCCTACCTGGCGTGGAAGCGATCGCGGGTAGAGGCCACAATCTTGGGGCGCTCTCCTTCAGAGTAGAGGGGGAACACCATCAGGATATCGGCATCCTGCTGGACCAGGCGGGCGTAGCGGTGCGCTGTGGCCACCACTGCTGCCAGCCGCTGATGCAGGCGCTGGGACTCAAGGGCAGTTGCCGGGTCTCGTTCGCCGCCTATAACAGCCTCGAAGAGGTGGACGCCTTCCTCAGCGCCCTCAAGGAGATCACGGAGTTTCTCGATGATTAAACCCGGCATTCAAGAGTTTCTGGACTCCCCTCTGGGCAGAGAACTGACCCGTGAGCAGTTGCACCAGGAGCTGACGGCTCAGTCCCACTGGCAGGGGCGTTACCGCATCATCATGAAACTGGGCAGCCGTATGCCTGCTTTGGCCCCACAGTGGCAAAGGGAGGACGCGGAAGTGGCCGGCTGCGAAAGCAAGGCCTGGCTCTACCACCATCGCGATGAGCAGGGGCAGCACCATTTCCTGGCGGACAGCGAATCCCGCATCATCAAGGGGCTGCTGGTGCTGATCCTCAGCACCTGCAACCACAGCAGCGACCAGACCATTCGCGACCTGGATCTGGACAGCTGGTTCAGTGAACTGGGTCTGTCGGCCCATCTCAGCCCCTCCCGAGCCAACGGAGTGGCGGCCCTGGTCGCGGCCATTCGCACCCGGGCCTCGGCGCCACAGCCCGGCTAGCGGCGCTGGCCGAACTGGGCCTCCAGAGTCAGGGTCAGCTCCAGGTTGGTGTCAAACCCATACTGCCTGGGCCAGGTGAGCTGGGGTTCCACTTCGTAGAACAGCCAGCTGCGCAGGAAGCTCTGACGCAATGTCAGTCCCAACCGGCGGATCTCACTCTGGATCCCGGGATCGTCGGTGGCCCCGGAGGCGGCGACAAACAGCGACAGGGCGGTACGCTCATTGAGCCATTCGACCCGGCTCAGCTTGCTGTTCCACTCCAGGCCGTCGCTCTCCTCGCCATAGAACAGCCAATTTCGCCACAGCAGGGCATGTCCGTCACTGTGCCGCTCCAGATTCAGCCCTGTGGTTTCACTCCAGCCCTCATCGGATTGCAACCTCAACTCCTGGCTTGCCTTCAGCAAGGTTCGCTGATCCAGGTTGTCGTAGTAGCGGGCTCGTCCCCGAACAAAGGGCTGAATGCCCGAGTCCACGCTGGCGCCGAGATCCAGCGACAGATCCCAGCGTTTTCGGTCCAACGGGATCCAGCGCAGGGCCGCTCGAGTGGTGCCCTCTCCCGTGCCGGTGAAGAGATCACCCAGCTCCTCATCCTCTTCGTCGGATTCCAGCAGCAGCTTGAGCCGACGTTCGGTCTGGGGAAGATAATAGGCGGCGGACAGGCGCAGGCCCCATTGATCGCTTTCCCGCTCGATGAACTCCCGCTGGGCTCTCAGCCTGAAGTGACTGGATGCCTGATCGGCATCATCGCTGGGACCGAAGAAGTGATCAAACCAGAGGGCGGTGCGCTGGGCAGAGCCGGACAGCAGGGTGTGGGCCTTGTCATACCAGGGTGGCGGCTCCGGCTCCCCCTCCCGGGGCTGTGCCACAACCTGGGCACAGGGGCCCACCAGCAACCAGACTATCCAGCACGCTCTCGACAACACCGCCCCGCCCCTTCCTGACAAGCCCAAGCAGTGGAAATATTAAGCCTCTTTCTCGGCCTGCGCCGCCAGCTTGAGCAATACCCGGCTGGCCGCGACAAACCCGAAGGTGCCGGTGACCGGGGTCACCGCCCCGAAGCCACTGGCGCAATCCATCGCCTTGGGGCCCTCTGCGGCCGACTTGGCCAGGCAGATCTGGCCATCCGCGCCCGGGTACTTGAGCTGTTCATCGGAGAAGACGCACTCTACCTGGAAACGGCGTTTGGGGTTCTTGCTGAAGTTGTATTCCCGGCGCAGCAGGTTGCGCACCTTGGCGGCCAGAGGGTCCTGGTAGGTCTTGGCCAGGTCCGCCACCTGCACCCGGGTGGGGTCCAGCTGACCGCCGGCGCCGCCGACGGTGACGATGCGGATCTTACGCCGCTTGCAATGGGCGATCAGCGCCGCCTTGGCCTTGACGCTGTCGATGCAATCCACCAGGTAATCCAGGCCGTCGTCAACCAGCTCAAACAGGTTGTCGCTGTCAACAAACTCCTCCACCTCCTCGACCCGACAGTCGGGGTTGATGGCACGGAGGCGCTCGGCCATCACCGCCACCTTGGAGCGTCCCACGGTCTCCCTCAGGGCATGGCACTGGCGGTTGGTGTTGGTAATACAGATGTCATCCAGGTCGATTAGAGTAATCTGACCGATGCCGCTGCGAGCCAGGGCTTCGGCCACCCAGGTACCCACCCCGCCGATGCCGACTACGGCAATGTGGGAACGGCGGAACCGCTCCAGGGCAAGTGGACCATAGAGGCGGCCGATGCCGCCAAAGCGCTGTAGATAGTCGTCGTTCATAACCGCTGTCCTGACCAGATCGGCCGCAGTATAACAGGGGAGAGGGGGATCGGGGAGACGCCCGAGGTTACAGCGAAGGCGAACTGTCCACACTAACCAGTTAGCCATTGTTAATCAATGAATTAAATGTCCAATTATTGACCTCCCTCAACAGTTAAAACTTTTCACATCAAATTTGTGCGCGAGCTCAAAAAATCACATCACCAACGGTTGCATGTCACAAAGTTCCTGCCAGAATCGAGTTCGCAAAATGACTAAAAAGCCTGATTAAATCTTGATACACAGCGATTTATGTTGCCTTTGTGTTAAATCTAAATCAGGCGTTCATTGATCGTCAGGAGTAAACTGATCATGCTAAAACGGACACCCGCCCTCTCTGCTGCTGCCCTACTGGTTGCCGCCTCTTTCGGCGCACAGGCACAAATGCCCACCTTCTACGGTGACCTGAACATCTCTGTGACCGATTCCGACACCGGTTACACCACTCAGATCACCAACGGTGACACCGGCACTGTTCTGGAGAACAACTCCTCCAACGTCGGTATCAAGGGCACCCACGACATCAACGGTGCACTGAAACTTGTCTATAAAGTTGAGCTGGGCATCAATGGCTGGGATCAGAAGGATGGTGGCAAAGACGCACTGAGCTCTCGTAACACCTACTTCGGTCTGGCCGGTGGCTTCGGTGAAGTGGTCTTCGGTAAAAACGACACCGCCTTCAAGAACTCCGAAGGTGGCGTTGACGCCTTCGGTAACCTGAACGCCGACATCGCGATGATCCTGCCCGGTCAGGATCGTGTGGGTGACGGTATCACCTATGTTCTGCCCAAGGTTGACTTGCTGACCGGTAAGCTGACCTACATCCTGGAAGACGACAACGCTGACAAGACCAGCGATGACGGCGACAACTACGCCCTGTTCCTGGGCTACGGTGACAAGGGCCTGAAGAAAGCCAACTTCTACGTTGGTGGCGGCTATGTTGATGGCATCAGCGGCTTGACTGCCTGGCGTCTGACCGGTCAGGTGAAGATCGCCGACCTGGCCCTGGGTGCCATCTACCAGTCCTCCGAAGCCACCTCCGACTCCTCCGTTGAGTCCGACGGCTACATCGTTTCCGCCAAGTACCCCCTGGGCAACTTCATGCTGAAGGCTCAGTACGGTTACGAAGATGGCGCTCTGGGTACCTTCGGCAAGAAGGCCCAAGGTGTCACCGCCGGTACCGTTGAAGATGTGACCAACTTCACCGTTGGTGGCGACTACACCCTGAGCAAGTCTGCTTACCTGTACGCCCACTACGCCAACTACGAAGCTTCTGTTAAAGGCGCCGCTGACATCGATGACGATGTGATGACCCTGGGTCTGCGCTACCGCTTCTAATCTTTGGCGCAGCCAAAGAGAGAAACAATCGCCACAATCAGCTCAGGCTGATTGGGTCACCTGCCAGAGGCCACCGCAAGGTGGCCTTTGTTATGTCCGCCTTTCCCGACCGTTGCAGTCTGGTCCCGGCACTTTGCCCTACAGCCCCACCCTCCCAGCCACCGCAAGACTCTGGCTAGCCGATGATGATTGAGGCCGGTCAAGGACGCAGAGTGTTGCGCCATGGCGGCCCTCAAATTGCGCCAGCCCATCACTGCCCCGGCCGGGCACAAAAAAGCCGACGTTTCCGCCGGCTAAGGGTTGGGTCTAACTCTCTGCCAAGATGGACCCGTCGCGGGGTAGGTCCCCGCCTTCTCAGTTGCCTGGTTTTACAGGGCGTAACGGATGGAGAACTGACCGTACATGGAGTCCTTGTCCTCGTGGTCGATGGAGTAGTTACCCACTTCCAGACCCATGGACAGCTCCTTGGTGAAGTTCTTAAACAGGTTCACGCCCCACTGGCTGGTTTCCTTGCCGGAAACGTCCCCTTCGATGTGGCCGTAGATCAGGGTGGAACGGACGGTCTCGTTCCAGAAGTGACGGTAGGCGATGTTGTAGGCGGTGGTGTCCTCCACCTCTTCACCCACCAGATCCTTCACCGCGGCGGTACCCACGTAGCGACCCAGTTCCCCCTTGTGAACCTGGAAGCGCAGGTCGTCTTTGCCGAAGGTGTTGATGCGGCCGGCGACGGAGAAGCCCAGGGCGTTCTCGCTCTCACCGCCTGTGGTATTCAGCTGACGCGCCAGGCCGGCCACGGACACGTTGCCCCAGTCGCCCTTGAAGGTGTATTTGGCGATCAGGTCGGGCAGTTTGTCATTGGCGGTATCGCCGCCGAAGCTCTCCGGGTTCTCCATGGCCAGCTCCAGGCCACCGTTGGTGTAGCGGATCTGACCCTGACGGATGAAGGAGATCCCCATCATGGTGCTGCCGAAGTCGGCAGTCTCACCGATGGCGCTGGTGTTCATGAAGGTAGACCAGGTCTGACCGGCAGTGATGTTCTTGTACTTCACGAAGGCATGACGCAAACGGGGACGCAGGGAGTTGGAGATCACCTGGTTACCGGCGTCGCCGCTAAAGAAGTCCATCTCGATGAAGCCAACCAGATCACCATGGATGTACTTGGTGTTAAAACGGGTTTCGTTAGCGAAGATGCGGAACTGAGATGCGCTCTCGTCCAGGCCTTTACCACCGCCGGTCCACTGGTCTTGATAGGCGACGTCGCCGTCCACATAACGGACATCGGCCTTGATATAGCCGCCGAAGACCAGCTTGTCATTATCGTTCAGTTGAATTTCGTATGCTGCTAACGCCGGGGTAGCCATGGCAGCCAGGGAGGTTACCAGGGCAATCTTTTTAATTTTAGAAACGAACATCTCAGTTTCATCCTATTTTATAGGTTATGAATCAACATCACTCTCATTATTTGAAATGTTGTGTCGTGAGCTCAAACCGCTTGCCGGAGACGCATGAAATGGAACAAAACTTACCTGACACAACCACAGATAGGCGTCATTCAACAAACGGCAGCCCAAACATTTCGCCCCACGAAGTTAACAAAGCGGCAATCTGAATTTCCTTACCCGGAGTCGACTGATGTGACCGCTGTCGCACACCAACACCAAACAGCGAACAAAACCAGCCCCCGCCCCACGCCCACCCAGTACCAGATCACGCCCCCAACCCATTCCGTGATCCACCCGTCACAAATGACGCATCCTTCGGGATGACGCACCCTTTTTTGTGGTTTTGGTGAATTTGGCATGACCGAAAACTTTTCAGGAGTCAGCGCCGTTAACAGGAGACCCCAAAACCCAAATGACCCACAGCCTCCTGGGAGTAATACCTTTATATTCAGACAATTAATTAGAGGCACGTCGAAAGTGTTAATAAACCTGGCTAAACACCCATTCCCTGAAGAGGCGGCATGCATCACCGAATAAAAAATGGCGTGATGCCTGGGCGATCCAGATCACAAAAGCAATTCGCAACGAAAGTGCCGCCTGAATTTTTGTAACTCAATTAGACTATTTTGACCAAAATGGCGGGCGGGATCTAACTATCACCTGAATGGCACTCGAAATCTGCAATGCAGACTGAATTAAATGAAAGTATCAGACAGAACAATAATCGAACACCGGAGGCAAGAGGAAGGCCGGTTCATGACGGCATGGCCACAGATTGCCCCCTCCCACCATGGACAAAAACGCGATGCAACCGTTGATCTTTTCCGGTAAATGAGGGTTATGGACTCATAGGATTCAGGTGTGGAAAGTGGGGGCGACTCACCGCCCCTCGGGGCACTATTGGCTCTTTTCGCAGGGGAAGAACATCGTCTCCTGCTTAGCGGCGAACGCCCTGGCCTGAGCCTCGCAGTATCCGGCCTCATTTTGAGCCCGCCACAGCACCTTGCTGTTCCCCCCCTTGGTGTAGTGGACCTCGCAGGGCAGCGGCGCCCCCTGGGGGTAAATGACCTGGATGCGCCGCTCCTGGGCGCCATTCTTGCAGATATACTCCTCTCCCTGCTCCACCCCGGCCAGTGCGGGTTCAGACGCGAGAGCGGACACGAGTAACAGCAGTGCACTCATGGGCAATTCCTCTTAACGATGACGGCCGACTCCGGAATCGGGACCGGCTTCAGCGGAAAATATTAGCACAGCCAAGGAGGATAAACTTCGATAAAACAACGCGCTGCATTGGCAGCGCGTCATATTGGAGACGGGGGGGTCAGGCGGCCGCCGGAGTCATCTTGCCCCTCAGGGAGGTCACCAGGGCCTTCGCCATCAGCAGGGCCAGCAAGATGCCGCTGCCATAGACCAGCCAGTTGGGCAGCATCCGGTGCTCTTCACCCACCAGGGGGGTCACTTCGAATCCGTAGCGAGCCACCAGGAAGTTGACTAGGTAACCAAACACCATGGCGGTGCCGATCACCCCGCCCAGGTAGCCCCACAGGGCCCGCTTACCCAGCTCGTTGCGCACCACCCCCAGGGTGGCGATGTTGGTGGCCGGGCCCGCCATCATAAACACCAGCACCGCCCCCGGAGAGACGCCGGCCAGCAGCAGTCCCGCCGCGATCGGGGTCGAGGCGGTGGCACAGATGTACATGGGGACGGAGACCAGCACCATCAGCGACATGGCCAGAATGCCATCCCCCCATTGGGACAGGTACTGGGGCGGGACAAAGGTGTTCACCAACGCGGCAAAGAACAGGCCGATCAGCAGCCATACCGTGGTGTCCTTGACCAGATCGTTACCGGCATATCGGAGCCCGCGAACAATTCGGCGGGGCACTCCTTCGCTGGCGTTGGGCGCCGCCTTGGAAGCACAGCAGCTGGACCCCGGATCCGACTTGACCTCCGCCTTGGAAGCGCAGCAGTTGGACACCGGCTCCGGCTTGAGCTCCGCCTTGGAGGCGCAGCAGTTGGACACCGGCTCCGGCTTGAGCTCCGCCTTGGAGGCGCAGCAGTTGGACACCGGCTCCGGCTTGAGCTCCGCCTTGGAGGCGCAGCAACTGGCCTTTTCCTGAGCCTTGACCTGAGACTGAGCGGCAGCGCCCATCAGCGCTCCCCGCCCCAAGGGGGTCATCTTGGCCAGCTTCACCGGCGCCTGCTGCTGAGGCTCTTCATCGTCTCTGCCCACCAGTAAACCGGCCACCACCGCAGAGGTCACCGCGGCGATGGGACGAACCACCGCCATAAAGGGCCCCAGCAATACATAGGAGACCGACACCGAATCCACTCCGGTCTCCGGTGTCGACACCAGGAACGAGGTGGTGGCACTTCGGGAGGCACCGGAGCGACGCAGGCCCACCGCCGCGGGGATCACCCCGCAGGAGCACAGCGGCAGGGGCGCACCAAACAGGGCAGCCTTGAGGGTGGTCTTGAAGCCATGCCCCCCCAGTTGCCTGTTCATCCACTCCATAGGAACGAACATCTTCAACATCCCCGCCAGGAACAGGCCCAGCAGCAGCCAGGGCGCGGAATCGAGGAAGAGGTCTAGGAAATTCTCTAATAACAGCATCTATTTGGTCTCCAGGGTATCCAGGATGGAGCAGTGAATGGCACTCTCCGGCCCGCCGCAGCAGGCATCCGCCAGCTCCTGCAGGGAGTCTCTCAGGCGGGTCATCTCATCAATCTTGCGCTGCAACTCGGCCGCCTTGGCCTCGACCATTCCCTTCACATCGGCACAGGCCCAGTCGGAACGACTGGCCTCGATGTTGAGCAGCTCGCTGATCTCCGTCAGGCTGAAGCCCATCGCCTTGGCCCTGAGGATGAACTTCAGGTGACGGGCATCCTCGTCGGTATACAGCCTGTAACCCTTGTCCGAGCGCGACGAGGGGCTGAGCAGGCCATTCTTCTCATAAAACCTCAGGGTATCGGCGGTGACCTCACAGGCCGTCGCCAGCTCACCGATTCGGTACATGACAAACTCCGGGTTCTTGACTTGGCTGGAGTATAAACCTTGGAGTTAAGTCTAAGGTCAAACCTTTTTCATATGGAAACGCACTTTTCTTATAAACGAACGAAAGAGGTGGATAGGACCTGATTTCAAAGCCGTTTTCGCGTACAATGCGCGCGACTCCATAAAGGTTGTACAGCCCCCATTCGAGGGTATTTCGCCAACGCCTCAGGGCGAGGTGTTAGCGAAATATCTTCCCATAATAAGAGTCGCCCCAAGGGCGACCCATTAACCCTACAAGAAAGGATCTGTACCCTATGGAATCAGCACGTCCCATTCGACGCGCCCTGCTGAGTGTGTCCGACAAGACCGGAGTGGTGGAGTTTGCCCAGGCGCTGAGTCAGCGCGGGGTCGAACTGCTCTCCACCGGCGGTACCGCGCGCCTGCTGGCCGAGGCCGGCCTGCCTGTGACCGAAGTGTCCGACTACACCGGTTTCCCTGAGATGATGGACGGCCGGGTCAAGACCCTGCACCCCAAGGTTCACGGTGGCATCCTCGGCCGCCGCGACCGGGATGAGGCGGTGATGGAGACCCACGGCATCCGGCCCATCGACATGGTGGTGGTCAACCTCTACCCCTTCGCCCAGACTGTCGCCCGCCCCGACTGCTCCCTGGAAGACGCCATCGAGAACATCGACATCGGCGGCCCCACCATGGTGCGCTCCGCCGCCAAGAACCACAAAGATGTCACCATTGTGGTCAACGCCCACGACTACGGCCGGGTGATCGCCGAGATGGACGCCGGTGAGGGCTCACTCACCTACCAGACCCGATTCGATCTGGCCATCGCCGCCTTCGAACACACCGCCGCCTACGACGGCATGATCGCCAACTATTTCGGCACCATGGTGCCCAGCCATGGCGACAACCGCGAGGGCGACGAGGAGTCGGTGTTCCCGCGCACCTTCAACCAGCAGTTCATCAAGAAGCAGGATATGCGCTACGGCGAGAACAGCCACCAACGCGCTGCCTTCTACGTCGAGAAGAACCTGCAGGAGGCCTCGGTCGCCTCAGCCATCCAGCTTCAGGGTAAGGCGCTCTCCTACAACAACATCGCCGACACCGATGCCGCCCTGGAGTGTGTCAAGGAGTTTGACGCTCCAGCCTGTGTCATCGTCAAGCATGCCAATCCCTGTGGTGTGGCCCTGGCGGGCAACCTCCTCGACGCCTACGATCGCGCCTTCAAGACCGATCCCACCTCCGCCTTCGGCGGCATCATCGCCTTCAACCGTGAGCTGGACGCCGCCACCGCCCAGGCGATCATCGACCGCCAGTTTGTTGAGGTGATCATCGCCCCCACCATCTCGGACGAAGCCAAGGCCGTAGTGGCAGCCAAGCAGAACGTGCGTTTGCTGGCGTGCGGCCAGTGGCAGGGCAAGACCACCGAGTTTGACACCAAGCGGGTCAACGGCGGCCTGCTGGTTCAGGACCGCGATCAGGGCATGGTCGGCCTGGAGGAGATCAAAGTGGTCTCCAAGCGCCAGCCTACCGAGGCGGAGCTCAAGGACCTGATGTTCTGCTGGAAGGTGGCCAAGTACGTCAAGTCCAACGCCATCGTCTACGCCAAGGAGGGGATGACCGTGGGCGTGGGCGCCGGCCAGATGAGCCGGGTCTACTCCGCCAAGATCGCCGGCATCAAGGCCGCCGACGAGGGCCTGACCGTCCCCGGTTCGGTGATGGCCTCCGACGCCTTCTTCCCCTTCCGTGACGGCATCGACGCCGCTGCCGAGGCGGGGATCAGCTGCGTGATTCAGCCCGGTGGCTCCATGCGGGACCAGGAGGTGATCGACGCCGCCGACGAGCATAATATGGTCATGGTCTTCACCGGAATGCGCCACTTTAAACACTAATGGCTTTGGGTTGACGCTTGCCCAAACCGCGAATTGCGGCGTCGCCCTCTGTCCTCGCCCCCCCTCATTTGCAACAGCAAACTCAGGGGGCTGTGGAGAGGGCTTCTAGCACTTCCTCGGTTTGGCCTGCGCTTGAGGGGTGGACCTGACCCCTGTTTGGAGCCCCCCCTTCCCTTTATCGCAAAGGATTAAGAGATGAAAGTACTTGTTATTGGTAACGGTGGCCGTGAACACGCCCTGGCGTGGAAGGCGGCGCAGAACCCTGCTGTGGAGACCGTGTTCGTCGCACCGGGCAATGCCGGTACCGCCACCGAACCCAAGCTGCAGAACGTGGCCGTCTCCGGCAACCAGGCCCTGGTGGCCTTCGCCCGGGACAATGAGGTCACCCTGACCATCGTCGGCCCGGAAGCGCCGCTGGTGGACGGGGTGGTAGACGCCTTCGAAGCGGAGGGACTGACCATCTTCGGCCCCAGCGCCGCCGCCGCCCAACTGGAGGGGTCCAAAGCGTTCACCAAGGACTTCCTGGCCCGTCACGCCATCCCCACCGCCGAATATCAGAACTTCACCGAAGTGGCGCCGGCCCTGGCCTACCTGCAGGAGAAGGGCGCACCGATCGTGGTCAAGGCCGATGGCCTGGCAGCGGGCAAGGGGGTGATCGTCGCCATGACCCTGGCCGAGGCCGAGGACGCGGTCAAGGATATGCTGGCCGGCAACGCCTTCGGCGATGCCGGACACCGGGTGGTGATCGAGGAGTTCCTCGAGGGTGAGGAGGCCTCCTTCATCGTCATGGTGGACGGCGATAACATCCTGCCCATGGCCACCAGCCAGGACCATAAGCGGGTCGGCGACGGCGACAGCGGCCCCAATACCGGCGGCATGGGCGCCTACTCCCCGGCTCCGGTGGTCACCCCGGCCATCCACGACCGCATCATGGCCGAGGTGATCCGCCCCACCGTCGACGGCATGAAGGCCGAGGGTCACCCCTACAAGGGGTTCCTCTATGCCGGCCTGATGATCGACGCCGACGGCACCCCCAAGGTGATCGAGTACAACTGCCGCTTCGGCGATCCGGAAACCCAGCCCATCATGCTGCGGATGCAATCCGACCTGGTGGATCTGTGCCTGGCCGCCTGTGCCGGCAAGCTGGATGAGCAGACCGCCGAGTTTGACCCCCGCGCCGCCGTGGGCGTGGTGCTGGCCTCTGGCGGCTATCCCGCCAGCTACACTAAGGGCTTCCCCATCAGTGGTCTGCGCACCGACTACGCCGAGGGCGAAAAGGTATTCCACGCCGGCACCAGTGTGCAGGATGGCGCCATCGTCAACAGCGGTGGCCGGGTGCTCTGCGCCACCGCCCTGGGCCACACGGTCACCGACGCACAGCGGCGCGCCTACGCCCTGGTGGATGAGATCAGCTGGGAGGGGATGTTCTGCCGACGGGATATTGCCTACCGGGCCATCGCCCGCGAACAGCACTGACCCGCAAAAAAGGCCGCATTCGCGGCCTTTCTTCTGTGGGGCTAGGAGGCTTTGGCGCTTCTCTTGCGCGCCCGCTTCTTGCGACTGCGATTGGAGACGGGAGTGATCTCCCGGTGCTTCCTCTTGCGGGGCACCAACAGAAACGCCACGGCGGCAGTGGCCAGTGCCAGTAACAGCACCACGGTAATGGCCGACTCCATCATCCTCTCCTTGAACTGGTTGTCAGGCTTTCAGAATGCGCCGAATTAGCTAAAAGGTCCATGGGGCAAATCACACTCCTGCGACTAGTTCTCCCCTCCTCCAGTTCGGCCAGCTCACCAGCCAGGCGCTGAAACCCGCATCCATCTCCTGGCCCCACTCCCTCGCCAGGGCCTGGGACCTGGGACAGTCCCCACGACGGGTCTGGGTCAGCACCTGCTCTACCCTCTGCCGCTGCTGCCCCATCATCTAGCGCACCGCCAGGTAACCCCGGCCGTACACCCGTTTTCCGCCTCCGTTGTGATTGTAGCTGGTGTCGAACAGCAGACTGGGGGAGTAAACGTTAGGAAAACATTGCCATTCGTTTTCTGCCTGCAACATCCACAACCCTCCTCGCCCCCTGCCGACATACATTCTATTTATTAGAACGATATTGCCGTATTTTTGCGATTTTCATTCTTTTTTGTGCATTTAAAATGCAGGGCATCACTCATTCCAAGGAGGCCATGATGCTCACCAATCACTCAAACGGCTACGGCTGGGTCACCATCGCCCTGCACTGGTTGTCTGCCCTGACGGTGTTCGGCCTGTTTGGCCTCGGCCTCTACATGGTGGACCTGGGTTACTACCACCCCTGGTATCGGCAAGCCCCCCATCTCCATAAGAGCCTGGGGCTGTTGCTGTTGGCCACCACCCTGCTCAGACTGGTGTGGCGCTTCAGCAACCCGGTCCCCCGGGCCCCCGACGGTCAGGGACCGCTGACCCGGTTGGCCGCCAAGGCAGGCCATGGGGCCATCTACCTGCTGCTGATTGCCCTGCTGGCTTCCGGCTACCTGATCTCCACCGCCGATGGCCGGGCCATCGACGTCTTTGACTGGTTCAGCGTTCCCGCCCTGATCACCGGCCTGCCTCAGCAGGAGGAGATCGCCGGCACCATCCATGAGTACGCCGCATGGAGCCTGATGATCCTGGCCTGCGGACACGCCCTGGCCGCCCTGAAACACCAATTCATCGACCGTGACAACACCCTGGGCCGCATGATCGCACCATCAAACTGAGCCCCAACCAACTGGAGAGTATTACTATGAAAATGATCAACGCTGCCCTGCTGGGCTCCGCCCTGGCCTTCAGCGCCCTGGCTATGGCCGACGACTACGCCATCGACACCAAGGGCGCCCATGCCTCCATCAATTTCAAGATCAACCACCTGGGCTACAGCTGGGTGATCGGACGCTTCGACAGCTTCAAGGGCAGCTTCAGCTACGACGGCGATGCCCCGGCGGCGTTCCGCGTCACCATCGACACCGCCAGCGTCAACTCCAACCACGCAGAGCGGGACAAACACATCCGCAGTGAGGACTTGCTGGAGGTGAATCGCTACCCGGAAGCCAAGTTCACCAGCACCGCCTATACCGCCAAGGATGCCCAGTCCGGCGTGCTGCACGGCGACTTCACCCTGCGTGGTGTCACCAAGCCCATCGCCATCGAGGTGCAGAAGATCGGGGAGGGCCAGGATCCCTGGGGCGGCTACCGGGTCGGCTTCGAGGGCAGCACCACCCTCAAGATGAAGGAGTTCGGCATCCCCATGGATCTGGGCCCGCAATCCGCCGAGGTGCAGCTGGACCTGCATGTGGAGGGGGTCAGACTCTGATCCCTTCCGTCTGATGCCCCTTGGGTCGGCCCGCCAACAGGCCGGCCCTTTTTTTCTCTGTCCGTCCCATTTGGTTTATACTCCCAGCAGTTTTGGCACCCATACCCTCCCGGTATCGCCTCCCCTCTTTCGGACGCAGATTTTCACCATGGTTAGAATAGGTCACTACAACCGCCTCTCCGTCGTTCGCCTCAGCGACTACGGCGTGTTTCTCGACGGCGGCAAGTTCGGTCACATCCTCCTTCCCCGCAAGTACGTTCCCGCCGGCACCGAGATCGGCAGCGAGCTGGAGGTGTTCCTCTACTTCGACTCCGAAGACCAGTTGATCGCCACCACCCAGGAGGCCAAGGCCTGCCTGGGCGAGTTTGCCCTGCTGCAGGTGGTGGACGTCAACCAGGCCGGTGCCTTCCTCGACTGGGGACTGGACAAGGATCTGCTGGTGCCCTACAACCAGCAGAAGGTCCCCCTGGAGAAGGGCCGTCACTACGTGGTGTACATCTATCAGGACCGCCATACCGAGCGTCTGGCCGCCTCCACCAAGCTGGACCGCTTCGTCTCCGAACGCCCCGGCCGCTTCAAGCGGATGCAGAAGGTGGACCTGCTGCTGACCAACAAGACCGACCTGGGTTTCAAGGCAATCGTCAACGACAGCTACTGGGGGGTGCTCTACCACAACGAGATCTTCCGCGATGTGCGAGTGGGCCAGCGCCTGACCGGCTACGTCAAGTGGGTCCGTGACGATGGCGGGGTGGACCTGACCCTGAACCCACCGGCCGCCGAGGCGGTGGACCAGCTTGAGGAACAGGTGCTCAAACACCTGGCGGACAACAACGGCTTCAGCCATCTGGGCGACAAGGCGGACCCCGATGCGATCAAGCGGGTGTTCAAGGTGAGCAAGAAGGTGTACAAGCGCACCCTGGGCAGCCTGTTCAAGGCGGGCAAGATCAGCATCGACAGCGACGGCATCCGCCTGAAGGAGAAAAACTAATGGCTCTGACCATCAGCTACACCTTCAAGGGGCAGCAGAAGAGCATCGGCTACGCCAACGACAAGTACCACGACGCCTTCGAGGCGGTGGCCGCCGCCGAGGGGATCGATACCAGCGACTACCTGGCGATGGAGCAGGCGGTGCGAATGTCCACCCGGGACAAGAAGACCCTGCGCAACTTCCGCGACAACTACATCCGCCAGAAGGGCTTTTCCGACATCTCCGTGGTTCGGGAATAGCAAAAGGGGCTCGTAGGAGCCCCTTTCTGTTTTGGGATCAAAGGGTCAGCTGGGCCCGATGGGCCCACACCATGGTCTCCCCCCACAAGGGCAGGCTCCAGACGCCGCTTTGGTCATCCTCATAAACCTGGTGCAGGGTCATCTGTTTCTTAGACAGCACCGCCTTCTGAATCTCCCGGTAGATCACCGCCCCCTCTTCGGACAGCTGCTCCGGCCGGCGGAAGTTCTGGTCCTCCACCTGGATCAGGAAGCGTTTCACCGGACGGCCATCCACCCGAGACTGCTGCACCCTGAAGGGGCCGGAAAACTCGTAGCGCATGCTGATCTCCCGGTTCAGGGCATCGGTAAAACAGGCGGCCACCAACATCTGCCCCCTCGACTCGGACTGATAGAGGAGGGAGAAACGGATGTCACCCCGAACTACGTTGTCGCTATCACCGTAGTAGTAGACGTCGGCACGGTAGACATCCTCCATCACCCCCTCCGTCGGCCCGTCGAAGCGATCCAGCAGGATCTTGTTGTAGGTCACCTGCTCCATCCTCAGCTTGGTGTCCCGCAGCCATTTGAGATCCAGTGACGGCTGCTCGCCATGACGGCGCACCAGGTTCAGCGGCTGCCGGTCCCGGCAGATACCATCGAAGTCGGCACACAGGGCGATGGAGTCGAAATCCGGGCTCTGCTTCAGGTAGCTCTGCTGAGCCTTTACCTCCGGCAACATCTCATCCACCCGCTCCCAGTTGGCGATAAACGCCTGGGGGGACACCTTGGGCAGGGCCTCCTCCTCCTCGAACACCACGTTATGGGCCAGGTTGGGGTGGGATCCGACCCTGAGCGGCTCGCTGGAGATGGCCGCCACCGAAGGCTGACCCATCATCCTCAGCCAGTCCAGGGCCAGAGACAGACCGCCGGAAAGGTGCAGGAAAGCCACGGCCACCAGCACCAGGCCCAGCAGAGGCCAGCGCCAACTCACGGGCGCTTTGGGGCCACCAGGGATGGCGCCCGACTCCCGGGCGGCGGGTGGTGGCGCGTCGCCTCCGGGGTCATTGTCGACGGCGCTCGGCCCTGCTGCCGCCTCTACGTAACAGAGGCAGTAACCATACCTGGGGATGGTCTTCAGCTCGATATCATGATGCCCCTCGAGCTTGCGCCTCAGGGTGCTGATGCATTGGGTCAGCGAGGACTGGGCGACGATCCGCCCTGGCCAGCCGGCGTCGGTGAGACGCTGCTTGTCGACAACCTCGCCGTGATCGGCCACCAGCAGCTTGAGCATCTCCAGCTCGGCGAAGGAGAGCGGATGAGTCAAGTTCCCTTTGCTGTCGAGGAGCAGACGACGCTCCTCGTCCACAGTCAGATACTTGGATAGTTTCACATCGGTCCTCTCAACCCTGTTAGACAGCCTTGAATCAGGTTAAGGCTCAGCTTAATAGTCATGATAATCCCAAATTAATGCAGGTTTTATTCTGCACCTTCAGCTTTGTGATCCCGCCCCAGACTCAAAAAAGGCCCGGGTGATGAGGCCCGGGCCTTGGCTTACAGGGAAACGTTGCACACGCGGACGTCAGCCCTTAGTTGAGACCATGAACAGACTTGAGGTTGTCCAGGTTGTGGCACACGGCGCAGGACTCTTCACCTGTGTACTCACCTTCGGTCACACCGAACTGGGCACCGTTCTGCTTCATGTGCGCCACCACCTCTTTGCGTACCTGGCGGCGATCCTCTCCGGCCTCAGGGGCACGCTTACCATGACAGCTTAGGCACACCGCCGCGGTGGGGGAGACATAGGCATCCGCCTTGGCGTCCACGGCGTAACGTTTGTTGCCACTGGTGTCCTTGCCGTTGTCCGGATCCAGGCCGTCGTAGCTGTCCATGTAGTCCAGATCCAGCGCCAGGGGCTTACGACCCACCAGGTACTTGGCATCGAAGCTGTCACCTTCATGGCACTTGACGCAGTTGGCCAGATCGGCGGAGTACGCCACGTTGCGCACCCAACCCTCACCGCCCTGGTTGGCACGGTTGTTGGCGTGCATGGCGTGGATCCACACCTTGTGGTCAGGGTGGCTCATGGTCAGTTGCTCCACGTAATCAGCATCGCCCTGCTTGGTGTGGGCGTCGCGGATCACCTGGGTCGGCGGGTTGTTGGCGTTGTGGCAGGCCAGACACTCCTCACCGGCGTTGGAGGCTGTGGTCCAGTCACGCTCGCCCCGCGGACGGAGGCTCTTGAGCATGATCTGCTCATCCAACTGGCCGTCGCCATCCTTGTCGATGGACCCGGACGCACAGGTGGTACCGAAGAAGGCGGAGTCGGTCTTGGTCACCGGGTGGCAGCTGCGGCAGTTGAGGGTCATCTGGGCCATGCCATCGCTGTCGCGCTCGGTCATGCCGTGGCAGGAGCCACACTTCTCATTGGTCACCACCTGACGGCGTGGACGTTCGGAGAGCATGCCCTGCTCATCGAAGAAGTGCAGCCAGTTGAAGCCTGCGGCACCTTGGCCCCAGACACTGGAGGTCTCCTTGCAGGACTCCAGTTTCTCACCCTGGGCGTCCATGCAGAACCAGATGCGGGGGGTCACCATGCCGTAGCTGTCGGTCAGGTCACCATCGAAGGTGTCGGTCAGCTCGAACGGACCGATCTCGAAGGTGGTTTCACCGTTCTCGTAGTTCAGTACGATGGGCGTGTCCACGTAGCCTGGGTAGAGCTCCTTATTGGTGAACACCCGCAGGATCTTACCGCGCTCCATGCCCATGTCATGGCCACCCCAGTTGATGTAGAACTCGGAGTAGTAGAAGAAATCCGCCTTATCCAGCTGCAGGTTCATCGACTGGCCATCCCTGTCACGGATGTCTACGGTCAACTGCACATAACCGGTCTGGTCGGTATCCAGGCCGGCATCGATGTTGGCCTGGGCCTGGGGGGCCGCCACCATCCTGGCATCGGTCACAGTCAGGTGAACATTTTCGCGGCGAGAGATCTGCCCCTGGTAGGTGGACAGGTGGTTCGTCTCGATCATCGCTTCGCTGTGGCACACGGCACAGGCGCTATTGTCTTCACGGGGGCCACCCACATGGTTGGCGCCAGTCTTGAAGTCCACATCGGCGTGGCAGGTGGCGCAGGACGCGATGGTAGGCACCCGCTTCCAGTTGGCAAAGTCGCTCGCCTCGCCGGCCTCGTTGTGGCAGTTGTCACAACCACCGACCGGGGCGGCGATCTTGCCGATGTGGAGCCTGTGGGCCAGATTGGTGAACAGGGCCTCTTCGCCCACCTTGTTGTCGGCGTGACAGGCAACGCAGGTCTCCACCTCGGTGTACTTGCCACCGTGGAATGCCAGGTCGTCGTGACAGGAGACACAGTTCTCCTCGGTGACCACATTCTTGGAGTAGGAGGGGGTATTGCCGTCGGGACGGAAGTCGTGAATCAGGTTGGCATAGGCCACCTCGGTGCTACCGACCTCCTCGCCACCACTGCGGACCACCAGGCGCAGACTCTTATCGTCAGCGATGGTGAAGGCGGACTCGGCGGTGACGTCCCTGTCGAACTGATAGCTGTAGGTGCCATCCTTGTTGTCCACCAGGGTGCCGCATCCGGAGTATTTACTGGCGGGGCAGCTTTCCGAGGCCAGCAGTTTCCAGGCGTTGGCATCCCCATCCTGGCCCAGTTCCAGACCGGAGAGGAGAAAGCCGAACTTATCCAGTCCGGCCACGGGCAGGTCCTGCTCGTTGACCACACTGAAGTTCACCTGGGTGTGTTCGCCCAGGGCAATGTCGGTCACAGTGACCTCGAGAGACTTGGCACTGTCGGCAACGATCAGCCCGGGATTACCGGGTTGACCAGGCTCACCGGGAGTACCGTCTTTGCCATCTTGGCCGTCGTCGCCGGAACAGCCGGTCAGGGCTGTGGCCAGCATGGCCGCCAGGGTGGCGACCTTAAAGTTGAGAGGTTTCATCATCATCTCCTTCAATCAGCGGTTTGATTGTTGCCCTTAGTAGGGGGTGTTGATGTTTGGTGGCGAGGCTTTGGCCGAGGATGACGACGATCAATCAAGGCGTTCGATTGCTGGCATAGTTGCTCTACGTCGAAATCGGACAACGCTGAGTGGTTGTCGTCGGTCCGCCTCAGAGCCGGTCTTTAAGTACTCGGTACCAATTCAAATTGGTGTTTGCCCAAAGGCAATCACTAAAAATCAACAGCCCCTATGGGCAGCTGAACCTTAACCTCCCTGATTCGGAGCCTCCGTGATCGAAGCGATTGCAAAAATGAGGAAAAATCAAACTGTGAAGCATCCCCCGGGGAAAAAGACCGATTGCTGCCTTAAGGCAAGGAAAAGGAAAAATAATCTGCACCCACTTGTTGCATAAGGGTGAACCCGGGACGTTTTTGGGTGATTTGGGACACCTTTTGGGATCCCAAATCCGCCATTACCGCCGATTACTTGCCAAAAGCCGTGAATAGTCGCCAATTCACGCTTCTCCACGGGCGCCATCCTGCCCCGGATGCGGGAGAAACACGACGGCCATCCTGTTCCTGTAAAGCTAAAGTCCTGCAAATTCCTTTAATTACGAACGAAAGCCGACCGATAAAGGAAGAGTCTATCCCGCCAGAGGAGTCCCGGAATGCAGGTTGGCAACACATCAGCGCTCTCCCTCTATCAGCCCTACTCAGCCGCCACGGGCCACCGCCGGTCGACGCCGACACAAGGCCACCCAAGTTCCGCGCCCCCAACCACAAAAACGTCATCCCGCGCTCACGGCAGTGTCACCCTATTGTCATGACTCCCCCCTAACTTCCTCAGTGTTTTTTCAGCAAACGCTTAAGGAGAAGAGCATGTACATGGAGATGATGAAGCAGTTTCAGGACCAGGCTCAGCGGTTTTCCGCCCCCTGGGTAGAGATGAACCAACTGTTGGCGGATCACTACCAGCAGCTAACCCGTCTGCAGCAGGAAGCTGGCAAGCACTACACCGATCTCAGCATCGACCAGATCCAGGCCTGCGCCGACGTCAAGGATCTGCAGACCCTGACCGCCCTGGCCGGCAAGCAGATGCAGTTGATGGGGGAGATCTCCGGCCGAATGATGCAGGACATGCAGACCCTGAACGAGATGGGCCAGGCGTTCCGTGCCTCCATGGATAAGCTGACCCGCCCCCAGTCCTGATAGCCGGCAAGGAGATGCAATCATGAACCAGGAGTCCATGGAGTGGCTCAGCCAGTGGGGCCAGTGCCAGCAGCAGCTGTGGCAGAAGTGGTTGACACCCGACTCTGGCCAGGAGGATCTCTATCTTGGCCTGGGCCAGGAGTGGCTGAACCTATGGCAGCATGAGCTCTCCCAGCCCGACCGGGTGATCGCCCGCCAGCTGGCCTGGTGGCAGGAGCAGCTGCAACTGTTCGAGGGGATGTTACAGCAACAGCCTCCGATCATTGCCCCGGAGAAGGGGGATAGGCGCTTCATCGACCCCCAATGGCACTCCAACCCCTGGTTCAGTTGTATCCTCCAGTCCTACCTGCTGGCCTGTCGCCACGTCCAGGAGGGGATCGACCAGCAGCCGGGTCTGGAGGAGAGCCAGAGGGAACGGCTCAAGTTCCTGGCCCGGCAGGTACTCAGTGCCCTCTCTCCCAGCAACTGCCTGGCCACCAACCCGGAGCTACTGACGCTGACCGCCGACAGCGGCGGCCGCAACCTGGTGGAGGGAATGAGCCGGCTCAGGGAAGACCTGGCCCGCAGTGGCCACCAGTTGAAGGTGGCGATGAACGACGACGGCGCCTTCGAGCTGGGGCGGGACCTGGCCACCACCCCGGGGCGGGTGGTCTTCGAAAATCAGCTGCTGCAGCTGATCCAGTACCAGCCCGCCACCAACGAGGTGTTCAAACGGCCGGTGCTGATGGTGCCCGCCTTCATCAACAAGTACTACATCCTCGACCTGCAGGCGAAGAACTCCCTGGTGCACTACCTGGTCAGCCAGGGGCACACGGTATTTATGATCTCCTGGGTCAACCCGGACCAGAGCCACAGTGAGCTGGATTTTGACGACTACGTGGTGGATGGAGTGATGGCCGCCCTGGACGCCATCGAAGCAGCCACCGGCGAGAGGGAGGTCAATGGCGTCGGCTACTGCATCGGCGGCACCCTGCTGACCGCCGCCATGGCCTACATGAGCGCTCGCCGGATGAAACGCCGCATCCAGTCCGCCACCCTGCTGACCACCCTGCTGGACTTCTCCCAGCCCGGAGAGATTGGCCACTTCCTCAACCCAGCCACCCTTAATGCGGTGGAGGCCCAGAACCGGCATCGGGGGCTGATGGACGGCCGCCAGCTGGCGGTCACCTTCTCCCTGCTGCGGGAGAACCAGCTCTACTGGAACTACTTCGTCGAGGGTTACCTCAAGGGCAAGAGCCCCATGGCCCTCGACCTGCTCCACTGGAACGGCGACAGCACCAACGTCCCCGGTCCCTGCCACACCAGCCTGATTCGGCGCCTGTACCAGCACAACCAGTTGATGAAGAAAGGCCAATTCCAGGTCAGAGGCACCGGCCTGGATCTGAAACGGGTCACCGCTCCGGCATTCGTGGTCGCCACCAAGGAGGATCACATCGCCCTGTGGCAGCCCTGTTACGACAGCGGCCAGGCCCTGGGAGGCAACACCAGCTTCATCCTGGGGGAGTCCGGGCACGTAGCGGGAATCATCAACCCGCCCGGCGGCAAGTATGGTCACTTTTCCGGGGAGAGCGCCGGCTCCGCCGACGCCTGGCTGGAGGGTGCCTCCCGCCAGGAGGGCAGTTGGTGGCCCACCTGGCAACAGTGGCTGGCGCAGCAGAACCCGTCCACCAGGGTAGCGGCACGAGTGCCGTCGGCGGGCCTCGAAGCCGCCCCCGGGCGCTACGCCCGCCGCCGCCTGGACCGTCTCGATTAAGTTTACCGGGCCGCCATTGGCGGCCCAGCCTCCCGGCACCTATGCTTACTGCAGGCCGACAAGGAGGCTCCGATGAAGCAGCTACTGATTGCCCTGATGCTGGTGCTGAGTGCCTCGGCCCAGGCATTCGACAGCACCTCCCCCCAGGTGAAACTGCTCTACGGCATCCACGATACCGATGGCAATCTGGTGCACGCCCAGGAGGTGCTGGTGACCCTGGTCAAGCCCTACTACCTCAGACTGGACCGAGGCAACGGCGGCCACCTGGAACTGGTGATCAGTGTCGATGAACTGGCCACCCGCCTCAGCCTGTTCTCCCCCGAACTGGGCGAGTGCGAGTTTACCCTGGAGCGGGAATTCGACGCCGGCACCTGCCACACCCACAACGGCAGCAGCATCACCCTGATGATCGACCGCTACTATCGCTAGTCGATCGTAATCAAAAACGCCGGGCGACCGCCCGGCGTTGCCATGTTAGCGCCCCTGACGCTGAATCTTGGGGCGTCCCTGGGACTTGCCCCGGCCCGCTGACGGCCCTTTGCCTGCCGCCGCTGGTTTGTTTCCTCCAGTCGCTGGCCCGTTACGCTGGCCCTGAGAAACCGGTTTGCCCTTGCCTCCGCCACGGCCGTTCTCGCCAGCCCGATTGGCCGCCCTGCGGGGCGTGTCAAACTGCTTAAGGCCGGTGTGCTTGCTCAGGGCCGGTTTGCCGCGGCCTGCCTGACCTCTGGGCTTGTGGCCCTCGGGGGGCACCAGACAGTGGGGGCCATGACCGATCAATTTGGCCAGGCCCGCCTTCTTCAACCCTTCGCGCACCAGTGACCAGCCCTCAGGGTCGTGGTAACGCAGAATCGCCTTGTGGATGCGTCGCTCCCTTCCGCCCTTGGCCACCGTGACCCTGTCCGACCTGTGGCTCACCTTGCGCATGGAATCCAGCTCGGTGTGCCAGATGGCGGTGGCGTTGGCCAGGGGCGAGGGATAGAAGTTCTGCACCTGGTCCAGCTTGAAGTTGTTCTCCTTCAGCCACAGCGCCAGGTTGGCCATGTCCTTGATGCTGGTCCCCGGGTGGGCGGAGATAAAGTAGGGGATCAGGTACTGTTTCTTGCCCGCCTCGGTAGAGTACTGGTCGAACAGCTCCTTGAATCGATAGTAGCTGCCCATCCCCGGTTTGAGCATCTTGGACAGCGGCCCCTCTTCGGTGTGCTCGGGCGCAATCTTCAGGTAGCCGCCGACGTGGTGGCTCACCAGCTCCTTCACATAGCGGGGGTCCTCCACCGCCAGGTCATAGCGTACCCCTGAGGCGATCAGCACCTTCTTGATCCCCTTTACCTTGCGCGCCTTGCGGTACAGCTCGATGGTGGGGGTGTGGTCGGTGTCCATGTGGCCGCAGATGTCCGGGTAGATGCAGGAGAGACGACGGCAGGTGGCCTCCGCCTTAGGGCTCTTGCAACGCAGATGGTACATGTTGGCGGTGGGGCCGCCCAGGTCGGAGATCACCCCGGTAAAACCGGGCACCTTCTCCTTGATCTCCTCGATCTCCCGGATCACCGACTCATGGCTGCGGCTCTGGATGATCCTGCCTTCATGCTCGGTGATGGAGCAGAAGGAGCAACCGCCGTAACAGCCACGCATGATGTTGATGGAGGTCTTGATCATCTCGTAGGCGGGAATGGTCTTCCCCTGGTACTTGGGGTGGGGCACCCGCTGATAGGGCAGGCCGAACACCCAGTCCATCTCGTCGGTCTCCAGCGGGATCGCCGGTGGATTAAGCCAGATGTAGCGGTCTCCGTGGCGCTGCATCAGCGCCCGGGCGCAGCCCGGATTGGTCTCCTGATGGAACACCCGCGAGCTGTGGGCGTAGAGTACCTTGTCCACCCGCACCTGGTCATAGGCGGGCAGCAGGATGTACTGCTTCTCCCACGGCTTGGGCTTAGCGGGCTGAACGATGACCGCCTTGGCCCCCTCCTCCTGCCGGGGCGACGCCATCTGACAGCCCATCTCGTCGGCCCCGTAGGGGTTGGGGATGGGGTCGATCTTGCCGGGGGCGTCCAGGGTGGTGGAGTCCAGGCCGCTCCAGCCTGGTAGGGCCTCCCTGGTGAGGAAGCCGGTGCCACGGATGTCGCGCATCTCGGAGATGGGCTCCCCCGCCGCCAGACGGTGGGCCACCTCGATGATGGGGCGCTCGGCGTTGCCGTAGATCAGCAGGTCCGCCTTGGCGTCGAACAGGATGGCGCGACGCACCTTGTCCTGCCAGTAGTCGTAGTGGGCGATGCGGCGCAGGCTGGCCTCGATGCTGCCGATGGTGACCGGCACATCCTTGTAGGCCTCCTTGCAGCGCTGGGTGTAGACCACCACCGCCCGGTCCGGTCGCTTGCCGTGGACGTTGCCCGGGGTGTAGGCGTCATCATGGCGCAGGCGGCGATCGGCGGTGTAGTGGTTGATCATCGAGTCCATGTTGCCGGCGCCGACGGCGAAGAACAGGTTGGGTTTGCCCAGGCGCATAAAGTCCTCTTTGGAGGTCCAGTCGGGCTGGTCGATCACCCCGACCCGGAACCCCTGGGCTTCCAGCATACGGCCGACGATGCCCATGCCGAAGGAGGGGTGATCCACATAGGCGTCGCCGGTGATGACGATGATGTCGCAGCTGTCCCAGCCCAGGGCCTCCATCTCCTTGCGGGTGGTGGGCATAAAGGGCGCCGGACCGTAGCTCTCGGCCCAGTACTTGGGGTAGTCAAACAACTTGGTTTTTGCCTTGGGGATCATGGTGCACCTTTTCTCTAACCGGGCGCGGATTGTAGCAGAGTGGCGCGATGCTGGCGATGACCGGTTTTTAACCACTTAAAGTGTAGGGGTTCCCGCCGCGACCGGCCTCTGGGCGCCTGGTTTGCCCATCAATGTCACGGTCGCCGCGAAGGGGGCTGGCGCGACTTCAATGCCGCTGTCGTATCGCCCGGTCGGCGATACGGTCGACCAGGCCCGGGGCCACCAGCCTGAGCCAGCGCCCCAGCCGGCCCCTGAGCGAGGTGATCAGCAGCCGCCTGCGACCGGCGATCGCCTTGAGGCAGAGTGCGGCGCAGCGCTCGGCGGTCATGATCTTCGCCTCCCGCATCGGACTCTGCCCCAGGGGCTCGCCATCGGGGCCGATGGCCCTTTTGTGGATCTGCGACACGACGAAGTCGGGGCAGATGACGGTGACGTCCACCCCGTCCGGTTTGAGTTCGATACGCAGGGAGTCGAAGAAGCCGACCATGGCGTGCTTGGAGGCGGCATAGCCGCTGCGGCTGGGCACCCCGGTGAGACCGGCCACCGAGGCCACCGCCACCACCTGGCCAGCGCTGGCCTTCAGAGCCGGCAGGGCGGCATGGGTCAGGTAGACCGCCCCCAGGTAGTTGACCCGCATCAGGGTGTCGTAGAGGGCCAGATCGTCAACCTGGTCGAAGCGGCTCCACATGGTGATGCCGGCGTTGTTGATAAGGATATCGATGCGACCGAAGGCCCCCTGGGTCCGCTCCACCAGGGCCTGGCACTGAGCCGGGTCGGCGACGTCACAGCCACACCACTGCACCCCCTCTCCCAGTTCGGCGGCCAGCTGGGCCAGCCGCTCAGAGCTTCGGGCCGCCAGCATCAACCGGGCACCGGCTCCGTGCAGCGCCTGCGCCAGCGCCCGGCCAATCCCCTCCGAGGCGCCGGTGAGGATCACCACCTTGTCCTGCACTCCCTGCATCGTCTTCCCTCCCTGGGGGTCTTACGCTTGGGTTAAGGCCGGGGCTTACGGCCAGGCCTGGGCGGGCTCCTCCGGCAACGGCAGATCCGGCTCGTAGCTTTCCAGATCCTTGGGCCGGCCGATGCCGTAGCCCTGGGCGTAGTTCACGCCGATCATCTTCAGTTGGTCCAGGGTGTCCTGGTCCTCGACAAACTCCGCCACCGTCTCGATGCCGATCACCCGGCACACGTCGTGGATCGATTTGACGATGGCGTAATCCTTGGCGTTGGTGGCCAGGTTGCGCACGAAGCAGCCATCGATCTTCACATAATCCACCGGCAGCTGCCGCAGGTAACCGTAGGAGGCAAAGCCCGAGCCGAAGTCGTCCAGGGCAAAGGCAAAGCCGCGGCGACGCAGGGCGTGAAGGATCTCCAGCGCCCGGCTCTCGTTGGCGATGGCCGCGGTTTCGGTCACCTCGAAGCAGATGCAGTGGGACGGGATGTTGAGGCTCTTGGTGAGATCGTCGATGTAATCCACCAGGCCATCGCTGGAGAGGGTGGTGCCGGACAGGTTCACCGACAGCACCTGAATCTCCCACAGCTCCGGATGGCGGGCCAGCCACTCGAACGCCTTGCGCACCACCGCCCGGTCCACCGTCGGCATCAGGTTGAAGCGTTCGGCGGCGGCGATAAACTGCCCGGGGGCCAGGATGCTGCCGTTCTCTTCACGGATGCGCAGCAGGATCTCCATCCGCCGCTTGGCGCTCTTGTGGGAGATCGCCTCGATGGGCTGGAAAAACAGCACCAGGTTGTCGTTGATGATCGCTTCGTTGATCTTCATCGCCCAGGCCGGGGCATTGCGCTGGTGGGCCATGTCCTGATCCAGGGAGTCGAAGAAGTGGATCTGGCTCTCCCCCTTGCTCTTGGCCGCCTGACAGGCCAGTTCGGCATCCTTGAACACCTCGCGGGGGCTGCTCTCCAGCCCACGGTGGAAGGCCACCCCGATATGGATGCCGACGGTGTAGCTGCCAGAGTCCCAGTAGAGGGTGATGGCGCGCACCTTGTCCATCAGCACCTTCAGCTGCCGGGCCGCCTCCAGCGCGGTGGTATTGCACAACACCAGGGCAAACTCGTCCCCCCCCAGCCTCGCCAGGAAATCGCCCTTGCGGAGACAACGAACCATCGCCTCGGACACATCCTTGAGCATCCGGTCGCCCGCTTCGTGACCGCAGCTGTCGTTGATCAACTTGAAGCGGGCCAGGTCCATGTAGCAGACTGCATGCTGACCATCGTCGCGCTCCAGGTTCTGCAGATACTGGTCGAAGCTCTGACGGTTGTACAGACCGGTAACCAGGTCGTAGTGGGACTTGCGCTTGAGCTCGCGCTTAAGCAGCTCCGAGCGGGTGATATCCTTGAGGATCACCACCGCACCGGCGCACTCCCCCTCATGTTTGTCCACCCGGGTGATGCTGAAATCCACCATCTTGGCCAACTGTTCGCGGGCGAGCTGAACCCGCCCCTCGTCGTGCAGCTTACTGCCGTTGAGCAGGGTCACCAGCATGGCATCCAACTGGGCCCCGGAGTTTCCGGGCATGATGGCGGAGAGCGGCTTGTTGAGCACCTGGTCGGTATTGAAGCCCAGCAGCAGTTCCGCCACCGGACTCAGCTGAATCACCCTGCCCTCCTGGTTGACCATGATGGCGGCGTCGGAAACCGCGTTCAGGGCGCTGTGGTGGAACAGATGGCTGATCCCCACCTCTTCGGACAGGGCGTTGATCAACCGCGTCAACTTGCGAGTGGTGCCGCTGCCCTTAAGCCGCAGCGGCTTATGCCACAGCTTGTTCTGCCTGTGGTTCTCCAGGGCCAGGTTCAACTCGCGGGCGGGCACCAGCAGCTGGCGCCACAGCTGGAACACCATCACCCCCAGCATCAGCAACACGGCGGCGATGAACAACACCATCAGCGACCACAGCAACTGGGTCTTCTCCAACCGCTGCCACTGGTGGAAGGTGGCGGTCACCCACAGGGACTCGCCGGAAAAGGTGGCCAGGGGAATACTGATGTTACGGCCGATGCGGGACTCCGGCAGCAGTTGCAGCTCACCAATCAGTTCGCTGCTGTGACTCAGGGTCTTGAACCTCTCCGGGGTCAACTCCTGAATCAGCGCCAGCCCCCGCCACGCCTTGGTCTGGGCGGGAATCAGCACTACGGTGTAGAAGCGGTCCCCCAGCGCCATGACGCCGCTGCGCTCATACTGGAAGGTGCCGGTGTTGAACAGCCGGGTGAACTTGTCCAGGACTCCCTGCTCGGTCCCGGTGGGGCGGGCGGCGTCCGGCAGCAGCAACCGCAGTTCGCCGTGGTGATTGATCACCAGGGGGACCCGCCCCTGGAGGCGGCTCTGGGCCAACAGGTGCTGCTGCAGCGGAGGCTGGGCCACCAGCAGATCGGAGAGATCCCGGTTTTGCCGGCGCAACTCGGACTCCAGCTCATCCACCACCCCCGCCAGGGTGCGGCTGTGGAGATCGGCGGTCATCGACGAGAGGCCGCTTTCCAGTTGCCAATAGAGGGCGCTGCCGATAAAGATCAGTATCGGTAAGGCGATGGCTGCCAGTTGTAGTGTAAAACGCTTGGTGATGCTCATCGACGCCGCTGGGTCGGACCGCTACATTTTGAAATGATGAAGGTCAAGTTACCGAAAATTCATGCCCTTTTAAATGGCAAATGCGAAATCGATATGGATTCTGATAAACGGAACGGGATTGAGCTCAAAAAAGCTTCAGACGACCTGGCAAGACGGGTTCGACGCTGTGAACTGTGCCGCGATGCCCTGCCCCTGGGGCCCCGCCCGGTGGTGCAGTTCTCCCATACCAGCAAGATGCTGATCATCGGCCAGGCGCCCGGCCTGAAGGTGCACAACAGCGGCATCCCCTTCAATGATCCCAGCGGGGTGCGTCTGCGGCAGTGGCTCAACCTGGCACCGGAGCGATTCTATGACCCGGCCCAGGTGGCGATCATCCCCATGGGATTCTGCTATCCGGGGCGGGGCCGCAACGGCGACAACCCGCCGGATCCCCGCTGTGCGCCTCTTTGGCACCGGCAGATCCGGGCGATGATGCCGCAGATAGAGCTCACCCTGTTGGTGGGCCAGTATGCCCAGAGACACTACCTGGAGCAGTTTGATTCGGTGACCCAGAGCGTGCGCCGCTGGCGCACCCATCTGGAAAGGGGGATGATCGCCCTGCCCCACCCCTCGCCGAGGAACAACCTGTGGCTCAGGCGCAATCCCTGGTTCGAGGCGGAGCTGATAGCGCCGCTGCAACAGAGAGTGGCAGCGGCGCTGGGCGATGGTTAGCGGCAGTAGGCGGCGGCGATCCGGGCCCCCAGGCGGGCGTTATTGAGCACCAGCTGGATGTTGGAATCCAGGCTGTTGCCGCCGGTCAGTTCGCAGACCCGAGCCAGCAGAAAGGGGGTGGAGGCCTTACCGGCGATCCCCTGCTTCTCAGCCTCCTTCAGGGCGGTCTCGATGGCATCAGTGATCACCTGAGGCGCCATGGCGTACTCCTCCGGAATGGGGTTTGCCACCACCACCCCACCCTTGAGATCCATCGCCCACTTGGCCTTCAACGCCTCGGCGATCGCTTCAGGAGTCTCCAGACGGTAGTCGATGCTGTGTTCACTTTCCCTGGTGTAGAACGCGGGCAGGCTGTCGGTCTGGTAGCCAACCACGGGGACCCCCTGGGTCTCCAGGTATTCTCGGGTCAGGCCGAGATCCAGGATCGACTTGGCACCGGCACAGACCACGGCCACATCGGTATTGGCCAGCTCCTGCAGGTCGGCGGAGATATCAAAGGTCTCCTGGGCGCCACGATGAACACCGCCGATGCCGCCGGTGGCGAACACCTTGATGCCGGCCATCGCCGCCAGGATCATGGTGGCGGCAACCGTAGTGGCCCCATCCTTCCTGGCGGCCACGATGAAGGGGATGTCGCGGCGGCTCACCTTGGCGACCGCTTGTCCCGCCTGGCCCAGGTGGCGGATCTGCGCTTCATCCAGGCCCACCTTTAGGCGGCCCTCGATGATGGCGATGGTGGCGGGAATCGCACCCTGTTCGCGGATCGCCTGCTCAACCAGCAGCGCAGTCTCCACGTTGCGCGGGTACGGCATGCCGTGGGAGATGATGGTGGATTCCAGAGCCACCACGGGCTGGTTGTTGGCCAGGGCTTCGGCGACTTCGGGTTGGATATCCAGGTACTTCTCTAACATGATGGGGTCTCCTCCAGCAGACGCTCGACCGCCTGCTCTGACATGGTTGAATTGATGGTGTTATCGGCACACAACGCCAGTCGCGCTGCGCCCAGGGCAAAATCGACACTGTGGTCCCATTGCCATTGATTCAGAAATCCGTGGGTCAGCCCGGCCATCAGGGCGTCTCCTGCACCGGTGACGTTGTTCACCTGAGTGGCGGAGGCGGGGATAAACCGGTGACCACAGCCATCGCTGGCGAAGGCGCCCTCCGCCCCCAGGCTGATCAGCAGTCGCTGCACCCCCTTATCGTGCAGGGCTGCGGCCACGTCGGGCAGATCCTCGGTGCGCTCCAGAGATCGGCCGGCCAGCAGGGCCGCTTCCATGCGGTTGGGCTTGAGGGTGTGGATCTTGCTCAGGAAAGGCTGCAGCCGGCCCGCCTTCACCGTGGACACCGGGTCCACCAGGATCGGGGTATCGCCATGACGATCAAACAGGTACTCCAGGGCACCGTGGCTGAGATTGGCGTCCAGCACCAGGGCACTGGCCCGCCTGAACACGCCGTCCCGCTTGGCCAGCTGGTCGGCGCTGAGGCGTTCGATCAGCGACATGTCGTTCAGCGCCACCTGCATCTCACCGTCGGGGCCATGGATAGAGAGGTAACTGCTGGTGGTGGCCGCGGTAACGGTCAGGCAGTGATCCACCCCGACACCGGCTTCACGGCAGGCCTGCTTGAGCTGTTCGCCCCAGTTGTCGTCGCCGAGGGCGCCGATGAACTGCACCCGGCTGCCCAGGCGGCCCAGGTTGTCGGCGATGTTGCGCCCCACACCGCCGGCACTGCAGGTCAGGTGGCCTGGGTTGGAGTCCCCGCTCACCAGGGGCGCGTCGGAGCGGCCGCACAGGTCCATGTTGGCCCCGCCGATCACCACCGCATACTGCTCCGGTGCCAGGATGTAGCCCTTGCCCTGAATCGCCCCCTTGCGGGTAAGGTTCATGATGTGTCCTGCCACCGCGCTGCGGCTGATCCCCAGGCGGTCCGCCAGCTCCTGCTGGGGGATCATGGGGTCCTGACGCAGGATGGCCAGGATCTGTTGCTCCCGCTCGGTCATAAACATTTGTCCGGTTAACAAACTAATGTTTGAAATGATGGAGCATCGACGGAAAAAAGGGAAGGGGTATTTTTGCGATCTGCTCTAAAAAAATGGCCATAAAAAACCCGGCATCTAGCCGGGTTTCTTTAATACGAGCAGAACCTTACTTGTGGTAGGGCTCGGACAGCTCGTGAACGGCGTTGATGAAGGCGCCGGCGTTCTCCGGATCCACGTGCTGATGGATGCCGTGACCCAGGTTGAACACATGGCCGCTGCCGTGGCCAAACTCGGCCAGGATGCGGGCCACCTCGCCGCGGATCTTGTCCGCCGGCGCGTACAGCCAGGAGGGGTCCATGTTGCCCTGCAGGGCCACCTTGTCACCCACCCGCTGACGGGCCAGCTTCATGTCCACGGTCCAGTCGCAACCCACGGCGTCGCAGCCGGTGGCGGCGATCTCTTCCAGCCACTGGCCACCGCCCTTGGTGAACAGCACCACCGGCACCTTGCGGCCGTCGTGCTCGCGGATCAGGCCGTCGACGATCTTCTGCATGTAGCGCAGGGAAAACTCACGGTAAGCGGGGCCGGACAGGGCGCCGCCCCAGGTGTCGAAGATCTGAACCGCCTGGGCGCCCGCCTTGATCTGGGCGTTCAGGTAGAGGATGACGGAGTCGGCCAGCTTGTCCAGCAGCAGGTGCAGAGTGGCGGGCTCGGCAAAGGCCATCTTCTTGATCTTGGCGAAATCCTTGGAACTGCCGCCTTCAACCATGTAGGTCGCCAGGGTCCAGGGGCTGCCGGAGAAGCCGATCAGGGGCACTTCACCCTTCAGTTCACGGCGGATGGTGCGCACCGCATCCATCACGTATTTCAGTTCCCCCTCGGGATCGGGAACGGGCAGTTTCTCGATAACCGCCTTGCTGTCACACAGGGTCTCGAAACGAGGGCCTTCACCCTGCTCGAAGTAGAGACCCAGGCCCATGGCGTCGGGCACGGTGAGGATGTCGGAGAACAGGATGGCTGCATCCAGCGGATAGCGGCGCAGAGGCTGCAGAGTCACCTCGCAGGCCAGCTCGGCGTTACGGCACAGGGACATGAAATCACCGGCTTCGGCGCGGGTAGCGCGATACTCGGGCAGGTAGCGTCCAGCCTGACGCATCATCCATACTGGGGTTTTATCGACGGGCTGACGCAGCAGCGCACGCAAGTAACGATCGTTTTTCAACTCGGACATTTCGCTCATCCCTAACACGCAAGCGGTTCAAAAAGTGGCGTTATTGTAGCATCTGGCCACGGCTTTATGACCACGGGGACGTGAGGAGATTCGCAAAATTTGTGGTCAAAAGTTTGAAGTGTGACTCAAATTCAATGGGAACTTATTGGTAACAAGGTATTGCACCCCACCCTCGCCTTTGGTATAAAAATAGCGCGCTAGCAAATAACGCAGAAGCTCGCGGCAAGCGAGCCCTGAAAGACCATATCTTCGACCCCATAGCTTTGCTGTGGGGTTTTTTATTGTGGCACCGCACCGGGACGCCATTATCTGCCTCCCCGCCACCCCGCCCTGCCGAACTCAGCTAAAAAAAACATTGATCAACTGCCGTTCCATTACTTAAATTTGAATCAACAGGATCGCAGAACAAGAGGGATAGGCCATGCTCACCAGACTCCAGAATGCGGTAGAACAGTGGGGAGGGAAGAACAAACTCATTGACCAGTGGTTGAACAACAGGCGTCAACTGCTGATTCACTACTGCCAGCTGGCCAACCTGCCCCCCTACGACAACTCTCCCCAGCTGCCCGATTCCGACGGGGTGCACCACTTCTGCAACCTGCTGGTGGACTACGTGTCCGAAGGCCATTTCGAGGTGTATGACCAGGTGGTCTCCGAGTGCGAGAAGCACGGCGAAGACAGCCGTCAGTTGGCCAGCCGCATCGTCCCGCAGATCGCCAAGAGTACCGACGTCGCCCTGGACTTCAACGACAAGTTCGGCGCCCCCTTCGACGATGATGATGAACGGATGATGGAGCTGGACGAGGCCCTCTCTCGCCTGGGCCAGGCGATGGAGGAGCGCTTCGCCTTCGAGGATAAGCTGCTGGACACCTTGCACCGCCACTACAGCGAAGAGCTGCAAGCCCAACCCTGATCTCTGCGAAACAAAAAAAGCCCCGCCAATGCGGGGCTTTTCTGTTGCTTCGGCTTAGACCGCAGCCTGGATGATCACCTCGCCTGCCGGCTTGGTGTAGTGCTCCATCTTGTGGAAGTTCAGGTAGCGGTAGGTATCCGCCGCCTGGGCGTCTATCGCCTTGGCGTACTCCTGATACTCCTCGACCGTGGGCAGCTTGCCCAGGATGGACGCCACCGCCGCCAGCTCCGCCGAGGCCAGGAACACATTGGCGCCGGTCCCCAGACGGTTGGGGAAGTTGCGGGTGGAGGTGGAGACCACGGAGGCGCCATCGGCCACCCGGGCCTGGTTGCCCATGCACAGGGAGCAGCCGGGCATCTCGGTGCGGGCACCCACACGGCCATAGATGCCGTAGTAACCCTCATCGATCAGCTGCTGCTGATCCATCTTGGTGGGCGGAGCCACCCACAGACGGGTCGGCAGGGCGCCTTTGTGCTTGTCCAGCAGCTTGCCGGCGGCACGGAAGTGACCAATGTTGGTCATGCAGGAACCGATGAACACCTCATCGATCTTCTCCCCCTGCACCTGGGACAACAGGCGGGCATCGTCCGGATCGTTGGGGGCACACAGGATCGGCTCCCTGATCTCCGCCAGGTCGATCTCGATCACTTCGCAGTACTCGGCATCGGCATCGGCTTCCATCAGTTCCGGGTTGGCCAGCCACTTCTCCATCGCCTGGATGCGGCGCTCGATGGTGCGACGGTCGCCATAGCCCTCGGCGATCATCCACTTGAGCATGACGATGTTGGACTGCAGGTACTCGGCCACCGACTCCTCGGACAGCTTGATGGTACAGCCAGCGGCAGAGCGTTCGGCGGAGGCATCTGACAGCTCGAATGCCTGCTCTACGGTGAGGTGATCCAGGCCCTCGATCTCCAGCACCCGGCCGGAGAAGATGTTCTTCTTGCCCTGCTTCTCTACGGTCAACAGGCCCTGCTGGATGGCGTAGTAGGGGATGGCGTGCACCAGATCGCGCAGGGTGATGCCAGGCTGCATCTCACCCTTGAAGCGAACCAGCACGGACTCGGGCATATCCAGGGGCATCACACCGGTGGCGGCGGCAAAGGCCACCAGGCCGGAGCCGGCCGGGAAGGAGATCCCCAGCGGGAAGCGGGTGTGGGAGTCACCGCCGGTCCCCACGGTGTCGGGCAGCAGCATGCGGTTCAGCCAGGAGTGGATCACCCCGTCACCGGGACGCAGGGAGATACCGCCGCGGTTCATGATGAAGTCCGGCAGGGTGGCGTGGGTGGTCACATCCACCGGCTTGGGGTAGGCGGCGGTGTGGCAGAAGGACTGCATGGTCAGGTCGGCGGAGAAACCCAGACAGGCCAGGTCCTTCAGCTCGTCCCGGGTCATGGGCCCGGTGGTATCCTGAGACCCCACTGTAGTCATCTTCGGCTCACAGTACTGGCCGGGTCGGACACCGGCCACACCGCAGGCCTTACCCACCATCTTCTGTGCCAGGGTGTAGCCCTTGCCACTGTCGGTCACGTCGGCGGGACGACGGAACACCTCGCTGGTGCCCAGGCCCAAGGCCTCACGGGCACGATCGGTCAGGCCACGGCCAATGATCAGCGGGATACGGCCTCCGGCGCGCACCTCGTCCAGCAGCACGTCGGTCTTCAGGCTGAAGCGACACAGCTCCTCGCCGCTGTCGGCGTTCCTGGCCACGCCCTCGTAGGGGTAGATCTCGATGACGTCACCCATGTTCATCTGGGTCACATCCAGCTCGATGGGCAGGGCGCCGGCGTCCTCCATGGTGTTGAAGAAGATCGGCGCAATCTTGCCACCCAGGCAGTAACCACCGGCGCGCTTGTTGGGCACGTTGGGGATGTCGTCCCCCATAAACCACAGTACCGAGTTGGTGGCGGACTTGCGGGAGGAACCGGTACCCACCACGTCGCCCACATAGGCAACCGGATGGCCCTTCTTCTTCAGCGCCTCGATGGTGCTGATCGGGCCAATCTCACCCGGCTGGTCGGGGGTAATGCCGTCGCGGGGGTTTTTCAGCATCGCCAGGGCGTGCAAGGGGATGTCCGGACGGGACCAGGCGTCGGGGGCGGGAGACAGGTCGTCGGTGTTGGTTTCGCCACTCACCTTGAACACGGTCAGGGTGATCTTCTCCGCCAGGGCCGGCTTGGAGAGGAACCACTCCGCCTCTGCCCAGGAGTGCACCACCTGCTTGGCAAACTCGTTGCCTGCATTCATCTTCTCCACCACATCGTGGAAAGCATCGAACATCAGCAGGGTGTGAGACAGGGCCTTGGCCGCCAGCGGCGCCAGTTCGGCGTCATCCAGCAGAGCGATCAGCGGCTCGATGTTGTAGCCCCCCTGCATGGTGCCCAGCAGCTCGGTGGCGCGTGCCTTGCTCAGCAGTGGGCTGGAAGCCTCGCCACGGGCCACCGCGGTCAGGAAGCTGGCCTTGACATAGGCCGCCTCATCCACGCCTGGCGGGATGCGGTTTTCCAGCAGGTCAACCAGGGTCTCCTCTTCACCGACGGGGGGATTTTTCAGCAGCTCCACCAGGGCCGCGGTCTGCTCCGCGTCCAGGGGCTTGGGAGCGATACCTTGGTTTGCGCGTTCGGCAACGTGTTCACGGTAGGCTTCTAGCACGGCAAAATTCCTCTTTTACTGGCAGGCTTACAACGAAGCTGCTCGTCCTGTTGTAGATTCCGGATCGGTGACCTCTGCGTCAGATCACAGAGCACTCCGGTTATGCGTGGCAGTTTGATTCCATTTTGTGATGAACGCCACATGTTTAGGGCTGTGGGCAGTATATCTGAATTAAAACGGAAGTTTAAATTGCAACCGCTCCGATGAGCCGGTTTTTTGGACTAAAGTTGAAGAAAGTGACGCCGGGCGGCTCCCAGAAAGGGAGCCGCCGCGAGGGATCACAGAATCGGATCGAGATTCTGGGTTGTGGTCTGGCCAGGCTGAACCTGGACCGGGGTGTAGTGCTGGTAAAAGGTGAAATCCTGCTCCTCGGTTTCGTGGCTTTCCGGCAGATCAAAGTTGGCCACGCAGCTGTAGCCGATGCTGTAGTTGCCCTCGCCGATGAAGCCGAACTCGTAACGGTACTCACCGCTGGCTTCGTCCAGGCTGATATCGGCAGTGGCCACCGGCGCCACCAGGGGAGACTCCGCGGGGTAACCGGCCTCACCGACCAGATCGCCCATGGTGGAGCGGTCCCTCTCCCCGGCGTAGAGGTAAGCCACATGGCTGAACTCGGACACCTCCAGCAGCGAGGCCATGTCCGCCTCACAGGCCTCCCTTTGCTGCTCCGCCAGCACCCCGGCAATGTTGCCGGCTCCCGCCAGGTTTACCAGTTGCACCGCGGTGGGCTTGATGTACATCCCCTCCTGTCCCTGGGGGTCCACCAGCCCCTGGCGCAGATTGAACTCCGCCACGAAATTGTTGATGCCGGTATTGATGGTGAACGGCCGGTTGAAGAAGATGCGCCCGGCCTGGTCAGTGTTCCCCTGAACGCCCTGGCAGCTGCCCTTGCTGTTCACCTTCAACGGCACCACCCCCTGGTCCTGGGTATTGACGTAGGAGAGCTGCTCGGAGCCGTCGCCATCCAGGGCGTAGAGGCACATGGTGTAATCACCGACGGGCAGGACCTGGCCGTTGACCAGGGTCGCGCTGTCGCTGCCGGTGTACTGCAGCAGATCGACGCTGTCGGGGCCGTCTTCGCTGAGATCTATGGTCACCGGTTCGCCGCCGTCTTCGGGCACCAGCACCACCTCGTTGAAGAACAGCACCACTTCGTCCGCCTGCTCCACCGGGGCATCGGACACCGCCAGGCCGAACTGACCCGTCTGGGGTGACGAGGAGCTGCCGCCGCCGCAACCGGCCACCAGCAGTGCCAGACTGAGAACGGAGAGAGGTTTGATCATAGGTTCACCTTACACAAATAGGTTACACTGCCCGGCAAGCCGGGCTGTAAATTGAAACGATTTCGAATCTGTTTACCTTAGTCAAACTCTGAACTGTTTCAACAGACCCATCCGCAGGTGAGAGGAACCGATATGGTCAAAGGGGTGATTTTTGATATGGACGGCGTCCTGGTGGACTCCGAGCCTTTTTGGCAAGTAGCTGAAATGGAGGTGTTTCCTCAATACGGCGTTCCCATCACCCTGGAGGACACCCTGAAAACCCAGGGATTGAGAATCGATCATGTGGTTCAGTTCTGGTTCAGCCGCCACCCCTGGCGCGGGGCCACCCCCAAGGAGGTGGAGCAACAGATCCTCGACGCCATGGTGGCGGTGATCCGCGCCAGGGGAGAGCCGATGGCCGGTGTGCACGCCACCCTGGAGTCGCTGCATCAGGCCGGCCTGCCCATGGCCCTGGCCACCTCCTCGCCCCATATTCTGATGGAGACCACCCTGGAGAAGTTGGAGATTGGCCACTACTTCCAGGCGACCTGTTCCGCCGAACACCTGCCCCTGGGCAAGCCCCACCCCCAGGTGTACCTCAATGCCGCCGACGCCCTGGGGCTGGCGGCCACCGACTGCCTGGCCATCGAGGACTCCTTCAACGGCCTGCTGGCAGCCAAGGCGGCGCGGATGCACACCCTGGCGGTGCCCGACGCCGATCATCGCAGCGATCCCAGGTACGTGATCGCCGATCGGCAATACCTCAGCCTGGAGGAGTTCTCCCTGGAGCACTGGCTGTAGCTGATAAGAACCGCGATCGCCGACGCACCAACGGCAAGCCGGCAGGGGCAGCGGCGGTAGCCCCAGCGAATCGCTTCGTTTTAGAACCTCTTGCCCAGGAACAGGTAGAGGCTGGCATCACCGCTGTCGGCCATGCCCCAGGCTATGGCCGCCGGCCCCAGCTTGGTTTCCGCTCCGACGAACAGGCTGCCGGCGTAGATCAGGTCATTCCAGTCCGCCGCCTCCCGGGTCAACCAGACATTGCCCGCCTCGGCGGAGAACCCCAGATAGAGGGGCCAGGTGATCCCCAGAACCCCCTTGCTGAGATCATAGGTGTACACCCCGGCCACCAGCCCCTTGTGACTCCCCAGCAGCGAGTCACGGTAGAAGCCGGAAAGGTTCAGGAAGCCCCCCAGTGAGGTGAAGTGGACGAAGCTGATGCCGTCGCTGTCGATGGTCTCCAGTTCGCCCTTGACGAACAGGCTGTGCTGATCCCAGTGGGTGGCCCCGGTCCAGGCCAGGTGGTAGACCAGCGACTCCTGCTCGTTGGTGGGCAGGCCGTCGAAGGTGATATCCGACCGCTCGTCGATGTGGGAGACGCTGAACTGCAGGCGGTTGCCTTGGGTGGGGAACATGGCGCCATCCAGGGTATCGTAGCCGTAGCTGATCCTGGCCCCGTGAAACTCGTAGTCCCCCAGCTTGGTCAGCGCCAGCGCATGCTCATCGCTTACCCGGCCGGTCTCATACTGGTAGCCCAGCTCCAGCTGCGCCGCCAACCCGAGGTTGACGCCCAGTGCCGCCAGCCAGTTGTCCCGCTTGCGCTCGATGCTGCGGAAGGGGAAATCCACCGACGGTGCGATCCGCTCCCAGCGCTCCTGCTGGGTCTCGAATCGGCCGCGGCCATACCAGCGGTCATTGGTGTCCAAGGGCAGATAGAACTCCGTGCTGAAGCGGCGGTTGCCCCCCAGGGAGAGTTCATTGCGCCACTGGCCATGAAGCGCGGTGATGTTATTCATGGTAAAGGCGACATCCAGGCTGGAGCTGGTGGGGTTATCGAAGTCATCCTCAAACCTCAGGCCCAACTCAAACAGGTGGGGCCCCCAGCTCTTGCCATCGGTATCCACCACCAGCACCCGCCCTTCGGGTCGCTCCTGAATGTAGGCGTCTACCCGCTCAAACTCGTTGAGGGCATACACCCGGGCGATTGCCTGCTCGATCTCGTCCTGGGCCAGGGGCTGGCCAGGCTTGACGCCCAAGGCGGCAAGGATGCGGTTCTCGGTGACCCAGGAGTCGTTGTCCAACTCGATGGCCACCAGTTCCCCGGCGCCCTTGTTGTGCCAGAAGCTGCGTAACGCCTGCTTCTGGGCGAGGTAGCCCTTGTAGCGGCCCTCCGGCAGCGACAGGGCCCTAAGCGCGTCCAGCTTGGTCCGGGCAGCTGCCTCCCCCCTGGGGATCATCTCAGACATCAGATCAAAATCAGTGGTGCCGACCCCGTCGATCTCGGGGACCAGCAGGATATCCCGCTCGCCCATCAGCGCCACCTGCTGATCCCGGGTCAGGTTGGTCAGGTAGCCGGTCAGCTGGTCGACGATGTCGAACACCGACTTGAGATCGTCCTTCCCCTTGAGAGGGGTGCCGATGTCGACGGCGATCACCACGTCGGCCCCCATCGCCTTGACCACCGACACCGGCAGGTTATTGGCCATGCCTCCGTCCACCAGCATCCGCCCGTCGATCTCGATGGGTGCCAGGGCGCCGGGAATGGTCATGCTGGCCTGCATCGCCATCACCAGGTTGCCGCTCTCCAGCACCACCTCGCTGCGGTCGGCCAAGTCGGTGGCCACCGTCCTCAGCGGGATGGCCAGATCGTCGAAGTGGCCGATCTCGGGAATGGTCCCCACCGAACGGCGGATCAACGAACGCATGGTCTGGCCCTGCAGGGCCCCCTTGGGAAACCTCAGCTCACCGTCACGGTAGCCCATCTTGACCCCCAGGGGAAAATCATCGCGCTGCTGCTTGTGGCGGTAGGAGAGACTCTCCCTGGGGATGTCGTCATCGAAACCGGTATTGAAATCCATGCTGAGCAGGGTGGCCTCGATCTCGTCGGCGCTGTACCCCAGTGCATAGAGACCGGCCACGTAGGAGCCCATGGAGGTGCCGGCGATGTAATCCACCGGGATACGGTTCTGCTCCAGCACCCGCAGCACCCCGATGTGTGCGGCCCCCTTGGCGCCGCCCCCGGAGAGAACCACACCCACGGTCGGACGCTCGGAGGCCTGCCCCCACAACGGCAGTAGCAGAAGCAAAACAAGTAATTTGCGTAACATAGGTCCCTCTGGGGCGTGTTGGTCTTTGGTGATGAAGTGTTGGATTGCCGGGCGCCGATCCGGCGGCAATGGCCCCCCTCCCTGGGTGAGCGACCGGGGCCGCCGCTTCAGGCCGGGCCGCGACAACGGCCGCCCCCGGCTGCGCAGGCCCTAGGAGGAGGCCATCAACAGTTCCTGTTCATTTGGGGTCCAGTTTGCCAGCCACTGGCAGCACTGTGAAGACGGCATCGGCCGGGCGAAGTGATACCCCTGGACCAGGTGGCAGCCCTGACTGCGGAGGAAGGCCAGCTGCTGCGGGGTTTCCACCCCTTCGGCCACCACATCCAGCTCCAGGTTGCGGCCCAGGTCGAGAATACTGCAGGTGATCGCCCGGTTGGCCTTATTCTCCAGCATCGACTGGATAAAGGAGCGGTCGATCTTCAGGCTGTTCACCGCAAACTGACTCAGGTAGGAGAGGGAGGAGTAGCCGGTGCCAAAATCGTCCACCGCCACCGAGATCCCCAGTTCCCTCAGGGCCAGCAGATGAGCCTGTGCCAGGTTGACCTGCTGCATCAGGACCCCTTCGGTGATCTCCAGGCACAGCTGCTGCGGCGGAATGCCGGTGCTCTGCAACACCGACTGGATAAACTCCACATAATCGTACTGGCGGAAGTGGCTGGCAGAGACATTGATCGACAGCTTCAGCGCCTGGTTGTCCGGCCAGGACATGAACTCACGACAGGCGTTCTCCAGCATCCAGCGATCCAACCGGATGATCAGTCCGCTGGACTCCGCCAGCTCGATGAAGAGATCCGGTGACACCGGGGTGCCGTCCTCCCGCTTCCAACGCATCAGGGCCTCCACCCCGCAGACGCTGCTGTCGGAGACATCCAGTTGGGGCTGGTAGTGGATCTTCAGCTTATCCTGCTCCAGGGCCTGGCGCAGCTCATTCTCCATCTCCAGCTGGTAGGTGGCCTGGGCGTCGCGCTCCCGGGTGTAGAAGCAGGCACGGCCGCGCCCCTCCTCCTTGGCATGGTACATGGCAAGGTCGGCGTTCTTCAGCAGCTCCTCCGCCTGGCTGCCATCCTCCGGATAGAGGGCGATGCCGATGCTTACCGACAGGTAGAGCACCTGCTGCTGCACCTGGATAGGCTCCGACAGCAGGCTGAGTATCCGCTCCGCCAGGGCCTCCACCTGCAGTCGGTGGCTAAAGTCGCGGACAATGATCACGAACTCGTCACCGCCAAACCGGCAGACGGTGCCGCTGCCGCCCACCACCGAGGAGAGCAGCCGACTCACCTCCACCAGCAGGGCATCCCCGGTTCCGTGACCGAAGGTGTCGTTGATGTGCTTGAACCTGTCCAGATCCAGGAACAGCATCGCCAGGGGCTCTCCGGGCGCCTGCTCCATCAGCTCGCGAATCTGCTGATCGAACTGGGAGCGATTGGGCAGCCCGGTGACCAGGTCGAAGTTGGCCAGCTTCTGCAGCGCCATCTCCTGCTTCTTGCGCTCGGAGATGTCGGAGAACAGCACCACCAGATAGTCGCCGCCGCTGTCCAGCGACATATGACTGAGGTTGAGCCACACCGGAACCTGACCACGTCCCCTGCGGCGCATCTGCGCCTCACCGCTCCAGCGGCGGGCGAGGTTCATCTCCTGCAGGATGGTGCGGTCAGTCAGCAGGGTATCCGCCAGGCTGACCCCCTCGAGGGCGCCCTTGGGGTAGCCAAGAATCGCCAGCGCCGACGGGTTGTGGGCGGTCACCGTATACTCCGAGTCGAGGATCATCATCCCCTCGGTGGTGTTCTCCATGGCGTGGGCATAGAGGGTATGCAGGTGGGCCATCTTGCGCACCTTGGTGCGGTCGGCATAGACCCCGGCCACCAGCAGCGTCTGGCCGGTCTCGGGATCCCGCTCAATCACCGTCCCGGTAACCCACAACCAACGCCACTCGCCAACGGGGCTGATGGCGCGGAACTCCACATTGAGTCTCTCCAGGTCCCCGGCCAACAGCTGCTTCCAGGCCTGGTAGACCGGCTGCAGATCCTGGCGGTGCAAGGTCATGCCCAGCCTGGGGATTCGCATCGGCCGGTTGGTCCTGGACAGGGTGGTCTGGCGATTCTCCACATAAAAGCTGTCGCTCTTGGCGTCCCACTCCCAGATGTCGGAGCCGCCCCCCTGAAGGGCCAGTTGCAGCCGGTGCTGGCTCTGTCTCAGCGCCTGGTTGATGCGGCGCTGACGACGCAGCTGGTTGCGCCAGTTCACCGCGGTGATGAACAGCATCAATATGGTCACGGTGAGGAACAGCAACTGCATCCCCTGGTGGGCCCACCAGTACTGCTCCACCCGGAAGTTCAGCCGCAGCGGCTCCTGCTGCCACTTGCCGTCAAACTCGCCATAGACCAGCAACGAGTGGTTCCCCGGCGGCATCCGTGACAGGGTGATGCTGGTTTCACCATTGAGCTCGGTCATGGTGCTGGGGTTGCCGTCAAACACCAGCTGGTAGCGAAACTGCACCGCCGGGGCGGTGATCAGATTGCTGCTCCCCAGCTTAATGGTGACCAGCTCGAAGCTGGGGCGGATGGTCACCGATTGCTGCTCGGGCAACAGGAAGAGATCGCTGTCATCCTCGTACTGCACCTTGACCGACTCCAGCTGGATGCCGTTGCTGCTTTGGGCCTCGGTGATCTGCAGCGGGTCCACCCGCAACAGGCCGGTGGTGCTCCCCACCAGCAGGGAGCCATCCCCAAGCCGGTAGGCGGCCCCCTCATTCAGTTCGGTATTGAACAGGCCGCCATCCTTGCCCACGCTGATGATCTCGCCGCTGTCACTGTTGTAACGGGCGAGCACCTGGGGGCAGCCGATCACCGCACCTTCACTGGTGGCTTCGATGAAGTAGGGGGTGATGCAGTTCAGCCGCCACTGCTCATTCATGGCAAAGGCCATCTTCAGCTTGGTATTCACCTCGAGGACCCCTTCGCCGAAACTGCCCACCAGCAGGCGGTTCTCGGCGACACGGGTCATGGGACCGAAGTGATACTCCGGCCCGGCAGGCAGCCAGTTGAGGGTGGATTCAAAGCGGCGCTCGGCTAGGTGGTAGCGACCAAACAACTGCCGCCCTCCGAGCCACACCTCATCCCCCAGATCCAGCACATTGCGCACCTCGGACAGCCGCTCTCCCTCATCGAGAATCACCTCGAGGCTGCGGCTGTCGGTGTGGTAGAGATAGAGCCCGATGTCGGTGGCCAGCCATACCCGGCCCGGCCCTTGGGCCAGGCTCAGGATCACCCGGTTGCTCAGATCCGGCAGTCCGTCATCACCGGTGGCGATGCGCCGCCCCATACCGGTAGCCCGGTCCACCAGAAACAACCCCTTGGAGGAGCCGGCCAGCAACTCGGTGTCGGAGATGGGCAACACATTGAACACCGCATCGAGCGGGTCCAGCCCCTCCAGGATCATCGGCCGAACCGTCCGCTGCACCAGGCTGACCTCGTCCAGCCCCTGGTCATGGGCGACAAACAGCTGCTCGGCGTCACCGCCGAAGCCCCACACCACATCGGCGCCCAGTGCCGGGGAGGTGTGGGTCGACAACCGATCCACCACATAGTCTTCCGGCTGAGACAGGGCGGCGATGCCGGCGCTGATGGTCGCCACCCACAGGTTGTCCTGGCCATCCAGCTCCAGCTTATGCATGCTGGCCGCCAGATCGAACAGATCCTCGCTGCGGCCCAGGGCGGTAACTTGGAGATCCTCCCCGCCGAGGCGGAACAACCCCATGGTGGTGACCACCCACAGGTTGCCGTTGCTGTCCTGCTTGATATCCCGCACCGAACGTCCGATGGCGTCGATGCGAACAAAGTGCTCCCCCTGCTGGTAATAGAGGCCCCGGGTCGAGGCGACCCACAACCGTCCCTGGCGATCAGAGAACAGGGTGGTGAGATTCCCCCTCTCCTTGGGCCACTCCTGGGAGAGCAGAACCTCCCCGTCCATGGAGAAGCGAATCAGCTGGTTACGGGTACCGGTCACCAGGGTGTCGCGGTGATGGACCATCCTCTGGAAGAAGTGTTTCTGGGCGCCGATCACCGACAGCAGGGTGGCCTGCTGGCGATCCATATCGAAGCGGTAGAGCTGTCCCAGCTCGTTCAGTACCCAAAAGGTGGCCCCCTCCGCTTCGGTGATGGCGGTGGCGCCGCCGCGCTGGTAGTCGGTATAGCTGTCGCGTCCGATCAGGGAGACGCGGTTTTGCCGCTCATCCAGCAGGAACAGGTCATGCTCGCTGGAAATCAGCACCAGGTTATTGGGCAGGGTCGACACCCTGACCAGGGTGAAGTCGGGCAGCAGAACGGTGTCGTTGAAGCGATCGATGCGTCGCACCTTGTGGCTGGCGATACGGTAAAGGCCATCGTGGGTGGTCACCCACAGCAGTCCGCGGTCGCTGAACGCCATGTCGGTGACGGAGTTGGAGGCGAATCCGGAGTGGTGATCAAAGACACGGCTCTGAAGACCGTGCGCCGGTAAAGCTTGCCCCAACAACAGGACCAGAAACGTGAGCCACCTCAACAGAAGAAACACCTTTATAGTTATGGTTATCGAATCGCTACTTTAAAAGTTGTTCTATCAAACTTCCATCCATCTGTGCATAAAAAAAGCGGCCGAAGCCGCTTAATTCGCATTTGAAGAGAATTACTTCTTCTTCGCCTTGGGGTTGGGCAGGTCGGTGATGCTGCCCTCATACACCTCGGCGGCCAGACCCACGGACTCATGCAGGGTCGGGTGGGCGTGAATGGTCAGCGCCAGATCCTCGGCGTCACAGCCCATCTCGATGGCCAGGCCAATCTCACCCAGCAGTTCACCGCCGTTGCTGCCGACGATGGCACCGCCGATCACCCGGTGGGTCTCCTTGTCGAAGATCAGCTTGGTCATGCCGTCGGCGGCATCCTGGGCAATGGCTCGGCCACTGGCGGCCCAGGGGAAGACGGCGGTTTCGTAGGCGATGTTCTGCGCCTTGGCTTCCTTCTCGGTCAGGCCCACCCAGGCCACTTCCGGATCGGTGTAGGCGATGGAGGGGATCACCTTGGGATCGAAGTAGTGCTTCTTACCGGATATCACCTCGGCAGCCACATGGCCTTCATGAACACCCTTGTGCGCCAGCATCGGCTGACCGACGATGTCGCCGATGGCAAAGATGTGGTTGACGTTGGTGCGCATCTGCTTATCCACATTGATAAAGCCGCGCTCATCGATCTTCACACCCGCCTTGTCGGCGTCGATCAACTTACCGTTGGGGGTGCGACCAATGGCCACCAGAACCGCGTCATAGCGCTGAGGTTCGGCCGGGGCCTTCTTGCCCTCCATGCTGACGTAGATGCCGTCCTCCTTGGCTTCCACCTGGGTCACCTTGGTCTCCAGCATGAAGTCGAACTTGTTCTTCATCCGCTTGGTAAAGACGCGAACCACATCCTTATCAGCTGCGGGGATCACCTGATCCAGCATCTCCACCACGTCCACCTTGGAACCCAGGGTGTGGTACACGGTACCCATCTCCAGGCCGATGATGCCGCCGCCCATTACCAGCAGGCGCTCGGGGATCTCTTTCAGCTCCAGGGCATCGGTGGAATCCCAGATACGGGGATCTTCGTGAGGGATGAAAGGCAACTCGATGGGACGCGAGCCGGCAGCGATGATGGCGTGGTCGAAGTTCACCACTGTGGTGCCGTCGGCACCCTCGATGGCGATGGAGTTGGGGCCGGTAAACTTACCGAAGCCGTTGACCACCTTCACCTTACGCATCTTGGCCATGCCGGCCAGTCCGCCGGTCAGTTGACCAATCACCTTCTCCTTGTGGGCGCGAACCTTGTCCAGATCGATCTGCGGCTCACCGAAGCTTACGCCGTGATCGGCCATCGCCTTGGCTTCATCGATCACCTTGGCCACGTGCAGCAGTGCTTTGGAGGGGATACAACCGACGTTCAGGCACACGCCACCCAGGGTGGAGTAACGCTCAACGATAACGGTTTCCAAGCCGAGGTCAGCGGCACGAAAAGCGGCGGAGTAACCGGCGGGTCCGGCACCGAGAACCACGACTTGGGTTTTGATCTCGTTGCTCATAATGTCCTCTATTTTTTATTCATTCCGTTGGGGCAGTCACCACCTGACGGCGGGGATGCTGGCATTGTACTGCCCCGATTCCTTAAACAAAAGGCCAACCAGAATGGTCGGCCTTTTATATGCCGATTTACAGAATCAATCGACGGATGTCACCCAGTGTCTGGCTCAGGGTAGTGATGAAGCGGGCCGCGTCAGCACCGTCGATCACCCTGTGGTCATAGGACATCGCCAGGGGCAGCATCAGCCGGGGCTGGAACGCCTGGCCATCCCACTTGGGCTTCATCTCGGAGCGGGACACGCCGAGGATGGCCACATCCGGGGCGTTGACGATGGGAGTGAACTGAGTCCCGCCGATGCCGCCCAGGCTGGAGATGGTGAAGCAGCTTCCCTGCATGTCGGTAGCTGTCAACTTACCTTGACGGGCCTTGGTGGAGAGCTCCGCCAGATCCTTGGACAGCTCGATGATCCCCTTCTTGTTCACATCGCGAACTACCGGCACCACCAGGCCGTTGGGGGTATCCACCGCCACACCGATGTGGATGTACTTCTTCATCACCAGGCTCTCACCATCCGCAGACAGGGAGCTGTTGAACTTGGGATGGGTCTCCAGGGCACGGGCCGCCGCCTTGAGGATGAACACCAATGGGGTGATCTTCACACCACTGTCGCTCTTGGCTGCCAGCTGGTTCTGCTCCTTGCGGAACGCCTCCTGCTCGGTGATGTCCGCCTCGTCGAACTGGGTCACGTGGGGGATGGTCACCCAGTTGCGGTGCAGGTTGGGGCCGGAGATCTTCTGGATCCGGGTCAGTGCCACCTCCTCCACCTCACCGAACTTGGCGAAGTCCACCTTGGGCCCTTCAATCACCTGCAGGCCGTTGCCGGCACCGGTGCTGGTGGCGGCGCTGGCCTTGGGCCGGGACAGCTCGTACTTGACGTAGGCCTGGACATCCTCCTTGAGGATACGGTTCTTGCGACCGGTGCCGCTCACCTTGGTCAGGTCCACACCAAACTCGCTGGCCAGACGGCGAACCGCCGGAGAGGCGTAGACCGCGCCGGTGGCCTTGGGGGCCGCCGCGGAGGGGTGGTGAGGAACCGGGGGCGCAGAGGGCTTGGCCGGGGCCGCTGCGGGCGCCGCCTTGGGTACTTCGGCTGCGGGCGCCGGGGCCAGCTCTGCGGTGACCGGGGCCGCCTCCTGGGTCTCGATCAGGGCCACCAGGCCCCCTTCTCCGATCTTGTCACCCACGTTGACCTTCAGCTCCTTCACCACGCCGGCGAAGGGGGCAGGCACCTCCATGGTGGCCTTGTCGGTCTCCAGGGTGATCAGCCCCTGTTCCGCATCGACGCTGTCGCCTACGGCCACCAACACCTCGATGATGTCCACCTCTCCGGACTCACCGATATCGGGCACGGTCACCTCTTTCACCACCGCCTGGGCCGGGGCCACAGGGGCCTCGACGGCAGCGGGAGCCTCGGGCGCAGCAGGCTCGGCGGCCGGGGCCGACTCTGCCGCAGGAGCCGCGGCCTCGGCCGGGGCCTCGGCGGCAGCCTCGCCGGCTACCTGCACCAGGGCGATCAGGTCCCCTTCGGACACCTTGTCACCCACATTGACTTTCAGCTCCACCACGGTACCGGCGTCTTCGCTGGGCACATCCATGGTGGCCTTGTCGGTTTCCACGGTGATCAGGGCGCCTTCCGCTTCCACGGTGTCTCCCGCGGCCACACAAAGCTCAATGATCTCTACCGCATCGCCGCCTACGTCAGGCAGACGGATCTCTTTGATTTGTGACATTTATATAATCCCTATCAAGCCCACAGCGGATTCGGTTTGGCGGTATCGATACCGTACTGCTCGATGGTCTGGTTCAGTACCTCGACCGGCAGTTCGCCACGATCCACCAGGGACTTCAGTGCCGCCAGCACCACCCAGCGGGAGTCCACTTCGAAGTGGTGACGCAGGTTGGCACGGCTGTCCGAACGGCCGAAGCCATCGGTGCCCAGCACACGGTAGTCGCCGGGAACCCAGGCGCGAACCTGATCGGCGTAGGTCTTCATGTAGTCGGTGGCGGCGATCACCGGGGTGTCATCCAGCACCTTGCTGATGTAAGCCTGCTTGGGTTCGGCGGTGGGATGCAGCAGGTTGTAGCGTTCCACATCCTGGCCGTCACGGGTCAGCTCGTTGAAGCTGGTGACGCTGAACACATCCACATCGATACCGAAATCCTTGGCCAGGGCTTCGGCCGCCTTGCGGACCTGTTGCAGGATGGAGCCACAACCCAGCAGCTGCACCTTGCCCTTGCCGGACCCCTTGATGCTGTCGAGCTTGTAGATCCCCTTGATGATCCCATCCTCCACGCCTTCCGGCATGGCGGGCTGCTCGTAGTTTTCGTTGAGGGTGGTCAGGTAGTAGAACACATCCTCCTGGGCATCACCGTACATCCGCTCCAGACCGTTCTGAACGATGACCGCCACCTCATAGCCATAGGTAGGATCATAGGTCACACAACTGGGGATGGTGTTGGCCAGGATATGGCTGTGGCCATCCTGATGCTGCAGACCTTCACCGTTGAGGGTGGTGCGTCCTGAGGTCCCGCCGACCAGGAAGCCGCGGGCCCGCATGTCGCCGGCCGCCCAGGCCATGTCACCCACACGCTGGAAACCGAACATGGAGTAGTAGATGTAGAACGGGATGGTCGGGGTATCGTTGGTGGAATAGCTGGTCGCCGCCGCCAGCCAGGAGCTCATGGCACCCAGCTCGTTGATTCCCTCCTGCAGAACCTGACCCTTCTTGTCCTCACGGTAGTAGGCCACCTGGTCCTTGTCCTGCGGGGTGTACTTCTGTCCCTCATGGGCGTAGATGCCCACCTGGCGGAACAAGCCTTCCATACCGAAGGTGCGGGCCTCATCGGGAATGATGGGTACGATGCGCTTGCCGATCTGCTTGTCTTTCAGCAGGGCGGTCAGCACCCGGACGAACGCCATGGTGGTGGAGATCTCCCGGCCGTTGGAACCCTTGAGCACAGCGTCGAACGCCTTCAGCGGCGGGGTCACCAGCTCCTCGGAGAACTTGGCGGTACGGGCGGGCATGTAGCCTTTCAGCGATTCGCGGCGCTCACGCAGGTACTTCACCTCTTCGGAGTCTTCACCCGGGTGGTAGTAAGGGATCTCTTCCAGCTGCTCGTCGGTCAGCGGGATGTTGAAGCGGTCACGGAAGTGCTTGATCGCCTCCATATCCATCTTCTTCACCTGGTGGGCGATGTTCTTGCCTTCACCGGCGTCACCCATGCCGTAGCCCTTGACGGTCTTGGCCAGGATCACGGTGGGGCGGCCCTTGGTTTCATTGGCCTTCTTCAGGGCGGCGTATACCTTCACCGGATCGTGACCACCCCGGTTCAGGCGCCAGATGTCGTTGTCGGACATGTTGGCCACCATCTCTGCGGTCTCGGGGTACTTGCCGAAGAAGTGTTCACGGGTGTAGGCGCCACCCTTGGCCTTGCAGTTCTGATACTCACCGTCGACGGTCTCCTCCATCAGCTGCAGCAGCTTGCCGGAGGTATCCTGGGCCAGTAGCGGATCCCAGTAGCGACCCCAGATCACCTTGATCACTTCCCAGCCGGCGCCGCGGAACTCGCCCTCCAGCTCCTGGATGATCTTGCCGTTGCCGCGCACCGGGCCATCCAGACGCTGCAGGTTACAGTTGACGATGAAGATCAGGTTGTCCAGCTCCTCACGGGCGGCCAGGCCGATGGCGCCCAGGGCTTCCGGCTCATCCACTTCACCGTCACCTAGGAAGCAGTACACCTTCTGTTCGGAGCAATCCTTGATGCCGCGGTCGGTCAGGTACTTCAGATAGCGGGCCTGATAGATGGCGGCGATGGGTCCCAGTCCCATGGAGACGGTGGGGAACTGCCAGTAATCTGGCATCAGGCGGGGATGGGGGTAGGAGGGCAGCCCCTTACCGTCCACCTCCTGGCGGAAGTTGTCCAGTTGGGCTTCGGTCAGGCGGCCTTCCAGGAAGGAGCGGGAGTAGATGCCGGGGGCGATATGGCCCTGGAAGTAGACCAGGTCACCGCCATCCTTCTCGTTGGGTGCACGGAAGAAGTGGTTGAAACACACATCGTACAGGGTGGCACTGGAGGCAAAGCTGGAGATGTGACCCCCAAGCTCCAGATCCTTCTTGGACGCGCGCAGTACCATGGCCAGGGCGTTCCAGCGGATGATGGCGCGGATGCGCTCCTCCAGCTCCTGGTTACCGGGCATGTGGGGCTCGGAGCCGACAGGGATGGTGTTCACATAGGCGGTGGTCGGCTTGTAGGGCAGATGGGCACCGCTACGGCGGGCCTTATCGATCATCTGCTCCAGCAGGTAGTGTGCCCGCTCGGGGCCATCCTGTTCCAGTACCGCGGCCAGGGCGCCCAGCCATTCATGAGTTTCTTGCGGATCCACGTCGTGTGGCAACATTTCCGGCATCACAAAATTCCTCTTCCATCGTTGCTTGTGATGGGGCGGCCCGACGGACCGCCTTTACTCGCATTCTGCTAATAGTCGTTCCGCAGGCGGCGCAGGCTGCGCTGCTGACGACTGTCCTCCTGGCGCACTTCGATGGTCACTTCCTCGATGTAGGCCAGGTGTTCGTTGGAGGCCCTGCGAGCCACTTCGGGCTCTCGATTCAAGATCGCTTTCAACAGGGCTTCACGGTGCAGGTTGGCGTAGTGCGCGGAGCCCTCACGACGGTACAGAAGTGCGAGGTTTTCCGCGACATTACGCTCGAGCAGAGGCGACAGACTCAGCACCACGTGCAACATGGCAACGTTGTGTGAGGCTTCGGCCACCGCACGGTAGAAGTCCACGATCGCCTTCGCCTCGAGCTCGAGCTGACCCTGAACCTCATGGAGTCGTTCAATTCTCTGCTTAAGAATGGCGTGGTCCGAATCGGTGCCACGCAAAGCTGCATAATAGGCCATCATCCCTTCGGTTGCGTGACGAAACTCCAGGAGGTCGTACTGAGTCTCCGGGTTGTCCGCCAGCAGTTCGATAAGGGGATCGGCCAGGCTCTTCCAAAGCTGATCCTGCACATAGGTGCCGCCACCCTGGCGCCGATTCAAAAGGCCCTTCACCTCCAGCTTTTGAATCGCCTCCCTCAGAGAGGGACGGGATACTTCAAACTGCTGCGCCAGCTCCCGCTCCGGCGGCAGTTTCTGCCCCGGTTTCAGGCTGCCTTCGAGGATCATCTTCTCCAGTTGGTTAACGATGACGTCGGACAGCTTTGGCTGGCTGATTTTTTGGTAGGCCATGGTCGGATAACTTCCCAGTCTGCTAATGGTTTGTCAATTGGTAAGACCATTAAGAGTGCGCAACGAAATGTAGCAGATCACACTCGCAAATGGCAACCACTTTGATTGATATCACAGAATGCATTCAATAGATCGACCCGATCAATAAAACCGAACAGGCCTTGCAATCAATGGTATGACCACTTTACAACATTTTGATATCAAAGGAATCTGTGAATGAGATTCTGGCGGGCAAAGGGGATTGCCACCACGTTGGATCATCCGGCCTTTGAGAGATAGATCAACCGCACGGCTCGCAATTTCGACAATTGCACTGAGCCGGATTCTGATGACGATTAAAACTCTCCTAAAGATGGTGATTCTTCAATCGACTTTTTACTGGTCAGACTGACGGGTGTGCGCCCGATCACCCGAAAGGTGAAGCCTATGTGAACTCAGCCAGAGTGGACAACAAAAAGGGGAGTCCGCGGACTCCCCTGGGCAATTGGGCTGACCAGCCTCAGTTCAGGACCCCGAAGATGGTCAGCAGCGACACCAGGATCAGCAGCAGGGTGACGTTGCGCTTGGCCAGCTTCAGCAGGTTGAGGGTCGACTGGACACACACCGGCGCGGCGCTCTCCACCGGGATCTCCTCCGCCACCAGGGCCACCCGGTAGATCAGGATCCGGGCTGGCACCGCCGGCTGAAACGCCAGGGAGAGCCAGACCGACAGCGCGCGGCTGAAGTGACCGGAGAGGGCAAAGCCGAAAGCCACCAGCCGAGCAGGCACCCAATCGAGCAGAGTCATCAACCCGGACACCAGTGGGCGGTTCAGCTGATGACGTTCGAAGTGATCATGATAACCGCGGACCACGCAGTAGAGGGTGGCCACCGCAGGGCCCAGCAGCACAAAGTACAGGGCCACCGCCGCGTAGTAGCGGTAATTGAGCCAGGCGGCCACCTGGCCCATCCGCTGACCCAGTTCCCGCTCGCTCACCGCCTCCAGCGGAACCGGGTCCACCCTGTCCGCGGTGTGGAAACAGGCCTGCATGTCGCCCCGGCAGGCGGCCTGCAGATACTCCTTGAACGCCTGCCTCAGCTCCATGTGACCGAACAGCACCACCCCCACCAGCAACCACAGGGCCAGGTGCCAGACGCCATAGCCCACCCCCTCCAACTCATGGGCCAGCAGAGCCACCAGCGCCGGGGCCAGGGCCAGCGCGAACAGCATCTTCCAGGCGCTGCGCAACTCGCTGTCGCTGAACAGCCGCCGTCGGTAGGCACCGAAGACCGCATTGAACTGCAGGAAAGGAGCGATCAGCTTCAGCCGCTCGAGCAGCAGTACCACCAGTAGAGAAAACAGAGCCATCTAGCGCGCCTTGTTCAGTTCTTGCCGATAGAGATCCCAGTCGAAATAGGGGCCCGGATCGCTTTTCCGTCCCGGGGCTATGTCGCTGTGACCCACGATTCTGTCCAGAGTAATATCGGGATAAGACTCCAACAGTGAAAGAGTTACCTCGATAAGACTATGATATTGTGCCATGGTGAAGGGGCAATGATCACTGCCCTCCATCTCAATTCCGATGCTGAAGTCGTTGCAGCGGTGACGCCCGGCCAGCTCGCTGACACCGGCGTGCCAGGCCCGGCGGTCGAAGGGGACATACTGAACTACGCTGCCGTCCCGGCGGATAAGCAGGTGGGCCGACACCCTCAGGCCGCGTACCTGCTGCAACAGCGGGTGATCCACCTGGATGCAGCCCAGGAACAACTGGTCGACATAGTCACTGCCAAACTGCCCGGGCAGCAGGCTGATGTTGTGGATCACCAGGGCGTCGATGCGGACACCGTCGGGACGGGCGTCCTGGAACGGGCTAAAGCGATGGATCGACCGATGGAGCCAACGCCCCCGCGGCTCCAGAGAGTGGTGGTTGCCCTTGTCCATGGAGAAAACCGATAATGCCAAAACCCACACTTTAGCAGGTCAGGTATGAAGAGATCACGCCCCCACTCTCCCTTTGGCAAGCCGATGCTGTTTCTCGCCTGGCTGTCGATGCTGGCCCTGCTCTACCTCTATTTCGACGACAAGCTCGAGCGCCAACACAACCCCAACCTGAACCCGATGATCCAGGGACAGGAGCTGGTGCTGCAGCAGAACCGTCAGGGCCACTACCTGGTGGTCGGCACCATCAACGGCCAGGAGGTCACCCTGATGCTGGATACCGGAGCCACCACCACCTCGATCCCCGCCCACCTCGGCCCCGCTCTGGGGCTTAAGGCTGGCTACCCCTTCCCGGTGAGCACCGCCAACGGCAGCATCACCGTCTACCGCACCACCGTAGAGACACTCACAATCGGCCCACTGACCCTGTATAATCTGGAGGCCAGTCTCAACCCCGGCCAGGAGGACGATACCGTACTGCTGGGGATGAACGCCCTGCGGCACCTGGAGCTGGTGCAACGGGGACAAACACTTACTATCAGGAAGTAATTCGCTATGCTGGAAAACGACATCCGCCTCACCGTGGCCGCCGCGCTGGCTGAAGACCTGGGAGGTCTCACTGCCGACGAGGGGGACATCACCGCCCAACTGATCCCCGCCGATCGCACCGCCGAAGCCACCATCATCAGCCGCGAAGAAGCGGTGTTCTGTGGCAAGGCCTGGGTCGAGCAGGTGTTCAACCAGCTGGGGGGCGAGGTGGCCCTCCACTGGCACGTGGATGACGGGGACCTGATTCTGCCCAACCAGGTCTTGTGTGAGCTCTCTGGTCCGGCCCGCACACTGCTGACCGGCGAGCGGGTCGCCCTGAACTTCGTCCAGACCCTCTCCGGGGTCGCCACCGTGGTCAACCAGTATGCCATCAAGCTTGAGGGCACCGGCACCCAACTGCTGGACACCCGCAAGACCATCCCCGGCCTGCGCACCGCCCAGAAGTACGCGGTCACCTGCGGCGGCGGCAAGAACCACCGCATCGGCCTGTTTGACGCCTTCCTGATCAAAGAGAACCACATCGCCGCCTGTGGCGGCATCGGCGAGGCTATCGCCGCCGCCCGTACCCTCCATGCCGATAAGCCGGTCGAAGTGGAGGTGGAGAACCTGGAGGAGCTGAAGCTGGCCATCGACTGCGGCGCCGACATCGTGATGCTGGACAACTTCGACCTGACCATGCAGATGCAGGCGGTGGAGCTGAACCGGGGCCGAACCAAACTGGAGGTCAGCGGCAACGTCACCCTGAACACCATCGCCGAGTTCGCCCACACCGGCATCGATTACATCTCGGTCGGCGCCCTGACCAAGCATGTTCGGGCCGTCGATCTCTCCATGCGCTTCCGCTGAGACCTCACCGCAACGGCACCCCGGGGTGCCGTTGCTCCCCATCAATTCACTCCCCTCTCATCGACCCGCCTGCGCTCTGAGCCGGTCTCTCCAGCCTCGACGATTTTTCCCCCTTGGCCTTGTAGGGCCAGTACTTTGTACTAGTTTTAGACTAGAACCACTTCCCCGCAGGAGGCGGGGAGGAGACACGGAATGTCGCCCATGGAAAGGAGTATCCAGATGCTTACCCATACCCGCCCGCAAGGCTTTACCCTGATCGAGCTGATGATCGTCGTGGCCATCGTCGGCATCCTGGCCGCCATCGCCCTGCCCGCCTACCAGACCTACACAAAACGCGCCAAATTCGCCGAAGTGATTGCCGCCACCGGTTCCATCAAGACCCAGATTGAGGTCTGCATGCAGACCGTGGGCACTACGGCCACGGCGGCTGAGGTTCATACCGCCTGCAGCGGCAAGGTCGATATCGATGCCAGCGGCAACGTCAACGGCGCCGATCGCGGAGCCAACGTCGCCAGTGTGACCTTTACCACCGCGGGCATTACCGCCACCGGAGCCGCCTCGGTAGACGGCAAAACCTATATCCTGGCCCCGGCTGCCACCAATGGCGCCATCGCTTGGAGCCAATCAGGCAGCTGTCTCGCCGCCGGACTCTGCTAGGGGGCCGTTTGGAGTCCCACTACTATCGGCAGGCGCGCAGCCTGGGAGCGCCGCTGTTCGATATCCGCCAGCTCAACCCCGACTCCCTGCCGTCGGCGCTGATCAGTCAGAAGCTGGTGGAGCGCCACCGCTGCCTGCCCCTGGCCAGCCGAGGTGGTCAGCTGTTTGTTGCCACCTCTGATGCAGCCAACCTGACAGTGCTGGAGGATTTCGAGTTCAACACCGGCCTGCGGTCGGTGCCGGTGCTGGTGGAGCGGTCGGCTCTGGAGCAGGTGATAGACCGGTTTCTGGAGAGCGACTTCGACGCCCTGGAACTGACCGAGCTCGATGAGCAGAACCTGGGCGACCTCGAGGTGGAGGAGCTGGGGGCGCCGAACGAGGCGCCGCCGGCCGCCGACGATGCCCCCATCGTCATCTACATCAACAAGCTGCTCACCGACGCCATCAAGCGGGGGGCGTCGGATCTGCACTTTGAGCCCTACGAGTCGAGCTACCGCATCCGCTTTCGCATCGATGGGGTGCTGCACACCGTCTCCACCCCGCCCGTCAACCTGGCCAGCCGCATCTCCGCCCGCCTCAAGGTGATGTCCAAGCTGGACATCGCCGAGCGCCGCCTGCCCCAGGATGGCCGGATAAAACTGCGCCTGAGCCCCAAGCGGGCCATCGACTTTCGGGTCTCCACCCTGCCGACCCTGTTCGGCGAGAAGATCGTTATGCGGATACTGGACGGCTCGGCGGCCCTGCTCAACATCGACGTCCTCGGCTACCAACCGCAGCAGAAGCGGCTCTACCTGTCGGCACTGCAACGGCCCCAGGGAATGATCCTGGTCACCGGCCCCACCGGCTCCGGTAAGACCGTCTCCCTCTACACCGGGCTGAATATCCTCAACACCGAGCAGCGCAACATCTCCACCGCCGAGGACCCGGTCGAGATCAACCTGCCGGGGATTAATCAGGTACAGATAAACAACAGGGCCGGACTCACCTTCGCCTCCGCCCTGAGGGCCTTCCTGCGCCAGGACCCGGACATCGTCATGGTGGGGGAGATTCGGGACCTGGAGACCGCGGAGATCGCCATCAAGGCCGCCCAGACCGGTCACCTGGTGCTCTCCACCCTGCACACCAACTCCGCCGCCGAGACCCTGACCCGGTTGCTGAACATGGGCGTGCCGGCCTATAACATCGCCGCCTCGGTGTCACTGATCATCGCCCAGCGGCTGGCCAGACGGCTGTGCGTCCACTGCCGGGAAGCGGAACCATTGACACCCGAGGTACTGCAGGAGGCGGGATTCAGTGACACACAGATCGCCTCCGGCCCCACCCTCTACCGGGCCAGGGGCTGCGATCACTGCACCGACGGCTACCGGGGCCGCCTGGGGGTCTATGAACTGCTGCCCATGTCCCCCTCCCTGGCCGAGCTGATCATGGCCAACGGCACCTCGCTGGAGCTGGCCCGGGTCGCCAGGGAGGGCGGCATGGTGCCCCTGCGCCAGTCGGGCCTGGCCCAGGTGGCGGCCGGCGTCACCACCCTGGCAGAGATCAACCGCATCACCGACTGGCAGGCGGCCCCATGAGCCGTGCCGCCAAGGGCGCCGCCCCCACCATCACCGAGTTTCTGTGGCGAGGCGCCAACGCCAGCGGCGACCGTACCCAGGGTGAAATCCGCGCCGTCAATGCCGAAGAGGCCCGCAGCCAGCTGCGCAAACAGGGGATCCACGCGGTGCGACTGCGGCGGAAGCCCAGCCCGCTGTTCCAACGAGGAGGGCGGATTACCCCCATGGAGCTGGCCATGGTGACCCGGCAGATCGCCACCATGCTGCTGGCCGGCGTTCCCCTGGTCACCACCCTGCAGATGATCGGTCGGGGCCACGACCGGGAAGCGATGCGCAACCTTCTGGGAGAGATCCTGCTGCAGGTGGAGGCGGGCGTCCCCCTGTCCCAGGCACTGCGCCCCCACCGTCAGCAGTTCGATGAGCTCTACTGCGACCTGGTGGAGGCGGGAGAGCACTCCGGCGCCCTGGACCGGGTGTTCGACCGCATCGCCACCTACCGGGAGAAGGCGGAGGCGCTGAAGTCGAAGATCAAGAAGGCGATGTTCTACCCTACCGCGGTGATCCTGGTCGCCCTGATGGTCACGGTGATCCTGCTGCTGTTCGTGGTGCCCCAGTTCGAAGAGATCTTTGCCAGCTTCAACGCCGAGTTGCCCCTGTTTACCCAGTGGGTGATCCAGTTGTCCCGCGTCCTCCAGCAGGCCTGGCCCTACTTCGCCTGCGGAGTGATTGGCCTGGTGTGGGGAGGGATCCGCGCCCATCGCAGCTCGGCCCGCGTGCGCGACCGCCTCGACGCCCTGCTGCTCAGGCTGCCCCTGGTGGGCCCGATACTGCACAAGGGGGCCGTAGCCCGCTTTGCCCGGACCCTGGCGACCACCTTCGCCGCCGGGGTGCCACTGATCGAGGGGCTGAATTCCGCCGCCGGGGCCGCGGGCAATGCGGTGTACCGCAGTGCGGTGCAGGCCGTCAGGGACCAGGTGGTCTCCGGGCTGCAGATGAACATGGCGATGCGCACCCAAAAGGTGTTCCCGGACATGCTGGTACAGATGGTGCTTATCGGCGAGGAGTCCGGCTCCCTGGATGAGATGCTCAACAAGGTGGCCAACATCTACGAGATGCAGGTGGATGACGCCGTCGACGGCCTCTCCACCCTGATCGAGCCTCTGCTGATGGTGGTGATAGGATCACTCGTAGGCGGGTTGGTGGTGGCAATGTATCTTCCGATCTTCCAATTGGGTAGCGTGGTCGGCTAGGATCAGCAGAGATAACTCATTAAGCCGAATCACGAAATGGACTACTGGATCACCCTTTTCCAACTGCAGCCCTGGCTGTTTTCCTCCCTGGTCGCCCTGCTGGGCCTGATCCTGGGCAGCTTCCTCAACGTGGTGATCCATCGCCTGCCGATCATGATGGACCGGGACTGGCGCGTCGAGTGCCAGGAGTACTGCGAACAACCGGTGACTCGCAGCGATCTGCCCACCCCCTTCAACCTGGCCACCCCGCGCTCTCGCTGCGGTCACTGCCTGACGCCCATCCCCATGAAGCACAACATCCCGCTGCTCAGCTACCTACTGCTGCGGGGACGCTGTCACCATTGTGGCGCCACCATCGGCCTGCGCTACCCCCTGGTGGAGCTGCTGACCGCGGCCGTCTCCGTCCTGCTGGCCTGGCAGTTTGGTCCTACTCCCACCTTCGGCGCCCTGTGGTTGCTGAGCCTTGGCCTGATCGCCCTGGCCTTTATCGATGCGGATACGATGCTGCTGCCGGACCAGATCACCCTGCCTCTGCTGTGGCTGGGGCTGCTGTTCAACCTGGGGGATGGCCTGGTTCCCCTGGAGCAGGCGGTGCTCGGCGCCGCCTTCGGCTACCTCAGCCTTTGGAGCGTGTTTCAGCTGTTCAGGCTGGTCACCGGTAAGGAGGGGATGGGGTACGGCGACTTCAAGCTGCTGGCGCTGTTTGGCGCCTGGCTGGGGTGGAAGCCGCTGCTGCTGATCATCCTGCTCTCCTCCCTCCTCGGGGCTGGATTCGGCCTAATCCAGCTGGCCCTGGGCCGGCTGAAGCGGGACAACCCCATGCCCTTCGGACCCTGGATCATCCTGGCGGGCTGGGTGGCGCTGTTGTGGGGCGACCGGATAGTCCACTGGTATCTGACCCGGGTGGTGGGCCTGTGAGCGCCCTGCTGATCGGCCTCACCGGCGGCATCGGCTCGGGCAAGAGCACGGTCGCGGATCTGTTTGCCAAACGGGGCATTGAGCTTATCGACGCCGACCTTATCGCCCGCGAAGTGGTCGCCCCAGGCAGCGACGGCCTGAAGGCGATCGTCGACCACTTCGGCGACCAGGTACTGAGTGACGGCGGCGGCCTGGACCGGGCCGCCCTGCGTCGGCGGGTATTCAACCAGCCTGAGGAGCTGCGGTGGCTTAATTCCCTGATCCATCCGCTGGTGCGCGCCCGCATGATCGAACGGGGCCGGGCGGCCACCTCCCCCTATGCCCTGCTGGTGATCCCGCTGCTGGTGGAGAACGGCCTGCAGTCCCTGGTAGAAAGGGTACTGGTGGTGGATCTGCCGGAGGAGGAGCAGCTTAGGCGTACCATGAGCCGGGATCACAATGACCAGGCCCTAGTGGAGAAGATCATGGCCAATCAGGCCAGTCGGGCCCAGCGGCTGGCCGCCGCCGACGATCGCATTGACAACGGCGGAAATCTTGCCGACCTTAACACCCAGGTGGAACAGCTCCATCAACACTATCTGACACTTGCCGGGAGCCATGAGTAACTCGACCCTGTACGAACATCCCCTGAACGAACGCACCCGCTTCTACCTGAGGGTGGAGCAATTGGTGCAGGCCCTGGAGGACTGCCGTAACGGCGACTGCCCCAGTGCCCACCGCAGCCTGTTCCGCACCCTGTTCGAGCTGTGCGACCTGCTGGAACGCTCCGACATCAAGGGGGAGCTGGCCAAGCAGGTGGATCAGAGCCTGTCCCTGGTGACCCAGTGGCAGAGCCAGCCCGGAGTGGACCAGCGGCAGCTTCAGGCACTGGTGGAGACCCTGCAGCGGCAAGGCCGCGCCCTGCTGCAGATGGAGCGCCCGGGCAGCACTCTGCGTCAGGACAGGTTTCTGAGCCAGATCCGCCAGCGGGTCAACCTGGCCGGCGGAGCCTGTGGCTTTGACCTCCCCCGGCTGCAGCACTGGCTGGGTCAGTCCAGGGCCCAGCGGATCCAGGATATCGACGCCTGGCTGGCCACCCTGGCACCGCTGACCGAGGCGATCGCCCTGCAACTGCAACTGATTCGCGAATGCAGTCACTGGGAGAACAGGGTGGCGATCCAGGGCCAGTTTCTCCATAATGCCGATCACCCTCTGGCCCTGCTGCGGATCCGCCTGGACAACCACTATGGCTGTTACCCGGTGATCAGCGGCCACAAGAGCCGATTCAGTCTGAACATGATGAACGCCGGCACGGGCAGCGCCGAAGTGCGCAACCTCCCCTTTAGCCTGTCGCTGTCGATGGAGACCCCATGACCCTGGAAGTACAATGCCCCACCTGCAAGAAAACGGTGACCTGGGACGATAACCACCCCTTCAAGCCGTTCTGCAGCGAACGCTGCAAGATGATCGATCTGGGAGACTGGGCCGACGAGAAGCACGCCATCCCCGTCGAACCGGAGATCCCCGACGATCTCGGCTACGACGAGGGCGACTTCTTCAAAGAGGATTAACCTCGACCATGAAAAAAGGCTCCCAGGGAGCCTTTTTTTCATGTCACAACGCGGCAATCACCGAGTCGTTGGCCTTGGGAAACGGCAGGGCCCTGAGCTCCTCGACACTGGCCCACTTCAGGGGTTGCCCCTCCCTGGCCCTGGGCTGGCCACGGTAGCCGGTCACCCGGTAGAAGTGCAGCGCCAGGGTGCGGTCGTCGAACTCGAACACCTTGCGCTCCATCAGTTCGGCGCCAGTGAGTTCCAGCCCCACCTCCTCCTCCAGCTCCCTGGCCAGGGCGGAGAGTTCATCCTCCCCCGCCTCCGCCTTGCCGCCGGGGAACTCCCACTTGCCTGCCAGGTGCTGCTCCCCCCGCCTGAGGCTGATCAAATACTGGTCCTGGCTGTTCCGAACCAGGCCGATAACGATTCTCTGAATGGCCACCGCCATGCTCCTCTCTGATCAAAAATGCCAGTCCGGAGACTGGCATTTGCTATCTGATATCAGACCTTATTAGGCCAGCTTACCGTGACACTGCTTGTACTTCTTGCCGGAACCACAGGGGCAGGGCTCGTTCCGGCCCACCTTGGGCTGCGGCGCCTGTTCGCCCTCGGGCGCGCCGGAGTAGTTGCGCTGTGCCGCCAGGGCCTCCTCCTGCTCTCGGCGCTTGGCCTCCATCTCATCCACCTCGGACTGGGTCTGAACCCGGACCTTGGAAAGGATGGAGATCACGTCGTGCTTCAGGGTCTCCAGCATGCTCTCGAACATCTCGAAAGACTCGCGCTTGTACTCCTGCTTGGGGTTCTTCTGGGCATATCCGCGCAGGTGGATGCCCTGGCGCAGGTGGTCCATCGCCGCCAGGTGCTCCTTCCACAGGTTGTCCAGGGTCTGCAGCATGATCGCCTTTTCGAACTGGCGCAGAACCGGCTCACCGACAAACTGCTCCTTCTGCTTGTACACCTCACCCCAGGCCTGACTGATGCGCTCGCGCAGGGTCTCCTCGTGGAGGTCCTCCTCCTCCTCGAGCCACTTGCCAATGGGCAGCTCCAGGTTGAACTCGGAGGCCAGGCGCTCCTCCAGGCCGGGGACATCCCACATCTCCTCCAGAGACTGGGGAGGTATGTAGCTGTTGATGACGTTGGCCAGGACATCGTCGCGAATCACCTCGATGGTCTCGGCGATGCTGTCGCTGTCCATCAGCTCGTTACGCTGGGCGTAGACCACCTTACGCTGGTCGTTGGCCACGTCGTCAAACTCCAGCAGCTGCTTACGGATATCGAAGTTGCGGGCTTCCACCTTGCGCTGGGCGCCTTCGATGGACTTGGTCACCCAGGGGTGCTCGATCGCTTCGCCCCGCTCCATACCCAGCTTCTTCATCAGGCCGGACACCCGGTCGGATGCGAAGATGCGCATCAGCGAGTCTTCCATGGACAGGTAGAAGCGGGAGGAACCTGCATCACCCTGACGGCCGGAACGGCCACGCAGCTGGTTGTCGATACGGCGGGACTCGTGACGCTCGGTACCGATGATGTGCAGACCACCGGCCTCCAAAACCGCGTCGTGACGCTCCTGCCAGTTGTCGTGCTTCTCGGCAATCTGCTCCTCGGTGGCACCGCTCGCCCTGAGCTCCTCCAGTTCCGCCTGCCAGCTGCCGCCCAGCACGATGTCGGTACCCCGGCCGGCCATGTTGGTGGCGATGGTAACCGCACCGCTGCGACCGGCGTCGGCGACGATCTGGGCTTCCTGCTCGTGGAACTTGGCGTTCAGGACGTTGTGCTTGATCTTGGACTTGCGCAGCTCGTTGGAGAGGCGCTCTGACGCCTCGATGGAGATGGTGCCCACCAGGGTAGGCTGACCACGCTCCTGGCAATCCTTGATGTCGGCGATGATCGCTTCGAACTTCTCCTCTTCGGTCAGGTAGACCTGATCGGGGCGGTCGTCACGGATCATCGGACGGTTGGTGGGAATCACCACGGTATCCAGGCCGTAGATGTGCTGGAATTCGAACGCTTCGGTGTCGGCGGTACCGGTCATCCCCCCCAGCTTGTCATACAGCCGGAAGTAGTTCTGGAAGGTGATCGAGGCCAGGGTCTGGTTCTCATTCTGGATTCTCACCCCCTCTTTGGCTTCCACCGCCTGGTGCAGACCCTCTGACCAGCGACGGCCCGGCATGGTGCGGCCGGTGTGCTCATCGACGATGACGATCTCGCCATCCTGGATGATGTAGTCCACGTCCTTCTCGAACAGGGTGTGGGCACGCAAGGCGGCGTTCACATGGTGCAGCAGAGAGATGTTGGTGGCGCTGTAGAGGGACTCGCCCTCGGGCAGCATGCCGATCTCGATCAGCAGCTCCTCGACCTTCTCCTGACCGCGCTCGGTCAGGTGAACCTGCTTGCCCTTTTCATCGATGGTGTAGTCACCCTCACCGGTGTACTCCTCGGTATCCTCCTTATCCTGGCGGACCAGGCGGGGGATGATCTTGTCCACCTTGATATAGGACTCTGAGCTGTCCTCGGCGGCACCAGAGATGATCAGCGGGGTACGGGCTTCATCGATCAGGATGGAGTCCACCTCGTCGATGATGGCGTAGAACAGGGGGCGCTGAACCCGCTCCGGGGCGGAGAAGGCCATATTGTCGCGCAGGTAGTCGAAGCCGAATTCGTTGTTGGTGCCGTAGGTAATGTCCGCGGCGTAGGCTTCCTTCTTCTGCTGGGGACCCATGCCCGGCACGTTGATGCCCACGGTCATGCCCAGGAATTCGAACAGGGGACGGTTCCAGTCGGCGTCGCGGCTGGCCAGGTAGTCGTTGACCGTGATCACGTGAACCCCTTTGCCGGTCAGGGCATTGAGGTAGGCCGGCAGGGTCGCAGTCAGGGTTTTACCTTCACCGGTGCGCATCTCGGCGATGCGGCCAGACTGCAGCACCATACCGCCGATCAGCTGCACGTCGAAGTGACGCATGCCGAACACCCGCTTGGAGGCCTCCCGGACGGTGGCAAACGCTTCCGGAAGGATATCGTCCAGGCGGGCCCCGTCGGCGATGCGCTGCTTGAACTCCTCGGTCTTGGCCTTGAGCTGCTCGTCGCTCAGGGCCTCATATTCCGCTTCCAGCTGGTTGATCTGCGCGGCAACCTTGCGCAGCTGCTTCAAGGTACGCTCGTTCTTGCTACCAAAAATCTTGGTGAGGAGTTGTGCAAACATCGTCTTATTTCACTTTTTACTTAGGACTCGGACCAAACTCCGTTGGCCCTACCAGGATTGCCCGCCCCACTAACTGCGGGGCTTACGGTAAACGTATTTGTTAGGATTAACCTGACGATCGTTGCGCAACACTTCGTAATGGACATGGGGTCCGGTCGAACGGCCGGTATTGCCCAGTTCGGCAATAACGTCTCCCTTCTTGACCACCTGGCCTGCCTTGACCAGCAGGGCCTTGTTATGACCGTAACGGGTCTTCACCCCGTTACCATGATCAATCTCGACCAAATTGCCGTAACCGTACATCTCGCCCGAGTAGGAGACGACTCCCGCTCCGGTGGCGACGACATCGCCCCCTTCCGTACCCGCGAAATCGATGCCTTTATGCATGGCGGGACGGCCGGTGAATGGATCGTTGCGCATCCCATAGTCGGAGGACTGCCAGCCCTTGACGATGGGACGTCCTGACAAATAACTGCTTAAATCTATATGGTGATTGCGCTCGACAGTTTCAAGTAGCGCCAGCTGGCTGTCCGAGCTGTCCAGCCGCTTGGCCAGTTGCTCCATCTCCAGCAGCAGCTGCTTGAGCCCCACATCACCCAGCTCATCGGCATTGGCGCCACCCAGGCCCACCGCCGATGAGAAATCAAACTGTTCGGTTAGTTCGGCCCGATCGGCCAGTGCGATCCCCAGCGACTCCAGGCGATTCATCTGCGCCTGCATCCGCCCGAGGCGGACCGCCAGGGTGGCCAACTGGGTCTGGGTCAGCTGGCGGATCTCTTCCACCTGCTCCTGCCCATCGGCCTGACTCTCCTGAGCCTGAGCCAGCTTCTGCTCCACCTCGTGCAACTGCTCTTTATGGAGCTGGAACAGCCCAACGCCGGCGGCCACTAGCATCAGCGGCAGCAAAAACCACCCCTTGCCCGGTTGCCAGTGCCGTACACCGTGCTTTCCCTTTATAAAGACTGTTACACTCATGGAGTTCTTATCTAATCTTTTGTGTCTTGGTATGAAGTCAAAACCTACCGATGTTGCCGAGCTGATGAGCCAAAGGCTCCGTCAGGTCCAGGAGCGCACTGAGTCGCTCAGACAGTTGCAACAGGCGACCACCGATCTCCTGGGCAGTGACCTCAGGGGGCGGTACCGGGTAGCCAACCTTCGCGACGGTGTCATGATCATCGAGACCGACAGCGCCGCCTGGGCAACCCGGCTGCAGTTCATGAAACTGCAGCTGCTGCAGCAGTTGCGGCAACAAGGTTTCCCAATGCTCACCACTATTGAGATCAAAGTCAACCCGACACTGTCCAGGATTGAGCGACAGGTAACGCAAAATCTTAATAGACTCAGTCCTCAAGCTGCGAGCCAGATTCAGGAGCTTGCAGAATCTATAGGCGGCAGCCTGGGAGAGAAGCTAAAAAAACTGGCCGCCCATGGGGGCGGCCAGCAGAACAACTCTTAACTCAGGCGGTCACCGGTGCCAGGTAGTCCATCGGCACCTGCTGAGCCTCCTCGAAGCTCACCAGTTCCCAGGCTTCCTGATCCGCCAGTACCGCGCGAATCAGTTGGTTATTCAGCGCATGACCGGACTTGAACGCGGTGAATTCTCCCAGGATGGCATACCCTCCCAGATAGAGATCCCCCACGGCATCCAGAATCTTATGCTTGACGAACTCGTTCTCAACCCGCAGGCCATCGGGGTTGAGGATGCGGAACTCGTCCAGCACCACGGCGTTCTCCATGCTGCCGCCCAGGGCCAGGTTGTTGGCCCGCAGGTACTCGATGTCGCGCATAAACCCGAAGGTGCGGGCGCGACTCACCTGCTTGATGTATTCGGCAGAGGAGAACTCCATCACCATCTTCTGCTGGCTTCTGGCGATCTCCGGGTGATCGAAGTCGATGGCAAAGTTGAGTTTAAAGCCATTATGGGGACGGAACTCCGCCCACTTGTCACCCTCTTCGACCCGGATCGGCTTACGGATGCGCAGGTACTGTTTGGACGCAGGCTGCTCTACCAGGCCGGCGGTCTGAAGAAGGAAGACAAAGGGACTGGCACTGCCGTCCATAATGGGGATCTCGGGCGCATCCACCTCGATGATGGCATTGTCTACGCCGAGGCCGGCCAGGGCAGACATCAGGTGCTCCACCGTGGCGATACGGTGACCCTCGTCGCTGACCAGGCCGGTACACAGGGTGGTCTCACGCACCAGCGCGGCACTGGCGGGGATCTCCGCCACCGGGGTCAGATCGGTACGCCGGAACACAATCCCGGTGCCCACGGGGGCCGGATTGATGCTCAGGGTGACCTTGTCACCGGAGTGAAGACCCACACCGGTTGCCTGAACCGGGCGCTGTAGAGTGCGCTGTTTACTCATTAACCGTCCTGCTCTCAATAAACTCAATTTCGGGGGGCATATTTTACCAGAAAAAACGCCCAGGGCCAAAATCTGGTCTGATCAGATAATAAAACCTTTTAATCCAACTGCTTACGCAGGAACGCCGGAATATCCAGGTAAGCACCCTTCTGGGCATCCTGGGCAGGCGCGGCATTGCCGTGGCTGCTGGCCGGTGTCGGCGCAGGGGCCGTCGGGGTCGCCGGCTCGCTGGCCTGGGCCGCAGGCTCGATCCGGATCGGCTGCATGGAGACCGCGGGCTGCTCCAGGGGCTTGGGCTCGGGCTGAGCCACAGGCTGAGGGGCAGGGGTCGCCGCCTTGGGCGGCACCACGATCTGAATGTCTGGCTTCTTGTCGGCGCCGATGCCGGTGGCCACCACAGTGACCCGGATCTCGTCGCTCATCTCCGGTTCGATAACGGTCCCCACCACGATGGTGGCGTTCTCGGAGGCGTAGGCGCGGACATGATCACCGATCAGGGTGTACTCCTCGATGGAGAGATCCATGCCACAGGTGATGTTCACCAGCACGCCCTTGGCACCGGTCAGGTCGATATCCTCCAGCAGCGGACTGGATACCGCGGCTTCGGCGGCCTCTTCGGCGCGGTTCTCGCCCCGGGCCACACCTGTGCCCATCATGGCGTTGCCCATCTCGGACATCACCGTCTTCACGTCGGCGAAGTCGACGTTGATCAGGCCGGTGCGGGTGATCAGCTCGGCGATCCCCTGTACCGCTCCCAGCAGCACGTTGTTGGCGGCACTGAACGCCTCCAGCAGGCTGGTCTTGGTGCCCAGCACCTTCAGCAGCTTGTCGTTGGGCACGGTGATCAGTGAATCCACATGCTTGGACAGTTCGGCGATCCCCTGCTCCGCATAGGCGGCACGCTTCTTACCTTCGAAGACAAACGGCTTGGTCACCACGGCGACGGTGAGGATCCCCTCCTCCTTGGCCACCTCGGCCACCACCGGCGCGGCACCGGTCCCGGTTCCCCCACCCATGCCGGCGGCGATGAACACCATGTCGGACCCGGTCAGGGCGGCGCGGATGGACTCTTTGTCCTCCATGGCCGCTTCATAGCCCACGGCAGGGTTGGCTCCGGCGCCCAGTCCTTTGGTGACGTTCTTGCCCAGCTGAATGGTGGTGCCAGCGGTGGACTTGCGCAGTGCCTGCGAGTCCGTGTTGGCCACGATAAACTGGGCTCCTTCGATGGTCTGCTCAACCATGTGCTCGATGGCGTTGCCACCACCGCCCCCCACGCCGATCACCTTGATGACGGCATCTTCGGTGTGCGCGTCCACAACCTCAAACATACTCTTATCTCCGTTTAGCCTGCGTCCAAAGTCATTCTGTTATCAAGCGGCTGAATCTCAGGGGCCAATGCTACCCCCGATCAACTGTGCGGGCCGCTAAAACTCGCCTTTAAACCAGCCTTGGATCCGGTCCAACATGCTGGTTACTCCGTGTTTTGTATGGCGTTCTATTTCCCGATCGCGGATGCGCTCGGCGCCAAAGTACAGCAAGCCGACGGAGGTTGCAAAGCTTGGCTCGCTGACGTATTCCTTCAGTCCCTTGGGTTCGTGGGGTACCGCCACCCGCACCGGCATGCCGAAGCACTCCTCGGCCACCTCCACCGCCCCTTCGATGGCCGAGGTGCCGCCGGTCAGCACCACCCCGGCGGCCACCTGCTCTTCGAAGCCGCTGGCCCGCAGCTCCTCCTGGACCAGCTCGAAGATCTCCTGATAGCGGGGCTCCACCACCTCCGCCAGGGTATGGCGGGACATGGTGCGGGACGGCCGGCCACCGACGGAGTGCACGTCGATGCTCTCCTCCTGGCTCACCAGGGCACTGCGGGCCGAGGCGTACTGCACCTTGATCTGCTCGGCGTAGGAGAGCGGAGTGCGGAATATCTTGGCGATGTCACTGGTCACCTGGTTGCCGGCCACCGGGATCACCGCACAGTGGCGCAGGGCACCGTTGGTGTAGACGGCGATGTCGGTGGTGCCGCCGCCGATGTCCACCAGGCAGGCCCCCAGATCCTTCTCATCCTGGGTCAGCACCGAATCGGCACTGGCCAGGGCCGAGAACACCAGGTCCTCCACCTGGATGCCACAGCGCTCCACGCACTTGATGATGTTCTTGGCCCAGTCGTTGGAGCAGGTGACGATGTGCACATCCACCTCCATCCGCATCCCGGAGATCCCCACCGGACTGCGGATACCCTCCTGCTCGTCGATGGTGAACTCCTGGGGCAGCACGTGCAGGATCCGCCTTTCGGTGGGGATCTTCACCGAACGGGCGGTATGGATGGCGTGGTCAACGTCATCCTGGGTCACCTCATCGTCGTCGATGGAGACCATCCCCTTCTCGTTCTGGCTGTCCACGTGACGGCCCGAGATGCTGAGGAACACCGAGTCCACCTGGCAGTCCGCCATCATCTCCGCCTGGCCGATGGCGTTCTTGATGCTGCGGGAGACCGAATCCAGATCGTTCACCCCGCCCTTGTCCATGCCACGGGAGGGCTGACTGCCCAGGCCGGCGATGCTGATGGCGCCGTCAGGCAGCACCTCGCCAATGATTGCCACCACCTTGGAGGTGCCGATGTCCAAACCCACAATTAGGTTTCGCTCCTGACTTTTGGTCATGATGTCATCAATCTCTCTGTTCCAACTGCCAGCCGACAGCCAATCCCGTATCGTACCGAATATCAATGTATTGTGCTTGCCTTCCTTGCCTGGAAAGCGTGGGCCACAGCTCAATAAACCGCTGCAGCCGCTCGATCCCCTCGATGCGTCCCAGCCTCAGCTCCAGCCCATCCTCCAGGGTCAGGGTCCAGGCGTGGCGATGGCTCAGGGTCAGTCTCTGTGGCGAAAATCCATTTAACCTCAGAAGCTCACTGAATTTCAGCCAGTTCTGCCACACTTTTTCACTGCTGCCCTCAGGGCCGGCCAACTGGGGCAACGCGCCGATCCCGGACCTTGGCGGCGCCTGGAACACCTGGGCGTCCTGATTGAGCCAGTCGCCGCCGTTCCAGTGGGCCATGGGGCGCTGCTCCACCAGATAGAGCCGCAGCCGGTTGGGCCACTCCCGCCGCACCGTCACCCGGTTGACCCAGGGCAGCCGAGTGAGGGCGGTGCGCACCTTCTCCATGTCGGCGGTCACCAGGCTGTCTCCCTCGATGGCGGACAGCGCCTGACGGACCTCGATGTCCCGGGTGTAACTGCGCTGACCCACCAGGGCGATCTCATCGATGGGCAACCGTTCGGCATCCGCCAGGGTCTGCCCCAGCAAGCGTCCACCCCAGGCCAGGCCCAGCAACACCGAAATCAGCAGCAGCACGCCACAGACCGAGTACCAGTTCACCCTGGGCCAGGACCAGCTGCGCCACACCGCCAACCCCATCGGTGGCTACTCCACGGTCTGGGCCAGGATGGTGGTCACCAGGGTGGGAAAGTCGATCCCCACCGCCCTGGCCGCCTTGGGCACCAGGCTGGTCTCGGTCATGCCTGGTACCGCATTCACCTCCAGCAGCTGCCAGCGGCCGTCTCTGGTGCGCATCACGTCGACACGACCCCAGCCGCTGGCGCCCACCGCACGGAAGGCGGTCAGAGCCAACGCCCGCAGCTCAAGCTCCTCCTGCTCAGGCAGTTCGCAGGGACAGAGGTAGCGGGTCTCATTGGATTGGTACTTGGCCTGGTAGTCGTAGAAGGCGTTGTCGGTGCGCATCTCGATGACCGGCAGCGCCCGCTCTCCCAGGATGGCGACGGTAAACTCCGGACCGTCGATCCACTGCTCCACCAGCACCTCCCGGTCAAACTCGTGGGCGGCGGCGATCGCCTGGGCCAGCTGCTCCGGCGTCTCGGCGATGGCCATGCCGATGGAGGATCCTTCATTGGCTGGCTTGACCATCACCTTGCCCCCCAGGCGTGACAGCATCTGTGAAGCGGTCTCCGCCTTGAACCGCCCCTCGACGGCTACCTCGAAGGCGGCGGTGGGCAGCCCCTGACCGGCCCACAGACTCTTGGTGCGCACCTTGTCCATGGCCAGGGCACAGCCCAGCACGCCGCTGCCGGTGTAGGGCATAGCCATGTGTTCCAGGGCGCCCTGCAGGGTGCCATCCTCGCCACCACGGCCATGTAGAACGACAAAGGCGCGGTCAAACCCCGCCAGCTCCGTCAGGGCGCGCTCGGACGGGTCGAAGGGGTGGGCATCGACCCCTGCCTTGAGCAGGCCCGCCAACACGGCCTGCCCCGACTTCAGGGAGATCTCCCGCTCGGCGCTGCTGCCGCCCAACAACACGGCCACTTTGCCAAACTCAGTCATGGTGTTCCCCTCTCATCTTCTCCACCGAGAGCTCCATGGCGCCCAGCTTCCTGGCCAGGGCGCCGATGTTGCCGGCCCCCTGAGTCAAAACCACATCGCCGTCCTGCAGCACCTCCGCCAGCATCGCCGGCAAGGCGTCGGGTCCCGGCACATAGATGGGATCCACCTTGCCTCGGCCACGGATGGTGCGAGCCAGGGCCCGGCTGTCAGCGCCGGCGATGGGCTCCTCACCGGCGGCGTACACCTCCAGCAGCAGCAGTTGATCCACCTGGGCCAGCACCTGGGCAAAGTCGTCGTAAAGATCCCGGGTACGGCTGTAGCGGTGGGGCTGATAGGCCATCACCAGCCGACGTTCCGGCCAGGCGGCCCGGGCCGCCTTGATGGTGGCCGCCACCTCACTGGGGTGGTGCCCATAATCGTCCACCAACAGCGCCCGGCCGCGACCGGTATCGAACTCACCATACTGCTGGAAGCGGCGGCCGATCCCCTCGAAGCTGGTCAGGGCGGCGGCAATGGCCTCATCGGGGATCCCCGCATCGGTGGCCACCGCGATCGCCGCCAGGGCGTTCAGGACATTGTGACGACCCGGCAGGGAAAGAGTCACCCTCAGGTCGGCCCGGCCTTGACGCTGAACCACGAACTCGCTGTGGGTCCCACTCTGACGGAAGTGAGTAGCGCGAACGTCCCCCCCCTCCTCGAAGCCGTAGGTCACCAGTTGGCGACCGAGCCTGGGCAGCAACTCGCGCACACCGGGATCGTCGCCGCAGACCACGGCCAGGCCGTAGAAGGGCAGATTGTGCAGAAACTCGACGAAGGTGTCGTGCAGCTTGCTGACGTCACCGCCGTAGGTGTCCATGTGGTCCGGCTCGACATTGGTGACCACCGACACCATGGGCTGCAGGTGCAGGAAGCTGGCGTCGGACTCATCCGCCTCGGCGATCAGGAACTTGCCGGATCCCAGCCTGGCGTTGGTACCGGCACTGTTGAGCAGACCGCCGATGACGAAGGTGGGATCCAGCTGTGCCTGGGCGAAGATGCTGGCGATCAGGCTGGTGGTGGTGGTCTTGCCGTGGGTCCCGGCAATGGCGATGCCGTGGCGGAAGCGCATCAGCTCCGCCAGCATCTGGGCCCGCTGCACCACGGGAATACGGTCGGCGCGCGCCGCTACCACCTCGGGATTATCCTGTTTGATGGCGGTGGAGACCACCACCACATCCTTCTCCTCAATCCACCGGGCGTCATGACCGATGTGGATGGTGGCCCCCAGCGCCCGGAGGCGCTCGGTGACCGCATTCTCGGCGATGTCACTGCCACTGATGGCATAGCCCTCGTTGACCAGCACCTCGGCGATGCCGCCCATGCCGGCGCCGCCGATGCCGACAAAATGGATCGCTTTTACCCGCCTCATGGCGGGCAAACCGTTGGAAGTGGTTCTGTTACTCATTGTTGCCTCCGGCGGCCTGGATACACTCCTCGGCCACCAATTGGGTGGCTTGGGGTACCGCCACCTGGGTTGCCGCTCTGGCCATGGCGGTCAAACGTTCTGAATCATGGGCCAGCTGGGTCAGCCTGCATGCCAAGGCCGACGGGGTCAGCTTTGACTGGGGCATCAATTTGGCCGCCCCTGCCGCCACCAGGGCTTCGCTATTCTTGGTCTGGTGATCGTCCACCGCATGGGGGAAGGGCACCAGGATGGCGGGGCGACCGCAGGCCGCCAGCTCCGCCACGGTCAGGGCACCGGCCCGACAGATCACCAGATCCGCCCAGGTATAAGCCGCCGCCATGTCATCGATAAACTCCGAGACCTGCACTCCGACCGCCGGGGCCAGAGTTTGCCAGGCCTCCCGGGTGGCAGCCTCATTGCCACGCCCCACCTGGTGCCAGACGGTCAGGCTGGTGTTCGGGCCCAGTCGCTGCGCCGCCTGGGGCAACGTCTCATTGAGCACCTTGGCCCCCAGGCTGCCACCGACAATCAGCACCTTGAGCTGGTCACCGGGAACCACAGGATGATCGCGACCCACCGCCAGCAACTCCTCCCGCACCGGGTTGCCCACCCGGCGGGCCTGCCGCCCGGGGAACACGCCGTCGAAGGCACACAGGATGCGGCTGGCGAAGCGGGCGAGGATGCGATTGGTGGCCCCGGCCACGGCGTTCTGCTCATGCAGCACCACCGGAGTGCCCCTGAGCCAGGCGGCAATGCCACCGGGCCCGGCGGCGTAACCGCCCATCCCCAGCACCACATCCGGTTTGCGCCGACGCTGGATGCACCAGGACTGGTAGACCGCCTTGAGGATCTGCAGCGGCGCCTTGAGCTTGCGCAGCAGGCCGTTGCCGCGCACGCCCTGGATGTCGATAAAGTCGATCTCGAAGCCATGCTGGGGCACCACTCGTGCCTCCATGCGATCGGCGGTGCCGAGCCAGCTCACCTGCCAGCCCTGCTCCTGGAGTCGCCGGGCCACCGCCAGGGCGGGGAAAACATGACCGCCGGTGCCACCGGCCATCACCATCAATCGCTTAGGCGCCGTCATCGCTCCGCCCCCTTGGCACTCAGCTGAGCCAAGCGCCGCTCGTAGTCGATGCGCAGCAATACCACGGCTGCGCCCGTTGTTACCCATAAACTGCTTCCACCATAACTGACCATGGGCAGCGTCAACCCCTTGGTGGGCAGCAGGCCCACACTGGCGCCGACGTTAACCGCGGTCTGAAAACTAAACCAGATGCCAATGCCATAGGCCAGGTAGCCGGAAAACGCCTGGTTGGCCTGCAGGGCCAGGTTGCCGATACGCAGGGCCCGCAATGCCAGCATCAGCACCAGCACCAGCACACAGGTGACGCCGACAAACCCCAGCTCTTCACCCAGTACCGCAAAAATGAAATCCGTGTGGGCCTCCGGCAGGTACTCCAGCTTCTGAATGCTGTTGCCCAGCCCCTGCCCCAGCCAGTCACCCCGGCCATAGGCCATCAGCGACTGGGTCAGCTGATAGCCGGCTCCGAAGGGATCCTCCCAGGGATCCCAGAAACTGGTGACCCGCTTCATCCGGTAGGGGGCCGAGACGATCAGCAGCACCACCATCGCCACCCCCAGCAGCATCAGCGCGAAAAAGTCACGCAGTTTGGCCCCGGCCAGGAACAGCATTCCCATCACGGTGACAAACATCACCACCGTGGTGCCGAGATCCGGCTGCATCAGCAACAGCACCGCATACATCCCCAGGGCGACAAAGGGCTTGAGGAACCCCTTGATCTCCTCCCGCACCTCCTGGTGGCGTCGCACCAGGTACCCAGCCAGATAGAGGAACAGGGTGAACTTGGCCACCTCCGCCACCTGCAGGTTGAAGGGCCCCAGGGGGATCCAGCGGGTGGCGCCATTGACGCTGCGGCCGCCAATCAGCACCGCCACCAACAGCCCCAGTCCCAGAAACATCAACGGCGCGCTGTACCTCTGCCAGACGGCGATGGGGATGCGCACCCCCACCGCCACGATCACCCCGGCCATGGCCAGGAAGAACAGGTGGCGCCTCACGAAGTGGAACGGGTCCCCGGTGAGGTTCTCCGCTTCCGCCAGGGACGCGGAGGTCACCATCACCAGGCCGAGACAGGCCAGCACCACCATCAGCATCAGCAGCATCCGGTCATACAGCATCGGCTGTGACGGCGACTCCCTGAAGTTGATGGTCAGCTGCTCCAGTGCCATCTACAGGGCCTCCACCGCTTGGCGGAACGCCTCTCCGCGCGCCACGTAGTTGGCAAACATATCCAGGCTGGCGCAGGCCGGCGACAGCAGCACCATGTCCCCGGGCCGGGCCCGCTCTGCCAGCATCCTGACCCCCTGCTCCAGGGAATCGCAACCCAGCGCCCCGGGTTTCAGGGCGGCGATGGCGTCGCCATCCTGCCCCAAGGTTACCAGCTGGTCGACCCGCTCATTCAGCCAGGGCGCCAGGGGAGAGAAATCCGCGCCCTTGCCCACACCGCCGGCGATCAGGTGCAGTCGGCCGGGAAACGCCTTCATCCCCTGCAGCGCCGCCAGGGTGGCCCCCACATTGGTGGCCTTGGAGTCGTTGACGTAGTGGACTCCGCCCTTGACCGCCACGGTCTCACAGCGGTGTGGCAGGCCGCCGAACCTCGTCAGGGCCTTCACCATCGGCGCCTGCTCCAGTCCCAGGGCCTCGGCCATGGCGATGGCCGCCAGGGCGTTGGCCTGGTTGTGGCTGCCCACCAGGGCCATGTCGGCCGCCGCCAGCACCGGCCGTTCTCTGGCCATCAGCCGGCCCCCCTCCAGCCGGAACTCCCCCCGCTGCAGGCCGAAGCGCCAGGCATCGGGGCGGCCGCTGCGGGTGTGGGGGTCGTCGGCATTTTCCAGCACCAGCTCGGCGCCCGCGTAGATGGTGGCCTTGGTGTCCCGGTAGTGACCAAAGTCCCGGTAGCGGTCCAGGTGGTCATCGCTGACGTTGAGTACGGTGGCGATACGCGGCCGCAGGCTGGTTGTGGTCTCCAGTTGGAAGCTGGAGAGCTCCAGCACGTAGCAGTCGTGGCCCCGCCCCAGCAGATCCAGCGCCGGGGTGCCGATGTTGCCGCCGATGCCGACACTGCGCCCCGCCTCGCGGGCCATCTCCCCCATCAGGGTAGTCACCGTGGACTTGCCGTTGGAGCCGGTGATGGCCACCACCGGGGCGTCCACCTCGCGGGCAAACAGTTCGATGTCGCCGATCGCCTCGACCCCCGCCGCCATCGCCTCGGCGATGGCCGGGTGAGCCAGGGGGATGCCAGGGGAGACCACCAGGGTCTGGGCCAGCTTCAGGGCCTCGGCGTCGAAGGGGCCGGAAATCAGCGGCACACCGGGGAACTCCGCAGCCAGGGTGTCGGCACCCGGGGGCGTCCGCCGGCTGTCCCACACCGCCAGGGTGTCACCGCGTCGGTGCAGATGGCGCACACAGGAGAGACCGGTGATACCCAGTCCCAGAATCAACCATCGTACCGGCACAGTCAGTTGGCTCATCAGCGCACCTTCAGGGTCGCCAGACCCAGCAGAACCAGGCACAGGGAGATGATCCAGAAACGGACGATCACCCGCGGCTCCGGCCACCCCTTGAGTTCATAGTGGTGGTGGATCGGCGCCATCTTGAAGATACGCTTACGGCGCATCTTGAAGGAGCCCACCTGCAGGATTACCGACAGAGTTTCCACCACGAAGATCCCCCCCATGATCACCAACAGGATCTCCTGGCGGGTGAGCACGGCAATGGCGCCCAGGGCCGCACCCAAAGCGAGAGAACCCACGTCCCCCATGAACACCTGGGCCGGATAGGTGTTGAACCACAAAAAGCCCAATCCCGCCCCCACCATGGCGGTGCAGACGATCACCAGCTCACCCACCCCCGGCAGGTAGGGGATGTGCAGGTAGCGGGAAAACTCGGCATGGCCGGACAGGTAAGCCACCAGGGCAAACGCCGCCGCCACCATCACGGTGGGCACGATGGCCAGCCCGTCGAGGCCGTCGGTCAGGTTGACCGCGTTGGAGCTGCCGACGATGGTGAAGTACGCCAGCAGCAGGAAGATGCCGCCCAGCTGAGGCATCACATCCTTGAAGAAGGGCACCACCAGCATGGTTTCATCGGGACTGCGGGCGCTCCACAGCAGGTAGCCGGCCACCACCAAGGCGATGGCGGACTGCCAGAAGTATTTCCAACGAGCAATCAACCCCTTGGGATCCTTACGAATCACCTTGCGGTAATCATCGACGAAGCCGATGGCACCGAAGGAGCCGAGAACGAACAGCATCACCAACACGTAGCGGTTAGCCAGCTCTCCCCACAGCAGCACGCTGACGAAGATCCCTCCGAGGATCATGATCCCCCCCATGGTGGGGGTACCGCGTTTGCTGAAGTGGGACTCGGGACCGTCGTCTCTGACCACCTGGCCAATCTGCATGTTTTGCAGATAACGAATCAGGTAGGGGCCTGCCACCAGGCAGAACGCCAGGGCGGTCAACAGTCCAAGAATGGCGCGGAACGTCAGATAGGAAAAGACGTTGAACCCGCTATAAAACTGGGCCAGGTATTCGGCCAGGTAAACCAGCATCTACTTCTGTTCTCCATAGTGTTCCGACAGCGCATCGATCACCCGTTCCATGGCGGCGCTTCGGGATCCCTTCACCAAAAGGGTTATGGGCCGGTCATTTTCCGCCAGCAAAACCTTGATGGCGGCAACCAGGGCGGTCTGATCCGCAAAATGGCGCCCGCGGGGGTGGGGCGCAGAAATCGAGCGGCTTAATGTACCCACTGTCAGCACGTGGTCAATCTCTTTTTTCACCCCGTGGGCCCCCACCTCGCCGTGAAGGCGCTCGGCGTCCTGCCCCAGCTCACCCATGTCACCAAAAATCAGTACCTTAATCGAGGACGTCTCCGCCAGGGCATCGATGGCCGCCTTGCCGGACGCCACGCTGGCGTTGTAGCAGTCGTCGATCACCGTGACGCCGGCCGCCAGGCGGATGGGGCGCATCCGGCCCTTCACCGGCGCCACGCCCTGCAGCCCCTGGACAATGCGGTCCAGCTCAATGCCGGCGGCAGTGGCCAGGGCGGCAGCCGCCAGGGCGTTGTCCACCTGGTGGCGGCCCACCAGAGGCAAGGAGACGGTACGGGCACCGTCATGGCGATGCAGGGTAAATCGGTAGCAACCGTTGTCCAGCACCTGCAGCGCCTCGGCATACAGATCGGCGAAACCGCGGCTGGAGAAGGTCAGCACCGGCCGCGTTCCCAGGGTCTCCCTGATAAAGTCGGCCTTATGGTCGTCCAAGTTGATTACCGCGACACCATCGTCAGTCAGGTGTTCAAAAATCTCGCTCTTGGCCCGGGCCACACCGTCGATGGAGCCGAACCCCTCCAGGTGGGCGGCCTGAACATTGTTGATCACCGCCACGTTGGGGCGCACCAGCGAGGAGGTGTAGCGGATCTCGCCGGGGTGGTTGGCCCCCAGTTCAAAGACCCCGAACCGGTGCTGAGGTTCCAGCCTGAGCAGGGTTAACGGCACCCCGAGATCGTTGTTGAAGTTGCCGCGGGTGGCCAGGGTCGGCCCCTCGCAGGCGAAGATGGCCGCGGTCAGCTCCTTCACCGAGGTCTTTCCCACCGATCCGGTGATCGCCACCCGGTAGGGGGCCAGCTTGCGACACAGCCAGGCTCCCAGTTGCCCCAGGGCCAGACGGGTATCGCCGACCACCACCTGGGGCAGCGCCAGCGGCTGAGGCTCACTGACCAGTGCGGCCGCGGCCAGCTCGGCCACCTGCCTGACATAGCCGTGGCCGTCGAAATGCTCCCCCTTGAGGGCCACAAACACACCGCCGGCTTGCGGAGCCCGACTGTCGGTAAACAAGCTGGAGACCAGGCGGTCCTCTCCGACCAGCTCACCGGAGAGGATCTCCGCCATCCGGCTCAGGCTGAGCTCAATCATCGACGCTCTCCATCAGTTGCTGCACCCAACGACGCTCGTCGTAGTGGCGACGCTCGGTACCGATAATCTGATAATCCTCGTGGCCCTTTCCCGCCACCAGAATCATGTCTTTTTCGCCGGCCTCAGCCACTGCCAGGGCCACCGCCCGGGCACGGTCGGTCTCCACCCGGCAATGGGCCCGCCCGGACAGCCCCTGCTGCATCTGGCCGATGATGTCGGCCACCGCCTCGCTCCTGGGGTTGTCTGCGGTCAGCACCAGTTCGTCGGCCAGCGCCTCGGCCTCCATGGCCATCAGCGGTCGTTTGCCCCGGTCGCGGTCACCGCCGCAACCAAACACACACCAGAGGCGTCCCCGGCAGTGGTGCTTGAGCGCCGTCAGGGCCTGGCCCAGGGCATCCGGGGTATGGGCATAATCCACCACCACGGTGGCCCTGCCAGGGGCGGAGAAACTCTCCATTCGCCCCAAGGCCGGCTTGAGCCGGCTGACCGCCTGCAGCAGAGGAGCCAGCTCCATCCCGCGAATCAGCATCGCTCCCAGGGCCGCCAGCAGGTTGGCCAGGTTGAACTGGCCAATCAGCGGTGAATCGAGCTGAAACCTTCCCCAGCTGGAGTCAACCACGGCACTGACGCCGCCGGGGTGGTAGTCTGCCCGCTTGACCGACAGGAAGTGACCACGGCAGGTGGCACCGTCGATGCTGTAGCCCACTCCGGGCTTGTCCGTCGGCCAGCGCCGGTGCCACTGGGCGCCATACTGGTCGTCCAGATTGAACACCCCCGCCTGCAGCTGCGGCAGCTCAAACAACCTGGCCTTGGCATCGGAATAGCCGTTCATATCGCCATGGTAATCCAGGTGGTCACGGCTGAGGTTGGTAAAGATGCCCACGGCAAACGGCAGGGCATCCACCCGGTGCTGAGACAGGCCATGGCTGCTCACCTCCAGCGCGACCGCCGCCGCGCCGGCCCGGGCCTGGTCCGCCAGGGCGCGAGCCACGGTGAGGGCATCCGAGGTGGTATTGGCGGAGGGCTCAAGCGCACCCCACAGGCCATTGCCGACGGTCCCCATGACCCCGGCCCTCTCCCCCATCAAGTCATGAAGCTGGGCCAGCAGCTGGGTCACCGTGGTCTTGCCGTTGGTGCCGGTCACCCCGTAAAGCACCGGCCTGGCCGCATCGGGGTAGGCGCGCAGGGCGATGGCGCTGAGTTGAGAGGCCAACTGCGGCAGGCCGATGCGCAGCACCGGCGCCTCGGCGATCAACCCGGCCCGCTCCGCCTCCTCCAGCACCGCCACCGCCCCTTTGGCCACGGCGGCATCGATGTAATCACGGCCATCCACCAGGTGGCCGGGCATCGCCACAAAGCAGTCCCCTGGGACCACCTGGCGGCTGTCCAGGGTCAGGCCCCGAACCTCTGTCTCTGTTTCGAGCGTCATCCACGGCGCCAACAGATCATCTAGAGCGATCATTTGCGCCTCCTCGTCGGGCCACCAGATTGCCGGCCCGCTCCTGTTCTGTAATGGGCGCCACGTTCAGCATCTGCAGCGCCCCGGCCATCACCTTGGCAAACACCGGCGCGGCCACGGTCCCCCCGTAGTACTGCTCCCCCTTGGGGTCGTTGATCACCACGGAGATCGCCAGCCTGGGCCGCTCGGCGGGTGCCAGGCCGGCAAAATAGGTTACATAGTCATCCCCATAGCCACCGGCCACTGCCTTGCGGGAGGTCCCGGTCTTGCCGGCCACGGTGTAGCCGTCGATATGGGCGCGCTTGGCGGTCCCCTCGGGGCCGGTGATGCCGGACAGCATCCGCACCACCTCATCCGCCACCCATTCCGGCACTGCCTGCTCGGCGGCGGGCATCTGATCGGGACGAAGCTTGAGGATCGACACCGGGTTCCTGCGGCCACCGTTGCCGAGGATGGCGTAGACCCGCGCCAGTTGCAGCGGTGTGGCGCTGAGACCATAGCCGAAGGAGAGGGTGGCCCGCTCAAAGTCCGACCAGCGGTGACGACGGGAGAGCACGCCGGTGGACTCGCCGGGCAGGTTGATGCCGGAGTACTCGCCGATGCCAAAGCGGGCATAGCTGTCCAGCAGGGTCTCAATCTCCATCCTCAGGGCCAGGTTGGAGGTGCCCATGTTAGAGGATTTGAGCAGCACATGGGTAATATCCAGCTTGCCGAAATTGCGGGTATCACGAACGACGCTGCCGCCGATGCGCTTCCAGCCAGGGCTGGTGTTGATCACCTCGTCCGGTGTGGTCGCCCCCTCGGACAGGGCGGTAGCCACCACCAGCGGCTTGATGGTCGACCCGGGCTCAAAGGTGTCAGTAATGGCGCGATTGCGCATGGCAAAGCTCTGCATCCCCGCCCGCTGATTGGGGTTGTAACTGGGGGTATTGACCATGGCCAGTACTTCGCTGGTGGCCACATCCAGAATGACGATGGAGCCGGAGCTGGCCATATGATATTCGGTGGCCCTCTTCAGCTCCTCGTAGGCCAGGGACTGCAGCCGCATATCGATGCTCAGACGCAGATCGTTGGGGTTCTCCCCCTCCTCGATCACCGACAGGTTCTCCACCACCTTGCCGTCCCGGGACTTGCGCACCCGGCGTTTGCTGGCGGAACCGGTCAGCCAGTCGTCATACTGACGCTCCAGCCCCTCCAGTCCCTTGTCGTCGATGTTGGTGATCCCCACCAACTGGGCGGTGATCTCCCCCGCCGGGTAGTAACGACGCGACTCCGGCTTGAGGCCGATGCCGGCGATCTTCAGTTCACGCACATAGCGGGCAAGGGCCGGGGTCACCTGCCGCTTGAGGTAAACGAAACGGCGCTTGGGATGGGCCTTGAGGCGAGCGGCCAGCTCAGCGGCATCCTCGCCCACCACTTCCGCCAGGGCCTGCCAACGACGGCTGTCGGCGAAGCTGTTCTTCTCGTTGAGTATTTTTGGATCGGCCCAGATCGCTTCCGCGGGTACGCTCACCGCCAGCATCTCACCGTTGCGATCGGTGATCAGCCCACGCTGAACCTCGCGGGTCTGGGTGCGCAGCGAGCGCATGTCTCCCTCGTAGATAAGACGGTCCGGAGAGATCACCTGGATGTAGGCGGCCCGGCCGACAATCGCCAGGAAGACGGCACACAGGGCCACCACCACAAACCGGTAGCGGTACTGGAACAGGGTTGGGTGCAGGTTCTGCTTGGCCCCGGACTTGGCCGGAGCCTTGGCACTGCGTCGTTTCAGGGGGCGCTTCTTGCGCGTTGCTGGCTTCATGGCAGCCTCACCACCACCTCTTGCCCCGGTGCGGGGCGTCCCATACCCAACTGTTTCTCAGCCATCCTGCCCACCCGGCTATGCTCTGTCAGGGTCTGCTCCTCCAGCAACAGGTGGCGCCACTCGATATCCAGTTCATCCCGATGCTGCAGCTGCTGGTTCAGGGCATTGGTCATCTGCCGGGCTTCGTAGGCGGTCCACACCACTGCCAGGGCGCTGATCAGCACCAGCGCCCCCATCAGCAGCATCGGCCACAGGCGGCGCAGATCCGCCACAATGGCCGAACCCAGACCGGCGTCACCCGGCATCATCTCAGCCCAGCCTCTCCGCCACCCTCAGCACCGAGCTGCGGGAACGGGTGTTGTCATCCACTTCGACATCGGAGGGCTTCAGCGCCTTGCCGATGGTCTTCATGGTGCGTGTCTGGTTGATCTGATCCTCGGTCAGGGGCAATCCCGGCGGCAACGGCTCACCCTGGCTCTGGCGACGCATGAAACGCTTGACCATGCGGTCCTCCAGGGAGTGGAAGCTGATCACCGACAGCCGTCCCTTGGGTGCCAGCGCCAGCAGGGATCCGGCCAGGGCACGCTCGATCTCCTCCAGCTCGCTGTTGATGTAGATGCGGATCGCCTGGAAGGTGCGGGTAGCGGGGTGCTTGCCCTTCTCTAGCTTGTGTTTGGGCGTGATCGACTCAATCAGGCCGGCCAGATCCCGGGTCCGGGTCAGGGGCTTGCCCTCCTCTAGGTGTGCCTTGATCGCCCTGGCGATGGGGCCGGCGTACTTGTCCTCACCGAAGGTGCGGATCACCCAGGCGATGTCCTTGGCATCGGCGCGCTCCAGCCATTGGGCAGCGGTCTCCCCCTGGCTGTTGTCCATGCGCATATCCAGCGGTCCGTCCCGCAGGAAGCTGAAGCCTCGCTCGGCATCGTCCAGTTGAGGGGAGGAGACACCCAGGTCCAACAACACACCATCCACCCTGCCCTCCAGGCCTCGTTCACGGATGTAGTCCGCCAGGCCGGAGAAGGGGCCGTGGATGATGCTGAAACGGGGATCCGCCTGCTCCAGCTCCCGGGCCACCGCCACCGCCTGGGGATCCCGGTCGATGCCAAACAGGCGACCGTCGGGTCCGAGGCGAGAGAGAATCTCGCGGCTGTGACCGCCGCGACCGAATGTGCCGTCGACATAGAGGCCGTCGGGCTTGATGTTTAACCCATCCACCGCCTCTTTGAGCAGTACGGTGACATGACTAAAAGTTTCCGCCATCAGAGGGCAAATTCCTGTAAACGTTGGTTGTCGATAAAGGCTTCCGCTTCCACTGCGGCATGGGAGGCTTCTATCTGGCTCTGCCAGTTCTGTTCGGACCAGATCTCAAACTTGTTCAACTGGCCCACCAGCATCAGTTGCTTGTCCAGGGAGGCAAACTGCCTCAGGGGGGGAGGGATCAGCACCCGGCCCATGCGATCGATCTCCACATCGCTGGCATAGCCGAGCAGCAACCGTTTCACGGCCCGCTCACTGGGCTGGGTATCCGACAGGCGTGCCAGCTTCTGCTCCACCGCGCTCCAGGCTTGGAGTGGGTAGAGAAGCAGGCAGGGGGAGTGAATGTCCACGGTGAGCACCAGAGGAGCGGAGTCCTCGGCACACAGCAGCGGCCGGTATCGCTTTGGTATGGCGATCCGGCCCTTGGCATCAAGTACGATGCTGCTGGCGCCTCTGAACACTGGCTACTCCATCCCTGTTAAACTTCAGTCGGACAAGATTTTTCCCACAAATAACCACTTTTTCCCACAAGCTACCAAGTTTATGGACACAAAGCGAGTATTGTCAAGGAAGCAAGATCGGAGTCAAAGCCAGTAAATTCGGGCCATTACACTTATTTTTTAGTTGGTTACCCTGAAAGATTCCGCCTGTGGAAAAACTGACAACCCCTACCGCCGCAAAATGAGAGCGGGGCCACACAGGGTGGCCCCGCCGGGGAGTGCCTCTCGGGTTACTGGCTCCGGGATCGCCAGTAGAGGGTGTTGGCCGCCGCCAGGTAGGGGCGGTACCAGCTCAGATCACCGTAGTGACGCAGAATGTGCTCGGCCACCTGTCCGACCCTGGGATCCACCTCCTGCAGGTCAATCCAGTCGTAGCCGATAGCCACCTGGTCCCAAGTGGAGCTGATCCCGCTGCCGTCAACGCCGAAGCTGGCCATGGCGGGTGCCCGGAATACCCTCTGGACCAGGGTGTTGGCCATACACTGCAGCGGCTCATCGCTCTCCAGCAGCCCCTCCTGTCGTGCCACTACCATGAAGCCGACATCCAGGTGGGCGTGGTTGAAGTCCTCCATCTTGCCTCCGCCGTTGGCCAGGAACTGGTAGTCCCAGTTGCACAGGTTATTGGCCTCCATCCTCAGATTATCCATGTAGAAGCCGAGGATCTCCCGGGCCTTCTGCCCCAGATCACCGTTTCCCTGCCCCCACTTGTCCAGGAAGATCATCGCGGTTGCCAGGGTCATGTTGTGGTTGAACGGCAGGGGATTGGAGAACAATCCGCCGTCCCCATAGTCCTCATTCTTGTAGTTCACATAGAAGTAGGATCCCTGGATGGCACCATTTTTGGTGGTGCTGTAGGAGCTGTCGTGGGCGCGTACAATCCGCTCTGCACGCTCGATGTAGTAGTCGGCCCGCTCCATATACTGGCTGAGATTCTCACTCTTGATGTGATCCACCAGCCTCATGATGGCATTGAGGATCATGCCGTCGGTGAGCGCCTCATTGCGCCAGGCACCGTTATAGGGCCTGCGCCAGCCGGGCACCGGCAGGCCGGGCGTATTCAGATACAGCTTGGGTGCCAGCCCCTGGTAGGGCTCGTTATGGATATTCAGCTCACCACGCTCCACCCGCTTCTCGTCGGTGTAGTTGAACATGTGGTCCGCCAGCTCAACGGCGTAATCCAGGTACTTGCTGTCACCATAGGTCTCGGCCATGCGTACGTAAGCGCGCATCCAGTAGTGCCCCTGCCAGGCGAACTTCTTCTCATCGTTGCCGTTGGTGGTGCCAATCAGCGGCCGCTGGCCGGAGTAGCTCCTGGCAAACTCCGCATCCCAATCCGCCTGACTGGCCACGTGGGGCAGCGGTGGCGACACATTGGTATCGATGGGGTGCCAGTCTCCACTGCCCAGGCCATGCAGCAGATGGGTGCTCTCGGCCCCGTTCCCGGAGGCGATCACCCCCCTGTCCTGGTCGAAGATCAGGGTGCGGGTGTTGTCGGCATTGTCCAGATCCACCAGGGCCAGGGCCTGCAGCCCTCCACTGGAGTAACTGTCCTGCAGGCGATAGAGCCAGCGGTAAGTGGCGGCATCGGCGTCCACGGCACCATCGCTGACGCTGGCCTGGCTCTCACCATCGGAAGCGCTGAGCTTGCCGTCGTCAACGGTGATCTCCACATAGCGGGTACGATTGAACTCGAATGGACCGGTAAGCGACACGGTGTTGCCGTTCCATCGGCCTTCGACGCTGTCGTGGCTGAAGGAGAGGTAGTCGCCATCATCGTCAGACACCAGCACGGTTTTGGCGGAGGGCTCCGCATTCACCCGGTCCAGCCAGGCCACCACCCGAAACTCGCCATCGGCGCGCCAGTCGGCGATCTCGCCATAAGCCCCCTGACCGCTAAAGTAGACCGCATCGCCCTGAAGAACCGGCCCTGGGTCGGGCGCAGGGTCCGGCTCGGGGTCCGGCTCCGGCTCGGGGTCCGGCTCGGGGTCCGGCTCCGGCTCTGGGTCCGGCTCCGGCTCCGGCTCTGGGTCCGGCTCCGGCTCCGGCTCTGGGTCTGGCTCCGGGTCCGGGTCCGGCTCGGGATCCGGGTCGGGGATCACCGGCGGTGGCTCCGGGTCAGGGTCCGGGTTGCTGCCACCACCACTGGAGCCGCCGCAGGCACTCAGGGTAAAGGTCAACAGGGCCGCCCCAAACAGGGCCTTCAAGGGGATGATACCGTCCGAATTCTGATCTTGTTGCCGATTCAAGTCTGATTCTCCAACTGTCGGCAGATAGGGCAGGCGCATGGGCAGGATCTTCAACCCGGGACGGAAGATCGGTGCCAGACATGAGGTAGCTCCGCCGCCAATCGGCAAGGGCCGATGGCCGGTGGCTTTGCGTCTCCCGAGTATGGGGAGTTGCCTTTATCTGCTGTCTGAATATTGATGACTAGGCTCGCGCAAACCCAAAGGTGCGCAGAGATAACTGGGAAACAGAATACTGATGGCTCACTTTCTGGACAAACCACTCAAAACCTGACCATTGACATGAAAACAGCCCGACATTTGAGTGATTTATAGACATGTTTAACGTAGCTTTGCACAAACGTTAACCGACGCCGGTTTCCCCGACAGCCCGATTCTTTTGGTTAACCAACTGGAATAAATGAGGTTTATTCAGAGAGCTGGCCGGATAGCAGGGAACTCGGCCTTTGCCGAAAAACTTTAGCTTCCGGAACCACATTTGTGACCCCGATCACACTTGCTCAACTGAGTTGGTCGGCACCGGGCTGCAGCTTGGCGTTTTCCCGAAAAGAGGCTCTGCATTTCCGAAGCCTTTGCCGGGAAACGACCATAAAAAAACGCGGCCTGGGCCGCGTCGTTCTATTTGATCACCCGCAAGCTGGGTCGCCGCTTCGGCGGGGTCTCGGCTTCGGGCTCGGATTCGGTTGCCGATGGCTCGGGCAACGGCTCATCCTCCAGCAATGCCTGCTCGTAGGCCTCTTCCGGCGGGAACAGGGTTCCGGCGCCATTCTCGCGCGCGTAGATGGCATCAATGGCATACAGAGGCAGCACCAGGGCCTGGGGCTGACCGCCAAAGCGGGCATTGAAACGCACCTCGTCGATGCCAAGCTGCAGATTACCCACGGCGTGGGGCGCGACGTTGAGGACGATCTGGCCCTCCTTGACGTACTGGCGAGGCACCACCACCCCGGGCAGATCGGCGCTGACCGCCAGGTGGGGGGTCAGGCCGTTGTCCACCAACCAGTCATACATCGCCCGCAGCAGATAGGGGCGTTGTGGGCTCAGCTCAGACACCAATGCGCAGCTCGCGTTCCGCTTCGGTCAGCGATGCCTTGAAGGATTCGCGCTCGAAAACACGGGTCATGTAGGCCTTGACCTCGTTGCTGCCGCGGCCGCTCAGTTCAATGCCCAGCTGTGGCAGACGCCAGAACAGGGCCGCCAGATAGCAATCCACCAGGGTGAACTCTTCGCTCATGAAGTAGGGGGTTTCGGCGAACACAGGCGCCAAACCAAGGATGCTTTCGGTCAGCTCCTTGCGCGCCGGCTCGGCGCGGTCGCCACGCATGATACGCTCAGCCAGGGCATACCAGTCCTTCTGGATGCGGTACATCATCAGACGGCTCTGACCACGGGAAACGGGGTAGACCGGCATCAGTGGGGGGTGAGGGAACCGCTCGTCCAGATACTCCATGATGATACGGGAGTTGTACAGAACCAACTCACGGTCGAGCAGAGTCGGTACGCTGTTGTAGGGGTTCATCTCCACCAGTTCGTCCGGCAGGTGGTTGGGGTCAACCTGAATCACCTCGACACCCACGCCCTTCTCAGCCAACACGATGCGCACTTGGTGGCTGTACAGATCACTAGCACCGGAAAACAGTGCCATTACAGAGCGCTTATTGGCAGCAACAGCCATCGAATCCTCCAAACTCTTTCAGAAACGGTAAAACAGTTGGGGGCGAGACCGCCCCCAACTGCGCAAGAGGTAGATTGTAACCTGTTATTGGCGATTAGTGTACATCTCGCCAATATTCCTTCTTCAGCAAGTAGGCGATGATGAAGAAGATAAACAGGAAGCCCAGCACCCATTTGCCCAGACGCTCACGCTCCAGCTTCACCGGCTCGCCGGTATAGGTCAGGAAGTTGGTGATGTCACGGACATACTCATCGTACTCCTCGGCGGTCAGCGCGCCGCCGGTAGCGACGATGGTGCCATCCTCCTGAAGTACCGGGGTCCCCTGCAGGCCCTCCAGCACGTGGGGCATCCCCACCGAGGGGAACACCAGGTTGTTGACGCCAAACGGGCGGCTCTCATCCACATAGAAGGACTTCAGATAGGAGTAGATCCAATCTGGACTCTTGAGCCTGGCTTCCAGGGTCAGATCCGGGGGGGCGGCACCAAACCACTTGGCACCGTCGTCCCGACTCATGGCACTGGTGATCTGCTCACCCACCTTGGCATCGGTGTGGATCAGGGCGGTAACCTCCTGTTCGGTCATGCCCAGATCGTCGGCGATACGCTGATAGCGCTGGTACTGCAGGCTGTGACAGCCGCTGCAGTTATCCATAAACGCCTGGGCGCCGCGCTTCAGCGAGTCCTTGTCGGTCAGATCGATGTTGGCGCTGACCACGTGTTCGTTGCTGCCGCCGGCGGCGTAGGCCAGGGCCGGCAGGCAAGCGATCAATACTGCGAATACCTTTTTCATTAGCCTGTCACCCTCTCTGGAACCGGTTTGCACTTCTCGTTTTTGCTATAGACGAACAGCAGGACGAAGAAGCCGAAGTAACCCAGGGTACAGATGCGGGCCAGCAGGGTCAGGGTCGGGGTCGCCTGTACCGCGCCCAGGTAGCCCAGAACCAGGAAGCAGACTACGAACTGGGCCAGGTTCAGCTTATGCAGGACACTGCGGTAGCGGATGGACTTCACCTTGCAGCGATCCAGCCAGGGCAGGACGAACAGCACGCCGATGGCAGCGCCCATGCCGACCACACCCAGCAGCTTGTCCGGAATGGCGCGCAGGATGGCGTAGAACGGGGTGAAGTACCACACCGGGGCGATGTGAGGCGGCGTCTTCAGCGGGTTAGCGGCCTCGAAGTTGGGACGCTCCAGGAAGTAACCGCCCCCTTCGGGCATGAAGAACAGCACGTAGCAGAACAGGATCAGGAAGCCCGCCACGCCCATGATGTCCTTCACGGTGTAGTAGGGGTGGAAGGGGATGGCGTCCACGGGCCAGCCATCGGGTCCCTTGTTCTTCTTCACTTCGATGCCGTCGGGGTTATTGGATCCCACCTCGTGCAGGGCGATGATGTGCAGGAACACCAGCACCACCAGCACCAGCGGCAGGGCAATCACGTGCAGGGCGAAGAAGCGGTTCAGGGTCGCGCCGGAGACCACGTAATCACCGCGGATCCACAGGGTCAGATCGTCACCAATCACCGGGATGGCACCGAACAGGGAGATGATCACCTGGGCTCCCCAGTAGGACATCTGTCCCCAGGGCAGCAGGTAACCCATAAAGGCTTCGGCCATCAGGATCAGGAAGATCAGCATGCCGAAGATCCACAGCAGCTCGCGGGGCTTCTGGTAGGAGCCATACATCATGCCGCGGAACATGTGCAGGTACACCACCACGAAGAACGCGGAGGCGCCGGTGGAGTGCATGTAACGCAGCAGCCAGCCATACTCCACATCACGCATGATGTACTCCACCGAGGCGAAGGCGCCTTCGGCGGTGGGCACGTAGTTCATGGTCAGCCACACACCGGTGAGCAGCTGGTTCACCAGTACCAGCATCGCCAGGGAGCCAAAGTAGTACCAGAAGTTGAAGTTCTTAGGAGCGGGATACTGGCCAACATGCTTGTTGTAGGTGGCCGTCATCGGAATCCGCTCGTCGATCCAGTCAATGATCTTTTTCATAATCAGGCCGCCCCCTTCTCAATACCGATCAGGATGGTGTTCTCATTCACGTAGCTGTGGGGCGGAATCACCAGGTTCAGCGGGGCAGGAACGCCCTGGAATACCCGCCCGGCCAAGTCGAACTTGGAGCCGTGGCAGGGGCAGAAGAAACCGGAGGCGACCCCTTCGACCTGCTGGGAGAAGGTGTCCGGCATGTAGGTGGGAGAGCACCCGAGGTGGGTACACAGGCCTACGGCGACAAAATACTCATCCTTAATGGAGCGGAAGGCGTTCTGCGCGTATTCGGGCTGCTGGGGCTCAACCGAGTCCGGGTCGCGCAGCTGTTCGGCCAGCTTGGTCAAGCCATCCAGCACCTCAGGGGTACGACGTACGATCCACACCGGCTTGCCGCGCCACTCGACACGCAACAGCTGGCCTGGTTCCAGTTTACTGATGTTGACTTCTACTGGAGCACCGGCGGCTTTGGCCTTGGCACTCGGGTTCCATGACTTGATGAATGGAACCGCAACAGCAGCGGCGCCGACACTGCCCACTACGGCTGTAGCAGCGGTCAGGAATCTGCGACGTCCATTATCGACAGGCGCATTGCTCATCCACTAAATCTCCCATTGGGGTCTGCTTATTTTTTAGTCTTTCCGAGCGGACAGTCGCCCAAATAAGGGCTTCAGGTACCGTTAAAGCTCGGTCGCGCGCCCATTATATAGAAAAATTAGAGATAGATCATACTTTCCGTGGGGATATTGTTCTGAATAACAATAATTTGGAAACATGAGAACAAGATAACTTTACAAAACAGCAGATTGCGCGCCATTTTCCATTGGGCATAAAAAAACCCGCTGCCAGGCAGCGGGTTTTCCAGTCCGAAGTTCCAGGCGAATTAACGCTTGGAGAACTGAGGACGACGACGTGCTTTACGCAGGCCAACTTTCTTACGCTCAACCTCACGGGCGTCACGAGTAACGAAGCCAGCTTTACGCAGAACAGGACGCAGAGTCTCATCGTACTCCATCAGGGCACGGGTGATACCGTGACGGATGGCACCGGCTTGACCGGTGGTACCGCCGCCCTGAACGGTTACGTAGATGTCCAGCTTCTCCAGCATGTCCACCAGCTCCAGAGGCTGACGAACAACCATACGAGCGGTCTCACGACCGAAGTAGGTGTCCAGAGAACGCTTGTTTACAGTGATGTTACCACTGCCAGCTTTGATGAATACACGAGCGGTAGAGCTCTTGCGGCGGCCAGTGCCGTAGTATTGAGTTTGTGCCATTGCCAAAATCTCCGTATTAGATGTCTAGTACTTGAGGCTGTTGAGCAGCGTGTGCGTGCTCGGCGCCGGCGTACACTTTCAGCTTACGGAACATGGCGCGGCCCAGAGGACCCTTCGGCAGCATGCCCTTAACCGCTTTCTCGATGATCATCTCAGGCTTGCGAGCCTGCAGATCAGCGAAGTTGATCTCTTTGATACCGCCAGGGTAACCAGAGTGGCTGTAGTACATCTTGTCCTGAGACTTGTTACCGGTCACGGTAACTTTCTCAGCGTTGATGATCACGATGTAGTCACCGGTGTCAACGTGAGGGGTGTACTCAGGCTTGTGCTTGCCGCGCAGGCGACGAGCAACTTCAGTGGCCAGACGACCCAGAGTTTTGCCATCGGCATCGATGACGAACCAGTCACGCTGAACGCTTTCTGGCTTTGCAGTAAAGGTTTTCATCTAACTAATAACCCAAATTAGCTGTTACACATCAGTACAATGTCGGGGCCGACACCGTACGCTATGTTGGTTTCTTCCGTGCCCCTTCGAACACGTCGCAAACCGAGTGTCTGGTTGAATAATCAACCATTCGTAACGTGGGCAGGGCGCGAATTATAGAGTAAGGCGAGCCAAAAATCACCCGTTTTTTGATGAAAAACGACGGTTTTGACCCGCTAGGCGGGGATCGACCCAGGATCCGGGTCAGGGCAGGTGCGGACGCGCCAGGTAGTCGTGGCTTTGCATCTCCTGCAGCCGGCTCAGGCAGCGGCGGAACTCGAACTCCAGGCCGCCGCCGGCGTAGATCGCCTGCAGTGGCACCTCGCAGGAGATGATCAGCTTAACGCCCCGCTCGTAGAACTCATCCACCAGCGCCAGGAAACGGCGAGCGATGTCATCGCCGGTCAACTGCGCCCCCATGGCGGTCACCCCACTCATCAATACGGTGTGGTAGCAACGGGCCAGCTCCATGTAGTCCACCTGGCTGCGGGGACCGTCGCACAGGGCCAGGAAATCCGCCAGCACCACCCCGTCCGCCTCGCGACGTACCGGGATAAAGCGTCCCTCCACCTCGATGGTGCCGCCAATCCGGCCCGGCTCCGGCGCCAACTGTTCGAAGTAAAGGTGCAGATTCGCCTCAGCCGCCTCATCCAGGGGGTGGTGGAAGATCTCGGCCTGCTCCAGGGCCCGCAGGCGGTAGTCGATGCCGTGATCCACATTGACCACCCGGCAGTGGGTCTCGATCAGGTCGATGGCGGGCAGGAAGCGGGCACGCTGCAGACCGTTGCGGTACAGGTCGACCGGGGGGATGTTGGAGGTCGCCACCAGCACCACGCCTCGTTCAAACAGGGCACGGAGCAGCCCCGCCAGCAGCATGGCGTCGGTGATGTCGGACACGAAGAACTCGTCGAAGCAGATCACCTCGGCCTCGGCAGCCAGTGCCGCCGCCACCGCCTCGAGGGGGTTGGCCTGCCCCTTGGCCCGGTCCAGCTCCCGGTGGACCCGGTGCATGAATCGGTGGAAATGAATGCGCAACTTACGCTCGATGGGCAGCGCCTCGTAGAAGGTGTCCACCAAATAGGTCTTGCCCCGACCGACCCCGCCCCAGAAGTAGAGGCCCTGGACCGGGACCGGGAGGGCACTGCGACCCAGTAACCGGGAGAGCAGTCCGGGCCTGGAGGCCTGCCGGCGCTCGATCAGCTTCTCATACAGGGACTGCAGGTGTTCAACCGCCTGCTTTTGTGCGGGGTCTTCATGAAAATCTGCCCGTTGCAGATCCGCCTGATAACGCTCTAAGGGGGTCGCCTGCGGCACGTCCTTTGCCCTCTCAACTGGTCTAAGCTTTGGGGTCGCATGGTACCACGGAGGGCACAGCCGATGTATAGTTGTTCTATAACAAGTACAATACCCTCAAGTATTCAGACCCGAGCGCAGGGGTCGCCATGGAGAAGATATGAACGAAGTTTGGATTGCATTAGCCTTCATCCTCGGTGCCGGTGTGGGCTACCTGGTCCGCTGGAAGAGCGGTGGCAGCGCCGAGGAGACTCCGCAACTGAAGAAGGCCCTGGAGAGCGCCAGGTTCGATCTCGAGCAGCAGCGCCAGGAGATGGCCGACTATTTCGAGCAGTCCCACGCCACCCTGCTGCAACTTAGCCAGAACCTGGACAAGGCCAACAAGCTGTGGAACGACTCGGCATCTCACCTGTTCAATGAGCAGCTGTCCACCGCCCAACTGCCCCTGCATCAACCCGAGCCGGTGATGATCTCCAGCGAGGAGTTCCAGCCCAACGACTATGTCCAAGGCTCCCACGGCATCATCACCCCCAACAAAAAAGTCAGCTAACAGGCGGAACTAAAACGGCGACAGACTGTCCGAAAGCAAGTAGACAAATTTGCTGATATACGGAGAGTTTTTATAGATGAAAAAGTCTGTCGCTGTTTTGACCGCCGCTTTGTTGTCTGCCGGTTTATCTCTGTTTCCAGCCACCAGCCAGGCCGCCCTGCCCCTGGCTGTTGACGGACAGCAGCTGCCCAGCCTGGCCCCGATGATTGAACAGGTCGCCCCGGCGGTGGTCTCGGTATCCGTGTCGGGAACTCATGTCTCCCGTCAGGAGATCCCCGAGCCCTTCCGTTACTTCTTCGGCCCCAATGCTCCCCGTGAGCGGGTGCAGGAGCGACCCTTCCGCGGCCTGGGTTCCGGGGTGATCATCGACGCCGAGGACGGCTACATCGTCACCAACCACCACGTTATCGACGGTGCCGACAAGATCCTGGTCAGCCTGGCCGACGGGCGCGAGTTTGAAGCCAAGCTGATCGGCTCCGATCAGAGCAGCGATGTGGCGCTGCTACAGGTGGAGGCCGGCGATCTGACCGAGGTAAAGCTGGCCAAGTCTGACGAACTCAGGGTAGGCGACTTCGCCGTGGCCATCGGCAACCCCTTCGGCCTGGGTCAGACCGTCACCTCCGGCATCGTCAGCGCCCTGGGGCGCAGCGGCCTGAATATCGAGAGCCTGGAAAACTTCATCCAGACCGATGCCGCCATCAACAGCGGCAACTCAGGCGGCGCGCTGGTGAACCTCAACGGTGAGCTGATCGGTATCAATACCGCCATCCTGGCCCCCAGCGGTGGCAACGTCGGCATCGGCTTCGCCATCCCCTCGGACATGGTGAAGGGGCTGACGGAACAGATCATCGAGTACGGCGAAGTGCGCCGGGGCGTCCTCGGGGTCCTGGGCCGGGAGCTGGATAACGAGACCGCCAAGCTGTTCGGCCTGGAGTCCCAGCATGGCGCCTTCGTCAGCCAGGTGGTGCCCGATTCCGCCGCCGCCAAGGCGGGCCTCAAGGCGGGCGACATCATTGTCTCCGTGAACGGCCGCAAGATCCGCACTTTCGCCGAACTGCGCGCCAAGGTAGCCACCATGGGCGCCGGCTCCAAGGTGAAGCTGGGCATTATCCGTGACGGCGACCAGGAAAACGTCAATGTCACCCTGAGCGAAGCCGAGGGCGAAAACGTCAAGGCCAGCGTGGTTCATCCTGCCCTGGAGGGCGCCAAGCTCTCCACCTATAACCAGGATGGCATCCAGGGTGTGGCCATTACCGAACTGGAGGAGCGTTCTCCCGCCGCCCGCCAGGGATTGCGTAAGGGTGACATCATCCTCGGGGTGAACCGTGAACGGGTACAGAGCCTCAAGGCGCTGCGCAAGCTGCTGGAGGATTATGAAGGCGCCCTGGCACTGAACATTCGCCGGGACAACGCCAACATGTACCTGATCGTCCGATAGTCCTTCAACCTGAGACGAAGCCGCGGTCCGACCGCGGCTTTTTTTCTCTTACCCCGGATATGCTATCCTGCTGTTTTTCATTGGACCCTCGGCACTATGGCAAGGCTACTCCTCTACATTGCTAAACCCATTCTGGCCGGATTGGTGCTGGCGGCGGCCATTGTCCTGATCAGCCCCAACTTGCGGCAGCAGTTGCCGGATCTCAACTGGCCCACCAGCCAGGTGGGACGCAACAGCTTCGCCCACGCGGTCAAGCGGGCGTCACCGGCGGTGGTCAACATCTACACCCGCAGCCAGAATCCCCAGAATCCCAGCCAGTCGACGGACGCCGGCCTGGGCTCAGGCATCATCATGCGCGAGGACGGCTATGTGCTCACCAACTACCATGTGGTGAGTCGGGCCGACCTGATCTACGTGGCCCTTCAGGACGGGCGCTGGGGATCGGCGGTGATGATCGGCGCCGACCCCTGGACAGATCTGGCGGTGCTCTACCTCAACACCGAGGGCCAGAGCCTGCCCAGCATCCCTTTTGACCTGAAGCGGACCACCGAGGTCGGCGATGCGGTGCTGGCCATCGGCAATCCCTACAACCTGGGCCAGACCATCACCCAGGGGATCGTCAGTGCCACGGGACGCACCGGCTTGAGTTCTCAGTATCAGGATTTTATTCAGACCGACGCCGCCATCAACCAGGGCAACTCCGGAGGTGCCCTGGTTGACGCCGACGGCTATCTGGTCGGGGTCAACACCGCCAACTACAACGTCGGTGGCGAGAGCGGGCTGGGGATCAACTTCGCCATCCCGCTGCAGTTGGCCTACAAGGTGATGCAGAAGCTGATCCAGGATGGTCGGGTGATCCGCGGTCACCTCGGAGTGGCTGCCCAGAATCTGGATTTCAATGCCAGCCAGAGCCTGGGACTGACGGATCTGCAGGGAGTGGTCCTGACCGGCATCGACCGGGGTGGCCCCGCGTTCCGCGCCGGCCTGGCCCAATGGGACGTGGTGATCGAGCTCAACGGTCAGCCCCTGAACGGGGTCAATGCCATGATGGATGACATCGCCGAGACCCCGCCGGGCACCGAGGTCAACCTGACCCTGATCCGCAACGGCAAACGGCTGCAGCTGCCGGTCACCATCGGTGAGAAACCGCCCTACCAGGGACCGGAGCGATAACCCAAACAGGACAAAGGGCTCAGTTGAGCCCTTTGTCTATGCCAGCCGCTGCTCGTGTCGCAGCAGCGCCGCCTTCAGATCCACCCCTCCGGCGTAGCCGGTCAGACTGCCCGATGCCCCGATCACCCGGTGACAGGGCACCACCAGGGCGACCGGATTGCGGCCATTGGCGGCCCCCACCGCCCGGACCGCCTTGGGCCGGCCTATCTGCCGGGCGATCTCCCCATAGCTGCGCGTGGCACCGGCCGGGATGGTGGTCAGCGCCTGCCACACCTGGCGCTGGAACTCGGTGCCGGTCATATCCAGAGGAAGCTCAAACGTCGACCTGCGGCCCTCGGCATACTCCCGACACTGGCGACGCACCTCGGCCAACGCCTCCCGGTCCCTGTGCCACTCCGGTGGTGGCGTCGCCGGCTGCGTCCCCTGCTGAAACGCCAGCAGCGCCAGTCCCCTGTCGGACACCGCCGCCAGGATCTCCCCCCAGGGGCTGTCCCAGGTGTCGTATTTCATGCTCTCTCTCCCAGTGAATGCCACAGTGCCATTACTCCATAGGCGCGCCAGGGGCGCCACGGCTCAGCCAGGGCCAGGGTTTGCGCCGCCGTCCCCCGCGTCAGGCCCAGGGCATGGTACAGCCCCAGGTCCGTGGCCACGAAGGCGTCGCTTTCGCCAAACGCCCGCATGCACACATAGTGCGCGGTCCAGTCCCCCACCCCCTTCAGGGTCTTGAGCCGGTTGACCCTGGAGACCAGATCCCCCTCTCCGGCACTGAACCCCTCGGCATAGGCCTGGGCAATCGCCGCTATCCAACCGGCGCGGGGCCGGGTCAGCCCCAGGCCGGACAGATCCGCCCCGGCCAGTGCGGCGGGTTCAGGAAACAGCCGCGCCAGGCCGGGCCCCTGCAGTGGATCACCGAAGCGGCGGCACAGCCGGCTGAGGATGGTCCGCGCCCCCTTGACGCTGATCTGCTGCCCGACCAGGGCACGCACCACCGCCTCAAACTCGCTCCATACCCCGGGCAACCGACAAGCCGGCTGCGCCAGCCACAACGGCGCCTGGAGCGGATCCTGACTGAGGTGCCGGGTCAGCTCCAGCGGGTCCAGGTCCAGATCCAGTACCCGCCGCACCCGTTGCACCACGGGGCGTATCGCCCTGGGCGAGTCGCAGTGCAGCGTCAGCCCCAGTGCGTCTCTGCCCGATACCGGGGCGACCTCGAACCACCCCCTGGCCTGCTGCCAACGAAACGCCCGGCGGTAACGATCGTCCTCGACCACCTCGACGCCGGGCAGTGCCCTGAGGGCCAGAAACGCCAGCATACGGGACCAGTCCAGCGGCGGACGGTAACTCAGTGTCAGTGTACACCCCTGGCCGACACCCGACTCACCGCGACGTACCCGGGTCGGCGTCAGCCGGAACTGTCCCACAAACGCGTCGTTGAAACGCCGCCGGGAGTTGAAGCCGCACGCCAGCGCTATATCGAGCACCGACAACTCACTCTCCGCAAGCAACTGCTTGGCAAACAGCAACCTGTGGTTCAGCGCATAGGCCAGCGGCGACACGCCGAGATGGTGTTGGAACAGGCGGCGCAAGTGGCGCTGGCTCACCCCGAGGCGCTCGCACACCCCCGCCAGCGTCTCCCCGGGTTCACCGTCGTGGATCAGCGTCAACGCCCTGTCCACCGTGGTTTCACAGCCCCGCCAGGCGGGGCTCAGCGGGGCGCTTTCGGGGCGGCAGCGAAGGCAGGGCCTGAAACCGGCGGCAGCGGCCGCCGCGGCATTCGCGAAGTACCGAACGTTTTCCGGCCTGGGGGGCGGCGCGGGGCACACCGGCCGACAGTAGATGCCGGTGCTGATCACCGCGGTAAAGAAGCGGCCGTCGAAGCGGCTATCGCGGGCCAGGCGGGCCCGCTCGCACTGTTCATGGGTGAGGTTCATGGGATCAGCTTACCACAGCGGCAGGACCCCATGAGCCGGATCCGGACCTCTACCTCGGCGTCCGGCCCAGCATCCGGGTCAGGGTGGCGTCCCGATCGATGAAGTGGTGTTTGAGGGCGCCGATAACGTGCAGCAGGATGGCGGCAATCATCAGGTTGCCGCCGATCTCATGCAACTCGTGGCCGACACCGGCCAGGGACCGACTCAGCGGAATCACCTCACCGGGATTAAGCGGATCGGGGTTTGCCGCCAGCAGATCCAGGCCAAACAGCGACAACCCGTGACCCCCGCCACCGGACATCAACATGCCGGACAGCGGCATCAGTACGGTACCGATGATCAACATCCAGTGCACCGCTCGGGCGGTGACCACCGCCATGGCACCAGGCTGGCCAAGGGGGACCGGCCAGCCATTGCCAGCCCGCCACAGCATCCGCACTGCGGCGGCCGCCAGCAGCAGCATCCCCACCGATTTGTGCAGCGGGTAGAGGGCCAGCGCGTCGGTCTCCTCCATGAGGATCCCCACCGACAACAGCAGGATAAAGGTGATGCCGACCAGCCAATGCAGCAGCACCGAGAGCGACGACAGCCGTTGTGGATTATCCTTCATCATTACCTCCTTGATTTGACGATATCTCCAACGGAGATCCTAACCCGGGCATGTGAAAAAAACGTGAGCGAATTGGTGAACAAAAAAAAACCGGCCCAGGGGCCGGCTTCCACGACGCTCATCGCGATCAGGACACTCTGGTGACGTCCGCCCCCAGGCCCGCCATCTTCGCTTCGATCTGCTCGTAGCCGCGGTCCAGGTGGTAGATGCGATCCACTGTGGTGGTGCCTTCTGCCACCAGGCCGGCGATCACCAGGCAGGCGGAGGCCCGCAGATCCGTGGCCATCACCTGGGCGCCGGTGAGGCGGGCACCGCCCTTGATCATCGCGGTATTCCCCTCCAGGTCCACGCTCGCTCCCATGCGCTGCAGCTCAGGGATGTGCATAAAGCGGTTCTCAAATATGGTCTCGGTCACCCTGCTGACCCCCTCCGCCACCACGTTCAGGGCACAGAACTGTGCCTGCATATCCGTGGGGAATGCCGGATGAGGTGCGGTTTTCACGTCCACCGCTTTAGGCTGCTTTCCCTGCATATCCAGAGAGATCCAGTCCTCACCACGCTCGATGACGGCACCGGCTTCCTCCAGTTTCAGCAGTACCGCATCCATGGTTTCCGGCGCGGCGCGACGGCAGACGATGCGGCCACGGGTGGCGGCGGCGGCCACCAGGTAGGTGCCGGTCTCGATGCGGTCGGGCATCACGTCATAATGGATGCCGGAGAGTCGTTCAACACCGTGAATCTCCAGGGTGTCGCTTCCGGCGCCACGGACGTCGGCGCCCATGGCGTTCAGGCAGTTGGCCAGATCCACCACCTCAGGCTCACGGGCGGCGTTTTCGATCACCGTGACGCCGTCGGCGAGGGCGGCCGCCATCATCAGGTTCTCGGTGCCAGTGACGGAGACCATGTCCATCAGGATGGTGGCCCCTTTCAGGCGGCCATCGACCCGGGCCTTGATGTAACCCTCCTCCACCACCACGTCGGCGCCCATCTGCTGCAAACCGTGAATGTGCAGGTTCACCGGACGGGCTCCGATGGCGCAGCCGCCCGGAAGGGAGACATCCGCCCGACCGAACTTGGCCAGCAGCGGCCCCAGGATCATGATGGAGGCGCGCATGGTCTTGACCAGATCATAGGGCGCCACATACTGGTCGATACTCTGGGGACGAATCGCCACCACCCCCTGTTTCAGTTCGCTGACCTCGGCCCCCAGCTGACGCAGCAACTGGCAGCTGGTGTTCACATCCCTCAGGGCGGGAACATTGCCAATGCGCATCTCATCATCCGCCAGCACCGTTGCCATCAGGATCGGCAGGGCGGCGTTCTTGGCTCCTGAGATGGTCACGTCGCCGGTTAAGGGACCGGCTGCCCGAATTTGCAGTTTATCCACGCTGAATCAATCACACTCAGAGGTTGAACATCTTTTCGCGTTGCCACTCCGCTGGCGTGAATGCCTTGATGGTCAAGGCGTGCAGAGTCCCGTCGGTAATCTTCTCCATCAGCGGACCGTAGACCGCCTGCTGACGTTTTACCTTGCTCATGCCGTCGAACACCTCGCCTACGGCAATCACCTTATAGTGGGTGCCTTCAGAGGTGACGATCACCTCCTCCAGGCTCATGGTGTCCTTCAGCAGGTCGGCCACTTCACTGTTCTGCATTTCCCTCTCCCTCCCGCCCGATGGCGAGTGTTAAGAATTCGATATCGTAGAGCTCAAGGAGCGCTTTCACCTTGTCGGGCACCGCCACCAGGGTCAGGGTGCGGCCCTGGGCATTCGCTTCGGCCACCCACTGAATCAGCAGGGCCACACCGGCGCTGTCACAGTGGCTCAATCCACTGAGATCGAGCTCGGTGACGGCGTCGGTCAGGGGGTTATGTCCGGGCTTGGTGAAGTAGGGCACCGAATCCAGGTTCAGCCGACCGTTGAGGCTCAGACGGATCCCCTGGACGCAAGCGGTGGCACTCATTGGCTCTGTCCTGTGGTGGCCACAATACCCTGTCGATTGCGCTCCGCCAACTGTGCGGTGACAGATTCGATGCCGTTCTGACGAATCAGCCCGCCCAGCTCCGCCTGCTGGGAAGCCAGCAGGCTGATGCCTTCGGCAACCAGATCAAATACTTTCCAGTGACCCTTCTTGTTTTTACGGGCCTTGAACTGCAGATCCACCGGTTCTCGTTGTTTTTCGATCAACTTGACGTTGATGGCGACGATCTTGGCATCCTGATAGGGCTGTTCCGGCGCAAACTCCAGGGTCTGGTCGTTGTATTTGTTGAAGGCGTTGGCAAAGGTCGCCAGCATGTACTCCTTGAACTGCTCGGTGAACGCCTGCCGCTGCTCTCTGGTGGCGAGGCGGGCCTGCTGGCCCATTACCTTGTAGGCGGCGTACTTATAGTCGATGTAGGGCAGCAGCTCCTCATCGATCAGGACCCGAACCTTGTCGGGATCCTGCTCCAGGGCCGACCGCTCCTCCGCCAGCCGGGCAAACGCCTTGTCCGCCACCTGCTGCATCATCTCGTAGGGGTTGGTGTAGTTAGTGGCCCAGGCGGGCAGACCCGCCGCCATCAGCAGCACCAGACCCAGTTGTAAAACCCGTTTCAGCATCTGCTCCTCCGTTACTCTTTACCGGCGCTGTAGAGGAACTGGCCAATCAGCTCCTCCAACACCATGGCACTGCGGGTGTCCTCCAGACGGTCTCCATCAGCCAGGATCTCAGATTCATCATCCATAAACCCGGGCGTCAGGCCGATATACTGCTCCCCCAGCAGACCCGAGGTGAGGATGGAGGCACTGCTGTTGTCGGTGAACTGGTTGAAACGGCTCTCGATGGCCAGGGTGACTTCGGGGATCAGCAGTTCGGGATCGAGATCGATCTTCGCCACCCTGCCAACCACCACGCCCCCCACCTTCACCGGCGAGCGCTCCTTGAGGCTGCCGATGTTGTCAAACTTGGCAGTCAGGTAGTACACATTGGTGTGAGACCTCGGATCGATGTCGGCCACCTTGAACACCAGCACCAGGAAGGCGATCAATCCGGCCGCCAGAAATGCACCTACGGCCAACTCCAGTTTTCTATTCGTCATGCTAGTTTCCAAACATCAATGCGGTCAGCAGAAAATCCAGTCCCAGTACCGCCAGGGAGGCGTGGACCACGGTATCCGTGGTGGCCCGGCCCAGCCCTTCGGCAGTGGGGACGGCATTGTAGCCCTTGTAGGTGGCGATCCAGGTCACCACCACCGCAAAGGCGACAGATTTAATCAGGCAGTTAACAATATCCTGGCGCCACTCCACCGAGGCCTGGAGGATGGACCAGAAGGCACCGCTGTCGATCCCTTTCCACTCAACCCCAACCAGGTGTCCGCCCCAAACGCCCACGGCGACAAACATCAGCGTCAGCAGAGGCATGGAGATCACCCCGGCCCAGAACCGCGGCGCAATCACCCGTCGCAGGGGATCCACCGCCATCATCTCCAGGCTGGCCAGCTGCTCGGTGGCCTTCATCAGACCGATCTCCGCGGTCAGGGAGGAGCCCGCCCGTCCGGCAAACAGCAGCGCCGTCACCACCGGGCCCAACTCCCGCAACAGGGAGAGCGCCACCATGGGGCCCAGGCTGTCTTCGGTACCGAAATCCACCAGGATGGTGTAGCCCTGCAGGCCCAGTACCATACCGATAAACAGGCCGGAGACCAGGATGATCAGCATGGATAGCACGCCGACGTTGTAGATCTGGCGGGCCAGCAGTGGCCACATCTTCGCGGGCTGCGGGCGATGCACCAAGGCACCCCACAACATCACTCCGGCACGGCCCAGCGAACCGAGGGTCTTCAGCCCCGTCGCGCCCAACCGGGCTACAGATTCAAGGATCATTTGTGCATCAGCTCCTGTTGATAATCCTGAGCCGGGTAGTGGAAGGCCACCGGACCATCCGCCTCTCCCCGAAGGAACTGGGTCAACTGGGGCGAACCGTCCGCCAGCAGGCTCTGGCTGTCACCGGCGCCGATCACCCGACCGTCGGCGATGACGTAGGCGTAATCGGCGATGGAGAGCACCTCCTGAACATCGTGGCTGACCACCACCGAGGTCAGATCCAGGGCCTGTCCCAGCTCCTTGATCAGTTTCACCAGCACCGCCATGGAGATGGGGTCCTGGCCGGCGAAGGGCTCATCATACATCACCAGCTCCGGCTCGAGGGCGATGGCGCGCGCCAACGCCGCCCGCCGCTGCATGCCGCCGGACAGCTCCGACGGCATCAGGCCGGCCGCGCCACGCAACCCCACCGCTTCCAACTTCATCAGCACCAGCTTGCGAATCAGGGACTCACTCAGTTGGGTGTGTTCCCGCAGGGGAAAGGCGATGTTGTCGAAGACCGACATGTCGGTGAACAGCGCCCCGGACTGAAACAGCATGCTCATGCGTCGGCGCATGCGGAACAGGTCCTGGCGCCCCGCTCTGTGCAGATCTTCACCGTCGAACAGCACCCGCCCGGAATCCGGCTGCAACTGGCCGCCGATCAATTTGAGCAGAGTGGTTTTACCGATGCCGCTGGGCCCCATGATGGCGGTCACCTTACCCTTGGGGATCACCAGGCTCAGCCCTTTGAAGATACGACGGTTGCCACGACTGAAGGTCAGCCCTTCAACCTCGATCAGGTTGCGTTGAATATCCACTTAGAACGTTATTCCCTCAATTCAGACACGACGTCAGATCGTAATGGGCCAGATTACCAAGAATCGGGACGAAATTTAACAACAAAACAGCACCCTCCCCCCATGATTCAGCTTCGGTTCAGTTGCCCTGGCCGCCGCCGAGTAGCACAGGTGTTCTCCGACCCAGCGGCGGATGAGGGTCATCCCGGGGCACACGCCCCGCAAATTTCCCCTCCGATCCGGCCGCGCCCTTTTCTTTTCAAAGTGTTCAGGCGACAATGCGCCTCTTATACTGCCAGGTATTTCTCGACCATGTTGCTCAACCTGTTACTCTTGGCCGGCGGGCTGGCCCTGCTGGTGTGGAGCGCCGACCGATTCGTTTACGGCGCCGCCGCCATTGCCCGGAACCTGGGACTGCCCTCGCTGATCATCGGCCTGACCATCGTCTCCATGGGTTCCTCCGCCCCGGAGATGATGGTGTCCGCCACGGCCGCCCTGGAGGGTCGCGGGGATACCGCCATAGGTAATGTGCTGGGATCCAACATCGCCAATATCACCCTGATCCTCGGCGCCACCGCACTGCTCAGACCCCTGGTCGTCAGCAGCTCCACCCTCAAACGGGAGATGCCGCTGATGATGGCCGGCACCCTGTTGGCTGGCTACCTGCTGAGTGACCTCGATCTCAGTCGCACCGACGGCCTGCTGCTGGCCGCCGCCTTTGTGATCATTCTCGGCTACCTGTGTGTCCAGGCCTGGCAGAACCGCGACAGCGACCCCCTTGGACGGGAGAGCGACGAGGAGATTCCCCGGGATCTCTCCACCCCCATGGCCCTGGTATGGCTGGTTCTGGGCATGGCGCTGCTGCCCCTGGCTTCAAACTGGATGGTGGACGGCGCCGTCGGCATCGCCCAGTGGTTCGGCATGTCGGACCTGGTGATCGGCCTGACCATCATCGCCATCGGTACCAGTCTGCCTGAGCTGGCCGCCTGCATCGCCGGTGTCCTCAAGAATGAAGATGACCTGGCCATCGGCAACGTGGTGGGCTCCAATCTGTTTAATATACTGGCAGTGCTGGCCGTTCCGGCGCTGCTGGCACCGGGTCCGGTGGACGCCAACGCCGCCGGCCGCGACCTCTATATGATGATGGCCACCAGCCTGGCCCCGTTGCTGCTGCTGTGGATGAAGAAGCGCCAGGTACTGAGCCGGGCCGAAGGGCTGATCCTTCTGGTTGTATTTATCGCCTATCAGGGCATGCTGTTTACTCAGGCGGGTTAAAGGAGCAAAGCAACACCATGACCAACCCCTCTCAACTGCGTCAATGGGGACGCCAAGTGATCAATGTGGAGATCGAAGCCCTGCAGGGGATGCAGCAGTACATCGACGACAGCTTCGTCGCCGCCTGTCAGCAGATGCTCGCCTGCCAAGGGAAGGTGATCGTCATGGGGATGGGCAAGTCCGGGCACGTGGGCAACAAGATTGCCGCCACCCTGGCCAGCACCGGCACCCCCGCCTTTTTCGTCCATCCGGGTGAGGCCAGTCACGGCGACCTGGGGATGCTCACCGAACAGGACGTGGTCATCGCCATCTCCAACTCCGGGGAAGCCAGAGAGATCATGACCCTGATGCCGGTGATCCGTCGCCTGGGCATTCCGGTGATCGCCATGACCGGCAGCCCCGACTCCACCCTCGCCCGCCTGGCCCAGGTGCACCTGTGCATCAAGGTGGAGCAGGAGGCCTGCCCCCTCGGCCTGGCCCCCACCTCCTCAACCACCGCCACCCTGGTGATGGGCGATGCCCTGGCGGTGGCCCTGCTTCAGGCCAAGGGATTCACCGCCGACGATTTCGCCCTATCCCACCCGGGCGGGGCACTGGGGCGCAAGCTGCTGATGCGGGTGGATGACCTGACCCATACCGGCGAGCAGCTCCCCTGTGTCACCGAGCAGATGCCCCTGTCCCAGGCGCTGCTGGAGATCTCCGCCAAGGGGCTGGGAATGACCTGCGTCATCGACGAGCAGGGGCGGCTCACCGGCATCTTCACCGACGGCGACCTGCGCCGGGTGCTGGATGCCCGGGTAGAGATCCACAGCAGCACCATAGGCCAGGTGATGACACGCGACCCCATCACCCTCAAGGACAACATCCTGGCCGCCGAGGCCCTGAAACTGATGGAGGAGCGCAAGATCAACGGCCTGGTGCGCATCGACGACCAGGCGCGCCCGGTCGGCGCCCTGAATATGATGGACATGCTGAAAGCGGGAGTACTGTGATGACCATGACCGACACCCTCTATGGCCCGGTCTCCCGGGACAACCTGGAGCGCGCCGGCGCCATCCGGCTGCTGGTGTGTGACGTCGACGGCGTCTTCTCCGATGGCCGCATCTATCTGGGCAACCAGGGCGAGGAGCTCAAGGCATTCCACACCCGGGATGGCTTCGGGGTCAAGGCTCTTCAGAACAGCGGCGTACAGGTGGCGGTGATCACCGGGCGCCGATCCGAGATCGTTCAGACCCGGATGACGGCCCTGGGCGTCGCCCACATCTACCAGGGTGTGGAGGACAAGGTCGCCGCCTATGAGGAGCTGAAATCGCGGCTGGGCGTAAGCGACGGCCAGTGCGCCTACATCGGCGATGATCTGGTGGACGCACCGGTGATGGCGCTCACCGGGCTGGCGGTGGCGGTGGCCGATGCCCACCCTCTGCTGCTGCGACAGGCCCACCTGGTAACCCGAGCGCGTGGCGGCTTCGGTGCCGTACGTGAGCTGTGTGACCTGATCATGGAAGCCCAGGGCACCCTCAAGGGTGCCAAAGGGATGAGCGTATGAAACGCGAAGGGATCGCCATCGCCATCCTGTTCGGTGCTGCCATCCTGCTGACCTGGCGCTCCATGGTGATGAAGGATCAGACCCAGGCGGACATCAAGCCCAGCTACCAGCCGGACTTCGTCGCCGAGAATCTGCGCAGCCGCGTCTACGCCAACACCGGCCGACTGAGCGCAGAGATCAGCGCCGAGGAGATGGAGCACTACCAGGCGCTGGCCCTGACCCGGCTGCAGCAGCCCGATTATCTGCTCTATCCTGAAAACAGCCAGGGAAAGTGGCGGGTCCAGGCCAGCCAGGGGCAGCTGAGCGATGGCCGCCACGTGGTACTGGAAAATGATGTTATCATCACCTCCATTGAGCCCAACGAACCCCTGAAGACCATCACCACCGACTATCTGGAGCTGGACCTGGAGACGATGATCATGACCTCCAACCGGCAGATTGTGGGCCAGGGTGAAGGCTTTCGCATCACCGCCAAGGGGTTGTGGGCGGATCTGAATTTGAACCGGATTGAATTGAAGAGTCAGGTAAATGCCATCTATGAAACCCGTTAAATTGCTGCTGGCCGCCCTGATGCTGCTGGGCAGCACCGGCGCCGCCGCCCTCGACAGCGACACCCTCCAGAAGGTGGAGGTCAAGGCCGACAACTCCCGGGCGGACCTGCCCAATGGCATGGTGATCTACTCCGGCCGGGTGCGCATCACTCAGGGCACCCTGCTGATCAACGCCGACGAACTGCGCGCCGAAGCCACCGACGACAAGGTGGTCACCACCCTGATCGCGTCCGGCTCGCCGGCCACCTACCAGCAGATGTTGGAGAACGGCAAGCTGGCGGAAGCCCAGGCCAATGAGATCCGCTACGACATCCAGAAGCGGATCCTGACCCTCAAGGGCAAGGCCGAAATGCGCCAGTCCGGCAGCCTGGTTCAGGGAGACAGCATCCAGTACGACCTGGAGAAGCAGATGCTGGTGGCCGAAGGCAGTGAGGATGAGCAGATCACCACCATCTTCCAGCCCGCCGAGGCTGACCTGAAATCACTGACCGAGCCCAAGGGCGAGAAACAGGGCGAGACGCAGCAATGACCCGTTCAACTCTGACCGCTGAGAAGCTGGCCAAGGCCTACAAGGGCCGGGAAGTGGTGAAAAACGTTGGCCTGGAGGTCAGCACCGGCCAGATCGTCGGCTTGCTGGGACCCAACGGCGCCGGCAAGACCACTACCTTCTACATGGTGGTGGGGCTGGTGCAGAACGACCGCGGCCGCATCCTGATCGACGACGAGGAGATCACCCTGTTGCCGATGCACAGCCGGGCCCGCAAGGGAATCGGCTACCTGCCCCAGGAGTCCTCCATCTTCCGCAAACTGTCGGTGTACGACAACCTGATGGCGGTGCTGCAGACCCGCAAGGACCTGAGCCAGACCGAGCGGGTGGAGAAGCTGGAGCAGTTGCTGGAGGAGTTTAACATCACTCACATCCGCGACAGCCTCGGCATGAGCCTCTCCGGCGGAGAGCGGCGCCGGGTGGAGATCGCCCGAGCCCTGGCCGCAGACCCCAAATTCATTCTGCTCGACGAGCCCTTTGCCGGAGTGGATCCCATCTCGGTAATCGACATCAAGAAGATCATCCAGCATCTGCGGGATCGGGGGCTGGGGGTGCTGATCACCGACCACAATGTCCGTGAAACTCTGGACGTCTGCGAACACGCCTACATCGTCAGCCACGGCGAGTTGATCGCCCAGGGTGAACCCGCCGCCATCCTCGAGAACAAGCTGGTGCGCTCGGTATACTTGGGCGACCAGTTCAAGCTATAGTAATTTGAACTCGAGACCAGGCATGCAACCGGAAAGAACTAGAAGGAATAAGGACAGGTTGTTGTAAATGAAGACTTCCCTACAGCTGAAGCTGGGACAGCAGCTCACCATGACCCCGCAGCTGCAGCAGGCGATCCGCCTGCTGCAGCTGTCAACACTGGATCTCCAGCAGGAGATCCAGGAGGCCCTGGATGCCAATCCCCTGCTTGAGGTCGAGGAGGAGTTCAACCCCGCCAACCCGGACACCCCCGATCTCGGCGGCGGCGGCGACGAGCTCGAACCCGCCCCGGAAGCCGCCAGCCTGGACACCAGCGAAGCCCTGAGCCAGACCGACCTGCCGGATGATCTGCAGGTGGACACCTCCTGGGACGAATACTACACCTCCTCGCCCGCCCCCATGGCCAGCCGCGAGGACGACATGCCTTTTCAGGGCAGCACCAGCGACAGCCTCCAGGACCATCTGCTGTGGCAGATGGAGCTGACCCCCATGTCCGACACCGACCGCGCCATCGCCGTGGCCATCATCGATGCCACCGACGAGCGCGGTTACCTGACTCAGAGCGCCGAGGATATCCTCGAAGCCCAGGGGGACGATGAACTGGAACTGGACGAGGTGGAAGCTGTCCTCAAGCGGGTGCAGCGTTTCGACCCCGTTGGTGTCTGCGCCCGGGATCTGGCTGAGTGCCTGCTGGTCCAGTTGAGCCAGTTTGACGCCTCGACCCCCTGGCTGGCAGAGGCGAAGATGCTGATCCGCGACCATATGGATCTGCTGGCCAACCGCGACTTCCGCGGCCTGATGCGCAAGACCCGCCTCAAGGAGGAGGAGCTCAAGGAAGCGATGGCGCTGATCCAGACCCTCAACCCCAGGCCCGGCAGTGCCCTGGTGAGCGACAACGATCAGTACGTCATTCCCGATGTGGCCGTATCCAAGCGCAAGGGGCGCTGGGTGGTCGAGCTCAATCCGGACACCATGCCGAAGATCCGCATCAACGAGCAGTATGCCGCCCTCAGCCGCAACAGCCGCAGCTCCGCCGACAGCCAGTTCGTCCGGGGCCACCTTCAGGAAGCCAAATGGTTCCTCAAGAGCCTGGAGAGCCGCAACGATACCCTGCTCAAGGTGGCCAACTGCATCGTCCAGTTCCAGCAGGGGTTCCTTGAGTACGGCGACGAGGCGATGAAGCCCATGGTGCTCAACGACGTGGCCGAGGCGGTGGACATGCACGAGTCCACCATCTCCCGAGTCACCACCCAGAAGTACATGCACACCCCCCGGGGAATCTTCGAACTGAAGTACTTCTTCTCCAGTCATGTGAGCACGGACAGCGGCGGCGAGTGCTCGTCGACGGCAATTCGTGCTTTAATTAAAAAATTGGTTGCTGCAGAGAATCCTAAAAAGCCTCTCAGCGACAGTAAAATGGCGGAGCTGCTGGCAGAACAGGGCATCAAGGTGGCGAGACGGACCATCGCCAAGTACAGGGAAGCCCTCGGCATCGCTCCATCCAATCAGCGGAAACAGCTGTAACCGGCAAAAAGGAGGAACCTATATGCAGATCAATCTGACCGGTCATCACGTCGAGATCACCACCGCTCTGAGAGATTATGTGCACACCAAGTTCGATAAGCTGGAGCGCCACTTTGACCATATCTCCAACGTCTATGTGGTGCTGAATGTGGAGAAACTGCAGCAAACCGCCGAAGCCAAACTGAACCTGAGTGGCCGTGAGGTGTACGCCACCCACCAGGACCAGAATATGTATGCCGCCATCGACGGCCTGATCGACAAGCTGGACCGTCAGGTAATCAAACACAAAGAGAAGATTTCACGCCATTAATCATGGAACTGTCCACCCTACTGAGCCCGGAGTGCGCCACCATAGCCGCTCCGGGCCTGAGCAAAAAGCGCGCCCTGGAGATGATCTCCCAGCTGGCGGGTGTCTCCTACCCGAACCTCAACCCCCAGCAGCTGTTTGAAAGCCTGCTGGCCCGGGAGAGGATGGGCAGCACCGGTATCGGTAAAGGGATCGCCCTGCCCCACGGACGCCTGTCCAACATCGAGCGCCCCATCGCCGTATTCATCAAGTGCGACGAGGCGATCCCCTTCGACGCCATCGACGGCAAGCCGGTGGACCTGCTGTTTGCCCTGTTCGTCCCGGAAGAGGCGGTGCAGGAGCACCTCACCACCCTGGCCGCCATGGCCAAGGTACTCGAAGACAAGGAGACCTGTCGGTCACTGCGCAAGTGCACCAATGACTCCGACCTCTATGCCCTGGTGACGGCGTGAAGCTGATCATCCTCTCGGGCCGATCCGGGGCTGGCAAGTCCGTCGCCCTCCGGGTACTCGAGGACCTGGGGTGCTACTGCGTGGACAACCTGCCGGCGGCCATGTTGCCGGCTTTGGTGACGCAGATGCTGGGCCACTGCGACACCCTGGCGGTAAGCCTGGATATCCGCAACCTTCAGGATCAGGCCGAACAGGTCCCGGAAATATTGCAGACGCTGCCGGAGTCCATCGAACGGCAGATCTATTTCCTCGACGCCTCGGACTCCAGCCTGATCAAGCGCTACAGCGAGACCCGCAGGCTGCACCCGCTCTCCCGCAGCGGCGCCTCCCTGGCCGAGGCGATCGCCTCGGAGACCCAGTTGCTGGCCCCGATTCGCACCCTGGCGGACCACAGCTTCATGACCGACGGCCTGTCGGTCCACCAGCTGGCCGACGAGATCCGCACCCGGCTGCTGGGCCGGACCCAGTGCGAACTGTTGCTGGTGTTCGAGTCCTTCGGTTTCAAGCACGGTATCCCCAAGGACGCCGATTTCGTCTTCGACGTGCGCTTCCTGCCCAATCCCCATTGGGATCCGCAACTGCGCCCGCTCACCGGGCTGGACCAGTCGGTACGGCGCTACTTCGCCAAGGAGGCCGAGGTGGCCCGCTTTATCGACCACACCGAAAGCTTCCTGCTGAACTGGCTGCCGATGCTGGAGCGCAACAACCGCGCCTACCTGACCGTCGCCATCGGCTGTACCGGCGGCCAGCACCGCAGTGTCTATATCGCCCAGCAGCTGGAGCAACGCTTCCGCCAGCGGCAGAAACAGACCTCGGTTCGCCACCGGGAACTGGACAATCGTGAAGCTGACCAGAACGCTTAAGGTGGTCAACAAGCTGGGGCTGCATGCCCGGGCAGCAACCCGGCTGGCCCAGTTGGCCCACAACTACGATGCCCGCATCCGGGTGATCCACGGCGATCAGAGCGCCAGTGCAGACAGCGTGCTGGGGCTGCTGATGCTGCAGACCTGTCAGGGGCAGGAGGTGACGGTGATCTGTGAGGGCAGTGACGCCAAGCCCGCCCTGGAGGCGGTGACCCAGCTGTTCAGCGGGCGCTTCGACGAATCGGAGTAATGTCGATGTCACCCAACAGCGGATCACTGTTGCCAGTTTAAATTGCCCCGCTCTGCGTTGTGATGCTTACTGTCAGACCCACTGGCAACTGCACCCCACGCCTTGATTGGAACAGGCTCTCCGGTGCAGCGGGCTAACCACTTACTTGGTGACATCGGTATAAAAAACCGGAGCCTGGCTCCGGTTTTCTCATGTCAGCGGCACGGCTGTCCCGATCAGTTGCCGGCCACCTTCATGGCACTCAGCAGGATGGAGCCGGTCTTGATGCTGGTGCGCGGGTCGATGTCGCTGCCCACCGCCACCATCTCCCGGTACATCTGCTTCAGGTTGCCGGCAATGGTGATCTCATGGACCGGGTACTGGATGATGCCGTTCTCCACCCAGAAGCCGGCGGCACCACGGGAGTAGTCACCGGTCACCCCATTCACCCCGTGTCCCATCAGTTCGGTGACATACAGGCCGGTACCCAGTTGCTTCAGCATCGCCGCCAAGTCGCCGCCGTTGCTGTCCAGTTGCCAGTTGTAGATCCCCCCGGCGTGGCCGGTGGTGGTCATCCCCAGCCGACGGCCGGAGTAGGCGGTCAGCAAATAGGACTCCAGCACCCCGCCACGGACAATCTGCCGGGGGCGGGTGGCCACCCCTTCACCGTCGAAGGGGGCACTGGCCAGCCCCACCGGCAGGTGGGGATCCTCGGCAATGGAGAACCAGTCGGGCAGAATCTGGCTGCCCAGGCTGTCCGGCAGGAAGGAGGACTGGCGGTAGAGGGACGCACCGCTGATCGCCCCCACCAGATGACCGATCAGGCCGGTGGCGGTCTCGGCGGAGAACAGCACCGGCACCTCACAGGTACCGATCTTGCGGGCGCCGAGACGGGCATGAACCTTGGCCGCGGCGCTGCGCCCCAGGGCCTCCGGGGCGAGCAGATCGCCGAAGCGGCGTCCGACCGTATAGTCGTAGTCCCGCTCCATCCCCTGCTCATCCTTGCCGATCAGCACGCAGGAGAGGCTGTGACGGGAGGAGGCGTAGCTGCCGATAAAACCGTGGCTGTTGCCATACACCTTGATGCCACTGTGACTGTTGCAGCTGGCGCCGTCGGACATCTCGATCCCCAGGCCACTCTCCAGCGCCGCTTGCTCGCAGCGGGCGGCCAGCTCGATCCCCTCCTCCGAACTCAGCGGATGCGGATGATAGAGGTCGAGGTCCGGCAGTTGAGTAGGCATCAGCTCCGCCTCCGCCAGACCGTTATGCGGATCCGACGTGGTGTGACGGGCGATGCCATCGGCAGCGCGCACCGCGTCAACGATGGCCTGGGCACTGAGATCCGAGGTGGAGGCGTTCCCCTTGGCCCCGTTACGGTACAGGGAGATGCCCAGGGCCCCGTCCTTGTTGAACTCCACGGTTTCCACCTCGCCCATACGAGTGGAGACGCTCAGCCCCTGCTGTTTGCTGATGGCCACCTCTGCGGCAGACACCCCCAGTTTTTTGGCTTCATCCAGGGCCAGGGCCACCGCCTCCTCCAGCTGCTGGCGCTGGGCTTCAATGCTGACTTGAGTCACTCGTCGATTCCGTTAAGTACAGTTGATGCCAAGGATAGCAAACCCCGCCCCCGCTCCGATAGGGGCAGTGACGCTCGCCGCCCTGGACTGCTAGAATAGGCGGTCAACCAATTTAGGAGAACTGCTATGGCGGCAAAACGCCCGGAACCTGAGCTTCAGGAAGAGGAGTGGATCAGCAAATCGGAGCTTAAGCGGGAAGCGGAGCAGCTGCAGAAGATCGGCCATGAGATCGTTGCCCTTGGCAAGAATGACCTGGCCAAGGTGCCACTGGATGAGGAGCTGGAGGAGGCGGTGGCCCTGGCCCAGCGACTGAAAGGCAAAAATGAGGCCCACCGGCGGCAGCTGCAGTTTATCGGCAAGCTGCTGCGCAGCCGCGATCCGGAACCATTGGTGGCCGCCCTGGACAAGCTCCGCAACAAGCACAACCAGGCCAGCCAGGAGTTTCATCGGATGGAGCAGTGGCGCGACCGGCTGATTGCCGAGGGCGATGACGCCATGCAGGCGCTTTTTGCCGAAGTGCCCGCCATGGCCGAAGAGCGCCAACGGGTGCGTCAGCTGATTCGCCAGGCCACCAAAGAAGCCAAGGCGGCCAAACCGCCCAAGGCCTCCCGGGAACTGTTCAAGCTGATACGCCAATACCTGGAAGAGTGATCCCGGTCGGGGAGGCGATGGTCTCCCCCGACCTGGCCCGCACCAGGCCACCCTAGAAGTGGATGGTCACCACCATGCCAAAGGCACTTTCAGACTCCAGGTCCAGCGTGTCTCCGCCGTGAGGCCCATGCAGGGAGAACTCCCCCTCGGATCGGTAACCCAGATAGCCGGAGAGGCGCCAGCCCCCGTCGGCGGTGAAACTGGCCCGCAGGAAGCTCAGCGGCTGCTCGATCTCCACCGCTCCCTCCCCCAGCGCAAAGTTCTGGGTCCGGTAGGCCACCCCCGCCCCCAGCTCCCAGGTGGGGTTGAACCGATACGCCAGCTCCAGCCCGCCCCGGCCGGCGAAGCCCGGCTCGAAGGGGTTATGCAGCTTCAGCTTATCGGTGATCTGCCACTTGATGAACAAGACCGGGAACCAGCGCACATTATAGGGGTCGTTGAAGTAGCCGCCTCCCAGCCCTAGGGTCAGAGCCTCACTCACCGGATAGCTGGCTCCGGCCAGCAGGCCGTAGCCAAAACCGTCGGCGAAAGAGGCGGTATCGGCATAGGACCACTGTAGCCTGGGCCCGACAAACCAGGTCAGGCCGGTGCGATCCGGCTTGGTGACGTTGATCCCCACCCCCAGGGTAGTGCGGCTGTCCCAGGCCTGGATGCGCCCCCCCAGCAGAGAATCTCGGCTGAAATTAAAGTCGCTGTAGGCGCCCTCCAGCTGCCAGCTCATCAGCCATTGCTGATTGAGCCTACTGCGCTTCTCCAGGGTAAAGCCGTACAGCTCCTGACCCACCTTGCCATTCTCCTCCAGGGAGGCGGAGGGGAAAGCCACGGTATAGGGGGTTAGCGTCAGGGCCTGCTGATTGGCACTGGCACCACAGGCCAGCAGCAAGAGTCCAAGACAGGAGCGTTTCATCACAATTCCTTGTTCGCAAAACAATTTGGTAGGTTTCAGACGTCGGTGGGGTCGCGGCTCCCCAGGGCCTGACGCCTCTTGAGCCCCAGCCAGGCCAGGGCCCCCCATGCTAGCACCTGAATCCACAGCGAGGACAGCTCAAACCCCATTCCGGGTAAACCCAGGTTCAACTGGTTGGCCTTGATCATGGCGATCATCGCCGGCTGGGCCGGCAGCCAGGCAAACAGCCCGCTGAGCAGGGCGGACATGCTGTCGGTGGGCCAGACAAAACCGCTGGTGAACAGGATTGGCATCCCGGTGAGCACCATCAGTTGCACCGGTACCGCCCGCCGTTGGAACAGGGTGCTGATCGCCACCCCCGCCAGGGCGGTCGCCAGCAGGAAAGGGGTCAGCACACTGACCATGGTCAGGAAGGAGGCGGCCATCACCACCGACTGCCAGGGCAGGATCAGATCGAAGTAGAGAACACAGGAGGGCAGGTAGAGGCAGGCCAGCATCGCCGCGCGGGCACTCAGCCAGGCGGACGTCGGGTAGCCCGGCCAGGCGCCCCGGGTGTTCCAGTTGTTGGCCCCCAGCATCGCCGCCACCATCAGCAGGGTCTGGTGCAGGATCAGTACCAAAGCGCCGGGCAGCACGTAGCTGGAGTAGCTCATGCCCGGGTTGAAGGTCGGCTGGAACAGGGTCTGCACCGGCTGCAGCCGCCGCAACTCGACGGCGACGTCGCCCCCCGAGGCCAGGGCCCGCTGCAAGCGAATGTCGGCGCCGAGGTAACCCGCGCCCTGGAGCGCCGCGGTAGCCAGGTTACTGTAGGGCAGCAGGAAGCTGCCATCCCCGGCCGCCGCCAGCGGCGCCTGCTCCCCCCGGTACAGGCGCCGTTCGAACTGGGCCGGAATCACGATCAGGCCCTTGATCTCCCCTTCGGTCAGGGCCGACTCGGCCGCGCCCTGATCCGGGTAGACCCGGGTCAGGGCCACCTTGGGTGAGGCCATCCAGATCCGCATCAGCCGGCGGCTGGTGGCACTCTGATCCAGGTCCACCACCGCCACCGGCTGATCCAGGGCCACGTGATTGGCGTAGGGCAGCGGATAGATCACCGCATAGAACAGGATGCCACCGATGGCGGTCAGCATCGCCGCCTTATCCGCCAGCAGCCCCTGCCACTCCAGTTTGAACAGTTGCCACCAGCTCATGACATCCTCCGGTAGAGGCAGGCCACCGGCACCAGCAGCAGGGAGATCAGCAGCAGTGGCCAGGTGGCAGACCAGTTGTGGTTGGCGCCCGCCTGCAGCATCAGAGGCAGGTAGTGGGTACTGGGCATCAGCACCCGCCACAGCTGGGCCAGCGCCGGCATCGACTCCAGCGGGAAACTTATCCCCATGTAGGCAAAGGCCGGGGCAAACAGCGCACCGCCGATGCTGGTAGCCCGCACCGGGTCATCCACCACCATCGCCACCGACAGGATGATGCCGGCGATGGCCCCGAGCAGCGGGATCGTCGCCAGCCACAACACCATCACCGAGCCCGCCATCGGCAGGCCCAGGCCGGAATAGAGCACCAGCAGGCCGATCCCCCCCATCAACCACCACCACAGCAGCAGCAGCAGGATCCGCAGTGGCAACCCCCGTTTGCCCCGGGCCACCGCATTGACCAGGGTGGCGCTCACCAACAGCTGATAGAGCGCCAGCAGCAGGCCGGGCAACAGGAAGGGCAGATAGCCCAGATCCGGGTTGAACATCGGGGTCATCGAGACCGTGACCGGCGCCATCACCACCGGCAGCGCCTTTGCCGGCACCCCCTCCGCCATGGCGCCCAGCGCGCCCAGCTCCGCCAGCCCGCCGCGCAGGGCAGAAGCGGCAGCCGAATAGAGTCGCTTGCCCATCAGCAGGAACTGACCGTTATAGTACACCGGCAGTTGGGGCCGGCGGCCGCTGCTCAGATCGGCGGCAAAGCGCGCGGGGATCACCACCTGGGCATAGACCTCGCCACGGCGCATCGCCCGCTCCGCCTCGGCTTCGGTGGCGTAGGCCACCAGGCCGATGGCGGCACTGGCCTGCAGTTTACGGCCGAGGGCTCGGCTGACGGAGGTGTTGTCCAGATCGGTCCACGCCACCGGCAGCTGGGTGGGCAGGCTGCGGGCAAACACGCCCCACAGCATCAGCGAGAGCAGTACCGGCAGCCAGGTCATCAAGCTGACCTGCCAGGGGTCGGACAGCAGGTCCCGGACGCTGCGGTGCAGCAGGACGACAATGGACTTGGTCATTGCTCAATCAGGGCGGTCATCCCGGCACGCAACCCGGGAATGGCGGCGGAGGGCACCAACTCCACCTCGAAGGTACGCAGGTCGAACGCCATGCCGGACTCGGTGGCATTCCAGGTGGCGTACTCCCCCAGTACCGAGCGATAACGCACCCTGAAGGGGAAGCTGTCGCCCAGGGCGGGAATCCTGACCTGAACCGGTTCGCCCTCGGGGAAGCGGGCCAGGCTGTCCTCGCGGACATTGAACAGTGCCCAGGCATCGGTCATGTCGACCAGGGTCACCACGGGAAACCCGGTGGGCGCCAGTTCCCCCTCGTCCAGCAGCACCTGGCTCACCTCACCACTGCGGGGGGCGCGCATCTGGCTGTCCGCCAGCACCGCCTGCACCTCCTCCAACTGACCGAGGGCCGCCAACGCCTTGCCAGCGGCGGCATCACGGGTCTCCTGACGGGCGCCCTCCTGCGCCATCCGGTACACCGCCTCGGCGGCCTTGTCGGTGGACTGGGCCGCCTGCCAGCGGGTGAAAGCTTCATCGCGCTTCTGACGCGCCACCACGCCCTCGGCAAACAGGGCCTCGACCCGCTCATAGGTCACACGGGCCAGCTCGGCGGCGGCCTGGGCCTTGTGCCACTGTTCCCGGGCCGCCAGCACCTCCTGGCGGCGGGCGCCGTTGTCGGCCTGGGCCTTCAGAGCTTCGGCAGCCTTGAGCCCCGCCCTTGCCTGAGTTTGCTTGGCTTCCAGCTCGGGGCTGCTGATGGCAAACAGCAGATCGCCCTTGGCCACTGTGTCACCCCGATGCACCAGGATCTTGTCCAGCCGCCCGGGCACCTTGGAGGACACATGGTACTGGCGGGCTTCAATCTGCCCCTGGAGAAACTTGGGTTCCGGCTGGCTCAGGGTCCAGGCGGCCCGGCCGGCCAGTCCGGCCAGCAGCAGCACGGCCAGCAGGCCCAGCAGTTGATTCAGTCGTTTCATTGGATCTCGGTACTCTTCAGAAGTTGGAACAGCAGTGACTGGTTGTCACTCATGGCAGCGAGTTGCCCCAGGGCCACCAGGCAGCGGTACTGGGCAGCGGCCCGGGCGGTCTGCACCTCGAGCAGCTTGTCACCGGCCTCCACCTGGTCGATGGAGGTCCCCAGACCCTGGGCAAAGGCCAGCTGGCGCAGCCTCAGATTCTCCTTGGCCAGGGACTCGGCGCTGGCCAGGGCCAGGTACTCGTGCCGGGCCTGGGACAGCTGCTGCTCGCGGGAGGCCATCAGCAGCTCCAGATCCTGGCGGGTCTGGGCCTTGAGGTGCTGAACCTGGAGCTGGGCACTCTTGGCGGCCCGGACGCGGTCATTGCGGCCGTCGTTGGTAACCAGGGGCACCTTGAGGGTCAGCCCCACCATCCACTCCGGCTCCAGCTCGGACATCAGGCTCTCATCCACATCGAAACTGTAGTTGCCCACCAGGGCCAGTTCCGGCTTGTAGCGACCCCGTTCGGCGTTAATGGCGCCCTGGGCCTGGGCCTCCTTGGCGCCAAACAGCGCCAGGGCCGGATGGGTGGCCAGCATCTGCCGGTGCCACTGATCCAGATCGGGCATCTGCCGGGGCAGCAGCAGCGACTGACTCAGCTCGGTGCCCTGCCTCTGCAGCAGGGTATCCAGCGCCATCTGGGCCAGCACCCGACGGCGGCTGGCCTGGGACAGGGCCACCTGCCCCTGCTCCAGGGCGACCTGGGCGTCCAGCCTCTCCACCTCGGCAATCTGACCCTGATGCCGAAGCGCTTCGGCATTGGCCAGTTGCCGCTTCAGGGTGTCGAGCCTGGCCAGGTGCAGCTGCTCCACCCTGTGGGTCAGCGCCAGCGCGAAATAGCGCTCCACCAGGGAGGAGAAACGTTCCTGGGTATCGAGGCGGGTCTGCTGCTTCTGCTGCTCTACCTCGGCGGCCTTGATGCTCTTGGCCGCTTCGATGCGTCCCCCCACGTACAGGGGCCAGACCGCCTGCAGGCTGGCGTGGTAGATATCCCGATCACTGATCTCCGTCTTCCAGGCGGAATCCGGCAGTGGAGGCAACAGTCCCGGCGGCAGCAGGGTCAGCATCTGAGGCAGGGGGTTGATCGCTCGGGCATCCAGTTGCACCGCCCTGTCCAGCCTCAGGTAGCTGCCCCTCAGAGTCAGGGAGGGGTCCCCAAGCTGGTTGGCCACGCCCAGTTCCGCCTCGGCGCGCTGGTGGGCCTGCTGCTGAGCCTGCAGCTTGTCGCTGACCGCCTCAACCCGCTGCCACGCCTGTTGCAGGCTGAGGGGCTGTGCGGAGAGAGTGCCACTGAAACAGAGCAGGGCACAGATCCAGTATCTCATCGTCTGTCCGGTTTAGAGTCGAAGCTCTAGATCTTACTCCATCCTGTTTCACAGTCGAGTGCTTTTGTGCTCGTCCGATCTCTAACCTACCTGAAAACCGCGATTTTTTGCCGGCAAAAAACAAAAGCGGGGCCATGGGCCCCGCGCATTCCACCACCAAGCGGCTTAGTCGGTGCCGCCGACGGTAAGGCGATCCAGCTTGAGGGTTGGCTGGCCAACGCCGACGGGAACACTCTGTCCCTCCTTGCCACAGACACCGACCCCCTTATCCAGGGCCAGGTCGTTGCCCACCATGGAGATGGTCTGCATCGCTTCGGGACCGTTGCCGATCAGAGTCGCCCCCTTGATGGGGGTGGTGATTCGACCATTTTCAATGAGGTAGGCCTCGGAAGCGGAGAACACGAACTTGCCCGAGGTGATGTCCACCTGGCCGCCACCGAAGTTTGGCGCATAGACGCCGCGCTGCACCGACTCGATGATCTCTCCGGGATCCTTGTCGCCAGCCAACATGTAGGTGTTGGTCATCCTCGGCATGGGCAGGTGGGCATAGGACTCTCGGCGGCCATTGCCGGTAGGCGCCATCCCCATCAGCCGGGCGTTGAGTTTGTCCTGCATATAGCCTGTGAGGATGCCATTCTCGATCAGCACGGTGTTCTGACCGGCGGTGCCCTCGTCATCGATGCTCACCGAGCCGCGGCGCCCCTCCAGGGTGCCATCGTCAACCACGGTGCACAGGTCGCTGGCCACCTTGTCGCCGATGCGCCCGGCAAAGGCGCTGGATCCTTTGCGGTTGAAATCCCCCTCCAGGCCATGCCCCACCGCCTCGTGCAACAGCACACCAGGCCAGCCGGACCCCAGGACCACCGGCATCTCGCCAGCAGGGGCGTCCACCGCCCTCAGGTTCACCTCCGCCTGGCGCACCGCCTCATGGCACAGCTGCAGGGCGCTGCGGCGATCCTGATCATCGGTGACATCCAGCTGTTCGAAGCCGTAACGGCCTCCCATGCCGGCGCTGCCCCGTTCACGACGATCACCCTCAACCATGATGACGGAACAGTTCAGCCGCACCAGGGGGCGAATGTCCGCCGCCAGGGTGCCGTCGGACGCCGCCACCAGCACCTCCTCGTAGGCGGCACTGAGGCTGACGATCACCTGTTGCACCCGGCTGTCCAGGGCCCGGACATAGGCATCCATCTCCTGCAGCAGCGACAGCTTCTGCCGCTGTTCCCAGGTCCCGATAGGATCGATGGCCGGATAGCGCTTCGGTTCCCGGCCGGCGCAGAGGGCCTGTACCCGCCCCTGGCCGCCATTGGCGGCGATGCCTCGGGCAGCATCTGCGGATTGCTGCAGGGCGTCCAGGGTGACCTCGTCGGCGTAGGCAAAACCGGTTTTCTCCCCATCGATGGCACGAATGCCGACGCCCTGCTCGATGTTGAAGCTGCCCTCCTTGACGATGCCGTCCTCCAGCACCCAGGACTCGTGGCGGGCCGACTGCAGGTAGATGTCGGAGTAGTCCAGTTGATGACTGTGGATGCGGGACAGGATCCGCTCCAGATCATTGAGGTCGAGCCCGGCGGGCTGCAGCAGGGTAGCGCTGGCTTTTTCTAAAGTCATGGCGTCCTTGGTTCCTTGGGTGCGCCCTACAGGGGCAGCCGAATGTGATTGAGGCAGGGCATCGCTTGCCGCACCTCCTGTATACGTTGTCGGTCGAAGGGGGCGTGAATCAGCCCCTCGCCATCGCCGGCGTTGGCCAATACCTCGCCCCAGGGATCGAGAATCATCGAATGGCCCCAGGTTTCCCGACCGTTGTCATGGGTGCCGACCTGGCCGGCCGCCACCAGATAGACCTGGTTTTCGATGGCCCTCGCCTGAAGCAGCGGCGCCCAGTGGGCCGCGCCCGTCACCCGGGTAAAGGCCGCCGGTACCGCGATGATGTCGGCGCCGCGGGCCACCAGCTCGCGAAACAGCTCCGGAAAGCGCAGATCGTAACATACCGCAAGGCCGACCCGGCCCATAGGGGTATCCACCACCTGCAGCCGCTCCCCGGGACAGGTGGTGTCGCTCTCCCGGTAATGACCGGTGTTGTCCCCAACCGTCACATCAAACAGGTGCACCTTGTCGTAGCGGGCCAGGCATTGCCCCTGGGCGCCAAACACCAGGGTGGCGGCATAGGCGCGACCGTCCGGGGCCAGGATCGGCAGGGTACCGGCCACCAAGGTGCAGCGGCTCAGTTCGGCCAGTTCGGCCAGTCCCCGCTGCAGCGGTCCCTGACCCATGGGCTCTGCCAGCGACTGCCACTGCCCCTTCGGGCCATCGAAGGCGACGACACACTCCGGCAGCACCACCAGCTTGTCTCCGGCCACCTCGGCGAGAGGGGCCAGCTGCCGGCGCAACCACCTCAAGTTGTCCGCGGGATCGGCGCCGGAACGGCACTGCAGGGCATACAGCTGCATAGACTCTCCTTGGGTTACTGACCGACTGCCCTGCCCTCCCCCTCGGGCAGGGGCTCGGGCAGGGACTCCATGTAATCCGGCGTCGGCGACCTGGGTTCCGCCTGAGGCTCAGACTCGGGCTGCGCCTCTTCGATGATGCGGATCTCCCGCTTGTCCCGTTCCAGCTCCTCGAGAACCGGGTCGTCGAAGGTTCCGGTAAGCTTATAGTTTAGCTGGGTAATCACCTCGATTACCGGTTCCAGGATCTTGGAGACGGCGAAAGCGCCCACGCCAACGGTCAGGGACGCACCGGACATCAACGCCACCGCCGGCACACTGGCGGTCAGTGCCGGAGAGAAGCTAATGCGGTAATCCAGCTCCCGGCTGACCAGATTGGAGCTGCCGCGGATCTTCATCACCCCGGCATCGCCATCCAGCTTGGTGTCGCTGGTGCTGGCCACACCGTCCGCAAACTGGACGGTGCCATCAAAGCTCTGGTAGTAGAATCCCTTGCCGAACACGTCGGTGAAGTCGAGGGAGAGCTTGCGCAGCAGGGAGTCCAGGCTGAACAGTGACAGGATACGCGCCCCCTTGTCCGACACCTGGGACAGGCTGCCCTTGCCAAAGGCGAACTCCAGGTCGCCATCCAGGCTGGGGATCTCCAGGGCCCACGGCGCATCCTGCCAGCCGACATTGAAGGCGGCGTCCAGACTGGACTCCTCCAGCCCCAGCGGCTGGCCGATGACGGCGCTCATCTTGCCAAAGTCGGGACTGGCCAACTGCCCCCTGATATCGAACCGGGTTTTCTCGCCCTGAGGCTGCCAGAGTCCGGTGGCCTTAAACTGATACTCGGGGCGGGTCAGCCGCAGCTCGTCCACCCGATAACCCTGGGGATCATGGCGGCCACTGAGGGTGAGTTGCCCCAGGTCCAGCTCCCTGACATGGAAGTTAGCCACATTGGCCTCCACCGCCGGCATCTGCGCAATCAGGCTGGCGGACTCGGGCTGTCTGGGGCCACTCTGACTGTCCCACTCCAGCTGCAACCGGTCCGCATCGACGCGGATGCCATTTTCCTGCCAGTCCCGGCCGATCAACAGCTCACCGCGCATCTGGTCCGACTCGGCCCGGAACCGCCACCCCTGCTCATCGGGCCACCCCTCCAGCAGAGTCTGATCGAAGTGCAGTCCGAAGATGTCCAACCGCGACAGGGATCCGTGCACCCTGGTCAGCGGCGGCACCGCGCCATGGGAGCCGTCGCCAGTGGTGGTGACAAAGGCGGTGATCAGCGGCAGCCACTCCTCCAGCTTCACCCGGGAGATCGCCAGCTCGATGGAACCGGAGTCCACGCCGATCAGGCCGGGCCGCCGGCCAATGGCCAACTGGTACCTGGGCCAGTGGAACCCCAGGCTGTCGATATCAAACTCCGCCAGGTAGCCGATGCGCATCCCCTGACTGGCCAGCAACTGCGCACCGCTCTGGTCGCCATTGACCTCCAGCACGGTACGCACCGGCGTGGAGGCGCTCTTGCCCACGGGCGCCGGAAGATCCACCTCCAGCCCCTCCAGGCTGGTCTCCACCTTCGCCTGGTAGGCGTAATCGCCATCCTGGCGGAAGTTCATCTGCAGCTGCCCCTGCCACTGGGCCTCCCCCTCCAGGTGCTGAAACAATGGGAAGGTCTGCCCCTTGGGAAGATTGTCCGTATGCCAACGGCCGGACAGGTCCACCCTGGCCCGGTAGACATCCCCCTCGGGCCCGGTGTCCACGTCCAGGGTCAGTGGCTGGTTGAACACGCTGGCCGTCAGCCCCTCGGCGGAAACCCTGCCGGAATCAAAACTCAGCTCGCCACGGACATCGGTGAGATCGGTGGAGAGGGCGCGGAGATGGACCGGGTTGTCCCACAACGCCACCCTGCCGAGGATGCTGGGGGGCTGATCGCTGACCGCCGACCCCAGGGGAAAGGTGAGATCCAGACTGGTGGCCACCGCACCGCCGATCTGCAGCTCCTTGAGGGTGGTCCCCACCGAGCTGGCCAGGGAGGAGTGGGCCATCAGCTCACTGGCGGCGGCGGCGTCGGTGCGCACCGAGGCGGTCACGGTGAGGGTGGCACTGCGGTTGAGAGTGGGGATAAACACATGGGCGTTCTCCACCGGGACCCGTTCCAGCAACCCCTGCCGCACCCACAGATCCATGCGCATGTTCTCGAACAGCGCATCCAGGGTGATGTCGGTCACGGCGGGCCAGGAGGGGAGAAACTGGAACTGCCCCTGCTCCATGGTGAAGGCCGCCTGGAACACCCCCTGACCACCCTCGTAGGGGTAATCGGCCAGATCTCCGTGCCACAACACCTGGGCGTTATCGGTATGGCCCGCCTGCAGCGCCTCGGCCAGGTAGCCTGAAAGCCCCTCCCCCATCGCCTTGCGGGGAAACAGCCTGTCCGCCTCCTCCATCTGTTTGACGCGGGCATTGCCGTACAGTTGCAGACGCACCGGACGATCGCCGGGCAACCGCAGCGCCGCCGCCAGGTCCGCCTGCAGGACAGCGCCATCGAGGCGCAGGTTGTCGGTGGTCACCACCCAGCCATCCTGGTTACGGATAGCCAGGTCACCGCTGAGTTCGGAGAATTGAACCGTATGGCTGAACTGCCAGGGCCAGTAGAGTGCCGCCTTCTGGCTGGGCAGGTGCAGACGCCCCTGTTCGCCCACCCAGGTGAAGCGGCCATTGACTCCGGCCACCCCCGGCACCTTGCCGCTCATATCCCAGCCCAGCGACTCTAGATCCGCCGCCAGTGCCCAGGTTCCCTGGTGACGCTGGGCGCGGATCTGGCGAATCTCACCCCGGCCGTTGGCGGCCAGCATGTCCGACAGGGTGCGGTTGTTGATCCCGGGGATCAGCCCCAGCAGGGGCTTGAGCTTGTCCAGCTGCAGGCCGTCCAGCCACAGGCTGAGGTCGCCCTGGCGATGGCGCAGGGCGAAGTGGGTCTGCGGCCAGGGGGCACCGTTGCTCTGCAGTTGCAGATCCTGGCTGGCCAGCAGGCCGCCGCCCTCGCTGGGAGACCACACCAGGCGACCGCCCTTGATCGCCATGCGCTGAGGTTCCGGCCCCTGCCAACTGAAGTCGCTCTCGCCAAACTCCACCTGGCCGCTGCGCAGGCCGTACTCATCGAAACTGATCCATGACTCCATGTTGAGCACGCCGGAGTACTGGCGGCCGTCGCTGCCGATCTGACGCGCCAGCCAGTCACCGATATCCAACTGCTCGGCCTGGACATAGCTGCGCCCGAACAGCTGATCGCGATCGCTGCGCAGCTCCACCGCCAGCCTCAGGGTTTCATCCTGGTTGCTGTCGCTGTCCAGGTAGAGGCGCCCCTCTCCCAGGTGACGGTTGCCCTGATTGCGCCACTGGAGGTGGGCGATATGCACCGGCTCGCCCCGCTGCTCCGACAGCGGCAGGAACAGCCGGGCATCGTCGAGGGTAAGGCGGCGCAGGCCATGGAGGAAGGTACGCTTGAAGGCGTCGAGGGCGTTGCCGGATCCCTCCCCGGAACCAGGGGTCAAGGCACCAAGCAGTCGCACCTCCACCCCGGTGAAACTGACCTCGTCGAAGCGTAGGTCGAGATCGAGAAGCGAGGCCCAGAAGTCCAACTGGGCCACCGCCTGTTCCACCTTGATCTCCAGCTCCAGATCCTCCTGGGCCGGAAGGCGGAAGTGATCGATCACCAGCTGTGGCCCCTTGGGCTTCCAGCTGGCTCCCAGACGGCCAAACTCCAGATCGAGGCCACTCTGGGCGCTCAACTGGGCGGTCAACTCATCACGGATGGAATCCAGCTCGGGCAACAGGGTACGCACCGCCGCCACCAGCAGCGCAAACAGCACGATCAGCGTCGCCGCGCTATACCAGCAGAAGCTCAGCAGTCGCCGGATTCCGGGGCCCAGGTTCACATCATCACCACGTCAAACTTGTCCTGGGCATAGAGGGGCTCGGGCTGGAGGCGGATACGCTTGCCGATAAACACCTCCAGCTCCGCCAGGCTGTGGGCTTCGTCGCCGATCAGGGCATCGTGCACCGCGGGGGCGACGTAGACGGAGAACTCGTCGGCATCGTACTGGCGGTCCACCCGGATGATCTCGCGGAACATCTCGTAGCAGACGGTCTCCACCGTCTTCAAGGTGCCGGTGCCCTTGCACACCGGGCACTCGCCGCAGAGCACGTGCTCCAGGCTCTCCCGGGTACGCTTGCGGGTGACCTCTACCAGCCCCAGTCGGGAGAAGCCGCTGACGCTGGTCTTCACCCTGTCCACCGCCAGCGCCGCTTCCAGGGTGCCGAGCACCCGGTTTCGGTGTTCATCGGAGGTCATGTCGATGAAGTCGATGATGATGATCCCCCCGAGATTCCTCAGCCTCAACTGATGAGCGATGGCCCGGGTGGCTTCCAGGTTGGTGTTGAAGATGGTCTCTTCCAGGTTGCGGTGGCCGACGAACGCGCCGGTGTTGATGTCGATGGTGGTCATCGCCTCGGTCTGGTCGATGATCAGGTACCCGCCGTTCTTCAGCTCCACCTTGCGCTCCAGCGCCCGCTGGATCTCATTCTCCACATCGTAGAGATCAAACAGCGGCGAGGGACCGGTGAAGTGCTCCAGCACCGGGGCCACATCCGGCACGAACTCCTCGGCAAACTCGCGGAGTTCCTTGATGGCGGTGCGGGAGTCCACCTGCACCCGCTCGATGTTGCAGATCGCCAGATCCCGCAGCAGCCGCCTCGGCAGGGTCAGATCCTCGTAGAGGGGGATCACCTTGCCTCCGGGGCGCTGACGACGCTCACTGACCTTGCGCCACACCCGGCGCAGGAAGGCGGCGTCGTGGGCCAGCTCCTTTTCACAGGCCCCCTCGGCAGCGGTGCGGATGATGAAGCCGCCGTCGGTGTCGACAAACTGGGCCACCAACCTCTTCAGGCGCTCACGCTCCTCTTCCGATTCGATGCGCTGAGACACCCCCACATGGGCCGCCCCGGGCATAAACACCAGGTAACGGGAGGGCAGAGTGATGTCGGTGGTCAGGCGGGCGCCCTTGGTCCCCAGGGGATCCTTGGTCACCTGAACCGTGATGTCCTGGCCAGGGCGCACCAGCGAAGCGATGTCCTGAGCCTGGAACTGTTTCTGCTCCGGCTCGGCCACACATTCGGTGTGAGGGATGATATCGGACGCGTGCAGGAACGCCGCCTTCTCGTGGCCGATGTCCACAAAGGCCGCCTGCATACCCGGCAACACCCGGGTTACCTTGCCGCGATAGATGTTGCCGACGATCCCCAGGCGACCACGGCGTTCGACGTGGACCTCCTGAAGCTGGCCGCGTTCAAGCAGCGCTACCCGGTTTTCGGTGGGGGTAACGTTGATCAGCAGTTCGGTACCAATGACTGACGAGGGGTGCACCTGACCTCCAACCTATTAAAAACGTGACAAGAGTTCCCGGGTCTCTACCAGAGGCAGGCCCACTACGGCAGAGTAGCTGCCGTTTATCGCCTTCACAAAGGCCCCGCCCTCTCCCTGGATGCCATAACTTCCCGCCTTGTCCATGGGCTCGCCGCCGGCGACGTAGTCGCGAATCTGCTCGGCGGTCATGGCGCCGAAGGTGACCTCGGTGACCACCAGGGCCTGCTCCAGCCGCTCCCGCCACACCACGGCAACGGCGGTCATCACCTGATGGCTGCGTCCCCGAAGGGCCGCCAAGGTGGCTTCGGCGTCGGCCTGGTCCCTGGGTTTACCTAGGATGCGACCATCGAGCACCACCACGGTGTCCGAACCCAGTACCGGACGGGAACCGTCGGTCAGCGCCTCCCCGGCCCAGGCCTTCTCCCTGGCCAGCCTAGCCACATAATCAGTTGGACTCTCCCGATCTCCCGGGGTTTCATCGATCTCCGGACTGACGCAATCGAATTGACAGCCCAGCTGCCCCAGCAGCTCTCTCCGGCGGGGAGAGGAGGAGGCCAGGAAGCAGTTTGGCAGGGACATACTATTTTACCTTGTAATGACGGCGGGTTCGCCTGAGCAACCAGAACACCCAGGGCCACAGCAGGGGGGTAAATGCCACCGGTTTCAGGTATTCCCAGGAGAGCTGAACACCGCTATGAAGATATTCAGCCCAGAATACCAGAAGATGGCTGAGCAGGCTCAGCATGGCGACCACGCCCATCTGCTGAATCCAGGCAAAGTGGCGCAGCTTCTGATACTGCAGGGCGACCAGGTAGATCACCACAGACAGCGCCAGGGAGCGCACCCCCAGGGTGGCCCCCAGCAGCACGTCCAACAGCAGGCCCACCAGGAACGCGGTCAGAATGCCCGCACGGTGCGGCAGGGCCAGAGTCCAGTAGGCCAGCACCAACAGCACCCAGTCCGGGCGCCAGGCTGCCACCACTTGGGGAAGGGGCATGATCTGCAGGAACAGGGCAATCAGGATGGTGATCCAGATGATGCCGTAGCGTTGTGGCTTATCCACCCGTCACCTCCCGGGGCGATATCCTGTGTACTTCGTTCTGCCACAGCAGCAACAGGTAGCGAATTCTATCCAGGTGGGCCACGGGCTCGGCACTGACCTGTGCCCAGGTCATCCCCTCATCCCGCACCACCTGGGTGACCGTGGCCACCGGGTAACCTTCAGGGAACCGCTGACCCAGCCCGGAAGAGATCAGCAGGTCGCCCACGCGGATGTCGGTGCTCATGGGCACGTTCACCAACTCCAGCTGATCCAGCTTACCGCTGCCATGGGCAACGGCACGCACATCATTGCGGGCGACCCGAACCGGAATGGCGTGGGTAAAGTCGGCAATCAGCAGCACCCGGGCGGTGGACTGGGCCACCTCGGTCACCTGCCCCACCACACCGGAATCGTCCAGCACCGGCTGCCCCACGTAGACCCCTTCATTGATGCCCTTGTCGATCAGAATCTGGCTCTTGAACGGATCCCTGTCCACGTACATCACCTCGGCCACCATTCGACGGGCGTCTTTACGTGTTGGGGATTGCAGCAGGGCACGCAGGCGGTCGTTCTCCTCCTGAAGGTTGGCCATCTTCAGCAACTGCTCGCTCATCAGCAACTGACGCTGCCGCAAACGCTCATTCTCACGGAGAAGCTCGGCGCGGGAGGAGAGGTTGGTGGAGAGCCCATCCAGTACCTGGGCCGGCAAGTTGGCCAAGTACTGCAACGGACTCACCAGGGTGGCCATGGTCGAGCGCAACGGCAACAGCCTGTCGTTGGCCAGGATCAGGGCGAGAGAAAGCAATACCGCCATAAACAGGCGGTATTGCACAGACGCACCACGGTTAAAGAAAGGTTTCATTCAGCGGAGGCCGCCAACTACTCTTCGGCGAAGAGATCACCGCCGTGGATATCGATCATCTCCAGAGCCTTACCACCGCCCAGGGCAACGCAGGTCAGGGGCTCGTCGGCGATCACCACCGGGATGCCGGTCTCCTCCTGCAGCAGGTGGTCCAGGTCACGCAGCATGGCGCCACCGCCGGTGAGTACCATGCCGCGCTCGGAGATGTCGGAGGCCAGCTCCGGCGGAGACTGCTCCAGGGCGGTCATCACCGCACTGACGATACCGGACAGGGGCTCCTGCAGGGCTTCCAGGATCTCGTTGCTGTTCAGGGTGAAGCTGCGTGGCACACCCTCGGCCAGGTTGCGGCCGCGCACCTCGATCTCGCGCACCTCGTCACCCGGGTAGGCGGAGCCGATCTCGTGCTTGATGCGCTCTGCGGTGGCTTCACCAATCAGGCTGCCGTAGTTGCGGCGCACATAGTTGATGATCGCTTCATCGAACTTGTCCCCGCCGACACGGGCGGAGGCGGAGTAGACCACGCCGTTCAGGGAGATGATCGCCACCTCGGTGGTACCACCACCGATGTCCACCACCATGGACCCGGTAGCCTCGGACACCGGCAGGCCGGCACCGATGGCGGCGGCCATGGGTTCGTCGATCAGGTAGACCTCCCGGGCACCGGCACCCAGGGCGGATTCGCGGATGGCCCGGCGCTCAACCTGGGTGGATCCGCAAGGAACGCAGATCAATACCCGCGGGCTGGGACGGAAAAAACCGCTGTCATGCACCTGCTTGATGAAGTACTGCAGCATCTTTTCGCACACCATAAAGTCGGCGATAACACCGTCTTTCATGGGGCGGATCGCCTTGATGTTGCCTGGGGTACGCCCCAGCATACGCTTAGCTGCACTACCAACGGCGGCAACGCTCTTGGCGTTGGGCCCCTCCTGACGAATGGCCACCACGGATGGCTCGTTCAGGACGATACCCTGATCCTTCACATAGATCAGAGTGTTGGCGGTACCTAAATCGATAGATAGGTCGTTGGAGAAGACCCCACGAAGCTTTTTGAACATGTACCAGCCCTGTATGCAAAACGGTAAGAAATGCGAAAATCAGCTAACTTTACCAACGCCCCCACCAATCCACAACCCGCTTTACCACTGGAGTTGCTGGTTATTTCACAGTGTCGAAAAAACGACTTGCTCCATTTTTCCGACACCTGCCTGCAACGCCGGCCGTTAATGCGTCATTTGAACGTCTTTCTGTCCTCAGAACAGCTCTCGACGATAGATCACCTTGTCATGGCCACGGAACCGGCCCAGGGTGACCTCTGCGGTGGGGTTCTTCAGCACCGAGGGCTGATCGCCGTCCCAGTACCATTGCAGCCAGAGGGGCGCCGCAGTGGCCGCCTCAGGGAAGCTGCAGCTTCCCTGGCTGTTGAAGGGGTGCTCCAGATGATACTCCAGGGTCAGTGGCGATGTGGTCACCGCACCGGTGCCATTGATGGCCAGGCGGTCAAACACCCCTTGCTGGGAGTAGGCCTGACCGGAGGTGGTTGGCAGCGGATTCAGGGAGCCCGTCAGGGTCACCCGACCGGAAGTGGCGGGGGATCCGGCATTAAGAACCCGGCCGTCGCCAAAGAAGGCGGTGTCCAGCAGGTTAGTGGCAAACTGCCGGCCGTTGTAGTACTCCAGGGTCAGCGGCATCGACACCGCCTGGCTTTCGCTGCCGTAGGCACTGGCCAGGACCGCCCGGCCATAGCGCAGCTGCGGTCCCTGAATGTACCCCAGGGAGCTGCCGCCGATGAGGGTGCCGAACTGGGTCTGCTCACAACTGCCCCACTGCCCCAGACAGAGCTGATCAGCGGCGACGCTGAAGGCGCTGGCGGGCAGGATCAGGGTCGTTTGGCTGCCGCCGATGACGGTTCCAAGGGGCGCTACCGCCGAAGCCGGCCTGCTGAAGCGGATCCAATCCTTGCTGACGCCGAAGCGGCGGCTGCCGTCGAGATCCCCGTCGTCCGCCACGGTAACCGCAATGCCGCCGGGCTCCTCCACCGAGACCGCCGCACTCTGGGTGCCATAGCGCCTGGATGCCATGGGGTTGGGCAGATTCCAGAATTCACTGTCGAAGTTATGCGTAACCCTGCCGTCGATGGCGTGGCCGGCGACGGTCACCACCGGCGGGCTCGAATAGGCCACCGGCTGCCCCAGGTAGCTGAAGTCGTTGCAGTAGGCTTCCAACCTGGTGTCCGAGGTCTGTGCCGACAGGTAGGCGGGGGTCACCCGACCGATGTTGGCGCTGCTGACCTGGCTCCTAGGCAGCTGGTGCCCCAAGTAGTCGATGTCATTCTTGGGCACAAACCGGAACACCCCGACCTCGTCCAGCACCCGCGCCACGCTGCCGGCGCCATTGCTGCCGATCACCGCACTGCCGCTGACATCGTCGGGCAGGTCTGCACTGTTGTGGCCGCCACTGGGCGCCACCAGCTCAGGCTCAAGATCGATACCGGGGTGGCGGAAGTTGCGGGTCCTGGGGTTATTACCATAGTTGCCATCGTCGTTGGCCACCCAACAGTGGGCGGTCACATCCACCTCCACCGAGCTGCCGGCCTTCATAAAGGGAGCACAGCTGGCATCACCGGCGGTGCACAGGGCGTCACCGGCGCTGATGTGCAGTCCCGCCGGCAGCCAATCGATATCCGCCTCGCCGAACAGGGTCGCCTGCCCCTCTCCGGGACCACCATTGATGGAGGCCCTCACCCTCAGCTTGCCTGCCTCGTCGTAACGGATCGGCAGACTGTCAGTACCATCGATCTCGAAGTTCATCTGCCGGCTCAGAGTCGTGCCGGCAGCCAGAGGCTGACCGTCGAGGCTCAGCGGCTGAGCCACCTGGGGAAACTCTGGCGCCTTATAGGCAAAGCTGAAGCTGATCACTTCGTCGCCACCGGCCACCGGCAGGCATTGACGCGGGTCGTTGGAGCTGGTATCGACCATAGTGACCACGAGACGATCACCAGTCTTGCAGGAGGTCAGGAAGTTGGAATCGGTGCTCAGCAGCAGGCCGCTGGGATTGAAAGAGATCAGGCAGTCGGTATCTCCACCGCTGCTGAGACAGAAGCTGTCGTGGGAGCTCACACCAACGGTGATACCAGTGCTGTCTTGGGCGCCGGATTGTCTCAGCAACACACGATCGCCATGCAGTACCTGCAGGGTGGAGCCTGATTCACCTGTGCGCAGGTTTTCCCAAGTCACCGGCTGGTCGGCGGTCAGGGTCACTACATAGGTGTTGTCGGTATCGAAGGCGGTGCAGTTGCTGTTGGTACAGATATCCACCACCACCTCGGCACCGACGCAACTGATGGCGCTATCCGGATGGCGTAGACGAACTCTCGGTAGGCTGGCCATGGTCGGGGCCTCGATGGCGAGATAACTGAAGTACTCCCCCATGTGCTCCCGGTCAGCGTCAAACTGCCAATCCTCATCGACCGCCACGTTGAACTTGGTGTCACTCACGAAGCAGGCCCGCGCCCAGCCACCATCGGCCCCCTCCCGGGTTCGCTTGTTGGAGAAGAAGTAGGGAGGCGCCGGGAAGGTGGCACTGAAGCTGTAGTTGGCGTTGTTCCCGCATTGGAATGAAAGGGGCCGCGCAATGGGGGCGGTGACACTATTAAAGATATGATTGGTAAGGTGATTACCCGCCTCGACTCGTAACAGCTCACCGTTGATCAGCACCTCTGCCGATCCCTCGATGGCCAGCCAGGCCAGGGTTTCATCTTGCTCAAACAGATTGATCACCTCGCTGCCTTCCAGGCCCAGATGGACCCCCGAGGTATAGGCCAGTTCGCTGCGGGCGGTGTAGAAGGGGGCGGTGAAGCCCAGGTTTCTATAGCTCTGCAACTCGGCGAGGACGGCCAGATCGACACCGAAGCCATTGCGAAACTCAACCCAATCAGACTGGTCTTGGTAGCAGGGGCTGAACCAGGTGTCGCTGGAGTTCCTGCCCTTGTAATCGCAGGTTTCAATGGTGCCGGCTTCAAGGACAACTCTGGTGGTGCCGTTCAGGTCCTGAAACGACTGTACTCCCTCGGTCACCACCAGAAAATCGACGCTGTCGATGCCGTGGCTGCTGCCGCCATCTGGGCCCCAACTGGTGATGGTGGCACTGCGATTGTTGATGGAGGCGATCCGCACCGATGCGGGCGGTTGACCAGGGAGATTCTCGCGGTCGATGGGAGGCATCAGGAACAGCAGCGGCACCCTGGTGCCGGTGTAGCCCGGAAACTGGATGGTTGCCGTGCCGCCACTCAGATTCACCCTGCCAAAGTGAATGTATGGGGGCTCCGGAGTCTCCCCACCGTCATTCGAGGATCCTTCGGTGGGCTCACATCGCTCCCAGTCGGAATCCAGGGCACTGCCATCAGGCTTGGCGCAAATATTCTCCAGGCTACCGTTCTTAAACACGTCGGTGGCAACGCTGTCATCGACAATCCAGATCTGCTTGTTCTTGATGCTGTTGACGTTATTGGAGGAGCGCACGTAGTGCACCACGCTATTATTTGAGCCTTCCGGGCTCGGCGGTGCCGTCACCATCACCTCGATATGGTTCGGATGGAGCGTGAATCCATGAAATACCCTGAAGGCATTGGCCTGACAGCTGTTGTTGCGGCAATCAAGCACTACCGGTGGCCCCTGGATGCCATTGCTGGCCCACTGAATCTGCCAACCGCTGGAATCGGTGATGGTCTCCCGGAAAAACACCTCAATATAACCCTCATCGATATTGATCTCGTTGATCATCACCTTGAGGCTCTCCGTGGGATGGGCATCCATATCGATGTAACTCTGAGAGGCCGCCTGCACCTGCAGTGCGATACCCAGCAGGGCCAGCAGCAACCCCCAGGTCGATGCCACCGTTGTCAGTCGAGCCATAAATTTGCTCCCCATAACCACGGCCATCCTAATCGAATGCCTGGGACTCGAAGGATCGGCTGACCACCAGCCCTCCGGAACCACAGCTGGCGTCGGCGCGAATGATAAAGCGGTTGTGCACCAGTTCCTCCAGGGTAAAGGCGGTGTGGGCGCAGCTCAGCTGCACCCGGCAGCCGCCCAGTCCCGCTCCGGCGGGCAGACCCGCTCCGCCACTGAGGGTGGTGGCCGCAGCGCCGCAGGCGGCGGCAGCGGTGACGCCGCCCCGGTTCAATACCCGGGCCAGGCCCCACTCCAGCCCCGCCTGGCCGGCGGCCCAGGCTCGGGTGCCGTTGACCTCCAGCACCATCTGGTCATCCTGGCTGTCGAGGATGCGCACCAGTGCCGTCCCCAGCAGCAGCATCACCACCAGAATAAACAGGGCGATGATCAGACTGGCGCCCCGTTGTTGGTCAGGGGACATTCTCAACTTGCACCTCCTGAGCAAAACGCTGAGTCTGGCCCGCCTCCGCCAGCCAGAACTGCAGCTTCACCACGCTGTTGCGCGCCAGGCTCGGCGGCTCCAGGAGAAAGGGGCACTGCTGGTTGTCGCGGTTACCGGGAACGCAGCCGGCGAGATTGTTCTGAAACCCCTCCCCCATCAGGCTGGTCCGGCCGTTGGCGCTGCGGCTGAGGTTGCCGTCAGCGGTCAGGCAGTAGCGAATCTGGCCTCCGGGGACGAAGAAGCGCTTGCCCACGGAAAAGTCACCGGGCCGCAAAGTCCGGTCCAGGGTCAGTTCGCAGACGCCGGCATCACAGCTGGAGCCGCCACTTTTGACCCTGGGGATGGTCGTCGGCACCTTGTAACCGTCGAGAATCACAAACTCCGACCCCTCCAGGCAGGGGGCGTCGCTGCAGCTCTCGGGCATAAACACCGAGACCTTGGAGGAATCATTGTGCAGCGGCGCCTCGATAAAGTGGCCGCTGCTGAGGATGGGACGGAAGCTGACGCACTGGCCGCCACCGCTGGCGCCGACCACTACGCTGCCCGGCAGGGCATCACGCAGCTCGCGGGAGAGTCGCTGCACTCCGAAACGGTACTGGCTGATCGACGCCGACCACCCCTGGCTGTCCACATAGATGCGGGTGGCGTAGGTCACGAAGCTGGAAACGCCGATAGCCACGATGCTCAGCAGCAGCAGGGTGACCAGCAGTTCCACCAGGGTAAAGCCGCGGCTGCCCATCAGTAGTTCCCCCGGACCAGCTGGAACGGGTAGCGGCTGCCGTCCGGCGCCACCGCGGTAATGGTGATGATTTTGGCCCCGCCGGGCCAGTCGGTGCTGCCCACGGCGGCGGTGCAGCTCACATCCACCTCCAGTTGGAAACGGTCGTAGGCGCTGCTGCCCAACAGGGCGGCGGCGTTGCCGCGGTAGCCGTTGTAGTCCTCGACGAAGGACCAGCGGGTGGGTTCGTCGCCCGCGGTCACCTTGCTGCAGTTCAGGGACGTTACCGCGCCACCGCCGCTGGGGGTGGCCTGATCGAAGCGCCGCCCCATCAGCTCCCCCATCACCGCCTGCCCCAACTGGGCGGCCCGCACCTGGTAGAGGCTGTGGGCAGCCCGCTCCGCCTGGGGAAACACCAGGGTCGCCAGCATCACCAGGGCGATGGCCAGCACCACCATCCCCACCACCAGCTCCAGAAGGGTGAACCCGCGATCATCAGCAGCCATGGATATACCCCTCGGGTTCGATGCACACCGCCAGGGTCTCCGAGCCGGTCAGGGTCAGGCGGCACGGGGCGCCGGCGGCCAAACAGGTTGGCCAGCGTCCGCGGTTATCCAGGGTGATCGAGAAACTGCGATTGCCGTTGAAGGTCAGGCCGACGCCGTCATTCAGACAGACGCCATTGGTCACCCTGTCGCCGGAATCGCAGCTCTCCTGGCGCGCCAGACGGGCGGGGGTGCCGCAGCCGGCATCAAGCCAGAAGCCATGGGAGGCCACGTTCAGGGAGCAGTTCTGCCGGGCCAGGGAGAGCTGTTGCAGGTAGGAGAGTTCGGCGAGGAGCTGGTCCCGGGTGGCTCGGACCGCAAACTGGTCGGCCCCCAGAAACCGGGACAGGGCGACAACCGACAGGGTGGTGACCAGCAGGATGGTGGTCACCAGCTCAATCAGGGTAAAACCGCGCTCTTGTCGCCCCGCCATTTAGTTACCGTTAGAAGACGATTTAACAATCGTCCCCTTTAACTTCAACCGTGGGAGTACCACCACTGGCAGCTTCCTTATAGGTGACATAGCACTCTTTATCGCCTGTGGTGCCAGGGTCAAAATCAAAGGGGCGGATAATGGCATCAACGCCCTCTGGCTTCTTGGTGACATCGATGGCCCACTCTTTGTCTGTATCGATATCCAGCACGGCTTCCAGATCGGCCTTAGTGGCCTTGGGGTAGCCATACACCAGGTTGACATCGGTACCGTTAATCTTCACCGTGCCAATAGGCTTACCCTCTTCACCTGCGATAGCCGCCTTGGCGTAGATCAGGGAGTTGGCCCCCTGTACCGAGGCCTTCATCCCGTCCAGGGTGGCCTTGCGGGCATCGTTCTGCAGGTTGATAAACTTCGGCGCGGCGGTCACGGCCAGGATACCCAGCACAATAATCACCACCACCAGTTCAATCAGTGTAAAGCCGGATTGTCTTTGCATAGTTGTGTCCCTTAAAGAGTCTTGCCGGGGAGCCTGAGGCACCCCAATTATTTATTGTTTGGCTTAGCAGCCGCCTTTTACGACGATGTAGCTAGCTGGGGTGACCACCTTGGTTGTAGCGTCTTGAGACGCTTGGGTGTAGATCAACTGGCAGGCGTCATCATCGGCATCGGTAGCGGTCGGCTTGGCCGTCACGTTCTTAGGGGTGACGTACAGCTTACCTGCATTCGCGTCAGCACCTTCGGTGAAGGTCCACTCGGCACCATCCAGCTCGGCCACAGCCTTAACCGCAGTCTCGGTAGCAGGAACCGCACCATAGATAGGCAGCACAGAGATATCTTCGTTCACGGCATTACAGCCACCGGTAGTTACACCGGTGCAATCATCACCCTCAACACCGTTCACCGCCGCCTTGGCGTACACTAGGGCGTTAGCGCCCTGAAGGGAGCCCTTGGCGCCATTGAGGGTGGCGGTGCGGGCATCGGTCTGCAGATCGATAAACTTGGGGGCGGCGGTCACCGCCAGGATGCCCAGAACGATGATCACGATCACCAGTTCAATCAGGGTAAAACCACGTTGTGCTTTCATAATCTTAATTCCGTACTGGTTACGACAAATTTTTAGTTGGAGAAGGTGACCACCTGGCCGCTACCAGGCTCATAGGTAAACCCTTTACCCACATCGGTACGCAGGGTCTGGTTAGTGGTGCCATTGCCCTCGAGTTGCAGGGTTCCCACCTGGGTGTAGATACACAGGTCGGTGTTGTCATAGAGGTTGCTACCATTGGTGCCGATTACCGCTCCGCCGTTACCCTTGAGGACGTCTACCGCGTAACGCACATCAGACAGGTTGGCGCTGGACAGCGCCGCCGGCGGCGGGCTTTGCAGAACGTCGTTGAAGAGGCTCAGGCAATCATCGGCGACCATGGCGTTTGGCTTGCGGCCGTTGGTGCCGGCGGGGTAACCAAACTCATTCACAGAGACCCTCTTTCCATCCAGAATCACCCTGTTGTCAGGGCGCCCCTCCACCTCCCACTGGGCACGGGTAATGCCCACCGCGGAGGCCAAGCCTCCGGCGACCCCTTCGGAGGCGGCGTCCTCGGCCTGCTCGGTAATATCGATAAAGCGGGGAAGCGCCACGGCGGCCAACAGACCCAACACCACGACCACAATCACCAACTCAATCAGAGAGAAACCGGCTTGTCTCTTCATGTCACGCCTCCTTCCATCGCTCAGACTACAGCAGTATGAACCCAAAAAAATTTTACCCTTTGGGCTTAAAAAACAAAATCTTATGCATCAAGAGTGGCAATTATCCGCCACCCGACAACAAAATGACGCTTCCTGTGGCCGAATCATACCTTAGAAACGGCTGTGACTGGAAACTGACCCGGCAACTATTGCGATCTCCGTTGACAGAAAAGTCACCGTCAGACAGCTCCCGACCCATCATCAACGTCCACCAGCGACTGCAGTCGTTGCCCGGTTCCGGCCAGCCGCGATCATTGACCCTCAGCATCACCCGCCGGGACGCCCCATCTGGACCCGCCCCCGGCACGGACCAGGAAATCCGTTGTGGCCTGCCCTGTTGCATCCAGCTGACCCGGGCCAGGTTGACGCTGGTCACCACCCGGCCCTGAACGATGCGGGCCACACTCCGGTCCAGCTCCGACGCCTGCCGGTTCCACAGGCGCAGCAGCAGGAGCACCACCCCCAACATTACCGCCAGGGTCAGCAACTGGGAAAAATCACGCTTTAGGCGCAACTCCACCCACTGTTGCAGATTCACTAGCGTCCGCCCTGGTAGGCACTGAACATGTCCCACATGGGCAGATACACCCCCAGCGCCAGCACCATCACCATGGCGGCGACAATCGCCAGCAGAATCGGCTCGATCTTGGCGGTGAGGGTCTTGAGGTCGTAATCCACCTCCCGCTCGTAGTATTCGGCGGCATCGTCCAGCAGTTCGTCGATGCGTCCGGTCTCCTCCCCCACCGCCAGCATCTGCAGCACCAGCGGAGTGAACAGTTGGGACTGGGTCGCGGTGCGGGTAATGGTCTCGCCCCCCTCGATGCCGCGACGCATCTCCACGATGCGGTCATGCATGAAGCGGTTATCCACCGCATCCGCCACCAGGGAGAGAGACTGGTTCACCGGCACCCCGCCCCGCAGCATCATCGACAGGCTGCGGGCGAAGCGGGCCAGGGTCGCCCGGTCCAGGATGGTGCCGGCTATGGGCATCCTCAGCTTGAAGCGATCGAAGCTTAGTCGTCCCCTGTCGGTGTTGAGCCACATCCGCCAGCCGACCAGTGACCCCACCAGGCCCACCAGCATCAGCGGCCAGTAGCTCAGGAAGAACTCCGAGGTTCCAATGAGGATCCGGGTCGGTAGCGGCAGCTCTGCCCCGAATTTGGCAAACATCTTGGCAAACTCGGGGATGACAAAGATGTTCAGCACCACCAGGGCCAGGACGATGGAGGCCAGCACCATGGTGGGGTAGCGCAGGGCGGTGTTGATCCGGCGCTTGGTGTCCTGCTCCATCTCCAGGTGCTGGGACAGGCGCTCAAACGCCTGATCCAGCTGGCCGGTGTTCTCCCCCACGTGCACCATGGCCACGTACAGCTCACTGAAGGCATGGGGATGCTGGTTCATGGCCGACGACAGCGAGTAGCCCGAGGTCAGTTGGGTTGCCACTTCCCTGAGGGCTTCCGCCAGCACCGGGCAGTGACTCGACTCCGCCAGGCCGGTAATGGCCCGCAGCAGTGGGATGCCGGAGCGGGTCAGGGAGAGCATCTGGCGGGTGAACATCTGCAGGTCCGCCATCTTCACCTTGCGCCGGAACAGCAGCTTGAGATCGATACTGCGGGTTTCCCGCCTGGGCTCGATGCTCAGGGGCACGATGGCGCGGCGCATCAACTGATCGGCGGCGGCACTCTCGTTGACCGCCTCCAGCACCCCCTCCACCTGAGCCCCGCTGCCGTCGCGTCCCTGATAGTGAAACTGAGCCATATCAGTCTCTCATCTCCCGGGCACGGTCGATCAGCGGAGACGCCAGTTCACTGACGTCCTCCGCCAGGCGCATGGCATCCTCGATACTGGTGATCCCCTGGACGGCATATTCCAGGGCACTGTCCACCAGGGGACGGAACTGGCCGCTGCGGCGCACCGCCTTGGCAAACTCATCCGGGCAGCCCCGGCGCAGCGCCTCCACCATGGGCTCATCCAGCTCCAGCATCTCGAACACCCCGATACGGCCACGGTAGCCGGTATGGTTGCAGTACTGGCAACCCCGGCCCTGGCGGTACGCCAGGCTCTCATGGGCCAGCTGCGGCTGGATATAGCGCAGCCAGGCCAGCTGCGACGGGGTTGGCTTGTGGGCCTCGCCACAGCGGGGGCAGATGCGGCGCACCAGCCGCTGGGCGAGGATCGCCCGCAGGGCGCTGGCCACCAGGTAGGGCGCGGCCCCCATGTCGATCAAACGCAGCGTCGAGGTGATGGCGTCGTTGGTGTGCAGGGTCGACAGCACCAGGTGACCGGTGATGGCGCCACGAAGGCCGATCTCCGCCGTCTCCCGGTCGCGCATCTCCCCCACCATGATGATGTCCGGATCCTGGCGCAACGTGGTGCGCAGCACCTCGGAGAAGCCCAGGCCGATCTTGGGGTTCACCTGCACCTGATTGATGCGGCGCAGCCGGTATTCCACCGGATCCTCCACGGTGATGATCTTGGTGTTGGGCTTGTTCAGCTCATTCAGCGCCGCATACAGGGTGGTGGTCTTGCCCGAGCCCGTGGGCCCGGTCACCAGGATCATCCCGTGGGGCCGGTTGATCTGGTGCCTCAGGCGGGCGATGATCTCTTTCGGCATGCCGGTCTGTTCCAGCTCCAGCAGGCCGGCGGACTGGTCCAGCAGACGCATCACCACCGACTCGCCGAACTGCACCGGCATGGTGGACACCCGCACATCCAGCTGGTGCTTGCCCACCTCGAAGTGGAAGCGGCCATCCTGGGGAATCCGTTTCTCGGAGATGTCCAGGCTGGCCATCAGCTTGATCCGCAGCACCAGGGCGCTGGCGATGCCGTACTCGGTCAGCACCGTCTCCTGCAGCTGGCCATCCACCCGCTGGCGAATCCTCAGTTCCTTGTCGCCGGGCTCGATGTGGATATCCGAGGCGCGGATGCGGATGGCATCCTCGAAGATGGAGTTGAGCAGCCGCACCACGGTGGCGTCGTTATCGGCGTCCTTGGCGGTGATGCTGGCCAGATCGAACGCCTGCTCCTGCTGGTGCTCCTGCTGCAACTCACCGGCGATGGAGGCGATACGATCGGTCTGGCGGTAGAGGCTGTCGATCCCCTCGAACAGCTGGCTCTCGGTCACCAGTGCCAGCTCCAGGCGCCGGGGGGCCAGCATGGGTACGATGGCGTCATAGGCCGCCAGATCCGCCGGGTCGCTCATGGCCACCGTGGCCTGGCTGTCATCGGCGTCGATCACCAGCGCCCGGAAGCGGCGGGCGTGCATCTCCGGCAACAGCTTGACCGCATTGGGATCGAGTCGCCGGGCGCTGATGTCCACGAAGGGCACGTTCAGCTGGCGCGACAGGAAGGAGAGCAGCTGCTCCTCGGCGATGAAGCCGAGATCGATCAGGGTCCGCCCCAGCTTGCGGCCACCGCTGCGCTGCGCCGTCAATGCCTGGGTCAGCTGCTCCTCGGAGAGGATCTCCTGGCTGACCAGCAAGTCACCCAATCGCTGTTTTAACTGAGGTTTCATCCTGCATCTCCAAGCTGCAGCAGCCGCTGCTCAATGTAGTCTCTGGCACTGATCGACAGGGTGCCGGTGGCCAGCGCCCGGCGGTAGGCGTTGACCGCCTCACCGTAGTGACCCAGGCGATCCAGGCTGTGGGCCAGCCCCAGCCACCATCGGCCCTGGTCGGCCTCGGCCCTGGCCAGGGCCCGATAGTCGTTGGCCGCCAGGGTCAGCATCGACAGCTCCCTGGCCAGCTCGGCCCGCCGGGCCAGGCCGGACAGTGGCAGCGCCCTCTGATTCAGTTGCCCAAGCCACAGGCTGGCCTGCTCCCGGGCGCCTGAGGCCAGGGCCACCTCTGCCGCCGTCAGCGGGTAGTCCACCTCCCCAGGCCAGCGGCGGCTGGCTTGGGCCAGCAACACCAGGGACTGACCCGGGTCCGCCTCCGCCAGCCGCTGCGCCAGCAGCAGCCGGGCCGGGTGGAGGGACTCGTCCAGGGCCAGGGCCTGGCGCAGCCCATCCAGGCCGCCCTCCTCCTTGGCCTGCAGGTAGAGGGCCTGCGCCTGCTGCCGGGGCGTCAACTTGGCCGGGGCCACCACCATCCTCGGCGGCGCAGGTTCAGCCGGCTCGGCCTGTGGCGTCTCGGCGGTGGTCACCTCCTCAGGCTGCGCCTCCCGACGCTCCTCAGCCGCCGTCTCCGACGGCACCGAGGGCAGAGCCACGACTCCCGTCGGGCCAGTGGCCTCTGCCTGGCCCGCTGCCGGCACTGCCCCAATCTCAGTGCCGGCCAGTTTGGCGTTCAGCGATCCCTGCAGCCTGGGCCAGAGACCGGCCCAGATAAACAGGGTCAGTGCCAGGCTGGCCGTCAGGATCGGCCACCACCAGTTGTGTGTCGCCTGCGGCTTCTGCAGCGGTGCGGCCGACGCCAGATTGGGCTGCAGGATTCGCTGACGCTGCTGCTGATCCAGGTCCTTAAGCATCTTGTTGATGACACTCATAGGAACCTCTCCAGGTAGATAGTCAGGGCCAGGCCAGTAGCGGCCAGGGAGAGCATCCCCAGCGACAACACCATCAGCAGGTTCTCCCGCCACCAGGGCGGCAACGACTGAGCCGACTCGGTATCGACTACCGCCGCGCGGAGCATCTCGTTACTCACCCGCTCCCTCACCCCGGCGCCGTAGGCCAGCATCAAGGTCTTGTGACAGAGCACGTTCAGCAGCCGCGGCACCCCGCCAGACGCCCGGTGCAGCCAGTTCATCTGCTGCCAGCTGAACAGCGGCTTGCCCTGGTAGCCCGCCACCGCCAGACGATGTTCCACATAGCCACAGCTCTCCTCCAGGGTCAGGCGCCGAAGCCGGTAGCTGAAAGTGATCCGCTGACGCAGCTGACGAAACTGGCTCTGGGCCAGGCGCTGCTCCAGCTCTGGCTGGCCAAACAGTACCACCTGCAGCAGCTTGGCGTACTCGGTTTCCAGGTTGGTGAACAGCCGCAGCGCCTCCAGGCTGTCATCGGGCAGGGCCTGGGCCTCGTCCAGCAGCAGCACCACTCGTTTACCCTGACCGGCCAATGCCAGCAGCCGGCGGCTGATCGCCTCGGTCAGGTGGTGTTGGTCCCCCTTGGGGGCGATCCCCAGTTCGGCCGCCACCGCCTGCCGCAGCTCATCGGCCTTGAGGTAGGGGTTGGGCAGGTAGGCCACCTGGTAGTGGTCACCCAGCTCATTGAGCATCTTTCGGCACAGCAGCGTCTTGCCGGTGCCCACCTCACCGGTCACCTTGATGAACCCCTCACCCGCCGCCAGGGCGGTATGCAGAACCTGCAGCGCCTCAACATGAGGCGCTATCTGCATAAAAAACTGAGTATTCGGGGTCAGCGAGAAGGGAAGCTCACGCAAACCAAAGTGATACAGATACATAGGCTCAGTTGTTCGGATACCAGGTGTTGATCAGCGACCGGGACTGCTCCAGCTGCTGTTTCCAGCTGCCCCTCTCGATCACCGTCGGCTTAAGCAGGATCACCAGCTCGGTCTTGGCCTCGCGCTGAGAGGTGTTGGTGAACAGGGCGCCCAGACCGGGAATGTCACCCAGCAGCGGCACCTTGGATTTCACGTCCTCTTTCAGGGTCTTCATCAAGCCGCCGATCACCACCACGTCGCCGCTGCTGGCTCGGATCAGGGTATCGGATTCTCGGATGTCGCTCTGGGCCAGGGGCAGCTCCACCTGGTCACCCAGCACATTGATGCTCTTCACCTTCTCGGAGATGTCGGACACCGAGGGGTGAACGTGCAGTAGCACCTCGCCGTTCTTGGAGATCTGCGGAGTCACGTCCAGGGCGATACCGGAGAAGAATGGGGTCAGCTCAATCTCCGGGTTGTTGATGGCGGTGTTGCCCGCCACCGTGGTGGTACTGGACACCTCTGTGACGAAGAACTCGTCGGTGCCCACCTTGATCACCGCCTTCTGGTTGTTGGTGGCGGTCACCCTGGGGCTGGAGAGGGTATCCACATCCCCCTGGGTGTCCAGCAGGTTGATCACCGCGCTGAAATCGGAGTTGGTGAAGGTCAGACTGGTGAGGTTGCCGATCGCTTCGGTAACCTGGTTGCCGAAGCTTCCCTCGGAGGTGCCGCCACGCCAGGGGGTCAACTGGGGCTGGCCAGGCAGAGGTGTACGCCCTTCGTTTTCCAGGATGGTCCACTGGATCCCCTGCTGGAAACCGTCGTTCAGTCGAACCTCCAGGATACGCGCCTCCAGGATCACCTGGCGCTGCATATGCTCCTGGGCCTGCCCCAGGAACTCGCCCACCAGACGCAGCTCCTCGGGGTTGGCACGCACCGTCACCAGGCCGGCCTGCGGCAGGATCACCACCGAGCGACCGGATCCGTTCCCCACCAGGGTGGTCAGGCTCTGTTTCAGCTCGCTCCAGAAGTCACTCTCGTTCAGGGTCTGGATGTAGGTGCCGTTGCTGTTCTGCTGGCTGTTGTCGCTGTTGTTTCCCTTGTTGCTGTTGTTCTTCGACGAGTTGGAGCCGTTGTTGGCGTTGCGGTTGCCGCTGTTGTCGTTGTCATCGGTCAGCCGGCCGGAGTTGACGCTGGTGACCGACAGTCCTGCCCGCTTCATCGACAGATAGTCCACCGCGAAGGTTTCGGTGCGCATGCCCGCCGGGTAGATCTGCAGCACCCGGCCGCTGCGACGCACATCGTAACCGTAGAGATCTTCAACGGTCTGCAGCACCTCATCGAGGGTGACCTGCTTGAGGTTCAGGGAGATGGTCCCCTGGACACCGGGGTGCACGGCCGCACTGTAGCGGCTGCCCTCCACCAGGCTGGCGAAAAACACCTGGGCATCGACATCCTTGGCGGCCACATCCACCAGGGGCTGGGCGCGCCGGTTGTCCGGGAGTCGGGGCACGGACAGCTCCTGGGCCACCTCCTTCGGCAGGGCCATCGGCGGAGCCACCTGGGTGGTCCGTGCCTGCTGCTCCTCCATGGCCCGGGTCAGTGCCTGCTTGGTCTCGCTGGGATCCTGGCGCTCCTTGGGCAGAGACTGGCACCCGGACAGCAGCAGGGCCGTCAGAGACAGGCACAGAAATAGGGTCATCGATTCCCAGATCTTTCTCATAATTGGATACCTAGCTTGGGAAACAGTACCAGCTTGCGGCCATCCGCCAACCAGACTGCATCTCGTTCAATTCTTTTGATTGTCGACCCCATCAGCGCGTCACCCTGTTCAAAGGCGCGGCCGCCAACGATGGCGACACGCTTCTCCCTGGACACCAGAATCGACTGCAACTGCCCGACCGGGGCCACCGGCGCCGATTTCGTCGGGGCCTGCGCCACCCAGCTGGGGGGCTTGGTGGGGTCCCTCAGGGACTCCGCCTGAATCTCAGCGGCCAGAGAAAAGCTCAAAGTCAGTGCGAGCACGCGTACCAACACGAATCAACTCCTTCTCAGTTCCGAGGGTATAAATATCCAGAGTCATCACCGCTATGGGGTAGGACTCCACCTGGTAATCCACTTTTTGCCAGTAAAACTGCTGAGGCAGGGACTCCATCTTGGCCAACACCTTCATCAGGCCGAAAAACTCCCCCTTCAGCCTCAGGGTCAGCCCATGCTGATAGAGGGCGCTGCCGGTGGCCAGCGGCTCCGACGGGTTGGAGACCAGGGAGACCAGCTCCACCCCCGACACGCTGCCGAGCATCTGCGCCAGCACCGACGGCATCTGCTCCGGCAGGATCAGCCCTACCACCCGCTCACCCAGCTCAGCCTGCTCCTGGGCGATCTCCTCCGCCAGCCTCTCCAGCTTCAGCCGGTTGGATTCATTCACATCCAGGGTCAGGCGGTCGTTCAGATCCAGCAACTGCGCCTGAAACTGGGGCAACTGACGCTCTATCTGGGCTGCCGATCCCTGCAACTGCTTAAGCTTCATCCACATGGGCTCGGCCACCATCACCAAACCCAGCGCCAAAATCACCACCTGCAGGGCGGCGAACATCATCCCCCGTTCGCGGCCGCTCAAGGCTTCAAACTGTGTTCTCAACAGCTGCATCTGCTTCATGGCGCCCCCTCCCCGGAATCCATCTCGTGACCGACGGTAAAGGTCACCGGCCCGGTGTCGTTGCCGCTGAGGCGGAACTGACTCAGCGAGCGCCCGCGCAGCGACGGCTTCAGGCCTAGCCTGCCCAGCCACTGAGGGACGGCCGCCGGGGATTGGGCCAGCCCCTGCAGCAGGATGCCGCTGTCGGAGACGCCGAAGCGCTGCAGCCACACCTGCTGATCACTGCTCTGGGCCAGATCCCGCATCAGGTTGGAAAACCCGGGGTTGGCCATCACGCTGCGGCGATCCAGCTCTGTGGCCAGCAGGTCCATGGCCGCCAGCTGGCGCTCGAGGATCGTCACCTGCTGCGCCAAGCCCTGATCCAACTGGCGCGCCGCCAGCTGTTCACTGAGGGACTGAATCTGCTCCTGGGCCTGAGACTGCTGGTTCTGCAGGGCGGCCAGCCGGGCCTGGGCCCGGCCGGTTTCAACGCTCAGCCAGCCACACAGGGCCGACAGGGCCAGGATCACCCCCAGGGTCACCGCCAGCAGCCGGTTAAAGTTCAGCCTGACGCTGACCGGCAACAGGTCGCTGCGGTAAAGGTTGACTCTATGCTTCATGCTGCACCTCCGGTTGCTCGGTCAATACCGAGGCGACGATGCAGTTCACCACGTCCCGGTCGGCGGAGGCGATGGACTCGACCGGCAGGTCAAACAGCGATTGTATGCGCGGCTCGAGCCACTGTTGCAGCTCCACTGGCAGCAGCAGCGACATGCTGACGGGCATGGGCATCCGCAACTGGCGATCCAGGTAATCGAGGGAGCGCTGCAGCTCCAGGGTCATGGCGTCGAACTGCGTCTGCCGGGTCAGCTCATCCTGCCCTTCGGCGAACACCACCCCATTGATGGGGCGCTGCAGCACGAACTCACCGGCGACGGAGACCAGCAGGCTCAGGCGGTTCTCTTGCAGCTGGCACAGCATCAGGTGGGGCCGCTCATCCTTTGGCATCAGGTTGGTGAGGGCGATCTCCTCGATGGTGATCAGCTCAACCTGGACCTTGAGGCCGTGCAGCAGGGCCACCAGGGGCTGAATCTTGCGGCGGTCGGCGACCACCACCTGCAACTTCTTGGGGCCGGCGGGCTGAACCTTCAGTTCGAAGTAGTCGATCTGCTGATGTTCCAGGGGGATGGCGGAGAGATCCTTCACCGACCAGGTGAGCGCCGCCACCAGCTCCTGCTCCTCCACATTGGGACGATCGACGGTGATCACCTCATAGCACTCAGAGCTGAGCAATAAACGGAGGGTTTTCGGCCCTTTAGGCAGTTGATTCAATACGGAACGCCACCCTTCGACGCTCCGTGCGGGCACGGGGGCAAGGCGCACATCCTTCGCGGCCAGATGGCACAGATTGCCAGACAAATATCCACCAATATGAATCGGCACCAAAGACCGATTGGAAAATATCCCCATAAAACCGCCGCTTAAATTTATTTTAAATTAGTTAATTAACAATATTTTGCGCACTAAATACATGTGCGGCAATGGTATCACATTCCCCTCTGTCAACCATGCCCCTCGTCAGAAATCCGTCGGCGTCAAAAATCAGAACACCCGTTTCAACGCCTCCAGATCATCGCTGGCTTTGCCCGCCAGGGCGCCCTGGTAACCGACGACATCCAGCTCGGCGAGCCGCTGCCGCTCCTCCTCAAACTCGACCCCCTCGGCCAGGATGATGACGTTGGATTGAGCCAGGCTCTTGACAACACTACCGATATATAACTGATTTTCTGGGCGAAGGTGAACCTTTTGCGCCAGGCTGTTGTGCAGTTTGATGAGGTCGACACCGAAGCGCTCCACATAGTCGAGCTCCTCCACCGACTGACCCACTCCATCCACCGCCAGCAGGCAGTCCACGGATTTCAGCTGGCTCAGGGGCTGCTCCAGTTTATCCGACTGAGCCACCAGCTCCCGTTCATTGATCTCCAGAATCAGCTGTTGACGACGGCTGCTGTAACTGGCCAGCAGCATCTTCAGCCGCTTGATGAAACGCTCATGGAGCAGAGACTCGGCGGAGATGTTGACCGATACCCTGACCGGCCAGTCATGATCCCGCAGCTTGCGCAGGGCGATCTCCACCAGCCTCAGCTCAATCTGCGGAATCAGCCCGCAGCGCCAGGCCATGGTCCGGTACAGAGTGGCGCGCAACAGCTCGCCCTGGGGCGACCGCAGACGGCTGAACACCTCCAGGTGGGCCAGTTCACCGCTCTGGGTCAACACCGGCGCCATAAACAGCACCAGCCCGTCCCGGGCCAGAGCGTTCTCGATCATGCTGCGCCAGCGCACCGACCCCTGGGCCAGCTCCCGGTCGACGGCGCCCTTGTCGTACATGAACCAGCCGCTCTCTCCCTGGAGCAGGGCCGCCTTGAGGGCCATCTCCGCTTCGGACAACACCTGATCCGGGGTATCCCCCCGGTTGTAGTAGGCGACACCGATGTAGAGCAGCTCATCGCGGTACACGCACTTGGGCAGGGTGATCATCTCGACGCACTTCATCAGCTTGGACACCAGCCCCTCACACTCCTTCAGCGGCACCTGGGGCACCAACAGCGCCAGTTCCAGGGAGTTGAGGTTGGCAAACACTGTGTCAAAGTGTTCGGCAATGATGGGACGGGCCAGTTCGATGAACTGTCGCTTGACCGGTTTGCGCTCCTGCACCGGCAGCCCCTCGAGGCCGGTGAATTGGAACAGGGCCACCATCCCCTGCTGGGTAATGACACCGCCCTCGGCCTGGGCCTGCAGCCGGTGATCGAAGAAGGAGCGGTTACCAATCCCAAGTTCGGCGTCGAGGAAGGTGTTGGTCCGGATGAAGTGATCCAGCTTGCGCTTGGCGGCCTTCTCCTCCTGCCACACCTTGTGCAGCAGGCCCAGCGCCTTGGCGGTGCTGATGGGCCGTTCAGACCTGCTGCGCTCGCGGGCGGCACTCCACTCCCCATCCAGGATCCGCCGGCTGCGGGCGGCCAACAGTTCCACCCCGTTCATCTCCCGGGTCAGCCAGAAGTAGCCGATCAGCACCATCGCCAGGGATGACAGCAACCCGGCGCCAATCACCACCCACTCGCGGGCGGAAAATCCCATCAGGATCTGAGGCGCAGGCATCACCACATTCATGGTGACGTCGTTGGAGAGTCGCACTTCGAAATGACTCTGATGACGCTGCAGTGGGTAGGGTGCCTGCCACTGATAGAGATCATTGCCATCGCTCTCCAGCCGAAGCCGGGAAAACTCGTAACTGAGCAACAGGTCGGGCAGCCAGCGGTCCAGGGCAGACAGGTCGGCGTTGCGAAAAAACTGACGCTCCATGGTGGCCGCCAGCGCCTCCACATTCTGCTGCTGGTTGCGGTTGGCATGGGAGAACGCCGCGGTCCAGGCGCTGATCATCAGCGCGAACACCACAATGCTCAGCGAAGCCACCCAAAAAGAGAGCAGTCTCTGGGTCTGTTCCCTAGTCGTTGTCATTGACACCCCTGTCACGCCCGGTTCTCATTCGCCGGGCTTAGTCATCGAAAATCAGCTGTTGCTCACCCCTGACGTACAGTTCGCCAAGAGTATGCCTAAGTTACCGCAACGCAGGCCGAAACCCTACAGATATGTGTGCAAAAGCGTCCAACCTGGGGCAACAGTTGAATCGCCGCAAGGCTCAGCCACTGCGGCGGATCGCCGCCTGGCTGACGCGGTCGCCGCCAGGAGGTCGAGCAGCTGTTCCATCGCATTCAGGCGTCCCGCTGAGGGCGCCGTTCCGTCCGGGACCTATACCGTCACATGCAGCCGGACGTCGACATTGCCCCGGGTGGCGTTGGAGTAGGGGCACACCTGGTGGGCCTTGGCCACCAGGGCGTCGGCGGCGGCGCGATCCAGGCCGGGAAGGCTGATGTGCAGGTCGATGTCCAGGCCGAAGCCCCCGGGTATCTGGCCGATTCCCACCTCGGCACGGATGGCAACCTGCTGAGGGATGGCGATCCCCTCCTGGTCCCCGACAAACTTCAGTGCCCCGATAAAACAGGCGGAGTAGCCCGCGGCAAACAGCTGTTCGGGATTGGTGGCGGCGCCGCCGGCCCCCCCCAGGGCCTTGGGGATCGCCAGGTCCAGATCCAGTATGCCGTCGCTGGAGCGCGCATGGCCATCGCGCCCGCCGGTGCTGGTAACGTCGGCTTTGTAGAGTACATCCATCGCAGGGACCTCCCATCTTGGGTGAATGATCGGGCCCCGCCACCGCTGGGGCTGGCGGGGCCGCATCCCCAAGCTTAGGCGGGATTCCCCTCGCTGTCGGCACCCTCACTTTCCGAAGCAGGCGCAGCCGAGTCCCGCTCCGTAGACAGCTGCGCCAGCCGCTCGCCGATGCAGGCACAATAGCACTGGTTTTCATGCCAGTTGCCGATGTTGGGCGCGTGGATCAGCGCAAACTGCCGCCAGCGTCGCTGCACCGACGGATAGAGGCCCTGGTCATCCCGCCGGTGGGCCTGGTAGAGGGTGCGGGCAGCGATGCTGATGCCAAGCTTGTCGCGCAACCGCCGCGCCAGCCGTGACGACATGGAGTCGGCCTGGTCGTCCCCGCCGACGAAGATCGGCAGTCCCAGCCGGGATTGTCTGGCAAACAGGAAGTAGTGCAGGTGCACGCCACAGGTGGTCGACAGCATCCGGCCGAAACGATACCCCCTGCCCTGCTCGTCCACAAACAGCTGCTTGCGGTAGTCGGTGACGGCGTACTCCAGCAGGGTCATCACCCGCTCCTCCGCCATCCCGGCGACGGTGACTGGGCTGACGGCGGCAGCAAAGTCCCTCTGCCCCTGCCGGTCAAACAGCGAGCGAATCAACCGCTGGCCCGCCGAGGTCTCGGTCAGCGCCAGGTCGATCTCCAGCTTCCTGGTGTGAGCGGTCAGGGGGGTGCGCTTGCCCGCCACCACCAGCTCCGCCGGGAAATCGCGCCTGCTCTCCTTGATCCCCCGGCGAAACTCACTCTCCCAGACAAAGTGGGCAATCATCTGGAACTCGCGATAGAGGTGGAGCCGCAGTATCGGTTCGGCGTAAGAGAGGGGCGGCGGCTGGCGAGGACGAACGGCGGCAGTGTCGATCAATCCCCGGTCCGAGGCAAAGCACAGCAGCTTCAGCGGGGCCAGCAGGTCCTCCACCAGGTAGGCGTGGAGCACCAGGTCCAGCAGGTGATCGGGGGCAACTCCGGAGAGGTCCAGCTCGGGATCCGCCATCAGTTCGTCGGCCATCTCCGCCACCGGCTCGAAACTCAGGCCGAGGCGGGCCATCAGCGACGCCAGCAGCTTGTGCACCAGGGCGCGGCGAAAGTCCCTGTTGTACTCACTGAGCTGGTCGATCTGCTCCCGGGTCACTCCCCCCTCCAGCCTGGCACTCTCGGCTACCCAGCGCTGCCACTGGCTGGCCTGGGGGTGAAGCTCCGAGGCCTCCACCTGCAGCAGGCACAACAGGTAGTGAGTGAGATAGGGGCGCTGCTCCGGCGGTGCTCCCGATGCCTGCACCTTGGCCTGCACCCGCTCCACCAGGGTCATCAGCCACCCATAGCGACCGGGATTGCGCTGCGGGCACAGGCGGATCTGGCCGGCCACCAGCAGATCCAGGGCCTGGTGGATCCACTCGGCGCTCTTTTTGATTCTTGGCATTTGTCAATGGCTTTTTAGGTACTCCTGAATTGTACCTTAACAGGTAACCGGTTCAATTTTAATCTGTTTCCATCAGGTTCAGCAGTCGAGGGAAGTCACATGAAGTACAGCAAAGAGCCCGGCATCTCCGCCCTGGTGAAGCAGTTCATTGGCAAAGGCTGGCAGTTCCAGAAGGGACGCAAGCACGGCAAGTTGATCGCCCCCTGGGGCAGGGCGGCGGTGATCCCCGCCACCCCCAGCGATCGCCGCGCCTACCTCAACCTGCGCAGCCAGCTGCGCAGGATGGAAGCTTCCCCCTGCTGACCCCCAACCCCGCAACCCCGCAACCCACAGGAGCTCGACCATGTCTGACACCAACAACACCTCCAAGCTGGTGGGAACCACCGGCGCGGTGGCCACCACAGGCACCGCCCTTTCCACCGCCTCCGCCGTCGCCGGCGGCTCCGCCGCCACCATCATGTCGGCCACCGCAGGCACCACCGGGGCAGCGGTCGCCTCGACCCTGGGCGCGGCGGGCACCTCCGGCGCCGCCGCCATCTCCTCGGGGATGGCCACCGCAGGAGCTGTGGTGGGCGGCGGCATGGCCACCGGCGCGGTACTGACCGCCGCCGCCCCGGTAGCCCTGCTGTCGGTGGCGGCCTGGGGGATCAGCAAGCTGTGGGACTGAGTTCCCCCCAGAAACAGAAAAGCCCCGTCATCGACGGGGCTTTCTTATATTCGCTAGGGTACCGGACCGGTCTCAGAACGGAAAAGAGTACGTTTTGCAGAACATGAGTGAGTGAGTGAGCCATGTTTTTCCTCATATATGGCATGTAATAGCACGTCCTTTATTTTTCTTGGTTAACACAATAAGAATCAATGTTAACCAAAGCTCAGTTCTCCTACTCAAAAACCTCTTTAATTAACAAAATTTGACCCTAAGATGGTTCTCATCGTCAGATGCTAAGAGTTCAGCGGCACATGAGCAGATGTGTATCCAAGTGACGACTATTCATGGGCTATTGTAGTACTCAGGTAAGAAGGAGGTGTACATGACTACAACAGCACTCTCATTGGATGAGATCGTGATCTCGAGACTAGAACCCGGAATAAAGCCAGAATCAACAACGGCACTGCATGAAGCCATACTTCAGGAGCAGCGCCTTACAGGTCGGGCACTGAAACTCGTAGCGAAACGGCTTCCCCGCCAGATCGTAGCTGGAGCCATCGGCATTAACACTTCCAATCTGAGCAAACTGTATTACCGCAAGCGTCTTTCTAGAGTTCAGAGTGAACGCATCAGTGATTTAACAGCCACTTGGTCAGAACTGAATGATGTTTTCATGCATGACGACAATGCTCTGAATGAGTGGCTTCATTCTAAACTGCCAGCCCTTAGTGGTCGACCTCCGGCCAAGTTGTTGGAAACCATCGTAGGTCGAAAGGCGTTGCGCGAAATCCTGAACCGCCTTAGGTACGCAGATTTCTCGTGATCTTGTTGAGAAATCTGCATAAACCTTACAATAAAACCCTATTTTTAATGTGCTTAGGCTTCAGAAACCCCTTCTAGCATCTACCTGTGCACTCTGGAGCAAGCATTCAGCTCTGGAATGAATAAAATGAAAAGGAACAGGGACAGGATTTTTTTGATGTAACTGTCAGGTACAATCTGAATTAACCCAAGTTAGACGTTACGAACTAAGTCTGGCGCCCGAAGCAAGCAATCGAAGAATCATGCTCCATAGGCTTGGGCACCATCTGCCTGACAGGTTGAGCACGCCATAAATAAGCATTTTACATGCTTGATATTAATGTTGTGCTCAACGGTAAGCGTCATTATTGGGCCTAATTGTTAGTCTCTTCATCTACTCCGGCCAAAGCTAACAATTCATCCCTATCTTGTTTATTCAGCCAAATTAAGAAACCAGTATCAACAACATTTAATCGAAGATTTGTTTGATCATAATCAAGAATGATTGGCTTGATTTCCTTCTTAGCTTGTAGAGAAGCCGTAGATTGAAGCGCCTGTGTAATATTACCAGGATTCAGTTCTTTGCCTGCTGGGTGATGGCCCATCAGATCTTTTCTGATGTCACTGTATCGAATGCCAGTTTTTAAATTTTCTATGTTGCTTGTTAATACCGGGTGTAAAAGCCAACGATGCATCTGCAACTCAGTTGTCTGAAACCCATCAGAAAACTGAGTAATAAAAGAATTGAATCGCCCTGTTTGTAGGTTCACTACACCTTCAACGATCTCTGATGCATCCTCCTCTGAACCAATAGAAAGTACATCACCACTATGAGTACGATTTACGCCATACCGTTGACAGCATTGGTAACAAGACTCCTGAACTATATACACACTACCAAAGCAGTTTTGTATCAAATGATCTTTGAAATCGTCAGTAAAGCTGACATTCAACATTGCTTCTCCATCTGATATTACCTGTTGAAGCTCATGCTCTTTCCAAAGATCTGCGTCGATAGAAACCACCCTACCTGTAAGGTCTCCGTTGTATACAGTCAGTCTATTTTCTTCAAGCCATACACCAATAATTATGAAGCAATAAGGAGACTCTTCGTGAAATGCTTTTAGTGCAACTGAAAAATCTTTCTGTGCTTCAGTAGATAAGTAATGAAAGTCCTCTAGAACTATGTATTTGTTAAAAGTGATTTGATTTAGACAATTTATAATATCGTTGACGTCTTCAGGATCTAGCTCAAGAGGATGAGTGGTTGTCGACTCAGAAGTTTGCCTTTCTTGCTCTGTTCCAGCCTCGGCTCCCACGCCAAAAACACTGGCTTTTATTTTAGCTAATATCTTTGATTTTCCAGAAACAGTCTTGGCCGTTGACTGCGTGACTTCAAACCCAGCCTTTTTCAAAATCGCACTATTCAAATCTGAAATCGACCACTTATTAGAGCAATGAACAACGATATAGTCATCGCTGTTAAGGCAGTGCTTTCTCAGACTTGTCTTGCCTTGTTTTGAGCTGCCGTAAATTACTAGATGCTTATCTCTTGTTAAATTTTCAATAAGGAAGTCGTCGGCAGTTGGTCGAGTAACATAGTTCAGAGGCAAATCCCTGGAGATGCCAAAGACATCTGATGCATTATGTGTGATTTCCGACATGGTATCTCCGCGTATTCGGTTAACATTGTGTCATCCCAAACAATGTCCAACTAAATCAAGTACATGTCAACCATATAGGTCAAAGAAGTCGAAGGAGAAGGTCCTAGAGTCATCGGGTTAGCACTCAGGCACTGCTATGTGACCACTCGTTGTGGCAAAGCTAACGTAACCAATTAGGTGTCTTTACCACAAGAAGCAGAGGATTTAGACAAAACTGCCAACATCAATCATTCACGAAGGTGACTAGCCTATGTTCAGCTTCGCTAGTTCGTCATTGAACTCAGTCAATTCTGGGGCACTTTTTTCATAGCGCTCAATGGTTGGCCATAGGACGTCAATAATCGCCACGTTGACGTCATAGTCATCTATCAACTGATCCATCAGGAGCAGTGCCTTATTGTGCTCCTCCGGAGTCCGGATTTCACAGATAAAGGGAAACTGCTCTATGGCTGATTCTAATGCTGTGATGCTTTCAGTCATGTGCTTCACCACTTGATCCTGAATCATGTCATTTACGGAAGCATGTCGGCTTTCTTGTTGAATGTTAGTCCTAGATGATATCAGAGTCATCAAGAATCAAGGTAACCAGTAGAAAGAACCAGTAGCTGCCTGACTCCCATCTCAAACCTTTGTACTGCAAAGGATGGCTGGTGTGTAGGCAAGCGGCAAAATGCGCGCACTTGGACCTTGCACTCTCAGAGTTCCATTGGTTCTGCTGACCGTCTGTACGTGACAAACTCAGAGTTGAGGTCAAACATGCTGAGCAACATGCGAGCAGGGTCATAGGGGCGATGCCTGCCGCCGCGATGTTGCCGTTGAACCTGACTGATCATGACACAAGACCTATCAATCAGTTTCAACGACCATATTGGGCGCCGTTGTGGTCATTGATCGACAAGCCACAGTTTAACTCATTAATCCTCAGAATAGGGGCTCGGTGGGAGAAGGTGCACAGGCGAGTATGACACTTTGTCTCGCAAGATCCCTGACCTGAAGACTGAGATCGGGCTCTGCATGACTGACTCCTGATCTGAATAGTACTATACCCTGTGCAGCTCTTCTCTGGGTCATTACAAAGTGGCACAGATGCCTTTATAGCCAACATATCCGCCAATGCTTGCTACATAATACGATTACGGGGCCAACTAGATGTAAGGGAAAACAGGTCTCAGGCCCGCGGGGCGCCACCTGATGTAGGGGAAAACGGATCTCAGGGCACCGGAACTGCCCCTGATATAGGGGAAAACAGATCTGAAACCCCCGGGGCGCTCCTTGATATAGGGGAAAACGGATCTCAGGGCACTGGAACTGACCCTAATATGGGGATAACGGATCTCAAGGCACTGGAACTGCCCCTGATAGAGGGGAAAACGGCTCTCCAGGCACTGGAACTGCCCCTGATATAGGGAAAAACGGATCTCAAGGCACTGGAACTGCCCTTGATGTAGGGGAGAACGGATCTCAAGGCTCTGGAACAGCCTCAGATATAGGGGAAAACGGGTCTCAAGGCACTGGAACTGCCCCCTGATATAGGGGAAAACGGCTCTCCAGGCACTGGAACTGCACCTGGTGTAGGGGAAAACAGATCTCAAGACACTGGAACTGCCCCTGATATAGGGGAAAACGGGTCTCAAGGCACTGGAACTGCCCCTGATATAAGGGAAAACGGATCTCAGGGCACTCGAACAGCCCCTGATATAGGGGAAAACGGATCTCAAGGCACTGGAACTGCCCCTGATATAGGGGAAAACGGATCTCAGGGCACTCAAACAGCCCCTGATATAGGGGAAAACGGATCTCAAGGCACTGGAACTTCGCCTGATATAGGGGAAAACGGATCTCAGGGCACTCGAACAGCCCCTGATATAGGGGAAAACGGATCTCAGGGCACTGAAACTGCACCTGATATGGGGGAATACAGATCTCAAGGCCCCGGGATGTCCCTGATATAAGGGAAAACGGAACCAGAAACATAATACCGAATTAAAACAATGAGTTAAATATATAAGTCATCTAAGTTATAATCCGTATCAATCATGGATAGCCCATCAGTGAGAGGTGACCTCTGCTGGCAAACTTGGAGATACCAGGATCAGAGAGGTTGCGAGAAAAGTGGTGTCTCGTCATCACGCTGCAATTAAGGCACTCCGCGACAAATGACCATATTCGACCTTAAAAGCGTCAAAACTTTCCACGATCAGATCTTAGAGAAGCTGTCTGTTGAGCAGGTAGAAATCCATTTATGCATTTTATTTCTCATCGAATAGTCGAACTTCTATCACTCGAGTCTTAGCATTTAAATACTCATATGCTGCCCTAGCCTTTTTTATAAAAGCTTGATCTCTGGAAAAAACATAATCAGCAAAACTTCCCATGGAAGCATGACCAGCATCGCTCATTGCGGCAACAAATCTTTTTTCCTTGGCCATTTTAGAGTCAGGCTGATACCCTACAATATTTAAAACATTGTATATAGACCTTACTTTTTCAAATAAAAATTGTTGACGATCATATATGGGACTTACATCAATACCAAAGAACTTTTCTAGTGACATGTTGTAATTTTCATAGGCATCAATCTCGCTAAATACAGTCCAAATCTTTTTCACAACATCAGGTTCATCAATATTATTTAATTGGACTGGCCCTACTCCAGTGCGGCTTCTATAGTCATTTACTCCAGAAAAAAACTCTTCATCATCTATATGCTTGCGCAACTCGTTCGTGGAATATTCTAACAACTGTTTATATTGAGATCTCATGGTTTTCGTAAGGTTAAAAATGGTATCACCGAGATGTAAACCTTCGACCCCATCATATTTGCAAGCGTCCGATAATTCTTCAAGATGCTCCATCAACCCATTAAATGAGGCAATTTGCTCGGCATTAATATCATCAAAGCTATTCCCCCTTCTCCCACCAAAGAATTTCAAAAGTGATTGAGAGTTTGATTTTTCTATTTGTTGATAAATAGGCTCTACACTATTACAATAGTATTTAAATGCATCAATTGGACTCACTTCATGCAATGTGGCATCTCCAGTCAACTCAAACTTATTGTTTGTAACTAACCTCAAGTACATCGCATTAAGCTCTTCTAGTTTATTTAGAAATAATTCACCTCTTTCACCTGTCCGTTTTATTTCCTTCAAGCTCTCATCTGAATATATAATTTGATAGCTGGCTTTGACTTCAGATTGAAACTCAATCGAAGAGCTTTTAATAAGCAAATCCAAAATATTGTGATCTAAGTACGCTGTTGGCTGACCTTTATATTTGGGGACTGAATTACTCACAAAATTTCCTTAAGCTATACAAACCTAAATTAGCCGCCACACAGGCATGACTTGGATCCCCTTGTTAAATTCAAGTTACCAACGCCTATGAAACACCTCATTGTGACGTGCTATTTCATTCATAAAGACTGGACGGTTATTTTTAAGCCAGTCCTCATCCGATTTCGAAAAATTGGAAGACTCAGGTAAACCTAGCATTTTTGTAGTAAGTTTATTTCTAACAGTTTGATTTATCTTGATTGGCATCAGCATACCAGCCAATGATCTTTCCCCTGCATTACCCGCAAACTCTAGAATTCCATGATTAAGCATCCCAGACACTGTAGCGTTATCGAAAGGCAGTTGTAGAGTTTTACGATTTTGGAGATAGAATTCTCTGAGAACAGATTTTTCATGAGGGTCCAAATCATTAATTTGCTCGATCAATTTGCTGTTAAACTCAGCCTCCAACCTGTTGCTTTTAATTTTGCACCATACCATTTGAACTGTGTCGATAGTCGCTAGAGCGCTAGAAAATATGAAAAGTGCTCCAAGCCAAGGACGATACTTATCAAGAAGAATATTCAGCCCAAGTTCCTTAACCATTTCAATAGGTAGAAACAAGGTCAATCCAGAAAAAAGAGCTGCCACCCACAAATATTTCAATGGCAACTTGATAAAGGCTATTAACTTATCAAACCAGTCTGGCATGATGCCTCCACAGTAATTCAACAAAGTGTTGATGTAAATTCCGCATAACAGGATAAAAATGACAACACGTTAGCAAGCGAACCTCTTTCAATCAATGGTTTGAGTTGGCGTTTTCGCTGTTCTCGAGGTGAGATTGAGAATTCGCGCCGACTGACGTTTTCATGAGTACACAATGACCGATTGGCACCATAGCTGACGTGACCAACGAGCAGGTTGTAGCAAAAAAGCGTGTATTTTAGACAGAGGCTGCCAACATCAACCTTTCACGAAGGAACGTTTGTCGGCTCAGTGCTAACGAACCTCTAGCCATAGCCGCTGCTATCACATTTATACCACCCAGGAGCACCAATCTATCTATAGGCCTAGTACAGGCTGTATACAGCACGGTTTGGTCTAGCATATTGGCTGCTTCCTGCGGCAGCGTAACCAAGCAAGTAGGCCATTGTGAACCTTGGCTCTTATGTATAGTAATCGCGAACCCAAGGGACAGTTTTTCGAGGAGGTCTGAAGTTATGCTGATATCGTTACCGTTAACTCTCATTGTTCCTAGAACGCCATCGATGCCAACTTCTGACATCACTTCAGTAATGACTCCGAGATCCCCGTTACGTACATCTGCACTTTCGGAGTAATTGTTTTCAGTAACCAAAACCGCATCACCTTCAAACAGTTTGGTACCTCCAGCAGTAATCCAAGGTATCCACCCTCTCTGCGGATCAGGATAATGAACTGCTGATCGACCCAGGCCACAGTGCTCCTGAAGCCGCCGGTTTAAGTTCTCGACACCGAACTCCCCCCTACGTAGCGGGGAAAGAATAATGCAGTTTTCTATACCTCCGGATTCAGACCAATACTCAATGATTCGATCAATACAGGGAGTGCCATCGATAGAGCATGCCGCGCTGTCAGCAAGCGTTGTTTGTGTTTTCGGCGGCAAGCATAAACGACCATTCCTAACCGACATAGCAAAGTGGTGAATAGGGCTTTCATCGCTTTGACGTTTGACCTGGGTAAGATTTAGAAAGGGGATGGGGGTATCAAAGAGTGCGTGGAAAACAAGCCCTGACCCCACAGGTGGGAGCTGAGCAGTATCACCAACAAACAAAATTCGAGTTGCCCTCGGTAACATGCCAACAAGCCGGTACATTGACAGCAGGTCAACCATTGATGCTTCGTCTATCACCAACAAAAGGTGAGGTGGCAGACTGGGCTTTTCGTCACCTAGATGGTCTGAAATCAATTTGGCAATTGTTTGCGCTGGCCTGCCTGTGCTCTCAGCCATACGCTGTGCCGCGCGACCGGATAACGCTACCTGATAACATGGAACTCCTGACCCAACTGTTTCGTAAACCCCGAGAATCGCGTTAAGAATGGTTGTTTTGCCAGTACCCGCGCCTCCAGAAATACATGCCACGGGAGACATGACTGCGCCTACTATCGCCCTTGATTGCTCGAAGGTCAGCTCAAAGTTAAGAGTTGATTGATAGGAGAGCAAAGCCTCTGTCACTGCCTCGCGTGTCAGTTGTTTCTCCCAGGCGGCCACTAAGGCATAAGCGCCTGGCTGTCGAGAATGGGCCTCCTGCAGGAATTTGGCTACTGCCGTCTCCATTAAAGCCGTTCCCCATACTTGATATCCCCCACTCACGCTAACGAGTAAACGATTGGTAACAGCTATTTCACCAACAGTCGCACGTACATCGGACTTCAGAAGTCTACTGCACTCCCTGACCAGGAGCGCTTGGTCAATGACGGTTGATTTCGTGCGGGAGGTATGGGAAACGGCAACATGCTGAGCAACCCCGGCCAGAACACACTCATCGTCGAGGCTCAGCCCCAACGAAGTGGTAATTTGCATTGTCTTCTCAAAAGACGCCCCCATTGCCATAAGCAGGAAGGGGTGGGCTTCCACTTCGGCTATGGCGCGTTCGCCAAAGATGCTGACTAATTTGGCCCCAAGGCTCATGGGCAGGTCTAGAGCCTCAAGCCATTCCATGGTCTCGTGTAAAGTGTCGTCAGGCCAATTGTTAAACAGACGCTCTACTCGTTCATTGGACATACCCGAGACAGCGAGCAACGCTTCTCTGTCCCTATTTTGGACCAAGGCACTGAGGTTTTTAAGCCTCACGAGCCTATTGGCGATTACACTTCCAATTCCACGGATATTGCTGCTTATCCATCTCGCAAGTATTCGGCCGGAAGGCCTCAGATACTTAATCTCGTACGCGTCAATCGTGTACTCAGTGATAGTCAGGTCGTTCACCTGAAAGCTGTTCAGGTACTCTTTCCCTGACAACTGCCATAATGAGCCGACGGCGGAAGCCTCTCTCGCTCCCTCAGGGAAGCGGACAACGAGAGTTTTGTCTCGCTTTCGCACCGATCCATCTTTGTTGATTAAATCCACCGTCGCATATCCCCACTTGCGACGTTTCTTCACTTGTACAATCTGGTTCAAATGGACAACGCTGCTCACGGTCGAAACCCCGGGCTGCCAGCGGAGATAAGCGCTTCTAACTCCTTGTAGGCATCCAATTGTCGCCGAAGGCTGCGGTTCTCCGCCTCTAATTCCGCAACTCGGCGGGTAAGTGCATTGTTTGTTGATGATATCTGGCCGGTACGCTTCAAAGCCCGCTCATGAGCCGCATCATGAGATGCCTTATCCATCTCCTCGTTTGTGAACCAAAGCTCATCAGCAGCTTCCAGGAGTGCTCTAACCGCCTTGTTTTGAGTACACACCGACGTACTGAAGTCTAACTCTTCGGCCAATGCACATCGATTGATGCGGTTATTGAAGGCATACTCATGCCAGTCTCTGTGCCGGTTTCTGTCGTCAATCCAAGCCTTCACTTTTGCGACGTTTTCTCCAGCTAGCTGCTGCCCGCTTTTCCCTTTCATTAATCGCGCTTAACCTCTGGTAGTGGCTTGTCGAGTTGAGTATCAAGTCGTGCCATGTCTACTCCAGGCATCTTGCGTATATTCTCTAGCCAACGAACATACTGCTCTTGAAACCGCTTAACTTGCAGTTCAAGGCGATGGTTTTTGGCTTTCAGCATTTCTATCTCTTTTAACGCCAATTCAAGTGTGACGTCATTGGTGCTGGCGCTTTCCTGTGCTTTTTCTTTGAGCTGTTTCTTTTTCTCATTAAAAGCCTCGACGATTTGAGGATAGCGGTGCAAGCCTCGCCACTTAATCGTCTGACCCAGCACCTTCGAGACTTGTTGGGCAAATGATTCCCAATCTAAGTCACCAGTCCATTTATCCAACTGATGCAAAATAACTGGCATGGTGTCTTTTGTAACGACCTTCTTAGGCATCATCTACTCCGAGTAAACCAGCCATGACCGATGCATCAACGAGCTCACCCTGGGGGATTTCAGTAGGATACCCCCTCTGCTTTAGGGAGCGTTCAACTGGACTTGGATCGTGTTCAACAGGAATCCATAGCGCGGTGCCATCAGGAATATCATCTGACTCCATTCTTAAGCGCTGTGTGCGGACATGGGCCAACTTCCAGCCCAAGTGTGACTCCCACCGGTCCGCACCAAAAACCTTTTGCTGCGAATCTTTCTTGGCCTTTAAATATTGCGACTCCAGCTTTCCTTCAACGATCTTGATGCGATCTAGGGTCTTTGGCATCCCCTTCAAACACACATGCTCTTTACATATCAAGCATTCACCACCTTTTGTGCATGGAGACATTGCGTAATCATGCACACAAAACCCCCATTCAGTAACGTCCGCAATTCCAACTCTATTAACCCCCAAGTCGGCATAGGCCACAGGTAGGTTCATTTTGAAAGCCGCCAGAGCCGTTGGGCGCGCATCAAGTTCAAGCAGTGCATTAGCCATCTCTTCTCGCTCTTCCTGAGTCCTCAGGTCGTAGTGTCGATTGTCCTCAACACGCGTTCTACCGGCCCACTGAGCCAACCTCCAGGCATCCATTCCTCCCCTCTCAGCATTGGTGGACAACCACACCCGCAGTTGATGCGAAGTTAATTCGATCTCACCGCCATCTTCATCTTTGAGCTCAAAACGCTGAAATATGGTTGGTATGGGATTTTTCATCTTGCGTGCTTTCAACTGATCGTTGAGCTGATTGATATCAGGCATGACCCAGCTAAACCCTTTTGGCATGTGTTTAGCGTGGAACTCATTCTCACGAATGAGCAGCAAAGCCTTCCAAATGGGGCGTCCTACTTTCGGTAAATTTGGCCAGTCGTTCGTGCGGTACTTATCCAGTGTGTATTGCGCTAAATGCTGATAAGTGGGAACCCCATTTGCGAGCAACGCATCAACCCAGTTGACATAATTTGCCCCTACAACGCGCCAAGCAGTGAAACTGTCATAATTCTTTGTCTTCGCTTTCAAGCGATTAATGGTGTTTGGAGTGAAGCCCATGGCTTGGGCGAATTGCAGAGCGTTAAGGGGTTTATTCTCCGGGAAGTCCGGTGGGGTGATGCAGTCCTTATGACGCAAAAACTTGCCTGGGTTTTCGTATGCAAACTTGGCAGCGTCACGGGCAGGTTGACTAATTTCGATCAAACGTGAGAACGCCTCTCTAACCACTTCCTCAAGATCTTTTGGCACCCACTTTATCGTGTAGTCATAGCCTTTCTGTGCATACCACCGAACACCAAGCCGCCCTTCATCCTCATGCAAACTGTCAGTTGTCAGATGCGTCAGCTCCGTCCCCCTTCCTGGGGCAAACATCAGGAGCACCAAGGCGCTGGACCAATATATGTCTTGCTTGGCTTCAGATCTGGCAAAGCAATCCGCCAACGCCAGCATCTGATGCTGGGATGGGCATCGCTCCTCTTGCCATGCTCGTGATGCCTCGTCAGTTCCTTCTGCTTTAGATTTGTGTCGCTTCCACGGATTCTGCCATTTCGGTAATGCTGGCGTGATGATTTTTTCTCTTAGAAATGTGTACAGGTTAATGAGTTGCCCACCATACTTGGACAATTTCGGCGATCTCGGGTATCTGTCATTAAGCAAATTCACCACTTCATCCTGAACGATGCCATTAGTCTTCAATACGTTGGCCTCTCCATGGATTTCTAGCAATGCGTCATACAAAGTTCTCAAGACAACCAATTTGTCGCCAACGCTCGTGACCTGCATCTCGCTTTGCCTTTGGCGTACATACGCTTTCGCAAAGGACAGAAACGGCTCATCCAGGGGCTCATAGCTATACGAATTCTTAATCTCACTGTACTTCGAAAACACCATCGCATGATTCTTACGGCCGCAGTTGTAACTCCACTCGTTAACTGCAAACCCACCCTGTTCTTGATACAGTTTCAGTACATTTCGGCCATGTTCAATGAAGTCTTGCAGGTTCTTTTTAGTGTCACTTTTCGACCTAGGCTTGAAGAAGATCGTATCATCCATTTTTTACTTCCTCTTCCTTGACCACATTTTCTTTTTCCAATTTGCACAATCGGATAACCTGCTCAACAGCCAACAGTAATCGGTCTGTCGATTGAATTACACTTGGAGATATACCTATCGCTTGCTGGTTCCGGCGTTCTTCTATGATCTCGTCACGAACTTCTTCATGTGGAGCATCGCGCCATGGTTGGAAGTTCACACAGGTGTAGCACGCCCGGTATCCTGAAAGGCAAAATGAATGAGTGCCACAACTCCCTACGCTGTGATGTTTTTGGTTTTTTATTCGGCTATGCGGATCATTCGCTCGTAGCGCATCTCGCTCTGAGTCAATCAACTTGCCGGCAAAAGCTTGCGCTAACGGTGCCAAGACTGGCGCCATCACCTCATCAATAATTTCGGCCGTTTCAGGGGTATTTTCTGCGTATACGGTGACATGCTGCGTATCGCTGTGGTCCAGAGCATAAGCCAGCTCCACCCCTTTTATGCCACGTCGTGCCAGATTGGTTCCCTTGGTGTAACGGAATCGACGCGATGTGACATGGATGAAGTCGCCGGTTCGTTCTGATCTAGCACTGCAACACTTGGCCACCTTAGCAAGTTCATCACCTGCTGTACGTTTACTCATGTGGAGAAAATCAGGCCGGCTTTCAAGCTCATCAATGAGTTGTTCGAGAGATGTCAGGTTGTCGACTCGCTCCATTTCGATAAACAGCGGGATCTGCTGCTTAATTGCTTCAGGGAGGCTCGTACCGATGCACCTTTCAACATACTCTTGTGACGCGAGACTCTGGTTTTTTAGTACATGGTAAAGATCAGGCACTATGCCTATGGTGCGAAAGTCCTCACGAAAGTCCATCCCCTTCTGTTTAACACGGGGAACCTTCAACGCATACTCCCGGCCGCCATTATCTTCTCTGGCGACCAGGTCACAGGCTCGCAGGTAACGAATTTGAACCATTCTGCGGCCAGTGAAAGAGAGGGAGAGGAGTAGCGAATACTGCCATAGAGTTAGAATCTGCTGAGTAAATGCATTTACTGCCCAGTCCAGCAGAGCCCCCTGCTCTTGTGGACTCAATGGACCGGAATAGGGACACGCCCCCTTTACCGCCTTTCCTTTCACCGCCCCTTTCAACGTGAGCGACTCAAGATAGTCGACTGAGTCTGTATCCATCCCGGGAAATTCCCAGTCGTACCAAGCAAGCAGGAAAGATTTCAACGACCCTAATACGCTCTCTTTGTCTCCCGTCAATGTCGCACGCCAATTGGTGAGCCCAACAACATTAATGTTAGGCTCTCCTGTTGAATCACAATATCTGTTGAAATGAGTAAACACAGAATCTGTAGTATTAGCAGCCAGTTCTTCAGCATATCGACACAACGCAAGTCTTAACCCCAATCTTGTGTCATCATCTAGGTTTCTCATGCGACCTAAATTCAAAGAGACAGAGCCATCTAATTGCCAGATGTCCGAGTTAACATCAAACTCATAGCCCATCTTCGATTTACGCCAATCGGGTGCCAATGACTGTTGGGTGGATTTGTAGTTGAGATGGCCGTTCATGTGACACTCCCCTTCTTAAGCCATTTAGCCTGGCCTTCCTGATCTTCACGCATAAGCTTGTCCGCAGTTTCCTTTATGTGGCGCAAGTTGTATGTCTGTGCTGTTCCCTCCGACGACCACCCGTTGAGATGCATGCGTATCTGTATTTCGTGCTTCTCGGAGATCAATTTCTTATTTTCACGTTCGGCTAACTCTGGGTTCGCTCTAACCCATGCGTTGTGGGCATCGATCCTTTTTGACAGTCTGTAGTTAAAGTTGTGTCTAAAGCCATGTCGGTTGATTTCTCCAAAAAGCTCCGGAAAACGCTCTGTAGCTGGTTTGAGTATGCGATTACGAAAACTTGAATCAGAGATTGGCTTTCCTTGGTGCTCACCTTTTTTGTGAGTTACGAAGAGAAATGGGTGCTGGTTAGCACCAGGTATGTGTGCCCTCACGTTAAAAATGTAGTCTCGGAGCCCTTCTATCAACGAGGTCTTAACAGCAACTGTTCGCCCGAGTGTCTTTTGCACTGGCTGTCTACTGCGAGGGTCATAGGGAACATCGTGTCGTCGTTCAACCGTTAAGGTTCCTGCATGAAAGTCGATATCGCCTATCTGCAAGGCAAGCACTTCTCCCGCTCGAAAACCTGTTTCATACATCACCTGAAACATCAGCATATTGCGCTTTCGGTTCATCGCGTTTTTAAAAGGATTATCACAATGGTCTTCGGCAATGACGCTCATAAACCTTTCAAACGTTTCAGGGGGAGGGGCTTTCAACTCAGGAGCCGTAATTCGCCCTTTACTTTTAGGAGCTTTTTTCCTCTGAGCCTTCAGCAACTGATGCATATCATCAACTTTCGAATGCATTTCTGCGTAATCGGCTCTGCTGACCAGGACAGTTCTCGCGATGAAATCTAGGTATGCCGTGATGTGGGATAATCGATTGAAGTAATGAGGTTTAGAGACGGTTTCAAACATTCTTTTGGCCTCAGGGTAACTCCGGGCCATGTTCACTACATTCTTGGCCGTCTTATTTTTCATAAACTTCTTCACACTTCTTGCGCTTAACAAGCAGTGGTCTCGAATTGAATGAATGTCTTCACTTGTTAGAAGCTTGCCGGAAGTGAACTCTGCGACCAAATCGCGCCCTTCAACCTCTTCCCAAAGCCGAAGATGCAAGATGTCCCTCATCGTGTTTTCGATCGCGGACGCGGTAAGCACGGTGCGCAAATTGGCCGTGACAAATAAAGTCATCCAAAAATCTGGCATCCCGCACTCATCTACGAGCATGGGGTAACGCTCACCATCAGAAAAAACTACGTGTGTAATCTTGTTCAAAGCTATCCATCGCCCACTAAATCAACTTTTACATAACGTACACAAACTAGCCTAGCTTACTCAACACCCAAGTCAAGAGAAAGCCAAAAAAAAGCCCCGTAAAACGGGGCCTTGGAATTTTAAGTAACAAAAGCTCTGAAACGTACTGTCTAAAACGGGATATCGTCGTCCCAACCGTCGTCCAGATCCGGGGTGTAGCTCTGCTGCTGAGACTGCTGCTGAGGTGCGGCAGGCTTCTGCTGAGGGGCCGCCGGCTTCTGCTGAGGCGCCGCCTGACGGGGAGCAGACTGCTGCTGACCACCCTGGAAACCACCGCCCTGCTGGCCACCCTGGAAGCCGCCGCTCTGCTGGCTGCCCTGGAAACCGCCACCTTGCTGGCCACCCTGGAAACCACCGCCTTGCTGGCCGCCCTGGAAGCCGCCGCCTTGCTGGCCGCCCTGGAAACCGCCGCCCTGCTGGCCGCCACGGGAATCCAGCATCTGCATCTCGTCCGCAACCACTTCGGTGGTGTAGCGGTCCTGACCGTTGTTGTCCTGCCACTTGCGGGTCTGCAGTTTGCCTTCCAGGTAAACCTTGGAGCCTTTACGCAGGTATTCACCGGCGATTTCGGCCAAACGACGGAACATCACCACCCGGTGCCACTCAGTGCGCTCCTGCTGCTGACCCTGCTGGTCTTTCCAGGTTTCACTGGTTGCTACGGTGATGTTAGCCACGGCATTACCGTTTGGCATGTAACGAACCTCGGGATCCTGTCCCAGGTTACCAACGAGAATCACTTTATTGACGCCACGGCTGGCCATCGTTGTCTCCAATGTTGAACTTTCTCTAATCGGCAAAGGGTAACACAGGCCCGTGCCGGGATCATCAATTCGCAGCGGCTTTCATCAGCGCCTTAAAGCGCACTTTGGCCGAGGATTCATCCTGCCACTGCCGCAGCGCTTGCGAGCCGGGACAGCGGAGCTCTTTGCAGATCAGTCGGTTGGGATCGCCACCGGGAAAACACTTGGGATTCGCCTGCACCAGCGCCACCAACGCCCCGTAGTGCCCCACCCCCAGAGACGGCGCCGTCTCCCGGGCCATGCTCCACAAGGTGCGGCCGTTCAGGGGGCACAGTTTCGGCGGCGACGGGCTGAGTTGGGCCGGCTGGGGATTCACCTCGGCGGCGGTGGCCGCTTGTCGCGATGCCTGAGGCTTACTGCCTCTCCCGGGCTTCAGGTCGATATTGAAGTGGATCTGCTTGTCCGGCTGGTCCTGGAACAGCCTGGTAACCGCCAGCTGGATGCGCGCCTCCCGCGCGGGCACCTCGGAGCGCAGATGGATCAGGAAGTCCCCCTCCATCTGCCGCGCCAGGGGCAGCTGCCGCCCCTGCTGCACCAGGAAGAAGCGCAACTGCTCAACCACGAATGGATCCCCGACGACATTCATGGTCAGTGCCAGTGGCTCACCCGGGCCGGAGTGCACCCGGTTTACGCTCAGGTGATCCACCTTCGGCGCCGCCGCCACTGTGCTCGTCCAGCACAGCAGTGCCAGGAGCAAACCTCTGACCATATTCTTCTCCGGATTCACGGGTTCAGCCCGCCAGCACCTGGCGCGCCTGCTCGATATCGAACTCGGGCTCCACCTTCAGGTAGGCCGCCTGCTGATCCAGGATCAGGGTCACTTCGGCCACCCCGGCCAGCGTCAGCAACTGGCTGGCCAGCGCCTGGGCATGGGCGTCGTTGTCGATCTGAGCATCCATGGTGATGCTCTTGACGGACTTGGGATTTTTCAGGCCGAGCATCGGGATGAACCACAACAGGGTCAAGCCGGCACACACCAGGAACACGCCCTCCGCGCCGAAGATGGTGTACATGCCGCCGCCGATGGAACCGCCGAAGAAGGCGCCCATAAACTGGCTGGTGGAGTAGACTCCCATGGCAGACCCCTTGTCACCTGCCGGGCTCAGGCGGGAAATCAGGGTCGGCAGGGATGCCTCCAGGTAGTTGAAACCGGTGAAGAACACCAGGGTGGCCGCCCCCAGGATCCACAGGTTGTGGTGGGCGGCGGCCATGATCAGCATGGCGCCGGCCAGCAGCAGCATCGCCATCAGGAACGGCCGGCGGCTGTCCTGCTTGCGCACCGAGTAGATGATCATCGGCGCCATCAGCACGAAGGAGAGCAGCAGCGCAGGCAGGTAGAGCATCCAGTGGGAGGTGGCCTCCAGACCGCTGTCCACCACGACGATGGGCAGGGCCACGAACAGAGCGCACATGATGAAGTGCAGGGCGAAGATGCTGATGTCCAGCCGCAGCAGTTGGCCGTTCTTCAGCATCTTGATGAAGCGTTTGGGCACCGCCACCACGTCACCGGTAGGCGCCTGGCGCACCGCGTTGGGCACCAGCCCATGCACCACCAGCAGGGCGGCGGAGGCCAGCACCGCGGTCAGGTAGAACAGACCGGAGAGTCCCATGGAGTCGGCCAGGGCCGGGCCCGCCACCAGGCTCACCGCGAAGGAGAGACCGATGAAGGAGCCGATCACCGCCATCACCTTGGGGCGCTGCTCCTCCCGGGTCAGATCCGAAGCCAGCGCCAGCACCGCCGAGGCCACCGCGCCCATCCCCTGCAGGGCACGGCCCAGGGTCACCATCTGAATCGACTCAGCCATGGCGGCCACCAGGCTGCCGAAGATAAACAGGATCAGACCGACGGTGATCACCGGCTTACGGCCGATCTTGTCAGACAGCATCCCGGCCGGGATCTGCAACAACGCCTGGGTCAGACCGTAGCCACCGATGGCCAGCCCCACCCACATGGGGGAGAAGCCTTCCAGGTGTTGGCCGTAGATCGCCAGTACCGGCATGATCAGGAACAGACCAAACATCCGCAGCCCATACACACTGGCCAGGGTGAAGGCCGCTCTGCGTTCCGTTGGGTTTAACCCATTACTCACTGTCTACTTCCTCAACTGGTTGGGGGCGCTCGAGGGGCGACAGTTTACCAGAGGTTCGCCACCTTCACAGAGTCGATTCGGCACAGATTGTCGCTCGCTTCCGTAAAACACACCTTTACAATGCAGATTAAGACCATCGATTTCCTTGAAGTGCCGCGGCGATACAGAATATGAGATACTGCTCAAATTCTTTTTTCCAACCGGCAGCATCATGGATCAGATTGACGTTCGCGGCGCCCGCACTCACAACCTGAAAAACATCTCCCTGACCCTACCCCGAGACCAGCTGATTGTGATCACCGGCCTGTCCGGGTCCGGCAAGTCGTCTCTGGCGTTCGACACCCTCTACGCCGAGGGCCAGCGGCGCTACGTGGAATCGCTGTCAGCCTATGCCCGTCAGTTCCTGTCGCTGATGGAGAAGCCGGACGTGGACCACATCGAGGGGCTGTCGCCGGCGATCTCCATCGAGCAGAAATCCACCTCCCACAACCCGCGCTCCACCGTGGGCACCATCACCGAGGTCTACGACTACCTGCGTCTGCTGTTCGCCCGCGTCGGCGAGCCGCGCTGCCCCACCCACGGTCAGCCCCTGGCGGCCCAGACCGTCAGCCAGATGGTGGACAAGGTGCTGAGCCTGCCCGAGGGCAGCAAGCAGATGCTGCTGGCCCCCGTGGTGCAGGGGCGTAAGGGGGAGCACACCAAGCTGCTGGAGGGACTGGCGGCCCAGGGCTACATCCGCGCCCGCATCGATGGCGAGGTGTGCGACCTGTCCGATCCGCCGCCGCTGGAGCTGCACGTCAAGCACGACATCGAGGTGGTGATCGACCGCTTCAAGGTGCGCCCGGACCTGGCCCAGCGCCTGGCGGAATCGTTCGAGACCGCCCTGGAGCTGTCCGGCGGGGTGGTCAAGGTGGCCTCCATGGAGGAGGCCGACGCCGAGCCGCTGGTGTTCTCCGCCAACTTCGCCTGCCCCATCTGCGGCTACGCCATGGCCGAGCTGGAACCGAGGATCTTCTCCTTCAACAACCCCGCCGGGGCCTGCACCAGCTGCGACGGCCTGGGGGTGCAGCAGTTCTTCGACGAGCAGCGAGTGGTCACTAACCCCACCGCCTCTCTGGCCGAAGGCGCCATTCGTGGCTGGGACAAGCGCAACTTCTACTACTACCAGATGCTCAAGTCCCTGGCGGAGCACTATAAGTTCGACCTTGACGAACCGTTCGAGGACCTGCCCAAGAAGGCGCGGGATGTCATTCTTAATGGCTCCGGCCGCACCAGCATCGCCTTCAAGTACGTCAACGACCGTGGTGACGTGGTGACCCGCAACCACCCTTTCGAGGGGATCCTCAACAACATGAACCGGCGCTACAAGGAGACCGAGTCCAACGCGGTGCGCGAGGAGCTGACCAAGTACATCAGCACCACCAAGTGCCGCAGCTGTGACGGCTCCCGCCTGAGGGAGGAGGCGCGCAACGTGTTCATCGAGGACATCAATCTGCCGATCCTGTCGGAGTGGTCCATCGGCCAGGCGCTGGAGTGGTTCGCCGGCATCGAGCTACAGGGGCAGCGGGCGCAGATTGCCGAGAAGGTGCTGAAGGAGATCAACGACCGCCTGGGCTTCCTGGTGAACGTGGGCCTCAACTACCTGACCCTGTCCCGCTCCGCCGAGACCCTCTCCGGAGGCGAGGCCCAGCGCATCCGCCTGGCCAGCCAGATTGGCGCCGGCCTGGTGGGGGTGATGTACGTGTTGGACGAGCCCTCCATCGGCCTGCACCAGCGAGACAACGAGCGGCTGCTGGCCACCCTCACCCACCTGCGGGACCTGGGCAACACGGTGATCGTGGTAGAGCACGACGAGGACGCCATCCGCACCGCCGATCACATCGTCGATATCGGCCCGGGGGCCGGGGTCCACGGTGGCCAGGTGGTGGCCCAGGGCGACTACCAGGCGATCTGCGCCAGTGAACACTCACTCACCGGCCAGTACCTGTCAGGCAAGAAACAGATCGCCGTGCCCGAAGAACGCACCCCCTACGACCCCAAGAAGGTGATCGAGCTGAGCGGGGCCCGCGGCAACAACCTCAAGAGCGTGGACCTGACCATCCCCTGCGGCCTGATGACCTGCGTCACCGGCGTCTCCGGCTCCGGCAAGTCAACCCTGATCAACGACACCTTCTACAAGATTGCCCACCGGGAGCTGAACGGCGCCAGCGTCGAGGAGCCCGCCCTCTACACCGCCATCAAAGGGCTGGACCACTGCGACAAGGTGGTGGACATCGACCAGAGCCCCATCGGCCGCACCCCACGCTCCAACCCGGCCACCTACACCGGCATCTTCACCCCCATCCGCGAGCTGTTCTCCGGCACCCACGAGGCCCGCGCCCGTGGCTACAAGCCGGGACGCTTCTCCTTCAACGTGCGCGGCGGCCGCTGCGAGGCGTGCCAGGGGGACGGGGTGATCAAGGTGGAGATGCACTTCCTGCCGGACGTGTACGTCCCCTGTGACCAGTGCAAGGGCAAGCGCTACAACCGCGAGACCCTGGAGGTGCACTACAAGGGCAAGAATATCCACCAGGTGCTGGAGATGACCGTGGAGGAGGCCCGCGAGTTCTTCGACCCGGTGCCCGCCATCGCCCGCAAGCTGCAGACCCTGATGGACGTGGGCCTCTCCTACATTCGCCTGGGCCAGTCCGCCACCACCCTCTCCGGCGGCGAGGCGCAGCGGGTGAAGCTGGCGCGGGAGCTGTCCAAGCGCGACACCGGCAAGACCCTGTACATCCTGGATGAGCCCACCACCGGCCTGCACTTCCAGGACATCCAGCTGCTGCTGGACGTCCTGCACCGGCTGCGGGACCACGGCAACACCGTGGTGGTGATTGAGCACAACCTGGACGTGATCAAGACTGCCGACTGGATTGTGGATCTGGGGCCAGAAGGCGGCTCCGGTGGCGGCGAGATTCTGGTGCACGGCACCCCGGAGCAGGTGGCGGTTCACCAAGCGTCCCACACCGCCCGCTTCCTCAAGCCGATGCTGCCCAAGCTGGCTTGAGCGCCAACCACGCATTGACGATAAAGGCCCAGTCCACCAGACTGGGCCTTTTCCGTTGCAGAGCATCACCGCCCCAGTGAAACCCGACTGCCGCACCGCCATGGCCCAGCTGATTGAACAGGTACGGGACGCCTTCCCCTTCGGCGTACCCGAGGCTGAGCTGTGCGGCGGCAAGTGCATCGGCTGCCCCAAGAAGCTGCTGGAGCTGGTGGACACCGAACTGTGCGACTGGGAAGCGCGGCTGGAGCACGGCGAAACGCCCAAGCTGGGGGAGATCTCCCGCTTGGCGAAGCTGTGCCGGAATGTGTATCGAGGGTTGAAGAGGAACCAGTTGGTCATGTAAGTAACACTCTGGGGCCCACCTCTACACCTTCCAAAAGCCCAGACTAAAGCCCCCTTGAAATACCACTATATAACGGTGATTAAAATGTTCCTCGTCCTCATTTGACATGACCTCATCAATACTGACGACTTTGCCACCTGTATATTGACATCCCCAACCCTACAGAACAGCTGAGGCTGATCCCCATGATGAAAGAGCCAAAATAACTCGCCATAGGCTCATGATCGATAAGCCAATCTCCAAACTCACCCAGAATCAATGATGCCAACAGAAACCCACACCAAAAAAAAACCCCACGGTCATTCTTTAAAACGATGGGATAGAGGAATACCAAGGGTATGAGGAATATAATCGCTTCGATCATAATTGCCCTCCTTTAAAGGCCCATCAGTGACACTAATGGGCCAAGTAGTCTTTTAGAATTTTGGTGTACATGGGTTGTTGTACAAAATTCTGCCAGTAGCTTCTGTATCAGACAGAACTTCCTTTACCGCCAAGCCAGCCACAACTGAAGCTCCTCCAGAAAATGTACTAACTACCGCTACAGCTGCCGCAGCAACCCAATCACTAAACTCCCCACCTGTTACTTGCTGCATTTCCTTAGATGTCAATGATTGCATTATATGCTCCTTATCTACATCCATGTTTTGATAAGCTTGACAGCCAGCCTAGTTCGGTTGCTGCTCAAGCGCCAGTTCAGAGGCCGGTTGCCTCTGCTTTAAGCCCAGTAGCTGAGCCTAAATCTGTTGCTGTTCATCCTGTATCTGATCAATACTGACTTCAGTAATCCTACCTGACTCGAGCTTGAATACACGCTCAGCGCTCTTCACTGTTTCAGGCCGATGCGCAATCACGATTCTCGTGATGGTCAGCTTTCCAAGCTGCCCGCATATTCTGGCTTCATTCGCTAAATCTAGGTGGCTTGTCGCTTCGTCAAGAAATAGCACCTTAGGCTTCTTGTAAAGTGCTCTAGCGAGTAGAAGCCTCTGAACTTGGCCCCCAGAGAACTGGTTCCCCATATCTCCTACTAGGCTGTTGTATCCCATGGACAGTTGCTGTACTTCATTATCTATCGAGGCAATCTGAGCACACTTCTGCATCCAAAGTAGATTGGGCTCAGGATCAAACAAGGTAATGTTGTCTGCAACGGTACCACTCAGTAATGTGTCTTCCTGCATTACCGCAGCAATATGGGAGCGATAACACTTGCTCCCGAGGGCAGTAATATCAACCCCGTCTATCAATATCTTACCTGAAGTTGGACGCATCAAACCCAGCATCAGCTTCATCAGGGTACTCTTACCGCTTCCTGAAGGGCCGACAATGGCTATATGCTCGCCAGCTTTAATATTCAGACTTAAGTTATCGAACAACATAAATTTCGATGAAGTGTAGGAGAAGCTCAATCCAGAGAGGCTTAAACAGCCTGCCACCGACTCCAATCTGGCTGTACTCTCTTGAAATTCCTCCTCCTTCTCCAAGGCAATGTCGGCGAGACGATCCAGGTGCAACCTCAACATCCGAAAGATTATGAGTTGCTCCAAAAAACTGGATGCTCTTTGCATCAACTGTGCTTTGTAGGCTAGAAAGGCAAGAACCATTCCAACTGTCAGCGCCCCTCCCATAACTAACAGTGAAGAAATATAAACCACAACAACATTCTCCATTCCAAACAGTAGTCTATTGGCGGACTCAAAGCTAATATTGAGTTTTCCTAGCCTTATATCTGCATTGATCACTTCGGTATATTGGTTTAGCCAGAGGCTTTGTCGTTGCGATTCCCGATTAAACAGCTTGATGGTTTGAATAACTCTGATGCTTTCTATAAAGGTACTTTGTTCTCGGGCAGAAGCCTGAATAGAGTCTTCAGTAGCCCGATGTAAAGCACGGTATAGCCCCAACCTTAAAGCTGCATACAGAGAGATTGCAGCCAGAACGATGGCTGTCAGGCGTACATCATAGATGAGCATCACCACCAGCACCGTCAGACTCATGACTCCATCAACTGCCGTCTCCACTAGTCCAGTCGTCAATCGCTCTCGTATCTGTGCTAGAGAGCCAAACCTTGAGATCAGATCTCCAACATGTCTTGCCTCAAAGAAACTCATGGGCAACTTCAGCAAATGCCTGAGCAGGTTGATCCCTAGATGAAAATTGAACTGAGAGGAAAGCCTGACCACCAGCCAACTACGGACAGCAGATACAACAGTGTTAATGAGCACAACCAAGGCGAACCCCATAGCCAGAACTTTAAGTAGGGCTAAATCCTTGCTGAGAAGTACCTCATCCACAACCCACTGTATGTAGTAAGGTGAAACCAGAGAGAGTATTTGAATCATAAATGACAAAGCAAAGAGGGAAACCAAGCTACGTTTAAAGCCCACTGACTTGCTCCAAAGCTGGCTTAGTTTCATTTTCTTACGTTCATCTTTCCGCTTAAAAGCCGAAGTTGGGGTAAACTCAAGGGCGATGCCTGTAAAGTGACTCGAAAATTCTCTTTTGCTGTATTGCTTTCGACCATTAGCGGGGTCAATGACGATCAAGTTCTCCTTCGACACCTTGGTGAGAACAACAAAATGATTCATATTCCAATGAACTATGCAGGGGAGCTTTAGCTTATGCACCTCTTCCAGCGAACACTTCAAAGCTCGAGTGGCCACCCCGAGCGTATCCGCAACCTCTGCCATTTCTTGAAGATTCATACCTTTCAGATTTGCGGAAAACTTTTTGCGCATTGTCGCTAGGTCGACCTGCCGACCAAAGTAACCGACTATCATAGCCAAGCAGGCTAACCCACACTCAGCAATCTCAGCTTGGAGAATTACTGGGACTCGACGAATACCAGAAAAGTCCAGAACGCCTTGGTTTTTGTCTCCCGAAAATTGCATTATCCAATTCTCCCCTTAAGGCTATAGATGGGATCAAGCAGCCACTGGAGAAGTGTGCGACGCTCCAGAATGATGTCAGCTTCCAGTTGCATGCCACTTCGAAGAGGAATGGATTGACCATAAGCCTGAACGCTCTGCTTAGGAAGTTCAACTCGAACACGATAAAAAGGTTCCTTAGCGGCTATTGGCAAGCGTATATCTCTGGGCGTCAATATCGCCTTGTCGACTTGGCTTACATTGGATTCAACGAAGCCAAACCTCTGATAAGGAAACGCATCAAATCTCAGTCGGGTTGCATTGCCAGGTTTTACAAATCCAATCGATCTACTAGGCAAGAGAAGTTCTGCTATAAGCTCCGCGCCCTCGGGCAATATTGTCAAAAGTGATTTTCCAGGGACCAGAAACTCCCCACTGGAGACCCTAACTGCAGTAACTTGTCCTGAAGAGGTTGAGCGGATAACATGGCTAAAGCGACCCTCTATCTCTTTTTGTTGACGCAACAACGAAGCTCGACGCCTCTCCAAATCCATCACTTCCAGTTGCCTGCGCTCAGGAAGATCACCTAACTTTATCTGCGTTTGCTTCCTTCTTAGTTCAGCACTCACGACATCAGCCTCAGCCTGTTCAGCAGCATATCGGACTAAGAGTAATTGCTCTCTCTGGCTTTGATAATCCGCAGGGGAAATAAACTGATTAACAAAAATAGACTCTGTACGCTCAAACAGCTTCAGTTTCAGGACAAGCCTTTGCCTTAATGTTTCTCTTTGTTGCATGAGATTATGAACATAGATATCTAAAGAGGAAAGCTCCTGTTCCAAGTTTGCAGTTTCAATCTCGAACATGCGCTCTCTCTTTTCAGCTTCTTTATGGATTAACTCCAATTGATAGGATATCTCTTTCAATAGTGACTCCTCCAACTCTACTCCTGAAGCTAAAGAACGAACTTGTGCAATGGTAACAAGCGCTTCACCCTTACGGACTACATCCCCCTCGGAAACATGAAGTTGTCTGATCGAGCCAGTACTTTCAGAGTAGACGCTTATCATCCCTTTATCGGGTCTTAGATAACCTTTTACCGTCTCTTTCCGAGCGTAGGTAGCTGTAACAATGAATAGCCCCACAAGGACAATCATTATGAAAAACAGAAAAGTTAGAATATGGATATAATCTGGCTGAAGTAGAGAAACGCCTCCTTTCAACCTATAACCCTGAGCATCCACAGCCTTCTTTCTAAATAAAGACATCTTCCTTGACCAACCCATACTCTCAAAAGAACGACCAGTCAATTTTAGTCAAGATGACAACAAAAAATCCTTAACTCACAAAACTTCACACAACAAACAGAGGGCTCACAGAGTGAAATATTGCGACAAACACATAAAACACCAAAACTCAATCACTTAACCATTGGCCAACCTTGCTCTAGAAAAGTTGCCCTGGCCTATATAAATAATCCAGGCATCAACATTTATCACTTTGCAACTTTAATTTAAAACTTAAGTAATGATTAGACCCTATATGGAAATAGATGTAGCTCGAATAAAAATCCGTATCGTGACTCTCAATTCACTAGGTTCTCATACAGAAAAAGCCTATAAATTTCGCTGAAACCTAATCACTTCAAAGTGAGATCCCGCCCACACCACCCTCAGTTTTGGACTTTAGAGGTATATCCACCGCCAAGGCCCACCAACTAGAATTGGTTCATCTCACCCATCCCCTCGACCAAAAGGACAATGGATGACCCCCGTCGAGCGCCTGCTCTCTCTGCTGCTGTGGTTGGAAGTGGCCGTCGCGCCAGCCCTGCTGTGCGCGCTACTGGGTAGCGTGTACTGCATCTTTGCCGATCGGCTTGAATTGAACCTGGTAGCCTGGTGGGCCGCAGCCGGGTTGATTCCGGGCGTCGTCGCGGCCGAGTACCTGCGTCGTCACCGCGGGCTGATGCTGCCGAATGCGGTCGCCCCGGCCAAGCCGGGAAAGAAGCGAATCCGCAAGGCATAGCTCTCTATTCCATCGAGGTGGCAAACACCTGCACCCAGTAGTACCTGTATTCCGCCCTGGGGTTGGCCACGCAGGCAAAGCCGGTCTCCCGGTACTCCGCCGACATCAGGTTCCGGCAGTGTTCGGCACTCTCTAGCCACTCCTCCACCGCCTTGTCGACGCTGGGCTGGCCTGCGGCGATGTTCTCCCCCACCAGTCGCCAATGGTAGCCGTAGGAACTCACCCGCTGGCCCACGTCGCGACCATCGCGACCGGTATGGCTGAGGAAGTTGTGGGTCGCCATGCTGTAGGCATGTTCGAAGGCGGCGTGTTCCAGCAACGGGTTGGGGCGCAGAGACGATACCGGCTCCATATAGCTGCCGACACAGTTGGCCCCTTCGGCCCTGATAGCGTTGATCTGCTCCAGCAGCCTGCCTATCTCTTCGGTGCAAGCGAGATACTGCACCGAGGCACTCTCTCGGGGACCGGGCAGGGTATCTACGCCCATACCACCTTTATCATTGGCACTAATTGAGACCGTCATGGCATAGAGGAGTAGTGCCGAACACGACCATCTCGGTTTGAACATGGGTGCCCCCTAACGTGGCTAAGCAAACATAAAAGTAACTATAACCCTTGTGTTTCCTCTTTGGCTGGACTTCTAACAATCTCAACGCACACCAGTTTGCAACACGGCTCCCTCTGGAAGGTGGCGGTCGAATTCCAGAACTCTCAAGGGCGGTGGGTTGATTTCTCGGTTAGCAGTCGCCACTGCGCCCGAACGGTTCACGCCTGCAGGAGAGCCGCTATCGATTCATGAGCAGGCACCTTCGCCCGTCTATCCAACCCTTTGTTGTGCCAAACAGCGCTGACAGCAGCTGTTTCCCTGCTCCATTGACCTAAAAAATAGATGCACTTTCATGCCCATGCGTTCAAATTGACTGAGCTTGAGCGGTGTAGCCCAACTGTAGCGATCAAAAAGAATCTGCAGATGGCGAAACAGAGTCAGGCGAGTTTCTTTCAGGTACTCGTTGTCAACGAGTTCGCATTGGAACGCATTCAAAGAACCACTTAGGTAGAAGGTGATCCCCTGGGTCAACTCCAAGAGCTCGGCCTTGTCAGCATTCAGTTCTCCTTCCTTGACCGCCTCACTGAGGAAGGTGTGAATCCAGTACCAATAGAGGTTGATCCTGTCTTCGAGCAACTTTCCTTTCTCTGAACTGGCCAGTGACCACACCATTCGATTCACAGCCACCTGTCTCACCACGTGAAATGTGGGTGAGAAATAGAGAGTCTCAAAAGTAAAGATGATCGGTAAAAGGACCTTGTCTAAGCAGGAGAGCTCTGGATTCTCATCGAGAAAATCCTGAAAATGATTGGAGGTCGCATTGCGGAGAAAGCTGCAAACAATCAAGTCTTCCTTACTTTCGAACAGCTTATAGAAACTGGCGTTGGCACAGCCAGATTCTTTTATCACATCAGACAACTTAAAAGAGACCACCCCCTGCAACTCCATGAGTCTTTCGGTCGCATCCAGTATCGAGTTGCTGCGCGCCAGCTGATTCGCGTTGTGCGGGCATTGCATAATTTATGTTTCCATACATCACTCAAAGTACATTTACTCTACTTTGAATGATGCACGTTCAGTAACGATTATCTTTAAATGTGTGATACAGGGCGAAAACTTTAAATTATTGTTTATATCGAGCAATAACCCCAATCAATTATGCAAATGTTTTCTAGATATCGATCACAATGCATGCAACACATAACAGACCAAAAGGAGAATCACCGTCACACATTTGTCTCACGACCGGAAATGTCTCTCACCTTTTTGCCGCCATTCACATGAAATCAACCACGCGAAAATAAAAATTTTCTCTCCGTTCATCAAGGTTATAAAAAACCAAAAGAACTAAATTTTACCTGGCGACAGAAAAAGCTGACACCAAGGTAAAGTCGGGCGGGAAACTTTATATTTTCCATCAGAAGCTCGCGACCTTGTTTTTAGATATCAAATATTTCATCAGCCAGAACAACCCCTATGACTTCTGGATTGTAAATATGAATTTCTTAATGCGCTAGAGAGTTAGGAGCGTTTAATGTTTCGATGTTCAACATTGGCAGCATGTCTGTCAATCGCTTTATCACCAGCTGCGATGGCCGGCGAAGCACCTACATTTAACCTGTTCGGCGACATTCAGGGCCAAGGGATTTGGCAATCGGGTGCAGGCAGCACCTTTAACGCTGAGGCCAAAAGCGTAAACCTGGGCGGTAAAGGCAAGTACGCGGTCAAGGATATCACCACTTACTACACCCTATCGGCACAATACAGCGATAACTTCGATGACATCGAGGTACGCAATGCCAGTCTGTACTTCAGCACGAAGTACGGTGGATTCTACGTTGGGAAAGGGGCATCCGGCAGCTATGCCAATGTGTACGCTCGGACCGACATCCACGCTAACAACAATAATGATCCTTCCGGAAAAAACCGCATGCTGTATGAACAAGGCATGTATACCGATAACACATTTTGCTATGTCTCCCCAAAGTGGGCCACGGAGAGCGGCACCTGGCAGATGAAAGCCGCCATTGTGACCTACAACGAGGTTAACGAAGCCAGTGACGACGCCCTTATGGGCCGACTGCTCTACTCGAAAGGCGGCTTCAACGCGGTACTGAACTACCTTCGCTTCGATGAAAATGCCGGCCCGGAAGGGACTGAAAAAGCGTACAACCGCTTTGCTGCCGGTGCAGACTACACCATCGAAAACCTCACCCTCGCCGCCACCGTAGAGATCACCGATAACAGCTTCAACGGTGCAGAGAACACCTACGCTGGTGCTGTGGTGTACTCCATGAACGAGGTTGATTTCGGCGTGAGCTACCAGCACAAAACCTTTGAGACCGATCTTGACGATCTGGGGCTGGTCATTGCCAGCCTGAAATATCACTACGGCGAGCAGTTGACCTTCTACGTTGAAGCCGCCGAGTACACCGAAGATACCGCTGACTACGCCAACTTCTCCGGCAACCGCTTCGCCAACAGCGACGACAACTTTGCCGTCGGTGCCATCTTCAAGTTCTAATTACCCTCAAGGGAGACACATCATGTCTGATAGACGTTCCTTTCTAAAAATGACCGCCAGCCTGGCGGCGGGTGGACTGGCCGTTGGGTTGCCTGTCCAGGCCAGCGAAACCAAGCCCATCAAATGGGATGAACAGGTGGACTTGCTGGTTATTGGCTCTGGCTTTGCTGGCCAGTCCGTGGCGCTTAACGCCACACGCGCTGGCATCAACGTCACCGTGCTGGAAAAGATGCAGGTCATCGGTGGCAACTCTGCCATCAACGGTGGCTGGTTTGCCGTCCCCAAGAACCCAGTGCAGTTAGCCCAGGGAATCCACGACGACAGTCCGGCGGAACTGGTTAAAGATCAAATGATCGCGGCCCGGGGCATGGGCAACGAAGCCATGCTGACTCGGCTGGCCGAGCACGCTCTCCCCGCCTACAACATGTGTATCGATGCTGGAGTGCAATTCAAGAAAGATTTCAACATCCAGGTTGGCGGTCACAACAAGGCCCGAGCCGTTCGCGTAGAAGCAGGCACTGGCGGTGGCATCGTCACCAAACTGTGCGAAGCCGGAAAGCGAGAAGGCGTAGATTACCGCCTGCAGCACAAGGTGGAGGATTTCATCATGGATGGCGACGAGATCCTGGGCGTGGTAGTGCGCAAAGGGTATCGCTTCCCTGACGAATCTACCGGTCACCTGGTCAATATCCGCGCTCGCAAAGGGGTGGTCCTGGCTTCCGGCGGCTTTACCCGTAATATGAAGCTGCGAGCCATTGTTGATCCTTCTCTGGATCCCACCTTGGATTGCACCAACCACCTCGGCGCCACCGGCGAGGCGACTCTGGCCGCCATGGCTCACGGCGCACTGCCGGTGCATATGAACATGATCCAAACTGGCCACTGGGGCTCACCGGACGAAGGCGGTTTTGGCTGGTCCAATGCCCTACTCTCCATCGGCTGGCATAAGGGGATCGCAGTCAACCCGACCACCGGTAAGCGTATCATGGACGAACGAGCCGACCGCCTGACCTGCTCCAAGGCCATCATGGCTTGCCGCCATTCGGACAACTCCCCAGCCTACCCCCTGGTATTCTTTAACAAGAATGATCACCTCGGAGATGGCCGCGTGACTCGTGCAGTGCGCGATGAAATGGCCTGGGAGGTGGACTCTCTCGAGGAGATGGCCAAAAAGTTCAACGTGCCTCTCAAGGATCTTAAGGCCACGGTAACGCAGTGGAACCAGTACGTAGCCAAGAGGGAAGACCCCGACTTCAACCGCAAGATGGACACTGCGGTCGAGTTGAAGCCCCCCTTCGTGGTATCCCGTGTTTGGCCCAAAGTGCACTACTGCATGGGCGGTCTCAAGACCGACCTGGACGGGCGTGTCATTAACTCCCAATCCCTGGCCCCCATGAAGAAGCTCTACGCCGCTGGCGAGGTTACCGGCGGTGTTCATGGTTACGCCCGCCTAAGCTCTTGTGCCTGCCTTGAGGGCTTGGCCATGGGCTTCATCATTCCCAAAGCCGTTCAAGCCGATAACGCATAAGAGGAAAAACCCAATGAAGAAAATTGCTTTGATCCTCACCGCTGCCTTGGTGATGGCTGGAACCGCCACCGCAGGCGACCTGACCAAAATGAGTAAGGGAATGAAGGGACGGACCAACCATGAAGCCCTTTACGAAGATGGCTGTAAATCCTGTCACACCGGCTCTGCCAAAAAGTTTGTTGATGACAGCGCTTGCCAGGAGTGCCACGGCAGCATCAACGACATTGAAATTGATGTGACCCAGTTAAAGATGCCCGAAGCCAATCCGCATAAGAGCGTGCACTACAACCAGGGTGCCAGTTGTCTCGCTTGCCATGCAGAACATCAGGCCAAGAAACCCGTGTGTTCTGAGTGTCACCGGACCTGGTTTGAAGAGATGTAATTTGTTTTTCAGAGTGCTCACCGACTCCTGACACAGTGACACACTCATTATTGTCCGTTTGGGCTCTATGGTTGCATAGAGCCCTTTTTTGTTCGTCACACATTGACGGGCATTAGACAGGAAGGCAGCAGGAAGAGTAATTGACCAGCTACCAGAAAACACAGCCATCACTAACCATGTTCAACGCCGATAGCTACTCTGATTCTATTGTTTTCGCCAGATGAGTCCTAACCAAACATATTGGACTGCACTCCATAGATGATGACTCTGTTCACATTAATGAACAGTCACAGGCAAATAGCTTGATTAAAATCTGCCCTTTCGCTGTAGTCGGTAACTTGTTCAGCCCGCCAATTAGATATGGACATTTATGAACATTCGCATCTCAATTAAAGACATGCTCCAGCTGACGATAGCCCTGACCCTGGTGGCGCTGATCGTGCTGTTTTGGAGCGCTCAGAACCAACTCGCTCAGGCCAGGAAAAGCATCTCCAATGAGGAGCGCCTGGTCCATGCGGTGTTCGCCCTCAAGGACAGCCGTTTTTCCGTGGTTCAGATCCAGCAGTTTCTCACCGACGTCGGTGCCACTCGCAGTAACGAGGCCAAGACCGAAGCCGAGGCGAGCTTACAGGACGCCATCGCAAGCCTGGACCGGCTGGCGAAGATCGCCCCCGAGCTGGGGCCGGATGCCAAGGCCCTTCAGCAGCAGGTTACTGCCCTGCACCACACCGGCATGACGATGGCCGATGCCTACGTGAACCAGGGGACCGAAGCCGGAAATCGGCTGATGAAGGGGGCGGGGGGCTTCGACAACGCATCGGCGACCCTGGCAGACTACCTCGACCAGCTGTCCCACTCACTGGACGAGCAAGTTGAGGCGGCAATGGCCGCCACACTGACCGCGACCCACCGTGCCGAACAAACACTGCTGTGGGGCAGCCTGCTCATCGGCCTATTCATTGTTGGGGTCATGGCCCTGCTCTACCGACGGACACTGACTCCCCTGGCGACGCTGCAGGAATCGATGCAGAACATCGCCTCCGGCGCCAAAGACCTGACCGTCACCCTGGATGCCACCGGAAACGATGAGATCGCCAGGGTCAGCCGCAGCTTCAACCAGTTTGTCGGGAATATCCGCACGCTGTTCGAGGGGTTCAACCAGAGCACCCTGGAACTGGCATCGGCGCGCATTCAGTTGACGGATGCCAGCCACCAGACCCTCACCGGAATGCAGCAGCTGCAGGCAGAAACGGATCAGGTGGCGGCCGCCATGAGCGAGATGCAGGCGACCGTGGTGGAGGTGGCGAATAACGCCGAACTGGCGGCTCAGGCGGCACAGGACTCCAACGATCATGCCATCGAGGGCGACAGCATAGTCAACCAGACCACGGAATCGATCAACCACCTGGCCAACGGCGTTGAACACGCGGCCGAGACACTGCGGAAGCTCGAGGGCAATGTCGAGGAGATCGGCACCATCTTGGATGTGATTCGCGGCATCGCCGACCAAACCAACTTGCTGGCCCTGAACGCGGCCATCGAAGCGGCCCGGGCCGGAGAGCAGGGGCGTGGCTTTGCCGTGGTCGCCGATGAGGTCCGTACCCTGGCCAAACGCACCCAGGAATCCACAGACCAGATCCAGCAGATGATCAGTCAGCTGCAAAATGGCGCCAAAGACGCCGCCTCCGCCATGCAGATGAGTCGCGATCAGGCTCTGTGCAGCACCAAGCAAGCGGCCCAGGCGGGCGAGGCCCTGGCCCAGATCACCCGGTCGGTGGCCACCATCTCCAGCATGGCGACCCAGATCGCCACCGCCGTGGAGCAGCAGAGCTCGGTGGCGGAAGACATCAACCGCAACATCGTCAACATCAGTGACGAGGCCAAATCGACCGCCACCAATGCCGAGGCCTCGGCTGTGGCCTGCAACCAAGTTGGGCTGCTCTCTCAGCAGTTAGACAGCCAGATAGGTCAATTCAAGATCTCCTGAGCAGATCCCCACCTCCCCCCTGGGGGGCCGCGCTCTCAAGGCCACCCAGGGTGACTGCTGCGGCACTCCCCGGGCTCCGGGCACCCGAGCCGACACAGCCAAAGCCGTCTTGGCCGCCGGCCGCTGTTTTGGGTCACCGCCCTTTGCGCTACACTGCCCGAAATCCAGGAGGCCCCCTTGACCACCCAATTTAACGACACCGTCAGCCCCAGTGACGCCGGCCAGCACCTGTATCAGTTCCTGCGCGCCCGCTTCCCCTATCTGAATGAGCAGACCTGGCAGGCGTTCGTCGACCAGGGTGAGGTGGCCATCGATGGTGTTCGTGCCGAGGGCGACCCGCAGCTGGAGCCGGGCCAGGTGCTCAGCTATCGCATCGGTGATTACTTCGAGGGCCAGGTGGACACCGGCTGGAAACTGCTGTGGCAGGGGGAGGAGATCATCGCGGTGCACAAGCCCCACGGCCTGCCGGTCAGCCGTACCACCCGCAACATCATCAACACCCTGGCGGCGCTGGTTCGCCGCGACAGCGACTGGCCCGAGGCCCACCTGCTGCACCGGCTGGATCTGGAGACCGGCGGCATCGTGCTGCTGGGCAAGGACAAGGCCGCCGCCAGCCGCTGGCAGCCCAGGCTGAAGCAGCTGATGGTGCGCAAGGTGTATCACGCGGTGCTGTGGGGCCTGCCCAGCTGGGATGAGCGGGAGTTTGAGTGCCGCCTGGGCACCCGCGCCGACAGCCCCATCCGCTGCCAGATGCACGTGTGCGGAGACGATGACAAGGGCAAACAGAGCCGCACCCAATTCCGGGTGCTGGCCCGGGGCGACGACTGCGCCCTGGTGGAGTGCCAACTGGTCACCGGCCGCAAGCACCAGATCCGCGCCCACCTGGCCCACCTGGGCCACCCCATTGTCGGCGACAAGATCTACTCCGGCGGCGGCAGCTACTACCTGAAGCGGCTGGCCGATGCGGTGACCGACGCCGATGAGGCGGCGCTGGGGACTCCCCACCATCTGCTGTTCGCCCGTGAACTGACCATAGAGACTGAACCAGGAAGTAAGCAGGTGCTCACTGACAAGTTCTATTCTGAGGCGTGGCACCAGTTCTCCCAGGCGCGGGGGCTGCCACTGCTGTAAGCCCCAAACCGAGCAGAGACAACCAACCCGGCCAGTGGGCCGGTTTGGTTATTGATGGGGCGGTTAACGCCTACTCGGCGAGAAAGTGCTGGCTCAAGCTGGTCATCTCCACCGAGGGCACCACCACCTTGTCGCTCAGCAGGTAGTCGGCCACACTCTGGTCGAAGGAGCGGTAGTGCAGCTTGGCCTCGACGCTGTAGCCGCCCTTGGGCAGATCGAAGCCGTACTCCACCGTCTTGTGACCCTTGGCGGGAATGGTGTTCTCCTGGGCGAAACGGGCCACCCTCCAGGGTTTGTGCGCCGGGTTGCCCTTCTCATCCACCGAGACATCCTGGAACACCACGGTCCCCTCCGGCAGCAGGTTGTCATCGGTCAGGGTGCCGGAGCGCAGCAGCTCGTGGCCAGCGTCGTCGTGCACCACCACCTCCAGCCAGATCTGGCGGATGAAGGTGAGGCTGGTGGGCAGGGCGTGACCCGCGCGGCGGTTGTGCACCGTCAGCTGCAGGGTGGCCCTGTCGCCGTGCTGCGCCACCCTGGCCTCCAGCGAAGCGGCACTCCTCAGGCGCTTCTTGGCCTCGGCGGCATGCTCCTCGCCGTTTTTCACTCCCAGCAGCGGTGCCAGCACCGCGTTGCCGCCGACAAAGCCATGGTCATGCACCAGGGCGCGCGCCTTGCCGCCACGGGCCGCCTGGCCTCCCAGGCCGTGGTCCACCAGTTCGGCCACCGGCTTCATCTCATCGGCCACGCGGATGGCGGCCTCCACCGGCACCATGTGGCAATCCTGACACTGAACGCCGTTGGCGGCGTAGGGCGACGCCTTCCACTCCTGGTAGGTGTGCTCCAGGGCAAAATCGTGGTCCGGATTGAACACGTTGTGGCAGTTGGCGCAAAACTCCGATCTGGTATGCAGCTGGTTGAACTTGGCCTTGTGGCCCCGGGGCTTGGCGTCTTTCAGCGGACCACGTTTCACGCCGTCATTGGCCAGGGCCAGGGAGGCGTTGCCATGTTCGCCCATGGAGGTGTGGCGCAGGTTGGTCTGTTCAACACTGTGGCACACATCGCAGGAGACGCCGGTGGTGGCCATCTTCTGGGTAGTGAAGGCGCCATATTTGCCGGTCTCGGGATGAAACTCCACTGTCTGGGTTACAGTGCCCACCGGGGTATGGCAGCCGCCGCACAGGTTCTTGGTGGCACCGTCGGTTTCCCGGTCACCCAGGGCCCATTCGGCCTGGAACACCGGGTCAATGAAGGCGATGGAGTGCATGGATCCCTGCCATCCCTGCCACTGCCGGGGATGGCACCCCTTGCAGCGTTTGGGATCGCTCCAGTCCTTCAGTTGCGGGGAGTTATCACCGGTCACGGTGAGGTAGGAGGGAGCATAGGGCTGGGTGTCAGAGGCCTGGGCCAGCATGGGGAGAGCGGCGCACAGCAGCGCCGGCAAGAGTTTCAGTTCCAGCTTCATCATGATTTACCTGCTACCCCGGCATCGAGCCGGGTACCACTACGAGGTAGGGAATGTTGTTGAACGGTCAAACCGGTGAATGATGGTCACAAACCTGTTTTAAACCAAATAGATAGACCAAATACGCATGATACTTGACCTCTTCCGGGCTCTCCATTGCCAGGCGCACACTCTGATGACAAGCAGCCAGTAAAATGCCCAATACGGGAGCCAGGACACACCCGCCGCGGACCGACTGTGACCACCTCGAGCTTAACTGACTGCTCTAAAAGTGAAAAAAGTTTCCCTAGGCGGCTCAAGAAAAACCTTTCTCGCCCCGAGGAAGTGTGACTGTCCTCACCCAGCACCGACGCCCACGACTTTAGAGTAACCCCCGGCTAGTTGGAGTCGGGCCGGTCGAACGCAACGGACCGTCTTGCTCTTGGTGTTTTTGCTCCCCCGGCAGTGTGCATGTGTGTCCCGCGACTTTACACTCTGGCATCCGCGTTTTTGCAGGGCCTGTCCCCTTGTTCCCTGCCACTCACATCATCGATGCACGCCGGGAGCCTTCTTATTCTGAGCCGTCGCCATGGTCGCGGCGGCCTCGATTCACAGGGAACCATGAAGAAACTGATTCTGGCCGCATTGACGCTGGCCTCCCCTCTTTGCTGTGCCACCGATGTCGAGCTGAGCGGCTTTATCAAGGCTGACCTCAAGTCGGTCCATGGCGACATCCCCTACGCCGGCATCTGGACCGGTGCCGACACCCCGGCGGAACAGGACACCGCCAAGACCCAGTTCAGTGGCCAGGAGAGCCGACTGCGGCTGGCCCTGAAGGAAGCCAGGCTCAGCGCCGTCATCGAGATGGACTTTGCCAACTCCGCCCAGGGCAATGCCGTGGTCTCCAACTCCTACAGCCCCCGGCTGCGCCACGCCTACCTGGCCTATCGCGATGTCCTGGCGGGCCAGACCTGGTCCACCCTGGTCAATAGCGCCAGCTTCCCGGAAACCACCAACCTGGGCGGCCCCTTGGTCGGGGAGGCGATGGTGCGCCAGGCCCAGCTTCGTTACCAGGGGGATCACTGGCAACTGGCCCTGGAGAACCCCAAGAGCTACGGCACCCGAACGAATAATGAGGGCAACCCGGTGAGTATCGATGACGACAGCGACTGGCTGCCGGATCTGATCCTGCGCCGGGACTGGCGCGGCGACTGGGGCCAGCTGTCGCTGAGCGGGCTGGCCCGCTACCTGGACCCGGACGGCCTGGCCGAAGTGGGCGTCGGCGCCTCGGCCTCCGCCAACCTGGCCCTGGGACAGGACAGGCTGCAGCTGCAGCTGCACTACGGCCAGCTGGGGCGCTACGTGGGCACCTCTGCCGCCAAGGACATCGCCAATGGCCAGCTGGAAACCAGCGTCGCGGCGATGCTGGCCTATCGCCACCGCTGGGTCGACAGCCTGCGCTCCACCCTGTTCATCGGTAAGATCGTCACCGAGGTGGAGAGGGTGGACCGCACCCACCTGGGGATCACCCTGTTCGCCTCTCCCGAGCCCTACCTGGACCTGGGGCTGGAGCTGGGCCACCTCCAGGTGCGGGATGAGGACACCGACTTCAGCCGGCCCCGGCGCGGCGGCTCCAGTTACCTGCAGGCCACCGCCCTCTACCGCTTCTAGCCACAAAAAAGCCCCGGATGACCGGGGCTTTTCTCTGTTCACTGCGGCTCAGTATTCCCGCTGCACACTCTGCTTCCAGAACTGCTGAGACAGGCCGTGGGTCTTGGTGGAGAGGCGGCTCATCTGCTCGCAGCGGTCCTTGGCCATCTCGGTCTGCTCCAGGCTCTGCTCCGCCAGCTCGCTGATCACCTGGATCGCCTGGCTGATCTCGCCGGCCACAGTGGTCTGCTGGCCCATGGCGGTGGCGTTCTGCTCCGACATCTCGGTGATGCGGTTGATGGAAGCCCGCAGCTGCTCGAAGGCGGCGTCCGCCTCCTCGGCCAGCTCCACCGAACGGCCGGCCTGGGACTGGCCCGCCTGCATCGCCTCGGTGGCGCGGCGGGTGCTCTCCTGGAACTTGGAGACAATCTGCTCGATCTGGGCGGTGGACTCGCTGGTGCGGCTGGAGAGCTGACGCACCTCGTCGGCCACCACCGCAAAGCCGCGGCCGGATTCGCCGGCCCGGGCCGCTTCGATGGCGGCGTTGAGCGCCAGCAGGTTGGTCTGCTCGGCGATGCCGCGAATCACATCCAGTACGCCGCTGATCTCACGGCTGTCCTGCTCGATGGAGGCCACCACCTCGGAGAAGTGACCCACCTCTTCGCTGAGCTTGTTGATCGCCTCGATCACCGTCTCCAGGCGCTGGTGCCCCTGCTCGGCGGCAGTATGGCTGCGGCCCATCTCCTCGGCGGCGGCCTGGGTGTTGTTGTTCACCTCGGCGAAGCTGGCGGTCATCTCCTCCATGGCGGTGGCCGCCTGGCTGGTCTGCTGACTCTGGCTGTCTGCCCGCTCGCGGGTGTCGTTGATGGTGGCGGTCAGATCCTGGCTCTGCTCACTGATGGCACCGGCGGAGTCGGCCATGCGTCCGACCACGCCACCGGTTTCGGTCACCAGGTAGTGCATCGCCAGGTCCAGCTTACCGATCTCATCCTGACGGCCGGTGTAGACGCCACGGGCAATGGGATCGTCGGTGATGCTGGTGGCGGTCTCCACCAGCGCCCGGAAGGGGGTCAGCAGGCCGTAGACGCCGGCCACCCCCAGCAGGCCACCGGCCACGGCGGCAGCCACCGGAGAGTAGGCGGCAGCGGCGGCGGTGGCTGCGCTCACCCCGGCCGCCCACAGCATCAGCCGGCCACCGAAGCCCAGATGTGCCTTGCGCAGCTCTTTCGGTGTCTTGCCCTGATTGATCGCGGCGTAGATACGCTCGGCCGCGGCCACCTGGCCCTCGGTAGGCTTGCGCCGCACCGACTGGAATTCATGGAGCTTGCCGTCCTCATAGACCGGCGCCACGTAGGCATTGACCCAGTAGTGATCGCCACTCTTGGCGCGGTTTTTCACCACCCCCATCCAGGGCTGCCCGGATTTCACACGCGCCCACAGCGACTGAAACGCCGCGGGAGGCATGTCGGGGTGACGCACAATGTTGTGGGGCTGACGGTGCAACTCTTCGAAGGAGTACTCCCCCACCTCGATGAAGGTTTCGTTGGCGTACTTGATGTTGCCATCCAGATCGGTGGTGGACAGCAAGATGCAGTCGCGGCTGAGCCTCTTCTCTTTCTGGGTAACCGGTTGATTATTGCGCATGATGATCAGGGCTTTTTTATTAGAGACGCCATTCTGGCAAACCCCTTCGAACCAGGATATGACTCAAATCACGTTATGGGGACGTTAAATGAGATGGTCAACAAAATCCGTAGACAGGGGAGGAAAACACCGCCATTTATGGCAGTTTTGTGAACAAAAACGCGGGCACTAACCCGGCCCGCGGCGGTATCACCACTCGGAAATTCCGAGCTCAGTATTCGCGCTGGACGCTCTGTTTCCAGAACTGCTGAGACAGGCCGTGGGTCTTGTCCGCCAGCCGGTTCATCTGCTCGCTGCGCGCCTTGGCCAACTCAGTCTGCTCCAGGCTCTCCTGGGCCAGTTCGCTGATCACCTGGATCGCCTGGCTGATCTCGCCGGCTACCGTGGTCTGCTGGCCCATGGCGGTGGCGTTCTGCTCCGACATCTCGGTGATGCGGTTGATGGAAGCCCGCAACTGCTCGAAGGCGGCGTCCGCCTCCTCGGCCAGTTCCACCGAGCGGCTGGCCTGGGACTGACCCGCCTGCATCGCCTCGGTGGCGCGGCGGGTGCTCTCCTGAAACTTGGAGACAATCTGCTCGATCTGAGTGGTGGATTCGCTGGTGCGGCTGGAGAGCTGACGCACCTCGTCGGCCACCACCGCAAAGCCGCGGCCGGACTCGCCAGCCCGGGCCGCTTCGATGGCGGCGTTGAGCGCCAGCAGGTTGGTCTGCTCGGCGATGCCGCGAATCACATCCAGTACGCCGCTGATCTCACGGCTGTCCTGCTCGATGGAGGCCACCACCTCGGAGAAGTGACCCACCTCTTCGCTGAGCTTGTTGATCGCCTCGATCACCGTCTCCAGGCGCTGATGTCCCTGCTCGGCGGCAGTATGGCTGCGGCCCATCTCTTCGGCGGCGATCTGGGTGTTGTTGTTCACCTCGGCGAAGCTGGCGGTCATCTCCTCCATGGCGGTAGCCGCCTGGCTGGTCTGCTGGCTCTGCTGGTCCGCCCGATCGCGGGTTTCATTGATGGTATAGGTCAGCTCGGTGCTCTGCTCACTGATGGATCCGGCGGAGTCGGCCATGCGCCCGACCACGCCACCGGTTTCGGTCACCAGGAAGTGCATCGCCAGGTCCACTTTGCCGATCTCATCCTGGCGGCCGCTGTACACCCCCCGAGCCACGGGATCATCGATGATGCTGGTAGCGGTGCTCACCAGTTTGCGCATCGGCGCCATCAGGCTGTGGATGCCCATCGCCGCCACCGCGGCCCCCACCACCGCGGCGGCAACGGGGGAGTAGATGGCGCCCACGGCGGTCAGGGTGGTGGCCGCCAGGGTCCACAGCATCAGCCGGCCGCCGAAACCCAGCAGGCTGGGCTTCAGCTCTTTGGGCGTCTTGCCGGCATTGATGGCGGTGTAGATGCGGTCGGCGCGCTCCACCTGCTCGGCGGTGGGCTTGCGCCGCACCGACTGGTACTCATGCAGCCTGCCCTCTTCATAGACCGGGGCGATGTAGGCGTTCACCCAGTAATAATCGCCGTTTTTACAACGGTTCTTCACCACACCGATCCAGGGGTTGCCCCCCTTGATGGTATCCCACATCGACTCGAAGGCCACCGGGGGCATGTCGGGGTGGCGGACGATGTTGTGCTCCTCACCGTGCAGTTCATCGAAGCTGAAGCCACAGATGTCGCTGAACTCCTGGTTGGCGTACTTGACGTCACCATCCAGGTTGGTGGTGGAGAGCAGGATGGAGTCGAGCCTGACGGGCTGCTCCCTGTCGGTTACCGGTTGATTGTTGCGCATGAGATGCTGGTTCTTCTGTAGGGTGTCGGCATTTTGACAGTTGCCCTCCCGGAAGAACTTGACCGCCGTCAAAGTTACACCCGTGCATTCAGTTGCAAACTGCTAAATTTTCGAGCGAAATCACAACATGTTTCACATAAGAACTGTCGAATATTAGCGTTGCTAAATTGCGGCGGGGAACAATTCTTGAACAGGTCGCTGCCGGTTCCATTCCGCCCTGAGCGTCATAGAATCGTCACCGTTTAAGAGAGGGGGAAAACGGCTGCCCGGGGGCAGCCGCAGACGGGATCAGGGGCGCACCCCGAGGGCATGGCAGATGGCGTAGCTCAGCTCCGCCCGGTTGAGGGTGTAGAAGTGGAACTCCCGCACCCCCTCCTTGGCCAGCACCTTGGCCATCTCGATGGCGACATTGGCCCCCACCAGCTTGCGGGTGGCCGGATCGTCGTCCAGGCCGTCGAACATGTGGTGCAGCCAATTGGGCACATGGACATTGGTGAAGCCGGCGAACTTGAGCAACTGACGATAGTTGGTCACCGGCAGGATGCCGGGGACGATCTCCACATCGATTCCGGCGGCGGCGCAGCGGTCACGGAAGCGCAGGTAGGCCTCGATATCGTAGAAGAACTGGGTGATCGCCCGGTTGGCCCCGGCATCCACCTTGCGCTTGAGGTTGATCAAATCCGCCTGGGCACTGGAGGCCTCCGGATGCACCTCGGGGTAGGCGGCCACCGAGATCTCGAAGTCGTGCTCCTCCTTCAGCAGTTTCACCAGGTCCACGGCGAAGCGGTCGGGACGCCCCTGGCCCTCGGGCAGATCACCGCGCAGGGCAACGATGTGGCGCACCCCCTGCTGCCAATACTGATTGGCCAGGCCACGCAGCTCCTCCTCGGAGGCGTCCACCACAGTCAGGTGGGGGGCGGCCACCAGGTCGGTCTGCCGGTGGATCTTCTCAATGACCTTGTGGGTCCTGTCCCGCACCCCGGAGTTGGCACCGTAGGTGACGGAGACGAAGCGGGGCCTCAGCGGCCTCAGCCGCTCGATGGAGCCCCACAGGGTCTGCTCCATCTCCTCGGTGGCGGGGGGGAAGAACTCGAAGGAGACCTGGATATCTTTCAGGTGGCTCAAACGCTCGTTCAGGGCTTCTAACTGTTGTGCGTGATGAAATCCCATAAATACTACTCCCGTAAAACGTGCGTCCGGCTCAGTGCAACAGACGTCGGCAGATGGCGACAAAATCGGACTGGACCGCGGCGGCGGTCACCTCCCGTCCGGCCCCGGGACCCTGGATCACCAGGCCGTTGGGGTAATGCTTGCTGAGGAACAGAAACTGGTTGTCCCCCGCCGGCAGGTTGGCGAAGGGGTGGCTGTGCGCCACCTGCTCCAGGCCGACCCGGGCGCGGACACCCGCTTCATCGATGGTCAGGCTGGCGGCGTAACGCAGCGCCAGGCCCCTGGCCTTGGCCTCATCGGCGGCAGCCTGCATCAGCGGGTCCAGCTCTTCGATGCGCGCCAGGAACTGCTCCAGCGGCAGATCCGCCAGGGCCGCCGGCACCAGGGATTCCAGCTCGATCTGCTCCAGCTCCAAGGTCAGGCCCAGCTCCCTGGCCAGGATCAGCAGCTTGCGCTGCATGTCGCGACCGGAGAGATCGTCCCGGGGATCCGGCTCGGTCAGCCCCTCGGACTTGGCCTGCAGCACCAACTCGGAGAAGGGGCCTCGACGGTCGTAGTGGTCAAACAGCCAGCTCAGGGTGCCGGAGAACACTCCGGAGACCGAGGTGATGGCATCGCCGCTGCGCTTCAGGTCATCGATGCTGTAGAACACCGGCAGCCCCGCCCCCACCGAGGCGTTGTAACGCCAGTAGCGGTGGCAGTTGGACAACTGGCGCTGCAACTCGCGGTAGAAGGTGCCGGGGCCACTGCCCGCCTGCTTGTTGGCGCTGACCAGGTGCAGGCCGGCGGCCACAATCTCAGGATAGTGCAGCGCCAGCGAGGCGGAGGCGGTGATGTCCAGCAGCACCACCTCATCCAGATCCATCACCGCCGCCCGGTCCAGCCACTCCAGCCCGTGGCACTCCCGGGCCTCCTGCTGGTAGCGTCCTTGCCAGCGGGCCGGGTCGATCCCCGCCTCATCGATCAGGTAGTGCTCCGATCCGATGATTCCCACCAGCCGCATCTCAGCCTCAAACTCCTCGTTGAGCTGCTGCTGCTGCCGGGAAAACAGATCCAGCCAGGCCGAGCCGATGTTGCCCTTGCCCGCCAGCACCAGGCCGATGCGCCGGCGGGGGCCGGCACAGCGACGGTGGATCGACTCCACCAGGGCGGTCACCTCCCGGGACGGCACCAGGGTCACCAGGGCCTGATCATGGCGACAGCAGGGGTAGGCGCTGCGGCTCAGCAGTCTGGCAAAGGCCCCCGCCAGTCGCCCGGGGTGCTGACTCACCAGCCCCACCAGGCCGTAGTCGTCACCGCTGCTGAGCAGAGTCAGACCCAGGGACGCCGCCTGCCGAGCAAGGTCGCCCCCCAGGGCGCGGGACTGCTCGCAGGTCAGCGCCAGCATCAGGGGCTGGTCATAGTCGGCCAGGGGCGGCAACCCCTGTTGCCCCAGCCAGTCACACAACTGGTGGAAAGCCGGGACCTTGCCCTGGAAGCGGTACAGGGTCACCCGCCCCAAGCTGGTCACCACCGGCTCGGTCTGCTCACTGCCCCTGGGCAGGATGCGGGTGTAGGGGCTGTCCGGGGTATAGCTGGAGCGTACATTCAGTGCCATAGCGACCTGGCGCAAGGGTTGCAGGGTGCGGCTGTGCAGCACCGGCGATCCCAGGCGGGCCAGCTGGTCCGCCTCATCCAGGCTGAGGCTGGCCTGCAGGCGGGCGTCCGCCAGCAGGTTGGGGTCTGCGTTGTAGATGCCAGCCACGTCGGTCCAGATGGTCACCTCGGCCGCCTCGGCCAGAGCGGCGATCAGGGTGGCGCTGTAGTCGGAACCGTTTCGTCCCAGCAACCGGGTGCGGCCCTGGGCGTTGGCACCGAAGTAGCCGGTAACCACCACTCTCTGGTTGGGTCGCTGAGCCAGGCAGCGGTGCAGCGCCTCGGCAGAGCGGGCCCAGTCCGGTCGTGGCTGGACCGAATCGTCCAGCAGCAGAAAATCGCGGGCATCCAGGGCGGTGGCCGGCGCCCCCAGCCTGCTGAGCAGGGCCGCCAGCAGCCGGGCAGACCACAACTCGCCAAACGCTTGGATGGCGGCGCAGTCCCTGGGCTCGGCGCCCAGGCACTGGCCGATGTGGGCGATGTCGGCGGCCAGCTGGTCAGACAGCGGCTGTCCCGACGCGCCCAGAGTCTCGCTCACCAGGGTCTGCTGAAACCGCTTAAGCTCGGCCAGGGCCTCCTCGAAGGGCTGGCCATGGCGCGCCAGCCGCAGCAGATCCAGCAGGGCATTGGTGGTCTTGCCGGCGGCGGAGACCACCACCAGGTCCCCGGCATGGCCGTGGGTCTGCACGATGTGGGCAACCCTGTGGTAACACTCGGCGTCCGCCAAGCTGGAGCCGCCGAATTTGTGCAGCTGTTTCCCGGTCACTGCACGCCCTCCAGGGCCTGACGCAGATCCGCCACCAGGTCCTCACTGTCCTCGATGCCCACGGAGAGGCGAATCAGGCTGTCCTGGATGCCGGCGGCGCGGCGGGCATCGGGATCCATGGCGGCGTGAGTCATGGTGGCGGGGTGCGCCACCAGGCTTTCAACCCCCCCCAGGCTTTCCGCCAGGGAGAACAGCTCCAGGCGGGCCAGGAAGGTCCGTACCTGCTCTTCGCCCCCGTTGAACTCGAAGCTGAGCATGGCCCCGAAACCGCTCTGCTGACGCTTGGCCAGCTCATGGCCGGGGTGGGACACCAGGCCGGGGTAGTGCACCCTGGCCACCGCGGGGTGACTTTCCAGCAGGGCCACCACCGCCTCGGCGTTCTCCTGGTGCTGACGGATACGCAGTGGCAGGGTACGCAGGCCCCGCAGGGTCATGAAGGCGTCGAAGGGCGCGCCGGTGATCCCCAGGCAGTTGCCCCACCAGGCCAGGGTCTCCGCCAGTTCCGGCTCCCGGGCGACCACCGCGCCGCCCACCACGTCGGAGTGGCCATTGATGTACTTGGTGGTGGAGTGGATGACGATGTCGGCCCCCAGAGTCAGCGGCTTCTGCAGCACCGGAGAGAGGAAGGTGTTGTCCGCCACCACCAGCGCCCCGGCGGCCTTGGCGGCCCTGGTCACGGCCTCGATGTCCACCACCCGCAGCAGGGGGTTGCTGGGGGTCTCCAGCCACACCATCTTGGGATTGAGCGCCAGGGCGGCCGCCAGGGCCTGTTGATCCCCCTGATCCACCACGGACAGCTCGAAGGCCCCCTTGGCTGCCAGGTTGGTAAACAGGCGGTAGCTGCCGCCGTAACAGTCGTGGGGCACCACCAGGCGTTCACCGGGTTTGAGCAGGCTGACCGCCAGGGTCACCGCAGCCATGCCGGTGGCGGTGATCACCGCACCGGCCCCCTCCTCCAGCTGCGCCAGGGCACTGCCCAGGGTATCCCGGGTGGGGTTACCGGAGCGGGTGTAGTCGTAACGGCGGGGTTGGTTGAAGTCGGCAAAGGTGTAGTTACTGGAGAGATAGATGGGTGGCACCACGGCGCCATGAGTCAGGTCGGTATCAATCCCTTCACGGGCAGCAATGGTGGCGGGCTTGTGGGTACTCATTCCGTGGCTCCTGGTTATTCTGTGCACTCGAGATGTCTGGACGTCCAAATTAGACCATCCGAATTTGGGCGTCAAGACTTTTAGACGTCTAAACGTTTATAGGTTAAGATATCTACAATTTGACTCAGAAATCAGACAAGTTACAATTTGCACCCGTTAACCCAAGTGAAAGGCACAAGCAATGAGCACTGAGTGGAACGGCGAGTACATCAGCCCCTACGCGGAACACGGTAAGAAGAGCGAGCAGGTGAAGAAGATCACCGTCTCCATTCCGCTGGGCGTACTTAAGCTGCTCACCGATGAACGCACCCGTCGCCAGGTCAACAACCTGCGCCACGCCACCAACAGTGAACTGCTCTGTGAGGCCTTCCTGCACGCCTTTACCGGCCAACCTCTGCCCGAGGACAAAGACCTGAGGAAGGACCACCCCGACACCATCCCCGACTCCGCCAAGCGCCAGATGCAGGCCCTGGGGATCGACTGGGAAGAGATGGAGTAAAGCACCTCCGATTCGCAAAAAAGAAAAGGGATACCATCAGGTATCCCTTTTTCGTCTCCGACGCCCGCGTAGACAAAGGGCAACCCCAGGGCTGCCCTCAATCATTCACACTGCGGCGATCAGTCGATCATGTAGTGGGCGGGAAGCTCTTCCAGCTCCGCCACACCCGAGTCGATGGCCGCCTTGGCCACCGCCTTGGCCACCCGGGGCAGCAGGCGAGGATCCATCGGCTTGGGCAACACGTACTCGGCGCCGAACTTCATCTCGGAGGCACCATAGGCATCCAGCACAGTCTGGGGAACGGGCTCCTTGGCCAGCTGGCGAATCGCCTCCACCGCGGCCACCTTCATCTCATCGTTGATGGCACGGGCACGCACGTCCAGGGCACCACGGAAGATGAAGGGGAAACAGAGGACGTTGTTCACCTGATTGGGGTAGTCACTGCGGCCGGTGCCCATGATCACGTCGGGACGGGCCGCCCGGGCCAGCTCCGGCTTGATCTCGGGATCCGGGTTGGAGCAGGCGAACAGAACCGGCTTGTCGGCCATCAGCTTCACCTGCTCTTCGCTGATCAGGTCGGGACCGGACACGCCCACAAACACATCGGCGTCCTGGATGACGTCGGTGAGGGTGCGCTTGTCGGTGTTGTTGGCGAACAGCTTCTTGTACTCGTTCAGGTCATCGCGGCGGGTGTGCAGCACGCCCTTGCGGTCCAGCATGTAGATCTTCTCACGCACGGCGCCACAGGTGATCAGCAGCTCCATGCAGGCGATGGCGGCGGCGCCGGCGCCCAGGCAGACGATGGTGGACTCCTCCAGGCTCTTCCCCTGAATCTCCAGGGCGTTCAGCAGGCCGGCGGCGGTGACGATGGCGGTGCCATGCTGGTCATCGTGGAACACCGGTACCTGGCAGCGCTCGATCAACTGCTTCTCAATCTCGAAGCACTCGGGCGCCTTGATATCCTCCAGGTTGATACCACCGAAGGTATCCGCGATGTTGGCCACGGTATCGATGAACTCCTCCTGGGTGCGGTGCTTCACCTCGATGTCGATGGAATCGATGTTGGCGAAGCGCTTGAACAGCAGTGCCTTACCCTCCATCACCGGCTTGGATGCCAGAGGGCCCAGGTTACCCAGGCCGAGGATGGCGGTGCCGTTGGAGATCACCGCCACCAGGTTGCCCTTGTTGGTGTATTTGTAGGCATCGACAGGGTTGGACGCGATCTCCCGAACCGGCTCGGCCACGCCAGGGCTGTAGGCCAGGGCCAGATCCGTCTGGGTTTCCGCAGGCTTGGTCAGCGAGATGCTGATCTTTCCAGGTACAGGTTGGGCGTGATACTCGAGGGCTTGTTCGCGAAGGTCTTCCATTCTCTTAATTCCAGTCACTACTTTATTTAGGGAAGGGGTACAGTCGCCTGAAACCTTACTCCTATTGCCTGATATTGCAACCAATCTTGTTATTAACACTTGATATAACAAGCAGTTCTGACCAGTTTCATTGCCAAAGGCTCAAAAGTATAAGATTCATAAAAGATATTTCAGGAAAAGTGACTAATGTCATATGAAATATAGTTCAGTGAATTTAATTAGATAGAAGCCACTTACCGCCAGAAAGTGGGTATTATCCCGCCTCTGCGGGAAATTGGACTGACCAATAAAATTTTGCTTTTTTCCATGGCCAAGGCACAAAAAAAGGCACCCTGGGGTGCCCTTTTTCGATGCGGTTCGGTTTACTTCTTGGAGGACAGAGCACCGAAACGCTTCTTGAACTTGTCTACGCGACCGCCGGTGTCCAGAACCTTCTGCTTACCGGTGTAGAAGGGGTGGCACTCGGAGCATACGTCCAGGTGCAGGTCCTTGCCTACGGTGGAGCGGGTCTTGATCACGTTACCGCAGGAGCAGTTGGCGGTGATCTCTTTGTACTCGGGGTGAATACCTTGTTTCATTGGGAAAACCTCAGTTAAGGCCGTATCGCTATCCGATCCAAAGCCGGACACCATACGTCGTTAGTGATAAATTAAAGGCGCGTAATAGTACACGATGCCATCAACCCCCGCAAGCGTGGAAACGCTCCGCATAGTAAGATTACCCCGGCTCTGATAGGGTATCCACCTGACCACAGAGATTCGGTGGCCAGCGGGACTCCATCCCGGTAACCATCATCCAAATCAGTAACCCGGGATCCGCTCACGTGTACATTCAGGTCGCCCTGCCCCTGCCCCTGCGCCAACTGTTCAGCTACCTGCCCGCCGAAGGCCAATCCCTGCCGGAGATCGGCTGCCGGGTGGAGGTGCCCTTCGGCCGCCAGACCCAGATCGGCGTGGTGGTCAGCCTGAGCGAACACAGCGATCTGGATGACAGCAAGCTCAAACCCATGCTGCGCACCCTGGATCAGGAACGGGTCATCGGTGAGCGGCTTTGGCAGCTGGCGCAGCTGGCGGCCCGCTACTACTTCAGCCCGCTGGGTATGGTGCTCAGCCAGATGCTGCCGGTGAAACTGAGACAGGGCGACAGCGCCGCCCCCCTGCCGCTGACCCTGTGGCAACCCACCCACGCCGGCAGGACGCTCCAGCTCGACACCCTCAAACGCGCCTTCCAGCAGCAGCGGCTGCTGGCCTACCTGCAGACTCAGGGTCAATTGGAAGATGGCCAGGTCAGCAAGCTGGAGTTCAGCCGCCAGGCGCTCAAAGCCCTGGCGGACAAGGGGCTGATTGAGTCCACCGATCGGCCGCCCGAGTTTGACCCGAACTGGAGTGACGAGTTCGAACTGGGTGAGGCGCCCCAGACCCTCAACAAGGAGCAGGCGGTGGCGGTGGCCAGCGTCAACGCAGACGGCGGGGCGTTCCGTCCCTGGCTGCTGGAGGGGGTCACCGGCTCCGGCAAGACCGAGGTCTATTTCCACCTGATGGAGCCGATGCTCAAAGCCGGCCGCCAGGTGCTGGTGCTGGTACCGGAGATCGGCCTGACACCCCAGACCATCGCCCGCTTCCGTCGCCGCTTCAAGGTGCCCATGGGGGTGTTGCACTCCGCCCTGAACGACAACGAGCGGCTGCAGGTGTGGCAGCAGGCCCGGGCCGGCGCCCTGGGGATCGTCATCGGCACCCGCTCCGCGCTGTTCACCGAGCTGCCCCGGCTGGGGATGATCATCATCGACGAGGAGCACGATGCCAGCTTCAAACAGCAGGAGGGGTTCCGCTACCATGGCCGCGACCTGGCGGTGATGCGCGCCAGCCTGGAGCGGGTGCCCATCATCCTGGGCTCCGCCACCCCCTCCCTGGAGAGCCTGCACAACGTGACCACCGGCAAATACCGTCGGCTGCAGCTGACCGAACGCGCCGGGGTGGCCCGCATGGTTCAGCAGAAGATCATCGACCTGCGGCTGCAGAACCTGGACGCCGGCTGCTCCCACGAGCTGCTGCGCGAGATGACCCGCCACCTGGAGGCGGGCAACCAGGTGATGCTGTTTCTCAACCGGCGCGGCTTCGCCCCGGCGCTGCTGTGCCACGAGTGCGGCCACCTGCACGGCTGCAGCCGCTGCGACGCCTTCTATACGGTGCACCAGGGCAGCGGCATGGTGCAGTGCCACCACTGCGGCAGCCAGAAACGGCTGCCGCGCCAGTGCAGCGAGTGCGGCTCCACCCAGCTGTTCACCCAGGGAGTCGGCACCGAGCAGCTGGAGCAGGCGCTGAGCCAACGCTTCCCCGACTACCCGGTGGTGCGCATCGACCGGGACACCACCGCCCGTAAGGGCGCCCTGGATACCCTGCTGGAGAAGATCCGCCGCGGCGAAGCCAGGATCCTGATCGGCACCCAGATGCTGGCCAAGGGCCACCACTTCCCCGACGTCACCCTGGTGGGGCTGCTGGATGTGGACGGGGCGCTGTTCTCCGCCGACTTCCGCGCCGCCGAGCGCCTGGCCCAGCTCTACATCCAGGTGGCGGGCCGGGCCGGGCGGGCCAGCAAGCCCGGCGAAGTGTTGCTGCAGACCCATCAGCCGGATCACCCCCTGCTGCACCAGCTCACCACCCAGGGCTACGGGCCCTTCGCCGAGGCGGCCCTCCGGGAGCGGATGGACGCCCTGCTGCCTCCGGCGGGACAGATGGCGATCCTGCGGGCGGAATCCAGCCATCCCCAACAGGCACAGCAGTTTCTGAATGAAGCCAACCAATGCTTCGGCGAGCTGGCGCTGCAGCGGGTGGGGCCGATGCCCGCGCCGATGGAGCGCAAGGCGGGCAAATTCCGCTTCCACACCCTGCTGCTGGCCAACGACAGGAAACGGCTGCAGCAGGCCCTGGACCTGGCCCTGCCGGCCATAGAGCAGCTGGCCTCGGGCAAGCGCTGCCGCTGGCACCTGGAGCGGGACCCCCAGGATCTGCTGTAACAGGCGGCGACCGCTGCCTCTCCGACGGAGATCGACCGCCCCTACCGCCCTTTTTATCTGGCGATGCCGGCAAACAAACCGTTGGTATTGCCATAGTTAGGCGTTAAAATGTGCGGTTTGATTCATCTGCCGTTACGCGGCCAGTCCCCATCAGTTTTTCGGTGTCGCAATGAAAGAACATATCCAGCAATTACTTGAACAGACCGTAGCCCTGCTGAAGGAGCGCGAGATCATTCCCGCCGACGCGGCGCCCCGAGTTCAGGTAGACCGAACCCGAGACAAGAGCCATGGCGACCTGGCCACCAACCTGGCGATGATGCTGGCCAAGCCCGCCAAGAGGAACCCCAGAGAACTGGCCCAGGCGATCATCGATACCCTGCCCGCCTCCGAGCTGGTCGCCAAGGTGGAGATCGCCGGCCCAGGTTTCATCAACTTCTTCCTCGACAGTGGCTGGCTGGGCAAGCAGGTGGAGAAGATCGCCACCGATCCCCGCGCCAATGTCGCCAGCGTGGCCCAAGCCCAGACCATCGTCACCGACTACTCCGCCCCCAACGTGGCCAAGGAGATGGCGGTGCACCACATCCGCTCCACGGTGATCGGCGATGCGGTCACCCGCACCCTGGAATTCCTGGGGCACAAGGTGATCCGCGCCAACCACATCGGCGACTGGGGCACCCAGTTCGGCATGCTGATCGCCTACCTGGAGAAGATGGAGAACGAGAGCGCCTCCGACCTGGAGCTGTCCGATCTGGAAGCCTTCTACCGGGAAGCCAAGAAGCACTACGACGAAGACGAGGCGTTCGCCGAGCGCGCCCGCAACTACGTGGTCAAGCTGCAGGGCGGCGACCAATACTGCCGCACCATGTGGAAGAAGCTGGTGGACATCACCATGGCTCAGAATCAGGCGATCTATGACCGCCTGGGCGTCTCCCTGAGCAACGATGACATCATGGGCGAGAGTCTGTACAACCCGCTGCTGCCCCAGATCGTCAGCGACCTGACCGAGAAGGGTCTGGCAGTAGAGGACGACGGTGCCAAGGTGGTGTTCCTCGACGAGTTCAAGGGCAAGGATGGCAACGCCATGGGCGTGATCATCCAGAAGCGTGACGGTGGCTTCCTCTACACCACCACCGACATCGCCGCCGCCAAGTACCGGGTGGACACCTTCGCGGCCGATCGCATCCTCTATTTCATCGACTCCCGCCAGGCTCAACACCTGCAGCAGGCCTGGCTGATCGCGCGCAAGGCGGGCTACCTGCCCGAGACCACCACCACCGAGCACTGCGCCTTCGGCATGATGCTGGGCAAGGATGGCAAGCCGTTCAAGACCCGCTCCGGCGGCACCGTCAAGCTGGCGGATCTGCTGGAGGAGGCCCACCAGCGTGCGCTGAAGCTGATCGGCGACAAGAACCCGGATCTGCAGGGTGAGGAACTGGATACCATTGCCAGCACCGTCGCCATGGCCTCGGTGAAGTACTCGGATCTGAACAAGAACCGCACCACCGACTACGTGTTCGACTGGGACAACATGCTCACCTTCGAGGGCAACACCGCCCCCTACATGCTGTACGCCTACAGCCGCATCCAGTCCATCTTCCGCAAGGCTGGCGTCAGCGCGGCGTCCCTGACCGGTGAGGTGGTGATCGAAGCGGAGAAGGAGGAGGCCCTGGCCCAGAAGCTGGTGCAGTTCAACGACGCGGTACTGGGTGTATCCGCCAAGGGCGCCCCGCACCTGATGTGCAGCTACCTGTATGAGTTGGCCGGTGCCTTCATGAGCTTCTACGAAGCCTGCCCCATCAACAAAGAGGACGTGGCTGAGGCCACCAAGGCCAGCCGACTGCGCCTGTGCGCCGCCACCGCCAACACCCTGAAGGTGGGCCTGAGCCTGCTGGGGATCAACACCCTGGAGCGGATGTAATCGATGGCCACCCGCGATTACGCCAAGCGGGGCCGCAAGCCCCGCAGCCGTGGCCGCAGGGCCGCCGCCCGGCCGCCCTTTCCCTGGCTGCGCCTGGTGCTGGTACTGGCGCTGATCACCGGCTTCGGCTACTTCCTGTGGAGCATCCAGGGCGCGTCCGACGACGCCCCGGTCCAGCCCGAGGCGGAGATCGTCAAGCCTCAGCCGAAACCGAAACCAAAACCGGAGTCGGCACTGCCGGAGAAGCCCCAAGAGACCTGGGAGTACATCGAAACCCTGCCGGAGAAAGAGGTGGAGGTGGAGGTGCCCAAGCAACAACTGGGCGGGCCCTATCAGATGCAGTGCGGGTCCTTCCGCAAGCAGGGGCAGGCCGAGGAGATGAAGGCCCGCATCGCCTTCATGGGGCTGGAGTCCCAGGTCCGCCGCACCCAAGGCAGCAACGGCGTCTGGTACCGGGTGGTGCTGGGCCCCTATGAGCGCAAGCGGGTGGCGGAGAGCGACCGCCACACCCTGCAGAGGGGCGGCATCAACGGCTGCCAGATCTGGCTGTGGAACTGACCCACCGGGCCGCCCTCGGGCGGCCCGCACTCTCTCTGGAGTAGAGCATGAGCCAACGCCGCCAGTGTCCCCGCTGCCTGCGCCCCCAAAGCGTCTGTCTCTGCCCGGCCCTGGGACAATGCGCCAGCCGCCACGCCGTCACCATATTGCGCCACCCCTCAGAGGCCAAATCGGCCAAGGGCACCGCCCACCTGTGCGCCCTGGTGCTGGCACAGTGCGCCCTGGTCGATGGCGAAACCGAGGCCGATTTCGCCCCGCTCAGGGAGGCGCTGTCCAAGGATCCCAGACCACTGCGGCTGCTCTACCCCGGCGAGCAGGCCACGCCGCTGGAATCCCTTGGCCAGGAGAGCGAGCCCTGTCAGCTGCTGGTACTGGATGGCACCTGGAAGAAGGTGCACCGGATGCTGCAGCTCAACCCCTGGCTGCAGGCGTTGCCCAAGGTGAGCTTCAGGGAGTTGCCCCAGGGCAACTACCAGATCCGCAAAGCAAAACGCACAGACAGCCTTTCCACCCTGGAGGCAGTTGCCTACGCCCTGCCGCTGATAGACCACTGCGATACCACCCCTCTGATGACCGCCTTCGAGGCCCTGAAACAGAGCCAGCTGGCCCACATGCCGCCCTCGGTGAGGAAGCGTTACCCGCTTTAGGTTCAGCCGGCGCGCCCCCCGCGGAGGCCGCGTTTGCTGCGTGGTCCGCACGCCGATGACTCCCCCCTCCCGATTCCGCTTGATCAATCCCCCATCCCGGCCAAAGGTTAATTGGGGATCACGAAATCAGCCGCTTCGGGGTTGAAGGCGGCGGGGCCTGCCCCCACATCTAACTCAACGCGAGAAACGATTCCCCTGCCGGGCACGGGCCCGGCGACTGATAAGGATTCACTATGACCACCATTGTTTCGGTACGCCGCGGCGACAAAGTTGTCATTGCCGGTGACGGCCAGGTCTCCCTGGGCAACACAGTGATGAAGGGCAACGCCCGCAAGGTGCGCCTGCTGAGCGGCGGCCGGGTCCTGGCGGGTTTTGCCGGTGCCACCGCCGATGCCTTCACCCTGTTCGAGCTGCTGGAAGCCAAGCTCACTGCCCACCAGGGGCAGTTGACCCGGGCCGCAGTCGAACTGGCCAAGGCGTGGCGCACCGAACGTTCACTGCAGAAACTGGAAGCGATGCTGATCGTCGCCGACACCGAGACCACCCTGCTGATCTCCGGCAACGGCGACGTGGTGGAACCCGAGCACGAGGCGATCGCCATCGGCTCCGGTGGCAACTACGCCCAGGCCGCGGCACTGGCCCTGATCCAAAACACCGAGCTGGGCGCCCGGGATATCTGCGCCAAGGCCCTGGCCATCGCCGGTGACATCTGCGTGTTCACCAACCAGCACCACACCATCGAAGAACTGACTACCAAGGGTTAACCACCATGTCCGAGATGACCCCCAGAGAGATTGTTTCCGAACTGAACCGCCACATTATCGGGCAGGATGGCGCCAAGAAGGCGGTGGCCATCGCCCTGCGTAACCGCTGGCGCCGCATGCAGCTGGACAGCGAGCTGCGCCAGGAGGTGACCCCGAAGAACATCCTGATGATCGGCCCCACCGGCGTGGGCAAGACCGAGATCGCCCGCCGCCTGGCCAAGCTGGCGCAGGCCCCCTTCATCAAGGTGGAAGCCACCAAGTTCACCGAAGTGGGCTATGTGGGCAAGGAAGTGGAGACCATCATCCGCGATCTCACCGACTCGGCCATCAAGATGACCCGGGATCTCGAGGTGGAACGCAACCGTTTCCGAGCCGAGGAGGCTGCCGAGGAGCGGGTGCTCGATGCACTGCTGCCCAAGCCCAGGGATGAGTGGTCCCACGACAACAAGGGAGACAGCGCCACCCGCCAGACCTTCCGCAAGAAGCTGCGGGAGGGCCAGCTGGACGACAAGGAGATCGACATCGACGTGGCCCAGTCCCCCGCCGGTGTGGAGATCATGACCCCGCCGGGGATGGAGGAGATGGCCAGCCAGCTGCAATCCATGTTCCAGAACCTGGGCAACCAGCCGAGCAAACGCCGCAAGATGAAGGTGCGCGATGCCATGAAGCTGATGATCGAGGAAGAGGCCGCCAAGCTGGTCAACCCCGAAGAGCTCAAGGAGAAGGCGATCGAGGCGGTGGAACAGCACGGCATCGTGTTCCTGGACGAGATCGACAAGATCTGCAAACGCGGCGAAACCTCAGGCCCCGATGTCTCCCGTGAGGGGGTTCAGCGGGATCTGCTGCCGCTGGTGGAGGGGTGCACCGTCAACACCAAGCACGGCATGGTGAAGACCGACCACATCCTGTTTATCGCCTCCGGCGCCTTCCAGTTGGCCAAGCCCTCGGACCTGATCCCCGAGCTGCAGGGACGCCTGCCCATCCGGGTGGAACTGGAAGCGCTGTCCGCCGAGGACTTCGTACGCATCCTCACCGAGCCCAACGCCAGCCTGACCGAACAGTACCGGGCGCTGATGGCCACCGAGGGGGTAACCATCGCCTTTACCAACGATGGCATCAGGCGCATCGCCGAAGCGGCCTGGCAGGTGAATGAGCGCACCGAGAACATCGGTGCCCGCCGCCTGCACACCGTGATGGAGAAGCTGATGGAGGAGATCTCCTTCGACGCCTCCGACAAGGGGGGCGAGACCCTGACCATCGATGCCACCTATGTCAACGACCACCTGGACAGGCTGGTAGAGAACGAAGATCTCTCCCGCTTTATCCTCTAACACAAGGAGCGGCGCATGCGTCAGGCACCCAAGGTCACCAAACTGAAACTGAAGCGAAAGTCCCGCATCCTCGAGGTGGGATTCGAGAACGGCGAAACCGCCCAGCTCAGCTGCGAGCTGCTGCGGGTCTGCTCCCCCTCCGCCGAGGTGCAGGGTCACGGCAATCCCCAGCTGGTGACCAACAAGCGGGAGGTCAACATCGAGCGCATCGAGCCGGTGGGCAACTACGCGGTCAAACTGGTATTCGATGACGGCCATGACTCGGGCCTGTTCTCCTGGGACATCCTCTACGCCTTCGCCATGAACCAGGCCACCATGTGGGAGGATTACCTCAAGCGGCTCAAGGCGGCCAAGGGCAGCCGCGAGCCCCTGTTGGACGTGCAGATCCACTACAGCGACAAGTAATAAGAAAAGGAGCCTTTCGGCTCCTTTTCTTTTGCGCGACCAACATCAGTTCCAGACCGGGTCCACAGCGATTAATAGGCGTAGGCCCACTTATGGTTCCAGCTCTCCGGCATCCTGGCTTCGCTCCAGGCCTGCTGACACAGTTCGCTGACCCGATGCCACTCCCCCCGGGCCAGCCAGCGGGCCAGCATCCGCCCCATCTGCGGGTAGTGGATCGCTTCCTGGGCGCTGGAGGCCATCCAGGCCAGGATCTCCTCCCGGCTGCCCCGCGCCATGGTACGGGCCGCTCCCAGCAACTCCAGCGCCAGGGCGTTGGATCTCTGCTCGAACTGTCCCCGCAAGGGCTTAAGCAGCAGCTTCTTGCCCAACACCAACGCCTCGGACACCAGCTCGAAGCCCGCGGAACAGACCACCCCGGAGCAACCGGACAGATGTTGCTGAAACCCGGCACGTTCGAAGCCATGCCAGTGGATGTGATCGGCCAGGTTGGCCGGGGCCGGCTGACCATGATAGACGTGGCACTGGGCCTCGGGCACCTGGGCGAACATGGCGGCGATGGTTTGCGGCTCCTCGAAGGGCAGGTAGACCAGCAGGTGGCCGACGTCCCTGGCCTGTGACTCCGGCAGCTCGATGAAGGGGGGGAGCAGATCACAGCCGAAGTGGTGCCAGTGGCAGCCCAGATGGATGGTGGCCGGGGCAAAACTGTGCATGATCCTCCGATCGATCCAGCGCTGGCCGGCGACCGGCACTTTCTGCTGGAAGGCGTTCTGGTGACTGACGCTGACGCACTCCTTGCCCTGGCGGCGTGCCGCCCAGGCGGAGATCGGCTCGAAGTCGTTCAGCACCAGATCATAGCTGCCGAGATCCAGATCGTTCACGTCCCGCCAGAACTGAAACAGGCTGTTCTGCCGGTAGGTGCCCCACATGCTCACCTCGCCGCCCTTGGTGGCGAAGGTCAGCCCGGAACGGCTGTCGAAATCACCAAAGGGAGCCATATCGAAGAACTGCTCCCTGGGGCGCCCGGAGAACAGGAAATCCACCTCGATCCCCTCCGCCGCCAGCGCCGGAGCCATGACCCGTCCCCGGGTCAGGTGGCCGTTTCCCGTCCCCTGAATACCGTACAAAATTCGCATTGCGTCAGACTCCTAGAGCAGCATATTCAGACTCACCAGGGCCGCCAGGGTGCCCAGGGAGGCGCCGGCCACCACGTCACCGGGGTAGTGGACCCCCAACACCACCCGGGCCCAGGCCACCCCGGAGGACCAGAGGAAGCAGCCCCAGCCAAGCCCCGGGATGTACCAGCACAACAGGGTGGCAAACAGGAAGGCCGCCGCACTGTGGCCGGACGGCAGGCTAAACGTGTCATGGGGGTCAACCAGCGCCCGACAGCCGGCCACCGCCTGGCAGGGGCGTGCCCGGCGCAGGCGGGTCTTGAGCAGCCAGTAGAGAGGCAGTTCGATGGCGTAGGCCATCAGCAGCAGTTCGAACAGCAGCGGGCCCTGTCGCGGGTCCGCCACCGCGGCGACAGTGGCAAACAGGGCGTAGCCGGCACCATCGCCACTGCGGGACAGCTGGCGCGCCGCCTGTTGGCACAGGGGGCGATCCGCGGCGCGGTTCAGTATCAGAAAACAGTGCCTGTCCCACTCATCCAGTCGTTGCCACATAGGAGCCTGCCTCTTCCAGTCGTTGTCTCACAACTTAGTTTTGGGCAATGACACTGGCGTGACAGGGTCGGGTCAATTGGGTGACAGCGTCGAGGCATCGGCCGGTAACGGGGAGAGGGGGCAGCATCGGCCAGAAAAAAGGGCCGCCATTGGCGACCCTGTCTGCAGGTGAAGGGCGTTAGGCGCCTTCCGCCTGAGGGGAGCTCTGCTCGCGGAACATCTTCACTAGGTAATAGACATTCACGCTGGCCACGAAGGCATTCATGGTCCACACCGGGGACGCATCGATGATCAGGCCGTAGATAACGAACAACGAACAACCGATGAAGTTCAGCACCCGAAGGCGAACAATGTTCTTCATCATCAGAGAGATGGCTACCATGATGGAGGCCATATGACCGACTACTTCAACCAGGTTCAGTTCCATAGTATTAACCTTAAGAAAACGACTGACTGATCCCCTCAACCCTGACTGGTGCTGGGGGTTCCATGCCCCGAACTGTCTGGTGAATCATTAATCAAACTGTAAGAAATGGTAGCAAACAAGTTGTTAACATCAATACATTCATGCGTTTATCGTGATCAAGATCACGCCAAAGGCCCCCTTGATGTTGATTTATTTCGTTAATTTACAACACCCTGTTTGCGGCGGACGGCAAAGGGTACTAAAAGTCGATTAACAAACAATGAGTTCTGCCACAAAAGCCGCATTTCAACGGTAAAAATTGCGGTTATACTTGTGCTGCACCGGTTACGCGAGGAGGGCATTATGCACTACAACACTTCTGAACTATGCGACCTGTACGCCGAGCAGGTGGACGTGGTGGAACCCATGTTCAGCAACTTCGGTGGCTGCACCTCCTTCGGGGGTGAGCTGCACACCATCAAATGTTTCGAAGACAACGTGCTGATTGCCGAGACCCTGGAAAAGGATGGCACCGGCAAGGTCCTGCTGGTCGATGGCGGCGGCTCCCTGAGACGGGCGCTCATCGATGCCTCGCTGGCCGAATTGGCCGCCCGCAACAACTGGGAGGGGCTGATCATCTATGGCTGTGTCCGCGAAGTGGACGCCCTGGAGGATCTCGACATTGGCATTCAGGCCCTGGCACCGATCCCCGTGGGGGCCTACCAGACCGGTGAAGGGGCGGTGGATGTACCGGTGAACTTCGGCGGCGTCACCTTCCTGCCGGAAGATCATGTCTACGCCGATTCCACCGGCATCATCCTCTCCCCGGACCCGCTGGACATCGATTGATCATGACGTTGCGATTGGCTGACCGCGCCTACCTGGCGCGGTTTTTGTCGCACCGGGCGGGGGAAGCCCACCAGGGGGAGCATTGGCTGCTGGCCGGCGAACTGACCCGGGATCCGCTCAGCCTGCCCCAGGCATTGGATCAGGCGAAGCAGCAGGGGGCCCGTTACGTGCTGCTGGGTATCCCGGAAGATATCGGACCCAGGGCCAACCTGGGTCGGGGCGGCGCTGACCTCGCCTGGCACGCCTTCCTGGCCCAGTTCGCCAACCTGCAGGCCAACACCTTCCTCGGCGGCGAACAGATGCTGCTGCTGGGTGAGGTCGACACCCGCTCCCTGCAGCAGCAAGCCCGGCACCTCTCCAGCGGTGATACCCAGCAGTTGGCCACCCTGCGCCAGCTGACCGAAGCCCTGGACATCCTGGTGCAGCCGCTGATCGCCCAGGTGGTGGCGGCCGGCCTGGAGCCCATCGTCATCGGCGGTGGCCACAACAACGCCTATCCGATACTGTCCGGGGCCAGCGAAGCCCTCGACGGCCCCCTGTCCGCCGTCAACCTGGACCCCCACAGCGATTTCCGCGCCGCCGAGGGTCGCCACAGCGGCAACGGCTTTGCCTATGCCCACGAGCAGGGCGCCCTGGGCTACTACCATGTACTGGGCCTACATGAGTTGAAGAACAACAGCGCCAGCCTGGCGGCACTCAAGGCCGGCGACAAACGCTGGACCAGTTACCAGGCGATCTGGGTACGCCGGGAACTGACCCTGGCCCAGGCACTGGAGCGGATCAGTGACGATCTGCACCTGGCTGGGCAGCCGCTGGGAGTGGAGCTGGATCTGGACGCAGTGGCCGGGCTGGCCAGCTCGGCGGAAACGGTGGCCGGCGTTCCCCTGACCGATGCGCTGCATTCGGTCTATCACCTGGCCCGCCATCACCGCTGCGCCTACCTGCACCTGGCCGAGGGGGCGCCCGCCTGCCACCCGGCCGGTCCGGAGGCCGGACGCCGCCAGATTGGCCAGGCACTGAGCGAGCTGGTGTTCAGCTACCTCAGCGGCCGTCTCTCGGCAGATCACTGAGGGGCAGGGGGCCGCTGAAGGCAAAACCCTGCAACCCATCCACCAGGAAATCTCGCAGCCGCTCGGCCACCGAGTGCTGCTCCACCTGCTCCGCCACCACCAGCACGCTGCGCGCATGGGCGGCGGTGACCATCAGCGGCAGCAGCGACTGGTAGCTGCCCTCCTGGTTCATGTGGCGGCTGTAAGCCGGGTCCAGCTTGATCCCCACCACCGGCAGGTGCTCCAGCTCTGCCAACCCAGCCGGGGTCACGTGATCCAGCCACACCGGCACCCGCTGCCGCTGCATCAGCTCGACAAAGTGTCGGCAACCGTCACGGTACTCCAGGGCTGCCTGTTCCGGGATCTCCACCGCGATGGTGGCCCCGAGGGCCGCCGCCTCCCGGGCCCCCTCCCGCAACCGGCTGATAAAGCGCTGTGACAACAGGGATGCGGTGGTCAGGTTGAGGGCCAGGGTCTGAGCCAGGGGCGCACGCCTGAGCTCCGTCAGCAGGGTGTCCAGCACCAGCAGATCCACCTCCACCTGCCGCTCCAGTCGCTGGGCCAGCGCCACCACCGCCCCGGGGCTACGCCACTGTTTGCCATCGTGGAAGCGGGTAAGCACCTCGAAATAGAGGGTATTGGCGTCTCGGTCGATCACCCGATGGGCCAGCAGCTTGGGGGGGCGGGCCAGCATGGCCTCCAGTCGCGCCATCTGCGCCTGGCGGTCACTGGGGGCAACGGTGGCTGCTGGCCCGGACTCCCCGGCCAGCAGCCTCTGAATCTGCGCGTGAAGACGCTGCTCCACCTCGGCAACCTCACCGCCGAACAGGAAGGGCTCGGAGGCCACCACTACCCTGGACGCCCCTGCCTGTTGCACCCTCAGGCTCAGGGCTTGCTCCAGTTCCAACGCCAGGGGCAGCCAGTCCTGCAGCTCTATTCCGGGCAGCAATGCCCAGAAATCCGCCTGGCCCATGCGATAGATGCGCCCAAGAGGGAAGCGGGCCAGCTGCTGGCGCAGCAGCTCGGTGATGCCGGTCATCAGCGGCTGCTGGGCCGCCACCCCCAAGCTGCGCTCCAACCCCTCCAGCCCCATCAGGTGGATCTGCACCGCCACCCCCTGCTCGGTCTCCCTGTCCCGGAGCAGGTTGTCCAGCCGGTCCCTGCCCCGGGTGCCATTGCCCAACCCGGTCTCGGTGTCGATGAAGCGATTTTGCTGCAGCTGACGCATCCGCTTGCACTGCTGCTTGTACTGCAGTTCACTGTTCTCCACCATGCGATTCATGGTCAGGGTCAGGGCCCGAAGCTCCAGCAGCCAGGGTAACTTATCCTGTTTCAGGAAGCGTCGCCTGCGCAACGCCTCCGCCTGGGCCTGGGCCGACTTCAGCGGCGCCAGTATCCAACGCAGCCCCCAGGCGCCGGAGAGGATGGCCACCGCCGCCAACACCAGTGCCACCAGCAGGGCATTGAGGGAGATCCGGTAGAGGTGCAGCAGGGCAGGATCCTGATTGACCTGGATCTTGAGGGTGGCCACCAACTGCCAGCCGGCGTTGATCTCGGTCTCGCGCATCGGCACCTCCAGTCCGATCCACTGCTTGAACCACCTGGGGGCGCTCTCCGGGGCCGCGGTGATGTGGCGCACCAGCTTCCGTTCCCGTCCTATCAGCTCGAGGGAGGCGTAATCCCCCCGGTCGAAGATGGCGTCCACCATCGACTCCGCCAACACCCAGTCCCCCTGAGCCAGCACCGGCGACAGGGACAGTCCGAAGGAGGTGGCGGTGTCCTGGCCATGACTGGCCAGCTGTTCCACCAGGTAGGCCTGGCTGCCGCGCACAAACAGCAGCAGGGTGGTGGCGGTCAGGGTGGCGACCAGCAGCACCAGGCAGATGAGGAGCAGTCGGAATAGGGTCATGATGAATCTCCCGCCAGACGCTGCAACAGATCCTGCCACAGCAAAATGCCATTTTCTCCCTGCTTCAGACGCACCCCATGATCGAAGGCCCGGGCCCGCCACAGCCCCTCTCCATTAAAGCTGTAGACCGGCAGCAGGTCGGTGCGCTGGTCGCCAGGAAGTATAGCCGGGTTGAGGTTGTCCAGAACCAGGGGCATGGCGGCCTCGGTCTCCAGGTAGATCAGCACCATGTGCGCCTGGTTGAGCTCCAGCGCCTTGGCGTACATCAGCCTCAGATTGGACGAGGGCATCCCAAGCACCCGCAGGGTGAAGAATTTGGCCAGTGAGAAGTCTTCGCAGTCGCCGCCGCCGCTGGCGACAAACTCGAAGGGGGTGGCCCAGTAGTCGGGCCGGTTCCAGTGGGTGGCATCGGCGACGAACCGATAGCGGTTGAAGTGATCGTTCACCGCGTTCAGGTGCTGCGCCGGCGGGAGGTTCATGGCCAGCCGGGCCTCGATAAACTGATGCAGTGCCTGCACCTGGGTCATGCCCTGCTCGCCGAAACGCCGTTCGACGGGCCGCAGCCGTTCCGGCTGGAAGAAGTCACGCCAGCCCGGAAACTCCTCGGCAAGCCCCGGCATGGCGAGAAGCAGCGATATCAATATCCAAGATCTGAGTCTCACATCCCCGAAGTCCTGTGGCGTATCTGTCTCTTGGCGTCCAATCACCTCCACGCGCCACAGAGAGAAGGATTACAGATTGATCCCGCACCATTTCTGTTCATTGCTTTAAAGTGTAGACTGTGTCCAATTTCCAGCTAGCTAACATAGGAATGCCCGATCATGGCAGACAACGGCGACAAGACCCATTTCGGATACAAGACGGTGGAAGCCGACAAGAAGGCCGAGATGGTGGCCGACGTATTCCACTCCGTCGCATCCAAATATGACCTGATGAATGACCTGATGTCCTTCGGTGTCCACAGGTACTGGAAGCGCTTCACCATCGAATGTGCCGCTGCCCGCCCCGGCATGAAGGTGCTGGACCTGGCCGGTGGCACCGGCGACCTGACCCGCAAGTTCTCCCAGCTGGTGGGAGAGAAGGGCGAAGTGGTACTGGCGGACATCAACGACTCCATGCTGAAGGTGGGCCGTGCCAAGCTGCAGGACCAGGGCGTGGTGGGCAACGTCAACTATGTCCAGGCCAACGCCGAAGCCCTGCCCTTCCCGGACAACCACTTCGACATCATCACCATCGCCTTTGGCCTGCGTAACGTCACTGACAAGGCCAGGGCCTTGGCCTCCATGCAGCGGGTTCTCAAGCCCGGTGGCAAACTGCTGGTACTGGAGTTCTCCAAGCCGTTGAACCCGATGATGAAGAAGGCCTACGACTTCTACAGCTTCCAGGTGATTCCGCGCATGGGCTCCATGGTGGCCGGCGACGCCGAGAGCTATCAGTACCTGTCCGAATCGATCCGCATGCACCCGGACCAGGAGACTCTGAAACAGATGATGCTGGATGCCGGTTTTGACCAGGCGGACTACGTCAATATGACCAACGGTGTGGTCGCCCTGCACCGCGGCTACAAGTTCTGACCCCGAGGTAATATGCACCTTGCGACCCTGGTAGCAGGCAGCCTGGAAGCGGCGCTGGGGCACCTGCTGACGTACCATCCCAATCCCCGCCCCCTGGCCGATTGTCGCGGCCAGGTGGTGGAGCTGAAGCTGGCGGAACTGCCGTGGCCGCTGTTCCTGATCCTGGGCCACCCCGTGCAGGTGTACAGCCGCTACGGTGGCGATCCCCAGGCCACCCTGTCGGTCAGCCTGTCGGTGCTGGCGGACATCCAGCAGGGCGCCCCCCTGTCCGAGCTGGTGCAGCAGAACAAGCTGGAGATCAGCGGCGACATGCAGCTGGTGGGGAAGCTGGCCCAGGTGCTGACCGGCATCGAGCCGGACATCACCGAACCCCTGAGTAAGATCGTGGGCGACGGCATGGCCTACCGGGTGCAGAACCTGGGACAGAGTCTGCTGGCCATGGGGAAAAAGCACCTCGATGCCACCCAGGCTCACCTGGGTGACTACCTGGTTGAGGAGCGTCGCGTCTCTCCCGCCGCCGACGAGGTGGCCCGCTTCTGCCGCCAGGTGGATGAACTGGAGCAACGCGCCCAGACCCTGGCCCGGCGACTGGCGGCCATGGAGTCCTGCCGATGAGCTGGGGCGCCATCAGGCGGGCCTATCAGGTTGCCCGCACCTTCCGCCAATACCGTCTCATCGATCTGTTGCCCCAGTCACGCCGCCCCCTGCCGCTGAGGCTGGTGGACGCGTCCCTGTTCTGGGTCGGCCGCAAGTCCCCGGACGCCCACCCGTCGGTTCGGGCACGGCTGGCCCTGCAAGAGCTGGGACCGGTATTCATCAAGTTCGGCCAGATGCTCTCCACCCGGCGCGATCTGCTGCCGGACCTGTTTGCCGACGCCCTGGCCCAGCTGCAGGATCAGGTGCCCCCCTTCGACGGTGAACTGGCCAAGGCGGAGATCGAGTCCGCCCTGGGACACGGCATCGACACCCTGTTCGACGATTTCGACATCGTCCCCCTGGCCTCCGCCTCGGTGGCACAGGTACACACCGCCACCCTGCGCAGTACCGGAGATGAGGTGATCCTCAAGGTGGTGCGCCCGGACATCGAAGCGGTGATCCTGGCGGACCTGACCCTGATGGAGGCCGGCGCCCGACTGGTGAGCAACACCCGCAAGGGCAAGCCCCTGCGCGCCGTCGAGGTGGTGGAGGACTACCGCAAGACCATCCTGGCGGAGCTGGACCTGGTGCAGGAAGCCAGCAACGCCCGCCGGCTGAGGGACAACTTCGCCGGCTCCCCCGCCCTCTACATCCCCAGGGTCTATCCGGAGTTGTGCCGACGCCGGCTGCTGGTGATGGAGCGCATCTACGGCATCCCGGTGACCGACCTCGAGGCCCTCAAGGCCCAGGGCACCAACATGAAGCTGCTGGCGGAACGCGGCGTCGAGGTGTTCTTCACCCAGGTGTTCCGGGACAACTTCTTCCACGCCGACATGCACCCGGGCAACATCTTCGTCAGCCGGGAGCACCCGGACGACCCCATGTACATCGGCATCGACTGCGGCATCGTCGGCAGCCTGACCGAGAATGACAAGCGCTACCTGGCGGACGTGTTCCTGGCCTTCTTCAACCAGGACTACTCACGCCTGTCCCAGGTCTACATCGACTCCGGCTGGATCAGCGCCGACACCAACCCGGTAGAGTTCGAGAAGGCGCTGCGCAAGGTGCTGGAACCGCTGGAGAACAAGCCCCTGTCCCAGATCAGCTTCGGCCACCTGCTGGTGGAACTGTTCCGCTGTGCCCGGGAGTTCGAGATGGAGGTGCAGCCCCAGCTGGTGCTGCTGGAGAAAACCCTGCTCTATATCGAGGGACTCGGCCGTCAGCTCTATCCACAACTTGACCTGTGGCAGACCGCCAAGCCGTTTCTGGAGCAGTGGATGGCGGAGCAGCTGGGCCCGTCAGCCCAGATGAAGCGGGTAAAAGAGGCCCTGCCCTTCTGGCTGGAGAAGCTGCCGGAGATGCCGGATCTCATTCACGACAATTTACAATTGAGCAAGGCGCTATTGCGACACCCGCAAGGTGTGATGGAGCGCTACATAAATCAGCGTCGAAGAATTCACAATAGTCACTACTTCCTCATTATTGGCTCGGTTTTGTTGATCTCGGGCACACTATTGATAGGGAAATCCAGTACAATCTGGCCTTCAACAACCCTCGCCCTGACCGGGCTGGCCTGTTGGGCCAAGGGATGGCGACTTAACAACCAGTGAAAATGTCGCCGATACTTGTTACATTGAACATCGTTTTATTGACCTGTTAAAAAACCCGGAGACAACATGGGCGGCATCAGCATTTGGCAACTTCTTATCATCGCACTCATCGTGGTACTGCTGTTCGGTACCAAGAAGCTGCGCGGCATGGGCTCCGACCTGGGCGGCGCCGTGAAGGGCTTCAAGAAAGCCATGAGCGACGAAGACAAGGGCGCAGAAAAGAAAGCGATCGAAGAGAGCAAAGCAGAGGATTCCACCACTGCCGAGCAGAAAAACAAAGAACAGGCCTAATCCACTATGATCGACGGTATCGGCCTGTTTGAACTGGTCCTGATTGCCGTTCTGGGCTTGGTGGTTCTGGGGCCCGAACGTCTGCCGGTGGCCGTGCGCAGCATCAGCCGCTGGGTCAGCACCATCAAGCGCATGGCCAACTCGGTGAAGGATGAGCTCGAACAGGAGCTGAAGATCGAGCAGCTGCAGTCGGATCTTAAGAAGGCCGAGTCCAAGGGACTCGAGTCCCTCGATCCCGGCCTGAAGCAGTCCATCGACGAACTGAGGGCGGCCGCACAGTCGGTGAACCGCCCCTATCAGACGGACGAAGGCAAGCCCGAGCCATCCACTGCCACTGTCTCGCCACAACCCGAGATCAGCGAAAAGAAAGCCGCTGAGCCGGGCAAAACCGCAGAGTAAGTATGTCCGAGCAGCAACCCCTAATCAGTCACCTGCTCGAGCTGAGAAACCGCCTGTTGCACGCAATAGGCGGCGTCCTGCTCGTGTTCGCCAGCCTCGCCTACTGGGCCAACGACATCTACAACTTCCTGTCGATGCCCCTGCTGGAGGTGATGCCGGAGAACGCCTCGATGATCGCGACCGACGTGGCGTCGCCCTTCTTCGCCCCGTTCAAGCTGACCATGTTTGTGGCGCTGTTCATCGCCATGCCCTACGTGCTGTACCAGGTGTGGGCCTTCATCGCGCCTGGACTCTACAAGCATGAGAAGAAGCTGATCTTCCCGCTGTTGATCAGTAGCTCCATTCTCTTCTACGGCGGCATCGCCTTCGCCTACTACATCGTGTTCCCGGTGGTGTTCGGTTTCTTCACCAGCGTCGCCCCCGAAGGGGTGCAGGTGGCCACCGACATCAACAGCTACCTGAGTTTCGTGCTCAAGCTGTTCTTCGCCTTCGGCCTCGCCTTCGAGATCCCGGTAGCGGTAATCCTGATGGTGTGGACCGGCATGACCACGCCGGACGATCTGAAGAAAAACCGCCCGTACATTGTTGTCGGCGCCTTCGTTGTTGGTATGCTGTTAACGCCGCCGGACATCATCTCTCAAACCATGCTGGCCCTGCCGATGCTGCTGCTGTTTGAGGGTGGCCTGTTCTTCTCCCGTCTTTATCAACCGAAAGACGACGAGGAAGAGGTTCAAGAGGAACCCACCGAAGAGTAACCCAGTCACGGCGGTCATCAGTCTAACTACAAGGAACTGTTATGCTTAAGACCGCCGTTCTCACCCTGATGCTGGCCCCAGCGGCCGTCTCCGCCGCCGATGCGGCCTGCCGCGCCATCGATGATCAACGCCAGCGCCTGGCCTGCTACGACAAGGCCGCCGAGGCGGTGGTGCACTGCGCCGCCCACAAGGATCGGCTCGACCGACTGCTCTGCTTCGATGGCCTGGCCAAGCCGGCCGCGGCCGTTCCCGCCCAGGCCCCCGCAGCCGCCCCGGCCACTACCGACCAGCGCTTCGGCCTGAACAACGAGCGCCCCGAAGAGCCGGAGGCGATCAGCCAAGCGATCAGCAAGATGAAAACCGACCCCTACGGCAAGTTCATCGTCACCCTGGAGAACGGCCAGGTATGGAAGCAGATCGACAGCCGCCGCTTCCGGCTGGATCAGGGAGTGCCGGTCACCATCCGCAAGGCCTCCCTGGGCTCCTTCATCCTCAGCCAGAGCGACGGCAGCAAGAGCGCCCGGGTCAAGCGTGTGCAATGATCGACATCGCCGTCAACCTGACCTCCAGCCAGTTCCGCCAGGACCTGGAGGAGGTTCTGGCACGGGCCAGGGAAGCGGGAGTCGACACCCTCATCGGACTGGCCAGCAACCTGGAGGAGGCGCGCCTGCTGCAGTCCCTGGCGGAGCGCCACCCGGATGTCTACATCACCGCCGGTATCCACCCCCACTACGCCAGCGGCTTCGAGCCCAGCAGCCGGGGGGAGATCGCCGCCCTGTGTGAACACCCCAGGGTGGTGGCCGTGGGCGAGTGTGGCCTGGACTTCAACCGGGACTTCTCCCCCCGAGCGGATCAGCGCCGCGCCTTCGAGGCCCAGTTGAAACTGGCCTGCGATCTGGGCAAGCCTGCCCTGATGCATTGCCGCGACGCCGGCGACGAGTTCCGCGCCATGGTGTCCGAGGTCCGCCCAGACCTGTCCGGAGGCGTGTTGCACTGTTTCACTGGCAACGAGCAGGAGCTGCACCAGGCCCTGGAACTGGGGCTGTGCATCGGCATCACCGGCTGGATCTGCGACGAACGCCGTGGACAGACCCTGGCCGCCCTGGTGCCGCAGATCCCCGATGACAGGCTGCTGCTGGAAACCGATGCCCCCTACCTGCTCCCCAGGGATATCCGCCCCAAACCCAGGAGCCGCCGCAACGAACCGAGATGGCTGCCACACATTGCCAAGAAAGTGGCCGAGCTGCGCAACCAAAGCGTCGATGCGCTGTCCCACCAGTGTCGTCTCAATGCCAAGCGCCTGTTTCAAGTGTGATTAAGCTCCTGCCTTAAGGAGGGGAGTTTGCTAATATTGACGCCGTGATATCGGCCATGACTCCCGTCACACTGTGACCGGCCTGTGGCGATAACCCTCATTTATAAGGAGCTGCAAGTGACCGTTGTAACCGGACCCTTTTCCCGCCGCCGCATGCGTCGGATGCGTCGCCACGACTTCTCCCGCCGGCTGATGGCGGAGAGCCAGCTGAGCGTCAACGACCTGATCTACCCGGTGTTCGTTCTGGAGGGCAACGCCCGCAAGGAGCAGGTGGAGTCCATGCCCGGCGTCGAGCGTCTCTCCATCGATCTGCTGATCGAAGAGGCGCGGGAGCTGGTGGAGCTGGGGATCCCCGCCGTGGCCCTGTTCCCGGTCACCCCCCAGGAGAAGAAATCCCTGGGCGCCGAGGAGGCCTATAACCCTGATGGCCTGGCGCAGAAGGCGGTCCGCGCCCTCAAGCGTGAATTCCCCGAGCTGGGCGTGATCACCGACGTGGCCCTGGACCCCTTCACTACCCACGGTCAGGACGGCATCATCGATGACGAGGGCTACATCCTCAACGACATCACCACCGAGGTGCTGGTCAAACAGGCCCTGTCCCACGCCGACGCCGGCGCAGACGTGGTGGCTCCCTCCGACATGATGGATGGCCGCATCGGCGCCATCCGCGACGCCCTGGAGGCCGCCGGTCACGTCAACACCCAGATCCTGGCCTACTCCGCCAAGTACTCCTCCAGCTACTACGGTCCCTTCCGCGATGCGGTCGGCTCCGCCGGCAACCTCAAGGGTGGCAACAAGCACACCTACCAGATGGATCCCGCCAACTCCGACGAAGCCCTTCAAGAGGTGGCCATGGACATCGAAGAGGGCGCCGACATGGTGATGGTCAAGCCCGGCATGCCCTACCTGGACATCGTTCGCCGGGTAAAAAGCGAACTGCAGGTGCCCACCTTCGCCTACCAGGTGAGCGGTGAATACGCCATGCACATGGCGGCCATCCAGCATGGCTGGCTGGATGAGCGCAAGATCGTCATGGAGTCCCTGCTCTGCTTCAAGCGCGCCGGGGCCGACGGTGTGCTGACCTACTTCGCCAAGCGCGTGGCCCAGTGGCTCAACGAGAAGTAAGCTGACCGACTGGATCGTTCGAGGGGAGCATTGGCTCCCCTTTTTATTCCTCCCTATCTGGCCGTCAATTCACGGGCCTCGGTCACGTTTCCACAACTCTGGAAGAACAACATCGGCAATTCTGAGTCAGACTGGAGAGCAGGATTGAGAGAATGAGAGCACCATGAAAAAGACAACTTTGCTGGCGATGATGCTGGCTCCGGCTTTGATGAATACCCCCGCTATGGCAAACTCCGGCTGTGGATTTGAGGAGGGCCAGAAGGGTCCCTTCGCCACCTGCAGCCAAGAGGAGAAACAGGAGGTGATTTTGACCGGTGAACTGGCCATGGCCGACATTATGGAAGCGATCCCCGGCTACGGAGAGAACTTCGACCGCTACGCCCCCCAGGCGGAGTGGGTCGACGCCCTGAAGATGGTGGAGACCCCCACCGAGATCGTGGTGATCATCGGCACCTGGTGCCCAGACTGCCACCGTGAGACCCCGCGCTTTGCCAAACTGCTGGAGCAGGTGAACAACGACAAGCTGACTGTGCGCTACATCGGCGTCGACCGTCAGAAATCCGATCCTGACAAGCTGGCGGCCGCCTACGATTTCCAGCGTATTCCCACCTTTATGGTGATCCAGCAGGGCAAGGAGATCGGCCGCATCGTCGAAACCCCCAGCCACTCCCTGGAACAGGACCTGGCCGAGATCCTGAAGTAACCTCTCCCCAGCGCCGGACCAGTTTTACTGGTTCGGCCTGTTAGTGACACTTTAACCGATTGTTTTTAAAGAAAAAAATAAACAGTCACCCCTCACTCTGTCTCACCTCCCTGTGCATGCGGTGACAGCCCTGCCGCACCATGGTCTAATGGCCCGGAACCTAAGGGAAAACCGAACTCTGGGTTCACATTTCGTTACGCTGACAATGGCAAACCAGCCGCGAGGCTGGGACGCAAAGCTTCCGGTCTCACCGTGCTGAGATAGCGGGGTTTCCAGCGTTGAGTCCCGTTTTTGGGGGGACTCGTCACAGCCAAAGACAGCGTTTGGATAGGATCAACCATTGGAGATGGTAGATTTATGCAGTTCAAGCGCCACCTTATCGCCCTGTCCCTGACAGCGGCACTGACCCAACTCACCGCCTGTGGCGGCGGCTCTTCCGACTCCGCCCCGGCTCCCCAACCCGAACCCCAGCCAGGCCAAAGCCTTGAAGGCGCCACCGCCGACGGCTACCTGGTCAATGCCCAGGTGTGCCTGGACCTCAACGGCAACGGCGAATGCGATACCGACGAGCCCAGCACCCTGACTCAGGCCGGAGGCCAGTACAGTTTTGACAATCTGGATGCCGCCCTGGACCTGAGCCAGGTGCAGATGCTGGTGAAGGTGATCGCTGGCCAGACCGAGGATGAAGACAACCCTGGCGTGGTGCTCACCCAGAGCTACACCATGACCGCCCCGGCCGGGGTGGTAGAGTTTGTCAGCCCGCTGACCACCCTGCTGGCCTCCGAGATGGAACGCGCCGGCGTGGATCAGGACACCGCAGCGGCGGCCCTGGAGCAAGCCCTGGGGATTCTCGGCTCGGATCTGAGCCTGGTGGAGGATTACATCGTCGGCAAACAGCAGCCTGACCGCGGCAATGGCTACAAGCGCCTGCACCGGGTCGCCCAGGTGGTGGCCCGGGTTACGGCCAAGGCCCAGCACGCCGTGGCGCAGAACGGCGGCACCGGGGGCGATGCTCAGGACACTGAGGTGGCCGACGCCATTGCCGAAACCCTGGTAGAGAATCTGGAACAGCTGGTCAGCCGGGTGGACCAGGCCGAAGCCAGCGGCCAGGAGAGCGACGCCGATGCCATCGCCGCCGATGTGGCCGGCGATCTGCCGCTGACCCCTGCCGATGTCCAGGAGCGGGTTGAACACAAGCGGGAAAAGCGGGAACTGGAGGAGGCCAGCCTGGTGACCCTGCTTGAGTCCGAGGGGGGCATGTTCGAGCTGGATGGCCACTCCGAGGTGTTCTTCGATGCCGACAGCGGCCAGTGCATCAAGGAGCGGGAGCTGGGCTACCAGCAGATTCAGAAGGTGGAGAGTCTGATCACCTTCAACCGCTACCGCTATGACGGCCCCGAGGTCGGCTTTGTCGAAGTGGCCGACGACGAAGCGCGCGACATGTTGGTGTGGAAAGGTGACGCCTGGTCCGAGATCAGCGAACAGGTGGAACTGCTGTCCCAGGAGGCGGATGGGTCGGTGATCGTCCACTCCGATATGGACGGACGTCAGCAGGTGTGGGCCCAGTCTCTGGACCTCTCCGGACTGAAGATGAAGCGCTACGCCAAGGGCGAGCGTGAATGGAAGGTCCAGTACAGCGGTGACCAGCTGTTCCCCGACGGCGCCCAGGGCTACCAGATGACCTTCAAGCAGCTGGACGAGAGGGCGCTCCTGCCCTACTCCGCCAACTGCAACCCCGAGTTGCGCTGGTGCAACCAGGTGACCCTCTCCACCGGTCCGGCAGAGACCCTGGCCGAACTGATGAACGATGCCGCCTCCGAAGAGACGCCAAAGATGGCGTTCATTGGCGGCAACGAGGACACCAGCCTGGCAGTGGCGCTCTACGGCTCCCTGGAGGCCGATCAGGGCGAAGTCAGACTCTATGTGGTTGAACACGATGAGTGCGACGATAACGGCTGCGGCACCCCCGAGCTGAAACAGAACGTGGAGGCCAGCTGGATCAAGACCCCCATGGGTCTGGCCCTGAACCTGCCGGAGTGGGGCCACTCCTTCACCGATCGCCGCCGGGCCCAGCCCCTGCTCACCGAGTATGACGGGGCGGTCCGCCACGCCTTCATCCTGGGTGAGGGGCTGACCCATGGTGACCAGTGGGGATTCAACCAGCCGGCGATGGACGCCTTCCTGACCAACCTGGGCACACCGGAGCTGCGTGACATAGAGGATGCCGAGGAGTGTGGCTTCGAGCCCGGCGACGGCCAGGATCCCGATGACGGTGTCGAGCCCGGGGACGACCCCACCGCCCCCGAGCTGGTGGCCGATGAGGCCGCCACCACTGCCCTGCTGGGCAGCCGCTACCTGGCCAAGGCAGGTGACTTCGAGGCGCTGATGCACTTCATGGGCAACGGCCGGGTTCAGGTGTGGCTGGAGGAGCTGGACGCCGACGGCATCGACACCGAGATCCTGGCAGGCAGCTGGATTGTGGATGCACGGCATCAGCTGCTGATGACGTTTAGCGACACCGACTGGGTGCTGATCCAACTGCCTGCGGAGGGCCTGGGCGACGACGTCATGAAGGTGACCGAACAGGAGGAGGACCAGGTGCGCGAGTACAGCATGAGCCTGGTGCGCCCCTTCTCCCTGGCCGGCCTGGAGGCGCCGCTGGATCTGCGACTCAGCGGCATGGGTGACAACAGCTGCACCCTGGAGCTGCACTTCAATGGCCTGGCCAGCGATCCGCAGGGCACCGGCTGGGTCGACCTGAGCCAGTGTCTGGAGGAGGACCCCACCGCCCCCGCCCAGTTCGAGATGAACTGGACCCAGACCAACTCGGGGCTGGAGCTGAGCCCCCTGGGCCCCAACGGCGAGACCTCTCCCCAACGCCATCACCTCTACTGGTACGGCAACCAGGCGACCGCTCAGGTGCTGACCCGCAGCTATGGCGTGGCCGAGGACGGCTCGGTCGAGCTGGAATCCCTGGACAGCTTCCTGTTTGAGCTGATTCGCTAACCCCACCCAAGGGGCGACCCAGGTCGCCCCTTCTCTCTGCCCCCTCTCCACCATCACCGACCCGGCATGCCCACCCACGCCCGGTGTCGGCCAAAGATGTCAATCTGTGTCCAGCTGTAACCCATTGTGGAGGGCTCCCCCGGCCGCTCCGGCCTAACCCCCTAAAAGACAGAAAGGTTTCCAGCGACCTTGGCGAAAGCCTGTCAGCAACGGTTACATCTGAATCCAGGGGCAGTCACCCAGAGCGACAACACTTATCTGGCGTTAATCAACCGCTAAGGACGTTAACCATGAAACTCGCCTCCGTGATTGTCGCCACCAGCCTGCTCACCGCCCCGGCCTTCGCCGTAGACAACCGCTTTATCGCAGCCGATGACCGCATCGAGACCCGCCTGTGCCTCTCTGCCGCCACCGCCCCGTTGGTGCGCTGGACCGGCAACCTGGCGCACTCCGGTTTCGACTATCGAACCGTCGGGCGGCACCTGCTGTGCAATGGTGAACCCCTGGCCGTGTTCTCGGCCCGCTACAACGACGACCGGCGCATCGCCCAGCGGATTGGCCGATACAGCCCCGTCCAGGTGCAGCAGCGGGTGCAGATCACCGAGCTCTCCAGGGGGGATTCCCCCATCGAGGTTCGGGGGAAGCGACTCTAGAGGGATAAAAAAGGGGGCTCAGGCCCCCTCTTTCGCGCGCGCTATTTGGCGACATTGCCCGCCACGTTGAGGGCGTCCCAGGTACGGGCGAAAGGCGGCGCATACACCAGATCCAGCATTCCCAGGTCCTCCGTGGTCAGACCGCCATGAATCGCCGCCGCCAGGGCATCCACCCGCAGCACCGCCCCGGGCCCGCCGGCCACCTGGCCACCCAGCAGCCGCTTGTCCTCCTCGGCGTAGACCAGCTTGACCCGCAGATCGCTCTGGCCCGCCACATAGTTGGTGGTGTTCTTGTCGTTGATCACCACGGTGCGGTAGGCCAGCCCCAGGCTGCGGGCCTCGCGCTCGGACAGGCCGGTGCGGCCCGCCTCAACCCCCAGCACCTTGACCCCGGCACTGCCGAGGGTCCCGGGAAACACCTTCTGGTTGCCGCAGAGGTTCTCACCGATCATCCGGCCCAGCTTGTTGGCACTGGTGGCCAGGGGCAGGTAAGCGGGGCGGCCACTGACCCTGTGGGGGACGGTGGCACAGTCGCCGGCGGCGTACACATCCGGCAGGCTGGTGCGTCCCTGGGGATCGATGACGATGGCGCCGTTGGCCAGGCGATCGATGCCGCTGTCCGCCAGGAATCCGGTATTGGGGCGCACCCCGGTAGCCAGGATCACCAGATCGGCCGGGTATTGCCCCAGTTCGGAGGCCACCTGTCGCACCTGAGCCTCGCCCTCCAGGGCGGTGACCGACTCTCCCAGGTGCAGCTTCACGCCCTTCTCCCTCAGCTCCGCCTCGATCATCTCGCCGATCTCGGCGTCGAAGGACTCACTGAGCACCCGGTCGGTGCGCTCGATCACCCGCACCCGCTTGCCCTGGTGCACCAGGGCCTCCGCCACCTCCAGGCCGATGTAGCCGGCGCCGATCACCACCACGTCGCGGATCTCGTCCGACTGCACCAGGGGTTTGAGGGCCAGGCCATCCTCCAGGGTCTTCAGGAAGAACACCCGCTCCAGATCCAGGCCCTCAATGGGCGGTGCCACCGGGGCGGCGCCGGTGGCGATCATCAGCTTGTCGAAGGGCTGAGGGAAGCTCCTGCCCCTGGCCAGGTCGGTCACCAGCAGCGAGCGCTTGGCCGGATCCAGCCGCTCAACCCGGTGGCCAACACGCAGGTCGATGCCGGATTCACGGAACTGGGCCACGCTGCGCTCAGCCATAAAGCCGCTGTCATCAAAGCTGTCGCCGATGAAATAGGGCAGCCCACAGGCGCCGAAGGAGACCACCTGGGACTGCTCGAAGACGATGATCTCCGCATCGCGGTCGGTACGCCTGGCCTTGGCGGCGGCGCTCATTCCGGCGGCTTCACCACCGATGATGACAATTTTCATACTCTGCTTCTTCCAGATAAAAGGCCGCCTACCGGCGGCCTTGGCTCTCTCCCTTGACGGCTCAGGCCGACTCAAGGTCCACGTCCAACTCCTGCTCAGAGTTATACACCGACATGTCGGTCTGACCCAACACCCGGCTGGTGACAAAGCCGGCGGTCATCGCCCCGTTGACGTTGAGGGCGGTGCGGCCCATGTCGATCAGCGGCTCGATGGAGATCAGCAGTCCGGCCAGGGCCACCGGCAGGTCCAGGGCGGTCAGCACAATCAGGGCGGCGAAGGTGGCACCGCCGCCGACACCGGCCACGCCGAAGGAGCCCACCACGATGGTGGCGATCAGGGTGGCGATGAAGGTGGGAGTCATGGGGTCGATGCCCACGGTGGGGGCGATCATCGCCACCAGCATCGCCGGGTAGATGCCGGCACAGCCATTCTGGCCGATGGTCGCCCCGAAGGAGGCCGCCAGGTTGGCGATGCCGTCGGGGATCCCCAGCCGATGAGTCTGAGTCTGGATGTTCAGCGGAATGGTACCGGCGCTGGTGCGGCTGGTAAAGGCAAAGGAGAGCACCGGCAGCACCTTGCGCAGGAAGGTCACCGGGTTGCCGCCGAAGGCGGTGACCAGCCCCAGGTGAACCAGGAACATCAGTCCCAGAGCCAGGTAAGAGGCGGCCACGAAGTTGATCAGGTTGAAGATGTCGGAGAACTGGCTGCTGGCCAGCACCTTGGTCATCAGCGCCATGACGCCGTAGGGGGTCAGCCGCAGCACCAGGGTAACGATGCGCATCACCACCGCGTAGGCCACCGCCACCAGGCGATCGAAGCGCTCGGCCACGTCGGGCTGCTTGCGGTGCAGTCCCAGTCCGGCCACCCCGACAAAGGCGGAGAAGATCACCACCGAGATGATGGAGGTGTCCCGGGCCCCGGTCATGTCCAGGAAGGGGTTGGCGGGGATCAGGCTCACCAGGGTATTGGCGATGGAGATGCCGGTGGCGGCGCCCTCGCGGGAGAGCAGATAGGCGGCGCGGTCCGCCTCGCGGGCGCCCTGGGTCAGTCCCTCGGCGGTCAGGCCAAACAGGTTGGCCACGAAGAAGCCGATGAGACCGGCGATGGCCACGGTGATCAGCAGCACGCCGATGGTCAGGCCGCTGATCCGGCCGAGAGCCTCGGCATCCTTCAGCTTGAGGATGGCACTGACGATGGAGACCATCACCAGCGGCATGACGATCATCTTCAGCAGCTGCACATAGCCCTTGCCGACGATGTTGAAGTAGTCGATGGAGGTGGCCAGTTCAGGGGAATCCACTCCGTAGACCAGCTGCAACACCAGGCCGAAGGCCACACCCAGGCCCAGGCCAGCAAAGACTCTGTGGGTAAACTTCATGTGCTTCTGCTGCATGCGGTACAGCATCCACAACAGGGCCAACATAACCAGCAGGTTGGCGACCACCTGTAGACTCATACTCTTTTACCTCGCCCCACAGGGGCTCTCTCATTGAAATGTGAAAAAATTTGGTGCGATGTTGTTGTTTGGACCCGTTAATCGAGGGATTTATGTCGGGCGATAGTACAGGATACCCGAGGCCAAAAGTCTCCCTTTAGCACGAAAACGCATTGCATATAAGTAAATGTTAATAAAAAAACCGGGCCTTCAGGTCCCGGCTTCCTCGGCATTCTGCAGCTGGTGTAACACCCCCTCCCGGAGCGCCCCGCCGGCCAGACCCAGGGCTGGGATGGCCAGCAGTTCAAACAGGGTCAGCAGGATGGCGACCCCGGCGGCAAAGGGGATGCGGCGCTCCTCATCCAGCTGCTGCAGCAGCGCCGCACCGTCCTGGCACAGGCTCTGCCTCACCCGGCGCAGATAGCCAGGAGTCAGTGCCTTCCTGGGTGCTCCCTGGGCCTCCGCCAGCTCAAACAGGGCCCGAACGGTACCGGAGACCCCCAGACAGTGCTGCCAGCTCAGGGCCGACAGCCTGGGCAGCTCCCCAGCCAGCCTGGCCCGCACCGCGGCATCCGCCGCTTCGAAGGCGGCTTCGTTGATCTCACCGGAAAAATACCCCTGGGTATAGAGGACACAGCCCAGATCGAAGGAGTGCTTGTAGTGAACATGCTCCTCATCCCCCACCACCAGCTCGGTGCTGGCCCCGCCGATGTCGATCACCAGGGCCTCGCCGGTCACCTGGGTGGAGGCACGCATGCCGGTGTAGATCAGCTCCGCTTCCCGCTCACCGCTGATCACCTCGATGGGATACCCCAGCAGGGGCTCCGCCCGGCGGCAAAACTCGGCGCCGTTGGCGGCGCCGCGCAGCGCCGCCGTGGCCAGCACCGCCACTCGCGCCGGCCGGGATTGGGCCAGGATCTCGCCGAACCAGGCCAGACATGCCAGGCCCCGCGCCTCGGCCTCGGGGGAGAGCCCCTGCCGATCCATTCCCTCAGCCAGGCGCACCTTGCGTTTGTGTTTGGCAACTATATGGGGAAGGGCGGCGGGCACGGGCTCGGCCAGGAGCAGGTTGAAACTGTTGGACCCTAGAGTAACGGCGGCCAAAAGGCCGCCGTTGTGGGTGTTAACGCTTGTCATGTCGGCGCTGGCCGGACGAACGGTCGCGACCGCCCGGCCGCTTGCCGCCGGTGTTGGTGCGACGGTGACGCTGGATCCGCTGGGGACGCTTAAGGTCACTCAGCAGCGCCTCCGGGTCGTAGCTGGTCACCGGAATGGAGTGGCCGATGTAGGCCTCGATGTCCGGCAGGTTCAGGGCATACTCCTCGCAGGCGAAACTGATGGAGGAGCCTTCGGCGCCAGCCCGGCCGGTACGGCCGATGCGGTGCACATAGTCTTCGCAGTCGTCAGGCAGGTCATAGTTGAACACGTGGGTCACATCCGAGATGTGCAGGCCACGGGCAGCCACGTCGGTGGCCACCAGGAAATCCAGCTGACCGCCCTTGAACTGCTCCAGGATGCGCAGGCGCTTCTTCTGGGGCACGTCTCCGGTCAGCAGGCCGACGCGGTGACCGTCCGCTTCCATCCAGCCGTGAATGTCTTCACAGCGGTGCTTGGTGTTGGCAAAGACGATCGCCTTGTCCGGCCACTCCTCCTCGATCAGGGTCAGCAGCAGCGGCATCTTCTCCCGGTTGGAGGGGTAGAACAGCTCCTCCTTGATGCGCTTGGCGGTCTTCTGCTCCGGCTCCACCTCGACGTGCACCGGATCATTCATGTGCTCATAGGCCAGCTCCTTCACCTTGAAGGAGAGGGTGGCGGAGAACAGCATGTTGCGACGCTCGGCGGCAGGGGGCATGCGGCGGAAGATGTAACGGATGTCCCGGATAAAACCGAGATCAAACATCCGGTCCGCCTCGTCCAGCACCATCACCTGGATGGCGTTGAGGTTGTAGACCCCCTGTTTGAGGTAGTCGATCAGCCGGCCGGTGGTACCGATCAGGACGTCGGTGCCCGCCTGCAGCTGAGCCCGCTGGGCATCGTACCCCTCACCGCCGTACGCCAGGCCCATCTTCAGGCCGGTGCTCTTGGCCAGGGGCTCCGCATCCTTGTGGATCTGGATGGCCAGTTCCCGGGTGGGGGCCATGATGATGGCGCGGGGACTCTTGCCGTCGTGCTGCTCGGGCGCGGGGCGGGTCATCAGTTCATGGAAGGTCGCCGTCAGGAACGCCAGGGTCTTCCCGGTTCCGGTTTGAGCTTGACCGGCAATATCCTTGCCGCCCAGCACGATAGGAAGGGAGAGCGCCTGAATCGGCGTACAGTGGGTAAACCCAGTCTCCACCAGGGCATCCGCCACCTCTTTGGTGAGTGGCAGGTCGGTGAAGCGGGTGTCAGTCAAGTGTGTTTTGCTCATGGTTGGAAAGCATACCGGATGCGCTTGCATTAGAAAACGTGATCCAGTCAAATATTACCGATTCTGTTGTCCGGTCCGAAACTCGGTGTTCCGAGCTCCGGTCTGAATAGGAAATGCCCGGAAACTGAGCCTGACTGCCCTGGCAGCACCGCTCCGAACCTCTTCTGTGGCAAGAAAAAGTGCCAACAGGAACCGACAAACAGCGCCCCGGTGAAGACAGACACACTTTTTTTAACCGCCGGAGGCTTGAAAGCAACGGCAAGGAGCCCAAGATCGCAACCATGGCTCCGACCCGAGCTATCACTAAACGGAGTAAACAATGAGCGATAAGATTGTACAGCTGACTGATGACAGCTTTGACGCTGAGGTGCTGCAATCCAGCAAACCTGTACTGGTCGACTTCTGGGCGGAATGGTGTGGCCCCTGCAAGATGATCGCCCCCGTACTGGATGAGCTGGCGGAAGAGTATGGCGATCAGATCGTCATCGGCAAGGTCAATGTAGACCAGAACAACGCCACCCCGGCGAAGTTCGGCATTCGCGGCATCCCCACCCTGCTGCTGTTCAAGAACGGCGAACTGGCCGGCACCAAGGTTGGCGCCGCCTCCAAGACCCAGCTGAAAGAGTTTATCGACTCTCATCTGTAATGGGATCCAACCCAGGCTTCGGCCTGGGTTTTGCCCCGCCCCTCTCACAAAGCTGGAAAATCCCCCGGGGACACTGGACGCGTTTTTCCTTTAGTGCTAGTTTATTAGCCAACACTTGCCTGCCTGATTCGGCTCCTGCCCTCGGGCACTCCCTTAAAATTTCAAATAATTTGTAATGAAAGCGTCGGCGGCAGCCGCACGCAAACAACCACAAAGACCCTCCCATGAATTTATCTGAACTTAAGCAGAAACCCATCTCCGAGCTCGTCGCCTTGGCTGAGTCCATGGGCCTGGAAAACATGGCTCGCGCCCGGAAGCAGGACATCCTGTTCGCCGTCCTCAAAGCCCACGCCAAGAGCGGCGAAGACATCTTCGGCGGTGGCGTCCTGGAGATCCTCCAGGACGGTTTCGGTTTCCTGCGCAGCGCCGACGCCTCCTTCCTGGCCGGCCCGGATGACATCTATGTCTCCCCCAGCCAGATCCGTCGTTTCAACCTGCGCACCGGTGACACCATCGCTGGCAAGATCCGGCCTCCGAAAGAGGGGGAGCGTTATTTCGCCCTGCTTAAGGTCAATCAGGTCAACTACGATCGTCCCGAGAACTCCCGCAACAAGATTCTCTTCGAAAACCTGACTCCCCTGCACGCCAACGATCGACTGCGCATGGAGCGGGGCAACGGCTCCACCGAGGACATTACTGCCCGGGTTCTTGATCTGGCCAGCCCCATCGGTAAGGGCCAACGCGGCCTGATCGTGGCACCGCCCAAGGCCGGTAAGACCCTGCTGCTGCAGAACATCGCTCAGTCCATCGCCTACAACCACCCAGACTGTGAGCTGATCGTCCTGCTGATCGACGAGCGTCCCGAAGAGGTGACCGAGATGCAGCGTCTGGTGAAGGGCGAGGTGGTGGCCTCCACCTTCGACGAGCCGGCATCCCGCCACGTCCAGGTGGCCGAGATGGTGATCGAGAAGGCCAAGCGCCTGGTTGAGCACAAGAAGGACGTGGTGATCCTGCTGGACTCCATCACCCGTCTGGCCCGGGCCTACAACACCGTCATCCCCTCCTCCGGCAAGGTACTGACCGGTGGTGTGGATGCCAACGCCCTGCACCGTCCCAAGCGCTTCTTCGGCGCCGCCCGTAACGTGGAGGAGGGGGGCAGCCTGACCATCATCGCCACCGCCCTGATCGACACCGGCTCCAAGATGGATGAGGTGATCTACGAGGAGTTCAAGGGCACCGGTAACATGGAGCTGCACCTGTCCCGCAAGATCGCCGAGAAGCGGGTGTTCCCCGCCATCGACTTCAACCGCTCCGGTACCCGTCGTGAGGAGTTGCTCACCAGCCAGGAGGAGCTGCAGAAGATGTGGATTCTGCGCAAGATTCTCCACCCCATGCAGGAGGTGGAAGCGATGGAGTTCCTCATCGACCGTCTGGCGATGACCAAGACCAACGACGAGTTCTTCACCGCCATGAAGCGCTCCAAGGGCTAACCCCCAGCCGAGAAATAAGGCCGCATGATGCGGCCTTTTTTGCGCCTGCTTTCGGTCAGTCGATAAGCTCGGCGGCATCCCGGACAAACTCCCGCACCGACTCCACCAGCCAGGGCGGGGCACGGTGTCCGGTGCGCTGCAGCATGTGGAAGCCGGGAACCCGTTCACCGAAGTTCAGCCTGAGGACCGTCTCACGCACCTCCTCCGGCAGCCGCTGCACCCGGATACCATGCACCGACCGCAGAAACCCCACCGCCTGACTGCCGCACACCTGGGACAGGTTTGGGGAATCCACCACCATCTCCACCAGTTCCGCCAGGCTGTTGACCCGGGCCACCGGGATCAGCTCCCTCCCCAGGGCGCGGGCGGCGCGCTCCAGCATGTCCTCTTCATCGTTGATCTCGGTCATCTCGGTAACCACCTGGGGGTAGCGCAGCAGCGCCTCCAGGGTCAGGGGCGCCTCCTTCCAGATCTCATGGTCGGCCGCCCCAACCAGGTAGGTCGCCCGATTCTCGGCCACCAGCTCGCTGCCCATCTTGGGGTAGCCCTGTTGCGAGCAAAATACGCCGATGTCCACCTGGTTGCGCCCCATCTCCTCGGTGACCGGACCGCTCCAGGTGCGGGTCACCACATCGATGGCCGCCTCATGGCGCCGGCAGCTGAAGTTCAGATGCTGGGTCAGCCCCGCCCGTAACGGCGCCGGAACGCTCAGCACCACCCGCTGACGCTCCTCGCTGGCGGGCTGCAGTTGACGAGCCAACGCCTGGGCGTGCTGCAGCAGTCGCTCCATCTCCGGGAAGATGCGGGTGGCCATGGGAGTGGCCTGGAAACCATACTGACGGCGAATAAAGAGGGGATCGCCGAGGTTCTGACGCAGGGACGCCAGCGCCCGACTGATCTTGGAGGGCGGAACCTGAAGGGTCTTGGCAACCACCTGGGAGTTCAATACGGTATAGAGGCGAACGAAAACAAGTATATTAAATAAGGTTATTTCACACAGGCTATCCATGCCGTATTCATTAGACATCTCTAAATCTCCCGTACAAACTCACTAACTATAAAATAGCACCAAAAAGCATTTTTGCTAAAGTATAAATTAAGAGTTTTATCTTATTGTTATCCATTTTTCGCAACTGAGTTTTTCACTATCTGGATTTAACCCAATCCTGACCCCGTATCATGACACAGCTAGGCAAATTGCAAAAAACACAACGCGCTCTTGCACTTAATCACATACCGAATATCAGTTAACCGAAAGAAAGCTATATGATTATTTAGTTTTCGCAGAATACTTTTCCCCTAAATGGAAATATTTTCCAGATCAAAAAATAGGTTGGTTTTATTTATTTGCTTGATTTAATTTGATCGCAATCAAGTAATTCCTATTATTTAAATGGAGATAATAATAACCAAGAAAGGCAAACGCCCTTTTTAAATCCAGGAGGATATTATGAGCTTCGGTACTTTCTTAACTGTCGTTATACCTTATCTGTTCCTGTTCTTTGTCCTGTTCGTTGCCCTGCCCTATATCGCCTCTGCGATCGTTGTCGGCATGTACGAATACCTGACCCAAGGACGGAAGCGGGAGGTCAAAGCCTCTGCCCCCCGCCACATCAATCACCAGCACTGAACACCCCGGGCGCCCGCAAGGGCTCCCGCTCTCCCCGGAGGAAATTATGAGAGATCGATATCTGATTTCGATCCTGGTCAGCTGCGCCCTGATCGCCGGGGTGCAGCCCCTGGCCCAGGCGGCAACGGACTCATCGACCCAGTGCCTGCGTTGCCACAAGCGCAACGGCAGCATGGAGGGAGTCCACGCCAGCGTCGGCACCCAGGGGTTGGCCTGCACCAGCTGCCATGGTGACAAGGGGCAACACCCCAAGGGGAAAGCACCGGTCATCACCTATGGGCAGGACAGCGTCACCGAGGTGACGGTTCAGAACCAGCGCTGCGCCCGTTGTCACCAGCCTGGCAAGCTGAGGGCGGCAGACTGGACCCATGATGTCCACCTCAACCAGCTCAGTTGTGCCGCCTGTCACCGGCTGCATCCGGACCGGGATCCCATCCGGGGCATCACTGAAACCCGGCGCACCCAGCTGTGCGTAGACTGTCACGGCGCCCGCAAGGATAAGGAGTCACTATGAGCCTGACCAGAAGAGAGTTCCTGGGGTGCTCCGCCCTCTGTGCCGCCGCCGGTCTGGTGGGCAGCGGCCAGGCCGACGACGCCCCGGTAAACCCGAAGAATTTCGCCCTCATCCACGATGAGACCAAGTGCATCGGCTGCCGCGCCTGTGAACAGGCCTGCCGCAAGGTCAACCAGGTCCCCGAGGGGGTCAACCGTCTCAAGCTGAACATCGACGGTCCCTATCATGCCGAGGAACAACCCTACTACACCTTCACCCGGGAGAGTTGTCAGCACTGCCAGGATGCCCCCTGCATCAGCGTCTGCCCCACCGGCGCCGCCTTTCGCGACAAAGCCACCGGCATCGTCGACGTGGATCCCTTCAAGTGCGTCGGCTGCCAGTACTGCCTGGCCGCCTGCCCCTACCGGGTGCGCTTCATCAACCCGGTCACCAAGGCCGCAGACAAGTGCGACTTCTGCCGCAAGACCAACCTGGCCCAGGGCAAACTGCCCGCCTGCGTCGAAGCCTGCCCCACCGGCGCGCTGATCTTCGGTGATCTCAATGACCGCAACAGCGAACTGGTGGCGGTGCTGCGCAGCGCCCGCACCGTCCGGGACAAGCTGGATCTGGGCACCAATCCCAAGCTGTTCCGCATCCCCAGCCAGAAACCCGGAGTCCTATGATGAGCAACCTCGACAGCGTACTGCACTTCGACACCCTGGTGTGGCACTGGCCCATCGCCATCTACCTGTTCCTGGCCGGCGTCTCCGCCGGCGCCACCCTGGTGGGCATTCTCACCAAGCGCAAGCTGGAGAATAAGGGGCTGCCAGCCCACCACAGCGGCATCGTCCAGGGGGCGGCCGCCGTCGGCCCCCTGGCGATCATGGTGGGGCTGATGCTGCTGGTGTTCGATCTGACCAAGCCCCTGGAGTTCTGGAAGATCATGGTGTTCTACAACCCCACCTCGGTGATGAGCCTAGGGGTTATCGCCGCGTCGCTCTACATCGGCGTGCTCCTGGTGTGGCTGCTGATCGCCTTCGCCGGCCCGCTGCAAAAACTGGATGTGGCCCTGCCCCGGTTCGTCAGGCTGGTGAACTGGCTGTGCCGCCATGCCCGCCCCATCGAGAACGCCCTGGCGGTGTTGGCGATCATCCTGGGAGCCTACACCGGCTTCCTGCTGTCCGCCCTCAAGGGCTACCCCATGCTGAACAACCCGATCCTGCCGATCCTGTTCCTGGTCTCCGGGATCTCCTCCGGCATCGGCGCGGCGATCCTGATGAGCCTGGCCCTGTTCAAGCACAAGCCCACCGATGAGGATATCCACTATGTGCACCACCTGGAGACCCCGGTGGTGATCACCGAGGCCTTCCTGCTGTTTGCCTTCTTCGTCGGCCTGGCGTTTGCGGGCGGACAGAGCCTGGTGGCCGCCAAGGTGGCCCTCGGCGGCGGCTTCTGGTCGGCGATCTTCTGGGGACTGGTGGTGGTCGGCGGCATGATGGTGCCCGCGGCCCTCAACCGCTGGCTGCCGGAACGGATCAAACAGAGCAACGCCATGGTGGTCACCAGTTGCCTGCTGACCCTGATTGGGGTGTTCGCCCTGCGTCACTTCGTCCTCTACGCCGGCCAGATGACCGTGGCCTGAGACAACAACCGATAAGGGCGAGGATGATGAACGCTGAGATCGTGCGCTGGCCGAGTTGAAGGGGGAAACTCACCAGGGAAACCTGGAGTGCGCCGACTGCCACCAGGTGCACAAGGCGCACCCCGCCGGCGAAAGCTGCGGCCACTGCCATGAGTAAGAGTGTAGGAATAGGGCCAGGAGGGCCCCCTCTTTCGAGACTCTCATCACGAGTTTGGCCACCCATCAGGGTGGCCCTTTTTTTGGCCTCGACGGCCGCTGGGCCAAACGGCCAAGGGCGGACTAGCCGCGCTTGGGATCCTTGGCTGTCACCATCAGCAGGGTGCCCTCGACTCGGATGACCCGAGCCTGGGTCCCCTCCTCCAGGATCTCCTCCCCTTCGGAGCGTGCCAGCCAGCTGCTGTCCCCCAGCTTCACCCGCCCGCCTTGGGGCGTGACCCGGGTCAGGATCAGGCAGGAACTGCCCACCAGGGCCCGGGCCCTCTGGTTGAGGCCGCTGCGTTGCCGGCCCAGTCTGTCGCGGCGTCGCTGATAGAGGTACCAGGCCAGGGTAAGGAGCACCGACAGAGTGGCAAACAGCACCCACTGGTTCTCCGCCCGGATATCACTGAGGCGGGCCACCACACTGGTGCTCAGGGCAGCTCCGCCGATCCACAGCAGGTATCCCCCGGCCCCCAGCAGTTCCAGGGTCAGCAGCAACAGCCCCAGGATCAGCCAGTAGGTGGCGTTCATCGACAGGAAGAGATCGATCACGACTGCTTCCTCACGGTCTCAATCAGTTCGGTAATGCCGGCGACGGAGCCCGCCAGACTGCTGCCCTCCATCGGCAACAGCACCAGCTTGCTGGAGTCGGCGGTGCCGATGTTGGCCAGGGCTTCGGTGTACTTCTGGGCGATGAAGTAGTTGATGGCGTTGAGATCACCCTGGGCGATGGCCCTGGACACCGTGGTGGTGGCATTGGCTTCCGCCTCCGCCTGACGCTCCCTGGCCTCCGCCTCCAGGAAGGCGGCCTGGCGCTCGCCCTCGGCGCGCAGCACCGCCGCCTGCTTCTCACCGTCCGCCTTGAGGATGGCGGACTGTTTGACCCCCTCCGCCTCCAGGATCTCGGCACGCTTGGAACGGTCCGCCTTGAGCTGGGCGTTCATCGCCTCGATCAGCTCCCGCGGCGGTGCGATATCCTTGATCTCGATACGGGTGACCTTGACCCCCCAGGGCTGGGTGGCCGCATCCACCACCGCCAGCAGCCGGTCGTTGATCTCGTCCCGGCGGGAGAGCATCTCATCCAGTTCCATGGAACCCAGTACCGTCCTCAGGTTGGTCATTGCCAGATTCTGGATGGCGTTCTCCAGGTCGTTCACCTCGTAGGAGGCACGGGCGGCGTCCACCACCTGGATAAAGGTCACCCCATCGACGGTCACGTTGGCGTTGTCCTTACTGATCACCACCTGGCTGGGGATGTCCAGCACCCGCTCCATCATGTTGACCCTTTTGCCGATGCGGTCGATGAAGGGGACGATAAGGTGCAGGCCGGGCTTCAGGGAGGTGGTGTAGCGGCCGAAACGCTCCACGTTCCACTCGTACCCCTGGGGGATGATCTTCACGGCGGTAAACACCACCACCAGGGCGAAAACCACAAAGATGATGCTGGGACCCAGCAGCTCGATTAGAAGACCTATGTCCATCTCTCTTCCTTATCTCAATGGGTTGTAGGCGGCGACAGCAGGTGCCAGGACCAGTATACTGTGAGGCAATGATGTCATGACCACTTTCGGGAACGATTGCAGTCAGTAATGTAGAGACTATCGCATGAAATTCAGGGATATACGAGAGTTCATCAACCACCTGGAGCAGGAGGGGCAGCTCAAGCGGATCACCGCAGAGGTGGATCCCCACCTGGAGATGACCGAAATCAGCGACCGGGTGCTGCGCGGCGGCGGCCCCGCCCTGCTGTTCGAGAACGTCAAGGACAAGCAGATGCCGGTGCTGGCCAACCTGTTTGGCACCCCCAAGCGGGTGGCCATGGCCCTGGGCCGCGAGGACAGCAGCGCCCTGAGGGAAGTGGGCGAACTGCTGGCCTTCCTCAAGGAGCCCGAGGTGCCCTCCGGCTTCAAGGACGCCATCTCCAAGGTGCCGATGTTCAAGCAGGCGCTGAACATGCCTCCCAAGCGGGTCTCCAGGGCCCCCTGTCAACAGGTGGTGATCAGCGGCGACGACGTGGATCTGACTCAGCTGCCGATCCAGCACTGCTGGCCCGGCGACGTCGCCCCCCTGGTGACCTGGGGCCTGACTATCACCAAGGGCCCCAACCAGAAACGCCAGAACCTGGGGATCTACCGCCAGCAGCTGCTGGGCAGAAACAAGCTGATCATGCGCTGGCTGGCCCACCGTGGCGGAGCCCTGGACTACAAGGATTTCCAGGATAAGCACCCGGGGGAGCGCTACCCGGTGTCCGTGGCCCTGGGCTCGGATCCGGTCACCATCCTAGGGGCCGTCACCCCGGTGCCGGACGCCATGAGTGAGTACGCCTTCGCCGGCCTGCTGCGGGGTGAGCGCACCGAGGTGGTCAAGTCGGTCAGTAACGACCTGGATGTGCCCGCCCACAGCGAGATCATTCTCGAGGGCTACCTGGAGCCCGGCGAGGAGGCGGAGGAGGGCCCCTACGGCGACCACACCGGCTACTACAACGAGGTAGAACGCTTCCCGGTGTTCACCGTCACCCACATCACCATGCGCCGGGACGCCATCTACCACAGCACCTACACCGGCCGGCCGCCGGATGAACCGGCAATGCTGGGGGTGGCGCTGAACGAGGTGTTTGTCCCCATCCTCAAGAAGCAGTATCCGGAGATCGAGGACTTCTACCTGCCCCCGGAGGGGTGCAGCTACCGGATGGCGGTGATCACCATCAAGAAGCAGTATCCCGGCCACTCCAAGCGGGTGATGATGGGGGCCTGGAGCTTCCTGCGCCAATTTATGTACACCAAGTTCATCATCATCTGTGACGACGACGTCAACGCCCGCGACTGGAACGACGTCATCTGGGCCCTGACCACCCGGGTGGATCCCAGCCGGGACACCCTGATGGTGGACAATACCCCCATCGACTATCTGGACTTCGCCTCGCCAGTGGCCGGGCTGGGCTCAAAGATGGGCATCGACGCCACCAACAAGTGGCCCGGGGAGACCGAGCGCGAATGGGGCGAACCCATCGTCATGGATGACGAGGTGAAACGGCGGGTGGATGAGCGCTGGGCCGATCTCGGCATCGATTAGCCCGATCGAAAATATCCTACTGCCGCCCTGGGGCATTGCTGGCCCCAGGGTCAACGTTCGCGCTACAATGCGCGCACCCCGGAATAAGAATGAGAACTCAATGCAAAGGATCAGCTGTAAGATCGCGTCGGTGACCCCCTTCTGCGATACCGTTTTCAAGGTCATCCTCACCCCGGAGCAACCGGTCCAGTTCAAGGCGGGCCAGTACCTGACGGTAGTGATGGACGACGAGGACAAGCGCCCCTTCTCCATCGCCTCCACGCCGCTGGACGCCAGCCAGATTGAGCTGCACATCGGCGCTTCGGTGGCAGAGAGCTACGCCATGCAGGTGATCGAGCGCCTCCAGGCGAACGACAGCATCGAGGTGGAGCTGGCCTTCGGTGACGCCGTTCTGCGCCAGGAGAGCGACCGCCCCAGGCTGCTGGTGGCCGGCGGCACCGGCTTCTCCTACATCAACGCCATCATGGAGACCCTGATCGCCCAGGGGGACACCACCACCACGTTCCTCTATTGGGGGTGTCGCGACCGGGCGGCGATGTACCTGGCCGACAAGGTGCAGCAGTGGGCCAGCACCCTGCCCCATCTGACCTTCGTGCCGGTGTTCGACCAGGCGGTTGAGGGTGAGCGTCAAGGCACGGTGATCGATGCGGTCTGCAGCGACTTCGTCGGGCTGGGGGAGTACGACATCTACATCGCCGGCCGCTTCGAGATGGCCGGAGCCGCCCGTGAGGCGTTCCGCCAGCACGGCGTGAATGAAGCCCACCTCTACGGCGATGCCTACGCCTTTATGAAGTAGTGCTGCGCGACTTAAGCACCAAAAAAACACCGCCGGTTGGCGGTGTTTTTTGTCTTGGGAGCCCCTGGCTCAGCTGAGGGCGTAGTTGGCCACCACCCCGGTAAACAGCGCCAGGCCGGCCCAGTTGTTGTTGAGGAACGCCTTGAAGCACATGGCCCTGTCCCGATGACGAATCAGCCAATGCTGATAGAGGAACAGCGCCGCCATGGCCGTCATGGCCAGGTAGTAGGGCCAAGCCAGCCCCAAGCGCCCTCCCAGAGTCAGCAGCAACCCCAGGCAGACCAGTTGCAACAAAGCGATGATCCGCCTGTCCCAGCGGCCGAACCAGATGGCGGTGGAACGGATCCCCACCTTGAGATCATCCTCCTTGTCGACCATGCCGTACATGGTGTCGTAGGCCACGGTCCAGCACCAGTGGGCCAGGAACATGATCCAGGCTTCCGCCGGCACCGAGTTGGTCTGGGCGGCAAAGGCCATGGGGATCGACCAGCTCCACACCACCCCGAGCACCATCTGCGGGCCGGGGAAGAAACGCTTGGTGAAGGGGTAGATGACCGTCAGGGCGATCCCGACGAAGCTCATCATGATGGTCAGGGTGTTGAGGGTAAGCACCAGCGAGAAGCAGATCAATCCCAGCACCACAAACAGCGCCAGTGCCTCCCAGGCCTGCAGCTCGCCGCTGGCCAGGGGGCGTCCCCTGGTCCGCTCCACATGCCCATCCAGATCCCGGTCGGCGTAATCGTTGATGATGCAGCCATTGGCCCGGGTCAGCCAGACACCAATAAAGAACACCAGCAGCACCCGGGTCTCTGGGGCACCGTCGTGGGCCGCCAGCCAGATGGCGGAGAGGGTGGGCCACAGCAACAGGAAAGTTCCTATGGGGCGATCCAGCCTGGCCAGCCTCATGTAGGGCCCCAGGCGATCACGCATAACGGCTAACATCATCCGTGCACGGTCTCTGATGGTTTCAACTGTGGCCATTATGCGTGATCCAGATCAGATTTTACAGCGGCTTACTAGCCACTGAAGCTGAATCTCTGCAACTGGTTCTGCAATGACGCGGCATGATCCAGCAGCGCCTGGCTCTGCCTGGCCACCTGCTCCGCCTGCTGTCCCACTTCGTTGCCCGACTCGTTGGCACGGATCAGGTTCTGGTTGATCTCCTCGGCCACGGCGCTCTGCTGCTCCGAGGCGGTGGCGATCTGGCCGGCACGATCATTGGCATCCCGGATGCGGGTCACCACCTGCTCCAGCTCCTGGGCCATCGTCTTGCTTTCGGCGGCACTGTCACTGGCCAGGGTGGTGCAGCTGCCCATCGCCTCCACGGAGACCAGGGCCCCCCGCTGCAGGGTTTCGATGGTGCTCTGCACCTGGGAAGTGGACTCCCGGGTTCGGGCCGCCAGCCCGCGCACCTCATCCGCCACCACGGCAAAGCCCCGCCCCTGCTCACCCGCCCGGGCCGCCTCGATGGCGGCGTTGAGCGCCAGCAGGTTGGTCTGCTCAGAGATGCCGTTGATCACCTCGGTGATCTCGCTGATCGCCTGGACCCCCTGGTGCAGTTCGCGGATGCGGTCGGCACTGGCACTGACGCTCTGGGCCAGCTCGTTGATCCTCGCCTCGGCCTGGTGCATACGCTGCTGCCCCTGCTCGCTGCTGTCGCTGGCGGCGTGGGTGGTGGCGGCAGTCTGCTCGGCGTTGTGGGCCACATCACCAATGGTGTGACTCATCTCATTGACCGCGGTGGCCACCTGCTGCAGCTGGGACTGCTGCTCTTCGATGGAGTGACGGCTGGCCTGGGCGGAATCCGCCAGGGCCAGGGCCTGCTCCTGGGCGTCGGTGGCGGTGAGCTTCACCTCGGAGAGGACCTTCACCAGAGATTGGCGCATCTTGCCCAGGGCCTGGGCAAGATGACCCAGTTCATCCCGGCGGTCGTGCAGATGGCTGTCCTTATCGCCGAGGTCACCGTCGGCCATGGCATCACAGGCCACCTCCAGCTCGTGGATGGCGGTGGCGATGTCCCGGCGGACAAAGTGGCTGACCAGCTGGGTCACCGCGGTGGCGATCAATGACACCCAGATCAGCCGGATCACCAGATCCCAGAACAGGGCCTGACCGTCGGCGTGTTCGATGCCGGCGCCAATCACCCAGTTCCACTGCTGATCCCGCATCACGTAGGCGGTCTTCTCCACCGGTTCGCCGTTGTCCCCCTTCAGGCTGTACTTCAGGAAACCCTCGCCGGGGCCGCGCCCCAGGTTGACCATTTCCTGCCAGAAGGGAACTCCGTTGAGATCGGTCTCCCGGGAGATATCCTGTCCCAAGGCGTCCTGGCGATGGGGGTGGGCCAGCAGGGTGCCGTCGCTCCCCAGAACCCAGAAATAGTGCTTACCCTCAAACCTCAGCTGGGTCAGGGCCGCCAGCGCCCGGCTCTTGGCATTCTCCTCGCCCAGCTCCGCCGCCTGCCCCTGGTAGAAGGTCACCAGGGAGTGGGCCTGGTCAAGGTGTCCCTTTAAGGCCTGGTCGGTGGCATCGTTGATGCGGCTTTTCAGGAGATTGGCGGCAAACACCAGCAGCCACAGGGTGGCGATAATGGAGAGGATAACCAGCAGCCACAGCTTCTTGCTGATTGAAATTCGTTTCAGTAACAGCACTTTAATATCTTCCTTGAGAAACGTGTTATCGAAAAATACACGCTTCTCAAGGAGGGGTACTGATCTGGATCACGGCAGTAACAACTTCGCAGTAATCCTGCCCCGGACTACAGCCAACGTCGCTGACCGTAATCCAGCGTCGGCTGCACGCTGAAGCGGCCATGACGGTCCTTACCCATCACCTTGTCGAAGGCCGGCTTCTCCAGCTGCACCAGCAGCTGGTGATCGCCCGCCTCGAAGTAAACCCTCTCCTGATCCGACAGGGCGTCGTCCACCACCACCGGTAGGTTATAGGCCTGGCCCAGGGCGGGCAGGGCACCGAACTGGCAATCGGGGAAGCTGCGGGCGGCCTCCACCTCCTCCATCAGGCTGAAATCGCGCTCCATGATCTCACCCAGGCGCTTGAGGCGGATGCGACGGTCGGCGGGCAACACCGCCATCAGGTGGCGGCCCTCGTGATCTTGCAGCATCACCGCCTTGGCCACCTGCTGTTTCGGGATGCCGGCGCTGATGGCGGACTGCAGGGCAGATTCGGTGTAGGGGTGCGACACCACCTTGAAGGGGATGCCTTGTTGATTCAGGTAGTCACTGACGCTGATGGCAATGCCCATGTCCCTTCCTCCTCCCAAGGAAAACCTCTCCTTAAGTGTAGGGCGTGGGGGCCTGGGATGGGGACTTTTGCGCCAATCTTTGTTGGCCGCGCCCCCCTGGCAGCCCGGCTCCGGGGGATGGCGTCCGGCGTCCTGAGCCAGGGAGTGACAAGCCGCGACGGGCAACCGCCGCCGGTCAGGCCGGCTGCAGTCGGGCGTAGGCGACCACCAGCCACTTGATCCCCTGGCCGTCGAACGCCACCTGAACTCGGCTCTGGGGACCGGTGCCCTCGTAGTTGATGATCACCCCGTCGCCGAACTTGGGGTGACGCACCCGCTGCCCCAGCTTGAAACCGGTGTTGTCGAAGCTCTCCTGGGTGCGGCTGAAGCGATTCACCGACTGGGCCTGGCTCACCTGGGTCTGGGGCCGGATCTGTTCCAGATACTGCTCGGGGATCTCGCTGAGGAAGCGGGAGGCCTTGGCGAAGGTCTCCCGGCCGTAGATGCGGCGGCTCTCGGCGTAGGTGAGGTAGAGCTTCTCCATCGCCCGGGTCATCCCCACGTAACAGAGGCGACGCTCCTCCTCCAGGCGATCCCCCTCCTCTACCGCTTTCTGGCTGGGAAACATCCCCTCCTCGACGCCGCAGATGAACACCAGGGGAAACTCCAGCCCCTTGGCGGAGTGCAGGGTCATCATCTGCACCGCGTCCTCGCTGTCGCTGGCCTGATTCTCCCCCGCCTCCAGGGCGGCATGAGCCAGGAAGGCGTTGAGCTCGCTCATCTCGTCCGCCTCCTCCGGCTTCTCGAAGGTACCGGCGGCGGTCACCAGCTCCTGCAGGTTCTCCACCCTGGCCTGGCCCTTCTCCCCCTTCTCCTGCTCATACATGCTCTTGAGGCCGGAGTGCTGGATCACCTGGTCCGCCGCCAGCTTGAGGCTGAGATCCCGGGTATCCTCCTCCAGTTCCTCCACCAGGGAGAGGAAGCCGCGCACGGCGTTGGCGGCGCGGCCGGAGAGCGCCTTCTCGTTGAGCAGCTGCTGGCAGGCGCGCCACAGGGAGAGGCCGTGCTGACGGGCGGTGGTGCGCAGGATATCCAGGGTACGATCGCCGATGCCCCGGGCCGGGGTGTTGACCACCCGCTCAAAGGCGGCGTCGTCGCCACGGTTGGCCACCAGCCTCATATAGGCCAGGGCGTCCTTGATCTCCTGGCGCTCAAAGAAGCGCAGGCCGCCATAGATGCGGTAGGCCACCTGCTGATGCAGCAGTGCCTCCTCAAGCACCCGCGACTGGGCGTTGGAGCGGTAGAGCACGGCGCAGTCGGACAGTGCCCCGCCCTGCTCCAGGTGCTGGCGGATGCGGCTGACGATGAAGCGCGCCTCCTCCAGTTCGTTGAACGCCTGGAAGATGGAGATCAGTTCGCCGTCACGCCCCTCGGTCCACAACTCCTTGCCCATGCGCTCGGCGTTGTTGGCGATCAGGGTGTTGGAGGCGGCCAGGATGTTACCGGTGGAACGGTAGTTCTGCTCCAAGCGGATCACCTGGGAACCGGGAAAGTCGTCGAGGAACTTGGAGAGGTTCTCCACCTTGGCCCCCCGCCAACCATAGATGGACTGATCATCGTCACCGACGATCATCACGTTGCTGGTGTTCCCCGCCAGCAGGCGGATCCAGGCGTACTGGATGGCGTTGGTGTCCTGGAACTCATCCACCAGCAGGTGGCGGAAACGTCCCTGGTAGTGGGCCAGGATATGGGGGTGGTTGAGCCACAGCTCATGGGCGCGCAGCAGCAGCTCGGCAAAATCCACCAGGCCGGCCCGGTCACACGCCTCCTGGTAGGTGGTGTAGATGCGCAGCAGGGTCTGCTCCATGGGGTGATGGCCGGCATCGATGTGCTTGGGACGCAGGCCGTCATCCTTCTTGGCGTTGATGTAGCCCATCGCCTGCCTGGGCGGCCAGCGCTTCTCATCCAGGTCCAGGCTCTTGAGGATGCGGCGAATCATCCGGTACTGGTCATCCGCGTCCAGGATCTGGAACCCCTCGGGCAGGCCCGCCTCCTGATGGTGGGCCCGCAGCAGTCGGTGCGCCAGACCGTGGAAGGTGCCAATCCACATACGGTTCATCGGCCCACCCACCAGGGATTCGATGCGGCCACGCATCTCCGCCGCCGCCTTGTTGGTGAAGGTCACCGCCAGGATGGCGAAGGGGCTCTCCCCTTGGTCATTGAGCAGCCAGGCGATGCGGTGGGTCAGTACCCGGGTCTTACCGCTTCCCGCCCCCGCCAGCACCAGCAGCGAACCGGGGGCCGACTCCACCGCCGCCCGCTGCTTGTCGTTGAGCGAGTCAAGAAGGGGGTGTGGGTTGGCTGCTGTCATGATGGGGGCTCCGCGGGTAAAAAGGGCACTATACCAAAAAATACTGAATATTTAACCAGTGCTCGGCAGCTGAAGCAGCTCGTCCAGGCGACTGAAGGCGAAGGTGGGCAGGCTGAGCCCCAGTGGACGAACGGCCTGGCCATAGGGAGGCGTTAACCAGCCACTCTGGCAGCCGATGCGGTTGGCCCCCTGGATGTCGGTCCCGGGATGATCGCCGACGTGCAGCAAGGATTCGGGGGCGATCGCCAGGCGGGCCAGCGCCACCGCAAAGAGATCGCTGTCCGGTTTCATCCGCCCGTCGGGACCCGCATGGACGCTGAATTGGAACGGGGCATCCGGCCAGAAGCGGGCCAGGTTGGCATTGCCGTTGGTGATCGCCACCAGGGGCCGGGTCCGGGCGAGGGTGTCCAGGGTCCGCTTCACCTCATCGGTGACGGCAATCTCCGAGCGCCACTCCAGGAAGAGGGCCATGGCGCCATCCGCCAGCTCCCGAGCCTCACGGGGGCGGCTGCCCAGGGTGATCAGCCCCCGCTCCAGGGTGTGATGACGCAGCCTGGTGGTGTCGTGCCGCAGCTGCGGCTGCTCTGCCAGCCTCGCCCGCTTCTGGCTGGTCCACCAGCTCCCATCGGCCGCCGCCGCACCGGCATGCCTGCCGAGCCAGTCCAACAGCCTGGATTCCGCCGCCAGCAACACCGGCTTGTTGTCGTAGAGGGTATCGTCCAGGTCGAAGCTGATCGCTTCGAAGGGACGCAGGCGGCGATAAAACTTCATGGAACTCCCGACAGACGGCTAGGCTGATGACCTAGGATACTCCGGCCCGCCGGGGCCCCAAAATAAAAAAGTGGCCCGGGGTGGCGCCCCCCGCCGAACGGGACGTTCAGCGCAGCGGCAGCGACGCTCTCTTCACCGCCGACGATGAGGATCAGCAGGTGGACGACCAGCCGCTCTCCGGCGGCAACTGCGCCTACCGGCGCTGGCTACCGGACGGATACCGCTGCTGCCACCCGCAGCTGACCGCCGGCGACGTACCCGACTAAAAAGGTAAGCTATTTATTCTCCAATTTTTTTTAAGGTTGTCTCTGTCGCAATGAACGGGTCTCAACTACTTTTTAGTTGGTCCTCCCTATAAGGAAAACAAGGAGAGTAATGATGAGTTTCTGGAACCGCTTAGGGCTTGCCGTGCTGGTAGGCTCCACCTTGATGCTGGGCGCCTGTGACGGCGACGACGGCGCCGACGGTGCACAAGGACCAGAGGGGCCTGCCGGGCCTCCCGGCGATCCCGGCCTCCCCGCCGACGACTTTACCCGGGGGGCGGAGATCGCCTCCGACGTCACCCTGACCCTGGAGAGCATCACCGTCACCGGCACCGACCCCTTTGCCCTGGCCTTCAGCGCCACCGGCAAGAACCGCCGGGGTGAGACCGTCCCCCTGGTCGGCCTCTCCCGCATCGCCCTCTATGTGATCAACCAGGCCAGCAATGACGGCGACCTCGGGGCGCCGGTGCAGTGGTTTAACCACGCCCAGGAGAACGAGTTTGGCACCTCCATGTTTTGCACTCCCACCGGCACCGCCAGCTCCCGGGGCAACGAGGTGAACGCCTGCACCCTGGTGGAAGACCCGGATAATCCCGGCCACTACACCGGCAGCTGGAGCCACGACGGCAACGCCCCGGTGGTACTCGCCGACGGCGATGCCAACGCCCTGCACCGGGTGGTGATCCGCGCCTACGACCTGGTCAACGACGAGGGGGAAACGCTGGAAGACAAGGTGCTCTCCGCCCCGGCGGATTTCATCCCCGCCACCGGTGAGACCGCCACCTCGGTGAAGGACAGCGTGGCCAGCGCCGCCTGTATTCAGTGCCACGGCGCCCTGGAGGGGTACCCCGAGGGGGATGAGCGCTTCGCCTACGTCTCCCGCCACGGAAACTACCAGAAGGTGGAGCAGTGCGTCGCCTGCCACACCCCGGCACTGGGCAGTGCCGACTTTGCGCCGATGATCCATGGCATCCATGCTGGCCGCCGCGACGGCTTCGAAGAGGTGGGGTTCCCCGGCGAACTGTTCCAGTGCCGCCACTGCCACGGCGAGATGGACAGCTGGCAGGCCAACGTCTGGGGCCAGGCATGCCAGGGATGTCACACCAGTGAAGCGGCCGCCAACCACATCACCGCCGTGGGCAACGATCGCAGCTGCAACACCTGTCACGGCGCCGATGCTCCCCCCGCCGGTCCCGGGCTACCGGGCCCGGTGGCGGACAGCCATAGGCCGATGCGCCGCGCCGCCATGGAGGACACCCCCGGCATGGCGTTCGAGTTTACCGGCGCAACGGTCAGTGACAACGGCCTAGACGACGACCTGAGCACCCTGACGGTCACCGCCAACCTCACCTTCAACGGTGCACCGGCGGCAGACGACTTCGACTTTACTCCCTACATGACCAACACCGGCCGGGGGATCCTGCTGGGCAATGTGGCCGTCGACGGCGTGGTCACCCGCATCACCACCCTGGATATCCACGGGGACAGGGTCAGTCTCACCGGAGGGGTGCTGACGGTGGCCAAGGACCTGGCGGACGCCAGCCTGACCGGCACCGTCTACCTGACCGCCGAGGTGCAGTTCTGTGGCGAGGCGGGGATGGCCATGCCCTGTGAAGCGGACGGCACCGGCTACGCCAACCAGGCCCCGGTCGCCTACTTCAACCTGGATGGCGGCGAGGCGCTCCTGGCTCGCCACAGCCAACCGGAGCGGGTGACGGTTACCGAAGCCAACTGCAACAGCTGTCATGAGAACCTGACCCATGTGAAGGGCACCCATGGCGCCAGTGAGTTTACCCAGTGCATGCACTGCCACAACAGCACCTGGGCGGGCTCCTTCCATCCAGAGGTGAACCTGGTGAACGACGACGGCACCTTCACCACCGTGCCCGGCCTGACCTACAGCAACCGGGACCTGGTGACCGTGGTACACCGCTACCACAGCGGCGCCTGGGACAACGAAGAGGCCCACGGCGTCTACCTCGACGGCGACGCCGAGCTCGAGGGTTACCCCAGTGCCATCAACGACTGCGGCGCCTGTCACACCCCGGGCCAGTCGCTGTTTGCCGCCGACGGCGGCCTGACCTCCGGTAAACGGGCCATCGCCATCGGTACCGACCAGTACGTGACACCGGTCGCCGCCAGTTGCCGCGCCTGCCACGCCCACTCAGGTCAGGCAGCCATGGCCCACTTCGAGAGCATGGGCGCCACGGTGGACAGCAGTCCCGACACCAGCCCCAACCTGCCGGTGGAGAGCTGTGCCACCTGCCACGGCGAGGGTAAGGAGTTCGGCATCGACATCGTGCACAAGGGCCACTAATCCCACCCAGCGAGTCATAGGGCCCCCGACGGGGCCCTCTTTTTTGCCTCGGCCCGCCGTTGGGGTACACTGCCCCCCTGGTTTCAACAACAGGTTCGTTATGAGTAGGAAACAGAAGGAGACGGTCTCGCCGCAGGTGGCATCCGAGGCGGAGCGGATCGCGCGGTCCACCCAGAAGCCGGGCCAGACCAAGGAGCAGACCCGGCTGATCGCCAAGGGGATCGAGAAGGGGATCGCCGAATACAAAAAGCGGGAGAAGGCCAAGGCCCGGGAGAGAGACAAGGCGAGGAAGCGCCAGATCAGGGCCAAAACCAGCGTCGAGAACAGTCCCGCCGCCGAGGCTGAATCCACCCACTCAGCCCACCCCCCCCTGCCCTGGATCCTGCTGGCCCTCAGCTGGGCCGGGTTCGCCGCCTACCTGGCGCTGTTCTAGTCCGTCGCGTTGAAATATCGTTAAGATCACGAGATATCGCGATCCCTGGATCACCATATCTCGTCATTCCCCTTGGCAACTCAAACAATCCAGGTTTAAACGGTGCTTTTTCCTCTTTGGCACGCCCCCTGCTCACTATTTACCACAACAACAAACCCTCTATAGGTAAATATGATGAAGCCCATGCGTTTGACCAAATCCGCCTTGGTGATCTCCGCCCTGTTCTCCTCCATGTTTGCAATGAATGCAGCGGCAGAAGATGGCATGAATATCGGCGGTTCCGTTCGTGTTAATTACGGCCTTCGCTTTTACGATGACCAGCAAAAAGACAAGGGCGGAGATTTTAATTTCGACGTTCTGACCCTGAAATTTGACGGCACTCACGGAAAATGGGGACTCTCCAGCGAATACCGCTTCGCCTCCGGCAAGCACTTCATCAAGTGGGGCTATGGCTACTACCAGATGAATGACGATCTGCAGATCCAGCTGGGTGTGAACAAGACCCCCTTCGGCAACCCGGGCTTCATCTCCAACAGCTGGTGGTTCGGCCTGCCCTACTACCTGGGCTTCGAGGATGACTTCGATGTGGGGGCCAAGGCGGTTCACCACAGCGGCGCCCTGACCACCGAGTTGGGTTTCTACAAGAACGGCGAGTACAACTCCGGTGACAACAAGGCCTACGCCCCCGACATCTACAACGGCGTGGTCAACGGTGCCGAGTACAATAATCAGGAAACCAACCAGCTGAACCTGCGCCAGGTATACGATTACCAGAATGGTGAACTGACGGTGAAAGCCGGCTACTCCCTGGAGTATGGCCAGATCTACAACACCAAGACCGAGAAGAACGGCGATCGCTACGCCGTGGCGCTGCACATGGACGCCGGCTACCAGGGCTGGAAGCTGCAGCTGCAGGCGATGCAGTATGAGTTCGATGCCGAGAACCCGGAAGGCATGGACAACAACAAGATTGGCCTGGGCGGCGCCGGCTGGCAGTATGAGGTGGCCTCCAAGGCCCAGATCTACTCCTTCAACATCGCCAAGACCATCCCCACCAGCTTCGGCAGCATCAAGTTCTACAACGACTTCGGCATGCTGACGCCGGATGTGGACGACGCCAGCTTCGATGACAGCTTCCAGAACGTCACCGGTGCCGCCATCTCCGCCGGTCCCATCTACATCATGGCCGACTTCATCCAGGGTAAGAACATGACCTTCTCCACCAAGATGGATGACCATGTCGGCCTGCCCCAGGCGGGTGACGGCTGGGACCAGCGTATCAACATCAACTTCGGCTACTACTTCTAAACCGAACGCCCCCTGTTCAATTTTCCTGACCCTGTTGCCACCGCTTCGCGCGGTGGCTTTTTTATAGGGAAAAGCCGGGCAACTGCCCGGCTTTTCCATGGCTGAGAGACTACATCAGCCCCAACTTCTTCATCCGGCTGCGCAGGGTGTTGGGGTGGATCTGCAGCCGCTCGGCGGCGCCCCCTGGCCCGTGAATCTTGCCACCGGTCAGCCGCAATGCGTGTTCGATGTACTTGGCGGTCATGGTGTCCAGAGGCACCAGGTGATCCCCGGCGCGGCTGGGATCGATCACCACGGTCTCCCCTCCCGCCACCACCGGCACCCGGTCATGCTGCCCCGGCGCCAGGAAGTCGAACTGCAGCGGCCCGCCCCTGGACTGGATCATCGCCCGCTCCACCGCGTTAACCAGCTCGCGGACATTGCCGGGCCAGTCGTAGTTCTGCAACCGGGAGAGCTGCTCCGGGGCGATGCTGGGCAGTCGCTCCAGCTTGAAGCGCACCCGGAACTGCTCCAGCAGGTGGTGCACCAGCAGTGGCACGTCTCCACGACGCTGGCGCAGGGCCGGAATGGCGATGGGGAACACGTTGAGGCGATACCAGAGATCTTCGCGGAACTCCCCGGCGCGGACCATCTGCTGCAGATCCCTGTGGGTCGCCGCAACCACCCGGATATCCAGCTCCACCGGTTCTACGCCCCCCACCCGGACAATGGTCCGGCTCTGCAGCACCCGCAACAGCCGCACCTGGGCGGAGAGAGGCAGCTCTCCCAGCTCATCCAGGAAGATGGTGCCGCCGTTGGCCTGCTCGAAGTAGCCCTGCTTGCGCTTCTCCGCCCCGGTGAAGGCGCCCTTTTCGTAACCGAACAGCTCGGAGTCGATCAGGCTGTCGGGGATGGCGCCGCAGTTCACCTTGACGAAGGGACGCCCGGCGCGGACGGAGCGCACATGGATGGCATTGGCGATCACCTCCTTACCGCTGCCGGTCTCTCCCTGGATCAGCACGGTGCTGTCCAGCGGGGCGATCGCCTCCACCTGCTCCATCACCTGCTTGAGGCCGGCATGGGCGCCGATCACCTCATCCCGGCTGTCCATGGTGCGGCGAAGGCTGCGGTTTTCCGCTTCCAGTTGTGCCTTCTCCGCCAGCAGGTTACGCCCCTGCAAGTTGAAGGCGGTCACCATGGCGAGGGGCTGGTGCAAAGCCTGCAGCAGATCCCCGTGACGGGGGCGGAAGCTGTGCTCCTGGTGGGAGTAGAGCCCCACCACCCCCAGGTGGAAATCGTCGCAACGCATCCGCAGCAGCATCACCGACTTGGCGTCGGGGATCAACTGCGACAGCACATGGTGAGTGACGCTGTCCTGTTCTATGGCGTTGAGAATGCGGATGGGCGGACGTTCCCGATCGGTCAACCCTTCACACATCTCCGGGGTCAGGGCGATGCGCCGATCCAGCAGCTGTCCGCCGGTGGCATTGGCGTGAGCCAGCATCTGAATCTCCTGGCTCTCGGCCATGAAGATGTTGATGTAGATGCCATCGACCGGGATGTGATCCGTCAGGTACGCCAGGCAGGAGTGGAGCGACGCCTCAAGCTGCAGGCTGCCCGATAGCCGCTGGGTCACCTCATAGAAAAAACGCAGTTCGGAAGACATGGAAAGGCTCGGCCAGTTACGAAGTGCCGTAATGGTAGGGCAGCGGCGCGGCGCAAAATGGGGGCGAAGTCATGGATTTCGAGCTAGTACGGCAGCGAATATTTAAAAATGACACCTCCTTATCATTTTCATACCGCCTTAATTCGGCGCTCGCTTAATTGAGTTCTTATATATCTCTATTTTTTGCGCTTATTATCTTTCCGGGACAAATTGAAACCTGGCGGAGATCACAGTTTCATTTTTCTGGGAATGAACCCCCAAAGTAAGAGTTTTTATGATATCGTTCACAGCATTCCATTGCGGTGGCTTATTCCTTTCCTGGGAGAATGCCACACTCCCTCCCCAACAGACCCACTGGTTAGATTTCGTAGATAACCACGATATCCAGTAAATCGGGATACGATATCTCGTAGCTCGAGGTCGCCGATCATAGTTCTGAGGCCAAAAGCCCCCTTTGGCACGGCTGGCACACTAGCTGCAACCTGCAGGGCAAGAGACACGGGGACGCCCCTGTCCGCCGCAGACTAACAATAGATAAGCTGGAGATAGTGAAGTGAAAGCTGTAACGAGTAAAGTCGCACTTGCCCTTGCCCTTAGCCTGAGCGCCGGTGGCGCCATGGCCAAGGAGACCATCGCCCTGAACGGTTTCGACATGACCCTGGATCAAGCCTGGGCCATCGCCAAAGGTGACGCCAATGTGGACATCGCCAACCAGGCCCACAAGCGTCTGGACAAGGCGTTCGACACCCTGATGACCGCCGCGCGCCTGGGCAAGCCCGTTTACGGCCTGACCGTAGGAGTGGGCCTGAACAAGGACCACAAGCTGTTCGACGCCTCCGGCGAGATGACCGAGGAAGCCCTGAAGGCCTCCCGCGAGTTCCAGTACAACGCCCTGCGCGCCCACTCCGCCGCGGTAGGTGAGCCGATGCCCGCCGAGCTGGTGCGTCTGGGCATGGTGGTTCGCCTGAACACCCTGCTGCACGGTCAGACCGGCGTCCAGCCGGTGGTCGCCGACCTGTACGAAGCCTACCTGGACAACGACATCGTTCCCGTGATCCCCTCCAAGGGCACCGTGGGCGAAGCGGACATCCTGATGGCTTCTCACGTGGGTCTGGCGATGCTGGGCGAATGGGAGGTGTACTACAAGGGTGAGCGCATGAGCTCCTCCGAGGCGATGAAGCAGGCCGGCATCAAGCCCCTGTCTCCCATTGGCAAAGACGCCCTCTCCATCCTGTCCAACAACTCTTTCGCCACCGCCTACGCCATGAAGGCGCTGAAAGATTCCGAACAGGTTCTGAACGTGGCCCCTACCCTGTTCGGCCTGTCTCTGGAAGGCCTGAACGGCAACGTGGCGCCCTTCCTGCCCCAGACCAACGACGTACGCCCCTTCCCCTATGTTCAGGCCACCGCCGACACCATCCTCAACAAACTGGACGGTTCCTACCTTTGGGAGCTGAACCAGGATCGTCCCCTGCAGGATCCTCTCTCCTTCCGCACTTCCGGTTACACCTTCGCCATGGCAGAGAAGGCCGCCGACGAGCTGGAGAAGATGCTGAGCATCCACATCAACGCCTCCGACGACAACCCGGCGGTGGTGCTGAACCCGGGCAAGGAGTACGTCAACAAACCCCAGGTGGCCAAGTACCTGATCGACGGTAAGGGCGGTGTCTTCCCCACCACCAACTTCAACCCCCTGCCGGTGGCCATGGCGGTTCAGCAGCTGAGCGTGGCGATGACCCAGGTGTCCCACAACTCGGTGATGCGCACCACCCGTCTGTCCGACGACCACTTCACCCACCTGCCCCGCTTCCTGACTGCGCCAGGCAACGTGGGTCACGCCTTCGGTGCCGTACAGAAGGCCTACGTGGACCTGCACGTCCGCAACAAGCAGCTGGCTCAGCCCGTGAGCTTCGAGGGTGTGGCCATCGCCGGCAACATCGAGGACACCTTCACCAACCTGAAGCTGGCCTCCGACAACCTGATCCAGATTGCCGACAACATGAGCTACATCTTCGGCCTTGAGCTGTTCCACTCCGCCCAGGCCATCGACCTGCGCAAGATGGACAACCCCAAGCTGATGCTGGGCAAGGACACCGGCAAGATGTACAAGGAGTACCGCAAACTGGTGAAGTTCGTAGATAAGGACCGCGCCTACACTCCTGACTTCCAGGCTTCCTCCGAGTTTGTGAAGGCTTACTAAGCGTCTCTATCTCACCCGATCAAGCCGGCCCCTGGGCCGGCTTTTCCGTTTGCTGCGATCACCATATCTCATATTCCAGCGATCCCCGACGCAATTGATCCCTTCCCGAGTGAAACGCCTTTTCCATTCCACCCCCTCCGCGCCCGAAAAGCACTCCAATACCTCGTAATGGATCACCATATTTCGTAGCCCCTAAAGCCGACATTTCGTGCTTGTGTGGGGTGGCTCATAGATCCGGCCCTTTTCGCTTTGCCAGGGCAGGGTGGCACGGCCACTGCAATATCCGGGCATCACTTTGCCAAGGTGCACTGGAGAATTAACTATGAGTCACCCACACAACACCAACCCCTCCCGCCGGGCGCTGCTGAAGCAGGGCGCCGCCCTGGCCGCCGGCGTTGGCGGCCTGATGGTCGCCGGCCCCACCATCGCCGCCCCCAGAGCGACCCCGGCCCCCAAGTTCGACGAGATCTTCGACATCATCGTGGTCGGCTCCGGCTTCGCCGGCATGTCCGCCGCAGTGCAGGCCGCCGAAGAGGGCGACAAGGTGCTGGTGATCGACAAGATGCCGGTCTTCGGCGGCAACTCCACCATCAACGGCGGTGCCATGGCGGTGGCCGGCTCCGACCACCAAGCCAAGGCCGGCATCGAGGACAGTGTCGAGCTGATGGTGTCCGACATGCTCACCTCCGGTCGCGGCATGAATGACGTGGAGATGCTGAAGCTGGTGTGTGACGGCACCGCCGAGTCTGCCCGCTGGCTGGAGAGCTACGGCACCGTATGGAAGCCGTTCGTCCAGCACTTCGGCGGCCACTCCCTGCCCCGGGTCCTTCAGACCCGTGAAAGCTCCGGGGCCGGCATCATCCGCCCCTTGATCGCCGCCGCCAAGAAGGCGGGGGTCACCATGTACAAACAGACCAAGCTGATCGAGTTCGTCCAGGATGGACAGCAACGGGTTGTCGGTGTCAAAGTGAAGAGCGGCTACTTCTTCCCCAAGGAGAAGAGCGGAAGCGACAAACTGCTGGGCGCCCGCAAGGGGGTGATCATGGCCACTGGCGGCTTCGGCCGCGACATCCCCTTCCGCCAGATGCAGCAGCCCAGGCTGACCTCCGAGCTGGACTCCACCAACCACCCCGGCGCCAACGCCGATGCCCTGAAGCAGATGATGCTGATCGGCGCCAACCCCATCCACCTGGACCAGATCCAGCTGGGACCCTGGTCCTCCCCCGATGAGAAGGGGTTTGGTACCGCCTCCCAGTTCAACACCGCCGCCACTTACCAGAATGGCATCGTGGTGGACGTGCGCACCGGCGAGCGTTTCTTTAACGAGCTGGCCGACCGCAAGGCCCGGGCGGAAGCGATCATGACCCGTCGCGACGACCAGGGTCAGCCCGTCTACCCCATCGGCTTCACCAACGAAAAGGGCGCGGCCAAGGCCCAGACCCTGGAGTGGGGCCTGAAGTACGACGTGATCAAGAAGGCGGACACCCTGGATGATCTGGCCGGGCTGTATGGCATCCCCGCCGACAAGCTGAAGGCGCAGGTGGCCCAGTGGAACCAGTTCGTCCGCGACGGCGAGGACAAGCAATTCGGCCGGCCGCTGATGCAGGCGTTCGAGCTCACCGAAGGCCCCTGGTACGCGGTGCGTATGTGGCCCAAGGTGCACTACTGCATGGGCGGGGTGCGGGTGAACACCCACTCTCAGGTGCTGCATCTGATCTCCGACAAGCCAATCGCCGGCCTGTACGCCGCCGGCGAAGCCACTGGCGGCATCCACGGCGCCTCACGACTGGGTGCCTGCGCCGTGGCCGAAGGCGTGGTCACCGGACGCAACGCTGCCCGCAGTGCCGTCAAAGCTGACGCCCTGTCCCTGAAACTGGCCTGAGTAGAGCCCTAATGAACACCGGAGTTACCATGTCCAAAGCCTATACCTCCATTGCGGCCCTGCTGGTTACCGCCGCCCTGGGGCTGTCCCTACCCGCCATGGCCACCAAGATGCCGATGAAGTCCTACCACAAGGAGATCTTCAGCGATGCTCAGGGCAACGTGGAGTGCAGCAGCTGTCACGGCGACAGCAAGCCCTACACCATCCCTTCAGAGGAGGCGTGCCTCACCTGCCACGGCAGCAGGGAGGAGTTGGCGGAACAGACCCAGCGCCCCGGTCACGGCGCCGCCTATGAGCCCAACCCCCACGACAGCCTGCACTATGGTCAGGATCTCAGCTGCGTCTACTGCCACGCCCAGCACAAGAAGACCCAGGTGTACTGCAACCACTGCCACGAGTTCAAATATCCGCAGCTCAAGCGGCGCTGAGGCGAAGGGGCGGCAAGCCCCGGAACCGCCATCATCACTGCGTCGATGCCCACTTCGGTGGGCATTTCTCGTTGCAACGACCACTTTTTGAACGAACCTCGGGGCGAGGCGGGAAACGGCGGGCCTATCCGGCCCCTGACGACAAGAGAGGGGGGCGAAATACCGTGATCAGCGCCGCAGGCACTGCTAGAATCGGACTCTGTTCAACCCCTTAAGCAGTAAGGTCCTATGAGCTTAGATCTATTAGACAAACTGGAGTCTCGCGTTCAGAGTGCGCTGGAGACCATTGAACTTCAGCAGATGGAGTTGGAGGAGGAGCGCGGTCGCGCCCAGGAGCTGGCCGACAAGGCCACCGAACTGGAGCAGCGCAACCGCGAGCTGGAGCAGGAGCTTCAAGCCTGGAACAGCAAGGCGGCAGGATTGCTCAGCCGCCTCTCCCAGGCAGACGACAACCAGCCAGCCCCGGGCCTGAGCGAGCTGGCCTAAGGCATTATCCGGCTGCTGCGGCCTCGAGCTGCAGCAGTCCGTTCAGTTCATTGATCACCTCCCGCACCTTAGGCAGCGAATGCCTGGGCATGATGAATCGCCCCGCTTTGAACTCCAGCCGGCCGATGTGTTTGATCAGCACCACTCCATCCCTGAAAACCCTGGCGTGCTTGGCAATCATCCTCGGTGCGTAGATTGGGAAAATTCTCACCGTCAAATTCCTTGTTATATTCTGGCTGACGTAAGGTATCAGACCGCGGCAATTGTATTTGGTTTTATCCGCAATACAACGTACTGCGAAAAGATAAACCCAGAGGGATCCGTAGCGATTCTTTGACGCCCCTCCATTTGGCAAGATGTTGCCACCTTGTTATCTTTCCTGACGCAGTGTTCCTGACCGCGGACACCGGCAGCCCGTACCACGCCCTCGAGGGGTATGGGGCTGAGAGGCTGTGGAGGTCGGTTCCGCCTTTTCGATCGGTGTTTCACCGATCTTTTTTTGCCCTCACAATTTGCATACAATATTCCGAGACAATCGTTAACAAAAAGGGCGCCCCCAGGCGCCCTTGCAACCACCTACCGGATCACTCCTGCAGCTTCGCCAGGTAGTTCACCAGCTCCGCCAGCTGTTCGGCACTCTCCAGGCCGCCCATCTCCACCTGGTACTTGCCGTTGACGATCAGCGCGGGCACGCCGCGGATGCCGGAGTCCATCTGCTCCTTCTTCCACTTCTTCACCTTTGCGTTGACCATAAAGCTATTGAGGGCCTTGTCGTACTGGTCTGCATCGACGCCGTTGTCCACAAACAGCTGCTTGATGTCGGCACCGGTGGCAAACTGCTTGCGGGCATCGTGAATGGCGGAGAACAGCGGCTTCTTCACCTTGTCGCCCACCTTGAGGGTCTGCATCACCGCCAGAGCCTTGGTCATCTCAATCCCCATGGGACCACCAATGAAGTCGACATGTTTCTGCTCGAACTTGATCGCCGGGTCCAGATCCCGCTTCAGGTTGGGCAGGTGCACCTTCTCAAAGGTGTAGCAGTGGGGACAGTAGAAGGAGAAAAACTCGGTGACCGTCGGCTGACCCTGTACCTTGGCCTGGCTGACCACCTTGTAATGGGTGCCCTCTTCAAACTGGACGGCCAGTGCCATGGGCGTCAGCACCAGGGCCAAGAGGATTGTGAATAGCTTCTTCATAGTCTCTGCTCAATCTCACTAAGTTGAATAGGAATTACTGTGCCACAGCACAGGAGAAAAGGGTACTGCCCTAATAGCCGGGCATCAGCGACAGCGCCGGCTCGTGCAGGGTGGCCAGTTGCTCCTTGAGCGCCAGCACCTGCTCCTCCCAAAACCGGTCGCTGCCAAACCAGGGAAAGTTATGGGGAAACGCCGGGTCGCTCCATCTCTGCGTCAACCAGGCCAGGTAGTGCACCATCCTCAGCGCCCGCAGCGGCTCCACCAGCTGTAATTCTGAGTGGTTGAAGTCGCAAAAAGTTTCATACCCCTCCAGCAGGATCTCCAGCTGCATCGTCTGCTGGGTGCGATCACCGGAGAGCATCATCCACAGATCCTGTACCGCGGGGCCGGTGCGGGCATCGTCGAGGTCCACGAAGCCCGGGCCGTCCGGGGTCCACAGAATGTTGCCCGGGTGCATGTCCCCGTGCAGCCTTTGCTGCCCCTGTTGCCAGGGAGCGTCCGCCACCCGCGCCAACACCTGGTCCACCACGGTGAAAAACGCCAGCTCGACATGGGCCGGCAGTTGCGCCTGCTGCTCCAGCACCCGCCTCGGCTGGTGGCCATGGGTGTCGATGTTCAGCGGTGCCCGGTGGGCAAACTGACCGCCCCGGGCCACCTGGTGCAGGCGACCGAGGAACTGGCCCACCTGCTCCAGCTGATCCAGGTTGTCCACCTCGAACTCGCGGCCACCGATGCTGCTCCACAGGGCAAATCGGTAGCCCTGATGGTCAAACAGGGTCTCGCCATCGATGCGCAGAGGGGCCGCCACCGGCACCTCCGCCTCGGACAGTTCGTGGGCAAAGGCGTGCTCCTCGCGGATCGCCGCCTCGCTCCAACGCTGGGGGCGGTAGAATTTGGCCACGTACCGACGACCATCATCGCCCCGGAACTGGTAAACCCGGTTCTCATAGCTGTTCAGGGGCAACAGGCCGGTATCGGGATAGATCCCCAGGGATTCGACCGCATTGAGGATGCAGTCCGGCCCCAGGGAGTGAAAATCAAATTGGGCTTGGGTCATTGTCGGCTCCACAGTTGTGCCAGGAAGGCTACCACATCGCGTTCGTCGGCACGCTCCGCTTCCAGCCACAGGCTGTCGCACAACAGCTCATACTGCAACCTCAGCCGGGTCCCCTCGAACTCCAGGGACCAACAGTGACGGTCGGCCCCCCACTGGTGATCCCCGAGCCGGCAATCCAGCTCGAGAGCCAGCGCGGCCACCAGTTCCGGCAGTGCCGGCTCCGCCAGGGCGCAATGCCAGCAAAGCCGGCCCGTCCCGGCATCGTAGTCGGCGCGGCCTAACTGGAACAGGAGAGGGTGATGGTGCTGGCCCATGGTGGCGGATCCTCGGTCAAGTGGGGTGTCTCGGGGTGGTCATCATAGGGACGACACAGGGCCTTATGCAACTCCCGCAGAGGCCGGGTATCGTTGCGCTCCGCCGCTTCGATCACCTGCTGGGCCAGGTGGGTACGCAATACCACCGACGGATTGGCCGCGGCCCGGCCCCGCTGCCAGCCACCAAGATCGCCAAAAGAGAGTGCCTGCCGATACCCGTGCCACCACGTCGTCCAGGCCGCCCGGCTCCCCAGCCTGGCCTTCAGTTCACCACCGTCACCCTCGGGATCCAGACGGGCAAACAGCCTCAGCGTGGAGTGGTAATCCACACCGGATTCCTGCATCAGCGTCACCAGGGCGGCGATACGATCCAGCCGCGGCTGCAGCCCCCCGTCACCGGGCAGCCCCAGACGCGCTTCCATCCGCCACAGGTAGCGGGCGGTGAGGCGAGTGCGATAGAGCTCCAGGGCGGGCGCCATCAGTGCGCCGTCCAGATGGTCACTCAGGGCCAGGGCCAGTCGCTGCAGGTTCCACCAGCCGATGCCCGGCTGCTGATCGAAGGCGTAGCGGCCGTAGTGATCCGAATGGTTGCAGACAAACCCCGGGTCGCAACGGTCCATGAAGGCGAAGGGGCCGTAATCGAAGGTCTCCCCCAGCAGTGACATGTTGTCACTGTTGAGCACCCCGTGAACAAAGCCCGCCGCCTGCCAGTCGGCGACGGTCTCCGCGGTACGCTCGACCACCTCGAGAAACAGGGCGGTCACGGGCTCTGGCTGGTTAAGGCAGCAGGGAAAATAGCGAGCCAGGGCATATTCCAGCAGCGCCTTCACTCTATGGGGCTGGCCGGTATGACGAAAGTACTCGAAGTGTCCGAACCTCAAGTGGCTGGGCGTGACCCTGACGGTGATCGCTCCCCGCTCCGGCTGCTCCCGAAAGACAGGCGTGTCCGACGCCAGCACCGCCAGGGCCCGGGTGGTGGGGATTCCCAGGTGGTGCAGCGCCTCACTGGCGAGAAACTCCCTGACCGCCGAGCGGATCACCGCCCGGCCATCCCCACCCCGGGAGTAGGGAGTGGGACCGCTGCCCTTGAGGAACAGCTCCCGGCCCGCCACCTCCCCCAGGTGGCAGCCCCGGCCATCCCCCAGCCTGGGGGTGTAGCCGCCAAACTGGTGGCCGGAATACACCTGGGCGGTGGCCGGCAGGGGAAACGGCCCTTCGCCGTTGAGCTGACGCAGCAGGGCTTCGTCGCACCGCTCCAGCCCCAGCTCGGTGGCCAGCGCCTCACTCCACCCCAACAAAATGGGATTCTCCAGGGGCACCGGCCGCACCTCCTGGGCCAGCCCCGGCACCGCCTGATTGATGCCCGGTGTTAGCTTCAGCACACTTTCTCCCTCTCGCCTCTGCGACAATGATGGACTCTGTTTCCTCTCACCCATGGAGTGACCATGACCTCTATCCTGATGGTGGCCCACGACAGCCCCTACGGCTCCGAAAAACTCTACAACGCCCTGCGTATCGCCCTGGCCCTGCAGGAGCACAGCGACACCCCCATTCAGCAGCGGCTGTTCCTGATGTCCGATGCGGTCGGGGCCGCCCTCTCCGGCCAGCAGACCCCGGATCTCAGTTACCACATCGGCCAGATGCTGGAACTGCTGCTGGCCCAGGGGGTACCGGTGAGCCTGTGCAAAACCTGCGTCGAGGCCAGGGGCCTGTCGGCAGAGCGGCTGATCCCCGGGGTCGGCATCGGCACCCTGGTGGAGCTGACCCAGTGGACCCTAGCCAGTGACAAGGTGATCCATATTTGATCCCCTTCGCAGATCTGGGCCAAGGCGGTAGAGGCATTGTCGATGCTTTTTTAAGATACCATCATACCTGAGCAATGAACCGGGGTATTGAATGAAAAGCGCGAATCTCACCGGACGGCTGGCCCGGGAACACCGGACCATGGCCAAGATGACCCGCCTTTACTGCCAGGCGCAGTGTGACGGTCGACGAAACGATGCCGGGGTGTGCCCGGCCTGTGACGAGCTGCTGGCCTACGCCGAGCAGAAGCTGGATCGCTGCCCCTATGGTGAGGAGAAGCCCACTTGCGGCAACTGCCCCATCCACTGTTATAAACCGGCCCAGCGCCAGCAAGCACGGGGGATCATGCGCTATGCCGGTCCGCGGATGGTGCTGCGTCACCCGCTGGCCGCCGTTCAGCACATCCTCGACAGCCGCCGTCCGGTGCCAGAGCGTCCACCGATGCAGGCCAACCGCCGCCGGCGCAGCCGCCCCCGGCCGCTGCAACCCTGAACACGGAGGGGCCCACTGGGGCCCCTTTTTAATTCCTTACGAAAATCCGACACATCCCACTAACTCCGGAGCAAAAATCCCGTTACCGCCCCTACTCTGACGCCGCGTATTTGGGTAAGCTCAACGGCAACCACAACAAAAGGACACGACCCATGAAGAGAGGATGGCTCCCCGCGACAATCGCGGCGGCCCTGTTTGCCCAACCCGCCCTGGCCGAACGTCAGCACGACATCACCCTGGACGACTTTTTCACCATTCAAGGCATGAGCCAGGTGCAACTGAGCGCAGACGGCACCCAGGCGGTCTGGGTCCAAAGTTACTGGGATGAAGCGGCGGACAAGAACCTGAACGATCTGTGGCGGGTCCAGCTGGGCAGCCAGATGCCGGAGCGCCTCACCTTCAGCCCCGAAAAGGAGTCTCAACCCAGGATCGACCCGGCGGGCAAGTACCTCTACTTCCTGCGCGCCGAGAAGCGCGATGAGGGCAAGCAACCTCCCTATAACGGCAAATCCCAGGTGTTCCGCATGCCCCTGAGCGGCGGCGAGGCGGTGCCCCTGACCCGGGAGGTCAACGGGGTCCGCCACTTCGAACTGGCGGATGGTCAGCTGTGGTTCACCGGCATCCGCGACCACACCGAGCAGGACGCCTTTACCCAGCACCGCAGTGCCAACAAGGGCCCCGACTATGGTCACGGCACCGTCAAGGTCAACCCCCTCTACCGGCTGGATCTGCAGAACTTCCGCAAGACTCTGGTGATCGATGACAACAAGGTGGTGTGGGACTTCGACGTCAGTGCCGATGGCACACGCCTGGCCCGAGTCACCACCACGGACAACGAACTGATCTTCCTGGAGGGTTGGTCCAGTGTCGAGGTGTACGACGTCGACGACGACAGCAATGTGGTGCTGGAGGACAGCGCCTGGCGCGAGCAGGCCCCCTCCCCCTACGGCTGGCTGATGCATCCCAAGTGGAGTCCGGACGGCGATAAGCTGGCGTGGCGCATCGATTATGACGGCCACCCCGGTCAGATGTTTGTCGCCAAGCTGGATGAGCGACTCAAGGTGGAGTGGCAGCTGGATATGCAACGCCCAGGTAAGGCCACTCTCAACGGCAGTGACAGCCGCTGGCTGCCCGGCTCCAACGAGCTGTGCTATCGCGGCGCCGAACAGGGCTCGGTGAAGCTGTTCTGCACCGAGGTGGCCAAGGGCAAGCAGGGCGAGACCCGCACTCTGACCAAGGGCGACTACGTGGTGGGCAGCTACGCCTTCGACGGTCGCGGCAAGAACATGGTGCTCAGCCACAATGCCCTGAATCATTTCTATGACCTGTACCAGGGCAAGGTGGGCAAAACCCCGCACCGGGTGACCAACATCAATCCACAGACCGACCAGTGGAAGCTGCCCCAGATCAGCCGCTACCGATGGACCGCTCCCGACGGCACCCCGGTGGAGGGGATTCTGGAGCTGCCTCCTGGCTACAAGAAGTCCGACGGTCCGCTGCCACTGGTGGTGCAGATCCACGGCGGTCCCACCGCCGCTACCCCTTACGCCCTGGCCCACCGCTCCTATGGCCGAGCCACCTTCGCCGCCAAGGGCTGGGCCCTGCTCTCCCCCAACTACCGCGGTTCCACCGGCTATGGCGACCAGTTCCTGGTGGACCTGATCGGCAACGAGCATGAGATCGAGGTGAAGGATATCGAGGCCGGCGTCGACGCCCTGATCCGTGAGGGGATCGCCGACGGCAACAAGCTGGCGGTGATGGGCTGGAGTAACGGTGGCTACCTGACCAACGCCCTGATCAGCACCAACAACCGCTACAAGGCGGCCAGCTCCGGAGCCGGTGTCTTCGACCAGCGTCTGCAATGGCTGCTGGAGGACACCCCGGGGCACGTGCTCAACTACATGGAGGGGCTGCCCTGGGAAAAGCCCGAGGCCTACACCCACGGCTCCAGTCTGACCCACGCCGGCAGCATCCGTACTCCCACCCTGATCCACATGGGCGAGAACGACGCCCGGGTCCCCGCCCCCCACGCCAAGGGGCTCTACCGCACCCTGCGCCACTACCTGAAGGTGCCCACCGAACTGGTGATCTACCCGGGTGAGGGCCATGGCCTGAGCAAGTACTCTCACCGCAAGACCAAGATGGGCTGGGATCTGGCCTGGTTCGAGCACTATGTGCTGGGCAAGGAGATGAACTAGCCGCAAGACGATGATCAAAGGGGTGCCTGACGGCACCCCTTTTCAGTTCTGTCCCCGCCGTCACGAACCCTGGCGGGGCTCCCCTGTCCGAACGCCGACTCCGACGACTATGGTTAAAGGAGGCATGATGATTGGAGGCCCCCGCTTTACTCATGATCTCCTTGTCCGTGATGGATAAATACCACCTTCAAGTTCGGATTGAGCTGACCCGCGAGCGACCACCCAGCCAGTGGCAACTGCATCTGCTGTTGCCCGGGGTGATGGACCTGGGTACAGAGAGCTACACCAGTGAGCATTTCTACCGCAACCTGATTCAGCAGCAAACGCTGGAGCCGCTTACCCCCCCCAGCCAGGAGGAGCTGGAGAGTCTTTGCCGTCAGATGACCCTGGCCCACAGGCTGAACAGCCGCGCGTTTCAGAGATTGCTGGCGGATCTGGTGAGGGCGATGAGGATCTGGCTGGCCCAGGCGGACAGCCACTCGCTGCTGGCACTCCGACCCTCTCTGCTCCGGCTGTTACGGCTGAACCCGGCGTTCGAGGATGAATCGAGGCGCAAACTGTTTCTGCTGACCCGTGAGCAGCTGCTGTTCCAGCTGCACCAGGCCCTGCTGAGAGAATCCCTCCGGAGCGGGGAGGGGCCGCTGCGGCGCTACCTGAGGCTGACGGAGCGGATCGCCGAGTTGGCCAGGGTAAGGCTGACCCACCACGAGGCGGCCGGCCGGGAAAAGGGGCTGGACCGGCTCAGCCTGGGGCGCCGAATCATCGAGCGTCCCTACCAGCTGACCCGAAGGGTGCTCAAGGGGCCTAAGCTGGCCGAACAGCTTATCTTCGGCCTGGCGGCCGCGGTGGCGATGACCCTGGCCACCACCATCGCCTTCGCCACCCAGAGGGCGTTTGGCAGCTTCAGCACCCCCTTCTTCCTGTCGCTGGTGATCTCCTACATCTTCAAGGACCGGCTCAAGGAGGTGGGACGCCTCTACCTACTGAGCCAGTTCTACACCCGCTTCTCCCAGCACCACTACCGGCTCTACCGGGATGATGGCACGGCGGTGGTGGATATCCGGGATACCTTCCTCCACTTGGGCGGCCCCCCGCTGAGGCGGCTGATCGACGACATGAAGGAGCGCCTCCCCCCCGGCGAAGGGGCGCGCATCGATGCCGGCTGGGTCTACCACCGCAGCTATGGCAGCGCCAGCCCGGTGGTCGACGGCCACAGCTGCAAGCTGTCCGACCAACTGGTGATCAACCTGAGCCGGTCGCTGCGGTTGCAACCCAGCCAGCGGCGGGTCCTATGGCAACGGGAGGGGGAGCGGATACGTCAGTTTGATGTCCAGCGGGTGATTCCCGTCTATCTGCTGCTCAACTGGCGCTGCGGCCAGCAACAGGAGTTCAAGGTGTACCGGCTGCATGTCAGCCGCAAGGGGATCCATCGCCTCAAGGAAGTGTCCCCCCACTCCCCGGGCTCCCCCCCGTCTCTTCGGTCCTGAGTCCGACATCCTGGCATCAGGCACCCAGCAGCAGTTTTACTCCAATCGACCACATCAGCGCCCACACCAGCAGATCGATGGCTCGCCACACTTTGGGGGAGGAGAGCACCGGCGCCAGCCGGGCGGCCCCCAGGCTGAGGCCGACGAACCACAGGGTAGAGGCGGTCACGGTCCCGGCATAGAAGGACCAGCGCGCCTCGCCAAACTGGGCGCCGAGAGAACCGAGCAGCACCAGGGCATCCAGGTAGACATGGGGGTTGAGCAGGGTCACCGCCAGGGTGGTGCCCAGAACCTTGCGACGGCTGACCAGGGCCTCGCCCGCCTGCATTCCCTGCTCACCACTCAGGGCTCGGCGCAGGGAGCAGAAGCCAAACCACAGCAGGAAGGCGGCACCACCGTACTGAGTCAGGGACATCAGTTCCGGGGTTTCGGTAATCAGGGCGCCGACGCCGGCTACCCCCAGGCCGATCAGCACCACATCCAGCAGGGTGCAGGTGAGGGCCACCATCAGATGGTACTGGCGTTTGAGCGCCTGGCTGAGAACGAAGGCTCCCTGGGCGCCAATGGCCATGATCAGGCCCGCCCCGACGCCCAACCCGTTAATGTATGCCGATACCATCTTCCACTTTCCTGAACTGCTTGTGACTCTATGACTGGGATTGTAGGCTGGAGCAGGAATTAACAAAAATTAATAGTGCTAATCAAATATTAGCGGAGCTAATTAACAAATGCTGGACTATAAACTGTTGGAAGCGATGGCGGCGGTGGCCCGCCTGGGGAGCTTCGACCGCGCGGCCAAGGAGCTGGGTCTGACCCAGTCGGCGGTCTCCCAGCGGGTCAAGTTGCTGGAACAGCGCCTGGGACAGCCCCTGCTGGTTCGGGCTCACCCCATTCGCCCCACCCAGGCAGGCCTGGCACTGATGCGCCACCAGCAGCAGGTGGCGATGATGGAGTCCACCCTGGCCGCCAGCCTCACCGAGGAGCAGGATGACAGCCACACCCCGGTGCGCCTGGCGGTAAACGCAGACAGCCTGGCCACCTGGCTGCCCGCCGCCCTGGCCCGACTCTATCGAGACCATGGCGTGCTGTCCCAGCTGACGGTAGAGGACGAGGAGCTGACCCTGGAGCGCCTGCGCCGGGGTGAGGTTGCCGGCTGCATCTCCGCCCACACCCGCGCCGTCCAGGGGTGCCGCGCCCACCGGATAGGCGCCCTGCGCTATCGGCTGATGGCCACGCCGGCCTTCGCCGACCGCCACTTCACCGGCGGCATCACCGAGGCGACGCTGATCGGCTGCCCCACCCTCACCTATGGCCGGGACGATGAACTGCTCAACCGCTTCTTTGCCCGCCACTACCCCCAGGTCACCGGTCGTCCACCCCACCATCAGCTGCCCTCCTCCCAGGGGTTTGTCGATGCGGTACTGCAGCATATGGGGTATGCCCTGCTGCCGGAGCTTCAGGTGTCCGAGGCGCTGTCACGGGGGAAACTGCGGCTGCTGTGCGATGACCACATCGATGTGCCCCTGTTCTGGCACAGCTGGCGACTGCAAAGTCCGGTGATGGAGATGGTGGGTCAGGTTCTCAGCGCCGAGGGGAAACAGCGGCTGATTCAGTAGGCGAGCAGCCAGGAGAGGAAAAAAATGGGGACCACCCGGCCCCCATTGTGTCGATTCGAAACCCTTTAGAAACGGTAAGTCGCCTGGACACCGGCCAGCCATACGTCACCGGAGATCTCGCCCTGGTAGAGAGCAGACGCCTGCTCGTTCAGGGCCACGCTCTCAGTGATGGGGGCATCACCGTGAGACTTGATGTAGGTCAGGGACATATCCAGGGTCAGATCCTTGGACGCCTGGTAGCCGGCACCGAAGGAGAACCACAGGCGATCGGAGTCCGGGATGCTCAGGGTGCGATGCTCGTCGTCTACCGCAGTCTTATCCAGGGCCACACCGCCGCGCACCAGCCACTGGCTGTCCAGCTGGTAGGTGGCACCCAGGGCGACCCGCCAGTTGTCCTTGAAGTTTTCCTCCTTCAGCAGGTTGGAGGGCTCACCGGGGAAATCCACCACCAGCTCTTCGAAGGCACTCCAGTCAGTCCAGTTGATGGACCCGTGGACAGACAGCGACTCGGTCAGCTGATGCACGCTGGAGAGCTCGGCGTAGGCAGGCAGCGGCAGCTTCAGGCTGCCCTCTTTGCTCTGGCCGGGCATCATGCCGAAGGCCAGCCCCTCGGCGTCCCCTTCCAGCTTCAGCTCCACCTCGGAGTGGTAGGCCAGGCCGATGCGGTGGCCCTTGGCGGGCTCCCAGGTCATGCCCAGCTGGTAGCCCCAGTCCACGCCGTCACCTTCCACCGACTTCAGCTTGGCCCCGGCGGGCAGGCCAAAGTTCGCGCCCCAGTTTGGCACTGTGCCCTCGACCTTGCCGTCACCGTAGACCAGGCGCAAGCCCAGGCCCACCGCCAGGGTATCGCTCAGCTTGTAGGCCACATTGGGGGCCAGTTCCACCGTGGTGATCTGGGTATCTGAACCGAAGATGGCCGCCTCGTGGGCCGCGGGCAGTTCGGTGGCAAAGCCGTAGTTGGAGGTCAGGGCCAGGCCGATGGCCCAGTCGTCGCTCAGGCGGTTGCTGTAGTAGAAGTTGGGCACCCACTGGGCGGGAGCGATGTCATCGGCACTGGCATCGGTGGAGAAGCCCGCCGCGGGAATGGAGGTGGTGCCCTCCACATCGATATTGGGGTTCACATAGATGGCTCCGGCGGAGATCTGGTGCCCCTCCAGCTGGATCAGCAAGGCGGCATTGCGCCCCTGGGCGGAGGCGTTGTCGGCGATGGCGGCTTCGCCGGCGAAGGCGCGGCCCAGGCCGGTGGCGGAGTACTCCGCCAGCTGGAAGCCAGCGGCGTGAACCTGACCGGCAAGGGCGCCGGCCACCAGGGCAGCAACTACTCGAATCTTCATACTTTCCCCAATTTCGGTGTGGATGTTATTAGTCGCCGCCATATTAGGGAGAGAAAAAAATAGTGCAATTACTCCATCAAGAAAGGCATAAAAACCCTGATTCAGCCGGCCCCACCAGAGAGTTCACCCGGACCAATGCCTCGAACAGGTCACACCCGGCTCACATTGACCATACAGCTGTACCGTTATCATCACAGAATCCGCATGAGCCAATGAAAAATATCTATTTTAATCAGTGTCATACATTTCCACAGCGTCACCGGGAGGTGTGCGCCGAAAAAGAACACTCCGGCCAGTGTAATTCACTGGCCTGGGTGAGACAGGCCCAATCTCCGAGTTAAGACGATGTTTTTAATTGGTTTTTACTGGTCGGAGCTGTTTGACGGAAACAAACTCAGCGTACAGTCGATCACCTCAGCCAGTCGGGCAACCTCGCCTCGTGGTCGGCGATCGCCTGCTCATGAGCCAGGGTCAGGCCGATGGCGTCCAGCCCATTGAGCAGGTTGTGGCGGGCGTCGGCATCGATCTCAAAGCTGAAGCAGTGTTCGCCACAGCTGACCTGACACGCCTCAAGGTCGATCGCCACCTGGCTCTCGCCACAGGCCTCCATCAGCGCCTGCACCTGATCCTGGGGCAGGGCGATGGGCAGCAAACCATTGTTGATGGCGTTCTGGTAGAAGATATCGGCAAAGCTGGGAGCGATGATCGCCCGCAAACCAAAGTCCGCCAGGGCCCAGGGTGCGTGCTCCCGGCTGGAGCCGCAGCCAAAGTTCTCTCCCGCCAGCAGCACACTGGCCCGGCACCCGGGCTCGGTGTTGAGGACAAACTCCGGGTTGGGCCGCTTCCCCTCGTGGTCCAGATAGCGCCAGTCATGGAACAGATGGACGCCGAACCCCTCCCGGGTCACCTTGGCCAGGAACTGCTTGGGGATGATCTGGTCGGTGTCGATGTTGGCCCGGTCCAGGACCGCCGCCACTCCGCGGTGTTGGGTAAATGCTTGCATCGGGGCTCTCCTAGAGTTGGCGGATATCGACAAAATGGCCGGCGACCGCCGCGGCGGCGGCCATGGCGGGGCTGACCAGATGGGTGCGACTGCCCCGCCCCTGGCGACCTTCGAAATTACGGTTGGAGGTGGAGGCGCAGCGATCCCCCGCCTCCAGGCGGTCGTCGTTCATCCCCAGGCACATGGAGCAGCCCGGCAGGCGCCACTCGAAACCGGCGTCGAGGAAGATCCGGTCCAGCCCCTCCGCTTCCGCCTGGGCCTTCACCAGGCCGGAGCCGGGTACTACGATGGCGTCCACCCCGGAGGCGACCCGCTTCCCCTGAATCATGGCCGCCGCGGCGCGCAGATCCTCGATGCGCGAGTTGGTGCAGGAGCCGATAAACACCTTGTTGATGGCCACCTCGGTCAGGGGCACCCCCGGAGCCAGGTCCATGTAAGCCAGCGCCTTCTCGGCGGCGGAGCGGGCCACCAGCTCATCGAAACTCTCCGGCGCCGGCACCGGCTGGTCGATGGCGACCACCTGGCCCGGATTGGTCCCCCAGGTAACCTGGGGGGCGATCTCGGGCGCCTCCAGCACCACCTCGGCGTCGAAACAGGCGCCCGGGTCGCTGTGAAGGGTGCGCCAGTACTCGACCGCCTGCTGCCACGCCTGCCCCTGCGGCGCCATGGGACGCCCCTCGAGGTAGTCGAAGGTAGTCTGGTCCGGGGCGATCAGCCCCGCCTTGGCCCCCAGCTCGATGGCCATGTTGCACACCGTCATCCGCCCCTCCATGGAGAGATCCCGGATCGCCTGGCCACAGAACTCCACTACATAGCCAGTACCGCCACCGTGGCCCACCCGGCCGATGATCGCCAGCACGATGTCCTTGGCGGTGATCCCCGCGGCCACCTGGCCACGTACCTCGATGCGCATGGTTTTGGCCCGGCGCTGCCTCAGGGTCTGGGTGGCCAGCACGTGCTCCACCTCTGACGTGCCGATGCCGAAGGCCAGGGCACCGAAGGCACCGTGGGTGGCGGTGTGGGAGTCACCGCAGACGATGGTGGTGCCCGGCAGGGTGAAGCCCTGCTCCGGCCCCATCACATGGACGATCCCCTGGTTCTGGTGGTGAATATCAAACAGGGTGATGCCGAACTCTTCACAGTTGCGCTGCAGGGTCTGCACCTGGGTGCGCGCCAATGAGGGCAGCGCCTCAATGGAGCGGGTGCGGGTGGAGGTGTTGTGGTCCATGGTGGCCAGGGTGCGGCTGACCGCCCTGACCTTGCGCCCAGCCTGGCGCAGGCCGTCGAAGGCCTGGGGCGAGGTCACCTCATGCACCAGGTGGCGATCGATGTAGAGCAGTGGCGTCTCTTCCGCCGGCACCTCGATGGTGTGGCTGTGCCAGATCTTGTCATAGAGGGTCTGTGCCATGTCGTCTCCTTAGGCGATGTAAGCGGCGATGGCATCGCCCATCTGTGCGGTGGTCAGGGCCTGGTCACGGCGCTCAGGCGGCAGCAACTCGGCGGTAAAGCGTCCTTCGGACAGCACCCTGGCCACGGCGGCATCAATGGCGTCGGCGGCCTCGGTCTCCCCCAGGCTGTGACGCAGCATCAACGACGCGGACAGGATCTGGGCCACCGGGTTGGCAATCCCCATACCGGCGATGTCCGGCGCGCTTCCGCCGGCGGGCTCATAGAGGCCGAAACCCGACTCGTTGAGGCTGGCGGAGGGCAGCAGCCCCATGGAGCCGGTGATCATCGCCGCTTCGTCGGAGAGGATGTCACCAAACAGGTTGGAGCAAAGCATCACGTCGAAGTCGAAGGGACGGCGCAACAGTTGCATGGCGGCGTTATCGATGTAGATGTGTTCCAGCGCCACCTCGGGGAAGTCGGCGGCCACGGCATTGACCTCCTCACGCCACATCACCGAGCAGGCCAGCACGTTGGCCTTGTCCACCGAGGCCAGCTTGCCCCGGCGCTTGCGGGCCGACTCGAAGGCCAGGCGGGCGATGCGGCGGATCTCGTGGCGGCTGTAGGTCATGGTGTCGAAGGCGGTCTCCTGCTCCCCGGCGCCCCGGCGCCCCTTGGGCTCACCGAAGTAGATGCCGCCAGTGAGCTCACGCACCACCAGCAGGTCCATCCCCTGGCCGCTGATGTCCGCCCTCAGCGGCGACAGCCCCTCCAGGCCCGGATGGATCTGGGCCGGTCTCAGGTTGCAGAACAGGCCGAAGTGACCTCGCAGGGGCAGCAGAGAGGCGCGCTCCGGCTGTTCGTTGGGAGGCAGCCCCTCCCACTTGGGGCCGCCGACGGAACCAAACAGGATCGCCTGGGCCTGTTCACAGGCTGCCAGGGTCTGCTCGGGCAGGGCCTGGCCGTGGTTATCGATGGCGGCACCGCCGATATCACAGTGGGTGGTCTCCAACTCGAAGCCGAAGCGCTCCCCGGCGATCTTCAACACCTTCATCGCCTCGGCCATCACCTCGGGACCGATGCCGTCCCCGGCCAATACTGCTACGGGATACTGCCTGCTCATGCTTCCTCCAAGATCTGTTGCTTCTTCTTCTCAATCTGTTGCTGACGGTGGATCAGGTTGTAGACCCGAATCAGGGCGATGGCCGAGGACTCGATGATGTCGGTGGAGAGCCCCATGCCGTGGAAGGTGCGGCCCTCATACTCGGCGGTGATGTCCACCCGGCCCAGGGCGTCGTGGCCGCCTCCCTCGGCACCGATGTGGTAGCTCTTGATCGCCAGCTGACGGCCGGTGGCTCGGGCGATCGCCTTGTAGGCGGAGTCCACCGGTCCGTTGCCGGTGGCCGCCTCTGTCACCGTCTCCTCGCCAATCTGCATCTCCACCGAGGCGGTGGCGAAATGGCTGCTTCCCGCCTGGACGTTGAGCTGGTTTATTCGGTACTGCTCCTGCTCCTCCCGCTGGTTCTCGAAGAACAGCAGCGCCTCCAGGTCATAGTCGAACACCTGGCCCTTCTTGTCGGCCAGGGCCAGGAAGCGCTGATACAGAGTGTCCAGATCATACTCGGCGTCGGTGTAGCCCATCTCCGCCATGCGGTGGCGGATGACGTGGCGGCCGGAACGGGAGGTCAGGTTGAGGTTGTTGCGCCCCAGGCCGATGGACTCCGGGGTCATGATCTCGTAGGTGTTCTGGCTCTTGAGCACCCCGTCCTGATGGATGCCGGAGCTGTGGCTGAAGGCGTTGGCGCCGACGATCGCCTTGTTGGACTGAATCGGCATGTTACACAGGCGGCTGATGGTCTGGCTGACCCGATGGATCTCCTGGGGGTTGGCGCCCACCTCCAGGCCGAAACGGGCGGCCCGGGTCTTGAGGATCATGATCACCTCCTCCAGGGCGGCGTTGCCCGCCCGCTCACCAATGCCGTTGATGGTGCCCTCCACCTGACGTGCACCCGCCTCGACAGCGGCAATGGAGTTGGCCACGGAAAGCCCCAGGTCATCGTGGCAGTGGACGGAGATCACCGCCTGGTCGATGTTAGGCACCCGCTCAAACAGGGTTCGGATGATGCCGCCGAACTCGGTCGGGGTGGTGTAACCGACGGTATCGGGGATGTTGACCGTGGTGGCCCCGGCGCGGATGGCGGACTCCACCATGCGGCACAGGTTATCGATGGGGGTGCGGCCGGCGTCCTCGCAGGAGAACTCCACATCGTCGGTAAATCGACGGGCGTAACGCACCGCGTCCACCGCCATCTGCTCTACCTGAGTAAAATCCCGACGCAGCTTACTCTGCACATGGATGTCCGAGGTGGAGATGAAGGTGTGGATACGGAACTGATCCGCCACCTTCAGGGCCTCGGCGGCGGCATCGATGTCCCCCTTAACCGCCCGGGAGAGCGCGCAGACACGACTCTCCTTGACGGTGGCGGCGATCTGCCGCACCGACTCAAAATCCCCCGGTGAGGAGACGGGGAAACCCGCCTCGATGATGTCGATCCCCATCCGCTCCAGGGCCCGGGCAATCTGCAACTTTTCATTCACCGACAGGCTGGCCGCCAGGGCCTGCTCACCGTCCCTCAATGTGGTATCAAACAGGATTACCCGTTCACTCATACTGCCTCCATGACAACCTGGCACTGAGCGCGGGCACAAAAAAACCCGCGCCTACAGCGCGGGTTTATAATGCTCGAGTCGTACCGTTTTCAGTCCACGACCAAGCCGCCCGCGCAGCGTCCTGCTAGGGTTAGGCTAATTAGTAGGTCAGACTGAAATGCGTTGTACATAAATGAATTCTTTTTCGCGGTTTCGCGGTTACGAAGTGACCTAACTATGACCGCATTCCGAAGGAGATGTCAACCCCGGAATGCTCAGTCAGTCATTGTGATTGGTTATGCAGCTTATTCCGGTGCTTCTGCGACCTGGATCAGCCTCTTTGGTACTCCACCTTTACCACTCGTTAACAGAGGTCTTATCCTAGGGCCCTTTTTCCGACTCGATGCTGGCCTGATGCCCTCACTGTTAAGGATGACTGCCTGGCTGCTGCTGACACTGTGCAGCCCCTTTGCCGCCGCCGATGAACTGTCCCAACGCCTCGATGCGCTCACCCTCGAGGTGCAGCTCTCCACCCCCGGTGCTTACGACAAGCTGGAGAGCCTCAGGCCTCGAGCCCTCGCCGCAACGCCCGAGCTGCAGATGCGCTGGCATGTGCTTCTCTGCGAGGCTGCCATCAGCAATCGCTCTCTCTCTGAGGCCCAACAGGCTCTAGACAGCGGACTCGCCGCCGCAAGTAAGCTGAAAATGCCTCAATTAGTCGCCTACATGAATGCCTGCGAAGCCAATAATCTTATGATGCTTGGCAAATACGATCAGGCACTGGAGACCATCAACAAAGCCATACACGGTGAAGACTCCAGCAGCGCCCTGGGGCTCAGCCTGCTTCGACGCGCCGACATCTATTCCGATCAGGGCGATCTGGAGTCGGCGCTGGATGACCTCTACCAGGCGTTGACCTGGATGGAAAGCAGCCGCAACAAGAGGCCTATCTACCACCCTCATCCCGCGTTAATCTCCTACTCCCTGGCACGCACCTACTACTACCTTGGCGACTTTTTGCGCAGTGACGCCCTGTTTGAACAGGCGATCAAACAAGCCCCCGGGAACTCCACCCTGAGCTGGATAATTCAGGTTAATCATACATTTACACTGATGGAGCAGGAGCGGTATCAGGATGCTCAAACGCGCATGGAGCAATTGGAACAGCTTGTGCCGAAGATGGACATGCTGGCACAAGCCAGATTTAACCTGCTGTTCTCCAAGCTGTCACTGAAACTGCAGCGTTACTCCGACGCCTATGACTACGCCGACTCGGCACTGGCGATGTTCGGTGACCTGGCCATGGAGGAGCGTCAAGCCAGGGCGCGCTCCTTCCTGGCTGAAGCGGCGTTTCACCTGAACCGATTCGATGAGGCTGCAAATCAACTGAAGCTGGCCCGGGAGCGTTTTACCTTTGAGCAAGACATCAGAGTGTTAGCTGAGCTGGATTGGATCGAGTCTCAAGGTGAGGCGATGCAGGGAAACCATCAACGCGCCTACGCACTGCAGCTGAAATATCATGAGGCCTTCGCCGAGCAGCAGGAGACCCTGCGCAAAGACGCCCTTCTTCAGCAAAAAGTCCTGCTGGATAAGAAGATCGACCGCAGTCGCACCCAGTTGGCCAGCCAATCGGAGTCCTACTTCAAGCTGCACAACCAGCTGATGGCCTGGCAAGTGGCGGCCTCCCTCAGCCTGTTGCTGTGGCTGATCTGGCTGGTGTTCAAACTGACCGGCAATCACCGTGGCAAGGCGCTGCCCGACAATCATGCCCAACTGAACTGGCGCACCCGGCTGGAGCTGGCACTGGCCAACATCGATCGCACCCTGCCGGTGGTCAAGTTCACCTGGGAGGGCCCACCGCTGTCAGACAAGGTGCGTAAGCGAATCCTCAACAAGGATCTGCGCTGCGACGATCTGATGCTGGAGTGCGGTGATCATCAGTTGCTGATCCTGCTGGAGGATGCCAGCGAAGCGGAAGCGGAGCGGCTGCGTTACCGGTTGAGCCGCTGCCTGGCCGCAGCCGGTTACCGCAACATCGCCACCGGGGTGGCACGATCTCACCCCCTGGATCAGGCGGACTCCCTGCTGGCCCGGCTGGAGTGCAACCAGATCCAGCACAGCCTGATGCTGGCCGAAGGCGTCACTCGTCCAGATAGGCCCCAATGGCGTCGATAAAGGCCTCTCCGTACCGCTCCAGTTTCTTCGCCCCCACCCCGTTGATCCTCAGCAGGGCCCACTCTGTAGTGGGGGTTTCACTGGCCATCTCCGCCAGGGTGGCGTCGGAAAACACCTGGTATGGGGGGATCCCCGCGTCATCCGCCAGCTCCCGTCGCAGGCTCTTGAGTCGGGCGAACAGGCGCCGATCATAGTGCTGAGGCAGCAGGCGGGAGCGGCCCCGCGCCGGCTTGGCCAGCACCACCCTGGGCTCGGCCAGCTCCAGTCTCTGCTCCCCCTTCAGCACCGCCCTGGCGGCCGGATTGAGGGTCAGGGCCATGGAGCGAGTGATATCCTGGTTGACCAGGCCGTGGTGCACCAGTTGCCGGAGCACCGACAGCCAGTGGTCGCTGGAGCGCTCGGCGCCGATGCCCCAGGTCGACAGCTTGTCATGACCCCGCTCCACCACCGCGTGACCCTTGCTGCCCCTGAGCACCTCGATCACATGACCCATACCAAACCTCTGGTTGACCCGGTAGATGCAGCTGAGGGCCTTGCGCGCCTCCTCGGTGGCGTCATAGCGCTTGGGGGGATCCAGGCAGATGTCGCAGTTACCGCAGGCACGGTGGGCCGGTTCATCGAAGTAGTTGAGCAGCACCTGGCGACGGCAGGTCTGGGCCTCGGCAAAGGCCGCCATGGCATTGAGTTTATGAATCTCCACCGGATTGGGCTCCCGCTCCCCGCTCTCCAGCAGCTGGCGCACCCGGGCGATGTCACCGGGGTCGAACAGCATCAGGGCCTCCGCCTCCAGCCCATCCCGACCGGCGCGACCGGTCTCCTGGTAGTAGCTCTCGATGGACTTGGGCAGATCCCAGTGGACCACGAATCGCACGTTAGACTTGTTGATCCCCATGCCGAAGGCCACGGTGGCCACCACGATATCGATCTTCTCCCTCAGGAAGGCCTCCTGAACTTGGTGGCGCAACCCTGATTCCAGGCCGGCGTGGTAAGCCTCGGCGGAAAACCCCTCCTTGCGCAGCTTATCCGCCACCTCCTCCACCCTGCGACGGCTGCCGCAGTAGATGATGCCGGCATTCCCCCTCTGCTGCAGCAGGAAGGTTTTCAACTGGGCGAAGGGGCTGAGCTTATCCATTACGCTGTAACGGATATTGGGGCGATCGAAGCTGGCCAGATGTTCATGGGGCTGACTGAGACCCAGCTGGCGGAGGATATCGCGGCGCGTAGCCTGATCGGCAGTGGCGGTCAGGGCCACCATGGGCACCGACGGGAAGGCGGACTTCACCTCCCCCAGGCGGGCATACTCGGGACGAAAATCGTGGCCCCACTGGCTGATGCAATGAGCCTCATCCACGGCGATCAGGGAGAGGGGCCATTCGGCCAGTCGGGCCATCATGTCCGCCGCCAGCAGTCGCTCGGGCGAGAGATAGACCAGCTTGATCTGACCGTCACGGATCGCCGCCAGACTGGCCAACCACTCCTCCCGGCCCAGGCTGGAGTTGAGGGCCACCGCTCCCACCCCCAGCTGGCGCAGGGCATCCACCTGGTCCTTCATCAGGGAGAGCAGGGGGGAGATCACCACGGTGACCCCCGGCAGCAGCAGCGCCGGCAGCTGATAGCAGAGACTCTTGCCTCCGCCTGTGGGCATGATCACCAGGGCATCCCGGCCGGCGGCCAGCTGCTCCACCACCTGCTGCTGCCCCGGTCGAAACTCCCGGTAACCGAACACCTGCTCCAGCAGCTGCTGGGCAGGAGTGGTGATGGCGTCGCGTTGTTCTGGGCTCAGGATGGTGTCCATGGATCTCGGCGCAGGGGCAAAAGGGCCGCCATTGTAATGCAACTGAGCCGCGCTGTCTGCCACCGGCGGGTGTTGTGCCGAGTCAGGGTTAGTGCTTTGATAGACCGATTAAGTTGTTCAGGAAGATCGTGAGGTACCAGGATGGAACTGACCCAGGCTGAAGCGCTGGAGTATCTGCGGGAGCTGTTTGCCAACCAGCTTCCCTTCCACCAGTTGATGGGCATCGAACTGCACAGTCAGGGGGAGGGCGCCCTGGAGCTGAGGCTGCCGATGCGACCGGCGCTGGTGGGAAACCCGGCACAGCAGATTCTCCATGGGGGCGTCACCGCCACCCTGCTGGACGTGGCGGGGGGGCTGACCGCCTTCTCCGCAGTGATCAAGAGCCGGCAGAGCTGGCCCAGAGAGCTGCTGGCCCGGCGGATGAAGAACCTGGGCACCATCGATCTGCGGGTGGACTACCTGCGGCCGGGCCGCGGGGAGCTGTTTGTGGCCACCGGCACGGTGATCCGCGCCGGCAACAAGGTGGCGGTCGCCCGGATGGAGCTGCACAATGAGAGAGGCAGCCACATCGCCTTTGGCACCGGTACCTACCTAGTGGGCTAGCCCCTGGGCGGCGATGGATGCATAATATCGCCCCCTTGAGAGATTCCCCCTAATCAGGATTCAGGTTCGCCATGCAAAACCAGGAAATGCGTCAGGGCATCATCTACGCCCTGATGGCCTACTCCATGTGGGGATTCGCTCCCCTTTACTTCAAGGCGATCGCCGAGGTCCCAGCCACAGAGATCCTGATGCACCGGGTGATCTGGTCTTTCGCCCTGATGGCGCTGCTGGTGGCGGTCACCGGCCAGATGGGGGCGGTACGCAACCTGCTGCGCACACCCAAGCAGCTGGCAACCCTGACGGCCACCGCGGTACTGGTGGCGGGAAACTGGTTGATCTTCATCTGGGCGGTGAACTCCGGTCGCATGCTGGAAGCCAGCCTGGGGTACTTCATCAACCCCCTGGTCAACGTCGCCCTGGGGATGCTGTTCCTGGGGGAGCGCCTGCCCAAGATGCAGCTGGCGGCCGTGGGCATGGCGGTGGTGGGTGTGGCACTGGAACTGGTACAGTTCGGCTCCCTGCCCTGGGTCTCTCTGGGCTTGGCCACCAGTTTCGGCCTCTATGGGCTGCTGCGTAAGCGCGTGGCCCTGAAGTCGGTCACCGGGCTGTTCGTCGAGACCAGCCTGATGCTGCCCCTGGCCCTGCTGTTCTGGTGGCAGCTGGACACCCCCACCTCCGATCTCAGCAGCAACGGCCTGCAGCTGAACCTGCTGATCCTGGCCGCCGGAGTGGTCACCACCCTGCCGCTGCTGGCCTTCGCCGCAGCGGCGGTGCGCATCCCCTTCTACATGCTGGGACTGTTCCAGTATATCGGCCCCAGCCTGATGTTTATCCTGGCCACCACCCTCTATGGCGAAACCCTGGATCCGGCGATGCTGACCACCTTCTGCTTTATCTGGGCGGCCCTGCTGATCTTCACTCTCGACCTGTGGCGCCGCTCCAGAGCTCGAGCCGCGGTCGCCTGATCAAAAAAGCCCGCGACATGCGGGCTTCTTAGCGGCCTGCAGACTCTAGACCAGCTCGGGATCCGCCAACTTGCGATAACTTTCCAAGGCACCGCGGTGCTCCCCCAGCTGCTCCTGCAACTCGGCCAGCTGGGAGTAGCGGTAACGGGTGGGCTGCAGTTCGATCGCCTTACGCTGGTAATGCTTGGCCTGCTTGTACTGACGGGCCTGACGGCTGAGGTTGGCCAGGCAATCCCAATACTCTGGCTGCTCAGGGGCGCTGTGATTCCTCTCCAGAACGTGCACCAGGGATTCACCGGCATCCTCGCTGCACAGGGGCAGCAGGGCCAGCAGGCCGACCTGGGGCTCCCGCTTATTCAACTGGGCCAGCAGGGCCTTGCGGGCCTCGGCGGGCTGTTGGAAGCGGATCAGTGCCTTGACATAGGTTTCCACCAGGGGATCCTGGCGGCGACGGCGCTTAGGCAGCTGCTGCCATCGCTCACCGAGGGCTTCCAGGGTATGACACGCCTCCAGGGCGCCACATTCGATCTGGATGGGGAGTTGCTCCAGGGCATCGGCGTCAAGCACCCTGTGCTTGGTCAGCGCCGGGGCGATGCGGGCGACCGCATCCCAGTCCCTCTGACGCAGAAACAGCTCGTGAGCCAGCTTGAGGACCGTCGGCCGGTTCCTCAGGCTGGCGGAGAGCGACTCCAGCCGCTGCCGAGCCTCGGCCAGCTCCCCATCCTGGATCAGATAGCGGATGCGAGCGATGCTGACCGCCGCCTCGCTGCCGGAATAGCCTTCCGCCTGACTGAGGAAGGTCTCCACCCGATCGCCGTACCCCTGATGGTGCGCCGCCCGGGCCGCGGCCAGGTAGTTGACCAGGGGCAGTTCGCCAGCCTCGGCCCCCTTGGCCATCGCCTGCTCCGCCCGGGGCCAGTTCTCCTCCGCCAGCGCCAGGGCGCCCTCCAGGGTAAATTTTCTCGATTTACGCTGACGCCAGCGCCTGGGCAGTGACCGGGTCAGGCCGGCGGCCTGAATCCCCTTGACCAGCCCCCACTCCAGCAGTTGCAGCAGCGAGAACCCCACCAGCAACAGGATCACCGCCGCCACCACTGAGGTCTCTATGGTGTACTCCCCGATGGCCAGCAGCAGGTAGCCCTTGTTCTCCACCAGCTTGGGGCCGACGATGGCACCGGCCAGGACTATCAGGGTGTAGATCAGCAGCCTAATCATCCCTTACTCCCCCGGTCCAGCCTCTCCTGCACCAGGGCTTCCAGCAGCGGCTGGCTGACCAGCGCGGCGGGAAGACGACTGCCCAGCTCGGCCCGCTGCAGCTCACCCAGACTGGTGAGCGCCCCCTCGATGGCGGCATCATCCCGCTTGAAGTAGGTTTCGATCCAGTCGGAGGTAGTGGCCAATGCCTTGCGGTAGGCATCGGTATGGCCATGGTAGATGGCCAGCTGCGCCTGCATCAGCTTGCCCTTGAGGTGCTCACGCAGATACCACTCCTGCTCGGGCGCCAGCAGCGGCTGCAGCTCGCCCTGACGACGGCGGATGGTGATGAAGTCGTCCACCAGGGCGTTCCAGCTCTTGGCCAGGTTGCTCCTCCAGTCGCTGACCGACTCACTGGGAGAATCGCTCACCTCCGGCTGGACCAGCTCCGGCAGCTCCACCCGGTTCAGCGGCCAGCGGTCCACGGCACCAATCAGGGATTCGATGGTCAGGGCAATCCCTGCCAGATCCTGCCGGGGTAACCCCTGCAGCAGGGTGATGTCGTCCCTCAGCGCCTTGCGGACCGGCGTCAGGGTCTCATCCTTCATCATGTTGAGGCGGCGATCGGCATCCTTAAGCAGGGCGATGGCGGTGGCCACATCCTGCTCCAGCCACAACTTGCGACTGGCCATCTGCGTCAGATAATCCGCCTCCGCCAGCAGCCAGTCTCGCGGCTGGCGCTCCCTGGCCTTGGCCAGTTGTCCCTGCAGCTCGGTGACCTGTTTCAGCAGCGCCTGCTGCTGCCTGTCCTGCTCCACCAGCCGCTGCTCCAGCTGGTCGCGCTCGGAGCCCACACGGCTGCGCAGCTCATCCAGTTTGCCGGAGAGCGCCTGGGCCTGCATCAGCTGGGTTTGGCGCTGTTGCCCCTGCCAGACGGAGTAACCCACCGCCGCTGCGGCGATCAGCAGGGCGGCCACGGCCACCAGCAGCGCCGGCCCCTGGCCTCGGCCATCATCACCGCCCTCCTCTCTGGGGGAGGTCGCCCGGGTCACCGGTTTATCCTGCGGCTGCGGAACCGAGTCGGGCCTGGACGGCGCCGGCTCATCGGCCTTTGCGGTGTCGGACCTCTCCTGAGTGGCGGGCTTTTTTGCAGCCGGGGCTTTGGCGGTGCGGGCGCGGCCCTTGCCGCTGCGGACGGGCGGCGCCTTGGCGTCGGAGCGCTTCTGCTCCTCGGCAGAGGGAACATCGCCTGGGACGGAGGGTTCCTGTTCGGCGGGTTTGGCGCTGGGAGAGCGAGGATCTTCGGGCTTCTTATCCATTACTGACGGTTCTTCCAGTTGGCTATCGACTCTAGGATAGCGTCATCTCCTGCTCCGCCGGTAACCAGGGTCTGGTGGCAGCCCAACTGTCGGGCTGCGTCGGCCACCCTCTCTACCGGCACCAGCCACAGCTGCTGGGTTAACCAGGGGTGCTGCTCCGGCGGCAGCAGGGTAAAGAGGTTCTGCAGAATCTCGACACTGGTTGCCAGTATGGCGTTTACGCCGCGGCGTTGCCAGCTTTGTGCAAGATCTAACCCATTCAATTTAGGCAGTTGCCGACGGTAAACCTGCCAGTAGATCACCTCGGCCCCTTCGGCAATCAACCGCTTGGCCATCGCTTCGCGGCCGCCGTTGCCCCGGACGATGACGAAGCGCTTGCCCACCACCCGATCCATCTGCGGCAGGGTCCAGATCCCCTCAGTGGTCTCGTTGTCCCTGGGGGCGGTTAACGGCTGCAATCCCTGCTGACGCAGGGCCCGGGCGGTGGCGCCACCGACGGCCAGGTAGGTGATCCTGGGCCAGTGATCCACCAGACGGGCGGCATGATCGACGGCATTGGTGGAGACGAAGAAGGCGGCATCGGCCTGAGCCAGGGGAGAGGCCGCCGGCGAGGGCTCGGAAACGATCTCGACCATGGGGCAGCAGCTGGACTGCCAACCCAGCGCCGCCAGCTTCCCGGCCAGCGGCTCGTTGCGACCCGCGGGGCGGGTCAGCAGTATGTGCATCAGGCCTCCCCGTACACCTCTTTCAGGATGACACCGGCACCGGCGTCCAGCAGCTTGTCGGCCAGCTCGATGCCCAGAGCCTCGGCATTATCCTTGTGGCCGCGGATCTCGTCGCGCAGCAGCAGGCTGCCGTCGGGTTTGCCCACCAGGCCACGCAGCCACAGCTCGTCACCCTCCAGCTCGGCATAGGCCCCGATCGGCACCTGGCAGCCGCCCTCCAGCCTGGTGTTCATGGCTCGCTCGGCGATCACCCGGGCGCGGGTGTCCGAGTGCTCCAGCACGGAGAGCAGCGCCAGCAGCTCGGCATCACCCAGGCGAGCCTCGATGCCGACCGCTCCCTGACCGTTGGCAGGCAGGGACTGGGCGCTTTCGATAAAACTGGTGATGCGGTGTTCAAACTCCAGGCGCTTGAGACCGGCGGCGGCCAGGATGATGGCGTCGTACTCGCCGGCATCCAGCTTGGCCAGCCGGGTGTTGACGTTGCCACGCAGGTCGCGAATCTCCAGATCGGGGCGCAGTTCACGCAGCTGACACTGGCGACGCAGGCTGGAGGTGCCGACAATGGCCCCCTGGGGCAGCTCGTCCAGGGTCTCGAACTTGTTCGATACGAAAGCGTCGCGGGGATCTTCGCGCTCACAGATGGTGGTCAGTCCCAGGCCCTCGGGAAATTCGACGGGCACATCCTTCATGGAATGCACGGCGATATCGGCGCGCCCCTCCAGCATGGCCACCTCCAGCTCCTTGACGAACAGGCCCTTCCCCCCGACTTTGGCCAGGGGCGTATCGAGAATCTTGTCACCCTTGGTGGACATCGGCAGCAGAATCACCTCCAGTCCGGGGTGGGCCTTCTCCAGCTCGGCCTTGACAAACTCCGCCTGCCACATGGCCAGGGGACTCTTGCGGGTGGCGATACGAATCTCTTTGCGTGCCATAACTCTCGGTATCCTCAAACTAATCACCGGCGCAGCAGCGGGCCGGAACCGTCAAAAATTGCGCTCATGTTGCCAGCATTTGGCCGGGCATTAAAGCAGCTGCGCCTGTCAGACCCCCTTTTGCGCTTCGGAGTTCCGGAAAATTGATCCTTTTCACGGTTTCTCCTCCTTGCCCACGAAGTGTTATCATGATCACAGTTTTGAGAGTTTTTGAGAGACGCGCTTGAATTCGGATGCCTCTGATCTTGCCCTAAGCAACGCCCTGAACCAGACCCGATTGAGCCAGTTTCTCGGGTGGCTGACCCTGCCTCAGAGGCAGATACTGGAGCAGTTGGTCCAGGCGTTGCAGGAGGACAGCCTGCCGGAGTGCCCGCACGCCGCGCGGGGCTTCGTCACCCCGCCGATGGGCCCCCTGCCATCGGGGCCACCGGGCCCGCTGCTGGGTCTGTACGCCATGGGCAGCTGCGGCAGCCTGGGACAGACCCAGGGTTCCGACGTCGACCTGTGGCTGATCCACGAAAGCGACATGCCCAAGGAGGAGGTGGCTACCCTGCAACGCAAGGCGGACTGGCTGAGCCAGTGGGCCACCGAGCGAGGCCTGGAAGCCCACCTGTTCGTCATCAACCCCTGCCAATTCGGCATCCCTTGTCAGCGCTGCCTGGACACGGAGCACAGCGGCAGTGCCCAGCACTGGCTGCTGCTGGAGGAGTTCTACCGCACCCAGATCCGCCTGGCGGGGTTGCCCATCGCCTGGTGGCCCGGGGCACCTCAGGATGATCCCGGGCTGCTTACCCTGGGAGAGATCCAGCACCTGCCGGCGGCGGAGTTCTTCGGCGCCGCTCTGTGGCAGCTGTTCAAAGGGATCTCCCGCCCCCACAAATCGGTCCTGAAGGTACTACTGCTGGAAGCCTACGTGGCCGACTATCCGGATCAGCGCATCCTGAGGGACCAGCTGTGGTATCGGCTCAAGGCGGGCCAGACTGCTCAGCAGGCTGATCCCTACCTGATGCTCTATGAACGGATCGAGGGATTCCTCAGGCGTCAGCAGGAGACCAGCCGGTTGTCGCTGGTGCAGCGCTGCTTCTACCTCAAGTGTCACGATGCCCGCTTCCCCGGCCAGTGGCGCACCCGGGTGTTGGACGACCTCACCCGGGCGTGGCAGTGGACGCCGCTGCTGATCGACTCCCTCAACCAGGCTCAGCAGTGGCACGCGGGCCAGGTACGCTGGTTCAATCATCAGCTGCAGCAGCTGATGCTCACCAGTTACCAGAGGCTGACCACCTTCGCCAGCCGTCAGCGCCTGCCCCGGCAACTGCAGATTCAGGACATGGGGATCCTGACCCGCAAACTCTACACCCAGTTTGAGTCGGAGCCGGACAAGCTGGTACGGCTCAACCCGCTGTGGAGCCACTCTCTGGCGGAGCGGGATCTGACCCTGCTGCAGGTGGATAGCGACGATGAACAGGGGGGAACCTGGTACCTCTACCGACAGCCTGCCGACAAGCGGCTGCTGTTTGGCGAGAGCCCCCTGTTCCACCACCGCAGCCGGCTGGCCTGCGTCGCCTGGGCCGCCGCCAACGGCCTGGTGGAGTCCGCTACCCGGATCCATCGCTTCCACCAGGGGGAGGGGGTTGTCGACAAGACCCTGACCCGGCTGGCTCGGCGGCTGGTGCCCATGCTGCACAGGCCGGAACGGGACGACCTCGACGCCCTGCAACAGCCCTGGCACCTGGATGAGGTCACCCTGGTGGTCAACCAGGAGCAGGACCCCAGCCGCCACTGGCACGGGTCGGAACTGATGCTGGATCTGCGGGGTAACCGGGTGCTCTCCACCGGCCGTCCCCGCCGCTCTCTGGCAGGCTCGCTGGAGCTGGTCACCCGCAACAGCTGGGGGGAGATGCACTACCAGAAGTATGAGGGCGAGCGGGGGGTACTGCAGATGCTGGAGTCGCTGCTCACCGGCATCACCAACGAGCACCTGCCGGAGATCCGGGTGATCGCCGTGGGCCAGCGCGCCAATGCCCAGCTTGAGGATCGGCTCGGCTTCCTGGTGCACCAGTGTTGCCGACTGCGCCAGCAGAGCCGCGCCGAGGCACTGCAGATACTGCCTCTGACCCTGGGAGAGTCCCAGTATGGGCTGCTATTTTCCAGTCATGGGATGCACTGGCGGCCCGCCGATGAGTTGCCGCCCCTTCCGGCCCCCCTGGAGGATGGCCAGTTGCAGAGCCTGCCCCAACCGGGGATGGGCGAGGATCCCTACGCCAGTGCCCCCGAGGTACTGCGGCAGCACGCTCGCAAGGGGATGCGCCAGTACTTTGTCCGGGAAAGGGATCAGGGGCTGGATGTCTACCTGTTGGATGAAAACAACGTCCTGCAGCGCTTCTTCCACTCCGTCGGCCAGCTGAATGCCCTGATCGACAGCGTCAGTGAGCTGTACGTGTTCAAGCGGGAGGGACGCTTCGGCGGAGGCAGTTTCAACCTGCCCCAGTTCTATCGATTGAAGCGCTGCCACGGCGAGCTCACCGTCCAGCCCCTGGCCGAATCGGAGCTGGCCTCCAATCAGGAGTGAGCCTCCCCGGGGCAGAGGGGCCGTCGTGACCGGCGGCGTGGGCAGGGAGGTTAGAAGGAGATCTGCTCGCCGCCCTGTCTGGCCACGGATTCGCTGAGAAACGACAGCAACTCCTGGCCACCGCGCTCCTCGACCCAGCCCCCCTCGCGAAAGTCAAACCGGTAGCCGCCAAACTTGGTGGCCAGCCACAGCTGGGACATCGCCTCCTGCTTGTTCAGCACGATGTGACTGCCATCGATGCACTCCAGGTCCAGGACATTGCCCGACTGCTCATAATCCAGCTCCAGTTCCGCGTCGTCGATGGTCTCAGCGATGCGCTCCAGGGTCTCGTCTGCCAGCTCGTGGAAGCGGCTTTGGTCCATAGCCATAATCTCGTTCTCTATAAGTTGCATTTGGCACATGGAATGCGATTATAGAGGGCTAACCCAACTAGGTCATATGTTTTCCATGTCTCGATTTTCCATCGCCCTGATGCTGGGAATGCTGCTCGCGGCCTGTGGCCAGAAGGGCCCGCTGGAGCTGCCGGAGCCGGAGCAGATCAACCCTCCCCAGGCCACGTCCAAACCCGCCGGTCAGGGTCAGTAGGGACCGCATCGTGGATCACTTCGGTTATCAACACGGCACCCTGATGGCGGAAGCCCTGCCGGTGGCCGATCTGGCCGACCGCTTTGGCACCCCTCTCTATCTCTACTCCAGGGCCACCCTGGAACGGCACTGGCACGCCTTCGACCGTGCCGTGGGAGACCACCCTCACCTGATCTGCTACGCGGTCAAGGCCAACGCCAACCTGGCAGTGCTCAACCTGCTGGCCCGTCTGGGCAGCGGCTTCGACATCGTCTCCGGGGGCGAACTGGCCCGGGTGCTTCAGGCCGGCGGTGATCCGACCAAAGTGGTGTTCTCCGGGGTGGGCAAATCCGCCGACGAGATGCGCCAGGCGCTGACGGCGGGGATCCACTGCTTCAATGTGGAGTCGGAAGCTGAGCTGGAACGGCTCAACCTGGTGGCTCGGGAGATGAGCGTCGTGGCCCCGGTCTCGCTGAGAATCAACCCGGACGTGGATGCCAACACCCATCCCTACATCTCCACCGGCCTCAAGGAGAACAAGTTCGGCATCCCCATGGCCCGGGCCCTGGACAGCTATCGCCGCGCCGCCCGCCTGTCCCATATCGAGATCAAGGGGGTGGACTGCCACATCGGCTCCCAGCTCACCAGCCTGCCCCCCTTCCTCGCCGCCCTGGAACGGTTGCTGGCGCTGATTGACCAGCTTGAGCGGGAGGGGATTCACCTCGAACACCTGGACGTGGGTGGCGGCCTGGGGGTGACCTACGACGATGAAACTCCGCCTCATCCGGACCAGTATGCCAGGGCGCTGCTGCAGGGACTCAAAGGGCGCCGGCTCAGCCTGATCTTCGAGCCGGGACGCGCCATCATGGCCAACGCCGGCATTCTGGTGACCCGCATCGAATACCTCAAGCAGGGGGAGGAGAGGGACTTTGCCGTGGTGGATGCCGCCATGAACGACCTGCTTCGCCCCAGCCTCTACGGCGCCTGGCAGAAGATCATTCCGGTCACCCCGAGGGCGGGCAGGGAGCGCCTCTACGACGTGGTGGGCCCGGTGTGTGAGACCGGTGACTTCCTGGGCAAGGAGCGCCAGCTGAGGGTGAAGGGGGGGGATCTGCTGGCGGTTCGCAGCGCCGGCGCCTATGGCTTCGCCATGGCATCCAACTACAACAGCCGTCCCCGCGTCGCCGAAGTGATGGTGGACGGCAGCCAGGCCCACCTGATTCGGGAGCGAGAAACCCTGAATCAGTTGTGGCAAGGTGAGCATCTGCTGCCGTAAACTAGTAAAAATTCAGATTCAACAGGGGTAGCCTCTTGATTCACTTCTCCAAAATGCAGGGGTTAGGCAACGACTTCATGGTCGTCGACGCCGTCACCCAAAACCTCTATCTCTCCCCGGAGCAGATCCGTCGCCTGGGGGATAGGCATTTTGGTGTGGGCTTCGATCAGCTGCTCCTGGTTGAGCCCCCCTATGACCCTGAGCTGGATTTCCACTACCGCATCTTCAATGCCGATGGCAGCGAGGTGGAAAACTGTGGCAATGGTGCCCGCTGTTTCGCCCGTTTCGTACGGATGAAGGGGCTGACCAACAAGGACCGCATCGGCGTCAGCACCAAGGCGGGCTCCCTCTCCCTGCAGCTGGGCAGTGACAACCAGGTGACAGTCAACATGGGGGTGCCCAACTTCGAGCCCGCCTCGCTGCCCTTCCGGGCCAACAAGGTGGAGAAAACCTACCTGCTACAGACCAACGACGCGGTGCACCTGTGCGGCGCCGTCTCCATGGGCAATCCCCACTGCGTCCTTAAGGTGGACGACCTGGATCAGGCCGATGTCGAGGGGATCGGCCGCAGCCTAACCACCCACGAGCGCTTCGCCAAGGGGGTCAATGTGGGCTTTATGCAGGTGCTCTCCGATCGCCACATCCGCCTGCGGGTGTATGAGCGTGGTGTCGGCGAAACCCTGGCCTGCGGCACTGGAGCCTGCGCAGCGGCGGTGATTGGTCAGCATCAGGGGGTATTGGGCGACAGGGTGCGCGTCGACCTGCCAGGTGGTACCTTACACATTGAATGGCAGGGCCAGGGCAAGGTGGTGGAGATGACCGGGCCAGCCGTACACGTCTACGATGGTCAGATTGGATTATGAAGCACGATTACACCGACAGCCTGAAAGCCCTGAGCACCGACATCGTCAAGGAGTACCTGTTGGAGAACTCAGACTTCTTCATTCGCCACCCGGAACTGCTGCTGAGCCTGCGCATCCCCCACACCGAGCGCGGCACCGTCTCCCTGATAGAGCACCAACAGCAGAACCTGCGCGCCCGCGTCGCTCAGTTGGAGGAGGAGATCACCTCCCTGCTCTCCGTCGCCTCCCGCAACGAAGATATCTACCGCTTCTACAACCAGCTGTTCTTCGACCTGCTGGAAACCGACAGCTTGGAGGAGGTCAACCGGGTGCTGGTGGACAGCTTCAAGCGCCGCTTCCGCTTCGCCAAGGTGCGGCTGGCGGTCACCGACAGCGGTGGCCAGTTTGACCAGCCGGAACTCAACCTGATCCTGCGGCGCCGCCTCAACGAGGAGGGCTACTACCTGGGGCGCCTGCCGGCCCAGGAGCAAAACCCCCTGGTAGCCCAGGAGAATGGCTCGGTCGCCCTGGTCTGCATCGGCGATCGTGGCACCCCGGTGGCCCTGCTGGCCATCGCCTCCAACGATCCCAGCCACTTCTCCCCGGATATGGACACCATGATGCTGGATCAGATCCGTCAGCTGCTGGCCTACAAGATCCCCCAACTGCGCCATGGTTGACACCCTGGCCCGCTTCGAGCGCTACCTGCGCAGCGAGCGTCAGTACTCCCCCCACACCTGCCGCAACTACCTGCGTGAACTGGAACGCTGCGCCCCCCTGCTCAGGGAGCAGGGGATGGACCGCTGGCAGCGAGTCACCCTGGAGCAGCTGCAGGCCCTGCTGGCCAAGCTCCACCGTCGGGGACTCTCCCCCCGCTCCCTGGCCCTGACCCTGTCCGCCCTGAGGCAGCTGGGCGAGTTCCTGGTGCTCTGCGGCGAGATGGAGCAGAACCCCGCCAAACACCTGTCTGCACCGAAACAGGGCAAGCCGCTGCCAAAAAACCTGGATGTGGACCAGATGGATCAGCTCCTCAGCCTGGAGGGCCAGGATCCCCTGGTGATCCGTGATCGGACGATGATGGAGTTGCTCTACTCCAGTGGCTTACGCCTGGCGGAGCTGGTCTCCCTGGACTTGGCGGATCTGGATCTCAATGAACGGCAGGTACGGGTCACCGGCAAGGGGGGCAAGACTCGGCTGCTGCCGGTAACCACAACCGCCGTGGCCTGCCTGAAACTGTGGCTCTGCTGCCGCCCCCAGCCACTGGATCCGGACGATGGGGCGCTGTTCCTCTCCAGCCGGGGCAAACGCATCAGCCACCGCTCGGTGCAGGCGCGCATGGCCAAGTGGGGCATGGAGCAGTCGGTGGGCGCCAGGGTCCACCCCCACAAGCTGCGCCACGCCTTCGCCACCCATATGCTGGAGTCCTCCGGGGATCTGCGGGCCGTGCAGGAGCTGCTGGGCCACGCCAACCTCAGCACCACCCAGGTCTATACCCATCTGGATTTCCAGCACCTGGCCGAAGTCTACGACCAAGCCCACCCCAGGGCCAAGAAATCCTGAGCGACTCAGCAATGGGCTTTGGACTGAATCAGCCCTGGTTTTTGTTGATGGTGATCTTATTGGGCCGGCGCGGCTCAGGGTAGACAGGGTTATCCTGTTCATCCAGGCTCAGCCACACCAGCGGGCCGTCGATCATCAGCGGGTCCCTGGGCGCACAGAGCACCATCCTGCCCACCATCTCGATGCGGGCCCCCTGAGAATACTTCCGCCCTTCAAACCAGCAGACGGATTGCAGCTGTTGGGGCTGGGCGATCACCACCGGCTCCACCTGGGCCAGAACACCGGCACACATCAGGGGTAAAGTGAGAAAAACAACGAAGGATTTTAAAGACATTGTCCTGGCTCCAGGGAGGCTTCCATGCTCCTCAGACTATCGAACCGGGACTGGGAATCAAGGAGGGAATCAGACCAGATTGCCGGAGATCATCATAAAGGCGTTGATGACGAAGGGGGTCAGGGCCAACAGCACACCGAAGATCAGCACATATAGATGAGGTAAGCGGGCCTGTCGCATGTCACACTCCACTGGGTTCACAAAAAGAATCATGTTCGGGAACAAAAATTCAGCGTGAGCAGGGTAACGAATCTGTGAAAAACCCCATTGATCGAGATCAACGAAAGCACCATTAGTTGAAAACCGTCACACTTTTCGCCCCCGCCCAGCCTCCATCACTGTTTTTGCTTATAGCCGACGAGTTTTAGAGACGTGCGACGCAAAAACAAAACAAAGCCGATACAAGCACACGTCAATAACCCATTAATCCGGCCAGGTCTGCCAGAGTACCATAGGAAAACCACCTTCCTGATTAATACCCGGCACCAGGGACAAACTGTCCCAGACCACACTGTCAAAGGGCTTTTTCAGTGACAAAGCTCAACAAAGCATTAGAAAAAAAGCTTTTTTATTCAAAATATGGTCACCATTCCGTGAAGCCGCTGTTAATTCACGATTAACAAGACGATTCAAATCAAATAACCGTTCGATTTCTCTTATTGCTCCGGGGGAAACCGGTTTCAGTTCACATTTTTACCCCTGCACTCCATGGACAATCCGGCGAGCCATTTAGATGGTCTTAATTAGCCCTACAAACAATTGTTTAACAAGGGCACTACGTCTTTTTGTCACCCCAGACTCGAGAGAAGAGATGACACCAGATCACGCCAAGTCGACCCGCCGTGGCCTGCTGAAGGCCCTGGCCATGGCGCCGGCCGCCGCCGGCCTTGCCGCCGTCGCCACCCCCTCCAAGGCCGAGGACAGCCGCACCCAGAGTGCCGCCGAAGGCTACCGGGAAACCGATCATATCCGCCGCTACTACGCCAGCCTGCGCGGCCAGTAATCCAGGAGAGTTTCTCAGATGCAACTTACCCGCACCTCTGCCGACGTTCAGGCAGAAAGCAACAAGGGACTGGGCCTCGACCGTCGTCAGTTCCTCAAGAGCGCCGGTGTCACCACCGGTGGTATCGCCGCCGCCTCCATGCTGGGCACCGGCATGATCCGCAAGGCCAATGCCTCCGATCACCACGTAGACCGCAACGCCCCCATCGAGGTGAAGCGAACCATCTGCTCCGCCTGCGCCGTGGGCTGTGGTGTCTACGCCGAAGTGCAGAATGGTGTCTGGACCGGTCAGGAGCCCGCCTTCGATCACCCCTTCAACCGCGGCGGCCACTGTGCCAAGGGCGCGGCCCTGCGTGAACACGGCCACTCCAAGCTGAGGGTCAAGTACCCCATGAAGCTGGAAGGCGGCAAGTGGAAGAAGCTCTCCTGGGAGCAAGCCATCGAAGAGGTGGGCAACCAGATGCTGAAGATCCGCGCCGAATCCGGCCCGGACTCCGTCTACTTCATGGGCAGTGCCAAGTTCTCCAACGAGGGCTGTTACATGTACCGCAAGTTTGCGGCCATGTGGGGCACCAACAACGTCGACCACTCAGCGCGTATCTGTCACTCCACCACGGTAGCCGGTGTGGCCAACACCTGGGGCTACGGTGCGATGACCAACTCCTTCAATGACATCCGTCACGCGAACGCCATCTTCTTTATCGGTGCCAACCCTGCCGAAGCCCACCCGGTTTCCATGCAGCACATCCTCACCGCCAAAGAACGCAACAACGCCAAGATCATCGTTGTTGACCCACGTTTCTCCCGTACGGCTGCTCATTCGGATCTGCACGTTGGCATCCGCCCCGGTACCGACATCCCCTTCATCTATGGCATGCTGAACGTCATCTTCGACAACGGCTGGCAGGACCAGACCTTCATCGACCAGCGCGTATGGGGCATGGAGGATATCCGCAAGGAGGCCGCCAAGTGGCCCCTGGAGGAGGTGGCCCGCGTCTGTGGCATCGACGGAGACCTGGTCTACCAGGCCGCCAAACTGATGGCCGAGAACCGTCCCGGCTCCGTGGTCTGGTGCATGGGCGGTACCCAACATACCGTGGGTAACGCCAATACCCGCGCCTACTGCCTGCTGCAGCTGGCCCTGGGCAACATGGGCAAGTCCGGCGGCGGCACCAACATCTTCCGCGGCCACGACAACGTACAGGGCGCCACCGACCTGGGTCTGCTGTTCGACACCCTGCCCGGCTACTACGGCCTGTCCACCGGTGCCTGGAAGCACTGGAGCCACGTCTGGGAGCTGGATCTGGATTGGGTCAAGGGCCGCTTCGACCAGGGTGAATACCTGGGCAAAAAGCCGATGAACACCCCGGGTATGCCCTGCTCCCGCTGGCACGACGGCGTACTGGAAGACAAGAGCAAGCTGGGCCAGAAGGACAACATCCGCATGGCCTTCTTCTGGGGCCAGTCCGTCAACACCGAGACCCGCGGCCGCGAAGTGCGCGATGCCCTGGACAAGATGGACACCGTGGTGGTGGTTGACCCCTACCCAACCATGGCCGGTGTGATGCACCGCCGCAAAGATGGCATCTACCTGCTGCCCGCCTGCTCTCAGTTCGAGACCGAAGGCTCCCTGTCCAACTCCGGCCGCTCCGTACAATGGCGTGAGCAGGTGGTTCAACCCCTGTTCGAGTCCAAGCCTGATCTGGAGATCATGTACCGCCTGGCCAAGAAGCTGGGCTTCGCCGAGCAGTTCACCAAGCGCATACAGGTGAAGAACGATATGCCGGTGATCGAGGATGTGACCCGGGAGATCAACCGCGGCATGCTGACCATCGGTATGTCCGGCCAGTCTCCCGAGCGGATCAAGCTGCACACCCAGAACTGGGGCAGCTTCTCCCACGAAAACCTGCAGGCCCTGGGCGGCCCCGCCAAGGGCGAAACCTATGGCCTGCCCTGGCCCTGCTGGGGCACCCCGGAGCAGAAGCACCCGGGTACCCACATCCTGTATGACACCTCCAAGCACGTTCTGCAGGGTGGCGGTAACTTCCGTGCCCGTTTCGGCGTTTCCTACGAGGGTGAAAACCTGCTGGCCGAAGGCTCCGCCTCCCTGGGTTGTGATCTGGGCGACGGCTACCCCGAGTTCACCGACACCATGCTCAAACAGCTGGGTTGGTGGGACGAACTGACTGCCGAAGAGAAGGCAGAAGCGGAGGGGCGCAACTGGAAGACCGACCTGTCCGGCGGCATCCACCGGGTGGCGATGAAGCATGGCTGCATCCCCTTCGGTAACGCCAAGGCCCGCTGTAAGGTGTGGACCTTCCCCGATCCCATGCCGGTGCACCGTGAGCCTCTGTACACCCCGCGCCGGGACCTGATCGCCCAATACCCCACCTACAACGACATGCAGGTGCATCGTCTGCCCACCCTGTACAAGTCCATTCAGGACAAGGTGATCAACGACAACCTGGATAAGCGCTACCCGCTGGTAATGACCTCCGGTCGACTGGTTGAGTATGAAGGGGGCGGTGAAGAGTCCCGTTCCAACCCCTGGCTGGCCGAGCTGCAGCAGGAGATGTTCATCGAGATCCACCCTGCCGACGCCGCCGACCGTGGCATCCGCAACTGGGATGACGTCTGGGTGGAGGGAGCCGAGGGCGCCCGCATCAAGGTGAAGGCGATGGTCACCCCACGGGTGAAGCCGGGCGTGACCTGGATGCCTTACCACTTCGCCGGTGTGATGCACAACGAGGAACTGGTCTACCCCGATGGGACCAAGCCCTACATCGTCGGCGAATCCGCCAACACCGCTCTGACCTATGGCTATGACCCGATCACCCAGATGCAGGAGACCAAGTCCTCCCTGTGTCAGATCGAGAAAGCTTAAGGTTCAAAGTAGGAGATAAGCCACAATGGCAACTATGAAATTTATGTGTGACACCCAACGCTGCATCGAGTGCAACGGTTGTGTCACCGCCTGTAAGAACGAGAATGACAGCGCCCTGGAGTGGGGTATCAGCCGCCGCCGGGTGGTTACCATCAACGACGGCCAGCGCGACGAAGCCTCCCTGTCCGTGGCCTGCATGCACTGCGCCGATGCCCCCTGCATGGCGGTCTGTCCGGTGAACGTGTTCAGCAAGACCGACGACGGCATTGTCCTGCATGACAAGGAGCGCTGCATCGGCTGCGGCTACTGCCTGTACGCCTGCCCATTCGGCGCCCCCCAGTTCCCCAAGAAGGCGGTATTCGGCTCCAAGGGCAAGATGGACAAGTGCACCTTCTGTGCCGGCGGTCCCGACACCGAGGCGGGCAGTGCCAAGGAGCACGAGCTCTACGGTGCCAACCGTCTGGCGGAGGGCAAGCTGCCCATGTGTGCCGAGCTGTGCTCCACCAAGGCGCTGCTGGCCGGCGATGCCCAGATGGTCTCCGACATCTACCGTGAACGTGTGGCCCAGCGCGGCATGAAGCGCGGCGTCTGGAACAAGTAAGACGGAAGCGGGGAGCTCCCTCCCCGCTCCTTCGGAGCATTTATATGAAGCATATGTTCAAGACTCTGTTGGTGATGGCCGCCCTGCTGCTACCCGGCCTGGTCCTGGCGGACACGGCGGACACCACCACCCACGCCGCCAGCCAGTCCGAGGTGGTGTGGCAGGCCCTCAAGGAGGGTGCCAGCGGCTACACCACCTCCCAGAGCGAGTTCCATGGTCAGCCCATCAACAGCTATGACCCGCGCATCTTGCCGCTGCGCAGCAACATCCTGGCCCCGGGCCTGATGCTGGCGCTGTTCGGCATGATCGCGGTATTTATCCTGTTTATCATGGTCAACGGCATCTCCAAGCTGCACCACGGCTTCTCCGGCAAGATGGTGTTTCGCTGGTCCAAGCGCGATGTGGCGATCCACTGGCTGGGTGCCATACCCTGCCTGCTGCTGATCCTCACCGGCCTGATGCTGCTGGCGGGCCGCTTCTTCGTGGAACCTGTGATGGGCCAGGGTGCCTTCGCCTCGATGATGGCCCTGGTCAAGCCGGTGCACGACATCATGGCCTTCCCCTTCATGGCGGGCTGGCTGCTGATGACCCTGCTGTGGGCCAAGAACCAGATCCCCGCCAAGTACGACCTGGACTGGTTCCTGGTGGTGGGCGGCTACATCAACTTCGGCCCCTTCAAGGGCAAGCACCCGGATGCAGGCTTCGCCAACGCCGGTGAGAAGCTGTGGTTCTGGACCTTTGCCGCCTTCGGCCTGGTGATCTCCCTCTCCGGCATCGTGCTGCTGTTCCCCCAGTATGTGGAGCCCAGTCGCACCCTGAGTCTGCTGGCGATCGTCGCCCACGGCGCCTCCGCCATCATCATCTGCGCCTTTTCCATCGTCCATATCTTCATGGCAACGGTGATGTCCGAAGGCGGCATGGAGTGCATGGTGTCCGGCTACTGCGATGAGAACTGGGCCAAGCAGCACCACAACGTCTGGTATGACGACATCAAGGCCGACGGCAGCCTGCAGTACAAGTCCTGATGGGTTGGTCATGGATGGGTGCTGTTCAGCACCCGCCATGCCTTCCGCTACGACGAGATCAGGGCCGACGGCAGCCTGCAGTACAAGTCCTAAGTGCAGCCCAAAGTCGCAACTAGTGATCAGTACCAGAGCAATCTCAAGCCCCGGTGATACACCGGGGCTTTTTTGTGGGTCCGGAGGCGCCCCTAATATCTCAGGGGAGGCTGAGCCGCCCCGGCCATCGGCTGACACACCTCCCTGGGCCAACCTACCTGGGCGGTCTCGCTGAATCTGGGCCATGTCCTGTGCTCACGCCTGTTGAGACCCTCCCTGGCCCCAAAGTGCTGCTGGGCCATGAGCAGCAGGGCGACAACAACCAGCCCGGCCACCCCCAGCAGCCACCCCATCTCCCCGGGAGGTTTGACCGCCACTACAGAGGCCGCTTCCGGCGCCACCAGCCAGCAGTAGCCCAATCCCTGCAGGGTTTGCAGGTACTGCGGTGCCCTGGGATCATCACGAAACGCCTTGCGCAGATCCGCCACCACCCGCCGTATGGCCCCATCGGACACAATACGGCCGTCCCATGCCAGCTCCAGCAGGGCGGTGTAGGTGAGTCGCTGCCCGGGATGGGTCAGGAACACCTCCAGCACCCGGGCGGCCTTGGGGTTCAGCCTTCGCCAACGACCATCGGGAGAGCGCAGCCTGCGCTCCCGGCTGAGATAGAGAAAATCGCCGACAATCCAGTGAGTCTGTGCCATCCATGGCCTCCCGCCGCTCTCAGTAAACCCTCTTTAAGGTTAGATAAGGGTGAGGTCGATCCGGATGATAACTCTGTAGGAACCCGCTTACATCAGTGTAATCTTCTGCCTCAGGCACCAGCTGCCCAGACGCGGGCCCAGAGTGAGGCGACCATCACAGCTTGGGGAGCAAAGTGAAGCGAAATGGATCACAGTTCTGCAAATTTGGCTGATTAAGTGTATAAAGTTTCAGTCTTTGCTCACAGACGCCGAATTTGCCCTCTTCTACACTGTTGGCTCATCCACACGCAGTTCGGGAAACCAAGATGTCTCTTGCAGAACGTGCCCTCAACAACGCCGCCATCCGTGAGACGGCCAAGATCACCACACCCAGCTGGATGCTCAACAGCCTGGAGCGGGTGATGGAGTACTACACCGAGCGCCACCTCTGCCTGGACACCCAGGCCTGTGACACCATGCCGGCTCCCCGCCCGGGCAAGAAGTACATGCTCTATGCCCATGTGCCCTTCTGCCACACCCTGTGCAGCTTCTGCACCTTCCACCGCTTCCTGTTCAAGGAGGACAAGGCCCGCGCCTATTTCAAGTCCCTGCGCAAGGAGATGGAGATGGCCAAGGCCCTGGGCTACGACTTCGAAGAGCTGTACATCGGCGGCGGCACCACCACGGTGCTGGTGGATGAGCTGGCCAAGACCATTGAGCATGCCCGCACCCTGTTCCCCTCGATCAAACAGGTCTCCTGCGAATCCGATCCCCTGCACCTGACCTCGATGGAGTTCACCCAGTTGCATGGCCTGGTGGATCGCCTGTCCGTGGGCGTGCAGAGCTTCGACCGGGACATCCTGGCCCGCACCGACCGGCTGGAGAAGTTTGGTGAGCCTGAGGTGATCTACGAGAAGCTGGCCCGGGCGAAAGAGAACTTCCCCATCCTCAGTGTCGACATGATCTTCGGCTTTGCCGGTCAGAATCGGGATATCCTGCAGAGGGATATGGATACCCTGGTGCGTCTGGGCCCCACCCAGATCACCACCTATCCGCTGATGGTGACCCACCAGACCCGCAAGAGCGCCAAGGGCAACCTGGCCAACCCCACCCAGGACATAGCCCGGGACTATGAGCTGATCCTCAACACCCTCAATGGCCACTATGACCAGATGACCGCCTGGTCCTTCGGCAAGCGCGCCGACCAGAGCTTCGATGAGTACGTGGTCAACTACGACGACTACCTCGGGGTGGGCTCGGGCAGCTTCAGCTTCCTGCACGATACCCTGTACGTCAACAGCTTCTCCCTGCGCAAGTACCAGGAGAAGATCGAGGCGGGCCGCATGGGAGTCGAGTCCTCCAAGTACTACACCCCCAAGGCAGTGATGCAGTACCGTTTCCTGCTGAACCTGTTCGGCGGACGCCTGTCCAAGTCCTACTTCAAGAACAACTTCGGCAAGAGTCTGTGGGGCGGCCTGACCAAGGAGATGGCCTTCATGAAGATGACCGGTGGCCTGGTGGAGGATCCCCAGGATCCCGACAAGCTGCAGGCCACTCCCAATGGTCTGATGATGGGGGTGCTGATGATGAAAAATTTCTACGCCGGCATGGACAACGTCCGCGCAGAGCTGCGCCGTCCTCTGAGAGCCGGAGATATGTAACGGCACACGAACGAGACAGGGGGCGGTTATCCGCCCCCTTTTTCGTCTCTTTGCCACCATTGGCGGCACCCATTCGGTGCACAGGCCAGCGGGCATTGGTATAGTAATTCAACTGACATAAACCAAAGCCACACCACCATGGCCCAGATCACCATCATCGCCAACCTTAACTGCGATCAGATTCTTCGCCTCAGCCGCCCCCTGAGTACCGGTGCCCGCATCCACTATGAGGATCTGGGCCGCCGTATCGGTGGCGGCGCGGCCAACACAGGCACCGCCCTCGCCTGGGCCGGCCACGATGTCACCCTGCTCAGCCAGGTGGGAGACGACGCCCTGGGAGACTGGCTGCTGGACCAGGCCGACACCCTAGGCCTGCACTGCGATCAGGTGCACCGCCACCCCGGTCCAACCCAGCCCCTGCAACTGCTGATGGAACCCAATGGCGAGCGCACCATCCTGCGCCCCAACCGCCCCAGGCTGCTGCTGCCCCCCAGCCTCAGTAGCCCCATGGACGCCCTCTATGTCAATCTCACGGCGGAAGGCTTGCCACAACTGATGCAGCAGGCGCTGGGGCTGGGCCTGGTGTTCGCCCAGTTGCCCAAGGATCTCAGCCGACGCCCCAGCCACTACCTGATCACCTCGGTGGATGACCTCGCACCCCACCGGGTGGATGATCCGTGGAGCTTTGGCCGGGAGATCGCCGGTCCCACCTTGAAAGCCTTCATCGTCACTCAGGGCGAACAGGGTGCCATCGCCTATACTGAGAAGGGTTGTTTCTCAGTGGCGGCCTTTCCTACCCAGGTGGTGGATACCACCGGAGCCGGTGACAGCTACGCGGCAGGCTTAATGGACGGCTTACTGAAAGGTCAGGAGCTGACCAAAGCCATGGAGCAGGCGGCCCGCTGGGCCAGTTTCGCCCTGCAGAGCGCCAGCTCCATCCCCTCTGAGAAACTAAGGAGTTATCTCAAACACACTCAAGGATGAGCCTATGGCACCCCTACCCAGACAGGTGTTGTTCCAGGGCCACCGCCGGCTGTTGCTGGCGTTGATTGTTATCGGGTCTGCTCAGGCCGTGGTGCAGGCCCTGGCCGTGCCTGCCCAGATACTGGTATGGCTGGCCCCCCTCGGCCTCACCGCACTGTGGCTGCTGCAACCCACCCTGCCGGACCGCCCCCTGGCGCGGCTGTTTCCCATACTGACTCTCTGCTCAGGCGCCCTGGTGACCCTGCACCTGTGGAGTTGCTCGGTCGCCGGCACCCTGTCACCACCGCTGCTTCTGGCCACCATACTGTTGCTGCTCACCGCCGCCAGCGTGACCCTGTATCCCAGCCGCTTGGCCTTCTGGTGCCTGGTGATGCCCCTGCCCCTGGCCCTGATCCCGGCGCTGATAAAAATGGACCGCCCAGACCAGGCCCAGACCCTGATTCTGCTTGGCGGGGGGCTGCTGCTCAGCTTCGCCATCCTGACCGTGCTCAACCGCGGGTTCGAGGAGAGCAGAAAGCAGACCCATCGCTGCGCCCGGCTGCAGTACCAGCTCAATCGCAACAGCAGGCGGGATCCACTCACCGGCATCGCCAACCGCTCCCTGCTTGAGCAGCGCCTCAGGGAGCTGGTGGCGGAGAATCGGCGTACCCACAACCCCCTGACCCTGATCATGCTGGACATCGACTATTTCACCGCCTTCAATCGCCACTATGGAGAAGAGTCCGGCGATGAAACCCTGATCTCCCTGGCCAAGCTGATGCTCCACTGCAGCCGCCGCCAAACCGATGTCATCGCCCGCTACCGCGGCGGCGAGTTTGCCATCCTGCTGCCCGCCACCGACAAGAGCGGCGCCAAGCGACTGCTGCAGCAGTTGCGCCGGGAGCTGGCGGAAGCCAACCTGCCCCATGACCACTCCCCCATCAGCGCCCGGCTGACCCTGAGCGCCGGAGTGGCCCAGTGGCAGCCGGGCCAGGACGACCGAAGTCTGCTGCAGGCGGCCAGGGCCGCCCTAAAGCTGGCCAAGGCCCGGGGGCGCAACCGTTACGTACTGGCCTGAAAGGGACAAAAAAGGCCCGCAGTTGCGGGCCTCGACGTCTCGCCGCCCAGAGGGGCGCTACATGTTGGGGTAGTTGGGGCCCGAGCCCCCCTCGGGCACCACCCAGGTGATGTTCTGGCTGGGATCCTTGATGTCGCAGGTCTTACAGTGGATGCAGTTCTGGCCATTGATGACAAACCGCGTCTGCCCCTGCTCCTCCACCACTTCGTATACGCCGGCGGGGCAGTAGCGCTGCGCCGGCTCATCGAACTGGGCCAGATTAACCCGGATGGGGATGCTGTCATCGGTCAGCTTCAGGTGGCAGGGCTGATCCTCTTCATGGAAGGTGTTGGAGAGGTATACCGAACTGAGGCGGTCGAAGCTGAGCTTGCCATCCGGTTTGGGGTAGTCGATGATCCTGGCCTGGGCCACGCTCTCCATCCCCAGATGGTCCACCTTGGTGTCGTGCAGGGTCAGCGGCAGCTTGCCGCCGAACCAGTTCTGATCCAGATAGTTGAAGGCCCCCCCCATCAGGGCGCCGTACTTGTGCAGGGCCGGCCCGAAATTGCGGGCGGCGTAGAGCTCCTCATAGAGCCAGGAGGCTTCGAACCGGGTGGCATAGCCGGCCAGATCGCCGCCGCCCTGATCACCGCTGTCCAGGGCAGCTGCGACGGTGTCCGCAGCCAGCATCCCAGACTTCATGGCGGTATGGGTACCCTTGATCTTGGAGAAGTTCAGGGTGCCGGCGTCGCACCCCAGCAGCAAGCCGCCGGGGAAGTGCTGTTTCGGCAGGGCGTTGAGCCCCCCCTTGGTGATGGCCCGGGCACCGTAGCTGGTGCGCTCCCCGCCCTGCAGATACTGGGCGATCACCGGGTGGGTCTTGTAACGCTGGAACTCCTCGAAGGGAGAGAGATGGGGGTTGGTGTAGTTGAGATCGATGATCAACCCGACCCACACCTCGTTATTGTCGGCATGATACAGGTAGCCGCCGCCGCTGCCTTCGCCGTCGAGGGGCCAACCGGCGGTGTGCACCACCTTGCCAGGCTGATGCTGCTCGGCCGGCACCCGCCAGATCTCCTTGAAACCGATCCCATAATGCTGGGGATCGGCGTCGGCATCCAGATGGTAGCGGGCAATGACCTGCTTGCCCAGATGGCCCCGGCACCCCTCGCTGAGCAGGGTGTACCTGGCCCTGAGTTCCATCCCCGGCATATAGCTGTCCTTGGGCTGCCCGTCGGCACCAACCCCCATGTCGCCGGTCAGGATCCCCTTGACCACCTCATCCTCGATGATCAGCTCGGCGGCGGCGAAACCCGGGTAGATCTCCACCCCCACGGCCTCCGCCTGCTCCGCCAGCCAGCGGCACAGGTTGCCCACGCTGATGATGTAGTTGCCCTGGTTGTGCATGGTCTTGGGCACCAGGGCACCGGGCAGTTGCCGGGCAGAATCTGCTTTGAGCAGGTAGATGTCGTCCCCGGTGACTTCTGTGGTCAGCGGCGCGCCCTTGTCGCGCCAGTCGGGCATCAGTTCATCCAGCGCCCTGGGTTCAAACACCGCCCCGGAGAGAATGTGGGCGCCCACTTCGGCCCCCTTCTCCACCACGCAGACGTTGAGTTCGTCATTGAGCTGCTTGAGGCGGATCGCGCTGGCCAGCCCGCAGGGTCCGGCGCCAACAACGACCACGTCAAATTCCATTGATTCGCGTTCCATCCTGTTAGTCCTTTGTCGTTATCTATCTCCCTAACCCGCCTAGCTTACTGCAAAAGACGGTAAATTAAACGATTGTTTGACTGAAAAAACGGCAACAGCAAATCCTACCAGTTGCCGAAAAAGGGAGCGGAAAGGGGAAAAATGATTCGGACTGAGCGCCGAAGTGTGATCCCGCCACATTGTTGAATAAGGGAAGCTTGGATTACACTTACACAAAATTGTGACCGAGCCTGGATGACCTAAGTGACCATATGGTTCCCAGGCCGTGGCAACTAAGCCACCAGGGTAGCTGTGAGAAATCGCGCTACCTCCCGTGTTTGGAAAGGTGACACATGACTGAGCTGCACGACCGCTTCGGGCGGGAATTTCACTATCTTCGTCTGTCCATTACCGACGCCTGTAACTTCAAGTGTCAGTACTGTCTGCCTGACGGCTACCGCCCCGACGGAAAACCCCGCTTCATGACCCTGGATGAGATCCGCCGGGTAATCACCGCCTTTGCCCAGGTGGGCACCCGCAAGATCCGCATTACCGGCGGTGAGCCCACCATGCGCAAGGATTTTTCCCAGGTGATCGAGCTGGCCGCCAATACCCCCGGGGTCAACACCGTGGCCACCACCACCAACGGCTATCGCCTGGCCGCCAACGCCCAGCGCTGGTTCGATCTGGGCCTGAGCCAGATCAACGTCTCCCTGGACAGCATGGACGAGGGCCTGTTCCGCCAGATCACCGGCGACGGCCGCCAGCAACTGGTACTGGACGGTATCGAAGCGGCCCTGGACGCCGGCTATCGCCGGGTGAAGATCAACGTGGTGCTGCTCAAGGATCTCAACGCCCAGCAGCTGCCCCAGTTCCTCGACTACATCCGCCGTCGTCCGGTGGACATCCGCTTCATCGAGCTGATGGAGACCGGCCTGGGCCAGGACTACTTCCAGAAACACCACGTCTCCGGCCAGGTGATCAAGCAACAGCTGCTGGCCCAGGGCTGGCGTGAAGACCCCCGGGGCCCGGATGACGGCCCCGCCCAGAACTTCATCCACCCCGACTACGCCGGTCGCATCGGCCTAATCATGCCCTATGCCAAGGATTTCTGCGCCACCTGCAACCGGCTGCGGGTCTCCTCCATCGGTAAGCTGCACCTGTGCCTGTTTACCGAGTGCGGCATTGAACTGCGCGACCTGCTGGGTCACGATGACCACCAGCCTCAGCTTATTGCCCGCCTCCATGAGCAACTCAGGCTCAAGGGGGCAACCCATCAACTGCACCAGGGCCTAACCGGGGTAACCCAGCACCTGGCCTCCATCGGCGGTTGAACCGAACACACCAAGGATTGATGCTCAAGGGCCACCGCCCTGACAATTAAGCGAGAAACACCATTATGGGACACCTTTCACAAGCCAATTTCGTACCCCTGAATATCGCGGTTCTGACCCTGTCCGACACCCGTAGCTTCGACAACGACAAGTCAGGTCAATTCCTCGAAGACGCCCTGCTGGCGGCGGGCCACAAGCTGGCGGATCGCCGCATCATCAAGGATGACAAGTACCACATTCGCGCCGTGCTCTCCGAGTGGATCGCCTCCGATCACGTCCAGGTGATCATCACCACCGGCGGCACCGGATTCACCGAGCGCGACTCCACCCCGGAGGCAGTCGCCCCGCTGTTCGACAAGCAGATCGAAGGCTTCGGCGAGCTGTTCCGCCACATCACCTTCACCGAGCTGGGCACCAGCACCGTGCAGTCCCGTGCCATCGGCGGCATGGCCAACCGCACCGCCATCTTCTGCCTGCCCGGCTCCACCGGCGCCTGCCGTACCGGCTGGAACAAGATCCTGGTGGAGCAGCTGGACAGCACCCACAAGCCCTGCAACTTCGTCACCCATCTGAAACCGGTTGAGGCCGAGTGATGAGCGAATTTACCCACATCAACCCCAAGGGCGAGGCCCACATGGTGGACGTGACCGAGAAGAGCGTCACCGAACGTGAGGCCCGCGCCGAAGCCTTGGTGCGCATGGCCCCGGAGACCCTGGCAATGATCGTCGAGGGGCGCCACCACAAGGGCGACGTGTTCGCCACCGCCCGGGTGGCCGGCATCATGGCCGCCAAGCAGACCTCCAGTCTGATCCCCCTGTGTCATCCGCTGATGCTGACCAAGGTGGAGCTGGATATCCTGCCGGAACCGGAAAGCGATCTGGTGCGCATCCGCAGCCTGTGCAAGCTGGCGGGCCAGACCGGGGTGGAGATGGAGGCCCTGACCGCTGCCTCGGTGGCCGCACTGACCATCTACGACATGTGCAAGGCGGTGCAGAAGGATATGGTCATCGACGGGGTCAGGCTGCTCGAAAAGCGAGGCGGCAAGTCCGGTCACTTTAAGATTGATGAGGAATAAGATGATTAAGGTTCTGTTTTTCGCCCAGGTTCGTGAAGTGATCGGCGTCGATCAGATCGAGCTGGAGTACCAGCACGCCATGACCACCAACAGCCTGCGCACCTTCCTGGCGGCCCAGGGTGACAAGTGGCAGCAGGCCCTGGGTTCCGACAACCTGCTGGTGGCGGTCAATCAGACCCTGAGCCAATGGCAGGTGGAACTGGAGGATGGCGACGAGGTGGCCTTCTTCCCACCGGTAACCGGAGGCTAGCCATGAACCGGGTGCAAACCGAAGATTTCAACGTCGGCCGGGAGTACGCCAGACTGGCGGACAACCCCGCCTGTGGCGCCGTGGTCACCTTCGTCGGCAAGGTCCGCGATTTCGGTGACAACCAGGGGGTCACCCGGATGGTGCTGGAGCACTATCCCGGGATGACCGAAGCGGTGCTGACCCAGATCGAGCAGGAGGCCCGCGAACGCTGGCCCCTGGATCAGGTCACCATCCTCCACCGAGTCGGCCCGCTGGAGCTCTCCGACCAGATCGTCTTCATCGGCGTCTCCAGCGCCCACCGCAAGGCCGCCTTCGCCGCCTGCGAATACCTGATCGACTTCCTCAAGACCCGCGCCCCCTTCTGGAAGAAGGAGGTCACCGAGGCCGACGCCCACTGGGTGGACGCCAAGGACTCAGATCAGCAGGCCGCCGAGATGTGGCGCGAGGAGCAGTAATCATGACGCGAATCCTGGCAGTTGCCCTGATGGTACTGACGGTGTTCTCCGCCTCTGCGGACGAACTCAAGGTGGCGGTGGCTGCCAACTTCGCCCACACCCTCTCCAAGGTGGCCGAACGCTTCGAAGCGGAGACCGGCCACCGGGTGCGCATCTCCTCCGGCGCCACCGGCGCCCTCTACACCCAGATCCAGCATGGCGCCCCCTTCGATCTGTTCCTGGCTGCCGACAGCCACCGGCCGCAACTGTTGGAGCAGGAGCAGAAGATCCTGCCCGGCAGCCGGGTCACCTATGCCATCGGCCAGCTGGCCTACTGGCAACGCAGCGGCGAACCCAGCGAACAGAGCCTGGCCCAGTGGCAGGCCAAGCTGGCCATCGCCAATCCCAGGCTGGCGCCCTACGGCGCCGCCGCCCGGGATGTTCTGGGGCGGCTGGGGCTGGTGCCCAAGCTCAAGGGCAAGCTGGTGACCGGCAGCAACATCCTCCAGACCTACCAATATGTAGACAGCGGCAATGTTCAGGCGGGCCTGGTGGCCCTGTCCCAACTGCGCAGCGCCGAGGTGGATCCCCACCACTACTGGGTGGTGCCCGACCACTACCATGCCCCCCTGGAACAGCAGGCTGTGGTGCTCAGACGCAGTACCAACCCGCAGCTGGCGCAGCAACTGCTCGACTACCTCAACCGCCAGCAGCGGCTGCTGACCGACGCCGGCTACCAGGTGAGCGCCCATGTTGCCCAGCGCTGACCTCGAGGCCCTGTGGGTCACCTTCAAGCTGGCGGCGATCACCACCCTGAGCCTGATCCTGGTGTGCCCGCCCCTGGCCTGGTGGCTGGCCCACAGCCGCTCCCGCCTCCGTCCCATGGTGGAGGCGATCGTGGCCCTGCCGCTGGTGCTGCCTCCGACGGTGCTGGGCTTCTACCTGCTGCTGGCCTTCTCCCCCCAGTACTCCGTCGGGGCGATGTTTGAGGGTCTGTTCGGCCACTCCCTGGCGTTCTCCTTCGCCGGCCTGGTGATCGGCTCGATGATCTACTCCCTGCCCTTCGTGGTGCAGCCACTGCAGTCCGGATTTGTCACCATGGGAACCGGCGAGCTGGAAGCCGCCGCCACCCTGGGAATGGGACGCTGGAAGCGGTTTCACTACGTGGTGTTCCCCATGACCAAGCGCAGCTTCCTGCTGGCGGCGATGCTGGGGTTTGCCCACACCCTGGGTGAGTTTGGCGTGGTACTGATGATCGGGGGCAACATCCCGGGCGAAACCCAGGTGATCTCCATCGCCCTGTTTGAACATGTGGAGGCCCTGGCCTACGACCAGGCCCACATGCTGGCGGGCGGCCTGCTGGCCCTATCCATGGCGCTGCTGGTGTTTATCTACGGCTTCCTGCAACAGAATGAACGGCGCTGGGGATACTGGTAATCATGCTTCTGAGTTTCGATCTTCACGGCCACCTGGGCCAGTTCCAATTCGACGCCAAGTGCGACCTGCAGATGGCTGGGATAACCGGCCTGTTTGGCCCCTCAGGGGTGGGCAAGACCACCCTGCTGCGGGCCATCGCCGGCCTCAACCGCACCCTGGAGGGGCGAATAGAACTGGATGGACGGGTGCTGCAGGACAGCGACCGCGGGATCTTCCTGCCGCCGGAGCAGAGGCGCATCGGCATGGTGTTCCAGGACAGCCGGCTGTTTCCCCACCTGACGGTGCGCGGCAACCTGGAGCTGGCCAAGCGCCAGGCCCGGGACAAGGTGATCCCCCTGCAGAAGGTGATCGACGGCTGCGGCATTCGCGACCTGATGGACAAGCCCGCCCCCTCCCTGTCCGCGGGCCAGCGACAGCGGGTGGCCATCGCCCGGGCGCTGATGGCGGCCCCCAAGATTCTGCTGCTGGATGAGCCCCTGGCGGCGCTGGATTTTGCCAGCCGCCAGCACCTGATGGGATTTCTCAATGACAGCGCCACCCCCTTCCCCATGGTCTACATCAGCCACTCGGTGTCGGAGACCCTGAGCCTGTGTGACCCGCTGATCCTGATGGGCCCGGGGTGCATCGATGCGGTCGGTCCCACGGACGAAGTGGGCCAGCGCCTGCCCAAGCGCCGTGGCCACGCCGAGGTGACCCACTACGACCCGGCGACCCGTCAGTTGACTCTGACCCTGGCGGAGCACGCTCCCGAACTGGAGGCGGGCCAGGTGGTGGGACTGGTGTCCGAGCCCCGCTGGCTGCGGAGTGGCTCGACAGAGTAGCCGATGGCCGGCGGCAAGCCCTGCCGCCTCGCTTCTGGTACACTGGCGCCACCATCCCCCTAGACCCTATGCCGATGATCCCAGTTCTGTATCAACATCCTCACTTTGTGGTGATCAACAAACCCGAAGCGGTGCATTTCCACAGCCAGGATGGCCAACCCGGCCTGGTGGTGCGACTGGAGGCGCAGCTGGGGATCAAGCTCTACCCGGTCCACCGCCTGGACACCCCCACCTCCGGGGTGCTGCTGCTGGCCACCTCACCGGAGGCTGCCGCCGAACTCAGCCAGGCCTTCGCCGAACACCGGGTGGAGAAACGCTACCTAGCACTGTCCGACCGTAAGCCCAAGAAAAAGCAGGGCTGGGTGCGGGGGCACATCGTCAAGGCCCGCCGGGGTGCCTGGAAGCTGGCTCGGGAGGGGGAAGGGACCCCCGCCGGCACCCAGTTTGTCAGCGCCAGCCTGGGCGGGGGGAGGCGGCTCTTTCTTCTGCGCCCCCTGAGCGGCAAGACCCATCAGATCCGGGTCAGCCTCAAGAGCCTGGGCGCCCCCATCCTGGGAGACCGCCTCTACGGTGGCAGCGACGCAGACCGCACCTACCTGCATGCCCTGAGCCTGGCATTCCAGTTCCGGGGAGCCGCCTTCGAGTTCCAGGCCCGGCCCGAGCGGGGCGACGCCTACCTGGCCACCGATCTGCTTGAGCGGCTTCAGCAGTGGCTGGACACCCCTCCCCTGTAAATCACGTTATACTGACTCCAGTGATAACGCTAAGGAAAACCGATGGATAAAGACAAACTCCTGCTCAGTGTCATCGCCATCCTGCTGCCTCCGGTGGCGGTGTTCCTGCACCGGGGAATGGGCGGCCCGCTGCTGCTCAACATCCTGCTGTGCCTGCTGTTCTATCTTCCCGGCATCCTCCACGCCCTGTGGGTGGTCAACCGGCGCTAGAGGCACCACACCAAAACACAAAGAGGGCCCTGAGGCCCTCTTGTTGATGGGGTCGCGGCCCTAGCCGCAGACGCTGCAGCCGGGCATCTTCGGCACCCTCATCTCGCGAAACTGCATGGTCATGGCATCTACCATCAGCATCCGCCCATGCAGGGGCTTGCCCATGCCGGCGATCTGCTTGATCGCTTCGGTCGCCTGGATACTGGAAACCAGACCCACCACCGGAGACAGGATGCCACTCTCCACGCAGGTCAGCTGCTGGTCGCCGAACATGGCAGAGAAGCAGTGGTAACAGGGCTGGTCATCGGCGTAGTTGAGCACGGTCACCAGCCCCTCCATGCGGATCGCCGCCCCGGACACCAGCGGCACCTTGGCTGCAAAACATATTCGATTCAGCTGGTTACGGGTATCCAGGTTGTCGGTACAATCCAGCACCAGGCCATGATCCGCCACCTGGGCCGCCAGGGCGTCATCCTCAAGACACTCGGTGATCACCGACACCTCCACATAGGGGTTGAGCTCGGCAATGGCGCTCTTGGCGGACTCGGCCTTATTCATCCCCACCCGGGCATCGGTATGGAGAATCTGTCGCTGCAGGTTATGGCTCTCCACCTCATCGAAGTCCACCAGGGTCAGGTGGCCGATACCGGCGGCCGCCAGGTACTGGGCGGCGCCACAGCCCAGGCCGCCGACGCCGATCACCAGCACCCGCGCCTGTTTCAGCGCCTCCTGGCCATCGATGTCAAAGGCGGGAATCACGATCTGACGGTTGTACCGCATCAGCTCCTTGTCGGACAGGATCTCCATTACACGCCTCCCAGAACCTGGTTGAAGGGTTCCACCGTCACCCGGGCGCCGGATTCCTGGCCACCGGCCTCCCTGGGCAGGACAATAAAACAGTTGGCCCGGCTCATGGAGGTGGTCATGTCCGACCCCTGGGCTCCGGTGGTACACACCTGCAGCTGTCCCTGCTCGTCTCGACTTAAGATGCCACGCTGGTACTCCTGGCGGCCGGGCTTCTTGCGAATGCTGTCGGTCAGGGTCGCAGTCAGGGTCAGAGGCTGGTGACGCAGCTCTCCGCCCAGATGCTTGAACAGCGGCTGCACCAACTGATAGCAGGTCACCATCGAGGAGACCGGATTTCCGGGCAAACCGCAGAACCAGGAGTTGGGCAGTTTGCCGAACGCAAAGGGTTTTCCTGGCTTGATCGCCAGCTTCCAGAAGTTGATGCTGCCCATCTCGTCCAGCACCACCTTGATGAAATCGGCTTCCCCCACCGATACGCCCCCAGAGGTGACCACCACGTCCGCCAACTCATCGGCGCGACGGAAGGCGTCCCGCACCTGTTCCAGATCATCGGGAATCACCCCAAGATCGATCACCTCGGCCCCCATCCCGGTCAGCATGGTACGCAGGGCGTGACGGTTGGAGTCGTAGATCTGGCCCGCCTTCAGGGACTGGCCCGGGGCCACCAGTTCGTCACCGGTGGAAAACAGCGCCGCGACAATGGGCTGGTGCACCCTGACCCGGCCATGGCCGGCGGTGGCCAGGACGCCGATCTCGGCGGCCCCGACCCGGGTGCCGGCGGACAGCACCTTCTGCCCCCGGGTCAGTTCGCTGCCACGGTGGCGAACGAAAAATCCTGGAGACACCTCCACCTTGAAGCTGACCTGGTCCCCCTCGACGTCGGCTTCCTCCTGCATGATGATGGCATCCATCTGCGGCGGAAGGGGGGCGCCGGTCATGATGCGCACACAGGCCCCGGCAGGAATCTCTCCGTCGAAGGGGATACCCGCAAACGCCTTGCCAACGATGGTCAGGGTTTGGCCCTTCACCACCTCGGCGGCACGCACGGCATAGCCATCCATGGAGGAGTTATCGAAGGCCGGCAGGTCGATCAGTGAGCAGATATCCTCCGCCAACACCCGGCCCACGGCCTCCTCCAGAGCCACCTCCTCCACCCGGTTCAGGGGAGAGCAGGCGGCATACATCTTTTCCAGTGCCTCGGCCGGAAGCATCAGCCCCGGCTGGCTGCAACAGTCCTGCTGTGCCATCATCTTGCCTCTTGAGCCATAGTGGCGCCCATTATGCCATCGGCCCCCGGATAAACCTATTGATCCAGTCGGGTATGTTCGCCTGCGCTGGCGCAAATTTGCGCTGACATTGGCGCAAACGCCTCCAGCAACGACCGGCGGGTGCACACGGCATTCCCCTTGTTTTTTGTGCCGGCCCGGCTATAATCTGCGCCCCCCGGTCACAGACCGGCCGAGTCACAACTTTCCCGGGTTCCCTCACCCCGCAGACCAAAAAGGTGTCGATGATGTTGCAACTGACCCCGGCGCAGGTAAAGCGCGCCCTGATCATTCTGATCAGCTTCCACATTGTGGTAATCACTGCCAGTAACTACCTGGTCCAGCTTCCATTTCAGATCTTTGGCCTGCACACCACCTGGGGCGCATTCAGCTTCCCCTTCGTCTATCTGGCCACCGACCTGACTGTCCGCATCTTCGGTGCCGCCCCGGCCCGACGGATCATCTTTGGCGCCATGGTGCCGGCGCTGCTGGCCTCCTACCTGGTGTCGGTGCTGTTCTTCGAAGGACGGTTCCAGGGCACCCAGGGGCTGCATGAGTTCAACACCTTCGTCGCCCGCATCGCCTTCGCCAGCTTCGCCGCCTACCTGTTCGGCCAGCTGATGGACATCAAGGTGTTTGCCAGGCTGCGGCAGATGAAAGCCTGGTGGGTCGCGCCGGCAGCGTCCACCGTTTTTGGGAACCTGATCGATACCCTGGTGTTCTTTTCGGTGGCATTCTATGCCAGCTCCGATCCCTTTATGGCGGAGCACTGGCCGGAGATCGCCAGCGTGGATTATGGCTTCAAACTGTTGATCAGCCTTGGACTGTTCTTGCCCGCCTACGGCGTTCTGCTGAGATTCCTGTCGGACCGCATCCTGATGTCGTCCGTCACCACCGAGAGACACTTAGCCTGATGACACCACGGCATTTCACTGAATCACTGAAGCAGCAGGGCCTGGATTGGCTCACCACCCATCAGAGCGATGCCGCCCACGATCTGGATCACATCCTCCGGGTCTTTACCAGCGCCCGGCAACTGGGCCAGGAGGAGGGCGCCGACCCCGACATCCTGCTGCCGGCGGCACTGCTGCACGACTGCGTCAGCATCGACAAGCGGGATCCGCGCCGCAGCCAGGCCTCCATCCTGAGCGCCGATGCCGCCGTGGCCTGGCTGGCCGAACGTCACTATCCGACGGAGTTGCTCGAACCCATTCACCACGCCATCGCCAGCCACAGCTGGAGCGCCGGTCTGGAGACCCAGACCCTGGAAGCGCGGGTGCTGCAGGACGCCGATCGCCTCGATGCCCTGGGCGCCATCGGCACCGCCCGTTGCCTGATGCTCGGTGGCCAGTGGCAGAGCGCCCTCTACCACGGCGACGATCCCTTTGCCCGGGGGCGGCAGTATGACGACAACCGCTACTGCCTGGACCACTTCTACGTTAAGCTTCAGCACCTGGCCGGCCAGCTGAAGACCGACGCGGGTCAGCGTGAGGGCGACCGCCGCTGGCGCTGGATGGAAGGCTTTATTCAACAACTGCAATCTGAACTACCGGAGTGATAGACCTATGAACTGGCGTGAAGGCACAATCGACGAAGTGATGGCTCTGGTGGCGCAGGTCCCGGAACTGGATACCCCCTACCCCAGGGAGGAGTATGACAAACGCCTGGGTGGCGCGGCTCACCTGATCCAGATCGCCGAACTGGAGGGCAAGGCGGCAGGATTCAAGGTGGGCTATGCCCTTAACGAACAGGAGTTCTACTCCTGGCTGGGCGCGGTCCTGCCGCAGTTCAGGGGCCAGGGGGTAGCCAAGACCCTACTTCGCGCCCAGGAGGAGTGGGCCCAGACACAGGGCTATGGCCTGATCAAGGTGAAGAGCCGCAACCGCTACCCCGAGATGCTGCGGATGCTGCTGGGCAAAGGCTACCACCTGGTGGATATGCAGAAGGCCAGCGATACCCCCCTGGATTACCGCATCCTTCTGGAAAAAAGTTTATAAAAACTCCCTGCGAGCACTTGCAATGCAAATGAGAATGGTTATTATTTGATGGCGTTCCAACTTTAGCCTCCGAACTTCAGGGTGGCTGTTTTCGCTCACTGCATTGCTCACACGGTATTAGGCCGGCAACCAGGTTGCCGGCCCATTTTTTTCTGAGCCCGGGAACGGCTCAATAGCACAGCTTTATCACCTGGGAAACCAGGGCGCGGATCCCCGCCGCCGCCTCAGGCAGACTCTTGGCCAGCATGTAGGCCGGAGTGGTCACCACCTTGTGATCGACATCCACGTGGATCTGCTCCACCGCACACTCCACATGCCGCCCCCCCATGGCGTTAAACGCCGAGGCGGTGTCATGGTCGTTGCCGATGGTGCCCTGCACCCCTTCGCCATAGATTCGCGGTAACATCATGGGGGCGATGCACAGGTAGCCGCAGGGTTTGCCCGCCTGGGCGAACGCCAGGGCCACCGCCATCACGTCATCACTGACCTGGCACTCACTGCCGGAGAGGGCAAAATCACACAGGTTCTTGGCCGCGCCAAAGCCTCCGGGCACCACCAGGGCATCGAAGTCGGCGGCATGGAGCTGGGTGATGGGCAGGATCTCCCCCCGTGCGATGCGCGCCGCCTCCACCAGGCAGTTGCGGCTCTCCCCCTCGGCCACCTCGCCGGTCAGGTGGTTGACCACATGCAGTTGAGTCCTGTCTGGAGCAAAACACTGATAAGTAGCGCCCTTCTCCTGGATGGCCAGCAGCGCCAGCACAGATTCGTGAATCTCCGAGCCATCAAACACACCCGAGCCACTGAGCAGTACCGCGATCCTCTTCATGGTTTCCTTCCTTATTCCTCATGAGACTAAAAAAACACTTCCATATAGCCAAATATTGCAAACTTGTTAACACCGATCTCTATACACGGCGATTTTTTGTGCTAACTTATTTCGCCAGATGTCGGATGGCATTGCCGCTGTTACTTACGCCCTCCAGTGTATCCTCTGCCAAACCTGTTTCGAATAGCAATATCCACAAACCAGGTTTTGCAGGATCTTTGGCCAGGATCGCCGCAGATCATTTCTGTAAGCATATGAATTAAAATAAATTATCCCAAATCCTTGATCTCGATCGAATTTTGGTGCGATCCCCCTTTTTTCCAAGAAACGCACAGAGTTATCCACACGATCCGTCTCCCTTTCACTCTGTGGACAACTCTGTGGAAAATATTCTTCACCCTAGCGAATTCCGGGTACTCGTGGCATGCTTACCCCTCACTTTCAAAAGCAAAACATCCACATGGCCCAGCTACCCGAAAACCCACTGATCCTCGTCGACGGCTCCTCCTACCTCTATCGTGCCTACCATGCGCCACCGCACCTGACCAACTCCAAGGGCGAACCCACTGGGGCGGTCTATGGGGTGGTCAACATGCTGCGCAGCCTGATTCGCCAGTTTAACCCCAGCCATATGGCAGTGGTGTTCGACGCCAAGGGCAAGACCTTCCGCGATGATCTCTATCCGGAGTACAAGTCCCACCGGCCACCGATGCCCGACGACCTGCGCAGCCAGATCCAGCCTGTGCACGACATCATCAAGGCCATGGGCTTGCCGCTGCTGATGGTGGACGGAGTCGAGGCCGATGATGTGATCGGCACCCTGGCCAAGCAGGCGGAACAGGCCGGTCATCGGGTGGTGATCAGCACCGGCGATAAGGATATGGCCCAGTTGGTGACCAACAACATCACCCTGATCAACACCATGACCGGCACCGTAATGGATCCCGACGGGGTGGTCTCCAAGTTTGGTGTGGGACCAGAGCTGATCATCGACCTGTTGGCGATGATGGGTGACAAGGTGGATAACATCCCCGGGTTACCGGGAGTGGGCGAAAAGACCGCCCTGGCGATGCTGCAGGGGATCGGAGGCCTGGACGCCATTTATGGCGACCCGGACGCGGTGGCGACCCTCGGCTTCCGCGGCGCCAAGACCATGCCCAAGAAGCTGCGAGAGAATGAACGGGAAGCCTTCCTCAGCTATCAGCTGGCCACCATTAAGCTGGATGTGCCCCTGAGTCTGTCCACCGGCGACCTCAAGGTGATCGCCCCCGACCGGGATGCCCTGGCGAAGCTCTACGGCGAGATGGAGTTCCGCCGCTGGCTGGGCGAAGTGCTCGATGGTGCCGGCAACGGCGCCGCACCGGATTCGGAGGAGGAGCCCGCTTCCAAATCCAATGAATTCCGATACGAAACCATCCTGACGGAGGGCCAGCTGACCCAGTGGCTGGACAAATTACAGAAGGCGGAACTGATCGCCCTGGATACCGAAACCACCTCCCTCAACTACATGGAGGCGGAGTTGGTGGGCCTCAGCTTCGCCGTGGAGGCGGATCTGGGCGCCTACCTGCCCCTGGCCCACAACTACGAGGGCGCACCCCAGCAGTTGGACAGGGACACCGTGCTGGCCAGGTTAAAGCCTCTGCTGGAGAATGCCTCCCTCAAGAAGGTGGGGCAGAACCTCAAGTACGACATCTCGGTGCTGGCCCGCCACGGCATCAGCCTGCAGGGGGTGGAGTTTGACACCATGCTGGAGTCCTACTGCTTTAACTCCACCGCCGGCAGGCACAACATGGATGATCTGGCACTGAAGTACCTTGGTCATAAGACGGTGCACTTCGAGGAGATCGCCGGCAAGGGAGCCAAGCAGAAGACCTTCAACCAGGTCCCCCTGGAACAGGCCGCGCACTATGCCGCCGAGGACGCGGTGATCACTCTGCGGCTGCACCAGCACCTGTTGCCGCGCCTCCAGGAGCTGGAAAGATGCCACCGGGTGTTCCGCGACATCGAGATGCCGCTGGTGCCGATCCTGTCCGCCATCGAACGCCAGGGCGTACTGCTGGATACCGATCTGCTGCATCAGCAGTCCACCGAGATTGCCAATCTGCTGGATGCCCTGGAGCAACAGGCCCACGACCTGGCCGGAGAGAGCTTCAACCTCTCCTCCACCAAGCAGTTGCAGCAGATCCTGTTCGACAAACTGGGATACCCGGTACTGAAGAAGACTCCCAAGGGGGCCCCCTCCACCGCCGAGGAGGTGCTGCAGGACCTGGCCCTGGATTATGAGCTGCCCAAGCTGATCCTGGAACACCGCAGCCTGGCCAAGCTCAAGAGCACCTACACCGACAAGCTGCCGCTGCTGGTCCAGCCGAGTGGCCGGGTGCACACCTCCTATCACCAGGCGGTGACCGCCACCGGCCGACTCTCCAGCTCGGATCCCAACCTGCAGAATATCCCCATCCGCAGCGAACAGGGGCGACGCATCCGCCAGGCCTTCATCGCCCCGCAAGGGTACAAGCTGCTGGCCATCGACTACTCCCAGATCGAGCTGCGCATCATGGCCCACCTCTCCCAGGACAAGGGACTGCTGGAAGCCTTCGCACAGGGTAAGGACGTGCACCGGGCTACCGCCGCCGAGGTGTTCGGCGTCCCCTTCGACGACGTGACCACCGAGCAGCGCCGGCGCGCCAAGGCGGTGAATTTCGGCCTGATCTACGGCATGTCCGCCTTCGGCCTGGCCAAACAGCTGCACATTTCCCGCGGGGAGGCCCAGCAGTACATCGATGTCTACTTCGACCGCTATCCCGGGGTCAGGCGCTACATGGAGGACACCCGCAAGCAGGCCCACGACAACCAGTTCGTGGAAACCCTGTTTGGCCGACGCCTGCATCTGCCAGACATCAACGCCCGCAACAAGATGCGCCAGCAGGCGGCCGAACGCACCGCCATCAATGCGCCCATGCAGGGCAGTGCCGCCGACATCATCAAGCGGGCGATGATCAGCGTCGCCGGCTACCTGGCCAAGCAGGACGGCGATGAGATCCGCATGCTGATGCAGGTCCACGACGAACTGGTGTTTGAGGTCAAGGAGGCGCAGGCCGAATCCCACAGCCAGGCCCTGTGCCAGCTGATGGCCGACGCCGCCCAACTGGACGTACCGCTGATCGCCGAGGCCGGGATTGGTGACAACTGGGACGAAGCGCACTGAGCTGCGGTAACCTTACGCCCAGGGGGAGCAACATGCTCCCCTTTTTTGGCGGTTTACCGTAAGTGACGTATCAGAATTCACTGCCCCATCCAGTTCCAAAACTCATCATACTCTGCCGGCAGGATCGCCGTGTCCGATCGGCCGATGGATCGCCGATCACACTTTGCCAGTCTTTTGAGACTGAAACCGGGTAAGGTAAACGGATGGATAATGAGACTTTATGTAGTTATCGGATCAAAAACTGTGGAAGCTGAAGCTTTTTGTCGATCCGGATCACAAAAATCCCCTTCTGACACTGAATTCGCTTTTATCGGGCAACCTGGTTGGCTATGCTTTCGTCTGTAGGGTACAGAGGTAAGATGTTCTATCTTAACAAACCTTATTCGATCGCTCCTAGCGATCAGCCAAAATTTATGGCGCCCCGATGACATCTGTCATCGGGGTTTTTTCTTTTCTGCACCTGAAATTTTTCTTCAAGTTATGGCGTTCGCCGTGCATTTTTCGCCCAGCCCAATTTAGAGTAAAAGCTTTAGTTTTGTCGGTGACGGCGCTATGATGTTCCCGAAGGGTCGTCCCCCGGACCTTGAGCCCGGGCGACTCTCGTCTTGTTATCGTTGAAAAAGCTTCTCCCCAATTGAGCTTTTTACACGCCGGTGATGGTTATTCGTCGCCGGCTTTTTCTTTTCCGGGCTCAGAGCCCAGAGAAGACACAAAAAAGGCGCCCATGCAGAGCGCCTCTCCTGACCCTGGGTCCCCGTTACTCGGCAACCGACTCCTCCTGGGGATCCAGCCAACGGCCGATATGGGCGATGGCCTCCCCCCGGCCTGTGCCCTTCAGGGAGGAGAACAGCTGCACCTTGATCTCACCGCCAAACTCAGTGAGCTCCGCCTTGACGTCCCGCAAGGTCTTCTGCTTGGCCGCCTGCTTCAGCTTGTCCGCCTTGGTCAGCAGCACCAGCACTGGCAGGTCGGCGGCCACCGACCAGCGCACCATGTTGGCATCCAGATCCTTCAGCGGATGACGGCAGTCCATCATTACCACCACGCCCCGCAAGCAGCGGCGCTTCTCCAGGTACTCCGCCAGGGCCTTCTGCCACTTCTTCTTCATCTCCAGGGGAACCTGGGCGAAGCCATAACCGGGCAGATCCACCAGACGGCGATCCTCGGCCACCTCAAACAGGTTGATCATCTGAGTCCGGCCGGGAGTCTTGGAGGTTTTCGCCAGGCCCTTCTGGTCGGTCATGGTATTGAGGGCACTGGATTTTCCCGCATTAGAGCGTCCGGCAAAGGCGACCTCGATTCCGGTATCCGGCGGCAGAAAACTGATATCAGGCGCACTGAGCAGGTACTTGGCGCGGCGAAAATCGATGGCGGTATCGCTCACTTAGGATCTCCATAGATGATTAACAAGGTTGCTCTGGGTCACATTAAGCCAAATTTTTAGATCTGACGACAAATTAGTGTAAAATGCGATCCGCGAGCCTCCCCACTAGTCTATCACGGGGCGAGGCTGGACAGGGAAAGAACGAGCCACGCAAATAAAAGTTGGAACACCATGAAAAAATTAGCACTAACACTTTCTGTGCTCGCCGCTTTCAGCGGTACTGTTCAGGCCCAGGGAGATGAAGCCAAAGGTCAGCAAATTGCCTCTACCACCTGTCTCGCCTGCCACGGCATGGACGGGAACAGCCTGGTCCCCATGTACCCCAAACTGGCCAGCCAGCATCAAGGGTACCTGCTCAAGCAGCTCAAGGAGTTCAAGCAGGGTGCCATGAGCGGCGGCAAAGAGGGGCGTAACGATCCCATCATGGCCGGCATGGTCATGACACTGAACGAAGAGCAGATGGCGGACGTCGCCGCTTTCTACGCCTCCCAAACCATCTCCGCCGGTGCCCAAGTGGACGCGGCCACCCGGGCCCAGGGTGAGAAGCTGTATATGGGTGGCGACGCCCAGCGCCAGATCACCGCCTGCGCCGCCTGTCACGGCCCCAAGGGGGAGGGGATGAACCTGGCCGGCTACCCCAATCTGGCCGGCCAGCACCCGGATTACATCAAGCTGCAGTTGGAGAAGTTCCGCAGCGGTATCCGTTCCAACGACCTGAACGGCATGATGAGCGGCGTCGCCAAGAACCTGCGCGACGAAGATATCACCCTGCTGAGCCAGTATATCTCCAGCTTGAAATAATTCCGGATTGGCGGTGTCCCCCAAGAGGCGAGCGTGACGCTCGCCTTTTTAACATCCACTCCAGACGGGCCTGGATCACAGATGGCGCATCGCAGCTGTGCATTTCCCCTTGTAAGAGATTTGCCATTGTCACCTTAAGAGATTTAGGTGATTTTATCTGGAAAACCCCCTTCAACACCCAATAGATCAATCAATTGCGCTGTTAACAATCACTAGCGGCGGTAACAAAAACGCAAAAAAAGTTGCGATCCAGCTCAAATTAAGTAGAGTATGGGGCATCCAAAGGAGAGGAATTCGGTGAACCGGAGTGTTACCGAAAAAATAGGGAAATCGCCCAAGGAGTTGGGCGTTGGAACGGAAACTCTTCAGGAAGAAACAGGCCGGAGAGCCTGGGCAAAGGGACCGGCAGTTAGGTTCAACAAGGATGGTTGTCTTACGTCAGGAAGATGCTTGTCGTCAGGACGATGACATTAGCGTTGTTATGGAAGACCTTCAGGAAGAATAACAAAGCGCCAGGATTGGCCGATAACGAGAAAAGCCGCACGGAAGCAGTAAAAACAAGACGGAACTAGACCGGGAAAGTCACATCGCAGGTATGGATTGCCTGAATACCCGAATGAGAGAGTGTCTACAGACACCCCATTACCAGGCAGCAGAGGCAACTCTGCTGCCTTTTTTATCGCCGAGTTCTGCTGAACAATGCCCGGCTTGGATCTGGGCTGGGGCTCACCGTGGAAGATCACCAGAGCCAGTTCCCAGCAACCCGCGTTGCTCTTATACTAGGGCCTCCTTGTTGGCCCCAGGACCCCATATGCACTGCCCCCTCTGCCAGAACCCTCAGACCCACCATTACCATCAGGACAAGAGGCGTTACTACTTTCAGTGCCCCAGGTGCCATCTGGTGTTTGCCGATCCCAATGCCCTGCTGCCGCCGACCGCCGAGAAACAGCAATACGATCAGCATCAAAATGATCCGGCCGACCAGGGCTACCGTCGCTTCCTCTCCCGGGTGAGCCAGCCGCTGATTCAGCGCCTGGCGCCGGGCAGCCAGGGGCTGGACTTCGGCTGCGGCCCCGGTCCAACCCTCTCCCTGATGATGGAGGAGGCGGGGCACAGCATGGCCATCTATGATCCCTACTTCTTCCCGGACCGAGCCCCGCTGCGTCAACACTATGATTTTGTCACCTGCACCGAGGCGATAGAGCACTTCTACCGCCCCGGCCGGGAGTGGCCGTTGCTGCTGGGCCTGGTCCGTCCCGGCGGGACCCTGGCCCTGATGACCAAACTGGTCAAGGACAAGCAGGCCTTTGCCAACTGGCACTACAAGAATGACCCCACCCACGTTAGCTTCTTCAGCCAGGCGACCTTCAGCTATCTGGCCGAACGGGATGGACTGACGCTAGAATTCATCGGCAATGACGTCGTGTTGCTGCAAAAAACGGCATAATCTGGTATAACCTGCCGCCCACTCTGGAGGCAAACGATGACGAGAAAGAAGAAATCCCGCAAGATTAACGTCCACGGACCACGGCAACAGACCCGGACCGAGAAGGGCACCGGTCACGAGGGCAAGCGCAAAGGCGCCAAGGGTAAGGCCGCAGGCTCCCGCCAGAACGAGGGTTCGGCCAAGTCCAAGCTGCGGGTCGGTCGGCCTCAGGAGCCCGGGGATCCCCGCCTGGGCAGCAAGAAGCCCATCTCCCTGGAGGCCCCACAGGCCGAAGCCCCCAAGGCCAAACCCCTCTCCCCGGAGCAGGAACTGGAGAAGCTGGAGAACCTGCCGCGCCTCAACGCCCTGCTGGACCGTCTGGACCGGGAAGAGGTGCTCTCCGCCGAGGATCAGCAGTGGCTCGACGGCAAACTGGACCGCATCGAGCAACTGATGGCGCAACTGGGTATCGAGGCGGAGGAGTCCGAGGAGCAGGAGCAACAAACCGATCCGGAGCAGGATCTGATGAGGCGCTTCGAATCCGGCAGCGATCTGCTGGACGACTACAAAGAGTAATCTCAGGGCCCGGCAGACACCGGGCCCTGCTGTATCCACCGGTGCCGAGGTGGCGCCGGCAGGGGCCAGGCTGTGGCCAAGCTCACGTTCCTGAGACAATCCGGGAACCTTAGCCAGGGAACGCGGTTTAACTATCAGCACCGCCCAACACAGCCTAACAGCACTGGCCAGCCCCGAGGGGTGAATTTGGGTCACGGATCAAAGGCAAGGCGCTTAAAAGTGTGCATAATGCACATTAACTATTGCTCCCGTTGAGTCACCGCAACGCAATCAGACCTCGGGATGCCGCAACAGCAACGGCTCACTGATGCCGCAGGAGAGAACGCAGTGCAGGATAAGATTAGCTGGAACCAGGCCCTGATTGAAAAATACAACTACAGCGGCCCCCGTTACACCTCGTACCCGACCGCAGTGGAGTTTCATAAGGACTACACCGACCAGCACCTGCGGGAAGCGATTCAGGATTCGGACAAGCGCAACCTGTCCCTCTACATCCACGTTCCCTTCTGCCACAAGCTCTGCTACTACTGCGGCTGCAACAAGATCATCACCCGTCACGCCCACAAGGCGGACCAGTACCTGGATTATCTGGAGCGTGAGATCAACGCCCGCGCCCCGCTGTTCCAGGAGTACACCGTCACCCAGATGCACTGGGGCGGCGGCACCCCCACCTTCCTCAGCCATGAGCAGATCCGCCGACTGGTGGCCCTGTTGAAGGAGAAGTTCAACTTCGCCGATGAGGGTGAGTTCGCCATCGAAGTGGACCCCCGTGAGATCGAGCTGGACACCCTCGAGGTGCTCAAGGAGGTGGGCTTCAACCGCATCTCCGTGGGGGTACAAGACTTCAACAAGGAGGTGCAGGCCGCGGTCAACCGAGAGCAGGATGAGCAGTTCATCTTCGATCTCATCGGCCGTGCCCGCGAGCTGGGCTTCACCTCAACCAACATCGACCTGATCTACGGCCTGCCTCACCAGACCCCGGAGAGCTTCGCCAAGACCCTGGAACGGGTGAAGGATCTGGATCCGGACCGTCTGAGCGTATTCAACTACGCCCACCTGCCGCACCGCTTCGCCGCTCAGCGCAAGCTGAAGGAGGAGGATCTGCCCACGCCGCACCAGAAGCTGAAGATCCTGGAGAACTCCATCAACACCCTGATGGGCTACGGCTACCAGTTTATCGGCATGGACCACTTCGCCAAGCCCGAGGATGAGCTGGCGCGCCTGCAGAACGAAGGCAAACTGCACCGGAATTTCCAGGGCTACACCACCCAGCCCGACGCCGACCTGCTGGGCCTGGGCGCCTCGGCCATCTCCAACATCGGCAAGGCCTACGCCCAGAACGCGGTAGACCTCAAGGCCTATTACGAGGCGATGGATGCCAACGAGCACGCCATGATCAAGGGCTGTGGCCTGGAGACCGACGACTTCATCCGCCGTGAGGTGATCAAGCAACTGATCTGCCACTTCCAGCTGGACAAGACCGCCATCGAGAAGCAGTGGAACATCGACTTCAACCAGTACTTCGAAGAGGACCAGAAGCTGCTCACGCCCTTCATCGAAGATGACCTGGTGCACCTGAGCGATGACCGCATCGAAGTCACCGGCCAGGGACGCCTGCTGATCCGCAACATCTGCATGTGCTTCGACCGCTACCTGCGCGACAAGGCCCGCCAGCAGCAGTTCTCCCGGGTGATCTGATCGTCCACAAATAGAAAAGGGTCGCCGCGGCGACCCTTTTTTGTATCCGTTAACCTCGTGCCCGCTTCCTCTGCCATAGCGCCTGGCGGTCGCTGTCGGAGATGAACGCCAGCTCGGCACCGTTTTGCTGGATGGTGCGCAGCTGGGCGTCACTCAGACCGATGCGCTCCTTGGCCATCCGGTACTCGAAGGGGATGGAGTTGGCGGACACCCCGGGGTCGTCGGTGTTGAGACACACCTTGAGCCCCTGCTCGACGAAGGTACGGATCGGGTGCTCCTGATAATCGGCCACCGAGTTGGCATGGACGTTGGAGGTGGGACAGGACTCAATTCCGATGCCATGATCCCTGAGGTGCACCAGCAGGCGCGGGTCCTCAGCCGCGGTGGTGGCATGGCCCAGGCGGGTAGCGCCAAGCTCGGTGACCGCCTGCCAGATGGAGGCGGGCGGACCGGGTTCACCGGCATGGATGGTGACATTGAGGTAGGCGTCCCGCACCCGCTTGAAGTGATCGACGAACAGCTCTCCCGGGAACCCCTCCTCATCCCCCGCCAGGTCACAGGCAACGAAGTGCTGCCGCTGGCTGAGGATGGCGTCCAGCTCGCGCTGACAGGCGTCGGGGCCATCACCGCGGCAAAGGATGCCGATGAGGTTGATCATGATGCCACTGTCCCGGGCACCCCGGGCCACCCCATCGATCACCGCTTCCACCACCCCCTGCAGGGGTAGCGAGTGTGGCCCCGCCATGTAGGCGGGGGAGAACCTCAGCTCACCATAATCCACCCCGTTGGCGGCCAGATCCAGGGCATTCTCATAGGCCACCCGGTTAACCGCGTACAGGTCCCCCAGCACCGCCACCTGGTAATCCAGCTTGGCCAGCAGCGCCTCCACCGAAGGGCAGCGGTTGATCACCTGCAGGTAGGGACGCAGGGCCTCCATCTCGTAGGCGGGCAGGGTTACATTGAAGCGGCGGGCCAGGTCCAGCACGGTTTCCGGGCGCACCGAGCCATCGAGATGACGGTGCAGGTCGGTCAGGAGTATGCCTTGGTCAATCATGGGTCTCTCTTTTTGGTAAAGGGATGTGATTTGGACACAACATCCCCGGGTACTCTGTTTAGAATGAAGGCGCCGTTAAGGAGTTCGATGGCTGGCCTAGTGGGCCTAGGTCAACATCGAACGACACAGCGTGACTGTCGTCAGGCCGCCCCCGAAGGGTGCCTGTTCCTGCTGGACGCCGGTGTATTTGGAGCATACCTCCCACATCTTGGCTGACTCAGCAGGCGCAAAAGTCTTCAGCAAAGGTCAACACGGCCTAAGAATAATTAAAAAGCGAACATCAACATAGGGATAGGATCATGAAAAACTGGCTTCTCGGGGCGGTCCTGGCACTGGCGGGCTGCGCCGGCCTCCAGCCACCCTCCGCCGATGAACGAGTCACCCAACTGATGGACCAGGCCTGGCAGCAACGGCTGGCCCGGTCGCCGCAGATGGCCGCCCAGTTCGGCGACCGGGCTGCCCTGGCCATGCTGGATGACCACAGTCCTGCGGCCCTGGCCCAGGCCTATCAGGCCGACCTGGCGCTGCTGGCCCGGGCCCGCCAGGTGGACGCGGCGACTCTCAGTGAACAGGGGCAGGTGAATCTGGCGATCCTCACCGGCATCCTCGAGAACCGCACCGACGGCTACCGCTTCCACGAACACCTGATGCCGCTGACCGCCGAGGGGGGCTTCCACAACGAGGTGGCTGCCATCGCCACCGGCCTGACCCTATCCGACACCTGGGAGGCCGAGGCCTACCTTGCCCGGCTGGCGGCCCTGCCGACCCTGTTCCAGCAGCAGATCCACTGGATGCGCGAGGGGATGCGCCTAGGCTACACCCAGCCCAAGGTGGTCCTCAGCGGATTCGAGTCCTCCATCGAGGCCTACCTGCCCGACAACGCCGACGACAGCCTCTACTACCGTCCCTTTACCACCCTGCCCGAAACGCTGGCCGACACCCCGGCCCTGAGGGCCGCCGGCCTCAAGGCGGTGCGGGAGCAGGTGCTGCCTGCCTACCGCGACTACCTGGCCTTCTTCGTCAATGAGTATCGTCCCGCCGCCCGCACCAGCATCGCCGCCGCGGCCCTGCCCGAGGGTGGCGAGTACTACGCCAACCGGGTAAACCACTTCATCACCCTGGCGATGACCCCCGACCAGGTGCACCGGCTGGGGCTGGAGGAGGTGGCCCGCATCCGCACCGAGATGGAGTCCATCATCCGGGCGCTGGAGTTCGACGGCAGCTTCGCCGATTTCCTCGCCTACTTGCGCACCGATTCCCGCTTCTATGCCGACACTCCGGAGCAGCTGCTGCGCCAAGCTGCCTGGCTGGCCAAGCAGGCCGACGCCATGCTGCCCCGGTTCTTCGGCAAACTGCCCCGCACCCCTTATGGGGTGATGGCGGTGCCGGCGGAGATCGCCCCCAAGTACACCACCGGCCGCTACTCCGGTCCCGGCGGCGAGCATCAACCAGGATACTACTGGGTCAACACCTACGCCCTGGACAAGCGGCCGCTGTACGCCCTGCCGGCCCTGACCCTGCACGAGGCGGTGCCGGGCCACCACCTGCAGATCGCCCTGACCCGGGAGCTCGGGGAGGTGCACCCGCTGCGCCGCTACCACTACATCAGCGCCTTCGGTGAGGGCTGGGGCCTGTACGCGGAGAAGCTGGGGGTGGAGGGAGACTACTATGAGGACGCCTACGCCGACTTCGGCCGGCTCAGCTACGAGATGTGGCGCGCCTGCCGGCTGGTGGTGGATACCGGCATCCACGCCAAGGGGTGGAGCCGCCAACAGGCGATCGACTTCATGGCCGACAACACCGCCCTCTCCCTGCACAACGTCACCACCGAGGTGGACAGGTACATCTCCTGGCCGGGGCAGGCCCTCTCTTACAAGATGGGCGAACTGACCCTGTGGCGCCTGCGTCACGAGGCGGAGCAGGCCCTGGGAGAGCGCTTCGATCTTCGCGGATTCCACGACACGGTGCTGGCCAACGGTTCGGTGCCCCTGGCCCAGCTGGAGCGCCAGGTTCGCCGGTGGACGGCCCGCCAGAGGGGCTAGCCGAACCGGAGAACCGCCGGCCCGGAACAGCGCTTTCGGGGCTAGCTCCGGTGCGCCACCCAACCTCGCATCAGCGCGGCCACCTCCCGTGGCTTCTCCATGGGCAGCAGGTGACCACACTCCGGCAGTTCGATCCGCTCGGCCTCCGGACAGAGGCGACCGATGCGGGCCCAGCTGGCCGGGGTCACCGTGTCGCTGTTGCCGCCGCGGATCACCAGGGTCGGCACCTTAAGCCGGCGCAGCCTCGGCCAGATCCAGGGGGCGGTCTGGTAGATGTGGGCCTCCCACTCCCGGCTGTATCTCAGGGCCACCCCCTGCTCATTGGGTTCGAAGGCGGCATGGATGTAATCGGTCAGCGCCTGATCGTCCAGGCCGGAAAACACCCGCTTGCTCCGGTGAAACCGGAACGCCCCTCGGTGATCATCAAACTGGTGTGGGCGCCTGAGGGTCTTGGCCACCAGCGGCTGTTTCACCTTGAATCGTTTCGGCATCAGCCGCATGGGGGCCAACCAGCGGGTGGGGAGAAAGACCGGATCCAGCATCATCAGCCCAGCGACCTTCTCGGGACAACGCATCGCCGCCAGGCAACTGACCACCGCCCCCATGGAATGGCCTGCCAGAAGCCTGGACTCGGGCTGGCTCTCCAGCCAGTCGGCCAGCTCCTCTGCCATACGCCACCAGGTGTCACTGGCCGCCTCATCCACCGTCGTGGTCAGGGGCTTGAGCAGGGGGGCATCCACGGCACCGCCCCAGGCCTGGAAAAGACGGCGGTAGGTGGCCGGGGGAAAACCGTTGGCATGGCTGAAGACCAGGGTGGGACTCCCCTGGCCAAAGTGTTCAAACTTCAAGAGATCTCTCCGTATCGGGCGGTCGTACCAGAGTAGCAACTGCACCCGGCGGATACTATAGTGGCCGCGATGGGAGTACACTGGCTTTTTGGCTGCCACTAAGGAGATACGACACACTATGGACCAACAGACCCAGACCGAGATCGAAGCCGCCACCTTCCGCCGCCTGCTCAACCACCTGGACAACCACAAGGAGGTGCAGAACATCGACCTGATGATCCTGGCGGATTTCTGCCGCAACTGCCTGGCCAAGTGGTATATGGCCGAAGCCAAGGCGCGCGGCGAAGAGGTGGATTACGACCAGGCCCGAGAACGGGTCTACGGCGAACCCTACGACAGCTGGAAGGACAAGTATCAGAAGCCCGCCACGCCGGAGCAGCTGGCCGCCTTTGACGCCCGCCAGCAGGCCAAGGCTTCCCAATAGCCTTTACCCCTACTATGCTAGCCCGCTTTCTGCTTCTGATGGGAATCGTTATGACTCAACCGGCAACGGCCTTTGCCTCCCTGTGGCAACACGCGGATCTGGGGACCTTCACCGGCGTCGACGGCGTGACTCTGCACTACGCCCACCTGACTCCGGAAAGCCCGAAGGGTGCGGTGGTAATCGCCAGCGGCCGCACCGAAGGTTACCTCAAGTATGAGACCCTGGTGCGAGATCTGCTGCAAGCGGGTCTGGAGGTCTACATCTGGGACCACAGGGGACAGGGGTTTTCTGACCGGCTTACCGACAACCCTTTTCTGGGCCATGTACAGCGCTTCGACGATTACGTGGAGGATATGCACACCTTCCTGACAGAGGTGGTGCTGCCAACCAAGCCGGGCAAGCTCTACCTGGTGGGCCACTCCATGGGCGGTGCCGTCGGTACCCTCTATATGCTGCGCCATCCTGAGACCTTCAACGCGGCAGTGTTCTTCGCCCCCATGTACGGCATCCGCCTGCCCGGCCCCCGCTGGGCCCTGGAGCCGGTGATCGCTGCCCTGGCCTGGTGGAACCGGACCCGGGGGACGCCTGGCTACATACCGGGGGGCACCGACTACCAGCCGGTGCCGTTCGAAGACAACGAGATGACCCAGGATGCCGATCGCTACCAAGTACTGCTGGATCTGCATCAGCAGGTGCCTCAATTGCAGCTGGGTTCACCCTCCAATCACTGGCTGCTGGAGTCCCTCCAGGCCATGGATCGGATTCTGGAACAGGTGGACAGATTACGCACCCCAACCATGGTGATGCAGGCGGGCGCCGACACCGTGGTGGACAACCTGGTGATGACCAAGGCGGTGGCCAGCAGTCCGGCCCTGAAGATGCTCACCCTGCCCGATGCCCGTCACGAACTGGTGGCGGAGATCCCCGCCATCCGCGATCAAGTAATGGACGCTCTGACCCAGTGGCTGGATCAGCACTAGTCCTCAAAGCCGCCATAAAAAAGGCGCCTGCGAGGGCGCCTCTTTCGTTCCTGCCCGGTTGCTAGCTCAGCACCTCTTCCAGGGCGCCAAGGCACAGGGTGACGTTCTCTTCCCGGGCGGCGTGCCCCATCAGGCCGATGCGCCACGCCTTACCGGCCAGGTCCCCAAGGCCGGCGCCGATCTCCAGGTTGAAGCGGTTCAGCAGTTGGCCGCGCACCTCGGCGTCGTCCACTCCCTGCGGGATGTAGACGGCATTGAGCTGAGGCAGGCGGTGGGCCTCGTCGACCACGAAGCTCAGGCCCAAGCTCTCCAGCCCGGTCTTCAGCTTCTGGTGCATGTTGGCGTGACGGGCCCAGGCGTTCTCCAGGCCCTCCTCATGCAGCAGGCGCAGGGCCTCGTGCAGGGCGTAGAGGCTGTTGACCGGGGCGGTGTGGTGGTAGCTGCGCTTGCCGGTGCCGCTCCAGTAGCCCATCACCAGAGTCTGATCCAGGAACCAACTGGGCACCGGAGTCTGCCGCGCCTCCAGCTTGGCCACCGCCCTCGGCGAGAAGGAGACGGGGGCGATCCCAGGGACACAGGAGAGGCACTTCTGACTGCCGGAATAGATGGCATCGATGCCCCACTCATCCACCCTCAGCTCCACCCCGCCCAGGGAGGTGACCGCATCGACAATGGAGAGGCAATCATGCTTCCGGGCCAGGGCACACAGCGCCTTGGCGTCGGACAGGGCGCCGGTGGAGGTCTCCGCATGGACAAAGGCGAGGAACTTGGCGTCAGGATGGGCCTCGAGGGCCGCCGCCACCTTGTCGACGCTCACCGGGGTGCCCCAGGCGTCATCCACTACCACCGCCTCGCCGCCGAGACGCTCCACATTCTGGCGCATCCGTTCACCAAACACCCCGTTGCGACAGACGATCACCTTCTCGCCCGGTTCCACCAGGTTGACGAAGCAGGTCTCCATGCCGGCGCTGCCTGGGGCGGAAACGGCGATGGTAAAGGGGTTCTGAGTCTGGAAAGCGTACTGAAGCAGCGCCTTCACTTCATCCATCATGGCGATGAAGCTGGGATCCAGATGACCCACGGTGGGCTTGCCCAGGGCCTGCAGCACCTGGGGATGGACGTCGGAGGGCCCGGGGCCCATCAGGGTCCGGGAAGGAGGGTTGAACGGCTTGAACGACATGGCGACCTTCCTGCTAATTGGCCTTAACACAAACGAATATCCCAAGTTAGCACGCTTTAACAGGGCTGGGTATAGGACCAAGGTATTTGGCCGTTTTAAACGCCCGCTGCCGTCGCCCCCCTGCGGCCCGCAAAAAAAGGCCACCCCGAAGGGTGGCCAGGACTCGTCAAAGTCAGGTTCATTTCCCGGCCCTAGGCACGGGTCTCCTGGAGCATCGCCTGCTCCTCCTCCACGCTGATGGTCTTGGCCAGCAGGGAGTACATCACCGGCACCACAAACAGGGTGAACAGGGTGCCCACGGACAAGCCCACGGTGATCACCAGACCGATGTTGTAGCGGGAAACCGCACCGGCACCGGAGGCCAGCACCAGAGGCATCACCCCCAGCACCATAGCCGCGGTGGTCATCAGGATGGGGCGAAGACGCAGGGCCGCCGCCTCAATCACCGCTTCCGCCTTGTCCTTACCGGTGCGCTGCAGCTGGTTGGCAAACTCCACGATCAGGATGCCGTGCTTGGAGATCAGGCCCACCAGGGTGATCAGACCCACCTGGGTGTAGATGTTGAGGGTAGCCGCCCCCAGGAACAGGGGAATCATCGCGCCGAAGATCGACAACGGCACGGTCACCAACACCACCACAGGATCCCGCCAGCTCTCGAACTGGGCCGCCAGCACCAGGAAGATCACCACCAGGGCCAGGGCAAAGGTGACGTACAGGGCACCACCCTCGGTCTCAAACTGTCGGCTCTGGCCGCCGAAGTCGTAGGCGTAGCCCTTAGGCGCAATCTCCTGCAGCTTGGCCTTGAGGAAGGTGTGGGCATCGGCAATGGTGGCGGCACCGGGCATGGGCATCGCCTCCAGGGTGGCCGAGTTCAGCTGCTGGAACTGGGTCAGGGCATTGGGGATCACCTCCTCCTTTACCGTCACCACGGTGGAGAGCGGGATGGAGGCGCCGGTGTTGCTGCTGACATAGAGATCGGCGATGCGATCCGCGGTGGCGCGGTAGGGCGCATCCGCCTGGGGGATCACCTCGTAGCTGCGCCCCTGGATATCGAAGTAGTTGGTGCGGAAATCCCCCAGCTGGGTGGAGAGCACACTGCCGATGGTCTGCATGGAGATCCCCAGCTGACCCGCCTTCTCCCGGTCGATCTCGATGTGGACCTGGGGCTTGTTGATCTTCAGGGTGCTGTTGACCACCATGAACAGGCCACTCTGCTCCGCTTCCCGCTTCAGCCTGGTCATCACCTCGTTGAGGGTGGCGTGATCCGCGGTGGTGGTCACCACGAAATTGACCGGCAGGCCGGAGGCCACGCCTGGCAGGGCCGGCGGATTGACGCTGAAGATCTCCAGGCCGGCGATCCGCTTAGCATCGCGCTGCACCTGGGGCTGGATCGCCATCTGACTGCGCTCCCGCTGGCTCCAGGGCTTGAGACCCAGCACCGAGAAGAAGCCACTCTCACTGGGGTAACCGGCAAACACCAGGGCCATGTTGTACTCGGGGTACTGGGAAGCCATGTTGATAAACTCATGGCCATAGGCCACGGCGTAGTTGACGTTGGCGTTATCCGGGCCGCTGGCGATGTTAAACAGATAGCCCTGATCCTCATCCGGCGCCAGTTCCGACTGGGTCATCATGAACATGGCACCGATGGCGGCGAACAGCAGCACCGCCGCGGTCACCATGGCCGACTTGTAGTGGCCCACCACCTGCGCCAGGATCCCCTGGTACCCCTCCTTCACCCGGTCGAATAGACGGTCCAGGAACTGGGGAAAGGGCTTGTGCAGGTCCTCCCTGTTGAGCAGCTTGCTGGCCATCATCGGCGACAGAGTCAGGGCGATGAAACCGGAGATCAGGACCGCGCCGGCCAGGGTGAAGGCGAACTCGGTAAACAGCGAGCCGGTCAGGCCGCCCATGAAACCGATGGGCGCGTACACCGCCGCCAGGGTGATGGTCATGGCGATCACCGGCATGGCGATCTCCCGGGCTCCCACCACGGCGGCCCGCACCGGGGAGAGTCCCTCCTCGATGTGACGATGGACGTTCTCCACCACCACGATGGCATCATCCACCACCAGGGAGATGGCCATCACCAACGCCAGCAGCGTCAGCAGGTTGATGGAGAAATCCAGGCCCAGCATCACCAGCCCCACCCCCACCAGGGAGAGGGGAACGGTGACGATGGGAATCATCACGCTGCGCAGCGAACCGAGGAACAGGAACACCACGATCACCACGATCACCACCGCCTCGCCCAGGGTGGAGAGCACCTCATCAATGGACTCCTGGATAAACTCGGTGGAGTCGTGGTTCATCACCTGGTTCAGGCCGTCCGGCAGGTTTCGCTCGATCTCGGGCAGCACCTGGTATACGCCCTTGGCCACATCCAGGGGGTTGGCTTCCGGGGTGGTGGTGATGCCGACAAAGATCGCCGGAGTGCCCTTGAACAGGCCCTGCACCTTCTCCGACTTGGCCGCCAGCTCGATACGGGCCACGTCCCGCAGGCGCACCACGGCGTTGTCTTCGCTCTTGACGGTGATGTTGCCGAAGGAGGCCTCATCCTGCAGCGAGGTGGAAGCCCGCACCGAGGTGACTGTGTAGCTGTCACGCACCTCACCGGCGGCAGACTGGAAGTTGTTCTGGGTCAGCACCTGGTTGATCTGTTCGGCGGTGACGCCGTTGGCCTGCATCCGTACCGGATCCAGCCAGATGCGCATGGAGAACTCCTTCTCTCCATAGAGCTGGGCTTCCGCCACCCCCTCAACTTCGGTGAACTTGGGCTGTACCACCCGCTTGAGGTAGTCGGTGATCTCCACCCCGCTCATGGTGTCACTGAAGTAGGCCAGGTACATGATGGCGCCGCCGCCGGCCACACTCTTGGCGATCACCGGATCATTGATGCTCTGAGGCAGTCGCCCCTGCACCTCGTTGAGCTTGGTGAGCATCTCCGCCATGGCGGTGTTGGCGTCATACCCCAGGTTGAGGAACACCGAGATGGTGGACACACCCGCCTTGGAGCTGGCGGTGACGTAGTCGATCCCCTCGGCGGAGGAGATCGCCTCCTGGATCGGCTGGGTGACAAACCCCTGCACCAGCTCGGCGTTGGCACCGGGGTAGACGGTGGTGACGTTGATCTGGCCAATCTCCATATCCGGATACTGGCGCACCTGCATGTCCATCAGGGCCCGGGCACCGAACACCAGCAGCAGCAGGTTGAGCACGATCGCCAGCACCGGGCGGCGAATAAAGATATCGGTAAACTTCATGGGCGGCCCTTAGAGTTCGACGGCATTGGAGATGGTCACCGCAGTGCCGTTCTCCAGCTTGGAGGTACCGGCATTGACCACCTGCATCCCCGCCTCCAGGCCACTGAGGATGGAGACCCAGTCGCCCCGCTGCTCGCCCACCTGCACATAGATGCGCCGCGCCACCTGCTGCCCCTCATCGTTGTTTTCCACCACGAACACCGCGTCACCGAAGGGGCTGTAGGCCACGGCGGTGCTGGGGACGACGATGGGGGTCAGGGTGTCGCGCATCAGCAGGCGGATGTCGGCGTACATCCCGGGGTGCAGTTCACCGGACTCGTTGGGCACCTTGGCGCGGATGGCGATGTTACGAGTCTTCTCGTCCACCTTGGCTTCCACGGCGATCACCTGGCCGCGAAACTCCTTGTCGGGCGCAGCCGACACGCGGAACACCACCTCCTGGCCGGTGTAGAGCTGGGGCAGGTACTGCTCGGGCACCGAGAAGTCGGCGTAGAGAGAACGGGTATCCTGCAGGGTCACCAGGGCATCGCCGTTCTTGATGTACTCCCCCATGGAGAATTTGCGGATCCCCAGCACCCCGGTGAAGGGCGCACGGATGTTCTTCTTGGCGATGGTGGCCCGGGTCTGTGCCACGTTGGCGTTGGCCACCTTGAGGTCGGCACTGGCCTGATCGTAGTCGGTCTCGGAGATGTTGTTATTGCGGAACAGCCCCTCGCTGCGCTTGAACTTGATCGCCGCCAGCTCCGCTTGGGCCTGGTAGCTCAGCAGGTTGGCCTGCTCCACATCGTCGTTGAGGGTGATCAACAGCTGCCCCGCCGCCACCTGTTGGCCACTCTGGAACAGAATGCCGTCGACGGTACCGGACACCTCGGCGGCCAGCTCGATCCCCTCAATGGCGTTCAGGGTGCCGACGCTGGCCACCTGGGGACGCCAGCTCTCGCTCCTAGCCTCTACCACCGAGATGGTGGCCGGAGGCGGCGCATAGTTTTCCAGCCTGGCCATCCCCTGCTGAATCTGTTTGAACTTGATGCCGCCGATGATCGCCAGGATCATCAGCAGTCCCCCCACAACCAAGACAAAGCGCTTGAACATTCCCGGACTCCTTGTGGCCGACTTCGCCGGCCTAGCCTATTCAGTGGCCCTCAGGCTAACCCGAGCCCACTGACCCAATTTAAACTGAGCGAAGCTTACAGACATACACGTATGTATGTCCAAGAGACGAATGTAACCAAGTGTATGAATGGTGACATGGATCACGCAGCCCTCCTCAGTATGGAGTGGGTTCGGGGAAAAGGGTATGTGAGATGGCGCCGACCCCATCTGGGTGGGATCGGCGCTGTGGCCAGGCACGGATTGGCTGGAGGCCCTCCTAGCCGAGGAAGTAACGGTAGGCCGCGGAATCGGTGACCTCGCGGCAATCCAGGGGCAGATCCGCCAGGAACCGGCTCAGTTCGGCGTCCCCTTCGACGGCGCACTCCAGCCCCATCAACACCCGACCATAAGCGGCCCCGTGGTTGCGGTAGTGGAACAGGGAGATGTTCCAGCGCTGCCCCAGTCGCAGCAGGAACTGCAGCAGGGCTCCGGGGTGCTCGGGAAAGGTCACGTGAAACAGACGTTCGCGCACCGGCTCGGGGGGCTGCCCGCCCACCATGTAGCGCACGTGCAGTTTGGCGGTTTCATCCTGGGACAGGTCCTCGTGAGGATAGCCCTCCCGGCTCAGTTTCTCGCGGATTCTGGCCAGCTCCTCGGCATCGGCAATGCGCAGCCCGACGAAGATGTTGGCGCTGTCCCTGCCCGCCAGCCGGTAGTTGAACTCGGTGATGGAGCGCTGTCCCAGCAGTTGGCAGAAGCGCAGGAAGCTGCCCTTCTTCTCCGGGATGGTCACCGCCAGCACCGCCTCCTTGCCCTCACCCAGCTCGCAGCGTTCGGAGACGTAGCGCAGGCTGTGGAAGTTGACGTTGGCACCGGAAAGAATGGCAGCCAACCTCTCATCGCCCTCACGCCCTTCGCGATAGCGCTTCAAACCAGCCAGGGCCAGGGCACCGGCGGGCTCGGCGATGGCCCGGGTGTCTTCGAAGATATCCTTCACCGCCGCACAGATCTCATCGGTACTGACGGTGACCACCTGATCCACGCACTGCTGAGCCACCCGGAACGGCTCCTCACCGATGCGTTTCACCGCCACTCCGTCGGCAAACAGCCCCACCCTCTCCAGGGTCACCGGGTAGCCGGCGTCCAGGGCGGCCTTGAGACAGGCGGCGTCTTCGGGTTCGACGCCGATCACCTTGATGTGGGGGGCCAACGCCTTGATGTAGGCGGCCACCCCGGCCACCAGGCCACCGCCGCCGACGGGCACGAACACCGCATCCAGCTGACGCTGCTGCTGCAGCAGCTCCTGGCCGATGGTGCCCTGGCCGGCTATCACCGCCGAGTCGTCGAAGGGAGGGATCAGGGTCAGCCCCTGACTGTCGGCCAACTCACGGGCGTGACCGTAGGCGGCATCAAAGTTGTCACCGAACAGCACCACCTCACCACCATGGCCGCGCACCGCCTCCACCTTGATCTCCGGTGTGGTCGCCGGCATCACGATCACCGCCCGAATCCCCAGGCGGCTGGCGGAGAGGGCCACCCCCTGGGCGTGGTTCCCGGCGGAGGCCGCCACCACGCCGCAGGCACGCCTGGGCTCCGACAGCTGATGGATGCAGTTGTAGGCGCCCCTCAGTTTGAAGGAGTGTACCGGCTGCTGATCCTCCCGCTTCAGCCACACCTGGGCGCCGAGGCGCCGACTCAGTTTGGGCAGGGGATCCAGGCTGGTGAGCCTGGCCACGTCGTACACCGGCGCCATCAGGATCCGGCGCAGGTACTCCTGGGCCAGGTCCTGAGCCTGAGGCTTGGGCAGGGCCGCCATCAGCATGCCTCCAGTTTGGACAGGTCCCGCACCGCGCCCTTGTCGGCACTGGTGGCCAGCATGGCGTAGGCCTTCAGCGCCGGACTCACCTGGCGCTGGCGGTTTTGCGGCTTGTAGCTGCAGGTGGCCGCACGCTCGGTCAGAGTCAGCTCATCCACCTCGAGTGCGATGGTGCGTTGGGGGATGTTGATGCTGATGGTGTCGCCACTCTCCACCAGGGCGATCACTCCGCCACTGGCCGCCTCGGGAGAGACGTGACCAATGGAAAGGCCCGAGGTGCCGCCGGAGAAGCGGCCGTCGGTGATCAGGGCGCATTTCTGCCCCAACCCCATGGATTTCAGGTAGCTGGTGGGGTAGAGCATCTCCTGCATCCCGGGTCCGCCCTTGGGCCCTTCGTAGCGGATCACCACCACCTCACCGGCCTGTACCTCGCCCTCGAGGATGCCGGCCACCGCCGCCTCCTGGCTCTCGTAGACCCGGGCGGGACCGGTGAAGGTGAGGCAATCGTCCGGCACCCCGGCGGTTTTCACGATGCTACCGTTGGGGGCCAGGTTGCCGGACAGCACCGCCAAGCCGCCCTCGGCGGAGTAGGCATGCTCCAGGCAGCGGATACAGCCGTGTTGGCGATCGTCATCCAGCTCCGGCCAGCGGCAGGACTGGGAAAACGCCTGGGTGGTACGCACCCCGGCGGGACCGGCGCGGTAGAACTCCAGAACGCTCTCCTCGGTGGTGCCCTTGATGTCGTAGCGCTCCAGCACCTGCCCCAGGGTGCCCCCGGCCACATGGGGTACGCTGGTGTCCAGCAGGCCGCCACGGGCCAGCTCCGCCAGCAGGCCGATGACGCCTCCGGCCCGATGGACATCCTCCATGTGGTACTCCGGGGTGGAGGGGGCGACCTTGCACAGCTGGGGCACCTTGCGGGAGAGGGCGTCCATGTCGGCCATGGTGAAATCCACCTCCGCCTCCTGGGCGGCCGCCAGCAGGTGCAGCACCGTGTTGGTGGAACCGCCCATGGCGATGTCCAGGGCCATGGCGTTGGCAAAGGCGGCGCGGGTGGCGATGCCGCGAGGCAGGGCGGTGGCATCCTCCTCCTGGTACCAGCGACGGCACAGGTCGACGATGCGCCGACCCGCCTCCAGGAACAGCTGCTGGCGATCGCTGTGGGTGGCCAGCATCGAGCCGTTGCCCGGCAGGGAGAGGCCCAGGGCCTCGGTCAGGCAGTTCATGGAGTTGGCGGTGAACATGCCGGAACAGGACCCGCAGGTGGGGCAGGCACTGCGCTCCAGCTGTTCCGCCTGCTCGTCGGAGACGTTGGGATCGGCGGCCTGGACCATGGCGTCCACCAGATCCAGCTTGATCAGCTGCTCCGACAACCGGGTCTTGCCCGCCTCCATGGGACCACCGGAGACGAAGATCACCGGGATATTGAGGCGCAGGGAGGCCATCAGCATCCCCGGGGTGATCTTGTCACAGTTGGAGATGCACACCAGGGCATCGGCACAATGGGCGTTGGCCATGTACTCTACCGAATCGGCGATCAACTCCCGGCTGGGCAGGGAGTAGAGCATGCCGCCATGGCCCATGGCGATGCCATCATCCACGGCAATGGTATTGAACTCCTTGGCCACCCCGCCGGCGGCCTCGATGGCGCCGGCCACCAGTTGCCCCATCTCCTTGAGGTGAACATGGCCAGGCACGAACTGGGTAAAGGAGTTGGCCACCGCAACAATGGGTTTGCCGAAGTCCTGATCCGTCATACCTGTGGCCCGCCAGAGGGCGCGGGCCCCCGCCATATTCCGACCCGAAGTGGAGGTCGCTGATCTCAGTTTCGGCATTGTTCTACCCTTATTACTTACAACACTTTTGCCGTGGTACAGGCGGCAAACTCCTGCTTGTTTTCCTGCTCTTCGCTGACGTAGTCCAGCCAGCCCCACTTGTCCTCGGTAACTCCGCTGAACAGACCGAAGAAGGCGGCTTGCATGTCGGCGGTGACCGGGCCTCGCTGACCCTCGCCCACCTGGATGCCGTCGACGGAGCGAACCGGCACGATTTCGGCGGCGGTGCCGGTCATGAAGATCTCATCGGCCAGGTAGAGGGCTTCGCGGGCGATCGCCTCCTCCTTCACCTGGTAGCCGGCATCCCGGGCCAGGGTGATGATGGTGTCCCGGGTGATCCCCGGCAGGATGGCGGCGGTCACCGGCGGGGTGATCAGCACGCCGTTCTTCACCAGGAACAGGTTCTCGCCGGCCCCTTCGGAGATCTGGCCATTGACATCCAGGGCGATCCCCTCGGCGTAGCCGTGGCGCTTGGCCTCACCGGAGATCAGCTGGGAGGAAAGGTAGTTGCCCCCGGCCTTGGCGCCAGTCGGCATGGTGTTGGACGCCAGCCGGTTCCAGGAGGAGATGCACACGTCCACCCCCTGCTGGGTGCTCTCTTCACCCAGGTAGGCGTTCCAGGGAAAGGAGGCGACGATCACCTCGGCCTGGCTGCCGGGGGGCACGTTCAGACCCAGGCCGACGTGGCCGTAGAATGCCAGCGGACGGATATAGGCGCTGTCCAGGCCGTTGTCGACGATGGTGTCGCGGCAAGCCTGCTCCAGTTCCGCCTGGGTATAGGGGATGGGCATCCGGTAGATCTTGGCGGAATCAAACAGCCGCTGGATGTGCTCCTGCAAGCGGAATACCGCCGGTCCCCTGGGGGTATGGTAGGCACGGATCCCCTCGAATACCGAGGAGCCGTAGTGCAGGGCATGGCTGAGAACGTGGACCTGGGCATCCTGCCAGGGCGTCATCTTGCCGTTAAACCAGATAAAGTCCGCTTGGCTCACAATGTGCTCCTTAGTTAGCCGTTGGCGAGGCGCGCCTGGGAGATCTCCAGGCGACAATTCTTTACGTCGTACAGCTTGTCCAGCTGACGGGTCAGGTGTTCGATGGGACGGTCACTGTCGACGGTCACCGCAATGTTGGCCTTTCGGTCCATGCTGCTCATGTGCATGTGACACACGGTAAAGCCACGGTGGCGGGTCACCCGCAGTACTCGCTCCAAAACCTCTGGCGCCGGATTCATCTCGATATACAAGGTATGCTGACTCATGACTGCTTCTCCATCATATCGCTGTTGGATGCCCCGGGCGGAACCAGAGGCCAGACGTTTTCTTTCTCGGAAATGGACACGTGCAACAGGAAGGGTCCATCGCTGTTTAACAATTTCTCCAGGGCCTCCTCCACCTGATCTTCCCGCCAGATGTGGGCCCCCGGGATGTCGAAGGCCGCCGCCATGGCAACGAACTCCGGGTTATCGGACAGGTTGGTCTCGCTGTAGCGCTCCTCGAAGAACAGCTCCTGCCACTGCTTCACCATCCCCAGCCGCTGGTTGTCCAGCAGCAGGATCTTCAGCGGCAGCTTGGCCCGCTTGATGGTGGTCAGCTCCTGACAGTTCATCATGAAGGAGCCGTCTCCGGAGACCACCAGCACCGTCTCGTCCGGGTGAGCAAACTGGGCGCCGATGCCTACTGGCAGGCCGAAACCCATGGTGCCCAGGCCGGCACTGGAGAGATGAGTCTGCGGGCCGTCGAAGCTCATGTGCTGAGCCACCCACATCTGGTGTTGCCCCACATCACAGGCGACGGTGCTGCCTCTGGGCAGGCGCTCGGAGATGGTCTTGAGCAACCTGGGGGCAAAGATCCCCTCGAAGGGGGCGTCGTAGTTGAACGCCCACTTGCGGCTGCGCTCGTCGCACCGCTGGCACCAGTCACCACAATCCAGCTCCATCGCCAGTGCCGGCAGCACCTGCCTGAGACCGGCGCTGTGGCTCAGGTGAGCCGCCTTGCGCTTGGAGAACTCCGCCGGGTCGATGTCCAGGTGGATCACCTGAGCGTCGGGGGCGAAGGTATCCAGCCTGCCGGTCACCCGGTCGTCGAATCGGGCACCGACGGCGATCAGCAGGTCACACTCCTGCACTGCCATGTTGGCCGCCTTGGTGCCGTGCATCCCCAGCATCCCCAGGTAGCCAGGGGTACCCGGCGCCACGGCACCGATCCCCTTGAGGGTGGCCACCGAGGGCATGCCGGTGGTGGCGATAAACTGACGCAGTTCCTCCACCGCGCCGGCCATGCCAACGCCACCGCCCACATAGAGCACCGGACGCTTGGCCGCCTTCAGCATCTTGTGCGCCTGCTCCAGAGGAAAATCCCCGATGCCGACACTGTCGTTGCTGTGGGCGGTCAGCGGGGGATGGTACTCCACCATCCCCTGCTGAATGTCCTTGGGAATGTCCACCAGTACCGGACCGGGCCGCCCCTCGGCAGCCAGGGCAAACGCCTGCTGCAGGGTGTCGCACAGCTCGTCGGCATGGCGTACCAGGAAACTGTGTTTGGTGCAGGCCAGTGACAGGCCCAGCACGTCGATCTCCTGGAACGCATCGGTGCCGATGGCCGCAGTGGGCACCTGGCCGGTAATGGCCACCAGCGGAACGGAATCCATGTAGGCGTCCGCCAAGGCGGTCAACAGGTTGGTCGCGCCCGGACCCGAAGTGGCGATACACACCCCGGTCTTGCCAGAGGCACGGGCATAACCAATGGCGGCGAAGGCCGCCCCCTGCTCATGACGAGTCAGGGTGTGGTTGACGGACGAGTCGAGCATGGCATCGTAAACGGGCATGATGGCACCGCCGGGATAACCGAATACGGTATCCACCCCGAATCCTTCCAATGTACGAATGACTGCTTCCGCTCCGCTGATCATCGGCTTACTCTCCTCGATTCAACCAGCTCATGCGGCTGCGCAGTTCCGCACCCACCTTCTCGATGGGGTGCTCACACTCCGCCTTCTGGGCGGCTCGGTAGTTGGTGCTGCCTGACTTGTACTCCTCCACCCACTGACGGGTGAATTCACCGGACTGAATCTCCGCCAGCACCTGCTTCATGGTCTCCTTGGCGCGATCATCGACGATGCGGTCACCCCGGGTCAGGGCACCGTAGGCGGCGGTGTCGGAGACGAACTCATGCATGCGGGAGATGCCGCCCTCGTAGAGCAGGTCGACGATAAGCTTCAGTTCATGCAGGCACTCGAAGTAGGCCAGTTCCGGCTGATAGCCCGCCTCCACCAGGGTCTCCCAGCCCTTGCGCACCAGGGCCACCGCCCCGCCACACAGCACCGCCTGCTCACCGAACAGGTCGGTCTCGGTCTCCTCCTTGAAGTTGGTGGTCAGCACACCACCGCGGGTGCCGCCGATGGCGTCGGCGTAGGCCAGCGCCCGGGCATGGGCGTAACCGGTCGCATCCTGGTGTACCGCCATCAGGCAGGGAACCCCTGCACCCTTCTCATACTCGGTGCGAACCAGGTAGCCAGGCCCCTTGGGGGCCACCATGGCCACATCGATGTTGGCGGCGGGCTCGATCATGCCGTAGTGAACGTTCAGGCCGTGGCTGAACATCAGCATGGCGCCCTCCTTGATGTTGGGCTCGATATGCTCCTTGTAGCAGTCCGCCTGGGCCATATCTGGGATCAGCACCATGACGATATCGGCATCGCGCACCGCTTCGGCGAAGGGCACAGGCTGCCAGCCCTCCTCCTCCGCCTGTTTCCAGCTGGCACCGCCGGGTCGCAGGCCGATGACAACATTCACGCCGCTGTCGCGCAGGTTCAGGGACTGGCCGCGGCCCTGGCTGCCATAGCCGAGGACGGCGACGGTCTTGCCTTGCAACAAACTCGGGTTGGCGTCAGCTTGGTGATACATCTGGGTCATGGTTGCTTCTCTCCGTGGACTACAGGGTAAAAAAAAACCCCCCGGACCTTTCGGTGCGGGGGGTGGGTGTTTGGTTGACGTTTAGGCTGCTTGTGCCCGAACCAAACGCGTTCCCCCGCCGGTGATAATAATCACCACGGTCAGGACCACGACTAGTACTAGGTTCAGGGCTACAGGCATCATCGGTTCGATTCCTACGTCTCTTTCTCTTTCTCGGGTGACCTCGCCAGCCTGTCTGGCGGCCAGGTCGAAATTTAAGCTTATTTAGAATTAGCACACCCAAATTAACGATGCAAAGAAAATTTTCCATTTGTGAGAAAATTAGAAATGTAACCAAATATGTCAAACGCAGTGTTCGCCGGGAAGGCGCTAGAATTGAGGTAACCAAGCGATTGCAGGGAGGCAATTTATGGCTCTGGCTCAAGTTCTCACCCGCGGCCAACTGGGGATGGACGCCCCAGAGATCCGGGTGGAGGTGCACCTGGGCGGTGGCCTGCCCAGCTTCACCCTTGTGGGCCTGCCGGAGGCCTCGGTCCGGGAATCCAGGGAGCGGGTTCGGGCGGCACTGAGCAGCGGCGGCTTCCAGTTCCCCGCCCGACGGATCACCGTCAACCTGGCTCCGGCAGAGCTGCCCAAACAGGGGGGGCGCTTCGATCTGGCCATCGCCCTGGGGATTCTGTGCGCCTCCGGACAACTTCCGCAAACATGCGCCGATAATCGGGAATTTTTCGGAGAACTGTCACTGTCTGGAGAGATCATGCCGTGCGCCGGACTGCTGCCCTCGGCCCTGGCCGCCAAGAGAGCGCGCCACCAGATGGTGGTGCCGGAGAGGGGCAGTGATGAGCTGCAGCTGGTGCCCGGCCTCGATGCCGTCACGGCCCCCACCCTGCCCCTGCTGATCGCCTCCCTGCTGGGACAACGGACGTTCACCAGGGTCACCCCCTCTTCCGTCCGACAGCCCGATGCAGATTCGGACCGGGACCTGGGTGAGGTGATTGGCCAGCAGCAGGGGAAGCTGGCGCTGATGATCGCCGCCGCCGGTGGCCACAACCTGCTGCTGATGGGGCCGCCAGGCACGGGAAAGACCATGCTAGCCAGCCGGCTGTGCGATCTGCTGCCACCACTGGAGGTGGACGCGGCCCTGGAGGTGGCGGCGATCCACTCGGTCGCCGGCCTGCCCAGGGCGCCGTCTCGACTGCTTCAGCGGCCGTTTCGCGCCCCCCATCACTCCAGCTCGGCGGCGTCTCTGGTGGGAGGCGGCAGCCAGCCCAAGCCGGGGGAGATCTCCCTGGCGCACCATGGGGTGCTGTTCCTGGACGAATTGCCCGAGTTTCCCCGTTCGGTGCTGGACAGCCTGAGGGAGCCTCTGGAGTCTGGCGAGGTGGTAATCTCCCGCGCCGCCGCCAAGCTGACCTATCCGGCTCGTTTCCAGCTGATCGCGGCGATGAACCCCAGCCCCTGTGGCGACACCGGTCCCCACAGCCGCTCCACCCCGGAGCAGATACGTCGCTACCTGGGTCGGCTCTCCGGCCCCTTCCTGGACAGGTTTGATCTGACGGTGGAGGTGGCTAGGCTGGCCCCGGGAGAACTGACCCGCCAGCCCCTCCAGGGAGTGACCACCGAACAGGCCAGGGCCCGGGTGATCGCCGCCAGGACGCGCGCCCTGTCCCGTCAGGGCACACTGAACGCCCGGTTGCCCGCCTCGGCACTGGCCGGCGAGGTCGGTATCGTGCCGGAGGCGGCCGCCTTCGCCGAACAGGGCCTCAACCGGCTGGGCCTGTCGATTCGCGCCTACCACCGCATCCTCCGGGTCAGCCGCACCCTGGCGGACCTGGAGGGCGGCGGCACCGTCACCCGCGCCCATGTAGCCCAAGCCTTCGGTTTCCGCGCCATGGACAAGCTGATGGCTCGGCTCAGACCGCTGTAGTGCGGTCAGCGGAACAGATCCGCCTTGAGACACTGGTCAGAGCTGTTTAACATATCCCCAAGTTTAGCCTGTGTTACGGATGGATCTGTTGAGCACTGTACGTGGCCTGTTGGCCTTTTTTGGGTATGTTCTGAACACCCTGTTCTGGTTTCCCGTCGTCTTCATCCTTGGGATTCTGAAGCTGCTGCCCATCGCGTCACTGAAGCGCGCCTGCAGTTGGGCCGCCGATCAGTGCGCCACTGCCTGGATCAGCATCAACAACCTGAATCAGGCGGTGCTCAGCGGCAGCCGCATGGTGGTGGACTCACTGCCGGAGCTCTCCCCGAGGCAATGGTATATGGTGATCTCCAACCATCAGTCCTGGGTGGATATCCTGGTTCTGCAGAGGCTGTTCAATCGCCGCATCCCCTTTATCAAGTTCTTCCTCAAATGGGAGCTGATCTTCGTACCTGTCATCGGACTGTGCTGGTGGGCACTGGATTTTCCCTTTATGCGCCGCTTCTCCGGCCAGTATCTGAAGAAGAACCCGCATATGAAGGGAAAAGACATTGAAACCACGAAGAAAGCCTGCGAAAAGTACAAGAACTCGCCGGTGGCCATCATGAACTTCGTCGAGGGAACCCGCTTTACAGAGACCAAGCGGCAGAGGCAGAATTCCCCCTTTCCCCAACTGCTCAGACCAAAGGCGGGCGGATTAGCCTTTACCCTAGACGCCATGGGACCCAGATTACAGCAGATGTTGGATGTCACCATCTACTACCCGGATGGCGCCCCCAGCTTCTGGGACTATCTCTGTGGCCGGGTGCCGGAGATCCGGGTCAGCGTGGATCAGCACTCCCTGGAGGAGCTCCACGACATCGGCTACGACTCCCCCGAACAGAGGGCCGAGTTCCAGCAATGGCTCAACGGCCTGTGGCATGAGAAGCAGCGGCAACTGGCCCGCTGCGGCAACGACGAACACCGATAGACTATGTTGAACTTTCTTCCCAGCCCCGTGCTGTTTTTGATCAACGCCACCCTGGCGGCGTTGAACATAGCGCTCTGGAGCAGCCTGATTCTGATGCTGGCGCTGCTGAGGCTGCTGCTGCCCATCAAGGCGGTGCGACTCAAGCTGTCGGCGATGGCCAACGGCTGCATGAGATGCTGGGTGGTACTCAACCACGCCATCTTCGGCCTGACCACCCGCACCCGCTGGAACATCACCGGCCTGGATGACCAGCTCTCGACCCAGGGCTGGTATCTGGTGCTCTCCAACCATATGAGCTGGGCCGATATCTTCGTGGTCTCCATCGTGCTGAGAGACAGGATCCCGATGCTCAAGTTCTTCCTCAAGCATCAGCTGATCTACGTCCCGCTGATGGGCATGGCCTGCTGGGCTCTGGATATGCCCTTCATGCGCCGCTACTCCAAGTCTCAGGTGGCCAAGAACCCCAAGCTGAAGGGCAAGGATATCGAGACCACCCGCAGGGCATGCGCCAAGTTTCGCGATATGCCCACCTCGGTGATCAACTTTATCGAAGGCTCCCGGCTGACCCCGGAGAAGCACAAACGGCAGCGCAGTCCCTACCGCTACCTGCTCAAGCCCAAGGCCGGCGGTATCGCCTTCGCTATGGCCACCCTGGGCGATCAGTTCCGCCATGTGGTGGATCTGACCATCGTCTACCCCGGTGCCCGGGACCAGATCATGGCCTCCCTGCTGGGGGGCGAGCTGGAGACCATCACCGTCGATGTCCGGGTGCTGCCCATCTCCCAGGTGCCCCAGGGCGACTACGATCAGGATAAGCAGTACCGGGTGGAGTTCCAGCGTTGGCTCAACGAGCTGTGGCAGGAGAAGGACGACAGGATCGAGCAAGTGCTTCAGCAACACGCCTCCGCTCGCGGCTTCTATCGGGCCCTGGCGCCCAAATAGCATCGAAGATGATCAGGAGGGGCTCCCCGGGGGAGCCCTTTGTGATTCCGTGCTATTGTCGACAACCGACCATGTTGTTGACAATAAGGCGGAGATAAACATTTCCCATGTTGATTCTCAATACGATCACCCACCAACAAAAATACCTATAAATCATACAGTTAAACAACAAAACCTCGCAGGGCGCCACTTAGATTACACTAACGTCTAAGTTAACACATTGTTGACAAAGCATCGATTAGCACGCAAGCTGTGACCCATGTCTCACTTGGTGCTTTTTTGATCATGAGCGAACCCCAACGTCCACTGACCCTGGCAGACCAGCTGGCTCACAAGCTGCAGCTGGCCATCGTCCAGGGAGAGATCAGCGCCGGAAGCAAGATCAACGAACAAGAGTTGGCCGCCCGTTATGGCGTCAGCCGTGGACCTCTTCGTGAAGCGCTGCAGAAACTGGAGCGCCGCCGACTGGTGGTCAAGGCCCCCCATGTTGGCGCCAGGGTGGCCCAACTGACCCCGGAGGAGCTGAGTGATCTCTACCAGGTACGGGCCGAGCTGGAAGCGATGGCCTGCCGACTGGCCGCCAGCCACATCAGCGCCAGCCAGCTGGCCCAGCTACAACTGCTGCTCAAACGCCAGGAAAAGGTGTTCACCGACCAAAACGGCGATTACGCCCTGTTTGACGACATCGACTTTCACCTGGGCATCATTCACGCCAGTGGCAATCAAACCCTGATCCACACCCTGACCGACGACCTCTACCACCTGCTGCAGATGTACCGAAACCGGTGCAGCAGCGGCCGTCGACCGATGGAGGCCCTGGCCCAACACCGAAGAATTCTGGACGCCATCGCCGACGGCGATGGCGAGCTAGCCGCCCTGCTGATGCGCCGCCACATCGAGTCCGGCCGCGCCAACACCGAGCGGGTTTTGAGAAACCAAATGGAGGAGATTTCAGGATGACCACCCCAACCCCAGGCCAGCGCTTCCGCGACGCCGTAGCCAACGCCAAACCCCTACAGATTGTCGGCACCATCAACGCTTACATGGCCCTGATGGCCGAGCAGAGCGGCCACCAGGCCCTCTACCTCTCCGGCGCCGGGGTGGCCAACGCCTCCTTCGGCCTGCCGGATCTGGGCATGACCTCCATGAACGATGTGGTCACCGACGCCAGCCGCATCACCGCCGCCACCGATCTGCCGCTGCTGGTGGACATCGACACCGGCTGGGGCGGCGCCTTCAACATCGCCCGCACCATCCGCGAGTTCGAGCGCGCCGGGGTGGCCGCGGTGCACATGGAGGACCAGGTGGCCCAGAAGCGCTGCGGCCACCGCCCCAACAAGGCGGTGGTGAGCATCGAGGAGATGTGCGACCGCATCAAGGCCGCCGTGGACGCCCGCCGCGATGACAACTTCGTCATCATGGCCCGCACCGACGCCGTAGCCGTCGAGGGGCTGGAGAGCGGCATCGAGCGCGCCCAGGCCTACCTGGACGCCGGGGCCGACATGATCTTCGCCGAGGCGCTGACCGAACTGGATCACTACCGTCAGTTCAGGGCCCAGGTGAGTGCGCCAATCCTGGCCAACATGACCGAGTTCGGCAAGACCGAACTGTTTGGCAAGGAGGAGCTGTTTGAGGCCGGTGCCGACATGGTGCTCTACCCCCTGTCCGCCTTCCGCGCCGCCAACGCCGCCGCCCTCAAGGTGTATGAAACCCTCAAGCTCGACGGCCACCAGCGCAGCCAGCTGGACAACATGCAAACCCGCACGGATCTGTACAAGTTCCTCGGCTATCACGACTACGAGCAGAAACTGGACCAGCTGTTCGCCGACAGCAAGGCGTAACCCGCAGCTGATAGAGCAACTTCAGGAGAGAAGGAAAAAATCATGGTAGATAAAGCACTTGGAGGCGCAGGCCTCCGCGGCCAGAGCGCCGGCGAAACCGCCCTGTGTACCGTTGGCAAGTCCGGCACCGGCCTCACCTACCGAGGCTATGACATCGCCGAGCTGGCAGACAAGGTCAGCTTCGAAGAGGTGGCCCATCTGCTGCTCAAGGGCCACCTGCCCAACGCCGAGGAGCTGGCCGCCTACCGCCAGAAGCTGAAGAACCTGCGCGGACTGCCCCAGGCGCTGAAGACGGTGCTGGAACAGATCCCCGCCAACGCCCATCCGATGGACGTGATGCGCACCGGCTGCTCCATGCTGGGCAACCTGGAGACCGAGGAGAGTTTCGACCAGCAGAGTGAGATGGCCGACCGCCTGCTGGCCGCCTTCCCCTCCATCATCTGCTACTGGTACCGCTACAGCCACGACGGCGTGCGCATCGTCACCGAGACCGAGGACGAGCAGATCGGCGCCCACTTCCTGAGGCTGCTCCACGGCAAGGCCCCCAGTGAACTGCACGCCAAGGTGATGGACGTCTCCCTGATTCTCTACGCCGAGCACGAGTTCAACGCCTCCACCTTCACCGCCCGGGTGTGTGCCTCCACCCTGTCCGACATGCACTCCTGCATCACCGGCGCCATTGGCTCCCTGCGCGGTCCGCTGCACGGCGGCGCCAACGAGGCGGCCATGGAGCTGATCCAGGAGATGAAGGATGAGCAGGATGCGGTGGACACCCTGAAGCGTAAGCTGACCCACAAAGAGAAGATCATGGGTTTCGGCCACGCCATCTACCGGGAATCCGACCCCCGCAACGCCATCATCAAGGGCTGGTCCGCCAAGCTGGCCGACGAGTTCGGCGACGATCGGCTCTACCGGGTGTCCGTGGCCTGCGAGGATCTGATGTGGCAGGAGAAGAAGCTGTTCTGCAACGCCGACTTCTTCCACGCCTCCGCCTACCACTTCATGGGGATCCCCACCAAGCTGTTCACCCCCATCTTCGTCTGCTCCCGCCTTACCGGCTGGGCCGCCCACGTGATGGAGCAGCGGGCCAACAACCGCATCATCCGCCCCAGTGCGGACTACGTCGGTGAGGAGCCCCGCAGCGTACCTGAGCTGAACCAGCGCTAAGCGGGCAAAAAGCCAGCCCAGTGGGCCGCCGCCCGGCGGCCCAAATTTCACTCATTGGGTAGAGACTATGAACACAGAATTCCGTAAACCCCTGCCCGGCACCGGCCTCGACTACTTCGACACCCGGGCCGCGGTGGAGGCCATCAGCCCCGGCAGCTACGCCACCCTGCCCTACACCTCCAGGATACTGGCGGAGCAACTGGTGCGCCGCTGCGATCCCGCCAGCCTCACCGACGCCCTGACCCAAATCATCCATCGCAAGCGCGACCTGGACTTCCCCTGGTATCCGGCCCGGGTGGTGTGCCACGACATCCTCGGCCAGACCGCCCTGGTGGATCTGGCGGGCCTGAGGGACGCCATCGCCGATCAGGGGGGCGACCCCGCCAAGGTCAACCCGGTGGTGCCCACCCAGCTGATCGTCGACCACTCCCTGGCGGTAGAGCATGCCGGTTTCGATCCGGACGCCTTCGAGAAGAACCGCGCCATCGAGGATCGCCGCAACGAGGACAGATTCCACTTCATCGAGTGGACCAAGACCGCCTTTAAGAACGTCGACGTCATCCCTGCCGGAAACGGCATCATGCACCAGATCAACCTGGAGAAGATGTCCCCGGTTATCCAGTGCCGCGACGGCGTCGCCTTCCCCGACACCTGTGTCGGCACCGACAGCCACACCCCTCATGTGGACGCCCTGGGGGTGATCGCCATCGGCGTCGGCGGACTGGAGGCGGAGAACGTGATGCTGGGCCGCGCCTCGATGATGCGCCTGCCCGAGATCGTCGGCGTGCGCCTGACCGGCAAGCGCCAACCTGGGATCACCGCCACCGACATCGTGCTGGCGATCACCGAGTTCCTGCGCAAGCAGCGGGTGGTGTCCGCCTACCTGGAGTTCTTCGGCGACGGCGCGGCGGATCTCACCATCGGCGACCGCGCCACCATCTCCAATATGACCCCGGAGTTCGGCGCCACCGCCGGCATGTTCTACATCGACCAGCAGACCCTGGACTACCTGACCCTCACCGGCCGGGATCCGGAGCAGGTGAAGCTGGTGGAGCAGTACGCCAAGACCACCGGCCTGTGGGCCGACGACCTGACCGGGGCGAAGTATGAGCGGGTGCTGGAGTTCAACCTCTCCAGCGTCTGCCGCAACATGGCCGGCCCCTCCAACCCCCACCGCCGCCTGCCCACGGCGGATCTGGCCGAACGCGGCATCGCCGGCAATCTGGCCGCCGCCCAGGCGGAGGAAGCCGAGGGCAAACTGCCCGATGGCGCGGTGATCATCGCCGCCATCACCAGCTGCACCAACACCTCCAACCCCAGGAACGTGGTGGCCGCCGGCCTGCTGGCCAAGAAAGCCAACGCACTGGGACTGGTGCGCAAACCCTGGGTGAAGTCCTCCTTCGCCCCCGGCTCCAAGGTGGCCCAACTCTACCTGGAGGAGGCGGGGCTGCTGCCGGAGCTGGAGAAGCTGGGTTTCGGCATTGTCGCCTTCGCCTGCACCACCTGTAACGGCATGAGCGGCGCCCTGGATCCCGCCATTCAGCAGGAGATCATCGATCGAGACCTGTACGCCACCGCGGTGCTCTCCGGCAACCGCAACTTCGATGGCCGCATCCACCCCTACGCCAAGCAGGCATTTTTGGCGTCACCACCGCTGGTGGTGGCCTACGCCATCGCCGGCACGGTGCGCTTCGATATCGAACAGGATGTACTGGGCCATGACTCCCAGGGCAAGCCGGTGACCCTCAAGGAGCTGTGGCCTTCGGACGAGGAGATCGACGCCATCGTCGGCCAGTATGTGAAGCCGGAGCAGTTCCGCAAGGTGTACGAGCCGATGTTCGATCTCAGCGTCGACTACGGCGAACAGAACAACCCCCTGTATGACTGGCGCCCCATGAGCACCTACATCCGCCGCCCCCCCTACTGGGAGGGCGCGCTGGCGGGTGAGCGCAGCCTCAAGGGGATGCGCCCCCTGGCGGTGCTGGGTGACAACATCACCACCGATCACCTCTCCCCCTCCAACGCCATCCTGGCCAGCTCTGCCGCCGGCGAGTACCTGGCGAAGATGGGCCTGCCGGAGGAGGACTTCAACTCCTACGCCACCCACCGCGGTGATCACCTCACCGCCCAGCGGGCCACCTTCGCCAATCCCAAGCTGCTCAACGAGATGGTTCGGGATGAGCAGGGTGAGATCCGCCAGGGCTCCCTGGCCCGCATCGAGCCGGAGGGTCAGGTCACCCGCATGTGGGAAGCGATCGAGGCCTACATGGATCGCAAGCAGCCGCTGATCATCGTCGCCGGGGCCGACTACGGCCAGGGCTCCAGCCGTGACTGGGCCGCCAAAGGGGTACGTCTGGCCGGGGTGGAGGCGATCGTCGCCGAGGGCTTCGAACGCATTCACCGCACCAACCTGGTGGGCATGGGCGTGCTGCCGCTGGAGTTCAAACCGGGCACCACCCGACTGACCCTGGGGCTGGATGGCAGCGAGGTCTACGACGTCGTCGGCGAGCGCACCCCCGGGGCCACCCTGGCGCTGCTGATCCACCGTGCCGACGGTGACACCCTGGAGGTGCCGGTCACCTGCCGTCTGGACACCGCCGAGGAGGTGTCCGTCTATGAGGCCGGCGGCGTGCTGCAGCGCTTCGCCAAGGATTTCCTGGCCTCGGAAGCGGCCAGCTGAGTCCGGCCTGAACAACCGCAGGAGGGCGGCCTGACCGCCCTCCCAAGTCAAGGAGAAACCATGGCGTTTCCACCGCAAATCAGAGTTCCCGCCACCTACATGCGCGGCGGCACCAGCAAGGGGGTGTTCTTCAGCCTCACCGACTTGCCGGAGGCTGCCCAGCAGCCGGGTCCGGCCCGGGATGCCCTGCTGCTGAGAGTGATCGGTAGCCCCGATCCCTACGGCAAGCACACCGACGGCATGGGCGGAGCCACTTCCAGCACCAGCAAGACGGTGATCCTGGCCAGGAGCACCCAGGCCAACCACGACGTGGACTACCTGTTTGGCCAGGTGGCCATCGACAAGCCCTTCATCGACTGGAGCGGCAACTGCGGCAACCTCACCGCCGCCGTGGGCGCCTTCGCCATCAGCAACGGCCTGGTGGACCCGACCCGGATTCCGGACAACGGCATCGCCACCGTGCGCATCTGGCAGGCCAACATCCGCAAGACCATCATCGCCAGGGTGCCGATCACCGCCGGCCAGGTGCAGGAGACCGGCGACTTCGAACTGGATGGGGTGACCTTCCCTGCCGCCGAGGTGGAGGTGAGCTTCCTGGATCCCGCCGACGGCGACGGGGCGATGTTCCCCACCGGCAACCTGGTGGACACCCTGGAGGTGCCCGAGTCCCTGGTCGCCGGGGGCAAACTTGAAGCGACGCTGATCAACGCCGGTATCCCCACCCTGTTCCTCAATGCCGAGGCCCTGGGCTACGACGGCACCGAACTGCAGGAGGCGATCAACGGCGATCCCGCCGCCCTGGAACGGTTCGAGGCGCTGCGGGCCATCGGCGCAATGAAGATGGGACTGATCAGGGAGGTGAGCGAGGCGGCGTCCCGCCAGCACACCCCCAAGATCGCCTTCGTCGCCCCGCCGAAGAGCTACACCGCCTCCAGCGGCAAGGGGATCGGCGCCGACAGCATCGACCTCAATGTGCGGGCGCTCTCCATGGGCAAGCTGCACCACGCCATGATGGGCACCGCGGCGGTGGCCATCGGCACCGCCGCCGCCATCCCCGGCACCCTGGTGAACCTGGCCGCCGGCGGCGGCGAGCGCAGCTTCGTCCGCTTCGGCCACCCCTCGGGCACCCTCAAGGTGGGCGCGAAGGCCAGCCGGCAGCAGGGCCAATGGCGGGTGGACTCGGCCATCATGAGCCGTAGCGCCCGGGTGTTGATGGAGGGCTGGGTGCGGGTCCCAGGCGACACCCTGTAAACCACTTCCTTCCCAATCTCTGCCCGGCCACCGCCGGGCTTTTTCTCTCCCCGGGCCGCGCCAGCGGCGCTTCGGAAACCGGTGGTTGTCTGTGGTTAAAAGTGGCCTGACTTCAGCCAAACCAAGCTGGGTTGCTTGGCGCGCAGCGGCGGGCATACCCCGGCGGGGAAGCGGCACCAGTGGCCGCCGGATAGTCGATGTCGCGGCCCCTCAAGGGCGCCATCCACCAGGAAAAACTCACAGGAGAAGGGCTGGGGCGGCAGATCCTCACCGGGCTGCAGCCGGAACCAGCACACCCGCTCCGCACCATGGCGGTGCAGTTCTCGGCTGGGAGACCCCAGCAGGCCGGGGATCACCAGCGACTGACCGTCATCCTCGGCAAACTGGCACAGCTTCACCAGCAGCACGCAACCGGGTTCACTGCCCGGGGCATGGCCGCTGCCCGGCGGATTGCGCAGGTAGCTGCCCGCCTCGAAGTGGCCACTCTCGTCGCTGAACACCCCCTCCAGCACCAGCAACTCCTCACCGGCGGGATGGCCGTGATTGGGAAAACGGCTGCCCGGCTCGTAGCGCACCAGGCTGGTCACATGCCCCAGCTCTTCGGCCACGCACTCCAGCCGTTTGCGCCAGACTCCGGGCGAGGGGGACGCCTGCCAGGGCAACGTCCGGGTATCGATCACCAATGGCTTGTCGAAGGCCATATTCAGCGGCAGCATCACTCTCTCCTTAGCAGCAGGCCGATCTTTTAAGTATCGCCGCGGTGACGGCCAGGATCAAAAAAGGGCGGCCCGAAGGTCGCCCTGAAGGGGGGATGGTGAAAAGTGAGAGGACCTGCCGGGAAAACTGGCCCTCACAGGGGTGAGCCGCTGGACTTAGAAGTTCCAGCCCATGTCGAAGTCGTAACGCATACCGACAGCGATGGAGCTGTCCTTGTCGGCGTTATCAAAGTCCTTGACCAGGTATTCGACGTGCAGACGCAGGTTGCTGGCGGCCTGCCACTCCAGGGTGGTGTTGTAGCCGTCGTAGTCGTTGCTGCTGATGCCCTTCACGCCATCATCAAAGATGAAGTAGCCCAGCTTCACCCTATAGTGATCGGCGAAGGGGTAGGCCAGGGCGGTGTCCAGGGTGCTGCCGCTGCGGTCGGCGGCGCCGTCCAGGTTGTAGTCCTTGTCCTGGTAGGCGGCGGCCAGGTAGAGGCCATTGTCGAAGCTGTAGGCCACCACCCCACCCAGGGTGTTGTCGTCGCCGATCACCTGGTTGCTGCCATCCAGGCGATCGGCGGCCACGTACCCCAGACCCAGGTGCAGGCCATCCAGGTCGTAACCCAGACCCACGTTCACCAGGTCGGCGTTGTCGTCACCCTTGTCGCCGCTGATCTGGGCGCCGGCCATCAGGGTGAAGCCCATCTTCTCCAGCTTGTAGGTCACGAAGTTGTCGACGAAGAAGGGGCTCTCTGCGTCATAGGCGAAGGGGCTGTTACCGTGGTTGAAGATATCCACGTACTCGGCCACCAGGGTGTACTGAGCAGGACGCTGCTTACCGATGCCCAGCTGACCGTAAGGGGTGGCCAGGGCCACGTAGGCCCGGCGGGCCTTGCCGAAGTCACCGTTGTGGGAGATATCCACGCTCCACTCACCCTGGGCGATGGCTACCCAGCCATTGCTCAGTTCGGTGGTGGCCTTGATGCCAACACGGGAGAGGGCGTCATGCACGTCCCACTTGGAGTCATCACCGGACTCCAGGTAGTTGAAAGTGGGGCGCAGGCTGCCATACAGGTTGAAGGTGGTGCCTTCGGCCACCTGGGGGCCCTGCTGCTCCAGCTGCTGGACACGCTCAGACAGAACGCGAACCTGCTCCTCCAGGGAGTCGGCAGCCAGGGCATTGAAAGAGAGGGCGGCAACGGCGCCGGCAATCAGAGTCATCTTGGTGTTCATTGTCATTATTCTCTATCCGTTAGGTACTACGGGACCGCACCTGCTCGCGGGGAGAGGTGGACGGCTCAAATTCAATGAATCGGCCCCGGGTGGGGCCGGGAGAGACCGGGGACGCTAGCGCCCCCGGTATCGTCTTAGGAGTTGCTGACCTGCTTGAACCACAGGTTGTGGTGTTGCTTGGCCCAGTTCTCGTCACACTTACCGGTGACCATGCACTCCATGCCGCCTTCGGACATCACGGTGGCCATGAAGATGTGGACCACGGCGAAGGCGCCGATGATGGCCGCGCTCACCAGGTGCAGCACCAGGCTCAGGTTGGACGCGTCTTTGGTCTCCACCAGGCTGGGGAACATCATCACCAGGCCGGAACCCACGATCAGGGCGCCGCAGATGGCGAAGGTCCAGAACCACAGCTTCTCACCGGCGTTGGCAAAGCCCGCGTCGGGGTGCTGACCCTTGAAGGGACCGAAGTTCAGGTAACCACCGGCCTTGGCGAACCAGGCGGCGTCACAGGCTTCAGGCAGCTGCTTAGGCAGCCACTTCAGCACCATCACCGCCCAACCGATGATGAAGGGCCAGGCCATCATATCGTGCAGGGACACGGAGGTGTTGATCACGCCGACCCAGTGGCTGACGCCCATGTTGGGCTCCAGCAGGAAGCGACCGGCACCCATGATCAGGCCGGTGATGATCAGCAGCAGACAGGCGATGCCGCCCAGCCAGTGAACGAAGATGTCCATGCCGCTCCAACGGTCAACCTTGTTGCCGGAGAAGCCGCCGTGCAGCTTGGACTTGCCGTTGATCATCACGAACAGCGCCAGCAGGGCGATCATGCCGAAGAAGGAGTAGGTCAGCAGATCGGCCCAGTAGGAAGCGGGGGACAGGGTCTGCAGGTAGCCTTCGTTGACGGCAGGGTTCACCACAGGCAGGTCCGGAGAGACCGGCATGCCACGCAGCTCAGGGATGTCACCGGCGATGGTGATCTCCTGGATGGGTTGCCACTGCTGGGGTTGCAGCTGGGCCTTTTCCGCGGCCACGGCCTGGCCGGCGAACGCCGCCACCAGCACCATCTGAAGTAAAGCAATAAAACGTTTCATCTCATATCCTTAGGAGCCAAACCGGCGCCTTACAGGCGGGGAGTCTCCTCCCCGGGAAATTAATGAGTTATTCGGGATGACAGGAACTGATGCAGCGCCACCGCGTACAGGCGCCAGAACTCCAGCTGGGCGTGCTCGCGCATGCCGTCGGTGAAGGCCTGGTACCAGGTGCCCAGGTGCTTGTCGAGGAACTCCCCGGCCAGCGCCTCGAGCTCGGCGACGGTGTCATCGTTGCCCTGTTTGCGGTGCTGATGGGCCAGGGCCTCCAGGCAGTAGAGGAACTCCAGCTCATTGCCGATAAAGTCCGCCGGCTCGCTCAACTTCTCGTCGATCACCAGGCCGATGTGCTGATAGAAATCAGCCACCGCCACGGTCTCTTCGGTGTTGATCTGCCGGCCGCTGGCGCGGTGGACGGACTCATAGGGCGGCACCAGCAGGCGAGTCGGCCCGATACACATGCGGTTGAAGTCACACTCCAACTCCATGGGCGCCTCCAGATGGCGGCGCGCCTCGGACAGCAACGCATCGTTGCCTTCACCGGCCTCGAGATGGGCGATCAGACGCTCGAGGGACTCCGGATTGGAGGGCTCAAACACCATGCCCTTGAAGGCGTGATACGCCGAAGCAATGGGACCAAACTCGCCGTTCATCATGCCCGCTCCTTAATAATCACCATGTTTGGCTTGGTTACGCAGTCGCCGTAGCCGATCCCCTGCTTGCTGGCAGAGGCCTTCTGGGCCAGTACCTGGTTGACGTTGTCAGCCTTCAGGCACTGTACCGGGCAACCGTCGACGCAGGCGGGGTTCTTGCCCTGGTCGATCAGCTCGATGCACATGTTGCACTTGGCCGCCTTGCCGTCGGTCTCCACCATGGCCACCGCGTCATAGGGGCAGGCGGAAACGCACAGGCCACAACCGGTGCACTTGTCGCGGTCCAGCACCACCAGGCCGTCGTGGCGCACGGTGTAGGCCTTGGCGGGGCAGACCATCAGGCAGGCGGGGTTACCGCAGTGCATGCAGGAGTGGCTCAGCCACACATCGACGATGCCGTCGCCCTTCTGCACTTCGTAGCGGTCCACTTTACGGAAACGCACGTTTTCAGGCAGTTCATTGTGGATCTGGCAGGCGATGGTACAGGCGCCGCAACCCACACAGTTCTCTTGTCTGAAGACAAATCCACGTTGATGTTTGTTTTCCATCGATTACTCCTTACGCCTTGCTCAGGCCTACACGGGTTGAGTGATAGGCAGAGCAACCGCCCATATCGGTCAACTTGTCGGTGGTCAGGTTGTTGGTGCAGCTGTCGAGGCCCTGAGGGTCCATGCGACGCCAGTTGTTCTTCGGCGCCATCACGGTGCCGGGGACAACCTGGCTGGTAACCATGGCCACGAAGTGCGCCTCACCTCGGTGGTTGTGCAGACGGATCCGGTCGTTGTTCTTGATGCCGTACTTCTCGGCATCAACCGGGTTGATCTTGGCGAAGTAAGCCGGGAAGTTGCGGATGTACTTCACGTTGTAGAAGGAGCTGTTGGCACGCTGCGGAATCGCAGGGGACAGCAGGCGGAACGGCAGATCCCGCTCTTCGGGGATCATCTCATCCTCGGGCAGACCCAGGTCGATCACCGGATCGAAGCCCGCCTTCTTCATGTAGTCGGAGTAGAGCTCGATCTTGCCGGATTCGGTGAAGTACTTGCCGTCGCCGAAAAAGGGCTTGGGCACGTTCACTTTGACGAACTTCTCTTTGGCGATCTTCTCGTAGGTGATCCCCTCGTAGGCGTAATCGTCGGTATCCAGGAAGTCACGCAGGATCCCCTCGTGATCCACTTGGAACTCGGGATCATCGAAGCCCATGTGGTGCGCCAGCTCCTTGAAGAAGGTCCAGTTGTCCTTGGATTCGCCCACAGGCTCGATCACCTTCTCACAGATCTGCTGGTAGTAGCAGTTGTAGTCGGGGCAGTAGTCATCGGACTCGAACTGAGTGGCCGCAGGCACGATGATGTCGGCCAACTCGGCGGTGTCGGTCATGATGAAGTCATGCACCACCAGAAACAGATCCTCACGCATGGCGCCACGGCGACAGGCGTTGGAGTCCGGGGCTACCGCCACGAAGTTGCCGTTGTAGTTGATCAGAGCATGGATCGGCTTGATCGGCTTGCCGTAAGCCGTGGGGTTGGTGGGGTGAATCGCCTTGGCGATCTCGGTCATGTTCACGTGCTGCACGGTGTCAGCATTGGTGCGCAGGTGAGATGCGGTTCCCTTGGCGTAGTTCATGCCATCATCGGCCTGAACATTATCGTAGATGAAGCCATTGCCCACCTGGCCGAAGTTACCGGCGATGGCGTGCAACATGGCGATGGCGCGGGACATGCGGGCGCCGTTGTAATTACGCTGCATGCCGTAGCCCAGGCGCAGGACGGACTTGTCGGACTGGCCATAGACGCGGGCAAACTCGAACATCTTCTCGCGAGGTACACCGGTCACCTGCTCGACTTCGTCGTAGCTGATCTCGGCCAGACGCTCAACCAACTCGTCGTAACCCAAGGTGTTTTGCTTGATGAAGTCGTGGTCAACCAGGTCCTTCTCCACCAGGTACTTCATGATACCGGCCGCCAGGTGGGTATCGGTGGAGGGGCGAGGCTGCAGCCAGATGTCCGCCTGGGAGGCGATGGGGGTGCGAACGGGGTTAACCACCAGCAGCTTGGCACCGTTGTCCCGGGCCCGGTTGATGTACTTGATACCGTGTACGTTGGTGGCGGTCTCGTTCTGACCCCAGGCCACATAACAGTCGGTCAGGGGAGTGTCTTCCGGGTCGGGACCACGCCAGGTACCGGTGACGGATTTCAGGCCCTCATAGGCGGCGAATACGCACACCAGGCGATCCAGTTGGGTCGCGCCCAGCTTGTGGAAGAAGCGACATGGACCGCCGTACTTGCCGATCATCCCCTCGTGACCCGAGTAGGAGTAGGGCAGCACCGCTTCGGGGCCGTGCTCGGCGATCACCTGCTTCAGACGGCTGGAGATCTCGGCATAGGCCTCGTCCCAGGTGATGCGCTTCCACTTGCCTTCGCCCTTCTTGCCGACCCGCTTCATCGGGTGCAGGATACGGTCTGCGGCATAGGTGTACTGTACGTAGGTATGGCCCTTGACGCAGGGAGAGGTACCGGTCTTCTCCTGCTCTTCCGCACCGCTCACGTAGGTCATGCGACCGTTCTGGACGCGGAACTTGAGCAGACAGCGGTCTGCACAGTTACGGGCACAGGTGTGATACTTCACTTCACCGTTACGCTTGTCCAACAGGCTGTTGTGGGATCCAGGCTGTTTGGCACTGGCCACGCCGGGCGCCAGTCCGGACAAGGAGGTAAAAACCGATGTAGCACCGACTCCTTTCAGGAACTTACGTCTATCGAGTTTCATCATCTTACTACCAACCTTTTTAACTTTTTATGCAAGGTCAAATTATCGTGCTCTCGTTATTTAACACCTGACATTCAACTGATTAAAAAGAGGGCCCGGGGCAAAACCACATTGCTTTAGGACAACTGAGGGTCATGCTTTAGCAGGGAATGAGAGAGATGAGCCTCACCACCAGGCCTAATTTGCACCAACTTTTTTAATTTCAGCTAAATATCGGTTCACAACAGGCAAACGATTTAAATGTTGTACTGGACAATCAAGTTAAATCCCTTTCCAGGTCCGGTAATATCACGGTTTTTTTTCCGTCACCTTCGCCGGACCCATTTCCCTTACCAGTACGCCAGAACCCCTCCTGATGAACACTGCCCCTGCAACCGAGGGTGCAACCTCCATCCAGAGGCCCTGGAACCGCTCCCTGATCGCTATCCTGTCAGCGATGTCGGGAGCCTGGTGTCTCGCCACCGTCGCGGCCAGCCACCGGGTTTCCTGTCGGCCAGCGGACCTGAGACCAGGCCTGCCAACCGACTGAATCCGTGTTTTGCCATCGCCATCCAAGCGAGATTTAATCGGGCTCGAATCTCGCCAATCTCCGGCTTCGGGGCACAGCGGTCCCCTATGGCTTCCCGCCAGGGAAGCCATGAGATCTTTACGTCAATAATTTAAGGCGGGCGATTTACCGCTCTGCCGCCAGGCGCCACTCCCTTTCCAACCCGTAAATCAGTTTAGATTTAACCCAGTTGAAAGAGGCGGAGTTATTAATATCACCGTAGAGAATATAGTTGCCGACGTCCCGCTCGGTGCAGCGTCGTTCCCGCACCAGCCGAGCCAGTTCATCCGGCAGTTTTACATAATCCACCTGAGGCACCATCTCCACAAAATTACGAGTAAACTGGTTGCAACTCAGGGTAATGCTATTGGACTCGGCCAGCAGTCTCATGGCGGTGGCGACACTGTCTGTATACCCGGCCACCTCCATCTCCTGGCCCACCTCACGGCACAGATTCACCAGCAGAGGACAGGTCAGGTCATTGTAGTTATCCAGCTCCAACAGTGGATAACGGGAAATATCCGCCAGGTTGGGTTTTTTCGCCAGAATCGGGTGGCGATGATTGGCGAGAATATAGATGTCTCCAGTCTCGGCAAACATATCCCAATTCAGGTTCTTACCTTCAAAACCCTCATATACCACCATAAAGTCGATATCACCGTTAGCCACCTCTGCGGTGCAGTCGTGACTCAGGGTACGAATTTCAAACTTCAGGTTTGGCGCCTCCGGCAGAATGCAGTCGTTGACCACTTTCTGCACCGCATAGACAAACTCGTCGTAGGCCAGGATGGTAAACTGGCCGCCGGATTCCTCGGGGGTAAATACCGAGTAGTGCTGCTCAATCTGCTGGTACTGATCGACCAGTTTCTTCGCCAGGGGGATCAGCTGATTGGTCTTCTCCGTGGGGATCAAGCCACAGGAGCGGCGCACAAACAGTGAGTCCTTGAAGATGTCCCTGAGTCCCTTCAGGGTCCGACTCACCGCCGACGCCGTCATTCCCAACTCGTTGGCAGCCTGGTGACCCTGACCGTGCTTGTACACCGCCAGCAGGACCTTGAGTTGGTTGTAATTCAGTTGATCCAGTTTCATAACACTCAGTTTCGCGAAAAGTGGGTGTGCGGTGATGGTCCCCCTTTCGGTGCTGGCTGACTATTACACAGATCACATTACACGGGGGTCAAATTTGAAGAACTTGAGTTCTCACCTAACTTTCAAAATTCGATATTTCCTAATTTGTACATCGGCAATCCAGATGTGATGAAGCTCACTCGAATTCGGCCTCATTCTGCACCCAAGGTATTGACGAGCACTAAATGGCGGCTTTAGTCTTGGTTAATTCGGCGGCAGGAGAGCTAAAGCAAATACTCAAAACCTATACATTTGAGCAACACACCCTCCTGCGAGACAATCCTGTTTTCGTAAAAATTCATTTTTGCGGATATGCAAATTCGGCCCAGGTTAACAATTTTTGAAATGCGGCTTTTCAGCCTGTGATCTTGTGCAAAGTGGTCCAGCCACGGCCCGAGCACAATCTTAGGAAACAACCTTGGGAGAGTCCCGTGGATATTGAACGCCTAGACTACCGTTCTCTGATCGTCTTCGAGTCCGTCGCCCGCCACCTCAACGCCGGCCTGGCCGCCAATGAGCTGGGCATGAGCAGTTCCACCGTCAGCCGGCACATGGGCAACCTGAGAGAGGTGTTCGAAGATGTGCTGTTCATCCGGCGCAGCCAGGGGTTTATCCCCACGGACAAAGCGATGGAGATGCTGCCCACGGTGCAGCGGCTGATCCAGAGCTATGGTGAGCTAAGGAAGGCCCATACCCGGTTCGACCCCCGCACCGCCAAGGAACACTTCACCATCTACGCCTACAACGAGTTCACCTATGTCACCAACAAGACGGTGCACGAGGTGATTCTGCCCCAGGCACCGCAGCTCAGCTTCGAGGTGCGCACCCTCTCCTCCGACTGCAGCCGGGCCATCGAAAATGGCGACATCGATTTTGCCGTGGTCTATGAAAACTTCGGCGGCAGCAAGCTGGTGGCGGATCTGATCTCCCCCACCGAGGAGATGTACCTGGTGGCCCGGGAGGGACATCCGGTGTTTCACGATGAGATCACCCTAGAGGGGCTGTGCCGCTTCCCCTATTTCGAGCTAGACAACTACGACGACATCCCCTGCCCACTGCTGGCCCAGGTGGCCTCGAAGCAGGGGTTGTCGGTCAAGGTAGCGGGCTACACCGACAACCTGGCAGCCCTCAGCCGTCACCTGCTGGACAGCAGCGCCATCGCCATGAGCTGCAATGCCTTTACCCGAGACTACCTGAAACTGGTCAAGCGGATGCGTACCTGCCGGCTGCCCGATGAGATCACCCAGCTGCTGATCGGCCAGATCGATGTCGGCCGCACCGTAGGCAACTACCTGGTCTACTCCAGCATCAACCAGTCCGCCTGCCACGACTGGGTCAAGCAGCAGCTGTTGAACTCCCTGAGAACTCAGTGGTACGAAGCGTTGGAGAAGGGGCCAAAACCGCTGTAGCCGGACACGGATATCCAACGGACGCTGGCCTTGGCCCAGCACAAAGGGGGATAATGGGAGACCGCTTCTACCCTGGATTCCCCATGAGACTGGACAAATACCTCTGTAGCGCCACCGAGCTGAGCCGCTCCCTGGCCAAGAAACTGCTGCATCGCGGTGACGTGACCTGTGACGGCGAAGTGATCAAGGATCCGGGCTTCAAGGTGGCCGACCACCACCTTGTCTGCATCGATGGCGAGCCGGTGCGCCCCATCGGCCCGCGCTACCTGATGCTGCATAAACCGGCCGATTGCGTCAGCTCCCACGTGGACGACGGCCACCGATCGGTGCTCACCTTTATCGACCAGCCCAGACGCGAGGAGCTGGTGATCGTCGGTCGTCTGGACGCCGATACCACCGGCCTGCTGCTGCTGACCAGCGACGGCCAGTGGTCCCACCGCATCACCTCCCCCAACAGCCGCTGCCCCAAGCGCTACCGGGTCACCCTGACCGATCCCCTGGCGCCGGAACAACTCGCCGCGCTGAAAAACGGGGTGATGCTCCATGGCGAGTCTGAGCCAGTGGCCGCAGAGGTGGAACAAATCGGCAGTCACACCCTGTGGCTGACCATCGCAGAGGGGAAATACCATCAGGTGAAACGGATGTGCGCCGCCGTGGGCAACAAGGTAGTGGGCCTGCACCGCCACAGCATCGGCCGCCTCGCCCTGGATCCTCAGCTGGCCCCGGGGGAGTGGCGAGCGCTGACTGAGGAGGAGATCGCCCTGTTCTAGGTCGGCTCCCGTCATTGCTGAGAGGGCGCCCCAAGGGGCGCCCTCTGCCTATCTCGCCATTTGCCACAGCGCCGCCAGGTTGCGGGCGGTCAGGATCAGGTTGTGCGCCCCATCGGCCAGGGCCTGATCCAGGCTGGTAACGCCAGGCACGACGCTGAACAGGGCATCGATCCCCTCCCGGTGCACCAGCTCGCTGCCCGGGCCCAGGGAACCGGCCAGGGCCACCACAGGCACCCCAAGCTCCCTGGCCAGGCGAGCCACCCCGACCGGGGTCTTGCCGTGGACCGACTGGCCGTCGATGCACCCCTCGCCGGTGATCACCAGATCGGCGCCCTGCAGCGCTCGCTCCAGCCCCACCGCCTCCATCACGATCTCGATGCCAGGCCGCAGCCGGGCCTGGAGCAAGCCGGCCAACGCGGCGCCCAGCCCGCCGGCGGCGCCGGCCCCGGGGATCTCGGCCACGGCCACCCCCAGCTGCCGCCGAATCACCTTGGCGTAATGGCCCAGGTTGGCATCCAGCTGAGCCACCATCGCCTCATCAGCCCCCTTCTGCGGCCCAAACACCGCAGAGGCCCCCTTGGGGCCGCAGAGGGGGTTGTCGACGTCGCAGGCCACTTCCAGGGACAGCTTGCTGAGGCGGGGGTCCAGCCCGGAGAGATCCAGGTTGACCAGTCGGTCCAGGGCACCGCCGCCCGCCGGCAGCTCCTCCCCCTGCTCATCCAGCAATCGGGCTCCCAGGGCCTGCATCATGCCGGCACCGCCGTCGTTGGTGGCGCTGCCACCGATGCCGATGATGATCCTCTCCACCCCCCGGTCCAACGCCGCCAGGATCAGTTCACCGGTACCGAAGGTGGAGGTCAGCAGCGGGTTGCGCCGCGCCCTGGGCACCAGATGCAGTCCCGATGCCTGGGCCATCTCCACCACGGCGGTACGGCCATCGCCCACCAGGCCAAACCCCGCCCGCACCCGGTTTCCCAGGGGGGCGGTGACCTCCACCTCTACCAGATCGCCGGCGGTGGCCGCCACTAGGGCCTGGACCGTGCCCTCGCCACCATCGGCCATGGGCAGTTTCAGCACTTCGGCATCGGCGTCAATCTGGCGCCAGCCCGCCTCGATGGCGCTGGCCACCTCCATGGCGGAGAGGCTCTCCTTGAAGGAGTCGGGGGCGATCACTATCTTCATCACTCTATTCTCAGGCATCGGCAAAGTGGTCAGCATAGATCGGAGTGCACGCTCCCGGCCAGTACCGCTTTACCCGAGAGAGGAGCAACATCCATGTCGCACATCAGTGAATCGACCTGCACAACCTAGGCGGTCATCGGCCAATGGCTGCCGTAGGCAGCTACACCCAAGCAACCGATCCCATCGCGCAGCGGAGAGATCCGCGACGACAAGATCATCAAGGTGTTGAAGTGGCAGGCGATCAACCTGGACGGCCTGACCTTGATGGCGGCCGGTGCCTACAACGACCTGTGGAGCAAAGTGCACATGCAGCCGGAGGTGAACCTACAGGCACAGCTGGATATCAGGAGCAAGGCGGTGGTGCCGATCCGCAACGGCACCATCGATCCGGCCCTGGCCGGCTGGTATGAACCCCTGGAACGGATCCATCGGCTGGCCCGCTGACACGACCGCCGGCGCCCCTTGGGGCCGCGGATCTGTGTCCCGGCCCCCACAAGGTGACATAAAAAAGCCGCTGACCCGGGTCAGCGGCTTAATACCATCATCATGAATTTTGGCTGTTAGATGACGCCAAGTTCGCGCAATCGCTCCATCAGGTAACTGTGGGCGGTGTGACGCTCAGACAGCACCACCTCGGAGCGAGGGTGGATAAACAGCGGCAGAGACACCCGGGAACGATTGAGGTCCACCCCCCCGGGGTTGATCACCCTGTGGGTGGTGGAGGGGAAGTATCCCTGGGAGGCCTCCTGCAACATGTCACCGATGTTGACGATCAGGTTGCCGAAATCACAGGGAACGTCCAGCCACTGGCCATCTTTGCCCTTCACCTGGAGCCCAGGCTCATTGGCCGCAGGCAGGATGGTGATCAGGTTGATGTCCTCGTGGGCGGCAGCGCGGATGGCGCCGGGCTCCTCCTCTCCGGTCATGGGCGGATAGTGCAACACCCGCAGCAGAGACTGCTCACTGCCCTCGATCATATTGGGCAGGGGCTCGCGGTAGTGCTCGGCCACCTCTTCCGGCGTGTATCGCTCAATCCACTCAAGCAGGGTAGTGGCAAACGCCAGGGCGGTGTCATAGTACTCCTGCAGCTCTCCCTTCAACTGTCCGGGACACTGACCCCAAGGGTAGTAGTGGTAGTACTCCTTGATGTCCCGTTTGTCTGACCCCTTGGCGCTCTCCGCCACCTCGGCGGCAAAGTAGCCATCCTGAGCTTCCGAATTGAAGGCAAACTGGTGCTTCTCCTCGGTGCCGAAAAAAGTCAGCCAGTTGTCGTAGATGCCTTGGACCCTCTGCTGGGACAGCGGATGGTTCTTCAGCACCCCAAACCCGGTGTTTCGTAACGACTCCACAAAACGCTCGGCGGCGTCCTCGCTGCGAAAGTCCACGGCTTCCAGGCGTGTTACCTGTGTATCCATATTGACCCCTTTGCCCTGCTTGGCAGGTGCGTTTCTTATCATCTTCCGTTGATGCGCCTTGGCGCGGCGCCATTGTAGCCTCGGGAAGAAATGTGATCCAGCGCAAATGCCGGTTCGGAGCGCGAGCCGGCAGAAGGGTGGGTCAGGTAAAGAGAAGGGGGTTATGGAAGCTGGCGAACGTCGTTATAGCCATGGAACTTCAGGCAGCGCTCACAGTTCTTATTTGGCTTGTAATGTTTATCAAAAAACAGCTCCATCTTATTCGCCAATTTTTCAAACTTGCTTTCTGTCGCCACCTCATTCCACTTATATCGATTCATCAGGTCTGCGAGGTGGCGATAATAGGTTGGGTTCTTCTCAGTTAAATATTTGCTTTCCATCAGTTGACTTTCATAGGAGGAAAGACTGCCTGCCATAAAGAAATAGATCGCCTGAGTGAGTTCCATCACCTGGGCCTCGCTGGCCTGCAGGGCACCGCTGTGCTGTGCCTGTTCGATGTGCAGATGCACCCGGCTCCAGAACAGATTTACCCTTTCCCGCAGCAGGGCAACCTTTTCGTCGCTGGCCATCTGCCAGAACATGGAGTTGATGGACACCACCCGCAAGATGTTGAAGGTTTGGCTGCGAGACACCGAGACCAGCGAGAACACCGCCGGCACCGCCGCCCTCTCCAGCGCCGTCAGTTCAGGGTGTTGCTCCAGGAACAGCGGCATGTAGTTGGAGGTGCAGTTGCGCAGAAACAGGCACACCAGCACATCCTCCTTGGACTGGAAGAACTTGTACAGTGTGTGGTTGGAGCAGGAGGCCTCCTTGGCCATCTGGGCAAAGCGGAAAGAGACCACACCATGCTCGTCTACCAGGCTTTCGGCCACAGTCAACAGCTCGTTACAGCGCATGATATCCAGATTGGTTTTGGGGCAGTGCATGGTCACCTCATCACTGATTAATTTCAGGCGCCGTTACTTTGTCACAATGCACAAGCTATTTTCGCTACCCAGACCACAATTTTTATTTCAACTTTGGCGCCAGAAATTTTTTCTGCGAAAGACTCACGAAAACTTTTTTCACCCAAATCCCACTGTGATCTCGCGCTTATTTTTGCCTCTACCGCCAGCGATAAAGTAATTCCACATTCACTGAGCGAGATAAACACTATGCATGACAGACGTTCGTTTATGAAACTGGGAGCCGGCATGGCTGCCGGCGCCATGATGCCCATGGTGGCATCCGCCAAATGTGGCGACGAACCCACCCAGTGGGATTCCGAGCACGAGGTCATCATCATCGGTTCCGGCTTTGCCGGACTGGCGGCCGCCGTTGAGGCGATGCGCAAGGGGGCCAAGGATGTGGTGGTCTTCGAAAAGATGGGGGTCTATGGCGGCAACAGCACCCTGAATGCCGGCCAGGCCTGCTTCGCCGGCACCGAGCTGCAGAAAAAGTTGGGCATCAAGGACAGCGCCGAGCTGATGGTGAAGGACCAGCTGAAATCTGGCCGTGGTATCGCCAGCGAAACTCTGCTGCGTCACAGCGCCGAGCTGGGACCCTACATCTACCAGATGACCAAGGATTGCGGCTGTGTCTACCGTGACCACATCATCACCACCGGCGGTACCAGCGCCACCCGCAGCCACCAGGTGGTGGAGCGCTCCGGTTCCGGCTTTATCCGCCCCATGCTGGACACTGCCCGCAAGATGGGGGTGAAGACCTTCATTCGCCACAAGTTCGAGCACCTGATCCGCGACAACAGCGGCCGGGTGATCGGCATCCAGGTTCGCAAGGGCTACCACTTCGGTCACGAAGAGAGCGGTGAACTCATCAATGTTAAGGCCCAGCGCGGCGTGATCATTGCTACCGGTGGCTTCGGCTACAACATCAACTTCCGCATGGCACAGGATCCGACCCTGACTGCCGAAGTGGGTTGCACCAACGCCAAGGGCGCCACCGGTGACGGCCTGATCGAGATGCTGGCGGCAGGCGCGACTCCTGTCCATCTGGCTCACATCCAGTCCGGTCCCTGGGCCTCTCCAGATGAGGGTGGCTTCGGCTACGGTGCGGGCTTCTCCCTGTACAACTTCCCCCACTCCATCGCCATCGATCGCAACACCGGCCAGCGTTTCATGAACGAAATTGCCGACCGTAAGACCCGGGCCGACCTGGAGTTGCAGCGCCGTGACAAGGATGGCAACCCCAACCCTGCCCTGCTGATCGCCCCCAAGCACGAGGCGCAGAAAGACCCCTCCATGCACAACGTACTCAAGTATAACGTGGCTTGGGAGTTCGATTCCGTGGAAGCCATTGCCAACCACTTCGATGTGCCCCTGGCCCCGCTGAAGAAGCAGATCGACGACTGGAACGGCTTTGTAGAAAACGGTGAAGACACCCAGTTCGGCAAGCGTATGGACGCTGGCCGCGGCATCAAGCTGACCGCCCCCTTCATCGTTCAGCGCCTGTGGCCCAAGGTGCACTACTGCCAGGGCGGCATCCAGATCAACACCAAGGCCGAAGTACTGGCCGCCAAGACTGGCAAGCCTATCCCAGGCCTGTACGCCGCCGGCGAAGTGACCGGAGGCATCCACGGAGTGAGCCGACTGGGTGGCTGCTCTACCCCCGAATGTATGGCGTTCGGCGTCACCGCCGCCCGCTCAATCATGGAGGCCTAATCGCCATGAAATCGACCCTGACCCTGTTTGCCGCCGCCCTGGCCCTGACCCTGAGCTTTGGCGCCGCCGCCCAGAACACGCGTGACTACCACATGGACGTCTACGACGCCGGTTGTAAGACCTGCCACGACCAGGGGATGAAGCGCTTCCCCTCTGACGATGCCTGCCTGCAGTGCCACAGCATGGAGGAGGTCGCCAAGCAGACCGAACGCCATGGTGAGGAAGCCCGTCAGAACCCCCACGACAGCATGCACTACGGCAAGGAAGCCCCTTGTCAGGAGTGTCACGGCGAGCACACGGCGAAGAAAGCGCTGTGCCAGGAGTGCCACAACTTCGACTATCCGAAGTTTAAATAACAGCCCCCTTCCGAGGAAAAGATGATGTTCAGCCGCCGGCCATATTCGTTCTCACCCCTACACAAAGTGAATATGGCCCGGTGGTTGAACATGCATTTTTGAAAAAGTAATGAAATCATGGTTACAAATAAAAAGTTAATATACGCTCTTCTTTTCGGTTCAGTTGCTTCGATATCCCTGCCGGCTGCAGCCGCCTATGGCATTCAGATAGACGATCAAAACAAACTGATTTTTGGCGGTTACATCAAGGCTGATGTTCGCTATGTAGATGGTGACGTGGCGTATCAAGATCAATGGACCGGCGCAGGCACCCCACTGGAGGAGAGCGCCTCTCAATTTCGTCTCTTTGCCAACGAAACCCGCTTCAATACCAAGTATATCCACGGCGACCTGGTCGGCTTCATCGAAATGGACTTCTTTGGCGGCGGCGGGAACCAAGTGATCTCCAACGCCGCTCAACCGCGTTTGCGTCACGCATTCATCAAGTATAAGAACGTCACCGCTGGCCAAACATGGTCTACCTTGATGAACACCAGCGCCATAGGTGAGACCGCTGACTTTGGCGGCAGCATGATGGGCATCTCCTTTATCCGCCAGGGCCAGATCCGATACACCAGGGACGGATTGCAACTGTCGATCGAGAATCCAGAGAGCTTTGGTGGCGATACCGCGAATGACAAGTTGCCTGATCTGATTGGCAAGTACACCTTCAAGGGTGATTGGGGGAATGTGTCCATTGCTGGCCTGGCTCGTCAGTTGAACACCGCCGGTGGTAAAACTGAAAACGCCCTGGGCCTCTCCATTGCGGGTCGCATCAACACTTTTGGCAAAGATGACCTTCGTTTCCAGATCCACAAAGGCGAACTGGGTCGTTATGTGGGAACCGCCGCCGTTAAAGACCTAGTCGGTGAAGAGGTGGAAGATACCACTGCCTACAACATCGCCTACCGCCACTTCTGGAGCGAGACTGTTCGCTCGACCCTGTTCTACGGCCACATCGAAGGGGACGTTTCTAGAAATGAAACCAGCCAGTGGGGCATGAACCTATTTACGAATCTTACCAAGAAGCTGTCCATGGGGCTAGAAGTGGGTAACTACTCAATCGACCATGCCGACAGTGACTCTACATACGGTCAACTTTCAATTCGCTACGCACTCTAAATAGGTCTCTAAGTGACGCCAGTCGAGTGAAATGGACACTGCTTAAGTGTTCGCGACAAGTAGCGATACCCCCCGCAGCGGGCGGTCCCTCCCCTTGGCCGCCCGCTCTTTTGAGGTCCTACCTGTTCACACACCTGTAATAATCTGTTATCAACATAGGGCGCTCACCCCTGAGCCCGCAGCCTTACAGGATGTACAACCCATTGGGTTGATGAGGCAAAGATAACGACAACAAAGCAAGGATGACTCGATGAGCTTTACCCGCCGCCGCTTTCTGCACACCCTGGTGGTTTCCGCCGGGGCCATGACCCTCTCCAGCCTCACCGGCTGCTCCAACGACAACCCCCAAGACCAGGCCATGGTGCTGCCGGAGATCATGCCGGAGTACTTCCCCCAGTCGGTGATGTCCGGCGATCCCCGCCCCGACTCGGTGATCCTCTGGACCCGGGCGGTGGATGGCGACGGCGATCTCTCCCTGACTCTGCAGCTCTCCACCGATCCCGCCTTCCAGGAGGTGATGGTGGAGGAGGCCTTCACCGCCGCCGCCGCCAACGGCCACTGCCTGAAAGTGCGGGTCACCGATCTGTCCCCCTACAGCCACTACTACTACCGTTTCCTCTTTGAGAAAGAGGGCAAATTGGTCAGCTCCCGCATCGGCCGCACCAAGACCGCCCCGGCCGCCGATGCCGACGTGGAGGTGAAGTTCGGTTTCGCCTCCTGCCAGGACTACCTGGGTCGCTACTACAACACCTACCTGTCTCTGCTGGCCCGGGATGACCTGGATTTTGTCCTCCATCTGGGGGACTACATCTATGAGACCAGCGGTGATGCCAGCTTCCAGGCCACCGACGGCGAACGCCAGTTCGAGTTCCGAGACGGTGACGGTGCCCTGACCCTGGGCAGCGGCGACAGCGCCTTCCAGGCCGCCGCCAGCATCGACAACTACCGCCAGCTGTATGAGGTCTACCGGGCCGACCCGGTTTTGCAGGAGCTGCATGAGCGCTACCCCCTGGTGGCCATCTGGGATGATCACGAGTTCTCCGACGACAGCTGGCAGACCAATGCCACCTACCTGAATGGCGCCGCCGGCGAGGAGCAGACCGGCCGCAAACGCAACGCCGAGCAGGTCTACTTCGAGTTCATGCCCATCGACCACGCCGCCCCCCATGGGGACAGCGGCAGCGGCGCCCTGGAGGTGAGCGAACAGCAGCTGTTCCCCAACACCAAGATCTACCGCGACCTGAGGTTCGGTCAGCACCTGCACCTGGCGATGACCGACTATCGCACCTTCCGCCCGGATCACCTGATCCCCGAGGACGCCTTCCCGGCAACCGTGGTGATGGACAGCGCCACCCTGACCGCCTTCCTGAGCGCCCAGGGGATGCCTCAGGCCGCCATCGACGCCACCCTGGCCCAGATGAGTCCAGTGGTGGAGATCGACGCCGAGGCACTGGCCCCCTACAAGGCTGCCTTCGTGGAGATCTTCACCGGCCTCTACACCCAGGAGCTGATGACCCGGCTGGGGCTGGATCAGCCCAGCGCCCTGGCCCAGGCCAGCGCCCGGGCCACCGCCGCCGTGACTGGCAAGCTGACCTCCAGCTACCTCAACCTGGTGCTGACCCAGGCCCAGGCGACCCTGCCCGACGGCCATCCGCTGAAGGCGCTGCCGCCGCTGCCGGAAACCGGGGTGGACACCGGCCTGGCCTACTACACCCTGGGCAAGACCACCCTGTTCTCAGACCTGGGTGCCCGCTACCTGGTGATCCGGGAGACCTTCGACCTCTACGCAGGCTATCTGGAGTCTATGGCCCGGCAGCAAGGCGGCAGCGTGCAGACCCCCTATGACCAGGCCCAGTTCGCCTGGCTGCAGGGAGTGCTGACCCAGTCCGACGCCACCCATAAGGTGATGGCCAGTTCGGTCTCCTTCGCCCCGCTGCTGGCAGACCTCTCCCCCGCCCGGGCGGACAGCGGCGTGACGGAGCTGGAGGCGGTGCTGGACTCGGACCTGGTGCCTGCCGCCCTCAAGCAGCGCTTCTACCTGAACGTGGATCACTGGGACGGCTTCCCTCAGTTCAAAGGCAGCCTGGTCAACGACCTGCTCAGCGCCACCGGCACCCTGACCCTCTCCGGGGATATCCACGCCAGCTTCGTCACCCAGCACCCGGCCAACCCCAATACCGGCCTGGCCTCGGTGGACTTTACCACCTCCTCGGTCAGCTCCGGCACCTTCGGCAGCTTCCTGGATGACGGCCTCAACGGCCTGCTCGCTCAACTGGGTGACGTACCGCCAGAAGTGAGCCAACTGAAGTACTTCTTCGACACCATCGCCCTGACCGCCAGCCAGCGGGACGACGTCAGTTCCAAGCTGGTGTTCTCCCGCATGTGGGAGCATGGGGTGAGTGTGGCCACCGCCTCCGCCAAGGGTTTCGCCGTAGAGTACTTCAACGTGCCGACGGTGTGGGATGGGGTCAACATGACCAAGACCTCCTTCTACGACAACCGCGCCGCCTTCCTGGCCAATGTCCGTACCCACAGATTCCATTGGGACGGCAGCGAGCTGCAGATGCTGCCCGCCTAAACCAAGCTGGGCTCTGTGATAAAGCCGACTCTCCGGAGTCGGCTTCTTTATCAAAGTGGTTATGATATTCTGCTGATATATTGATTGTCATATCAACTCATTCAGCACTCCTACCCGTCTTAATGGTGATACCAAAAAACCGCTAGAGTTGACGCAAATGGACACGCAAATGGAACAAGAGGTCTCACTAACGGACGTCGCCTACTCCCAACTGGAGAGGATGATCATCTTTCAGTCCCTGAAGCCGGGCGCCATGTATTCGGAAAAGCAACTGGCGGAGATGGTGGATGCCGGCCGCACCCCGGTGCGCGAAGCGCTGCAGAAGCTGGCCTGGGAGCAGATGGTGATCATCCATCCCCGTCGCGGCATCCAGATTCCCGAGGTGACAGTAGAGAGTCAGATGAAGCTGCTGGAGATCCGCCGGGCACTGGAATCCCTGTGCGCCGAACTGGCGGCCCAGCGCAGTAGCCAGGAGCAGAAGCGGCAGATGCTGGAACTGGCGGACGCCATCGTCGAGTGCGCCCACCGTCACGACGATCACACCTTCTTCACCCTGCTGCGCCGGGCGCACGAACTGCTGGTGGAGGGCTCCGGCAACGACTATATCCGCCAGGCGATGCAGCCCCTGCAGGGGCTGTCCCGCCGCTTCTGGTTTATCCATAAGGGAGCGGACAGCGGACATCCCGCCACTCTGCACGCCGAGGTGATGCGCTCGGCGGCCTGCGGTGATGCCAGGGCGGCCTCTGAGGCAGCCACCCAGGTGATCGACTACCTGCACAGCGTCGCCCTGGCCCAGCTCAGCTGATCAGCGGGTCAGCTTCTCGATGATGGCCCGGTGTTGCGGGTAGCGGGCCAACAGATCCTCGCGCTCGAACAGCTCGAAATCCCCGAAGGTAAAGCCGGGGGAGACCATGCAACCCACCAGGGAGTAGCCCGGGTTGTTCATGGCCGAACCGAAGATGGTGCCCCTGGGCACCAGCACTTGGGGCCGCTCCCCCGCCGCCAGATCCATCCCCAGCTGTACCTCCTCCAGTCGCCCGTCCGGGTGAATCATGCTGATGGTCATCGACTGACCACCCTGGAAGTACCACATCTCATCGGCGGTCAGCCGGTGAAAATGGGACACCTCACCACACTTGAGCAGGAAGTAGATGCTGGTCCACAGGGCACGCCGGTCATCGAAGGCGGCGTCAGAGACAAAGCTGGGGGCGTAATAGCCGCCCTCCACATGGGGCTGCAGGTTCAGGGCATGAATCAGGTCGTCGGCAGTTTGGGGCATGGGATCTCTCTGGATATTAGGGAAAGGGACAGCTTAACGGTCGGGAGGCTCAGATCAAGCCAAGAACACCAGCTGATCCCCCATAAAGAAAGCCCCGCCAGCCGAAGCTGTGCGGGGCTTGGTTTTCCCTTCCGAGGAAAGCGGTTTAGGCCGATTCAGACTTGTACTTCAACGTACCGTCGGCCTTGATCTCGTCGTACCACACATTGTGGTGCTGCTTGGCCCAGTTCTCATCACAGTAACCGGACTTCATGCACTCCATTCCGCCTTCAGACATCACGGTGGCCATGAAGATGTGCACGATGGAGAAGGCACAGATGATGATCGCAGACGCGCCGTGAGCGACGATCGCCAGCAGGCTCAGGGTACGGCTGGGCTCGAATACCGTCGGGAACAGCAGGACGGCGCCGGAAGCGACAATCACCGCACCAAACAGTACGAAGGTCCAGAACCACATCTTCTCGCCGGCGTTGGCGAAGCCCGCATCCGGGTGCTTGCCCTTGAAGGGGCCGAAGTTGATGTAACCGCCGACCACCATGAACCAGTCCAGATCGTACTTGGCAGGGATCTGGTTCTTGGCCCATTTGATGGTCATCAGCAACCAGCCGAGCATGAACGGAATCGCCATGTAGTCGTGAATGGGCTTGGCCGCCGCCATGATGGCCGCAAAGGTGCCCTGCCCCAGGGTTGGCTCAAAGAAGTGACGACCGGCCATCAGCAGCAGACCGGTGAGGATCAGCAGCAGACAGGGGATGGCACCCAGCCAGTGAATGGCCACGTCCGCCTTGGACCAGCGGAACACCATCTTGCCTGAGTAGCCGTCATGCAGCTTGGAGATGCCGTTAACCAGCACGAACAGCACGAAGATGCCGATCATGCCGAACAGGGCCAGCATCATGCCGGGAGCCAGGACCTGCTCACGCACCGGAATGATGCGCTCGTCATAGGTGTTGATGGGCTTGGCGTGGAACGGGCTCTGGGAGGTGGTGTACCCCTCCTGACCCTGTTGCAGCGCCTGCCATACCACCTCAGTCTGGTTACCCGCCTGTTGGGCTACGGTACCGGGATCATCGGCCGCAAACCCCATCAGCGGCAGCATCAGAGCCACCAGCATCAGCAGAGGTCGTAACAGAGTTTTAGACATAAGTTTCTCCATGGAGAAAAGGGGCGACTGGCGGCGTCCCGTCCAGCGCCCCTTGGGCCGATGCTCGTTAAGCACCCGTCTTGGTGTTGAACACGAAGGCCTGGTTGCCGCCACGGCTGACCACACGCTCACGGAAGATGGAGGACACGGTGTCCGCATCACCCGCCAGCAGCGCCTTGGTGGAGCACAGCTCGGCGCACATGGGCAGCTTGCCCTCCGCCAGACGGTTGGCGCCGTAGAGCTCGCGCTCCTTGGCACTGCCCGCCTCTACGTCGGGGCCACCGGCGCAGAAGGTGCACTTGTCCATCTTGCCCTTGGAGCCGAAGGTAGACTGCTTCGGGAACTGCGGGGCGCCAAAGGGGCAAGCGTACAAGCAGTAGCCACAACCGATGCAGCGCTCCTTGTCGTGCAGCACGATGCCGTCGTCGGTCTTGGAGAACACGTTCACCGGGCAAACGGCCATACAGGGCGCGTCAGCACAGTGCATGCAGGCTACAGACAGGGACGCCTCCTTGCCAACCTGACCATCGTTGATGGTCACTACGCGGCGGCGGGAGATGCCCCATTCCAGGGCACTGTCGTTCTCGTTCTTACAAGCGGTGACGCAGCCGTTACATTCGATGCAGCGCTTGGTGTCACACATGAATTTCATGGTTGCCATTGAGCTAATCTCCTCTAACGGCCTTAAGCTTTAACGATCTGACACAGGGACACTTTGGTTTCCTGCATCTGAGTCACCGGGTCATAACCGTAGGTCATGGCGGTGTTGGCGGACTCACCCACCACATAGGGCTTGGTGCTTACGCCACCGCTCTCCGGATACTGCAGCTCTTCGCCTTCGAAGACACCGGCGAAGTGGTAAGGCATAAAGCACTCACCCTCGATCACCCGCTCGGTAACCATCGCCTGCATGGTCAGTACCGCACCCTCAGGGGACTTGAGCTTGATCTTATCGCCATCGCGGATACCGCGGTCAGCAGCGTCGGCAGGGTTGATCTCAACGAACATCTCCTGCTGCAGCTCGGCCAGCCATGGGTTGGAACGGGTCTCTTCACCACCACCCTCGTACTCAACCAGACGACCTGTGGTCACCACCAGCGGGAACTTCTTATCCAGGTCCTCTTTAATGACCTTCTGCTGGATGGACTTGTACAGGGTCGGCAGACGGTGAACCTGGCGATCGTCGTAAGTGGGGTACTTGGCGATCAGGTCACGACGTGGGGTGTACAGAGGCTCGCGGTGTACCGGAATCTCATCGGGGAAGGTCCACACACGTACACGGGCCTTGGCGTTACCGTAAGGGATACAGCCATGCTTCATGGCAACACGCTGGATACCACCGGAGATATCGGTCTTCCAGTTCTTGCCTTCGGCGTGCTTCTTCTCCTCGGCGGTCAGCTCATCCCACCAACCCAGCTGCTTGAGCATGTCGGCGGTGAACTCTGGGTGACCGTCACCCAGCTCATTACCCTTGGAGCCTGGGTCGTCAGCCAGGATGTTGACACCGTTGTGCTCAACACCGAAGCGCGCACGGAAGTTACCGCCACCCTCCATGATGTGCTTGGAGGTGTCATACAGGATGTGAGTACCTGGGTGCTTAACTTCGGCAGTACCCCAGCAGGGCCAAGGCAGACCGTAGGTTTCACCCTTGGCTGGACCACCTGGTGCAGCCAGGTCTTCCCAAGAGAAGGTGCCCCAGTTTTCCTGGTGGGTCTTCAGACGCTCGGGGGACTGACCGGTCATGCCGATGGTCCACATGCCGCGGTTCCACTCGCGGGTGATGTCTTCCACGTTAGGCTGGTTGTTCTGCACGGAGATGCGCTTGGTGTACTGCTCCGCGAAGCCCAGCTTCTTGGCCAGCAGGTACATGATCTCGTGGTCAGGCTTGGACTCGAACGCAGGCTCAACCACCTGGCTGCGCCACTGGATGGAGCGGTTGGAGGCCGTGACGGAACCATAGGTTTCGAACTGAGTCGCCGCAGGCAGCAGGTAGACACCGTCTTTGCGCTGGTGCATCACACCAGCCATGGTTGGATAGGGATCCACAACCACAACGGCGTCCATCTTGTTCAGGGCTTCTCGAACTTCACGACCACGGGTCTCGGTGTTGACAGACTGTCCCCAGAAGAAGGCCATGCGGATGTTGTCTTTCTGACCCAGCTTCTTGGCGTCTTCCAGAACGCCGTCGTGCCAGCGTGAGCAGGGAATGCCAGGGGTATTCATCGGCACTTTGCCCAGGTACTCACCCTGGTCGAACTGGCCTTTCACCCAGTCGTAGTCCAGATCCCAAACGTTGGCCCAGTGCTTCCAGGAACCGGTCTTCAGACCGTAGTAGCCAGGCAGGGTGTCGAACAGCAGGCCAATGTCGGTGGCACCCTGTACGTTGTCGTGACCACGGAAGATGTTGGCACCGCCGCCGGAGGTACCCATGTTACCCAGGGCCAGCTGCAGGATGCAGTAGGCACGGGTGTTGGCGTTACCCACTGTGTGCTGGGTACCACCCATACACCATACGATGGTGCCGGGACGGTGTTCAGCCAGGGTCTTGGCGACGCGCTTCATCTGCTCCCCGGTGACACCGGTGATGTTCTCAACTTCGGCGGGGTGATAGTTCTTCACCTCCTCGCGGATCATCTCCATGCCGTAGACGCGGCGACGGATGAAATCAGGATCTTCCCAGCCGTTCTCGAAGATGTGCCACAGCAGGCCGTAGATGAAGGGGATGTCGGTACCAGGACGGATGTGCACGTACTCGTCGGCGTGGGCCGCAGTACGGGTGAATCTTGGGTCGACAACGATCATCTTGGCGCCGCGCTCTTTACCGGTCAGGATGTGCTGCATCGCGACGGGGTGCGCTTCTGCAGGGTTGGAACCGATGAAGATCATGCTCTTACAGTTGTGCATATCGTTGTAAGAGTTGGTCATCGCACCGTAACCCCAGGTGTTGGCTACACCGGCTACCGTAGTGGAGTGACAGATACGGGCAGAGTGGTCGATGTTGTTGGTGCCCCACATGGCCGCAAACTTGCGGTACATGTAACATTGTTCGTTGGAGAACTTGGCGGAGCCCATGAAGAACAGGGAATCCGGACCGGACTCCTGACGGATCTTCAGCATCAGGTCACCGATCTCATTGATCGCCTGATCCCAGGACAGTTTCTTCCACTTACCGCCTTCCAGCTTCATCGGGTACTTAACCCGCTTCTCGCTGTGGCCGTGGTGACGGATGGAAGCACCCTTGGCGCAGTGGCCGCCACGGTTAATGGGGTGGTCGAAGGCGGGCTCCTGACCGGTCCAGACACCGTTCTGTACTTCGGCGTAGATACCACAACCCACGGAACAGTGGGAACAGATGGTACGCTTCACTTCGATAGGCGCGCTGGGATCAACGCTTTGAGACGCTTCCGCCTTACGGATCATGCCGGCACCCAGCATGGACGCCGCGGCGATGCCTCCGGTGGTCACACCGGCATTCTTCAGGAATTGACGACGGTTAAGGCCCAGTCCGACCTTCTTCTCGGCCGCCACAACCTTGGATTGACGTTCCAGTTTCATCGAAAACCTCACTTATTGGCCGCGCAGGCTGGCGTAGTAGCTGCGGACATGGTCGGTTTCACGGTAGCCCTTGTCGGACTCCGCACGCTTCTCTTCGGTGGCCGCGACCGCCTGGGTGCTGGTTACCGCAACCGCTGCGCCTGCAGCGACGGTGCCCATTCCCAGGTTCTTCAGAAACGCTCGGCGCGCCTGCTGGGTTTTGTTGGTCATTTGTTACCTCTTTCTAGGTAGACGGGGCTGAACGAGATCTGGCTCCTCATCCGGCAAAAACCGGTTACCACGCCATCACACCCCAACCCATTTTTTGAGTTTGCTCACATTAGCAACGCCGATTATGCCAGCACCGCGGGGGGAAAACGTGATTCAAATCAACTTTGTTTCGCTCTGATTTTCCGTGAAAAATCATGATGATTGGGACATATTGGCCACCGGTGTTAACGGATTGTGATCTTTGGGTCAGGGTGGGGCAGTCAGGGGGTGGCCCTAGGGGCGGTGCGGTTATGCCAGCAGGCTTTGAGTCAGGCTTTTTCTGGTCAGAAGTGAAAAAAGCTCACCCTAGGGGGGTAAAAAAAGTGGTCTGGATCGAACCGTTTGCTCGTTTTTTGTACACCCCTGTTCCCGAGCCGTCGTGACAGAGGCAGAATCCGCAAGGTTGAGCGCGCTTCTCCCGGCACTGTCGAACGGCAAAAGAAAAAGGCCCCTTTGGGGGCCTTTCAATCAGTGTCATGGCACACAGGAAATCAAAAGCGGTACTCAATAGAGCCCTCCGCCTTGATGTCGCCGTACCGGAACGCATTGCTGGTGCTGCTCAGCACCTCGCTCACAGCACCGTCATCAAGAACGGTACTCGATAGAGCCCTCCGCTTTGATTTCGTCGTACCAGACATTGTGGTGCTGTCTGGCCCAGTTTTCGTCGCAGTAGCCGGAGACCATGCACTCCATCCCCCCCTCCGACATTACTGTGGCCATGAAGATGTGCACCACGGTAAAACCGGTGAGGATGATGGCACTGAGACCATGGAGGGTAATCGCCAACAGGCTGCCACTGCGGGTGGGCTGCACCAGATCCGGGAACAGCATCACCACCCCGGAACCGATGATGATCAGCCCGAAGATGGTGAAACACCAGAACCACAGCTTCTCCCCGGCGTTGGAGAACCCAGCATCCGGGTGGGCATCCTTGAAGGGCCCGAAGTTGAGGTAGCCGCCCACGGTGGTGAACCACTTGAGATCATAACCGGCGGGGATGTTGTGCTTCATCCAGCGCAACATCGCCAGTATGGCCCCGATGGCGAAGGGGATCGCCATGTAATCGTGAATCGGCTTGGCCATGGCGGCCATGGCCGCCACCGCATCCGGCCCCAGCCAGGCGCCAAACACATAGCGGCCCGCCAGCAGCATCAGCCCGGTGATGATCAACAGCAGGCAGGGGATCGCCATCAGCCAGTGGATAAAGACGTCGGTCTTGGGCCAACGCTTCACCATGACATTGGAGAACCCGGCACTGAGCCTTGATGGGCCGTTCACCAGAACAAACAGGGCGAAAATGACGAACACCCCGAACAGCGCCCCCGTCAGCACCGGAGCCGTGGTGTCGCTGCGGGTAGAGACCAGCGCCGGATCATAGGCGTTGATCAGTTGCCCGACAAAGGGACCCTGGGCCGTGGTTCGCCCGGACTCCCCGGCACGCACCTGGGTCCACAAGGGATCCGGCTCGTTGGCCGCCTGGGCTTGCGCCGCCTGCAACTCGGCAGCCTGGGCCGCCATCAGCGCCCTGCCCGCCTGATCCTCGGCCTCCGGCGTGGACGCCAGGGCCCCCACACTCAGTAGCAGCGCCATCAGAGGAAGGCACAGCAACCGCAACCGCTTATCGCTTCGCATTCTAACCTCCTTAGCTGTCCCATCCCGCTTCCGCGGCCCCGCGCACGGCCACCCGCTGGCGGAAGATCTCGGAGATCGCCTCGGCGTCACCGGCCAGCAGCGACTTGGTGGAGCATACTTCGGCGCAGAAGGGCAGCTTGCCCTCGGCGATGCGGTTGGCGCCGTACAGCCGCCGCTCCTTGTCGGAACCGGGCTCGGCATCGGGACCACCGGCGCAATAGGTGCACTTGTCCATCTTGCCCTTGGACCCGAACACCGACTGTTTCGGGAACTGCGGCGCGCCGAAGGGGCAGGCGTAGAAGCAATAGCCGCAGCCGATGCACTTGTCCTTGGAGTGACGGACGATGCCATCGGCGGTGCGCTCGAAACAGTCCGCGGGACACACCGCCATACAGGGCGCGTCGGAACAGTGCATGCAGGCCACCGAGATGGAGGCCTCCTTGCCCAGCTGACCATCGTTGATGGTCACCACCCGACGACGCTGAATGCCCCACTGCAGGGCGGAATCGTTCTTGCTCTTACAGGCGACCACACAACCGTTACACTCGATGCAGCGCTTGGTGTCACAGAGAAATTTCATCGTTGCCATGGAACCTCCTTATGCCCGGTTGATCTGGCAGATGGACACCTTGGTTTCCTGCATCTGGGTCACCGGGTCATAACCATAGGTCATGGCGGTGTTGGCAGACTCACCCTGGATGTAGGGCACTGTACCCTCAGGGTACCTGGGAACCAGACTCTCGCCCTCGAAGATGCCGGCGAAGTGATAGGGCATGAAGCATTCGCCCGGAATCACCCTTTCGGTGACCATGGCAGAGATATACAGCACCGGACCTTCCGGGCTGTGCAGGGTCACCGCATCCCCGTCCCTGATCCCGCGGTCCGCCGCATCCGCCGGATTCATCTCGACGAACATGGTCTGCTGCAGCTCCGCCAGCCAGGGGTTGGAGCGGGTCTCCTCACCCCCGCCCTCGTACTCCACCAGGCGGCCGGTGGTCACGATCAGCGGGAACTTCCTATCCAGATTCTCGCGAATCACCTTCTCCTGGATTGACTTGTACAGGGTGGGCAGGCGATGCACCTGGCGATCGTCCAGGTTGGGGTACTTGATGGCCAGATCCCGTCTCGGGGTATACAGGGGCTCACGGTGGACAGGCACCGGATCCGGGAAGGTCCACACCTTACAGCGGGCCCGGGCATTGCCGTAGGGGATACAGCCGTGGGCCATGGCCACCCGCTGGATGCCACCGGACAGATCGGTCTTCCAGTTGCGTCCTTCGGCGGCCTGCTTCTCCTCGGCGGTCAGTTCCTCCCACCAACCCAGCTGCTTGAGCATCTCGTCAGTGAATTCGGGATGACCACCACCGAGCTCGTTCCCCTTGGAACCGGGGTCGTCGGCCAGCAGGTTCTGTCCCTCATACTCCACACCGAAGCGGGCACGGAAGTTGCCCCCGCCCTTCATGATGTGCTTGGAGGTGTCGTAGAGGATATGGGTGCCGGGGTGTCCCAGCTCCGGAGTACCCCAACAGGGCCAGGGCAGTCCGTAGGTATCGCCCTTGGCCGGACCACCACGGGCCGACAGGTCCTCGAACTCGAAGGTGCCCCAGTTCTGCTGGTGCATCTTCAGCCGTTCTGGGGACTGGCCGGTCATGCCGATGGTCCACATGCCGTGGTTCCACTCTCGGGTCACGTCCTCCACCAGGGGCTCATTGCCGTTGACCTTGATGTTCTTGCACAGCTGGTCGGCAAACCCCAGCTTCTTGGCCAGCAGATACATGATCTCCTGATCCGACTTGGACTCGAACACCGGTTCCACCACCTTGTCGCGCCACTGGATGGAGCGGTTGGAGGCGGTCACCGAGCCGTAGGTCTCGAACTGGGTGCAGGCGGGCAGCAGGAACACGTTGTCCTTACGGGTGTGCATCACCGCCGCCATGGTGGGATAGGGATCGACCACCACCACCGCGTCCATCCGGTTGAGCGCTTCGCGCACCTCCCGTCCTCGGGTTTCGGTGTTCACCGACTGGCCCCAGTAGAAGGCCATGCGGATGTTGTCCTTCTGGCCCAGCTTGGCTGGGTCCTCCATCACCCCATCGTGCCAGCGGGAGCAGGGGATGCCCGGGGTATGCATCGGCTTCTTGCCCAGGTACTCACCCTGGTCGAAGCGACTCTTAACCCAGTCGTAGTCGAGCTCCCAGACCCTGGACCAGTGCTTCCAGGCGCCTTCGGAGAGACCGTAGTAACCGGGCAGGTTATCGAACAGCAATCCCAGATCGGTCGCCCCCTGCACGTTATCGTGGCCACGGAAGATGTTGGCGCCGCCGCCGGAGACCCCCATGTTGCCCAGGGCCAGTTGCAGGATGCAGTAGGCTCGGGTATTGGCGTTCCCCACGGTATGCTGGGTTCCCCCCATGCACCAGACAATGGTGCCGGGGCGGTGGTCGGCCAGGGTCTTGGCCACCCGGGCCACCTGCTCCGGTGCCACCCCGGTGATGAGTTCCACCTCGTCAGGCGGGTAGTTCTTCACCTCCGCCCTGATCTCCTCCATGGCCCAGACCCGACGATCGATAAAGTCCTGGTCCTCCCAGCCATTGTCGAAGATGTGCCACAGCAGGCCGTAGATGAAGGGGATGTCGGTGCCCGGGCGGATATGCACGTACTCGTCGGCATGGGCCGCGGTACGGGTGAACCTGGGATCGACCACGATCATCTTGGCGCCACGCTCCTTACCGACAAGCACGTGCTGCAGGGAGACCGGGTGAGCCTCGGCGGGGTTGGCGCCGATGAACAGCATGCTCTTACAGTGGTGCATGTCGTTGTAAGAGTTGGTCATGGCACCATAGCCCCAGGTGTTGGCCACACCGGCTACCGTGGTGGAGTGACAGATCCGCGCCGAGTGGTCGATGTTGTTGGTGCCCCACATGGCGGCGAACTTGCGGTAGAGGTAACACTGCTCATTGGAGAACTTGGCGGAGCCCATGAAGAACAGGGCATCGGGGCCGGACTCCTGGCGGATCTTGAGCATCAGATCCCCCACCTGATCGATCGCCTCTTCCCAGGAGAGCTTCTTCCACTTGCCCCCCTCCAGCTTCATCGGGTATTTCACCCGCTTCTCGCTGTGAGTGTGGTGGATCACCGACGCCCCTTTGGCGCAGTGGGAGCCGCGATTGATGGGATGGTCGAAGGCGGGTTCATGGCCGGTCCAGACACCGCTGCTGACCTCGGCATAGATGCCGCAGCCCACGGAGCAGTGGGTACAGATGGTCCGCTTGGTTTCAACCGGCCCCCTGGCGGCGCCAGCCGCTTCGGCCTTGCGAATCATGCCGGAGCCCAGCATGGACGCCGCGGCGATGCCTCCGGAGGCGATCCCCGCCTGCTTCAGGAACTGACGTCGGTTCAGACCCAATGACACGGACTCGCGAGTGGTTTTTTCAGGATGTAGATTGCGCATCAGTTTCATACTCGTCCCTCCCTCAGTCCTTCAAGGTCTGGTAGTAGGATTGAACATGAGCCGTCACCCTGAATCGGGTATCGGGTTGCGCGGTGGGGATGGGAGACGGCGTCAGTGCCGCCCGGGCGCCGCCGCTGGCCAGGGCCAGGGAGCCCGCTCCCAGGCCAAAGGCCTTAAGCAGGGCGCGCCGCTGTTGCTGGGTTTGCCTGTCTTTCATAACACCTCCGTGGTGTTAATGGATTAAGGTGGGGCGACATCAGGCTGCCCCACCGCCGGGTACTCCGGACTTCTGGGAGTGGCTAGAAGTGTAGACCAGCCACCGCCACCGTTTAAACGCTGCCCTCCTGGATTGGCGTGTCCAGGGTCAGGGCGGCAAACTCGTCGGCCTCCTGGGCAAAAAACTGCTGCGCCAGATGGGCCACCGCCGCATAGAAGGCGGCCCCCTTGGCAACGGCCAGATCACGCCAGAGGCGATCGGCCCAGGGCTGCAGATGCTTGTTCCAGAAGCTCAGCTGCACATGCTGCGGGCTCTCCAATAGCAGCACCGCCATCACTTCACAGATGGCGGCGATGTGATCTTCCGGCTCCTTCACCTGCTCCTCCCGGGCAAACCCCAGGCGGGCCAGGTCCTGACGCAGCTGCACCAGCTGGGTGTCCATCAGGGTGCCGGTCATGTACCAGCTGGCGTAGGGGATCACCTCGCCGTGACCCAGGCCGATAAACAAGTCGGTGTACTCCTGGGTGACACTGTCGACGCCATAGGTCTGGGCCGCCAGTTTGAGGCCGCTCCAGGCACGAACCATCTCGCCATCTTCGTCGTTGCTCACCTGCAGCTGTCCCAGGAAATCCATCAACTCCTGGGACGGCGCGTCCCGAAGCAGCGCCGCCAGCAACTGGTAGATGTCGGCTCGGAACTGCTGCAACTCAGGCACCACTCGATTCTGCTGTTGTTCTGTCATGATTACCTCTGATTAGACGCGCAGTTGTTTCTCTGGATCGTTCATGATGTCTTCAAACATGTCTTTGACCCTGCAGTCCTCACACATCTGAATACGCTTGATGGCATCGCCGGCGAAGGCGCTGTGGTTCTGCATCTGAGCGGTGATCTTGTTGATCACCGCGGCAGTGGCAAAGGCCTTGCCACAACGGATGCACTCGAACGGCGGCTCCTCGTGCAACACCCGGGTCTGCTGACGCCGCTCGCGGTCCAGGGTCACCTGGCTGACGAGGGTGATCGCCTTCTCCGGGCAAGCCTTCTCACACAGGCCGCACTGAACACAGGACTGTTCGGTGAAGTTGAGCGCCGGCATGTCGCCGCCGTCGGTCAAGGCCCGCGGTGGGCACAGGGCGGAGCAGCTCTGGCACAGGGTGCACTTGTCGGGGTCCACCTCCACCTGGCCATAGGGCAGATGGGGAAGGGCCAGGGTGGCCTTGTTGTCCTCGGCACAGCCGTTGAGGTGGTCCAGGCCGTTGTAGAAGGCATCACGCTTCGGCAGGCTGGCGGGGTAGGCGGCGATGGCCAGTTCGGGCCAGCAGGCCGAGTCAGCCACCTTGCTGGCCAGCTGCGGCAACTGCTCCACGCTCATCAGTTCGATGCGTCCCGGCAAGCCGATCGCCTCCAGCAGCTGGGCCGCCAGGGCCTGCTCCCGGTTCATCAGCGCCATCAGGGTGGGCGGCGTCACCTGGGTGGTGAGCACCACCACCTGACGGGCGCCCCAGGCCAGGGCGGAAAACCAGCTGTCGGTAGCGGCGACGGCAATCTCCTCCAGGGCCACCGGCAGCACCTCACCCGGCAGCGCCTGCAGCTGCTTCAGCGCCTGTTCGCCGGCGCTGGCATCGTGCAGCAGCACCACAGGACGGCTGTCCGCCAGTTCGATGTAGCGGGTGATCAACCGCTTCAGGAAGTCCTGCAGGGTGGCCGGCGCCGGTTGGTCGTAGCTGATGGCGCCGGTGGGGCAGGCGTTGGCACAGCTGCCCGCACCATGGCACAGGTTGTGGTCCACCACGATCTTGTGATCGACACTGGCAATGGCGTCGGCGGGACAGAAGTTGAGGCAGCGGGTGCAACCGTCGATGCCGCTGCCGTGGTGGGCGCAGATGTCCGCGTTGATCTTGACGTAGCGGGGCTTGGAAAACTCGCCGACCAGCTCGGGCAGTTGCGCCAGCGCCGCCGCCAGTTTGTTGTCGTCCTCACCGATGTGGAAGTAACCCGGTGGCAGCAGCTCCAGGCTCAGACTGGGACTGTGGCCCAGATCCAACACCAGGTCGAAGTGAGGGCGGCGAACGGCGGCCGGCGCCAACTCCAGCTCCTTGTCACTCTCCTTGATGAAGGCCTGATACTGCCCCAGGAAGCCCTTCAGGCGAACCTGCTTGCTGTAGTAGCTGGGAAGATCCTCGGTGCGTTCCACCGCCTCCATCACCCGCGCCAGGTGGTGTTCATCCTGGCTGGTGATGGGATCGGTGGCCACCAGGGTGATGCTGGCCATGCCATCCAGGTCGGCGGCGGCCAGGCGAATGGCGTCCTCCGGCCCCAGGATCAGCAGATGACCGGCGGTAGTATAGGTGACCGTCTGCGGGATCAGGTTTTCCAGCATCTGGACCTGAGCCAGCGCCTGTTCGGCGTATTGGGTATTGCTCACTGTGCGTTCCTGTTTCTGTTTTGCCATCGCCGCCCTGTCTCTGTGTCTGGCCGGTCGTGGCTATGAATTCTTTTTTCAGTTGATCAGCAAAGGCTGTACCAACAACTCCCTCTAGAGGCTGACCTCAGGCCCCATCAACTCTGCTGTGGCGGGTCATCCTGGTCTGCCACTGGGTCAATTTGTCCGTCAGGAGCCGACACATCGGGTAATTCTGGCTGGCTGTGAGCGATCTCGCCGGATTGCTGCTCCGCCTTCGCCAGGGCCTCACGGCGGCGCTCCTCCTCCAGTGCCTTGTCCAGGTGACGGAACACCTTGGTGGCCACCTCTTTGGCCACCTGGACGCTGAGTTTGGGCTGATTGCTGTAATCCAGGGCGTACTCCGCCATGCCATCGGTGATGTTGTACTGAGGCTGGCTCCACAGCGCCTTGAGGGCACTACGCTTCTTGGTGGGATCCACCCCCTCCTTGAGAAAAGCGGCGAAGCTGCCCCCCTCCTCGATGGTGTCGGGGTCGGGCAGCGCCTGCTCACCTTCGGCGGCCACCTCGGCGTCGTTCCCGGTGACGGCTTCCTCCGGGGTGGACTCGGCCTCCCGGGCCTGTTCCGCCTCAAGCTGCTCAGCCCTGGCCTGCTCTTCGGCCAGGCGCTCCTCCTCCTGCTCCTGCTTGACCTTGGTCAGCCGCTGCTGCCAGCGGGAAAGCAGGCCGGGCTTAGGGTCGGTCATGACGCTGCTCCTTACGCTGCTTCATCTCGCCGCGCACGTCGATGTGCTTGCGGCGATGGGCACAGATCTGCTGCTCACCATGACGGGTGATAAAGGCTTCGATCCAGCAGCCGACCGCCTTGGGCAGTGGATAGGTAAACACCGGCTGATCACTCTCCAGGCAACCGGCGGCGATGTTCTGATTGGCGGTCACCAGCATGGGAACCGGCGTACCGGATTCATCTTCGTCGCACACCACAAACAGCAGCGGGTTGTCCAGATCCAGGTTGAGTCGGTAGTTGGCCCGCTCATCCAGGTGCAACTCCAGCCCCACCAGGGTCGCCCCGTCGACGGGCTCGGCATCTCCGGGAAGCAGTTGGTCGACCGACCAGCGGGTTTCACTCCAGCGCCCCATGGTGACCTGTTCGGATTTCAGCGTGACCTGAAGCGGCCAGATGTTTTCGGTTCGTTGCATCGGTTCCTCGCCCTGTAGTGGCTGTTCCGTACTTGGGTATGGCAACAGGGCTGCAAAAACCGTTCCAACGCAAAAAGGGGCCCAGGACGTGAGCAGGATCACAACCACACCGGCAACAAGGACATTTTGTCCCAGCCGGGTCAGGCCGTTGGGTCAAGTTGGTCGGATCGGGGTGATCCTCCTCACAGGGATCGGCCCTGAAGACCCACGAATAGTGGAACGTTTTTTGCAAATAACTCACCAGCGTTTGTCATTACCCTTGAACAGAAGAACCTCTATGCCCCATTTCAGCCGAACCGACACCGATGCTCCGCTGACCAAGACGGTGGCCGCCATCGATGCCACCGGCCAGCGCCTGGAGAAGCAGATCGCCTGCGAGCGGCCCCTGACCCTCTACCTCAACTGGCAGCCGGTGGTCACCCTGATGACCCTGGGCGCCCGCCCCGAGAAGCTGGCCCTGGGCTACCTCAAGAACCAGGGCTTCATCAGCGACGTGGACAGGGTGGAGTCGGTGATCGTCGACTGGTCCGTCAACTCGGCGGCGGTGATCACCAGCGAGTCCATCGACGGACTGCAGGAGAAGCTCAGTGAGAAGACCGTGACCTCAGGCTGCGGCCAGGGCTCGGTGTTTGGCAGCTTTATGGCGGGGCTGGACGAGATCCGACTGGCAACGCCCAGTCTGAAGCAGTCCACCATCTACGCGCTGCTGAAGAACCTGGGTGAGTACAACGAAACCTATAAGAACGCCGGCGCCGTCCACGGTTGCGGCGTCTGCCGCCAGTCGCAGATCCTCTCCTTCGTCGAGGATATCGGCCGACACAACGCGGTGGACACCCTGGCCGGGGAGCTGTTCCTCGGCCGCCAGCAAGGCGATGACCTGATCTTCTACACCACCGGCCGTCTCACCTCAGAGATGGTGATCAAGGTGGCCAAGATGGGCATTCCGGTACTGGTCTCCCGTTCCGGCATCACCGAGATGGGCTTGGAGCTGGCACAGAAATTGGGCATCACCCTGGTCTCCCGGGCCAAAGGGCGTCACTTCCTGGTGTACAACGGTGCCGAAACCATTGAATTCGATGAGGTCCCTGCATGACGACGGAACGTGAAAACCTGTTTATGAATGCCAAGGAGGTTGCCGAGTATCTCGACCTGAACGAGAAGAAGGTGTACGCCATGGCCAATGAGCAGCAGCTACCCGGCACCAAGGTGACAGGCAAATGGCTGTTCCCCAAACCAATGATCGACCGATGGGTAATGGAATCCTGCCACTTCGGCATGCTCTCCGACCGGCTGATCATCACTGGCAGCGACGACCCGCTGCTGCAGTGGGTGATCAACCGCCTGGGGCGCCGCATCGAATCCGCCGGGCTGGTGAACTACTGCTCCACCGGCTCCAAACTGGGCCTGAACCAGCTGGCCCGGGGCCACGCCGACGTCTGCGCCATGCACTGGGGGGACGAGGCGGAGCGGGATCTTCGCCACACCGCCCTGCTCAAACGCCACCCGCAGTTCAAGCAGTGGGTGATGGTGCACGCCTGCAGCCGTGACTACGGCCTGATGATGCGCAGCGACCATCAGCACCTGTGCCATGACCTGACCGAGACCCTGGCCCTGCGCTACCGCTGGATCGCCCGTCAGGAGGGCGCCGGCGCCCGCCACCACTTCGACAACTGGCTGGCCAAGATGCACCGCACCAGCACCGACATCAATGTGGTCAACACCGCCTACAGTGAGCGGGAGCTGGCAGGGATGATCGCCCGGGGAGAGGCGGAGTTCGGCATGGGCTGTCAGGGGATCGCCGGCGAGTTCGGCCTGGCGTTTGTGCCCCTGGGCAAGGAGTCCTTCGACCTGGTGATGCCCCAGGGGGTCTACTTCCGCTACCTGCTTCAGCAGTTGTTCGAGCTGATGCAGACCCCAGATACCCTGGCCTTCGCCCAGCGGCTGGGGGGCTATGACCTGTCCGGCTGCGGCCGGATCATCTGGAGTCCAAGCTGATCCGAGCAGACAGAGACGGAAAGGGCGCCAGATGGCGCCCTTTCCATTGTTGCTGTCAGCCGTGCAGGCCCCGAAGACTGATGGACTGGGTCTCCGCCTCCTCCGACGGCGCCTCCTTGGGCAGGCTGATGGTGAAGGTGGTGCCCACGCCCGGGGTGGAGTCCACCTCGATCTGGCCTCCAAAGCGGCGGATGATACCGTAGGAGAGGGCCAGCCCCAGGCCGGTGCCGGTCTTGCGGGTGGTAAAGAAGGGGTCGAAGATCCTTGGCAACAGCTCGGGATCGATGCCACAGCCATCGTCGGACACCGCCATCTTCACCCCCTTGACCTGACCCTGGTCATCCAGCCAGTCCCGGGTACTGACCCGGATCTGGCCGCGCTCCTCCATGGCATGGCTGGCGTTGATCACCAGGTTGATCAGCACCTGAAGCAACTGTTGACGGTTGACCACCACCTCGGCACTGGCCTGGGGATCCAGGGCCACGTCGATGGCCCGCTTCTCGATGGAGTGGCGCACCAGCACCCGCATCTCTTCGACGATGGGGTTGATGGGCTGACGCTCCAGAGGCGCATCGAAATCGCCCGGGCGGGCATACTGCAGCAGGGACTGGATGATCGCCTTGATCCGCTGCACCTGTTGCAGCACCAGCTCGATCTCCTCCTCCACCGCTTCGGCCCGGTCACCCAGCTCGAACTTCATCAGCTCCATGTTGCCCAGGATCACCGCGGTGGGGTTGTTGATCTCATGGGCAATGCCGGCGGTGAGCTCTCCCAGGGCCACCAGCTTCTCGTTGGTCACCATCTGGGCCCGGGTCTCCTCCAGCAGCTTGAGGTTCTCCTTCAACTCACGAGTGCGCATCTTCAGGCTGCGGGTACGCTCCTCCACCTTGAACTCCAGTTGCTCCGCCGCCGCCTTGATCTCCCGGTTGCGCTGCTGCAACAGATCCAGCATGCGGTCAAACTGCCGTCCCAGCTGGGACAGCTCGTTGTCCGGGTCCAGCCCCAGGTTGCCGATGCGCCGCTCCTTGCCCTCCTGCATGGCGCGCACCACCGCGTGGATTCGTTCCAGGGGTTGCAGCAAGCCGGTGGCCCCCTTGTACACCGCCAGCCCGGACAGGGAGAGCACCACCATCAGGATGGAGCCCAGCTCCAGGATGTTGAGCAGGTAGTTATGGATGAAGGGCGCCTCGGTGAAGCCGGTGTAGAGCATGCCGATGCGCTTGCCATCCACATCATAGAGGGGGGCGTAGGCGGAGATGTACCAGTCGTCGTAGACGAAAGCGCGGTCGATCCACACCTGGCCCTTGTCCAGCACCTTCATCCGCACCTGGTCCGACACCAGGGAGCCGATGGCCCGCTGTTCGCCTTCACGGCTGCCGGGTACGTTGGTGCTGATGCGGACGCTGTCTAGGAACAGGGTGACCGTGCCCAGGGCACCCTGGGGCAGGGTGCCAGGGGCATAGAGCAGATCGCGGATGCTATCCACCAGGGTCTGGTTGCGGTTGAGCAGCACCCCGCCATCCAGGTAGCCCACCACCTCGCCGCTGGTGGCCTTCACCTTGAGCAGGCTGCGCATCACCATGCCGCGGCTCTCCATACCGCCGGTGGTGGTGGCCGACATCGGGGTAGACAGGATGGGCATCTCCGCCCGCCTGGCCAGGACCGGCCCCAGGTCCGCCAACTCCGGCTTGCCCAGCACCTGGATGCCGGAGCGGGCCCGCTCCCCCTCGACCGGCATCAGCTTGGCCAGCCTGGGCTCCCTCATCACCTGCTCAAGGGTCAGCATCCGCAGGAAATCCAGGCCGAGATCCTCCCTGCTCTTCTCCAGCAGCCGGTTGATGGCGACGTTGTGGGAATCCTGGGCGGAGAGAAGGCTCTTCAGCTGCCAGGCGCTCTGCACCTGGGAGATCACCTGCTCCTGGTCATGGAGCTGTTCGAGGATCACCCCCTGGGCCACCCCCAGGTCGGCCCGCACCTTCATAAACAGCTGACTGCCGGTGTAGGAGACGTTCCAGTAGATGGTGATGAACACCAGGCTGGCCAGGGTCAGCAGCACCGGCAGCAGCATCAGCACCAGCAACCGGTAGCGTACCGTGCTGGTCAGCAGGCGCACATCGCCTTCGAAGCGTTTGCGCCAATGGGAGAAGATCACTCCTGCAGACCCCACTCTTTAAACTTGCGGTCCAGGGTCTTGCGGGACACCCCCAGAACCCGGGCGGCGGCGGACTTGTTGCCCTGCTGGCTGTCCACCACCTGCATCACGTGCATCCGCTCCACCTCTTTCAGGGGCATCTCGTCGGGGTAGCCCGGCTGCCCCGCTTCGGCACTGCTGATCTCCGGGGTCACCTGCTGACGCCAGTACTCCACCGGTGGCTTGCCCAGCAGCAGGCAGCGCTCCACCAGGTTGCGCAGCTCTCGGATGTTGCCCGGCCAGTCATGGCGGGTCATCAGTTCCAGATCCTCGTGGCTCCAGCTCACCTCCTTCAGGCCCAGCTCGGATGCCAGTTGCCGGGTAAAATGGTGCACCAGCTCGACGATGTCATCCTGGCGCTCCCGCAGCGGCGGGATGCGCACATTGAGGACGTTGAGGCGGTAATAGAGGTCGCGGCGGAAGCGCCCCTCCTTCACCTCATCCATCAGTTCCCGGTTGGTGGCGGCGATCACGCGCACATCGACCGGGGTCTCCTTCTCGGAGCCCACCGGCCGGATGGCGCGCTGCTCCAGCACCCTGAGCAGGGCGGTCTGCATCTGCAGCGGCATCTCGCCGATCTCATCCAGGAAGATGGTGCCACCGCTGGCAAAGCTGAACAGTCCCTCCCGGGCACTGCGGGCGCCGGTAAAGGCCCCGGCCACATGACCAAACAGCTCGCTCTCCAGCAGTTCCGGGGCGATGGCGCCGCAGTTCACCGGCACGAAGGGGCCGCTGCGGCCGGACCTCTTGTGCAGCATGCGGGCCACCAGCTCCTTACCGGTGCCGGACTCCCCCTCGATCAGAACCACCGAGTTGGTGGGCGCCACCCGGTCGATCACCTCCTTCACCCGGGTCATGGCGTCGCTGATGCCGATCAGGGTGTTGTCCCCTACCTGGCTCTGCTTCACCTCCCGCTTCAGCAGCAGGTTTTCCCGGCGCAGCAGCCGGCGTTCCAGGCAGCGGTCCACCGCCTGCATCATCTGCTCCAGATGAAAGGGCTTCATGATGAAGTCGGCGGCCCCGGCCCGCAGGGCGCGGATGGCGGTCTCCATATCGGCGTAACCGGTCATGAAGATGATGTCGGAGCGGCGACTACCCGGATCCAGCGCCTCGTTCCACTCGATGCCGTCCCGGCCGGGAAGACGGATGTCCACCACCAGCAGGTCGAAGTGGCAACGACTGCGCAACCGCTCGGCGTCCTCCACGCTGCCGGCCGTCTCCACCAGGGCAAAGCGCTTGGAGAGGGCTTTTTTCAGGAAAGAACGCATTCCGGGTTCGTCATCGACGATCAGAACCGACAGCGCAGGGGTTTGTAGCACATCATCATTGTTCATGGCGCAGCATTGTCCGATTGATATGGAGCCAATTTGTCCCAGGCTAGGCCAATTTGGCCGCGCCACCTAAAAGGGTGTGTCATTTTGACCTAGTTGACCAGCAAAATCCTGTGAGACAGGTCAAACTTTCCAAGGATTTCAAGTTGGCATCCAAATTGCTGTTCATTAAGCACTACCGGTCACACCCAAATAGACAATGGAGAAACAGATGAAGCGCATCGTCACCGGCCTGTTGGCCCTGACCCTGAGTTTTAGCGCCTTTGCGGCCAAGGATGTAAAACTGGCCACCACCACCAGCACCGACAACTCGGGCCTGCTGGCCTACCTGCTGCCCACCTTCGAACAGGACAGCGGCTACCACGTCCAGGTGATCGCCACCGGTACCGGCAAGGCCCTGCGTCACGGCCGTAACGGCGACGTGGACGTGGTGATGACCCACGCCCCAGGTGCCGAAGCCAAGTTCGTCAACGACGGCTTTGGCCGTATGCCCCGCCAGATCATGGCCAACGACTTCATCATCCTGGGGCCGGACAGTGATCCGGCGGATCTGAAGCACGCCAAGGGCATCGCCGACGCCATGAAGCGGATCCACGACACCAACGCCATCTTCGTGTCCCGCGGCGATGAGTCCGGCACCCACATGAAGGAGCTGAACCTGTGGAAAACCGCCGGCGTTTCCAACGAATATGCCGGCTACCGCGCCATCGGTCAGGGCATGGGCCCCGCCCTGCTGACCGCCGATGAGATGCAGGGCTACCTGCTGGCCGATCGCGGCACCTACCTGGCCTTCATGCACAAGCTGAAGCTGAAGGTGCTGTTTGAGGGCGATGCCACCCTGCAAAACCCCTATCAGGTGATTCTGATCAATGACAAGAAGTACCCGGACCTGAATCATGACGGCGCCAAGGCCTTTTCCGACTGGCTGACCAGTGACAAGGGCCAGAAGATGATCGACGACTTCCGCATCAAGGGACAGCCGCTGTTTAAAGCGACCTATAAAAAGTAGAGTGAATGAGTAGTACTCTGGATACCCTGCAGCAGGCCGTGGGCCTGCTGCTCAGCTTTGACTACAAGGTGTGGAGCATCATCCTGGTCTCCTTCACCGTGTCGGCCAAAGCCCTGGGCCTCTGTCTGATACCCGCCATCTCGGCGGGTTTCGTGCTTGCTCAGGGCCGCTTTCCCGGACGCCACACCCTGATCGCCCTGTTTCAGACGCTGCAGGCGATCCCCACGGTGGTGGTCGGCCTGATGGTCTATCTGCTGCTGTTTCGCCAGGGGCCCATGGGGGATCTGCGCTGGCTGTTCACCCAGAACGCCATGGTGATGGGTCAGATCCTGCTGGCCACCCCGGTGCTGGTCTCCACCAGCTACGCCGCCTTCGCCGGCGGCGACTGGCGGGCCTGGGAAACCGCCCGCACCCTGGGGGCGTCCAAGCTGCGCGCCTTCCTGACCCTGTGCCACGAACTGAGGGTGCCTTTGATGGTGGCCATCATCGCCGCCTTCAGCCGCATCATCACCGAGGTGGGCAGTTCCATGCTGGTGGGGGGCAATATCCAGAACCTGACCCGCAACATGCCCACCGCCATTGCCCTGGAGACCAGCAAGGGCGAGTTTGCCCAGGCTGCCGCCCTGGGGATGGTCTTGGTGTTGCTGGCACTGTTGCTGAACTTCTCTCTGAGCGCACTGCGCGGCAAACAGGAGCATCGTCACCGTGGTTAAGGTCTCTCTCATCGATCCCCTGATTGCCGTCGAAGGGCGCACCCTGCTGCAAGCGGAGGAGATCAGCATCGAAGCCGGACAAAGCGTCTGGCTGCGGGGTGCCAACGGCGCCGGCAAGACCACCCTGCTGAAAACCCTGGCGGGACTGCGCAAGCCGGATGGCGGTGAGCGCCGGGTCGATGGCGCACCCGGCCCCTGGTGGCGGCTCAAGGTGGGTGCCGGCCAGATCATCTACCTGCACCAGACCCCCTACCTGTTCGACGGCACTGTCCGTCAGAACCTGGCCTACAGCCTCAGCCTGCTGCCGATGAACCGCAGCGACAAGGAGGCTCGAATCGACGAGGCGCTGGCCGCCGCCGAACTGACTCACCTGGTGGATCGTCCCGCCCAGGTGCTCTCCGGCGGCGAACGGCAGCGCCTGGCCCTGGCCCGCGCCTGGGTGGTGCGCCCGGCGATCCTGATGCTGGACGAACCCACCGCCAACCTGGACCAGCACTCCATCGAGGTGGTGGCCGCCATGGTGCGCCAGCTGCAGCAGCGTGGCTGTGGCATCCTGGTCACCAGCCACCAAACTACCGAGGTGACCAAGCTGTGCAGCGACGTCTGGCAGATCCATAATGGCCACCTTTTTCATACCGTCAGCGAGGAGCACGCCCGTGCCAGCTACCAATAACAACATCACCCTGGCCGTACTGGCCGGGGGCCGGGCCCGCCGTATGGAAGGCGAAGACAAGGGCCTGGTGACCGTGGCAGGCAAGCCGATGATCAGCCACGTCCTGGATCGCTTTGCCCCCGACGCCGCCCAAACCCTAATCATCGCCAACCGCAACCAGCAGGCCTATGCCGAACTGGGTCATCCGGTTTTTGGCGACGAACTGGAAGGGTTCCAGGGCCCCATGGCGGGGATGCGCACAGCCTTGCGCCACTGTGACTCCCCCTACCTGCTGGTGCTGCCCTGCGACGTGCCCATGCTGCCCGGTGACCTGCTTCACAAAATGCTGGATCAGTTGCAGAGAGAGGATGCGCAGATCGCCGTAGCCTGCGACGATGAGCGCGAACACTCCGTTATCCTACTAATGAGGTCGGATTTAGGCCCCTCCATCGATGAGTTTCTGGCCAACGGGGATCGCAAAATTCTGCTTTGGTACAACCAGAAACGCCTGACCAAGGTAACCTTCTCCGGTCAGGCCGAGGCCTTTGCCAATATCAATACTGCCGAGCAGCGGGACGAGCTGGAACAGCGGCTGCTGGCGAATAAGGATTTGTAACTATGAATGTCGACCAAATTCTGGCGGATTGCCGGGTGCCGGTTCTGGGCATCTGCGCCTACAGCGGCACCGGAAAGACCACCCTGCTGAAGAAGCTGATCCCCGAACTGAACCGCCGCGGCAAAAAGCTGGCGGTGATCAAGCACGCTCACCACAACTTCGACGTCGACATCCCAGGTAAGGATTCCTTTGAACTGCGCAAAGCCGGCGCCGAGCAGATGCTGGTGGCCTCCCACATCCGCCGCGCCCTGATGGCGGAGAAGGTCACCGACGGCGACCCCGACCTCAAGGAGCTGCTGGGGATGATCGACCAGGACCGGGTGGACATGATCCTGGTGGAGGGGTTCAAGAAGCTGCCCCTGCCCAAGCTGGAACTGCACCGGGCCGAGGTGGGCAAGCCCTTCGTCTTTACCCGGGATGAGGCCATCCGCGGCATCGCCGTGGACGCCGCCACCCGGCTGCCCGACGATCTGGCCCTGCCGGTGCTGGACATCAACGACGTGGACGCCATCGCCGACTTCATCGAGCGGTTCGCCGCCGACTGGAAGCCGGTGGGCTACGCCCCCCTGGGCAGCTGCGGCTGCGACGACGTGGAACGCAAACAGCTCTCCGTGGCCCAGGGTCAGGCCCGCATCCTGGCCGAGGTGAAGCCGGTCACCGCCACCGAAACCACACCCCTGCTGCAGGCCCAGAACCGGGTGCTGGGCGCCAACATCGCCTCCCCGGTCAACGTCCCCCAGCACACCAACTCCGCCATGGATGGCTACGCCATCCGCAATGACGGCCAGCACGACAGCTTTACCGTGGTCGCCGAAGTGCTGGCCGGCCACGGCTATGATGGCGAGGTGCAGTCTGGCGAAGCGGTGAAGATCATGACCGGCGCCCCGCTGCCCGCCGGCGTGGACAGTGTCATCATGCGCGAACTGGCTACCCAGGAGGGCGACCAGGTGCGCTTCGAGGGCGCCATCGAGACCGGCCAGAACATCCGCCAGGCCGGCGAGGACATCGCCGAGGGTGCCACCGCCCTGACCGCAGGCAAGCGCATCGGCCCCGCCGAGCTGGGGCTGCTGGCCTCCCTGGGCCTGGGTGAGCTGCCGGTCTACCGCAAACCCAAAGTGGCGGTGTTCTCCACCGGCGACGAGGTATGCCAGCCCGGCGAGCCGCTGAAGCCCAACTGCATCTTCGACTCCAACCGCTTCACCATCCAGGGGATGCTGGCCAAGCTGGGCTGCGAGGTGGTGGATCTGGGGATCCTGGAGGACACCGAAGAAGCGATGGCCGAGGCGCTGCAGGCCGCCAGCGAGCAGGCAGACGTGGTGATCACCTCCGGCGGCGTCTCCGTGGGTGACGCCGACTTCATCAAGCCGGTAATGGAACGCCTAGGCCACATCGACTTCTGGAAGATCGCCATGCGCCCCGGCCGCCCCCTGGCGTTCGGCAAGATCAAGGACACCCTGCTGTTCGGCCTGCCCGGCAATCCGGTGGCGGTGATGGTCTCCTTTATGCAGTTTGTTCAACCCGCCCTGCGCAAGATGATGGGCGAACCCGACTGGCAGCCGCAGATGATGCGCGCCACCGCCGCCGAGGCGATGCGCTCCAAGCCGGGCCGCACCGAATTCCAGCGAGGGGTGATGCAGCTGAACAGCCTGGGACAACTGACGGTGACCACCACCGGCGCCCAGGGCTCGGGCATCCTGAGCTCGATGGTTCAAGGCAACTGCCTGATTATTATTGAAGAATGCCAGGGCAACGTTGCCGCTGGCGAGTCGGTCTGGGTTCAGCCCTTCGCCGATCTGCTGTAACGGGAGCACCCCATGAGCCTGATGGACGGCTTCGGCCGTAAGATCGATTACCTGCGGCTGTCGGTCACCGACCGCTGTGACTTCCGCTGTGTCTACTGCATGGATGAGAACCCCACCTTCCTCAAACGGGATGACGTGCTGACCCTGGAGGAGCTGAGCGTCATCGCCCAGGCGTTCACCGAACTGGGAGTGGAGCGCATTCGCCTCACCGGCGGTGAGCCCCTGGTACGGACCGATCTCAGCGTGCTGGTGCGCAAGCTGGCCAAGCTGCCGGGTCTGAAGGATCTCTCCATGACCACCAACGGCTCGCGGCTGACCAAGTTTGCCCACGTGATGTCCGGCAACGGCCTGCAGCGTCTCAACATCAGCCTGGACACCCTGGATCCCGAACGCTTTGCCCAGGTAACCCGCAAGGGCAACCTGGAGCGGGTGCTGGACGGCATCGACGCCGCCCTGGACGCAGACTTCGAGCGGATCAAGCTCAACGCCGTGGTGATGAAGGGCAAGAACGACCACGAGGTGCTGGATCTGGTGAACTTCGCCCGGGACAAGGGGGTGGACATCAGCTTCATCGAGGAGATGCCCCTGGGGGCGTTCGACAGCGATCGCCGCGAACAGACCCTGTGCACCTCAGAAGAGGTTCGGGCCCTGATCGAACCCAGCTATCCGCTGACCCCCTCCTCGGAGCGGACCGGTGGTCCCGCCCGCTACTACCGGATGGCAGACAGCGATATCCGCATCGGCTTTATCTCTCCCCACAGCCACAACTTCTGCCACGAGTGTAACCGGGTGCGGGTAACGGTAAAGGGGGAGCTGCTGCTGTGCCTGGGCAACGAAAATTCGGTGGACCTGAAGCGGGTGCTGCGGGACAACGACGGCAGCGTCGAAGCGGTCAAGCAGGCGATCATCACCGCCATGAAGGTGAAACCGGAGAAGCACCTGTTCGGTCACGAAGAGGGCACCCAGATCCTGCGCTTTATGAGCCTGACCGGGGGCTAGCCCGATCTGGATTGCAGACAGTAAGCCCCGCCCGAGTGCGGGGCTTTTTTCTGCCGCCCTCCGGGCGGAGACGGGTTCCGTCAGGGGGCAGGAACCGAGGCAACCGGGGGACCATTCCTGAGGGGCAGAAACAGAAAAAGCCGCTGATAAACAGCGATTCCTCCAGGAACAGTGAGACGACTGATGAGGCTTGAATCCACGCAAAGCATCAATCTATATATCGATAGCTTAAGCGTCATTCTTGGTGCCACCCAAAATGGGACCCAATGTGGGACCAGACAGAGTGTGAACAGATTCTAGAAACGAAAAAGCCCCTGAAAATCAGTGGCTTAATCTAAATGATGGGGTGACTGATGGGACTTGAACCCACGACAACCGGAGACACCATTATATTCTTTCAAATCAATTGGTTACCAAGGATTCTGGTGGCGCACACTATCTCGATTTCAGCACAAACATTTCGATTTCAGCACAAATCCTTCGATTTCTTCGAACTAACGTGATTAAACCCACGATACCATTGCCTGCGTTCATCAGGGGTATAGACTGTATCGACTTCAAGACAGGATGTGCCACCATAGGAAAAATTAGATCGAAAATGTCGAATGGTGCCAGTGGTGGTGCCCTAAACGCCACCATAAACGCCACCATAAACGCCACCAGACAGAGTGTAAACAGATTCTAGAAACGAAAAAGCCCCTGAAAATCAGGGGCTTAATCTAAATGATGGGGTGGCTGATCGGGCTTGAACCGACGACAACCGGAATCACAATCCGGGACTCTACCAACTGAGCTACAGCCACCACAGAGTCTTTGTGTCAAACCAGATCCCCCGGGGGGAAGATGGCGCGCCCAGGAGGATTCGAACCCCCGGCCTCACCCTCCGGAGGGGTGCGCTCTATCCAGCTGAGCTATGGGCGCTTCCTTTGACGGCGGCTATGTTACGGCGAACACCGACACAGGTCCAACGTTTTTTCCAAAAAAGCCGCCCGACCGACCAAAAAATAGCTAAAGCGGCGGTTTTTGTCACCCGACACCGAAGATAGTCACTGTTTGTTCTTCAGCATCGCCCGCAGGGCGGCGATGTTGGCCTTGCCGGTCTGCTGGCGCTGGGCCTCGGTCTGACGCTTGTGGCCCCTGTCCCAGTCCAGGTCATCCTGGGGCAACTCCGCCAGGAAGCGGCTGGGTTCGCATCGGATCTGCTCACCGAACTGACGGCGTTCGCGACACAGGGTGAAGATCAACTCCTTCTGCGCCCGGGTGATCCCCACATAGGCCAGGCGTCGCTCCTCCTCGACGTTATTCTCATCCAGGCTGCTCTGGTGGGGCAGCAGCCCCTCCTCCATCCCCACCATGAACACATAGTGGAACTCCAGGCCCTTGGAGGCGTGCAGGGTCATCAGCTGCACCTGGTCCGCCTCCTCCTCTTCGGAGTTACGCTCCATCATGTCCCTCAGGGTCAGCTTGGTCACTACCTGGGGCAGGGTCATCGGCTCCTCCAGATCGTCCCCCTCCAGCATGTCGGTGATCCAGCGGTAGAGCTCGGAGACGTTCTTCATCCGCATCTCCGCCGCCTTGGGGCTGGGGGAGGTGTCGTAGAGGAAATCCTCGTAGTTGATCTCCCGCACCAGGTCCTTCAGCGCCGCCAGGGTATCGCCGCGCATCGCCCGGTCCGCCAGCTCCACCACCCAGCGGGTGAACACCATCACCGACTCGGCGGCGGCCCTGGGCAGGTGCTGCTCCAGGTCCGGCTCGAAGGCGGCGGCGAACAGGCTCAGCTGTCGCTGGTTGGCCAGCCGGCCCAGCCGCTCCAGGGTGGCGGGACCCATGCCGCGCTTGGGCACGTTGCAGATGCGCAGGAAGGCGTTGTCGTCGTCGCCGTTCACCAGCAGCCGCAGGTAGGCCATGATGTCCTTGATCTCCGACCGGGAGAAGAAGGAGGTGCCACCGGACAGCTTGTAGGGGATGCGGTTGGTCATCAGCGCCTTCTCGAACAACCGCGCCTGGTGGTTGCCCCGATAGAGGATGGCGTACTCCTTGTAGCCGGTGCGGTTGACGAAGCGGTGACGGATCAACTCGGCCACCACCCGCTCCGCCTCGTGGTCCTCGTTGTTGGCGCTGAGCACCCGCAAGGGATCGCCATAACCCAGCTCGGAGAACAACCGCTTGTCGTAGACATGGGGGTTATTGGCGATCAGGATGTTGGCCGCTTTGAGGATCCGCTGACTGGAACGGTAGTTCTGCTCCAGCTTGATCAGCCTCAGCCTGGGGAAGTCCTGCCCCAGCAGCACCAGGTTCTGCGGCTTGGCGCCCCGCCAGGAGTAGATGGACTGGTCGTCGTCTCCCACCACAGTGAAGCGGGCCCGCTCGCCCACCAGCAGCTTCACCAGCTGGTACTGGCTGGTGTTGGTGTCCTGGTACTCGTCCACCAGCAGGTAGCGGATGCGGTTCTGCCAGCGCTCACGCACCTCCTCGCTGCTGGCCAGCAGCAGGGTGGGGATCATGATCAGATCATCGAAATCCAGGGCGTTGTAGGCGGTCAGGTGCTCCCGGTAGCGGCCGTAGAGCTGGGCAAACAGGATGGACTGGGGGTCACGGGCCAGCTGCAGCGCCTTGTCCGGCAGCACCAGGTCATTCTTCCAGTTGCTGATGGCGCTGATCAGCCCGTTGAGCTGGTCCTTGTCCCCCTGCAGCTCATCGTCGGTAAGCTCCTTGAGCAGGGCCAGGCTGTCCTGGTCGTCGAACAGGGTGAAATTGGGCTTGAGCCCCAGAGACTTGTGTTCCCGACGGACGATCTCCAGCCCCAGGGTGTGAAAGGTGGACACCCACAGGCCCCGGGCCTCCTTCTTGCCCAGGGTCTGGGCCACCCGCTCGCGCATCTCCCGGGATGCCTTGTTGGTGAAGGTCACCGCCGCAATATGGCGCGCCTGGTAGCCGCACTGCTGCACCAGGTAGGCGATCTTGTTGGTGATTACCCGGGTCTTGCCGCTGCCGGCGCCGGCCAGTACCAAGCAGGGGCCAGACACGTACTCTACGGCCGCCTGCTGACCAGGATTCAGTCTCATCGTTGCTCCCGTTTCCGTTAGGGGCGCTATTCTACCGGAAATGGCGCCCCGGTGCGCAGGTCATCAGACTCCCCCTGTTGGCGATTTCTTTGTTACCATAAATCCAAGCATTACGGAGTAGATACCATGATTAACACGGACAAACTGGAACAGATCGCCAAGCAGATGAACGATGCCCTGCCCCCGGGACTCAAGGCCGCCGCCGAAGATTTCGAGTCCAAGGCCAAAACCATCCTGCAGAGCCAGCTGTCGAAACTGGACATGGTCAGCCGCGAAGAGTTCGACCGCCAGAGCGCGGTGCTGGCCAAGACCCGCCAGATGGTGGAGCAGCTGGAGGCCCGCCTGGCCGAGCTGGAAGCCAAGCAGGAATCCGCCGCTGAGGAGTGATCCCCTCCGCCGGTGCCAAGGGAGTTCCGGCCGGTTACCCTCCGGGTCATCTCTGGCTAAGCTGCGGCGGGTTTATCCTTCGGGAATGCCGAGCTCAGTGGCTGGCCAGAGGGTCGCTTGTGTGCCCGTTCCAGAGGGTTCCGACCCGCAGGCAGAGGCGGATGATGCCGGCCACGATGAAGGTCCACGGGCTCGACCGCAGGACCGGTGTCGGTCCCGGCGCCCAGCCGCCGCGGCCGACGGCGATCCTCCGCCCGGTCTCCACCGGTCACTTGCCCCAGCGGATGAAAGTTCCCGAAAATCCTGAAGAGTTTACAAAAGGCGAAGCGCTTCACCCTTTGGCGACGACGGGGATTGACCTTGGTGTAGCCCCAGGGTTTAGCATACCCATCAGCAGACGTTCCAAGCTGAATCCACAACCTGACCAGAAGGACAACCGAGTGAGCAAGCGAATTGCCCTGGCCCTGGCCCTGATGTGCGCCCCCCTGGCGACCTGGGCTGCCCAATTTGTCGAAGGTACCCACTACATGGTCGTCAGCGACAAGCCGGCGACCGAGACCCCAGTGATCAAGGAGTTCTTCTCCCTCTACTGTGGCCACTGCTACAACATGGAGAAGCGTTACCTGCCGCTGATCAAGCCCGGCTTGGACAAGTCCATCGACTTCCAGCAGGCCCACGTCGATTTCATGAACTCCGAGATCGGCACCGAGGTGATCCTCTCCCTGGCGGTGATGCAGGAGATGGGCGTCGAAGACAAGGTGAAGAAGCCGCTGTTCGGCATCCTCGCCGGCGGTGATCACCACCATGGTCCCGGCGAAGCCCATGACCCCGAGACCGAAGACCAGATCAAGACCCGCAGCGACATCAAGAAGGTGTTCACCGACAACGGGGTCGACGTCGCCGACTACGACAAGATCGCCGCCAGCGATGCGGTGAAGAGCAAGGTCACCGCCTGGATGATGGATCAGCAGAAGTTTCGTATCCAGAGCGTGCCCACCTTCGTGGTCAACGACAAGTACATGATCAACATGAGCCAGATCCGCACCCTGAGCGAACTGACCGAGCTGATGAACTACCTGGCCACCGAGAAGTAGCGTCGGCACCAGCAACGGAAAAAGCCTCCACCTCTGGAGGCTTTTTTGTGAACAGCCTCTGGGTTTGGCGGAAAAAACACCTGAAAGATCACACTCATCCCCCCCTTGATTAAGCTAGGCTTGCACCATGAATGAGCTGATTCTGTTCAATGTCTATCTGTTCTACGGCCTGGTGTTTTTCACCATCGGCTGCGTCATCAGCTTCCGCAACCTCAAGTTCAGTAAGTTAGCCATCGCCTCTGCCCTGCCCGCCCTGGCGCTGTTCGGCTTCACCCATGCCTTCCACGAATGGTCTGAGCTCTATCTCAAGCTGTGGAGCAGCACCTTGAGCCATGACTGGTGGGTGTGGATCAAGATGATGCGCATTGCCAAGCTGTTGATCTCCTTCCTGGCGCTGGTCTGGTTTGCCTGGAAGATGCTGGACATCCTTACCGCTCCCCACCGGCGCTGGCTCGGCTACCTGGTACCGGGCCTGCTGCTGATCTACCTGCTGGCTACCCTGGTGCACCTGGCCATCTTTCCGGTCGAGGAATCACTGCTGCTGTCGGTACAACTGACCCGCTGGATCTTCGGCCTGGCCGGAGGCTCCCTGGCGGGCGGCGCCATGATCTACTACGCTCGCGAACTGTCTGCCCTGCATCACCAGGGGGCACACCCGTTTGCCTGGGCCGGGATCACACTGATTGGCTATGCCGTTGCCGCCGGGCTGCTCTCCTCCTCCTGGGGAATCTGGGTTCCCATGGTACGGATGCTGTGCGCCTTCGGCCTGCTGGTCAGCCTGTTAAAAGCCCTGAAGCTGTTCGACCTGGAGTATCAGGAACAGATTGAGGAGCAGCAACGGCGCATCATGCGGGGAGAGAAGCTGCGAGCCATGGGGGAGCTGGCTTCCGGCATCGCCCATGAGATCAAGACCCCGCTGAGCTACGCCACCCTGAGTTGTGACCTGCTGGAAAGGCAGCTAGGAGACTCTACCGAGGCCAGGCGCCAGTTGGAGCGGATTCGTCATGGTCTGGAAAGGGCCAGCCACATCAGCCAGGAGGTGCTGCACTTCGCCAGAAACAGCAGCGAACATCGCCTGGTTAGAATCGGCTGCGTGGTGGACTCCGCCCTGCGGCTGATGCAGCATAGGCTGAAGAGTTTTGATGTGGAGCTGGACCTGCAGGAGGAGTTGCAGGTTGAGGGGGACCCGATCAAGCTGGAGGAGGTAATCATCAACCTGGTCAACAACGCCATCGATGCCAGTGGTGACCACCGCCGGCTCAAGCTGTCAGTCAAAGAGTTCCGGAACCGGGTGGTGGTCAGCGTCGAGGACTGGGGCAAGGGTATGGCCTCTGAGCAGTTGAGCCAGGCGATGAGCCCCTTCTTCACCACCAAACCCCAGGGCCAGGGAACCGGCCTCGGGCTGGCGATCTGTCAGCAGATCATTCAGCAACACCAGGGTGAGCTGCTCCTCGCCAATGGCGACAACGGACTGGTTGCCTCCTTTTCAATGCCCAGGAGCCGTGCATGAGCCTGACCATACTGCTCGCCGAAGACGACCTGGCCCTCAACGACACCATTACCGAGGTGCTTCAGACCGAGGGCTGTACTGTCTGCGCCTGCCACAGTGCCGAGCAGGCGCTGGACCTGGCGGAACAGCGCAAGTTCGACATCGCCCTGTTCGATCTGGTGATGCCGGGAATGACCGGAGTGGAGGCGATCGCCGCCCTGAAACGTCTGCAGCCCGGTATCGGCGTGGTGATCACCACCGCCTTTGCCACCGTGGATACTGCCGTCGACGCCATGAAGAAGGGGGCCGACGACTTTGTCACCAAGCCCTTCAACCTAACCACCCTGATCACCACCCTGAGGCGGGTTCAGGCCCAGAAACAGCCCTCCATGGCCCTGGAAGATGAGGACGCCAACCGGGTCTTCTCCGCCCTTTCCAACCCGATGCGCCGGGCGGTATTGCAGCAGTTGTCACGCCATAAGAAGCTGCGCTTCATGGATCTGTGCCGTCTGGCCGGTGTGGAGAACCACACCCAGTTCAACTTCCACCTGAGACAGCTTCGTCAGAGTGGTCTGGTCGAGCAAAATGCGAACAAGATCTATTTTCTGACAACACAGGGGCAACAAATGGTGGCGTTGATCAGCTCATCATCAGACTAAAATAACCAATTAAATCAAAATATTAATCCGGTTCTGATAAATTCTCTTATCAAAGGGTAAGGTTGTGTCAACTTCCCTAATCTGGATGACATTTTCATCAAATTCGATACTGCAGTTGGGAAACAGACAGTGGATCACCACTGCAGGAGAATGATGATGAAAACCCACACCAAGCTGCTGGCAAGCCTGATTGCCGCGACCCTGCTGACCGCCTGCGGCAGCGACGACAATAACAGCGACACCGTCCTTCCGGACCCCAATACACCGCCGGTTGCCACGGACCTGGACGCCGCCACCACCAGTGCCACCGCCATCATGATCGACGCCCTGGCGTCCGCCAGCGATGCCGATGGCGACACCCTGACTCTCAGCTCCGCCATCGCCACCTACGGCAACGCCGAGATCAAAGATGGTCAGATCCAGTATGACCCCGCCGGCTTTGTGGGTGATGATGTCATCGACTACAAGGTCAGTGATGGCACCGACGAAACCACCGCCAAGATTCTGGTGACGGTGACCGAAGAGGTGATCGAACTGACCTATGTCGGCTCTGAGTCTTGCCAGACCTGCCACGCCAACGAGTTTGAGACTCATCAGTTGCACGGCCACAACTTCAAGATCTCCAAGATCGTCAACGACGAGGCTCCGCAGTTCCCCTATCTGCCCGAGGAGGTGGATCTCGACGCCGCCCTGACCCTGATCTCTGACGCAGCCACCGACACCGACACCGACGGCCTGACCGATAACACCCTGGGCGCCCCCAACTCCTATGCCGACGTCAGCTACACCACCGGCGGCTACTGGAAGAAGATTCGCTGGTTCGATAAGAACGGCCACATCGTCAGCGGCTCGGCGGTGCAGTTTAACCTCTATGGCTCCGAGGCCGCGGGCAACCAGATGAGCGGCTACCACGACGGTGACGTCGACATGATCTACAGCTGTGGTAACTGCCACAACACCGGCTGGAAACCCTTCGACGAAACGCTGAACCCCCACCGTCAGGATGACCTGCCGGGCATGGGCGGCACCTTCGCCCTGGCGGCGGTACAGTGTGAGGCCTGCCACGGCGCCGGCTCCGAGCACATCAAGGCTCCCTCTGCAGACAATATCACCAGGATCGCCCAGCCACGCGCCTCGGAACTGCTGCAGAGCGACACCATGGGCTTTGGCGCCGCCGTGCACTGCAGTGAGTGCCACACCCGTGATGGCGACCGTAACCATGGCAACGGCTACGTCAATAAGTTCCACACCGCCTTCCCCGACAGCACCCTGCCGGAGAGCGCTGGCCGCATCGACGCCAAGGGTGGGCTGACCCGTCACCACCAGACCGCCGATGAACTCTTTGGCATCGACCCTGAAACCGGTGAGGCCACCAACCCTCACTACCTGGCCGGCCTGGACTGTGTCAGCTGCCACGACCCGCACAAGTCCACCGTTAACAAGGACAAGGCGGAGCACAACGGCGCGGTGAAGGCCTGTACCGACTGCCACGCCACCCAGGCGTTCAACGACGGTACGGTCAGCCTGCATGCCAATTTCGACTGCACCAGCTGCCACATGCCGGAAGTGGTGAAGAACGCCACCAGCACCACCACCAATGGCGGGGTGACCTTCGGTGACGAGATGACCCACGTGGTGACCATCGACCTGTTCAACGAGAAGCCTCAAATCAGCGAAGACAGCAAGATGAACCCCTTCCTGAAAGAGGCCTGGGCCTGCGGCCAGTGTCACGCCGAAGGCAGCAAGCTGCAGAGCCTGCAGGACAACTACGGAGGTAAGATCCACAAGTAGACCCTGCTGACTTTTCCGACCCGGACACAACGCATCATGAAAGTCGGAAACCTGGCCGCCCCCTTGGGGCGGCTTTTTTCGTTGTCTCCTCCCAGTAACCGGCTTTGTGATCGGACCGAGGCAACCCTGCTGGTAATTTCTCTCTTGCCGCCCTATTGTATTAGAATTATCTAAATAAGGACTTCTGGATGAATCAGCAGGCACGACTGAGCCACGCTTCGAAGCTGGCCTACTTCCCCATCTCCTTCTTCGCCATGATCATGGGCATGAGTGGCCTGACCCTGGCCTGGGAAAAAGCTCACCTTGTCCTGGGCGCCCCGGAACTGATTGGCCAATTGCTACTGGGGCTGACTCTGTGCCTGTTTACCGTGGTGGCCGGCAGTTACCTGATGAAGCTGGCCACCCAGCCTCAGGCGGTACAGGCGGAGCTGGAGCACCCGGTGAAACTAAGCTTCTTCCCCACCATCTCCATCAGCCTGCTGCTGCTCAGCGCCGCCCTGCTGCCGGTCTCCAAGCCGCTCTCCCTGCTGCTGTGGGCCATCGGCGCCGCCCTGCACCTGCTGTTTACCCTGTACGTACTGACTCAGTGGATCCACCACCCCAAGTTCCAGATTGCCCACAGCACCCCGGCCTGGTTTATCCCCATCGTCGGCAACGTCATCGTCCCCCTGGCCGGGGTGGAGCACGGCTTCATGGCGCTGAGCTGGTTCTTCTTCTCCATCGGCATCCTGTTCTGGATCATCCTCAAGGCGCTGATCCTCAACCGGGTGATCTTCCATGATCCCCTGCCGGAAAAGCTGCTGCCCACCCTGTTTATCTTTATCGCACCGCCGGCGGTGGGCTTTGTCGCCTACACCAAGCTGACCGGCGGTATCGACGCCATGGGCCAGATCCTGTTCAACGTGGCCATGTTCCTGGTGCTGTTGCTGGTGACCCAGTTTCCCCGGTTCACCAAGATCCGCTTCTTCATCAGCTGGTGGGCCTACTCCTTCCCCCTGGCCGCCGCGTCGGTGGCCGCCCAGGTAATGTACGCCACCACCGCCAAGGCGGTGTTCGGCTACCTGGCCTACGCCCTGCTGGCCCTGGTGACCGCTGTGATCCTGCTGCTGCTGGTCCGCACCCTCAAGGCGGTGGTCGACGACGAGATCTGCCAGCCAGAGGGGTAGCGGCGATCTGCCCCCGGTGAACGGCACGCCATCGCGGCCGCGATCGCGATCGCCCCAAGGCTGTAAGACGATGTAAGGGGGCTGGGGTATCGCCGCGCCTGTGGGTACACTTAGACTCCGGAAAACCGTCAGCAGAGTGAACCCAGGTGGCTAAAGCCCGAATTCTGATCGTCGAGGACGACGCCGAGATCGCCCGACTCACCGCCATGTACCTTCAGGCAGAACAGTACCACACCCGAGTGGTGGACCGCGGTGAAGCAGCACTGACCGCCATTGGCGAGTTTCAGCCGGACCTGGTGGTGCTGGACCTGATGCTGCCGGGGATGAGCGGCATCGAGGTATGCCGTGCCGCCCGGGAGTTTTACCAGCGACCGATCATGGTGCTTACCGCCTGCGACGATGAGTTCAGCGAGATCAGCCTGCTGAGGATCGGTGCCGACGACTACCTGACCAAACCGGTCAAGCCCCATCTTCTGGCCGCCCGCATCGAGGCACTGCTGCGCCGTTGGCAGCCCCAGGGGCAGGAGTGTCTCGAGGTGGGCCCCATCACCATCAACCGCCGCCGCCAGCGGGTCTGCCTCAACCAGGAGGAGGTGGAACTGGCCGAATCCGAATACAAGATGCTGCTGCTGCTGGCCGAGAGCGCCGGCCAGGTGGTCACCCGGGAGGCTTGCTGTCGTGCCCTCCGCGGCATCGATTACGACGGTTACGACCGGTCGGTTGACATGCGCATCTCCGGCCTGCGCCGCAAGCTGGGTGATGCCAAGGCTCCCTACCGGCTGATCCTCACCGTCCGCAACCGGGGCTATATGCTGATCAATGAATAGACTGATCCCTCCGCTGTTCACCCGCCTCTACCTGGGGATGATCCTGGCCCTGATCGGCAGCGTGTTTCTCACCGCCAGCTACACCGACTCCTGGTATGAGGAGACCGAGGTGAAGGACTTCTATGCCGACACCCATGCCATGGATACCTTGCTGAGCAAGAGCTGGCAGATGCAGGGGATCTCCCCCCAGGCGTACATCGATGCCATCGACCTGAGCCTGTCTCCCTGGAACGCCGCCTGGCAGGACAATCTGGCGGCCGCGCCCTGCGAAGGGTGCACCCTGATGACCAGCTTCGAAGGGGGGCGGGTGTATCAGCTGGAGGAGTTTCGCTATCTCTCCGCCTTCACCCATCTGGAGGAGGGCGGGCGGTTGCTGCTGTACGACAAGGAGTTTGACGAGTTTGACGAGGATCTGATGACCGTCCTGGAGGAGGACCCGGATGTGGCCAGCACCCTGATGCTGTTCGCCCTGATGCTGTCCGCCTTCGGGGCCGTGCTCTACCTGCCCGCCCGTCAGCTGCAGCGCCAGATACGGCAACTGGCCCACACCCAGGAGCGCTTCGGCCGCGGCGCCCTGGGCGCCAGGGCATTGGTGCCCCGCTCCGAGCCGGTTCGGCAACTGAGCAAGGGGTTCAACAGGATGGCCGATGCCATCAGCCGCTCGGTCGAGGAGAGCCGGGTGCTGGCCCAGGCGGTTCCCCACGAACTGCGCACCCCCCTGAGCCGCATCCAGCTGGCCAATGGCCTGCTGCGCAAACAGTGCGACAAGCCCGAACAGGTTGAGCTGCTGGATGACATCGACAACTACATTGAGGACATGGATCAGCTGACCCAGCAGGTCTTGACCCTGTTCAGGCTGAACTCCCCCGACCGACGCCCCTGCAGCGAACAGCCAGACCAGCCCCTGAGTCAGGTCCTGGAGCAGCGGCTACAGTGGTTCCAGCAGACCGGCACCCTGCCGGTGCGGGCCAGTATCCCGCCACTGCCCCCCATCGAGGTCAACCCCACCTGTTTCCGGCTGCTGCTGGACAACCTGATGAGCAACGCCCAGCGCTACGGCCACAGCCAGGTGAGGCTCAGCGCCGAGCCCTGCGGCGCCGGGGTGCGCGTCCACGTCGACGAGGATGGCCAGGGGATCCCGAACGCGGATCGGAGGCGGATCTTCATCCCCTTCTCGCGCCTGGACAGCAGCCGCACCCAGGCCACCGGAGGCCTGGGGCTGGGACTGGCCATCGCCCAGGCGGCGGCCCATCGCCTCGGCGCCACCCTGTCGGTGGGTGACAGTGACCTGGGGGGAGCCAGGTTTACCATCGAGATTCCGGAGCCTGGGGGAGACTAGCCCCAGTCTGCCCCGGAGGTCCTCACCTCTGTATAGGCACAATAGAGTTTGTACACAAGAGCGCTTTGGAACAATAAAGTTTGTACACTACCGCTTCACATCAAGTCGTCGACTCACTTTCGGCCCCTGCCCACCAGGAAGGTCGCACAAGCTTAGATCGGGAAACAATCGCGGTATGGCAGCGCTGGCCACCGCCGACCACCCTGCTGCAAAAAGCTGGACACCTCTACTGGTGCTGGACACCTTCCAAACTGAAGGGTCAGTAGGAGACTGAACTAACCCTGTAGATTCCACCCCAACTCGACCACCCGTCCGCACAAAACTGGCCACACGTCCAAAAAAAAATGGCCAGCTTTCCGATGAAATCTGGTCAATGTACGGCTTCAAGTCTCAACGTATCTGTCTTCCGGAGGAACTCCCTTGCTGGTAAACCTCAACCATAACAAGAATGACAAAGTTCTTTAGTGTTAAGGCATTAAATATTGCAGTGTTTCAGCGACGTTTTTACGAAAAACAAGCGCCCAGAACACCAATAAAATCACTAACTTATGCTTTTCGGCGCCTGACTTGCATCGGACGCAACATCTTCGCAGCTTACTGCCCCTAAGAAAGCAATTGAACCTTGTGGACTATACATATCGAGAGAGCAAAATACCCCTTCAAGAATCTCATGCCCACCTTCTTAAAATAATTTCACTTCACTTTCAAATCTTTCCAAAAATTCTCTCTGAGACTCTTCGATAGTCAGTGACTCATCGAGAAAATCACTCATCAGCTTCATATAGTACTTTTTTCTATCCATGCTGTTATAAACTTCCTCGGCCCAACACATTTATAGCTGCTACTCTGTTAATTTCCAGTCCGAAACCAACCCACTGAAACTGTGATGATGGTTGAGGCCGTCCTTTCACCTCAACCATCGTAGCAAAATCATTCTAGGAAAGGCAGGATTTTCAACTTGATTTTAGCCATTGATTCACTTTCAAATTTAACATTGCTTTCGAGAACACTTGATAATTTGTTGCCAAAGTTATCAGTCAGGTCGGGGTTGGCTCCATTTTCGAGAAGAAACAAAACGACTTCATATTGGTTTAAATTTGCAGCAACAATAAGAGGCGTTTGATTAACTCCATCCCTAACGTTAACTTCCGCACCTGCACTCACAAGGGCTTTTAGGTGTTCTATTTTGTTTGGTGATAGCGCATCAAAAATAACATTTCGCTTCCTTTCTTCGTGAAAGGTATCAACATTCGCCCCATACTTAATCAAAGTCCGCAAGTAATCAGGGTTGTCATTTATAACGGAGAAAGTCACGGCACTTCCTCCACTTGCAATTTTAAAATTAGGGTTAGCCCCGCTTTCCAACAACAAATTGAACGCATCAAAATTATTTTCTTCAATAGAGTAAATCAAAGGTGTTACACCACTAGAGTTCAAGGATTCGAATACACCTTTCTCCTCCACCTTCTCCTTCACCTCTTCTAGCTTTCCGTTCTTAATATAAGAAAAGACACTTGGTTCGCCAGAAAGCCTTTCGCATGCAGCTATGTTCAGGAAAACTAAAATACAAGTTAACAGTGTTATATGTTTTAACATTAGCTTACCTCAGCGAGTTTATAACGGTGTCCATTTTATGAAGGTGATACCCTCCATAAAGTGGAGTCATACCAATCACAGCATCTAAACCCCTTGGGGTTAATGAGATATTACGACCTAACGCTGAAGGCAAGGCGGGAGCAAAAGAACTATAACGTTGTAAGCTGGTAAGCCCATCACCCACAACATTGTACGCATTTACATTTGCAGACCCAGCCAACCTAACCGCATTAGCCATCCCTCCAGAATACCTAGCAAGTGTACTCATATGTACTCCTGCGGCATTATATGTGTTTGCTGAAAGCCCTGTAAGTGCAGCCGCCATGCTTGCGAGCCCCCCTCCCAGAGAATGCCCTGAGAGAGATAAGCCACCTCCAACAGCACTCCTTATAGCCTTGGTGTTGCTTAGAGCTAAATCGTATTGAGTTGCAAACCTTCCCGCTCCTTGTGCAAAGTTTTCGGCCATATCACCATCACCATTTGTTCCTGCAAAGGCATATATATAGCTCTTATTATTAGAGTCATAGTAAAGCGCAGATTGAAACCCAGAATCACTATCACTAAAAGCTAGCCCATCAAGTTTTAACTTCTTAAGTTGCTCAGGGCTTACTTGAGATACCCCGTCAGGAAGTTCACCACCTTCCCCGTATACATGCTTGCTAATTAATGCTCCTCCAATTCCACTGGTAGCATCATCACTTTTCGTAGATGACCCTTTCACTTTAGTAGATTGCTGTGCTTGAGCACCATTTACTGGAGGAGGCTCACTCTGTTCTGCCTCAGGTTTAGAGCCACTGGCGCCCTTATCTTCTCCTTTATCATATAGAATTGACACGCATTGCATGCCACCACCACCGCCCGCTCGACTGGCCGTTGGGCAGTAACCTGTTGGATCCGTCCCGGCCATCGGGTTGTTCATGATGTAGCTGTAAGGGTTGATTGCCTGAGTACTGCTTGGGTCCAGAATCACCGGGTCCACACTCAGGAAACGGCCCAGGTTGTAATCGTAAATCCGACCATTCATATGAATCAGCTGCTGCTCATTCAAGTGCTCGTGGTCGGTAAATCCACGGCGGTAATTGTTGGTACCCTCCAGATCCATAAACTTCGAGAGGCTGACATTAGCACCGAGCAAGTCGTTGTGGTGGTCCGCCCCCATTGACGCAGTGCGACCAAAAGGATCAAAGTAACGACGACTAACTACACCACCATTGTGGTCAGCCAGCGTTGTTCCGCTCCCAAGCCGGTCCCGCAAGGTATACAGAATCTGGTGTTTGCGATCCGGGGTATAGCTCACAACCGCCACATCATCTATGAATACTCTCCAGCTACCGTCGCTGTCGCTCTCAAACAGTTTGTCGACATAGTAGGTGGTGGTGTGAATAGCCCCTATTTTCCTAGACACCCGATTGGTTAGAAAAATACTGGGCCTCGAACTCTACCGGTGACAAGCCATCATTGGAACCATGTCGGCGCTTCGAATTGTAAAACATCTCGATGTAGTCG
>NZ_SWCI01000019.1 GCF_005116715.1 Ferrimonas sediminicola | reverse complement strand
TCCGAAAATTCCGACTCAATGAATTACTGAATTAACTTGTTATAGTCACTCAGTGCAACATTGATATATGAGATATCAATCCTGCGCGAGTGCCCACACAGATTGTCTGACTAATTGTTAAAGAGCGCGTCTCTCATCGAGACAGGAGGCGCATTCTACGCGACTCTCCGCCGCCGTCAACCCCTAAATGCAAACTTTTCCAAGCTGCCGGTCAAGGCGATTTGCTTCACTTACGAAGGCTTCGAGCCAACATTGAAAGCAGGGCGCCATTTTACCCACTTAAGTTAATCTTTCAACCCGTTGGGGCGAAGTTTTTCTTAGTGGCTGACGCCATGTTAACCACGTCACATCGGCGACGCCGGCATTTGCCCGGCCAACGAGGAGCGCATTATAGGGGGGGATTTCAGCTTGGCAAGTGCCAAGGGGAGCATTTGCGATCGACCGGGCAGATAATAGACAAAAGCACCCTGGCGGGTGCTTTTGTGAGCCGGCCATGCCGATTTATTGAGTCAGGTATTTCTCGATCAGCTGCTGTACCTTGGGGTTATCCCAATCGACGAAGCTGCGGACGAACGCCACCAGTTGCCCCTGCTCATTGAGGATAAAGGTGGCGGGCACCAGATCCGTCGGCAGCACCTGGCCTACGGCATTGGTGGTGTCATACATGGTGGAGAATGATTCCAGGCCAAGCTCCTTAAGGAAAGGGGCTACCACGGCAGGGTCATGATCGATCGCCACCGGCACAACCACTGCCCCCTGTTGCTCCAGCTTGCTGCGGAACCGCGCCAGAGAGGGCAGCTCCCGCACGCAAGGAGGGCACCAGGTGGCCCACAGATTCAGCACCACCACCTTGCCCTTGTAGCGGGAGAGAGGTATCGGCTGCCCCTCCAGGTCCTTCACCTCGATATTGTCCAACTCCTGAGGGAAGGTCAGCTGGACGAAGCGCTGCAGCGCAGGATCCTCGCCGGCCTGGTTCATTCCGGGGAACGCCTGGGCGCCGCCGGTCAGCAGCGCCAACACCAGGATTAGGCCTCTCATTGACCCTGCTTCTCTTTCAGCACCTTGGCCAGGCGTTCACGGTCCGCATCACTGATGTTTGCCGCGACCTTGGCGCCCTTCTGACGCTGGGAGCGGACAAACAGCAAGCCGACGCCGAGACCGATGACGGCGAAAGCGACCGGCCCCAACCACAGTACCAGGGTACGGTTGTCGAAAGCGGGACGATAGCGAACGAAGTCACCATAACGATCGGTCATGTAGGTGACGATCTCGTCGTTGCTCTTGCCTTCGTCCACCATGGCATACACCTTCAGGCGAAGATCGCGCGCCACCGGAGAGTTGGAGTCGATCAGGTTTTGGTTCTGACACTGGGGACAACGCAACTCGTTGGCCAGTTGCAGGCCCCGCTCCTTGTTCTCCTGGCTCTTGAACTCATAGGTGTCGATGGGGGTGGCATGCACCGCCCCGGCGATCAGCATCAGGCAGGCCGCCCGGCCAAACCACTTCATCAGCGCTTTCATCAGGCTCCTCCCTTGGCGGCAGCGGCCTCACGACGCAGCTCGGCAATCATCGGCATAAAGGTCTCGGCCCAGTTTTGCGGTCCCAGGACCCCGGCAAAGCGGTAGCGAACCACCCCTTTGTGATCCACCACGAAGGTCTCGGGCGCCCCATAGACCCCCAGATCCAGCCCCAGTTGACCGTCGGGATCGTACAGGTTTCTGGTGTAGGGATCGCCATTGCCGGCCAAGTAGCGCAGCGCCAGGCCACGCTCATCCCGGTAGTTGATGCCGTAGATGGGGATGCTCCCGTTACGGGACAACTTGTTCAGGAAGGGGTGCTCATACTTACAGGAGGGACACCAGGTGGCCCATACGTTGAGCAGGTACACCTCCCCCTCCAGATCGGTGTTGGAGATGGTGACCTGGGCGTCCTCGAGGGACTCCAGGGTAAAGGTGGGCACCGGCTTGCCCTCCAGGGCGGAGTCCAGCTCCTTGGGGTTGAGGAACAACCCCTTGTAGAGGAATGCCGCCATGCCGATGAAGATCAGCAGGGGAATAAACAGTAACGCGCGTTTCATAGCTCTACTCTAACCTCAGGCAGTCGCCACTTGTGCTTCATTGACGGTGGCACTCTTCCGGCTGCGGGCCCGCTTATCGGTCGCTGCCAGGGTACCGCCGATCATCATCAGGATACTGCCAAACCAGATCCAACGCACCATGGGCTTGTAGTTCAGGCGCACGGCATAATCGGTGGAGTCCAGAGGGTCGCCCATGGTGACGTACAGATCCCGGAAGAAGCCCCAGTCGATGCCGGCCTCGGTCATATCCATGGTGCGAACATTGTACTTACGACGATCCGGGTACAGGGTGGTGACCGGCTCACCGTCCTTCATGACGGTGATGCGGCCCTGCTCGGCGGTGTAGTTGGGGCCTTGAACCATGCGGGTCTCTTCATAGGTAAAGGTGTACCCGGCCAGCTCGTGACTCTTGCCCGGGCCCATACGCACGGATTTCTCTTCGGCGTAGTGGGAGACCATGGCGGCACCGATGATGGCCATGGCGATGCCCATGTGAGCAAACTGCATACCCCAGAAGCTGCGGCTCAGGCGCTTGGCAGTGAAGCCGCCATCGGCCTCTTTGGTTTTGTTGTACAGGTCCAGCATCAGGGTCAGCAAGATCCACACCGCGGTGGCCACGCCGGCGCTTACCCACAGGTTCATCTTGCCGTCAATGATGAACGGCAGGGCCAGTCCGGAAACCAGGGCCACGGCGGCCGGCACCATCAGCTGACGGGTCTCGGTCTCCTTCGCCTTCTTCCAACGAATCACCGGCCCGATGCCCATCAAAACAAACAGCACCAGCACAATGGGGTTAAACACCGTGTTGAAGTACGGGGGACCCACGGAGATCTTACCCAGCCCCAGGGCATCCCCCAGCAGCGGGTAGAGGGTACCCAGCAACACCGAGCCGGTGGCCACCACCAGCAAAATGTTGCAGCCCAGCATCATGGTCTCCTTGGAGAACAGTTCAAACTTGGCCGGGCTGGCAAACTCGGTGGCACGCACGGCAAACAGGGTCAGTGAGCCGCCGATGGTCAACCCCAACAGCCCCAGAATCGCCATGCCCCGGGTGGGGTCGGCGGCGAAGGAGTGCACCGAGGTCAGCACGCCGGAACGCACCAGGAAGGTGCCCAGCAAGCTGAGGGAGAAGGTGAAGATCGCCAGCAGGATGGTCCAGTTACGGAAGGTGCCTCGCTTCTCGGTGACAATCAGAGAATGCACCAGGGCGGTACCCACCAGCCAGGGCATAAATGAGGCGTTCTCGACGGGATCCCAGAACCACCAGCCGCCCCAACCCAGCTCATAGTAAGCCCACCAGGAACCCAGGGCGATACCGCCGGTCAGGAAGATCCAGGCGGCCAGAGTCCAGGGGCGGGACCAGCGCGCCCAGGCGGAGTCCAGCCGACCGCTCAGCAGGGCGGCGATGGCAAAGGCGAAGGCAACGGAGAAACCAACGTACCCCAGGTACAGCATGGGCGGATGGAAAATCAGGCCCACGTCCTGAAGCATGGGGTTCAGGTCTCGACCCTCCATGGGCACCACCGGCAAGAAGCGCTCGAAGGGGCTGGAGGTCAGCAGCATAAACAGACAGAAGCCCAGGGTTACCATCCCCATGACCGCCAGGACCCGGGCCACAAAGGCATCATCCAGGTTGCGGCTGAACGCCGCCACCGCGGCACTCCACACCGCCATGGAGAAGACCCAGAATAGCAACGAGCCTTCGTGGCCACCCCAGATGGCAGCGATCTTGAACGGTGTCGGCAGGTGGCTATTGGAGTTGTGAGCCACATAGGCCACGGAGAAGTCGTCGGTGACGAAGGCATAGCCAAGGGCCACCACCGAAATAGCCATGAAGAGAAAGGTGCCGTATGCCAACGGCCGGCTGTAACTCACCAGGAAGGCGTCGCGCCTTGCCACGCCCACCAGGGGGACGATCGACATGATGGCGGCAAACGCCATGCCGATAATGAGTGCGTAATGTCCTAGTTCCGGAACCATGAATTACCTCTGCGAGGGAAGATATCCTTATACGGCTGTGCGCCCAACTCGCCCAGCCGAACGGTGCTCATTGACGCCATTTTAGGCAGAGTTGCGTTGCTTGTCTGCCTTTAATCACGCTTAAAACGATGTAGCTCACACCCACGCGCCATGCGCATGCCCTGACGGTGCTGTGGCGTTTGACGGGGCAGCTTACAAAAAGTTTCCGCGATTGTTGTATTAGATTTACATTATGTGACCCCTACCTCAATTGCGGTGGTTCGCCAAGGTCAGATTTCCCCAGCTATGGCGCTTGAACGTGGTTGCCGTATAATCCATCTGCAAATTTTTTATGTTGGTGTGACGCGCCCCTGACTGCGAAACACTCCATGACTTACGCACATCACAGACTACAGAAGCAGCTATGACGACTTTTTGGATCGCAATCGCGGCACTGACCGCACTGGCTCTGCTCTTGGTTTGGCTGCCCTTTTTCAGACGCACCGCGAAAGGGGCCCAGCAGACTGAGCTACGCACGCAAACCAACGTAAAACTGTTTAACGAGCGTATTGCCGAACTGGAGGTAGAGAAGCAGGAGGGTCGCCTGACCGAGGCGGAGTTTGAAGCCCTCAAGCAGGAGCAGGAGATGAACCTGCTTCAGGATGTGGACGACGGCGCCAGCTCGGCCATTACCGAGAACAGACGTGGCCCCCTGTGGCCGGTATTGATCAGTGTCGCCGTGCTGAGTCTCTCCGGATACAGCTACCTGGAACTGGGCCGTTTCGATGAGTGGCAGAATGCCCGACCCGAGAGTGCACAGCAGTCCAACCCTCACCAGGGGATGACTCCGGAGCAGATGCAGCAGATGCGCATCGCCCAGCTGGAAAGCACAGTGATGAATGAGCCTGACAACAGCCAGGCCTGGTTCTCCCTGGGGCACGCCTACATCTCCGGCGGTCAGTATGAGAAGGCCATCGCCGCCTTCGATACCGTCATGGAGATGGTCGGTCGCCACGCCGAACTCCTGGGTCCCCGCGCCACCGCCATGTACTACCTGGCCGGTGAGAAGATGACTGCCGAGATCGACGCCGTGATCAAGGAAGCCCTGGAGAGCGACTTCAAGGATCCCTCCACCCGACTGCTATTGGGTATGGATGCCTTCTTCAGCGCCAACTACGAAGACGCCATCCGTCACTGGGAGATCCTGCTCACCAGCCCCCGTGACGACTTCGACCGCTCCGCCATTCAGGCTGCGATCATGCAGGCCAAGAGCTTCCTGGGTACAGACAGTGTCGATAACCCTGAGCTGAACAAGGATGTCGAAGCCAAGGCCAAGAGCATCCATGTGTCCGTCTCCCTGGATGACGCAGTCGCCGCCCAGGCCCAGCCCGATGCCAGTGTCCTGGTGATGGCCCGCCCCATCAGCGGTGGCATGATGCCCGTGGCGGTGAAACGACTGAAGCTGTCTGATCTGCCCACCCTGGTGGTGCTGAAAGACAGCGATGCCATGACCCCGGAGATGCTGCTGAGCAGCCAGCAAGCGGTTTCCATCGAAGTGGTGGTGAACCACGACGCCAACCCGGGCGCCACTCCCGGCGACCTGGTGGGCCGACTGGACAGCGCCGCCCTGGGCAGCGACGTCCAGGTGGTGATCGACACCGTGATTCAGTAAAACCGAATCCAGGCGCAGGTAAAGCTGTGCCTTGAACCGACAAGGGCTCCTATGGGGCCCTTTTTGTTGGCTGGCTGCCGCAGTGTGGGCAATAAAAAGGCCCGCATTCAGCGGGCCCCTTTAAACAACCTGGTCAAGATTACTTCTTGGTAGACATGAACTCGATGGCAGCCTTGTAGTCTTCGTCGCTGCAATCCATGCACATACCACCTGGGGGCATGGCGTTCAGGCCGTTCTTCACACTCTGGACCAGATTATCCATACCCTTCGCCAGGCGAGGCTCCCAAGCGGCCGCGTCGTTCAGCTTAGGTGCACCGGCAATGCCCATGGCGTGACAGGTCTGGCAGGCCTTGTTGTAGACAGCTTCACCTTCCTGAGCCATCACACCGGGAGCAGAAGCCAGCATAGCTACTGCAGCAAAAGCGATAATCTTTTTCATGCTACTTCGTTCCAAATTGTTGACATTTATCTTTAACTTGATTGATTTTCGGTCACAGCCAAGCTCGGTATTAAAATATCACATACCTCACAGCCGTTCATCTTTTTTTGATATAAATCACCATTCCTGGTCAGCGGATGCAACTAATCCACCTTACTGGGAGTCATAGAAGCTAATCATTTGTTAATTAGCCTAAAACAGGTCATATTCTGCCCCTCTGCCACGCCCTGTGATCCAGCGCGCCCTAGCAGTTGTTAAGAATGGGAGCAAGCCCAAGTTAACTTGCACCCACTATGGTAGAATCGCCTTCAACCAGTTCAGGTGTGAATACGAGAGCATGCAGGACAGCAAAATACTACTCAGCGCCGAGGAACTTACCTGTATCCGCGAAGAGCGGATCCTGTTCGACGGCCTCAGCTTCGACGTGCGTGGTGGCGACATCATCCAGATTGAGGGGCCCAACGGCGCAGGCAAGACCAGCCTGTTGCGCATCCTTGCCGGCCTCTCCCGCCCCTATGCCGGCGACGTGCACTACCAGGGCAGTCCCACCAGCGACGTCCGCGACGATTTCCACGAAGATCTTCTCTACCTGGGCCACCTTCCCGGGGTGAAGAGCGAACTGACGGCCGAGGAGAACCTGGCATTCAACCTCAGCATCGCCGGCTACAACGACGTCGACATCCGCGCCACCCTGGCCAAGGTCAACTTGACCGGTTTTGAAGAGCACCCGGCGGGACACCTGTCCGCCGGGCAGCATCGTCGCATCGCCCTGGCCAGGCTGTGGCACAGCGAGGCACGCATCTGGATCCTCGATGAACCCCTGACCGCCATCGACAAGCGCGGCGTGGCCGAGTTGGAACAACTGTTCCTCGACCACGCCGATCGCGGCGGTTGCGTCATCCTCACCACCCACCAGGACCTGCAACTGGTGGGGCCGGACCGGCTGAAGAAGCTGCGTCTGGAATACCAATTCGACTAGGGGTCCAATCATGAGCCGAGATGTAAGCTACAGCCGGGCCTTCAACACAGTCCTCAAACGGGATCTGCAGGTGGCCTTCCGCCATCGCAACGACATCTTCAACCCGCTGATGTTCTTCTTTATCGTGGTGAGCCTGTTCCCTCTGGGAATCGGTCCCGAACCCCAGGTACTGGCCCGCATCGCACCGGGGATCATCTGGGTGGCCGCACTGCTTTCTGCCATGTTGTCACTGGAGCGGCTATTCAAAACCGATTATGCCGACGGCTCCCTGGAGCAGATGATGCTCAGCCCTCAGCCGCTGTCGCTGATGGTGCTGGCCAAGGTGCTGGCCCATTGGATCGTTACCGGGGTGCCGCTGATCATCGCCTCCCCGCTGCTGGCCACCCTGCTGCATCTGGAAAGCAACAGTTACGGCGCCCTGATGGCCACCTTGACCCTGGGGACCCCGATCCTAAGCCTGCTGGGTGCCATTGGCGCCGCTTTGACGGTAGGCTTACGCAAAGGGGGGGTACTGATCAGCCTGCTGATCCTGCCCCTCTATATCCCAGTACTGATTTTTGCCACCAGCGGCATCGACGCCGCCGGCATGAACCTGCCCTACACCGGCCACCTGTCTTTGCTGGCAGCCATGCTGGTGGGCGCCCTGGTCCTGGCTCCCGTGGCAATCGGAGCCTCTTTGAGAGTGAGTACAAACTGATATGTGGAAATGGCTTCACCCCTACGCCAACCCCGAGAAGGCGTATCAACTGGCCGGCAAGATGCTGCCCTGGTTTGCCATCCTGGCGGTACTGCTGATCGGAACCGGCACCGTGCTGGGCCTGGGTTTCGCCCCGGTGGATTACCAACAGGGTAACTCCTACCGCATCATCTTCATTCACGTGCCTGCGGCGTCCATGTCGATGTCTGCCTACTTCGCCATGGCCATCGCCGCCTTTATCGGACTGGTATGGCAGATCAAGCTGGCGGACATCGCCGCCGCCGCCATCGCCCCCATCGGTGCGGTGATCACCTTTATCGCCCTGTTTACCGGTGCCACCTGGGGCAAGCCGATGTGGGGGACCTGGTGGGTGTGGGACGCCCGGCTGACTTCCGAGCTGGTGCTGCTGTTCCTCTACCTCGGCGTCATCGCCCTGTATGCCTCCTTCGAGGATAAGGTCCTGGCGGCCAAGGCAGCCGGCATCCTGGCCATCGTCGGGTCCATCAACCTGCCGATCATCAAGTACTCCGTAGAATGGTGGAACACCCTGCATCAGCCTAACGCCATCACCGTCGGCAAGAGCAATGCGATGCCACCGGAGATGCTGATTCCCCTGCTGCTGAACATCTTTGGCTTCGCCATGATGATCGGCGCCCTGACCATCTTGCGCTTCCGCGCCGAGGTGCTGGCCCGCAACGCCATGCGTCCCTGGGTTCGTGACATCGTTGCCGATGAGGAGAATCGCTAATGAACTGGAACTTCCAATTTTCCGGCCTGTCTGAGTTTCTGAATATGGGCGGCTACGCCTTCTTCGTCTGGCTGGCCTACGGCGTCGCATTCGCCGCTCTGGGACTGTTAGTGGTAAGTTGCCTCTCCCAGCGCCAACGCGTTATCAAACAGATTAGCCAAAAGCAGGCCCGAGAAGAGCGTCTGCGCCAACACAGGAGCAAAGCGGTATGAATCCACGTCGTAAAAAACGCCTGCTGTTCGCCTCAGCCTTGATTGGCGGTGTTGCGGCCATTGCGTCCCTGCTGCTGTACGCACTCAACAGCAACCTGGACCTGTTCTACACCGCCTCCGAGATCCATCTTGGGAAAGAGGGCACCGGCATCAAGCCCGAGATTGGCCAACGCATCCGTATCGGTGGCATGGTGGTACCCGGTTCGGTAAAACGCGACCCCGACAGCCTCAAGGTAGAGTTCCAGATCGCCGACACCGGCCCGGCGGTGACCATCCGCTATGACGGTATGCTGCCCGACCTATTTCGCGAAGGTCAGGGGATCGTAGCTCAGGGGCCGATGACCGAGTTTGCGGTGATCGACGCCACCGAAGTGCTGGCCAAGCACGACGAGAACTACATGCCTCCAGAGGTGGCCGAAGCCATGGGCAAAAAGCATGAGAAGCTGACCTACGACGAGCCCCAGGTCCAGGGCGGCAGCTACTAAGGGGCACTCACCCCCTCCCAAGGCCGGTCACTGACCGGCCTTTTTATTGCCCTGAAACCACTCGGTCAGCTCAGTGGGTAGTGGGAACACTATGGTACTGGACTTGTCGCCGGCGATCTCGGTCAGGGTCTGCAGGTAACGCAGCTGAAGTGCGCCCGGCTCCCTGGCCAGAACCTTGGCTGCCTCGGCCAACTTGCCTGCCGCTTCATGCTCACCGGTCGCGTGGATCACCTTGGCCCGCCTGACCCGCTCCGCTTCCGCCTGCCGGGCGATGGCACGGATCATGCTCTCATCCAGATCCACGTGTTTAATCTCCACGTTGGAGACCTTGATGCCCCACACATCGGTCTGCTTATCCAGGATCCGCTGGATATCGGCGTTAAGCACCTCGCGCTGTGACAGCATCTCGTCCAGCTCGTGCTGACCCAGCACCGACCTCAGGGTGGTTTGGGAGAGTTGACTGGTGGCCTCGTGGTACTCCTCTACCTGGTTGATCGCCTTTTCAGGATCCACCACCCGGTAGTAGACTACGGCGTTGACCTTCACCGACACATTGTCCCGGGAGATCACATCCTGGGTGGGCACATCCATCACCAGGGTACGCAGGTCTACCCGGACGATCTGCTGCACCACCGGCACGACAATGATCAGCCCTGGACCCTTAACCCGGTAGAACCGCCCCAGCAGGAAGATCACCCCACGTTCATACTCCCGCAGGATGCGAAACGTACTGATCAGCAACGCCAGGATCAAGAACGACAGGGTCACACTGAAGTACGAGGTGAAGTTCTCAGCCATCATGGTTGGTCTCCTTATCGGCCAGTACCAGGGTCAGTCCCTCCACGGCCACGACGATCGCCTGAGTGCCATGAAGCTTACCGTCACTGCGTGCCTGCCACAGCTCGCCGCCCAACTCCACCATCCCCTGAGACGCCAGCCGGTCATCCACCGTCACGCTCTTGCCGATCAGGGTCTGGATCCCGGTCACCACGCTCTGGCGGCGGCTCTTGAGGGCCATCCGCAGCACCAGCACCGTAAACAGGGCCGAGGCCACCGCCACCGCACTGACCAGGGGCAACGCCAGCTGCAGCTCTGGCACGTCGGTATCCATCAGCAGCAGGGCACCGGCGAGAAACGCCACCACCCCACCGATGCCGAACAGGCCGAAGCTGGGCAGGAAGGCTTCGGTGATCATCAGCGCCAGCCCCAGCAGCATCAGGGCGGCCCCGGCCAGGTTGATGGGGAGCAGATTCAGTGCATAAAGGCCCAGCAACAGGCTGATGCCGCCGACGATGGCCGGCAACCCGACACCTGGGCTGTAGAACTCCAGAACCAGGCCGTAGAACCCAAGCATCAGCAGCAGCAGAGCCACGTTAGGATTGGTCAGGACCTGCAGCAGCCTGTGCCGCCATCCCGGCTCAATAATCACGACCTCCAAGCCCTTCAGCGTGAGCGAATGCTCACCGATGCGCCGCCCTTCAAGTGCGCTCAGCAGACGGGTCAGGTCCTCCGCCACCAGGTCTATGACTCCCAGTTTGGCGGCCTCGGCCGCAGGCAGACTGGCCCCCTCCCGCACCGCCTTTTCGGCCCATTCCAGGTTTCGCCCCCGGAGCTCGGCCAGGCCCCTAATGTAGGCGACCGCGTCGTTGACTACCTTGTTACGCATGCTCTGCTCATTTGAGGGCGCCTGCTGCTCCTTCGGGCCCCCGGGGGGCGCCGGACTGGAGGTAGGGCTCAAGGCCACTGGCGTGGCCGCCCCGAGGTTGGTGGCCGGTGCCATGGCGGCAATGTGACAGGCGTACAGCAGGTAGGTGCCGGCACTGGCCGCCCTGGCGCCTGGCGGCGATACATAGCCTGCCACCGGCACCGGGCTCGCCAGGATCCCCTGGATCATCTCACGCATGGCGGTATCCAGCCCTCCCGGGGTATCGACGGCCAGCACCAACAGCGCCACCTGGGCACGGCTGGCGTCTTCCAGGGTATTGAGCAACAGCTCAGAGGTGGCCGGCCCTATCACCCCCTGGATGGGCAGCACCCACACCTGGGCCCCCGGTGACGATCGGGGTTGTGCCAGCAACAGCAGGGCGATGGGGATTAACAGTGCCAACAGACGACCCAACTTCATAGGCACCTCTGCAGTGAGAAACCTACTTAAGTGTAGTCAACGGAGTAGAATGGAATTTTCAGGAGGGGAAAGAAAAAGGCCGGTCAGTGACCGGCCTTTCTATTACTCTTCAGAAGCTGCAGCTTCTTCGGTAGCTTCCGCCTCGGGGCGGTCTACCAGCTCGATGTACGCCATGGGGGCGTTGTCACCGGCACGGAATCCACACTTCAGGATGCGGGTGTAACCACCGGCACGCTCCTGGTAGCGAGGACCCAGCTCATTAAACAGCTTGCTTACTACATCGTTGTCGCGAGTACGGGCGAAAGCCAGACGACGGTTGGCAACGCTGTCAGTTTTAGCAAGTGTAATCAGGGGCTCAACGACGCGACGCAGCTCCTTGGCCTTTGGCACGGTAGTCTTGATGATCTCATGACGTACCAGAGAACCGGCCATGTTACGGAACATGGCTTGGCGGTGGCTGCTGTTGCGGTTCAGTTGACGACCACTCTTACGATGGCGCATGACCTTATCCTTTTAACCTAAATCTTTACCAGACCTGGTTACATGTTGTCGGCGAGAGAGGCTGGCGGCCAGTTTTCGAGCCGCATACCCAGGGACAGACCGCGGGAAGCGAGCACGTCCTTGATTTCAGTAAGCGACTTCTTACCCAGGTTGGGGGTCTTAAGCAGCTCAACCTCAGTGCGCTGAACCAGATCACCGATATAATGAATGGCTTCTGCTTTCAGGCAGTTCGCCGAACGAACAGTCAGTTCCAGATCATCGACAGGACGCAGCAGAATTGGATCGAATTCTGGCTTCTCTTCTTTCTCTTCCGGCTCGCTGACGTCACGCAGTTCAACGAAGGCATCCAGTTGCTCTGCCAGGATAGTGGCGGAGCGGCGGATCGCTTCTTCAGGATCCAGGGTGCCGTTGGTGTGCATGTCGATAATCAGCTTATCCAGGTCAGTGCGCTGTTCTACACGCGCCGCCTCAACATTGTAGGCGATGCGAACAACGGGACTGAAGGAGGCATCAACCAGAAGACGACCGATAGGACGCTCGTCTTCGTCGGACTGAGCACGGGCTGACGCAGGCACGTAGCCGCGCCCCCACTCAACCTTGATGCGCATGCTGATTTCAGCATCATCACCGGTCAGAGTACAGATGAGGTGTTCAGGATTCATGATCTCGACATCACCACCGTGGGTGATGTCACCTGCAGTAACAGGGCCTGCACCAGACTTGTTCAAAGTCAGCGTGACTTCATCCTTACCTTCGATTTTCACTGCCAAACCTTTCAGGTTCAACAGGATCTCAAGTACGTCTTCCTGCACACCCTCTTTGCTGCTGTACTCGTGCAACACGCCGTCGATCTCGACTTCGGTTACTGCACAGCCAGGCATGGAGGAGAGCAGAATGCGACGAAGCGCATTACCCAAGGTGTGGCCGAAACCACGCTCGAGGGGCTCAAGAGTCACTTTAGCCCGAGTGGGGTTGACTTGCACGACATCGACAAGACGTGGCTTAAGAAAATCGGTAACGGAACCCTGCATTGTGTCCTCTCTTAACGGTTAAGCCTTACTTGGAGTAAAGCTCGACGATCAGCTGTTCATTGATGTCGGCAGACAGATCGCTACGCTCAGGCAGGCGCTTGAAGGTGCCTTCCATCTTAGAGCTGTCTACTTCCATCCAAGTCGGCTTCTCACGTTGATCTGCCAGCTCCAGCGCACCCTTAATACGGGCTTGCTTCTGAGCCTTCTCACGTACGCTTACCACGTCGTCAGCAGAAACAGCGAAAGATGGAATGTTAACAACACGGCCATTAACCATGATTGCCTTGTGGCTCACCAGCTGGCGTGCTTCGTTGCGGGTAGCACCGAAGCCCATGCGGTAAACCACGTTATCCAAACGACTTTCTAGCAGCTGCAACAGGTTTTCACCAGTATTGCCTTTCTTGCTAGCAGCAGTTTTGTAGTAGTTGCGGAATTGCTTTTCCAGTACGCCGTAGATACGACGAACCTTCTGCTTTTCGCGCAGCTGCAGACCGTAGTCAGACAGACGAGCCTTACGAAGGCCGTGTTGACCAGGTGCATTGTCGATCTTACATTTAGAATCGATTGCTCGTACGCCGCTTTTCAGGAACAGATCTGTACCTTCACGACGGCTTAGCTTGAGCTTAGGACCCAAATATCTTGCCATGTTCTTTCTCCAACTATCCTGAAACGGGCGTTATACGCGACGTTTCTTAGGCGGACGACAACCGTTGTGCGGAATTGGAGTCACATCGGTGATGTTGGTGATGCGGAAACCCGCAGCATTCAACGCACGAATAGAGGACTCACGACCCGGACCCGGACCCTTAACTTCAACTTCCAGGTTCTTCAGACCATACTCTTTGGCCATTTCGGCGCAGCGCTCTGCAGCTACCTGAGCCGCAAACGGAGTGGACTTACGAGAACCACGGAAGCCGGAGCCGCCTGCGGTCGCCCAAGCCAGAGCGTTACCTTGACGGTCGGTGATGGTCACGATTGTGTTGTTGAAAGAGGCGTGCACGTGGGCCACACCGTCTGCAACCTGCTTACGTACCTTTTTACGGGTACGAGAAGGAGTTTTAGCCATTGCTTAGTTCCCCTTACTTCTTGATCGGCTTACGCGGACCCTTACGGGTACGAGCGTTAGTCTTAGTACGTTGACCACGAAGTGGCAGACTGCGACGATGACGCAGGCCGCGGTAGCAACCCAGGTCCATCAGACGCTTGATGTTCATAGAGATCTCACGACGCAGGTCACCTTCAACGGTGAACTGACCTACAACGTCACGAACCTTATCAATAGTGGATTCGTCCAGATCTTTGATCTTCACATCTTCAGCGATGCCGGCCTCAGCACAGATTTGCTGTGCGCGGGTACGACCGATGCCGAAGATGGCGGTCAGAGCAACAACCGCATGCTTATGCTCAGGAATGTTAATGCCAGCGATACGGGCCACTATAGCACTCCTCAATTCCAATGATCGATTGTGAAAAGCCCGGTAGGATACTCGACAACCGACTAGTTTGCAACAACGCATAGGCTGACCGTGGTCAGCCTAGCGCTACGTTTTTTTGGTTTTCTCAGAGAGAACTCTGATTAACCTTGACGCTGCTTGTGCTTCGGCTCAGAGCAGATAACACGTACAACGCCGTGACGCTTGATAACTTTGCAGTTACGACACATCTTTTTTACGGACGCACGAACTTTCATTTTGCTACTCCGTCGAGAGCGACTTAACGGCTATAGCCCTTAAGGTTCGCTTTTTTCAGAACAGAATCATACTGATGAGACATCATATGAGTCTGAACCTGAGCTATGAAATCCATGATGACCACGACCATAATCAGCAGTGAGGTACCGCCGAAGTAGAACTGAACGTTCAGGCCGATCATCATAAATTCCGGAATCAGACAGATAAAGGTGATGTAAGCGGCACCAGCCAGAGTCAGGCGGGTCATCACTTTATCGATATAACGGGCGGTCTGTTCACCTGGACGAATACCAGGGATGAATGCACCGGATTTCTTCAGGTTGTCTGCCGTCTCGCGAGGGTTGAACACCAACGCGGTGTAGAAGAAACAGAAGAAAATAATAGCTACCGCATAGATCATCACATACAGAGGCTGACCGGGGGACAGCACTACAGAGATGTCAGACAACCAACGCAGCCCTTCATTGTTACCGAACCACTGAGCCAGGGTACCGGGGAACAGAATGATACTGGACGCGAAGATTGGCGGAATCACACCAGCCATGTTGACCTTCAGAGGCAAATGGGTGCTCTGGGCAGCGAATACGCGGCGGCCTTGCTGACGCTTGGCATAGTTTACCACGATACGGCGCTGTCCGCGCTCCATGAATACCACGAAGTAGGTCACGGCAAAGATGATTACTGCTAGTACAAGCAGCAGCAGCACGTGCAATTCACCTTGACGCGCTTGTTCTGCAGTCTGGCCAATCGCCGAAGGCAGGCCGGCAACAATACCTGTGAAGATAATGATGGAGATGCCGTTACCAATGCCTCGCTCGGTGATCTGCTCACCCAGCCACATCAGGAACATGGTGCCGGTCACCAGGGAGACCACTGCGGTAAAGTAAAACGCAGGTCCCGGGTTGACCACCAGTCCGGAGATCATGTTGGGCAAGCCAGTTGCGATACCGAACGACTGGAAGGTCGCCAATACCAGAGTCCCGTAACGGGTGTATTGGCTGATCTTCCGGCGACCCGCCTCCCCCTCCTTTTTCAGTTCAGCCATCGCTGGGTGAACCACGGTCAGGAGCTGCATGATGATCGACGCCGAAATGTACGGCATGATCCCCAGTGCAAGGATGGAGGCGCGTTCCAGGGCGCCACCAGAGAACATGTTGAACATGCTCACGATGGTGCCCTGTTGCTGTTCGAACAGCTCGGCCAGTACAGCGGCGTCAATACCAGGGATTGGTACGAAAGAACCTGCTCGGAAAACGATGATTGCGCCCAGCACAAACAGCAGACGCGCTTTCAGCTCCGAAAGGCCACCTTTCGCACTATTTAACTCAACACCTGGCTTAGCCATATTGTACTATCCCGTTATTCTTCGATCTTGCCGCCCGCAGCCTCGATGGCTTCGCGTGCACCTTTGGTCGCTTTCAGACCTTTGATGGTCACAGGGCGCTCGATTTTACCTGAAAGAACAACTTTCGCAAACTTAATGTTGCCAGAAACAACGTTCGCATCTTTCAGGGTTTCCAGAGTCACCAGGTCGCCTTCAACCTTAGTCAGCTCGCTCAGACGAACTTCGGCAGTTACCATCGCCTTGCGGGAGGTAAAGCCGAACTTCGGCAGGCGTTGCTTCATAGGCATCTGACCGCCTTCGAAACCTGGACGTACGCCACCGCCGGAACGGGACTTTTGACCCTTGTGACCACGGCCACCGGTCTTACCCAGACCGGAACCGATACCACGGCCTACACGCTTGGCGGAAGTCTTAGCACCAGCGGCTGGAGACAAAGTATTCAGACGCATCTTAGCCCTCCACCTTAACCATGTAGGAAACCTTGTTGATCATGCCGCGAACGGAAGGAGTATCTTCCAGCTCAACGGTGTGACCGATTTTGCGCAGACCCAGGCCTACCAGAGTCGCCTTGTGCTTAGGCAGACGACCGATAGAGCTCTTGGTCTGAGTAACCTTGATAGTTTTAGCCATGTCAGCTTACCCCAGGATCTCGTCGACGCTCAGGCCACGCTTAGCTGCTACCTGATCAGGCGCGTGCATCGAGGTCAAAGCGTCGATAGTTGCACGAACGATGTTGATCGGGTTGGTAGAGCCGTATGCCTTAGACAGTACGTTATGTACACCTACAACTTCCAGAACGGCGCGCATTGCACCGCCGGCGATAATACCGGTACCTTCGGAAGCGGGCTGCATGTACACCTTGGAGCCGGAGTGACGGCCCTTAACAGGGTGCTGCAGGGTGCCGTTGTGCAGACGAACGGTAACCAGGTTGCGGCGAGCCTTTTCCATTGCCTTCTGGATGGCGGCAGGCACTTCACGGGCCTTACCGTAACCAAAGCCAACGCGGCCGTTGCCGTCACCAACTACAGTCAGGGCGGTGAAGCTGAAGATGCGACCACCCTTAACTACTTTAGAAACACGGTTTACTGCAATCAATTTCTCTTGCAGGTCACCGGCTTGCTTTTCAATATTAGCCATTTTCCACTCCCAACCTTAGAACTGGAGACCAGCTTCACGGGCAGCATCAGCCAGTGCAGCAACACGGCCGTGATACTTGAATCCGCTGCGGTCGAAAGACACATTCTTAACGCCCTTCTCCTGAGCACGCTCGGCGATCACCTTGCCAACCAGCTTGGCGGCGTCGATGTTACCGGTGCCCTTCAGATCAGCAGCAACGGCTTTCTCGGTGGTAGAGGCAGCAGCCAGTACCTGAGATTCGGCGTTGATAACCTGAGCGTAAATGTGACGTGGAGTACGGTGCACAACCAGACGAGTCGCGCCCAGTTCTTGCATTTGCTTGCGTGCGCGAGTCGCGCGACGAAGACGAGCTGCTTTCTTGTCCATCGTGTTACCTTACTTCTTCTTGGCTTCTTTACGACGCACGTTCTCATCCGCGTAACGCACACCCTTGCCCTTGTAAGGCTCGGGAGCACGGTATGCACGGATGTCAGCGGCCACTTGACCAACGGCCTGCTTATCTGCGCCAGTAAGAACGATTTCAGTTTGGCTTGGGCATTCGGCCTTCACACCTTCAGGCAGAGCGTGCTCTACGGGGTGAGAAAAGCCCAGGGTCAGAGCTACTGCGTTGCCCTTGATGGCAGCACGGTAACCTACGCCGTTCAGCTGCAGCTTCTTGGTGAAGCCTTGGCTAACGCCGATAACCATGTTGTTGACCAGAGCACGGGCAGTACCAGCCTGCGCGTTGGCTTTCGCAAAGCCTTCGCGAGGAGCGAACTTAACCTCGTTCTCCTCTTTCACGATCTCAACGGCTTCGTTCAGAACGCGAGTCAGAGTACCCTTGCCACCTTTAACAACGATCTCTTGACCGTTCAGAGTCACCTCTACGCCCGCAGGGATAGTAACGGGAGCCTTAGCTACTCGAGACATTGTTACTCTCCTTATGCCACGTAGCAGACGATCTCGCCGCCCATGCCCAGTTTACGGGCAGCACGGTCGGTCATCACGCCTTGAGAAGTGGACACGATAGCGACACCCAGACCACCCATAACCTTTGGAAGCTCATCTTTCTTTTTGTAGATGCGCAGGCCAGGACGGCTGATTCGCTCGATTTTTTCTACAACTGGCTTACCTTCGAAATACTTCAGGGTAACTTCCAGTTCAGACTTGACGTCGCTGGAAACAGCGTAATCGGCGATGTAACCTTCTTTCTTCAGGACATCGGCGATAGCTACTTTCAGCTTTGAGGACGGCATTTTAACTGCAACTTTGTTGGCAGCCTGGCCGTTACGGATGCGCGTCAGCATATCCGCGATCGGATCTTGCATGCTCATATTGGCTTACTCCCGTTGGCTTACCAAGAGGCCTTTTTAAGGCCAGGAACTTCACCACGCATGGCGGCTTCACGCAGTTTGATACGGCTCAGGCCGAACTTGCGCAGTACACCGTGCGGACGACCAGTGATGTTACAGCGGTTACGCTGACGACTTGCACTGGAGTCACGAGGAAGTTGTTGCAGTTTCAGTACGGCTTCCCAACGCTGTTCATCGGTTGAGTTGACGTCATTGATGATTGCTTTAAGAGCAGCACGCTTCTCGGCGTACTTAGCAACCAGCTTAGCGCGCTTAATTTCGCGCTGCTTCATCGATACTTTAGCCATAACCCTACACCTTACTTGCGGAATGGGAAGTTAAAGGCAGCCAGCAGAGCACGACCTTCTTCATCAGAGTTCGCAGAGGTGGTGATGGTGATGTCCATACCACGAATCTTGTCTACTTTGTCGTAGTCGATCTCAGGGAAGATGATTTGCTCACGAACGCCCATGCTGTAGTTACCGCGACCGTCGAAAGACTTGGGGTTCAAGCCACGGAAGTCACGTACACGTGGAACAGCGATAGAAATCAGGCGCTCCAGGAACTCCCACATACGCTCGCCGCGCAGGGTTACTTTACAGCCGATCGGATAGCCCTCACGAATCTTGAAGCCAGCAACAGACTTGCGAGCTTTGGTTACCAGCGGCTTCTGGCCGGAGATAGCAGTCATATCTGCAACTGCTGCTTCCAGTACCTTCTTGTCAGCCACGGCTTCACCAACACCCATGTTCAGGGTGATCTTTTCGACCCGAGGGACTTGCATGATACTTTTGTAATCGAACTGTTTGGTCAGTTCTGCTACTACAGTATCTTTGTAGTAATCATGCAGTTTCGCCATCGTTTACTCCAATTACTTAAACAAGTTCACCATTAGACTTGAAGAAACGGACCTTCTTGCCGTCTTCCAGTCTAAAGCCTACGCGATCAGCCTTGCTGGTAGCAGGGTTGAAGATCGCGATGTTAGATGCGTCAATGGCGGCTTCTTTTTCAATGATGCCACCAGCCATACCCAGGTGAGGGTTAGGCTTCTGGTGCTTCTTCACCAGGTTAACGCCTTCTACGATTACTTTGCCGCTGGACAGTACCTGGGTAACCTTACCGCGCTTACCCTTGTCCTTACCGGCCAGTACAACAACTTCGTCATTACGACGGATTTTTGCTGCCATCTCTTAGCTCCTTACAGTACTTCTGGGGCCAGAGACACGATTTTCATGAACTGCTCAGTACGCAGTTCACGGGTCACAGGGCCGAAGATACGAGTACCAATCGGCTGGTTGCTGGCGTTCAGCAGTACAGCCGCATTGCGGTCAAAGCGAATAACAGAACCGTCAGGACGACGAACGCCCTTCTTGGTACGTACTACCACCGCGTTGAATACATCACCCTTCTTCGCTTTGCCGCGAGGAATGGCTTCCTTAACAGAAACCTTGATGATGTCGCCGATACCGGCGTAACGACGGTGAGAGCCACCCAAGACCTTAATACACTGCACGCTGCGAGCGCCGGAGTTATCGGCAACGTCCAGCACAGATTGCATTTGGATCATTTTGTGCTCCGATGTTTTACAACAATCGCCCCGAAATGGGGCACTGGCTACCTTTAAAAGGCGCGAAATTATAACACCACTCGACACCTAAAGGTAGATAAAAAATAGCCGGTCCAGGAAAAAACCTGGTCCGGCCATTTGTCTGGTATGTAAGACTCTGTTTTACAGAGCTTTCTCTACGATGTTGACCAGAGTCCAAGACTTAGTCTTGGACAGGGGACGACATTCGCGGATCTCTACCACGTCGCCGATACCACACTGGTTGTTCTCATCGTGAGCGTGTACCTTGGTGGTACGCTTCACATACTTACCGTAGATCGGGTGCTTAACTTTGCGCTCGATGGCTACGGTGATGGACTTATCCATCTTGTCGCTGATCACACGACCTTGAAGAGTACGGATAGTCTCGCTCATTACGCACCTGCCTTCTGAGTCAGAATGGTCTTAACGCGCGCGATGTTGCGGCGTACCTTCTTCAGCTCGTGGGTCTGCTTCAGCTGACCAGTCGCGTTCTGCATACGCAGGTTGAACTGCTCACGCAGCAGGCTCAGCAGCTCCGCGTTCAGCTCTTCAACGCTCTTTTCACGCAGTTCAGTAGCTTTCATTACATCACCGTCCGAGTTACAAAGGTGGTCTGTACGGGCAGCTTAGCAGCAGCCAGAGCAAAGGCTTCACGGGCCAGCTCCTCGGCGACGCCTTCCATTTCGTACAGTACACGGCCAGGCTGAATCTGGGCGACCCAGTATTCAACGTTACCCTTACCTTTACCCATACGCACTTCAAGCGGCTTTTCAGTGATGGGCTTGTCTGGGAACACACGGATCCAGATTTTACCCTGACGCTTGATGTGACGGGTCATGGCACGACGGGCCGCTTCGATCTGGCGAGCAGTGATACGGCCACGAGTGGTAGCTTTCAGTCCGTAGGAACCGAAGCTAACCTTATCACCAGTGGTGGCGACACCACGGTTACGACCTTTGTGAACCTTACGGAACTTGGTACGTTTCGGTTGCAGCATCTCGGTTCCCCTTACTTACCACGACCTTTGCGCTTAGCCGGCTTAGGCTGCTCCTGCTCTACCGGCATACCGCCCAGAACTTCACCTTTGAAGATCCAAACTTTGATACCGATTACACCGTAAGTGGTGTGAGCAGAGGAAGTAGCGTAGTCGATGTCAGCACGCAAAGTATGCAGAGGCACACGACCTTCACGGTACCATTCGGTACGTGCGATCTCAGCGCCACCCAGACGACCAGAAACCTCGATCTTGATGCCCTTGGCACCCAGACGCATGGCGTTCTGTACGGCACGCTTCATAGCGCGACGGAACATTACGCGACGCTCCAGCTGAGAGGCAACGGAGTCGCCTACCAGTTGAGCATCCAGTTCTGGCTTACGAACTTCAGAGATGTTGATCTGAGCAGGAACGCCAGCCAGCTTGGCCACCTTCTTGCGCAGCTTCTCAACATCTTCACCTTTTTTGCCGATTACAACGCCTGGACGAGCGGTGTGAATGGTCACACGGATGCTCTTGGCAGGACGCTCGATGGTAATCTTGGACACGGAAGCGCTCTTCAGTTCCTTTTTCAGGAACTCACGCACTTCGTGATCGCCCAGCAGGTTACCGGCAAATTCTTTCTTATCCGCGTACCAGGTAGAATTCCAAGGCTTGGTAATACCCAGGCGGATACCATTAGGATGTACTTTCTGTCCCATTGCAGTCCCCTTACTTGTCAGCCACAACCACAGAGATGTGGCTGGAACGTTTCAGGATGCGGTCAGCACGACCCTTGGCGCGAGGCATGATGCGCTTCATGGTCGGGCCTTCGTCAACGAAGACTTTGGCAACTTTCAGGTCGTCGATGTCCAGACCTTCGTTGTGCTCCGCGTTGGCAATGGCAGACTCCAGGACTTTCTTAACCAGAGCAGCCGCTTTCTTGGGGCTGTAGGTCAGAATTTCCAGAGCGCGATCAACCGGAAGACCACGGATTTGATCAGCTACCAGGCGCGCCTTCTGAGGAGAAGTGCGGGCGAAGCGGTGTTTAGCTAAAACTTCCATCATCTACCCCTTAACGCTTCTTCTTCGCTTTCTTATCAGCGATGTGACCGCGATAAGTACGAGTAGGCGCGAACTCACCCAGCTTGTGACCGATCATATCTTCGGTTACGAAAACTGGAACGTGCTGACGACCATTATGGACAGCGATGGTCAGACCAATCATATCTGGAATGATCATAGAACGACGGGACCAGGTCTTAACTGGCTTTTTATCCCCGCTTTCCACCGCTTTCTCTACCTTCTTCAGCAAGTGCAGGTCAATAAATGGACCTTTCTTGAGAGAACGTGGCATGGTGAATCCTCAATAAAGTTACTTGGTACGACGACGTACGATGTACTTGTCGGTACGCTTGTTGCTGCGGGTCTTCTTACCTTTGGTCGGAACACCCCATGGAGTAACGGGGTGACGGCCACCAGAGGTACGACCTTCACCACCACCGTGTGGGTGATCAACCGGGTTCATGGCAACACCACGAACGGTAGGACGAACACCACGCCAACGGCTGGCGCCAGCTTTACCCAGAGAGCGCAGCATATGCTCGGCATTGCCAACTTCACCCAGGGTAGCGCGGCCATCGACAGGCAGCTTACGCATTTCGCCGGAACGCAGACGAACGGTTACGTAGGCACCGTCGCGAGCAACGATCTGAACGTAGGCGCCGGCGGAGCGGGCGATCTGACCGCCTTTACCAGGCTTCATCTCTACGTTGTGTACGGTGGAACCGACGGGGATGTTACGCATAGGCAGCGTGTTACCCACTTTGATGTCAGCTTCCAGACCGGACATGATCTTGTCGCCAGCCTTCAGGCCCTTAGGAGCCAGGATGTAGCGACGCTCACCGTCTGCGTACAGAACCAGAGCGATGTTGGCGCTGCGGTTCGGATCGTATTCCAGGCGCTCAACGGTGGCAGGGATGCCATCTTTGTTGCGCTTGAAGTCTACGATACGGTAGTGCTGCTTGTGACCACCACCGATGTGACGGGTAGTAATACGACCAGCGTTGTTACGACCACCGGACTTGGACTTCTTGTCCAACAGGGCTGCAAAGGGCTTACCCTTGTGCAGATCCTTGTTAACCACCTTAACGACGTGGCGACGGCCCGCGGAGGTAGGCTTACATTTTACAATAGCCATCTATTTAACTCCTCGTCCTTATTCTGCGCCGCCGACGAAGTCGATGTCAGAACCTTCGGCCAGAGTAACGTACGCTTTTTTCCAGTCGGAACGACGGCCGAAACGGGCGCCGGTACGCTTAGTCTTGCCTTTAACGTTCACAGTGCGAACGCCGGTGACTTCAACTTCGAACAGCTTTTCAACAGCCGCTTTCACTTCCGCCTTGGTGGCGTCGGTGGCAACCTTGAACACGATAGTGTTGTTCAGTTCAGCAGCCATGGTGCTCTTTTCAGAGATGTGCGGAGCACGCAGCACTTTCAGCAAACGTTCTTCACGGATCATGCCAGCATCTCCTCAATCTGCTTAACTGCGTCAGCAGTCATCAGCACCTTGTCGAATGCGATCAGGCTAACCGGGTCGATGGCAGCAACGTCACGGGCGTCAACCTTGTACAGGTTGCGAGAAGCCAGGAACAGGTTCTCGTCTACTTCGCCAGTTACGATCAGCACGTCATCTACGGACAGCTCTTTCAGCTTGGCGACCAGCTCCTTAGTCTTAGGAGCTTCAACGCCAAACTTCTCAACCACAATCAGACGGTCCTGACGTACCAGCTCAGACAGAATGCTCTGCAGAGCGGCGCGGTACATCTTCTTGTTCACTTTCTGAGAGTGATCTTGGGGCTTAGCGGCAAACGCTACGCCACCGGAGCGCCAGATGGGGCTCTTAACAGTACCGGCACGAGCACGGCCAGTACCTTTCTGGCGCCATGGCTTTTTGCCGGTGCCAGCTACTTCAGCGCGGGTCTTCTGAGACACGGTACCTTGACGGGCGTTGGCTGCGTAAGCAGTCACCACCTGGTGTACCAGAGCTTCATTGAACTCACGTCCGAAGGTAGTTTCGGAAACTTCAAGAGCGCTCTGGGCGTCTTTCATTACCAATTCCATTACTATCTCCTCAGACGTTACGCTTTAACGGCGGGTTTAACGATAACGTTACCGCCGTTGGCGCCAGGTACTGCACCCTTGATCAGGAGCAGGTTGCGCTCGGCATCAACGCGAACTACTTCCAGGTTCTGGGTAGTTACGCGCTCGTCACCCATGTGACCAGCCATCTTCTTGCCCTTGAATACCTTACCGGGGCTCTGGTTCTGACCGATAGAACCAGGAGCACGGTGGCTCAGGGAGTTACCGTGAGTCATGTCCTGAGTGCGGAAGTTCCAACGCTTAACAGCGCCTTGGAAACCCTTACCCTTGGAGCGACCAGTAACGTCTACGATTTGGCCGTTTTCGAAAGTATCAACCTTCAGCTCAGCACCCAGCTCGATGCCTTCGCCTTCGCCTTCACCCAGACGGAACTCAAACAGACCACGACCAGCTTCTACACCGGCTTTAGCAAAGTGACCTGCTTCAGGCTTGGTAACGCGGTTGGCTTTCTTAGCGCCTACAGTGACCTGCAGGGCTGCGTAGCCATCGCTTTCCAGAGTCTTAATCTGAGTTACGCGGTTCGGTTCTACTTCGATAACGGTAACTGGGATTGACGCGCCATCTTCAGCGAAGATGCGGGTCATTCCAACTTTACGACCTACAAGACCGATTGCCATCTATCTAACCTCTATTCCGAAACTGGGATTAGCCCAGACTGATCTGCACGTCTACGCCGGCAGCCAGATCCAGACGCATCAGCGCGTCAACAGTCTTATCGGTAGGCTCAACGATGTCCACCATGCGCTTGTGAGTACGGATTTCATACTGGTCACGTGCATCTTTGTTCACGTGAGGAGAAATCAGCACTGTGTAGCGCTCTTTGCGGGTGGGCAGAGGGATTGGACCCCGTACTTGAGCCCCTGTACGCTTCGCAGTCTCAACGATTTCCGCGGTAGACTGATCGATCAGGCGGTGATCGAAAGCCTTCAGGCGGATACGGATTCTTTGGTTCTGCATTTGACCAGAGCTCCAACCAATAATTACGCAAAAAAACGTCCACCCTTGAACCCCTTAACTTAAAATTGGGTCAAAGATGGCGATTATCGCAACCATTCGACTCCAGATCGGAGTCGCTGTTAAAGGTGATGCCTATTGCACCACCGCGTATTTTACGCGTTCGCCCTAATAGCGAACCGGGGAAATTATACTCGGCTTTGGCGGTAATGCAAGCTTTTCCGAGATCTTCCCCAAGCCTGCCACAGAGGCACAAAAAAAGGGCGCCGGTGGCGCCCTCTTTCCATAGCGAGACTGTCGATTACTCGACGATCTTAGCTACAACACCAGCACCTACGGTGCGGCCACCTTCACGGATAGCGAAGCGCAGGCCTTCGTCCATCGCGATGGGGCAGATCAGGGTAACAACCATCTTGATGTTGTCACCAGGCATTACCATCTCTACGCCTTCTGGCAGCTCGATGGTACCGGTTACGTCAGTAGTACGGAAGTAGAACTGAGGACGGTAGCCTTTGAAGAATGGAGTGTGACGGCCGCCTTCATCTTTGGACAGAACGTACACTTCAGACTCGAACTTGGTGTGCGGGTTGATGGAACCAGGCTTAGCCAGTACCTGACCACGCTGAACTTCGTCACGCTTGGTACCACGCAACAGAACACCACAGTTCTCACCGGCACGACCTTCGTCCAGCAGCTTGCGGAACATCTCTACGCCGGTACAGGTAGTCTTGGTGGTCTCTTTGATACCAACAATCTCTACTTCGTCACCAACTTTAACGATACCGCGCTCTACACGACCGGTTACTACGGTACCACGGCCGGAGATGGAGAATACGTCTTCGATAGGCAGGATGAAGTCACCGTCGATGGCACGCTCAGGCTCAGGGATGTAGGTATCCAGGGCTTCAGCCAGCTCAACGATCTTCTTCTCCCACTCCTCTTCACCTTCCAGGGCTTTCAGGGCGGAACCCTGAATTACAGGCAGGTCGTCACCGGGGAATTCGTACTCGGACAGCAGTTCACGAACTTCCATCTCTACCAGTTCCAGCAGCTCTTCATCGTCTACCATGTCGCACTTGTTCATGAATACGATGATGAAAGGTACGCCTACCTGACGAGACAGCAGGATGTGCTCACGGGTCTGAGGCATTGGGCCGTCGGTGGCAGCTACTACCAGGATCGCGCCGTCCATCTGGGCAGCACCGGTGATCATGTTCTTAACGTAGTCAGCGTGTCCGGGGCAGTCTACGTGGGCGTAGTGACGGGTAGGAGTATCGTACTCTACGTGAGAGGTAGAGATGGTGATACCACGCTCACGCTCTTCAGGAGCGTTGTCGATGGAAGCGAAGTCCTTGGCCTCACCACCGTATACTTTAGCCAGTACGTTGGTGATAGCAGCGGTCAGAGTGGTTTTACCGTGGTCAACGTGGCCGATAGTACCAACGTTAACGTGCGGTTTTGAACGTTCAAATTTTTCTTTAGACACGTCGTGTTCCTTTCAATTTACATAAGTACCCGGGCGCGACCCGGGTATTAAAGGGATTTAGCCAAATCGGCCATCGATTACAGCTTGAGCTACGTTTTGCGGTGCTTCGTTGTACTCCAGGAACTCCATGGAGTAGGAAGCGCGACCTTGGGTAGCAGAGCGCAGATCGGTAGCATAACCAAACATTTCGGCTAATGGCACCTTAGCGCGGATAATTTTCAGCCCGGCAGGGCCATCATCCATACCGTCGATCATTCCGCGGCGACGGTTGATGTCGCCAACGACGTCACCCATCCAGTCTTCCGGAGTGGTGACCTCAACCTTCATCATCGGCTCAAGCAGGACCGGATCCGCTTCCATGGCGCCTTTCTTAAAGCCCATGGAACCCGCGATCTTAAACGCCATTTCATTGGAGTCAACATCGTGGAAGGAACCGTCGAACAGGGTGACTTTGACATCCAGCATAGGGAAGCCAGCCAGTACGCCCATGTCCATCTGCTCTTTACAGCCTTTTTCTACCGCAGGAATGTATTCCTTGGGAACCACACCACCTACGATGTCGTTGACGAATTCGAAACCTTCGCCAGCCTCTTTGGGCTCCATCTTGAGCCATACGTGACCATACTGGCCACGACCGCCGGACTGACGAACGAACTTACCTTCAACTTCCACCTTGGAGCGGATGGTCTCACGGTAAGCCACCTGAGGTTTACCAACGTTGCAGTCAACGCTGAACTCACGCTTCATTCGGTCAACGATAATATCCAGGTGCAGCTCGCCCATGCCGGAGATCAGGGTCTGGCCGGATTCCTCATCGGTCTCCACGCGGAAGGAGGGATCCTCCGCCGCCAACTTGCCCAGGGCAATGCCCATCTTCTCCTGGTCGGCCTTGGTACGAGGCTCTACCGCGATCTGAATCACCGGCTCAGGGAACTCCATGCGCTCGAGAACCACCTTGTGGTTCATGTCGCACAGGGTGTCGCCTGTGGTGACGTCTTTCAGACCGATGGCAGCAGCGATGTCGCCGGCACGCACCTCTTTGAGCTCTTTACGGTCGTTGGAGTGCATCTGCACGATCCGACCAAAGCGCTCACGCTTCTCCTTGACGGAGTTGTAGACGGTGTCGCCGGTGCTCACTACACCAGAGTAAACCCGGAAGAAAGTCAGGGTGCCAACAAAGGGGTCGGTGGCGATCTTGAACGCCAGCGCAGAGAAGGGCTCGTTGTCGTCGGAGTGACGCTCAACTTCGTTCTCGCGCTCATCCACACCTTTAATGGCAGGCACGTCAATCGGAGCCGGCAGGTATTCGACAACCGCGTCCAAAACCGCCTGTACGCCCTTATTCTTAAAGGCGGAGCCACAGGTAGCCAGAACGATCTCGTTGTTCAGGGTGCGGGTACGCAGCCCCTGGCGAATCTCTGCTTCGGACAGGTCACCCTCTTCCAGGTACTTGTCCATCAGCTCTTCGGATGCTTCGGCGGCTGACTCTACCATGAACTCCCGCCATTCGGTGGCCGTATCGGCCAGCTCGGCAGGGATCTCATCGTAGCTGAAGGTCATCCCCTGGTCCGCTTCGTTCCAGTTGATCGCCTTCATCTTCAGCAGGTCGATGACGCCCTTGAACTCATCCTCGGCACCGATGTTCAGCTGGATCGGCACACAGTTGGCCCCCAGACGATCACGGATCTGCTCGATAACGCGTTCGAAGTCAGCGCCAGCGCGGTCCATCTTGTTGACGAACACCATGCGCGGAACCTGGTACTTGTCAGCCTGACGCCATACGGTTTCAGACTGAGGCTCAACACCAGAGGAACCACAGAACACCACCACAGCGCCATCCAGCACACGCAGGGAACGCTCTACCTCGATGGTAAAGTCCACGTGTCCGGGGGTGTCGATGATGTTGATGCGGTGCTCGGGGTACTGACCCTCCATACCACGCCAGAAGGTGGTGGTCGCAGCAGAGGTAATGGTGATACCACGCTCCTGCTCCTGCTCCATCCAATCCATAGTTGCGGCGCCATCGTGCACTTCACCGATCTTGTGTGACAAACCGGTGTAGAACAGCACCCGCTCAGTGGTGGTAGTTTTACCGGCGTCAACGTGAGCACAGATACCGATATTGCGGTAGCGCTCTAGTGGAGTAGTACGAGCCACGATTTCTTCCTCTTATCCCGGTAATTGCCCGGGAGATCATGCAAAACAGGCGCAGCACGGAGCGTGCTGCGCCGTCGCGCTTACCAACGGTAGTGGGCAAACGCCTTGTTGGCTTCGGCCATACGGTGAACGTCTTCACGCTTCTTAACCGCAGAACCTTTGTTGTCGGCAGCGTCCAGCAGCTCACCTGCCATACGCAGAGCCATCGATTTTTCGCCACGCTTACGAGCAGCTTCCACCAACCAGCGCATGGCCAGGGTGTTACGACGAACTGGGCGAACTTCAACCGGCACCTGATAGGTTGAACCACCTACACGACGAGATTTAACCTCGACGGCAGGACGGATGTTCTCCAGAGCAGTTTCAAAAATTTCCAGGTGGTCTTTACCGGACTTGGAAGCGGCGGCTTCCAGGGCACCGTATACGATGCGCTCGGCAGTGGACTTCTTACCGTCCAGCATAACCACGTTTACAAACTTGGCCAGAAGCTCAGATCCGAACTTAGGATCCGGCAGAATTTTACGTTGACCTACGACGCGACGTCTTGGCATGGGATCTCTCCGATTTCTTCAGGTATATCCAAAACAGGATGTACAAAAATTTAAAGTTGCTTGGCCTTACTTAACGGAGAACCATTAAGACTTAGGACGCTTGGCACCGTACTTGGAACGGCCTTGGCGACGATCGCTCACGCCGGCAGTATCCAGGGCACCACGAACGGTGTGGTAACGCACACCAGGCAAGTCCTTCACACGACCGCCACGGATCAGGACCACGGAGTGCTCCTGCAGGTTGTGACCCTCACCACCGATGTAGGAGGTCACTTCAAAACCGTTGGTCAGACGAACACGGCACACTTTACGCAGTGCAGAGTTCGGCTTCTTAGGGGTGGTGGTGTATACACGGGTGCACACGCCACGCTTTTGAGGGCACGCTTCCAGAGCCGGAACGTTAGTCTTGATGACCTTCGATTGGCGAGGCTTACGTACCAACTGGTTTACAGTAGCCATTGATTACTCCAATTGATGTTTACTACTCATTTTCAGGTGCGAAAAATCGACCCCCAAAAAGGGGGACGCGGAATTTTAAGCACCCGCAGACCGGGTGTCAAGAAATAGCCAGCGGGATCAGGCGCTGTAGGCAAGATTCCTTGCCACCTGCCCCACCGGGATTCCACATTCCGGGTCCAAACTAGAAAGGGGCGCCTAGGCGCCCCTTTTTCATGTTGCCGATGCCAGAGGCTTAGTCGTCGGCGGCGTTCAGCAGATCCGCCAGGTTCTGCTCCGCTTCCGAGGCGCTGACCACGGGAGTCACCGACTCCTCCTTGGCGTTACGCTGCTCGTGGTAAGCGTAGCCGGTACCGGCAGGGATCAGTCGACCCACGATCACGTTCTCCTTCAGGCCGCGCAGGTCGTCCTGCTTGCCGCTCACTGCCGCTTCGGTCAGCACGCGGGTGGTCTCCTGGAAGGAGGCCGCGGAGATGAAGGATTCGGTGGCCAGGGACGCCTTGGTGATACCCAGCAGCTCCAGCTCGTAGGTGGCGGGCTGCTTGCCCTCGGCGATGAGGTTACGGTTGATGATGTTCACCCGTGCCACTTCAGCCTGTTCACCCTCCAGCAGATCGGAATCGCCGGCGCTGGTGATGATGCACTTACGCAGCATCTGGCGAATGATCACCTCGATGTGCTTATCGTTAATCTTCACACCCTGCAGACGGTACACTTCCTGAACCTCGTTGACGATGTAGTTGGCCACGGCGTGGATGCCACGCAGACGCAGGATGTCATGCGGGGCCTCTGGACCGTCGGCGATCACTTCGCCACGCTCAACCTTCTCACCCTCGAACACGTTCAGGTTACGCCACTTGGGAATCATCTCTTCGTACGGCTTGCCGCCATCGTGAGGAGTGATCACCAGACGACGCTTACCCTTGGTCTCCTTACCGAAGGAGATGGTGCCGGTGATTTCAGCCAGGATCGCAGGCTCTTTCGGCTTGCGGGCTTCGAACAGGTCGGCCACTCGGGGCAGACCACCGGTAATATCCTTGGTACCGCCGGATTCCTGAGGAATACGGGCCAGTGCATCACCCACGTTCACGGTGGCGCCGTCGTCGATGCTGACAATGGCGTTACCGGACAGGAAGTACTGGGCAGGCACTTCGGTGCCGGGGATCATCAGTTCGTTACCGGACGCATCCACCAGTTTCACCGCAGGACGCATCTCTTTACCGGCGCTGGTGCGCTGGTTGGGATCCAGAACCACGATGCTGGACAGACCGGTCAGCTCGTCGGTTTCACGCTTCATGGTGACGCCGTCGATCATGTCAACGAACTTAATCACACCCTCTACTTCGGTGATGATTGGGTGAGTGTGCGGGTCCCAGTTGGCTACGATGTCGCCGGCGACAACCGCATCTTCCTCGGCCTTCTCCAGCACCGCACCGTAGGGCAGCTTGTAGCGCTCCTTCTCACGACCCAGATCATCGATGATCGCCAGCTCGGTAGAGCGAGAGGTGATCACGATCTTGTTGTCGGAGTTGGTGACGAACTTGGCGTTGTGCAGCTTCAGGCTACCGGCGTTCTTCACCTGTACGTTGGACTCGGCCGACGCACGGGATGCCGCACCACCGATGTGGAAGGTACGCATGGTCAGCTGGGTGCCGGGCTCACCGATGGACTGGGCGGCAACCACACCAATGGCCTCACCCTTACCGACGATGTGGCCACGGGCCAGGTCACGGCCGTAGCAGTGGGCACACACACCGAAGTCGGTGTGACAGGTAATCACCGAGCGAACCAGTACCTCGTCCACCGAGTGCTCTTCGAGGATGTCACACATCTTCTCGTCCAGCAGGGTGTTGCGGGGCAGCAGCACCTCGTCTTCGGTACCGGGCTTGATCACGTCCTTGGCCACCACACGGCCCAGTACGCGCTCACGCAGCGGCTCAACCACGTCACCGCCTTCGATCAGCGGTTTCACGGACAGACCCTCTTCGGTGCCACAGTCGTTCTCGATGATCACCAGATCCTGGGCCACATCCACCAGACGACGAGTCAGGTAACCGGAGTTCGCGGTCTTCAGTGCGGTATCCGCCAGACCCTTACGAGCACCGTGAGAGGAGATAAAGTAATCCGCTACCGACAGACCCTCTTTAAAGTTCACCTTAATGGGGGTTTCGATAATGGAGCCGTCTGGCTTGGCCATCAGGCCACGCATACCGGCCAGCTGACGAATCTGGGCAGCACTACCACGAGCACCGGAGTCGGCCATCATGTAGATGCTGTTGAAGGAGCCCTGCTCTTCCTCTTCGCCATCACGGTTGATGACGGTTTCGGTCTTCAGGTTCTCCATCATCGCCTTGGAGACCTTCTCGTTGGCGCTGGCCCAGATGTCGATCACCTTGTTGTAGCGCTCACCGGCGGTCACCAGACCGGCCTGGAACTGCTCCTGAATCTCGGTGACCTCCTCTTCGGCGGCATCGATGATGGTCTTCTTGGCCTCGGGCACCACCATGTCGTCGATACCTACGGAGGTGCCGGAGCGGGTGGCGTAGTGGAAGCCGGTGTACATCAGCTGGTCAGCGAAGATCACCGTGTGCTTGAGGCCCAGGATCCGGTAGCAGCTGTTCAGTACCCCGGAGATCGCCTTCTTGCCCATATCCCGGTTGATGTGGTCGAAGGACATGCCCTTGGGCAGGATCATCGACAGGATGGCACGACCCACGGTGGTGTCGACGATCTTACGCTCCTCCTGCACCTCACCATCTTCACCCAGGAAGGTGTCGGTGATGCGAACCTTGACGCGAGCGTGCAGGTTGGCGGTCTTGGTGCGGTAGGCCTTCTCGGCTTCGGCCACGGAGGTAAACACCATGCCTTCACCCAGGTCGTTCACCTTCTCACGGGTCATGTAGTACAGACCCAGCACCACGTCCTGCGAAGGAACGATGATGGGATCACCGGATGCGGGCGACAGGATGTTGTTGGTGGACATCATCAGCGCACGGGCTTCCAGCTGGGCTTCCAGGGTCAGGGGGACGTGTACCGCCATCTGGTCACCGTCGAAGTCGGCGTTGTAGGCCGCACACACCAGGGGATGCAGCTGAATCGCTTTACCTTCGATCAGCACCGGCTCAAACGCCTGGATACCCAGACGGTGCAGAGTCGGTGCACGGTTAAGCAGCACCGGGTGCTCACGAATCACTTCGTCCAGTACGTCCCAAACCTCGGGGACCTCGCGCTCCACCATCTTCTTGGCAGCCTTGATGGTGGTGGCCAGGCCACGACCTTCCAGCTTGCCGTAGATGAAGGGCTTGAACAGTTCCAGCGCCATCTTCTTGGGCAGACCGCACTGGTGCAGACGCAGGGTCGGACCCACGGTAATGACCGAACGACCGGAGTAGTCCACCCGCTTACCCAGCAGGTTCTGACGGAAGCGGCCCTGTTTACCCTTGATCATGTCAGCCAGGGACTTCAGAGGACGCTTGTTGGAACCGGTGATGGCACGACCGCGGCGGCCGTTGTCCAGCAGGGCATCCACGGACTCCTGCAGCATACGCTTTTCGTTGCGTACGATAATGTCAGGGGCCGCCAGGTCCAGCAGGCGCTTCAGACGGTTGTTGCGGTTGATCACGCGACGGTAGAGATCGTTCAGATCAGAGGTCGCGAACCGGCCGCCATCCAGGGGTACCAGGGGACGCAGGTCCGGTGGCAGCACCGGCAGTACCGCCATGATCATCCACTCTGGCTTGTTACCGGACTGGTAGAAGGCTTCCATCAGCTTCAGGCGTTTGGTCAGCTTCTTGCGGCGGGTCTCGGAGTTGGTCTGGGGCAGCTCTTCGCGCATCTCGTTGATCTCGCTCTCGAGATCGATGGCTTTCAGCAGCTCCAGGATCGCCTCGGCACCCATGCGGGCGTCGAACTCGTCACCGTGCTCCTCCAGGGCGTCCAGGTACTCCTCTTCGGTGAGCATCTGGCCCTTCTCCAGAGAGGTCATGCCGGTTTCGATCACCACATAGCTTTCGAAATACAGCACACGCTCAATGTCACGCAGGGTCATGTCCAGCAGCAGACCGATGCGGGATGGCAGGGACTTCAGGAACCAGATGTGGGCAACCGGGCTGGCCAGCTCGATGTGACCCATGCGCTCACGGCGCACCTTGGTCTGGGTAACTTCAACGCCGCACTTTTCGCAGATAACACCGCGATGCTTCAGGCGCTTGTATTTGCCGCACAGGCACTCGTAGTCTTTTACCGGACCAAAGATACGCGCACAAAACAGGCCGTCACGCTCTGGCTTGAAGGTACGGTAGTTGATGGTTTCCGGCTTCTTAACTTCACCGAAAGACCAAGAGCGGATCATGTCTGGGGAGGCCAGACCGATCTTGATACCGTTAAACTCTTCAGACTTGTTCTGCTTCTTCAGAAACTGGAGTAAGTCTTTCACGTTCATCTCCTAGTGGAGGTTTAACCTCGGTGTCCCGCCTCAGGGCGGGACACCGCGTCATATACCGCTCAGCGGGTGGCTTATTCCTGGTCCAGCTCGATGTTGATACCGAGGGACTTGATCTCCTTCAACAGTACGTTGAAGGACTCAGGCATACCAGGCTGCATGGAGTGGTTACCGTCGACGATGTTCTTGTACATCTGGGTACGACCGTTCACATCATCAGACTTCACGGTCAGCATCTCCTGCAGGGTGTAGGCGGCGCCATACGCCTCGAGTGCCCACACCTCCATCTCACCGAAGCGCTGTCCACCGAACTGTGCCTTACCACCCAGCGGCTGCTGGGTAACCAGGCTGTAGGAACCGGTGGAACGGGCGTGCATCTTGTCATCAACCAGGTGGTTCAGCTTCAGCATGTACATGTAACCCACGGTTACAGGACGTTCGAAGGCGTCACCGGTACGACCGTCATACAGGGTGATCTGACCTGAGGTAGGCAGACCCGCCAGGGTCAGCAGCTCCTTCACCTCGGCTTCACGGGCACCGTCGAATACCGGGGTAGCCACAGGCATACCGCCTTGCAGGTTCTTCGCCAGGCGAATCACCTCCTCGTCGGTGAAGGTGTTCAGCTCTACCTTCTGCTGGGCTTCACCCAGATCGTACGCCTGCTGGATGTAGTCGCGCAGTTCGGCGATCGCCTTCTGCTGTTCCAGCATGGCGGTGATCTTGGTGCCGATGCCACGGGCGGCAGCACCCAGGTGCACCTCCAGGATCTGACCGATGTTCATACGGGACGGTACACCCAGGGGGTTCAGTACGATGTCCACCGGAGTACCGGTCTCGTCGTAAGGCATATCCTCGACAGGAACGATGGTGGAGATTACACCCTTGTTACCGTGACGACCGGCCATCTTGTCACCAGGCTGAATGCGACGCTTCACGGCCAGGTACACCTTGACGATCTTCAGTACACCGGGAGCCAGGTCATCGCCCTGGATGATCTTGCGGCGCTTGATCTCGAACTTCTTGTCGAACTCGGCGCGCAGCTCTTCGTGCTGCTCGGCCAGCTGTTCCAGTTCGGTCTGCTTGCCTTCGTCATCCAGAGGCAGTTCCAGCCACTTGGCACGATCCATCTTGTCCAGCTGAGCTTCGGACATGCCGGAAGCCAGCAGCAGGGAGCGGGCACGGTCGTAGACGCCGTTCTCCAGGATGCTGAACTCTTCGGTCAGATCCTTCTTCGCTTCCTTCAGCTGCATCTCCTCGATCTCGATGGCACGCTTGTCCTTCTCCACGCCATCGCGGGTAAAGACCTGTACATCGATCACGGTGCCGTATACGGAGTTCGGCACACGCAGGGAGGAGTCCTTCACGTCGGACGCCTTCTCACCGAAGATGGCACGCAACAGCTTCTCCTCGGGAGTCAGCTGGGTCTCACCCTTAGGCGTTACCTTACCCACCAGGATGTCACCGGGCTTCATCTCGGCACCAACGTACACGATGCCGGACTCGTCCAGTTTGGACAGGGCGGACTCACCCACGTTGGGGATGTCAGCAGTGATCTCTTCGCTGCCCAGCTTGGTGTCACGCGCAATGCAGGAAAGTTCCTGAATGTGGATGGTAGTCAGGCGATCTTCCTGAACCACACGCTCCGACAGCAGGATGGAATCCTCAAAGTTGTAACCGTTCCAGGTCATGAAGGCGACGCGCAGGTTCTGGCCCAGCGCCAGCTCACCCAGGTCGGTGGAAGGACCATCGGCCAGTACGTCACCACGGGTTACCGGCTCACCAACGTTACAGACGGGACGCTGGTTGATGCAGGTGTTCTGGTTGGAACGGGTGTACTTGGTCAGGTTGTAGATGTCGATACCGGCCTCGCCAGGTACCAGCTCATCTTCATTCACCTTGACGACGATGCGGGACGCATCGACGTAATCGATCACACCACCACGCTTGGCTACGGCGGTTACACCGGAGTCAACCGCAACGTTACGCTCCATGCCGGTACCGACCAGAGGCTTGTCCGCCTTCAGGGTAGGTACGGCCTGACGCTGCATGTTCGCACCCATCAGGGCCCGGTTGGCATCGTCGTGCTCCAGGAACGGAATCAGGGACGCCGCCACAGACACGATCTGAGACGGGGAGATGTCCATGTACTGGATCTGATCCGCGGTCATGAAGCCAGGCTCGCCCTTATGGCGGCTGGCGATCAGCTCATCTTCCGGCAGGCGGTTGTTCTCATCCAGGTTGGTGTTGGCCTGGGCGATAACGAAGTTGCCCTCTTCGATGGCAGAGAGGTAATCGATCTCTTCGGTCACCACGCCATCGATAACGCGACGGTAGGGGGTCTCCAGGAAGCCGTACTCGTTGGTACGAGAGTAGCTCGCCAGGGAGTTGATCAGACCAATGTTTGGACCTTCGGGCGTTTCGATGGGGCACAGTCGACCATAGTGGGTCGGGTGTACGTCTCGAACCTCGAAGCCGGCACGCTCACGGGTCAGGCCGCCGGGACCCAGTGCCGAGATACGACGCTTGTGAGTCACCTCGGACAGCGGGTTGTTCTGATCCATAAACTGGGACAGCTGGGAAGAACCGAAGAACTCCTTCACTGCCGCAGAGATGGGCTTGGCATTGATCAGGTCCTGAGGCATCAGGCTGTCCAGGTCACCCAGGGACAGACGTTCACGCACGGCACGCTCAACACGCACCAGGCCTACACGGAACTGGTTCTCGGCCATCTCACCGACGGAGCGGATACGACGGTTACCCAGGTGGTCGATATCGTCCACCTCGTCGTTGCCGTTGCGGATCTCGATGATCTTCTTCATGACATCGACGATATCGGCCTTGTCCAGGACACCGGAACCTGTGGATTCACTGCGGCCCAGGCGACGGTTGAACTTCATCCGGCCAACGGTGGACAGATCGTAGCGCTCTTCGGAGAAGAACAGGTTCTCGAACAGGGCTTCGGCCGCTTCGCGGGTTGGCGGCTCGCCGGGGCGCATCATGCGGTAGATCTCAACCAGGGCTTCCATGCGCTCCTGACAGGAGTCGATGGCCAGCGTGGTGGAGATGTAGGGGCCGGAGTCCAGGTCGTTGGTGTACAGGGTGCTGAACGCCTTGATACCGGACTGGGACAGCTTGGCCACGTCCTCCAGGCTCAGTTCCTGGTTGGCGGCGACCAGCAGTTCACCGGTGGCTTCGTCCACGTAGTCTTTGTCGGCCACTTTGCCAACCAGGTACTCTACGGGCACTTCCAGTTCGGTCTGGCCGGCTTTCTCCATGGCGCGGATGTGACGGGCGGTCACGCGGCGGCCGGTTTCAACCAGCACATTACCGTCGGCATCTTTGATGTCGAAGACGGCGGTTTCACCACGCAGGCGCTCAGGCACCAGGGCCATGACCAGCTTGTCCTTCTTGATGGAGAACTCCAACTTGTCGAAGAACATCTCCAGCATCTCATCGGTGCTGAAACCCAGGGCGCGCAGCATGATGGTGGCAGGCAGCTTACGACGACGGTCGATACGGACAAACAGGTTGTCCTTGGGATCGAACTCGAAGTCCAGCCAGGAGCCACGATAGGGAATAACACGGGCGTTATACAGCACCTTACCGGAGGAGTGAGTCTTACCACGGTCGTGGTCGAAGAACACACCTGGGCTACGGTGCAGCTGAGAAACGATCACACGCTCGGTGCCGTTTATCACGAAGGTACCATTCTCGGTCATCAGAGGAATGTCACCCATGTACACTTCCTGCTCTTTGATGTCCTTAACGGCACCGCCGGCTTCCTTGTCCATCAGGACAAGGCGCAATTTCACCCGCAGGGGAGCGGAATAGGTAATGCCTCGGATCTGGCACTCTTTTACGTCAAATACGGGCTCGCCCAGCTTGTAACTCACATACTGCAGCTCGGCGTAACCGGAGAAGCTCTTGATCGGGAATACACTGCGGAATGCAGCTTCCAGACCACGCTCGCCGTCTACGTCCTGCTCCAGGAAGTTTTGGAACGAGTCCAGCTGGATCGACAGCAGGTAAGGGATGTCCAGAACTTTTGGACGCTTACCAAAGTCCTTACGGATGCGTTTTTTTTGAAAATCGGAGTAAACCATTTGGTTCCTCTGCTCGCTCTTTGGTGACCCATCTGAGCCCACGCACTTGCAACACGCCATTCTCGGGGTGCAAGAACCCAACCAATAATCTCTGCCAGGTCCGCGATCCTATGATCGGCGACAAACGGTGGGAAGTTTGTCAGCGCTATACAGCGCAAAAAGGCCGGTGGTTAAATAACCACCAGCCTTACCTAAGCCGTAGCCTAGGCTCGTAAGCTATAGGTTAGCTTACTTGATCTCAACTTGACAGCCAGCTTCTTCCAGATCTTTCTTCAGAGCTTCGGCTTCTTCTTTAGAGATACCTTCTTTAACGGCTGCAGGAGCAGACTCTACCAGAGCCTTAGCTTCCTTCAGACCCAGACCGGTGGCGCCGCGAACGGCCTTAATGGCACCAACCTTGTTGGAACCAGCGCCGGTCAGCATTACGTCAAATTCGGTCTGCTCTTCAGCAGCTTCGCCAGCGCCAGCGCCACCAGCAACAACAGCGGCAGCGGCGGATACGCCGAACTTCTCTTCCATAGCTTCGATCAGCTCAACAACGTCCATTACGGACATTTCAGCTACGGCTTCGATGATTTGGTCTTTAGTGATAGACATTACTAACAATCCTAAAAAATTAGTTTAAAAAGTTTAAGCAGCGAGCCTTAGGCAGCTTGCTCTTCTTTTTGGTCGCGCAGAGCAGCCAGAGTACGAACCAGCTTGCCAGCAGATGCTTCCTTCATGGTCATCATCAGCTGTGCGATCGCTTCGTCGTAGGTTGGCAGCTTGGCCAGACGGTCAATCTGCTCGGCGGGGATCAGTTCCCCTTCGTAGGCAAGGGCTTTTACCTCGAACGCCGCTTCTTCCTTGGCGAAGTCTTTGAACAGACGCGCCGCAGCACCAGGGTGCTCGTTGGAGAAGGCGATCAGGGTAGGACCACTGAATGCGTCGGTCAGGCACTCGTAAGGAGTACCTTCAACGGCACGCTTGGCCAGGGTGTTACGCACAACGCGCATAACAACACCAGCTTCACGAGCGCTTTTACGCAGAGCAGTCATGCTGCCTACAGTAACGCCGCGAGAATCGGCAACTACAGCAGACAGAGCACCTTTGGCAGCTTCGTTGACCTCAGCGACAATTGCTTTCTTGTCTTCGAGTCTTAATGCCATTGGCTTTTACTCCTGGATTCCACCTAGGTTTTAACACCTAGAAACTTAACAATCCCCATCTCTGGGGAACGACACGGTGGTAAGGTTCCAGAAGATCAGAAATCTTCCAAGGTCCTGTTTCACCGTCTACGCAGGAAATTAAGCCTTGCGGCTCCTGCGGTCTCGGACGAGGGCCAGCGGACTGGCCTCGACCTTAAGGGCGCAAAATTATACTCGATAACTTAGCGCCCTGTAAACTTTAAGCGGTCTGGGTTTCCAGAGTCGCCTGGTCCACGGCTACACCGGCACCCATAGTGGTGGAGATGGCCACCTTCTGGATGTACTGACCCTTGGCAGAAGCAGGCTTGGCCTTCTTCAGGGCGATCAGCAGGGACTCCAGGTTCTCTTTCAGCTGTGCAGCGTCGAAAGAAACCTTACCGATGGTGCTGTGGATGATGCCGTTCTTGTCGGTGCGGTAACGAACCTGACCGGCCTTGGCGTTCTTAACCGCTTCGGCAACGTTAGGAGTTACAGTGCCGGTCTTAGGGTTAGGCATCAGGCCACGGGGACCCAGGATCTGACCCAGCTGACCTACAACGCGCATTGCATCGGGAGAGGCAACCACAACGTCGAAGTTCATCTCGCCTTTCTTAACCTGTTCAGCCAGATCTTCCATACCAACCAGGTCGGCACCGGCTTCTTTGGCGGCTTCGGCGTTGGCGCCCTGAGTAAATACCGCTACGCGTACGTCGCGACCGGTGCCGTGAGGCAGTACGGTGGCGCCGCGAACGTTCTGATCGGATTTACGGGGATCAACACCCAGGTTAACGGCAACGTCAACGCTCTCTACGAACTTGGCAGTGGCCAGTTCTTTCAGCAGAGCAACGGCTTCATTGATTTCGTACTCGCGAGTAGCGTCAACTTTCTCGCGGATAACGCGCATGCGCTTAGACAGTTTAGCCATCGTCTTATCCCTCAACTACCAGGCCCATGGAACGAGCAGTACCGGCAATGGAGCGCTTCATCGCTTCAATGTCAGCACCAGTCATGTCGGCAGCCTTGGTCTCAGCAATCTCTTGCAGCTGAGCGTCGGTTACCGTGCCAACCTTCTCGGTGTTAGGACGACCGGAACCGGACTTGATGCCGGCAGCCTTCTTCAGCAGTACAGACGCTGGAGGAGTCTTGGTGATGAAGGTGAAGGAACGGTCGGCGTATACGGTGATCACTACAGGAATCGGCAGACCTTTTTCGATCTTGTCGGTACGGGCGTTGAACGCCTTACAGAATTCCATGATGTTAACACCGTGCTGACCCAGAGCGGGACCAACTGGTGGTGAAGGGTTAGCGGCACCAGCTGCAACTTGCAGCTTGATGTATGCTTGGACTTTCTTAGCCATTGTTTAATACCTCATTTGGGTTCAAGCGTCAGGGCTACTGACTCCCCGTGAATAAAGGGGCAGCGGATTATATACAAATCTTCTGCCCCTCAACAAATTTTTTTGACCAATTAATGATCAGGACTTCTCTACTTGGGAGAAATCCAGCTCCACCGGAGTGGACCGACCGAAGATCAGTACCGAGACCTTCAGGCGGCTCTTTTCGTAATCCACCTCTTCCACGGTACCGTTGAAGTCGGCAAAGGGACCGTCGTTGACCCGAACCACTTCGCCGGGTTCGAACAGGGTGCGAGGCTTGGGAGACTCGGTGGACTCCTGCAGGCGATTCAGGATGGCGTTGGCCTCCTTCTCGCTGATGGGCGCTGGACGATCGGAGGTTCCTCCGATAAAGCCCATCACGCGCGGGGTGTTACGCACCAGGTGCCAGGTGGCATCGTTCATCACCATCTGCACCAGCACGTATCCGGGGAAGAACTTGCGCTCGCTCTTACGGCGCTGGCCGGCACGCATCTCAACGACCTCTTCGGTAGGCACCAGAACCTCACCGAACTGGTCTTCCATACCGTGCATCTTAATATGCTCTTTCAGGGTCTTGGCTACACGAGACTCAAAACCGGAAAAAGCCTGCACCACATACCAGCGCATATTTTGTTCTTCAGACATCTATTAAACCCCAGTAATCAAGCTAACGATGTTAACCAGAGCCATATCCAGCAACCACAGGACAAAAGCTAGGATGGCAGTCACGGCAAAAACGATCAGCGTGGTCTGCATGGTTTCCTGGCGAGTGGGCCAGACAACTTTACGCACTTCCAGACGGGCTTCCTGGGCAAACGCCCAAGCCTCTTTGCCCTTCACTGTGGTGGCGGCAATGCCAAGACCCGCAGCGATGGCGATCACCACGCCCAGGGCGCGAATCAGAACAGATACAGTATCAAAATAGTAGTTGCCCACGACGGCAGCCAGCAGAACCAGCACAGCCAGGCCCCATTTCAGGGTATCCAGCGCACTACCTTGATTTTCAATATTGGTACTCATTACAACAATCCTGTTAACCAGTGGATAGAATCACCCACTGCTGTTGCGATGACAGCCATGCCAGGGTCGGGATCCACCGACTCTCCGGGAGAAGGCCCCCCCCCGGCTACCACCGTAAAAAAAGCAGCCCTAGATTCTATTCATTCTGGTATCTGCTTACAAGCCGCACAGGCATACAAATGGCAAAAGGGCGCCCTCAGGCGCCCTTTTATCATAGCGAGACTGTCGATTACTCGATGATCTTAGCTACAACACCAGCACCTACGGTGCGGCCACCTTCACGGATAGCGAAGCGCAGGCCTTCGTCCATCGCGATGGGGCAGATCAGGGTAACAACCATCTTGATGTTGTCACCAGGCATTACCATCTCTACGCCTTCTGGCAGCTCGATGGTACCGGTTACGTCAGTAGTACGGAAGTAGAACTGAGGACGGTAGCCTTTGAAGAATGGAGTGTGACGGCCGCCTTCATCTTTGGACAGAACGTACACTTCAGACTCGAACTTGGTGTGCGGGTTGATGGAACCAGGCTTAGCCAGTACTTGACCACGCTGAACTTCGTCACGCTTGGTACCACGCAGCAGAACACCACAGTTCTCACCGGCACGACCTTCGTCCAGCAGCTTGCGGAACATCTCTACGCCGGTACAGGTAGTCTTGGTGGTCTCTTTGATACCAACAATCTCTACTTCGTCACCAACTTTAACGATACCGCGCTCTACACGACCGGTTACTACGGTACCACGGCCGGAGATGGAGAATACGTCTTCGATAGGCAGGATGAAGTCACCGTCGATGGCACGCTCAGGCTCAGGGATGTAGGTATCCAGGGCTTCAGCCAGCTCAACGATCTTCTTCTCCCACTCCTCTTCACCTTCCAGGGCTTTCAGGGCGGAACCCTGAATTACAGGCAGGTCGTCACCGGGGAATTCGTACTCGGACAGCAGTTCACGAACTTCCATCTCTACCAGTTCCAGCAGCTCTTCATCGTCTACCATGTCGCACTTGTTCATGAATACGATGATGAAAGGTACGCCTACCTGACGAGACAGCAGGATGTGCTCACGGGTCTGAGGCATTGGGCCGTCGGTGGCAGCTACTACCAGAATCGCGCCGTCCATCTGGGCAGCACCGGTGATCATGTTCTTAACGTAGTCAGCGTGTCCGGGGCAGTCTACGTGGGCGTAGTGACGGGTAGGAGTATCGTACTCTACGTGAGAGGTAGAGATGGTGATACCACGCTCACGCTCTTCAGGAGCGTTGTCGATGGAAGCGAAGTCCTTGGCCTCACCACCGTATACTTTAGCCAGTACGTTGGTGATAGCAGCGGTCAGAGTGGTTTTACCGTGGTCAACGTGGCCAATGGTACCAACGTTTACGTGCGGCTTCGAACGCTCAAATTTTTCTTTAGACATGATAGTGCCTCAATCCAAACTAAGGTGGTGGTTTTCCACGTTTGACGTAGTAATACTCGCATGAGTATAAACAAGGATTGAAGCAGCGTGAAGAAGGGAAGAAATGGTGCTGATACCCAGATTTGAACTGGGGACCTCACCCTTACCAAGGGTGCGCTCTACCAACTGAGCTATATCAGCAAATTTCTTGGAGCGGGCAGCGGGAATCGAACCCGCATCATCAGCTTGGAAGGCTGAGGTAATAGCCATTATACGATGCCCGCAAAAACAATCTTCAGGCTACCTCGAACCGAGAAAAATGGTGGAGGGGGAAGGATTCGAACCTTCGAAGGCGGAGCCGTCAGATTTACAGTCTGATCCCTTTGGCCACTCGGGAACCCCTCCACTGCTACAAATGGTGCCGACTGCCGGAATCGAACTGGCGACCTACTGATTACAAGTCAGTTGCTCTACCTACTGAGCTAAGTCGGCTTCGCTTTGTGCGGAGCGCATAATAGGAAATTGAACCAACCAGTGCAAGCCAAATTTCAAAAAAGATCCCGTCAATCGCCTCAATTGACTGAGTTTTAGTCTTATACAGAAATTGGGGGCAAAATCGGTGCAACCGCCACGGCAGGCTGTACCTTTAGGGGTTGATGGTGTAGTTTTGCCATCGCATCTAAGGAGTTAATATGGCGCCAGTCCCATCTACATCCCGTAACGCCTACCTGGAGTTCAACCGAGAGCAGTGGTCTGTGCTGCGCGACGCCGTGCCGCTGCCACTGAGTCAAGGGGAACTCGAACGGCTGCGGGGCATCAACGAGGATATCTCGTTGAGCGAGGTGGAGGCGGTGTACCTGCCCCTATCGAGGTTGCTCAACCTCTATGTGCATGCCAATCAGCGCCGCAGCCAGGTGGTGGAGGAGTTTCTCGGCGAAAGACCGGAAGACGGCCCCTATATCATCAGCGTGGCCGGCTCCGTAGCCGTCGGCAAAAGCACCACCGCCCGCCTGCTCCAGGCGCTGCTGCAGCGCTGGCCTGAGCACCCCAAGGTGGAGTTGATCACCACAGACGGCTTCCTCTATCCCTTGAAGGAATTGAAAGAGAAGCAACTGCTGAGCAAAAAGGGGTTTCCACAGAGCTATGATGGAAAAATGCTGCTGGACTTCCTCAAGGACGTGAAGTCGGGAAAAAGTGAAGTCCACGCCCCCATCTACTCTCATCTGGAGTACGACCGGCTGACCGACAGGCACCACGCTATCCGTAAACCGGACATCCTGATTCTTGAAGGATTAAACGTACTGCAGACCGCCCACGACTACCCCGAGGCCGGCAACCGGCTGTTCGTATCCGATTTTGTGGATTTCTCCATCTATGTCGACGCTAAATATGACCTTCTCAAACGCTGGTACATAGACCGCTTCGACAAGTTCCGACAGGGTGCCTTCACCGATCCCAACTCCTACTTCCACCACTACTCGAAATTGACCGAAGGGGAAGCCCGAAAAACCGCGAGTAAAATCTGGGATGAGATTAACGGCCCGAACCTGAAGGCCAACATCCAGCCCACCAGGAGCCGTGCCAACCTCATCCTCAGCAAGGGCGATGACCACAAGGTCAATCGTGTCTGGCTGAGGCGTTAAGTCAGGGGCCTCAGGCTCACTTCGCCACTGTTAAATGCCCGAATCCCGTCCTCGGTCTCCAGCAACAGGGCACCGTTGGCGTCGATGCCCGCAGCGACCCCCAGCACCTCTGACTCTCCCAGCAGAATCCGCACCGGCTTGCCCAGGTAGCGATCGTGCCTGCGCCAGCGTTCGATAAAGGGCGCCAATCCCTGAGCCTCAAACAGGGTCAGCCCCTGTTGAAGATGCCGGATCACCGCGTTTGCCAGCCGGTTTCGGTCCACCGGCTCACCGGTGACCAGTCGCAGATCGGTCCAGGCCCGATCGATCTCTGCCGCGGCGTCAACACCCAGGTTGACGTTGATGCCACAGCCAATAACCATATCGGCGGGCTCACCATACTGACCGCGCATCTCCACCAAGATGCCAGCCAGCTTCGCCTCACCATAATAGAGATCATTGGGCCACTTAACGCTGACCCCGGTGATGCCGAGGGACTCCAGCGCATCGACCAACAGCACGCCAACCACCAGGCTGAGGCCGCCGGCCTGGGCAACCCCCCCAGGCAGCCGCCAATAGAGAGAGAGGTAGAGAGAACCTGCATAGGGCGAGATCCACTGCCTGCCTCTGCGGCCCCGGCCCTGGCTCTGGCGCTCGGCCAGGCAGCAGTCACCCGACGCAAGTTGGCCAAGATTCTGCAACAGGAAGCTGTTGGTGGATTCCACCTCATCAAACAGGTACACAGAAGAGGAGAGCCCAGAGGCGATCGCCTCTCTGTTCAACAGCGTCATCGGGCAGGCCAGGCGGTACCCCTTGCCCTTGACGCTGTAGATATCCAGGCCCAGCGATTCCAGGGCCTGGATGTGGTTATTCACCGCGGTGCGACTCAGGCCCAGCTGCCCCGCCAGGTGCGCCCCAGAATGAAACTCGCCGTCCAGCAGGGCTTCCAGGACCCGCTGCCGATTCTCATTGCTCGGCATAATGGCTCCAGTGCTGTTCCCCTCGACTGTCCAGCAGCCGAACTTCCGGTTCTAGCACCACCCCAAAGCGGTCCGAAACCCTGGCGACCACCTCGCGAGCCAACCGAAGCAGCTGCGCCGCCGTCCCCGTGCCGTGATTGACCAAAACCAGTGCCTGTTGGGCATGGACCCCCACTCCCTCCAGGGTCACCCCCTTGAGGCCGCTCTGCTCAATCAGCCAACCGGCGGCGAGTTTCATCTGACCTTCACCGGCAGGGTAGGCAGGCATCTGTGGATAGCGGCTCAACAGGTCACGCCCCACCGCGTCGGGGACAATGGGGTTCTTGAAGAAGCTGCCGGCATTGCCCAGATTCCGCGGGTCGGGCAGCTTCTGCCTGCGCACCGTCATCACCTTGTCGGCAATCATCTCCGCAGTTGGGGTGTCCAGCTCACGCAGCGGCCCATAGCTGAGACGAGGACACCAGCGTTTCGGCAGGCGTATCCCCACACCAAGGATCACGGCCCGGTCCTTCAGCTCCCGCTTGAAGATGGAGTCCCGATAGCCAAACTGGCACTGCTCGGCGGTGAGCAGGCGCAAGTGTCCCGTCTCCAGATCCAGCACCTGCACATGGGCACACACCGAGGCGAACTCCATTCCATAGGCACCGATGTTCTGAACTGGCGCGGCGCCTGCGGTGCCGGGGATCAGGCTCAGGTTCTCCAGGCCATATATCCGTTGCGACAGGCTCCACATCACCAGGTCATGCCAATCTTCCCCCGCCCCGACGCGCAGCAGCCAGCTGCCCCCTTCATCAATGACCTCACGCCCCTTGATGCGATTGACGATCACCAGCCCCTGGTAGCGCTCGACGAAGACCGTGTTGCTGCCCCCCCCCAATACCATTCGAGGCCCGCCCCGATATGCCTCCAGGTTCCACGCCTCCGCCATCTCCTCCGCAGAGGTGACCTCAACCAGTGCCTCTGCGGTACTGGGCAGACCGAAGCTATGATAGGGGATAAGACAACACTCGGTGCGTATGTTCAGCGACACGATCTCTCCGGAGTTTAGTGGGCCAGTGCAAGGCGGCGATAATATAGCAGAATGAAGCAAAAATCGATGCCGGCGGTGGGATTTCAACCAGAGGTCAACCTGAAGTCGAAGCCCCTATCCAGTCATGGCAGAGGAGGGGAGTAGGACCGCATCGACCACCACCCAACCCGGGACCTAGGCCGCGTTTCCGGACAAACTCCTGTCCGCGAACTCGCGGTATATGGTGGCTTAGCCAAACGCACAAACGAAAAAAGCCCAACCTTTCGGTTGGGCTTCTCTCTGAATAAGAGCCTGACGATGACCTACTCTCACATGGGAACTCCCACACTACCATCGGCGCTACTGTGTTTCACTGCTGAGTTCGGCATGGGATCAGGTGGGACCACAGCGCTATGGTCGTCAGACGAATTTTGTGGATTACCGTCAGTCTCTGTTGACCAACCATAATCGGAAATGGGTGCTTGGCAGTGACCTACTCTCACATGGGAACTCCCACACTACCATCGGCGCTACTGTGTTTCACTGCTGAGTTCGGCATGGGATCAGGTGGGACCACAACGCTATTGCCGCCAAGCAAAATCGTTACAATTCGCACAAGCTGTTTCTCGTTTGCATTCTCGCAAGCGCTTTCTATCTGGGATTTCAAAACCCATTGGGTGTTGTATGGTTAAGCCTCACGGGTCATTAGTACAGGTTAGCTCAACGCCTCACAACGCTT
>NZ_SWCI01000018.1 GCF_005116715.1 Ferrimonas sediminicola | reverse complement strand
TGACCAGGTCACCGCTTTTACCTTGAACTCCACACTGTACTGTTGAGTTCGTTTTCCTGTCTTGTAGGCAGGCATTCTGACACCTCAATCTATCGATTTTGGTGTCCACTAAAACGGGTCAACTTCAAATCCCTCTTAAATTGCTTGTTATACGTTTATATTTCTGATGATCTTATTGCATGCACTAGCAACATCAGAACGATAAAACTTAATCGTCTCAACTAACTCTTTATCGGCTTTTGCAAGAAACTCCTCTGAGCAATTCACCCGAACATGATTAAGTGGTAAATGATCCGTCTCCGATGCTATGAGACCAAATACGTGGTAATTAGTGTCCCAACATTGCCCATACATTTCGTTTCCAATACGCGATAATGCAATTATGTTTTCTAAATAATTTTCATCTGTTTCGAGTAGGTTCTTTGCAAGTTGAATCGCATCTTCAGACATTTGCTTACCTCCGATTTCCCAAAAACGTATAACAGTTTAATATGCGGAACCATTCCGCCTTTTGCTCAATAACATGGTCCGCTTTTCCCCAACGACCTATCGAGCAAAGTCGGACACATACTGCTTAAAATCAATATATTAGACTAAAAAACCGATCTCCTGAACAGTATGAGTGCGTGCAACCCACCCTTGCCTTGCGGAAAGGCGGCCATCGACTATAACTGTATATACATACAGTATCGTGGAATTTGCCATGTCCTCGCCTTTCCTGTCCTACATCACCGAGCAGATGCGCGCCAGACGCTATCGCGAAAACACCATCCGGACCTACTGTCTCTGGATAAAACGCTTTGTTCACTTCTGCGGCAGGCGCCACCCCAGAGAGGTCGGCGACCAAGAGGTGGAGCAATTTCTTAGCTATCTGGCCAATCAATGTGCATTGGCACCGCGGACCCAGAGTACGGCGCTTAACGCCCTGGTGTTCCTCTATCGCTGCATACTGTGTCGTCCACTCGGACTCTCGTTGGAGTTTCAGCAGTCACGCAGGCAGCCTAAATTGCCCGTTGTATTAACCATTGACGAGGTTACCACCCTGCTTCGACATGCCCCGGGCCGGTACCGGCTTCCCATGCAACTGATGTATGGCAGTGGTTTACGAAAGAGCGAGACCTACCGTTTGCGGGTCAAGGATATCGACTTCGGCTACGCGGGCATCCAGGTTTGGAACAGCAAAGGGGGAAAACATCGTCGGGTCACATTGGCCCCTGAGCTTTTCCCGGCCCTGAAGAATCAGATTGACCACGTTGGCCGATACCTGGCTGAAGATCGGCAAAACCCCAGCTACCAGGGGGTGAGCCTTCCCTTCGCCCTGGCCCAAAAGCTGCCCAATGCGCCATTCGAGCTCGGCTGGCAATTTCTCTTTCCGTCGGCACAGTTAAGCAGGGATCCGGTTGACGGTGCGTTAAGGCGGCACCATATCCACCCATCCGCGCTCAGGAAAGCGGTCAGAGCCACGGCCCAGCGCAGTGGCATCGACAAGCAGGTCACCTGCCACACCCTTCGACACTCCTTTGCCACTCACCCGCTTCAGCGGGGCACCGACATTCGCACCATTCAGTCCCAACTGGGCCACAGCGATCTAAGGACCACTCAGATCTACACCCATGTGCTGCAGATGGGGGCCGATGGCGTGCAAAGCCCACTCAGCCAGTTGGGCCTCGACAAGGGCGGAGTTGGCAATCACTAACCCATATACACATGAAATATATCAGATTAATTTCTATCTACTGAGTTTCTAGGGCATGGCTCCGCCACGGCGCCGTCTCATGGGAGGGCGCAGACACTCACGGGCAGTGTTGATTGTTAATGGACTACTCTACCTCAGTAACATGGGTTAAACAAAATTCCAGATCAAACACTTAGCCATAAGGGATTGCCCCAGCGGCGGCACTCCGCCGAAGCGGCGTTCGTTTGGAGCAGAGGGGCGAATGCGCTTGGGCTGACCCGATATCGCCCACTCGCAAGTCACCGCTGATCTGCCCCAGGGCGGCATCTGAAACCACCGCAAGGACGAGGGAGGCCGGAACCGGCGGCATTGGGGTGAGTAACTCGCTGGTATCTGTCGCTGAGGGTTCCCCCTCAGGCTGGGTTAGAGAAGCACCTCCACCATGGTACGGTCTCGTTTGGGCAGGGAACGCACTACCAGGGCATAGGAGTTGTCGATCATCCGCTGGATCTCGCCGGTGGGAATGGAGCCATCCAGAATCACCGTGTTCCAGTGCTTCTTGTTCATGTGGTAACCGGGCACGACCGCGTCGAAGATGTCCCGCAGGGCCAGGGCCTCGTCCGGGTCGCACTTGAGGTTCATCCAGTAGTGGCGCTTGTCCTGGCCCAGGGCCAGAGTGGCAAACATCCTGCCCTTGACCTTGAACACCGCCACTTCCGGCCCGAACGGGGTATCCAGAAGGCAGCAGGGTCGCGCCAGAAGGTAGGATTTGGCCTGTTGATGATCCATGGTCACCTCCGCTGTGGTTAGGACAGGCACTGCTGATGTTGGCGAATGGCGTTAACTACCTCATAGGGGTTATCTGTCCCCAGGCGGATTATCTTGCCACAGTGCAGCCGAAGTTCCACCGCGTAGTGACCCGACACCTGGTACACCCAGCCGCTGCGCCCCAGGTGAATGGGCCAGCGGCCGTCTTCACTGCGGCCGATGACCGACACCTGATCGATCTCGCTGAGAGAGAGTTGCCGGCGCCACACCCTGGGACCGAAGTACCAGCGCAGGAAACCGGGGTGCACCTCGATGGTCAGCGAAATGAGCAGCCCGCCCACCAGCAGCACCAGGGCACAAAGCAGCAGGGTCGCCGGGCTGTCACACCCCACCCACCACAAAGTCACCATCAAGGCGGTGAGCCCCGACACCATCAATCCACTGAACTGAGTCCGCCTGTAGAGTGCGCCCACACGCTGCTCTCCCTGAGTCTGACGCCAGTCTCCATGCTAGAGGCAGTGCCGAACCCCAATCTTGATCCTGAGCAGAAACCCGGGCGATTTTTCGAACTTTTCTCGTATTTAATGCGGCTAAAGCGGACCTAGGCCGGAGTCTGCCGGAGACCGAACGCCATGGCCCGAACCACCTGGTCCAGCTGCGCCGGGGCGATGATGTAGGGAGGCATGATGTAGACCAGCCGGCCGAAGGGGCGGATCCACACCCCCTGCTCCACGAACGCCCTCTGGATCTCGGCCACGTTCACCGGCTCATGGGTTTCCACCACCCCGATGGCCCCGAGCCAGCGCACCGATTTCACCACCGGCAGGGCCGCCAGCGGCGGCAGCCGCTCAGCCAGTTGGGCTTCGATGGCGGCAACCTGGCCCTGCCAATGGCCTTCGTTGATCAGGTCCAGGCTGGCGTTGGCGACGGCGCAGGCCAGGGGGTTGCCCATGAAGGTGGGCCCGTGCATGAAACAACCCGCCTCACCGGAGCAGACGGTATCGGCCACATGCTTGCTGGTCAGGGTCGCAGCCAGGGTCAGGTAGCCGCCGGTCAGCGCCTTGCCCAGGCAGAGGATGTCCGGGCTGATGTCGGCATGCTCACAGGCGAACAGCTTGCCGGTACGGCCGAAGCCGGTGGCGATCTCGTCGCAGATCAGCAGCACCCCATGCTCGTCGCACAGCGCCCGCACCTGGCGCAGGAACTCGGGGTGGTAGAAGCGCATCCCCCCGGCCCCCTGGACAATGGGCTCGAGGATCACCGCCGCCAACTGGTGGCGATTGGCGACGAACATAAGGCGAAAATCGTCGAAATCCGCCGGATCCCAGGGATCAGAGAAGCCCCCTTCCGGCGAATCGGCGAACAGGTGCTCCGGCAGGAACCCCTTGTAGAGGCTGTGCATGGAGTTTTCCGGGTCGGTCACCGACATGGCGGCAAAGGTGTCGCCATGGTAGCCGTGGCGCAGGGTCAGGAACTTGGCCCGCCGCTCCCCCTTGGCGGCCCAGTACTGCAGGGCCATCTTCAGTGCCACCTCCACCGACACCGAGCCCGAATCTGCCAGGAACACCTTCTGCAACGGCTCCGGGGTCATGGCCACCAGCTTGCGGCACAGCTCCACCGCCGGCTTATGGGTGATGCCGCCGAACATCACGTGGGACATCCGTTCCATCTGGGCGGCGGCGGCCTGGTTCAGCCTCGGGTGGTTGTATCCGTGAATGGCGGACCACCAGGAGGACATGCCGTCGATCAGCCGTCGACCATCCTCCAGGGTCAGGTGAACCCCGTCGGCCCGGGTGACCGGGTAGCAGGGCAAGGGGTCCAGGGTGGAGGTGTAGGGGTGCCAGACATGGTCTTGGTCGAACTGAATGTCGATGGTCATTTTTTGATCAGCAGTCAATGGTTGAACCTGTTGTTGGTTGACAGTCTATCGGCTTGAATTAGACTAGCCAAGCATTTACCTATAACCACACACTGATTGGGGAGCCGCCGTGGAGCTGCGACATAACTGGACCCGGGAAGAGGTCGACACCCTGTTTAACCTGCCTTTTATGGAGCTGATGTTCCAGGCGCAGCAGGTCCACCGCCAATATCACGATCCCAGCAAGGTGCAGGTGAGCACCCTGCTCTCCATCAAGACCGGCGCCTGCCCCGAGGACTGCAAATACTGCCCGCAGAGCGCCCACTACCGCACCGACATCGACAAGGAGCGACTGATGGAGGTGGAGCAGGTGCTGGACTCCGCCCGCAAGGCCAAGGCCGCCGGCTCCCAGCGCTTCTGTATGGGCGCCGCCTGGAAGAACCCCAAGGAGCGCGACATGCCCTACCTGGTGGAGATGATTCGCGGCGTCAAGGAGATGGGCATGGAGACCTGCATGACTCTGGGGATGCTGGATGCCCATCAGGCCAAAGAGCTGGCCAACGCCGGTCTGGACTACTACAACCACAATCTGGACACCTCCAGGGAGTACTACGGCAACATCATCACCACCCGCACCTACCAGGACCGGCTGGACACCCTGAGCCACGTCCGTGACGCCGGCATGAAGGTGTGCTCCGGCGGCATCATCGGCATGGGCGAAAGCGCCGACGACCGCTTTGGCCTGTTGGTGGAGCTGGCCAACCTGCCCACCCATCCGGAGAGCGTGCCGATCAACATGCTGGTGAAGGTCAAGGGCACCCCCATGGAGGAGGCCGAGGATGTGGAGGCCTTCGACTTCGTCCGCCTGATCGCCATCGCCCGCATCATGATGCCCCAATCCGCGGTGCGCCTCTCCGCCGGCCGGGAAAACATGAACGAGCAGATGCAGGCGCTGTGCTTCATGGCCGGGGCCAACTCGGTGTTCTACGGCTGCAAGCTGCTGACCACCCCCAACCCCTCCGAAGACAAGGACCTGCTGCTGTTCAACAAGCTGGGGATCAACTCGGAGCACAGGTCACAGCGTCCCGACGTGGCCGAGGCGGACGCCCTGATGGCCAGGGTCAGCCACAACATCGCCTCCCGCCCTGGCGATGAGGATCTGTTCTACGATGCCGGCCGCTGATCCGCTCGAGGCGCGCATCGCCCAGGCCCTGGCCGACCGACAGTCCCAGGGCCTGCTGCGCCACCGCCAGCCGATACACCGGCTGGAGGGGGCGAAAATCAGGGTGGATGGCAGGCTCTACCACCACTTCTGCGGCAACGACTACCTGGGCCTGGCGGAGAGCGAGGCGATCCACCAGGCGTGGCAGGAGGGCCTGCGCCGCTTTGGCGCCGGCAGCGGCGCCTCCCCCTTGGTCACCGGCCATCACCAGGTCCACCAGGATCTGGAACAGCAGCTGTGTGACTGGCTGGGGTTCGAGGCCGCACTGCTGTTCTCCAGTGGCTTCGCCGCCAATCAGGCGGTGATCCACGCCCTGATGCACAAGGGCGATCTGCTGCTGCAGGACAGGTTGAATCACGCCTCGCTGCAGGAGGCGGGCCACCTGTGTCCCGCCACCATGAAACGCTTTGCCCATAACGACTGCGCCGACCTGGACCGTCGCCTCGACGGCGCGGAGCCCGGCACCCCCAAGCTGGTGATCACCGAGGGGGTGTTCAGCATGGACGGGGATCTGGCCCCCCTGGCCGAGCTACGCCAGCTGTGTGATAGACAGGGCGCCTGGCTGATGGTGGACGACGCCCACGGCTGCGGTGTGCTGGGCCCCGAGGGCCGGGGCAGCAGCGCCGCCGCCGCCATTCAGCCCGACATCCTGGTGGTCACCTTTGGCAAGGCCTTTGGCTGCGCCGGGGCGGCGGTGCTCTGCAGCAATCAGCTGGCCCAATACCTGATCCAGTTCGCCCGTCACCTGGTCTATTCCACCGCTCTGCCCCCGGCCCAGGCCTGTGCCCTGGCGGAGTCGGTGCGGCAGATTCGGTCCCAGCAGTGGCGCCGAGATCGGCTGATGACCCTGTCCCGGCTGCTGACCTCCGGGCTGGACCCGGCCATCCCCCTGATGAACACCCCCACCCCCATCAAACCGCTGATGGTGGGCGACAGCCACAAGGCGCTGGCCCTGTCGGCGGCGCTCAGGGAGAAGGGGCTCTGGATCGGCGCCATCCGGCCGCCGACGGTACCCGCCGGCCAGGCGAGGCTGAGACTGACCCTGAGCGCCAGTCACAGCGATGAGCAGCTTGTCGCCCTGGCCGAGGCACTGAATGAGGTATGGCATGCTGCCCAGACCCGATAACGCTCAACCGATGCACAACAAGGAAGCGATTGGCCGCGCCTTCGGCCGGGCGGCTGACAGCTACGATCGCCACGCCCAGTTTCAACGACTGGTGGGTGAGCGCCTGCTCAGCCTGGCCGGTCCCATGCCGGTGGGACAGGTACTGGACCTGGGCTGTGGCAGCGGCCATTTCACCGAACGGCTACTGGCCCAGGGTCATCGGGTTCTCGCCCTGGACCTGGCGCCACCGATGCTGACCCGCACCCGCAGTCGCTGCCCCCAGGCACTGTGCCTGCAGGGGGACGCCGACGCCCTGCCGCTGGCGCCGGGTTCGTTCGATATGGCGTTCTCCAGCATGGCGCTGCAATGGAGTCAGGATCTGACCGCCGCCCTGCGCCAGCTGAGAGCCTGTCTGCGTCCCGGCGGGCGACTGCTGCTGAGCACCCTGGTCCAGGGGTCCCTCACCGAACTGGCCCGGGCCTGGCAGCAGGTGGACCATCGGCCCAGGGTCAACCCCTACCCCAGTGAGGAGGTGCTGCGGATCGCCGTGGCCGCCGCCGGGTTCAACCCCGGCCAGCTGACTTTCGAGACCGTCACCCTTCACTACGACTCCGCCCTGGCGGTGATGCGCGCCCTGAAGGGGGTCGGTGCCACCCACCTGCACCAGGGAGAGGGACACCGCCTGCTGGACCGCACCACCCTGGCCAGGCTGGAACGCGCCTACCAGGCACAGAGTCAACCCAGGACCCCGGCCGGACTGCCCCTGAGCTACCGGGTCTGCTACGGAGTGCTTACCCTTGACTGACACCTACTTTGTGACTGGCACCGACACCGACATCGGCAAGACCCTGGCGGCCAAGGCGCTGCTGCAGGCGGTCAATGCCCTGGGCATGCGTACCGCAGGCTACAAACCGGTGGCCGCCGGCTGCGAACAGACCTCGGAGGGGCTGAGAAATGGCGATGCCCTGACCTTGCAGCGTGCCGGCTCGGTTGCCCTGGATTATGCCAGCGTCAACCCCTATGCCCTGACCCGGCCCCTGTCCCCCCACCTGGCCGCCCCGATGGACAACGTTAACATTGATGCCGCGGTGTTGACCCAGGGATTGAGGCAGTTGCAGGCGAGCGCAGATGTGGTGGTGGTAGAAGGTGCCGGAGGCTGGCTGGTGCCGCTGTCGGACACCCAGAACCTGAATCAATGGGTGATTGAGCACAGGCTGCCAGTGATCCTGGTAGTGGGGATTCGTCTGGGGTGCCTGAACCATGCCCTTCTGAGCAAGCGAGTGATTGAAGCCGACGGCCTGAGGCTGGCCGGCTGGATCGCCAACCATGTGGACCCCAACGCCGCCTGCCAGCAGGAGAACCTGGCCTATCTGACCCGGCATCTGGGAACACCGCTGTTGGGCCGGATCCCCCATCTTCAGGAGACCGGCGGCGATGTCGGCCACTACCTGGACCTTTCAGCGCTGACCCTCCAGGGTCGACAGCCCCCGGGCTCTCTATGACAATCCAGGGACTGCTAGCCGGCGGCCAAACGACGGGGGTAAGGATGAAGCTCGCTCCGTAGCAGGTCCCGCCACAACCGGGTCTCCTGCTTAGGGTGGAAGAATCCCCAGTGGCCCATTCGCCCGCCACACTCCTTCCGGGAGAGGTGCACCAGAGTGACCGGCGCCGAGCGGTAGTCCAGGTGCAGTTTCTCGACGTTCACCGGCGAGATCAGCTCATCGTCCTCGAAACTGATGGCGGTAATGGGACAGCGAACCGACTGGAAGCCGGCCCTGAGGGGCTCACCCTCCACCCCAACCGCATAGTTGGGGTGCAGGCACCAGCGGCGCCACTGGCGCATCACCCCCGCGGGAAGATCCCCCACCATGTTCAACCTCCTGCCGGGGAAGTACCCCACCAGGTTGGTGGTCAGCGGTGCCGCCAGGTACCAGAGCATCCACACCTTGCGCTTTAGTCGCGGCGGCGACTCCCGCCAGTAGCCGCTGCCTGAGGCAACGGTAATGATGCGGTCCAGCAGGTGGACATTGGGGATCATCCCCGGCAGTTGACCTCCCAGGCTGTGGCCGAGCCAGATCAGCGGGTGTGACTGATCATGTCGATAGGCGGCGTTGATCACCGCGGCGCAATCATTGCGCCCCCAGTCGACAATATTGACGTGGCAGTGCTGCAAGGGAGCCTGGCGGGAAGCGCCCACCCCGTGATAATCGAAGGTGATGACCCGCAGCCCCTGACCGACCAGCCAGTGCACCAGCGGGCGGTAGAAGCCCTGGGTCGCTCCCATGGCGGGAGCCAGGATCAGGGTGGCCTGGGGGGCGCTGTCGGGGATAAACCAGTTGCTGGCAATCTCATAGCCAGCCGCCGTCGTCAAAGGCCGCAACTCCGTTTGCATGCCGTACTCCTTAGAACCTTATCGTGTTGATCTTCGAAGGGCCGGCATCCGGTCGCCTTAGAACCGGCCAACATACCCTTCCGGCTGACCACTTTACATCGCCAACCCTCAAAACTTAATCGTTCTAAATCATAATATTGATCGAGCACACAAGGTGTCTGCCCATTGGCGGCGGCATCGCGGCCTCCCACCCTTATCACATCATCAAAGGCGGACACACCAATCTTTTCTCTAGCCAGTATCAATTTTATTGATGCCAAGGGCCTGGCCACGCAGCACACTCCAGCGAGGCACCGGTGGTGCCTCCAGCCCCAACCAGGACAGGGGTTACAGCAATGTCACCGCCGACCACAACCAGCCATCATCACTGAAATCACTGATAATCCTTTTTTATATCAGGCGATCGGATCCGTATGATCACCGAATGACCCGCCAGGCAGGCCACCCCCATAGCCGCCACTCCCCCATCGGCAAAACGATACCGGCCCAACACCTCACCCACCCGCCCCGGCGAGAGCCGCGTCACGCCAGACGCCACCCCAACGAGATCCGGATCACCGGAAATTCAGGTGACAAACAAGGAGTTTTCACCCTCGGCACCCATCCATAAAATCAATATTTTTGATCATATAAAGATGAAACATCTATTTTTCTTTGGTTGAAAAGAGGCATATCGTGACAGCGAACCACAGCAACCCCAGCCCAATGTGACCCAAGGAGCGTCAAAGTGATTTTTGTGACACCGCACCAACTTATACCCCGGGGAGGTGAACCGTGCTGACCCCGGTTTCCTCCCTTCCCCAACCCGACCCGTTGATGGCCGCCGCCGAGCGCTACGGACAGGGAAAGTTGGCCAACAGCCGGGGAAAAACCTTTGCCCTGGCGGTAATGGCCGGCCTCTATATCGGTATCGCCTTCGCCTTCTACATCACCGTCGTCACCGGCGCCGTGGACCAGTCCTGGGGGCTGACCCGGCTCGCCGGCGGCCTGGTCTTCAGCCTGGGGCTGATCCTGGTGGTGCTTTGTGGTGCGGAACTGTTCACCAGCACCGTACTCACCGTCGTGCCCTGGGCCAACGGCAGGGTGTCGACCGCCCGTATGCTGCGCCACTGGGGCGTGGTGTTTGCCGGTAACCTCACCGGCGCCCTGACCCTGGTCGGACTGATGATGCTGGCCAACCAGGGGGATCTCTACGGCGGCCAATGGGGTCTGTCGGTGATGAACCTGGCCCAGCACAAACTGGAGCACAGCTTCCTGCAGGCAGTCGCCCTGGGGATCCTGTGTAACCTACTGGTCTGTCTGGGGGTATGGATGAGCTTCAGCACCAAGGATCCCCTGGGCAAGGCGCTGCTGCTGATGCTGCCGGTGGCCATGTTCGTCAGCACCGGCTTCGAACACAGCATCGCCAACCTGTTCCTGGTGCCACTGGGGATCGCCATCCGGCACAGTCAGGATGCGGTCGATTGGCTGCGCCTCGGTCTCGACCCCAGCCACTTTGCCCACCTCACTCTGGGCAACTTCCTTAAGAACAACCTGTTGCCCGTCACCCTGGGCAACATCATCGGCGGTGGTGCCCTGGTGGGGCTGGCCCACTGGTGGATCCATGGCCGCACCCCGGCCGACACCCATTTCACCCCCTCTCAAGGAGACAAAATTATGACCAACACCAAACAGACTGCCGGCGCCCTGTGCCACACCCTGCCCCTGACCCTGAGCCCCGACACGCCGGTAACCCAGGCGGCCCGGCAACTGCTGCAGCGCGGCAGCGGCGCCGCCCTGGTGGTGGAGAATGACAAGCCTCTGGGCTTCGTCGACGATCAGGACCTGCTGCGCGCCTTCTATCTCACCGAGTTTGAAGACACCGAACTGATGCCGATCAGCAAGGTGATGCAGCCCATTCGCTTCAGCTGTGATGTCAGTGAGCCCCTGACCCGACTGGCCTGCAGCCTGGCGGTGGATGAAAAGGCCCTCTACCCGGTCAGTGATGCCGGCTACCTCACCAGCTTCAACCTGGACAACCTGGAACAGCGGGCCATGGAGGCGGTACCCAGGGGCAGCCAGCTGGTGGTGGTCACCCGCGACGGGCGCCTGGCCGGCGTCATCGAGCGCCGCGGCATCCTGGCGGCCCTTACCGACGAACCCTGGCAGCAGGCACCCCAGGAAACGGCCGAAGTCGCCTGATCCCCGTTCGGTGGCCAAGGGAGTGGCCACCAATTTCCTAGCTCTTCACCCAGAAATCTGAACTATCTTTTTAGCCTGACCCACGCCAACGTGGGGCCGGGCAAGGACGCCCCTCTCAACCAGGACGGTTTTCCCGAACCGGAAACCACGACCGATGCCAGAGAGTTCGCTGAAAGTCATCCATGTAGTTCGACAGTTTCATCCCGGCATCGGCGGGCTGGAGAAGTTCGTGCAGGCGTTGGTGGAGGCGCAGAGAGAGGCCGGCATCGACGCCTCGGTGGTCACCCTGAACCGGCTGTTTCATCAGCCCGGCAGCCCGAGGCTGCCCAGGGAGGAACTGGTCGAGGGGATCCCCGTTCGACGTGTCCACTACCTCGGCAGCTACAAGTACCCCATCGCCCCCGGGGTGCTGACGGCCATCGCCCCGGCGGATCTGGTGCACGTCCACGGCATCGACTTCTTCTTCGATTTCCTGGCCCTGACCCGCGCCCTCCATCGCAAGCCCCTGGTCGCCAGCACCCACGGCGGCTTCTTCCATACCCAGTTCGCCGCCCGGCTCAAGCGTGCCTATTTCCGCTCCATCACCCGGTTCAGCAGCCGCGCCTACCACCATGTCCTGGCCATCAGCCAGGGGGATTTCAGCACCTTCTCCCGCATCTGCCAGCCCCCCAGGCTGAAACTGGTGGAAAACGGCGCAGACATCGGCAAATTTCGCGGAGGCGGCAGCCGCACCCCCACTCGAGGCCTGATCTTCATCGGCCGCTTTTCCGACAACAAGCGGCTGGACAAGCTGGTGGACGGCTTTGCCCACCTGGCCAGGCTGGATCCGGCCTACCGCCTGGATATCGCCGGTCGGGACTGGGACAACAACCTGGGCCGGCTGCGCCGGCAAATAGAGCGGCTCGGGCTGACGCAGCGGGTGCGACTGCATCTGGGGCTCTCCGACCAGCAGCTGACCCAACTGGCCGGCCAGAACTCCTTTGTGGTCAGCGCATCGGAGTACGAGGGGTTTGGCCAGACCCTGCTGGAGGGGATGGCCGCCGGGCTCTATCCCATCGCCTCCCCCATCCCCAGCTTCCGGCGGGTGGTCGAGGCGACCGGGATCGGCACCTGCCTCAGCTTCGATGACCCCCAGCGGTGGGCCCGCCAGGCCCACCAGAGGATCAACCAGGTGCTGGAGGAGTACGCCGGCAACCGTCGCCAGGCGATGCGCGCCTGCGGTGCCTTCTCGTTCGAACAGTGCTGTCGCGCCATGATTGAGATCTATCAACAAATGCTGGGTGGCAGGGAGCCGCCAGTGGATGCACAAGCGATGGAGCGGCCCAGATAACCTGCCCCAGGGGCACATCAGGAGGAAAGCGCCATGCCACAACAGGTCCTGGTCACCGGCGGTGCCGGTTACATCGGAGCCATACTGCTGCCGAAACTGCTCGAGCGGGGAGACAGCGTCACCGTCATCGACAAACTGCTGTGGGGCATCGGTCCCCTGCTCTCCATCATCGGCCACCCCAACCTGAGGGTGTTTCATGCCGATGCCAGGGACCCGGCCCGGCTGCAGCCGCTGGTGGACGAGGCGGAAGTCATCATCAACCTGGCGGCCATCGTCGGCTACCCCGCCTGCCAGCACCACCCTACCACGGCCCGGGAAACCAACGTCGGGATCATCGAGGCCATCGCCAACCGCATGCGGCCCTCCCAGCGGCTGATCCAGGCCTCCACCGGCTCCACTTATGGAGCGGTAGAGGGGATCTGCACCGAGGAGACCCCCATCAACCCCCTCACCCTCTACGGTGAAACCAAGGCGGAAGCGGAGCAGCACGCCCTCAGGGTGGGGGGCATTCCCCTGAGGTTTGCCACGGTGTTCGGCGTCTCTCCAAGGATGCGGCTTGATCTGCTGGTGAACGACATCGTCCACCAGGTGGTGCACAACCACACCTTCGTCATGTATGAGGGCCACGCCCGCCGCACCTTCATCCATGCGGTGGATGCCGCCGCCAGCATCCTGTTCGCCATGGACCACTATGACGCCATGAGCGGTCGCCCCTTCAACGTCGGGGATGAGGCGCTCAACTACACCAAGCTGGAGGTAGCGCAGCGGATCAAGAATCAGTACGACTTCTATCTGCACTGCGCCGAGTTTGGCGAGGACCTGGATAAGCGGGACTACGCCGTCAGCTATCAGCGGATCAAGTCCCTGGGCTTTGGTGCCAGCATCACCCTGGATCAGGGCATCGACGAACTGCTGAAGGTGTGTCCATTGATGAAACCCTTCTCCATCTACCGCAACTTTTAGGGCATGCCAACCTTAGGAGAGTGCCAATGAACCCCTCTATTCCCTGGTCCCGCCCCGATGTGGGAGACAGCGACCTCAAGGCGATCATGGAGGCCTTTACTGACGACTGGCTCACCATGGGGCCGAGAACCGACCGGTTTGAACAGGCGATGGCCCGGCGGATGTCACGGTGCCACGCGGTGGCGGTGAGCAGCGGCTCGGTCGCCCTGGACATCGCCCTGCGCACCCTGGGCGTCGGGCCCGGCGACGAAGTGATAGTCCCGGCCATCACCTACTTTGCCACGGCGGCCGCGGTCTCCCGGGTCGGGGCAGTACCGGTGTTTGTCGATGTGCAGCCACAGAACCTCAACCTGGATGCGGACGTCATCGTCGACGCCCTGTCACCCAGGACCCGGGGGATCGTCTACATCGACTATGGCGGCCTGCCCGCCGACTTCGACCGCCTTGATGCGCTAGCCCGGGCCCATGGCCTGTTCCTGCTCCACGATGCCGCCCACTCCCTGGGCGGGCTGTACCATGGCCACCCCCTGGGCAGCCAGACCCCCCTCTCCACCATGAGCTTCCACATGGCCAAGGTGATGACCTGCGTCGAGGGGGGGATGATCTTCACCGATGACGATCAACTGGCCCACACCCTCAGGCTGTATCGCAACCAGGGGGAATCGGACAAGTACATCCACAGCAAGCTGGGCTACAACGCCCGCATGACCGACATCTCCGCCGCCATCGGCCTTAACCAGCTGAATCACCTGGATCGCTACCTCGATGGCCGCAGGCGGGTGTGCCGGGCCTATGACCGTCACTTCGACCAGTTGGGTATCGACACCCTGAGCAACCCGCACCCGGATACCCGGGCAGCCCCCTTCCTCTACTCGGTGCTGCTCGATGAACGGGATCAGGTGGCCGCAGGCCTCAAGGAGCGCGGCATCGATACCCGCGTCTGCTACCCCATGCCCCTCTACCGCCAGCCGGTCTACCTGGAGGGCGAGGCACCCAGCCGCCACCAGCCCTGCCCGGTGTCGGAGCGGATAAGCAAGCGGATACTGAACCTGCCACTGTTCCCCAGCATGAGCGACGATCAGATCGACCAGGTGGTGCACTCCATCGATGCGCTGAACCAGGGGCCCCTTGTCAGCGGCCTGTGACCGGTTATGCTGTCCTATTCGGGAACGGGGGAGAGAGTGAATGGAGAGGGTCGATACCCTGGTGATCGGCGCCGGCGTCATCGGGCTGGCCTGCGCCCGCGCCCTGGCGACGCGAGGCCGGCAGGTACTGCTGCTGGAAAGGGAGGACACCATTGGCAGTGGCATCAGCAGCCGCAACAGCGAAGTGATCCACGCCGGCCTCTACTACCCGGCTCACTGGCTCAAAACCCGACTGTGCATCCACGGGCGGCGGCGGCTCTACCCCTTCCTGGCGCGTACCGGGGTGCCGTTTCGGCGCTGCGGCAAGCTGGTGGTGGCCAGCGGCACTGCCCAGCTGACCCGGCTGGCACGGTTGCGCTCCCAGGCCGAGGCCAACGGCGTCGAGGGGCTGTTGACGCTTTCCCCCGGGCAGGCCAGGGAGCTGGAGCCGGAACTGCACTGCGATGCGGCGCTGCTGAGCCCGGAATCGGGCATTGTCGACAGCCACCAACTGATGCTGGCGCTGCAGGGGGAGATGGAGAGCCTGGGCGCCAGCCTGGTGTTTCGCTGCGCGGTGGAATCGATTGAGCCGGAGCCCACCGGACTGCGAGTCAGCACCAGCCAGGGCGAACTGCGCTGCCGGCGCCTGGTACTGGCGGGCGGACTGAGCACCCCTCAGCTGCTCCGCCGGGTGCGGGGGCTGTCCCCGGCCAAGGTGCCCCGCCAGCACCTGGCCAAGGGCAACTACTACAAACTCGGCGGCCGCTCCCCCTTCTCCCGGCTGATCTACCCGCTGCCGGAAGCCGGCGGCCTGGGAGTGCACCTGACCCTGGATCTGTCTGGCAATGCCAGGTTTGGCCCCGATGTTCAGTGGTGCGATGCGCCGCAGTTTGAGGTCACTCAGGGCCTGGAGGAGAGGTTCAAGGAGGCGGTGGCCAGCTACTGGCCCGGGGTGGCCTGGCGTACCCTGACGCCGGACTATGCCGGGGTTCGCCCCAAGCTGTCCGGCCCCGGGGAACCCGGCGTCGATTTCGCCCTGCTGGGTCCGGCCGATCTGGGGATCGCCGGACTGGTGGCCCTGGCGGGCATCGAGTCCCCCGGGCTGACCGCCTCCCTGGCCCTGGCGGACCTGGTCGCCGAGCGGCTGAACCGCTGAGACCGGAGCAGCCCCCCTAAGCCAGGGTGCAGAGCAGGCGAAACTGGTAATAGCCGTCGAACCGCCCAAGATAGGCCACCTTGGCCCGCTCACCGTCAGTCTCGAAGATGCGCTCGTCGCCCACCCTGAAGTGGATGCGCCGCCCCGCCAGCCGGGTCTCGATACGCTCCTCCTGCTCCCCCAGCACCGAGAAGGTGATGCCGTCGCCACAGAGCGAGGCCCCCTTGTTCAGCGGCAGAACGAAATCCGGCAGGCTGTTGATGCGGGAGAGCCGCTCCCGTTCGGCCAACCACAGGAAGTTGCTCTCGATGGCATCGGAAAAGTAGCGGATCTGGCCGAGGTCGGCGCTCAGGGTCTGGGTAAGGGTGTCGATGCGCGCCACCACCGGCGCCAATTCGGGCTGACCCGAGGTCAGGGATTTCAGTCGGTAGAGCTCGTCCTGCAGGGCCTGGGTGTTGCTCTGAACATCGCTGGAGACCCGTTGAACATTGGCGTTGATCAACTCCAGGGGCCGTCCCCGGTAGTAGTCGGCCAAGTGGATGACCGCCCCCCCCAGCAAAGCCCCCAACAACGCCACCCCGAGGCGACGAATACTCTTGCGCGCACTGTCCATGAAAACGCTCCCTGTTTTACCATTTGCGGCAACTCCCTGGCCGCGGCCTTATGATTCTGACATAGGATAGCCCCGGGGCAACCGGCTCAGTCGCCAGCAGGGTGATGTACTACACAAATTTCGTCTTTGCCCCGGTGCCCACCGGCAGGCGCTAGGGCGCGATCAGCGCGGTGAGCACGTGATCTCGCCATCGGCCGTCGATCTTCAGATACTCCCTGGCATAACCCTCCCGGATAAAACCCAGCCCCTGAAGCAGCCGCTCGCTGCGACGGTTGTTCGGCTGATAGCTGGCCATGATCCGGTGCAACCCCAGTTCGGAGAAGGCGTGATTGAGCACCTCTTGCAGCACCTCCCGCATCAACCCTTTTCCCTGATGACAGCGGCACACCGAATACCCCAGCTGCGCCGTCTGCATGGGACCGAACACCAGCTGGGAGAGGTTGACCTCCGCCAGCACCTGCCGCTCCTGGGGATCCAGCGCCACCAGCCGCAGTGACCGCTGCTGCTCCCACTCCAGTTGCGCCACCCGGATCAGCTCCAGCTGGTGACTCAAGAAGAAGAACCCTTCGCTGCGCCTGGGTTCCCACGGCCGCAGGTGGGCGCGGTTCTGCCGGTAGTACTCCTGAATCAGAAACCCGTCTTCCGCGGTCAGCATGCGGATACGGGTTCGGGGGGTGACCAGAGGCTGAAACACCCTGTTGCTCCGTTGAAATGGCTATGGGACAACAGGGCGACGGAATCGATTGTCGACTTGAATCGCGAGACTCCGCTGCGTGGTCACCCCGGCGCTATCGATGCCAGAAGCGGTCGCCGGGGACCCAGCGCACCGCCGAGGCCGGCGTCAGCAGGTTCCGGCAGCCACGGAACAGCGGCAGGCTGCGCCAGTCGCGCACACCCCTGGGTGTGTCGGCGTCGAACCAGAGTCCGGCAAAATGGATGAAGGCGTGGGGAACCAGGCGTCTGACATAGAAGATCTGGGCGCTGGGGCAGCGCTGAGCCGCCAGGGACGCCCACTCGTAACAGTGGCCCCGGTTGATCTGCTCCAGGGCGATCTGGCGGTGCCGACACAGCCTGTCTGTCACCCACTCAAAGGCCATCCTGGCCTCCTATTCAGGTGCCGTCCCTGGCCGAGTCGGACCAGGGACGGCCTCAACAACAGAACCTACACTTTGATACAGAACCCCTTTGCGGTCAATCTTCACTCAGGATGGGCAAGGCCGGGACGCGGGATGCCCGGGCGAGGCCCCTCGAGGGCCACGGAAGGAAAATGGGCGCAAATCCCCGGTCTGCGCCCTGTGCCGTCGACGCTAGCTGGCGTCCTGGATCGCCATCATGATCCGCTTGTCACTGATGGGGTACTTGGTGCCCAGGGTCTGGGCGAAGCTGGAGATGCGGTACTCCTCGATCATCCAGCGCACCTCCGCCAGCTGCGGAGAGGGGGCCACCCCCTTGGGCAGTTTATTCAGCGCCGCCTGGTAGGCCTCCTGCACCTTCTGGATCTTCAGCAGGTGCAGCCGATCGCGATTGGGGTCCACCGGCAGCTTCTCCAGCCGGCGCTCGATCCCCTGAAGATAGCGGGCCAGATCATCCAGTCGCTGCCAGCCGGTGTCGCGGACAAACCCCTTGTAGACCAGGCCGTCCAGCTGGCTCTGGATGTCAGACATGGCAAAGGCGGTCTGCAGATCCATCTTGCCCCTGAGGCGCTTCTTAACCTGGTGGCTCAGGGTCATCACCCGCTCCACCTTGATGGCGATGGCCACCACGGTATCCCCCAGCTCGCCGCGAACCTGCTCCTTGAGGCGCTCGAAGGCGTCGCCATTCCGCACCGCCTCCGGATAGCGGTCGATCAGTTGGTCCAGGCCGCAGTGGATGCAGTCGTCAATCAGCAACTCCACCTTGCCGAAGGGGTTGAAGTACATCGCCAGCTTGGCCTTGTTCGGCAGGGACTTCTGCAGGTACTTCACCGGGTTGGGCACATTGATCAGCAGCAGTTTGCGCAGGCCGGCGCGGTTGGCGGCCTCGGCGCGGAACTCATCGTCGAACAGCTTGATGGCCACACTGTCGCCCCCGTCCACCAGGGCGGGATAGGCCTTCACCTTGTAGTTGCCCTGCTTGCGCTCGTAGCTCTGGGGCAGGCTGCCGAAATCCCACTGAGTCAGACCCTCGGCCTCGATCCCCTTGTCCGCCACCTGGGCGATGGCGCTCTGCACCTGACCCTTGAGCCGATGCTTGAGTTCGTGGAGATCACGCCCCTGGGCGATCACCTTGCCCTTGTGGTCCTCCACCTTGAAATTCACCGTCAGGTGGGTGGCCAGGGCGGAGAGATCAAACTCCTCCGGGCTGACCCGGGTGCCGGTCATCCTCAGCAGCTGTTTGCACAGGGCGTCGAGCAGCGGCATCTGCTGGGGATCCATCACCTGCAGTACCGCGTCGGCGTAGTTGGGCGCCGGCACGAAGTTGCGCCGCATCGCCTTGGGCAGACTCTTGATCAGCCCGACCAGTTTCTCATGGAGCAGCCCTGGCACCAGGTAATCGAAGCCCTGATCCTGCACCTGGTTCAGCAGCGCCAGGGGGATATGTACCGACACGCCGTCGTCCGGTTCACCGGGTTCGAACTTGTAGGTCACCGGCAACACCAGGCCGTCCTGGTACCAGTGATCCGGAAAGTCGAGCTCGCCCACATGGCCGGCGTCCCGCTTCATCAGCAGCGCCTTGGAGAAGTTCAGTAGCTCCCCATCTTTGGCGCTGGCCTTGCTCCACCAGCCACGGAACAGCTGGCGGGTGTAGATCCCCTCGGGAATGCGCTCCTCGTAAAAGGCCTGCAGGGTGGCATCGTCCGCCAGGATATCCCGGCGGCGGGACTTGTGCTCCAGGTCCTCCACCTCGGTGATCAGCGCCAGGTTCTCCTTGAGGAAAGCCTCGTTGGCGCCCAACTCGCCCCCCACCAACGCCTGCTGGATGAAGATGTTGCGAGACTCGACCGGATCGATGGGACCGTACTGCAGCTTGCGCTTGGGTACCACGATCACCCCAAACAGCGACACCTGCTCATAGGCCATGACCGACCCGGGTTTCTGCTCCCAGTGGGGCTCGGCATAGCTGCGTTTCACCAGATGCTCGGCCAGGGGCTCGACCCACAGGGGATCGATCTTAGCCACCATCCGGGCAAACAGCCGGCTGGTCTCCACCAGTTCGGCGGCCATCACCCACTTTGGCGGCTTCTTCGCCAGGGCGGAGCCGGGGAAGATATGAAACTGGCTGTTGCGCGCCCCCTTGAAGTGACCCTCGGGCTCCTTGGAGCCGATGTGAGACAGCAGGCCCGCCAGCAGCGCCCGGTGAATCTGCTCGTAGCCGGCCCGTTCGCCGATGGTGATGCTCATCTCCAGCTCCGCCAGGGAGTGACGCAGCTGACTGTAGAGATCCTGCCATTCGCGGATCCTCAGGTAGTTGAGGAAATCGCTGCGGCACATGCGGCGGAACTGGTTGGTGGACAACTCGTTGCGCTGCGCCTTGAGGTAGTCCCACAGGTTCAGCAGGGCGACGAAGTCCGACTCCTTGTCGGCGAAACGGCGGTGCTTCTCGTCCGCCTGCTGCTGCCTGTCCATGGGCCGCTCCCTCGGGTCCTGGATGGAGAGGGCGCTGGCGATCACCATCACCTCATGGACACAGCCATGGGGCTTGGCCGCCAGGATCATCCGCGCCAGGCGCGGGTCGATGGGCAGACGCGCCAGCTGGCGGCCCAGCTTGGTCATCCGCGGCTGCCCCTTGTGCACCTCGATGGCGGACAGCTCCTCCAGCAGGCGCATGCCATCGTTGATGTGGCGGTTGTCCGGCGGCTGAACAAAGGGGAAGGCGGCGATGTCGCCCAGCCCCAGGGCCAGCATCTGCAGGATCACCGATCCCAGGTTGGTGCGCAGGATCTCCGGATCGGTGAATTCCGGCCGGTTGCTGAACTCCTCCTCACCATAGAGGCGGATGCAGATCCCCTCCGACACCCGGCCACAGCGGCCCGCCCGCTGGTTGGCGCTGGCCTGGGAGATGGGCTCGATGGGCAGACGCTGCACCTTGGTACGGTAGCTGTAGCGGCTGATGCGGGCGGTACCGGGATCGATCACGTACTTGATGCCGGGCACGGTCAGCGAAGTCTCGGCCACGTTGGTGGCCAACACGATGCGCCGTCCGGTGTGGGAGGCGAAGATCTTCGCCTGCTCGGCGTGGGAGAGCCGGGCAAACAGTGGCAGGATCTCGGTGTCCCGAAGATTGCGGCGGCGCAGTGCATCGGCGGTATCGCGGATCTCGCGCTCGCCGTTCATGAAGATGAGGATATCCCCCAGCCCCTCGGCGCACAGCTCGTCCACCGCCAGGAAGATCCCCTCCAGCTGATCCAGATCCCGATCGTCGTCCCGAACCAGTGGACGATAGCGCATCTCCACCGGGTAGGTGCGCCCGGAGACTTCGATCACCGGCGCCTGATTGAAGTGGCGGGAGAACCGGTCCACGTCGATGGTGGCCGAGGTGATGATCACCTTGAGGTCGGGCCGCTGCGGCAGCAACTGCTTGAGGTAACCCAGGATAAAGTCGATGTTGAGGCTGCGCTCATGGGCCTCGTCGATGATCAGGGTGTCATACTGGTCCAGGCGCCGGTCATGCTGGATCTCCGCCAGCAGGATACCGTCGGTCATCAGCTTGACGTAGCTGTCACCGCTGGTCTGATCGGCAAAGCGCACCTTGAAGCCCACATGCTGACCCAGGGGGCTCTGCAGCTCGTCGGCGATGCGGCTGGCCACGGCCCGGGCCGCCAACCGGCGAGGCTGGGTATGGCCAATCAGACCACGGCTGCCCCGTCCCAGCTCCAGGCAGATCTTGGGCAGCTGGGTGGTTTTGCCGGAGCCGGTCTCACCGGCCACGATCACCACCTGGTTGTCCCGGATCGCCTCGGCGATCTCATTGCGGCGATCGCTCACCGGCAGATCCGGGTAATCGATCACCGGCACCGCGGCTTCTCGGGTGCGGACCCGCTGCTGGCTGGCCTGCAGCAGGCTCTGCAGCTGCTCCTGGATTGCCTGGCGTCTGGCGGCATCCTTCAGCTTCTTCATGCCACCGAGCCGGCGGCGTATGGTGGCGGCATCCTGCTGCATACACAGGGCAAGTTGCTGGGGCGAGAAGGGGTTACTCAAGGTTGACGATCCCGATGACTGATGAGAATCGACGGATCTTAGCAGTTTCAGGGCCGGCGCCCAATGGCCTGATAAACGCCCTGCCGCTCGACGGCTCAAAAAGCCGCCACTGCTTGAATTGACCCGCAAGCAGGGTTAGGGTGGCGGATTTCCACCCCATGGAGTCTGCCTATGCCCCTGGGCCTGACCCTGACCCTGGCCACCCTGCCGCTGCTGCTGCTGTGGCCACTGCTTCGCCATGGCGGCTGGCCCGCCCTGTGGTGGGCTGCCGCCAGCCTGGTGGCGTTCGCCCTCTACGGCATCGACAAGGGTCGTGCCCGTCGGGGCGCCTGGCGGATTCCCGAGATGGTGTTGCACCTGGCCAGCCTGGCCGGCGGCTGGTCCGGCGCCCTGCTGGGGCAGCAACTGTGGCGCCACAAGACCCGCAAGTGGCGGTTTCAGGTAGTCTTCTGGGGCATCGGCCTGGTGCAGGGAGTGCTGCTGGTGGAGCTGCTGTGGCTGTGGGGACAGCACCTGGCGCCGCTGCCACAGGGGTTGATGCCGCGGTGAGCGCCGACACCCAGTGCCACATCGCTGTCATTTTGTGGTGAAAACGTGATCGGGCAGTGGCTTTGGTTTCGGCCGGTGTTGAAATAGGCCACACCTTTGAATAGGGTACGGACAGTTCATTTTAGAGTGAGATCCGGGTATGACTCCCATCGAAGAGCTGTTGAAAGACCCCGAACAGCGCGCCGCGGCCACCAAGACCTCTCGCCGCGTCATGTTTACCTTTATCGCCATCTTCCTGGTGATGATCTACGGCTCCGGCGTGCCTTCCGGCATTCTCGGCGGCCTGCTGTTCCTGGCGGTGGGGCTGTTGCTGGTGCCCCTGACCGTGGCGGTCCCCTCCTTCATGCTGCAAAAGCGCCACCCCGGGCTGAAGTGGGCCATCCTGCTTCTGGATACCCTGGCCAACATCGCCATCACCCGCGCCCTCTACCTGGGGCTGTTCGGCTGAGTGATGATCGGGCGGCAGTTTGCGCTCCGCCCCTTGATTTCTCGCACAAACTATCTCAGCTTAAAGGGGTTAGGGAAAACCTTGGAGGGCTGAGATGAAGGCCTTAATACCACTCGCTACCGCCTGCATGCTGATCGGTTGCGCCGCACCGGATCAGCGGCCGGCAACCATCGCCAGCACCACCCCATCCCCACCCGTTGTTGACGGCCACAATGCCCGTAATGCCGTGGACTGGGCGGGCACCTATCGTGGCACCCTGCCCTGCCCGGACTGTGATGGCATCGTCACCGAACTGACCCTCTATGCCGACGGTCGCTACCATCTGAAGCAGCTCTACCTGGGTCGACGCAGCAATGGCCAGGATCTTAAGGGGCGCTTTCAGTGGCACAGCTCCGGCAACCGCATCACCCTGCCCCGGGATAACGCCGCCCCCGCCCACTATCGGATCACCGAGAATCGGCTGCAGAGGCTGGATAACCAGGGCCGGACCATTCAGGGGGCGCTGGCCGAACAATACTGGCTGGTGAAGCTTCAATGAAAAGCCCGGCTTGGGGCCGGGCTTTTCAGGGTCAGCGAACGATGGGATCCAGGGTGAGCTCCACCCGACGATTCTCGGCGCGCCCCGCCTTGTTGAGGTTGTCGGCAATGGGGCGAGTCTCGCCATACCCCACCGCAGCCACCCGCTGGTAGGGGATCTGCTGGTTCACCAGGTAGCCGGCAACGCTGGCAGCCCGGCGCTCGGACAGCTTCTGGTTGTAGGCCGCCTCACCACTGCTGTCGGTATGACCGGCAACGGTGATCAGGGTGCTCTCAAACTCCTTCAGCACCAGGGCCACCGAGTTCAGGGTGGGATAGAACTGGGCCTTGAGCTGATCCTGATTGGTGTCGAAGGTGATGTTGCCGGGCATATTGAGGATGATCTGGTCGCCCACCCGGGTCACACTGACCCCGGTCCCCTCCAGCTGCTGACGCAGTTTCATCTCCTGCTGGTCCATGTAGTAGCCCGCGGAGCCCCCGGCCAGGCCTCCGATGCCGGCGCCAATCAGCGCCCCCTTGGCACGGTCGCTCTTGCTGGAGACCGCCGCGCCGATAATGGCCCCGGTGATGGCCCCGATGCCGGCACCCACCGTGGCGTTGGCGGTTTTCTCCTCCCGGGTATAGGGATCCAAGGTGGTACAGCCGCTGACGGCCACCAGAACGCTGAGGCCCAGGGCCGCGCTGCGAATACGAAGAGTCATGTATCTTCCCCCAAAATGTCTTGGTTATCTGCAAGGCCGGGCAGCATATCCGCCGGCCGGTGAATTCCCAGTGATGTTTCGTCTGTTTTTAATAGCCCGCCGCCTGACCATCCTTGCGGCTTTCCGAGGCACCCACATAGGTCTGGTTGACCTCATCCCAGAGGATCGCCTGGTAGCCGCCATAGCTGCCCAGGTTCTCCTGAAGCACATGTCCCCTCTCGATGAGGTTACGGCGGGTGGCGGCGGAGAACCCGCTCTCCAGGGACACCACACCACCATCGCTCATGGTCTCACCCGTAGGCTGACTGGAACCTGTATGAAGTATCCTTGGGGCATCGCCCGCCTCCTGCAGGTTCATGCCGAAATCCAGCAGGTTGACCAGGATCTGGGCGTGGGCCTGGGGCTGAGTCGCCCCGCCCATCACCCCGAAGCTGAGCCAGGGTTTGCCCTCCTTGGTGACAAAGGCGGGGATGATGGTGTGGAACGGGCGCTTGCCCGGGGCGTAGCTGTTGGCCTGTCCCGGCACCAGGTTGAACAGCTGGCCACGGTCCTGCAGCACAAACCCCAGGCCGGAGGGGGTCATCCCCGAGCCCATCCCCCGGTAGTTGCTCTGGATCAGCGACACCATGTTGCCCTGGCCATCGGCGGTGGTCAGGTAGATGGTGTCGCCGTGGCCCAGGGCCGGATTGCCCGGGTCAACGCTGCGTGCGGCCCGCTCCGGGTCAATCTGGCTCCGCCGCCTGGCGGCGTAGTCCTCGGAGAGCAGCCCCGCCACCGGCACCTCGGCAAACGCCATGTCGGCGTAGAACCTGGCCCGGTCGGCAAAGGCCAGCTTCTTGGCTTCGACGAAGGTGTGCACATACTCGGCGCTGTCCAGGCCCATCGATTTGATGTCATAGCCTTCGAGGATCTTCAGAATCTGCTGGGCGGCGATCCCCTGACCGTTGGGAGGAAGCTCCCACAACTCATGGCCCCGGTAACTGACCTTCACCGGCTCCACCCACTCACTACGGTGCGAAGCCAGGTCCTCATAGCTGAGGAAGCCGCCGTTGGCCTTCATGTACTGATCGATGCGGCGGGCGATCTCCCCCCGGTAGAAGGCGTCCCGGCCCTGCTCCGCCAACAGGCGGTAGCTGTAGGCCAGGTCCGGATTGCGGAAGATCTCGCCCTTCCGCGGCATCTTGCCATCGGCCATGAAGGTCTCTTTAAACCCCGGGTAGGGGCTCAGCCTCGCGGCGCTGCGGTTCATGTAGTAGGCGATCAGCTCAGTGACCGGGAACCCCTCCTGGGCATAGTCGATGGCCGGGGCCAGCAGCACCTTCATCGGCAACTTGCCGAAGCGGCCGTGCAGCTCGAACCAGCCGTCCACGGCTCCGGGCACCGACACCGGCAAGGGGCCATAGGCCGGGATGCTGGTCATCCCCAGCTCCTTGAAGTGGTCCAGGGTCAGGCTCTTGGGGCTGCGGCCAGAGCCGTTGAGGCCATAGAGCTTCTGGGTCTTGGCGTCCCACACTATGGCAAACAGGTCTCCTCCGATGCCACAGCCGGTGGGCTCCACCAGACCCAGCATGGCGTTGGCGGCGATGGCCGCATCCACCGCGGAGCCCCCCTGCTTGAGGATCTCCAGGGCGACCTGGGTGGCCAGAGGCTGACTGGTGGCAGCCATGCCGTGTTGTGCCAGCACCTCGGAACGGGAGGCAAAGTGGTGGCCGGTCACCCGGTCAAAGGCGTGGACGGGGGCCAGGCAACTCAAGGCCAGCACCAGGGAGCAGAGTCTGTTGTTCATTGTTGTGGCTCTGTAACGGCAAAAGGGTCAGTCCAGACTACCAGCTACCGAGGTCGGGGCCATAGGCCGGGATGAAAAAACAATCGGGTAACTGTTACAAAGCGTTGTGCCTGACTCGAGGGAGAATGAAGCAGAAGTTGGTTGGGGCGCAATCGCGCCCCAACCAAGCAGGGTGACTAGACGGCATTGCGGAAACAACTCTTGAGATGAGTGCTGATGGCGTTCAGTACCCGGCTGCGATCGATCATCCCCACCACCCTGTCCTCATCGACAACGGGGTAGATCTTGGGTTTTTGTCCCAGCATCAGTTCCGCCAGGGCCAGAACCGAGTCCTCCGGTTTGACCGTAAGCACATCGGTGCGCATGCAGTCGGCAACGGTGGCGGTGATGTCACAGTGGTAGCTGCTGGCCAGCAACACCGACAGGCAATCCTGCTCGGACACGAACCCCACCAGGTGGTGTTCGGCGTCCACCACCGGGGCGCCGGGCTGCCTGGCCTTGAGCAGGGTGTCGACGGCCACTGACAGAGGTGTTTCCGGGGAGAGCCACACCGGGCGGCGCTCCATGTAGTCTTGTACTTTTACCGATTCCATCGTTTCCCCTTCAACTGTGGTGACACCCTGTAACCATAGTGCCAGAAAGCACTTTTTGCCTCGGGGAGAAAAAAGATTCGCCTAATCTGATTGGGCGATTAGGCCTGTGGTTCTTCGGATATGATGCGTGTCACCCTAGCCTCAGTCACGCCAGATCCTGACCGACAGTTTGCCGTCACGGTCGATGCTGGCCCGGTACATGCCTCCGGTGTTGTAGGGCATGGCGATCGCCCCTTTGGGATCCACCACGACGACCCCCCCGGTGCCGCCCGCCGGCAGCAGCACCCGATGGATCACCTCGGAAGCGGCCTGGTCGATGCTCACCCCCTGATACTTCACCCGGGCGCAGATGTCCGCCGCCACGTTGTAGCGGATAAAGTACTCGCCATGGCCGGTCGCCGACACCGCACAGCTCTGGTTGTCGGCGTAGGTGCCGGCGCCGATCACCGGGGAATCGCCGATGCGTCCCCAGCGCTTGGCGGTCATGCCTCCGGTGGAGGTGGCCGCCGCCAGATTGCCCGCGCCATCCAGGGCCACCGCCCCGACCGTGCCATACTTGTAACCCGAGTCGAGGCGATCCACGGCGGCCTTGTAGTTGCCCGTCTGCTGCTGATTCTCCATGATCTTCTTTTTGGCTTTCAGCAGACTCTGATAACGGTTGTCGGTATCGAAATAGTGATTGGGCACCAGCTCCAGCCCCTGTTCCAGGGCGAACTCCACCGCCCCCTGTCCCGAGAGCATCACGTGGGGCGAGTCGGTCATCACTCGCCGGGCCAACTCAATGGGGCTTTTTACCTGGCGTACCCCGGCCACCGCCCCCGCTGCCAGGGTGCGGCCATCCATGATGGAGGCATCCAGCTCGTGGGCCCCGTCATAGGTGTAGACCGCGCCCACTCCGGCATTGAACAGCGGACTGGCTTCCAGCAGCTGCACCGCGGCCTGAACCGCGTCCAGGCTGCTGTGCCCCTGTTGCAGCAGCCGGTAACCGCTCTGTACCGCTTCGGTCAGCTTGGCACGAACCTCGGCTTCGGTCTCCGGGCTCATCTTCTGGGGGTCAATGGTCCCGGCGCCGCCGTGAATGGCAATCGCCAGCGGGGCGGCCAGGGTGGAGGCGCTAAATAGGGCCAGCGCGACGGCCACTAGGGATAGTCTCATCGTAAGCTCTTCCGTGACAAAGGGATCAGGCCAGACACCATATCACTTTCCCGGGGCCGCGGTCCGAATGCATGCACCAACGGCATTGGGATGCCCCCACTCTTTTTCTTCTGGCCTGATGCCAGGGGAGGTGGGTATCATGGGCCTTGAGCAATTGGGCCTTAATTTTCTGATTCTTTTCCTTTTGTTACTGGCCACGGCTATCTTTTAACTACCGGTTTACCATGAGTGTGTCCCCATCCGGAATGTGCCCTGAATCCAAGCATCCGCACAGACGGAGACCCCAATGAAGCCCGGCGCCGCCCTGTTGTGGCTGCTGCTGTGCACCTGCATGCCGCTGCAGGCGGCAAACCTGTTTACCCTGCCGCTGCTGGGGGGAGATGGCGAGTCCACCTCCGATACCCAACAGGGCGAGGGAGAGCGCAAACGCAAATTCCGCCTGCTCAAGGAGCGCAAGCAGAGCGAAGAGCCGCTGGTCAAGCTGATCATCGCCGGTGCACCAGAGCCGTTGCAACGCAATATCGAGCTCTATCTGACCCCCCTGCCGCTCTCCGGCGCCGAACGAAACGCCTTTGTCTTTACCCTGGAGGAGCGAGCCCGCAACGCCCTGGCGGCGCTCGGCTACTACAACAGCCAACTGCAGATCGACGTCGACCGCAGCCAGACGATCTGGCCGATCCGCATCCAGGTGACCCCGGGGGAGCCGGTGCGCTACCGCTTTGTGATGCTGTGGCTGGAGGGCGATGCCAAGCAGGATCCGGCCATGGCCGCCCTGGTGGAGGAGGCCGAGATTCGACCCGGCCAGGTGCTTCACCATGGCCACTACCAGCGCCTGAAGAACCGCATCCTCTCCGAAGGGCTGATGCGGGGCTACTTCGACGGCAAGTTCGCCGTCTCCAAGGTGGAGGTCAACCGCGACACCAATGTGGCGGACCTGACCCTGATCTACGACAGCGGCACCCGTTACCGGCTGGGCAGGGTGACCTTTTCCCCCTTCGAGCTGGATCCGGAGCTGCTCGATGCCATGATCCCGTTCGAGAGCGGGGCGCCTTACGCCGCCTCGACCCTGGCCCGGTTCAACTCCAACCTGCTCTCCGCCGGCTATTTCGGAGATGTCCGGGTACTGCCCTACACCGACAGGGCGGTGGATTACCAGGTTCCCCTCGAGGTGCAGCTGTCGCCGGCAGCCCGGCATACGGTGGATCTGGGCCTGGGCTTCACCACCGACACCGGCGCCCGCGCCACGGCCACCTGGCGCACGCCGAAGATCAACGAGGCGGGACACAGCCAGGAGTTGACCCTGGAGCTGTCGAAAAACCCGCAGATGAACTTCCACTACCGCATCCCGCTGGACCACCCGCTCAACGACCTGCTGGTGATCAATGCCCTGGTGGAGCGGGATCAGTACGGCAACATTGACAGTGAGCAGTACGGCTTGCGGGTCGGCCGCCAGACCCGGCTGGGGGATGACTGGTTGCGCAACTACTACCTGAGATGGCTGCAGGAGAGATGGGGGACCGGCGGAGAGGATTTCCAGTCTAAGCTGATACTTCCCGGCCTCAGTTGGTCCAAGACCAAACGCTGGGGCTCGCCGCTGGATCCCAGGCGGGGGTTTCGCCAGATCTACAGCATCGAGGTCGCCTCCGACAGCGCCGGTTCCGACGTGACCCAGGCCCAGTTCAGGGGACAGTTCAAGTGGGTGGACACCCCCTGGGACAACCACCGGGTGGTGCTGCGCTTTGACGGCGGCCTGACCAAGGTGGACAATGCCGACCTGGAGAGGGTGCCGCCCTCCATGCGCTTCTTTGCCGGCGGTGACACCAGCATCCGTGGTTTCTCCTACCAGTCCCTGGGACCCACGGTCGAAGTGATCGACGACGAGGGCAATAGCCGAGATGCGGTGGTGGGTGGCCGCTACCTGGCCGTCGCCAGCTTCGAGTACCAGTACTACCTCAACGACTCCTGGCGCCTCGCCACCTTTATCGATGGCGGCAACGCCTTCAGCACCGACCAGTTCACTGCGGTCTACTCCGTTGGCGTTGGCCTTCACTGGATCTCGCCGGTGGGACCGATAAAACTGGATGTCGGCTACGGCATCAGCGAGGACAATCCCCCCTGGCGCATTCACATCACCATAGGAGCCGACCTATGACCTGGCGTCGTCTCCTCTCCCTGCTACTGGGGCTGCCCTTCGCCCTGCTGGTGGCGGTCGCCCTGCTGGTGGGCACCAGTGGCGGTACCGCCCTGGTGGTCTCCCTGGCAGACACCCTGATACCGGGGCTCTCCATCGACCGGGCCAGTGGCCGACTGAACCGGGATCTGCACCTGTCCGGAGTCCGCTTCCGGGGCGTGGATGGTCTCGACATCACCCTTGACCGGCTCACCCTGGACTGGCGCCCCAGCTGCCTGCTGCAGCAGACCCTGTGCACCGATCGGCTGATGGCCAACGGCGTGGCTGTGGAGGTGGACACCGCCCTGCTAGGAGGCAATCAGCCGGACGAGGCGACGCCGCCAACGGAAGAGGATCCCCGGTTCAGCCTGCCCCTGACCATCAACACCAAGTTGCTGGAGCTGAGCCGGGTGCGGGTACGGGTCAACGACATGCACTTTGCCATCGGCCAACTCTCCGGCTCCGCCCAGTTTGACCCGGTCATGCTTAGGGTCAACCGGCTCACGGCCAGCCAGATCGCGGTCTACATCCCCCTGGAGACCGAGACCATGGCGGATCAAAGTGGCGACAGCGGAGACGAGCCGGAGTGGGCCATGGCCTCCCTGCCCCGGGTCGCCCTGCCGTTTCCCATCGATGCCAGCCATGTCAGCCTCAGCCGGGGCCTGGTGACCGTTGGCAGCCTGGCGCAGCGGCTGGAGCAGGCGGAGTTCGACGCCCATTGGCACGGCACCCTGTTGCAGGTAGACCGCCTGGAGGGGCAGCATGAGTGGGCCGACATCAGCCTGTACGGCAGCCTGGATTTCCAGGGGCCCTGGCCGCTGGACGCCCGGGCCAAGGCAAGGGTTCGCAACCTGCCCTGGACACCCGGGCTCGATGGCCAGCGGCTGAATCTCACCGCCGAGGGCAGCCTGGGTCATCTGGCGTTCGATGTAACCGCCACCGGTCAGCAGCAGGCCCACGCTTCCGGCCAGGTGGCCCTGGCCTCGCCGGCGCTGGAGTATGAGCTGGCACTGAACGGGGAGAGGTTGAGTTGGCCCTTCGGCGACAAACCGGACTACCGGGTCCGCCAGTTGGCCCTGACCAGCCACGGCGACCTGGCACATCAGAGGCTGGTCATCGACGGCAGCAGCCAGCTGTGGGACTACCCCGACTTCAGGCTCCAGGGCGAGCTTGAGCACCAGACCGGTCTGCTGACGGTGCACCAGGCCAGCCTGGAGAGTGAACGTGGTGGCGGCGACCTCAGTGGCCAGCTGCAGTATGGCGAACTGCTCTCCTGGCAGGCACGGCTGAATACCAGGGCCCTGGAGCTGGCCACCCTGAGCCCGCAACTGCCACTGGTGATCAGTGGTCAGGCCGATACCCGGGGGGCCTGGTCGGGGGATCTCTGGTCGGTTCGGCTCAGCAACGCCAGCCTGGAGGGCAGTTTCGAAGCGGATCCCTTTACCCTCAAGGGGGACCTGGCCGCCAGCAGCGACGGCAGGGCCAGTGCCCGTGGGCTGGATCTGCTGTTTCGCGGCAGTCGGCTGACGGCCGACGGCGGCAGCGCCCCCCAGTGGCAGCTGCAGGGCAAGCTTGACGCCAAACAGCTGGAACGCTGGACCCCTGAACTGCAGGGTCAGGCGCAACTGGCGTTTCGCGTCAGCGGCCCCGCCCAGCAGCCGCGGATCGACCTGACGGTGACGGGGCAGCAACTGGCCTTCGACACCCACAGGGTCGGCAGCCTCAATGCCCAGGGCTGGTACCGGCCCCGCCAGAACCACGGCTTCGACCTGAACCTGTCCGCCTCCGACCTGACCCTGGCCGGCGAACGCTTCTCCCTGCTGACCCTGGATGGCGACGGCGATCTCGACGAGCAGAGCGCCATCCTGGGGCTGGAGGGCAACGACACCAACCCCTGGGGCGGGGAGCTGGCCATGGCCGGCAAGCTGGATCCCCGCTTTACCTGGTGGCAGGGCGTCCTCTCCGGCGCCAGGCTCAACACCCCTCTGGGGGTGTGGCAACAGCGGGAAACGGCACCGGTCACCTTCTCCTTCGCCAGTCAGGCGTTCGTCATCAGCGAACATTGCTGGCAGGGTCCGGCGGCCACCCTGTGCCTGCCGATCCCCGCCAACGTCGGCAGCGGCGGGGCGATCAAGATGACCCTGAACGCCGAACTGCCCCGGACCGCCCAACCGCTGCTGCCGCCACAACTCTCCCTGGATACCCGGCTGACCGCCGAGATGGACACCACCTGGCTGCCGGGTCACCTGCCGGAGCTGCGCGCCAGGGTCCACAGCGACCAGGGCCGGGTACTGCTCAAGGCCGACCCCCGCCGCTCCCAGGTGGCGTTGCCCTGGCAGCGGCTGGACCTGAATGCCCACCTCTCCGATGCCGGGCTGGACCTGCTGCTGGAGCTGGATGATGACGCCCCGCTGGTGAGGAGTCGGCTGCACCTGGCCCCCGCCGCCCCCTATGCCATGAGTGGCCAGCTCACCCTGGACAACTTCGATCTCGCTCCCCTGGCCAAGGCCTTGCCGCGGATCGCCACCCTGGAGGGGTTGGTGACCGCCGACCTGGATCTGGGCGGGGATCTGACCACGCCCCTGCTCCGAGGTGAGCTGGCGCTCACCCAGGGGCAGTTGGTGAGCCTGAGCAACCCCACCGAACTGAGCGAGTTGGCCGTCCGCCTGACGCTGGCCGGCCAGCGAGCACAGCTGGAGGCGGAGCTGATGGTGGGCGACGGACCGGCCCAGGCCAGCGGCTGGCTGGACTGGAGCCGGAAGCTGCTGCACGCGGACCTCGAGGTGCTTGGGGATCGGCTCGACATCCTCCAGCCCCCCCTACTGATCGCCGAAGCGTCGCCGAGCCTGAGGTTCCGCAAGGATGACCGGGTGATGGAGGTCTCCGGCAGCATCGACATCCCCAGGGCCAGCCTGACCCTCTCCCAACTTCCCGAGGGGGGCGTGGCCCTGTCCGACGACATCCAGTTCGTGGACAACCGTCCGGATACCGAGGCCGAACCGCCCCCTCCCTTTGCCGTCGATGTCCAGTTGAACGTCGGCGACGAGGTCAGCGTCGAGGGACTTGGGATCAGCGGCTTTCTCGGCGGCCAGCTGACCATGAGGCAGAAGGCCAACCAGACCCCTCAACTGTACGGCGACATCAGCCTGCACCAGGGGCGCTTCGCCGCCTTTGGCCAGAAACTCACCATTCGCCGGGGCAAGGTGCTGTTTAACGGTCCCCCCACCCTGCCCACCCTGGATGTGGAGGCGATACGGGAGATCAAGTCGGAGAACGTCATCGCCGGGGTGCGTCTTTCCGGGGTGGTCACCGAACCGACCATGACCCTGTTCTCCAACCCCTCGATGGATCAGCAGGAGATCCTCTCCTACATCACCCAGGGACGCGGGCTGGGTGGTACCGACAACGGCAACGCCCTGTGGGCATCGGCGGCGGTCAACCTGGGACTGGCCCAGACCGGCGGCATGCTTACCACCCTGGGTGAAGAGCTGGGCTTCAGCGATGTCCGGGTGGGCACCGAGGGCGACGGCGATGACACCCAGGTGGCCATCAGCGGTTACCTGGGGGAGAAGGTGTTCCTCAAATATGGGGTGAACATCTTCCAGCCGATCACCGAGGTCACCGTGCGCTACTACCTGCAGAGCCGGTTGTGGGTCGAGGGGATCAACAACACCCTCAACGACTCCCTGGACATCTACTACAGCTTCGACATTGAGTAGCTGCTGCGCCGCCGACGCGGCCAACTACTACTTTAGAGGTAATTAATAAACCCGTTACTATGAGGTAAGTCTCAGATTAACTGACTGAATACGTAGGACAATAGACAGGTGATTCTCACTGTTGTACCGGAGGCCCCTATGTGGTGGCGAACCCTGCTGATCATCCTTGCCTACCTGGTGTTGGCTGCCCACTTCCTGCGTTATGGCAATGCCCTGGTGGCAGCGCCCATCGCCCTGCTGCCGGCACTGCTGCTGCTGCGCCGTCACTGGTCGGTGATGGTGGTCCAGCTGGGGCTGGTGCTCTCCACCCTGCTGGTGTGGCTGCCGACGGCGCACCGGCTGATCTCCATGAGGCTGGCCTTCGACCAGCCCTGGATGCGGATGGCGCTGATCCTGGGGGCGGTAATGCTGTGTAACCTGCTGATCGCCTGGAGCGCCAACGACCTCAAGGCCAGGTTTCAGCGGTAGAGAAGGGAAAATACCCCCTAGGGGGTAACGAGCCGCTCGGGCCCGCGTGATAAAATTGAGACACTCGCCAGCAATGAGCAGAGTATCATCATTATTTTCCTGCAAGGTTTTGCGAACCGGCTCCTGAAGAGCCGGTTTTTTTATGCTCAGGCGGCCTTGTCGGTCGCCTTGGCAGCAGGCTTCTTTTCGGCGGATTTCACCGCGGGTTTCTTCTTGCCCTTGAGGATAGTGGCCACCTCCTCCTTGCGCTCCGCCAGATAGAGGGCCAGGGCCTCGGCCACAGAGTCCTGCTCCACCAGCCCACTCCCCTGGATCATCGCCTCAAGCTCATCGGCGATATCCAGCATCTTGTCGTAGGCATCGGCTTCCGCTTTACTGGCAAAGGTCATTTTCTCCACTCCATCCCGCTCAACCACATATTTAACGATGACTGCCATTTCGGCTCCCCCAGTCGATGAGTTTTGCGCCAGTCTACCTCAGCACTGTATATAAATACAGACCCTCCCACGCTTCCCTTGATTCCGGTCAATGTCCTGCCGCCGAGATGGCGAGGTAAACATCGGATACTCTGTCAGTTTTTCTTTGCTATGTTATGGTTCAGGAAAGATTCAGAGCAAAGACACTATCCTTAGTGGCACCGGGTAACCGCCCGACACTGGCCAACCATTCGAGGTGACAATGAAGATTCTGGTGATTGAAGACGATGCCCTGCTGCGCCACCACCTTAAGGTCCGCCTGACCGAGATGGGCAATCAGGTGATGGCCTCGGAGTCGGCCGGTGAGGGACGCTACCTGGCAGAAAACTATCCGGTAGACATCGCAGTGGTGGATCTGGGTCTGCCGGACCAGGATGGCATCGACCTGATTCAGCACCTCAGGAACGGCGGCTTCCGCCAGCCCATCCTGATTCTGACCGCCCGGGATCACTGGAAAGACAAAGTGGCCGGGCTCAATGCCGGCGCCGATGACTACCTGGTGAAGCCGTTCCAGGTTGAGGAGCTGATCGCCCGCCTCAACGCCCTGGTGCGTCGCAGTGCCGGTTTCGTCAAGCCGGTGATCCAGTGCGAGCACCTGACCCTGGACATGGCCGCCAAACAGGCGACCCTGGGCGACGCCGAGCTGGAACTGACCGCCTTCGAGTACCAGATTCTGGAATACCTGATGCGCCACCACCAGCAGGTGATCTCCAAGCAGCGGTTACTGGACATCCTCTACCAGGATAAGGAGGGCGACCCCAACACCATCGAGGTGATGATCTCGCGGGTTCGCAAGAAACTGAGCCAGGGCGGTCTGGAAAACCCCATCGTCACCATCCGTGGCCAGGGCTACAGGTTTAATCTGGTATGCGGCTGATCCCCCCCCTGTTCAGCAAACGGCCGCGGCTTCAGCGGCGGCTGATGCTGACCTCGCTGGCGATCATCACCCTGGCCTCCCTGGCCCTGGCCGAAGTGATCAACCAGCAGAAGATCCAGGATTTCTACGTCAACCAGACCAACGACATCATCGCCCGCCTGCCCAGCATCGCCACCGAACTGCGACTGGAGGGGATGCTGCCCAAGAGCAATGAGGCGCTGCAGTCGGAGCCCTCCGCTCAAGCCCGCCGCAGCAGCGATTACCTGCTGATCACCTGTGTCAACGGCATGCGTGACCACTACACCTCCTCCGTGGAAGCGCGTCGCCGGGGGTTGCAGGACAGCTGCGAACGGGTGCGCCAGGCGGCCCGCGATACCAATCCCCCCTACATGGTCACCCTGGCCGACAGCCAGCTGTACGCCGTGGTGCCCATGCCGGTGACCATCGACAACAAGGAGTATGATCTGCTGGTGCTGCGCAATGCCGAGCAGGTGCAGGCGCGTTTGGAGCGCAGCCGGCGGGCCACCTACTTCCGTGTCGGGCTGTTTATTCCCCTCTCCGGCCTGCTGCTGGTGAGCGCCGGCTACTGGGGCCTGCGGCCGCTGCGCCGCCTCTCCGACGAGGTCAAGGGGATCCTCAAGGGGGAGCGGGAGCAGCTGAGTCAGGGCTACCCCACCGAGCTGGAGGAGGTGACCAAGGCCCTGAACGAGCTGATCTCCCAGGAGAAGCACCAGCGCCAAACCTATCAGCACGCCATGAAGGATCTGGCGCACAGTCTCAAGACCCGGCTGGCGGCCACCAATGCCATCATGGAGGACGCCAACCTCAACGAGGGCCAACGCCAGCAGGAGATGCTCTCTCAGTTGGGCCAGATGGACCAGATCATCCAGTACCAGCTGCGCCGGGCCGTCTCCGGCCGCCAGGGCCTAACCCGGGAGCAGGTGGCGATCGCCCCCACCCTGGAGCAGCTCACCGCCATGCTGGACAAGGTGTACCGGGAGAAGCGGGTGACGGTCTCCCTGGAGCTGCAGGAGGCAGCCCGCTTCCCCGGCAACCAGGATGACCTGATGGAGATGATGGGCAACCTGCTGGAGAACGCCTACCGCTTCGCCATCAGCCAGGTCCGGGTCAGCGCCCGGATCGACGGGACCACCCTGATCCTCACCGTGGAGGATGACGGACCTGGGATCGAGCCCAAGATGCGTCAGGCGGTACTTGAGCGCGGTGTCCGCGCCGATCGCCGCAACCCGGGTCAGGGCATCGGCCTGGCGGTGGTCCACGACATCGTCCTCGGCTATGGTGGCACCATGACCATAGGCGACTCCCCGCTGCAGGGGGCGGCGATCGTCATGAGATTCGAAGCCCCGCAGAAGGTGTAGGGGCCGTATCGCACCATTTCGCCACTTTCCCCCTCCTCGGTGAAACAGACCGGCCCCTGGGCCGGTCTGTTTATGGGCAAGAAGAGAACAGTCATGAGGAGAGAAAGATGAAAACGTTATTCCTGGCCAGTGCCGCCGCCCTGTCCCTGTCCGTGTCTGCCGCCACCCTGAACCTGGGTGACAACGTCCGAGTCGTCTCCATCAACGGCAAGAGCGTCCCCGCCTACGCCAGCAAGATCGAACTCGATCCGGGGATCAACAACGTCACCGTCCGTTATGACAGCCTGTTTGAGCAGGATGCCGAGAGTCACTGGTTCATCCGCTCCGAACTGCACCAGCTGACCTTCAAGGCGATGGGCGACGAGGAGTATTTCCTGGACGCACCGGCCGCCGAGTCCGATCAGCAGGGACAGATGTTGGCTAATGATCCGACTTTCACCCTGATGGATGAGTCTGATAATCGGATAGATCATGGCCTAAGATCCCATACCGAACTGCTGAACCAGACCGGTGTTGCCGGCAATCAGTTCTAGACAGTTGAAATTGAAAGCGAATAAAATGCCGGTAGCAAAAATGGCTACCGGCATCTATGAGCAAGACCCTCCAAAAAGTCGCGGTTGATCAACTTCAGGTTGGAAACTACATTCGTCTTCCCATCTCCTGGCGTGACCACCCCTTCATGTTTAACAGCTTTAAGCTTCGCAGCCAGGATCAGATTCAGCTGCTGAAAAAACTGCGCCTGACCCACGTCGTCGTGGACATCAAGCGCAGCGATACCGCCATCCTCAGCGCCCCCGCCCTGCCCGATCTGGCCGATTCTGTGACCGATCTGGAAACGATGAAACAGCAGATGCTGGAGCAGAAGGAGCGAGGGATCAGCGAGCTCAAGGCGTTTCGCAAGGAGTTCAAACAACACGAGCGGGAGTACGCCGACTCCCTGGCCCAGCTGAGGGCCATCAACAAACGCCTGCCCATGAAGCCCATGGAGGGGCTGATGCTCAGCGCCAAGCTGATCAAACAGATGGCGGCCAGTTTGAGCGCCGGCAGCCAGGTGACCCTGCACCTGATGAACGACGACATCCGTCCAGACGACCCCGCCTACCACAGCCTCAACGTGACGGTGCTGGCGATGATGTTAGCCAAGCGGGTGGGGATGAGTGAAGAGGAGATCGCCGTGGTCGGCCAGGGTGGTCTGCTGCACGACTGCGGCAAGCTGCTGCTCCCCAACACCCTGTTGACCAAGAAGCAGCCCTCCAAGGCGGACATCAGGGAGATGCAGCGTCACCCGATTCTCGGCCAGGAACTGCTGCGCAACCAGAGTCACCTGCCCCGCGCCATCACCGCCATGATCAGCCAACACCATGAATTCCTCGACGGCAGCGGCTATCCCAAGGGACTCAGAGGCAGTCACATCGAGCCTCTGGCCCAGCTGATCGCCGTGGTGAACACCTATGATGAGCTGTGTCACCCCAGGGACAAGAGCCGCACCCGGCCCCCGGGTACCGTGCTGGGGATGCTGTACAAGATCTTCGAAGACAAGCTGAACAACCACTATGTGCAGCAGTTCATCAAGATGATGGGGGTCTACCCTCCAGGCAGTGTGGTACAGCTCTCCAGCGGTCAGTTTGGCCTGGTCACCTCGGTGGACTCGGAGAAACTGCTCTACCCCAAAGTGCTGGTCTACGACCCGGCGGTGCCCCGCCAGGAAGCAGCCGCCATCGCCATCGACGACCAGGGGCTGACCATCGAACGCAGCATCCTGGCCTCGGCCCTGACTCCGGAAGCGTTCCAGTACCTGAGCCCCAAGGAACGCATCTCCTACTTCTACGACAGCCGCAATTGACGGTTCCGGGCCGCCCCCTGTCCCATTCTGGGGGTGGACCAAGACCAGCGAAATGCTCCCCGCCGGAGAAAACTGCGCCCCCCAGGGGCGCAGTTTGCGTCTCTCTGCCCGGCTAAGCCGCTCATCTTGCTTCCCTTCTCCCATTTGACCAAAGCGTGATCCAGGTCAATATTTACTCTGTCAGCCGGGTTCAGTTCCTGCCGACCCGGCCCCAGCCTCGCCAGGGAGTGGCGATGGATCAGACAGAGGATGTTTGCCTTTTGACCGGAGGGAAACATGACTGAGTTGCCCACGTTCGACCAGATGATGCACCTGGCCAAAACCGATCCAAAGCAGTTGGAGAGGATTCGTGAGCACGCCATCGATGCCACCATCAACCAGGCGAAAGCGTGCAACCGTGGCGCCCTCAGGGCGTTGCAACACCGCATCGACCTGACACGCAGTCGCGCCAGCAACCCCTATCAGAGCATGGTCGAGATCTCGCGCATGATGCATGATAAGCTCGACCTGTTGAATATCGCGCTCAACCGTCCCGACGAGCTGAGTCGGGGACGGGTGTTGACCCTGACAGGCCCGCACCGGCGACGTGCGGTCAATACCTGATCGAGTCAACGAAATCCACGGAGGGATCTCATGAGAACACTGACTACCGCGCTGCTCCTGCTGCTGTCCGGCTGCAGCGCCAACAGTGATGTGGATTACGACCCCGGTTTTGACTTTACCTCGGTCAACCAGGTACAACTGCTGCCGACCCTGCACCAGAACGAGCCCCTGGCCGCCGAGCGGGCAGAGACGGCCCTCAAAGAGGCGCTAAGCCCCTTGGGCTGGCAGCTTGCCCCCGTCTCCCCCATCAAGGCTCAGATTAGCCTGTGGCAGGAAACAGAGGCCAACGACTCCGGTCTGTCCATCGGCATCGGCGGTGGCCGCAGCAGCGGCAGCACCGCCATCGGCGGCAGCATCTCCATCCCAGTCCCCCCCAGCGAGAGTGACTATCGCAAGATCCGCCTCGACCTGTTCGACGGCAAACGCCAGGTGTGGCGGGCCACCGATGGCTTCAAGATCAGGAAGAATGGCGACGCCCGCTGGCGAGCAGAGCAGACCCGGCAACTGCTGGACAAGCTGCTGTCCCAGATCCCGGGCGCTACTCCAGCTCAGTAAGCTGAACCGACCGGAACCAGGCGCTGCCCGTGGTCTGGCCGGCGTACATTCCCAGCCTCAGTGCGATGGTGATCCAGGTTCGCTCACCAGTGTCGAACGTTACCTGACGATAACGCCACCCCTGGGACCCGAGCATCGGCTCGGTGTGGGTAAAGGAGCCCAGCTCCGGAAGAGACTCCAGTACCGACAGGTTGGCCCCCACGTCGAGCAAATCTATGGTCGGTGTGGTTTTCTGCACCCGGATCCAACCGGACAGCCGGTAGCGGGTGTTGGGGTTGACCACCACCCGCTGTTGCCAGCGGGCATCATTGGGACTCTGCGGATCGATGTGGATGGAGACCGTCTTCCGGGCCTGTGACCAACCGTACTCCACGCCTCCCTGGTTGAAGGAACTCGTCGACCAGCCGCTCGGCATGCCTGTCTCAAACTTTGGGTTTTCAACAAGGTTCACCTGAGCACCGACATCGGGTGCAGCCAAGACTCCCGCCATCGCAGCGAGCGCAATCCATCTGCAGATCATGATGCTTACTCCCATTGAATGAGGCAGTCGACAGAAAAGCGACAAACGGGATTCAGTGTAGAACAGAGACTAGGAATGCACACAGAGTGTGTGACAATTAACAAGTTCTGGAAGTCAAACGCGAGGGGAAAAATGGTGGGTCGTGAAGGATTCGAACCTTCGACCAATTGGTTAAAAGCCAACTGCTCTACCAGCTGAGCTAACGACCCACTGGGGCCCGCCTGAGGCGGAAAAAAATGGTGGGTCGTGAAGGATTCGAACCTTCGACCAATTGGTTAAAAGCCAATTTGTCTAAGTCCGTAAGCCCTTGATTTTATTGAACCCACCTAGTTGAAGTTTCCGATACCCTACCCTGTTTTGGGTTGGTTTCGGGTGACTTCGAGGGCGCATTTTGCAGAGATTGAGGTAGGGTGTCAACTTAGATTTGCTAATGTGGGGTCTGAGTGGGGGATTTTTCCACGAAATGAACCCTTTCTGACCCACCGGAAATTGCAGAGTTTTTGCAGAGAAAATTGCAGAGTCCTTGCAGAATCCATTAGTTTCAATAGCATAAGTTGGCCGGGTGAAATTGCAGAGAGAATTGCAGAGGGGCTGCACAACACATGGAACCATTCAGACTGATCGTTGCGGGCGGCAGGGAGTTCAATGACTACCCCTTGCTCTGTGAGCGCCTGGATCACCTTCTAAGCAGGATTGCCAGGGAACGGGGGGTAATCATCGTCTCTGGTGCGGCGAGGGGCGCTGATAGGCTGGGGAGCGTTACGCTAAGGAACGGGGTTATCACCTGGAGCGCTATCCGGCTGAGTGGGATCTGCACGGTAGGATAAAAGCAGATATGATCAGACGAGCAGGACCGAGGGGATCTCGATAATGGGGTAAGTATTAACCCCACAAAGCCTCCCTGCTTTTCATCCGGTCGCGTAGATTTCCTGAAGTGTTAAAGTCTTCCGAGCCATGAATCCCCTGCTATAGTTTGCAGGGAAGGAGGTGACATAATGGAATATGTAATTGCAATAATTGTCCTGTTCATTGCTTTCTACTTTGGAAAGTTGTTCGCTTACCGCTCTAGGTCAATAGGCTGTGCCATAGAGGCGCTGCAAAGCACCTTTGATACCTATTCTGAAGATGCTGCCCCGTCTCCGCGTTTTATAAAAGGTAGGTTATCTATGGCGTATGATGATCTAAGCCGTAGAGCGGAGACTGCTGACATTAAGGATTACGCCAAGAGAATGTTGGCAGTCAACGACCCTACACCAGAGCATATTGCGATGTTGCTTCTGCTCAAATTAAGCAATGACTTCAAAATGGAAAACTCAAAGACGCAAGACCCAATATTTGATGTTTTGTCAAGTTGGTGTGAAAACGCGCACGGCCATCTTGTTGAAGGCGAAAAAATGAAGGGGCTTAGTTAGTAGGCGCTTCCGATTTGTTGCCTGTTCAGCCAAACCTTTGCTATGCTGAACTCAGCAAAACATATTTCCTCCGATTTATGTAACGCTGAGAAGCCCCGCCTTGTGCGGGGTTTTCTTTTTGCTACTACAATAACTTCCGGTAACTTACACGGAGGTTATTATGAGAATCGCATTCGCGGTAATAGCGGCGGTCGTCCTGGCCGGGTGCGCCAACGGTACGCTGTCAAAGCGCTACACTCAAAGCAACAACCAGTATGCCAATTACACCCCGGCTCAACTGCAAGCACTATACGACCAGCACAAAAATTATTGCTGGGCGGTAGCGCGGAACCAAGCCCCAATGCCTAGCATCGCAAACGGCATGACCACCAGCACAACCAACGGCTATGTAGGGAACACCCCATTTAGCGGCAACACCACCACTTCTAACCAAATGGCGAAGAACGTCGAAATAGGCTGGAAGTCAGCCCAGGCAGCGGGTGATCAGAAAGCGATCAAAGAACACTGCATGGGCCAACTCGGCTGGGTGTTCAGCCACTATGAACGCCGCTAATCCAGATAGTTGTGTTCGTCAAACAACCACAGGCGCTTACTGGGGAGCCCGATCCCTTCCCTAACCCGCTTGTCATAATCGGCTCGGGATCCGAGAGACTGAGCAAGGTTAAGCTTGGTGATCGGATCCTCCGGGTGCTTCCTGTTCCATTCCTTGATCTTGGCTTTGGCCTCTGCGACCAGGGCCGGATCTTCTTCCCGCACTCCGAGGGAATGCAGGTTGATTAAGTTGCTCCGGCGATTGGTCAGCTTGATATCAGAATATAGTCAAATAATTCCAATCAGAAGTCCTTATCAGATAATTCAGTTGGAAAAATGGGGCAACACTAATCTTGATGGAATCACCACCTACCGCAAACCGCCCGTACTTCCAAAGTAAAAATTAGAAATTAATCATAGATGACATTAAATAAATGGGGGGGGAGGTACTCGTTTGCAGGCTATACCCCTTCAAGCGAGCTGGTCGATTTTCACATGAAAAGCGGAGAAGCCAACTGGTAACATACAACAAATAAATATCACTAGAGTCTACCGGCAATAGCCAAGTCGAAGTTCAGCTCCAATTATCCAAAACTTGGACACTGCGCTCTGATACTTCGTCAGGTTCGAATGCCGGGATTGCACTTTCTGGCAGAGATATCCGCAAAAATGCATTCATTATCTCAAGCTGATCATCCGTATATTTCCCATGAACCTTAACCTCAGCACGCCGAACCCAGGTTTCTAGTCTTCTCATATATCCTGCCCCAATTTTTCTTCGATCGCCTTGAGACGCTGTTCAAGCTCAACAGCTTCACGTATCCGTTGTACACCAGTCATACCATCAAGCAAAATCCGGCCCACATCAGCTGGAAGTTGCCCATCGGATACGGCACAAATGACAGATTCAGCAGCATTAATCGGGTCCTCCTGGCTGTAGTTGAATGGGGTTGGGCCTAGCGTAGCCTTTGGTGGAGGAGCGATGTAACGGCTAAACAGAGCCATTGCTGCGGTGTCTCCTTCAGCAACTTTTGACATCAACATTTGGTGTACCAGGTTGATATCAGCATCGTTGAACAATCGGGCAAGTTGTCTCCCCCGATCCTTAAAGCCACGTTTAGCTTTGGCTGCGGTATTACCCGTTATAAAACGTCCCTTTCAATCTCTAGTCATGTTAGCCCCCACCCTACCCACACGACCCTTAGTATACTGCCGTATAGCATAGCTAAATAATATATGTTCACCGGGTACAGCAGCTATTGGTTCATCTATCAATCTTCCAATAACGTTTCACAGTTGAACGTGACAGCGCTAGCTCAGCCATAACTTGAGATTGTGAAAGGCCCCTACCCTTTGCCTTCTGAACAGATAACCGCGTGTTTGTCGCTATCGGGCGCCCTAGGCGTTTACCGCTCAATTTGGCCCGTGTTAAACCGTCCTGTGTGCGCTCTATCAACCGAGCTTTTTCAAACTCGGCAAACGCCGACATCAAGGTCAGTATTAGCTTACCCTCAGGGCCGGATAGGTTGGATATCGGCAGATCCAATGATCTAACCGCGACCCCTTTGGACTGAAGGTGCTTGATGGTGCTCAATACATCAGATACGTCTCTGCCGAGGCGATCCACCTTGAGTACTACCAATTCATCGCCATCCTCAAGGCGTTCTAAGAGTCGCAGGAACTCGGGCCTTTGCAAGGCATTAGTGCCACCAGAAATCGTTTCAGAGACGATTCTGGAGCGTTTCAGGCCAGGGATCTGTTTCAGCAGCTGTTGGCTCTGGTTCTCTGCTGTCTGTTCGGCGGTGGATACTCGGCAATAAGCGAAGATGCGTCCCATGGTGTTCTCCCTGTTGGGTTCAACAATCCTGGGTTAAGCATTGGTCAGGGTCCAACAAAAGTAAAGGCTATATTGATAGACCCTACTGGGCATGGTGTATCGAGGGTCCATAAAACCTTCGTTTGTTGGACTGTCCAAAAAAAAGGAGAAAATTCTGACTCAAAGTAAATTTAAGCTACATAGGGGGAGGTGATTGAATTAGAGGCAATTTTTGTTGTACTGTGGTGCTGTGGTGCTGTGGTGCTGTGGTGCTGTGGTGCTGTGGTGCTGTGGTGCTGTGGTGCTGTGGTGCTGTGGTGCTGTGGTGCTGTGGTGCTGTGGTGCTGTGGTGCTGTGGTGCTGTGGTGCTGCGTTTAACCAAAGGGGCAGGTACTGATTGGAAAATAATCTACCAAATTCCTATCGGCGTACGATTTTTGCCCAGCAAATCGAGGTCATCACTGAATAGCCAGTGGTACCATAATTTTCGTGCATTTCATTAAGAGAAAATAGTGGCAGCCATATCTAATAACGATGCTAGAAAAAACGCGATGGTTAGGCTGTTGTGTGGACAGGAAGTAACTCCTAGCGAAGAAACTGGCGACTTTGATAATGATTTAGATAAAATAATTGCCCATTTATCTAGTTCTATAGAAAATATCTGTGACGAATTAGCTATGGTTTTAAATTCGGAGGATAGAAAATTAAGCTTCTATGGTCCTTATTTGGGTAGGGCAATGTTAGAATTAGGAATGACTTGCTTAGTAGCACGAATTGATCCTTTCCGTGTTTTGGTAATGAAAGGTAAGCAGGTACAAACCAATTATGACTTGGGTAAACCTCACTCTTCTTCAATGAAATGGCAAGGTGATGTTGTTGATGAAGATGTTAATGATCTTTGGTCTGACAAATCATTAAAAAACCCCACCAGAGCCTTATTAGGAAGGTATCAGACGGAGTTAACACTAATCAGCGCGGCTGAAAAAATGATAGATGATCTTGAAGAGAGCATTGTCGGCGAAAAATATGACCTTTTAACTGGTCGTGATGCTGTAGGTCATATTGGAGAAATAAAATCAAAAACTAACAGATGTTTTTCATCATTTTCGAAAGGTATACATCAAGAGCTTTTAGTTCCTATTGATTCGTTGTTAGACAGAGATACGGTTGTGGGATTACTAAATGATGCATTTTATGTTTTGTCTACGTTAGGCTTGATTATGTCACATGTGCCATACGCATATAACAATTGTAATGTGGACGATTGCCAACAAATGTATTCCGTTGTTGAAGATATAGAGGTGCAAGAACATGCAGCATGATGTGACAGAAAGTAATGCACTAGTACTTGCGGCGGAAGATTTTGATGATGTTGAATTTCAGAATTATCATTATTTTACCAGTCAGGACAAAAGATGTATATCAAAACTCCGTGCGCATGGTCCAGTGTTATTGAAAGGAGCAAGGGGTAGCGGAAAGAGTGCTCTGATGATCGAGGCCGTATCGGGATTGTTTCCGGCAAATAGGTCCGGGAGTGCTATCGGGATATATGTCAGCCTTAGAAATTTGGATTTACTTCGTGCCAGCGGTTCTGAATATATAGAGCTTTTTTGCTCATTGGTGGTTAATAGAATAAATAGCACTCTGGGAGACGAGGCAGTTATTTCTGGAATCAAGTCCGTTTCTGAACTTCAGAGTGAGTTAACATCGCTATCCAGTCGATATGGCAAAAGATTAGTTTTATTGTTTGATGATGCGGCTCACATCGGCCGCGAGATGAGTCTCTCTGAGTTCTTTGATATTTTCCGTACATTATCTAATAGTTCGATTTCATGTAAAGCATCAATTTATCCTGGTGTTACTAGGTTTGGTACTCGCTTTGATGTCTATAACGATGCTACCGTGATAGAGGTAAACAGATCCGAATCTGCTGATGACTTTTCCGCTGTTTTTGAAGAGGTGATAAACAGAAGGTTTTCTGAATCACTTCCCGGTGAGAAATTTAGCTCTGCGCTTCCAAGGCATTCAGTATCTAAGTTTCTTGGCATTTCAGTCCTTGGTAATATGAGGGCCTTCATATATGCGTGCAATCAACTTGTATCGCAAGTTGGCCAGGATAAAGTGATAACAGTAACGCATTTGTCAGAAGCGTTAAAAGCGTTGTCTCAAAACTATTTTTGGCCCCTGCTGGAAGAGGTTGCACCAAAGTTGGGAATGTATCGCCCCATGGTGGGGCCTGCAGAAGAAGTGGCTGAACTGTTATTTGAGCGCTCAGGTGCAAAGGGAGAGCGTTCAGTTATCATTCTTAGAGAAATTGCGCAGCGGTTATCAAAGCCTTTGGAAATACTCGAGTATTCAGGATTTTTGTCCAGAAAGGAAGTGTCTCGCTCCATGAAATCTAGAGGAAGAGGTACGCGATACATATTGAATTTATGTAACGTCTCTGAGTTCTTGGATAAAGGCAAGGTGATGCAGTCAAATATTGATAAATGGATGGAAGGAGATGACGAATCAATTGAGTTTCATCGAGGAAGTGAACTTTTCGATTTGAATCTTCCCGAGGTGGATAATAATGATGAAATCGATATTCTCAAAATGGATATTGATTCTCTTAAACAATCAAATGCATATCCTTATGGGCTGACGGATTCCAAAATTGAGATATTAAAGGAAAATAATATTTGTACAATTGAGGACTTGGTTATGGCCAAAGATGAGTTTTTGATATCTCTACCTACCGTTGGCGAAGTGTTTCTTAAAAGGTTTAGAAGTACAGCAAATCAGGCAATATGGATGTGATGCTTGAGCTGGATTCATTTGTTAGGGGCCTAGTCGGCCCCACAATTCTGCTGAACTATTTGGGGAATGTTTGAAAAGGTTTACTGCTACGACGTGAAAATGGGTGGCAAAGTCAAATCGAGTAAAATGCGATGAACAGCCTCCAAAAACAGCTGTTAGTTGTTGAGAGAATAAGATGAAATTTATTTACGAGTCAATGGTGGTTGTTGGGAGTTCCCTATTGGCGTATGGATTCAATGTTCCGTGGACTTCATACGATGAGGCTGAAACAAAGAGAATTGATGCCATTGTGCAAGTGGAAAAATCTGCATTTGCCTATGGGGAGTACGCCCGAGTAGTAAATTCACGAATAGATTTATATAATTCGTGTGTAAAGCAAGGAGAACAGTGCAATATAAATAAAATAGCGCAAGAAATCTTGAGTGATGAGCCTAATTCTAGAGAATTAGCTATCCATTCTCATGACTTGCTAATGGAAAGTCAGAGGATTGCACACCTAGCTGTACATTACGAAAAAATGAAAGAAATCTGGATGGTTGTGGGCATATTCTCCTGCCTAATGGGTGCCGGGCTGCTTTTCTTTGGGTTCAGCAATATTCGCAGGGATAAACAGCTAGGAAAGCAAAGAAACAGTTCATGAGGCTCTTGGTCTGGAACACAATTTTTTAGATTGCTGTTTATGGTGTTAATTGTCACTCCCTTAAACGGCAAGTAGGTGGCGGAAGTATCCTTTAGACTGGCATGGTGGCGATTGCTTGTTATCATAATTGATAGGAAGATGCTCTGAAGCCTGTTGTTCGAATGGTTGCTGACCGCTCGAGCGTTGAGCCGATGTTTTAGTTCCCCCCTTATCTAATACTTAGTGGCATTTACGGTAACTATCCTTACTTAATGATATCTTTGGTCTATGGATAGTTACAGGACAGTGCAGAAAGGGACCTGAACGGATTCAGGGAGCTGCATGTCGATTCGCGAGGGAATGCGTATGCTCCTGTTTGGTGGTTTCTTTGCAACGCTCTGTCACTTAGCTTTGATTTACGAAGTGGTGTCTGACAGTCACCTTAACACGGTTATAGGCACAGACAGCTTGTTGGTGTTGATTGTTGCCCAGTGTCTGTCTTTAGCTGTGATCATTTGGCACGTGCTGCGGTCGCCAGGGTAAGTCGGCTGATGACGAGGGTAGGGAAGCGGAAACAACGTGTTGATTTCTATCTTTTCGTGTAGGCATGCCTTTCTCTAATATAATTTCCAACTCTCTTAGAATGGGGCGAAATAAGTTCGCCCCTATATGATTTATTTAAGAAGGTGGAACATTCCAACTCTATCATTGAATGAAAATACAGCAACTGCTTGGATGTCATCCAGCCATGCCATGATCACATCACGTTCACCGCTATACTCGTCGCAGTTAAAAACCGTGATTTCTCCTTCGTAGAATATTGAGTATCTAACCTGTTGCTTAACAGATCCTTGAACTTGGCACCCATATATGTCGGAACCGGATATTTCTCCGTCTTCGTCGATAACGTACGAGCTAATGCCATCTGCGGCATCGACCCAAGTGCCAGCTAGATCGGCTAAGTCTTTATCTGGTAGGGGTACATATTCAGCATGAAGGGTTCCTTCTCCTATGCCTGTGACACTAAAAGTAGCATCTATTGTCTCGGAAGTTATAGTGCCAGAATCTATTTTGCCGTTATATATAGACCCTTGATAATAGTGTTTTCCGGTGCCAGATATGTCAGTGCCTATTGGGCCGCCGAGGCTATAATTATAAATTGCCACTTCACCATATTGACTAAATACAGCCATCCTTTCTGGAGTTAAGATGCCAAAGCTTAAGATGGAGTTGCCAGCCATAGTTGTTTCAATATCATAGGCACCGAAAGCTTGCTCCATAGGATCTCCAGGACCTATTTTATTGTTATCGTCTCCGCCTCCGCCACCACATGCTGTTAAAGAAAGTACGGTAATTAGTGCGAAAATATGTGATTTCATCGATTATCTCCCTTTTTGCCTGATGATTAGGCAGGCTCTGATTGTTTATCTTCCGTGACCATCAAGCTTTATTGCATACGATGGCGTAACCAATGCGCGGTAGGTAAAGAACCTTTTGACGCTGAACAACAAACTGCCGTAGCACCCAAATTTGGTGCTTAGCTATCCTACGGCTTTGCGCTTAGTGCACCTTAACTTGTTGTTGGCTAATCAGTCTGTGTGAAAGATCAACCAATTGTTAAATGAGCTTTGCATTCAGGTTGCGGCGTGGTGCCTGTTTCATCTGCTTGATGAGGTTACGTTGGAATAGTGGTACAGTGAGTGGGACATTTGGACTTAAACGGCCAGGTTCAGCTGAGTGCGGAATTTGGCCCCCGGTCCTCTCGCAATGCTAATTCGTTTACCTGGTCAGGCCCGGAAGGGAGCAGCCAAGGCGGGTGACGCATGTGCCGGGATGTGGCTGGGGGCGTCACTCAAGAAGGTGTCAATTCTGCTCAGTGATACAGAGCTTCATCCAATCAGCACTCGATTCTCTCCATAGGTCAACTACAGCAAGACCTTTTCTTCGTTATCTACAGCCTTGCCCGCAACCGCGTTAGGGCACTCTAAGATTTCCAAAGTAACCTTACCTGTGGTTGCTTGAGCATTCCCTTTTTAACGAGCCAATCTCTTTATCACCTAACAGGCTATATTCAGCCTGCCGCCCAACGGTGTTGTCTGGACCGAAACGGTATCAAATACGTTGAAGGTCAAGACGGGCACTTTGCTACAACGTGGGGTGCGGTAGAGGCAGCTTTAAGGGTACTCCCCGGCTCCTCTGTTCTTTAAAAACCTAGTAACCATGCGGCTTACAGACGCGAATTGCAGAGGCTTTGCAGAAATTTTGCCGAGCCTTTTGCAGACGAATTGCAGACGAATTGCAGAGATTTTGCAGAGCTTCCCCGGCTTCCGGGGGATTGCAGAAGGATTGCAGAAGGATTGCAGAGTAGCCCTGTAGGCCCCATCAACATGGAGATCAACAATGGGTAGAAAATCCGAAAGTTGGAAACGTCCTGACTGGCTCCCAACCGGGATATCCAAGAATGGAAACCTGTACTACTGGCGGCCAGGTGGCGGCTTACCTTCCGTGAAGCTCTGTTCTGTGAAGTCCAGCCGAACTGCTGTTGAACGGGCCTTTGCTCACGCTAAGGCACAAGCCTCCGGCCAGAGAACTTTTGATGACCTGTTCGCCAAACATGCGGATATCTTCAAAGGCTCTAAAGCGACCTTGGCAGATATGGCGAATTACTACCGCTGCTATATCGAACCCCAGTGGCAGTTCCGGGATCCTGACTCCATTACCCACATCGACCTGAACAACTGGTTTGATGAGCTTCAGAAGGAACGAAGCCACAGCGTAGCCAAGAATGTGCGCTGCTATCTGGGAATGGTTTACAAGATGGGCATGAGCCGTGGGTGGTGCAAAACCAACCCGGTGAAACTGACCGAGACTATCAAGCTCTCCAAGGAGGAGAAGATAGCCAAGGCAGAAGCCAAGCGGAAACGCCCTCAGTTAAGCTGGGAGGAGTTCGACAAGGTGTATGACCTAGCTACCCCTCAGATTAAGATCATCATGCTTCTGGGCGCTCTGTGTGGCTTACGCCGTACTGATTGTGCAGAGGTGAAGCTGGAGGATCTGGAGGATGATGGGATCTACGTTCTGCAATCGAAGAACCTTGTCCAGCAGGTGAAGGGTTGGAATGCCCGCTTGCGTGAGGTTCTGGAACTCCACAAGCAGCAGCCGCTTAGGGGAAAGCCGGAAACCGTGGAGAAGAACAGGGCTAAGATCACCACCCTGCTCTATGGGCAGTATGGGCAACCGTACAGCGCAGCCGGGATCAGCAACCTTTGGAACAAGTTCAGAGAGAAGCTGAGGGATGAATACGATATTGATCTCTGGTGGGCACCGCATGAGCATAAGCGGTTCTTTAGCACTGAGTTGTATCAGGAAACCGGCGACCTTAACGAAGTCGCCAAGGCCACCGGAAACAACGATGTTGCTACGCTCAAGCGGAGTTACATCCAGGGGATCCCTGTCGTAACCACCATTGACGGTAGCGCTGGGCAAAGTGTTGAGGCTGGAATCTCTTGGCAGGGGTTCAGCTACAACACCGAAATCAGCTACGCCGTTGCATAAGGAAATCTAACGTAAGATAGGAGGGGTTGCCACTGCGCAGCCCCTTTTTTTTGGGACCAATTTGCAGACTGCAATTCTCTGCATGCAGAAAATTGCAGAGGGGGGTTTGAAAACCAGCAGTCAAATCGGGCTGTAGCCCTTGGTATGACTGGGTTTGAAGATGGTGGGTCGTGAAGGATTCGAACCTTCGACCAATTGGTTAAAAGCCAACTGCTCTACCAGCTGAGCTAACGACCCACGGGGTTCCGCCTGAGGCGGAGAGAAGTGGTGGGTCGTGAAGGATTCGAACCTTCGACCAATTGGTTAAAAGCCAACTGCTCTACCAGCTGAGCTAACGACCCACTGAGATTTCACCTTGGAAGGAGAAGTGGTGGGTCGTGAAGGAT
>NZ_SWCI01000017.1 GCF_005116715.1 Ferrimonas sediminicola | reverse complement strand
CATTGCGCGCTCGTAGCTCAGCTGGATAGAGTACCTGGCTACGAACCAGGCGGTCGAAGGTTCGAATCCTTCCGAGCGCGCCATTTTGTTAAAGGATGCCTGAGCTTCGCTCAGGGGTTCTATGCGCTTGGTCGGATTGCCGGCCTGCGGGCAAAGCCCTTAGGCGTTGCCGCGGCGAAAGCTTCGCTTTCTCGATTCCGCGCCAACCCTTCCGAGCGCGCCATTTTTTAGGGTGTTGGGCTTTGCCCGGTTCCTGAACACAAAATATGTGCGTCCGTAGCTCAGCTGGATAGAGTACCTGGCTACGAACCAGGCGGTCGGAGGTTCGAATCCTCCCGGACGCGCCATATTTTCAGTCAGTTCTGTATGAATTGACTACAATCAGAATTCTGCGCGCTCGTAGCTCAGCTGGATAGAGTACCTGGCTACGAACCAGGCGGTCGAAGGTTCGAATCCTTCCGAGCGCGCCATCTTCACGAAACCCGAGCGGAAGCTCGGGTTTTTTTGTGCCCGCTCGTCGGATTTCCGGCCTGCGGGCGAGGCCCTCTGGCGTTGTTGCGGCGAAAGCTGCGCTTTCTTTGCTCCGACTCAACTTCTCCCCCAGCGTGCCATTTTCCCAATAGCAATCACATTGACCCTACCTTTGTCTTAACGCCTCGTGGCAGTTCAGATCCAGCAGTATGGTCGATGTCAGGGGGGGGCGAGTCAACAGGACAACGAACTGGGCTGCTAGGGGCGCTCCCTTTGGGCGGAGTCAAATCCGCCTTAAGCGTCGTTAGAGCGTCTCGACATGACCCCACCATATCTTCAAGTATCTTCCTAGCCTAAGGCGGGTCTCCTTGCGCGGGCGTGGGGCTGGTCGATGCGATTGGTATTGATACCCGAGCGGAAGCTCGGCTTCTTTGAGTCCGCTGGTCGGATAGCCGGCAGGAGGGGCGCGCTGCCTCAGGCTTTGGTGGTTGATGTCGGCTTCGGCGGATTTTGTTCACAGCTGGGGCGTATTGAAGCTTTGTTGTGCAATCAAACACCTGGGGCGAACTTGTTGCCTCTTTGGGGTTTGACATCCTCGGATAAGGCCTTAAGATAGCACACCTGTGTTGGCCACTAAGGTCGATGCAGGACCCGTAACCGGGCGAAAATGGTGAGGTGGCCGAGTGGCTGAAGGCGCGCCCCTGCTAAGGGCGTATACCTTGATCGGTATCGAGGGTTCGAATCCCTCCCTCACCGCCATTGCGCGCTCGTAGCTCAGCTGGATAGAGTACCTGGCTACGAACCAGGCGGTCGAAGGTTCGAATCCTTCCGAGCGCGCCATTTACAAAAAACCCGAGCGGAAGCTCGGGTTTTTTTGTGCCCGCTCGTCGCAGTTCCCGATAGGGGCCGCGTTTCGGGGCAGCGAGACAGGGCGTAGCATCAGCCCGGCTGGGTCAGCTGTATCATCAGGGCGAAGAAGCCCAGCAACCCGAAGCAGATGCCAAAGATCCAGTAGAAACCCTTCTGCCCCTGTTTGAGGCTGTATCCGTTGACCGTCAGAAACAGATACCAGAGCAGAGACAGGATGATCGGGATCAGGAACAGTCTTCCTATCATTCGGCGTCCTCTCCAGGAAAACCTAGTAATTTCTTAATAAATACCAAGAGTTTGACTGATTATCAAACCAGGGATTCAGTTTCAGCCATCGGTCCCGTCGGGGCCGACCTGGCGCATGGGGGGTGTTTATCAGTAGGTTGCGTCGTGTGAGTCAAGTGTAAAAATTTGGCAATTTGGCTTCTTATTTCGTCGTTCGGGTGTAGCATAGGTCCTCTGGGGGATCATCAAATTGAACATGCGTTACCTGATTTTGCTGGCTTTGTTCTCCCTGCCCGCTCTAGCCTGGTTCGATGCGGTGCCCAACAGGCTGGACACAGAGAGTCACCAACTGGTGTTGGATCTCAATAGTGGTATCGGACAAAGCCCGAATTTTGTCAAAGCCGAGTATGGCGATGGCATCATGATCCTGTACTATCGGCAGTTGGATGGGGGCAGCCTTGGCGCCTTTGGTGCCGTGGTGGAAAATCACGCTCAATAGACCATCCTCAGTTTCTGTACCAGCGCTTATTACCGCAAGCGGCAGGAGCTTGGCATGGTATACCGTCACCTCTATCAAGAGGGTACGGGGAACACCAGCCAGGAGATCAGGATCGATCGGTACAGCTGTCTGCAGTCACAGCCTTTTTGAACACAAGGGGATCAGAGGCCCCGTAACTCATTACCTCTGAACGCCGACGTGGCGGACCATTGGAGGTAGGACTCTTGCAACTCACCAGTTTCAGCGACTTCGCGTTTCGCTCCCTGCTGTATATGGCCACTCTGCCCCAAGGAGAGCTGACCAGCATCACCCGGGTGACCGAGATCTACGGGGTTTCCCGTAATCATATGGTTAAGGTGATCAATAAGTTGGGGCATGCCGGGTTTGTCAAGACGGTCCGAGGCAAGAAGGGGGGCATCTGTTTGGCCAAGGCACCCGAAGAGATAGGGCTGGGCGAGGTGATCCGTGCCCTGGAACCGCTGCAACTGATCAACTGCGGTGAGCCCTACTGCAAGATCCTGCCCGCCTGCCGTCTTAAGCAGGTATTGACCGAGGCCACCAACGCGTTTCTGGCGACCCTGGACAGATACACCCTGGCGGACATGCTCGCCAACAACTCAGAGCTCAAGGCTCTGATGATTCCCGCCGAAACCATCGAGTAGACCATTGCTCAGCGCCGAACTGGGGCTGCTTGTCAGTGCCTTCGTGTCTGCCACTCTGGCTCCGGGTGGTTCCGAGGTGCTGCTGGGCTACCTGGTTCAATCCACCCCCGGTGCCTGGCTCTCCCTCGTCATCATCGCCACCATAGGCAATACTCTGGGTTCCCTGACCAGTTACTTTCTCGGGCGCCTGGGTCGGCGCGCCAAGTCGCCTGAGGCGTTGCTGGAGGGCAAACATCCGTGGCTGGTACCCCGGGTGCAGCGTTTCGGCCCCTGGAGCCTGTTGTTGGCTTGGTTGCCGCTGATCGGCGATGCCATTCCGCTGCTGGCGGGATGGTTCCGGTTTGGAGTGTTATCTAGTAGTCTGTTGATCTTTATTGGTAAGTTTTTTCGATACCTGGTGATAGCCCTGACCATGCTCGGCATCATCAACCAACTATAGGAGCGGCCCGCCTGGGCCGCAGCCCGTAACAGGAGGGATTCCGTGAAACTGCTCAAGCCGCTGGCACTCAGCCTGGCGCTCGTCCTGGCCGGATGTGCATCCGATACCCCAGACTCATCCTTGCCCGAGGGAGTGGCCTATCTGGGTTCCAACCTGTCTCAACAGGTTGAGGTAACAATTCCTTACGAAAAGTTCGAGTTGGATAACGGCTTGACTCTGATCCTCCATAAGGACAGTTCCGATCCCCTGGTCCACGTCGACGTGACCTACCACGTCGGCTCAGCCCGTGAAGAGCTGGGCAAGTCGGGTTTCGCCCACTTCTTCGAGCACATGATGTTTCAGGGCTCAGAGAATGTCGCCGATGAGCAGCACTTCCAGTTGGTGACCGAATCCGGTGGCACCCTGAACGGTACCACCAACAGCGACAGGACCAACTACTTCGAGACCGTTCCCGCCAATCAGCTGGAGAAGATGCTCTGGCTGGAGGCGGATCGCATGGGCTTCCTGTTACCCGCGGTGACCGAAGAGGCGTTCGAGGTGCAGCGGGCCACCGTCAAGAACGAGCGCGGTCAGCGGGTGGATAACCAGCCCTACGGCCGGCTCAACGAACTGGTGTCCCAGGCACTCTACCCCAAGGGGCACCCCTACTCCTGGCCGGTGATCGGTTGGATGGAGGAGCTGGACAACGGCAACGTCGATGACCTGCGGGCCTTCTTCAAGCGATGGTATGGCCCCAACAACGCCACCCTGACCATTGGCGGTGATTTTGACCGCGACCAGGTACTGCAGTGGGTGGTGAAGTATTTCGGTGGCCTCCCCCGCGGCCCGGAGGTCGCTCCTCTGGCCAAGGCGCCGGCGTCTCTGGCCGCCGACCGCTACCTGACCCTGGAGGACAAGGTTCATCTGCCGTTGATCTATCTCTCCTTCCCCACGGTCTACGCCCGCCATCAGGATGAGGCGGCCCTGGATCTGCTGGCGGAGATTCTCGGCGGTGGCAAGACCTCCATCTTCTACAAGAACCTGGTGAAATCCGGTCTGGCGGTTCAGGCCGGAGTCGGCCACCCATGCCGTGAGCTTGCCTGTGAGTTCACCATGTATGCCCTGGCCAATCCGGGCAAGATGCCCCAGTTGGCCGAGATCGTGAAGGTGATCCGTGACTCCGTGGACGAATTCGAGCGGCGTGGCGTGCTGGCTGACGATCTGAAGAAAGCCCAGGTGGGCCATGAGGCGACCACCATCTTCGGTCTGCAGAGCGTACGCGGCAAGGTCAGTTCTCTGGCCCACAACCAGACCTTCTTCGGTGAGCCTGATCTGCTTCAGCCGGATCTGGAGCGCTACCGCAACGTGACCGCCGAGGATGTGATGCGGGTGTTCAACACTTACATCAAGGACAAGCACGCGGTGATCATGAGTGTGGTGCCCCAGGGGCAGGTCGCCCTGGCGGCGGCGCCCGCCAACTACACGGCACCCGGTCCCGTACCAAAGGATCAACTGAGCCATGCCGACAAGGTGGCCCAGGCCAAGATTGAGGACGACTTCGACCGCAGTCAGGTGCCGGGCTCCGGTCCCGCACCCCAGCTCAAGGTACCTGGGCTGTGGCAGCAGCGTCTGGCCAATGGCATCGAGGTGATCGGCACCCTCAGCGACGAGACCCCCACCACCGAAATCATGATCGCCCTCGACGGCGGCCAGCGTCTCACCTCCGCCGCCGAGGCGGGGCTGGCGCAGCTGACCGCCACCATGATGGCCGAGTCCACCGAGTCCTACTCAACCGAAGAGATCGCCCTGGAGCTGGAGAAGCTGGGCTCCACCATCTCCGTCAGCGCCTCCGGCTACCGTACCTACGTCAATGTCAGCGCCCTCACCGCCAACCTGGATGCGACCCTGGCGCTGCTGCAGGAGCGGCTGTTCAAGCCCGCCTTCAGCGACGCCGACTTCCAGCGGGTCAAGGTCCAGCAGCTGCAGGGGCTGCAGCATCAGGCCAACGATCCTGGCTGGCTGGCCAACACCGCCTGGAGCGAGTTGCTCTATGGTGACAACAGCGCCGGCAGGCCGGTAGGCGGTACCCTGGAGAGCGTTCAGGCGTTGACCCTGGAGCAGGTGAAGGCGTTCTACAAGGAGCAGTTCCGCGCCGGCAATGCCAGTATTGTCACCGTATCCAACCTGGGCCAGGATGAGCTGCTGCCCAAGCTGCAATGGCTGGGACAGTGGCAGGGGGAGGGCAGCCGGTGGGCGCCGCTGATGGCGATGCCCGAACTGGCCGGTCCCAAGATCTATCTGCTCGACAAGCCCGGCGCCGCTCAGTCGGTGATCAAGATTGGCCGTCGTGGCGTCCCCTTCGATGCCCTCGGCGACTATTTCAAGTCCGGATTGATGAACTACCCCCTGGGGGGCGCATTCAACAGCCGAATCAACCTGAACCTGCGGGAGGACAAGGGGTACACCTATGGGGCCCGCAGCAGCTTCCGCGGTGGACCCGAGCTGGGCTCCTTCGTGGCCGGTGCCAGCGTCCGTGCCGATGCCACCGCCGCCTCGGTTAAGGAGTTCATCAGCGAGATCCAGCACTTTGCCGCCGAGGGGATGACCGAGCAGGAGCTGGCCTTCATGCGGGCTTCGGTGACTCAGTCGGACGCCCTCAGCTTCGAAACCCCGGGACAGAAGGCCCGTTTCCTGGGCAAGCTGCAGCGCTACAACCTGCCCAAGGACTTCGTCGAGCAACAGGGGACGCTGATCCGCAACATCAGCCTTGAGGAGCTCAACCGCCTGGCCGCCGAACAGCTGGACCTTTCCCGCATGGCGATTCTGGTGGTTGGTGATAAATCCAGCGTTGAACCCTCTCTGCGCGAACTGGGCTATGATATCGTCACACTGACGCTGTAGAATTGACCCTTTCCAATGACACCGGGAGGGGAACCCCTCCCGCCTTGACGAGTATCTGACTTGACGGATTTTGAACGGAACCTGAGCCGACTCTCCGATGAGGAGGGGCGGCTGGCCCTGCGCTCTTTGGGGCGGGGAATCGAGCGTGAAGCCTTGCGTATCCTTCCCCAGGGCCTGTTGGCCAGGGATCCCCACCCCCATTCCCTGGGGTCGGCGCTGACCAACAAGTGGATTACCACTGATTTTTCTGAGTCCCTGCTGGAGCTGATCACCGGGGTCAACACCAGTGTCGACGGCCTGCTGGAGGAACTGGGTGACATCCACCGCTACGTCAGCCGCCATATCGGTGATCAGCTGTTGTGGCCCCAGTCGATGCCCTGCTTTATCGATCACCAGGAGGATGTGCCCATCGCCCAGTATGGCCGCTCCCACGTGGGCAGGATGAAGACCCTCTACCGGGAGGGGCTCAAGCGCCGTTACGGCGCCAAGATGCAATCCATTGCCGGGGTCCATTTCAACTTCTCCCTGCCCAAGTCCCTGTGGAGGGCACTGCAGGGTGACAGCGACCAGGAGACCATCTCCGCCGGCTACTTCCACCTGATCCGCAACTTCCGCCATCAGGCCTGGATTCTGCCCTATCTGTTCGGCGCCTCTCCCACCCTGTGTCCCTCCTTCCTGGACGACCGTGAGGTGACACTGGAGTTCGAGACGCTGCCCAGCGGACTGCTGGCCCTGCCCTGGGCTACCTCCCTGAGGATGAGTGACCTTGGCTACACCAACAGTGAGCAGAGCAACCTGCGGATCCGCTACAACTCCGTCGAGGAGTATGTCTCCGACCTGAAGCGGGCCATCACCCTGCCCTCAGAGCGTTTCGCTCAACTGGGACTGGAGGAGGGGGGGCAGAGGGTTCAGCTCAACACCAACATCCTGCAGATCGAGAATGAGCTCTACTCCGCCATCCGGCCCAAGCGTACCGCCCACAGTGGGGAGACCCCCTCCGATGCCCTGGCCCGGGCCGGCGTCGAGTATATCGAGGTGCGCACCCTGGATGTGAACCCCTTCGCCCCCCACGGCATCAGCCGGGATCAGGTTCTGTTGCTGGACCTGTTCCTGTTGGATTGCCTGCTGTTGCCCAGTCCCTGCTGGACCGACGAGTGTCAGCAGCAGACCCAGCGTAACTTCGATACCGTGGTCACCCGCGGGCGCCAGCCGGGGCTGGCGCTCGAGCACGGTTGTGGTGAACGCAAGCTCCTGAGCCAGTGGCTGGGAGAGAGCTTCGACCGCTGGCGCCGAATCGCGGCGGAAATCGACGGCGAACAGGGGCGCGACTACCTGGAGGCCCTCGACCAGTGGCAGCCGTCTGTGTCCGATCCCGCCAAGACCCTCTCCGGTCGCATTCTTGCCCTGCAGACCCGCGAGGCCAACCCGGTGATGGCCCTGGCTCAGTCCCATCGGCAGTATTGGCTGCAGGGCCAGTCAACGCGCCTCAGCGAAGCTCGCCTGGAGCAGGAGGCCGCCGAGTCCCGCCAGCGCCAACGTGCCCTGGAGCAGAAGCAGAGCGGCAGCTTCGAGGAGTACCTGGAGCGTTACTTCAAGGGCAATGAGTAGTGAACCGCCTGGTTGGAGCGATGCTGCTGACGGGGTTGCTGGCCGGGTGCGCCAGCAACCAGGAGTTTGCCTGCGGGGTCGTCTCCAGCGGAGCCCGCCCTCCGGCGGAGCAGGGGCTGTTTCAGGTGCTGGTGACCCACATCGACGGTCAGCCGGTGGTGTCCAAGGCCAGCTACCGGTTGAGCCCGGGAAGGCATGACCTGAGGCTGGTGGAGCTGATTGACGATCCCCGTCTTGGGGTCAACCTCAGGGCGCGCAGCTACCGCGAGCTGACCCTGCAACTGCAGCCGGATCAGGAGCTGTTGCTGGCCGCCCGTTTCGATCTGCAGGGACAGAAGCCCGACGGCGGCCGTTACTGGGAGCCGGTGATCTGGCAACGCCGGCAGCACAGCTGCTCCCTGGAGCCCTGATCCTGTGGCGTCACTCCGCCCTCAACCGAAAAAGGCCGCAATCGCGGCCTTTTCTGATCCTGTTCGACGCCTCAGGCGATTGCCATTGCGCCACCCAGGCCGATAAAGGTGATGCCGCACAGCCGGTTAAACCGTTTCTGGGCGGTGGTGCTGCACAGCCGGTTGGCCAGCTGACAGCCACCGAACGCCACCAGGTTGAGCACCACGAAATCCACCGCGGTAAAGGTGGAACACAGCAGCAGCAGTTGCGGCAGCATCGCCTGCTCGGGATCCAGGAACTGCGGGAACAGGGCGGCAAAGAAGATCAGCCCTTTGGGGTTGGCCAGTCCGATGGTCAGTGTCTGGCGGAACAGTCCCCAGGCGGAGGCGTCGTCACGGTAGCGGAAGCCGGACTCCAGGTGTTCATCCGGACGGGAGCGCCAGGCGGAGATCCCCAGCCAGAGCAGGTAGCCGGCCCCGCCGTACTGCATCAGTTCGAACAGCGCGGGGTGTTTGGTGATCAGCGCCCCTACGCCGGTGGCGGACAGCAGCATCAGAACCAACCCAGCCAGGTTGGAGCCCAGCACCGTGGCCAGGGCCTTGCGGTGGCCATGGCGGACACTGGTGGACAGGGTCAGCAGGGTCATGGGACCTGGAGCGATCAGCAGAACAATAACGGTGGCAAGGTATACCAGATAGAGCTCGGTCGACATCGGAAAATGACGGGTTTACTGGGAAAGGGGCGCATTTAACCAGTGCCGTCGCACGCTGTAAAGGGCTGAGTGCCATTCGGCCGAAGGAATTGAGATCGAACCTGTCAGCTTTGGCTGACAAAGGGGGAAATGTTTCACCTCAGGCTGTAATTCAGCAGCTTGTGATGGCATTTGTCGGCGCCTCAGGGCAGAATCTAGGCTCTGAGGGAACACTGACCGCTGCCTAGACTCATGATGAAAATTGTAAAGCCACTGCTGAGCCTGGTGTTGCTTGCCTCCCTGGCAGGCTGTGCCACGCCACCGCCACGGGATCCGGAAAACCTGTGTAACATCTTTATGGAGAACCGCGACTGGTATCAGGCCGCCAAGGAGAGCAGGGAGAAGTGGGGGGTGCCGGTTCATGTCCCGATGGCGATGATGTATCAGGAGAGCTCCTTCAGGCACAACGCCCAGCCTCCCATGGAGTGGTTCCTGGGTTTCATCCCCATCGGCCGCAAGTCCAGTGCCTACGGCTACGCCCAGGCGAAAACCGTCACCTGGGATCAGTACGCCCGGGAGACCGGCAACACCTGGTCCAGTCGCAGTGACTTTGATGACGCCATGGACTTCATGGGTTGGTATATTTACAAGACCCACAAGATCAACGGGGTGTCTAAATGGGATGCCTATCGCCAGTACCTCAACTACCACGAAGGTTGGGGCGGGTATAAGCGCGGAAGTTACAGGAAGAAGCAGTGGCTGGTGAAGACCTCCCGCAAGGTGGAGGCCCGCTCCAAGCGTTATGCCGCCCAGTATCATCGGTGTAAAGAGGATCTGGATCGCAGTTGGCTGTGGCGACTGTTCTTCGGCTGAGTCTTGCCGCCGACCCTGAAAAAAGCCAGCCCGTGTCGCTGGCTTTTTTCATGGGGAGGTCACAGGTATCGCCGACACAGTGCCGGCAGCTCTGCGGGAGAGTGGGCAACCTGGTCCGGTTGGTAGACCCAGTTGCCGGGGAGGGCGCCGCTGTAGGCGGCGGCGATGGCGATCACCCGACTGCGTCCCGCCAGGGCCTGCTCCAGGGAGCGGGCAAACTGGACATCGCCCTGGTGGTCGCCGATGTAGAACAGGGTGTCGGGACAACGCTTGCCGAAGATCGCTTCGATGCACTTGAGACCGCCGGCGGGGTGGGGTTTTTGCGCCTCTCCCGCCACCTCGTTGTAGCCGACCACGGCCCGGAATGGCTCGGCAATGTCTGCCTGTCTGAGCTGGCGCCAGATGGTGGTCGAGTCGTTCTGGGAACAGATGCCGTGGGGCAGTGCCTGCAGTTGCGCCACCGCGTCGGCGATGCCCTCGAACAGCCCCACCTCCATGGTGTTTCGCCTCTGGTGTTTGGCCCACAGCGGCCCCGCCAGGGCCGCCTCCCCCGGAGTCAGGCCATAGTAGTTTAGGTAGAGATCCTGCCAGTTTTCGGCGGCATGGTTCGCCTGATGGTAGCGTGCTTCGCTGCGCAGGCAGTGGGGCAGGTTATCGCCGCTGAGGCGGGGAGCCACTTCGTCCAGTATCGACAGGGTAATGCTGATGTTCCTGGGCGCGGAGTTGACCAGGGTACCGTCGTAGTCCCATAGGATAGCGGCTTGAGGCATAGGGGGCTCCTTCTGAATATTGGCGCTACTGTGCCACCGAACACGCCGGGGAAAAAGTGCTCCGCCCAGAAATGAGTGTTCGCACACCGCCCCCAAAAGCAGAAAACCGGAGCCAGGCTCCGGTTTTCTCATCCCGGCGACTCAGTCGCCGAAATAGTCGTGAATCTGCCTGACGATGCCCGGACCATCCAGTCCCAGCTCCGCATGCATCACCTCCTGCTCACCCTGCTCGATAAAGCGATCGGGCAGGCCCAGCTGCAGCACCGGTTTGGCCACCCTATGGCGGTTGAGGGCCTCGAGGACCGCAGACCCGGCGCCGCCCATGACGGCGTTCTCCTCCAGGGTCACCAGGCGATCGTGGCTGGCGGCCATCTCCAGTACCATCTCCTCGTCGATGGGCTTGACGAAGCGCATGTTGATCACGGTGGCGTCCAGCTGCTCCGCCGCCGCCAGGGCGTAAGGCAGCAGGGTACCGAAGCTGTAGATGCACACCCCGCTTCCCCGGCGGCGGATCTCCGCCTTGCCGATGGGCAGCGTCTCCATCTCCTGCTGGATCTCCACCTGGAGGCCGCTGCCCCTGGGATAGCGCACCGCCGCCGGGGTCTCCATCATGTGGCCGGTGTAGAGCATCTGGCGGCACTCGTTGGCGTCTGCCGGGGCCATCACCGTGAAGTTGGGGATGCAGCGCAGGTAGGAGAGGTCGAACGCCCCCTGGTGGGTCTGGCCATCGGCGCCCACCAGGCCGCCTCTATCGATGGCGAACAGCACCGGCAGGTTCATGATGCCCACATCGTGGATCGCCTGGTCATACGCCCGCTGCAGGAAGGTGGAGTAGATGGCCACCACCGGCCTGTAGCCCTCACAGGCAAAGCCGGCGCCCAGGGTGACCGCATGTTGCTCGGCAATGGCGGCGTCGAAGTACTGCTCGGGAAACTGCTGGGAGAAGGCGACCATGCCGGAGCCCTCCCGCATCGCCGGGGTGATCCCCACCAGCTTGTCGTCCTTGGCCGCCATGTCACACAGCCAGTCGCCAAATACCTTGGAGAAGGTGGGCTGGCCCGGCTTTGACTTGGGCAGCTTGGACTCGGCGATGTTGAATTTGGGCACGCCGTGGTAGCTGATGGGATCCTCTTCCGCGGGTTTGTAGCCTTTGCCCTTCTTGGTCATCACGTGCAGGATCTGCGGCCCCTTGAGGTTGCGCATGTTGCTCAGGGTGTCCACCAGCCCGCCGACGTCGTGACCATCGATGGGGCCGATGTAGTTGAAGCCCAGCTCTTCGAACAGGGTGCCGGGAACCACCATCCCCTTGAGATGCTCCTCGGCACGGCGGGCCAGCTCCTTGATGGGAGGCAGGCCGGAGAGCGCCTTCTTGCCCCCTTCGCGAATGGTGGTGTACAGGCGGCCGGACATCAGCTTGGCCATGTGGTTGTTCAGGGCGCCGACGTTTTCGGAGATGGACATCTCGTTGTCGTTGATGATCACCAGCATATCCTTGTGGATGTCGCCGGCGTGATTCAGTGCCTCGAACGCCATGCCGCCGGTGAGGGCGCCGTCGCCGATCACCGCCACCACCTTGCGCCCCTGGTCCTCCCGGTCGGCGGCGATGGCCATACCCAGGGCGGCAGAGATGGAGGTGGAGGAGTGACCCACACTCAGGGTGTCGTACTCGCTCTCCTCCCGCCACGGGAAGGGGTGCAGACCATCCTTCTGGCGGATAGTAGGCATCTCCTTGGCGCGGCCGGTGAGAATCTTATGGGGATAGGCCTGGTGACCCACATCCCACACCAGCCGATCGAACGGGGTGTTGTAGACATAGTGCAGGGCGACCGTCAGCTCCACCGTCCCCAGCCCCGAGGCCAGGTGGCCCGACGAATGGCTGACGCAGCGCAACAGGTACTGGCGCAGCTCTTCCGCCAAATCTTGGAGTTCGGCCTTGGGCAGGGTGCGCAGATCCTCAGGCATCAATGCCTTGGCCAGGAGTGGATAATCGTTCAGATCCAGACTCATTATGACAGTCGCTTCTTGTTATCGTGATTATTGGCCTCGCTCGATAATGTATCGGGCAAAGTCAGTAAGTTGTTCGGTATTGTATGGCAACTGAGCCAAAGATGTCAGGGCATCTTTATGGAGACTCTGCGCCACTTCACACGCCCCCTCCAGTCCCAGCAGGGCCGGGAAGGTGCTCTTATCGGCCTCGGTGTCTGAGCCCTGGGGTTTGCCCAGTTGCTCGGTGTCGGCGGTGATGTCCAGGATGTCGTCTTGCACCTGGAATGCCAGGCCGATCGCCTCGGCGTAATCCACCAGGGCGTCCCGGTGAGCCGGATCGAGCTTAGGCACCGCCAGGGTGGCCAGCTCGACACTGGCGCGAATCAGCGCACCGGTCTTCAGACGGTGTAACTGGGTCAACGCCTCCAGGGGGATACGCTTGCCGGTGGCGGCCAGATCGATCGCCTGGCCACCGCACATCCCCTGGTAGCCGGATGCCCGAGCCAGGGTACGGATCATCGTCACCCTGTTCCTCTCCAGCTCGGCGGGAAGTGGAGCGTTGGCCAGGATCTCGAAGGCCAGGGTCTGCAGTGCGTCCCCGGCCAGGATGGCGGTCGACTCGTCGAAGGCGATGTGACAGGTCGGCTGGCCGCGGCGCAGATCGTCATTGTCCATGGCGGGCAGATCGTCGTGGATCAGCGAGTAGGCGTGGATGCACTCCACCGCCGCCGCCAGGGGATCCAGATCCTTCTCGTCGGCGCCCAGCATGGTGCCCACGCTGTAGACCAGAAAGGGGCGGACCCGCTTGCCGCCCAACAGGGTGCCGTAGCGCATCGCTTCCAACAGGTCGGGAGCACAGGGGGGCAGGGAGTCGAAATGGTGGATAAGGTGTTGGTTGACCCGCTCACGGTAGCGGGTCAGGGCAGCGCTCAGCATGCTTACTCCTGAGGTTCGAAATCAACCAGTTGCGCTTCGCCTTCCCCATCCTTGGTCAGCATCTGTACGCTCTGTTCGGCCTGGGTCAGCTTCTGCTGGCTGGCCCGTACCAGGTGAATACCCCGCTCGAACTGCTTTAGTGCCTGTTCGAGAGGCAGATTGCCCTGCTCCAGGTTCCCCACAATCTGTTCCAGTTCCAGCAGCGCCTGCTCAAAACTTAGGTTGTCCGGTCTTTTTGCCATCGTTAGGCTCCTTGAATCGCTGGACAAAGGTACTGCTTTGTCGACCCCGGATCAATGGAGCTCCCGTATCAAGCTTAAATTTCATTAAACTTGCCTTCGATTGGACCGATAAAGACAATAGACTACCCAGTTCCACCTGATGGGACGACCAGGAATTCAGACAGTTCAGGAGAGTTTGTGGATCTCGCGACCCTAATTGGCCTCTTAGGCGCTTTCACATTTGTGATCATGGCGATGATGAATGGGGGCGATCCCGGGGTGTTCATCAATATCCCCTCGGTCCTCATCGTGGTGTGTGGCTCCCTGTTCGTGGTGATGATGAAGTTCAACATCGGTCAGTTCCTGGGCGCGGTGAAGATCGCCGCCAAGGCTTTCATGTTTAAGATCGACAAACCGGAAGAGCTGATCGAGCAGGCGGTGGTGATGGCCGACTCCGCCCGCAAGGGGGGCTTCCTCGCCCTGGAGGAAGCGGAGATCGACAACAGCTTCATGCAGAAGGCGGTCGACCTGTTGGTGGACGGCCACGATGCCTCCGTGGTGCGCCAGGCACTCTCCAAAGACATTGGGCTGACCATCGAGCGCCACCAGAATGGCTCCAGCATCTTCCGCGCCCTGGCCGACGTGGCGCCGGCCATGGGGATGATCGGCACCCTGATCGGTCTGGTGGCCATGCTCAACAACATGGACGATCCCAAGTCCATCGGGCCGGCGATGGCGGTGGCGCTGCTGACCACCCTCTATGGGGCCATCATCGCCAACATGGTGGCGGCGCCCATCGCCGATAAGCTGGAGCTGAGGATGGGAGAGGAGATGCTCAACCGCCGCCTGATCATGGACGCGGTGCTCTCCATTCAGGATGGCCAGAACCCCAGGGTGATCGAAGGCTTCCTCAAGAACTACTTGGCCGAGAAGAAGCGCCAAGTCTCCACCACCGACGAGTAGGCCGCCCAATGACTCTGACCGCCAATCGCGACGAGGAGGTTGCTGGCCCGAAGAAGAGGCAGGCCGCCGGCGCCCCCGCCTGGATGGCCACCTTTGCCGATCTCAGCACCCTGTTGATGTGCTTCTTCGTGCTGCTGCTGGCCTTCTCCGAGATGGACGTGCTCAAGTTCAAGCAGATCGCCGGCTCCATGAAGTACGCCTTCGGGGTGCAGAACAAGCTGGAGGTCAAGGATATCCCCAAGGGTACCTCGGTGATCGCCCAGGAGTTCCGTCCGGGCCGCCCCGAGCCTACACCTATCGAGGTGATCAACCAGCAGACCATCCAGTTCACCAAGAACCACCTGGACGTGGACCCGGGCAGGGATCCTGTGGCCGGCAGCGAGCAGACCAACGACGGCAAGCTCAAGGGTGGGGCCAGTGAGGAGAGTGCGCCATCGGTGGATGCCAGGGCTCAGACCCAGGCCCAGGCTCAGAGCACCGCCCTGGCCAAGAAGCTGGCGGAGCAGCTTCAGGAACAGATCGAGGATGGGGCCATCGAGATTGAGTCCCTCGGGCAGCAGATCGTGATCCGCATCCGCGAGAAGGGGGCCTTCCCCGCCAACTCCGCCTTCCTGCAACCCAAGTTTCGGCCGGTGATCCAGGCGGTCGCCGGCCTGCTCAAGGACGTACCCGGCATCATCACCATCACCGGGCATACCGACAATGCGGTGATCCACAACGAACTCTACCGTTCTAACTGGGAGCTGTCGGCCCAGCGGGCGGTCTCGGTGGCTCACGAGATGATCAAGGTCGAGGGGTTTGAACCCAGCCGCATGGAGGTGATTGGCAAGGCCAACACCCAGCCCCTGGTCAGCAACGATGAGGCGGTCGGCCGGGCCAAAAACCGTCGGGTCGAGATTGCGATCACCCAGGGTAAGCCTAAACTTTCCGAAGAGATCCCGGCGGTTCAGTAACCTGAGCTGGCCACGCCCGGCGCGGCGTGGCCCTCTCTCCTCCCTGCCGGCGGTTCCCCCAATGCTGAAGCTCGGGTATAATGCCGCGCTTTATTTTTTTTGCCCGTACAGGAAGCTCATGAAATTTATCGTTAAGCTGCATCCCGAGATCATGATTAAGAGCAAGTCGGTGCGTAAGCGCTTCGGTAAGTTGCTCGAGTCCAACATCCGCAACGTGCTGCGCCGGACCGATGAGACCGTACGGGTTCGCTTCAACTGGGATCACATCTCCGCCACCAGCAGCAACGATGAGCCGGCCAACACCGCCAAACTGGTGGAATCCCTGCGCAACATGCCGGGCATCCATCACTTTATGGAGGTGCGCCAATACAACTTCGAGACCCTGGACGACATCTACCAGCATGCGCTGCCGGTGTTCGCCGAGCGTCTCAAGGGCAAGACCTTCTGCGTCCGCGCCAAGCGCCGCGGCAAGCACGAGTTCAACTCCCTGGAGGTGGAGCGCTACGTCGGTGGTGGCCTCAATCAGCACACCGAAGCCCTAGGCGTGCGCCTCAAGGATCCGGACGTGGTGATCGGCCTGGAGATCGAGGACGACAAGCTGTACCTGGTGCATAAGCGCCACGACGGCATGGGCGGCTTCCCCATCGCCACCCAGGAGGATGTCCTGTCGCTGATCTCCGGTGGGTTCGACTCCGGCGTCTCCAGCTTCCAGTGCATCAAGCGCGGTGCCCGCACCCACTACTGTTTCTTCAACCTGGGTGGCGCCGCCCACGAACAGGGGGTCAAGCAGGTGGCCTACTTCCTGTGGAACAAATACGGCTCCTCCCACAAGGTGCGCTTCATCTCCATCCCCTTCGAGCCGGTGGTCGAGGAGATCCTCGAGCGCATCGACAACGGTCAGATGGGTGTGATCCTCAAGCGGATGATGATGAGGGTGGCCAGTGCCGTCGCCCAGAAGTACAACATCCCCGCCTTGGTCACCGGTGAGGCGATGGGCCAGGTATCGAGCCAGACCCTGACCAACCTCAATGTGATCGACAAGGTCAGCGACACCGTGATCCTGCGGCCCCTGGTTACCTGGGACAAGCAGGAGATCATCGATATGGCCCGCCAGATCGGTACCGAGGAGTTTGCCGCCAGCATGCCGGAGTACTGTGGCGTCATCTCTCAGAAGCCAACGGTGAAGGCGGTCCTCTCCAAGATCGAAGAGGAGGAGGCCAAGTTCTCCGAGGACCTGGTGGAGCGAGTATTGGCGGAGGCGAAGATGATAGACATTCGGGATATTGCCAAGGAGGAGCAGGCCAAGGTCACCGAGATGGAGACCGTGGACAGCCCCATCGACGGCGCCGTGGTACTGGATATCCGCGCCCCGGAAGAGGAGGAGCAGAACCCGCTGGACCTCGACGGTGTCGAGGTGGTGACCCTGCCTTTCTTCAAGCTGGGCTCCCAGTTCAAGGAGCTGGACCAGCAGCGCACCTACCTGCTTTATTGCGACCGCGGCGTCATGTCCAAGCTTCAGGCCCTCTACCTCAAGGAGCAGGGCTTCAACAACATCAAGGTCTACCGCCCCTGATGACCCGCTAGAGAGTAAAAAAACCGCCGCAAGGCGGTTTTTTTGTGGTGGCCGGTGGAGTAAAGACAGGCCGTATTCTTGAGCTAATCGATTGAATTATAAGCTTGATGTTACCATGGTAGGCTCCGGCGGTCGCGCTAAAAGGGATGGTGGCCGCCTACGCCTGGAACAGAATTAAAGGGATTTAGTTATGTACCTGAGACGATCCGGAACTGCTGTGCTTGCCGCCGCCCTCTGCACCCTCTTCAGCCTGCCTGTCCTGGCAGGACAAGATGAGGTCTGCATCAGCCACACCGTCAACCTCCAGGGGGATCAGCTCGACGGGATAGCATTTCGTGACAGCCTTGACGAGGGGATGGTGTTTGACATCGACCATCCGATGACGGTGATCCTGACGCGTACGCGCTGTGTCCGGGGCGAACAGAGGGAGTTGCAGGTCTTTATGAATGATTTCCTTAAGCGCAGCGACCCTCCCGTGGAGGGAGACAAGCGGGAGGTCCGCCAGGTGGTGAACTGCGTTAGCCGCCGCCTGGAGCAGCAGTTTACCCGGGGCGCCTGGCTCATTAGCCGCTACCAGGCGCGCGCCCTGGAGCCGTGCCAGCGGGGGCGGGCTGATCTCCGCTGCCAGGGGGCGGCCTCAGCCGAGGCTTTGAGCCTCAAGGGCCAATACCTGCTGGAGGTTGTCATGGTGTGCGGGCGCCTCCAGCCCGGCACTGCGCGCCACCGTCACCACGTAACCGCTGATCGCCTCAATTTCGGTCTTTCGCTGCGCTTCGATATCGGACAGCATGGAGGAGCGGTTGGCGGCGGTGGCCTCGGCCACCGTCAATCCCAGCGCCAGCACCTGGGCCGCGTCCAGGACGACGCCCTGGCTGGCGGCCACCTGAACCAGCTCCTGGCTGAGCCGGGTCAGCGGCTCGAGAAACTCCGGTCGGGTCAACTCACCGTTGCGGCATCGGTGGAGGGCGGTCAGCGGGTTGATCAGCGCATTGACCGCCAGCTTCTGCCACAGCCTCAGGTGGATATTGCGATCCATCTCAAAACCGATGGCTGCCAGGCCCTGGGGCAGGGTGCCGCCCTCTCCCAGGGGACCGGCAAAACGCTGCCCCAGCCCAGTGTGGCGCACCGAGCAGGGGGCTTCCCTCAGGGCGCCGTCGGTGAGGGTGCCGGCCCACCACTGCTTGTCGGGATGGCGCTGCGCCAGCCGCTGCTGTGGGCCCATGCCGTTGTGCAGCAGTACGATGGGGGTCTGTGGGCAGAGGCGGGGCAGCAGGGGCGTCAGCGCCTGCTCTGCCTGGTAGGCCTTGGTGGTCACCAGCAGCGCCTGGCAGGCCGCCATGGACTCGGGGGGCAGGTGGCACAGCCTGTGGCGAAATCGCTTGCCATCCAGCCTGGTCAGTTGGTGTTCTCTCACCTCCCGGGAAGTGCCGGGGCGGCCGATGATCACCGGTTCCACCCCCTGGCGTGCCAACAGGGCGGCCAGCAGCTGGCCGATGGCACCACCGCCGAGCAGGGCTATCGGCTCTGCCATCGCACCACCAGCATCAGCAGCAGATGAAACAGCAGGGCGCCGGTCATGTCGGCGGCGAAATCCAGGGGATCGGCCTGGCGGTAGGGCAGCCTGGATTGTACCAGTTCCACCAGGCCGGCATAGCCCGCCAGCACCAGCAGTTGGCGCCACCTGGGCCAGTCGAAGGCCAGGTGCAGCATCATCGCCAGGGCGGCGAAGCCCAGCAGGTGGCCCAGTTTGTCAGTATGGGCGATGGGCTGGGGATAGTTGGGTTGGCCAAACAGCAGGTAGGAGAAGGCCGCCAGCATCAGCAGCAGGCTGAATCGGAACCACAGTCGCTGCTGCGGATTGGGAGAGGTCAGGATCATCATGGATGCAATGATAGCCGCGCCGACGGCCGCAGGCCATGACTAATCACCCCTTTTGACCCTTTGCGTCTTGCTCCGCGGGGATCTGCGGGTAAACTCTTTGGCTAGAATAGATTAGGCCAACAAAGGCTTGTGGCTTTTCAGGAGATTAAGATGCCCTCTTTTGACATAGTGTCCGAGGTAAACGCCGTCGAGCTGCGTAACTCGGTGGACAACGCCAGCCGCGAGCTGACCAGCCGTTTCGATTTCCGCGGTGTTGAAGCCAGCTTCTCCCTGGCAGAGATGGTGGTGACCATGAAGACCGAGTCCGACTTCCAACTGAAGCAGATGGAGGACATCCTCCGCGGCGCCCTGGCGGCCCGTAAGGTGGATGCCAGTGCCATGGAGGTGGATGAGAAAGCCCTGCACAGCGGCAAGACCTTCTCCCGCAACGTTAAGTTCAAGCAGGGCATCGATCAGCCCACCGCCAAGAAGCTGGTGAAGATGATCAAGGACAGCAAGCTCAAGGTGCAGGCACAGATCCAGGGCGACAAGCTGCGGGTCACCGGCAAGAAGCGCGACGACCTGCAGGCGGTGATGGCCCTGGTGCGCGAGGCGGAGCTGGGGCAACCATTCCAGTTTGAGAACTTCCGATAGAATGATGACCTGATATATACTCCCCCGCCTCTACTTCCCCAGGGGCGGTTTAATGCAGTACGCAATCTCCTACAGTCGATTCTCCACCGGACGCCAACAACACGGCACCAGTCTTTCCCGCCAAACGGAAATGGCCGAGGATTACTGCCAGCAACACAACCTCACTCTCCTTGAGTCATTCCACGATGCGGGAAGGTCAGGATTCCATGCAAAACACCTAGAGGAAGGCGGTCAGCTTAAGTTACTGCTGGACAAGGTCAACGACGGCACTATTCCAAAAGGTACGCACCTTCTCGTAGAGCAAACGGATCGCCTTACGCGCCAAGCCGTCCTAGAGGGATTGCAGGTTATTCAGCAATTGGTGCTGGCGGGCTTGGTTGTGGTTACCCTTGACGATGGGGAAAAGTACGATGCCGATGCTGGTTTCGGGAAACTCGTGATGCTGTTAGCTCGTTTACAACGAGGCCACGATGAATCCAAGGCCAAAAGTGACCGCATGAATTTTGCCTGGGAAAAGAAAGCCAAACAGCTCCTGGCAGGAGAACTGCCCAAGATGCGGATGCCCTTTTGGTTAGAACGTGATGGGGACAACGTGAGGCCGGTAGCTCAGTGGGTGGAGGTCGTAGAGTGCGTTTTTCAAGGCTGCATTGACGGTTATGGGTGTGCGGAGATAGCGCGTTCGCTAAATAATGATGGCATTACGACGAAGTCCGGAACAATGTGGACTGCTAGTTCAGTGACCCAACTCATTCGTAATAAACGCCTAATTGGTTGGCACCAGCGAAAGGAGTCAAAGGAACTGTTCAAGGTTTATCCTCCCATAATGTCCATAGAGCGCTTTGAAGAAGCTGGCAAAGCGTTGGATACCAGGGTTCGCTCAAAGGGAAACAGTCAGAAGTGGTCTAGTGCCCTTTCCGGCTTGGGACGGTGTGGTGCTTGCGGCAGTGTGTTGAAGTACAGCGGTAGAGCGAAGTACCGTACAGCAGTTTGTAGGGCGGCTGTAGACGGTGGTGCAGTTTGCAGTAACAAGCGTTCCATTCGTTACAAGGCCATTATCGTTGGAATGGTGGCAGCCCTGAGTAAAGGTTTGGGTCAACAGCTTCTGCCGAAGCCCAAGGAGCAGGGATCTCAGCGGGAGAGTGTACAGCACGAAATTGATGGGCTGGATGGACAGATATCGAACCTGGTTGAAGCTATCGGTATGGCACCTAATGTACAGGAGATTGCAGTTAAACTGCGTGACGCTCAGGCTAAAAGGGAAGATCTGAAACAGAAGCTGTCTACTATGGTGGATCCTGCTGACCCAGAGGTAGAGCGTGCGCGGCGGTCTCTTATCGCATCACGTGATATTCCTGAGTTGGTGGAAATGGTGCTAGAGGGATTAAAGGAAGCTGCAGCCAAGTTTAATATCCTGCTTCACTCCATAGAGGAGGCACGGTTTACACTGCAGGATGGAGTGGTTCGCATCGGTGATACCGAAACCTGGATTGAACACAAAACCATCCGTTTTAGAGACGCTGACGGCTACCTGGCTACCCTTTCAGATGTCCCGATAGAAAGGGAGAGGAGAATAATCGAGTACGGTACTCCGGACAACGCAAGAAAAATTACTACCTGGGTTTCTATTGCCGGTCAGGATCTGGGTGGAGGGTTTCATTTGGAATACGATCCTGTGGATGAACCCAATGTGCCAGAACTCGATATGTACGACGAGAGTGGCAATGTGAGAATGGACAGGGTTCGTATACTCAACGATTTCGCCGAACAACTCACATAAGCAGCTACTACCCAGGGGGGACTATACGGAGATAGGGGATTCGAATAACGATTGCTGCGTCCCATGCTTTCTACAAAAAGTGTTGTTTACTTTTATGCGATTTTATTGCCTGAGTATTCATCCCTTGGCGTGGATGTTTAGCAGTGGTGCTTACACTGTTGTGTACACCTGACGAATCCCTCAAGGTGTACACGTGTGTACAGCACCCCGTAAAGTATCCCCCAGAGGCCACGTGACGAGCCTTCAGGGGATTTACAATGTGACCCTAAAAGTCAGGATCAGAAGAAGAATTATCACTAGAGCTATCCCAATCCTGGGGAGCCTCATCTCCTTCCATTGCCCCAGCTTCTTCCAGCCACTTGTTACGCAGGGTGACGGAGACACCGAGCCCTAAGCCCTTCACTGCTTTACGTAGCCCCTCTCGGAAGTAATCCTCTCCGTATTGTGCTACGAGGCGGCTGACGGCCTCTGAGGCTCCCTTGATTTGGTGCTGCTCCCACTCATCATTGTTCATATCTTTGGGGAGGAATCCCTTACCAGTAACTGCATCCGATAGCGGCCTGATTTTTGGGAAGCCTTTGGAATCCCATGCGCTGGTGGGCAGGTAGTGTTTCTTTTCCAGACCTTCTTTTAAAGACTCAGCGAAACGAGCCAGGTCGTTGAACTCGTATTCGTGCTCATCCCCCAGAGCTTCCCTACATGCCTTCAGGCCCCTTGCGATATGGTTTGCCTGACCTCGACTGCAGCCCACCTTCTCGGCCACCTGGGAGACGCTTAGGCTGGATTTCTCACCCACGATCAATGCTCGGAACTTGGACTGCATCACTTCGTCGTTGGTGACACCTACACCATGAGACTGATTCGCCTCTTGAGCCGCTGCGAATGCTTCCTGGTAGGTACGATTTTCAATTACTCGAGCAGTGATGGTGAGTCCGGAGTCTGGGTTCTCCTCCAGGTATTTGAGGCAGGCACCCGTCCGATGAAACCCATCGACAACGTAGTGCTTCCCATCGACTACAAACACATCAATGGGCTGTTTAATCCCAAGTCCGTTACGGAGGTCATCGAGGATTTCCCTATCCTGTGCGTCTTGCTTAATCTCTTGAGCGGCTCGTACCTGCTTATCTTTAATCAACGAAACGTCACGCGCCTGCATGGCTGAATCTAGGATCAGTAGTTTTGGGTCCAACTCTGCTCGTTTGCTGTCTGAAATGTATTGGTTCATTTGTTCTCTTCAGGGGCCGCTAGGGCTCGCTGTACTGTGGAAAGGGATACCCCTACCTGTGTGGCTATCTTGCGTAAAGAAACGCCCTCAGAGCGTAACTGACGGATTTCCTGGTGCTTGGTCTGGTTAGTGGGACGGCCTCGATACTTCCCAGCGGCCTTTGCCTTCTCAATACCTTCCTGGCGTCGTTCCTTAATCATCGCGAGTTCAAATTGTGCCACTGCCCCCAGCATATTCAGCATTAGCTCAGACATATGGTCACTACCGCCAGCAGTAAAGCTCAGGCCCTCTTTATGGAACCTGACGTTCACGCCTTTACCGTTCCAGGTATCAACCAACTGCTTCAGGTCAACGAGGTTACGGGCAAGGCGGTCGATGCTGTGGACATGGATGGTATCCCCTTCCCTGGCGTATCCCTTTAGCTCTTCCAAGGCTGGACGATTCGTAGTACCGCCACTGCATTTATCAATGAAGGTCTTATCCCACTGGATGCCCGTATCGGAGAGCTGGCGGTCTGTGCGTTGGTCTGCGGTAGATACCCGCATGTATGCGATGTGTGCCACTGGGTGTACTCGTATGGTTCTAAGATGCAGGGTATTTTGCTGTGCTGGTTAATTGGAGTCAATCCTAACGGGTACTGTCTGGGGGGATTTTGACCATACCCGTGTGGGTATACCTAAAGAACACAATGCTGCTTTATCGATTGTGAAAGAGGAGGGGGGCGAGGAAATTTTGATCAGCTAGTTGCCTAGATGGAGGGACTGGCGGGACTTTGCTGTAAGCCAGATTAGGAGTGTTTCTTTCGCTTGGGGTATAAAAACTATAGCCATTCCAATGAGTTGCTTCGAGCAGTGGTCAGCAGTACCATAGAGTAAGTAATTGGTGACCGATTGGAAAAGAGGTGTTAAGTGAAAAGGCGAGCATTGATAATAGGCTGCCCTGGATCTGGTAGCGATTTCTTACCAGGTGTACAGGCAGACATGAAGAACTTTAATAGTTTTCTTCAAAGTGATCGTGGAGGAAGGTGGTATTCCTCGGAGATCGTAACGCTATACAATCAAAGCAAATATAGTATCCAGAACGCGCTGAATCAGATTAAACGTGAACACTTAGATTATTTATTGGTTGTTTTCTCTGGGCATGGAGAATACTCTGATCAGGCGATGTGTAGGCGTCTATATGTAGACCGCGAATATATTTATGAAACAGACTTAAGGCAGTTGTGCAATAGGCAGTTACTTATACTGGATAACTGTGCTGCGCGAGACGATTCTGTGTTGGAAAAAAAGGCAGAGATGATCTTTGAAGGATTATCAGCGCGAAATATGTACCGGAATCACCGTACTGTCTTTGAAAACAATGTAATGGCATGTCCACCTCAAGAAATCGTACTTTATTCCTGCGATATTGAAGAGTATTCTTCCGATACGACCAAAGGTGGAACATACTCCTTTAACTTGCTGTCACAGGCGTTTAACCTTAGCCACCATGCTGATGTTAGTTCCCTAGAGGCTCATGTGGCGGCATCTGAAGTGGTTAGTCGTGTTAGTATGGGTAAGCAGAACCCTCAGTACTATTGCTCGGCACGCCGTGGTTCCAAGCTACCTATTGCGGTTGGTGAGTAATGCCTGAAGCGGACGGAAATTTTGTATTAGGACTTCCTATCGAAGAGTTTAGGTTGTATCTCTATTTCTTTGCTGTACTGTTGACTAACTGCATTACCGTTTGGATATTTAAACGGAACAGCAAGGATGGCGATAAAAACAGATCTAATGAAAGACTCTTTAAGTTGCAGGAGTTATCGCTTTCCCATCCATTTTTAGAGAACCAGCACTTTATTTCTGGTTGGAATGAATTCAAAGAAAAGTATACTAGTAATCGGAGTTCGATTGACTTTAGTTGTGAGAGCAATCAAAGGTATTTTCAGTACGAACAATACTGCGAAATGATATTCAATCTGGCTTCTTCGTCTTTTGATGCAGCGGGAAATGAAAAGAAGCTACTCCAGAACATAGATTTTAAAAGTTGGTGTAGGTCGCATAAGTGCTGGTGGGAGAATCCTTTGGACTCGCACTCCAATCGAGATACTTATGATGGTAAGTTTTGCGATATGGTTGACGGCTGGATGAAATGAAGCGTGGGTTTAGTTTTTATAGGGCCGCCTGTTTGTTAGTGGGATATTGGTGATCTTTGCAAATACTATCACCTTGTTTCACTGGGTTACCTGGAATGTAGGTCATCAATAGTAGAGTGCTTTGGGCATTTTCGTGACTTATAGAATCTGGAAATAAAAACGGGGAGCTAGGACTCCCCACTTTTTTTGAAATTGACAATTAGGTTCAGTGAACAGGAGTTTGCTTAACGCACTTGTTTAATAGCAGTATCCACAATCGATTGCTCAAATTGCTTGTCGTATCTACTGCCTCCTTTGGGACATTCAATCCAAGGGCCGTTTACCTCAGCTCTAAGTTTGTCACATAGGGCAGCAGAATGAGCCATTTGAGAATCATTAAACTTAATCTCCAACTCTAGCAATCGAGCGTTTAAAGAGATCATTCTAGATCCTGGAGATTGAACACTTTCTATAACGGTTAAGCGGTCATTGATGCCAGCCATATCTCGTTTTAATTGTTCTGTTTCTTGTACGTTTTGGTTTAGATCTTCTGCTAAGCGAACAAGCAAAGCTGTAGATTGTTCCAAAAGAGATCTGGAAGAATCTACTGGGGCTGGGTATTCGCCATGCTTGTAGATTGTAGGTATCACATCGCGGAACAGCCACCTCTGAAAACGTTTTCCTGCTTCGCTAGTGTCACCGGCAAGAACTCTTAAGTAGCCGGTTTGGTTGATGAACGTGTCAGGCATCTTCGCACGTTTAGGATCATCTATGCCTGATCTGTAACGTGGATCATCAACCATGATATTCCGATACTCATCAGCTTCGAGAGTATTAATTACACGCTTTAAGCGATTGGTTAGGGATGAGGGGCGATGCTCTGGGTCTATGATTGCGTTTTCTCTACTAAGTGTTTGTAGAGTATCAGAGAGGGATACATAAATTTCACCATCAAAAATTTGGGTGCGTACGTTTGATTGACCCGCCTCTCCTTGATAGCAGACTTCAATCAAGCTTCGATTTTTGTCCATGTTGCCAAGTTCCTCTGATTTTATGGTATGTCTATTTTACCGGTTCAAGGCAGATAGTTACCACAAATCTGCTTGGGTGAATATTCTTCCATCTCAATTAAAGGAGTATGGAGTGTTTACTTTTTGAGTAGGCCTGAGAGCATCTTATAGGGCTGTTCAAAACATTTTGTTTTGTACTGGGGTTGCTCGGAGCTGGTTCTTATACTGTTCGTGGGTTAGCCTTAGGAACTCACTTGGTGACTCTAGTGCCCGTGTTAGCTTGTCATTGATCTTTAGGCTAAGGTACAGAGCTGCTGCGTATCCTTGGCAGTTGATAGACTTCTTGGGGTTGAATTCAATATCTGTGAAACCTGAGAAGTGACATATTTGGTCAGCTAACTCACTGTTTTGGTGGAGGGCATTGATATATAACCAGTCGTAAAAAAAAGTTTTTGGTTCCGATGGGAATCGTTTCCCGAGAAATTCGAAGCCTATCAGGTTGCCGGATTCCTTAAGCCGTATGTCCCTTTTGGCTTCTCTGGGGGTTGCCTCCATTAGATCGATAAACGGCCCTGCTGACTGAAACACTTTGCTGCCTTGGAACGCAGATTCGACGGTGTAGGTTGTCTTGTGTTTTTTTGTCGTAAAGGTAAGGTTGAAGGCACTTAGGCGTTGACCCAGTTGGTCTTCGGATTTGCTAGAGATTTCAAGTACAGGGCTAATGCCGTATGCTGCTGCTGTCTTATGCAACTCGCGTATCGACTTTTGTTTTTGGATAACAGCCATACCTGGAACCCACTTGAATTCCAGCATCTTTTCGATCACCCCAACTTGTCCTACTGGGGCAGGAAGAAAAATTGGTCTAGTTGCCATGGATTAATGCTCTAGCATAAACGTCCGCGATCCAAAGTAACCTGAATTGGCTCCATGCAATACTGAATGTTTGCCTGCGAAGCGCACATATGGATTGTACTGCTGTAGCAATGCCTGGTTGTTGAATACAATTCGGGTTATGAACTGAGGGTGTATTTGTCCAAAAACCAGTGCTTCTGCTTGTACATTGGTCGTATGGCAAGGTTCTAGGCACTGATCTGCCCGAGAGCGTACACCGTTCATATCTTGAAATAAAGCTTCGAGTGAGTGCGGAGCCATGAGATTCCGAGGGTGTAACTGACGCATTGTCGTGTTCGCAGCGTTATCAGGGTAAAACGCTGTTCTGTGTGTCCAGAGTACCGATGGGTGTAGACAAACTATAGCGAACTGCCTTTGTACCTGCCTTCTGTACTTGTAAAGCATTCTGTCGTTAGGGAAGGAAATGGACACGCTGACAGAGTTTGGGTGGCCGTCCAGACGAACGTCATCGTTTGGGTACACGGGTGTTTGGAGTCCGGCGATTTGGGCTCGGGTCATCAGCCCAAACTGGAGGATGCTCGGTAGATGCCTTACGTCAGTGAAGTGCACTAGTTCCTGAATGTTGCGCTGTTGGCAAATTTGCTGAATCGTCACAATTACATAACCTATTGTTTTTAATGATCCATTATATGGATGCGTTAGTGGTTATGGAAGAGCGGCTTGCTAGATTTACTGGTAACTGAATGAACTGGAAATGTTCGAAATGTGTTCATGCCCTAGCAGTGTCTGCGGAGTGCTTTTGTTTAAAAAGCAGATGGCGTTCTACTGCGGCGTTATCTGGTTTTGGTATTGTGGTTTCTGCTTCGGCTCGATGGGTATCTTATTGTACAGCTTGCTAGTTTAATGAAGCGAAGGTGCTTATGGCATGTTTAGTACTTGGTGAGGAAGTAGCCAGTTAATTAGGTCATCATTAGAAATGCAGTTCGAGAACTTCCGCGACTGATCGCAGGGAGAGGGAGAAACGAAAACGGGGAGCCTAGGGCTCCCCGTTTTTTGCTGAGTGGCAGCAGCCGTCGCCCAGCTGCATGGGCGGGCAGGGGACGCTGCCGTAGGAGCAGAACACGCAGCAGTGGCCGGGCAGGGGGCGCAGCAGACGGTCACAGCCGTGGCATCGGTAGAACCACAGGCAGGCGTCGGTGGGCATCTGCTCGGTGCGCCGGTGTCCGCAGTGGGGACAGGTCAGGGTGGAGCTCAGCTGCGGCGTCATCAGGGTCACTGCGGCTGCTCGATGATGAGCATCTGCTCCTCCAGCAGCCGCCGGGTATACTTGTGCTGGGGGTTGGCAAACACTTCCATGGTGCGCCCCTCCTCCACCACCTCGCCCCGCTTGAGGACGATAACCCGGTCGCTCATATGCCGCACCAGCCCCAGGTCGTGGGACATCAGGATGTAACTCAGTCCCAGCTTCTGCTGCAGCTCCAGCAGCAGGTTGACGCACTGTGCCCTCAGGGAGGAGTCCAGCCCGGACAGGGCCTCGTCGGAGATGATGATCTTCGGCTCCAGCATCAGCGCCCGGGCGATGGCCACCCGCTGCCGCTGGCCGTGGGAGATCATATGGGGATAGAAGTCGGCGTGTTCTCGCAGCAGCCCCACCTTCTTCAGGATGCGGTTGACCGTCTGTTCACGCTCCGCCTTGTCCTGGTTGGTGTTGAACTTCAGCGGTTCCTCCAGCAGCTGACCGATGCGCTGGCGCGGGTTCAGCGAGGTGGTGGGATCCTGGAAGATCATCCGAATCAGGCTGCAGCGGCGTTTGTGGTCCATCAGCTCTAGGTGCTCCCCGTCCAGCAGGATCTCGCCGCTGCTGGCTTGCTCGGCGCCCGCCAGGATCTTGGCCAGGGTGGTGCGGCCGGAGCCCGCTTCGCCGACAAAGGCCAGGGTCTCCTTGGGGTAGAGTTCGAAGGAGATCGGCTCCAGGGCGGTGTCATACACCTTGCGAAAGCGGCGGTAGCCAGCGGGAAACTTCTTCGACAGATCTTTCACCTGCAGCAGGGGGGTGCTCATGATTTCTCCTCCTCCTCCATGTTCAGCGGGAAGTGGCAACGGTAGGCGTGGCCACTCTTGGTGGCGACCCGCGGCGGGTTTACGCACTCCTTGCGGGCATGGGGGCAACGGGGCCCCAGGCGGCAGCCAATGGGCAGATGCTGCAGCGGCGGAATCATCCCCTCCAGGGTATTGAGCTGGCGCTTGGGCAGCACCGTCATGTTGGCGCTGGGGGCGCTGGCGATCAGGGCCTGGGTGTAGGGATGGTAGGGCTCCTTGATCAGGGCGGCGACGCTGCCGGACTCCATCATCTGGCCGCAGTAGAGCACGCTGAGGTTGTGACTCCAGCGAGCCACAGAGTTGAGATCATGGCTGATCAGCAGGATCGCCACGCTCTTGGTCTGGTTCAGCTTGGACAGCAACCGGTAGATCTGGGCCGCGGTGGCGGTTTCTAGCCCGGTGGTGGGTTCGTCGGCGATCAGCAGCTTGGGACGGTGGGACACCGCCATGGCGATCATCACCTTCTGTGCCAGCCCCTCCGACAGCTCCCAGGGGAAGGCGCGCATCACCCGGGTGTGGTTGTCGACCCCTACCCGGTGCAGCAGGTCGATCGCCATCTCCTTGCGCGCCCGGTTGCGCCTCCACCAGGGCAGGTCGTCGAAGTCGGGCATCGCCTCAATCAGCTGGCCGCCGATCCGGCTGCCGGGATCCAGACAGGAGGCCGGTTCCTGGAAGATCATCGCGATCTCCCGCCCCATCAGTTTGCGTCTCTTGTTGATGGACATGGTCAGCAGGTCTTCGCCTCGCCAACTGAGACGATCGGCGATGATGCGGGTGCGCTTGTCGGTGATCCCCATGATCGCCTGGGCCAGCAGGCTCTTGCCGGAGCCGGACTCGCCCACCAGGCCGTGGATCTCCCCCTCCTGCAGGGTGAGACTGAACTTGTCCACCGCCACCAGCCGGCCGTGGGGGGTGTTGAGTTCGATGGTGAGATTACGAATATCGAGCAGGTGCATCAGCCACGCCCCTCCAGCAGGGCCTGGCGCAGCCCTTCACCTACCACATTGGTGGCCAGCACGCTGAACAGGATCGCCATGCCCGGCATGGTCACCGTCCAGGGGGCGGTCAGCAGGTTGTCCAGACCCTGCTCCACCATGGCGCCCCATTCCGGGGAGGGGGACTGGGCGCCCAGGCCAATAAAGCCCAGGGCGGCGATATCCAGGATCGCCACCGAGAAGGCCAGGGTGGTCTGGACGATCACCGCGTTCCAGACGTTGGGCAGGATGGAGTCGTAGAATACCTGCCAGGATCCGGCGCCGTCGAGGCGGGCCGCCACCACGTACTCCTTCTGCATCTCCTCGTGCACCGCGTTGTGCACCGTGCGCACGAAACGGGGCACCAGAGACAGGCCCACCGCCCAGATCACGTTCTCCAGCCCGGGGCCCAGCACCGCGGCAAACAGGATCGCCAGAACCAGCGACGGCATGGAGAGCAGGGTATCCAGCAGGTGGGAGAGCACGCTGGCCTTCAGTCCCTTGGTCATGCCGGACAGGCTGCCGATGATAAAGCCACACGCCAGGGACAGCAGCACGATCACCAGGGCGTAGCCGAAGGTGAGGTGGGCCCCCTGCAGGATGCGGGAGAACAGGTCCCGCCCCAGATCGTCGGTACCGAGGAAGTGTTCCACGGTGCCGACGTCAGCCCAGGAGGGGGGCAACAGCAGGGCGGCCGGGTCCTGGTAGGAGGCGGGGTAGGGGGCCACCAGCGGGCCCAGCAGGCTCATGGAGAGAATCAGCATCAGCACCCACAATCCGATGAGAGACAGCGGGTTGCGGGTAAAGCTCTCCCAGATGGTTTGCCACAGCGAGGGGATCTTCTCCTCGTAGTAGATATTAACGTTGCCCATAGATCTCTTTCCGGCTGATGGGGTTGAGTGTGGTGTGGACCACGTCAAACAGAATGCTCAGGAACACGATGAACAGGGAGATGGTCAGCACTCCGCCCTGGAGGGCGGTGTAGTCCCCCTGACGCAGGGCCGCCACCAGCCAGGCACCGACGCCGGGCCAGGAGAACAGCAGCTCGACGATGATGATGGAGCTGGCGATGGGCCCCAACTGCAGGGCCAGGACCCGGAGTACCGGTGCCATGGCGTTGGGCAGGGCGTGGTTCATGATCAGCGTATAGCGCGATACCCCACGGGCCTCAAGGGCGCGGATGTAGTTTTTATCCAGCTCCTCCGCCAGGGAGAAACGGGTGATGCGGACGATGATGGTCAGGGGCAGCACCATCACCACCGACATCGGCAGGACAAGGTGCGCCCAGGCGTCTGCCATGGCGGCCGCTCGCCAAGGGCTGTCGGACAGGAAGATGTCCACCAGCAGCAACCCACTGAATTCCGGGATCTCATACATCAGGTTGATGCGCCCCGAGGCGGGCAGCCAGTCGAACTGGATGCCGAAGGTGATGATCTGCAGCAGGCCCAGCCAGAACACCGGCAGGGAGAAGCCCACCAGGGTCAGGGTCATCACCAGCCGCTGCACCGTGGTGTTGCGGCTCAGGGTGGCCAGCATGCCGATGGGGATGCCGATCAGCAGGGCCAGGCCGATGGAGAGCATCCCCAGCTCCAGGGTCGCCGGCAGTACCTGCAGCAGCTGATCGGCGATGGGCTCGCCGGAGTTCATGGAGACGCCGAAGTCCCCCTTGAGCCGGGCGTTGACATAGGCCACGTAGCCGACAATGGGGCCGTGTTCCAGCCTGTAGGTGTCACTGATCTCGGCCAATTGGGCGATGTCCGGCGCGCGCACGCCGGACAGATTGGAGACCAGATCGCCGGGCAGCGCCCGGGTCACCGCGTACACCACCGCGAACAGCATCAGGGTGGTGAGGACGAAGAGATTGATTCTACGAAGCAGGTAGTTAAGCATTCAGTCCACTCGTTTAACCAGGCCGAATTGGATGCCGCCTACCGTGGTCAGGATCGGCCCCTCCAGATGACGCATCCGTCCCAGGGTGCGGGTGGCATGCGCCAGGGGCAGCAGGGGAACCTGTTGCACCAGGTGCTGCTCCAGCTGCTGGTATTGGATGCGCCGCATCGCCCGATCCTCGTTGGTCCTGGCACGCTGCAGCAGGGCATCAAATTCGCTGTTGCACCAGCGGGCGTGGTTGGTGCCTGAGACCAGGCCGCTGCAACTGAGGATGGGGGTGAAGAAGTTGTCGGGATCGGTGTTGTCGGCGTTCCACCCCAGCAGCACCGAATCGTGCTCCGCCTGGCGCAGCATGCTGGTAAACAGGCTCCAATCGTAGCTCTTGATGGTGACCTTCACCCCGATGGCCGCCAGATCCTGCTGAATCAGCTCGGCGGTCTTGATGGCGTTGGGGTTGTAGCTGCGGCCGATGGGGGGCGCCCAGATCTCCAGGCTCATCCCTGCCAGTCCCTCTTGGGCCAGCAGGGTGCGGGCCAGCTCCGGATTGTAGGGCAGGCTGGAGTGGCCCTGCTGGTAGGCCCAGGAGATGGGGGGCAGCAGCCCCTCACCCCGTGCCGCGGTGTTGTGGTACACCGCCTTGAGGATCTTCTGCCGGTCCACCGCCATCGCCAGGGCCCGTCGTACCGGCAGCTGATCGAAGGGGGGTTTCTGGGTATTGAACGCCCAGTAGGCTACGTTAAAGCTGGGTTGGGCCTCCAGCTTCAGGTCATCATACTCCTGCAGCAGTGACAGCTGGCCCACCTGGGGCAGGGCGGCCACGTCGCAGTCGCCGCCAATCAGTTTGATCATCCGTCCGGTGGCGTTGGGGGTGATGTCGAAGATCAGCTGCTCCATGGCCGCCGGTCCCCGGAAATACTCGGGGTGACGCCTATAGCGCACGAATCGGTTTTTCTTGTAGTCCACCAGTTGGAAGGGACCGGTGCCGATGGGTTGATGATCGATCAGTGACATCTCCCCCTCCTCGGACAGCTGCTTGCCGTACTCGGCGGAGAGGATCACCGCGAAATCGGTGGCGATGTTGGTGAGGAAAGTGGCATCGGGCCGGCGCAGTTCAAACTCAACCTGGTAGTCGTCAAGCTTGCGGATCGCGGCCAGGTTCTCGGTCAGTTCGATGTTCTGGAAGAAGGGGTACTGCCCGCCGCCCACGCCGTGATAGGGGTGGTTCACCTGGGTGATTCGCTGGAAGCTGAACAGCACATCGTCCGCGTTAAAGGGACGGCTGGGGCTGAAGCGTTCACTGGTCTGGAACCAGACCCCCTTGCGCAGGGTAAAGTGGTAGTGGCGGCCATCCTCGGAGACCCGCCAATGTTCCGCCAGCTCCGGAACCAGTTGGCCGCTAAGGTCATCGAACCCCAGCAGACGGTTGTAGATCTGCTTGGCGCTGGCGTCCAGGGCACTGCTGGAGGTGACCAGCTGAGGGTTAAACAGCTCCGGGTTGGCTTCGGAGCAGTACACCAGTCCCTGGGTGGGGGCGGAATCGGTACGGCTGCAGCCCTGAAACAGGCCAAGCAACAGCAGCGCCGCGAGAACACGAAAGTGAGTCATTGGGTCAACTGACGTTTTTGGGATCCGGCTAGTGTAACAAAGCTCTGGACCTGAATCATCTGCTCCGGATCACAACAGGTCGTACTTCTTCAGTATGCCCCGCAGTTGGTGGTAGCTTAGCCCCAGCATTTCGGCGGTGCGTTTCTGGTTGAACTGGCTCTCCTCCAGTGCCTGTTTAAGCAGGTCCACCTCGAACCCCTGTACCGTCTCCTTGAAGTCCAGGGGGAGGGCGGTCTTGCCATTGGTGGCCGGGACCTCAGGGGACTCGGGCGCAGCAACCGGCACGGAGAGCGGAGACGTCGGGCTCACCCTGTCCTGGGTCTTGACCCGTTGCTCCGGCCGCCAGGGAGAATCGAAGGGGTCCAGGATGATCTGGTGCACCGGCAGGGCATCGTTGTTGTGTCGGTAGACACTGCGCTCCACCACGTTCTTCAGCTCCCGCACATTGCCGGGCCAGGGGTAACTGAGCAGGGTCTGCTGAGCCTTGCTGGTAAACCCGGGGAACATCGACATATGCAGCTGCCGGGCCATGTTGATGGCGAAGTGCTCCGCCAGCAGCAGGATATCCTCGACCCGCTCCCTCAGCGGTGGCAGGGTGATCACATCAAAGGCGAGCCGGTCCAGCAGGTCGGCTCGAAACTCCCCCCTCTCCGCCAGGGCAGGAAGATCCTCGTTGGTGGCGCAGATGAGACGCACGTCGGTGCGTACGCTGCGGCTGCCCCCGACCCGTTCAAACTCGCCGTACTCGATCACCCTGAGCAGCTTCTCCTGGATCAGCCCGGAGGTGTTGGCCAGTTCATCGAGAAACAGGCTGCCCTTGTGCGCCCGTTCGAACCGTCCTTCGTGGCGCTTGGCGGCGCCGGTGAAGGCGCCGGATTCATGGCCAAACAACTCGCTTTCCAGTAGATTCTCATTAAGTGCCGCGCAGTTGAGGGTGATGTAGGGTTGCTCCCAGCGGCTGGAGAGGAAGTGCAGACGCTTGGCGATCAGCTCCTTGCCGGTCCCCCGTTCACCGATGATCAGCACCGGCTTGTCCAGGGGGGCGACCTGGGAGACATGATCCAGGATGCTGAGAAAGGCGTTGGATTCGCCGATCAGGTTGTCTTGCTTGGGTGAATTGGCCATCGGTCCCTGATGTAGTGTGATTGGCTAAATAGTAGTGGATTTCATAATAGGGACTGGGGCAGGCAAAATAAAGGTTTTTAAAAAAATCAAATAAAAACAATTAAATAAAGTCATGAAAAAAGTTGGCACGCTTTCTGTAACACTAAGGGCAAGAGGGCCAATACAGACTTTTAGAGGAACGAGATTATGGGTATTTTTTCAAGGTTTGCCGACATCGTAAACTCCAATATCAGCGCCCTGCTGGACAAGGCGGAAGATCCTGAAAAGATGGTTCGCCTAATCATCCAGGAGATGGAGGACACCCTGGTTGAGGTGCGCTCCACCTCCGCCAAGGTTCTGGCAGAGAAGAAGGAGGCGATTCGCCGCATCGAGCGTGCCGAGGCACAGGTCAAGGACTGGGCCGCCAAGGCGGAGCTGGCCCTGAGCAAGGATCGTGAGGACCTGGCCAAGGCGGCCCTGATGGAGAAGCAGAAGGGGGCCGATCTGGTGGCGACCCTGAAGAAGGAACTGGTCTACATCGAAGAGCAGATCGACCGCCTGAAGCAGGAGATCAACCAGCTTCAGGACAAGCTCAATGACGCCCGCGCCCGTCAGAAGACCATCATCATGCGCAAGCAGACTGCCAGCTCTCGCCTGGACGTGAAGCGCCAGCTGGATACCGGCAAGATCGACGAAGCGATGATGAAGTTCGAGCAGTATGAGCGCCGGGTGGAAACCCTGGAGGCGGAGGTGGAAGCCCACGAGATGATGCAGCCCAAGTCCCTGGAGGACGAGTTCGCTGCCCTGGCCGCCGAAGAGAAGATCAACGATGAACTTGAGCAGATGAAGAAGAAGCTCAAGAAGAAGAAAGACTGATTAGGGAGGAGTCGGAATGGAAGAGATCATGGGACTACTCATTGCGCCGCTGCTGGTATTTCTGTTTGTCGTGGCGCCCATCTGGCTCATCCTGCACTACCGGAGCAAGAGACAGCTGGCTCAGGGATTGAGCGAGGAGGAGTATCAGCAGTTGAACCAGCTGCTGACCCGGGCGGACAAGATGAGCGAGCGCATTCAGACCCTGGAGGCGCTGCTGGACCAGGAATCACCGGAATGGAGGACCAAGCATGAAGGATAAGCGATCCCAGTTGGTCCGCCTGCCGGACCAGGGCAAGGTGGCGGGGGTTTGTGCCGGCATCGCCGAGCACTTTAACCTGGAGGTGTGGCTGGTACGCATCGTCACCCTCTCCGCCATCCTGCTGACCGGCATCTTCAGCCTGCCGCTGCTACTCTACATCATCGCCTGGGTGCTGCTGGACAAGGGCAGTACCAAGCAGGAGACCCACCAGCCGGAGCTGAAAACCAAGGTGTGGCAGGCCGGCGATTCGCCCCAGAAGGCGATGCAGGAGGTCAGTACCCGTTTCCGCAACCTGGAGCTCAGGCTGCGCAGGCTGGAGAAGCATGTAACCTCCGACGCCTTCCACCTGAAGCGCGAAATCGACAACCTCTAACCTCGAGGGCCCGGTCTGGCAACCGGGCCCAGCCCTTTCCCAGCCCCATCAAACAACGAACCTATGAGTGCCATCAAACACAGGGTAAAACGTCTCACAAGCCAGCTGGAGGAGATCGCCCAGCGTGGCTTGGATCGCCATATCCGCCTCGGAGTCACCGGCATCTCCGGTGCCGGCAAGACCGCCTTCATTACCGCCCTGGTCAACCAGCTGCTGCAGGCGGAGAGCCATCAACTGCCTGCCTGGCAGGTGATGCATCAGGGGCGCTACCTGGGAGGACGCATCGCCCCCCAGCCGGATTTGACCCTCAAACCCTTCGATTACAGTGGGGCCATCGTCTGCCTCAAGGCTCAGCCGCCCAGCTGGCCCCCCTCCACCCGCACCATCAGCGAAATCCGTCTGGCCCTGCGCTACCTGCCCGACAAGGGGTTGGCGGGGCAGTTGGGGCGGCCGGTCACCCTCTATCTGGACATCATCGACTATCCCGGAGAGTGGCTGCTGGACCTGCCGCTGCTGCAGCAGGCGTATCAGCAGTGGTGCGAGCAGATCTGGCCCCAGTTGCAACTGCCCGCCTGGCGGGAAGTGACAGAGGCCTGGTGTGGCCGGGCCCAGGCGCTGTGCGCCGACGCCACCGAAGCGGAGATTGCCGAGCTGGCCGGGGAGTACGCCGATCTGCTGCTGCAGCTCAAACAGAGGTGCGGGGCCAGCCTGCTGCAGCCGGGCCGGGCCCTGCTGCCCGGCGAGCTGGCCGGGGCACCGGTACTGGCCTGGTTCCCCCTCCCGCCCCACAGGCTGGCCGAGCTGCCGGAAGAGTCTGTGCTCAAGCTGACCCTGGAGTCCCGCTACCAAGCCTATCGGGATCAGGTGGTGGCCCCCTTCTTTCGAGATTACTTTGCCAAGCTGGATCGCCAGGTGGTGCTGGTGGACTGCCTCTCGGCGTTGAATCAGGGGCGGGACCAGGTGGATCAGCTGGCCCAGACCCTGCAGGCGCTGAGTCACAGCTTCCGTTATGGTCCCGGATCCCTGGTGACCCGGTTGTTCCGGCCCAGGATCGACCGGGTGCTGTTCGCCGCCACCAAGGCGGATCACCTCACCGTCGATCAGCACCATAACCTGCTGCAGTTGATGCACAGTCTGATGAGATCCTCCCGGCGTCAGCCCCGTTACTTTGGCACCCAGATGGAAACCCTGGTCCTGAGTGCCATCAACGCCACCCGCCAGGGGCAGGTGGAGCGACAGGGCAGGACGGTATCGGTGATCTCCGGCACCAGCCTCGACGGCGACAAGAGCGTCCGTTTCCCCGGGGAGGTGCCCGCCTCGCTGCCCGGTAATGAGTTCTGGCAGGCGCAGGGGTTTAACTTCCAGCCCTTCAGTCCCCCCGACTGGGATGGCCGCGATGCCCTGCCGCACATGAGGCTGGACTATGCCCTGCAGTTCCTCATTGGAGACAAGATGCGATGAAACCCTTAAAAGCCGCCGAAGAGTTCAGCCCGGAGCTGGAGCCGCAGGTGAGACCAGAGGAGGAGAGCCTCATCGCCCCTGAGCCGGTGGAGGTGCTGCCGCGCCGTCGTCGCATGGGCTTATGGGGTAAGGCGCTGCTGGCCAGCGGTGTCCTGCTGCTGCTGACGGAGACCGGCCTGACCCTGATGCGCGCCTGGGGCCAAAGCCCCTGGCTGTTCGGCCTCTACGCCCTGTTCGTCTCCCTGGCCCTGGGCGGCCTGCTGACCCTGGCTGGCCGCGAAGTTGCCCGCCTGCGGCGACTCAGAAACCGCCACGCCCTCAGGGAGCAGCTCCAGCCCCTGGTCGGCAGCGAACAGATGGGGGCGGCTCTGCCGCTGTTGGAGGGACTGAAAACCGAGCTGCCCGGCGCCCGTGAGCGCTGGCCCGAGTTCGAGCGCCGGCGTCAGCCCCACCACAGTGACGCCGAGCTGCTGGCGCTGGCCGATGGCGCCCTGGTGGCGCCTCTTGACCAGCAGGCGGAGGCGATCATCTATCGTTACTCCGCCCAGGCGGCGGTGATGCTGGCCGCCAGCCCGCTGGCGGTGATGGACATGGCGCTGATGCTCTGGCGGAACCAGAGGATGCTGGATGAGCTTTCCCGCCTCTACGGCGTGGAGCCCGGCTATCTGGGGCGGCTCTCCCTGGTGCGGCAGATGCTGGTCAACCTGATCTACGCCGGCGGCAGCGAGCTGGTGCTGGATCTGGGGGGGCAGCTGCTGACGGCCGAGCTCACCGGCAAACTGTCCGGCCGGGTGGCCCAGGGGTTGGGCGCCGGCATGCTCACCGCCAGGCTGGGATATCAGGCGCAGGCCCTGTGTCGGCCGCTGCCCCAGGTCTCCCCCAGGCCGAGGCTGATCAAGGTTCAGGTTCGGCTGCTGGGCGAACTGACCCGCTGGTCCGCCGGGGCCCTGAAGCGAGCCAGGGAAACTGTCGATCGTAACAAATAATTTACATTAAAACGGCGGAGGATTTTTCCAACGGGCTGTTGCCACGGGGTGGCTGGATTATGGTAGGGCTATAAAGTGCGCCCAAGATCACAAAAATCCAACAACGGGTGCGTTATGGGGAGTTAAGCAACATGGCTTCAAAGATGCACCCGGAGACGGCGGTGATCCACGCCGGCCGTCTCCGTGAACCTCAGGGCAGTCTGGTGTCGCCCATCTATCAGTCGGCCACCTTCGTGTTCGACGACGTCCAGACCGGCTCGGCCCGCTTCGCCGGCGAGCAGTCCGGTCCCATCTACACCCGCCTGGGCAATCCGACGGTGGCGGAGTTCGAGCGCCGCATGGCCCATTTGGAGGGGGCCGACGGTGCCGTCGGCTTTGCCAGCGGCATGGCGGCGGTCTCCGCGGTGCTGCTGGGGCTGCTCAGCAGCGGCGATCACCTGATCTGCAACACCTGCCTCTACGGCTGCACCCACTCGCTGGTGAGTGAGCAACTGCCCAGATTTGGCATCGAGGTGACCCAGGTGGATTTCGCCGACCTGGAGGCGGTTCGGGCGGCCATTCGCCCCAGCACCAAGATGCTGCTGCTGGAGTCACCGGTGAACCCACACCTGGCAGTGTATGATCTGGCCGCCGTCGCCGCCCTGGCCCGGGAAGCGCAACTTGTCTCAGTCGTGGACAACACCTTCATGACCCCGCTGTTGCAGCGCCCCAAGAGCCTGGGGATCGACATCGTGCTGCACAGTGCCACCAAGTACCTCAACGGACATGGTGACGTCATCGCCGGGGTGGTGTGCGCCGACGGCGACACGCTGGAGCTGCTTCGTCACCGCAGCCTCAAGGACATCGGCGGTGTGCTGTCGCCCCACGATGCCTGGCTGATCCTCAGGGGGATGAAGACCCTGGCCCTGCGCATGGAGCGCCACTGCCTCAACGCCCAGACCCTGGCTGAGTTCCTGGAGTCCCATCCGGCGGTGACCCGGGTCTACTACCCCGGCCTCGAGTCTCATCCTGGTCACCATCTTTTGGGCAGTCAGATGGGCGCTGCCGGCGGGGTGTTGGCCCTGGAACTGGATGCGGACTTCGAGCAGGCGGTGGCCTTCGTCAACCGGCTCAAGCTGTTCAGCATCGCCGTCAGCCTGGGGGATGCCGAGTCCCTGGTGCAGCACCCCGCCTCCATGACTCACGCCACCTACCAGGTGGAGGACAGGCACCGGGCCGGAATCGGTGACACCCTGATCCGCCTCTCCGCCGGACTGGAGAATGTGGCCGATCTGCTGGCGGATCTGCGCCAGGCCCTGGCGCCTCTGAGCCAGAGCAGCACCCTGGAGGAGGCCCTATGAAAGGCACCAGCTATACCGCACGCCAGCCCGACGAAACCGGGTTTATCCACTACAGCGACGAGGAGCACCGGATCTGGGGTGAGCTGCTGGCCAGGCAGTTGACCTGGATTCCCGGCCGTGCCTGCGATCAGTTCCTCGAAGGGCTGGAGAAACTCAACCTGCCCGCTGATCGCATCCCCCAGCTGGTCGAGGTGGACCGGGTGCTGGAGCAGGCTACCGGCTGGCGTACCGCCCAGGTTCCGGCGCTGATCTCCTTCCAGCACTTCTTCGAACTGCTGGCACAGAAACGTTTCCCGGTGGCCACCTTCATCCGCCGCCGCGAGGAGTTCGATTACCTGCAGGAGCCGGACATCTTCCACGAGATCTTCGGCCACTGCCCGCTGCTCACCAACCCCGCCTTCGCCCACTTCACCCACACCTATGGCAAGTTGGGGCTGGCGGCCTCGCCCAAGGAGCGGGTGTTCCTGGCGCGTCTCTACTGGTTTACCGTGGAGTTTGGCCTGGTGAACACCGAACAGGGACTGCGCATCTACGGCGGTGGGATCCTCTCCTCACCGGGGGAGACCCGTTACGCTCTCTCCGATGAGCCGGAACGCGTGGCGATGTCAGTGGTGGACGCCCTGCGGACCCCCTATCGCATCGACATCATGCAGCCCATCTATTACGTGCTGAGCAATCTGGACGATCTGTTCGATATTGCCGAACTGGATCTGATGTCCCTGGTGAAGCAGGCCCAGGAGCTCGGCCTGCATCAGCCCAAGTTTCGGCCAAAACAAAAAGTAAGCTAAGGAAAAGCCATGTCTGAATTGTCACAACTGAAATGCGAAGCCTGCCAGGCCGGTGCCCCCCAGGTCTCCGACCAGGAGCTGGCAGCCCTGTTGAGCCAGATCCCCAACTGGGGGACCCAGGTGCGCGACGGCGTCATGCAGCTGGAGCGGGTCTACAAGTTCAAAAACTTCAAGCTGGCCTGGGCCTTCGCCAACAAGGTGGCCGAACTGGCCGAGGAGGAGTTCCACCATCCCGGGATTTTGCTGGAGTGGGGCAGGGTCACCGTGACCTGGTGGACCCATGCCATCGGCGGGCTGCACCGGAATGACTTCATCATGGCGGCCAAGACCGACCAACTGCTGGATTGAGCCTATTGCCGGCATGACAGGGGGCCGTACGGGGCCCCCTTCTGCTGTGTGCGGCCCTGGCCACGGGCCAATCTCCTCGTCAAAAGTGGTGCCAATTCACTGGGCATTCGCTCAAAAAACACCCAAAAACATGTAAAGAATTACTGACAGCGTAGTGCCTCATGGCGTTTAGGAGTATTATGAGGCTTTATCGAACAGCAATTTAGGACCTTTTATGCGCCTGGAAGTGAGTTGTGACGACCGCATCGGGTTGGCGAGGGCGATTCTGGAAGTGCTGGAGCAGCACCAGATCAACGTCAACGCCATCGATGCCGAGAGTCAGGGCTACATCTACCTGCAGCTGCCGGATTTGAGTTTCGATGAGCTCGCCGTGTTGCTGCCTATCCTGCGTAAAATTGAGGCGGTTAAGGATGTCCGCACCGTGCCCTTCATGCCTTCGGAGCGGGAGCACTACGCCTTGGTGACCCTGCTCAGTACCCTGCCCGATGCGGTGCTCTCCATCGATACCCGCCTCAAGGTCACCATGGCCAACGACTCGGCGGTGGCGATCTTCGGGTGCAGCCGGGACCAGGTGGAGGGGCAACTGCTGAGCAACTGGGTTCAGGGGTTTGGCTTCCAGCGTTGGCTCCAGTCCGAAGAGGTGCTCCCGCAGGCCAGCCGGGTCCAGGTCCATGGCAGCGACTACCTGGCGGAGATGTTCCCTATCCATCTTCCCGAGGCGGGCGGCGAGGGCACCTCCCTGGCCGGCGCCGTGGTGCTGCTGAAGTCCCCCTCTCGGGTGGGCAAGCAGTTCAACGCCCTGCAGCAGCAGGTGACCGGTTTCGAGACCGTGCTGGCCCAGAGCGACAAGATGAAGGCGTTGCTGGATCAGGCCAGGCGCATGGCCCAGCTGGAGGCGCCCCTGCTGATCTGTGGCGAAACCGGCACCGGTAAGGAGTTGATGGCCAGGGCCTGTCACGACGCAAGCCTGCGTGCCGAGAAGCCCTTCGTGGTGATCAACTGTGCCTCTCTGCCCGATGCGGTGGCGGAGAGTGAGCTGTTCGGCCTGGCCTCGGCGCCGGGGCAGCCGATCAAGAAGGGGGTGATCGAACAGGCCGATGGCGGCACCATCTTCCTGGATGAGGTGGCAGACATGTCTGCCCAGTTGCAGGTGAAGTTGCTGCGTTTCATCCAGGATGGTCGTTTCCGCCGGGTCGGTGACGATGAGGAGATCGCCGTGGATGTGCGCATCATCTGTGCCAGCCAGAAGGATCTTTCCGATCTCTGTCAGCAGGGCAAGTTCCGCGAGGATCTCTACTACCGCATCAATGTGCTTAACCTGATGCTGCCGCCGCTGCGTGAGCGTCAGGCGGACATCGTGCCCCTGGCCGAACTGTTTCTCGAGCACTACAGTCAGCAGCTGGGCAGTCCTGCCCGCCAGCTCTCCGGTGAGTGCCGGGAGTTTATCCGCCACTACGCCTGGCCGGGCAATGTCCGTCAGCTGAAAAACGCCCTGTTCCGCGCGGTCTCCATGGCTGACGGCTTGGGGGAGATCAGCTCCGATGATCTGCGCCTGCCCGCCTGGACCGAAGGCTTCGGCTATTTCGATCAGGAGTTCGAGGGCACCCTGGAGCAGGCGGCGAAGCAGTTTGAATCCAGCCTGCTGCGCCGACTCTACCCCGCCTATCCCAGCACCCGCCAGTTGGCCAAGAAATTGGGGGTTTCCCACACCGCCATCGCCAACAAACTGCGGGAATATGGCATTGGGAAAAAGCGTAAATAATTGATCTACATTGACTTAGTCACCCCTGTAAACCAGGGGTGACATCTTCACCTCCCCCTCAGTTTCTCGTGATCTCTGTCACGCTTCGCCATCCTTTGTTAGCGTTTGGTTACTAGCGTGTCGGCATTTCGTTGCCGGCACCCGGACCGCCTCACCCATCATCAGAAGGGCGGCCAACAGCGATCAACAAGGGAGAAGAGAATGACCTCTATGGATTACAACCCTCTGGGGACCGATGGCTTCGAGTTTGTGGAGTACACCGCCCCTGATGCCGAGGGGATTGGCAAGCTCAAGCAGCTGTTTGCCCTGCTGGGATTCACCGAGATCGCCAAGCACCGAAGCAAGGAGGCCTGGCTCTATCGCCAGGGGGACATCAACTTCATCATCAATGCCCAGCCCCACGGCCAGGCTGCCGAGTTTGCCGCCGCCCACGGCCCTTCGGTGTGCGGCATGGCCTGGCGGGTTAAGGATGCCCCCAAGGCGCTGGCACACGCCCTGGCCAACGGTGCCGAGCGTTTCGAGGGGAACATTGGCCCCATGGAGCTGAACATCCCGGCGGTGCACGGCATCGGTGATTCCACCCTCTATTTCGTCGACCGTTATGGTGATCGGAGCATCTATGACGTGGACTTCCAGTTCTATGCCGACTGGCAGCAATCCATGGCCGCCAACGACAAGGGACTGATCGAAGTCGACCACCTCACCCACAACGTGTTTCAGGGCAACATGAACAAGTGGGCCGGCTTCTATGAGCGCATCGGCAACTTCCGTGAGATCCGCTATTTCGATATCGAGGGCAAGCTGACAGGCCTGGTGAGCCGGGCGATGACCGGCCCCTGTGGCAAGATCCGCATCCCCATCAACGAGTCTTCCGACGACAAGTCTCAGATCGAGGAGTACCTCAAGGAGTACAAAGGGGAGGGGATCCAGCATATTGCCCTGACTACCGAGGACATCTACCGGACCGTGGCCGACCTGCGTGCCGGTGGCATGGAGTTCATGCCCACCCCGGACACCTACTACGAGAAGGTGGATGAGCGGGTCGAGGGCCATGGCGAGGATTTGCAGCGTCTGCGCGACCTGCGCATCCTCATCGACGGTGCGCCGATGAAGGATGGCATCCTACTGCAGATCTTCACCCAGACCGTCATCGGGCCGGTGTTCTTCGAGATCATCCAGCGCAAGGGCAATGAGGGGTTCGGCGAAGGCAACTTCAAGGCCCTGTTTGAGTCCATCGAAGAGGATCAGATCCGCCGCGGCGTCATCTGATTGAATCGGAGGCTCAGGCCTCCGTTTTTGCCAAGGAGTCTCTATGAGAAAGTGGATCAGTTTCCCCCACAAGGCGGGCACCGTCTCCCGCCAGGCCCACGCCGATCTGCCCGAGGAGGCGATCTACGAGCGCGAAGCTGGCCGCTCGGGGTTTTTCGGTCCCGCCGCCCATTTTCATCACCGTCACCCGCCCACGGGCTGGAGCGAGTGGCAGGGGCCCTTGCGGCCCCGGGCCCTGGACCTCAACCGTCAGAGCGAGCGGGCATCGATCCCCTGGCAGGTCCCCGCCTTCTTGTACAACCGTCACTGTCAGATGCGGCTGTGGCAGCTGGACGGTGATATGACTGAGCTGATGCGCAACGCCGACGGCGATGAACTGATGTTCATCCACGCGGGGCGGGCCGAACTCTATTGCGACTATGGCCACATGACCCTGGAGAGCGGTGACTACCTGATGATGCCCCGATCCACCATGTGGCGCCTGGAGGTGCTCGAGCCCCTGCAGATCCTGATGATCGAGGCCACCGGCGACAGCTTCCAGTTGCCCGACAAGGGGCTGGTGGGCCCCCACGCCATCTTCGACCCGGCCATGCTGGATCTGCCGCAGATCAATGACCGTTTCCTGGCTCAGCAGGATGAGACCCCCTGGCGGGTCAACATCAAGCGGCTGGGGGAGTTCTCCAGCGTCAGCTACCCCTTCAACCCCCTGGATGCCATCGGCTGGCACGGCGATCTGGCCCCGGTGCGCATCAACTGGCGGCAGATCCGTCCCTTGATGAGCCACAGATACCACCTGCCGCCCTCGGCCCATACCACCTTTGTCGCCAGCCGCTTCGTGGTCTGCACCTTCGTGCCCAGACCCATAGAGAGCGATCCCGGTGCCCTGAAGGTGCCCTTCTACCACAATAACGACGACTTCGATGAGGTGCTGTTCTACCACGCCGGCGACTTCTTCAGCCGCGACAACATCGAGGCGGGCATGGTGACCTTCCACCCTTGCGGTTTTACCCATGGTCCCCATCCCAAGGCGTTTGCCGCCGGACTGGCCCATGCCAAGAAGTTTACCGATGAGGTGGCGGTGATGGTGGATACCCGGGATCCCCTGGTGCTGTCCGACCAGGCCAAGGCCCTGGAAAACCCCGATTATGCCAACAGCTGGCAGGTGACAGAGTAAGGAACAACAGATGAAACTAGCCACACTGAATAACGGCAGTCGCGACGGCGAACTGATGCTGGTGAGCCGGGATCTGACCCGAGCGGCGTCCGCGGCGGAGATCGCCCCCACCCTGCAGGCGGCCCTGGACAACTGGAGTGTCGCCCGACCACTGCTGGAAGCGCGCTACCAGATGCTGAACGACGGTACCCTGGGCGAGGCCATCCCCTTCGACCCGCAGGCCTGTCACTCCCCCCTGCCCAGGGCCTATCACTGGGCCGACGGCAGCGCCTACGTCAACCACGTGGAGCTGGTGCGCAAGGCCCGAGGTGCCGAGATGCCCGACACCTTCTGGACCGAACCGCTAATCTATCAGGGGGGCTCCGACACCTTCCTGGCGCCCCATGAGCCGATCCGCATGCCCACCACCGACTGGGGCGTGGATTTCGAGTCGGAGATCGCGGTCATCACCGATGATGTGCCCATGGGCACCACTGCGGAGCAGGCGATGGGCCACATCAAGCTGCTGATGCTGGTCAATGACGTCTCTCTGCGCAACCTGATCCCCGCTGAGCTGGCCAAGGGCTTCGGCTTCTACCAGTCCAAGCCCTCCAGCGCCTTCTCCCCGGTGGCGGTGACTCCGGATGAATTGGGTGAGCACTGGGCGGACGGCAAGGTCAAGCTGCCGCTGATCACCCACCTCAACGGCGAGTGCTTCGGCCGCCCCGATGCCGGGGTGGACATGACCTTCAATTTTCCCACCCTGGTGGCCCACGCCGCCAAGAGTCGCGCCCTGGGCAGCGGCACCATCATCGGCTCCGGCACCGTCTCCAACTACGATCGCAGTGCCGGCAGCTCCTGCCTGGCGGAGAAGCGAATGCTGGAGATCATCGATCAGGGCCAGCCGGTGACCCCATTTATGCAGTTTGGTGATGTCGTCAGAATTGAAATGCTTGATCCACGGCACAATTCCATTTTTGGTGCTATAGAACAAAGACTGGAACAGTCTTAAGGGGGCGCCGTTGCCGATGCTCAAACTGTATGGATACTGGCGCTCCAGCGCTGCCTATCGGGTCAGGATCGCCTGTGCCATCAAGGGGCTGAAATACGAGAACATCTCGATCAACCTGGTTAAGGATGGCGGGCAGCAGCACCAGCCCTGTTATGGTGTGCTCAACCCCAATCACCTGGTGCCCACCCTCCAGGACGGCGATCTGATCCTCAATCAGTCCCTGGCGATCATCGAGTATCTGGACGAGGCCTACCCCGAGCCCTCGCTGTTGCCCGATGAACCGACACGCAGGGCGAGGGCACGGGCATTGGCGCAGAACCTGGCCATCGATTGCCACCCGCTGAACAACCTGAGGGTATTGAAATACCTCACCGCGGAGCTGGGCATCGATGAGCAGCAGAAGAGGCAGTGGTATCACCACTGGCTCAAGACCGCCTTTGGCGGTTTTGAGCTGCAGCTGGAGCAGAGTGCCGGGCTCTACTGCGTCGGCGATGAGATCACCGTCGCCGACCTCTGCCTGGTGCCTCAGGTCTACAACGCCGAGCGCTTCGAGCTGCCCATGGGGGAGTACCCCCTGATCAATGGCATCGTCGGCCGCTGCCGCGAGCTGGAGCCCTTCGCCCTGGCGGCGCCGGAAAACCAGCCCGATGCGGTGATCTGACCAAAGAAAAAGGCCGGTTTTCACCGGCCTTTTTCATCTGACATGGGGGTCAGATCGACTTGGCACTGTCCCGCTGCTCCAGCAGGAAGTCCAGGAAGGTGCGGTCCGCCTGGGTCAGGGCCCGGCCCCGTTTCCAGGCAACATGCAGATCCATGAACAGCGGCTCGGCGAAGGAGACCGCCTTAATTTGCGGATCGTTATCGACCACCATCTTCAGCACCGTGGTGATGGCGAAGCCCTGACGGACGATGGAGCGGATCAGCTCAATCAGGTTGGTCTCGAACGCCAGCTGCGGCTCCAGGTTGTGCGTTTTGGCCATCTGATCCATCCGCTCCCTGTGGTAGTAGCCGCGCTTGAACATCACCAGTTCATGCTCGAGGAACTCCTCAAATTTGATCGACTCCTTCTCCGCCAGCGGATGATCCAGGGCGCAGGCGACGATCATCTCCTCCTTGGTCAGGGGGATGGTCTCCAGGGTCGGCTGGGTATCACCGTCGATGACGATGCCGATGTCGATCTCGTCGCGCTCGATCATCGATTGGATCTCCCGGGTGCCCGCCTCTATCAGCGACAGCTTGAGCTCGGGATAGCGGTGGTGGAAGGCCATCAGCAGTGCGGGGAAATAGTAGGAGCCGATCATGCCGGGCAGGGCAATCTTCACCTCGCCACGTCCCAGTTGTTGTAGGCGGGTCATGGCGGATTCGGCCAGCTCAACCCGGGACAGGATCTCCTTGGCGTGGGGCAGCAGTTCCTGCCCTTCGGCGGTCAACTGCACGCGTTTGTCCTGTCGGTGCAACAGTACCAGACCCAGTTCGGTCTCCAGTTTCTTGATGGCGGTGCTCACCGCCGGCTGGGCCACACCCAGGATGCGGGCGGCACGGGTAAAACTGCTCTGTTCGGCGACGGTGACAAAGTTGCGTAGTTGACGGAGGTCCATAACGGATTATTTCTTTTTGGAAGAATTAATATAATTGATTTATTACTATGCCAAACAAATGCGCTATTACCTAACGAATTTTTAAGCGTAATTAGTAAGGATGGCTCCATGACACAAACCCCGAGTGACCTGTCTCAACTATTTGCCGGAATCTGTCGGCTGGAACATGCCCTGGCCCTGCTCCAGTGGGATCAGGCCACCCTGTGCAGCGACGCCGGACAGACCGCCCGTGGGGAGGCGATGGCAGAGCTGGAGGCGGAGATTCATCGCCGCCTCACCCAGGCGTGGGTCGCCGATGCCCTGGAGTCGGCCCCCGAGGACAATGGCGAGCAGCGGCGGATGAAGACCCTGATGGTGAGGCGGTACCGGGACGCCACGCTGTTGGATGAGCCCTTTATCCGGCGCAAGGCCACCCTGTCTGTTGCCTGTGAAACTGCCTGGCGCCAGGCTCGCAACCAGGACCGCTTCCCCCTGTTTGCCCGGGCCTTCGAACCGCTGCTCGAACTGCTCAGGGAGGAGGCGCAGCGGCGGAGTGATCCGGGAGAGCCCCTCTACCAGTCCCTGCTGCACAAGTTTGAGCCGGGGTTGAGCCTGGCGGAGCTCATCGCCCTGTTTGCGCCCATCGAAGCCCAGTTGCCTGAGCTGATTCAGCAGGCCAGTGCCCGCAGCCGGGAACGACACCCTCTGCCCCTGCCCAGAATCGACCTGGAGCATCAGAGGCGGACAGCGGAAGCCTTGGCAAGAGAACTGGGATTTGACTCGGATGCCGGCCGCATCGATGTCAGTACCCACCCCTTCACTGCCGGGGTGCCCGGGGATGTCCGCATCACCTCCAGGTACGACCTGGCCAACCCGCTATCCGGCCTCTACTCCATCATCCATGAGGTGGGTCATGCCCGCTTCGAACAGGGGATCGACCCCAAGTGGCACCAGACCCCCATGGCCCGGGTGCAGTCCGCCGGGTTGCACGAAGCCCAGGCCCTGGCGTTCGAGATGCAACTGGCCAGGGAGCCGGAGTTTCTCAGCTGGCTGTCGGAATGTCTGCAAAGGGAGTGGGGCAGCGATGCCGCCCTGGAGGCCGACAACCTGGCCGCCCATGTGCTGAAGGTGGTGCCCTCCCTAATCCGGGTGGAGGCCGACGAAGTCACCTATCCTGCCCACATCCTGTTGCGCTTCCGCCTGGAGCAGGCGCTGCTCGGCGGTGATCTTCCCCTGAGCGAGCTGCCGGGCGCCTGGAGCCAGGGGATGGAGCAGCTGCTGGGGGTACGCCCCGGCAATGATCGCCAAGGCTGTCTGCAGGATATCCATTGGTGTTTTGCCGAGTTTGGTTACTTCCCAAGCTATGCCTTGGGTGCCATGTTTGCCGCTCAGCACCTGGCTGGCCTGAAGCGCCAGCCGCAGTGGCACCAGCCCGCTCCTCTGCGCCACCAGTGGGTGTGCGGCCGGCTGGCGGATCAGGTGTGGCGCCACGGCGGAGGCGGCGATCTGAACTCGGTCTGTCTCCAGGTGAGCGGTCGTCCCCTGAGTGCTCAACCCCTGCTGGACCATCTCAGGCATCGCTACCTGGGGAGTTGACCGCCCCCTCGGGCTTCGCTTCCAGTGGGCCAGATCGGCTAAGCCGGTGGAACTGCAGAGCCGCCGCGACGCCCAGCACGGCGCTGAGCATCAGCACCAGCCGGGTGTCCAGCAGCGCCAGCAAGGCTCCCAGGACGGCGATCACCACATTGCCCAGGCAGAACACCGTGGTCAGCAGCCCCATCAGCTGACCCTGGCCGTCACTGTCCCGGCCCTGCTCTGACAGGTAGCTGGGCACCATGGCGTTAAACAGGGCGATGCCGGCGCCGGCCGCAACAAAGCTGGCAACATATTGGCCGCCCCCATAGGGGAAGCTGGCGACGGCAATGGCGAAGATCACCATCCCCGTCAGGGCCGAGGGGACCAGCCCCAGCAGGCGTTTCATCTTCATGGTGGCCAGGGTTGCAGTGGCGATCATGGCACTGGTCAACAGTACCGTGGCCCAGGCGATCTGTTGACTGTCGAACGCCAGGTATTCCACCAGCCATACCGGGTAGAACTCGTAGAACCCGTTTAATCCCAGCATCAGCAGCAGGTAGCAGGCGAAGAAGCCGCGGTATTTGGGCTGAATCAACAGGCTCAGGCTGCCGCCTCGGCTGGAGCGGAGCGCCTTGGGGGCATCTTTAGGCAGGGCCAGGATAATCAGAACCAGGGCGGCGACACAGGCCAGGGCGGCAACCCAGAAGGCCAGGCTGGCCCCCAGGGGCAACAGCATCCCCCCAATCAGGGGCCCAACCAGGTAGCCGGCATAGCTCATGGCACTCAGATAGGAGAAGGCGCGGGTACGGTCGATTCTGGGGTGCAGATCCGCGGCAATCGCCCTGGCCACCGACAGGTTGCCTTCGAACAGGCCGGTCAGCAGCCGGCTGAGGGCAAACAGCGCGAAGCTGCCCAGGCTGATGGCCCAGGCGGTCAAGCCATAGCTCAGCGCGGCTCCCAGCATGGTCCAGACCAGCACCCTCTTGCGGCCGGCTCGGTCGGACCAGGCGCCGATGTAGTTGGCGCCGATCAGGATCCCCACCGGGTAGATCGCCAGGGCGGCACCAAGCAGCAGTTTGGGAGGCAGTTCCATAATCTGGCTGACCGGGTGTCCCAGATCGAGAAACAGCGGCGCCAGGATGGGGTAGGGCAGGGCGATGCCGCTGACGCTGATCAGGGTGATCAGCAGGGTAACGCCGAAGGTGTAGTAGGGTCGAGCATCCATCTCTGCGCCTGTTTAGTAAAGTTATTTGCTTATATAATGGTCCTGGTTAGGGTGTCTGTAAACCCCGTGACGCAAAATTACCATCTGACGCTGACTTAGGCCTCGCCACAGGCTAAGGTAGTGGCGCCCCGAACCTGGGTAGAGAAATTCACAGAGAGTTGTAGGAGAAGTCATGTCCCGCCCCGTCGCTGCCAGAGTGCCTAATGCCCTGGTTCTGCTCAGTTTCCTGGCCATTATGGCCTGGCTGGCCACCATGGTGGTGCCCGCTGGCTTGTTCGAAGTCCACCAGGTGGGGAATCGGACCCTGCTGGTCGAGGGAAGCTTCCACTACGCCGATGCTCCTCTGGCCATGCCCTGGTTCTCCGAAGAGGGGGGGGCCGGCCTGGCCAATGTGCTGTTCGAGGGACTGGTATCCGGGTCCAAGTGGGGCAGCGCCATCGGCATCATCGCCTTTCTGCTGGTCATCGGCGGGGCGTTCGGCATCATCATGGCCACCGGCGCCATGGACAGGGCCATCGTCTCCATGATTCACAGGTCGGCGCGCTATCAGGATCTGATGCTGCCGATACTTTTCCTGCTCTTCTCCCTGGGGGGGGCCGTCTTTGGCATGGGGGAGGAAGCGGTGGCGTTTTGTGTCATCTTGGTCCCCATGATGGTGCGCCTGGGGTACGACAGTCTCTCGGCGGTTTGCTGCTCCTACGTGGCCACCCAGGTGGGGTTTGGCACCAGCTGGATGAACCCTTTCAGTGTCGCTATCGCCCAGGGGATCGCCGGTGTGCCCGTGCTTTCCGGCGCCCCGTTTCGTATGGCGATCTGGGCCCTGTTCACCCTGACCGGCATGCTCTACCTCTATCGTTATGGCCGGCGGATTCGCCATAACCCCGAGTCATCGCCCAGCTACGCCTCCGATCACTACTGGCGCGCGCGTCATCAACAGGGGGAGACGACAGAGCGGATGGAGCGGTTGGACCAGGGAATCATCCTGGCCCTGGTGTTGGGCTTGATCTGGGTGACCTGGGGGGTGATCACCCGAGGCTACTACATTCCTCAGATCGCGGCTCAGTTCATGGTGATTGGCCTGGTGATCGGCGTCATTGCCCGCATCGGTGGTCGGTTGAGTTCCATGAATCAGTTGGGTGATGAGTTCACCAAGGGGGCGGCGATACTGATGCCGGCCATCCTGGTGGTTGCCCTGGCAAAGGGGATCATTCTGCTCCTCGGTGGTGACGATCCCGCCGCGCCCTCGATCCTGAACACCCTGCTGCATGGCGCCGGCAGCGCCTTCAGTGGCTTGGGCAGCGAAGCCGCGGCCGTAGTGATGTTCTGGTTCCAGTCGGCGTTCAATCTGCTGGTCTCCTCAGGTAGCGGCCAGGCCGCCCTGACCATGCCTTTGATGGCGCCTCTGGCGGACATGCTCCAGGTCAGTCGTCAGGTGGCGGTTCTGGCTTTTCAACTGGGAGATGGGCTGACCAACATCATCATTCCCACGTCGGCGAGCCTGGTGGGATGCCTCGGCGTGGCGCGGCTGGCATGGCCCCTCTGGGTTGGTTTCATCTGGCGATTTACGCTGATCGTCATGGGGCTGGCCACAGTAGTCATGCTCATTGCCACTCTGGTGGGCTATCAGTAACCCTGCTGTTCGTCGCCAAGCAGGTGGGCAATCTGGTCTGTCGGGATCAGGTCCAGGTGCCCCCCTTCATCGAAGCACCACCCCTTGATGTAGCCCATCGCCTTCATCCGTTCGAAGTTATCGATGATTACCGCCGCTTCCCGCTCGGCGGAAGCGGCATCCAGTCCCTGAACGTGTCGCAGGTACTCGGCGATGCTGCCCCTGGAGGCGGATTGTGAGATATCGGCCATCGTCACTCTCCTCTAGCCTGATGTAGTAACCCTAGTACGAAGATTTAAGATAGCCAGATGATTTTGGTTCGGGCGTTTCGGGGTGCTGGCGGCACAGGGAGGCCGGGCCGCAGCCGCGGGGAACCGGCTTACGGACAGGGCCTGCCGAGAAGGAAGAGAGGAGAGTGCCGCCGGGGACGACAGCCACAAAAAAAGCGAGTCCTGAGACTCGCTTTTCTGAATTTGGTGGGCGATACCGGGCTTGAACCAGTGACCCCCTGCTTGTAAGGCAGGTGCTCTCCCAACTGAGCTAATCGCCCACAGTAAACTGTGGCTGATAGAAGGTTTAACACCATCCATCATAAGTAGGTGGTGGGCGATACCGGGCTTGAACCAGTGACCCCCTGCTTGTAAGGCAGGTGCTCTCCCAACTGAGCTAATCGCCCACAGCAAACTGTGGCTGATAGAAGGTTTAACACCATCCATCATAAATAAGTGGTGGGCGATACCGGGCTTGAACCAGTGACCCCCTGCTTGTAAGGCAGGTGCTCTCCCAACTGAGCTAATCGCCCACATCATATGTGGTCTTTTTTACACTGCGCTGAAGAAAGTGGTGGGCGATACCGGGCTTGAACCAGTGACCCCCTGCTTGTAAGGCAGGTGCTCTCCCAACTGAGCTAATCGCCCTCAGCAACGGAGGCGTATTATAGGTGGCACGCCTTGGGTGTCAACAGATTTCTCCCCGAAACCCACCGTGTGGCGACTTATCGAACGGCCTGGGCGAAATAGGTTCAGCAAAATTGGGAAGGTGCTGGATTTGTGGGCAAATGTCACGTTCTGCCGGCGATTTCGCCGCCTTGGCAATGGGCCGGGGAGGCGGCGCCGCCCCCGCGGGATTGGCCTCCCTCTATAGAGAGAAAACACTCTTGGGTTTCCCCGGTGGAGTTCTGCTAGAATGATGCGATTTTCTTCCTGCCCAGATGGCAGGACCGTCGAATGAACCAATCTAGAGAAGGTTATGACTGTTAAAACGCGTTTTGCACCCAGCCCCACGGGATACCTGCACGTCGGTGGTGCCCGTACTGCCCTCTACTCCTGGCTCTATGCCCGTAATATGGGTGGCGAGTTTGTACTGCGCATTGAGGACACCGATCTGGAGCGTTCCACCCAGGAGGCCATAGACGCCATCATGGAGGGGATGCAGTGGCTGGGGCTGAACTGGGAAGAGGGTCCCTACTATCAGACCAAGCGTTTTGATCGTTACAACCAGCTTATCGACCAGTTGATCGAGGAGGGCAAGGCCTACAAGTGCTACTGCTCCCGAGAGCGTCTGGATGCGCTGCGTGAAACTCAGATGGCCAATGGGGAAAAACCGCGTTACGACGGCACCTGTCGTGATGGCGCCGACCAGGAGGCGCCCTATGTTATCCGCTTCCGCAACCCAACCGAAGGCTCAGTTGTCTTTGACGATCACGTTCGTGGTCGTATCGAAATCGCCAACAACGAGCTGGACGATCTGATCATCCGCCGCACCGATGGTTCCCCCACCTACAACTTCTGTGTGGTGGTGGACGACTGGGACATGGGCATCACCCATGTTGTTCGCGGTGAAGATCACATCAACAATACCCCTCGTCAGATCAACATCTACCAGGCACTGGGTGCACCGGTACCCGAGTTTGCCCACGTCTCCATGATTCTGGGTGACGACGGTGCCAAGTTGTCCAAGCGCCATGGTGCCGTCAGCGTCATGCAGTACCGCGACGACGGTTACCTTCCGGAAGCCCTGCTGAACTACTTGGTTCGACTGGGATGGTCCCACGGTGACCAGGAGATCTTCACCCGTCAGGAGATGATCGATCTGTTCAGCCTGGACGCCATCAACAAGTCCGCCTCCGCATTCAATACTGAAAAACTGCTGTGGCTCAACCAGCACTATATGAAGAGTATGGACCCGGCCTATGTCGCCGAGCACCTTCAGTGGCACATGCAGGATCAGCAGATCGACCTGGAGAATGGGCCGGCCCTGGAACAGTTGATTGGCGTGATGGCCGAGCGTTGCCAGACCCTCAAGGAACTGGCCGCTGCCAGCCGCTACTTCTACGAGGAGTTCGAGGAGTTCGATGCCACCGCTGCCAAGAAGCATTTGCGTCCCGTGGCTCAGCAGCCTCTGGAGCTGGTGAAGGAGAAGCTCGAGGCCCTGACGGAGTGGACCGCCGAGGCGATCCATCAAGCGATTCAGGATACCGCAGCCGAACTGGAGCTGGGTATGGGGAAAGTAGGCATGCCCCTGCGTGTTGCCGTAACCGGTGCCGGTCAATCGCCTGGCCTGGATCAAACCCTGTTGCTGATTGGTCGTACAAGGTCTGTGGCCAGAATCACCAAGGCGGTTGAATTTGTAGCAAACAGAGCCAATTCCTGAAAAACCGGTTGACACATTTTGGGGGCATCCATACAATGCGCCTCGCACTCAGGGAATGCTTCCCAAGATGTGCAGCCAAGCTTGGGGCTATAGCTCAGCTGGGAGAGCGCTTGCATGGCATGCAAGAGGTCCACGGTTCGATCCCGTGTAGCTCCACCAAGTTTAAAAAGGGTCGCAGATATTGCGGCCTTTTGTTTCCAACCTCTCCGAGAGGTGGGAAACGGTCCAGGGTCCCCTTCGTCTAGAGGCCTAGGACACCGCCCTTTCACGGCGGTAACAGGGGTTCGAATCCCCTAGGGGACGCCACTTATCTGTTGATGTCGACGGGGGCTGGGCGGTGTAGATACCGCGCCCTCTATGCACGGCCGCAACAGGGCGACAATCCCGTAAGGGACGCCACTTGCTCGCTCATGTCACCAGAGCCTAAACGGTGACAGTCCAGGGTCCCCTTCGTCTAGAGGCCTAGGACACCGCCCTTTCACGGCGGTAACAGGGGTTCGAATCCCCTAGGGGACGCCACTTAT
>NZ_SWCI01000016.1 GCF_005116715.1 Ferrimonas sediminicola | reverse complement strand
ACATTGTGAGCTATTACAGCAATCACAGACCCCACCAATACAACGGTGGACTGACTCCGAATGAATCAGAACGACAGTTCTGGTTTGCTCATAAAACCGTGGCCAGTTTTACTTGACCACTACATCCCTGATAGTTGAGCTCTATCACTGCAAGGTGACGGTGGCTCCCGTCAGTTGAAAGCAGATGCTTTTTGCAACGGGGCAACTCCGGCAGCTTCCGAAGATCGCGCCGAACGACAGTTATCCCATGATGAACTTCAAGCAAGTTCACCATATCGAGAAATGCCTTAAAACGCCCCAGGTATAGATGCGCGTCATCGGTTTGGTCATCAAAGCTATTCCAGTCAGCTCCGGGCAAGTTACCCGTTGTGGACGAATCTTCCACACTGACATCCCTTGAAGCCTCCGTAGGTTCTTCGGAGTTCATCTTGGCCCCAGATCCAACTCGTTCCTTACCTGCTGAACGATGAACTACAAAGGCCTTGTTGAAGCTGGTAGTAGTCTTGTCTGTATCCAGGCGTTGTCTTGAATCTGACAATGCAGCCTCAAAACCGTCTTGTACGTCTATCTGATTTACTCCCTCTGCTTTCAATGCCCCTGACTGCCCATTACTTCTGACTTTCTGTTCGTAGTCGGGGTGATACATACCAATATCTGTTGGTATCGAAGCAGGAACCTTCCTCAGACCGACTACTTCAAAGACAAAGTATGAGCGACTTTCCTTGTCTAAATGACCTCTCACGTCAAATCGTGCACCCTGCAGAGGTGGGGGCGCAAAGGAGAAGTCCCAAAGTCGATAACCTCCGCTCTCCACGCCCTCCATAAGTTCATGTTGAGCAATGCTCTCAAATGAGCGGCGAGCATCGGCATCCAGCAGGATCCAACTGAGCACCCGTCTATTATCAGGATCCTCGAAATGGGTTACTCCATAGCCAGAGTGCTTATGCACATTGATTTGCGCAGTCTCATGCTCTTCCAGCACTTCAAACTCAGAATCCAGGAGACCATGCATCATCGCACTTCGAGATAAATATCCATCCCGAAAGAACAACACTCTCGCCAACTCAAACTGGGGAAGAAAAACCTTTATGTCATCCTCGGTCGAGAACACAAAACAGTTCTGACCAGGGTCTAGGCGCAGTTTTCGATGTGCAGGGTAAGCCCCCGCCTTGTCAGCACGCCAACCAGACGCATTTCCGACGGTGAAACGCTTTGGATACCCAGCAATTCCATTCATCTCAGTCGGGTTTAAAACGCGGCGAAGAGCCAGTAGTGGTGCATTGGATACCGTAAGAGAGCGCCTTTCCTGCCTTGGCCAAAAATTGATATTGACCGACCAACCCCTTCGCTCCAGCCCTCGGAAAAGCTTACCAATGGAATTAATCCGGACGTTGTCTCCTAAACCATCTAATCGGAACCCCTGCATGTACAACTCTCTAATCGTCTTCCTTTACACTGTGTATCTACTTCTTCTACACGGTGATCACTTTATCCAAAAACAACTTAGCCAAAGGTGTCAGCCTCTCCTCACTCAGCCCAGACATCCTAAGAACCTGCCAACGCTTGAGCTCTTCTCCGAAGTGTTCACCAACCAAAGTTCTGGTCAGTCTTCTTATTTGATATTCAAAGATTTTTTCACTGTATCGCACAAGAAACTGGCGGCACAAGGGGAGCAGTTCAAGGTGCTTCTCGATTTTGACTCTTCCCTGCAATTGATTCAGGTACCAATTCTTAGATCTTCTTGGGCCAGATAAATCGGCTTCATGCCGGTCGCGTACATCACGCAGAACTCGGAGCGTCTGCATGTCTCGTTGATGCCAATCAATCCCGGCACCAGAGCGGCTGAACGGGCGTCTATGGGCTTGGTTTTGGGCCAGTAGCCAATCTCTGTCATGGCGATAGAGCCATGCATAGATTTTCCCATTCCTTTTCCTGGCTTCTTTCGCGCCATACTTGCTGACGGCTTTGCGCCATTGATACCGGTATGGCTCCGGTTGCTCAGTTTCAACTCGCACAACCGGTGTAACCGAGGTGGCCAGCTCTGGCTGATAACATACAGCTGAACGCATGGTTTCTGCCAAATCCCAATCTGGCTTCTGAAGGGCATGCAACACTGCCATGTGCTCCAAATAGCTGAATGACTTTCGGTGTTTCCGAAATATGGCCCTCAGCCAGCAAGACTCTGTATCGCTTGGCTCCAAGGAGTAGCGACTTAGCCATTCATCACCCCAAAACTCCAATACCTTTTCGGAAATCAGCTCATGACGCACCTGACGGCCTCTAGTGAGTCCGTTGGTAATGGCCAGGTGGCGATACCAATTGCTCCAATGATGGTGGTATAGGGCAGGGCATTGGCCAATATTCAAAAGGTCATGGATAGTTGAAGCCATCAGATTGGATTGCCAAGTTCCAGGTGACTGCTCAACCGGCAGGCAGTTATCTCCATCAGCAGCCTGAAACAGGTGACGATGTTCAGAGTGTCGCGGCACGCTTGATGAGATCAACCGCCCGTGCTCAGGACATGATTCGACACCAGCAACCTGCCAAACTCGTTGCCAATAGCGTTCTCCGAGAAACTCCAGCTGGTTCGTCATACAGCCAGGGCAATACCGGAAATATTCGGGTTGTTTAACTCGTGATGTAACGATGCCCGCCTTGAGGTGCACTGAGCTCTTTCGGTCACCAATTAGTTGGCTACTAAGTTCCGCCCTCCGCGTTTCGTCTAGGAAAGGGGCATAAATTGGGAAAAGGGTGTGTCGGTAGAGTAGGGTGGCTGACTGAATACCTGTCGCCTCTGGATAGAGAGCGGCAATGGTTCCGAGGTGATTAGGCAGGTCAACCGTGGCAATTATCCTGGTGTCTCCGAATACTTCTAGAAGAAGCTCCTTCGGAGACACTATGCCGCTATGAACCCCATGCCTCGCAACAGTGCTGTAAAGCAGCTCATCGCCATAGGGCATGGGGAATCCAAGCATCTACCCAACCTTTTTCAACCAACTAGGTACATCGAACAGTTCGGCCCCATACGTCAGTTCCTCGTAGAGCTTTCCCTTCTGCGCTTGGGAGAATTTGAACCTCAAGTCCTCGGATGGCAAAGTGCCCCATTCAGCGACCTTAACCGTTTCCGGCTTGGTTTTCTTGGGTTTTGCCGGTTTGTGGTACCAATCCAGGATGATACTGCTCAGCTCTGGTATGGAGAGTTTGGGATAGTCTTTGAGGGCATTCTCGATCAAGGGTTGCAGCAGCTTGGACTCACACCCCAGGGCTTGCAGCATGGTATGGAGCCTGCTCGCTGTTTCATTTCCTGAGAAAGGCTGATCAGGCTCCTGTTTGGCCTGACGCTCGTCAATCGCCTTTCTTAGCTGGAGAATACGCTTATCTATGCCCGGCAGCTGCAAGTCAGAGTATTTGGTAATTAACTCCGGATCTCCTCTTCGAAGCGCATCCAGCATGGGATGCACCGGCTTCAACTCCTGCTCATACACCGTGCGCAGCAATTTAACCGTGATCCTCTCCAGCCCCGTTGAGATGGCTCTCATCTGCGCAAGTACGAACAGCTTTACGACGATATCCAATACCCCTTGGGAAAGATCGAACCAGCAGTCACGAACTGCATCACTGAGCACCTCCTCCCTGTTGGTCAACCATTGATACTGCCAGAGCTTATCGGTAAAAGCCTGCCACTCGGTTCTCCTTGGCATACCCGTCCTTGGGTCCACTCTTGTCGGGCCATGCTGCATCGGCTCCCAGAAAAGGGAACCGAATCCTGCACTGCGCCTTCCGGCCTGCAACTCCAACTCAAAGATGGGTCTGGCCTTCGGGGTGCCCACCAGCACCACCGGAACGCCGATCACGTTGACCAGCGCAACGAAGAACTCCAGCATCGCTTCTTTGCTTACGGAACGCTTCAGGGTGAGCCGCTGAATCTCATCGATAACCAGAACCCCAATGGCTCGTTGAGTCGCTACCTGCCCCATCAGGGAAAGGAGCACTTCAGGGCTATGGCGCTTGCGAGCGTAAGTTTTTTCATACTCTGTATGCAGGGTTCGATCGACCTCCCGGAAGAAGTTCAGACATAGACTCTTCAGTGAGCCATCTGAAGGACACTCGATCCGCAGATAGGGCAGTTGAATGAAGTTGTACTTGGGGTGATAAATCACCTGAGGATAGGTGGCCAGTATTCGGTTTACGGTCGAACTTTTTCCGCTTCCGGAGCAGCCGATCAGGGACAAGCTCTTGGCGGTGGAGTTCGACTGTGAAAACCGGTAATCGGACGTCGCTCCAGACATGATCCTCTTGTACCCTTCCTGCATCTTCCGATTCAGCGAACCGTCAGCGATGTTGCGGCCTACGTAGCCGGCCCGAATCAATATGGATATCTTCTCCTCCAGCTGCCTGTGTATGGACAGCGGTTGAAAGAAATCATCCAGCAACGAGCTGATCTGGTGAGCACGAAGGTGACCCTTGTCGAAGCAGTCCTGATGGTTAAAGTCCACCTTGCCGGTCAGACTAGCCTTCATGGCTTTCAAATCCATGACCGGAGGGAGTGCCTCGATCAGAGGATTGCCACGGTAGCGTTCCAGCCCAGGGTCCCTGTAGATGGCATCGATGAAATTTTCTGGCAATGGCATCAATCGTCCTCCGTGAACAATTCATCAATGTAGTCTGGGTAATCCAAGTCCGGTTCTTGGTCACTGAGGTGTATGACCTCACCGAGGGGCTTGCTATCACTTACGTCCGGCCTGACAGCCTTCTGGGCCCGCTCTTTGGCTTTCTCCTGTCGTTTGTTGTCGTTGATGGCCCTGACCCTCTCCGCATCGGATCTTCCCGATGTATCGGGAGCAGCCTTCTCAGCCTGGACTATCTTGTCTATGACAAACTCCTCATGGATTCGCCTCTGGGATCTGGAGTGCTCCTTGGCTTTGGCTGTTGTTCTCTTCTGCTCATCTCGAACCTGCCAGACATCCCAGAATGAAGCTCCTCGGAACTCCCTGGAACGATCTGCCAGGCTACATACCCAGTGTTTGTTGCTCCCCTTTTCCGGGAACAGGTATATGCGGTCGGCGACCAAGGGATCATAGGCCGCATCCAGGCTTGCAGGGCGCTTCACCTCCCTGCCTCTGTGCATCCAGCCAAGTTGCAGCAGTTCGGCCGATGTGTAGTAGAGGCCGAACAGACATGCCCCCTGTTCGGACAAGGTGGCTTTCTTCCTGGGAAGCAGGGCAACACGAAGTGCGTCGTCTTCGGCCTGGTGCAATCTGCCTGTCCTGTGCTGAAGCCCCCAATTCCATAGCTGGATGGGAATACTGGGCAGGTCCGTAGGCATGTCAGAGTCCCGGTCGTACTTATCCATGACGTCGGATAGATTGTGAAAGAGAACTGACGAGAGGATGATCTCGGCAAAATCTCTTACCGTCAGCTTTGCATCCAAGCGATAATCACTACCACCTCGCTTCTTCACTTTCGTTTCGGTGACGTAGCCGGGTACAAATGGACCAAAAGATGTCTGGACCGTTTTGAAGTAGCGCTCGACAATGCCCTTGGCATCACCGCGATAGGGGGGGGTATTCTCGATTCTGACGGAGAAACTACTCTCCAGATTTTCTATCTGATGACCAAGCAACTCTCCTCTATCCGCCAATATGGCATCCGGGAGACCGATACTCGGCCAGCTATCCACATCGACATCGAATCCGAGCTGCCGACAATAGGACGTCTTATCTGTCGCAGCCATAAACAGGGCTTGCATCGCGGCCGCGTAGGAGGGGTTTTCGAAGCCGATATAGAAACCTGCGACCATGCGGCTGAACACGTCGATCACCATGTATACCACCGGTCGTCCAACGATGTTGCCTCTGTCACTATCGGACACCACATAGATATCGGCTATGGTTGCATCTATTTCGTAACGACTTCCAGGCCCCAGTACCTGTGTGTTTGCGGTACTGTGCAAGGGTCTGATGTCCTTGTTGTACCGGATAGTCGATACACGCTTCTGGATTCTCTCGGACTGGGGGTACTCTCGCTTGTAGAAGTGCATCATCTGCCAATTGCTGGGCAATTCTTCCTCAGCTGCATCCGGAAAGTAGTTCTTGTACATGGTCTCGAAACGACGATGGGCATAGGGAAAAGAGTGCTCTTCGTCCTTAAGCAGATAGCGCTCGATGACTATACGAAACAGGCGCTCGGTGAACTCGTCGATCTTGGCCCCAGTCCCCGGCCGGAACTTTCTTGGACGCCCCAGTTTCTTGTCCTTGGCAATGCGCCTTTTACCCTTTCCTCCCGAGTTCTTGTAGTCTGGCAAAAGGGCATTTGGCATCTGCCCTCGCTGCCAGTAGCGCCTGGCCAAGCGATATAGTGTCTGTTTGGTCGAGCCCGACTCACTGAGAATAAGCTTTATGGCTCCACCTCTGCTTCTGGGCTCAAAATAATCCGGCAGGTCGATGAGTGGCTTTATCAGTGCGTGATTCATATCCCGCTTGATTCGAGCCGTCGTGCCCTGCTCAGGGGACTCATAGGCCAGGTCCTTGAAAGGATCCTCTATTCGACTCAGGCGCTCTTGCTCAATTGCTTCTTCCAGATCAGAAACAGAGGCGATTTCCGGAAAGGCGGAAGCAGAATCGATGTCTATCCAGACAAGTTGATCACCAAGCAGCAGCAGTACCCTGTAGCGACTCTCATTGAATTTAACCACTTCATTGATTCGAAACACGATATGCCTCCTGGATAAGGCCAATATTTCCTACCTCAATGTCCTTCAACTTGAGTTTGGTGCTTGGAATGAAGATGTCGAAGGTGAAGTAGCGCTTGGCCAGCAATCCCCTGACCTCATATAACGACTCCCCCAAAGGAAGGTCATAGGCAGCATCCAGAGCCTTGCAAGCGGCTATGAGTGTCTTGTTAGGGTTTTGAGCAAAATGGTGGGCATAGAACTCCATCTGTTGCAGCGTCAGATCGAAGCTATCCTCCCTCTGAGCCGGATAAAGCCAGTTGATGTTCTTAGCGACCACAGCTGGCAGGTCTCTCTCAGTTATGAGATACCATGGCACCGACTTCTCACGCCAATAGCGTCGCTCCAGTTCCAGTTTTTCAATGGTTCTCTCATCTGAAAGGTCTTGCCGATACTTCGCCTGTATCGCGAACTTCGGCTCATTCTCGTCACTGGAGTCCACCAGAAAGTCCGACGACATATACTGGTCAACGCCAGCCACATTGACATGCTTGATGCCAGCCTCTGTCGCCAGGCGGCGGGTCAGATCCCGCTGCAACGGAAACTGCTCCCGAATCTGGGTAACTTCGCTGTGCCATTCCAGCATCAGAAAGACGGAAAGTTCGAGATCCGAGAACAGATGATGGGTCCGCCCGGACTTGTGGCCGAACACCCGGTGGACACGCCCCAGCGAGGGGAAATCCCTGACCGTCAGCCAGGGCTTGTAGTCAGCATGTTGGCCCTGACCTCGCCCATCCCTGATCCATTTTTCAAATTGGGCTTCAGTCTGCCCCTTTCTCTTCGATGCCATCAAAAAACCGCCAGCCTTTGCTCATAGAACGAGCATAGGACTGGCGGTTTCGGTATGCAACTTTATTACTCAGTATGAGAGTTTATTACTCAGTATTAAACTTTATTACTCTCCCACAGCTGATCGCCCCCACTCTGCGGGTTCTACTCCACGGTCACCGACTTGGCCAGGTTGCGGGGCTGATCCACATCGGTTCCCTTGATCAGTGCCACGTAGTAGGAGAGCAGCTGCAGGGGCAGGGTGTAGATCACCGGGGCGATAAACTCGTCGCAGTGGGGCACCGGCAGCACCTTCATGGTGTCGTCAGACTCGAACTGGGCCTCCTTGTCGGCGAAGACGTACATCAGGCCACCACGGGCGCGCACCTCCTCGACGTTGGACTTGAGCTTCTCCAGCAGTTCGTTGTTGGGCGCCACCACGATCACCGGCATGTCGGCGTCGATCAGCGCCAGGGGACCGTGCTTCAGCTCGCCGGAGGCGTAGGCTTCCGCGTGGATGTAGGAGATCTCCTTCAGCTTCAGGGCCCCCTCCATGGCGATGGGATACTGGTCACCGCGGCCGAGGAACAGGGCATGGTGCTTATCGGCGAAATCTTCCGCCAGGGCCTCGATCTCCTCGTTCAGGCTCAAGGCCTGCTCCACCTTGGTGGGCAGAGACTGCAGGCTCTGCACCAGGTTGCCCAGCTCGGTCTCATCCATGCCGTTGTGGCGGCCGATGGCGCCGGTGAGCATCAGCAGCGCCGCCAGCTGCACGGTGAACGCCTTGGTGGAGGCCACGCCGATCTCGGCGCCGGCCTTCATCATGTACGCCATGTCGGACTCACGCACCAGGGAGGAGCCGGGCACATTACAGATGGTCAGGCTGGACTCGTAGCCCATCTCCTTGGCCAGACGCAGGGCCGCCAGGGTGTCGGCGGTTTCACCGGACTGGGAGATGGTCACCAGCAGGCTGTTGGGGAATACGTGGGATTTGCGGTAACGGAACTCGGAGGCGATCTCCACGTTACAGGAGACCCCGGCGTGCTGCTCGAGCCAGTAACGGGCCACCATGCCGGCGTGGTAGCTGGTACCACAGGCGATGATCTGCACGTGCTTCACATTGGCCAGCAGTTCATCGGCCCCTTCGCCGAAGGCATCGGGGGCGACGATGCCAATCTGGAGACGGTTCTCCAGGGTGCGCTGCAGGGCCAGAGGCTGCTCGTAGATCTCTTTCATCATGTAGTGACGGTAAGGCCCCTTGTCGCTGGCCTCGTGCGACACCTCAGACTCCTTCACCTCACGCTCCACCGGGTTACCCTCGGCGTCGAAGATGGTCACTTCACGACGGGTCACCTCGGCAACGTCACCCTCCTCCAGGAAGGCGAAGCGACGGGTCACCGGCAGCAGGGCCAGTTGGTCGGAGGCGATGAAATGCTCACCCACTCCATAGCCGATCACCAGGGGACTGCCGGAGCGGGCCACCACCACCCGGAAGGGGTCACGACGATCGGTGATCACCGTGCCGTAGGCCCCCTCCAACTGCTTAACGGTGGCCTGTACCGCCGCCAGCAGGGAGTCGTGGAACTCGAGCTCATGGTGAACCAGGTGACCGATCACCTCGGTGTCGGTGTCGGACTCAAACTGATAACCCAGCCCCTTCAGACGCTCACGCAGGGGGCCGTGGTTTTCGATGATGCCGTTGTGCACCACGGCGATGTCGCCGCTGGACTGGTGGGGGTGGGCGTTGCGCTCGTTGGGCTCACCATGAGTGGCCCAGCGGGTGTGGGCGATGCCGGTGCCGCCGCTCAGGGGCTGTTCAGCCAGGGCACTGGCCAGTTCCTGCACCTTGCCCACCCGGCGTATCCGCGACAGTTCACTCTGTTCGTTGATGATGGCGATACCGGCGGAGTCGTACCCCCGGTACTCCAGGCGCTTGAGACCCTCGACCAGGATCTCCGCCACATCACGTTGGGCGACCGCCCCTACAATGCCACACATAATCGTTTCTCCATTAACTTTGGCTGGAAGCCCGGATTACTCGGACCCCATGAATCTCTATCTGAGCCGTCGCCTCACCGGACAGCCCATCATCGGTAATCAGTACGCCGATCTTCTCCCAGGGCAGTTCCAGGTTGGGGATCTTACGTCCCACCTTGTTGGATTCCACCATCACCACCACCTCACGGGCGACCTCCGCCATCACCTTGGAGAGGCCGATCAGCTCATTGAAGGTGGTCGTTCCACGTGAAACATCGATGCCATCGGCGCCGATGAACAGCTGGTCGAAATCGTAGGAGCGCAACACCTGTTCCGCCACCTGTCCCTGGAAGGACTCGGAGTGGGGATCCCAGGTGCCGCCTGTCATCAGCAGGGTGGGCTCATTCTCCAACTCGCGGATGGCGTTGGCGCCGTTGAGGGAGTTGGTCATCACCACCAGGCCACGCTTGCTTCCCAACTGCGGGATCATGGCGGCGGTGGTGCGGCCGGAATCGATGATGATGCGCTGATGATCCCCGATTAGGGCCGCGGCCGCCCGGCCAATGGCCCGCTTTCGTTTAGAAACCTTATGGGCGGGATCGTCACTGACGATCTCCTGGGGCACGGGTACCGCACCTCCGTACCGCCTCAGCAGCAGACCGCTGGCCTCCAGGGTCGCCAAGTCCTTGCGGATGGTCACTTCAGAGGTCTGAAACTCCCGCGCCAGGTTCTCCACACTGACCTCCCCCAGCTCATTGAGCAGGGTGATGATGGTGTGGCGCCGCTGTTGGGTATTACGTTTCGACATGACGGCCTTAAGTTTCGCAACGAAAGCTTCGAAGTATAAATTAGGTTACGGATTGTGCACAATAGAGCCCATTAAAAAAGCGGCCCGGGTGGCCGCTTTTTTAACCTGATGAGCGCCTACTTGGGCTTCTTCACCGGCCTCTGCCAGTTGCCGATGTGACGCTGCTTGATGCGGGTCAGCACCAGCTCGCCCTCGCCCACATCCTTGGTGACGGTGGAGCCGGCGGCTACGGTCGCACCCTTGCCCACGGTCACCGGAGCCACCAACTGAGTGTCGGAACCGATGAAGGCGTTGTCCTCGATCACCGTCAGGTGCTTGTTGGCGCCGTCATAGTTGCAGGTGATGGTGCCAGCGCCAATGTTCACCTTCTCCCCGACTTTAGCGTCGCCGATGTAGGCCAGGTGGTTGGCCTTGGAGCCCCGCCCCAGGCTCGCCTTCTTCATCTCGACAAAGTTGCCGATGTGGCTGTCGTGCACCAGTTCGGCACCGGGGCGCAGTCGGGCGAAGGGGCCGGCGGTGCAGATCTCACCGATGGTCGCCTCCTCAACCAGGGTGTAGGGCTTCAGCACCGCTCCATCACCGATGCGGCAATCCTTCAGCACACAACCGGCACCAATGGTGACCTTGCTGCCGATCTCCACCCTGCCTTCGATCACCACGTTGACATCGATGAATACGTCCTGCCCCAAGGTCAACTGGCCGCGCACATCGAAACGCGCGGGATCGGCCAGGGTGGCACCGGCGAGCATCGCCTCCTCGGCGGCCCGGGCCTGGAAGGCACGCTCCAGGGTCGCCAGCTGCACCCTGTTGTTGGCCCCCTCGACCTCGATGGCGGTCTCGGGCTGGGCGGTCTCCACGCCTCCCTCGGCGGCCGCCATAGCGATGACGTCGGTCAGGTAGTACTCCCCCTGGGCATTGTCGTTGGAGAGGCTGGACAACCAGCGCTTCAAGGCGCCACCGGGTGCCACCAGGATACCGGTGTTGACCTCATCGATGGCCAGCTGCGCCGCGGAGGCGTCCTTATGCTCGACGATGGCAGTCACCTTGCCGTTGTTACGGACGATGCGGCCATAACCACTGGGATCGTCCAGGTTGACGGTGAGCAGGCCGATGCCGTTGTGCGGCTGTACCGCCAGCAGTCGCTCCAGGGTCTCGGTGCGGATCAGCGGCACATCACCGTAGAGCACCAGCACCCTGCTGTCATCACTCCAGTCGCCGGAAGCCTGGTCCACCGCATGGCCGGTGCCCAGCTGGTCCGCCTGCAGCACCCAGTTCACCTCGTTGTGGGACAACGCCGATTGCAGCTGTTCACCACCGTGGCCATACACCAGGTGGGTGGCTACCGGTGACAGGGCCGCCGCGGCATCGATGACATGCTGAACCATGGGCTTGCCTGCGATGCCGTGCAGCACCTTGGGCAGAGAGGAGCGCATGCGGGTTCCCTTGCCCGCCGCAAGGATGACGATTTCCAGAGTCATGGTGTTCCGTTCAAGATTGGTCGTTAAGGCGCCAAAGTATACCCACTCATCACGGGAAAATCAGCTCCACCGGCGGGAGGCCGGATAGGAGGGACGGCCGGCAACGGACGGCCACAGAAAAGCGGTGATTCAGCCACCTCAGCCACAGGCAGCGCCAACAGGGCACTTATCGTGCTGTTTCAGCCATTTCTGCAACACCGAATCGAGGCGATCCACCAAAAGATGCTATAACAACGAAGGAGTCATCGCGGCTCCGCCGTTTCCTTGTCACCACCGGATTTCCCAATGCCGCAACACCCCGTCGTCCGGGCCCACCTGGGCCTGCTGCTCTACGCGGTGCTGATCAGCACCTCATTTCCCATCGCTGCCTTTATGGGGCCGGGATTCTCCCCCCTGTGGACCACCTGGGGCCGCTTCGCCATCGCCTCCCTGGGTTTCATCCTGCTGCTGGCCCGCTATCGTCAGCTGAACTGGCCCGGCTGGCGGGCGGTGGGGCGTTTCGCCCTGATCAGCCTGCCGATGACCGGCTTCTTCCTGCTGATGTTTTTCGCCGGCGAAACCGCCTCCGCCCTGGCCATGGGCAGCCTCACTACCCTGGTCCCCCTGCTCAGTTGCCTGATGGGATGGCTGGTGACCAGGCAGGCGCCCCACCCGGTTCGAGTGCTGGCCCTGGGACTGGGGGTGGCCGCCGCCCTGTGGGTGTTGACCGAAGGGGAGCTGGCGGTGCTGACCCAGGGCGGCTGGCCGATAGGCAACAGCCTCTATGTCATCGGTTGCCTGCTGATGGGAGGTTATCCGCTGCTGCTCAAAACCCTGCACCGGGGTGAACCCATGCTGACGGTCACCGGCTGGTCACTGATCACCGGCACCGTCTGGCTGACCCTGGCGCTGCTGCTGATGCAGCCCCAATGGGTGTGGCCGACCCTGATCCAGGGTGGGGCGATCCTGTGGTTGGCCACGGCCACCACCATGCTCACCTTCTTCCTGTTCCAGTCCGCCAGCCTGGTGGTGGGCGGCAGCTCCGCCAACGCCTATGCCCTTCTGAGTCCGGCCCTGGTGCTGCTGATCAACGTCCTTCAGGGCAAGCCTTGGCCCAGCCCCTGGGTGCTTCCGGCGGTGCTGCTGATCATCATCAGCCTGTTGATGCTGCTGCAACTGGACCGTCGCCATTGAGGAATGGAGGTGTCGTCGAGGCAGGCTTACCGAAAATAGATATAAAAAGGGCGCCCAATGGGCGCCCTTTTTCATAGCGAGGCCGGACCTATTTGCCCAGGCTCTTGCGGATGGTCTCAACAACTCGGAGTTGTGCCATCGCTTTCGCCAGCTCGATAACCGCGGCCTCGTAATCGAGGTCAGCAGAGGCTTTCGCCATATGCTCTTCGGCGGAACGCTTGGCTGCTTCCGCAGCTTCGACGTCAATATCTTCAGCACGAATGGCCACATCAGCCAGCACGCTGACATTATCGGGTTGAACCTCGAGAATGCCACCTGACAGGTAGATTACCTCTTCACTGTCGTCTTGCTTTCTGATGCGAACCATACCGGGCTTAATGGCGGTGAGCAATGGAGTGTGGCCATGCATGATCCCCAGCTCGCCCTCAACACCTGTGACTTGCAGGTACTGAACGCGGCCAGAGAAAATGCTTTCTTCCGCACTGACTACATCCAAATGAAGTGTCATAGCTGCCATCTCATCCTCTCCGCAACCGGATTACAGTTTCTTAGCTTTCTCGACGGCTTCGTCGATGCCACCAACCATGTAGAACGCCTGCTCAGGCAGTTCATCGTACTCGCCGGACAGAATGCCCTTAAAGCCAGAGATGGTGTCTTTCAGAGAAACGTACTTGCCGGGAGCGCCGGTAAATACTTCGGCTACGAAGAAGGGCTGAGACAGGAAACGCTCAATCTTACGGGCACGGGCTACGGTCTGCTTATCTTCCTCAGACAGTTCGTCCATACCCAGAATGGCGATGATGTCCTTCAGCTCCTTGTAGCGCTGCAGGTTAGACTGCACGCCACGAGCCACATCGTAGTGCTCCTGACCGATGACCAGGGGATCCAGCTGACGAGAGGTGGAATCCAATGGGTCGATCGCCGGGTAGATACCGCGGGCCGCAATGTCACGGCTCAGTACTACGGTCGCATCCAGGTGAGCAAAGGTGGTCGCAGGAGACGGGTCAGTCAAGTCATCCGCAGGTACGTATACCGCCTGTACGGAGGTGATGGAGCCTGTCTTGGTGGAGGTAATACGCTCCTGCAGAACACCCATCTCTTCCGCCAGAGTCGGCTGGTAACCTACCGCAGAGGGCATACGACCCAGCAGTGCGGACACCTCGGTACCGGCCAGGGTGTAACGGTAGATGTTGTCCACGAACAACAGTACGTCACGGCCCTCGTCACGGAACTTCTCAGCCATAGTCAGACCGGTCAGTGCTACACGCAGACGGTTTCCTGGTGGCTCGTTCATCTGACCGTAAACCATGGCTACCTTGGACTGAACTTTGTCATCCAGGTTAACTACGCCAGATTCGGCCATCTCGTAGTAGAAGTCGTTACCTTCACGAGTACGCTCACCCACACCGGCGAATACAGACAGACCGGAGTGTGCCTTGGCGATGTTGTTGATGAGCTCCATCATGTTTACGGTTTTACCTACACCCGCACCACCGAACAGACCGATTTTACCACCCTTGGCGAAGGGGCAAACCAGGTCGATTACCTTGATGCCGGTTTCCAGCAGCTCGGTGGCGCTGGATTGGTCTTCGTAGCTGGGCGCTTCACGGTGGATTTCCCACGTTTCTTCCTCGCCGATCTCACCGCACTCGTCGATGGGATCACCCAGAACGTTCATGATACGGCCCAGAGTGGCAGTGCCCACTGGAACCTTAATTGCACTACCGGTGTTGGTAGCTACCAGTCCGCGACGCAGACCTTCGGACGCACCCATTGCAATGGTACGAACAACACCGCCACCCAGCTGCTGCTGTACTTCCAGCACCAGCTTAGCGCCATCGTTGTCGATGTGCAGGGCGTCGTATACCTGTGGTACGGCGTCTTGTGGGAACTCCACGTCAACTACCGCACCGATCACTTGAACGACAGTACCTGTGCTCATGATTAATCCTCTGATTATCTCGTTTCCGCTGCCTTACACCGCCGCTGCACCGGCACAAATCTCCGACAGTTCCTGCGTAATCGCAGCCTGACGGGCTTTGTTGTACACCAGTTGCAGATCGTCAATCAGGTTGCCTGCGTTGTCGGTTGCGGACTTCATTGCAACCATACGGGCAGCCTGTTCAGACGCGGCATTTTCAACTACACCCTGATAAACCTGAGATTCGACGTAGCGAACCAGCAGCTTATCCAGCAGAGCTTTCGGATCGGGCTCATAGATATAGTCCCAAGCGTGAGCTCGTTTCTGGGTGTCATCTTTTGGCAACGGCAGAAGCTGATCGATCACCGGATCCTGCTTCATGGTGTTCACAAACTTGTTGTACACCACGTACAGGCGGTCCAGCTTGCCCTCGTTGTAGGCATCCAGCATGACCTTCACGGACCCAATCAGGTCGGTGAGGCTGGGGGTGTCGCCCAGGCCAGTGGCCTGTGCAGCAACGTCACCACCAAAGCTCTGGAAGAAACCTGCGCCCTTGGAACCGATGGCCGCATAGGACACTTTCGCGCCTTTCTGGGTCCATTCGGTCGCGGCTTTCACCACCTGCTTGAACATATTGATGTTCAAGCCGCCACACAGTCCACGATCGGTGGAAACGACGATAAAACCGACGTTCTTCACCTCACGCTCTTCCAGGTAGGGATGCTTATATTCCAGAGAGCCCTGCGCTACGTGACCAATCACCTTTCGCATATTCTCTGCGTAGGGACGGCTGGCGTGCATGCGATCCTGCGCTTTACGCATTTTCGAAGCAGCCACCATCTCCATGGCAGAAGTGATCTTCTGAGTGTTTTTCACACTCGCGATCTTGGTACGGATCTCTTTAGCGCCGGCCATCTTCTATCTCCCCCTGTTACCAGGTTTGAGTCGCTACGAACTTGTCCAGAGCAGCTTGCAGCTGAGACTCGATATCGGAGTTGTAGTCTCCGGTCTCGTTGATCAGCTTCAGCAGGTCGGCATGTTCGGCGTTCACGTAGGAGAGCAGAGCCGCTTCGAAGTCACCAATCTTGTTAACTGGTACGGAAGACAGGAAGCCTTTCTCTGCAGAGAAGATGACAACGGCCTGGTCAGCCACGCTCAGAGGCGCATACTGCTTCTGCTTCATCAGCTCGGTAACGCGCTCACCATGCTCCAGCTGGGCACGGGTGGCGTCATCCAGGTCAGATGAGAACTGAGCAAAGGCCGCCAGTTCGCGATACTGTGCCAGTGCGGTACGGATACCACCGGACAACTTCTTGATGATCTTGGTCTGCGCGGAACCACCTACACGGGATACGGAGATACCGGGGTTTACCGCAGGACGCAGGCCGGCGTTAAACAGGTCGGTTTCCAGGAAGATCTGACCATCGGTAATGGAGATCACGTTGGTAGGTACGAACGCAGATACGTCACCAGCCTGAGTTTCAATGATTGGCAGAGCGGTCAGAGAGCCGGTCTGTCCTTTCACTTCACCGTTGGTGAAACGCTCAACGTAGTTGGCGTTTACCCGGGCTGCACGCTCCAGCAGACGGCTGTGGAGGTAGAATACGTCACCGGGGAAGGCTTCACGGCCTGGGGGACGACGCAGCAGCAGGGAGATCTGACGGTAGGCGACGGCCTGCTTGGACAGGTCATCGTAGATGATCAGAGCATCTTCACCACGGTCACGGAAGAACTCACCCATGGTACAACCGGAGTAGGGGGCCAGGTACTGCAGAGCAGCCGCTTCAGAAGCGGAGGCAACCACTACGATGGTGTTCTTCAGGGCATCGTGCTCTTCCAGCTTGCGCACCACGTTGGCGATGGTGGAGGCCTTCTGACCAATCGCAACGTAGACACACTTAATGCCGGAGTCTTTCTGATTGATGATGGCGTCAACGGCCATCGCAGTCTTACCAGTCTGACGGTCACCGATGATCAGCTCACGCTGGCCACGACCGATTGGGATCATGGAGTCAACGGACTTATAACCGGTTTGTACAGGCTGAGATACAGACTGACGGTCAATAACACCGGGAGCAATCACTTCAACGGGGCCGTAGCCTTCGGCCTCAACAGGACCTTTACCGTCGATGGGCTCACCCAGGGTGTTTACCACACGGCCCAGCAGACCGCGGCCAACTGGCACTTCAAGAATACGGCCAGTGGACTTAACTTTTACGCCCTCAGCCAGATCGGCGTAAGGACCCATTACTACCGCACCCACGGAGTCACGCTCCAGGTTCAGTGCGATTGCGTAACGGTTGCCAGGAAGCTCGATCATCTCACCCTGCATCACGTCGGCCAGGCCGTGGATGCGGATAATACCGTCGCTTACAGATACGATGGTACCTTCGTTGCGAGCTTCGTTGACAACATTGAACTTCTCAATTCTCTGTTTGATCAGTTCACTGATTTCGGTTGAATTCAGTTGCATGCTTAAATCCCCGTTAGGATTGCAGCGTATCGGCCATGCGGTTTAACTTACCGCGAACCGAGCCATCAATGACCAAGTCACCAGCGTTGATTACAACACCGGCAATTAGCTGCGGATCAACAGTGCAGTTCAGCTTTACCTTGCGCTCCAGACGTTTCTCCAGAGACTCGGCAATCTTCTGCTTCTGTTCGTCACTAAGTTCTGTTGCGGAAACCACATCGGCCTCCACCAGGCTTGCCCGCTCATCGGCCATCTGCTTAAACAGAGTGGCAACCTGAGGCAGTACAGCCAGACGACCATTTTCCGCCATCACCTTCACCAGGTTCTGGCCAAACTCGTCGAGGTTCTCGTCACAGACCTTGATAAAGATCTCCGCGAGTTGCTCAACGGCAATGGCGCCATGCAACAGCTCAGCAATCGCATCGTTATCAGCTACCGCGGCAGCAAAATCCAGCTGGGTTTGCCACTTGTCGATAGCCTGATGCTCTGCTGCAAACTCAAAGGCAGCTTTGGCATAGGGGCGTGCAACAGTAGTCAGTTCAGACATATGCCCTCTCCCCTGTTAAAGCTCCGCAGCCAATTTCTCAACGATGTCGCTATGCGCGTCAACGTCGATGGAACGCTCAATAATCTTCTCAGCACCGGCGACGGCCAGAACGGCAACCTGCTTGCGCAGGGCTTCCTTGGCACGGTTACGCTCGGCTTCGATTTCGGCCTGGCCCTGAGCGATGATCTTGGCACGCTCGGCTTCCGCCTCAACTTTAGCTTCGTCGACAATTTGCGCTTTACGCTTGTTCGCCTGCTCAATGATCTCTCCGGCTTGCAGTTTGGCGTCTTTCAGCTGATCGCTGATTTTCGCCTGTGCCAGCTCGAGATCCTTGGAAGCTCGGTCAGCGTTTGACAGGCCATCCGCGATTGCCTTCTGTCGTTCTTCGATGGCAGCCATCAAAGGTGGCCACACATACTTCATGCAGAACCAGACGAAGACAATAAAGGCGATGGTCTGACCGATAAAAGTCGCGTTGAGATTCACAACGGCTCCTCCTCAAAACCCATTCAAAGTCGGCTCCGGTCTATCCGGAACACATAGACATTGGATTAAAGGGTCGCCTTAAACACCAACAACGAACAGGATGTACAGACCGATACCTACACCGATCATAGGTACCGCATCCAGCAGACCGGCCATGATGAACATCTTGGTTTGCAGGGCAGGGGTCATTTCAGGCTGACGACCAACGCTCTCCAGGAACTTACCACCCAGCAGACCGAAACCAATAGCAGTACCCAGAGCACCCAGGCCAATCAGCAGAGCAACAGCAATAGCAGTCATCGTATTCTCCAGTTTCTCTTAATTTGTTACTTAGTCTTAAAAATTAATGATCTTCATGAGCCATGCTGAGGTACACAATTGTCAGCATCATGAAGATAAACGCCTGCAATGTAATCACCAGGATGTGGAAGATCGCCCACGCCAGCTGCGCAAAGCCGCCGAGCGCGCCGATAGCCACGTTACCGGTGTACATAAGAGCAATAAGAATAAAGATCAGCTCACCTGCATACATGTTACCGAACAGACGAAGGCCCAGAGACACAGGTTTAGAGATCAGTCCTACAATCTCAAGCAGGAAGTTAAAAGGAATCATTAACTTGTTGTTAAACGGCTGGAGCGTCAACTCCTTAACGAACCCGGACACGCCTTTCACCTTGATGCTGTAGAAGATCATCAAGAAGAAGACGCTGCAGCTCATCGCCAGGGTGATGTTCAGGTCAGTGGAGGGAACCACTTTCAGGTAGTGAACACCAGCGGCGCCTGCTGCTGCGGGTAGCCAATCAACCGGAATCAGATCCATCAGGTTCATCAGGAAAACCCAGACGAAGATGGTCAGAGCCAGTGGGGCGATCAGCTTATTCTTACCGTGGAAGGATTCCTTCACGCTGGTATCGACGAACTCAACCAGCATCTCGACAAAGCACTGCAGCTTGCCGGGAACGCCAGTAGTGGCCTTTTTACCAACGGAACGGAACAACCAAAGGAAGAAAACGCCGAGTCCAACCGAAAACAGCAATGAATCCACGTTCCAAGTCCAAAAACAGTACTCGCTTGCATCGGCGCTGCAGCTACCAGCGCGATACTGCAAGTTCTGCAAGTGGTGCAGAATATACTCCTGCGGATTTGCAGCCATGATTCATCCCAAATGTTTTCGTTGAAACAACAAAGGTGCCATCCATAACACCATGAGGGCGGAAATGTAGCAGCCAAACACGGCCCTAGGGTCAGATTTAACTACCGCAAATGCCAGCACAAACAGGGTTACGGTCAGCATCAGCTTAATCGCTTCTCCCCGGTAGAAGGCGTTAACCATGCTGCCGGTTACCTTTTCCCACAGGTGGGAGAAGGTGAGAGTTGCGAAAACGAGGTTGGGGATCACCGCCACACTGCCACCCATGAGGGCGGACAGGGCCAGCTGCTCTCCCCAAAGTACGAAACAAAGCGTACTGATCAGAGCAACCACTATTGCTTGAGCGGCCACTAACCGCAGTGCGGTTATCCGGCCTTTGCGCCTGGGGTCTCGTTTCAACGCCTTGACTCCGTAATCTTTCAAGAGAGGGTCCGAAAACCCTTAATCTGCCTAAAAGCAAGCGAAAGTATACCTACTTGCCTTGCCGATGCAACCGAGTGGAGGTTGGAAAACTGTGATCCCGAACGGATGGTGAGACCTTGAAAACCCGGGGCTTCTCACATGTTGTCAGCCATATTTGTTATTGATCAACAAGAGCTGATTATAACCCGTCAAAAACCACTCTCATCGCCACTCACTGCGGCCAGATTAATCTGTTTATTGAATTCAAAAGTACAAAATTAACGGTTTTATCATGCATAAAAAATGACAAATTCTGTGATTCGAACGATTTTTTGCCCATGCCTGCCGTACGAAAAAAATTTAGTTTGTGCATATGATCACAAGCAGAAAAAAACCTCCCGAGGGAGGTTTTTGTTCTTAGGTTGCAATTACGCGACTTATGATCCCGTCCAGCTGGTCCAGACTGTCATAGCTGATCACCAGTTTTCCCTTGCCCTTGCTGCCCTGTTGGATGGCCACCTGGGCTCCCAGGCGCTCGGTCAGGTCATTGAGCAGTCGCTTAACGTCGGGATCCACCACCTTGGTCGGTTTCACCGGTGTGGGCTCCAGCTGTTTGCTCACCAGTTTCTCGGTTTCCCGAACCGTCATCCCCTTGGCCACAACAGCACGGGCCGCCAGGGTCTGAGCATCGCCCTCCAGGCTGAGCAGGGCTCGGGCATGGCCCATCTCGATGTCGCCATGCTCCAGCAGAATCTTCACCTCGTCGTTGAGGTTGTTCAGCCGCAGCAGGTTGGTCACCGTGGTGCGGGACTTACCCACCGCCTTGGCAACCTCGGCGTGGGTCATATCGAACTCATCGGCGAGGCGCTGCAGGGCGATCGCCTCCTCCATGGCGTTGAGGTTCTCACGCTGAATGTTCTCAATCAGGGCGATGGCCACCGCCGCCTCATCCGCCACCGGCTTGATGATGCAAGGAATGGTGTCCAGCCCGGCAATCTGGGAAGCACGCCAACGGCGCTCCCCAGCGAGAATCTCATACTGGCCGCCATCGATGGGACGCACCACCACGGGCTGGAGTACCCCCTGGCGACGGATAGACTCCGCCAACTCCTCCAGGGCCTCCTCGGACATGTCCCGACGAGGCTGGTAGATGCCTCTCTGCAACAGTTCCAGTCGCAGATGCACCAGGGCGCCATCCCGCTTTTCGGTGACCGGTTCGGGGCGGGGGGCACTCTGCATCTGCTGCTCCCGCTTCTCCACCACAGATTGGCTGGTTCCCAGCAGGGCATCCAGTCCCTTGCCTAATCCGCGTTTCTTGGCTGACATGCTTTCCCCTTAAACCTCTTCTGTGGCCAGCTCATTACGCTCAGCACGGCGCAACATCTCTCCGGCCAATGCCAGGTACGCCTTGGCGCCGGCACTGCTCTTGTCGTAGTAGATGGCGGGAGCTCCAAAACTGGGAGCTTCCGCCAGGCGCACGTTGCGCGGAATCACGGTGCGGTACACCTTGTCGCCGAAATGCTGTTTCAGCTGATCGGACACGTCATTGGCCAGACGGTTGCGCGGATCGTACATGGTGCGCAGAATCCCCTCGATGGCCAGTTCCGGATTGACCACTGCAGCCAGCTTGGTGATGGTGTCGATGAGGGCAGTCAACCCCTCCAGGGCGTAGTATTCGCACTGCATGGGCACCAGCACCGAATCGGCGGCACCCATGGCGTTCACTGTCAGCATGTTCAGCGACGGCGGACAATCGATAAAGATGAAATCATACTGATCTTTCACCCTTTCCAGGGCGTTGCGAAGACGCACCTCCCGGGCAAAGAACTCCATCAGCTTAATCTCCGCAGCGGTGACATCACCATTGGCGGCAATCAGATCGTATTTGCCGCTGGTATCCCTGACGATCACCTGCTCCGCCGGGGTCTCCTCCACCAGCAGATCGTAGGCAGTATGCTCCACCTCGTACTTGTCGACACCACTGCCCATGGTGGCATTGCCCTGGGGATCGAGATCCACCACCAGCACCTTGCGCCGGGTGGCGGCCAGGGAGGCGGCCAGGTTGACACAGGTCGTGGTCTTTCCCACGCCCCCTTTCTGGTTGGCTACCGCAATCACTCTTGCCATCGACTGTTCCCCAAAATCTACGAATGGTTTCTGACAAATACCAGGTGTCGCTGGGCATCGAGTTCGGGCACATGCAGTGGCTGCTGCCCCAGAATCTCAAACCCCGGCGGGATGGCAGCCAGCTCGTCGGCGTCCAGCTGCCCCTTCAGAGCGTAAAACCGTCCTTGTGGCCCCGGCAGATGCCGGCACCACAGCAGCATGTCGGAGAGGGAGGCGAAGGCGCGGCTGAGCACACCGTCGAAGCCCTGCTCCGGCTGATACTCCTCGACCCGGCTCTGTACCGGGGTGACATTGTCCAGGCCCAGGGTATGGACCACGGTCCTAATGAAGCGGATCCGTTTGCCCAAGCTGTCCAGGAGGACAAAGGATTTGTCCGGGTTGCAGATCGCCAGAGGCAACCCAGGCAGTCCGGGACCGGTACCCACGTCGATGAAACTCTGCCCCTGCAGATGGGGTCCCACCACAATGCTGTCCATGATGTGACGCACCAGCATCTCCTGGGGATCACGGACCGAGGTCAGGTTGTAGGCTTTGTTCCATTTGTTCAGCAGCTCGACCAGTAGCACCAGCTGATCCATCTGCTTGCCGCTCAGCTGCAGATCGGTCTGCGCAACCAGGTCGGCCAGCCTTGTGGCTAACACGTGTAGGTACCTTCAGATTTGGAAAATAGAGAATAGGTTATTATGCGGGGATGAGCGGGGCTTGGAAAGCCCCGCGTTTGGCGGTTATGCGGTTTTTCGCAGCAGACCGTGTTTTTTCAGGTAGACCAGCAGCAGGGAGATGGCCGCCGGGGTGATGCCGGAGATGCGGGAGGCGGCCCCCAGGGTCTCGGGCTTGTGCTCCTTGAGCTTGGCCACTACCTCATTGGAGAGGCCTGATACCAGGCTGTAATCCATCTCTGCCGGAAGCAGGGTCTGCTCATTGCGCTGGGCCTTGGCGATCTCATCCTTCTGCCGCTCGATGTAACCGGCGTACTTAATCTGAATCTCCACCTGTTCTGCGGCCTTGGGATCCTCCAGCCCGGGACCGATCTCGGTCACCCGCATCAGTTGGGCATAGTTCAGTTCTGGGCGGCGGATCAACTCTTCCAAACTGGCTTCCCGCGACAGGGGGGTCTTCAGCTGGGGGTTGAGTTCATCAGCCTGAACGCCGCTCTTCTGCACATAGGTGCTGCGCAGGCGCTGCTTCTCCTGCTCGATCGCCTCCAGCTTGTGGTTAAACGCCACCCAGCGCTCATCATCCACCAGTCCCAGTTCACGACCTTCCGGGGTCAGACGCAGATCGGCATTGTCTTCACGCAACAGCAGACGGTATTCGGCGCGGGAGGTGAACATCCGATAGGGTTCCTTGGTGCCCAGGGTGGAGAGATCGTCCACTAGCACCCCCAGATAGGCTTGGTCCCGCTTGGGTGACCAGGCATCGCGCTCCTGGACCTTCAGTGCGGCATTGGTGCCCGCTAGCAGCCCCTGGGCGCCGGCCTCCTCGTAGCCAGTGGTGCCGTTGATCTGCCCGGCGAAGAACAGGCCGTCGATAAAGCGGGTCTCCAGGCTGGACTTCAGATCGCGGGGATCGAAGAAGTCATACTCGATGGCGTAACCCGGGCGCAGGATCTCCGCTTTTTCGAAACCGTGGATGGAACGGATCAGCTTCAGTTGCACGTCAAAGGGCAGGGAGGTGGAGATCCCGTTAGGGTAGATCTCGATGCTGCTCAATCCTTCGGGTTCCACGAAGATCTGATGGCTGCTCTTGTCGGCAAACCGCATCACCTTGTCCTCGATAGAGGGGCAATAGCGTGGCCCCACTCCTTCGATCACCCCTGCGTACATTGGGCTGCGATCCAGGTTGGATCGAATGATCTCATGGGTCTGCTCATTGGTGTGGGTGATGAAACAGGAGATCTGCCGGGGATGTTCCTCCGCCTTACCGATGAAGGAGATGGTTGGAATGGGGGTATCGCCAGGTTGCTCCTGCATCACGTCGTAATTGAGCGTACGGCTGTCCAGGCGAGCAGGGGTGCCGGTTTTGAGCCGATCGACGCGGAATGGCAACTCACGCAGACGACAGGCCAGGGCATTGGAAGGAGGATCGCCGGCCCGTCCGCCCTGGTAATGATCCAGCCCGATGTGAATCTGGCCACCGAGGAAGGTCCCGACGGTCAGTACCACGGTGCGAGCATCGAAGCGCACACCCGCCTGGGTTATCACGCCGACCACCCGATCCTGTTCCACCACCAGGTCATCCACCGCCTGCTGAAACACGGTGAGATTAGGCTGGGCAAACAGAATATTCTGGATCGCCTGTCGATAGAGGGCGCGGTCGGTCTGAGCTCGGGTGGCGCGCACAGCCGGCCCCTTGGAGGCATTCAGGGTGCGAAACTGGATCCCGGCGCGATCGGTCGCCCGTGCCATGGCTCCGCCCAGTGCGTCGATCTCCTTGACCAGGTGTCCCTTACCGATGCCACCGATTGCAGGATTGCAGGACATCTGGCCCAGGGTGTCCAGGTTGTGGGTCAACAGCAGGGTTCTTACCCCCATGCGGGCACTGGCCAACGCGGCCTCGGTACCGGCGTGACCACCGCCTACCACAATGACGTCATATTGATCCTGAGACTGCATCTGCCTTACTACCCCTTATCAGCCGGCCTGGAAAAAGCGCGACATTCTAGCATTGCCGGAAGCGGAGATAAATGGTCATTTTTTAGTCTCGGCGATCGAGGCGGCGGCTAATAGATCTTAAAGATCTTTATATAAGATCTTTGTTATTACTCTTTTTAGGGATCGCGATCTCTGTGGTTAAGCCTGAATTCCTTTTGATCTTCATGATCTTAAAGGCGATCGATCCCTGTGAATAGAGCGCGATCTACCCTCGGAAAAGCTGGGATCAGATCGCGATCTTATTCACAGGCAAATCTTTAGCTCTCTAGGGGAGTGGATTAATCCAAGGTTGGATCCCAGTTTGATCCAAAGTTACTCACAAGGATCTGTGTATAGAGATCTATTCTGTGGGTAACCTTGGATCAGATCTGTATAACGATCAGTTCGACAGGATCGGGATCAGGGTATCGATCCACAGCAAAGCCTTGTCTTCCGGGAGATCCAGCCCCTGCACATCGATCTCGATCTTATGCACAAGCTCCTTGGCGCCGCCTTGCTGCATGCGATCTTCGAGGGATTTGGCGGCGCCGCAGAAGGTGTCATAGCTGGAGTCGCCGATGCCACAGATGGCGTAGTGAATGCCGGAAAGATCGGCGGTTTGTAGGGCCTCCGCCAGGGGGTGGAGGTTATCGGGAATCTCTCCGGCGCCATGGGTGGAGGTGACGATCAGCCAGTTTTGCACTCCCATGAGTGATTCCAGGCTGGGGTTAAGATGGATCTCGGTGTCGATACCGTGGATTTGCAGCTTTTCCGCCAGCTCATCGGCGACGGCCTCGGCACCACCCATGGTGGTGCCGACGATCAGGGCGAGTTGGGTCATAGGGGGGTCCTCATTGTGTCCGTCTCCATTATACGGAGAGCGGCGGCTGGGGGCAGTCCCTGTCTGGAAATGACGGTTTATGGTGACCGGGGGTTGGTTATTTGCCCAAAAAAAGAGGTACCTGATGGTACCTCTTTTCCTGGCGGCCAAGGGGTTACTTGCCGATGCAGAAGGAGGAGAAGATCCTGCCCAGCAGATCGTCTGAGCTGAACTCTCCGGTGATCTCCGTCAAGGCCTGTTGAGCCAGGCGGAGCTCTTCGGCAAGCAGTTCGCCGGCTTGGAACACCTCCAACTGCTCACGGCCGAGCTGCAGATGTTCATCGGCGCGGGCCAGGGCCTCCAGGTGACGGCCGCGGGCCATGAATCCCCCCTCGCCGGCTCCCTGGTAGCCCATACAGGCCTTCAGGTGCTGGCGCAGTGGCTCCATTCCCTCACCGGTCTTGGCGGAGAGCTTAAACAGGGGGTAATCGTGACCCTCTTCGGTAAGCTGATGTTCACCGGTCAGATCCAACTTGTTGCGGATGATGGTCAGTCCCATCTCTTCGGGCAGCCTGTCCATGAATTCCGGCCAGATTCGGTGAGGATCGGTGTCGCTGGTATCGGTGCCGTCCACCATCATCAGCACCCGATCAGCCTGTTCGATCTCCTGCCAGGCGCGCTCGATGCCGATCCGCTCCACTTCGTCGCTGGCTTCACGCAGGCCGGCGGTGTCGATGATGTGCAGGGGCATGCCATCGATGTGGATATGCTCGCGAAGGACATCACGGGTGGTGCCGGCGATGTCGGTGACAATGGCGGACTGGCGGCCGGCCAGGGCGTTTAGCAGGCTGGATTTCCCTGCGTTAGGACGGCCGGCGATCACCACCTTCATCCCTTCGCGCATCAGCGCTCCCTGGCGGGCGCTGGCCCTCACCTGGGTCAAAGCCTCCTGCACCTGCCGCAGATCGGCGGAAATCTTGCCGTCCGAGAGGAAGTCCACCTCCTCGTCGGGGAAATCGATGGCCGCCTCCACGTAGATGCGCAGCACGGTGAGCTGCTCCACCAGTTCGGTCACCTTGGCGGAGAACTCCCCCTGCAGGCTCTTCAGGGCGCTGCGGGCCGCCTGTTCGGAGGAGGCTTCGATGAGATCGGCGATCGCCTCGGCCTGGGCCAGGTCCATCTTGTCATTGAGGAAGGCCCGTTCGGAGAACTCCCCCGGGCGGGCCGAGCGGGCCAGGCCGGTGGCGATGATTGCCCGCTGCAGCATGTCCAGGACCACTGGGCCTCCGTGGCCCTGCAGCTCCAGCACATCCTCTCCGGTGAAGGAGTTGGGGGCCTTGAACAGCAGGGCGATCCCCTGATCCAGTTGTTGGCCCTTCTCATCGCGGAACGGCAGATACTCCGCCTGGCGGACCTTGGGGAGCCGGCCCAGGATGGCCTTGGCCAGGGCTTCGGCGTTGGGTCCCGAGATGCGGATGATGCCGACGCCGCCTCGGCCCGTGGCGGTTGCCTGGGCCACTATGGTGTCTGTGGTGATGGTCATTGGGATAGGTTTCAAAGAGTTTTCTTTATTGTACAAAAAAAGGCGGCATAGATGCCGCCTTTTCAGAGTGTTCGAAGTGGCTTACTTCAGGCCCTGAACTTCCAGGGAGCGGTAGATGTACCACTGCTGAGTGATGGCCACCAGGTTACCCACCAGCCAGTACAGCACCAGGCCTGAGGGGAACCACAGGAAGAATACGGTGAAGATCACCGGCATGTACTGCATCATCTTCTGCTGCATCGGATCCATGCCCGGGGCGGTCGGCTGCATCTTCTGCATCAGGAACATGGACGCCCCCATCAGCAGAGGCAGGATGTAGTAGGGATCCTTCACCGACAGGTCAGTGATCCATAGCATGAAGGGAGCCTGGCGCAGCTCGACGCTTTCCAGCAGAACCCAGTAGAAGGCGATGAAGATGGGAAACTGAAGCAGCAGCGGCAGACAGCCACCCATGGGGTTGACCTTCTCCTTCTGGTACAGTTCCATCATGCTCTGGCTCAGGCGCTGACGGTCGTCGCCATACTTCTTCTTGAGCTCCTCCAGCTTGGGCTGCAGCTTGCGCATTTTCGCCATGGAGGTGTACTGGGCCTTGGTCAGTGGGTAGAGGGCACCACGCACCAGCAGGGTCATGCCGATGATGGCCACACCCCAGTTGATCACCACGGATTGCAGGGCGGTCAGAAGCCAGTGGAGAGGCACGGCGATAAACCACAGCCAGCCGTAGTCCACCACCAGGTTCAGAGTCTCTGACAGGGCGGACAGGGCTTCCTGATTCTTGGGACCGATGTACAGCTGGCTGTCAAAGCTGGCGCTCTGGCCTGCGGCGACAGTAGTCACAGGCTGTTTGACGCCGATGGCGCCTTCGCTGCCGGCATACACCTTGGAGTAGATGCTGTTCTGGCTCTCGGCAGAGGGGACCCAGGCGGTGACGAAGTAGTGTTGCAGCATGGCAACCCAGCCACCAGGGGTGACCTGGCCCAGGTTGCGATCCTTCATGTCGTCGAAGTCGTACTTGCTGTAGCGGGTATCTGTGGTGCTGTAGGCGGCGCCGCGGTAGGTGGGCATCATCATGCTGCTTTCTTCAGCGGTGATGCTCTGGCGCAGTTCGGTAAACATCTGCATGGAGGCGTTGTTACCGGACTGGTTGTCTACCTTGTATTCGACCCGGACATCGTATTGACCACGGGTGAAGATGAAGCGCTTCTCGAAGTGGATGCCGTTGGCATCGACGTAGCTCATGGGCACCACCAGGTCACCCTGTTCACCCATGGTAAAGCTGTCTGCGCTTACCTGGTAGACGGGACGCTGGGCGGATGAGTCGGGGCCCTGGGCGCCGATCAGGCCGCTGCGGGCGACATAGTTGAAGCCGTTATGACGCTGCAGCAGTTTCAGGGGCTCGACGGAGTCCTGGGTTACCGGATATTGCAGCAGGGAGGATTCAATGATGTCACCGCCCTGGGTATCGATAACCAGCTTCAGGGTGTCGGTCGTTACCGTGACCAACTGTCCTGACGTGGAAGTCTGCGCCGGCAGGGGATCGACACCGGTGCCGGAGGGCACCTCATTGGAAACCTGGGCGCTGCTCTGCTGAGCAACGGGCTGAGGTTGTGGGTTCTGATCTGCATTCCACTGTTGCCAGAGCAGGAAGCTGACAAACAACAGACAGACCAGCAAAAGATTACGTTGAGAGTCCATGCCGGTTTAGCTCTACCTTTATTTCGCTGGAGGTACGGGGTCACGGCCACCCGGGTGCAGGGGGTGGCATTTCAATATTCGTCTTAATGCTAACCAACTTCCCTTCAAACAGCCATGAACAGAGATGGCCTCAATCGCATATTGAGAGCAAGTTGGCTGAAAGCGGCAATTTTGCCCCAGGAGCGGGCTCAGCAGCTTTTGGTAGAGTCGGATCAATCCGATGAGCAACTTTTGCATCGTTTAGAAAGCTTTTTAAGCAGCTTCTCTACCAGCTTGTGGAGAGTGGCATTGTCCAGGTCATCAACCCCTTTCTTGGCAATGGCCACAATGTCCACGCCGGGAAGGTCATGTTGATGTAAGCGGAATTCGTCTCTGACTATGCGTTTGATACGATTGCGCTGACACGCCTTTTTGACATGCTTTTTGGCCACAGTCAATCCTAACCGAGGATGGTTCAGATCATTGACTACAGCTAGAAGGGTCATGTGGGGATGTGCTGCCCGGACAGGGTTAGCAAAGACAGATTTGAATTGAGCGGGAGTCAACAGACGTAACTCCCGCTCAAAGGTATAACGCACCACTGATGCGCTTTGCATAATCTGAGCGATTAAGCAGACAGGCGAGCGCGGCCCTTGGCGCGGCGACGAGCCAGCACCTGACGGCCAGATTTGGTGGCCATGCGAGCACGGAAGCCGTGGTTGCGCTTACGCTTCAGAACGCTCGGTTGAAAAGTACGTTTCATAGCTTCTTACCGTTTAGTTAAGCTTCGACTCCCGCACAAGGCGGTGGAATCGGTTCAAAAAAGAGGCCGAATTCTACAAAAAGTCGACCTACTTAGTCAATCTGGAGATGGGGATTTTTCAATAAATATTCCCACCCCCATGTCTTGTGGATAAAACTGTGTTTTTACCCCAAGATATAGACAGCATGATCGCGATCGGATCCTGCGGAGGCGGAGTATAGTGTTTTTTGCGATCCCTTTCCACTCCTTGATCTTCAGGCGCTTCAGCCGGGATCCCCGGGATCCTTTCGGGGGGATCCTGGGGCAAAAGATCAAGGATCAAAATTGGGGATAACTTAGGTAAATGGCTGGCGATCACCCTTGAGGAAGGGTAGAATTGACGCCCTTGGGTGATCAATTTTTCGGAGTAATAACGGTGACTTTGTCTGTATGGCAGCAATGCGTCGCAACCCTTCAGGAGGAGCTGCCGGCTCAGCAATTCAGCATGTGGATTCGTCCTCTTCAGGCTGAGTTTGACGATCAGACATTGACTCTCTATGCCCCCAATCGTTTCGTTCTGGATTGGGTTCGGGACAAATACCTGAATCAGATCAACAGCTATTTCCAGGGCGTCATGGGTGATCAGGCTCCCACTCTCAAGTTCGATATTGGCAGTCGTCCCTCGGCGGCCAGGACCAGTGCGCCCAAACCGGCCCAACCGGCTTCGCCGGTACCTGTGCCGGCGGTTGGTCATGCCGAACCCCCCCAGGTCAACCCGGTGGCCGGCGCCAGCCGCAGCAACATCAATCGCACCTATCAGTTCGATAACTTCGTTGAGGGTAAGTCGAACCAGTTGGCCCGGGCGGCCGCCACTCAGGTGTCCGATAATCCTGGGGGTGCCTACAACCCGCTGTTCCTGTATGGCGGTACCGGCCTGGGTAAAACCCACCTGCTGCACGCCGTGGGCAACGGCATCCTGAAAAACAATCCGAACGCCAAGGTGATCTATATGCACTCGGAGCGTTTTGTTCAGGATATGGTGCGGGCCCTGCAGAACAACGCCATCGCCGAGTTCAAGCGCTACTACCGCAGCGTCGACGCCCTGCTGATCGATGATATCCAGTTCTTTGCCAACAAGGACCGCTCCCAGGAGGAGTTCTTCCACACCTTTAATGCCCTGCTGGAGGGCAACCATCAGATCATCCTGACCTCGGACCGCTATCCAAAGGAGATCGACGGGGTGGAGGACAGGTTGAAGTCCCGCTTCGGCTGGGGGCTTACCGTGGCCATCGAGCCACCGGAGCTGGAAACCCGGGTGGCGATCCTGATGCGTAAGGCGCAGGAGAGCAAGATCCATCTGCCGGACGAGGTGGCGTTCTTCATCGCCAAGCGGCTGCGCTCCAACGTTCGCGAGCTTGAAGGTGCCCTGAACCGGGTGATCGCCAACGCCAACTTTACCGGCCGCCCCATTACCATCGATTTTGTCCGTGAGGCCCTGAGAGACCTGCTGGCCCTGCAGGAAAAACTGGTGACCATCGACAATATTCAGAAGACGGTGGCCGAATACTACAAGATCAAGGTGGCGGACATTCTTTCCAAGCGCCGCTCCCGCTCCGTGGCTCGTCCTCGCCAGGTGGCCATGGCCCTGGCCAAGGAGTTGACCAACCACAGCCTGCCAGAGATCGGCGACGCCTTCGGCGGTCGCGACCACACCACGGTGCTGCATGCCTGTCGTAAAATTGAGCAGCTGCGGGAGGAGAGCCACGACATCAAAGAGGATTACGCCAATCTCATCCGGACACTTTCCTCTTAATCCAGAGAGACAGAGATGAAATTTTCCATTAACCGCGAAGCCCTGTTGAAGCCGTTGCAGCTGGTCTCCGGGGCCGTCGAGCGCCGTCATAACCTGCCGATCCTGTCCAATGTGCTGATGGAAGTAAGTGATCACTTACTCAAACTCACCGGCACCGACCTGGAGGTGGAGTTGGTGGGGCAGTGCGCCCTTGAGGGGGAAGTGGTTTCTGGTCGCACCACGGTACCGGCCAGAAAGTTTCTCGACATCTGCCGCAGCCTGCCCGATCTGGTGGAGATCCAGATTGAGCAGCAGGACAACCGGCTGATGATTCGTTCCGGCCGCAGCCGCTTTAATCTGACCACTCTGCCCGCCGAAGATTACCCCGATATGGGGGATTGGCAGGAGGAGCAGCAGTTCACCCTGAAGCAGGGCGTGCTGAAGCAGCTCATCGAAGCCACCCAGTTCTCCATGGCTAACCAGGATGTTCGTTACTACCTCAACGGCATGCTGTTCGAAACAGAAGGCAATGTGCTGAGAACCGTGGCCACCGACGGCCACCGACTGGCGGTGAGTTATCGGAATATTGACGCCAACCTGCCGGAAAGGCAGGTTATCGTGCCGCGAAAAGGGGTGATCGAGCTGGTTCGTTTGTTTAACGAAGAGGATGCCGATATCACCCTGTGCATCGGCAGCGGTAACATTCGTGCCATCGCTGAAGACGCCATCTTTACCTCCAAGCTGGTGGACGGCCGCTTCCCCGAGTATCGTCGGGTACTGCCCAAGGGGGGGGACAAGGTGTTGATCGCCGACCGGGAGGTGCTGCGCAGTGCCTTTGCCCGGGCCGCCATCCTCTCCAATGAGAAGTTTCGTGGTGTCCGTCTCAACCTGGACAACAACGAACTGAAGATTACCGCAAACAACCCTGAACAGGAGGAGGCAGTGGAGATGCTGGATGTCCAGTACCCCCATGGCGAACTGGAGATCGGGTTTAACGTCAGCTACGTGCTTGACGTGCTCAACGCCCTCAAGCGCGATCAGGTCAAGCTGATCATGAGCGACGCCAACTCCAGTGCCCTGTTCGAGAACGTGGAGGATGATGAGGCCCTCTACGTTGTCATGCCCATGCGGTTGTAATGGCCCTCAGTCAACTCAGGCTCTCCCATTTTCGCAATATTGAGTCCGCCGAGCTGCGCCCGGCTGCCGGCCTCAACCTTATCCACGGTGCCAACGGCAGCGGCAAGACCAGCGTGTTGGAGGCGATCTGGTTTTTGGGGGTGGGGCGCTCCTTTCGCAGTCAGCAATCACAGCGGGTGATCCAGTATCAGCAGGAGGCCTTCACCCTGTTTGCCCGTATCGGCGATGAGCGGATGGGGATGCAGCGCAACCGCCAGGGGGAGGTCGATGTTCGTATCAACGGTGAGCGACCGCAAAGGATGGCGGATCTGGCCAAGCTGCTGCCGCTGCAACTGATCACCCCAGAGAGCTTTGCCCTGCTGCTGGATGGCCCCAAGGCCAGGCGCGAGTACATCGACTGGGGCGTCTTTCACAGTGACATCCAGTTTCACTTGGTGTGGGCCCGGTGCCGGCGGCTGCTGAAGCAGCGGAACCAGTTGCTCAGGAACCAGGTCGAAGACAGGCAGATTGCCATTTGGGATAAGCAGTTAGCCCAATACAGCCGATCCTTGACGGAGATGAGAAGGGCGTGGGTAAACTCGTTAAATGGTGTCTTGGAGGGTATAATAGGGACGTTTTTACCCCAAGTGCCTGTTCGTGTATCGTTCAGCCAGGGATGGGATGCTAAATACGACATAGAACAAATACTTACTGAGCAGCTTCGGCGTGATAAGCAGCTGGGATACACCGTCTCCGGTCCACACAAGGCGGATCTGAGGTTGAGGGTTAGCAACATTCCGGTTCAGGATGTGCTGTCCAGGGGCCAGTTGAAGCTGCTGGTTTGTGCCCTTAAGATCGCCCAGGGGGTGCTGCTCAGTAAACAGCACAATAAGCAATGCATTTATTTAGTTGATGATTTGGCCTCCGAGCTGGACGCTGAAAAGCGCACCCTGTTGCTTCGGCAACTGGAGCAGACCGGAAGTCAGGTCTTCGTGACCGCCATCGACCCCGAGCAACTGGCCATGATAGATTGGCAGCGCAGGTTCCACGTGGAACATGGCGAGGTTGCGGCAAAGGATAGTTAACCAGAGACAAGCGTATGTCAGAGCAAAGTTACGGATCCTCGAGCATTAAGGTCCTTAAGGGTCTGGACGCCGTTCGTAAGCGTCCGGGTATGTACATTGGTGATACGGATGACGGCACTGGTCTGCACCACATGGTGTTCGAGGTGGTGGACAACTCCATCGACGAAGCGCTTGCGGGCCACTGCAACGACATCATCGTGACCATTCACATGGACGGCTCCGTGTCGGTTCAGGATGATGGTCGAGGTATCCCCGTAGATATTCACCCCGAAGAGGGGGTATCTGCGGCGGAGGTGATCATGACCGTGCTGCACGCCGGTGGTAAGTTTGACGACAACTCCTATAAGGTGTCCGGTGGTCTTCACGGCGTGGGGGTGTCTGTGGTGAACGCCCTGTCGGACAAACTCGAACTGACCGTTCGTCGCCAGGGTCGGGTGCACCAGCAGATCTACCGCCTGGGTGAGCCGGAGGCGCCGCTGGCGGCCATCGGCGAAACCGACAAGACCGGAACGGCCATCCGTTTCTGGCCAAGTCCGGCGACCTTCTCCAACATCGAGTTTCACTACGATATCTTGGCAAAGCGCCTGCGTGAGCTCTCTTTCCTGAACTCGGGCGTCTCCATCAAGCTGCTGGATGAGCGCGACGATAAGAGCGATCACTTCTGCTATGAGGGTGGCATTCAGGCATTCGTCGAGTACTTGAACCAGAACAAGACCCCGATCCACCCTACCGCTTTCAGCTTCATCAGCGAGCGCGAGGATGGCATCTCGGTGGAGGTCTCCATGCAGTGGAACGACGGTTTCCAGGAGAACATCTACTGTTTTACCAACAACATTCCCCAGCGGGATGGCGGTACCCACCTGGCGGGGTTCCGTGCGGCCCTGACCCGTACCCTCAACACCTACATGGAGAAAGAGGGATTCAACAAGAAAAACAAGACAAGCGCCACCGGTGATGATGCCCGTGAGGGCCTGACGGCGGTGATCTCGGTGAAGGTGCCCGATCCCAAGTTTTCCTCCCAGACCAAGGATAAGCTGGTCTCCTCCGAGGTGAAGTCCGCCGTGGAACAAACCATGGGCGAGAAGCTCAGCGACTACCTGATGGAGAACCCAAACGACGCCAAGGCGGTGGTCAACAAGATCATCGATGCAGCCCGCGCCCGAGAGGCGGCCCGCAAGGCGCGCGAGATGACTCGCCGCAAGGGGGCCATGGACCTGGCCGGACTGCCGGGTAAGCTGGCTGACTGCCAGGAGAAGGATCCTGCCCTCTCCGAAATCTACATTGTGGAGGGTGACTCGGCCGGCGGTTCCGCCAAGCAGGGCCGAAACCGTAAAACCCAGGCAATTCTGCCCCTCAAGGGTAAGATCCTGAACGTGGAGAAGGCGCGCTTCGACAAGATGCTCTCCTCCCAGGAGGTGGCCACCTTGATCACCGCCCTGGGCTGCGGCATTGGCCGTGAGGATTACGATCCTGAGAAGACCCGCTACCACAACATCATCATCATGACCGATGCTGATGTGGACGGCTCCCACATCCGTACCCTGCTGCTGACCTTCTTCTACCGTCAAATGCCTGAGCTGATTGAGCGCGGCTACGTCTACATCGCCCAGCCCCCGCTGTACAAGGTGAAGAAGGGCAAGCAGGAGCGCTATATCAAGGATGAGCCGGCCCTGACCGAGTACCTGACCACCCTGGCCCTGGAGAGATCGTCCCTGCACGTGAATCCCGATGCCCCCGGCATCGCCGACACCGCCCTGGAGACACTGGTGAACCAGTTCCGTGGTGCGGAAGCGGTGATCGAGCGCCAAAGCCGTCGTTTCCCCAAGGAGTTGCTCAAGGCGCTGATCTACGCCGGCGGCGTTGGTCAGGCCCACCTGGGATCCGAGGCCGAGATGCAGGCCTGGGCCGATGCCCTGGTCGAGGCGATCAACAGTCATAACGGCGATGGTTCCTACTACCGGGCCGAGACGATGTTCGATGCCGAGCGTAACGTCCAGCAGCCGAAGCTGATCCTGCGTCAGCATGGTATCGACCACGAGTACTTGCTGACCTACGATTTCCTGCAGTCTCCCGATTACCAGGCGATCGTTGCCCTGGGCGACCAGATCGCCGACCTGGTCGAGGAGGGCGGCTTCGTCCGCCGCGGTGAGCGGATTCGCCCGGTCGCCAGCTTCGAAGAGGCACTGACCTGGTTGATGACCGAGTCCAAGCGTGGTCTCTACATCCAGCGCTACAAAGGGCTGGGAGAGATGAATCCGGAGCAGCTGTGGGAGACCACCATGGATCCCGAGGCGCGCCGCATGCTGAAGGTGACCATCGAAGATGCCATCGCCTGTGACCAGCTGTTCACCACCCTGATGGGGGACCAGGTGGAACCGCGTCGTGACTTTATCGAGCGAAACGCACTGCTGGCGAATCTGGACGTGTAATCAGGGACGACAGAGTGTTGAAAAGGGGCGCCTTCATGGCGCCTTTTTTTATTGTCTTTTCATGAGAGCTGTGGCCTGAAGCCCGGGTGTGAGTGACTGTCTGTCGCCCAAGGCTACGAGTCACTTTAGGGGGTAGTTTGGTGACACAGCGGGCTGGTCCAAGAGTGTTCCACGTGGAACATGGGAGTCGGCTGAGGTAGAAATATGGAAAGGGGGACGAGAGTGCCCCCTTTATAATGATCAGTGTTCCACGTGGAACATTAGGTAAAGACGCGGTTCTCCTGTTCCTGGACCCGGATGAAGGTGGTACGTTTTGACAGCTCCTTCAGCTTGGCGGCACCCACATAGGTGCAGGTGGAGCGCACGCCTCCCAAGATGTCCTGGATGGTGGCTTCCACATCTCCGCGGTAGGGCACCATCACCGTCTTCCCCTCTGAAGCGCGATAGTTGGCGACGCCGCCGGCGTACTTACCCATGGCGGTGGTGGAACTCATTCCGTAGAAGGCGCGATACTGCTTGCCCTCCCTCTCGACCGCTTCTCCGCCACTCTGATCGTGCCCGGCAAACATGCCACCGATCATAACAAAGTCGGCGCCGCTGCCGAAGGCCTTGGAAACGTCACCGGCACAGGTACAGCCGCCGTCGCTGATGATCTGCCCGCCCAGCCCATGAGCCGCATCGGCACACTCGATCACTGCCGAGAGCTGAGGGTAGCCGACGCCGGTCTTTACCCTGGTGGTGCAGACCGAGCCTGGGCCGATGCCGACCTTGACGATGTCGGCACCGCTGATCAGCAGCTCCTCCACCATCTCGCCGGTGACCACGTTACCGGCGACGATTACCTTGTCAGGGTAGTGCTGACGCACCTTGCGGACGAAGTCGACGAAGCTCTGCTGATAGCCATTGGCCACGTCGATACAGACAAAGCGCAGGCCGGGGTGCTGACACAGCAGTCGTTGCAGTTTACCGAAGTCGTTGTCGGAGACGCCGGTAGAGACCATGATGTGCTCATATAAGCTGGTGTCCTTGTCCGCCAGCCACTGCTGCCACTCCTCTTCGCTGTAGTGCTTGTGAATGGCACAGAGCATCTTATGGTGGGCCAGGGCTTCGGCCATCTCGAAGGTACCCACAGTATCCATGTTGGCGGCGATGATCGGGACGCCTGTCCAGGGCTGAGGGGCGTGTTTGAAGATAAAGGTACGTTCAATGTTGACCTGGGAACGGCTGGCCAGAGTTGAGCGCTTGGGGCGGAACAGGACGTCTTTAAAACCCAGTTTGATGTCAGCTTCAATATGCATGATCGATTCCCGAATACTACGAAATTGGGGGGAGGAATCGGTGGGATCTTTTGAGGAAAGCACCGATACACTGACCCATGAAATTGGTCGTACGCACCGGTTTTCGACATTCTATGTCGAGTTGCGCCAAAAACAACAACATTCGATAGAACACAGCGTTCCTGATCTGGAACAATTAAAAAAGGGGCGCCCACTCGGCACCCCTTTAGTCAACTGAAACCGCGTCTTACTGCTGCAGCAGGGAGATGTCGGCAGCCTGCATGAACAGGCCGCGCAGCTGTTTCAGCATGGCCAGACGATTGGCCTTCAAGGCGGGATCTTCGGCGTTCACCATCACCTCCTCGAAGAAGTTGTCGATGGTGTCACGCAGACCGGCCAGAATCGCCAGGGCATCGCCGTAGTTGCCCTGGGCAAACAGTGGTTCCACCTTGCCCTTGGTTGTGGCGATGGCGGCCGCCAGGGCCCGCTCAGCGGCTTCCTGCATCAGGGCCTCGTTGATGTGGTCGGCGATGGCGACATCGGACTTGGCCAGGATGTTGCCGACGCGCTTGTTGGCGGCGGCCAGGGCCTGGGCAGCATCCAGCTGACGGAAAGCCTGAACCGCCTTCACCCGGCGGTCAAACTCAAGTGGACGGCTGGGGCGCAGGGCCAGCACTGCCTGAATCACGTCGACGGGGTAGCCCTCATCCTGATACCAGGCGCGGAAACGGCCCAGCATGAACTCCAGCACGTCGTCGGCTACCTTGTCGTTGGTCAGCCTGTCGGCGAACAGCTCCTGGGCCTTGGCGATGAGGTCGGCCAGATCCAGGGGCAGGGCCTTCTCCACGATGATGCGCAGGGCGCCGATGGCGGCGCGGCGCAGGGCGAAGGGGTCGGCGGCGCCTTTGGGGGCCTGGCCGATGCCGAAGATGCCCACCAGGGTGTCCATCTTGTCGGCCAGGGCCAGGGCCTGGGCCACGCCGGAGGCGGGCAGGTCGTCGCCGCTGTAGCGGGGCATGTACTGCTCGTTCAGGGCTACTGCCACCTCCTCCGCTTCGCCGTCGTGGCGGGCGTAGTGCATCCCCATGATCCCCTGGGTGTCGGTGAACTCGAACACCATGGAGGTCATCAGGTCGCACTTACACAGCAGGCCAGCGCGGGCGGCATGCTCGGTGTTGGCGCCGATCTGGCCGGCGATGTACTCGGACAGGGCCAGGATGCGGTCGGTCTTGTCGCGCAGGGTTCCCAACTGCTTTTGGAACAGCACATTCTGCAAGCGGGGCAGCTGATCGACCAGTTGCTGCTTCTTGTCGGTTTCGAAGAAGAACTCGGCGTCGGCCAGGCGGGGGCGGACCACCTTCTCGTTGCCCTCAATCACCTGGCGGGGATCCTTGGAATCCACGTTGGCGACGAACAGGAAACGGGGCATCAGCTTGCCGTCGTTATCGTAGAGGGGGAAGTACTTCTGATCCCCCTTCATGGTGTACACCAGGGCTTCGGCAGGCACATTGAGGAACTTCTCTTCGAAGGAGGCCATCATCACCACCGGCCACTCTACCAGAGAGGTAACCTCCTCCAGCAGTTCATCATCCATGTCCGGGTTACCGCCAATCTCAGCCGCGGCGGCGGTCAGGTCGGCCTTGATCTTGGCTTTACGCGCCTCGTAGTCGGCAATCACCTTACCCTGCTCCTCGAGCAGAGCAGGGTACTGCTCCGCGTCGGCAATGGTCAGGGTTTGCTGGCCCATGAAACGGTGACCCTGAAGGGTCAGGCCACTCTTCACATCCAGGATTTCGGCGTCCAGGGAGGTGTTACCCAGCAGCAGAGTCAGGGTGTGCACAGGGCGGATAAACTGAGTCTCGGAGCTGCCCCAGCGCATCGCCTTGGGGATGGGCAGCTTGGAAAGGGCTTCCTTGACCAGCTGTGGCAGCAGGGCGTCGGCGCCCTGGCCCTTAGCCTCGGCCTTGTGCAGCAGCCACTCACCCTTGTCGGTGACCATGCGGTCGGCCTCGGCAACGGTGATGCCGTTGCTTCGGGCCCAGCCTTCTGCGGCCTTGGTGGGGTTGCCATCGGCGTCGAAAGCGGCCTTCACCGCGGGACCGCGCTTCTCAACCACCTTGTCCGCCTGGGAAAGAGTCATCTCAGCGATCTTCACCGCCAGCCGACGAGGGGAGGCGAACCACTCAACCTGACCATGGGGCAGTTCCGCCTTGGCCAGCAGCTCCACCAGGTTGTCGCGAAACGCTTCGCCCAGCTGTCGCAGTGCCTTTGGTGGCAGCTCTTCGGTGCCCAGCTCTACCAGAAATGTTTCAGTAGCCATTGTCTCTTACTGCTCCTTTTGGCACATGGGGAAGCCAAGGGCCTCACGGGAGGCGTAGTAGGCTTCGGCGACGGACTTGGTCAGGGTGCGGATACGCAGGATGTAGCGCTGACGTTCGGTCACGGAGATCGCCTTGCGGGCGTCCAGCAGGTTGAACGCGTGACCCGCCTTGAGGATGCGCTCATAGGCAGCCAGGGGCAGGGGGGTCGCCAGCTCCAGCAGGTGCTTGGCTTCCTTCTCGCACTGGTCGAAGAAGGTGAACAGGAAATCGACGTCGGCGTGTTCGAAGTTGTAGGTGGACTGCTCCACCTCGTTCTGATGGAACACGTCGCCGTAGCTGGTCTTGCCCAGAGGGCCATCGGACCACATCAGGTCATAGACGTTGTCTACGCCCTGCAGGTACATGGCCAGACGCTCCAGGCCGTAGGTGATCTCGCCGGTGACGGGACGACAGTCCAGGCCGCCTACCTGCTGGAAGTAGGTGAACTGGGTGATCTCCATGCCGTTCAGCCACACTTCCCAGCCCAGACCCCAGGCACCCAAGGTGGGGTTCTCCCAGTTGTCTTCAACGAAGCGGATGTCGTGCACTTCGGTGTCCAGACCCAGCTCCCTCAGGGACTCCAGGTACAGCTCCTGAATCTCCGCCGGAGAGGGCTTGATGATCACCTGGAACTGGTAGAAGTGCTGAAGGCGGTTTGGGTTCTCGCCGTAACGACCGTCGGTGGGACGGCGGGAAGGCTGCACATAAGCGGTGGCTATTGGCTCGGGGCCAATGGCACGCAGGCAGGTCATGGGGTGGGAAGTACCCGCACCCACTTCGATGTCCAGCGGCTGCACTATGGTGCAACCCTGGCGAGCCCAGAAGTCCTGCAACTGCAGGATCAGACCCTGGAAGGTCTTGACGTCAAACTTTTGCATGGGGTATCACCTGGATACGTCTAAATGGCGTGAAACTTGCGCGAAATGGGCAATAGTATACCTTCCTAGGGGCCGGGTATGTAGGCTAAATTTTGTCGTCTTGAGTAAGGAATAGGGAATCGATGGATAAGCAACGTTGCTCCTGGTGTGGAGAGGACCCCCAATATGTCGAGTATCACGACACTCAGTGGGGCAGGCCGGTCACCGATGGTCGGGAACTCTTTGCCAAATTGTGCCTGGATGGTCAACAGGCGGGACTCTCCTGGCTGATTATCTTGCGCAAGACGCCGCGCTATTACGAGGTGTTTGAGCAGTTCGAGCCGGCGCGCATCGCCCTGTTCGATGAGGAGAGGGTCGAGGAGTTGTTGTTGGACCCGGGCATCGTCCGCAACCGACTCAAGGTGAACTCCATCATCAAGAACGCCCGGGCCTACCTGACAATGCAGGAGCAGGGCATCGACTTTTCAGAGTTTCTCTGGTCCTTTACCGGCCATAAGACTCTGGTGAATGCCTTGGAGCCGGGTCAGCCTTACCCCACTTCCAGTCCGGAATCGGACGCCATGAGCAAGGCACTTAAAAAAGCGGGGTTCTCTTTCGTAGGAACCACCATCTGCTACGCCTTTATGCAGGCGGTGGGAATGGTCAATGACCATCTGGTGACCTGTCCCTCCTATGAGGACTGCCTGACGTTGGCAAGATAGCCAAAAAGAGAGGGCTCAGATGAGCCCTCTCGTCTTAGTCTGAGTCTCTACTTTTCAAAGTAGAAGGGGGCTCTTTCCCGCTTGCGCCCATTGAGCTCATTCATCGATTCGGCGTCATAGAGTCGGCCGCCCACCATGGTGTGGGTCACCCTGTCGCTGTGGCGGATGTTCTCCAGTGGGTTGCCGTCGATAACGATCAGGTCCGCCAGCTTTCCGGGCTCAATACTGCCCAGCTGATGGTCCATGCCGAAGTGCATCGCCGGGTTGATGGTGGCGGTCTTGAGGGCCTCCAGGTTGCTCATTCCTCCCTGGGCGAACATCCAGATCTCCCAATGGGCCCCGAGGCTTTCGCGCTGGCCGTGGGCACCGATATTGGCATGAACACCCAGCAGGCCAAGCTCATTGGCTACTCGGGCTACATTGAAGTGGTTGTAATGCTCATCCGGCGCCGTGGTGCGGCGCATGGATCTGGGGTGGAGAATCTCCTGGGGGACGTACCTGGCCAGGCGGGGGTGCTTCCACACTTCGGTCTTGTCATACCAGTAGTTTTCACCCCAGATGCCGCCATAGGCAACCACCAGGGTGGGGGTGTAACCGACTTCGGTCTGGCTCCAGAACTGCTTGATGTCGTCATAGACCGCAGCCACGGGTATGGCGTGTTCCACGCCGGTGTGGCCATCGGCGATCATCGACAGGTTATGCTGCAGCAGGCTGCCCCCTTCGGGAACCACCATCATCTCCAGCTCGCGGGCGGCGGCGATGATCTGCTGGCGCTGGTTCCGACGCGGTTGGTTGTAACTTTTCACCGAGAAGGCGCCCACCTTCTTCAGCCGCTCCAGGTGAAATTTGGCGTCCTCCAGGCTGTCCACATGGGAGGTGTAGCCCGGGATGTCGGCGCCATAGAGGATGGTGCCGGTGGAGAAGATGCGGGGGCCGGTGACTTCGCCCGCCTTCTGCAGTTCGCTGGCGGAGAACACCTCGGTGGTGTCGTTGGAGGGGTCGTGGATGCTGGTGACCCCCAGGGCCAGGCTGGCGTAGTTGATGCGGTTCTGCCTGGGGATGATCTCATTGTTGCCCTGGCCTCCGTGGGCGTGGGCATCGAAGAGGCCGGGCATCAGGGTCTTACCCTGGATGTCGATCACCTGGGCATCCTCGGGAACTGGAACGTCGCTGCGCTGGCCTACGGCGACGATGGTGTTGTCTTTCACCACCACCACACCATCTTCGATGACCTTATCCCCGTCCATGGTGATGATGCGGCCGCCGGTGAAGGCCAAGGTTCCACGTGGAACATAGGTGTCCGAGCTAAAGCCGATCTCGGTCATCTGAGCCTGAGTGTCACCCTCGAAACCTGGAGTAAAGAGCTCGGAGATGCCCACCTGGTACAACTCTGGCCCCAGGGACCAGTAGATAGACTGACTGTCGCCGCTCCAGTTGATGTTCTCGCCGGCTCGCTGATAAAGCTGCTTTACCGGCAGCCCGCCGCCATCCGGGCCGATGTGCAGGGTTTCACCATGCTGGCCGAAGGGGGTGACAAACACCTTGAACCGCTCGGCGAAGGCCAAGCGCTGACCATCAGGAGAGACGTGGAACTCGGTGGCGTGGTCGGAAGTAAAGTGCACCCGCTTGTCGAACCCATGGAGGTTGATGGAGACCAGGGCGGGTTTGCCCTCTGCCAGGTCGGTGAGAAACAGCCTGTCTGAATTGGCGCCGAAGTGAGGCATGCTGCCGCTGTCGCTGACCAGTCGGGGGACGCCGCCTTTGACCGGGATGGTGTAGATGCCGGGGTCTCTGTCCCAGGTGGGGGAGGTGATGTAACCGCCGGTCGCTTTACGGAACACCACGCTGTTGCCATCCGGGCTGAAGGCGGGTTCCACGTACTTGCCCGGTTCCTCGCTCAGGGTGGTGATCTTACCCCGGCGCAGATTCATCACCTTGATGGCGCCCTGTTTGTCATCCTGCCAGGTGACGAACACCAGAGACTTGCCATCGCGGGAGAAACGGGGGAACAGCTCGAAGGCGTCTTGCTGACGGGTCAGGCGCTTGGGTTTGCCGTTTGGCAGGCTGCGTTGCCACAGTTTACCCAGGGCTTCAAACACCACTCGGCTGCCATCGGGAGAGACCTGCACCTGGCGTAGCATCTTCACTTGGAATTGCTCTGGATCGAGCTGCTGGGCAAAGCGCACCGCAGGCTGCACCTGTTTAGTGGTATTGACGTGGAAGGGGATCACCTGGCTGTCACCAGTGTCGATGTCCAGCCTGTGGATCTTGCCGCTGGCCCAGAACAGCAGGCTGCCACTGTCCGGGGTCCAGGACAGGGTGGGATAGACGCCGTGAATGGCCCAGGTTTCCTGCATGTCCCGGTCCAGCCGGTCGTACACCTTGCGTTTTTCTCCTGAGGCCAGGTCATAGAGAAAGAGGCTGGACTGGAAACCGTCTCGGCTGATGTAGGCTAAAGTCTTGCCATCTGGACTTGGGGTGGGGCGGATGGCGCCGCCGGTGCCGCTGAGCAGCACTTCGATTTCGCCGCTGTGGCGGTCGTAGCGCTTGATCTTGTAGATCCCCTGCACCGAGTCCTTGGAGTAGTGGAAGGTCTTGCCCGGGGTGGCGTCCTGGGAAAAGTAGATATAACGCCCGTCCGGGGAGAACGCCGGCTCGCCGAGATCCTTCTGGTCATTGGGACGGTCGGTCAGGGGGATCCCCTCACCGCCCTGGATGTGGTACATCCACACCTCGCCGGCGCCAAGACTGCGGGCGGCGGTGAAGTGCTTGCGTCCCACCAGGTACTGGCTGTCGGGGCTCCAGGCGGGGCTGTTGAGCAGCCGGAACGACTCCTCGGTGACCGGTCGTGGGTCGCTGCCGTCCGCCTTCATGAGCCACAGATTATCGCCGCCATCCTGATCCGAGGTAAAGGCGATGTAGTTGCCGTCGGGGCTGAATCTGGGCTGCATGTGCCAGGCGATCCCCTTTATCAGCGGGGTAGCTTCCCCTCCGGCTATCGGCATGGCGTAGATGTCCCCAAGCAGGTCGAACACCAGGATCTTACCGTCCGGACTGATGTCCAGGTTCATCCAGGTACCCTGGGTGACATCGATGCTGATCGTCTGCAGAGGCCCTTGGGGCTGATTGACGTTCCAGCCGGGGGAGTCTTCGGCCAGGGTTGCTCCGGTGCAGGCCAGTCCGACCGCCAGCAGGGCGGCATAGAGGGGTTTGAGAGCTGACATAGGGTTCCCTGTCTTTGTCTTTATTCGCTGGAGACCGAGTCTACTGAATGGCCGGGGTGGTGAATACCAAGGAGTCGTTGGCGGTTCAGGGGGATTCTCTGGTGTGCCCCAGATCTGCCATTTATGGTGCTCAATACTGGAGTGTGGTTGGTGGTTTTGTTGAGCAGGCACAAAAAAAGCCGTGATAAACGGCTTTTTTGCAAGGGAGTGTGTTTCCCCCTAACCGCCTTTGCGGATCAGGTACTGATAGGGCGCCTGGTCGGTCTGGCAGGCCACCAGGGTGTGGTCCATAAAGCGACAGAAACTGGGGATGTCCCGGGTGGTGGAGGGATCATCGGCGGTGATCAGCAGGGTTTCGCCCTGGGCCATGTTGCGGACCGTCTTACGCACCATCATTACTGGTTCCGGGCAGCGCAGCCCGATGGCATCCAGGGTGTGTTTGGCGTCGGCAAAGGTGTCGGACATGGGGTCTACCAGATTCAATAAACAGGGCGGTAATGATACGCCGCTGGTGTGATGACGCAAGAGATGGCGGCCAGCTGAACATAATTTGTGCAGAGGGATCACAAAAAAGGGGAAGCGGATGCTTCCCCTGAGGTAGGACGGGTTCTTTAGACCCGCTCGAAGATGGTGGCGATCCCCTGGCCCAGTCCGATGCACATGGTGGCCAGGCCCAGCTGGACGTCGCGGTGCTCCATCAGGTTGATTAGGGTAGTGGAGATGCGCGCACCAGAGCAGCCCAGAGGGTGCCCCAGGGCGATGGCGCCACCGTTGAGGTTGACCATCTCATCCATCTTATCCATCAGCCCCAGGTCCTTGGCACAGGGCAGGGACTGGGCGGCAAAAGCTTCATTGAGCTCAACCTGCTGTATGTCCGCCATGGTCAGGCCGCCGCGTTTGAGCGCCTTCTGAGTGGCGGGCACCGGGCCATAGCCCATGATGGAGGGATCGCAGCCGGCGATGGCCATGGAGCGGATGCGGGCGCGAATGGGCAGGCCCAGGGCCTTGGCCCTCTCCTCGCTCATCAGCAGCATGGCGGACGCGCCATCGGACAGGGCGGAGGAGGTGCCTGCGGTGACGGTACCATTGACCGGGTCAAACACGGGACGCAGGGCGGACAGGCTTTCGGCGGTGGTTTCCGGGCGAATCACCTCATCCTGAGTCACCCGGATCAGGGTGCCGTCCCCATCGTGTCCCTCGATGGCGACGATCTCCTTGGCGAAGCGCCCCTCCAGGGTGGCCTGATGGGCTAACTGGTGGGAGCGGGCACCGAACTCATCCTGAGCCTGGCGGCTGATGCCATGCATCTTACCCAGCATCTCGGCGGTCAGGCCCATCATTCCCGCAGCCTTTGCCACGTTGTTGGCCAGGCCGGGGTGGAAGTCCACGCCGTGATTCATGGGCACATGGCCCATATGCTCGACACCGCCGACGATGAAGATGTCACCCTGGTCCAGCATGATGGCCCGGGCTGCATCGTGAATCGCCTGCATGGAGGAGCCACACAGGCGGTTGACGGTGACAGCGCCAACGCTCTTGGGCAGACCCGCCAGCAGGGCGGCATTGCGGCCAATGTTGAACCCCTGCTCCAGAGTCTGCTGCACACAGCCCCAGATCACATCCTCAATCTCGTTGGGATCCACCTTGGGGTTGCGCTTGAGCAGCTGTTTCATCAGTTCCGCTGACAGGGTCTCAGCACGAACGTTGCGGAACACCCCACCCTTGGATCGTCCCATGGGGGTGCGGATGCAATCGACGACTACCGCATGTTTCATTGCCAATCTCCTTATTTAGCGGGGTAGAAACGGTCGCCGGCGGCGGCCATTTCGCGCAGTTTGTCGGTAACCTGGTACATCTCGCCCAGGTGAGCAAAGCGATCGGCCATGGCCACGAACTTGTCCAGCCCCAGGGTATCCAGGTAACGGAAGACGCCACCGTGGAAGGGAGGGAAACCGATGCCGTAGACCAGGGCCATGTCCGCTTCTGACGGGGTGGCCACAATGCCCTCTTCGAGGCAGCGCACAGTTTCATTGATCATCGGGATCATGGTGCGGGCGATGATCTCCTCCGCCTCGAACGCCCTGGTGTCGCCATAGGCCTCCTTGAGGGCGGCGATGGTGAACTCGTCCACGCTCTTCTTGGGCTTGCCCTTACGGTCAGGGGCGTACTGATAGAAGCCCTTGCCGTTCTTCTGACCGAAGCGCTCCGCCTCGAACATGATGTCCACGGCATCTCGAAAGCTCTTGCTCATGCGGGTGGGGAAGCCTTCGGCCATCACCGCCACCGCATGGTGGGCGGTATCGATGCCGACGACATCCAACAGGTAGGCGGGGCCCATGGGCCAGCCAAACTGCTTGCTCATCACCTTGTCCACCTGCTGGAAATCGGCGCCGTCGCGCAGCAGCAGGTTGAAGCCGAAGAAGTAGGGGAACAGCACCCGGTTGACGAAGAATCCGGGGCAGTCGTTTACGACGATGGGGGTCTTGCCCATCTTGGCGGCGTAGGCCACCACAGTGGAGACGGTCTCTTCGCTGCTGTGCTCGCCACGGATGATCTCCACCAGGGGCATGCGATGCACCGGATTGAAGAAGTGCATGCCGCAGAAGTTCTCAGGGCGTTTCAGGTTCTTGGCCAGGGCATTGATGGAGATGGTGGAGGTGTTGGAGGTCAGCACCGCATCATCACGCAGAATCTCCTCCGCCTCCGCCAGTACGATCCCCTTCACTTTGGGGTTCTCCACAACCGCTTCAACGACGACGTCGGCGTGCTTGATGGCGGAGTAGTCCAGGCTGGGGACGATGTTGTTGAGGACCCCGGCCATCTGGGCGGGCTTCATGCGTCCGCGCTCCACCTGTTTGGCCAGCAGCTTGGAGGCTTCATTGAGACCCAGTTCCAGGGCGGGCTGGGCAATGTCCTTCATCACCGCGGGCACTCCTTTGCGGGCAGACTGGTAGGCGATGCCGCCACCCATGATGCCGGCCCCCAGAACGGCGACACCGTTGACCGGGCGAGCCTGTTTGCCTGCCCTCTTGGCCTTGCCCTTCACATACTGGTCGTTAAGGAAGATACCCACCAGCGCCTGGGCGACGTCGCTCTTGGCCAGCTTGATGAAGGCAGCTGCTTCGCCCTGTAGGGCTTCGGCTCGGCCACATCCCGCCACCTGCTCCAGCAGCTTGACGACGGCATGAGGGGCAGGGTAGTGAGGCCCGGCCTTCATGGCCACCATCCCCTTGGCGGTGGTGAAGGACATCGCCGCCTCGACCTTGGACAGGTTCAGCGGGGATTGCTTGCGCTGACGGCGTGCCTGCCAGTCGATGTGGCCGTCGATGGATTGCCGCACCATCTTGACGGCGGATTCCATCAGTTTCTCGGGTGAGGTCACCGCATCCAGCACGCCCACCTTCAGGGCGGCGTCGGCACGGTTTTCCTGGCCGGTGGTGATCCACTCCATGGCGTTGTCGGCACCGATCAGCCGGGGCAGACGCACGGTGCCGCCGAAACCAGGGATGATCCCCAGCTTGGTTTCTGGCAGCCCGATGCGGGCACTGATGTCACCGACTCTCAGATCACAGGCCAGAGTCGCTTCACAGCCTCCGCCCAGGGCGAAGCCGCGGATCGCCGCCACTGTGGGTACCGGAAGATCTTCCAGTTTGTTGAAGATAGCGTTGGCTTCCACCAGCCAGTTGCCGAGAACCTCTTCCGGCTCGGCAAACAGGCCGAGGAATTCGGTGATGTCGGCGCCGACGATAAAGACATCCTTGCCGCTGCTGACCACCAGCCCCTTTAGGCCAGATTCCTGCTGCAGTGCGGTGAGGGCCTGATCGAAATCGTTCAGTGTGGTTCGGTCGAACTTGTTCACTGAACCCTCAGCGTCGAAACAGAGGTTGGCGATACCGGGCTCCAGCCAGCTGACCTTAATGGTGCTGCTTTGATAAATCATGCTTGGTTTCCTTTTTACCGCGGGGGGTCACGTCCGATTTGGTGACCGATTACTCAAAGTGTGTCCTGCGTCACAGTAAATTGCAACACCTATTTAAAACACCTGTTTGATATCTGTGGCTGCTCAGTTCCTGAGCTGCCACGGGGACTGTGTTACACTGCCGCCACAGATCACTATCACAACAACAGAGAGAGTCATGGACCGTTTCGCTCCCCTCTATCAGGATCACCTGGCCACCCTGACCCGACGCACAGAAACCCTGCTGGACAGGGAAGGGCTGCAGGGGTTGGTGATTCACGCCGGTGTGCCCCAGAGAATCTTCCTGGATGACATGGATTACCCGTTCAAGGCCAACCCCCATTTCAAACACTGGGTGCCGGTGACCGACAATCCTCACTGTGTGTTGCTGATTCGTCCTTCAGAGAGGCCGACCCTGCTGTTCTACCGTCCTGTGGACTTCTGGCACAAGGTACCGCCGCTGCCTCAGGGATTCTGGACCGATGCGTTTGACATCAAGGTGATAGAGAAACCGGAACAGGCGAGAGCCTTGCTGCCCGACAACCTGTCCGCCTATGCCTTTATTGGCGAGCCTACCGAGCTGGCGAGTCAATGGGGCATGGGAGAGGTGAACCCTCAGCCGGTGATGGACTACCTGCACTACCACCGTGCCTATAAGACCGATTATGAGCTGGCCTGCATGCGCATTGCCAGTGAGATCGCCGTATGCGGCCATGAGGCGGCCCGTGATGCCTTCTTCGGTCAGAAGAGCGAGTTCGATATTCAGTTGGCCTACCTGAGCGCCACCGCCCAGGGGGAAAACGAGGTGCCCTACGGCAACATCGTTGCCCTTAACGAGAACAGCGCCATCCTGCATTACACTGCCCTGGAGCGGGTTGCGCCGAAACAGCTGCGCAGCTTCCTGCTGGATGCCGGTGCCAGCTTCCACGGCTATGCATCCGACATTACCCGGACCTACGCCTTTGAGTCCGGCAGCCGTTTTGCCGAGCTGGTGGCGGCCATGAATGAGCAGCAGCTGGCGATCATCGACACCATCAGGCCGGGAATGGCTTATACCGAACTGCACCTGGATATGCACCGCCGGGTGGCCGAGCTGCTCAGCCGTTTCGGGTTGGCACGGGGATCCGCTGAGGCGTTGATTGCCGACGGGGTGACCGCGGCTTTCTTCCCCCATGGTCTGGGCCACCAGATTGGCTTGCAGGTTCACGATGTGGGTGGCTTCATGCAGGATGAGCAGGGGGCCCATATGGCGGCGCCCGAGGCGCATCCGGCCCTGCGCTGCACCCGCATCCTGGAGCCTGGCATGGTACTGACCATTGAGCCCGGCCTCTATGTTATTGATTCCCTGCTGAGTGGCCTGAGTGACAGCGCCAAGGGGATGCTCAACACCTCGGTGATCGATGAGTTGCGCCCCTATGGCGGCATTCGCATCGAAGACGATGTGGTGGTCCATGGCGACCGAATCGAAAACCTGACCCGGGACCTTGGGCTGGCCTGATGAGCGCCTCATTCCAGGTGCCTACCCGCTTCCACCAGGTGGAGGAGGTGATCAAACGCAGCCGTTTTATCACCTGGGTGGCCCATGTCACCGATGGCAAGCAGGCCCGCGAGCTGCAGCAGCTGGCCCGACAGCAACACCCGGAGGCCAGCCATCATTGCCTGGCCTTCAATGCGGGCCCTCCTGGAGATACCCGGGAGATTGGCGCCAGTGATGACGGGGAACCGGCGGGCTCAGCCGGACGCCCCATGCTCAACGTGGTGCTGGGCGCCGAGGTGGGGCAGCTGGCGGTGGTGGTGATCCGCTACTACGGAGGCACCAAACTTGGGGTTGGCGGGTTAGTGCGTGCTTACTCGGGCGGCGTTAAGCTGGCCCTGGAGAGCCTGCCTACCCGCCCCTTTGTGACCATGGTGCAGGGACGGATCCGGGTGGATTATGCCGATCAGCCCACCCTGGAACACTGGCTGGGTCACTTTGACGGCAAAATTATTTCCCAAGAATTTGAACAACAAGTAACTTATAGCCTGGCGCTGCCCGAGGAGCGAAGGCAGCGCTTCGCCTTGCAACTGGCTCAGAGCAGTCAGGGCCGGTTGCAAGTTGAGTGGGACTGAACCCGGACAAGAACAGCTAACACACTGATGCAATATCGATCGATAGTTCGAATCATCGGCCTGCTGGTGATGCTTTTCAGCCTCACCATGGTGCCACCGGCCCTGGTCGCGGTGATCTACAAGGACGGAGAGGGCGCCACCTTTATGCAGGCCCTGGTGATCAGCCTGCTGATCGGCCTGGCCGCCTGGTACCCCAATCGCCATCTGAAAGAGGAACTGAAGGCCCGGGAGGGGTTCCTGATCGTGGTGCTGTTCTGGACCGTACTGGGTTCCATCGCCGCCATCCCCTTCCTGCTCTCTTCGCAGCCGGATCTGTCGATCAGTAACGCCTTCTTCGAAGCCTTCTCCGCCCTGACTACCACCGGGGCCACGGTGATCACCGGCCTGGAGGGCCTGCCTAAGGCGATCCTCTTCTATCGTCACCTGCTGCAGTGGCTGGGGGGGATGGGGATCATCGTCCTGGCGGTGGCGGTACTGCCGATGCTGGGCATTGGTGGCATGCAGCTCTACCGCTGCGAAACGCCGGGGCCGGTCAAGGACAACAAGATGACGCCCCGTATCGCCGAGACCGCTAAGGCGTTGTGGTACATCTACCTGGCGCTGACCCTGCTCTGCGCCGGCGCCTACTGGTTGGCGGGGATGAGTGCCTTCGACGCCCTGGGACACAGCTTCTCCACGGTCTCCATCGGCGGCTTCTCCAGTTATGACGACTCCATGGGCGCGTTCGACAGCCAGTTGATCAACACCATCTGTGTGGTGTTTCTGCTGATTGCCGGGGTCAACTTCAGCCTGCACTTCGGTGCCTTCAGCCGCCGGGGCATCAATCTGCGCAACTACTGGTGTGACGCCGAGGTCCGGGTGTTTCTGCTGTTCCAACTTATCCTGACCCTGATCTGCTTCATGGTGCTGCTGGACAGCGGCATCTACCAATCGCCGGAGGAGACCCTGGACTACGCCTTGTTCCAGGCAGTCTCCATCTCTACCACCGCCGGCTTCGGTACCCACAGCTTCTCCGAATGGCCCCTGTTCCTGCCGGTGCTGCTGATCCTGTCCAGTTTTGTCGGCGGCTGCGCCGGTTCCACCGGCGGTGGCATGAAGGTGGTGCGGTTTGTCTTGCTGCTGCTGCAGGGGGGACGGGAACTGAAGCGGTTGGTGCACCCCCGGGCGATGTTCTCAATCCGCCTCAATGAGAAGGCGGTACCGGACCGGGTGATCGATGCGGTCTGGGGTTTTTTTGCCGCCTATGCCCTGGTGTTTGCCATCTGCCTGGTGGCCCTGATGGCGACCGGCCTGGATGACATCACCGCCTTCAGTGCCACCGCCGCCTGTCTGAACAACCTGGGGCCCGGCCTGGGATCGGTGGCATCCCATTACGGGGATATCAGTGATGTGGCCAAATGGATTCTGGTACTGGCCATGCTGTTTGGCCGACTGGAGATTTTCACCCTGCTGGTGCTGTTTACACCGGCATTCTGGAAGAGCTAAGGAGAGGCTGTGAGGCGGATACTGATTCTCTACTCCACCGTGGATGGCCAAACTCGAAAGATCGCCCAGCGGATCCAATCCCGGCTGGAGGCAACGGAAAACCAGGTGCAGCTGGCGGAGATCGATCATCCGCCGAAGGATATGACCGGTTTCGACACCCTGGTGGTGGGGGCCAGCATTCGCTATGGCCACTATAGACCGGCGGTGCTCACTTTCGTCAGGGACAACCTGGGGCTGCTCGAGCGCAAGCGCAGCGCCTTCTTCTCGGTGAACCTGGTGGCCCGCAAGCCGGAAAAGAGCAGTGCCGACAGTAACCCCTATGTGGCCAAGTTCCTCAAGCTGGTGCCCTGGCGGCCGCAACTGCTGGATGTCTTCGCCGGATCATTGGATTACCCGGCGCTGGGATTCTGGGACCGTCACATCATCCGCTTCATCATGTGGATCACCAAGGGGCCCACGGATCCGTCTACGGTGAGGGAGTTTACCGACTGGGGCAGGGTGGAGGCGTTTGCCGACAGGCTTGCCGGCGAATAGAGGGGAAGTAATCCACCCCGGTAACCGGATGGCCGGTTACGGGAGGGATTACTTGTCGGCGCCGCAGTAGAGGTCGTACAGCAGGTTGATGATCGCCTCAACCTCGCGGCTGTCCAAGCTGTACCACACCAGTTGTGCCTCTTTGCGGGTCTTAACCAGGCCCTCGTTACGCAGCACCGCCAGGTGTTGAGAGAGGGCAGACTGGCTCAGGGGCACCTGCTCGTTCAACTCGCCCACGGTCAGTTCCTGTTTGCCGATCAGGCACAGCAGCATCAGACGGTGTGGGTTGGCAATGGTCTTCAACAACTTCGACGCTTCCTGAGCGTTGGTTGTCATGTTCTCCAAATCAATTGTCAGTGCCATAATCTACCTCAGCTTTAGCAGAGACTAATATTAATCCGAACTCGGCGTTTTGTTAAGCAGCGCCAGATCCCGAATCGACCCATTCTTACAAAATCTCCTTAAAAAAGTGTGATCTTTCTCCATAGATGAGAAGGTGGGCGGACCTATATCATCCATGAGTCGATATTTGCGCATTAAGGCGGAGGCGAAGTGAAGCGATTATTAATTCTGTATATGAGCCGGGGAGGCCACACAGCTCGGGTGGCCCGGGTGCTGATGGAGACCATCCGCGAGGCGGGTCACCAGTGTGACATGATGGATATTGTCGAAGCGACCCACGAACCCGTGGGTTGGGACGGCTATGATGCCGTGGTTTTGGGGGCGCCAGTCCTCTATGGCAATTACGATAAGAACTTCATGCAGTTCGTGGCCGATCACAGGGATCAGATCCAGTCGAAGCCTAACAGTTTCTTCAACCTCTCCGTGGTGGCCCGCACGCCGGAGAAAGCCACGGTGGAGGGGAACCGCTACATGCAGAAGTTCCTGGAACTGTCACCGTGGCAACCGGATGACCTCAAGGTGATTGCCGGCAAGGTGGATTACCCCTCTTGGGGCATGCTGGACACCCTGATGATTCAGATGATCATGAAGATGACCAACGGTCCCACCGATAAGCATTCGGTGATCGACTACACCGACTGGGAGGATGTGAAGGCCTACGGCCGCCACTTAATCACCCTGGCGCAGAGGTGATGGCGGCAGCGCGCCAGCCCTAATAGCGCCAGAAGGAGGGCAGGAACAGCACGGCAACCGTGATGATCTCCAGCCTTCCCAGCAACATCCCCAGGCTGAGTGCCCACTTGGCCGAATCCGGCAGGCTGGCGAAGTTGCCAGCCGGGCCGATCACCTCGCCCAATCCGGGCCCGACATTGGTGACCGCGGTAATGGCGCCGGTCAGGCTGGACACCGGGTCTACTCCCGTCAGCACCAGGAACAGCGCCAGGACGATGATGGTGGCAATAAACAGGATGGAGAAGCTCACCAGGGAGCGGACGATATCCTCGTTGATGGTGCGTCTGTTGTAGCGCTGCGGGAAAAGGGCCGAGGGGTGAATCTGCTGCTTCAGCGCCTTATGCAGGATGGCACCTGCCAGTTGGAAGCGGAAGATTTTGATTGCCCCCGAGGTCGAGCCGGAACAGGCACCCACGAACATCAGGAAGAAGAAGATCACCCCGGCGGCAGGCCCCCAGGCGCTGTAGTCGGTGGAGGCGAACCCTGTGGTGGTCACCACCGACACCAGGTTGAAGCTGGCCAGGGTCAGGGCGTCGAAGAAGGGGAGCTGCTTGGCATTGCTTAGCCACCAGGCCAGAGCCAGGGAGGCCGCCACTACGAAGCTCAGGTATCCCTTCACCTGCTGATCGTTCCAGACGCTCAGCGAGCGCATGTGCACCATCTGCAGGTAGATCAGCATTGGCATTCCCCCGAGGAACATGAACAGGGTGCCATTCCAGTGGGCCAGGGTGCTGAAGTGGGTCATGGAGCTGTCGGTGGTGGAGTAGCCCCCGGTGGACAGAGTGGTCATGGCGTGATTGATCGCTTCGAACGGGGTCATCCCCGCCAGCAGGTAGCCTAGACAGCACAGGGCGGTCAGCAGCAGGTAGACCTTGACCAGGCCCCGGCCAATCAACTGGGTGCGAGGCATCCATTTATCCGACCAGTCCGAGGATTCGGTGCGGAACAGCCGCATGCCGCCGACGTTGAGCATGGGGAAGATGGCCACCCCCATGACGATGAAGCCGATGCCGCCCAGCCACTGCAGCAGGGAGCGCCAGATCAGGATCGACCAGGCGGTGTCATTCAGCCCCGACAGCACAGTGGAGCCTGTGGTGGTGATGCCTGACATGGTCTCGAAGAAGGCATCGGTGTAGCTGATGCCGTGGTAGAAGGTGAAGGGCAGGGCTGCGAACATCGACACGATGATCCAGGTCAGCGTGGTGAACAGGTAGAGATCCCGGGTGCTCAGGGTGAGCTGGCTACGGTAGCCGCTGCTCACCGCCATCAGGGCGGCGATGGCGGTGAGGGAAGCGGATTTGAAGAAATCCTCGGCCAGTCCTTCGCCATGATAGAGAGACACCCCTGCTGGAATCAGCATCAATCCGGCGACCACAGCCAGAAAGAGCCCCAACAGGAAGGAGAGTGGCCTGATATTGATCATGATTAAAGTCTAGATAAACAGCGCACTGGGCTGGAACAGTTTCTCGACTTCCGTGATGTATTTCTTATCTACCAGGAACATGATCACATGGTCGTTCGCCTCGATAACGGTGCGGTCGTGAGCGATCAGTACCTGTTCCTTGCGGACGACGGCACCAATGGTGGTGCCCGGGGGCAGCTTGATGTCCTGAATCTGCTTGCCCACCACCTTGGAGGTGTTCTCGTCGCCGTGGGCCACCGCCTCGATCGCTTCGGTGGCGCCGCCCCGCAGTGAGTAGACGTTGGTGATGTCTCCCTGGCGCACGTGGGTCAGCAGCGAGCTGATGGTGGCCTGTTGGGGGGAGATGGCGATGTCGATGTTGGCGTCTTTCACCAGGTCCACGTAGGCCTCGCGCTGGATCAGCACCATCACCTTCTTGGCCCCCAGGCGTTTAGCCAGCAGGGCGGACATGATGTTGGCCTCATCGTCGTTGGTGACGGCAATGAACACGTCGGTCTGGTTGATCTGCTCTTCATGGAGCAGCTCTTGATCCGAGGCATCGCCATGAAACACCGTGGTGGAGTCCAGCCACTCCGAGAGGGAGGAGGCCCGTTCGGCGTTGCGTTCGATCAGCTTAACCTCGTGATAGGACTCCAGGGCCTTGGCCAGGCCGAACCCGATGTTGCCGCCGCCGGCGATCATGATGTGGCGGTAGCTGGACTCCAGCTCCTGCATCTCGCTCATTACCGCTCGGATGTGCTTGGAGTCGGCAACGAAGAACACCTCGTCATCCGCCTCGATCACCGTGGTACCCCGCGGCAGGATGGGGCGTCCCTGGCGGAAGATCGCCGCGACCCGGGTATCGATGTTGGGCATATGCTCGCGCAGGGCAGACAGGGCGTTGCCCACCAGGGGACCGCCGTAGTAGGCCTTGACCGCTACCAGGCTGACCCGGCCATCGGCAAACTCCACCACCTGCAGGGCGCCGGGGTACTCGATCAGCCGCCGGATATAGTGGGTGACCAGTTGCTCCGGTGCGATCAGCTCATCGATAAAGAAGCGCCCACGGCAATCGTTGCCCTGGCCGCTGCGTTGAAACAGGGCCTCCTGGCGTGCCATAAACTGTTCGGAGCGGATCCGGGCGATCTTGGTGGGGGTGCCATACAGGGTGTAGGCCAGATGACAGGCCACCATGTTGGTCTCATCGGAGTTGGTTACCGCAATCAGCATGTCGGCGTCCTCTGCGCCCGCTTCGTGCAGCACCCCGGGGTGGGCCGCATGGCCATTCACCACCCTCAGGTCGTACTTGTCCTGCAGGGAGCGCAGGGTGACCTGATCGTTGTCCACTATGGTGATGTCATTGTTTTCGCCAACCAGGTTTTCGGCCAGCGTGCCGCCCACCTGGCCGGCTCCGAGAATGATGATCTTCATCTGCTAGTTCAGCGCTGTTTAGTCATTCTGGCGTAGTAGAAGCCGTCGCCCTCATCGGGACGGGGGAGCAACTGCCAGCCAGGTTGGTCACTGGTATCATCCGGATTGATGCTAAGCAGCATAGCATCCGGCACCTGTTGAAGAAATGTCTTGATCTGGTTCACATTTTCTTCAGGAAGAATCGAGCAGGTGGCGTACACCAGGGTGCCGCCGGGTTTGAGCATCTTCCAGCAGGCGTGGAGGATACGCTGCTGCAGCTCGGCCAGTGCGGCGATGTCGCTTTCCCGGCGCAGCCATTTGCTGTCCGGATTGCGCCGAATCACGCCGGTGGCGGAGCAGGGGGCGTCCAGCAGGATGCGGTCGAACGGGCGACCATCCCACCAGCTGTCCGGATCGGCGGCATCTCCGGCCACCAAGGTGGCGGAGAGGTTGAGGCGATCCAGGTTCTGTTGTACCCGGTCGAGGCGACTCTGGTCGATATCCAGGGCGACCACCTCCTGCAGCTGTGGTTGGAACTCCATCAGGTGACAGGTCTTGCCGCCGGGCGCGGCGCAGGCGTCCAGCACCCGCTCACCAGGGCGGGGATCCAGCAGGTAGGCGGACCACTGGGCGGAGAGATCCTGCACCGAGACATTACCGGAGTCGAAGCCGGGTAGCCGGGTGACATCCATCGCCTGGGGCAGGCGCAGGGCATTGGCACTCTGGCCCGGCTGGGCGTCGATTCCCGCCTCCTTCAGGGTCGCCAGGTAGGCGGCCCGGCTCTGGTGGCTGGCGTTGTTGCGCAGCCACAGGGGCGGGTGCTGGTTGTTGGCGTCCAGGATCTGTGGCCACCATCTGGGGTAGGCCTGGCGTACCCGCTCGATAAACCAGCGGGAGTGCAGATGGGTTCGGCTGTCGTCGTCGAAGCGTTGTTGTTGCAGTTGCTCCAACTCGCGGCAGAAGCGGCGCATCACGCCGTTGACCAGCCCGGACAGTCCCCCGGCCTTGAGCTGACGGGTGGCTTCCACGGTTTCCGTCACTGCGGCGTGCTGCTTCACCCTCATGTGCTTCAACTGATAGAGTCCTGCCAGCAGCAGGCAGTGGATAATGCGCTTTTTCCCCTTCAGAGGGGTGTCCAGGCAAGCCAGCACCTGGGAGTCCAGCACTGGCAGCTGGCGCATCACACCGTAACAGATCTCCGCCAGCAGCCCCTTGTCCTTGGGATTGGCGAGCTGTTGCTGGGCTTGGGGCAGGCAGGCGCCCAGGGACTGGCCCTTGTCGATCACCTGCTCGATCACCCAGGCGGCCTGGGCGCGGGTGTTGCGTGTACTCATGACAGGCGGGTCCCAACCGCAAACCACTCCTTGCGGGCGTTGAGGACGTCGGTGGCGGCCATCGCCTTCTTGCCGGGCAGCTGGATGGTCTCCAGCTTGAGCGCCTGCTGGCCACAGGCGATCACCAGTCCCTGCTTGTCCGCCTGGATAACGGTACCGGGCTGGGCGCCACTCCCGTCGACCACGGTGGCCTGCCACAGCTTGAGGCTACTGTCGCCCGCCTCGAAGTGGCTCACTGGCCAGGGGTTGAAGGCGCGAACGCAGCGCTCGATAAAGTCGGCCGGCTGGTTCCAGTCGATGCGAGCCTCCTCTTTGGAGAGCTTGTCGGCGTAGTTGGCCTGGCTGTCGTCCTGCTTCTCCGCCACGATGGTGCCATCGGCGATCTTCTTCAGGGCTGCCAGTAGGCCCTGAGGCCCCAGCTCCGCCAGCTTGTCATAGAGGGCCGCCGAGGTGTCACTGGCATCAATGGGCAGGGTCACCTTGTGCAGCATGTCCCCGGTGTCCAGACCCTCATCCATCTGCATGATGGTCACGCCGGTGACCGCGTCCCCGGCCCAGATGGCACGCTGGATGGGGGCGGCACCGCGCCAGCGGGGCAGCAGGCTGCCGTGGACATTGATGCAGCCGAGTCTGGGTGTTTCCAGCACCCCCTTGGGCAGGATCAGGCCATAGGCCACCACCACCATGATATCGAAATCCAGGTCTGCCAGCTCGCGCTGGGCCTCCTCCTGGCGCAGGGACTTGGGTTGGTATACGGGGATGTCGTGATCCAGGGCCACGGTCTTTACCGGACTGGCGGTCAACTTCTTGCCCCGGCCAGCGGGGCGGTCGGGCTGAGAGTAGACGGCCACCACCTGGTGGTCGCTCTGGATCAGCGCGTCCAGGTGACGCGCGGCAAAATCCGGCGTACCGGCAAACACAATCTTCAGGGGGGTCAAGGCCGTCTCCTAAGCGTGGCGGGCTTCTACGCGGGCTTGTTTTTCCAGCTTCTGGCGGATGCGCTGACGCTTAAGGGGCGACAGGTAATCCACGAACAGCTTGCCTTTGAGGTGATCCATCTCATGCTGAATGCAGATGGACAGCAGTTCCTCGGCGTCTACGGTGAAGGGGTTGCCTTCCCGGTCCAGGGCGTCGATGGTGACGGTTTCATAGCGATCCACTTTGGCATAAACGCCAGGCACGGACAGGCAGCCCTCCTCATTGGTGAAGGAACCACTCTGGTTGGACAGTGCTGGGTTGATGAATACCATCGGGGCGGATTTGTCCTCGGAGTGATCCATGACGATCACTTGAACGTGGCGGTCCACCTGGGTGGCTGCCAGGCCGATACCCTTCTCTTCGTACATGGTTTCCAGCATGTCATCAATCAGTTGCTGGAGTTCGCCATCAAATTCGGTCACCGGTTTGGCAACCGTTCTCAGGCGCTCGTCCGGGAAACGCAGGACTTGCAAAGTAGCCATGGTTCTCTCGTCTTCAAATCGGTAAAAACATTCAACCTGATTATACTTAGGTTGTCATTGGCTCAATTTTAACTGTTTGCCGAGGCCATGAACAGGCACAGGCGAAACCGTTAATGATCGACAAGGATGTTGAATGCGCCGAGTTCCTCTACTGTTTCTGCTGATCCTCTCCCTGGCAGGGTGGGCCGAGAGCCTCTCCCTGCGACCGGGTTCGCCTAAGGTATACACTGTAAAACAGGGTGATACACTGTGGAGCATCTCCTCTCTCTATCTGAATGATCCCTGGCAGTGGCCCAGGTTGTGGCGAACCAACCTCACCGTGTCCAACCCTCATCTTATCTACCCTGGTGAGCGCCTGTTGCTGGGGTTGGAAAATGGTCAGCCCGTGCTGCGCCGTGAAGAGGGGCCGATGGCCGGCGAGCCGATCCTGACCCTGGACTGGGCATCGATCCGCCCGCGGCTGGCAAGGGTGAGGGTGGTGACGGCCCAAGCCCTGCAGGCGGCCCCTGTGGTGGAGGCCGGCAGCCGCTCCTCGCTGCGCTTTGTCGCCGGGGACACCCTCTACCTGAGTCATCCCCTGCAACCCGGCGGGGATTACGGGGTGTTTCGTTATCGTCAGAGCCTGAACGATCCGCAAAGCGGCAAGCGCCTAGGGGAGGAGATGGTGCTGGCGGCCATTGGGGTTGCCAATCCTTCCGGGCAGCTGCGGCTGCTCTATAGTGACCAGGAGGTTGGCCCAGGGGAGCCGCTCTATGCCCTGGCGACGCTGGTGGCCGATCCCCTGCTGGTGCCTCTGATGGCCGCCCCTCCGGATACCGACCTTGCCTTGGTAGCCACACCGTCGCTGGCCCGGGAGGTGGGGCCAGGGGAATTGGTGTACCTGAGCCGGGAAAACGGCGTTCGGCCGGGGCAGATGTTGATCGGTATCCACCGCATGGGACCGGGGGCGGAGCTGAAGCGGGGTGAGTTGGTGGTGGTGCACTGTTTCGCGCGGGTGTGCCTGGCACTGGTCACCCGGGGCGGCCACCCTCTCCGGCTGGCGGACAGGGCGGTGACCCCGGAGCGTCGATGGCGGCCTCGGTAACGGATTGGCTGGCGCTGGAGTTGGCCCGGGGGCTGGGTCTCGGCCGCAAGCTGAAACTGTTGGATATGGCGCCGGTCGAGGTGTTACGTCAGTGGGCTCTGGCCGGGGATCTTCCCGACATTCACCCAGGGTTTGCCCAAACTCTGGCCTATCCGGAGCGGCGGCGGCTGGAATTGGCGCTGGCCTGGTCCGAGCCGCCCAACCGGCAAATCCTGACGCTGGAACACCCGGATTACCCCCTGGCGCTGAAACAGATTGCCGACCCGCCTTTGCTGCTGTTCGTGGAGGGGGAGGCGTCGTTGCTGGCGGGGCCGGGGCTGGCGGTGGTCGGCAGCCGCGGCGCCACCCCACCGGCCCTGGAGCGGACTCATCACTGGTGCCGGGAGTTGGCTCAGCAGGGGTGGGTGATCGTCAGTGGTCTGGCCGAAGGGATCGACGCCGCCGCCCATCGGGGCGCCCTGGAGGGGGGCGCGACGGTGGCGGTCACCGGTTGTGGTCTGGGCCACTGTTATCCCCGTAGACATAAAGAGCTGCAGCGGCGTATCGCCGAGCAGGGAGCGGTGGTCTCGACCTTCTGGCCGGATCTTCGCCCGCACAAGGGCTGCTTTCCCCGGCGCAACAGGGTCGTCAGCGGCCTGTGCTACGGCACCCTGGTGATGGAGGCCGGAGTGAAGTCCGGCTCGCTGATTACTGCCAGAATGGCGGCGGAACAGGGTCGGGAGGTGTTCGCGGTGCCCGGCTCGGTCGACAACCCCCAGGCCGCCGGTTGTCATTTTTTGATCCAGCAGGGTGCCAAACTGACCTCTGCCCCGGTCGATATCTATGAGGAACTGATGCCGCAGCTGAGTCGGCGGCCCCAGAACCGGGTTCGCGCCCAGGTGCCGGAGTTGCCTTTGCCCAGGTTGTTGGATAGTGTGGGTTATGAGGCCACTTCAGTAGATGTGGTGGTGGCTCGGAGCGATTTGCCAGTAGATGTTGTACTTGAGCAACTGTTACTGCTGGAGTTAGAGGGTCGGGTTGCGCAAGTGCCCGGCGGTTACATCCGGCTTAGGGGAGGGTAGCGCATGTTCGACATACTGATGTACCTGTTCGAGACCTATGTCCAAAGCGATGTTGAGTTGTTGTTGGATCGCGAAGAGCTGACGGAAGAGCTGAGTCGTGCGGGTTTTAAATCGGAGGAGATAGGCAAGGCATTAATCTGGATAGAGAAGCTCGCGGCGCTGCAGGATGGCACCGATCAGCCCTATCTGTACACTAACCCTAACCACAGCCTTCGCGTCTACACCGAAGCGGAGCAGATCCGTCTGGATACGGCCTGCCGAGGTTTTCTGCTGTTCCTGGAGCAGATTCAAGTGCTTAGCGGTGAAACCCGCGAGATGGTCATCGACCGGGTAATGGAGCTCGACGGCGAGCCTCTGAGTCTGGATGACCTGAAGTGGGTGGTGCTGATGGTGTTGTTCAACGCCCCCGGTAACGAAGGCGCCTACCGCCAGATGGAGGATCTGGTGTTTGAGGAGCCCGAGGGGATGATCCATTAAATACGACTAAGAAAGCGGCACTTGAGTGCCGCCGCGGTAAGGGGAGGGCCAGGGGTGCCCTCTTTTTATTTCCCGTTACAGGTGCAGGTGCTCTTCGCCCGAGGCCAGGTGCACCGGCTTCAGGTAGTCGCGGTAGCTGTACCGGTTCTCTCTTCTGGGCTGGGGGGCCTGGGCCAGCATAAGCTGTGGCATCTCCTGGGGCATGGCGTCCACCTGTTCGGACAGCCAGTCGTTGAAGTCGGCCTGATTCTCCCGGGCCAGCGCCAGCAGCGCCTGATCATAGGCAGTGAAGTCGTTCCCCTTCAGGGAGCGCCCCAGGGCTTGCAGCGCTTCCCTGTTGTTTTCACAGAAGTAACGAACCGCCAGGTAGCTCCATCTGTAGGTACGATCCAGGCCGTCGGTATAGTGGGTGGCGAAGATCTCCTCCAGAGAGGGCCAGTTGTCCACGCCATAATCCCGGGCCAGGGTCATCGCCTGGGGGTTGTCGTGGCCCTTGGAGACATATTCCGCCATCCCCTCTGCCCACCACACCATTTTTCCCGGGAAGTGGCCGAATCCGCCGTATTTGACGAAGCGCCCGTCCAGGTAGTGGATATATTCATGGTTGAGGTTCCAAACCTGGAACTCCTCTTGCCACCAGGCGCGATAGGCGTAAAAGGTGGCCTGGTTGCCTGCCTGGCCCGGGTTGCCCTCGATATACATGCCGCCGTTGTCTGTATCGATGTCGAACAGCAGTTGTCCGTAGGCGTTGTACTGACTCCAGTTCTTGAACACCACCACCTTGAGGGCGTCGTTGTGATCGTCGGCCACCGGCTGCTGATCGGTGGCCAGCAGCAGATGGAAGTCCTGCTCCTGAGAGGTGAGACGGCCACAGGTCTGATTGAGCTCAGCCTCGGTCAGATCCTGGGCCCGGATATAGAGGCTGTCGGAGCAACGGTGTTCGATGGGCAGGATCTCTTCCTCCTTGGGGAGGGTGCACAGATCGGCGTAGTCGCCGGTGCAGGCCTGTTGCCCCAGGAAGGCGTTGACCAGGAAGCCCAGGGTAAAGGCGCGTCCGGCCTGTGCGCCGCGACGCTGCTGATCATCCCGGGCCAGTTTGGCCACCCGCTGTTCGGTAAGCAGGCGGATCTCGGCAGGCTGGTTCAGCTGCCACATCGCCAGGGCCCAGTAGGCGTTCTGCTGGGGCCAGTCGCCGGAGGGGCGCTGGGCCCCGTCGCTGGCGGCGAAACTCAGCAGGGCCTGATCGAGCTCGCTCTCCAGCAGTTGTTGCTTCAGGAGGCTGTCGGGCACCCGGCGTACCGACTCCAGCAGCATGCCGGCGCTGCGGAGCAGCTCCCACAGGGCGTAATCCTGGATGGCGGAGCCGCTGCCGACCGTTTCGAAGGAGGCAAGCTGGTTGGCCAGTAACTGGGGCAGGATGTCCAGATCCTGGCCGGTGCCATCCTGACGGTAGAAGCGGTAAAGCAGTACCCCCCACTGCTCCAGCAGTTCCGGGGTCTGGCGGTCCAGGGTTTGCCCCAGGGTCATCAGACCCCGGTGCAGTTGCTGAATCTGGGCATCCTCCATCAGATCCACATCGGCAAAGTAGCTGTAGGCACGCAGATATTGGAGATGGTTGAACAGGGCTTCCCTGTGGGAGCGGGGGTGGGGCGCCATGGCGACGACCGCAGCGATGCTGTCGGCCAACTGTTGGTCATTGATGACGCTGGCATCGCCGCGGTTGGCCTGGGCGAGATCCACGGCTGGGGTGATGACCCGGGGGGGCTCTGGGGTGGCCGAGCAGCCGTAGAGCAGGGCCGCCGCGGCCAGACAGAGAGAGACGCTCTTCAATTTCATCACCAGACACTCCTCTACAGCGGTGGTACACAATGTTCCGAATGACGCCTTAGAAGCCAATTCACGGCAAACTCCGTGCCCCCCGGCTTGGGCACTGGTACTATATTCAGTCACACAAGGTGTGTCGACGATTGTTCATTTTTTGAGCGGAAAAGTGTGACGTGAGTAGAATTGATGACGGTTTGTTCAATGTCCATGAGCATGCCCTGGAGCGGGAGTACGAGGTTTGCCCCCGGTGCGGGTCCGAACTGCACATCCTCAACGGTAAGCGAGGCCAGTTTCTCGGTTGCCAGAGCTATCCTGCCTGCGACTACAGTCGCCCATTGAGTCACAAGGAAGTTGGCATCATCGAGGTGATGGAGGATCAGCCCTGTCCCAAGTGTGAGCGTCCCCTAGCGCTGAAATCCGGACGTTATGGCTTCTACATCGGCTGTACCGGCTACCCCGAGTGTGACTTTATCGTCCGCGAGGAGGAGGAGGATTCCCAGGTGGAGTGCCCCGAGTGTGGCAAGGGACACCTGGTTCATCGAAGCGGTCGTTCGGGAAAACCTTTCTATGGGTGCAGCAGTTACCCGAAATGCAAGTATGTGGTGAATGCTCCGCCACACCCCGACAGCTGTCCGGATTGCGGCTGGGGGATATTGGTGGAGAAGCGGGTCCGGGGCGAAATGAGACTAATTTGTCCCCAGCGAGCCTGTAAATATCGGGGTAAAACGATATAATCGCCGGCGAAGTACCCTACCCATAATAAAACGGTATAAATAGGAAGTACCACAATGACCACACCCTTTGTTGCTGTACTCATGGGCTCAGATTCCGATCTGCCCGTTATGCAGTCCACCCTGGACGTCCTCAAGAGCTTTGACATTCATTTCGAAGTCAAGGTGACCTCCGCCCACCGCACTCCCGCGGCGACTCACGCCTATGTGAAAGATGCCGAGGAGCGTGGTTGCAAGGTGTTCATCTGTGCTGCTGGCCTGGCCGCTCACCTGGCCGGTGCCGTTGCCGGTATCACGACCCGCCCGGTCATCGGTGTGCCGATCGATGCTGGCCCGCTGCAGGGACACGACGCACTGCTCTCCACCGTGATGATGCCTGGCGGTGTGCCGGTGGCGGCCGTGGCCATTGGTAAGGCTGGTGCCAAGAATGCCGGTTACCTGGCTGCCCAGATGCTGGCGGTGGCCAGCGAGGAGATGGCCGAACGTGTTAAGGCGGATCGTCAGAAGAACGCCGAAGCCGTGATGGCCAAGGATGCCGCCCTGCAGGAAAAGCTGGGCCGTTAATCCGTGATGGAGCGCATTACCCTGCAGTCCGGCGCCAGGAAGATGGCCGAAGGTGAAGTGATCGCCTACGCCACCGAAGCGGTATTTGGCCTGGGCTGTGATCCGGACAACCGGGAAGCGGTGATGCGCTTGCTCGCCATCAAACAGCGTCCCGTGGAAAAGGGGTTGATCCTGCTGGCGGCGGATGTCGATCAGCTGCGCCCCTATGTGGATTTTGATGCCCTGTCCGATGCCCAGCGACAGCGGGTGTTCGACAGCTGGCCCGGCCCCTATACCTGGGTGGTGCCGGCCAAGCCCGGGGTCCCTGAATGGATTACCGGCCAGTTTCAATCTGTGGCGGTCAGGGTGACCGCCCACCCCCAGGCGGCCGATCTGGCCCGCCTGTTCGGCAAGCCCATGGTGTCCACCAGTGCCAACCTGAGCGGTGACGAGCCGGGCAGAAGCGTGGCCGAGGTTCAGCACACCCTGTCTGGTCGGGTGGCCGGAGTTGTCGACAGTCAGGTGGGAGACTCTCTCTCCCCCTCCACCATCATCAATGCCATCACCGGCGAGACATTGCGCGCCGGCTAACGTCAGTCGAGGGACACATGGAACAACGGATTGAGCAGGTGCGCCAGTTTTTGCTGGCGCTGCAGGACAGTATCTGCACCAGCCTGGAGCGTGCAGACGGCGGAGCGGCCTTTGCCGAAGATGAGTGGCAGCGTTCGGAGGGCGGTGGCGGCCGCAGCCGGGTGCTGGCCGACGGTGCCGTATTCGAGCAGGCCGGAGTCAATTTCTCCCATGTGTTCGGTGACCGTATGCCGGCTTCTGCCACCGCCCAGCGTCCGGAGCTGGAGGGGTGTCATTTCCAGGCGATGGGCGTCTCCCTGGTGATTCATCCCAAGAACCCCCATGTGCCCACCTCCCACGCCAATGTTCGATTCTTTATCGCTCAGAAAGAGGGAGCCGATCCCATCTGGTGGTTTGGTGGCGGCTTCGATCTGACCCCCTACTACCCCGTGGACGAAGACATTCTTCATTGGCACTCCACCGCCCGAGCGCTGTGCCTGCCCTTCGGTGAAGAGGTCTATCCCAAGTACAAGCGGTGGTGTGATGACTACTTCTACCTCAAGCATCGGGGAGAGACCCGCGGGGTGGGCGGGCTGTTCTTTGACGACCTGAATGAACCGGGCTTTGAAAAGAGCTTCGCCTTCATGAAAGCGGTGGGTGAGGGGTTCATCCCTGCCTACGAACCCATAGTGGCTCGCCGGAGGGACACCCCTTACACGGAAGCGCAGAGAGAGTTCCAGCTCTACCGCCGTGGCCGCTATGTGGAGTTCAACCTGGTTTGGGACCGCGGCACCCTGTTTGGGTTGCAGTCTGGGGGACGGACCGAGTCCATCCTGATGTCCATGCCGCCGCTGGTTCGCTGGCAGTACCAATATCAGCCGGAGGAGGGCAGTGCCGAGGCCAAACTGTACAGCGACTACCTTCGCCCCCGGGACTGGCTGTCGGAACTGAGCTAGTCCACGTCGACGTTGCGCATGTGGTCCGCCAGGGGGATCAGGGCCTTGAGTATGGCCTGGCGCCCCGGCTTGTGGCGGACCGTGTCATTCAGTGCCCGGCGCATGCAATCCAGCCACTGATCCCGCAGGGCTCTGTCGACCCTGAAGCTCAGGTGTCTGGCCCTCAGCATGGGGTGACCATGGGCCTGTTCAAACAGGGGCGGGCCGCCGAGCCAGCCGGACAGGAACATAAACAGCTTGTCGGCGCTTTCGTTCAGATCCTGTGGGTGTTGGGCGCGAAGTGGCCGATATCTAGGGTCCTCCTCCATCAACTGATAGAAGCGCTGGGCGATGGCCTGCACCACAGGTTCGCCACCAATGAGTTCATAAGCACTGCTGGGCTCTGACACCCCTTGCCTGCCGCCAAGCAGGCGACGTATAACTGATAACATTCCTTTCCCCAATTACAGATGACGACGCCAATGGACAGATATGCCGTATTCGGTCATCCCATCAAACACAGTAAATCGCCCCTTATCCATGCCTGTTTTGCCAAGCAGACTGGCCAGAAGCTCAGTTACGAGGCGATTCTAGCACCCCTGGACGGCTTTCCTGAGGCGATCCATCGTTTTCGTCAAGAGGGGGGACTGGGGGCGAACGTGACTCTGCCGTTCAAGCAGCAGGCAGCGAAGCTGTGTGACACCCTCAGTGAGCGCGCCCGGCTGGCGGGGGCGGTGAACACCCTCTATTGGCAAGGGGAGAAGCTGTGTGGCGACAACACCGACGGCGAAGGGCTGGTCAGGGACCTGCGGAAACATCACATTGCCCTGAATGGCCGCCGGGTGCTGCTGTTAGGCGCCGGCGGGGCGGTTCGAGGCGTCATTCCCGAGCTGATGGCGGCAGAGGTGGGGGAGTTGGTGATTGCCAACCGCACCGCCGCCAAGGCTAAGGAGCTGGCTTCCCTGTTCAGTCACTTGGGAGCCATCCGCGGAGGGGGTTTTGATGAGATTGAGGGAAGCTTCGACCTCATCATCAATGGCACCTCAGCCTCGCTCTCCGCGGCACTGCCCCCACTGTTGCCGGAGATGCTGGCGGCAGGCGGCAGCTGCTATGACATGGCCTATGGCGATAAACCCACCATATTTCAGCAATGGGCGTCTGAGACGGGGGCAACAATCAACCTGGCCGGCTTGGGAATGCTGGTGGAGCAGGCCGCGGTCAGTTTCGAGATCTGGCGAGGAGTGTCCCCAGCCACCGATGAGGTCTATGATCTGCTCATGGCCCAGCTGGGAGAGGCAACATGAACCAACAGATCCTGTTTAATGACCAACTCCGGGTGGATATGCAGCAGCTCCACCTGAGCTTCACTGCACTGGTGGCGGGTCAGCAGGTGGGCTGCTACATCTCACTTCCGGCGCTGGCCCATCTGGCCGACACAGAGATCACCACGGAAGAGCAAGCGATCCAGGCGTTTGAACAGTACAGGTTTGACCTGGAGGAGGAGGCGGAAACCCTCATCGAAGAGGAAAACTTCGACGCCCAGGGCCGGATCTGGCTGCAGCATCCGGCCATCTGAGGCTACTCCTGAGCTAGGTACTCGTTCTTTAGCCGGACATAGTTGCTTGCTGACACCGTCAGGAAGGCGCGCTCCTTGTCTGTCAGGGGACGAGCCTGCTTGGCCGGACTACCGACATAGAGGTAGCCAGACTCCAGGGTTTTACCCGGAGGCACCAGGCTGCCGGCCCCCAGTATGACGTCATCCCCAATAACTGCGCCATCCAGCACTATGGCGCCCATGCCTACCAGCACCCGATCGCCGATGGTGCAGCCGTGGAGCATCGCCTTATGGCCCACGGTGACATCGGCGCCGATGAGCAGTGGGAAGCCATCTGGGTTGGACTCGCCTTTGCGGGTGACATGCAGCACGGTGCTATCCTGGACATTGCTGCGGTCACCGATGCGGATCTGGTTGACGTCACCCCGGGCGGCAACCAGTGGCCAGACACTGACGTCTTCGCCAAGGGTAATATCGCCATACAGTACGGCGCTGGAATCGACAAAGGCGCTATGCGGCACCGTCGGTACAATGTGATTGAAGGGTTTGATGGCCATGATGTGCTCCCTAAATGCCCAGTTTGACTGCTTTGCCGTCCTTGCTGGGGGTTTTGTGAACAAACGAGTTTGTCACATCATAATAGCGCTTGTCAGAACAAAATAACCCCCTATAATGCGCCTCCGTCGACAGGGCAAAGGGTTGAAAACAACGCTTTGACTGAAGACTCTAAGTCAAAATCGAATTTCTGATGAAAGTTTTGAGATTTCCCTTGACTTGGACGATGGGAGGCGTATCATTCGCATCCCGCTACGGTTGAAAATCGTAGCGCGCTCTTTAACAATTAGTCAGACAATCTGTGTGGGCACTCGCGCAGGATTGATATCTCATATATCAATGTTGCACTGAGTGACTATAACAAGTTAATTCAGTAATTCATTGAGTCGGAATTTTAGGATTCCAAAAAACTTTTTAATTGAAGAGTTTGATCATGGCTCAGATTGAACGCTGGCGGCAGGCCTAACACATGCAAGTCGAGCGGAAACGACATCATTGAAGCTTCGGTGAATTTGATGGGCGTC
>NZ_SWCI01000015.1 GCF_005116715.1 Ferrimonas sediminicola | reverse complement strand
CACTTGCTCGCTCATGTCACCAGAGCCTAAACGGTGACAGTCCAGGGTCCCCTTCGTCTAGAGGCCTAGGACACCGCCCTTTCACGGCGGTAACAGGGGTTCGAATCCCCTAGGGGACGCCACTTATCTGTTGATGCCGACAGGGGCCGGGCGGTGTAGACACCGCGCCCTCTATGCACGGCCGCAACGGGGCGCCAATCCCGTAAGGGACGCCACTTATTCGCTTTGTTACAAAGCAAAAGTGGGGCTATAGCTCAGCTGGGAGAGCGCTTGCATGGCATGCAAGAGGTCCACGGTTCGATCCCGTGTAGCTCCACCAAAAAACGATAAAGCCACCTACGGGTGGCTTTATCGTTTTGGGACTTTGAAACCGGCCCACCTGCCGTTGGCAACGATCCAAGTTGACGGTGACACGGCCGCGGCCTCAAAGTGGCACAGGGTTTTCTCAGTCCCCGCCATTGGCATAACGCTCGAAGTAGGGCTGAAGAAAATCGGCAATACTCCCCTGGGCTTTTCGGTTGGGGTGGATACCGTCGCCCTGCATCAGCTCGGGATAGGGCGCGATCTCCGTCATAAAGAAGGGAATCAGCGGAACCTGATACTCCCGACTCAGATCTTTGAACACCTGTTCAAACTGACTGGCATACCTGGGGCCATAGTTCGGCGGCACCATAACCTGTGACAGCATCACCGCGCTGCCGGCAGCCATCGAGTGGTCCAGTATCTTTCCAAGATTCCTCTTGAGCAGTGGCGGTGGGAACCCTCTCAACCCATCGTTACCCCCCAGTTCCACAAACACCCAGTCGGGCCGATGCTGCTGCAGAAGGGCGGGTAGCCTCCTCAGGGCGCCGCCCGTCGTTTCGCCACTGACCGACGCATTGATAAGAAGAATATTGTCCAAGTCTCTGTTAAGTTGGTGGACCCACCCCTCCCGTTCACTCATACCGTAGCTGGCGCTAAGGCTGTCACCCAGGATAAGAATCGTTACACTGTTAGCTAAACCAATGGATGGTAAAAGCAGTATAACTGTCAGTAAAAAGGAACGAATTACCATAATTATGCCGGAATCTAACACTACGCTAGCCATACGGGTCCAGGGGTTGGAACAAAAGGTTCCTACGCTGGACGGTGAACTTCAGATCCTTCAGGGCGTCGACCTGGATGTCAAGTCGGGTGAGTCCATTGCCGTTACCGGCCCCTCCGGAGCCGGTAAATCCACGCTCCTCTCTCTGCTGGCAGGACTCGACATGGCGTCCAGCGGAGAGATCTGGTTGGCTGGAGAACCCCTGCATCAGATGGATGAGGAGCAGAGGGCCAACCTCAGGGGCAGGAAAGTGGGGTTCATCTTCCAGTCCTTTATGTTGGTCGAAAGCCTCACCGCACTGGAGAACGTCATGCTGCCCATGGAGCTGGCCGGAGCCGAGGATGCTCGCACCCAGGCCGAGAACATGTTGCAGCGGGTCGGCCTCTCTCATCGTTTGGATCACTTCCCCAATCAGTTGTCCGGAGGAGAGCAGCAGAGGGTCGCCATAGCCCGGGCCTTCGTTACCCGTCCGGACATCCTGTTTGCCGATGAACCCACCGGCAACCTGGATCAGGCCAACAGCGCCAGGGTCGAGGACCTGTTGTTTCAGCTGAATCAGGAGCACCACACCACCCTGGTGCTGGTTACCCATGATCTCAAACTGGCAGAGCGTTGTGTCACCCGGGTACAGATGGTGAGCGGCAGGCTGGAGGCGTTATGACCACCTTTCCCCTGGCGTGGAGGCTGTTTCGGCGGGAGCTGGCTCATGGCCAGCTACGGCTCATTGCCGCGGCCCTGATCCTCGCCGTCGCCGCCGTCACCGCCCTGGCACTGGTGTCCGATCGCCTCCAGGCGTCCATTGTTCGCCAGGCCAGCACCTTCTTGGCGGCGGACCGGGTGCTGTCATCGCCCAGGGAGGTGGACGAACAGTGGCTGCAGGCTGCCAGAGAGAGGGGGCTGAGGGTCTCCACCACGTTGGAGTTTCAGTCCATGCTCTTCTCCGACGAGCGCTTCCAGCTGGTGACTGTCAAAGCCGTGTCGCCGCAGTACCCGCTGCGAGGCTCCATCGAACTGGTTGGCGGGGCCGAGGTCAGCCTGCCGGCACCTGGCGCCCTCTGGCTGGACAGTCGCCTTGCGGGCTGGATTCAGCAGGGACAGACGGCGGAGTTAGGCCAGGCCAGCTTCCGGCTGACACAGGCGATTCGCCGATTACCCGATGGGGGCTTCAACCTTTTTGCCTCCGCCCCGGTGGCGCTGATGAACCTTGCCGATGTGGCGGCGACCGCGGTGGTGCAGCCGGGCAGTCGCCTCAATTGGCGCTACCAGTTTGTGGGTTCCGCCGATGCCCTCAGGGACTACGCCCACTGGCTCAATGGCCGCTTGACCACATCACAGCGTTGGGTCGATGTCCGCAGCCAGGACTCCCCCGTATCCAGGGCCATCCAGCGTGCCGAGCAGTTCCTGCTGCTGACGGCCCTGTTGGGCATCGCCCTGGCCTGTGCGGCCATCTCGGTCGCCACCCAGAGGTACTGCCTTCGCCACTATGATGCTGTTGCCATGCTGAAGACCCTGGGCGCGTCACACAACCAGGTCAGGGGCATCTTTGTAACCCACCTCTCGCTCGTGACCCTGCTGGGCATACTGCTGGGTCTCCTGGCCGGCCTGCTGGCGGCTGAGGGGCTGCTCGCCTGGCTGCCGCAGGAGTTGAGCCGGGGAGAGGCGTCATTTGCCAGGCCGCTCTCCCTGGGGGCCGCCACCGGGCTGGTTGCCGGTTTCGGATTCACCCTCTACCCATTGCTGCGCTTGCTGGCCATACCGCCGCTTAGGGTGCTGCGTCGTGACCTGGGGCCGGTGCGCTGGCAGGGTTGGCTCAACGGTCTGCTCTCTGTGGCTGCCCTGGCCCTGCTCGCTTACCTGTACAGCGGCAATGCCAGGATGACCGGTGTGCTGTTGTTGGGCGGGGCGGTACTGGCCCTGCTGCTCCTGCTGGTTGCCTGGCTGCTGCTGAACTGGGGCCGCCAGTTGGGAATGCGCACCGGCACGCCGCTGCAGCTTGCCATCGCCGGACTGCGGCGGCGTGCCCGGGACAATGCGGTGCAGCTGGTGGGCTTCTCCGTATCACTGGTGCTGCTGCTGACCATCCTGGCGCTGCGCCAGGACATCCTCGCCGATTGGCAGAAACAGCTGCCACAGGGAACGCCCGATCACTTCCTGGTCAACATCAGCCTGGACGACTTGCCTGCCATGGGGGCGTTCCTGGCCGAGCGTCAGGTGCAGGCTACCGACTTCTACCCGGTTGTTCGCGGGCGTCTTACCGCCATCAATTCTGAACAGATTCGCCAACCGGTGACTAAGGAGGAGGGGGAACCCGCACCACAACAGGGGCCTACGGGCATAGGCCGGGAGCTGAATCTGACCTTCAGTGACACCCTGCCGCCCAATAATCCTGTGGTGGCCGGACGCTGGTTCGAAGGGGATGCCTTGGGTGAGGTGTCCGTGGAATACCAGGTGGCAGAGCGGCTCGGCATCGGCCTGGGGGACCGCCTGACCTTTACCATCGATACTCAGCCTGTCGAGGTGCGGGTCACCAGTCTGCGCAAGGTGAATTGGGAGACCATGCAACCCAATTTCTTCATGATCTTTCCCCCGGCCGCCCTGGTGCACTTCCCCGCAACCTACATCGCCAGCTTCAAACATCCCGAGGGGGCCCCCAGCCTGGTGGGCGAGTTGATTCAGCAGTTTCCCACCGTCTCGGTCATCGACGTGGGCGCCATCATTGTCCAACTGAGGGAGGTCATCGACCAGGTGTCTCTGGCCCTGAGCCTGGTGCTGTTGGTGGTGGTGTTGGCCAGTGCCATGGTGCTCATTGCCCAGACCGAGGCGGGGATGGCCAGCCGCCGTCAGGAGCTGGCGATCATGCGCACCCTGGGAGCGGGAGGCAGCTTACTGAGAAGAGCGGTCGCCTGGGAGTTCCTGTTGTTGGGGGCCGTAGCCGGCCTGCTGGCAGTGGTGGTGACCGAACTTACCCTGGCCCTGCTGAAAAGCCAGGTGTTCAACCTGGTGGTCAATGGTCACACCCTGTGGTGGTTCCTTATCCCGCTGCTGGGGGCCCTGCTCATCGGCGCCATTGGCATGCTTGCCTGCCGCCGTCTGCTGGCCAACCAGTGCAGTGCGCTGCTCAGGGGCTAGCGCCCTAGCACCGCTTCCAGGGCGGCAGGCAGCTCAGGGTAGCGGAAGCTGAATCCGTGCCTGACCAGGCGGTTGGGCAGGACCCGCTGCCCCTTCAGCAGCAGGGAGGACATCTCCCCTAGGGCCAGCTTCAACACCGCCGCCGGCACCGCCATGAAGGCGGGGCGTCTCAGGGTGCGCCCCAGCGTCCGGCTGAACTCTTTGTTGCTGACCGGGGCTGGCGTGGTGCCGTTGAACACCCCCTGGCAGTCGTCCGTCATCATCAGGTAGCCGATAACCGCAACCAGGTCGTCGATATGGATCCAGGACATGGTTTGGCTGCCATCCCCAATCGGCCCGCCGACGCCGGCCCGGAACGCTGGAAGCATCTTTCTCAGGGCGCCGCCTTCACCCAGCACCAGGCCAATCCTCAGGACGCACACCCGGGTGTGGGGTGAGGCTTGCATGGCCAGAGACTCCCAGGTGTGGCAAACCTTCTGGGCGAAATCCTGCTCGTTGTAGACCAGCGGGGTGTCCTCGTCCTGGATCTCATCGGAATCGGTACCATAGATGCCGATGGCCGAGGCGCTGATAAACACCTTGGGCGGGAACTCCTGTGCGAGTATCCAGTCGCTCAGTGTCTGGGTGAGGCGCCACCTGCTGTCACAGATGAGGTGTTTCTGCTTGCCGCTCCAGCGTCGATCGGCGATGGGCTCTCCGGCCAGGTTGATGACGGCGTCTACCCCCTGGAGCCAGGGTAACGCCGCTATGCCGATACACTCCGCCTCGATCCCCTGCTGCTGCAACTGCTGTGAAGCTCGCTCGGGGTGGCGGCTGATCACCACCAGTTGATGGGCACTGCCCAGTTGCTTCAGTAGGCGGCGGCCGACAAAGCCGGTGCCCCCGGTGACCAGAATTTTCATAACTGCCTCCTCACCCGTTGTCGCACTGCTTGGGGCAAATGCCCGGCATCTGTGATACTAAGTAGACTTATACAAAATTAGCATACGTACTTTTTCAACAAGGAGTTCAGTGCCATGCAACCTGTTGCTGTGGTTACCGGCTGTGGTCGCCGCCTGGGTGCACATCTCACCAGACGGCTGCTGCAACAGGGATATCGGGTCTTTGGTCAATATCTGACCTCCGAGCCCGATGCCGACCCCCGGCTCTCTGCCTCCAGGGTGGATCTGACCGACGACGCTGAGACCCGGGATTGGTGTGACCAGTTGCTGGCGCAGACCGACCGGGTGGATCTGCTGATCAATAACGCCTCCCTCTATCAGGTCGATGCACAGAGGCTCGAGCAGGGAATTGAGCAGTTGCAGCGATTTCATCGGCTCCATCTTCAGGCCCCCTACATCCTGGTCAGGCGCCTCCAGCGCGCCCTCTCCAACGCCTCCGGCTGCGTAGTCAACCTAACCGACATCTACGTGCATCACCCCAATGCGGACTACAGCCTCTACTGTGCCACCAAGGCGGGGCTCGACAGCCTGGCCCAGTCTTGGGCCAGGCAACTGGCCCCCCGGGTTCGCGTCAACACCATCGAGCCGGGTCCCATCCTGTTTCTGGAGGAGCATGGAGAAGCCTACCGGCAGCAGGTGCTCAGTCGTACCCTGCTTGAGGTCGAGGGGGGGCTCGAACCGATCTGGCAGGCGTTATGGATGTTGGTCAACAACCCGTATATGACCGGTGCCCGTATCCCGGTAGATGGTGGACGTGGCGTCGCCCAGCTTTAGGGAGCCGAGGAGGATCGGCACCGTTTCCCTCTCCAGGGGGGCGTTGCACAGCAGCTGCCTGAGCAGAGGAACCAGGTAGTCGGGTTGGGTTGCCAGCGTCGGCGCACGATCGACCGAAAGGATGTCCAGATCCAGCGGCCGATCCTTGATGCTGCTGAGCGGATCGCTCCTGTCTCTGCCCCGCTTCTCCTCCTGGCGATTGAAGTGCGACTTCACCTGCTGAGGCGACAGGGGGCTGTCGAACCAGAAGGCAAAGTTAATGAAGGGCAGCGACGACACCATCTCCTCAGGCTCGGTGGCGATGACACCGCTGAGGGTCACCCGATGAAACTGCTCACACAGCCAGGACAGGGCGTACGAGGCGTTCTCCTTCGGCCTCAGGTTGGCGCCAAAGCTGCAGTAGTAGCGGCGCACCCTCGCCTGGTGGTCGTCCTGGCGGTCGGTATTCGTCATCCTGTCTCCTTGGGGGCCCGCAGGTCCCTTTCGGTTTCAATCGGGAGTTATCTGTTTAAGATAACAGGATATACTGTGTCCTTCCCACCCAGACAACGGATGACTATGAGCTCTTTTCAACGCAGCCTGATGGTGTGCGCCGCCCTGGTGGTGGTGCTGGCCGGCATCAAGAGTGCCAGCACCATAGTGGTGCCCTTCCTGCTGGCGATCTTCATCGCCATCATCTGCAGCCCCCTGGTTCGGCTCATGACCCGCATGAGGCTGCCCAAGTGGCTGGCGATCATCATGGTGATGGTGCTGGTGTTGGCGGTCGGCACCTGGCTTGGCGCCCTGATTGGCAGTTCCATCAACGATTTCACCGCCCAGCTCCCCCACTATCGCAGTCAGTTGACCGATCAGTTCCATGCCCTGGCGGACCTGGCCGTGCGCTTCAATGTTCCAGTGTCCATCGAACTGCTCAAGGAGCAGTTCGATCCGGGGAAACTGATGAGCCTGGCCACCGACATGCTTTCCGGCATCGGTGCGGTGATGGCCAACCTGCTGCTGATTGTCCTGACCGTGGTGTTTATGCTGTTTGAGGCTTCCAGCCTGCCCAGAAAGCTTCACTACGCCCTGGACGATCCCCATATGAGGATGTTGCAGATCGACCGTTTCCTGGAGTCGGTCAACCGCTACCTGGCGATTAAGACCCTGGTGAGCCTGGGGACCGGTGTTATCTGTGGCGTTGGCCTCTACCTGATCGGGGTGGACTACTTCATCCTGTGGGGAGTGGTGGCCTTCCTGTTTAACTATATCCCCAATATCGGCTCAATCATCGCCGCAGTGCCCCCCGTGGCCCTGGCACTGATCCAGTTGGGGGCTGGCGGCGCCGCCGCCGTGGCCGGTCTCTACGTCTCGGTGAACATGTTCATGGGGAACGTGGTTGAGCCGAGAATGATGGGCCGCGGCCTGGGCCTCTCCACCCTGGTGGTGTTTCTGTCGTTGATCTTCTGGGGATGGTTGTTGGGCTCCGTGGGGATGTTGTTGTCGGTGCCCCTGACCATGATCGTCAAGATCGGCCTGGAAGCGACCCAGGGGGGACGTTGGCTTGCCGCCCTGTTGGAGGGAGAGCCTCAGAGCCGCAGCCTGGCCATTCCGGTGACCATGACCGGTAAGCCGATCCGCCGTCCCTTGCAGCAGGAGGCGGACCGATGACCGCCCTGATCCCACACCTGCCAACCACGGTGGCGCTGGATCAGGCTCAGCGCCTGTTTCATGGCCGGGGTCACTGTTACCCTGGCCTGGAGAGCCTGACCCTGGACCTCTATCCGCCGGTGTTGCTGCTGACCACCTTCACCACCCCCGAGCCGGAGCAGATGCGGCTTTGGCGGCAGCAGGTGGAACAGTGGTGGTCTCAGGCTGGGGAGGGGGCCCCCCTCAACCTGGTATGGCAGAATCGAGGTGTCTCTCCGGCAGCCACCCTGCAGATGGCGGGACAGGTGCCTTCACCCCACTGGATCAGAGAGGGACAGGAACTGTTTCTGGTGGACCTGATGCGGGGACAGAACCACGGCCTGTTTCTGGATATGGCGGAAGGCCGGCGCTGGGTTCGCGCTCATGCCCGGGGCAAACGGGTGCTCAACCTGTTTGCCTACACCTGTGGTTTCTCCGTGGCGGCCTGCGCCGGCGGGGCCGAGTCTGTGGTCAACCTGGACATGAGCGGTGGTGCCCTGAAAACCGGCAAGCGCAATCATGCCAAGAATAAGCTGGGAAGCGGGGTTCGTTACCTGGCGCATGATCTGTTCAAAACCTTCGGCAAGCTGAAGAAGTTGGGGCCCTATGACCTGGTGGTGATCGACCCGCCCAGCTTCCAGCACGGCAGTTTTATTGCCACCAAGGATTACTGCCGGGTGTTGCGTCGCCTGCCTGAACTGCTGGCCCCCGATGGCGACGCCCTGCTGTGCCTGAATGCGCCCGAGCTCAGCCGCGATTTCCTTACCGCTCAGGTGGCCGAGCATGCACCATCGCTGTCCCTGGTGGACCAGTTGCCCAATCCGCCCAGCTTCCCCGAGTCGGATCCGGACCGGGGGCTCAAGGTCTTTCACTACCGCTTAGGGCGTGTCGATGGCTAGCGGACGGTGCTGCTGGTGCGGGCATCAGGCTGCTGGAAGCCGTCAGGGAAAGGGGCGCTACCCGGGCTGATTGGAGCACCGTCGGGGCCGACCCGATGCACTTTCTCGCCGTCACTCGCGGTTGACCTGGAGCCACCATGCCAGCAATCGAACTCCTCGACGGGCCCGTCATCCCTGGCCAAACCCTCGAGACTGACAGTCAGCGGCCCTTCTGGTGATGAAAAAAAACTTCGGAACCGGCGATATTTTCTGTGAGACGGGCCGTTTTAACCACCTTTGGTGAAATAATCTAACATATTGCAGTTTCTGGTGAAATATTCGTGAGGAGGGGGCTTTGGTGGTAGACTTGTCTTACTCACATCAATGGTGTGGTGAGTTCACTATTCAGGATTAAGGCGGGTTTATGGAAATGCAAGACTACGAAGAGGCCTATTATCAGGTGCAGGATGAAGTGGCAGGCGAGTTGCCCGTTGATCTGGATGAAGACGCCTACCTGGACTGAGATCCTCGGGTCATCAAAAAAAACCAACGCCAGTGCGTTGGTTTTTTTTGATGCTCAACCGTTGGTCAGCCAGCGGTCCTCTTTGATCTCGGTCACCATCCACCTGTCCTGCAGTCGCTGCAGGCGGATCTCCCTCAGGTCCTGCCTCATGTAGCCACGGACCAGCCCCTTCAGTTTTATGGTGACCAGGATGTCGTAGTTGCGGCGCCTGAAGAAGTCGGCATTGGTGGAGGAGAGCTCGACCTCCGCCTGCTCCATGTAGAGCCCAAACAGGTTGCGCTGAACCTGGCTGGCCAGCTTGTAGTGCTGAAACAGGTCCTTGAGTCCGTCATCCACCATCGGCAGGGCCTTGCCGACATCCCGGTCGACATAGATCGCCTCGAAAAATTTCACCGCCACTTTCTCCGGCGGCAGGTCTGGACCTGCGGCGGGGGTGCAGCCGCCCAGTATCGGCAGCAGAAGCAACAGGGCAATTCGGATCATCTCGGCGGGCGTCCTTTCAGGTGGCGAACGCACATCATAGCAGCGCCATGGCGGTGACACTAGCGGTGACCACCGGGCAAGGGCGTTCCGCTATCGATGCGCGGCTGTGCCATTAATGAATTCCAAGTTCCTGAAACAAAGGAAAAACCGGATCGGGATCACCCTTTTTTCGATTCCCAGCAAATATCCCGTTATCTGGCAAGGGAATTGTTGTAAAAATGTAGCTGGCGCCGCGTGGTGCCGGGCGGTGAATCACAGCCGCCTGCCATTCGGCAAGAAGCATTGGAAATGCAGGAGCTTGCGTGTATCGAGCGTTGTTGGCGTTATTGGGAAGTTGCCGGGATCTGCTGCCCATAGTGCTGGTGGTGTCCCTCTTCCAGCTGGCGGTGTTGCAACAGCCGCTTCCCAGTGTGATCGACATTGTCCTGGGCATGGGACTGGTGGTCATAGGATTAACCCTGTTTATCTTCGGCCTGGAGATGGGGCTCTTTCCCATCGGAGAGACCCTGGCCCAGTCTTTCGCCCGCAAGGGGGCCTTGGCGCCTCTGCTGCTCTTCGCGTTTCTCCTCGGGTTCGGCACCACGGTGGCGGAACCGGCGCTGATTGCCGTAGCCGATGAAGCGGCCGAGGTGGCGGCCGCCGGGGGCCACCTGGCCCGGACCGAGGAGGCCCAGCAGAGCTACGCCACCCAGCTCAGGTTGACCGTGGCCCTCTCCGTGGGGTGTGCCATCCTCCTGGGGGTGATCCGTATTCTCAAGGGTTGGCCGTTGCACAAATTGATCATCGGCGGCTACGTCATCGTTATGGCCTTGACCATGATCGCGCCCGAGGAGATCATCGGCATCGCCTATGACTCCGGCGGGGTGACCACCTCCACCATCACCGTTCCCTTGGTGACCGCCCTGGGGGTGGGGCTGGCCAGTGCCATCAAGGGTCGCAACCCCATGGTCGATGGCTTCGGCCTGATCGCCTTCGCCTCCCTGCTGCCGGTGCAGTTTGTCCTCATTTTCGGCGTGGTACGCACATGGATTGGATAGCTGACATCGTCCGTACCCTGATCTCGACCCTGGGAGACGTGGTGCCCATCGTCGCAGTGCTGTTCGGTTTTCAGTACCTGGCTCTCAAACGTCCGATACCGCACCTCAGGCAGGTGCTGGCGGGGTTTGTCGCCGTGGTGTTGGGGTTGGCGCTGTTTCTGGTGGGGCTGGAGCGGGCCTTGTTTCCCCTCGGCGAGCTGATGGCCACCCAGCTGACCGATCCCCTGTTCCTGGGAATCGACGGCCAAGGCAGTTGGCAGGACTACTACTGGGTCTACCTGTTTGCCTTTGCCATCGGTTTTGCCACCACCATCGCCGAGCCGTCGTTGCTGGCGGTGGCGATCAAGGCGGAGGAGGTGTCCGGTGGCGCCATTCGCCCTATGGGGCTCAGGCTGGCCGTGGCGCTGGGCGTCGCCATCGGCATCGCTCTGGGCGCTTACCGCATCGTGGTGGGTGATCCGATCCACTGGTATATCCTCGCCGGCTACCTGGTGGTGGTGGTCCAGACCGCCTATGCACCCAAGAGTGTGATTCCGCTGGCGTACGATTCCGGAGGGGTGACCACCTCCACCGTGACCGTTCCCCTGGTGGCGGCGCTGGGCCTGGGGCTGGCCAGCACCATTCCGGGCAGGAGCCCGATGATCGACGGCTTTGGCCTCATCGCCTTTGCCAGCCTGTTTCCCATGATCAGCGTGATGGGCTACGCCCAGCTCACCACCCTGATGCAACGAGTATCGAAGAGGTAGAGCATGCGCTTTAAATTGATCGTCGCCTTCGTCGAGGACGACAAGAGCGACCAGTTGGTCGAGGCGGCCCGAGATGCCGGTGCCACCGGGGTGACCCTGATCAACCACGCCCGGGGAGAGGGGCTGAAGCCGAAGAAGACCTTTTTCGGCCTGCACCTGGAGGTGCAAAGGGACGTGTTGCTGTTTGTGGTGGAGGAGCACCTGGCACGGAACATCTTGGAGCGCATCGCCGAGGTCGGTGAGTTTGACAGCTCGCCGGGCACCGGCATTGCGTTGCAGCTGGATATTGAGGATGTCGTGGGCGTCGCCCACCAGATTGAGTGCCTGTCCGAACGGGTTGGAGACGAGATATGAATCAGGAACTGATCAAGGTAAAGGATGTGATGGCCCAGAAGTGGGTGATGCTCGATGGGTTGAAGACGGTCTCCGAAGGACTGGGGGTACTGCGTGAGCATCATGCCGAGGCGTTGATCATCAGCAAGCGTCATGAGCACGATGAGTATGGACTGGTGCTGCTCTCCGACATCGGTAAGAAGGTGATGGCTCGTGACAAGGCCCCGGATCGGGTCAACCTCTACGAGATCATGTCCAAACCGGTATTGGCGGTTCACCCCGACATGGACATCCGTTACTGCGCCCGACTTTTTGAGCAGTTTGGCATTAATCAGGCTCCGGTGATTGAAAACCATGAGGTAATTGGATTAATCTCCTATACAGAGATGGTGCTTCAGCACAGTCTCCACAATCAGACTCTTTAAGGTTATCCACAAAACCTGTGGACAAGCCTGTTATTAGATCAATATCAGATGCGTAACTTGTTGATCTAAAGGTTTTTTTGTCCAAAAAAGTCACTTAGGTTAAAAAAAGCCCGCCCCTCGAAGGCGGGCTTTTTGCTGGCAGTTATCCCCTGTGGGGGGCAGGAGCAGGGTCGCTCGCTCCTCTGACTGGGTGCTAGCGCGCCGGCAAAAAGAAAGCCCGCCTGAGAGGCGGGCTTACTGGGTCAGCTATCCGGTTGTGGCCCCGGATTTAAAGCCTGGTATCGTACCTTGGCCGTGTCCACCTGACCCCCAGAGAGTCGGACCCGGCCATCGGGCTTAACCCTTGGGATAGGGGTGCGCTACGCCCTTGTGGCAGTCGATACAGGTCTTACGCTTGTCCTCAGCCTTCTTGAAGTTCATGGCGTGCATCTTCTTGGCCACTTTCTTCATGGACTCGGGCTGGTTCTCGTAGATGTTGGAGTGGCAGCTGGTGCAGGTGCGGGAATCGATGGAGCGCAGGTAGTCGCGAGCCAGTTCCGCCTGCTCTTTGCGGTTCGCTTCCAGCCACTCTTGGGTGTTAAAGCCATCAATGGTCATGTAACCGATGATGTCCTTGGACACGATGATCTTCTTCACCAGGTACTCGAAGCCACCTGGAGGCAGGTGACACTGGGCACAGGTCACGGTAATGCCAACGCTGTTGTTACCGTGGCTGGAGGCCATCACCTCATCCTTCAGGGAGTGGTTGGAGTGGCAGGTCATACAGAAGGCATCGGTGCTGGTGGCGTGCAGCACAGTCTGGGTGCCGTACACACCCACGGCGCCGACCACCAGGGCCAGGAAGGCACCGACCGGGATGCCCATCAGCCATTTGGCTTTGGGCCGTTGCCATAGGCGGCTCCAGGCGGAGCCTTGATTGTTGTCAGACATCTCTCATCCTCATTTTCTTTTTTTGGGGGTCGAATTCTATTCAAAACCTTAGCCGGACTTGATGACCTTTTGCAGATCCAGAGCGGCACCGGGGACTTTATCAATATATTTCTTCATTCGCTGGATTATTTTGAATTTGCTCCAGCAAATAACAAAAACTTTGATCTGGTCGGAAAAAATCAGCGCTTCTTCTGCGAACTTCGAAGCAGAGACTGCGGAGATTCCCATGTGTTTTCCCGCGACCGGGTCCGGCAAGAGGGGGGAGGTGAACCGGGGGTCTTCATCAGGGCCAAATAAAAAAAGCTGCCCCTGAAGGCAGCTTTTTTTCACAACCGCAGCTCTGCGGGTTAGGCGTCGGCCTGGATAGCGGTCAGGGCGATGGTGTAGACGATGTCTTCCACCAGGGCACCGCGGGACAGGTCGTTTACAGGCTTGCGCATGCCCTGCAGCATCGGACCGATGGAGATCAGGTCTGCGGAACGCTGCACCGCCTTGTAGGTGGTGTTACCTGTGTTCAGGTCGGGGAACACGAACACGGTAGCCTTACCGGCAACGGGGCTGTCGGGTGCCTTGGAGGCCGCCACATTGGGCATGATGGCCGCATCGTACTGCAGAGGACCGTCGATCATCAGGTCGGGACGCTTCTCCTGGGCCAGGCGAGTGGCTTCGCGCACCTTCTCGACATCCGCACCCTGGCCGGAGCTGCCGGTGGAGTAGGAGATCATCGCAACGCGAGGCTCGATGCCAAAGGCCTTGGCGGAGTCGGCGGATTGGATGGCGATCTCGGCCAGCTGTTCGGCGTTGGGATCCGGGTTGATGGCGCAGTCACCGTAGACCAGTACCTGGTCAGGCAGCAGCATGAAGAACACCGAGGAGACCAGAGAGGCGCCTGGGGCGGTCTTGATCAGCTGCAGTGGTGGACGGATGGTGTTGGCGGTGGTGTGAACCGCGCCGGACACCAGGCCGTCGACCTGATCTTCGGCCAGCATCATGGTACCCAGTACCACGTTGTCCTGCAGCTGCTCGCGGGCGACCACTTCGGTCAGGCCCTTGCTCTTACGCAGCTCGCACATGGGGGCAACGTAGCGCTCGCGGGCGGAATCCGGATCCACCAGCTCGACGCCGTCGCCCAGGGTGACACCCTGCTGTGCGGCGACGCGGCGGATCTCGTCGGGGTTACCCAGCAGCACGCACTTGGCGATGCCACGCTCGGCACAGATGGCCGCCGCCTTGACGGTACGGGGCTCGTCACCTTCTGGCAGCACGACGCGCTTGTTGGCGCGGCGGGCAAACTCGGTCAGCTGGTAGCGGAAGGCTGCTGGGGACAGCAGGTTCTCACGCTTGGAGTCGCTGGCCATGTTCTCGATGAACTTGCGATCGATGTGGCCGGCCACGTAGTCCTGCAGCAGTTCGATGCGGGCGGAATCATCCACGGGTACTTCGTGGTTGAAGTTCTGGATGTTCAGGGCGGTCTGCCAGGTGTTGGTGTCCACCATCATCACCGGCAGGCCGGTGTCGAACGCCTGGGCGCACAGCTCCTGGACCTGCTGCTCCAGCTCATAGCCACCGGTCAGCATCAGGGCGCCGATCTTGGTGCCGTTCATGGCCGCCAGACAGGCTGATACCACGATGTCGGAACGGTCGCCTGAGGTCACCAGCAGGGTGTCTGCCTGCAGGTGGTTTACCATGTTGGGGATGGCACGGGTGCAGAAGCTGACGCGACGCAGGCGGCGTGAGTGCATCTCACCGGCGTTGATCAGACGAGCACCCAGGTGCTTGGCCAGATCGGAGGCGCGGGGTGACACCAGATCCAGGTTGTAGGGGACCGCACCCAGGATCGGAATCGGTGAGTTGGCGGACAGCTGGAAGATGTCGGCGTGGTCACCGCGAACCACCTGGTCATGCTCGAACACCTCGGACAGGTCAGGGCGGGCACGACCACGCTCATCCACCGGTGCACCGATCTTGTTGATGATGGCGCCCAGGATGCGTTTGTTCTTCTTGCCGCCGAACTCGTCGACGATGATCTCCAGGCGCTTCTGCACCTGGGCCGCGCTGTCGGCACCTGGGTTGATCACGAACACGATGTCGGAATCCAGGGTCTTGGCGGTCTTGCTGTTCAGGGTGTTGGCGAAGGGGTGGCTGCGAGTGGGCACCAGACCTTCGACAATCAGTACCTCTGTACCCTCATCACCGGACTTCACCCGGGCGACGATCTCTTCCAGGAGCACATCGGTTTCACCGGTGCTGATACGCTGTTGGGCGTGCTCCATGGAGAAGGGCTCGGGTGGATTGATGGTGGGGGAGGTGGAGAGAATGGTGGAGGAACGTTCCGGACCTGTGTCGCCGGGGCGCTGCTGGGCTACAGGCTTGAAGAAGTTGACCCTGACACCCTGACGTTCGAGAGCGCGGACCATGCCCAGGCTGATGGAGGTCAGGCCAACGCCTGTGCCTACCGGAATCAACATGATAGAGCGAGACATAAAATACCTCTTAAAAAGCACTGAGCCACTTGCGTGGCTCAGTGTACCTCAATGGATCAGGAGATCAGAGCCAGAGAATCGCTGGCGATGACAAACTCTTCGTTGGTGGGGATAACCATCGCAACGGGGGAGCCGTCCTTGGTGATGATGCCGTCGTTGCCGAAGCGGGCAGCGGCGTTCTTCTCGGCATCTACCTCGTAACCGAAGATGGCCAGGTTGTTGAGCACGGTCTCACGGATCAGCATGGAGTTCTCGCCGATGCCGCCGGTGAACACAATGGCGTCAACGCGCTTCAGAGGCACGGTGTAGGACGCCACGTACTTGGCCAGGCGGTAGCAGAATACCTCCAGAGCCAGGGTACAGCCGGCGTCGCCAGCGGCGTGACCCTCTTCGATGCCGCGGCAGTCGTTGGTCTTCTCGGACAGACCCAGCAGGCCGGACTCTTTGTTCAGCATGTTGTTGACCTGGTCCAGGGTATAACCCAGGTTGTTCACCAGGTGGAAGATGATGGCGGGGTCCAGGTCACCGGAACGGGTACCCATCACCAGGCCTTCCAGCGGGGTCAGACCCATGGAGGTGTCGACACTCTGACCGTTGCGAACCGCGGTAACAGAGCCGCCGTTGCCCAGGTGGCAGGTGATGACGTTGGTCTCGGCCACCTCTTGGCCCAGAACCTTGGCCGCTTCCTGGGAAACGAACAGGTGGCTGGTGCCGTGCATGCCGTAACGGCGGATGCCGTGCTCGCGGTACAGCTTCTGCGGAATGGCGTAGCTGTAGGCAACCTTGGGCATGCTCTGGTGGAAGGCGGTGTCGAACACGGCAACCTGAGGCAGAGCGGCGAAGGCGGCCTGGGCAGCACGGATACCGATCAGGTGAGCGGGGTTGTGCAGCGGGGCCAGGGAAGCGCACTCTTCGATGCCGGCCAGGACGTCGTCGGTGATCAGCATGGACTTGGTGTACTTCTCGCCACCATGAACGATGCGGTGACCTACGGCAACCAGCTGGTCCGCCATTTCAGGCTTGCTGGCCAGGATGGTACCAACGATGTAGTCCAGAGCCTCGGAGTGGGCGGCACCGGCACCCAGGGACGCTTCGCCCTTGTTGCCATCCAGCTTCCACTTGATACGGGCATCTTCGAGGTTAAAGCATTCAGCCAGACCGGACAGATGCTCGTCACCATTGGTTGCGTCGATTACGGCGAATTTCAGGGAGGAGCTACCGCAGTTTAGAACGAGAACAAGTTTGCTCATTATTCATACACCTAAGTGATTTACTTGCGTACAACCGACTGCGCCCTGGGGCGGTGAAGTCGATAACGACCGAAGATGGTAAGAAGTTACAGTATAGACCCGCGACAATTGCGACCTGTGTCGCATTTTCAGGTCCCCTAACGGGCCGAAATTCAACCATCTTCCTAGAAAGGTATGACCATTTTACCCATACTTTTCTGCAGAAGCGGAATCAGGACGTGATACACTTAACAAATCTGTGATCCGTCTCCCGTTGTATAAAGGAGAGTGAAGCATGACCTTTTTTGAAACGCTGAGATGTGGCAATCACTACATGAAACAGTGGCCCAGGGCGGTGCAACTGGCCCCGCTGTTTCCTGAGTACCGGGTGATCAAGGCCACCGAACTGGCCATCCGGATGATGCCACCGGTGGCGGTTTTTTGTCTCTGGATTCAGCTTCAGTGGCTCGGGCAGGAGAGCCTGCCTCAGATGGTGGCCAGCACCCTGTTCCTGTTGAGTCTGCCGCTGCAGGGCCTGTACTGGCTGGGTTGGCGCTCGCAGCAGCTGCTGCCCAGGCCGCTGTTAGCCTGGTGCGACGATCTGCGTCATCGAATGTTGGAAGCGGGAGAGCAGGTGGCGCCCTTGGGGGCCAGGGCCCGATATCTGAATATGGCCCAACTGCTCCGACGAGTTTTTAACAAACTGGATCAGGGAGAGTGGCACAGGTTGGATCGTCCCTGAACCTGGCCGGGATCCTGATCACGAAAAAGCGGAGGCCCCAGCCTCCGCTTTTCACTTTTTCTCACAAATAACCACATGTGTGGCTATTTATCAGTAATAGATCACGTTTTTGATCCTTTGCCTCGGCACCTGCTGATACAGCAGCCACACCTTCCTATAGTCCAGCTTCAACTCGGCAACATAGTTGTCACCCACAGGGTAGAGACGCACCACCTCCGCCCCCCGTACCAGGCCATCCACCTGGGTCTGGAACCGGTCACTCTGCAGCAGCTGCTGATCCATGCGGCCGGTGCCCGACACCCGGACACCATAGATCTGTTCGGCCAGCTCACGGTAGGCGTCCAGCTTGGCGGCACGCATCGCCTGCTGAACCTTCAACTCCCGATTCTCCCCAAGCTGGGCGGAGATGGGGGCGATCCCCTTGGCAGTGAGGATAGGAAAATCCTCCGGCGGTACCGACTCATACTCGACAAAGGCACTGTTCTGGCAGCCAACCAGAAAGAGTAGGGCCGCGGCGGCGAATCGCTTCATGGGGTGACCTCCCGTACCGGTGTTCGTCCCGGCTCCTCCTGCCGGTAGAGCAGGCCTCCCTGCTCGGTGACGCTGTTACTCTGCTCCAGGTAGCCTGAGGAGTCCTGCCAGGGGAGAAATGCCTGGGAGGTGGAGGCCACCCGGTTGCTGGCGATATCCACCAGACGGCTATTGATGATCACCCCATGGCTGTCCCGGCTCAGGGTGGCGACCAGCACCTGGCTGACCGGCAGGCTCCCCTGCAGTCGCTCGTAGTCGCGGCTGAGAATCAGGTTGCCCCTGTCCGAGACCCGGATCTGCCGGCTGCTGTTCAGCTCGATCAGATTAAATCCCCTCTGATGCAGGGCGCTGACCAGGCCGTCGCCCAACTGGAGGGCCAACCGGCCGCTGCTGTCGATCTCATCCAGCCATACCGGGGTGGTGACTGCAATCAGCTTGGTCTTATCCGGCAGGTCATGGTGGCGCTCCAGATCTTCGGCAATGCGCTGTGCCAAGTGGATAACGGCACTGCTTTGCGGCAAACCTTTGCCGCTTACCCCATACTCCGGCGGCGGCTCGGGCGGCGGTGTGGCGCAGCCCCACAAAAACAGGCAAAGGGCGCCTATGGCCTTTTTCATCGCTATCTCCAGTGTGGTTTGGGCATTCACGCTCCTCTGTACTCTATCGGCCGCGGCGCCCAGCCCTTTAGTGGCAAATGTAGGCACACTCATTGCATTATCTACGCCAACTGCAATGAGGATGGATAGCGATGTTGAACCCCTTACCCCTGACCCTGATCAGCGCCTGCCTGCTGTCGGCCCCGCTGTCTGCCCAGTGGTTGACCCTGAGTGGCAGGGCGCCCATTGGCAACGATGGACTGGAGCAGGCGCGCCAGCAAGCGATCCATAACGCCCTGGCCAGGTCGGCGCAGGGGGAAACACTGGTCAATGGCGTGCTGGCACAGGCGATGGAGGTCACCCAGATTGGCGAGTACCAGCTGCTGTCTGAGACCATCAGCGACGATACCCTGGAGGTGACCCTGCGCGCCGACGTGCGTGCCGTGGGCAACCGTTGTGAGGGGGCGGGCTTCCGGGTGGCGCTGACGCTGCCCAGGGCACAGGTGGTGCACCGAGAGCACCTGGTGCCCGGCAGCCTCTACGAGTTTGATGCCGCCCTGACCAGGCTGTTGTCCAACACCATCAATGGTGAGGCCACCTCTCTGTTTGCCCATGATCGCGATGACATCAGCCTCGATTATCGACAGTTGAACCGCGAATACGGCGACCAGTGGGCCAGGGACCTGAGCCGCGACGACAACAGCCAGTATGTGGTGGCCCTCTCCATCGATGATCTGACCCTGGACCCTCACCAAACCACCCTGGGGTGGTTTGAGGACGACCGTAACCGTTATTTCGGCGCCGACCTCAACATCTACGATGGCCTCACCGGTCAGATGATCTGGCACAAACGTTACCGCACCCAGGGGGACTGGCCCTTTAAGCGCAGCGACGCGATCGAGCTGGGATCCAGCTACTTCTGGAACAGCGAATATGGCCAGCAGATCCGCCAGCAGGTGGTGGCCATGGCCCAGGACATCGACACCACCCTCCATTGCCGGCCGCTGCATGGTCGTGTCCTCGGGGTGGACGGCGAGCGGGTGACCATCAGCCTGGGCAGCCGCCACGGCGTCCGGGTGGGCGACCGGCTCTCTTTGCAAAACCGTCAGCAGGGGGAGCTGGGGTGGTGGAACCGCGATGCCCAGTCGGATGATACCTTGGTCATTCGTCAGGTTCAGCTGGAACAGGCGATCGGCGTGCTGGAACCGGGCTCCAGCTACACCCGCTGGCAGCCCATGGACATGGTGCGGGCCCATTCGCGGGGACGATAAAAAAGCCGGCTCTGTGCCGGCTTTTTCCGCAGTGAACCCTACGCCCTCAGGCCTTGATGGCCTTGCCCAGGCGACCACCCGTGGTGGTGGTCCCCTCCTGGTTGTAGGTCATGGCGTTGGGATTGCGGGTGGCATTGAGGATCTGCTGCAACCGCCCCAGGCTCGCCAGGTACTGCTCCGCCAGCTGGCTGTTGTGCTGGTTGCGCTCTTTGCAGAGAGTCAGCCGTTGCCGGCACCGGTCGACGCCGGCCATCGCCGCCTCGTCGGCCTTGAGGGTTGTCAGCTCAGGATGGTTGGCCAGCGCCTGGTCCGCCTGATTGAGCTCCTCCAGGGCACGCAATTTCTGCTTCAGCAGGGACTCAATGGTCTCGGCATCGCGCTCGAGCAACGCCTGGGTCTCCTGCTCCAGCAGATCCTGCAGCGCCTGAAGACGCCCCAGTTGGGCGTCAATCAGCGGGCTCAGCGCGCCGTTACTCACCGGTTAGTTCACTCTCAAAACGGGAGAGGTTGGCGGCCAGCTTGTCGGGGTCCACGTGATAGCGGCCTTGGGCGATCGCCTGTTTCAGGGCCTCCACCTTGGCGCTGTTCACCTCGGGAGTCTCCTGCATCACCTTCTCTGCCCGCTGCAACTGCTGGGCTTCCTGGGTCAGCAGCACTTCATCCCCCTTGGCGGCGGCTTGGGGGCCCTTGCCTTGAGGTTGACTCTGCTGGCTGACGGCCCGGCGGCTCGGCTGCAGGCCAGCGGTTCCGCTGCTCAGTTTGTTGATGTCGATAGCCATAGTGTGGCTCCATCGCTGTGTAATTGGGTCTCTTCTGACACTGCTATCGGCCGCACGGCCAGAAGCTTTAGGGTAATTTTTACATTTTCACCCGCACTTGGCCAATGCCGATGACATAGGCGTCCACCATCCGTTTGGAGCGGTTGTTCTGTACCCGGATGGGGTCGCCCTGGGAACCGCTGCCCATGGCGGTCCCGGAGGTTCGGATCGACAGATGGTCGTTGTTGGCTTCGATGGTCACCGGGTTTCCCTTGCACACCAGGCAGACATTGCGTCTGGTGATCACCTGGCCGGCCGAGGCTCGCCTCTTTAGCCGTGCACCATTAAGCTCATCAGGGGAACTGAAATAGTTTCCCCTGAGGCTGCTGTTGTTGACGTAGCGCAGCGCCACCATCGACTCGTCCAGCAGGGTGTCCGGCCCCAGAGTCATCTTGGCGACCATCACCGGGTACTCGACGGCAATCTGCACCGGCACGTAAACCAGCCAGGGTTTGGGGGTGTCGCAGCTGATCTTCACCGTCATATAGCGGGCCCCCTCCCTGGTCGACGGGGCCTGGGCCTGCAGGGGGGTATCGCAGGAGTCAAAGTGTCGACGCCTATCCAGCTCGCTGGCACTTACCAGCAGCCGGGCGCCCTCCGGTACCTCGAGCACGCCCTGGGCATACTGCTCTGCGGCGGCCTCGATCCTGTCTAAAGATGTGTCTCCCAGTGCCGAAACACTTAAGAGTAGGGAGAAAATGAATATATACAGCTTCATGGAAATTAACCGCCGACCAGGTAACCTTTACTTGAATGCGCTTGGGGAAATTGATACAACGCAGCAGCATCATATCAAAAGTTCCGGTGCCAACAATTTGTCGGTTGGGTGTGCAGCAATATCTGTGCCTTTGTTTTTGCTTTTATAAGGACTCCACCAATGGCTAGCATCTTAGATTCGGTGAACCAGCGCACCCAGCTGGTCGGGCAGAACCGCCTCGAACTCCTCCTGTTCCGGCTCAACGGCCGTCAGACATTCGGCATCAACGTGTTTAAGGTTAGGGAGGTGCTGCAGTGCCCCAAGCTGACCAACCTGCCGAGGCTGAATAGCCTGGTTCGTGGTGTGGCCCATATTCGGGGGCAGACCATCTCCGTCATCGACATGTCTGCAGCCATTGGCGGCCGTCCCACCCAGGATGTGGAAAACAGCTTCATCATCATCAGCGAATACAACCGCTCGGTCCAGGGGTTCCTGGTGTCCGGCGTGGAGCGTATCGTCAACCTGAACTGGGATTCGGTGATGCCGCCGCCGCAGGGCAGTGGCCGCGGCAACTACCTCACCGCCGTTACCGAGATCAATGAGGAGCTGGTGGAGATCCTGGACGTGGAGAAGATCCTGGACGAGATCACTCCGGCCAGGACCGACATCAGCGATGATGTGGCGGCCAGCCTCAGCCCCATCTCCGAGCGCAAGCGTCGCATCATGGTGGTGGACGACTCCTCCGTCGCCCGCAAGCAGGTGGTGCGCGCGCTCGAGCCGCTGGGACTGGAGATCGAGCTGGCCAAAGACGGTCTCGAGGCCCTGCGCAAGCTGGAGGAGATGGTCAAGGATAAAGAGGACATCGGTGAGGTGTTTGGTGGTATCATCTCCGACATCGAGATGCCGGAGATGGACGGGTACACCCTGACCGCCTCCATCCGCGATAACCCCAAGCTCACCTCCCTGAAGGTGATCCTGCACACCTCCTTGAGCGGGGTGTTCAACCAAGCCATGGTGAAAAAAGTAGGCGCTGACGACTTTATCGCCAAATTTAATCCTGATGAATTGGCAGGAGCGATCGATCGCTACCTGAAAGAGGCCTGATTCGGTGCCAACCAAAACCTTAGCTCCTACCGAGTACCAGGCGTTTGCCGCCTTCCTGCAGAAGCAGTGTGGCATTGTCCTGGGGGACAACAAGCAGTACCTGGTACGTAGCCGCCTAAGTCCGCTGATGAAATCCTTTGGTCTGGACAACCTGTCCGACCTGGTGAAACACTCCATGCGCCCCGAGCAGAGCCGGCTCAGGACCGCCGTCATTGAAGCGATGACCACCAACGAAACCTTCTGGTTTCGTGATAACTACCCCTATCAACTGCTGGCCGATGAACTGTTGCCGGAGCTGGCCAAGCTGGGCCGCTCCATTCGCATCTGGTCCAGCGCCTGCTCCTCGGGGCAGGAGCCCTACTCCATGGCCATGGTGGTCCAGGAGACCCGGCAGCGGCGCCCCGGCATGTTGATGAACGGGGTGGACATCGTCGCCACCGATCTCTCCACCCAGATCCTCGATCAGGCCAAGTCCGGGGAATATGACGAGCTGGCCCTGACCCGGGGGTTGTCCCCCGAGCGCCGGCGCCTCTTCTTCCTGCCGTCCGTCAAGGGGATGAAGGTCCGGGACGAGGTGCGCCGCATGGTTAACTTCCGCCAACTGAACCTGCTGGACAGCTACGCCCTGCTGGGCAAGTTCGACGTGATCTTCTGCCGCAATGTGCTGATCTACTTCTCGGCGGAGGACAAGGGCAAGATCCTGCGGCAATTTGCTGCCGCCCTCAACCCCGGGGGCTATCTGGTGCTGGGGGCATCCGAGTCCCTGGCGGGCCTCACCGATCAGTTCGAGATGCTGCGATTCCCCGCTGGAATCATACATAGGAAGCGATAGCCACAGTTTCTTCCAACAAGGGCGTGCCAATGGCACGCCTTTTGCTTTTCTAGGGCAAGACTGCGTTTAGGAGGCAAAGATGGCCATCTCGTTCGACAAGGCACTGGGCATTCACCAACACACCCTGGGGATCCGTTCCCAGCGGGCCGAAGTGCTGGCGAACAACATCGCCAATGCCGACACTCCCGGGTACAAGGCCCAGGATGTGGACTTCGATCAGGCGCTAAGCCAGGCCAAGACCGCCCAGGGCGGGCTCTCCATGGCCAAGACCCACCAGAATCACTTCAAGCTGGGTCTGGAGCCGGCGGCCGGTTTGGCCTACCGGGTGCCCCTGCAGCCGGATACCGGTGACGGCAACACCGTGGACCTCAACATCGAACGCAACAACTTCATGCAGAACAACCTGGAGCAGCAGATGACCCTCGAGTTTCTCGGCGGCAAGTTCCAGGGGATGCGCAAAGCGCTTCGGGGTGAATGATCATGAGCCTGTTCAATATTCTTGATATCGCCGGCAGCGGCATGATGGCGCAGAACGTCCGCCTGAACACCACCGCCAGTAACGTGGCCAACGCCAACAGCGTCACCAGCAGTGCCGGCGACACCTACCGGGCCCGTGAGCCGGTGTTTGCCGCTCAGTTGCAGCAGCAGGTCACCCATCAGCACGGCCCCCTGGGCGCAGGCATCAACAAGGATCTCGAAGCCCTGGGAGGGGTGCGGGTGGCCGGTATCGTGGAGAGCAACAAGCCGCTTATCCAGGAGTACGCCCCCAACCATCCCATGGCGAACGAGGAGGGCTACATCTTCAAGCCCAATGTCAATGTGGTGGAGGAGATGGCCAACATGATCTCCGCCTCTCGCAGCTATCAGGCCAATGTCGAGGTGGCGGATGCCGCCAAGAATCTGGCCAAACAAACTCTCAGACTTGGTAAGTAAAGGGGGACTGGATGAGTAATACCATCGACAACAGTTACTTGAACTCCCTTAAGTGGCAGCAAGAAGCGACGCCTACCGCCAAGGACAACAACCAGGCTCTGACCCAGGAAGATTTCTTCTCCCTGCTGTCCCAGCAGTTGTCCATGCAGGATCCCTTCAAGCCGGTGGACAACGATCAGATGATCTCCCAGATGTCCTCCTTTGCCACCGTAGATGGGATCAACTCCTTGAACGACGAGATCAAGAACATGAACACCGTGATGAACTCCAGTCAGGCGCTGCAGGCCAGCAGCCTGGTGGGGCAGAAGGTGTTGATTCCGTCCGACAAGGCGGCGTCCGACGGCGTCAATCCGGTCACCGGGGTGATCTCCACCCCGGCAGGTGCCGACAACATGGTGGTCAAGGTGAAGGATGGGGCAGGGCAGATCGTCCGCACCTTCGAGGTGTCTGCCGGTGACGGCGGCAACGTCGACTTCAGCTGGGACGGCAAAAACGCCGACGGCGAGGCGATGCCGGAGGGGACCTACAGCTTTACCGCCGAAGCCCTGGTGGGCGGTAAGACCGATACACTCCCGGTGTTCACCTACGGCCACGTCAGCAGCGTGACCCTGGGGGGCGCCAACTACGATACAGTCCTGAACCTGCGCGGTGTCGGCGGCGTCAAGCTGTCTGATGTCCTGTCGGTCGCAGAAGGCTCTTAACGAGGAACGAGTATGTCATTTAATATCTCACTCAGCGGCCTGAATGCCGCGCAGAAGGACCTGGATACCACGTCGAACAACATCGCCAACGTCAACACCATTGGCTTTAAAGAGTCTCGTGCCGAATTTGCCGACGTCTACTCCAACTCCCTGTTTACCAACAGCAAGACCAACGTGGGCAGCGGTGTGGCGACCTCCCAGGTGGCCCAGCAGTTCCATCAGGGCTCCCTGCAGTTCACCAACAACGCCCTGGATCTGGCCATCAATGGCAACGGCATGTTCGTGACCATCTCCGAGTTCGGTTCCCAGGACTACAACTACACCCGCGCCGGCGCCTTCAAGCTGAACGACGACAACTTCATGGTGGACTCCCAGGGCAACTACCTGATGGCCCTGCCGGTGAACAAGAACGACGGCTCGGTCAAGTCCGTCAGCCTGTCCACCACCGAGCCGGTGCAGATCCCCCAGACCGCCGGCCAGCCTCAGAAGACCTCCCTGGTCGAGGTGTCGGTGAACGTCAACGCCGGCGATGTGACTCACGACCCGGCCACTTTCGATCCCACCGATCCCACCACCTACAACAATGCCACCTCGGTGACCGTGTACGACTCCCTGGGTGAGCCGCACATCATGACCCAGTACTTCGTCAAGCCCCCGGGTGGCGCCGTGACCGGCAACAACCAGTGGCTGACCTTCTTCACCATGGACGACAAGCCGGTGAACATCGGCGATGCCGCCGGTGGCGCGATCTCTGGTACCTGGGATCAGGATACCAATGGTGATGGTACCGCCGACAACCCTGGGGTGGCCGCCCAGAATGCCGCTGGCCATACCGCGGCGGTGATGACCTTTGATGACACCGGTAACTTCATCGGTTCCAACCCCACCATGATCCAGACGGTGGCTCTGGGGACCGTGGCCGGTGGCGCGGGTGTGATTGGCCCCGGCGCCGACGGCACTCAGCGAGTGGAGTTCCGCCTGGACAACCCTACCCAGTACGCCTCCAAGTTTGAGGTGACCAAGCTGCAGCAGGACGGCTCCACCGTCGGCCGGCTGACCAACGTGGAGGTGGCCGCCGATGGCCTGATCAGTGCCACCTACTCCAACGGCACAGAGGTACCCCTGGGCAAGGTGGCCCTGGCCCGCTTTGCCAACGAACAGGGACTGACCCAGCAGGGCAATACCTCTTGGAAACAGAGTCAATCCTCCGGTGAGGCGCTGCTGGGCGAGCCCAACACCGGCACCTTCGGCACCATCAACTCTGCGGCGCTGGAGCAGTCCAACACCGACCTGACCACCGAGCTGGTGGATCTCATCAGCGCCCAGCGCAACTTCCAGGCCAACTCCCGGGCCCTGGACATCGCCAACCAGCTGCAGCAGAACATCCTGCAGATCCGCTAAGTCTGGATTGCCGCCCCTGCCGGGGGCGGCAACCCCTTTCCCCTCCGGCTCCTCCCTCACTGGCTGAATCCTCGCTGAACCGCGGCGTCCAGCCCTCTAATTTGTTGGCACGGCTATTGCATTTTCATTGGTCAAGAGAACGTCATTGCCGACTGTTGGGAGTCACCTTTGGACAAGATGCTTTATATCGCCGCGTCCGGCGCCAGCCAGAATATGTCCGCCCTCGGCGTCCATGCCAACAACCTGGCCAATGCCCGCACCGACGGTTTCAAGGCGGATCTGCACCAGGCGCGCAGCATGCAGGCGTTCGGTGAAGGCCTGCCCTCCCGGGTGTTCGCCATGACCGAGCGACCCGCCAGCAACTTCGACGCCGGCTCTCTGAAAACCACCGGCCGAAGCCTGGATGTGGCCATCAAGGGGGAAGGGTGGTTTGTGGTCGAAGATGCCCAGGGCAATGAGGCTCTGACCCGGGCCGGCTCCCTGACCATCGACGAGGGCGGCATGCTGACCAACGCCCAGGGCCGCCCCATCATGGGCGAGTCTGGCCCCATCTTCCTGCCTCTGCCCATCGAAAAGGTGGAGATCGCCGCCAACGGCATCATCAGCGTTCGTCCCCAGGGGGCGCCGGCCAACGCCATGGAGGAGGTGGATCAGCTGCAACTGGTCAACCCGCCCATCGAGTCCCTGACCAAGGGGGAGGACGGCCTGTTCCGCGCCTTCGGTGGTGAGGCCTACCTGGCCGATGTCGAGGTGGAGCTGGTGGCAGGGGCCGTCGAGGGCAGCAACGTCAGTCCGGTCAATGAACTGGTGGGAATGATCGAGATGCAGCGTCAGTTCGACATGCAGCTGAAGATGATGAAATCCGCCGAAGAGAATGACAGGTCAGCCGCAAAACTGTTGCGGGTGTAACCGAAACGAAAGGGTAAAAGCGTATGCAACCGGCACTTTGGATCAGTAAAACAGGCCTGGACGCCCAGCAGACTGAGATTGCGAACATCTCCAACAACCTGGCCAACGCCAGCACCGTCGGCTTCAAGAAGAGCCGCGCCGTGTTCGAGGACCTGCTCTACCAGACCATCAACCAGGCGGGGGGGATCAGCGCCCAGAACACCGAGCTGCCCAACGGCCTGACCCTGGGGGCCGGCACCAAGGTGGCCGCCACCCAGCGCATCTTCTCCCAGGGCAACATGGAAACCACCAACAACAGCCTGGACCTGATGATCGACGGTCCCGGATTTTTCCAGATTCAGATGCCCGACGGTACCCAGGCCTACTCCCGCAATGGCCAGTTTACCCTGGACGAGGAGGGGCAGCTGGTGACCCCAGGCTCCGGCTATGTGCTGGATCCGGGCATCACCATCCCCGAGGACGCCCAGTCGATCACCGTCTCCTCCGAGGGGGAGGTGTCGGTGCGGGTGCCAGGTCAGGCGGCCAACGTGGTGGTCGGCCAGATTGAGATCTCCAACTTCGTCAACGCCAGCGGCCTGGAACCCATCGGCCAGAACCTGTTCCTGGAGACCGGTGCCAGTGGTGCGCCCATTGCCGGCGTCCCCAGCCTGGACGGCCTGGGCGCCATCCGCCAGGGCGCCCTGGAGACCTCCAACGTCAACGTGACCGAAGAGCTGGTGAACATGATCGAAGCGCAGCGGGTGTACGAGATGAACTCCAAGGTGATCTCCACCGTCGACCAGATGCTGGCCAACCTGAACCAGCAGCTCTAAGGAGATCGAGATGAGACACTGGATTGCCGTCCTGAGCCTGGCCACCCTGGTGGGGTGCACCACCCCCGGTTCCCCCATCCCGGATGATCCCTACTACGCGCCGGTCTACCCCGAGCTGCCGCCGACCCAGGTGGTCAACACCGGATCCATCTTCCAGGATGCCTACGCCAACGAGCTCTACTCGGACATCAAGGCGCACCGGGTTGGGGACGTGATCACCGTCGAGCTGGTGGAGGCGACCAAGGCCAAGAAGAGTGCCACCAACGAGATGAAGAAGGACAACGCCATGTCGCTGGACCCCATCTCCGCCGCCGGCAGTCCGGTCACCATCAACGGCAAGACCCTGGATCTCAACTACAAGGAGAAGCTGGATCTCTCCAAGGAGGCGGACGCGGACCAGAGCAACAGCCTCAACGGCTCCATCTCGGTCAACGTGCTGCAGGTGCTGGCCAATGGCAACCTGGTGATTCGGGGCGAGAAGTGGATCACCATCAACGACGGTGAAGAGTACATCCGCCTGACCGGACTGATCCGTCCCCGTGACATCAAGCCGGACAACACCGTGGAGTCCACCCGGGTGGCCAATGCCCGCATTCAGTACAGCGGCACCGGCACCTTCGCCGAATCCCAGAAGACCGGCTGGCTGGCCGCCTTCTTCAACGGCCCCCTGTGGCCCTTCTAGGAGGTTAGGATGAGACTCTTTGCCGCCCTGATGACCCTGGTCCTGGCGCTGCCGGTTCAGGCGATGCGCCTCAAGGATATCACCGATGTCCAGGGTGTCCGCGACAACCAACTGGTCGGCTATGGCCTGGTGGTGGGTCTGCCCGGCACCGGTGAAAAGGGCCAGTTTACCGAGCAGAGTTTTGCCACCATGCTCTCCAACTTCGGCATCACCCTGCCGCCGGGCACCCGCCCCAAGATGAAAAACGTGGCGGCGGTGGCGGTGCATGCCACCCTGCCACCCTTCATCAAGCCGGGTCAGCAGATCGACGTCACCGTCTCCTCGGTCGGCAGCGCCAAGAGCCTGCGTGGTGGCACCCTGATTCAGACCTTCCTCAAGGGGGCCGATGGCAAGGTCTATGCCCTGGCCCAGGGCAGCCTGGTGGTCTCCGGCTTCTCCGCCGAGGGGGCCGATGGCTCCAAGGTGATTCAGAACACCCCCACCGTCGGCCGCATCCCCAACGGGGCCATCGTCGAGCGCAGCGTGCCCAGCCCCTTCGCCAACGGCGACTTCCTGACCTTCAACCTGCACCGGCCCGATTTCTCCACCGCCAAGCGGGTGGCGGACACCATCAACGGCCTGCTGGGCCCCGGCGTGGCCCGCGCCCAGGACGCCACCTCCATCCAGGTGTCTGCGCCCCGGGATCGCTCCCAGCGGGTGGCCTACCTGGCGACCCTGGAGAACCTGAACGTGGACCCGGCCCAGGAGTCCGCCAAAGTGATCGTCAACAGCCGCACCGGCACCATAGTGGTCGGCAGCGAAGTGCGCCTGTTGCCGGCGGCCATCACCCACGGTGGCCTGACGGTGACCATCAGCGAGTCCTTCTCCACCTCCCAGCCGGGGGCCTTTGCCGGCGGCAACACGGTGAACAACCCGGTGAGCAGCATCGGTGTCAACGAGTCGGCCCGGCGCATGTTCAAGTTCGATCCCGGCGTCACCCTGGATGAGCTGGTGCGGGCGGTGAACCAGGTGGGGGCGGCCCCCTCGGATCTGATGGCCATCCTCGAGGCCCTGTCCCAGGCCGGCGCCCTGCGCGGCGAGTTGATCATCATCTAGGCGGCAACATGGATCCTCTGAAGCAGCACAATCAGCACTACCTGGACCTGGCGGCCATGGACGACCTGAGGCAGAAAGCCCAGGCCGATCCCGATGCCTCCCTGGAGGAGGTGGCCCTGCAGTTCGAAGGGATCTTCCTGGGGATGATGCTCAAGGAGATGCGCAGCGCCAATGCGGCGTTCGAGAGCGACTCCCCCTTCAATAGCCAGACCACCAAGTTCTACCGGGAGATGCAGGACCAGCAACTGGTGAGCGAACTGGCGGGCAAGGGGACCCTGGGACTGGCGGAGCTGATGGTGGCCCAGCTCGGCGGGGATCAACACCTGACTCCCGCCTCGGTGCTGCGGGGCGCGGCCAGCGCCATCGCCCCCCATGTCCCCCTGGCCTCGGCGATCAATTCGCCGGCGCCGGAGGCGGCCAGCGAGGGCGTCGAGCCGGTGGCTCCCCCCAGGCCGCCATTGGCGGCCGCAGCCAACCCGGTGGACTTCTCCAGCCCGCAGAGCTTCGTCAACAGTCTGATGCCCGAAGCCCGCAAGGCGGCCCGGCAACTGGGGGTGAGCCCGGAACTGCTGGTGGCCCAGTCGGCCCTGGAGACAGGCTGGGGACGCAAGGTGTTGCCCTCCCAGGGGGGCAGCAGCCACAACCTGTTCAACATCAAGAGTGGCAGCAACTGGCAGGGCGACAGAGTCCGGGTCAATGCCCTCGAGGTGGAGCAGGGGGTGCCGGTGCGGCGCCGCTCCGAGTTCCGGGTGTATGACAGCATCGAACAGAGTTTTCAGGATTTCGTCGAGTTCGTTCGCCGGCCGCGTTACCAGGACGCGCTGGATGCGGGGAATGACGAAGGGTTTATCCGCGGATTGCAGCAGGCCGGTTATGCCACCGACCCTCACTATGCCGACAAGGTGCTGCAGGTGATGAAGCGGTTGATGGGGGAGGCGATCACCTCTTCCCAGGGGAGTAAATAATGGCAGACTTGATGAACATTGGCCGCTCCGGTGTGATGAGCGCCCAGAAGCAGCTGCAGGTGACCTCGAACAACATCGCCAACGTCGGTACCCCGGGCTACTCCCGCCAGGTGGTTGAGCAGCGCACCTCCGAGTCGCTGTTTATTGCCGGCAGTTTCGTCGGCACCGGCTCCTATGTGGCCGACGTTAAGCGGATCTACAACAGCTACGCCATGCGCGAACTGCACCTGGCGACCAGCCAGGTCTCCTACGCCAACATGTCCTGGCGAAAGGCGGACGAGCTCAACCAGGTGTTCTCCGTCTCCGGCGATGCCATCCCCGAGTCCATGAACAACGCCTTCAAGGCGATCAACAACATGGCCGACATCCCTAATGATCTCAGTGCCCGGGACAACGTGCTGGTGGCCCTGGGGCAGCTGGCCGGATCCTTCGACACCGTGTCTGAAGGACTCACCTCCCAGTTGCGTCAGACCAATGAGCAGGTTCAGGTGACCGTGGACCGGGTCAACGCCATCACCGCCGAGCTGGCGGACATCAACGGCCAGCTGATGAAGGTGGGGGGGCAGGACCTGCAGCTGCTGGACTATCAGAACAGCCTGATTACCGAACTGAGCGACTATGTCCAGGTGAACGTCATCGAGCAGGACTACGGGGTCAAGAGCGTGATGATGGGCGGCGCCGCCATGCTGGTGTCCGGTCCGAACCAGCTGGAGCTGGGCACCACCGACGGGGATCCGGTGCGACATGAGCTGCGCTACACCGTCGACACCGGCCAGAACAAGATCACCCTGGATGGCCGCGATGTGGGCGGACAGCTTCAGGCGCTGATGGACTACCGGGATAACGTGTTGCTGCCGGCCGAGCGCCAACTGGGTAAGATGGCCCTGGGGATCGCCGATGCCGTCAATACCGCCCAGGCCAACGGGTTCGATCTGGACGGCAAGGTGGGCCAGAACCTGTTTGCCGACATCAACAGCCCGGAGATGTCCATCGGCCGCAGCGCCACCTCCGGCAGCAACGCCGGCGGCACCGAGATGGTGGTTAACATCGACGACACCAACCGATTGACCGGCGGCAAGTATACCCTGCAGTGGGATGGCGCCAACTACCAACTGACCGACGAGTATGGCACCACCTCCACCCTGACGGTGGACCCTGCCGATCCCAACCGGTTTGTCTCTGCCGACGGTTTCAGCATCATCCAGGACACCAGTGGCGGGGCGCCGGTTGCCGGCGACAAGTGGGCGCTCATGCCGACGGCCAGTGCCGCCAAGGGACTCAACCTGATCGTCGACGATCCCCGGGCGTTGGCGGCGGCCGGCTACACCAAGGAGACCACCGCCGGCGACGGCGAGGCCACCCTGGCCTCCGTAGACAGGAACAACCCGGCGCTGCCCGCCGGCGAGGTCAACCTGTCCATCACCCCCAATGACCCGCTCTCCGCGCCCCCGGGCCAGAACACCTACACCATGACCGATGCCGACGGCAATCCGCTGGCCACCGGCGTCTATACCGGCGACACCATCAGTGCCCTGGGCTTTTCGGTCAAGGTGGAGGACAACACCACCGCCACCAGCAGCTTCAAGCTGACTCTGGACTTTGCCGTGGGGGACAACAGCAATGCGGTGGCCATGGGCAAGATCCCCACCCAGAAGCTGCAGGACGGGGGCAAGTCCACCCTGGCCGACACCTTCCAGGGGATCATCACCGAGGTGGGCAGCCAGGCGGCCGCTCAGGAGGTGGCGATGACCTCCGCCCAGGCGGTGTTTGCCCAGGCCCAGAACCGGGTGGAGTCGGAGTCCGGGGTCAACCTGGATGAGGAGGCGGCCAACCTGATCCGCTTCCAGCAGGCCTACCAGGCCTCGGCCCGAATCATGACCGTGGCCAAGGAAACCTTTGACACACTCTTCAGTTCATTGCGATAGGGGGCGGGAATGCGCGTTTCCACCTTTCAGTTTTATAACCTGAACACCAACAACCTGACCAACCTGCAGTCGCAGACCAACAAGACGCTGCAGAAGCTCTCCAGCGGTAAGGAGATCAGCACCGCCGCCGACGATCCCGTGGCCAACATCGCCATCGAGAACCTGAAGCAGCAGTCTGCGGTGCTGGCCCAGTACGAGGCCAACATCAACCTGGCAAACAACCGCCTGTCCCAGGAGGAGCCCTACCTGGCCTCCTACGAGACCATGGTGATGAGCATGAAGGACGTGTTGCTGGAGGGCAACGATGGCTCCCTCTCCTGGGACAGCCGCAAGGTGTACGCCAGTGAGCTGAAAAGCAATCTGGATGCCCTGGTCTCCCTGGCCAACAGCCAGGATGAGTCCGGTAACTACCTGTTTGCCGGCACCGCCAGTGACACCCAGCCCTTTGTCGATGCCGGCGGAGTGATCACCTATGCCGGCAACTCCGGTCAGCGCACCGCCAGCGTCGGTGACGGTGTGACTCTTCCGGTCAACGACCCCGGGGATGAGGTGTTCTTCAACGTGCCCATTGCCGCCGGCGACTACCAGGCCGACTACGCGGGCGCGACCATGAGCGGGTCGTTCTTCATGGACAGTGCCGAGATCGTCAACCCGGCCGTGGCTCAGGCGCCGGGTTACCGGTTCGACTTCGTCGACGATGGGGCCGGTAATGTCGCCTACGAGGTGTACGACAACGGCGGCACCCTGGTGACCGGCCCCACCGCCTTCGACCCTTCTCAGCCCCTGGCCTTCGACGGCATCGAGGTCTCCTTTAGCGGCGAGCCCCAGATTGGCGACTCCCTCGCCATTGGTGAGCAACCAAGCCGGGACGTGTTCAGCATTGCCAATCGGGCCATCGAGATGCTGGAGTCGGAGCAGGGGCTGGAGGGGCCCAATGCCCAGGCGGAGTACGCCCAGCTGTTGGGGGATCTTACCGAGGTGTTCAACCATGCCACTGGGATTCGTGCCGAGGTGGGCAACCGCATGAAGGCCCTGGACACCTTCGAGAAGCAGCACTCCGACATGAAGCTGGTGTCGGAGGGGGTGAAATCCAACCTGGAGGATCTCGATTACGCCGCCGCCATCTCCGAGTATGAGCGCCAGACCCTGGCGATGAACGCCCTGACCAAGACCTTTGGTACCGTCAACAGCACCTCGTTGTTCGACTTCATCTGATTTTACCTAAAAAAGCCACTGTTACCTGGATCACAAAATCATCGGCGATTTTGCCCAGGGGCAGTGGTTTTTTACTGCGCCATGGTTAAGTTGTTGAAATGTGGTGCTTTATTACTTATTTTGGATTTTTTTAAAAATCGGTAAAAAAGGCTAAAGGACTGAAATCTCCCGCCGATACCCTTATTGAAACCAGGACGCGCCACACGACTCGGCGCGACAACTAGGCAATAACGCCCGAGTTAATTGAGGAAGACATCATGGCCTTAAGTGTAAACACCAACGTCACTTCCATGCAGGCTCAGAGCAACCTGAACAAGGCAACCAATGCCACTCAGACCTCTATGGAGCGTCTGGCTTCCGGCATGCGCATCAACTCCGCCAAGGACGATGCCGCCGGCCTGCAGATCTCCAACCGTATGACCAGCCAGATCAACGGCCTGGATGTGGCCATGCGTAACGCCAACGACGGTATCTCCATCGCCCAGACCGCCGAAGGCGCCATGCAGGAGTCCACCAACATCCTGCAGCGTATGCGCGACCTGTCCCTGCAGTCCGCCAACGGCTCCAACTCCGCCGAAGACCGTGCCTCCATGCAGAAGGAGGTGGTCGAGCTTCAGTCCGAGCTGACCCGTATCGCCGAAACCACCAAATTCGGTGGTCAGTCTCTGCTGGACGGTTCCTACGGTACCCAGTCCTTCCAGATTGGTGCCAACGCCAATGAAACCATCGGCATCACCCTGGAAGACATCTCCGCCGATGCCCTGGCCGAGCGCGCCTCCGTGTCCGGCGGTGCCATTGCCGCTGCTGATATCGCCGAATACACCGATGGCACCGTAACCGCCTTCACCCTGGCTTATGACGCCGACGGTGGCGGCGCCGGTACCGCCACCACCTACACCATGGATCTGAGCAACGTGACCGATGCCGGCAGCCTGGCAAAGTCCATCAACGACCAGCTGGGTGATGTGGGTATCGCGGCTCAGGTGAACGATGCCGGCGACGTTGAACTGACCGGCTCCGTGGCCAACGCCGGTGCTGGTGCGCCAGCAACTCTGGCCTTCACCGCCACTGATGCGACTAACGCCGTTGGCGCGGTTACCGTCGGTGCCGATGGCAGCTACGACATGTCCAAGATCGACATCTCCACCACAGGTGGTGCGCAGGCCGCGGTAAGCGTTATCGACCAGGCCATCACCCAGATCGACGATCAGCGTGCCAACCTGGGTGCGACTCAGAACCGTCTGAGCCACACCATCAACAACCTGGGCAACATCCAGACCAACGTGACCGACTCTCGCAGCCGTATCCAGGACGTGGATTTTGCCAAGGAGACCGCCGAGCTGTCCAAGCAGCAGGTGCTGTCACAGTCCTCCTCCGCGATGCTGGCCCAGGCCAACCAGCTGCCCTCCGCAGCCCTGTCCCTGCTGTAACAGCAAGCGACCCCAGAAAGAAGCCCGGCACTGCCGGGCTTTTTTTATCTGCCGACTCTGGCGAACAAAAAAGATTAAAGCTTGTGCTATCCAGGCCGATAACCATAGGGACAGCGGGAGAACCTTCCCGTGGGGCGTCAATCCCTTGACGGGAAGCGTGAATCTAGGGACGGTTTCGGCCGTTAATCCAAAGGCTATCTGAAGAGGAAACTGGGACCATGGATAGCACCATCATCAGTACTGTTGGCACAACAGTTGCTACTTCCTCGGTAAAACCTGAGCTTGCCGGCGAACGGCAGGCGGCCAAAGCCGCCCAGAGCGAAGTGGTGGCGGCCGATGCGGTCACTGCCGCCGCCCAGGCTGGCGAGGCAGACAGGGAGTCCGGCAAGGAGGCGCTGGGCGAGCGTGTGGCCGAGGCCACGCGGGGTATGAACGAGTTTTTTGATTCCATCGATAAGGATATCCGTTTCCATATCGATGAGGAGACTAACCGCAGCGTGGTCAAGGTGATCGAGGTGAGCAGTGGCGACGTGATCCGGCAAATTCCCTCCGAGGAGGTGCTGGAACTTGCCGCCCGCATGTCCGAAGCCAGCGGGCTTCTGATGAAGGACAAGATCTGATCCCGCTTCCTAACTGAAGTTTGGCAGAGGTGAAAGCATGGGCTTAACAGCTGTGGGCCTGGGTTCAGGCCTGGATATCAACAACATCGTAAAGGTGCTGGTGGACGCCGAGAAGGTGCCGAAACAGGCGGTGCTGGACTCCCGGGAAGCCACCATTCAGGGGCAGATCTCGGCATTCGGCAGCATCAAGAGCTCCCTGACCGCCTTCCAGGACACACTGAAAGCCCTGAGTGATGCCACCACCTTCGCCCCGCGCAGCGTGACGCTGAGCCAGAAGGATTACCTCAGTGCCAGCGCGACCTCGGAGGCGGTGGCTGGCAGCTACAACATCCAGGTGGAACAGCTGGCGGAAAGCCAGAAACTGGGCACCGGTGTGGTGGCGGATCCCCAGGCGGCCATCGGCGCCGGCAGCCTGGACCTGACGGTGAACGGCAACAGCTTCAGCGTGACGGTCGATGCGGAGGACTCTCTGCAGGACATCATGAAGAAGATCAACGAGGATGAAAATAACGTCGGGGTCAATGCCACCATAGTCACCGATGACACCGGCAGTCGTCTCATCCTCAGCTCCGAGGAGAGCGGTACCGAAAACACCATAGGCGTTGCCGCCACCGGTGACGCGGCCCTGACGGGGATCTTTGCCTCCACCACCGAGCTGCAGCCGGCCAAGGACGCCATCATCCATATTGACGGACTCAGGGTTACCTCGTCCAGCAACAGCGTCGACGGCGCCATCGACGGGGTCACCCTGGATCTGACCAAGGCGGACCTGGGTGAAACCACCCGGGTGACCATTGCCAATGACGACGACAAGATCATCGACAACATCGAGTCCTTCGTCGACGCCTACAACGAGATGATGACCACCCTGGCGGATCTCACCGCCTACAATGCCGAAACCGAAAAGTCCTCGACCCTGCAGGGGGATTCACTGCCCAGGGGAATTCAAAATCAGATGCGCGGTATCGTTGGCAGCCTGTTTGACACCCGTGATGGTCAGAAGTCCCTCTCCATGTTTGGCATCTCCACCGATCGTTACGGCAAGATGGAGATCGATAAGGACAAGCTGAAAGAGGCGGTTGGCAACGATATTGGTGGCTTGACCGATCTCTTTGCCACCGAGGGTACCGGTCTGGCGGCGCGCTTCGATGAGGCCGTCGATACCTACGCGGGCACCGGGGGGCTGATCGATGGCCGTGAGGACTCCATGGACCGGCAGCTCAAACGTATCGAGAAGGATCGTGACGATCTCAATGCCCGGATGCTGGCCTATGAGAACCGCCTCTATGCTCAGTTCAATGCCATGGACATGGCGGTCGCCTCGTTGAACTCCCAGAGCGCGGATCTGGCCTCCAGATTTGACGCCCTGCCCGGATTTACCAGGAAAACCTCATGAGTCAGCGGCAACTGGATGCGATCACCCAGTCCATCTCGTCGCTGCTTGAGCAGATTGCCGGGGCGGACGTGGAGGGCCGGGACGAGCTGCTGCCGCAGCTGAACCAGCGTATCGAGGAGCGCCGAGTCTGCCTGGGGGCGCTGCTGGACACCGAGCTGGCTCAGGATCGGGAGTGGCTCAAGCGGCAACTGGACATCTCACGGGCCCTTGCCAGACAGGGCAAGGCGCAACTCGACAAACAACGGGACGCCCTCGGCGGATACCGCAAAGGGCGTCAGCAAGTCTCTGTCTATCAGAATGTGGAATTAGGAAAGTAACATGCGTGGATCCCTGAAAGCCTATCGCCAGGTGAACGTCGAAAGTCAGAAGGCGGAAGCCTCACCCCACAAGGTGGTGCAGTTGCTGCTCGGCGGCAGCATCGACAAGTTGCTGCAGGCCAAGATGGCCATCGACTCCAACCAGGTTGCCAAGAAGGGTGAGCTGCTGGGGCGCACCATGGAGATCATCACCCATCTCAAGGCCTCCCTGGATCATGACAAGGGCGGCGAGATCGCCGGCAACCTGGCATCCCTTTATGACTACTTGCTGCGTCGCATCGCCGAGGCCAATGCCGCTGCCGACAGCACCATCATCGACGAGGTGATCGACCTGCTCAAAACCGTAAAAGAGGGCTGGGATGCGATCCCGGCCGAACATCACAATCTTAAGCACCCCGCCTGATCACAGTTAAGCAACCCTGATCTTTGTCCGCTTATTAGTGGTCAAGGGGATGGGTTGCTTGCTAAAGCCAAGGTTCTCATTACAATAACCGGACTCCCTGTGTTGGCCGACTGTGGTGCTATGGCCTCGGGGAGCTCATACAAAGACTGTTGTTAAACAGCAGGTTGTTTTAATTTTCCACGATGCAGCTGTGGTCGGAAGATAAGTAATGCAGACAGAACAAAGCATATTATTAGTGGATTGGAACGCCGACAGGCTCCACCAACTAAACTTTTTGCTTAACTTCCTGGGTGAAACCGTTGAATCCGTTGAGATGGGGGATCTCCCCAAGCGGCTTTCGGACGCCGAACGTTATCGAAGTGTGATCTTCGGTCACAACAGTGACCGGGATAGAGAAACCGCCATCCAGGCGCTGCGGGATTTTCCCCACCAGCCCTTCCTCTCCCTGGACGCCCGTCCCCAGGAACTGGCCAACCTGGTCGGTGAGATTGCCCTGCCGTTCAGCTATGCCCAGCTGACAGAGATGCTGCACTATTGCCAGGTGTACAACCGCACCCGGCATGAGGTGGCGCCGACCAGCCCCAATCAGACCAAGCTGTTTCGCAGCCTGGTCGGGCGCAGCGAAGCCATTGCCGAAGTCCGTCACCTGATGGCTCAGGTGGCCGAGACCGAGGCGACCGTCCTGGTCACCGGCCAGTCCGGCACCGGCAAGGAGGTGGTGGCCCGTAACGTGCACTATCTCTCCAAGCGCCGCAATGGCCCCTTCATCCCGGTCAACTGCGGCGCCATTCCCGCCGAATTGCTGGAGAGTGAGCTGTTCGGCCACGAGAAGGGGGCGTTCACCGGCGCTATCGGCACCCGCAAGGGCCGGTTCGAGATGGCCGAGGGCGGCACCCTGTTCCTGGATGAGATCGGCGACATGCCCGCCCACATGCAGGTCAAGCTATTGCGGGTCCTGCAGGAGAAGACCTTTGAGCGGGTCGGTGGCACCAAGCCTCTGCAGGCGGACGTGCGCATCGTGGCCGCCACCCACCAGAATCTGGAACAGATGATCGACAAGGGCCGCTTCCGTGAGGACCTGTTTTATCGTCTCAATGTGTTCCCCATCGAGATGCCCTCCCTGTCCGAGCGCAAGGAGGATATCCCGCTGCTGCTGCAGGAGCTGGTCAGCCGTCTCGAGGGCGAGGGCAAGGGGGCGGTGCGCTTCACCATGCGTGCCGTGGAGTCCCTGACCGCCCACCCCTGGTCCGGCAACGTTCGGGAGCTCTCCAACCTGGTGGAGCGGATGGTGATCCTCTATCCCAACGGGCTGGTGGACGTGAATGACCTGCCGATGAAGTATCGCCATGTGGATGTGCCCCAGTTCTCCCCGGAGTACCCGGAGGAGCTGCAGGAGCGCGACGCGCTGGCGGCCCTGTTCTCCGGGGAGGAACCGGTGGAGCTGCCGGAGCAGCGCTTCTCCTCCGAACTGCCTGAAGATGGCGTCAACCTCAAGGATATGCTGGCGGAACTGGAGGTGGAGATGATTCGCCAGGCCCTGGAACAGCAGAACAATGTGGTGGCCAAGGCCGCCGAGATGCTGGGGATGCGCCGCACCACCCTGGTTGAGAAGATGCGCAAGTACGGACTGGGCAAGTCCTGAAGCCAGATCACAGAAAAAGGCTTTCCGGTCTCGATCGGGAAGCCTTTTTTTGTATCCTGAGCCCAACCTACCCTCCAAGATTTGGCATGGAATCTGCAAACTTCAGTGCGTTGCATGACCATTTACGATTTTTTGACAGGACGACTACATGGCGTTGAGCCAAACCAGCCCACACTCCACCGGCACCACCGACAACCAGGCACAGAGCCGTTTGCACCATCTGATGCAGTGTCTGCCCGCCGGTGTCCTGCTGCTGGATGATATGGGCGTAGTCGAGCAGGCGAACCCCGCCGCCGTGGAGTTGCTTGGCGAGGAGCTTGAGGGGCGCCCCTGGCGTCAAATCATTGACTCGGTGTTCGCCCCCCAGGCGGACGACGGTCATGAGGTCTCCCTGAAAAATGGCCGCCGCATCAGCCTGACCACCCGCTCTCTGACCCCGGAGTCCGGTCAGCTGCTGATGCTGACCGACCTCACCGAAACCCGGGCCCTGCAGCAGAATGTGTCCCACATGCAGCGGCTGTCGGCCCTGGGGAAGATGGCCGCCTCGCTGGCCCACCAGATTCGCACCCCGCTGTCCGCCGCCCTGCTCTATGGCGCCAACCTCTCCAGCCCCCGGCTGGATGACGCCGGCCGCAGTCGCTTCCAGCAGAAGCTGATGGCCAGGCTGGGTGAATTGGAGCAGCGGGTGAATGATCTGCTGCTGTTCGCCCGTGGCGGTCACACCCAGAAGAGTGAACCGGTGCGGGTGTCCAACCTGCTGGAGGACCTCAAGGGAAGCTGCGAAGCGGTGCTGTCGCAGCGTCGCGCCGAACTCAGCCTGGTGTTCGGCGTCGATGCCTGCATCCAGGCCAACGCCAACGCCCTGCAGGGGGCTCTGCAAAACCTGGTGAACAACGCCCTGGAGGCGGAGGCGACCGCCGTGCGCATCAGCACCGAGGAGCTCAAGGGCAGGGTGGTGATCCAGGTGGCGGACAACGGCCGGGGGATGACCCCAGATCAGCAGCGCCAGGCGATGACCCCTTTCTACACCACCAAGGCCAACGGCACGGGACTGGGGCTGGCGGTGCTTCACTCCATCTGCCGGGCCCATGACGGTACCGTCAGCCTGGCCTCCCTGCCCGGCCAGGGCAGCCAGTTCACCCTGACCTTTCCCCAACTCGAACAGCAAGAGGAAATGACCGCATGAGTAAGCCCACCATCTTGGTTGTTGAAGATGACCTGGGACTCAGAGAAGCCTTGGTGGATACCCTGCTACTGGGGGGATACCGCTGCCTGGAGGCCAGTGATGGCGCCGAGGCCCTGATCCAGCTGGGCCAGCACAAGCCCGCCATGGTGATCTCCGACATTCAGATGGCCGGCATGGACGGCCTGGCCCTGCTCAAGGCGATTCGGACCAAGGATCTGAATATTCCCGTGCTGCTCATGACCGCCTACGGCACCATCGATGCCGCCGTCGAGGCGATGCGCTGCGGAGCCAACGATTACCTGGCCAAACCCTTCGCCCCCGAGGTGCTGCTGCATCAGGTGGAGCGCTACCTGCTGGCTCCGGCCGCCGAGGTGCCTCAGCCGGTGGTGGCCGATCCCGCCAGCCTGAGGCTGCTGGCCCTGGCGGAGCGGGTGGCCCAGTCCGACGCTTCGGTGATGATCACCGGCCCCAGCGGCTCCGGCAAGGAGGTGTTGGCCCGCTACCTGCATCAATGTTCCGGCCGCGCCGAGGCACCCTTCGTCGCCATCAACTGTGCCGCCATCCCGGAGAACATGCTGGAAGCCACCCTGTTCGGCTATGAGAAGGGGGCCTTTACCGGCGCGGTTTCCGCTTGCGCCGGCAAGTTTGAGCAGGCCCAGGGGGGCACCATCCTGCTGGACGAGATCACCGAAATGGACCTCGGGCTTCAGTCCAAGTTGCTGCGGGTACTGCAGGAGCGGGAGGTGGAGCGCCTGGGCAGCCGCAAGACCCTGCGCCTGGATGTGCGGGTACTGGCCACCTCCAACCGGGATCTGAAAGAGGCGGTGGCCCAGGGGGGCTTTCGCGAAGATCTCTTCTACAGGCTCAATGTGTTTCCCCTGAACTGGTTGCCGCTGAATCAGCGCCCCGGGGATATCGTGCCCCTGGCGGAGCACCTGATCGCCCGCCACCAGCGGGGCAGGGGGGCGGTGCCCCAGCTCAGTGCCGCCGCCCGGGACAAGCTGGAGGGTCACGGCTGGCCGGGCAACGTCCGCGAGCTGGAAAACGTGGTGCAGCGGGCCCTGATCCTCTGCGTCGGTGATACCATCGGTGCCGACGACCTGTTTATCGACACCCTGGAGTTGCCCATGGCCGCGCCCTCGGTGACGGTGGAGGAACCCCGGAGTGACAGCCTGGGTGATGAACTGAAAATACAGGAACATCAGATTATTGTGGATGCTCTGTCGCAGAACGGCGGCAGCCGTAAGGCGGTGGCAGAGCAACTGGGGATCAGTCCCAGGACCTTGAGATACAAATTGGCTAAGATGCGCGAGATGGGGATTGAATTGCCAGCCTGAAGGCTGCACACTTCCCACCCCGCCGGGTAGATAGATTGGGTTTAATCAGGAGTAGCGCACAATGGAGATCGGCTCTAATTCGCTTATCAGCGAGATGCAGCAGATGTCGCTGGAGGCAGACCCCACGGCTCTCAAGCCTACCGCGGCACCCGCCGGCGACTTCGAGTCGCTGTTGGGGGACGCCATCAATCACGTAAACGGGTTGCAGCAGACGGCGTCGGAACTGGCGACCCGCATGGAGCTGGGGGACACCAGTGTCACCCTGTCCGACACCATGATCGCCAAAGAGAAGGCGGGCGTGGCGTTTGAAGCCACCATCCAGGTGCGCAACAAGATTGTAGAAGCTTACAAAGAGATCATGAGTATGCCCGTGTAACGGGCCTAAGGTGTAGCGGTGGCAGAGGCGAATCAGTCAACACAATTGGCGCTGGGCGGTAATGACGCGCCCCTACCCGCCATCGGCGGTGAGAGCAGCGGTGCCGTTGAGGAGAACAGGGCCAGTCCTTTGGGGGCTCTGGGCAACTCCGACACCCTTCGCCAGGTGTCGCTGATCCTGGCATTGACGGTCTTCCTGTTGATGGCGGTGTTTATTTTCCTCTGGGCCCAGGAGCCCGACTATCGCCCTCTGGGCAAGATGGATACCGGCGAACTGGTGCAAACCCTGGACTTCCTGGATCAGCAGAAGATCCAGTATGAGGTGCAAGGCAATGTGATCTCGGTGCCTGAGGATCAGTACGCCGACATTCGGCTGCAGATGACCCGGGCCGGCCTCCAGGGCAAGAGCAGCAACGAGCAGGATTTTCTTAACCAGGAGAGTGGCTTCGGTGTCAGCCAGCGACTGGAGAGCGCCCGTCTGAAACACACCCAGGAGCAGGCTCTGGCGCGGGCCATCGAGGAGCTGCGCAGTGTCAACCGTGCCCGGGTGATCCTGGCCCTGCCCAAGGCCAATGTGTTTGCCCGCCAGCAGGCTCAGCCCTCGGCCACCGTGGTGGTGGGGCTGACCCGCCATACCGAGCTGCGTCAGACCGAGGTGGACGCCATCGTCGACATCGTGGCCTCGGCGGTGCACAACCTTTCCCCCAGCCGGGTGACCGTTACCGACCAGCATGGCCGGCTGCTGAACTCCGGCAGCCAGGATGCCATCTCCAGCCGCGCCCGCCGCGAGCTCGAGGTGGAGTCTCAGCAGGAGCAGGCGCTGCTGAAGAAGATCGACTCCATCCTGATCCCGGTGCTGGGCCTGGGCAACTACACCGCCCAGGTCGACGTGACCATGGACTTCTCCGCCGTGGAGGAGACCTCCAAACGGTTCAACCCGGACCTGCCGTCGCTGCGCAGCGAGATGGTGGTCACCGACAGCCAGAACGGTCAGGGCTCCCTGGGGATCCCCGGTGCCCTGACCAACCAGCCCCCCATGGAATCGGCGATCCCTCAGGAGACCGGGGCCAACACCAATGAAACCTCGATTCAGGGCAACCGCCGCAACCGCTCCGAGGCGACCCGAAACTATGAACTGGACTCCACCATCAGCCATGTGCGTCAGCAGGTCGGGGTGGTCAGCCGGGTGACCGTCTCGCTGGCGGTGGATTACGCCATGATGCCCGGTGCCGAAGGCGAACCCGCCAGGCCCCAGCCGCGATCCGCCCAGGAGCTGGCCAGCCTGAAGCGCCTGCTCGAGGGCAGCATCGGTTTCAACAATCAGCGTGGTGACCTGGTGGAGGTGATCTCCATCCCCTTCGCCGAGGGCGTCTCCCTGGAGGAGCCGGAGTTGCCGATGTGGGAACAGCCCTGGTTCTGGCGCAGCATGAAACTGGCCGGTGGTCTCCTCATCATCCTGGTGATGCTGCTGGTGGTGGTGCGTCCGCTGATCAACCGCCTGCTCAACCCTGAAGGGGATAAGACCAAGGCCCTGGAGCCTGGCGATGAGTTGGCGGAGATCGAGGATCAGTACGCCACCGACACCCTGGGGGTACTGGCCCAGACCGAAGGGGACTACAGCTACGCCGAGGATGGGTCCATCCTGTTGCCGGATCTCCACAAAGACGATGACATGCTGCGGGCCATCCGTGCCCTGGTGGCCAATGAGCCGGAGCTGTCGACCCAGGTAGTTAAACATTGGTTGGAAGAAGATGCCTGATCTGCCACAGACCACAGGGGGCCAGGTGGCCGCCGGCGGTGACTTTGATGTCAACAACCTGACCGGGATCGAGCGAACCGCCATCCTGCTGCTCAGCCTGTCGGAGTCCGACGCCGCCCAGATCCTGAAGAACCTGGAGCCCAAGCATGTACAGAAGGTGGGCATGGTGATGGCGGGGATCAACAACTTCAGCCAGGACAAGGTGACCGCGGTACACCGGTTGTTCCTGGAGCAGATCAAGAAGTTCTCCTCCATCGGCCTCAACAGCCAGGAGTTTGTCCGCAAGGCCCTGACTCAGGCCCTGGGCGAGGACAAGGCGGGCAACCTGATCGATCAGATTGTCATGGGCCACGGGGCCACCGGCCTCGACTCCCTCAAGTGGATGGATGCGCGCCAGGTGGCCAACATCATCCAGAACGAGCACCCGCAGATCCAGACCATCGTCCTCTCCTACCTGGAGCCGGATCAGGCCGCCCAGATCATGAGTCAGTTCACCGAACGGGTGCGGCTGGACCTGATGCTGCGTATCGCCAACCTGGAGGAGGTGCAACCGGCGGCCCTGCAGGAACTGAACGACATCATGGAGAAGCAGTTTGCCGGCCAGGCCGGGGCCCAGGCCGCCAAGATGGGTGGCCTGAAGGCGGCCGCCAACATTATGAACTACCTGGATACCGGCATCGAAGGCCAGCTGATGGAATCGATCCGCGACTCCGACGAGGAGCTGGGGCAGCAGATTCAGGACCTGATGTTCGTGTTCGAGAACCTGGCGGACATGGACGACCGGGCGATGCAGGTGGTCCTGCGCGACCTGCAGCAGGAGGTGCTGATCCGCGCCCTCAAGGGGGCCGACGATCAGCTCAAGGAGAAGATCCTCGGCAACATGTCCAAGCGCCAGGCGGAACTGGTTCGCGACGACCTGGAAGCGATGGGACCGGTTCGAGTCTCCGAAGTGGAGGCGGCTCAGAAGGAGGTGCTGGCGGTGGCCAGACGCCTGGCCGATGCCGGCGAGATCATGCTGGGTGGCGCCGGTGGCGAAGAGTTCCTCTAATCCATGAGCCAGGAGACCCGAGCCCAGTTCAATCGACGCCTCGCCAGCCAACTGGATGGCGACGAGGCGCAACAGTGGCAACTGCCCGATGTCGGGGAGGGCCTCTCCCAGCCCTCGCCCCTGGCACTGAATATCAGCAGTGGTGAGCCGGAGCCGCCAGCGCAGGAGGAGGAGACTCCGGCCCCGCCGACCCTGGCGGAGATCGAGTCGATCCGCGAAGATGCCCGCCAGGAGGGGTTCGATGAGGGGCTGACCGAAGGGACCCGCAAGGGGCTGGAGGAGGGCCGCCTCAAGGGGCTGGAGGAGGGCCACAGCCAGGGTTATGAACAGGGACTGGAGCAGGGGCTGGAGGAGGGCCGGGCCCGCATCCAGGCCCAGCTGGCCCAACTGGACAGCCTTCTAAATCAGCTGGTTGAGCCGCTGCAGGCGATCGATAACCAAGTGGAGCAGGAACTGGTGGAGCTGAGTCAGCACCTGGCCCGGGCGGTGATTGGCTGCGAGGTGAAAACCCAGTCCGAGCCGTTGCTGCTGGCCCTGCGCCAGGCCATCGACGCCCTGCCCAGCCGTGAGCAGAGGGTCACCATCCAACTGAGCGGCGAGGACATGCAACTGGTCCGGGACAGCTATGGCGATGACGAACTGGCCCGCCGCAACTGGCATCTGGAACTGGAGCCCAGCCTGAGCCGGGGAAGCCTGAAGGTGCTGACCCAGCGCTCCGAGGTGGCCATGCCCCTGGCGGAGCGCATCGACACCATCTTCAGTCAGTTCATCAACCAGCCGCGCCCCGCGGTGGATGAACCCGACTATCCCCGGTTCCACAGTGCCCCCGATCAGGAGGCCGGCCAGGGGGAGAGTGACGGGATGACGTCGCAAACCGCCACCGCCGACACCGATGCCCCGAACGCCGCTGCCGCCCAGGAGGCTCCTGGTCATGGAGCAGCGTAGCCAACGGCTGACCCAGCGCCTGAAGGCCTGGCACCATAATGTCGCCGGCAGCAAGCCGGTGGCGTCCGGCCAGCTGCTGCGGGTGGTGGGCCTGACTCTGGAGGCAGTGGGCTGCCGGGCGCCGGTGGGCTCCCTGTGCGCCATCGATACCCTCTCCGGAGAGATCCTGGCCGAAGTGGTGGGATTCGATGATCAGCTGCTCTACCTGATGCCCATCGAGGAGATGGCCGGCGTGCTGCCGGGCGCCCGGGTCACTCCCATCGGCGGACGGCGGGGACTGGCCGTCGGCGATGCCCTGCTGGGCCGGGTGATCGACGGCAACGGCGAACCCATCGATGGCCTCGGCCCCCTAAAGACCCGGCACCGCGCCGCCCACAGCGCCCCGTTGCTCAACCCCATGGCCCGCCGTGCCATCAGTCAGCCGATCGATACCGGGGTGCGTACCATCAACGCCCTGCTGACCGTGGGGCAGGGGCAGCGGATGGGACTGTTCGCCGGTTCCGGGGTGGGTAAATCGGTGCTGCTGGGGATGATGACCCGCGGCACCAACGCCGACGTCATCGTGGTGGGCCTGGTGGGCGAGCGTGGTCGTGAGGTCAAGGAGTTCATCGAGGAGATCCTTGGTCCCGAGGGCCGGGCACGCTCGGTGGTGGTGGCCGCCCCGGCGGATAACAGTCCGATGATGCGGCTGCGCGCCTGTGAAACCGCCACCCGCATCGCCGAGTATTTCCGCGACTGCGGCAAGAACACCCTGCTGCTGATGGACTCCCTGACCCGGTATGCCCAGGCCCAGCGCGAGATCGCCCTGGCCATCGGTGAGCCGCCGGCCACCAAAGGGTATCCGCCGTCGGTGTTCGCCAAACTGCCCAAGTTGGTGGAGCGGGCCGGCAATGGTGGCCCGGGTCAGGGCAGCATCACCGCCTTCTATACGGTGCTGACCGAGGGGGACGATCAGCAGGACCCCATCGCCGACGCGTCGCGGGCGATCCTCGACGGCCACATCGTCCTCTCCCGCCAGTTGGCGGAGAGCGGCCACTACCCCGCCATCGACATCGAAGCCTCCATCAGCCGGGTGATGCCGATGGTGACCGAGCAGCTCCACCAGACCGCCGCTCAGATGGTCAAGCAGCTGTGGTCCGCCTATCGGCAGAATCAGGATCTGATCGCCATCGGTGCCTACTCCAAGGGCTCCGATCCCATGGTGGACAAGGCGATCGCCATGCAGCCGGCATTCAACGCCTTCCTGCGCCAGGAGATGAAACGCTCCGCCTCCTATACCGACAGCCTGGAGCAGTTGGCGCGACTGGCCGCCAACTGCAAGCTGTAGGGCTGAGCCATGGCCGATCCCCGGCAACTGGTCAAGGTACTGGAACTGGCGGACAAGGAGCTGGAGGCCGCCCAACTGCAGCTTCGCAGCGCCCGCTCGCAGGCCGATGCGCTCAGGGAGCAGCTTAAGAGTCTGGAATCCTTCCGCATGGATTACGTGCGCCAGGCGGCGGAGAAAACCGGCGACAAGCTGGCGGCCAACCACTATCAGCAGTACTACCACTTCGTCGCCCGCCTCGATGGCGCCATCGACCAGCAGCATCAGCAGATCCAGGCCGCCGACCAGGCGGTGACCCAGTTCCAGCAGCGGTGGCAGCAGGTCCAGCAGAAACAGAAGGCCCTCTCCCTGCTGATCGACAAGGAGATGGGCAGACGGCGGGCCAGGGCGGAGAAGCGGGAGCAGGCGGAACTGGATGAGTTTGCCCTGCAGCAGTTCCTAAGGCGTCAGCCCTAAAGTTGTGGCACGAAGATTGCTCAAGATTCTGCTGTCCGGGGAGGTCATCGGTTGGCGCTCCCCATTCGTTGCCGGACGGAGTCGGCGTGGAAACCAGACTTGAGCTTCGTTAGCCGGGAGTTGTAGAGACCTATGGAAGCACGATTGCAGGTAACGCCGATACGCTCGGTGATCGGTACCGCGCCCCCCGCCGACGGGGACGCGGCCGAGGGTTTCGAAGCGGCCCTGGCCAGCGCCACAGCGTCCAGTTCTCAGGCGCAGGCCAAGGGGGCAAGCCAGGCCCCGGCCACACCTGAAGGTGGTGAGGCTCCTCAACCCCTGCCCTCCAGCGAGGGGGAGGAAGGGGGCGGCGCCCAGGAGGCGACCAGTGACCAGCTGAAGCCGGAAGAGGCCGATGGCGGGCTGTCCCCTGAATTCGAACCGATCGACGCCGAAGACGCACTGCCTCAGGCGTTGCTCGCCAAGCAGGAGGGGGAGGCTGAAGTGGCCCAGGGCGCGCTTCAACAGGTGGCAACGGGAGAGCGGCAACAATCTGCCCCCGGCAAGGCCGGCGACGGGGTCACCGACGGCAGATCTGCCCCCCAACAGCAGCCGGTTATGGCCGCACAGGAGAGTCGCAAACCGAATGAAGAGGCCGCCACCGGATCCCGGGGACCGGAGGGAAGGCCGCCAGTGGTTCCGCACCCCTCAGGTGACAGCGGCCATCCCAACAGCGCTGCACCAGGCCTAAAGGTAGCCAGTGAGGCCACCGGCCGACGGGGTCCACCGGAGGCGGGGCCGAGCCAGCACAAGGGGGCGTCTGCGGCCCCCGGGTTGAACTCCTCCTCCCTCAATGAGACGTCCTCGACCGACGGCGGAGCGGCGAAAACCGAAGGGGGCCAGGGGCAGGGCGCTGCGGGGTCGCCGTTTGCCCGGCTAGAGGGTGACGGCGCCGATGCCCCCAGCGATCAGGCCGGAGTGACCGAGGCCGGTTCGACAGTGACGAACCGGGCCAGGGGCGCGGCAGTGGAACCGCTCGCAAGTTCTGAGACGGCAACGGGTGACGCCGCCAAAGTCGCCAATGGCCAGGGGGCGGAGACGGCTCGGCCCCAGGCTAAGGAACCTATCCATGGTGGGCCCAAGGCGGAGAGCGGCACTGAGCTGCTGGCTCAGCTGCAGGGCAGTCGCCAGGTGCAGAACAAGCTGGAGGAGGGCAAAGCCAAGCCCCAGGTACCAGCGTCAGCCGCCGCGGGCGTGGAGCCCGAGACGGCTGCCGAGGCCAGGGGGAGCGTGACCGCCCGGACCGGGGGAGGCGAAAAGCTGGATCCCGAGCTTGCCAGGGAGGTCGCCGCGCTGCAGTCCCGAGCGGTTAAGGCGGAGCCCGGACTGAGATCCGGTATGCCGGCCGCAGAACCTGGTCTGCAGCCCCAGCCCCAGGAGGGCGGGGGGCAGCCGACCGTTACGGAACATGGTGAAGGCCTCGAGCTGGATAGCGCCAGCCGGCTGCACCAGGTGCGGACGGCGGACGCTCGGGCCCATGCCCAGGCTGACACCCAGGCCGCCCTGCGCCAGCCGGTGGCGGCCGAGCGGATGGCGCCGGAGTTGAGAGAGCGGATGATGATGATGATCAACAGCCGCACCAACCAGGCGGAGATTCGCCTGGACCCGCCAGAGCTGGGCGCCCTGCAGGTGAAGATCCAGATGAACGGCGATCAGGCCCAGGTTCAGCTGCATGCCCAGCAGCCCCAGACCCGGGAGATGGTGGAGCAGGCACTTCCCAGGCTGCGGGAGATGCTGGCTCAGCAGGGGATCACCCTGGCGGACACCCAGGTCAGCCAGGGCGACCACGGCCAGGCGGATACCCAGGGCGGGGAGCCCGGTGGTGATGGCGGCGTTGCCGGCGACGCCATGGTCGAGGCCAGCGATGAGGCCCTGGTCACTGTCCAGCAAATGACCGGCCGCAACGCCGAGGGCGGTATCGATTATTATGCGTAATTCACGGTATGTTACCCTGAGCGAGTTTTAGAGAAGACGGACTGACAAGATGGCAGAAGAAGAGTCCCTACAACTGGAAGTGAAAGAGCCCGCCAAGCGTCCCAAATGGTTGATGGTGGCCATCATTGCCGGGGCGGGCGTCCTGTTGGCGGCAATAGTGGCCGGCGTGGTGATCTTGCTCAGCAGTGGTGATGACCGGCAGGGGGCAGAGCAGGTGGAGATCTCCACCCCGCTGACCCCGGGCGACGCCCTCTACGTGGGGATGCCCAGGCCCTTCCTGTTCAACCTGCCCGGAGAGAAGCGCAGTTACCTGGTGCAGATCAAGGTGCAGGTGCAGGTGCGCGGCTTTGGCGATCAGGAGATAGCGAAAAAGCACATCCCGCTGATCGAGGATTCACTGCTCTCCACCTTCAGTGCCGCCGATGCCAAGCAGCTGTCCACCCGCGAGGGCAAGGAGGAGTTGCGCACCCAGGCACTGATTAACGTACAGACCACCCTGCAGGGGATCACCGGCAAGCCGGTGGTCGAACGGGTTCTGTTTACCGGCTTTGTAATGCAATAAGAGAGTCGAATGAGCGATCTGCTTAGCCAAGACGAAATTGATGCCCTGTTGCACGGTGTCGATGAGGTCGATGATGAGGTAGAAGAGGGCGTTTCTTCAGACGCCAAAACCTATGACTTCTCCTCCCAGGACCGCATCGTTCGCGGGCGCATGCCCACGCTGGAGCTGGTGAACGAGCGTTTTGCCCGCCACCTTCGGATCAGCCTGTTCAACCTGATGCGCCGTTCCGCCGAGATCTCCATCAACGGCGTACAGATGATCAAGTTCGGCGAGTACGTGCACACCCTGTTTGTCCCCACCAGCCTGAACATGGTGCGGTTCCGTCCCCTGAAGGGCACCGGCCTGATCACCATGGAGGCGCGCCTGGTGTTCATCCTGGTGGACAACTTCTTCGGTGGCGATGGCCGCTTCCAGGCCAAGATCGAGGGTCGTGAATTTACCCCGACCGAGCGCCGCATCATCCAGCTGCTGCTGAAGACGGTGTTCGAAGATTACAAAGAGGCCTGGTCCCCGGTGATGGATGTGGAGTTCGAGTATCTGGACTCCGAGGTGAATCCGGCCATGGCCAACATCGTCAGCCCCACCGAGGTGGTGGTGGTCTCCTCCTTCCACATCGAGCTCGATGGCGGCGGCGGTGACTTCCACATTACCCTGCCCTACTCGATGATTGAACCCATCCGGGAGCTGCTGGATGCTGGTGTTCAGTCGGACAAGCAGGATACCGACCAGCGTTGGGCCAAGGCGCTGCAGGAGGAGATTCTGGATGTGCCGGTGGAGTTCTCCGGGACCCTGCTGGAGACCGAGATGACCCTCAACGATGTGATGGAGCTGAAGGCCGGAGACATCATCCCGGTGGAGATGCCGGAGAAGATGCTGGTTAAGGTGGAGGAGCTGCCCACCTTCCGTGGCCGCCTGGGACGCTCCGGCGATCATAAGGCGATCCAGATCACCGAGCGCATTCCGCGGCCGGAGAGCTTCAAGTCCGAACTGCAGCTGGTACAGAATAAAGTGGCGGCCGATGACCTGGCCCACACCATGTTGGAAAAACTGAAAGAGAGCTCAAGCGATGAGTAACGACGACGATCTGTTTAACCAGGATGACCTGGCGGACGAGTGGGCTTCGGCCCTGGCGGAGCAGGAGGATGCGGTACAGCAGGTTGAGCTTGAAGACTTCAACGAGCCCAAGCCTGGCAGCGGCATCAGCGAGGATGAGCGCAAGAAACTGGACTCCATCCTGGATATCCCGGTCACCATCTCCATGGAGGTGGGGCGCAGCAGCATCAGCATCCGCAACCTGCTGCAGCTGAACCAGGGCTCGGTGGTGGAGCTGGACCGGGTGGCCGGCGAGCCCCTGGATGTGATGGTGAACGGCACCCTGATCGCCCACGGCGAGGTGGTGGTGGTCAACGAAAAGTTCGGCATCCGCCTGACCGACGTGATCAGCCAGACCGAACGAATCAAGAAACTCAAATAAGATGCGATACACCCTATTGCCCCTGCTGTGGCTGAGCCTGCCCCTGGCCGCCGAGCCGATCTCCTCGGGAGAACAGTTGGCCACCACCATCGCCACCCTGGTCGGGGTGGTGGCCCTGATCCTGGTGCTTGCGCTGGCGGCTCGAAAAATGAATTTGCCCACCAAGCTGGTGGGCAAGATTCGTCTTATCGCCAGCCTGCCCCTCGGGACCAAGGAGCGGGTGGCGGTGATCCAGGTGGGCGAGCAGCAGTACCTGATCGGCGTCAGCGGCGGCGGCATTCAGCTGCTGGACAAGCTGGAGTCGCCCATCGAGGGTCCCCAGGGCGGCGAGTTTGCCAAGGTGCTGGCCAAGGTGGGCCGGGAGCCCAAGTCATGAGGCGGCCGCTGACCTGGGTGGCGCTGCTGCTGCCCCTGCTGATGCCGGCTCTGGCCCTGGCCAACACCGGCATTCCGGCGGTGACCATGACCACCAACCCGGACGGCAGCCAGGACTACAGTGTGTCGCTGCAGATCCTCGGACTGATGACCATTCTCACTTTCCTGCCCGCCATGGTGGTGCTGATGTCCAGCTTCACCCGCATCATCGTGGTGCTGGCGATCCTGCGCCAGGCACTGGGGTTGCAACAGACCCCCTCGAACCAGGTGCTGCTGGGAATGGCGCTGTTTCTCTCCCTGTTCGTGATGACCCCGGTGATGGACCGGGTATATGAGGACGCGGTGGTGCCCTACATGGAGGAGCAGGTGACGGCGGTGGTGGCGTTGGAGCGTGCCAGCGTGCCGGTCAAGGCGTTTATGCTCTCCCAGACCCGAATCTCCGATCTCAACACCTTCATCGAGATCAGCGGGGTCACCGGCTTGGCCTCCCCTGAGGAGACCCCGCTGCGGGTGCTGATCCCGGCGTTCGTCACCTCCGAGCTCAAGACCGCCTTCCAGATAGGCTTCATGCTGTTCCTGCCCTTCCTGGTGATCGATCTGGTGGTGGCCTCGGTGCTGATGGCCATGGGGATGATGATGCTGTCGCCGATGATCGTCTCCCTGCCGTTTAAGATCATGCTGTTCGTGCTGGTGGACGGCTGGAGCCTGGTGATGGGGACTCTGGCCACCAGTTTCGGAGTGGGCACATGACCCCGGAAGCCTTCGTCGACCTGTTTCGTCACGCCCTCTATGTGATCCTGATGATGGTCTCCGCCATCATCGTCCCCGGCCTGCTGATCGGCCTGGTGGTGGCGGTATTCCAGGCGGCCACCTCAATCAACGAACAGACCCTCTCCTTCCTGCCTCGCCTGCTGGTAACCCTGTTGACCCTGGCCTTCCTGGGCCACTGGCTGGTGCGCACCCTGATGGAGTTCACCTTCGAACTGGTGGACAGGATACCCTCGGTGATCGGCTGATGGAGCTGCCGCTGGAGGTGATCTTCGATTGGCTCAGGGCGCTGCTGTGGCCGCTGATCCGCATCAGCGCCATGCTGATGGTGATGGTCACCATCGGCGGCTCCTCCACCCCGACACGGGTGCGCATGGCGCTGTCGGTGGCGATCACCGCCGCGGTGGCACCGGTACTGCCCCCGCCCCCGGCCATTGAGCTGGTGTCCGCCCAGGCGGTACTGGTGACCGCCCAGGAGGTACTGATCGGGGTGGCGGCTGGGTTCGTCTCCCTGCTGGTGCTCAACACCTTCATCCTGGCGGGACAGATCATCGGCATGCAGACCTCCCTGGGGTTTGCCTCCATGGTGGACCCTAGCAACGGCCAGCAGGTCCCGCTGGTGGGCCAGCTGTTCCTGCTGCTCTCCACCTTGATCTTCTTCCTGGTGGACGGTCACCTGCTGATGATCCGCATGATGGTCGCCAGCTTCTCCACCCTGCCGGTGGGGCAGGGGCTGCTGCCCGCCAGCTTTATGGAGTTGGCCAACTGGGGCAGCCTGATGTTTGCCGGGGCGCTGACCCTGGCCCTGTCGGCCGCTACCGCCCTGCTGCTGATCAACTTTTCCTTCGGGGTGATGACCCGGGCCGCCCCGCAGCTGAACATCTTCGCCATCGGCTTTCCCATCACCATGCTGTCCGGCCTGCTGATCCTGTGGCTGTCGCTGTCGGGGTTCATGCCCCACTTCGAGGCGGCCTGGGGCAACGGCCAGCAGACCCTCTGCTCCCTGCTCAAGCTTCAGTGTGAGGCGCGCTGATGGCGGAAAACAGCAGCGATCAGGAAAAGACCGAAGAACCCACGGCGAAACGATTGCAGCAGGCCCGCGACAAGGGCCAGGTGCCCCGCTCCAAGGAGCTGGGTACGGCGTTCGTGCTGGTGGGCGCCGCCATCGCCATGATGATCTTCGGCCAGTCCCTGGCCAACAGCCTGGCCTCGGTGGCCACCTCCCTGTTCAGCCTCAGCCGCAAGCAGGTGTTCGATGTCGGTGAGATGTCCATGGTGTTTGGCCGTATCCTCGGCGAGGTGGGCCTGCCGGTGCTGGGGTTTGTGGTGTTCCTGGCGGTCGCCGCCTTTGTCGGCAACATCCTGCTCGGTGGTATGAGCTTCAGCTGGCAGGCGGCGGCACCCAAGATGAACAAATTCAACCCGCTGAATGGCTTTAAGCGGATGTTCGGCCTGCAGGCGGTGGTGGAGCTGATCAAGGCGATCGCCAAGTTCTCGGTGGTGGCCCTGGTGGCCTGGATGCTGCTGAGCCTCTATTTCGACGACATCATGGCGATCTCCACCGGCACCCCCTTCGGCGCCATCGCCGGCTCGGTGTCCCTGCTCAACAAGCTGTTTACCCTGCTCTGCTGTTCGCTGCTGTTGATTGTGATCATCGATGCCCCCTACCAGGTGTGGAACCACAACAAGCAGCTGAAGATGACCAAGCAGGAGATCAAGGATGAGCACAAGGACAGCGAAGGCCGTCCCGAGGTGAAGGGGCGGATCCGCTCGCTGCAGCGGGAGATGGCTCAGCGGCGGATGATGAGTGAGATCCCCAATGCCGACGTGGTGGTGGTCAACCCCACCCACTACTCGGTGGCATTGAAGTACGACAAGGAGCAGGCCCGGGCGCCCCTGCTGGTGGCCAAGGGCACCGATGAGGTGGCGATGAAGATCAGGGAGATTGCCCGGGAGTACGAGGTGCCGGTGATCAGCTCCCCCCAGCTGGCCCGGGCCATCTACTACTCCACCAAGTTGAAGAAACAGATCCCCGATGGCCTGTTTACCGCCGTGGCCCAGGTGCTGGCCTATGTCTATCAGCTCAAGCAGTTCCAGAAGGGCAGGGGCCGCCGGCCCATCCCGCTGCCCGACCGGATGCCGATCCCTGACGACCTCCAGGTGGACAGCGACGGCAACCCTCTGACCCGGGAGTAGCGGCCCCACAATTCGGCTCAACCTGTTGTGGCCCCGGTTTGCACAGTCACTCCGGCGAACGCCGGAGCCCAGTGTCTTGGATCATCCGGCCTGAGACTCGGCCAACCAGCCGCGGACGTCCGCCGGTGTGCAAAGCCACTGGACCCTGGCGTGCGCCAGGGAGACGAGGGTGGGGCTGAGCCGCCAGGTTGCCCCGCCGATGTCTGAGTGTTGGCAAGGAGTCGGTTCATTCTGCAGCCGTTGCCGTTCGCACAGTCACTCCGGCGAATGCCGGAGCCCAGTGTCTTGGCTCGCACCGCTGTCACCTATGCCGACGCGTTGCGGGTGATCGCCGAGGGATAAAGCCACTGGACCCTGGCGTGCGCCAGGGAGACGAGGGTGGGGCTGAGCCGCCAGGTTGCCCGCCGTTGTCTGAGTGTTGGCAAGGAGTCGGTTCATTCTGCAGCCGTTGCCGTTCGCACAGTCACTCCGGCGAACGCCGGAGCCCAGCGTCTTTTTCTCCTCAAGCCTCAGCCTCGGTCAACCAGCCGCGGACGTCCGCGGAGGGATAAAGCCACTGGCCCCTGGCGTGCGCCAGGGAGACGAGGGTGGGGCTGAGCCGCCAGGTTGCCCGCCGTTGTCTGAGTGTTGGCAAGGAGTCGGTTCATTCTGCAGCCGTTGCCGTTCGCACAGTCACTCCGGCGAATGCCGGAGCCCAGCGTCTTGGCTCGCACCGCTGTCACCTATGCCGACGCGTTGCGGACGTCCGCCGGTGTGTAAAGCCACTGGCCCCGGGCGTGCGCCAGGGAGACGAGGATGGGGCTGAGCCGCCAGGTTGCCCCGCCGTTGTCTGAGTGTTGGCAAGGAGTCGGTTCATTCTGCAGCCGTTGCCGTTCGCACAGTCACTCCGGTGAATGCTGGAGCCCAGTGTCTTGGATCATCCGGCCTGAGACTCGGCCAACCAGCCGCGGACGTCCGCCGGTGTGTAAAGCCACTGGACCCTGGCGTGCGCCAGGGAGACGAGGGTGGGGCTGAGCCGTCAGGTTGCCCGCCGTTGTCTGAGTGTTGGCAAGGAGTCGGTTCATTCTGCAGTCGTTGCCGTTCGCACAGTCACTCCGGCGAATGCCGGAGCCCAGTGTCTTGGCTCGCACCGCTGTCACCTATGCCGACGCGTTGCGGGTGATCGCCGAGGGATAAAGCCACTGGACCCTGGGGTGCGCCAGGGAGACGAGGGTGGGGCTGAGCCGCCAGGTTGCCCCGCCGTTGTCTGAGTGTTGGCAAGGAGTCGGTTCATTCTGCAGCCGTTGCCGTTCGCACAGTCACTCCGGCGAATGCCGGAGCCTAGCGTCTTTTTCTCCTCAAGCCTCAGCCTCGGTCAACCAGCCGCGGACGTCCGCCGGTGTGTAAAGCCACTGGCCCCTGGCGTGCGCCAGGGAGACGAGGGTGAGGCTGAGCCGCCAGGTTGCCCCGCCGTTGTCTGAGTGTTGGCAAGGAGTCGTTTCATTCTGCAGCCGTTGCCGTTCGCACAGTCACTCCGGTGAATGCCGGAGCCCAGTGTCTTGGATCATCCGGCCTGAGACTCGGCCAACCAGCCGCGGACGTCCGCCGGTGTGTAAAGCCACTGGACCCTGGCGTGCGCCAGGGAGACGAGGGTGGGGCTGAGCCGCCAGGTTGCCCCGCCGATGTCTGAGTGTTGGCAAGGAGTCGGTTCATTCTGCAGCCGTTGCCGTTCGCACAGTCACTCCGGCGAATGCCGGAGCCCAGTGTCTTGGCTCGCACCGCTGTCACCTATGCCGACGCGTTGCGGGTGATCGCCGAGGGATAAAGCCACTGGACCCTGGCGTGCGCCAGGGAGACGAGGGTGAGCGGGAGGCAGCGGAGTCACCACTGACCAACCAAAGGGGGGCGAGCGGGGATTTCTGCAGCCATCCGGGACAATCCCCTTAAAGCCACCATTTTTCGACACCTCAGGCCGTCATCCCGTCGCTGAGTCAGGCTAAAAAAGCAAACAATTCATGTGATGAGAGGTTGAAATAGCGCTTTTTTTCTTCGTTAAAATTACCCATGCGGCGGTTCTGATTATGGCGGCTGGTATACTCCTTGCTTATTGGGTAGCATGCCCCCCAAGGCGTCAATAATAAGACGGATGATGAATCTACAGGCCAGCGCAAACAACCTATTCCAAAAATATGGCATCTACCTGAAAGGGGTGGGCACCCCGGTGATGGTGTTGGCCACTCTGGCGATGGTCACCCTGCCCATGCCGGCGTTGCTGCTGGATATGCTGTTCTCCTTTAATATCGCCCTGGCCCTGGTGGTGCTGCTGGTCTCCATCTACACCCTGCGGCCGCTGGATTTTGCCGCCTTTCCCACTGTCCTGCTGATCGCCACCCTGTTGCGGCTGGCCCTGAACGTGGCCTCCACCCGCTTGGTGCTGCTGGAGGGCCACAACGGCGGTGACGCCGCCGGTAAGGTGATCGAGGCGTTCGGCTCGGTGGTGATCGGCGGTAACTACGCGGTGGGCCTGGTGGTCTTCACCATCCTGGTGATCATCAATTTCGTGGTGGTGACCAAGGGGGCTGGGCGGATCTCCGAAGTGACCGCCCGCTTTACCCTGGACGCCATGCCCGGTAAGCAGATGGCCATCGATGCCGATCTTAATGCCGGCCTCATCAACCAGGAGCAGGCCAAGCTGCGCCGCGAGGAGGTGGCCAAGGAGGCGGACTTCTACGGGGCGATGGACGGTGCTTCCAAATTCGTCAAAGGGGATGCCATTGCCGGCATCCTGATCTTGTTTATCAACATCCTCGGCGGCTTTGTCATCGGTATGGCCCAGCACCAGCTGGCCTTCGGTGAAGCGGTGGAGATCTACACCATGCTCACCATCGGTGACGGCCTGGTGGCGCAGATCCCCGGTCTGCTGCTCTCCATCGCCGCCGCCATCATCATCACCCGTCAGAATGAGGCCCAGAAGATGGGCGAAACGGTGATGACCCAGATGTTCGACGACCCCAAGGTGATGATGGTCACCTCCGGGGTGCTGGTGGTGATGGGCCTGGTACCGGGGATGCCCAAGCTGGCCTTCCTCGGCTTTGGCCTGACCGGTGCCGGCCTCACCTGGTGGACCTACAGACGGCGCCAGCGGGAGGCCGCCGAGGCGGTCAAGGCGGCGGAGGAGACCGCCGTCGCCGAGCGCATCGAGTCCGACAGCAAGGAGCTCTCCTGGGAGGACGTCAACCAGGTGGACACCGTTGGCCTGGAGGTGGGCTATCGCCTTATCCCCCTGGTGGACAAGGCCCAAAGAGGCGAGTTGTTGGCCCGCATCAAGGGGGTGCGCAAGAAACTCTCCCAGGAGCTGGGCTTCCTGGTGCCGCCAGTGCACATCCGTGACAACCTGGACCTGGCGCCCAACGCCTACCGCATCAGCCTGATGGGGGTAGTGGTGGGCGAGGCGGAGATCCGCCACGACTGCGAACTGGCGATCAATCCCGGCCAGGTGTTTGGTCAGCTCGAGGGGCAGACTACCACCGACCCCGCCTTCGGCCTGGAGGCGGTGTGGATCGCTCCGGACCGGCGCGATCACGCCCAGACCCTGGGGTACACCGTGGTGGACGCGGCCACCGTGGTGGCCACTCACCTCAGTCAACTGCTCACCAACAACGCCTCGCAGCTGCTGGGTTACGAGGAGGTGCAGCAGCTGCTGGATATCCTGGCCAAGGAGTCGCCTAAGCTGGTCGAGGGCCTGGTGCCGGAGACCCTCTCGCTGGGGGTCATCGTCAAGGTGCTGCAGAACATGCTCAACGAAGGGGTGCCGGTGCGCGACATCCGCACCCTGGTCCAAACCCTGGTGGAGTATGGGCCCAAGAGCCAGGATCCGGACGTGCTGACCGCGGCGGTGCGTATCGCACTGAAGCGGTTGATCGTCCAGGAGATAAACGGCGCCGAACCGGAGATCCCCGTCATTACTTTGTCGCCTGAGCTGGAACAGATATTGCATCAGTCCCTGCAGTCCAGCAACGGTGACAACACCGGGCTGGAGCCGGGTTTGGCAGAGCGTCTTCAGCGCTCCCTGTCGGAGATGGCCCAGAAGCAGGAGATGGTGGGTGAACCCGCCGTCCTGCTGACCTCAGGCGTGCTGCGCACCACCCTGAGCCGTTTCGTCAAACACACCATCCCGTCCCTGAGGGTGCTGTCCTATCAGGAGATACCGGATGACAAACAGATTCGAATCGTCCATTCCGTGGGCCAGTAAGCGGTTGGAGTGGGGAGTAAACCAAAGTGAAAATTAAGCGTTTTTTTGCCAAGGATATGCGTACTGCCCTAGCGGAGGTGAAGGAGACACTCGGCACCGACGCGGTCATCATGTCCAACAAGAAGGTCAACGGTGGTGTCGAAATCGTGGCGGCGGTCGATTTCGATGACCAGGGTGGCGCCAGTATTCCGACACCCGGTATCAGCGCCCCCAAGCCGACTGACGACCTGGCCGAAGACCGGGTGACCCTGGGTCAGCGCCCCAGCCGACCGGCGGCCCAGCCCCTGCGCAGCGAAGTGCGTAGCCCGGCACCGGCCGATCCGGGTTCGGGGGACAGTCTCCGCGGCCTGCTGGAGCGTCAGCAGCAAAGGCTGAAGCAGCGCAGCTTCGAGGAGGAGCCGCCCCGCCAGCTTGGCGGCCGCAGCGAGGCGCTGCCCGAGTGGGCCAAAGAGGCCTTCGGCCGCAAGGAGCCGCCGCAGAAGCCCCAGCCCTCCGGTGGCCGGGCCCGCCCCGCCGCCGCCCGCCCCAGCCAGGGTGCCCAGGAGCTCAAGGCGGTGCGGGAAGAGATGGCCTCCATCCGCCAGCTGCTGGAGCACCAGGTCGCCGGTCTGATGGATCAGGACCTGGCCCGCCGCGAGCCGGTGCGCGCCATGCTGGCGGAAAAACTTCGCGAGAACGGTTTTCACCGCAGCGTCGCCGATCACTTCGCCTCCCTGGTGCCGGAACACCTCTCCCTGCATGAGGCGCTGGGCCAACTGCCCCGGCTAATTGCTGCGGAACTGACTCAAACTTCTGAAGATTCCCTGAGCCGGGGCGGCGTTATCGCTCTGGTCGGTCCAACCGGCGTCGGCAAAACCACTACTGTCGCCAAACTGGCCGCCCGGTTTGCCGCTCGCTACGGTGTGGATCAAGTTGCGCTGATCACGACCGATAACTACCGTATTGGCGCCAAGGAGCAGCTGGCCACCTATGGCAAGATCATGGGGTGTCCGGTGCGCAGCGCCAGTAACGTGAAAGAGCTGGAAAACGTGTTGTACCAGCTGCGCAGTCGTCGTTTGATTCTGATCGACACCGCAGGCATGGGACAGAGAGACATGCGCCTGGTCGAGCAGCTGGATAACCTGGTTGCCGCCACCCGCCTGCCGATCCGCCCCTACCTGGTGCTCTCCTCCACCGCCCAGTTCCGGGTGCTGAAGGAGACGGTCGAGCAGTTCCGCAGAATTGCCCTGGCCGGATGCATTTTCACCAAGCTCGACGAGGCTCACAGCATCGGCGAGGCGCTCAGCGTGTTGATTCAAAATGATTTGCCTATCAGTTACCTGACCGACGGACAGCGTGTTCCCGAGGATCTGAGGACAGCCGAACCCGAGTACCTGGCGCGTCGTGCCGTGGTGCTGGAGGAGACGCAGGCGTGGGATGAGTCCGTACAACGACAGAGTGTGGCGGGCAGTTATGAATAGATGGTTTTTGCAGGATCAGGCAAGCGGACTTAGAAAGATGGCACAGCAAAAGCAAAAGATGGTAAAGGTCATCGCGGTAACCGGTGGCAAAGGCGGTGTCGGCAAAACCAATGTCTCCATTAACCTGGCAACCTCCCTGGCCCAGAAGGGGCAGAAGGTGCTGGTGCTGGATGCGGACCTGGGACTGGCCAATGTGGACGTGTTGCTGGGGCTGCGGGTGAAATACAACCTGTCTCACGTACTCTCCGGGGAGTGCAAACTGTCCGAGGTGCTGGTGGAGGGGCCCCAGGGGGTGTTCATCGTTCCCGCGGCATCCGGTACCCAGGCGATGGTGGAGCTGACCCCGGCCCAGCATGCCGGCTTGATTCGGGCCTTCAGTGAGCTGGAGGACGAGTTCGACGTGCTGATCGTCGATACCGCCGCCGGCATCTCCGAGATGGTCCTCAGCTACGCCAGGGCGGCCCAGGAGGTGGTGGTGGTGGTGTGCGACGAGCCCACCTCCATTACCGACGCCTACGCCCTGATCAAGATTCTCTCGCGGGAGCATGGTGTGTTCCGCTTCCGCATCGTGGCCAACATGGTGCGTAGCCTCCGGGAAGGGATGGAGCTGTTCGCCAAGCTCTCCAAGGTGACGGACCGCTTCCTCGATGTGGCGCTGGAGCTGGTGGCCACCATCCCCTTCGACGAGAACGTCCGCAAGTCGGTGCGCAAGCAGCGGGTGGTGGTGGAAACCTTCCCTCGCTCCCCGGCGGCCATCGCCTACCAGGGGCTGTCCAACAAGGTGATGAGCTGGCCGACACCGGATAACCCCGGCGGGCACCTGGAGTTCTTCGTAGAGCGCCTGGTCCGCCGCAACATGTATGGAGAAGCGGTTGGTGAATAAGGCGGCGGCCTACACCCAGTTCGACAACCGGGCCTCCCTGGTGGAGCGCTACGCCCCCCTGGTCAAGCGCATCGCCCACCACCTGATGGCCCGCTTGCCTGCCAGTGTCCAGTTGGATGACCTGCTCCAGTCGGGGATGGTCGGCCTGCTGGAGGCCTCGCGAAACTTCGACGCCACCAAGGGGGCCAGTTTCGAGACCTTTGCCGGCATCCGCATTCGCGGCGCCATGCTCGATGAGATCCGCCGCGGAGACTGGGTGCCGCGCTCGGTGCATCGGAACTACCGTCAGGTCACCGACGCCATCAAGGAGCTGGAAAAGCGCCTGGGCCGAGATCCCCGTGACAATGAAGTTGCTGATTATCTGGATATTCCAATCGACGAGTACCATCAGATGCTCAATGAAGCCAGCATGGGCCGGATGGTTGGCATTGAAGATCTCGGCGTATCGGTCGATAGCTTTGTTGATGAGGATGCCCCGAAGCGCAACTTCGAGCAGGTGGCCCAGGAGCGGTTTCAACAGGCCCTGTCGGCCGCCATCAAGAGCCTTCCGGAAAGAGAGGCCCTGGTGTTGTCGCTCTACTATGACGAGGAGCTCAACCTGAAAGAGATCGGTCAGGTGATCGGTGTCAGTGAATCACGAGTGAGCCAGATCAATAGTCAGGCAATGATGCGACTGAAAAGTCGCTTATCAAGTTGGCAACAATAACTTTTAGTTTAATAATGCTCGCTGCAACAGTAGCTCTATGGGAAAACCCCGGTTGGAGGATGTTTTGAACACTAACATGAAGATTCTGATCGTTGATGACTTTTCAACAATGCGTCGGATCATCAAAAACTTGCTGCGTGACTTGGGGTTTAATAACACCTTCGAAGCGGACGACGGCAACACGGCTCTGCCGATGCTGAAAGAGGGCGACTTCGATTTCGTCGTAACCGACTGGAACATGCCCGGCATGCAGGGAATCGATCTGCTGCGCGCCATCCGTGCAGACGCCAACCTCAAGCATCTGCCTGTGCTGATGGTGACCGCCGAAGCCAAGCGCGAGCAGATCGTGATGGCCGCCGAAGCCGGCGTCAACGGTTATGTGGTGAAACCCTTTACCGCCGCCACCCTCAAAGAGAAACTCGAAAAGATCTTTGAACGCCTCAACTGATAGTCACTGGGAGCAGTTATGCAACAGGACGCATTGATCTCGTTGGATGATGCCCGTGAACTGGTGACAATGCTGGAGCAGGGGCAGGTAGAACAAGCAAATCAACTGATTCAGATGGTCTCTGCACCGCTGAATCAGCAGCTGTTTGACGAAGTGGGTAAGTTGACTCGGCAGCTGCACAGTGCGCTGCAGGACTTTCACTTGGATGATCGAATCTCCGATCTGGCCAAGCACGAAATTCCAGATGCAAAAGAGCGGCTTAACTACGTTATTGAGATGACGGAGCAAGCCGCCAATCGTACCATGGATGCTCTGGACGAGAGCATGCCCAAGATCTCCGACCTGCAGGGCCGCATTCAGAGTCTGCAACCGGGTTGGGAGAAGCTGATGCAGAAGCAGATTGAGCTCGGCGAGTTCAAGACTCTGTGTCACGAGATGAACGCCATGATGACCACCTCTGCCGCCGACGCCGAGTCCATCAAGAATCACCTCAACCAGGTGATGATGGCCCAGGACTTTCAGGACCTCACCGGTCAGGTGATCCGCCGGGTAATCGACCTGGTGCGCGAGGTGGAGGAGAACCTGGTGTCCATGTTGACCGTATTTGGTGAAAAAGCGGACGTCAACCGTCAGGCCGTGGACACGGCGGCGGCGGAAGGTCCGGTTGTGAGCTCGGAAAATAAAGCAGAAGTGGTCAACGGCCAGGATGAGGTCGACGATCTGCTTTCCAGCCTCGGGTTCTAGGAGTTAGGCGATGGGTTTTGACATAGATGACGAGATTCTGCAGGACTTTTTAGTCGAAGCAGGCGAAATTCTGGAGCAGTTGCAGGAGCAACTGGTGGAGCTGGAAAACAACCCCACCGACAGCGACCTGCTCAATGCCATCTTCCGGGGGTTCCACACCGTGAAGGGGGGCGCAGGCTTTCTCAGCCTGACCCACCTGGTTGACGCCTGTCACGGTGCCGAAAACCTGTTCGACATGCTGCGCAATGGCCAGCTGACTATGTCTTCGGATCTGATGGATGTGATCCTCCAGGCCCTGGATACCGTCAACGAGATGTTTGGCTGTGTGCAGAACGGCGAGGAGCTGGAGCCGGCGGACCCTGGGTTGCTGGCCACCCTGCACGCCATCACCGATCCCAACACCCCATCGTCGTTTGAGTCTCCCGCCGAGCCCGAGCCCATTGCGGAGCCCGCAGTCGACGCCGAGCCCGTCGCCCTCAGCGGTGGCGGCATCGACAGCATGACCCAGTCCGAGTTTGACCACATCATGTCCGGCCTGGACGGCGAAGCCGCGCCTCTGCCGCAGGCCGCTACCGAGGCGGCCCCCGTTGCCGACGAGATCACCGACGACGAGTTTGAAAAGCTGCTGGATGAACTGCACGGCAAGGGCCAGTTCAACGGCGAGGTGGTCCAAAAAGCCGAGGCGCAGTCCCCCTCGGCTGATGGTGACCAGATCAGCGACGATGAGTTCGAGACGCTGCTGGACCAGCTCCACGGCAAGGGTGGGGCCCCGGGCAAGGCCGAGGCGGCCGCGCCCCAGCCGCCCGAGTCCGACGAGATCACCGACGACGAGTTCGAAGCCCTGCTCGACCAGCTTCACGGCAAGGGCAATGCGCCGACCACGGCGGAGCCGGCCGCCGTTGCGGCCGCGCCTGCCGTCAAGCCGGCCGCTCCTGCGCCCAAGGCGGAAGTCAAACCCGCTGCCAAGACCAAGGCCGCCGCCTCCAGCGGTGAGACCACGGTCCGGGTCGATACTGCCCGCCTGGATGAGATCATGAACATGGTCGGTGAACTGGTGCTGGTGCGTAACCGCCTGGTGAACCTGGGGGTGGAGCGTGAAGACGAGGAGATGAGCAAGGCCCTGGCCAACCTGGATTTGGTCACCGCCGACCTGCAGGGGTCGGTGATGAAGACCCGGATGCAGCCGATCAAGAAGGTGTTCGGCCGCTTCCCCCGGGTGGTGCGGGATCTGGCCCGCAGCCTCAACAAGGAGATCTCCCTGACCATGGAGGGGGAGGAGACCGACCTGGATAAGAACCTGGTCGAGGCCCTCTCCGATCCCTTGGTGCACCTGGTGCGCAACGCCGTGGATCACGGCATCGAGATGCCCGACGACCGGGTAGCCGCCGGCAAGCCGCGTCAGGGTAACATCCGTCTGTCCGCCTCCCAGGAGGGGGACCACATCCTGCTGTGCATCCGCGACGACGGTGCCGGCATGGACGCGGAGAAGCTCAAGGGGATCGCCATCAACCGCGGCATCCTCGATGAGGACGGCGCCGCCCGCATGAGTGATCAGGAGGCCTACAACCTGATCTTCGCCCCGGGCTTCTCCACCAAGACCGAAATTTCCGACATCTCCGGCCGCGGCGTGGGGATGGACGTAGTGAAGACCCGCATTACCCAGCTGAACGGGTCGGTGCACATCGATTCCAACAAGGGCAAGGGCACCATCCTCGAGATCAAGGTGCCGCTGACCCTGGCGATCATGCCCACCCTGATGGTGGAAGTCGGCAAGCAGATCTTTGCCCTGCCGCTCTCCTGCATCAACGAGATCTTCCACCTGGATCTGAGCAAGACCAATGTGGTGGATGGCCAGCTGTCGGTGACCGTGCGGGACAAGGCGATTCCCCTGTTCTATCTGGACAAGTGGCTGTGCCGCGGTCCGGGCAGGGCCGAGCGTGAAGACGAGGGCCATGTGGTGATAGTCCACATCGGCACCATCCAGGTGGGCTTCGTGGTGGACGGCCTGATTGGCCAGGAGGAGGTGGTGATCAAACCCCTGGGCTCCCTGCTGCACGGCACGCCTGGCATGGCTGGCGCCACCATCACCTCCGACGGTGGCTGTGCCCTGATTCTCGATGTACCTGGACTGCTGAAACAGTACGCCAAGCGTCAGTAGTCGAAGGAAAGATTGAAGGATAGGTATGTCGATTAAAGTATTGGTGGTGGACGATTCCAGTTTCTTTCGTCGCCGCGTGTCAGAGATCATCAACGCCGATCCCATGCTGGAGGTGGTCGGTACCGCCTCCAACGGCAGGGAAGCGGTGGATCAGGTGCGCCGCCTGCGCCCGCAGGTAGTGACCATGGACATTGAGATGCCGCAGATGAACGGCATCGAGGCGGTGCGCGAGATCATGCGCACCAACCCGGTGCCGGTGCTGATGTTCTCCTCGTTGACCTATGAGGGCGCCCGCTCCACCCTGGAGGCGTTGGAGGCCGGTGCAGCCGACTTCCTGCCCAAGCGGTTTGAAGACATTGCCAACGACCGGGCCAACGCCATCGCCCTGTTGCAGCAGCGGGTGAAGGCGATCGCCTCCCGCCGCTGCCTGGCCACCCCAAGGCCAACCCCGAGCCCGGTGCCTCGCAGCACGGCCGGCGCCGGCCGCACCATCACCCAGCCCAGCACTCAGTTCGCTTCCGCCCGTCCGGTCGCCAAGCCGGCCGTCAGCGAGGTGGGGGCGCCGCGCCTGCCGAGCCGGCCATCGGGCAAGGGCTATAAGCTGTTGGCCATCGGCACCTCCACCGGCGGGCCGGTGGCGCTGCAGAAGATTCTCACCCAGCTTCCGGCGGACTTCCCGCTGCCCATCGTGCTGGTGCAGCACATGCCCGCCGCCTTTACCCCGGCCTTCGCCCAGCGGTTGGACAGCCTGTGCAAGATCAATGTCAAGGAAGCACAGGGTGGCGAGATCCTCAAACCCGGTTGTGCCTACCTGGCCCCGGGGGGCAAGCAGATGCTGATCGATGGCAGCAACCGGGCCGCCAAGCTCACCATCCGCGAGGGTGGGGAGCAGCTCAACTATAAACCCTCGGTGGACGTGACCTTCGGCTCGGCGGCGCGGATATTCCGCGGTGATGTGCTGGGGGTGATCCTCACCGGCATGGGCGCCGACGGCCGGGAAGGGTCGCGGATGCTCAAGCGTGAAGGTGCCCATATCTGGGCCCAGGATGAGGCCAGCTGCGTGGTCTACGGCATGCCCCAGGCGGTGGCCGCCGAGCAGATCTCCCTGTACTCCATTCCTCTGGATAAGATGGCCGACTGCATCCTCAAAGAGGTCGGAAGGCGATGAGCTGCAGCCCCGGCTGCAGACTCAAGGGGTACCTGCTGGCGCTGCTCGCCAGCGTGACTCTGGTCAGCCTGGTGTGGGCGGTAGACAAGCACCACCGTGCCGCCGAACTGCAGCAGCAGCTGGTGAATGAGCAGGCCAGGAGTGACCAGCAGCAACAGCAGCTGGAGAGCCTGGCCGAGGAACTGCGCCAGTGGCGTGAGCTGGAGGAGCAGCGGCGGGAGATCCGGCGCCGCTACCAGGAGGCCCGCGACAGCGGCAAGTCGGTGGTGCTGGAGAACAACGGCGAAGGGGTGACCACCTTCGCCCAGCCCCATGGTGGGGTGAAGATCACCCGGACGCCCAGCGCCCGGTAACAGTGGGGAGCCCCTTTGCAGGTCTGGACCGTTTCCAATCAAAAGGGTGGTGTCGGTAAAACCACCACAGTCGTGACCCTGGCCGGGCTTCTGGTGAAGCGCGGCTACCGGGTGCTGGCGGTGGACACCGATCCCCAGGCCTCCCTCGGTTATTACCTGGGGGTGGACCCGGACGAACTGCCCGGCTCCCTGTTCGACCTGTTTCGCGGCCACGACCGGCTGGACCTGGCCCAGGTGGAGTCGGTGATCGTGCCGACCGGGACCCCGCAGTTGGATCTGCTGCCGGCCAGCACCGCCCTGGCGACGTTGGACCGCACCCTGGGCACCCAGGACGGCATGGGCCTGATCCTCAAACGGGTGCTGGCCATGGTCGCCCACAGGTACGATGCGGTGCTGATCGATTGCCCGCCGGTGCTTGGGGTGTTGATGATCAACGCCCTGGCGGCCTGTGATCGCATCGTGGTTCCGGTACAAACGGAGTTCCTGGCCCTGAAGGGACTGGATAGAATGGTGCGGACACTGGATATGGTGGGCCGCTCCAAGGGGATCCGCTATCCCTTTACCATAGTGCCTACCATGTTTGACAAACGGACCCGGGCGTCACTGCAGGCGTTGACTGCCCTGACCCAGAAGTATCCCAGGGAGCTGTGGCATTCGGTGATCCCGGTGGACACCCGTTTTCGGGACGCCAGTCAGGCGCACCTGCCACCGTCCCACTTCGACGCCGGCGCCCGCGGCGTGCAGGCCTACGATCAGTTGCTGGATGCCCTGCTGGATCCACAGGGGGGAGCCCATGTCTAAGGTCGCTGAACAGGCGTTGATGGAGTACTTCGAGGTGATGCTCACGCCTCCCCGGGAGGCGCTGGACGAGGTGCAGAAGGCCAATGTCAGCCGGTTGCTGGAGCAGGCGGCTCAGCCAGAGCCCGACAGCACCAACGCCGAGATCGCCTCAACCCGGGTTGAAGAGACGATTGAAGCAGAACAACCGATCCCGGTGGCCGAACCCGAGATAGAATCGGAGCTGGTCGCCGAGAGTGCCCCGGCCCCGGCGCAGAGCTGGCGCCAGGAGCTGGAGGAGGAGTTTCAGTGCCTCTATTTCCAGGTGGCCGGTTTGGTGATTGCGGTCCCATTGCTTACACTGGGCGGAATCAAAAGGCTGGGCAAACTGAGTCATCTTCCCGGCAGCCCCAACTGGGTGCTGGGGGTGCAGCTGGATGCCCAGGATGGCAAGCTGAATGTGGTGGACAGCGGGCGATGGTTCCTGGCTGATCGGCCACAGACTGATACCGAAGAGTGTGACTTCAGGTTCGTGGTGCGTCTGGGCGACAGCCCCTGGTCGCTGGCCTGCGAGTCGCTGCTGGATGCGGAGCCGCTGCACAAGTCCGAAGTGAATTGGCAGTCCTCGCCCAAGCGTCCATGGCTTGCCGGTATCGTGCGGGATAAGAAGTGTGTGGTGCTTGATGTTCCTGAGCTGATCTGCATGCTGGATGCTGGTTTGGATATTACCGTAAAGGAGTCCTGATAGGATGAGTGAATTACGCGCAGCGGTGGGAGAGCCCACCGAAAGTGAAGACAAGGTGCTGCAATGGGTCACCTTCCGCCTGGATAACGAAACCTATGGTGTGAACGTGATGCAGGTGCGTGAGGTGCTGCGTTTTAGCGACATCGCCCCCGTTCCCGGTGCGCCTCACTACGTTCTGGGGATCATCAACCTGCGTGGCAACGTCGTTACCGTGATCGACACCCGCGCCCGCTTCGCCCTGCCCCAGGCCGAGGTGACCGATACCACCCGCATCGTGATCATCGAGACCGAGAGCCAGGTGGTCGGCATCCTGGTGGACAGCGTGGCCGAGGTGGTGTACCTCAAGTCCTCCGAGATCGACACTGCGCCGAACGTCGGCACCGAGGAGAGCGCCAAGTTCATCCAGGGTGTGAGCCACCGAGATGATGAGCTGCTGATCCTGGTGGATCTCAACAAGCTGCTGACCGACGAAGAGTGGCAGGAGATCGCAGGCCTGTGATCGAGTTGATCCTCGCTGCAGCAGCGGCTGCCGTTTCTCTGGTTGCCCTGCTGTACGCCTGGACGTGTCATCGCAGGATCAAAGGGGTTGAACGCAAGCAGGACGCCCTGTCGTTGCTTCTCAAGGAAGCGGAGCGGCAGAGAGAGGGACTGCGCCGGGAACTCAATGAGCTGCGCAGCGGCGCTTTGGGCGTTGGCCGTAAGGTCAAGGGCCTGGAGGAACAGCTGGCACACACCCAGGCCCGACAGGACGAGATGTCCCATAATGACCCCGATGCCCGTCTCTACAGCCGCGCCATGAAGATGGTGGAGCTGGGCGCCGGCGTCGAGGAGATCGTCAAGGAGTGCGAGATCCCCATGGCGGAGGCCCAGCTGCTGGTGACCCTGCACAAGGCCCCCAAGTCCTAACGGCGAACATATCGAACCCGAAAGCGGAGCCCTGGCTCCGCTTTTTTGTGCCGATTTACCATTAAGCCACTGGGCTCCGGCGTACGCCGGAGTGACCGTGCTGGGGGAGGGAGCAGCGCCCTGAAGTCTTTCAATGCGAATCTGCAGCCAAATGTGAGCTTTTGCTGCAAAGCACTAGGCTTTCCTCATCGCACGCTCGTCTCCCTGGCGAACGCCAGGGGCCAGTGTCTTTAGAGTGAGTCAAGGTGACGGTTGTCTGAGGCAACCCAAAAGCCGCTGGGCTCCGGCGTACGCCGGAGTGACCGTGCTGGGGGAAGCAGCAGCGCCCTGAAGTCTTTCCGTGTGAATCTGCAGCCAAATGTGAGCTTTTGCTGCAAAGCACTAGGCTTTCCTCATCGCACTCTCGTCTCCCTGGCGAACGCCAGGGGCCAGTGTCTTTAGAGTGAGCCAAGGTGACGGTTGTCTGAGGCAACCCAAAAGCCGCTGGGCTCCGGCGTACGCCGGAGTGACCGTGCTGGGGGAAGCAGCAGCGCCCTGAAGTCTTTCCGTGTGAATCTGCAGCCAAATGTGAGCTTTTGTTACAAAGCACTAGGCTTGCTTCATCGCACCCTCGTCTTCCCGGCGAAGGCCGGGATCCAGAGTCTTCCTCTCGCTGGCTTTGCATCAGAGCACTTCGCTAGCTTACGCGCCCCTCGTCTCCCTGGCGAACGCCAGGGGCCAGTGTCTTTAGAGTGAGCCAAGGTGACGGTTGTCTGAGGCAACCCAAAAGCCACTGGGCTCCGGCGTACGCCGGAGTGACCGTGCTGGGGGA
>NZ_SWCI01000014.1 GCF_005116715.1 Ferrimonas sediminicola | reverse complement strand
GGCTAACTACATTGACCAGTTCTATAACCGCCGTCGATTACACTCAAGCTTGGGCTACCAAAGTCCACAGCAGTTTGAGAAACTGGCGGTATAACAAACCCGTGTCCACTTTATCGGGGCAGGATCACAAAAAACAGTTGGCTGTCTCATTCCGTTCACAATTTTAGTCAACAATTTTTTGCCGCTTAAAATGACGTTAACCGCATCCAGCGATCGAGTTTCGAGAAACTATATGAAAAAAGAGAAACAAAACAATTCATTTTTAGCTGAAGATCCGAAAAAGGATTTTTGGTTGCTTTTCAAAGTCTCTTCATTTGAACGTTTGTTGCAAATGCAAAAAGGCCTTCTTTACATGAATAGTCTTGAGTATTTCTCAACGCTAGAAGACGAAGAAAATATTGCTCTTAGAGTCGATGAGAAAGAAAAGATATTTGGAATTCTAAGAGCAGGATCGAACGATAAATTCTTCTCTACAATTTCGCTAAGAGTTGGCGATGGAAAAGAAATCGATTTAGGCTCTGATGCAATACTCACGGCAGATTTCCCAAGACCCAAGAATACAATGATTTTCTGTATGGGAGCACTATCTGATGATGAGAATGGTCGCATGCCCGGAGAAGTGGATGATAAAGTACATTTTGACCCAAGATTTTTAGAATTTGGATCTCATATACTGATCATTACCGAACCAAGGGAGTTTGGCGAAAGAATATCAGTTGCAATTAGCAACAATAAAAACCTCTTTGGATCCAAGCTTTTTAATAGTGGTTGTGGTCTCGTAAAATATGAACAACTTGAAAAATACTCTGGGCCAATTGGATTATTTATAAAAGATGAAAAGTATTCTTGGCAACTTGAGTATAGGGTCGCATTTGGTGCTGAAGACAATTGTTTAAATACAGGTGGTGCGCTTGAGTTTAACATCGGCGACATATCTGATATAAGCCACATAATGCCAATTCAAGCATTACTGGATGAACCGCTTAGCATAAAAAGAAGAACATATAGAAAAACCGGTAATGCAAACGGGCCAATAAGCGGCTAACAAATAAATCCACCTAACTCCTACGGTGCACTTGATTTAGCCGTTATGCCCTATGAGAGATGAGTTATGAGCTTTAAAAAAAATGAAGTTCGAGAGATTGCTGAGTTTACTTTTTCCAAAATTGGGACAGATCCTGAAAACTGGATGAAGAGGGCTGTTGATTTCAAAGATGCAGCAATATTGATTGCAAAATCCGACGAATATTCTCCACCATTTCCATATTACTACAATTCTGGTATAGCGTTAGAGTTGATATTGAAATCTATAGCTGTCGCAAAATCAAAGAATTATGGGACTAATCATCGTTTAAACGATTTATGCACACTGGTTGGGCTAAAGATAGCTAAGAATCAAGAGTGTACCCTTGAACTACTATCTGAGCTTATTGTATGGGGCGGGAGATATCCTGTGCCCAAGAAAGAGGGGCAGTGGAACAACTATCATGACGTGGTGAAAGAGAAGCATATTGTGCGTGAAAACGAAGGTGGTGTGCATAGAACGCTTGCAGATAGAGATAGATTTCCAACACTTGATAACTTTCTTAGCCTTTGGGAATTATTTGAAACTGAATATATATCAGAAATTGAAAAAAGGGCATAGCCAAGTGCTGCTAGGGACAAACCTACGCTTCAGTTTGACCCTGAGTACAGTGTTACACCCCAAGTTCCTTAACGACCGCAATGTGGTGTGAAGCGCCCTTTGGAACGGGTTTGGTTGAGGCAGAGGCTAATCATTCGAACTGGAGTTGATGTCACTAGTGATAACTATCTGTACTGATTGGAAAAATGGCGCTATAGATAGTTAAAGGCGAGGCGGGAAGGAGACCTGAACGGAATCAGGTTCTTGCATGCCGATATGCGAGGGAATGCGTATGATCATGTTTGGTGGTTGCTTTGCAGTTCTATTTCACTTAACTCTGCTTTACGGTGTGGTGTCTGACAGTCACCTTAACCCGACTATAGGCACAGACAGTTTGTTGGTTTTAGTTGTTGCCCAGTGTATGTCTTTAGCTGTTGTAGTTTGGTATGTGCTGCGGTCGCCAGGGTAAGTCGGCTGATTACGAGGGCAGGGAAGCGGAAACAACGTTTTGATTATCCCCATGTTTTTCGATTTTTTCGTTCAAAATCGCGAGTGTTATGTTTAAGCTTTTGTTTATAAATACAAAACATAGGATTTAAAAGCCCTTGCATTGCTCTCGCCAATGACTGCTATGTGGCCAACAAGAGCCCTCAGGCTGCCGCTTTTATCGCCTTCAGCACCATACCGGCTCAGGGAATGAGCTGGCCCGTTTTACGGCTAGTACCCCGTCATCTCGATAAACCCCTCTCCTTGGATGCTGCCGTCGGCGGTGACCGGCCCCTCCCAGTAGGGGATGGACAGTTGGTTGCGTTGATCGCGGCTGCGGGTCTCGATGCTGCCGAACAATCCATGGTTGGGGATCTCCAACTGCCAGGCCACCGGGTAGCTGGCGCCATCCAGGGTCACGTGGTCCAGCTCCCGCCATTGAATTTCCCCGTTGTGAATGGGGGTGACCCCGCCCACCGTATCGATGAGGCTGCCGGAAAAGTAGTGGTTGTCCTGACGGCTGCGCATGCGGAACAGCATCAGGGCGCGGCCATCGTCCAGGTGCAGAGAGAGCCAGTCCCAGCCCAGGTACTCCGTGTCCATCAGCTCACTGGACCACTCCCTGTCCATCCAGGCCAGGCCTTGGAGTTGGCGTGGGCCTCTTCCCTCCTGGGTCAGGGTGCCCGAGGCTTTCAGGTGGGGCAGGCTGTAGTAGAGGGAGGCGTGCTCGAGATCCGGGGTCTTCTGGCTGAATCCGTTGATGCCATGTTTGACGATGGGGCTGTCGCTCAGGGTCAGAGAAAGCTCACCCAGATCGCTGTCGGCCGTCAGTGTCAGGGGCAGAAACCCCTCCCGGGTGCCGGTCAGTTGCCAATGATCAATCCAGGCGTTGAAGGGGTGAGCCGTCACCCCGGCCTGGCCGTTGCCCCCCCTGGCCCAGCGCTCCAGGGCGTGGTGCCGGCCATCGGCCTCGATGGCCAGGTGGGCAAACCACAGTTGGCCATCGTCCCAGGGGTTGTCCCGCTGCGGGCCGATTCGGCTGCGGAACAGGGTCCATTGCAGCGCCACCGGCTCTCCCTGTTCGTCAGTCAGGTTGGCGGTGAGGTACCACCATTCCAGGCCATATTCCGGGTGGGCGCCATGGTCCCTGGGAAACTCGATGGCGGTGCCCGGGGTGACCTTGGCGGCGCCATCGGCAACGTTCTGTTGCCAGGTGATCCCCTGAGCCTGTTCGGGTGTCGGTTTGGGGCTGCAGCCCCAGAGCAGCAGCAATATGGGGATCCAGCGCATCACTCACCCCCCTTCATCAGCTGGCTCACCGGGGCCTTGGACAGCCGCCACAGGGGCCAGAGGGCGGCGAGCAGCAGGGCCAGCAACAGGCTTCCCAGCAGTGCGGGCCAGTCCTCCATCAGGTAGTGCACCGGCATGGTCCAGCCGAAGGCAACACGGTTGACCAGATCCAGCAGCAGGTGGCCCAGCGCCATCCCCAGCGGCAGCGCCAGGATCAGGGCAAACAGGGCAATGACCCCCAGCTGTGCCAGTTGAGCCAGCAGCAGCTGCCGTCGGGTGATGCCCAGGGCCAGCAGTGTGGCCAGCTGACTCAGCCGGTGGTGCTCCACCGAGGAGAGGGAGGCAAACAGGCCTACCGCCGCCACCATCAGGGTCAGCAGGTTCAGGGCGGTGGTCACCGCAAAGGTCTGGTGAAACATGGTGGTGGCCAGGTTGCGGATCCGTTCCCGCTGAATGAGCTGAGCTGGCGATAGCCACTCCAGCAGAGAGTGATACACCTGTTGCCTCTGCCCTTCGCCCACCTCCAGGCTGTACCCTGCCAGGGGGACCTCGCCCAGCCTGGCCTGCATCAGTTGTGGGCTGATGAAGGCTTGGGCCCTCAGGTTGCCATAGTCGTAGTAGACCCCAACCAGGGTACAGTCGAAGGCCGGCTGGCCGGTATCCTCAATGGGGATGGTCTGTCCCAGCGACAGCTCGGCCATCAGTTGGGTGCGCTCGTTGATCAGGCAGCCGCCATCGAACAGCTTGCGGTTCCAGTCGTCGCTGGCCACTTTAATGGGCAGGTGCAGGTAGTGCTCGGCGCTGTCGCCGAGACTGGCGATGCTGCCGGGTTGACCGCCGATGCGGGCTCGCTGGTGACGAAACGGTGTAACGGTGTCTATGCCGGGCAGGGCGCTCAGGCGTGACATCCACAGGGCGTCATCGTCTCCGCCGGTTCTCAGGTAGAGGTCGGCGCTGATCCTCTGTTTCAGGTAGCCCTCCAGGGCCAGCTCGAAGCTGCCCACTACCATCCGCATCCCAACCGCGGCCGCCAAGGCCAGCATCACCGCGATCATGGCCACCCGGGTGGTGCGCTGTTGTTGATCCAGGTCGGTCAGGGCCCACTCTCCCAGGGCCGATTTCAGTCTGAATCGGACCATGGCGCGGCAGCACAGCTGCAGCCACTGAGGCGTTAACGCCGCACCGGCCACCAGCAACAGGCCACACAGGGCCAGGGCCATGCCGGTGGTGGTAACCTGGGTGGCACCAACCGCCACCAGCAGCAGCAGCATCAGCCCCAGGGCCATCAGCCCCAGGCTTTGAGTCTGTTGTCGTTGTTGTCGGGAGCGAAACCCCAGTGAGATCGCCACTCTGGGGTCCAGCAGCAGCGAGCCCAGCACCATGACGATGGCCCCCAGGATCACCAGCGTCGCCAGACCCAGTGGCAGCAGCAGGCTCTGCACGCTCAGCAGTCCGTTGAAGCCGTAGAGGGAGGAAAGGGTCATCTGCACCTGCGGCATCCAGGCCCGGGCGAACTGGCTGCCCGCCAGGGCACTGATGGGAATGGCCACCAGCCCCACCAGCAGCAGTTCGCTGATCACCGCCTTGACCAGTGCCGATTGGCTGATCCCCAGACTCCTGAGCTGGGCCATCAGCTCGCTGCGCTGGGTCAGGCTGAACCTCAGGGCGTTGAATGCCAGAAACAGCGAGACCGCCAGAGCCATCAGTGCCAGCGCGGTCAGGTTGAGGTGAAAGGAGGCGGAGAGCTGGCCGAACTGGGTGGATTCCCCCTGGGCGATCAGTCGGGCCTGCTCAGGAAGGGCCCGGCGAATGGCATCCAGTTGCGCCTCGGAGAGTGCCGGCAGGTTGAGATAGCTGAGCCGGGTACCGCTCTGGGCCAGTTCGGACAGGGTGGCGATGTCGGTGTGGATCCAGGGGCCCAGGTCGGCAATCAGCTGCAGTGGACCCAGAGTCTGACCCCCTTTGAACGCCAGGCTGTCACCCTGTTGCCAGCCGTGGGAGGCGGCGACCCGGGTGTCCACCCAGGCGCGTGCTTCGGTGCTGCCCGTGGGTCGACCCAGTTGGCCAACATAGGCGAGGGGGTCGACCCCTCTGACCAGAAGCGGCCTGTCCCCTGCGTCCACCATGCGCATATCCAGTACGGGTGTGGCCTCAATGCCTGAGCGGCGCAGTTGTACCCAGAGGGACTGATCGAGGAATCCCTCTCTCTGATGAGGCTGAATCTGCCAGCCTTCACCGCGGGAGGCCTGGGCTTTACTGGCCGCATAGCGCACCCTGGCTTCCTGGTTGATGGTCTCCACCCCCACCAGCAGGCTGGCCCCCAGCACCATCCCCAACAGCAGAAACAGCAGCTGCCAGGGGTGGCGGCGATAGTGGGACAACAGGGTAACGAACGCCAAGCGCCACTCAGTCATGAAGCTGTCCCTGTCTCAGGTGCAGTGTCCTGCCCAGCACTTGTGCGACTCTGGGACTGTGGGTCACCAGGATCAGGGTCTGGTTGAGCGCCCTGGACAGCCGGGTAAAGATCTCCATCACCTCATCGCCGGTGGCTTCGTCCAGGTTGCCGGTGGGTTCATCGGCCAGTACCAGGGGCGGGTGGTGGGCCAGGGCCCGGGCGATGGCGACCCGCTGCTGCTCGCCCCCTGAGAGCTGATCGGGATAGAGCTTCCACAGGGAGGCGAGGCCCAGGGGCACCACCAGGGTATCCATCACCTCTTCGGGGTTGCCGAGTTCGTTCAGGCGGTGCTGAAACAGGATGTTGTCCGCCACCGTCAGGGTGGGCAGCAGGTTGAACTGCTGAAACACCAGGCCGATGCGGCGTCGGTAGAGGGGGAGTTGCTCCTGGCTCAGTTGGTCGACCCGGTGGCCGTTTACCTGGATGCTGCCGCCGTCGGGGCGCTCGAGCCCGGCGATCAGGTGCAGCAGGGTCGACTTGCCGGCGCCGGACTCGCCCATGATCGCCAGCTGGCAGCCGGCGTCCAGGTTAAGATTGCAGTGTCGCAGTATCTGTCGGCGAGCCCGTCCCTGTTTTCGGAACAGATCCACATCCTTGAGGGTAATCATCGGGCCTCCTGAACTGCTTCTGGATAAAATATAGCAAATAATCAGTTGCTTCTTATTCAATTTACGCAGATGCGCGGCGGTTGGATTCATCGGCTTCACCAGGGATGCTTTTCGGCCCGTGGAGGGCGCGACTCTGCACCCGGTCCGGCAAATGTGGTAATAAGGCTTATGACCCGGGGCCTGGCCCCCTATGACAGGACGCGACAGGGAGAGAGCGGATGAGTGATTTCAATACCATCTACAACAGGGCGGTCTGGTTCGACATTCCGGTGGCGAACCTCGACCGGGCGGCGGCGTTCTACTCCAAGGTGCTGGGGATCGGGGTAACCCTCGACGAGGTTGAGGGGAGGCGCTTCGCGGTACTGGAGCATGAGCTGGGCAACGGCGGCTGCCTGGTGGTGGATGAGATCCGGGTCAGCAGTCAGCAGGGGATCCTGATCTACCTGAATGTGGATGGCCGCATCGGGGAGGCGGTGGAGCAGGTGACCAATATGGGCGGCACCGTGCTTCAGGGGGTGCACAGCCTCGGCCCCTATGGCTTCCGGGCGCTGATCCTCGACAGCGAAGGCAACTGCCTGGCGCTCCATGCCCAGCGGCGTGGTGTATAGTGACGCCAACAGTCCTACCCGAATCTGAAAGGAATCGACCATGAATGAGACCCGCCTCGCCGGCGCCAAGACCGCTGAGCACTGGTTCAGCCTGCCGCTGGATTACAGCGATCCCGATGGACCCGCCATCAAGGTGTTTGCCCGGGAGGTGTGGGCCGCCGACAAGATGCGCGAGTCCCTGCCGATGCTGGTGTTTTTCCAGGGTGGACCCGGTTTTGGCGCCCTGAGGCCGCTGGGGCGCAGCGGCTGGCTGGACCGGGCCCTGGAGGAGTTCAGGGTGCTGCTGCTGGATCAGCGCGGCACCGGACGCTCCTCCCCCATCCACGCCGGCGCGCTTGCCCCTCTTTCCCCAGACCGACAGTTCCATTACCTGTGCCAACACCGGGCCGACAACATCGTCCGGGATGCGGAGGCGATTCGTCGTCAGCTGCTGGGGGAGAGACCCTGGAGCATCCTCGGGCAGAGCTTCGGAGGATTCTGCGTGCTCAGGTACCTGAGTGCGGCGCACCGCGGCCTGAAGGAAGCCTATATCACCGGTGGCATCCCCTCGCTGGTGCGCAGCGCCGACGAGGTGTACCGGGCCACCTTCCTGAGGGTGGCACAGAAGAACCAGGCCTTCTTCAGCCGCTTCCCCGGGGCCCAGGCGCTGGCGGATCGCATCGCCGCCCACCTGAGCGCCAACGAGGTACGCCTGCCCGACGGGGCCAGGCTGACGGTGGAGCGGTTCCAGCTGCTGGGGATTCACCTGGGGATGGAGGAGGGGCCGGAGGCCCTCTACTACCTGATGGAGCAGGCGCTGCTGCCGGGACCCAGTGGGGAGACGCTGAACCCGCTGTTCCTCCACGGTGTTATGCAGATGCTGGACTACGACACCAACCCGATCTTTTCGCTGTTGCACGAGCCCATCTACAACCAGGGCCGGGCCTCCAGGTGGGCGGCACACCGAATCCGCCAGGAGTATCCGGAGTTCGGCTACCGGCCCGACAGGCCGCTGAAGTTCACCGGGGAGATGATCTTCCCCTGGATGTTTGACCAGTTTGAGGGGCTCAAGCCGATGGCCTCGCTGGCCCGGCGCCTGGCGGAGCATGAGGCGTGGCCGCCCCTGTATGACCTGGGCCAGCTGGCGAGCAACCCGGTTCCCACCGCGGCGGCGGTCTACACCGGCGACATGTTCGTGGAGCAGGCCTACTCAGAGGAGACCATCGAACAGGTGGCCAACCTGACCGCCTGGCGCACCTCCGAGTATGAGCACAACGGCATTCGGATGGACGGCTATCGCATCCTCGACCGGCTGATCGACCTCAATCGTCAGCGCCGTCTGCGCTGAGGCCCAGAGTCTCGGCCATCAGGCTGCGCCGTCTGGCCAGCAGTTGGTTCAGGGGAACCGGCGGGCTGTAGAGATACCCCTGGAAGTGGTGGCAACCGCGCTTCATCAGGTACTCCTCCTGCTCGCGGGTTTCCACCCCCTCGGCGGTGACCGGGATCTCATAAATGGCGGCCACCCTCAGGATCACATCCACCAGGGAGCGGGTCTGCTCGGCGTTTTGCAGCCCCAACTGGCTGACAAAGCTTCGGTCGATCTTGAGCCGGTCGATGGGGTAGTGCTGCAGCTGGCTGAAGGCGGTAAAACCGGTGCCGAAGTCATCCAGCACCACCTTGATGCCGTTGTCGCGCAGCTCGGTGAGCATCTTCATCCCCTCAGCGCTGTGGCTGACCAGGGCGGTTTCCGTCAATTCCAGATCGATCCGATTCAGGTCGATATCGTAGCGGGAGGCCAGGCTGAGGATGGCGGAAGCCAGTTTGGGGTTGTTGAGCTGCATGGAAGAGATGTTCAGGGCCAGCCGAAGATCTCGACTCTCCTCAGGGCGACTCCCCGACAGCAGCTGCACCTCGGCGAAGCAGCGCTGGATGATCCACAGGTCCAGCTCATAGATCAGCCCATACTTCTCCGCTACCGGGATGAACCGGTCGGGGCCAATGCCGGCCAGCTCCGGCAGGGTGCTGCGCACCAGTACTTCGGCACCGGAGCACCAGGGCGTGGCCAGTCCGTGGATCGGCATGTACTTCAGTTCGAACGCGCCCAGGTTGATGGCGCGCTTCAGCCCCTGCAGGATCTCCGCTTCCTGCTCCATCTCCTGGGCCAGCGCCTGGCTGAACTCATAACAGAGCCCAGGTTGGGTGGCTTTGCCCTGGATGGTTGCCATGTTGGCCTGCTGCAACTTGTCCGATGCCGAGGCGTCATCACTGCGGGAGTAGCCCAGGGTCAGGGACAGCATCAGCTGGTGGTCGAACACCTGATAGGTCCCGGTGAGTCTCTGGTGAATGGCGTCGGCGACGCTCCTGCGGCAGTGACCAGCGCCGATGGGCAGGCCCAGCACGAATTCGTCGCCGGAGGTGCGCGCCAGCAGGGCGTCGCCCTGGCCGATGAGTGCTTCGGTGCCCAGCTGCTGCGGCAGCGTCTTCAGCCGGTGGGCCAACTGCTGCAACAGGGCGTCGCCGGTGGCTCGGCCATAGCGCTGATTGATGCTCTTGAACTGGTGAATATTGAGTTGAAACAGGCACAGCGGTGCCGCCGCAGGGTGGCCGGTCAGCCACTTGTCCATCGCCCTGCGGTTGGCCAGTCCGGTCAAGGGGTCGGTCAAATAGGAGCGGTTCAGCCGGGTCAGGCTCTGAGCCTGACCCAGGACCAGGAACCAGATAAAGCAGTAGGTGATCAGCACCGAGACGCCGAAGCGCAGCAGCATGTCGCCATCGACGCTGTGGGCGCCCACGGCAAACATCAGCAGGGTAAAGGCGCCCCCGAGCAGGCCGGCGGCGAAGATGGACATCAGGTAGAACAGCCCCGCCACCACGGGGAAGACGAACGCCAGGCCGCTGAAGCCGTGGTCGCGGGTGAAGATGACCAGGGCCATCATCATGATCAGGGTAAACGCCAGCAGCGCCCGGCGATCCAACTCGCCGCTGCGATGCGACCGAACCAGGGAGAACAGCAGGAAGGGGGCGGCGATGATCTCCAGCCAGCCTACCAGCGGGCTAAAACCGGTCACCAGGTGAAACAGCCCGAAGCCGACGGCGGCGGCCAGGCTGACCCAGTGCAGGCTCTGGACAACTGTTGGAGAGTAGGGCTGATATAGGTGCATCAACTGGCAGAAAGAAAAAAATTTGCTGAATGGTAACAGCTGGTTGTGACGAAGTCAGTGGTACTAACAAATGTTTGATTCAATAGTGTGCGCCTCTTAACTCACCTTTGTATTAGATACATCTGATTTTGTGAGCTTGGCCGGGGTAGGGAGGGCGCCTCCCGGAGAGAGGGAGCCGCCCGCAGGCGACCCCCCCCGGCGCGGAACCCGTTACTCGTGGGCGTCCTGGTAGGGGCGGCCATAGTAGCTGTCCAGCAGCAGCTGCTTCAGCTCGCTGATCAGCGGGTAGCGGGGGTTGGCGCCGGTGCACTGGTCATCGAACGCCTCCTCGGCGACCTCGTCCAGCTTGGCCAGGAACCGCTTCTCATCCACGCCGGCGGCCTGGATCGAGGCGGGAATATCCAGCACCGCCTTGAGCTCCTCGACCTTGGCGATCAGCCGCTCCAGCTTCTCCCGGTCGCTGTCACCGCCCAGGCGCAGGTGATCGGCGATGGCGGCGTAACGGCACAGAGCCTGGGGCCGGTCGTACTGGCTGAAGGCGGTCTGCTTGGTGGGCAGATCCGTGCCGTTGAAGCGCATCACGTTGGTGATCAGCAGGGCGTTGGCCAAGCCGTGGGGCAGGTGGAACTCGGCGCCGATCTTGTGGGCCATGGAGTGACAGATCCCCAGGAAGGCGTTGGCAAAGGCGATGCCGGCAATGGTGGCGGCGTTGTGCACCTTCTCCTTGGCCTTGGGCGCACCGGCACCGCCGGTGTAGCTGTCGGGCAGGTGCTTGAACAGCAGGTCCAGGGCCTGGAGGGCCTGGCCATCGGAGTACTCGTTGGCCATCACCGACACATAGGCTTCCAGGGCGTGGGTCACCGCGTCGATGCCGCCGAAGGCGGTCAGCGACTTGGGCATGTTCATCACCAGGTTGGCGTCGACGATGGCCATGTTGGGGGTCAGCTCATAGTCGGCGATGGGGTACTTGGTGCCGGTGCGCTCGTCGGTGACCACCGCGAAGGGGGTGACCTCGGAGCCGGTGCCGGAGGTGGTGGGGATCGCCACCATCTGCGCCTTGGTGCCCATCTTGGGGAAGCGGTAGATGCGCTTGCGGATGTCCATGAAGCGCAGCGCCAGCTCGGCGAAGTCCACCTCCGGGTGCTCGTACATCACCCACATGATCTTGGCGGCATCCATTGGCGAGCCCCCCCCCAGGGCGAGGATCACGTCGGGCTTGAAGCTGTGCAGCATCTCGGCCCCCTTCTTCACCACCTGCAGGGTGGGGTCGGCCTCCACCTCGTAGAACACCTCCACTTCCAGCCCCTGCCCCTTGAGGATGCGGATGGTCTCATCGCAGTAGCCGTTGTTGAACAGGAAGCGGTCGGTGACGATGCAGGCGCGCCTGTGACCGCTCAGCTCCTCCAGGGCCACCGGCAGGGCACCGCGACGGAAGTAGATGGACTTGGGCAGTTTGTGCCACAACATATTCTCGGCTCGCTTGGCTACGGTTTTCTTGTTAATCAGGTGCTGGGGACCGACGTTCTCTGAGATGGAGTTACCGCCCCAGGAGCCGCAGCCCAGGGTCAGGGAGGGGGCCAGCTTGAAGTTGTACAGATCACCGATCCCCCCCTGGGAAGCGGGGGTATTGATCAGGATGCGGGCGGTCTTCATCCGCTGGCCGAACAGGCGGATGCGCTCCGCCTGCAGGTCCTGATCGGTATAGAGGGCCGAGGTGTGACCGATGCCCCCCAGGGCCACCAGCTCCTCCGCCTTGGTGACGGCGTCTTCAAAGTCACCGGCACGGTACATTGCCAGGGTGGGGGAGAGCTTCTCGTGGGCAAAGGCCTCGTCGATGCTGGTCTTGGCGACTTCGCCCACCAGCACCTTGGTCCAGGAGGGCACCTTGATGCCGGCCATCTCGGCGATCCTGGTCGCCGGCTGGCCGACGATATCCGCATTGAGATTGCCATTGACCAGCAGAACCTTGCGCACCTTGGCGGTTTCGCTCTTGTTCAGCAGGTAACCGCCATGGCTGGCGAAGCGATCGCGCACCTCGTCGTAGATGCTGTCCACCACGATTACCGACTGCTCCGAGGCGCACACCACGCCATTGTCGAAGGTCTTGGACATCAGGATGGAGCTGACGGCGCGCTTGATGTCGGCGGTTTCGTCGATCACCACCGGGGTGTTGCCGGCGCCGACGCCGATGGCGGGCTTGCCGGAGCTGTAGGCGGCTTTGACCATGCCCGGGCCGCCGGTGGCCAGGATCAGGTTGATCTCCGGGTGGGTCATCAGGTGGTTGGACAGGGCCACCGAGGGGGTGTCGATCCAGCCGATGATATCTTCAGGGGCGCCGGCGGCCACCGCCGCGTCCAGCACCAGCTTGGCGGCGGCGTTGGTGGCGTTCTTGGCCCGTGGGTGGGGCGAGAACAGGATGCCATTGCGGGTCTTCAGGGCGATCAACGCCTTGAACACCGCAGTGGAGGTGGGGTTGGTGGTGGGCACGATGCCGCAGATCAGGCCGACGGGCTCGGCGATGGTGATGGTGCCGCCGGTCTCATCCTCCTCCAGGATGCCGCAGGTCTTGTCGTCTTTGTACTTGTTGTAGATGTACTCTGAGGCAAAGTGGTTTTTAATCACCTTGTCCTCCAGCACGCCCATACCGGTCTCCTCTACAGCCTGGCGGGCCAGGGGAATTCGGGCGTCGGCGGCGGCCAGGGCCGCCGCGCGGAAGATCGCGTCCACCTGTTCCTGGCTGTAACTGGCAAATTTTTGCTGTGCCGCTTTCACCCTGGTGATCAGGGCGTTCAGTTCGGCAATGGACTTGTCAGTCATCTAAACTGTCCTCAAATTTAAAAACACTTTCCTCTGAACGCAGTCAGTATAGGTGGCGGAACGCGGTTCAGGAAAAATGCTCTCTGCTGATGTAATAAAATTACATCAAAGCTGGCGGCAAACCGTTAACTGCTTCACGTTTGAGGGAAATTGACTGTTGCTTAGTTACATTGAGCATTAGAAAATATAATGAATTTATGGGCGGAATCGAGGAAAAATTCACTTTTCCCAAGCGGCGGATTTCTCTAGAGTATCCCCCTTCCTTTTTGGCTCAATTTTTGAGGCGTGAACCCTAAGTGGACTTCTATCTGCTGTTGCAATTTTTCCTCGGCCTGGTGGCGATCATCAACCCCATCGGCCTGTTGCCGGTGTTTGTTTCTCTCACCAGTCACCAGACCGAGCAGGAGCGACTGGCGACCGCCAGGGTAGCCAACTTGTCGGTGGTGATCATCCTGCTGGTGACCCTGGTCGCCGGCCAGATGATCCTCAACCTGTTCAGCATCTCTATTCCGGCGTTTCGCATCGCCGGTGGCGTGCTGATCACCTTCATCGCCATGTCGATGTTGCAGGGTAAGCTGGGTGAGGTGAAGCACAACAAGGAGGAGGGGCGGGAGGCCGCAGCCATGGAATCGGTTGCCGTGGTGCCCCTGGCGCTGCCGCTGATGGCGGGACCGGGCGCCATCAGTTCGGTGATTGTGTTTGCGTCTCAACACCGGGATCTGCAGTCGATGCTGGGCATGGGGGCTTGCATCGTGATCTTCGGCTTGGTGAGCTGGGTGGTGTTTCGTACCGCACCGGTTATCTTTAAGGTGCTGGGACAGACCGGCATCAACGTGATCACCCGTATTATGGGTCTGCTGATGATGTCCATTGGCATCGAGGTGATCGCCGCCGGCATGAAGACCCTGTTTCCGGCACTGGGCCAATAGTAAGGAGAGCCAATGATTCTGATCACCGGAGCGGGCAGCGGTCTGGGGGCGGCCCTGGCGCAACTCTACAGCGCGCAGGGGGAGTCTCTGGTGTTGGTGGGTCGCAGCGGCGCCAAACTGGAGGCGGTGGCCGCCTCCTTGGCTGGCGAGGTGATCTGCCATCCGGCGGATCTCACCTGTGAGGTGCAGGTGGCGGGTTTGTTCGACGAGTTGCCCCAGGTGCCTGAGAAGATCATCCACTGCGCCGGCAGCGGCGATTTCGGCGCCCTGTCCCAGTTTGACGAGTCCAGGATCCGCCGGCTGATGGACAACAATCTGCTGACCGCGGCCCTGGTGGCCAAGGAGGCGGTGGCCAGGTATGCGGAGCAGGCGGTGCAACTGGTGATGGTGGCCTCGACTGCCGCGCAGAAAGGCAAGGCCAACGAGGCGGTCTACTGTGCGGTGAAGTGGGGTGTCAAGGGGTTGGTGGAGTCGCTCCGCGCCGAACTCAAGGGGGCGGCGATGACCCTGGTGGGGGTCTATCCGGGGGGGATGGACACCCCCTTCTGGCGCCAGCAGGGGTGTGACAGCCATGTGGACGCCAGCGGTTTCATGAGTGCCATGGAGGCCGCAGCCATGCTGGCCCAGGGGCTGATCGCCTCTGAACACGGCTACATCTCAGAGCTGACCCTTATCCGCCGCTGAGCAGTGCCTGCCGGGCAAGGGGCGCCAGCAGCATAATCAGGATGATCGCCACGGTGGAGAACTGCAGCCAATGATCCTGCAGGCTCTCCATCTCGGCGACCCGCCGATTCTCATCCCAGCCGGTCTGGTGCCTGGCTTGATAGTAGCGCAACGCCCAGTAGCCGTTGCCGATGATCAATACCGCCAATGCGGTGAATAAACGCCACTCCATCTGCGCCTCCTGGTCTCGATGACCTTACTCATTTATACCCAAAAACCGCGGTGCCTGGGAGTATTTCCCCATAAAAAAAATGGGATTAGCCCGTGATCCAGTCGAAAATTTCCTCAATTGGTGCCCTTTGCGCTCCTCGGACCTCGAAAAGGGTGAAAGAGATCACGTCATTGCCGTGGTGCTTGGTCTATTTTTTCATCGGTTTTAAAAATTCTACCCCTGAGCTGAGAGAGGGAGTTCCAGCCGGGCCGATGGAGGTTTCGATGTTGCATACCGAAATGGCCCAATTTGGCCTTTTTGCAAGACAGCTGATCAAGCAGGCGGCGGCCGTAGTCTCCACCCTGCCCAAGGACAGCGACCGCCTCAAGTGGCATTCGCGCCTGCAGGCCTGTCTCTACCAAAGTGAAAATCGAGCCATGGAGTTGGTGATGTCCAAGGACTTTCGCACCCTGAGCCTGTTGGGAGAGTCGGTCGCCGACAGCGCGTCGCTGATTGGCCACTTCTCCGATCACCCGGGCCTGTCGGATGCGGATCAACACGGTCTGGATATCGCCCTGGCCAATGTCGCCCTGATTCACTCCCGAGCCAAGCGGCTGATGGAGCAGGCCGACAATGTGGTGCCCTTCCCAGTAGCCGCTAGCGCCTGAGCGGTGTGCCATTTTGACGCCCGGCTTTTGGCCGGGCGTTTTCTTTCTGGGCCTGAAAGTCGTTGCCGCCTCCGCTGGCGATCAGGTGCTATCTTTCTCAAGGAGATGGGCGGGTTGGGCTGAGTTTCTCGAGGGCCGGTCGCCGCACGCCAGGGTGTAATTTTTCTGAAAAGATCACTGATGCGAGTTGTGCAGGATATTAATGAAATTTATCGAATCATCTTCGCTGCCTTATGTGAGGGCGGCGCTTTGTAATTTCATTGCTTGCTCAATTGCTTAGGATCTAACCCTCTGCTAGTTTCAATGGTGTGATGGAAATTCAAACAGCTTGATTTGGCGGCGACCCGGTGTCGCTTGGCTCAGGGAGGTGAGGCCATGTCGAAGATGAACCTGATGGATTCGCTGTTTTTTCTGGTGGAGTCCAATCAGACGCCCATGCACGTGACGCCGATGATGGTGATCCGGCCCGACGATCAACACAAACCGGACTTTGCCCTGCGTCTCTATCAGACGCTGTTGGGCAAGCAGCCGGTCGAGTCCCCCTTTAACTGGCGTCCCAGGCTGTCGCTCACCGGCAATCCTCGCTGGGAAGCGGTGCCCGTGGAGCTGGATTACCATGTGCGGCTCAGCGCAGTGCCCGCGCCCGGACGCCGGGCCCAGCTCAACGAACTGCTGTGCAGGCTCCAGTCCCAGCCGCTGGATCGCTCCCGCCCCCTGTGGGAGCTGTACATCATCGATGGCATGAGCGATGGCACTGTGGTGCTGTTCATGAAGCTGCATCACGCCCTGTTCGACGGGGTTGGCCTCAATCGGTATGCCAAGGCCATGCTGACCCGCACCCCGGATCACCACGACTGGACCCCCATCTGGCAGCATCCGGCGCCGGACCGCAAGAGCATGGCTGCCCCCGGCTTCGTCAAGAGCGCGGTGGCCGCCCTCTCCGGGGCCGCAGGCCAGAGCAAACTGCTGCCGGAGGCGATGCGTCTGGGGGCACGCCTGTGCGGCCGGGCCCTGGGGGTGCGTCACGGGGTCACCCGGGTGCCCTTCACGGCGCCTCGCTCCCTGTTCAACCGCACGCCGGCCTCGGGGCGCAGTTTCGCTTCGCTGACGGTGCCGCTGAAGCGGATCAAGGAGATCGGCGCCCGGGCCGGCGCCAGCTTCAATGACGTCATTCTGACCGCCTGCGACATGGCGCTGAACCGCTATCTGGAGGAGCGGAGGATCACCCTGGACAAGCCGCTGGTGGTGATGATGCCCATGAGTGTGCGCGAGTCGGGCCAGCTCAATGCCAACAACCAGTTTGTCTTCGGGCTGGTGGAGCTCAGTCGCGGTCAGCTGATGCCGTTGCAACGGCTGAACCGGATCCGCCGGGCGGCCATGACCACCAAGAATGAGATCCGCCACTTCTCCGCCGAGCTGTACCAGAAGTACGGTGTCGCCATTCAGGCCCTGTCTCTGCTGGCAGGGCGGGTGGGACTGGAGCGCAAGGTGCCCGCCTCCAGCAACCTGGTGATCTCCACGGTGCCGGGGCCCCAGGAACCCAGGTACATCATGGGGGCCCGGGTGCTGGAGGTGTCCCCCATGTCGGCGCTGCCACCGGGACAGAGTCTGAATATCACCAGCTACAGCTTCGACGGCAAGGTCTGTCTCGGTTTTCTGGGCTGTCGCAAGGTATTGCCCGATATCGGCATGCTGGCGACCTACCTGGAACGTGCCCTGGATGAGCTGGAACTGGCGGTGCTGACCCAGCCCATGAGCCTGTTCGACCTCTACCGCCCAGACCTGAATGGGGCCGTCCCGGGCCCGAAAACCCAGAGCCCGGCGGCCATCGAGCCGGTGCGTAACCGGGCCGGCTGATGGCCAGGCCGCTGCCGCCAGTGGAGACGGTCAACCAGGCGCCGAGCTGGCAGGCCAGGCTGTTTAACCGGATCCTGGCCCTGGGTTTCAAACGGCCCCTGCAGGGGATGAACCGGGTCGATCAGGTGCGCCAGGTGGCGGCAGCCATGGATCGGCTGGCGGTGCTCCCCAGGAGTACCGATTGCCGGGGTTACCTGATCGACGGCCTCAGCTGTTACTGGTACCGGGTTCCCGAAAGCGAGGACAGCCCGGTGATCCTCTACCTGCATGGTGGTGGTTTCATTATCAAGACCCCGAGATCTCATGGGGCGATGCTGGCGCGTCTCTGTGCCCACGCGGGGGCGACCGGGGTGATGGTGGACTACCACCTGGCCCCGGAACACCCGGTGAGCCGGGCCTACGCGGACTGCCTGCAGGCGTACCGGCGGGTACTGGAGTCCGGCATCGCCCCTGGCCAGGTGATCATTGCCGGGGACTCCGCCGGTGGCAACCTGGCCCTGGCGACCCTGATGCGGATCCGGGATCTGGGGCTGCCGCCGCCGGCTGGCGCCATCCTGTTCTCCCCCTGTACCGACCTGACCCTGTCCGGAGACTCGGTGCTGGCGAACCTGGACGCTGACCCCATGCTGTGTGCCTCCTTCCTGGCGGTGGTTCGCCAGTCGGTACAGATCGAGCCGGGGATGGAGTTGGATCCCCGTTACTCTCCCTATCACGGCTCGCTGGCCGGGCTGCCGCCGGTGCTGGTGGTGGCCGGTACTGAGGAGCTGCTGCTGGACGATGCCAGGGCGGTGGCGGCCAAGCTGAAGGCGTCGGGCAACCGGGGGGATCTGCGGCTGTGGCAGGGGTTGCCCCACGTGTTTCAGCTGTTGCACCGGATCCCAGAGGCGGACCGCTGCCTGGCCGAATGTGGGGCCTTTATCCGTCAGAGCCTGGCCCAGGCGAAGGCGGGGCGTCCAGTGTCGAGAACCACTGCTGAATGAAATCCAGAAACAGCCTGAGTTTGTGGGTCATCAACTGCCGTTCGGCGTAGACGGCATACAGCTCCATGGTGCCGAAGTGGTGGTCTGTCATCAGGCGCTGAAGTTGGCCCGATGCCAGCTCTGCACGGACATCCACCTCGGCGATGCGGGCGATGCCCAGGCCATCGAGGATAAACTGTCTCCTCGCCATGGAGTTGTCCGTCACCACATCGCCGTGGATCTCCACCTCCTCCAGTTTGCCCCGGTGGCCCACGGTGATCCGGTTGGGATGGCGAGAGAGCCGGTGGATCACCCAGTTGTGCTCACCCAGATCCTCGATGCTGGCGGGGGGGCCCCGGCGGCCAAGGTACTCGGGACTGGCGCAGAGCAGATAGGGACAGCGAAGCACCGGGCGGGCCACCAACTGACTGGGGGCCAGGGGGCCAAAACGGAACGCCACATCGATGTTGTCCGCCACCAGCTCCTGCACCTGATCGTTCATCAGCAGCTCGATGGCGATGGCTGGGTAGAGCTGTTTGAAGGCGATAATAGCGGGAACGATCAGCCGGGTGCCAAAATTGGCGGTGCAGGTGACTTTGAGCCTGCCCTTGGGCTCCCCCTGCAGCTCCGCCAGCCGCTCCTCGGCTGCCCGGATCTCAGACTGTACCCTGAGGCAGCTGTGGTAGTAGTCCTGGCCCGCCTCGGTGAGGCTCAACTTTCGGGTTGAGCGGTTGAGCAGTTTGACCCCCAGCCGGGACTCGAGCTGCTTCACCTGCTGGCTGACCGCCGCCTTGGATAGGGACAGAGCCTTGGCTGCCTGGGTAAAACTGCCCTCGGTCACCACCGAGGCAAAGATCTGCATGGCGTCGGATGTGGTGCGCACGCTCTCTCCAATTGTTCAGTTTTGATTTACAGTGTTCTTGCAAAAACGAATATTTACATACAATGGTGTGGGGCTACAATGCCTGTCATCAAGATACCCCGGTGGCAAAGTACAAGGAGTCAACCGTGCACAACTTCGATTATCAGAACCCCACCCGCATCCTGTTCGGTCAGGGTGAGATCGCCAACATCGGCAACTGCATCCCTCAGGGCAGCAAGGTACTGGTGCTCTACGGCGGTGGCAGCATCAAGGCCAATGGCGTCTACCAGCAGGTGGCCGATGCCCTGAGCGGCTACCAGTGGTTTGAGCATGGCGGCATCTCGCCGAATCCCAAATATGAGGAGCTGATGGGCGCGGTGGACAAGGTCAAGGCCGAGGGGATCGACTTCCTGCTGGCGGTGGGCGGCGGCTCCGTGGCCGACGGTACCAAGTTTGTGGCGGCGGCGGCGCTGTTCGAGGGGGAGGAGCCCTGGGATATCCTCGCCAAGCAGGCGCCGGTCACCCGGGCGTTGCCTCTGGGTACCATCCTGACCCTGCCAGCCACCGGATCCGAGGCCAACGGTAACTCGGTAGTGACCCGGGGCGAGGACAAGCTGGCCTTTAACTCTCCCCTGGTGTACCCGCAGTTCTCCGTACTGGATCCCACCACCACCTACACCCTGCCTGCCCGCCAGGTGGCCAATGGGGTGGTCGATGCCTTCGTCCACGTGATGGAGCAGTATCTGACCTACCCGGTGAATGCCCCGATTCAGGACAGGTTTGCCGAGTCCCTGCTGTTGACCCTGATTGAGGAGGGCCCCAAGGCCCTGGCGGATGTGGGCAAGCCTGCTGAGACGCAGAACTACGACGTACGCGCCAACATCATGTGGGCCGCCACCCTGGCCCTGAACACCCTGATCGGCAAGGGGGTGCCCCAGGACTGGGCCACCCACATGATCGGCCACGAACTGACCGCGACCCTGGGGTTGGATCACGCCCAGACCCTGGCCATCGTCCTGCCCAACCTGATGCAGGCGCAGAAGGCCACCAAGGGTGCCAAGATGCTGCAGTATGCCGAGCGGGTGTGGGGCATCAGCGACGGTGATGACGATGCCCGCATCGAGGCGGCCATCGCCAAGACCCGTGACTTCTTCGAGCGGATGCAGGTGAAGACCCGCATCCGCGACTACGGTCACGGCGGCGAGGTGGTGGATACCCTGGTGGCTCAACTGGAGCGCCATGGCATGGTAAAACTGGGCGAGCACGGCGACATCGACCTGGCTCGCAGCCGGCAGATCCTGGAAGCGGCACTGTAACGGGGTGGCGGAAACCGGGTCCCTTAACCAGGGGCTCGGTTTCGTTTTTTTCGTCAGGGGAAGATCGAGCGCTTCATGCGCTCGATGTGGTGAGCGGCTCAACGCCGGTCGTTTCTTGATAGCGAGGGCTTTTTGCCTCGCTGACTAAGACGGGCTGGCGTTGGTCCTACCTGCTCTTCAGGTCTCTCAGTACGGTACAGACGCTGTCGAAGTTCCGCTTGATCTCGTCGTACTGGTGGTCGTTCATCACCGCCTGGTCGCCCCTGGCACAATCGGTGGCCAGGTACAGGGAAAATTCCAGATCCTCTCTGGCTCTTTCTAGTTGACGGCAGATCTCATTTCTCGGATCGCGGGTAATCATAGTCTCTCTCCATCGCTGGGCTCTGTGAAAGCCTGATGAGTATAGACCCTATGTGGGGTCGTCGACGGTGGAGGGAAGGGGCTTTTTTAACCAGGTTCGACATATGGTTATTTCTAAACGTGAAATCATTACTTATCTTTATAAATCAACCGTATATATAACTATCGACAAAGAAAGGGCTTTTCTCCCGCCGGTGGCGGTGTGACCGGGGCCGTTCTGGGCACCGTGGCCTCAGGCCATAAAAAAACGCTTCCCTGGGGAAGCGTTTTTTCTCGGACGATGGGGCAGCCTAGCTCTCCGCCTGCTGCAACTCGCCGGCGGGTTCCGGCGTCTCCTTGCCCAGCATCTTCTTGATCAACTGGGAGGCGCTGAAGGCCACCGCCACCATCACCACCGCCATCAGGGTGAGCATGCCAAAGTAGTCACCATAGAGGTTCTGGACGATGGACTGGGTGATCTCCTGGCCCTTCTCTACGGCGATGGAGGTGGAGAATACCGCGCTCACCACCCCGGAAAGGGCGATGGAGACGGAAAACAGGCTGACGGAGAACGCCTCGATCTGCTTCGGGGTCACCTGCAGGATGAAGGCCACCACCATGGAACCGACGATCACCTCGGCCAGGGCCTGGAAGAAGTGGATCACCAGGAACACCTCGGGGCGGATCACCACGTCAGTGCCGACGGTCATCACCGCCAGGGTCAGGGTGCCGAACGCCAGGGCGGTGAGGATGAAGGCGAACCCCACCTTGGTGGCGGTGCTGAAGTGGATGCCGCGCTTCTCCAGGGAGGAGAACACCAGGGCGATCAGCGGGCCGCCCACCATGCACCACATGGGGTTCATCGCCATGGAGGCCTCCGGGGCCAGCGGGATGAAGCCAAACAGGTCACCGCGCATGGTGTTGATGCTCACCAGAGTCATGGAGGTCATCATCTGGCCGTAGTAGACGAAGAAGGCGATGGAGAGCATCACCATAATCAGGATGGTGCCCATGCGCAGTGCTTCGGGCTTGCTGGCCCTGAACATCAGCACCACCAGGTAGCCGATGGCGCCCAGGCCGATGGCGTAGACGATGTTCTTGCCGATCTCCATGTTGGAGAACATGAAGAACACCAGGGCGATCATGGCGATGGAGATGGCGGCGAACAGAGCCCAGTGGGTCAGGCTCACCGGCTTGCGGTCGATCTCCGGGCTCACCTCCAGCAGTGGCTTGCGGTTCAGCACCATCAGCACGAACGCCAGCATCGCCATGGCGGCGGAGAGGGCGAAGCTGCCGTTGAAGCCGATCACCAGGATGATCATCGGGAAGGCGTACTGGCTGATGAAGGCGCCGATGTTGTTGATGGAGTAGTTGACCGCATAGCCGTTCTCGAAATCCTCCTCGCTGTCGAAGGTGCGCTTGAACAGGGGGGAGTAGGCGGGGAACATCAGTCCTCGGGCGTAGCTGGCCAGGGCGATGCCCGCCAGGCTCATGGGCACGTTGGCCATGGAGGCGCCCAGCACCAGCAGGGCGTAACCGCCGCCGAAGCAGCTGAAGGAGAGGGTCAGGGAGCGGTAAGCGCCCAGGAATCGGTCGGCAATAAAGCCGCCGGCGATGGCAAACAGGGGGCCGATGGCGGAGAAGGCGCCGACCACCATCATGGTGTCGGCTTCGGAGTATCCCAGGTCTTCCAGGAAGAAGCGGGTCAATACCGCCATTACGCCATAGAAGGACATGCCAAACATCATCTGGCACACCATCATCGACCTATTCAGTCGGTTCCACATAACTCATTCTCTTTATAGGAACTTTTTGTTCTTGAAGGTGAAAAATAGAACAAATTCAATGATTACAACAGGTTGCGGATTTTACCACTGCCCAGCCCAATCCCCTACGCACGACCTCGCAAAGCGGAATATTGTTCTGTGGCCAAAATGGACAGAAATGTAAATATTGGTTTACAGAAATGGGGCCCGGCTGTGGCATGCAGTCGGTATGGGTTGAGTTGCGTCAGTGAGTCAGTTTGTCGGGCTCCATGCTCAGTCTGGCAGCTGGGCCTCGAGAGGCTAAGCCGGGAGAGTGTCAATATCGTCCACCCCTGCCTTACCGACCGCCCTCCGGACAGGAAACTGTTGGCGATGGTGGGCGACCCGCAGTTTCCCTCCCCATACCACAGCGATTACCTTCAAGCCTCCCCCTGATAACGACAAGCCCCGCACTGGCGGGGCTTGATGGTTGCTCACAAGCCCTTAGGGCAGATGGCGCAGCAGCTCGGTTTTCACCTGATCAGACGCGAAGGCGTTGTCCACACTGACCCGGTAGATCTCGAAGTATTCCTCTAGGGTCAGTCCGAACTCCGCCATCACCTTGCGCACCTCGTCGGTCATGGTGGTGTTGGAGACGGTGCGGTTGTCGGTGTTGATGGTGATCAGTACCCCGTCCTTGTGGAACGCCTTGACCGGGTGAGTCGCCAGGGACGTCACCGCCTTGGTCTGGACGTTGCTGCTGGGGCAGGTCTCAAGGGCCACCGACTGCTCTTTCACCAGATGGTAGGCATCGGGATGCCCCTTGATGTGGATGCCGTGACCGATGCGTTCGGCCCCCAGCAGTGCCACCGCGTCGTGCACATTCTGCCCATCCCCCTGCTCACCGGCATGGATGGTGACCCTGAAACCCTTGTCTCGGGCGTACTGGGCGTAGGGGATGAACTCATGGCAGAAGCCGGAACGTTCACTGCCCGCCAGATCGAAGGCCACCACCCCTTTGCCCAGGTAGCGGGTGCCGGCATCGATGACGTCATTGATTCGGTCTTTGGGCATGGTGCGCAGTATGGAGAGGATGTAGTTTCCGCGAATGTCGTACTGCTGTTCGGCGCGCTGCATCCCCCTGACGGCACTGCCAATGATCTGCTCAAGCTCCAGCCCTTTCTGCATGTGCAGCAGGGGACCGAAGCGTACCTCGAGGTATTTGACGTTCTCCAGGGCGGCGTCTTCAAACAGCTCGAAGGAGATGCGCTCGATGGCCTCCTCGGTCTGCATCACCGACAGGGGCAGGTCGAAGCGGCTCAGGTACTGATCCAGATTCTGGCAAGTCTCAGGGGCGATCATCAGCGACTTGATCTGTTCGACATCTTCACTGGGCAGAGACAACTGCTGGCGACGGGCAAGGTCAATGATGGTCTGGGGGCGAACGCTCCCGTCCAGATGGCAGTGAAGATCGATCTTAGGCAAGTCAAAGTGATTCATGAGTCTCTACCTTTCTATAAGGATAAAAAAGTTAAAGACTTCATAATCAAGAATTTGCGGCTCTTGGTAGAAACTCCCGAACCATATCATCGGGATTATATGAAGCAAAGTTCGCCGCGAGTCTACCACAGGCCTGATGAGGTTGCCAACCGCCATTGAATGGGGCTTTTTCGCTGTCTTATTGTTGCGCCCAGGTTGTCTGTGCCGTGGATGTGCTGTTTGGCAGTGACTCCTCATGCAACGTGATCCAGGCCCCGTAGAGCTCTTTGTGACGCCTTTGTTGCGTCGCGACCCTGGGGCAAATAGGGTACACTGGCCGCCACATCGGGGCCGGTGCGATGTTCAGGGACAAGGTTGTACCTGAGTGTCCGGCCTGTGAAAGCCACCATGTAAATGGAACACAATTATAATGAACTCAACAAAAACAGAGACTCTCTACAGGGGCTACCCGAAGAACTTCTGGATCGCCAACGGCGTTGAACTGCTGGAGCGAGCCGCCTACTACGGGGTGTTCATCGTCATCACCCTCTATCTTTCCCGGATTCTGGGCTTCAGCGACGTGGAGGCGGCCTGGATCTCCGGCTCCTTCTCTGCAGGCCTCTATTTCCTGCCCACCTTCTCCGGTGCCATTGCAGACCGCATCGGCTTCAGAAACTCCCTGATGCTGGCGTTCGGCCTGTTGACCATAGGTTACGCCAGCCTGGCGTTTCTGCCGGCGGCCCTGGAGGCACAGGGCCTGGTGGAGTACGGGCGTCAGGTGGTCTACCACGGTCTGCGTGAAGCGGATGTGCGTTGGGCCATCGTGCCGGTGATGGTGGTCATCATGATCGGTGGCTCCTTCATCAAGGCGGTGATCACCGCCACCGTCGCCAAGTCCACCACCACAGAGACCCGCGCCAAGGGCTTCTCCATCTTCTACATGATGGTCAACATCGGCGCCTTCTCCGGTAAGACGGTAGTTAAGCCGCTGCGTGAGTCCATGGGGGATCTTGGCCTGGTGAACCTGAACTACTTTGCCGCTGCCATGACCGCCATCGCCTTTGTCAGCATCTTCCTGTTCTTCAAGACCACGGAGTCCGCCGATGAGAAACGCTCCATGGCCGACACCTGGGCGGCGCTGATCAAGGTGGTCTCCAACGGCCGGTTGATCACTCTGACCCTGATCATCACCGGCTTCTGGATGGTGCAGCATCAGCTGTATGCCACCATGCCCAAGTACGTGCTGCGCATGGCGGGCGAGGGCGCTTCTCCCTCCTGGTACGCCAACGTCAACCCCTTCGTGGTGGTGATGACCGTAGGCATCGTAACCTCCATGATGCGTGGCCGCACCGCGCTGCAGTCCATGACCGTGGGGATGTTCATCATGCCCCTGTCCGCCCTGGCAATGGCCTCCGGCAACCTGCTGGATGGCAATGTGGACCTGGGCTTTATGGAGATGCACCCGGTGGCCTTCATGATGATCATGGGGATCGTGCTCCAGGGCCTGGCCGAGTCCTTTATCTCTCCCCGCTTCCTGGAGTATTTCTCGCTGCAGGCTCCCAAGGGGGAGGAGGGGCTCTACCTGGGCTTCTCCCATCTGCACTCCTTCATCAGTTCCCTGCTGGGCTTCGGTCTCTCCGGTTACCTGCTGGAAGCCTACTGTCCGGATCCGCGCCTGTTTGCCTCCCAGGCAGAGTGGGCGGCGGCGGCCGTTAACGCCCACTACATCTGGTACTTCTTCGCTGGAATCGCCGCCGTGTCCGCGGTCTCGCTGATCATCTACGGCAAGGCGATCGCCGCGATGGACCGCAACAAGGCCCAGACGGAGCCAGCCACCGCCGAAGCCTGATAACCGACCGTCGAGGTCGCAGCCGGGCTGAGCCCGCCAAGAAGTACACGCCCTAGTTGGGGCGTGTACTTTTTGTTTTTTGGGGTCGGGCCAGAGCCCTGTCCGGTCAGACGGTGGACGGCGTCCTGCGGCTGCGGATGGTGGCTACCCCGACCCCCCTGGCCAGCTCGAAGCATATCTGCTCATGGGCTGCCAGGATCTCTAAGAGCTGTGGGTCCAGTTTGCCGTCCCGCGCCATCTCCTCGACCACACTCATCGCCTCCTGCCGGCACATCCCCTTCCGGTAGGGCCTATCCTGGACAACGGCCTGGTAGACGTCAGCCAGGGCGATGATTCGAGCCTCGACGCTGAACTCCTGTTCATTGGGGCGGAAGGGGTAGCCTTGACCGTTGATTCCTTCATGATGATAGGCGGCCCACTTGGCGATCTCCTCGAGGCCGTCGACCTGTTGCAGAATCTCATAGGTTTCGAAGCTGTGCCGCTGAATGAGCGCCTTCTCTTCTTTGGCCAGTGGCCCGGGTTTGTCGAGGATCTGGTCAGGAACGCGCAGTTTGCCCAGGTCATGCAGCAACCCTGCAATTTCGATCATGTCGCACTGGTGTTGGTTCAGGCCATATTTTTCACCGATGAGACGTGCCAACTTGGAGACCAGCAGGGAGTGGTTGGCGGTAAAGTGGCTTTTCCGATCGACAATATCGGCCATGATCAGCGACAGACTTTTCAGGTCGGCAACAGAGAGCTCTCTGGTGACATGAATTCGTTCCATTTGAGAGACAAACCTGGATATATGTCTCTCCTCCTGGGCGATCCAAAACGCCTCGGAACGTTGGGCCCTTTCAAAGGCGGAAACTATATGGGGAGCAAAATATTCACCAGCGTACTTACCGATGGCATCGACAATCTCATGCCTGGCTAATATCAGGTTCTGCTGGCTGGTCGCCGCCAGGACATCCACTCTGTCCGCCAGAAATATCAAGTTGGCCATCAGGGCATCGTGGGGGCTGATATCAAGTTGTTTCAACTGAACCCAGGGGGTGTGGTGATAAAGAATCGGTATGGCGTACTGAGACAGGGGGGCAAAATTCTTCAACAGGTTAAAGCCGGTTTCACAATGGATGTAGGCGTCATTCCAAAAGAATGTCTTTACCAGGTTGGCGTGCATCTTCTGAGTCGAAACACCGCAGTCGTGAAGCAGGCCAAGATCAAAGCAGAACTGAACGTCGTGGTCGCTAAATCCCAGTTGTCGGCCAATTTGGACGGCAATATAGGCCACTCGCTTTCCATGTTGGGTGTCATTGAGCCCCACCAAGGAGGCGGCGGTTTCAATGGCGATAACCATCTGCCTGAGGTTTACTGAAAATGTCGAGAGTCCGTTCATCTCTATCGGCCCTGATAAACTCTGCTCATCATGAGCAGATAAATCCTGAAATTATATTAATGAAGTTAGAGTGTTGGCTGGAATAGCGCAAGAAATCAGCCGTATGAATTTTATGCATGGTGGTGTTGTTTTCCTGAATCAGCATGGGCGCGTTAAATATCCGTCCAGAGTGATGAATATGTGATTTTGTGCTGACCAATGTGGGGAGTGGCTCGGTGGCGGCGGGCTGGTTTGCGCCTGGCGCCGGTGCTAAGGTAGGAACCTGCCCAATCCGCCACCCCGATGGATCCGACTCGCCATGTTCCAGGCCGCCTTTGCCGGTTTCAGCCTCGGCTTATCCCTTATCCTGCCCATTGGCGCACAGAACGCCTTCGTGCTTCGTCAGGGGGTGGCTCAGCAGAACGTGCTGCTGATCTGCAGCCTCTGCGCCCTCTCGGATGCGGTGCTGATCAGCGCCGGGGTATTCGGTTTCGGAGAGCTTCTGCTGTCTCATCCGGAGGTGGCCCGCTGGGCTCGCTGGGGGGGCGCTCTGTTCCTGAGTGTTTACGGAGCTGCCAGTCTGCGCTCAGCCCTGACGCCCCGCCACGCCCTCGGTGGCATGGGAGGAGGGGAGCAGTCCGCCATCGGCGCCGCCCTGGCCTGCCTGGCCATCACCTGGTTGAACCCCCATGTCTATCTGGACACCGTAGTGCTGCTGGGGTCGGTCTCTACTGGCTACCAAGCCAAAGAGGCCTTTGCCCTGGGGGCCATTGGCGGCTCCTTCCTGTTCTTCTACGCCCTGGGATTTGGCGCGCGGATGCTGACGCCTCTGTTCTGCCGGGCCCGCGCCTGGCAGTGGCTGGACGGGATCATCGGCCTGGTGATGCTGCTGCTGGCGTCACAGTTGGTGTTCGCCAACCTGGGCTGAGCCTTTAACCGGCTCTGCTCGTCAGCAGGACTCCTGGTCGTCGTTGTTTCTCAGGGGCTTCAATGGCGCGAAGAAGTCGCAGGCCTGCCGGGCCGCGCTGGTGGGCTGCTCCCAGGCGCCGCACAGATCGCGCTGGTTGTCGGGTCGACGGATAAACTGTCGACATTGTCCACATCGATTCATGGTTGAACTCCCCGTCTCATTACTCCGAACTGTCGACCTTATCACGGCATTTTTGAATGAATATGCGCTTTCAGTGGTTTTATACCGGCCTTTTGAGGGAGGTCTCACCGTTGGCGTTATCAGGGCAGGATCTTTACTCCCGTTCGGTTAGCGGGAGCCTGCCTGGACGCGTCGCGACTGGGTGACATCCGGATATAGGGGGTTGATCTTCGCCAAGATCCAGCTCACCTAACTGGGGCATACTGGGTGTTTCTCGACACCATAGGGGAGGTTTGATGCGTTATTTCACGTTCGGGCTGATGGCCTGCATGCTGCTGGTCGGTGCGGCGCAGGCCAAGCAGTTGCAGCCCAATCATCCCTACAGCTGGGAGGATAAGGTCAGCAGCTTTGCGGAACACCCGGAGTTCAGTCGTGGGATTTTGCCCCCGGCCGTGTTTAACAACCCCAGGGCGGAAACCTACAAGGTGTATCAAGGCCGCTTCTGGCAGTGTGCCAAGAGTGACCGCAATGGCCAGTGCACCCATGTCAAGTTTGTCGGCTATGAGGCCGGGGGAGAACACAAGGTGGAGAACACAATGCTGGCCATGAGCCCCGAGGCGTATCGCCGCACCAAGGAGCTGATTGAGCAGATGATGATGGAGCTCAGGTTCCGGGGGCTGGAGGACGGTCATCCCCTGGTTCAGCAGGCGCTGGAGCAGGGGAGGAGGATGCACCGGATGCTGCTGGTCCATGGCCAGGAGTAGTCGTCAACGGCTTCCCCTGCCGCAGCTGAAACTGGATTAGACTTGGGGAGATGGTCCGTCTGGGTGGGCGATCTCCTAGTAGCAGTCGTGGAGGCGGTTATGGATTCGTTGGCAAGCATCGTGGAACGGGGTTGGCAGGCGGTTGGTGCAGGTCAGTTCGACCAGTTGGTGGAGGACTATGCCGAACAGATGAGCTTCATTATGCCGGGTCAGGAGGATCGGCTGGAGGGCCGGGGGCGATTTCGCCAGGCCCTGGAGGGGCTGACGGAGACCTTGCCGCCCGGTTTCGAGATCCTTGGACTGAGGCAACTGGAGGGGGAGGGCGAGGTGGTCTCCATCGTCGAGTGGCGCTCGGCCAAGGTGAAGGCGTCCCAGCTGTCGGTGTTGTTCAAGTTCCGGGGTGACAAGATCGTCGAAGAGCGGTGGTTTGTGGACACCGAGCAGTGGCGGCGGGCATTCTGAGCCCCAGGGCTGGGTGCTCCGGCCCTGGCGCGGTGCCTCTGCCGGCCACCAGGGTTTTCTATTGTTGGGGAGGGAGCCGATGGCTTCGGGTCAATGCAATTGCGGTAGGGTAGCCTTCGAGGTGGATTGCCCTGTTGAGCAGGTCTATCTGTGTCACTGCTCCATCTGTCGCCGGGCCACCGGCGCCAACGGCATCGCGGTGGTGGTGGTCGATAACGCGGCATTTCGCTGGCTCCGGGGGGAGCAGGCGATCGCCACCTGGAGGAAGCCGGGCGCCGACTGGCAGATGGGATTTTGCTCCACCTGTGGCTCGCCGCTGCCGGGGGAGAACGATGCCACCACCACCTACATTCCCGCCGGGCTGTTCGACACCGGCGCGGAGTCCCTCAGGGTGGCGCACCATATCTGGGTCGACTCCATGGCCGCTTGGGATGAGATCGGGGACGGGGGCCAGCGTCACCCCGAGGCGTTCGGCAGCGGCTGACGGCGCTTGGCGGCAAAATCCTTGCGGTTTCGATCGCCCCGAGGAACGCCTGCCAGCCGGGAAAGCTGGGAGGGGCAGCGATCACCCGGCGTCGATGTTCACCTGGAGGGCATCGCCGCCCGCAGCCTGGGGCGCCGGCTTGGAGTGAAAGAGACCAGCGCCCTGTGGGGGGCGTGGCTCGGTGCCAGTGCTGGCAGTCCGGGCTCAGCGGGAGAGGTAGGCCACCAGGAACCGGCTGATCGCCACCAGATCGGCCATGGCGATCTCCTCCTCGGTGGTGTGCACCTTGGCCATGCCGGTGGAGAGGTTGACCGTGGTCAGCCCCCTCTCATTGAAGATGTTGGCGTCGCTGCCTCCGCCAGTGGCGCGGGTGTGTGGGGTGACGCCGATGGCCTCGAATCCCGCCTTGACCGACGCCACCAGGGGGTGGTCATCGCCGATGCGGTAGGCGTTGTAGGCCCGGGTGGTGTCGATGGCGACCTGGGCACCATGCTCGGACGCAACCGCCTCGAAGGTGTCGATCATATGCTGGGTCTGGGTGGCCAGCTTGGCATCATCCAGCGAGCGGGCCTCCGCTTCCAGGTACAGCTCCGGCATCACGATGTTGGTGGCCGCGCCACCGCGCACCACGCCGATGTTGGCGGTGGTCTCCTCGTCGATGCGGGACAGGCGCATGCGGGTGATCGCCTCGGCGGCCACGGTCAGGGCGTTGATGCCGCTCTCCGGCGCCAGGCCGGCGTGGGCAGGTTTGCCGGAGAGGGTGATCTTGAGGTTCTGCTGGCCCGGCGCCACGGTAATGATGGTGCCGATGGGGCCGCCGGAGTCGAGAACGATTGCCTGGTTGGACTGGATCGGGGTCATGTCAAAGTGCTTGGAGCCGTGCAGCCCCCCCTCCTCATACACGGTAAACGCCAGCTCGATGGTGGGGTGGGGCGTTTGCTGCTCCCTGAGGACACGCACCGCCTCCATGATGGCGGCGATGCCGGACTTGTCGTCGCCGCCGAGGATGGTGTCGCCTTTGGAGCGGATGATCCCCGCCTCGATCACCGGCTCGATGCCGTTGCCGGGCGTGACCGTGTCCATGTGACAGCTCAGCAGAATGCTGCCTTCGGCGCGCCCTTCCAGGCGGGCGTAGAGGTTAAAGCCGTTGGAGAGCGCTTCAGGAACCGTCAGGCGCTGCACGTCGAATCCAAGCTGACCCAGCTGCTCAGCCAGGGTGGCGGCGATGGCCGCCTCGTTACCGGATTCGCTGTCGATGCGCACCAGCTCCAGGAAGTGCTGAACCAGGCGTTGTTGGTTGATCATGGTCATGACGGGTTCCCTCAGTGTCGAAACCCGTCACTCTAGCGAATCTGGACTGCGAAGCGCAGGGCCTGAACGGCAAAAACGGAACTGGGTCTCGAATTATTCTTATAAGTTGCTCTAAAGTAAGGGAACGATAACAAACTTGCGGACAGAGATGAGACTATGAGCGAGCCAAGCCATCCCAACAACACCGCGGCGGACAGCCCCGAATCCGATGACGGCGCCCAGGGGCAGCAGAGGATGCGCCGATTGACCAATGGCATCGTGGTGGCGGTGGCGATCCTGTTCCTGGCGCACCTTATCGCCGATCGGTTCGTTCCCTCCACCGACCTGGGACGGGTGCGCGCCTTCGTGGTGCCGGTGACCCCTCAGGTCTCCGGGGTAATCGATGAGATTCTGGTGACGCCCAACCAGCCGGTGGCCCGTGGTGAGCTGCTGGCACGCATCAACGCCAAGGATTACGAGCTGGCGCTGGAGCAGGCCCGGCAGAATCTGAGGCGAGCCGGACAGAGCCTGGGAGTACAAACCGCCAATGTGGCGGCGGCCCAGGCCAGGGTGACCAATGCGGAAGCCAACCTGCAGAACGCCAGGGTCCAGTCCAAACGGGTGTTTGCCATGGTCGATCGCGGGGTGATGTCCCAGGCCGAAGCCGACAACGCCGAGGCCTCGCTCACCAGCGCCGAGGCGGCCCTGGCCAGCGCTCAGGCGGATCTGGCCAAGGCCAAGGAGCGGCTGGGGATGGAGGGGGAGGACAACACCCAGGTGCGCAGCGCCCTGGTGGCCTTGGAACAGGCGCAGTTGAACCTGTCCCGCACCGAGATCCTGGCGCCTTCCAACGGCGTGGCTTCCAATTTCCGGTTGAAGGAGGGGATCTATGCCAGCGCCGGTCAGCCGCTGATGACCTTCATCTCCTCCGATGACGTGTGGATCGAGGCCTACTTCCGCGAAAACAGCCTGGGCAACATGCAGCCGGGGGACCGGGTGGAGTTTGCCCTGGACTACGCCCCGGGCCGGGTGTTCTCCGGCCGCCTCGGCGGCATCGATTACGGTGTGAACTGGGGACAGCAGGAGCAGAGTGGCAAGCTGGCCCAGGTGTCCGGCGAGACCGGCTGGCTTCGGCAGACCCAGAGGTTTCCGGTCAGCGTGGTGCTGGATCCGGAGCAGGCGCGGGGCCTGCTGCGGGTCGGAGGACAGGCGGACGTGGTGGTCTATACCGGCGACAACGCCCTGCTCAACGGCCTGGGCTGGCTGTGGATTCGGGTGACCAGCTGGTTCTCCTATGTGCGCTGATCCCGGCGCCGCGGTGATGGCCGTCGAGTCCCAGCGACGGCTGTGGCGACTGACCCTGGGGGTGGGGCTGACGGTGGCGCTCTCCGCCGCCCTGAGCTGGCCCCTGGCTCACCTGGCACCGGTGCTCGCCGCCAAGTTCCTCATCGAGGTGCGCCAGCCCGGGCCCAGCACGCCGGTCCAGTTGCTGGCGGGGGGGCTGGCCACCGTCGGCATCGCCCTGGTCGTCAGCTTTGGCCCGACCCAGTATCCGCTGGTGTTCCTGCCGCTGCTGGCCGGATTGATGCTGTGGAGCTACTACCTGCTGCCTGATCCCCGCTGGAGTGTCTTCGCCACCCTGCTGCTGATCGCCTCGCTGCTGTTGCCCTACATGGGGATCCAGCATCCGGGTCTGACCCTGGCGATTGCCGCCGGACTGGTGGCCTCCTCGGTGGTGGCGGTGCTGGTGTTTGCCCTGATGCACCTGCTGATCCCGGTGCGGACCGCCCAGGCGCCGCGCCCCGCCGCCTTGCCCTCGAGCAGCGAGCGGGTCGACGAGGCTCTGCGCGCCCTGATGCTGGCCTTCCCGCTGGTCTGCTTCTTCTACCTGGTTCAGGTAAATGATGCCCTACTGATCATGATCTTCGTCGCCATCCTGTCGTTGCAGGCCTCGGGGATCAAGAGCGTCCAGTTGAGCCGGTTCCTGCTGTTGACCAACGCCGCCGGCGGTGCCCTGGCGGTGGGGGTCTACCAGTTGCTGACCATCCTGCCGCAACTGTGGTTTTACGTGGCACTGGTTGCCCTGGTGACGCTGGCCCTGGCCCGGAAGATGGTGGCCGAGCCGGCGAAGGAGCCGATTTTTGCCGGCGTACTCACCGCGCTGCTGGTGGTGGTGGGTTCCAGCGCCGCCTCGGCGGGGAGTGAGGTGCTGAGCAGCTTCTACTTCCGACTGCTGCAGATCCTGATGGTGGGGGCGTACATGGTGTTTATCTCCTACTTTTTGGAGAGCCGTTCCAGATCCAGGCTCCGCGAGCCAGGGTGAACAGTCGGGGCCCAAGTGCCCTCAGATAGCCGCAACCGACGGCCCAGGAGCCAGCATGAATCAACCCACCCAACAGAATCATCAACTGCTCACCGCCGCGGCAGTGGAGGCCGCGGTAAAGATCGGGGCCATGGTCATCCTGCTGAGTTGGTGTTTCCAGATTCTCCGGCCCTTCCTGGTTCTCATTCTGTGGGGGGGCATCATCGCCGTGGCCCTGTTCCCTGTGACGCGGGGGCTGTCCGAGCGCTCTGGCCTGAAGTTAAGCCTGGTCAGCACCCTGGTGACCCTGGTCGTCCTAGTGCTGCTGCTGGTGCCCACCTTACTGTTCTCCGGCGCCCTGTTCCAGGAAACCCAGAGTTTACTGGGGGAGGTGAAGGCGGGAACCCTGGTGATCTCGCCGCCCCCCGAGTCGGTGGCCCAATGGCCTCTGGTGGGGGAGGATCTGTATGCCCTGTGGCAGCGGTTCTCCTCCAACCTGGAGGCTGCCCTGGAGAGCTATGGGTCGCAGATCCGGGAGGGGCTCTCGCTCCTGGCCTCCACCTTGGGCGGGGTGGGGCTGGGATTGCTGCAGTTTGTGGTGTCGGTGATCATCGCCGGCGTGTTCATGAGCAATGCCGAACCGGCGCGGCGGCTGTTCCATGCCGTTGCCCTGAGACTGGCGGGGCCGCAGGGAGAGGAGTTTACCGCGCTGTCGGTGGCCACCATTCGCAGTGTGACCCAGGGGGTGATTGGGGTCGCCCTGATCCAGTCGCTGCTGTCGGGGGTAGGCATGGGGCTGGCCGGGGTGCCCGGTACCGGTCTGTGGATGCTGCTGGTGCTGATCGTCGCCATCGTGCAGCTGCCGCCGCTGCTGGTACTGGCTCCGGTAATGATCTACCTGTTCTCGGTACAGACCACCACGGTCGCGGTGGTGTTCCTGGTGTGGGGGCTGCTGGTCAGCGCCAGTGATGCGGTGCTTAAGCCGATGCTGATGGGGCGGGGGGTGGACATACCCATGCTGGTGATCCTGATGGGGGCCATCGGCGGCATGTTGCTGTCTGGGATCGTCGGCCTGTTTGTCGGCGCCGTGGTACTGGCCCTCGGGTTCAAGCTGTTTATCGCCTGGATGGAGAGTGAGGGCCAGCCCCGGCCGCAGGCGTCGCAGGGGCAGGCCCGGAACCGGCCCTGACGCGGTCCGGCGCAGCCTTGGCTACTAGCGGTTGACCCTGTGGTGAAACCGGTTGCCGGCGACACCGCCGGCGATCAGGAACGCCAGGTAGATCCAGCCGGAGAGAGACAGGTTGGCAATGGGGGTAAACAGGGCGCCGACGTTGCAGCCATTGGCGAAGCGGGTGCCCAGCCCCATCGTCAAGCCACCCAGGGCGAACAGGGCAAACTGGCGTGGTGTGTGGGTCGGCTTCAGGCTGAGGGAGAATTGGCCCAGAAGCAGCACCGCAATCAATGCGCCCAGCAGGATGGCCAGGTTCTGCACCGAGATGCCGTGCTCGAAAAAGGGCTGGCTGAACAGGGCGGCCGGTCGATGGGTGAAGTGGGCCAAGGCGTCGGCACTGACCCCCACAGAGAGCAGAATTTTACCAAACCAGATGCCGAAGGGGGTGGAGGCGCCCCAGCCGGCGCCGGTGGCGATCGTCATGATGCCAACTATCAGGGCGATCACCAGCGCCGCGGTGCGCATCTGCCATAGGTTGCCCAGCCAGCGGCGGTAGCCTGACTCCGGGATGGGCTGAGAGGCCAGAGTCTGGCGCGCCATCTCACCATCGACGCCCAGGTAGTTGCCGCTGTCCCGGCGGTGCTGCTCGTAACGCCTGGCGAGGTAGACCACGGTCAGGGCCAAGGCGATGGTGAGCAGAATCGCCATGAAGTAGCCGTTGAGCGGTCCCCACCTGAACAGATCCGGCAGGAACACCCCCTGGTCGGCAAAACTGGCCGACGAGATCAGGGTGTTGGTGATCCAGGGCTGGGTCGCCTGCAGCGGAAAACCGAGGAAGACGCCGGCGCCAAAGAACAGCAGGGTAACCAGGGCGCGGGGCAGATCGTTCACCATCTCCACCATTACCCCGGTGGCGCAACAGCTGGACAGGCTCATGCCGAAACCGAACATCAGGCCGCCGACCATCAGCCCCAGGTTGATGGGGTTCACCCACAGGTCAAACTGTTGGGGGCTGGCATTGACCAGGATGCCGGCGTTGATGATGGCGGTCACCACAAACATCAGCATCAGGGTCTGCAGCAGCTGGGTGGAGCCCCGGCGGTAGGCCCGGTTGACGCTGCCGGCAAAGCCGATGGCCCCCTTGACCAGGACAAAGCCCAGGCTCAGTCCCAGCAGCAGGCGCAAAAAGAGCGCGGGCTCGGTCAGCTGCACGGCACCGAGCAGCAGTGTCAGGCCAAGGAGCGCGGTGGCCGCCAGGGCCTGAGGGGTGTTGTTGGAGGTCGCTGTGGTCATATCGGTGATAGGTTCGTGATCGGAGGCGGGTGCGCATCCTGGTTGAAGACGACAAATGGGAGGGGGATTGTCCAGGCTTTAGGGATATATGTCGAGATATTGATATATCCATTGGTTATATGTTGTTGCGTTGCGCTCTATGCCAGAGGAGATCCTGCCGACACTCCCCCTTTACTGCCGTTGGCCAATCCAGGGTATTAATGCCCGCGCTCTGCCGGTAAGCTGTGACCGGTATGGGCGTGTCTAACGAGGGAGTCAGCAGATGCAATCCGGTCACCCAAGCTTAAGTCACCTGGCAGAACTGCTTGCCAATACCAGGTTGGAAATTGGCGAGCCCGCGGCACCGGCCCTGATCGAACTGCTGGAGAGGCTCGACAGCTACCGGCGTGGCGGCCATTCCGTTTGGGTCACGCTGATCCAGCAGCAGCGGCGCGGCATTGGCGGATGTTGGCATCTCGAGGTCGATGCCCAGGAGAGTGTCTGCACCGAGATTGAGGCCCTGGTGGATGGGTTTGAGCGCCAGCAGTTGGAACGGGCAGGGGGTGTTCAGACGCTCGTCACTGATACCTCAGATGGAGGTGAGCCAGCCTCGGGATCACTTGCCGATTAGCCAAAGCACTGCTGCTGGCCGGTCTAACCGGGTGTCGGGTGTCACACCGGGATCCACAGGTGGGACATGATTAGCACCAGGTAAGGTGACATTCGACGCTAAGAAATCGGTGCAATAGTGAATATACGGCAAGGATTAGTCTTTGAGTTATTTTTACTAGAGAATCTGAAGGTGGATTCGAATGCCATATTTAGGAGTGATATAGTGCAATGCAAGAAAATGCAGTGGCGACTAATAGTCAAACATGTTCCGGAACCATGAAGGTAAGATAAGTAAGAAAGGGTTCGCGGAGACGTATTTGTTGTCATCAACCCTTATGAAATCGCCCCGCCTAGATGATGAGTAATAGTATTATTTATATAAAAATCGAACAATTTTTACTTAATCATGGTCTGTTTAGGATGTTTAAATCGCATTATTGAAGCTTGTCATTGTTAGATTTCTAGTTTGTGCCTGACACCGCAATTTAAAGGTACCTTCCTCCCTAGCATAGGGACGACTGTTCTTACCCACAGAGGTACCCATGTTAAATAGACGTCAACTGCTTCAACACCTGGGAGCCGGCTTTGCCCTCAGTTGTGTCTCCTACTCGTCCATCGCCGCAAGTCACGGCGATGGCACCAAATACGGTATGGTGATAGATGTGCGTCGCTGCACCAACTGCCAATCCTGCCTGGTATCCTGCTCCATAGAGAACGGCGTGCCACAGGGACGTTGCCGGGGCTCGCTGAAGCGCATGAGTGTCCGGCAGGACTCTCACCTGGCCTCTCTGACGGTACCGATCCAGTGTGCCCAGTGTGACCGGCCAGCTTGTGTCGAGGTGTGTCCCGTCGACGCGACCGGGAAATTGGAGAGTGGCATCGTTTACATTGACTACGATGCCTGTATCGGTTGTCAGTCCTGCGTGGATGCCTGTCCCTACCAAGCTCGGGTCGCCGACCCGGACTTTGAAGCCCCCCCGGAAAAGTGCAACTTCTGCCTACATAGAGTAGAGGCCGGGTTGCTGCCCGCTTGTGTCGAATCCTGTATAGGTTCAGCCCGGGTATTCGGAGACTTAAATAATCCATTCAGTAAAATAAATGACCTTCTTAAAAACAACAAAATATACACCCTGCTGAAACAAGAGGACACTCAGCCCAATATATTCTTTATTGGGCTTCCTGATGCCTTGGATGAGCAAGCAATTATCACAATGAACGAAATGGATTGGCAGAGGTAAAAATGGTCGATTTAAAGAAAAGAAAGTTCATCAGGTCGGGTATGTTCACCGCGGCGGCTTTACCGGTCACTGCACTCTCCGCGGGTCATGAAAAAAGGACACTTGGTAATTTGAGTGGCGAAAGTCTGCCGCCGGAATTTACCATTAAAAACGGCAGGGTGGTGGACAACCCTGACGTCAGGCTGGGCTTTGCCCGATGCTGGGGGTGTTATGACAACTGCTCGGTGCGGGTTCGTATCGACAAACAGAGTGGAGAAGTACAGCGGGTCTCCGGTAATCCGTTTTGTCCCAATAACAGGTATCGCCCCGAATCTCTCTCTACTTCGGTGGAGGAGGCTCTGGTCAAACTGACCGAGCAAGACTCGCTGGATAACCGTGCCACCACTTGCGGTCGGGGAACCGCAGCGGGAGATGCGGTTAACAGCAAGCAACGGGTCACCCAGGTATTAAAACGGGTTGGCAAACGCGGTGAAAGGAGATGGAAATCGATCCCTTACGAACAGGCATTGCGGGAGATCATCCAGGGCGGCGATCTGTTTGGAGAGGGCAAGGTTGAGGGGTTGGCCGCCATCCACCAACCGGATAAGTTGGCCAATCCTCAGGATCCCCTGTTTGGGCCTGCATCAAAACAGCTCCTCATCTCCTATAACTCTGAGGTGCAGGTGCGGACGTCGCTGCTGCGCCGGTTTGCTGGCCAGTTTCGCGCCTCGATTGGTAAAAAGTCCGCCTATTGCGGGGCACAACAACGTATCGGCATTAAACGGGTGTTCAAGTCTGCCATTTTTGGCGGTGCTGCCCATGCTCACCCGGATATCGACTTCGAGGCGGGCAACGATGGCTGTAAGTTTGGGCTCTATATCGGTACATCTCCCTCGAACTCAGGAAACTCGCTGAATACCCTGGGTGCACAGCTGGCCCAGGCGCGTACGGAGTACGGGTACGACTATGTGTGCGTCGATCCCATACTGAGGAATGCGACCACCCATGCAACAGGTGGCGAGTGGTTACCCATACTGCCTGGCCGCGATACCCCCTTCCTTTTTGGCTTGATGCGCCACATCTTTGAGAATCGGCGATACAACAAAAAGCATCTGGAAAACACTACCGATGCTGCCGCCCGGCAGGATGGCGAGTTGCACCATACCAACGCCTCCTACCTGGTCGTCCAAAATGTCGGACATCCGCTGCAGAATCAGTTCCTGAGAGAGGGTGACGGTGAGCCCATGGTGATGGTGGACGGCCAGTTGAAACCGGTGACCGTCGCTCCCCATGGTGAACTGTTTGTCGATCAGGAGATCACCTACCGCAATGAGAAGCTGCATCTCATCAGTTCCCTGGAGCTGATGCGTCAAGAGGTCTACAAGACTCCGATGTCTGAGTATGCCGCCGTTACGGGCATACCGGAACAGAAGATTCGCGACATCGCCAACCGCTTTACCAGCCATGGCCGCAAGGCGGCAGTGATGCTGTCCACGGCGTCCAACAGTGCCGACGGTACCATCACCGGCTGGGCGACGGCCATGCTCAACCTGTTGATCGGAAGCCATAATGCCAAGGGCGGCGCCTGCTATTGGCATGGGCCAGTCAGTGGCCTCAAAGGCCCCTATATCCTCAACAGCGTAGAAGGGGGCTATGGCAAGGCCGACCAGGGTGTGTCGCTGAACCGGGAGGGTAAGTACGAACAGTCCCAGGAGTACCACGCCAAGCTGAAGCAGGGGCTTACGCCCTATCCCGCCCAAGACCCATGGCCTCAGACGGCGCCGGTTCAGAATACCGCAGAGATGCTGACCAGCCACATTAACCGGCGTCCGTACTCGTTGAAGGCCTTCATCAGCTGGCGGGCCAATGTGCTCTATGGGGCTTCCGGGTTGCCCAGCGAAGTGTTTGATGCCTTTAAAGATCCCCACGGAGAACATGGGATTCCCCTGATTATCGCCATAGCGGATCAGATCAGCACCACGGCCGAATATGCGGACTACATCATTCCCGATTTTGTCCATATGGAGGAACTGGCCATCGATCGCCACTGGGGCAGTGAGCGCAAGGGGATCAGCGCCTCCGGTCACCTGCTGGAACCCAAGACCGACAAGAACCAGGCCGGTCAGCATATCTGCATGGAGCAGTTCCTCATTGACGTTGCCAAGACTTTAAAGCTCAAGGGGTTTGGAGCAAAGGCGATCAGGAAAGAGGATGGTGCCTACGTGGATCTGCACAGCGAGCACCAGTGGGGGGCGTATATGCTGGCCAACTGCGCCGCCAACATTGGCGATGATCTGCCCCGGGCCACGGCACGGGATCTGGAGTTGTCCGGCGCCAAATATGGTATGCGCAACCTCTATCCCCATATCGACGCCAGTGAGGCAAAGCTGGTAGAGAGGCTGCTTTCCCGGGGGGGCTACTTCGACCAGTCTCCTCGTTATGACGGTGAGTTTCAGTCCGGTAAACCCAGGTTGTGCCTGAACGTTTATAACGAGGGACTTACCAAAGCGATAAACTGCTACTCGGGACAGCCGCTGAAGGGGTATCCGACCTATGCGCCCAATGCGTTCTGGAATGGCGACCTGTGGGAGGAACACTGGCCAAAACCAGACTACCCAGTATTAATGAGTTCCTACAAATCGACCCTGAGATCGCCCTGGTCGGTGTCCTATGATCGAACCGTTGAGTTTTCGCCGACGAACTTTGTCTATATGCATCAACAAACGGGACGCGAGTTAGGGCTGAAAGACGGTGATACCGTTACTGTTCGATCGGCCATCAACAGGCCCGCTACCGGTATCCTGAAGTTGGTGGATGACATTGTGCCCGGCGCTATCTCCATTGCCACCGGTTTCGGTCACAGTGCCTATGGTGCCAACGATCTGTGGATTGATGGCCAAAAACAGGCTGGCGATCCTCGTCGCGGGGCCGGTATATCGGTTAACCCCATCATTCCGACGGATCCTACCCGGAACGGTCCGGCCCCTCTGGTCGATGTCCATACCTACTGCACCTGTCGGCACGGAGTACCGGTAAAGGTAGAAAAGGCCTAGCGACCAGGCTGTACTATTAACCACTGTCACATGAACAACGGCTGGCGGGCGCTGTGCCTGCCAATTCGAAAGGGCAGACAACCGCCAGCCGCTTTTTACTCCTCGCCTCACAAGCCGGCGCTGCGAGCTGCGGCGCCAAGCACCCTCGTTCATGAGGGACGACTGGCAATCGGTCTCAGTACTGTTGGCTGGGTCAGGTCACCGCTTGTCGTTTGCTGAACTCCTGAACTGAGTGGGGAGATGGCCGCGTTCCGGTTGGATACGCTCGGGAGAGCCAACCAGCCGTGGTCGCTGCTCATCTGCGCCACCGCCTGTTGTGAATGTCATGCCAAGGCCATCGAGCGGTGACGGCCCAGGGTCTATGATGCCGTCCCCACCTCTGACGCCTATGCTAGGCTAAAGGTTTCTGTTTGCGAAACTGGACGGTGTCTTATGAACACAGAAGCCAGTGGTCAGACGGAAGGGATGCCGACCACCCCACTTAGCGACAGCTTGCCCCACCACTTCGACAATGGTGCCATCTTCCATGGGTTTACCGCCCAATGCGACGCCTGCGCCGGGCCCATCGGCGTTGACCAGATGACCGGCAGCGTCCACCCCCTGCCTGGAAACCGCTGTATCCTGATCGCCCAGGCCTACTGCCTGCGCTGTGGCCACCTGTGTCACTACCACTACCTGCTGGAGGCCGACGGCGAGATGGCCGCCACCCGGCTGGGCTCGCCCGGCAGAGCAAACTAGGGGGCGCCGCCGATCATCTGCTCCACCTTGTCCGGGTCTATCTCGAACTTGGGTTTGGCTTGCGGCTTTGGCTGGGTCAGCCAGTAGGGGGTTCGCTGGAAGCCGATGTGGTAGGCCACCGCCTCAAGTACCACCTGGTGCTCGCCGATCCTCAGGATGGAAAAGCTGCGCTCCATTCCGAGGATCTTGCCTTTGGGCGGTTCATTGAGACAGCGGTTGACCTCGGCCATCTGCTGCTGTTTCTTCTCCTCGGAGGGAAGAGACTGCGGGTCCACGCTGCCCACAATCACCCGGTGGACATAACTCACATTGGTGAGATCGAAGGTGTTGCTGCTGCCCTGGCTGGTGATCATCGCAGTCTCCTCGGGTTAACCTAGCTGGTTGTCACGGCGGTGGTCGGGGTGGGCGCGATGCTCTGCTGCAGAATGTCGAGCACTCGCGACAGTCCCTCAGGGGTATCCGCCTGCTTGGCGCTCACCGCCACCTCATACTTGGCCGAGTTGTCGCTGGCGCGCTGGGAACTCTTGGAGGAGGAGACCGAACCCTGCACCCTGGCCTTGATCTTGAACAGACCGGCGCTGAAGCTGGTTTGTGCGTCCAGGGAGGCCTTCATATCCTCCTGAGAGGCCTGTGAGAAGGAGGACTTCACCTCCATGTTGAAGGTCACGTCCACGTTGTCCACCTGTAGGTTGGGCACGGAGACGATGGAGATAAAGGGGACCTGCAGGTCGTAATCCACCTTTTCCAGTTTTACCGACCCGTCCGCCTGAACAATCTCCTCCGGGCGGGAGAAGGCGAAGTTGACCATGCGAACCTGTCGGTTGCCCTGGTCATCGGCTTCCATGCCCACGGCGTCGATAAAGTCTGAGGTTGCTCGGGCCAGGGACACTTGGGAGTCACAGGCGGCGCCGAGGGGGCCACCGATAAGATCAGCCATGGGCAGTCCCTGGAACTGATCGGAGATCTTCACCAATTCGGACATAATTACACTCCTTCCATTGAATTAGAACAGCTTCATCAGATGGCTGTTGACCTTGAGGTAGCCTTCTGGAAGCTCGCCACTTTCGAAGGTGATGGTCACCTCCGCATTTCGCCCCTTCCTACTGAGGCCGAAACCGGCACGGCCGCCAAGATCGGTGTTCATCACCTTGCGGCAGGGATCCTGCGCCATCATCGACGCCAGCTTATGCTCCACGCCGCTGCCTGCGGCGCTCTTTAGGGTTTCCACCTCCCCCAGGCCGACATCGAACTTGATCGCCATATCCCGAATCTTGATGGGGTTGAGTTGCAACAGGGCGATCAGCGGCACCTGGACCCGGTTCTCTTCGGTCTGGGCGCCTTGCTCATCCATGATCACCTCACCCTGGTCATCGGTGGCGTGCTGGGGGATCACCAGCTCCACCGATTTGGGGCTGAAGCTGTTTCGTTCCGGGTCGTGATCGAAATACTGCAGCAGGTTGCTGATGTTCTGCCGTTCGACGCGCTGCTGGGCTTCGGTGACCGAATCCATGATCGCCTCCACCAGATCATGCAGTTTCATGGCTTACTCCTCGGACGGTTGGGGCAGGGGGCGGGGCTCCCCCACCTCCACCGGGACGATGGACTTGTGCAGTAGATCCAAGATGCGGGAGAGGCCCTCCGGAGTGCCCTGTTGGCGGGCATTGACGTTAACCTCGAGTGTGGCGCCGGAGTGGCTGGGGTGGCGGCTGGTGACGCTGCCCCGCAGGACCGCCTGCTTCTCCTTCGGCAGTCCGCTCTTGAGGGCGGGGGCGCCGCCCTGGCGGTGCCGGTAGTGGCTGGATTTCACCTCCATGGTGAACCTGATGTCGGCATGTTCGACCGCCAGGTTGGGGACCGAGATCACCGACAGGAAGGGCAGTTGCACCCGGTACTGCTGCAGCCTGACCTCGACACTGCCGTCGTCGTTGGTGTGCTCCAGCGGGCGATCGAAATGAAACTCCACCACCCGAACCCGATGGTCCTCGGTGAAGCCCACCTGCTGGATGAACTCCTCGGTGGTGTGGGCCAGCTGGGCCTGGCCTTCGCACAGTGCCGCCAGCGGTCCGCCGATCAGGTGAGAAAGTGGCAGGCCCTGCAACTGGTCATTGATCTTGGATACGCTCATCGGCCCTCCTTGCCTGGGTGATCCCTCAAGCCGGCGTGGATCCGGCTGGTTCAGTGTAGGCGGTTACAGGCGATCACCCGGTAACGGCCTGGCGTCGGCCCGCCGGGGGAGGCGGGGTGGAGCTCTTTAGGGTGATGGCGCCGGCTGCCCGGGGCCACGGGCCCCGCAGCGGGGTCTGGGGCTGAGGATGGCGCGCCGGCAGGGTCATCTCCGGCCCGGGAACGGGCGAATGGAGGACAGTCGGCAACGGGGGAGACGGCAGAGGAGAGGGGAGATTGCCCGTCGTCGTCGAGGGCGTGGTCAGGCGTCGCGGCGAGCCAACCGGTCGCCCTGCTGCAGTCGGGCACGCAGGGCTCGTGCCACGGCGTCAACGGCGACGTTGAGCAGGGCGGCGGCCCCGATCAGCACCATGGCCCGGTCGAAGCGAAACTCCTCGAAGGCGGAGTCGATGTAGAAGCCCAGGGTGGTGATCCCCAGTACCCCGAGGATGGCGGTTTCGCGCTGGATGATCTCCCAGCGGTAGAGCAGCCAGGTGATCAGCTGGGGGTAGACCCGGGGCAGCACCTGGTAGAAATAGAGACCGGCACGGCTGTACCCTGCCGGGGTGTCGTCCGGCCTGAGTCTCAGCCCCTGGGCAAAGCCGCCCACCAGGTGGCCGATGATGGCGCCGTTGTGGATTCCCAGCGCCAGCAGGGCCGGCAGTAGGCTGGGACCGAACACCAGCAGCCCGACAAACGCCAGTACAAACTCCGGCGTGGAGCGGGTGATGATCAGGAACAGCTGGCCCAGGGCCCGGCTGGGACGGGAGAAGAACCAGTGGCTGCGCAGGGGAAACCAGGCCAGGGTCAACAGGGCGGTGAGCAGCAGCGCCATCTGGCTCAGGAGCAGGGTGTCGGTCAGCCCCGGCAGGATCTGCCCCTGCCACAGCCGCAGGAACCAGGGCCACAACTCACCGCCGCTTTTCAAGGGGGCGGGGACGATGTCCTGGGTGAGGAACTGCAGGATCAGCTCGCCGTTGATCTGGGCCAGCGGCGGCAGATACCACAGGGCCACGGCCAGGTAGAGGGGCAGCAGCGCTGCCCGGCACCACCACTTCATGGTGGCGATGATCAGGTAGAACAGATAGAGCAGGGCCGCCGCCTCGCCGTAGAGTCCCTGGCGAAACGCGGTCTCCAGGTGATAACCCAGGGTGGGCAGCCCGACGAAGCCGAGCACCACCGAGGAGCGCAGGCCACACTCCAGCCGGTACTTGGTGTAGTGGCGGATATGGGGCCAGGCCAGGGGCAGCCGGGCGTAGAGCAGCCGGCTGACGGCGTTGCCCAGGCTGTGGTCGTGGGGGAGGGCGAGCTCGGCGGCCGGGTCCACCTCCTCGAGGATCTCGCCGTAGACCTTGGTAAAGATGCCGGTGTAGGGGATCCACAGGGCCAACACCCCGGTGAGGGAGGAGAGCCCAAACAGCTGCAGGAACAGCAGTGCCCAGAACAGTTCATGCACCGATCGCAGCAGGGCCGCCATTACCCGGATGGGGCGGTAGCGGTAGAGCAGGGAGAGCAGCAGGCCGGTTACCGCCGCCAGGGCGATCCCCTGCAGGGCGAAGGCCAGGGTGGTGGCGATGGCCTCCATCAGGTATTCGGTGGCGAAGAAGTCCGGACTCAGCGCTCCGGCCAGCAGTCGCCCGAGCTCGGCGCCGGGGGAAAGCTGGGTGATCTCCAGGTCCGCCCAGGGCAGGCAGACGAGGGCCGCCAGGGCCAGCAGCAGGGTGATGCGGCGGAACTCGGCGGCCCGGTTGTTCGGGGCGCCGGTGGCGGCGTTAGCCATGCCGCTGACTGGGATAGAGTGCCAGCAGGGTCTCGGCGTCCAACGCCCTGGCCGGCCGATCCAGCACCACCTCACCCTGGCTCATGCCGATGATGCGGTCGGCGCACGCCAGCGCCAGATCGACATCGTGCAGCGCCAGCACAGTGGTCTGGTGGTGGGCCTTGACCCGTTCGATGATGCGCCGCGCCTGCACCTCGTCCACCGCCGACACCGGCTCATCGCCGAGGAAGATGGGGCGCTGCTGAAACAGGGCCCGGGCGATGTTGATCCTCTGCTGCTCGCCGCCGGAGAAGCGCTCCGCCGATTGGCTCATGCGCTTGGCGCCGCTGCCGTTGAGCAGGCCCAGCTCATCGGCCAGGGCCTGCACCGAACGCCACTGGTCAGGATCGGCACGCAGCAGGTTGCTGAGGTTCTGCCACAGGCCAAACTCATGCAGCCGGCCCATGTAGACGTTGAGGTAGAGGCTGAGCATGGGCACCAGGGCCGGTTGCTGCGGGCACCAGGCCACCCTGTCGGCGTGCGCCTGGCGCAGCAGCTCCAGCAGCGAGGATTTACCGGCGCCGCTCTCCCCCACCAGGGCCACCGTCTGGCCGGCGTCGATGGTGAGGGACAGGGGTTTGACAATCCACTGGTTACGGACCTTCAGGGAGGCCCCATTCAGGGCCAGCTCAGCACTCATCCCGCTGTCAGTCCATCAGTCCGATGGACTGGGCGGTTTTCTCGATGGGCGCGTAATCGGCGTTGGTGGCCGGTACGAAGCTGGAGCGGGGGAAGGCGCCGAGCAGCGTCTCATCCTTCATCGCCAGCAGCGCCTTGGTCACCTTGGCCTTGAAGCCCTCGCCGTAGTGGGCGTCAACGTCACCGCGGATGGTCCACTGGTAGTCGGGGTAGGTGGGGGTTTCCCAGATTACCTTGACCTTGCTGGTGTCGACCTTGCCGGCGGCCAGCTCAGACTCCCACACCTTGTAGTTGACCGCGCCCACCTGGTAGCTTCCCGCCTGAACCAGGGCGATGGTGCGGCTGTGATCACCGCTGAAGCCCACCTTGCGGAAGGTTTCGTCGGGGGCCTGGTTGAACGCCTCTCTCAGGTAGAACTCGGGCATCAGCCGGCCGGAGGTGGAGCCCTTGGAGCCGAAGGTGAAGGTCATCCCCTTGAGGGCCTCCTGCAGGGAGGCGGCAGCCTCCAGGCCGGTGCTGGTGTGGGCGATGAAGTAGGACTTGAAGAACTGATCCTCGTAGCCCTGGGCGATCGCCTCGCTGCCGGGTACCCGGGTGCGGGCCTGCACACCGGAGAGGCCGCCGAACCAGGCCAGCTGAACCTGGTTGTTGCGAAAGGCGGTGATGGAAGCGGCGTAGGATTTCACCGGGATGTACTTGACCTCGACGCCCAGCTCGCCAGAGAGGTAGTCGGCCACCTGGTCGAAGCGGCTGCGCAGCTTGGACTCGTCCTGGTCGGGGATGGCGGTAAAGGTGAAGGTTTGGGCGGACACCCAGGGGGCTACCGCCAGGGTCAGCAGGGCAATCAGTCGACGCATGGCTCTATGATTCCTAATGGGTTGTGGCCCTGGGGCCGGTGATAAAGTGACAAAGGGAGGTTATTTTACGCGGATTTGAGTGACTTGGTAAGTGCGGTTCAGCCATTTGGCCACAGGGTGACCGCCCCGCCCGGCTGCCAGGGGGCAAACCTGGTCATGATGCGGCCATAGGGCTCGCTCACCATCCACCGGTTCAGCCACTGGGCCAGGGCCGGGTAGTGACCGTCGAACCAGGGGCGGTCCACCATGGCGAACTGACGCACGAAGGGCAGCAGGGCGGCATCGGCCAGGGAGAAGGTCGCGCCCAGCAGCCAGCCGCTGTGGATAAGCATCGACTCGAGACGGTCGAGCCAGGGCTCGGCCTTGGCACGGTACCACTGTTGCGAACGGGGGTGACGATCGGCGTATTTGTACCTGTCCAGCCAGTGCTTGAAGGCGCCGTCGTTACGCTGAATTAGATCCAGGGTTAGCCTCTGCGCGGCGGCTCGCCGCGGCCACCAGTACTGAGGATCCGACTCGCCCAGGGTCCAGAGCATGATATCCAGGCTCTCCTCCAGTACCCGCCCGTCAGGCAGCTGCAGCACTGGCACCGTGCCCTTTGGGGAGAGCGCCAGCAGCGGCGCCGGCTTGTCCCTCAGCACCACCTCCCGAAGTTGCAGCGGCCGGCCCAGGTAGTCCAGGGCGATCCTGGCCCGCATGGCGTAGGGGCAGCGGCGGAAGCTGTAGAGGATGGCGTGGCTCATGCCGCTGTTCTGATTCGCCGGCGCCGGCGCAGTCGCCGGCTCAGGCTCTGACCCAGGGCGTTGACGGCCAGAACCGAGCCGGAGAGGGCGAACAGCAGGGCGGCGACGGAGAATGCCATCAGCAGTGGGTTGTTGAACTCCTCCCCCTCGCCGTAGTCCATGATGTGCAGCCGCCACAGGGCATCGAACCAGACCCAGGCGTCGTTGCGAACGGTGACCAGGCGCCCCATCTCATCGAAGTAGAGCCGGGTGCCCGGGGCGTCGTCGGCGGCCACCAGCCACAGGTTGCCCCGGCCGGACACCTCGTCCACAAGGCCGCCGATTCGGGCTTCGACCCGGGAGACAAACTTGGGCTGGCTCAGGGTGCCGGGGCCGGTATACAGGGCCCGGGCGAAGCGGGCGACGCCGTCGGCGGACACGACGCTGGCGTCCCTTCCGAGCTCGACAGACAGGGTTTGGCTGCCGGCCTCGAGCAGCGGTCCCTGTGCCGACGCGACCAGGGAGAGCCCGGACAGGGATTGGGTCTCCAGCGACATCAGCGCCTGGGCCAGATGAGACGGCGAGGCTTCGGCGATGGAAGGCTGGTAATAGGCCCGGCTCTTTACCAGGGACTGGAAGGGCACCAGGGCGAAGTAGGCGCCGCCGGCAATCCACAGGGTGACCTGGATGAAGACGATATAGCTCAGGATTTTGTGAATCTTTCGTGCGGGTTTCAGCAGTGACATGTTGCAACAGTTCCGGAAATGTGTGAACCGGATCACCATAAACCAAAAGGCCTGGGGGCGACAAATTCGGCTGTGCCGGCGGATTTATCAGCCGTCGCGTCGCCTCGGGGTTGGCGCCATAGAGCAATGGTCGAAAACTCGTTATGATTGGCAGACTTAGCCTAGCAATGGATGCTCCGATGTCCGCTCAACTACAACCCGGTCTTTCCATCATCCACGCCAACCAGATGGAGGATCTGCGCGATCTGCTGGTGCAGTGGGTGCGTCTGCACCCCCTGGGTCCGCTGGAGCGCGAGCTGTTCCTGGTCCAGAGCAATGGCATGGCCCAATGGTTGAAGCTGGCCTTCGCCGCCGATCCCCAGCTGAAGATCGCCGCCGCCCAGGAGATGCAGCTGCCCTCGCGCTTCCTGTGGGAGAGCTACCGGACCGTGCTGGGCGAAACGGCGGTGCCCAAGGACTCCCCCTTCGACAAGCCCCGGCTGCGCTGGCGGTTGCTGAAGCTGCTGCCGCAGTTGCTGTCCCAGGAGGAGTTCGCCCCCCTGCGCCGCTTCCTCGAGGAGGATGACGATCTGCGCAAGCGCGACCAGCTGGCGGAGCAACTGGCAGACCTGTTTGACCAGTACCAGGTGTACCGGGCCGACTGGCTCGATGGCTGGGCGGCAGGCCGGGATGAGATCTGCGATGGCGAGGGCAGGGCGGTGCCCCTGGCTGACGAGCTGCGCTGGCAGCCGAGGCTGTGGCGGGCCCTGATCGCCGATGTGGCGCCGTGCTGGCGGGGCAGCAGCCGCGCCGCCCTGCACCATCACTTTATCCAGGCGCTGGAGCGGGCAGAGCAGCGGCCGCCGGGGCTGCCGCGGCGGCTGCTGGTGTTTGGCATCAGCACCCTGCCGCAGCAGGCGGTGGAGGCCCTCAAGGCCCTGGCCAAGCACTGCCAGATCCTGCTGTGCGTGCAGAACCCCTGCCAGCACTTCTGGGCGGACATCGTCGAGGACCGGGAGCTGCTGCGCCGGGAGCTGGCGCGGGCCAGGCACAACCGCAAGCCCGGCACTCCGGAGCTGCTCTCCCTGGAGCAGATGCACCAGCACGCCAACCCGCTGCTGGCCGCCTGGGGCAAGCAGGGGCGGGACTACATCGGTCTGCTCTACGGCATCGACGACCCGGACCAGTATCGGACCCACTTCCACAGCATCGATCTGTGGCGTTCCCCCCTGGAGCAGGGGCAGGGTTCGCTGCTGCGGCGGATGCAGCAGGGGATCTTCGATCTCGATCCCTTGCCCGACGAGCCCTGGCCGGTGGCCGAGGGGGACAGCAGCCTGGTGTTCCACCTGGCCCACAGCCGCCAGCGGGAGGTGGAGATCCTCCACGATCAGCTGCTGCAGCGGTTCCAGCAGGATCCGCAGCTGAGCCCGTCGGAGGTGATCGTGATGATGCCCGACGTGGATCTCTACGCCCCCCACATCGAGGCGGTGTTCGGCCACCTGGAGCGGGACGACAACAGATACATCCCCTACACCATTGCCGATCGTCCCGAACGCGGCCACCAGGTGGTGGTGCTGGCCCTGGAGAAGCTGCTGCACCTGCCGCGCTCCCGCTTCGCCGTCTCCGAGCTGATGGAGCTGCTGTCGGTGCCGGCGCTGCGGGCCAGGTTTGGCATCGACGAGGCGGAGCTGGCGCTGCTGGGACGCTGGGTGGAGCAGGCGGGGATCCGCTGGGGCCTGGACGGTAACCAGCGGCACGCCCTGGAGCTGCCGCAGCAGCTGGAGCAGAACACCTGGCGCTTCGGCCTGAAACGGATGCTGCTGGGTTACGCCGTCGGCGACGGCGACGCCTGGCGCGGCATCGAGCCCCTGGACGAGGTGGGCGGCCTGGACGCGGCCCTGGTGGGCAAGCTGAGCCTGCTGATCGACGAGCTGGGGCAGCTGTGGCAGCAACTGGGCCAGAGCCACACCCCGGCCCAGTGGCACCAGCTGCTGCGGCAGATGACCGAGGCCCTGTTCGAGCCCCAGGATGAGCAGGAGACCCTGCTGCTGACCCGGCTGCAGGACACCATGGCCAGCTGGCTGGAGGCGTGCGACGAGGCGGAGCTGTCCGAGGCGCTGCCCATCACCGTGGTGCGCGAGGTGGCCCTGGCCCCCTTCGGCGAGGAGGGGGTGTCCCAGCGCTTCCTGGCGGGCAAGGTAAACTTCTGCACCCTGATGCCGATGCGCGCCATCCCCTTCAAGCAGGTGTGCCTGCTGGGGATGAACGACGGCGACTACCCCAGGAGCCGGCCGCCGCTGGACTTCGACCTGATGGCCCTGCGCGGCCAGTACCGGCCGGGGGACCGCTCCCGCCGCGAGGATGACCGCTACCTGTTTCTGGAGGCGCTGCTGGCGGCCCGCAATGAGCTCTACATCAGTTATGTGGGGCGCAACGTGCGCGACAACACCGAGCGTACCCCCTCGGTGCTGGTGGGCCAGCTGCGCGATTACGTGGCCAGCGCCTTCGCCGGCGGCGACACCCTGGTCGCGGGACTGACCTGGGTCCACCCGCTGCAGCCCTTCTCCAGTCGCTATTTTGATGCCCGGTCAGGGGAACTGTTCTCCTACGGCCAGGAGTGGTGCCAGGTGCACACGCCGCCGGACGCAGGCCAAGAGCCGGCCATGGAATCCTGGCAGGGGGAGGACCCCATCGAACTGCGCGCCCTGGTGGGGCTGCTCAGGGATCCGGTGGGTTGTTTCATGAACCAGCGTCTGGGGGTGTGGTTCAACCAGGAGGTGGCCGCCAGCGAGGATCTGGAGCCCTTCGCCCTGGATCACCTGCAGCGCTACCTGCTGCGGGCCGAGCTGCTGGGTGAGCTCTACCAGGGGACCCCAGACCAGGCCCGGAGCGCCGTCGATCATACCCTGGCCCGGCTCACCGGCCGTGGCCAGCTGCCGATGAAGGGGTTTGCCGCCCTGGCTGGCGACGATCTCACCAGGCCGGCGGTGGACGCCTTCGAGGCGTTCAACCGCTACACCGCCGATCTTGAGCTGGTGGAGACCTCGCTGGAGCTGCGGGCGGCGATTCCCGGGCTCGCCCTGGAGGACTGGCTGAGCCGGCTCTATCGACGCGGCGACGGCCACTGGCACCAGGTGGAGGTGCGCCCGGCGGCGCTGGCCAGCGACACGGGGCTGAAGAACCCGCTGCACCTGGCCCGGCTCTACCTGGGCCACCTGGCCGGCAGCGCCTGCGGCCACACCCTGACCTCGGTGCTGATTGGCGCCGACAGCATCTGGAGCCTGGCGCCCATGGCCCAGGAGGCCGCCCACCACCAGCTGCAGCGGCTGATGGCCCGCTACCTGGAGGCGATGACCGCGCCGCTGCCGGTGGCCCCCAGGGCCGGACTGGCGTTCCTGGCCAGCGACGGCGACGAGCCGGAACGGCTGGAGCGGGCCCGCGCTGCCTACGAGCCCGGCTTCTTCGGCGGCGGCGACCTGGGCTACAGCCCCTACCTGGCGCGCCAGTACCCCGAATTCTCCCAACTGGATCCCCAGCGCTTCATGGCGCTGGCCGAGGATCTCTACCAGCCGCTGCTGGTGCTGCCCACCCGGCTGGAGGCCTAGATGACCCAAAGACTCAACCCCATCCAGTTCCCGCTGCAGGGCACCCGGCTGATCGAGGCCAGCGCCGGCACCGGCAAGACCTACACCATCGCCGCGCTCTACCTGAGGCTGGTGCTGGGCCACGGCGGCGACCACGGCCACCCGGCCGGGGCGCTGCTACCGCCGGAGATCCTGGTGGTGACCTTCACCAATGCCGCCACCGAGGAGCTGCGCGATCGCATCCGCCGCCGGCTGGTGGAGGGGGCCAGGGCGTTCCGCGGCCAGCTGGAGGGGGGCGATCCCACCCTGACCCGGCTGTTGGCGGATTTTCCCGAGGAGCAGCACCCGACCTGTGCCCTCAAGCTGGAGCTGGCGGCGCAGATGATGGATCTGGCGGCCATCCACACCATCCACGCCTGGTGCCAGCGGATGCTGCGGGAGCACGCCTTCGACTCCGGCTCCCTGTTCAACCTGCAGCTGGAGACCGATCTCAGCGCCCTGCGCCAGGAGGCGGTGCGAGACTACTGGCGGCTGCATTTTTACCCCCTGCCTACCGAGGCGCTGCGTCCCATCCACCGCCTCTACGCCACCCCGGCGGAGCTGGAGCGGGCGCTGATGCCGCTGCTGGGGCGCAAGCTGGAGGGGCAGAACCCCGCCGAGGTGGCGGCGCAGCAGATGGCGGCGGTGGCCCGGGCCAAATCGGTGTGGCGCGGTGAGCTGACCGCGGTCAGCGAGCTGGTGCACCAGGCGCTGGCGGCCAAGTTGGTCTCCAAGGCCAAGATCAAGCCGGCGCTGCTGGATGAGGTGGCAGCCTGGCTGGAGGATGAGGGCCAGCTGCTGCCGATGAGCGGCGGCAAGCGCTCCAAGGCGTGCGATCACTTCACCACCGACGGCATCCAGGCCGCCTGCAACAAGGGCAAGCAGGTGGAGCACAACCGCGCCTTCGACGCCATGCAGACCCTGGTGGCGGAGTTGGAGCGGCTGGATCTCAAGCGCAACCTGCTGTGCCACGCCGCCAACTGGGTGGGCGAACGGATGGAGGTGGAGAAGCGGCGCCAGGCGGTGCTGGGATTTGATGACCTGATGCGCCGGCTGGATGGGGCGCTGCAGGGGCCGGGGGGCGACGCCCTGGCGGCCACCATCCGCAGCCAGTTCCCGGTGGCGCTGATCGACGAGTTCCAGGACACCGATCCGGTGCAGTACCGGCTGTTCCAGCGCCTCTACAAGGGGAGTCCGGAGCAGGCGCTGCTGATGATCGGCGATCCCAAGCAGGCGATCTACGCCTTCCGCGGCGCCGACATCCACACCTACCTGCAGGCGCGCAGCGACACCGCCCCCAACCACTACACCCTGAGCACCAACTACCGCTCCACCGAGGCGATGGTGGCGGCGGTCAACGGCGTGTTCCGCCTGGCGGACGACTACGGCCAGGGCGCCTTCCTGTTTGGCGAGCAGATCCCCTTCGAGTCGGTGGCCGCCAACGGCCGCGCCGACCACCTGGAGATCGACGGCGAGGCGGTCTCGGCCCTGCAGCTGTGGCTGGACCCCGACGAGGGCCCCATCAACAAGGGCAGCTACCTGGAGCGCCAGGCCCACTCCGCCGCCAGCGAGATCTGCCGCTACCTCAACCTGGCCAAAGAGGGGCGGGCGGGGTTCCGCTCCGACAAGGGGCTCGAGCCGCTGCGGGCCGCCCACATGGCGGTACTGGTGCGCGATTTCACCGAGGCGCGGGCGATCCGCGCCGCCCTCGACAGCCGCGGGGTGCGCAGTGTCTACCTGTCCGACAAGGACTCGGTCTATGCCAGCGCCGAGGCCCAGGACCTGCTGCTGATCCTGCAGGCGGTAGCGGCCCCGGAGCGTGAGTCGGGGATCCGCGCCGCCCTGGCCTGCGCCACCCTGGGCCACGGCTGGGGCCAGCTCGATGCCCTCAACCGCGATGAGCGCGCCTGGGATGAGATGGTGGACGCCTTCCGCGAGCTGCAGCACCACTGGCAGAGCAAGGGGGTACTCTCCATGATCCGGGCGCTGATGGTCCGCTTCGGGGTCGCCACCCGGCTGATGCATCAGGGGGGCGGCGAGCGTAGCCTCACCAACCTGCTGCACCTGGCGGAGCTGCTACAGGCCGCCTCCGCCACCCTGGATGGCGAGCTGGCCCTGCTCAGGCTGCTGGCGGAGCAGATCGAGTCCGGCCAGGGGGACGATGACCAGGTGCTGCGACTTGAGAGTGACGCCGAACTGGTGCAGGTGGTGACTATCCACAAGTCCAAGGGGCTGGAGTACCCGCTGGTGTTCCTGCCCTTTATCCTTGGCTTCCGCCAGGCGGCGGCCCGGGACGGCCTGCTCACCTATCGCGGCGCCGATGGCAGCAAGGTGGCCTTCAACCCGGCCGCCGAGGCGCTGGAAGAGGCGGAGCATGAGCGACTGGCCGAGGACCTGCGCCTGCTGTACGTAGCCCTGACCCGGCCGGTGTACGCCTGCTTCCTGGGGCTGGCGCCGGTGAAGTTGGGACGCAGTGGCAGGCGCGACATGAGCGACCTGCACCTGGGGGCCCTGGGGTACCTGCTCGGCGGCGGCGCCCCGATGACCCGAGGCGAGCTGGAGCACGCCCTGTCGCGGTTGGCCCAGGATCCGGGCACCGAACTGCTGCCCCTGCCCGAGGTGCTGGATAACCGCTATGTGGCCGAGGAGGCCGATCCCGCCCGGATGGCGGCACGCCAGGCGTTGCGCCCGGTGCCCTCTGGCTGGCGGGTCGGGTCCTACTCCGGCCTGCTCACCGGCATGAGCCACCAGCTGGATGAGAGTGACACCAGCACCAGCGGCGCCCTGGCCAGGATCGAGGAGCTGATGGCCGATGCCCAGTTGCCGTTGGAGCGCGAGCCTCAGGCGGGCACCATCCACGCCTTCCCCCGGGGGGCGGCGCCGGGCACCTTCCTGCACGATCTGCTGGAGTGGGTAGCGGACCAGGGCTTCGGTACCGTGGCCCCCCAGGCACTGTCCGAGGAGATCGCCCGCCGCTGTGAGCACAAGGGGCTGGAGGAGTGGCAGCCCACCCTGGAGCTGTGGTTGACCGAGATGCTCCGTCAGCCCATGGCCCTGATCGATGGCCCGGCGGCCCTCGCGGACCTCACCACGGTGGTGGCGGAGATGGAGTTCTGGTTTGCCGCCCACCGGCTGGATGTGCAGCACCTGGATGAGCTGGTGCGCCGCCACATCTGGCCCGGCGAGCCCCGGCCCCGTCTCAGGCCCCAGCTGCTGGACGGCATGCTCAAGGGGTTTATCGATCTCACCTTCGAGCACCGGGGGCGGTTTTACGTGGCCGACTACAAGTCCAACTACCTGGGAGCGGACGCCCAGGCCTACGATCTGGAGGCGATGAAGGCGGGCATGCTCTCCCACAGATACGATCTGCAGCTGGCTCTCTACACCCTGGCCCTGCACCGGCTGCTGGCAAGCCGCATCGAGGATTACGATTATGATCGCCATATGGGCGGCGGCCTCTACCTGTTCCTGCGTGGCATGGGCCAGGCGTGCCAGGGGGTGGTGAGCCTGCGTCCGGAGCGGGCGCTGATTGAGGCGATGGATTTGGCGTTTGAGGGGGCAACGGCATGAGCCTGAATGAACTGATGCAGCAACTGAAGGCCTACCTGGCAGAGGGGTGGCTGCGGCCGCTGGACCTGGCCCTGGCCAAGCTGCTGCTGGAGCAGCAGCCGGACACCCCGGCACAGGTGGTGCTGGCGGCGGTGTGGACCAGCCACCAGCTGGGACGGGGCCACCTGTGCCTGGAGTTGAGCCTGCTGCTGCAGCGCCCGGGGGAGGTGCTGGCGCTGCCCCCGGAGGGGCGCAAACCGGCGCAGCTGCCCCATCCCGGCGAACTGATGGCGTCCTGGAGCGAGCCGGGCCTGATCCAGGCGCTCGGCGCCTCGCCCCTGGTGGCCAGCGTCGAGGGGGAGGGCTGCGAGCCTCTGGTGCTAAGCCAGGGACGGCTCTACCTGCGCCGTTACTACCGATATGAGTGCCAGGTGGCGCAACAGATCCACGACCGGCTGAGGCCGCTGCCGGTCGAGCCAGAGTCTACCCGTACCCAGCTGGCGCAGCTGTTCGCACCGCTGAAGTCCGCCGACGAGGCCAGGGGCGACTCGGTGCACTGGCAAAGCGTGGCGGCGGCCCTGGCCTGCCGCAGCCGCTTCACGGTGATCTCCGGCGGCCCCGGCACCGGCAAGACCACCACGGTGGTGCGGCTGCTGGCGGCGTTGCAGGGACCCAGGCTGGCGCAGGGGGAGCCGCTGCGCATCCGCTTGGCGGCCCCCACAGGCAAGGCGGCGGCCCGGCTGTCCGAGTCGCTGTCGGGGGCGCTCAACCAGCTGCCGGAGGGCGTGCGGGGCAGCATCCCCACCCAGGTGACCACACTGCACCGGCTGCTGGGCTCCCGTCCGGACAGCCGCCACTTCCGCCACCACCGCGGCAATCCGCTGCACCTGGATCTGCTGGTGGTGGATGAGGCCTCCATGGTGGACCTGGAGATGATGGCGGCGCTGTTGCAGGCGCTGCCGGAGCACGCCTCCCTCATCCTGCTGGGAGACAAGGATCAGCTGGCGTCGGTGGAGGCCGGCGCCGTCCTGGGGGATCTGTGCCGCAATGCCGATGAGGCCAACTACCACGACGCCACCCTGGCCTACCTTGCTCGGGCCAGCGGCTATGATCTGGCCCCCTGGCAGGGGCAGGGAACTGCCCTGGATCAGCAGATCGCCCTGCTGCGCAAGAGCCACCGCTTCGACGCCAACAGCGGCATTGGCCGGCTGGCGGCGGCGGTCAACATCGGCGACAGCCGCGATGTGGCCAGGCTGTTTGGCCAGCCCTGGCCGGATCTGCTCAGCGCCTCTCTCGGTGGCGAGCAGGACCGGGCCCTGGAGCGGCTCTGCATCGAGGGGGATGCCTCTCCCGCCCGGACCATCGATGGCGGCCAGCCCCTGGGCTATCGCCACTACCTGGAACGGATGCGCCAGGGGCTGGATCGGCTGGAGCAGCAGGCGGCCCAATGCAGCGTGCCGGCACAGTGGCTGGCGCTGGTCCAGGCGCAGCAGCAGTGGGCGCTGGATCTCCATCGTGCCTTCGGCGCCTTCCAACTGCTGTGCGCGGTGCGCGACGGCGAGTTCGGCGTCGCCGGCCTCAACCGCCGCATTGCCCAAGCGCTGAAGGGGGCGGGGCTGATCGAGCGGGACCAGGGCTGGTACCCGGGACGGCCGGTGATCCTCACCCGCAACGACTACAGCCTCAAGCTGATGAACGGCGACATCGGCCTGTGCCTGCCGCTGTACGACGAGCTGGGGCAGCGCAGCCTCAGGGTGGCCTTCCCCACCCCAGACGGCGGGCTCAAGTCGGTACAGCCCAGCCGCCTGAGTGACGTGGACACGGTGTTCGCCATGACGGTGCACAAGTCCCAGGGATCGGAGTTCGCCCACACCGCCATGGTGCTGCCCGCCGCGGACAGCCCCATCCTCACCCGCGAGCTGCTCTACACCGGCATCACCCGGGCCAAGACCTGGTTCAGCCTGCTGCTGCCCAGGCCGCAGTTGGTGGCCAGCGCCACCGCCCGACGCACGGTGCGCGCCTCGGGGCTGGCGACGCGGCTGGGGTCACTGGAGGTGACCCCATGAGTCGCACCCTGAAAGTCGTGGCCTGGGCCGGCACCCTGGCACTGGCCACCCTCATCGCCTGGGTGATCTACCTGGCGGACACCGGTCAGTCCAGCGTCTTCTTCCAACTGGTGCGGGCGCTGCCCTACGGCGACAAGCTGGGACACTTCTGCCTGTATGGCCTGCTGACCCTGGGGGCCAACCTGGTCAGCGGCGGCCGTGTCTGGCGCTGCGGTTCGCTGCGGATCTATTGGGGCGCCACCGCGGTGGGTTTGCTGGCCAGCCTGGAGGAGCTCAGCCAGGCCTGGTTCCCCAGCCGCACCCTGGACATCACCGATCTGGCCGCGGACCTGGCGGGGATCCTGCTGTTCTCCCTGGTAACCCGTTACCTGCTTGGTGTTACCCGGGCTGATCCCGGGTAACACCAAGTAATCGGTCAGGAACTTATTTTTATTCGTCAAATCAATGTATTGAGTTACAAATTGTTGCCATAAAGTCATGGGCGGCCGCTGTGTTTACTGTTAGCGTCAGATCCACGACAGGTCGCCAGTTCAGCGCTCACGGAGGAGCAGTAAGCAGGTCACCATGATCACCATTGAAAACCTATCCAAACACTATCAGATGGGGGAGAGCCAGGTAGCCGCCCTCAAGGGCGTCAGCCTGGGCATCGAGCCCGGAGAGTTCGTCGCCATCATGGGGCCTTCGGGCTCCGGAAAATCCACCCTGATGAATCTCATCGGCTGCCTGGACAGGCCGAGCGGCGGCAGTTACTGCCTGGATGGCCAGTCGGTGGCGTCGCTGGACGACGACACCCTGTCACGGGTTCGCAACGAGCGCATCGGCTTCGTGTTTCAGAGCTTCCACCTGCTGCCCAGGCTGTCGGCGCTGGAGAATGTGCTGTTGCCGCTGCGATACCGGCGCGGTGAGGCCGGCAGTGTCCACGATCATGAGCGGGCGCAGCAGCTGCTGGAGCGGGTGGGGCTGGGGGGACGCATGGGCCATCGGCCCAACCAGCTCTCCGGCGGTCAGCGTCAACGGGTGGCCATTGCCCGCGCGCTGATCAACACCCCGGCAATCTTGTTGGCGGACGAACCGACCGGGGCGCTGGACAGCACCACCTCGGTGGAGATCATGGGGCTGTTCCGGGAGCTCAATGCCCAGGGCCAGACCATAGTGCTGGTTACCCACGAGGAGGAGGTGGCCCGCAACGCCCGCCGCATCCTGTGGATGCGCGACGGCGTCATCGACCGCATCGAGGAGGCGGCCAGTCATGCGGCTTAGCGCAGTATTGTTCATCCTCTCCGTGGCCATGGGCGCCCCCGTGCTGGCGCAGAGCCTGCTGTTGACCGGAGAAGTGGCCTCCGCCCAGGCGCAGAGCCTGACGGTGCCGCGGGCGGGCAGGGCCTGGCGCTACCAGATTCAGTGGATGGCGCCGGAGGGGAGCATGGTCAGGGCCGGTGACACCGTAGTGGTGTTCGACAAGTCCTCGGCCAGCACCGAACTGGATCAACTGGAGGGCCGACTGATCCAGGTGGAGGCCTCGCGCCAGGCCAAGCGGGTGGAGGTGCAACTAAGCATCCTCCAGGCCAGGTTCAGCCTGAAGGAGAGGTCCCTGCAGCTGGAGAAGGCGCAACTGGACGCGTCGGTGCCGCCGGACTTCCAGAGCCCCAAGGAGTATGCCGATAAGCAGTTTGAACTGCTTAAGGCACAGTCGGAGCTGGAGAAGGCGGAGCAAGCCCTGGAGCAGGCCCGGATCAGCGCCCAGAGGGAGCAGGCCAAGCTGGACCTGGATAAGGCCAGGGTGGAGATGGAGCTGGAGAGTGCCCGTCAACTGATGGCGGGGCTGGAGCTGATCGCCGCCCATGACGGCCCGATGATCTACGCCCGGCGTCCATGGGACGGGGTGAAAACCGAGATTGGTGACACGGTGCAGGTGGGCACTCAGGTGGCCTCCATCCCCAGATTCGATGCCCTTCAGGTACGGGCCTGGGCCAACGAAGTGGACATCGATGGCATCCGTCCGGGGATGAGCGTCTCCCTGACCCTGGACGCCGATCCCGCCGCCAGCCTGACGGGCCTGGTGACAGCGGTGGCCCTCAACGGCGAGCGGCGCCACGGCTGGGGTGAGAGCACCTGGTTTCAGGTGGCGATCGATCTCAACCAGGGGGAGGCGACCAGCCTGACCCCGGGAATGAGCGTTCGGGTGAGTCTGGAGGGGCAGGGATGAGAACCGTATTCGTCGTGGCGGCGTTGTTGCTGAGCGCCTGCACCCAGGAGGCGGGACCGCGGCAGCCGGACCAGCCACAGACACCGAACCGGGTCCAGGTCAGCGGTGAACTGGCCTCGGCGGACTCGCTGGGGATCTCTCCGCCGCCGGTGCGTCGCCAGTGGCAGTACCAGGTGAAGTACCTGGCCCCGGAAGGGGTGAAGGTCAGCCAGGGGGAGCTGCTGGTGCGGCTGGATACCTCGGATCTGCGCCAGCGTCTGCAACTGCGCCAGGCGGACCTGGCTGCGGTGGAGCAGGATATCCAGACCTCCGGGATGCGCAACGAGAAGAAGCTGGAGGAGCTGAAGCTGAACCTGGCGGAGGCGCGGATGAACCGGGAGAAAGCCAGGCGCAAGTTCGCGATCCAGGATGACTCGGTGGCCCGGCTGGAGCGGGAGAAGTACGCCCGGGACGCGGCGATCGCCGAGGCGAGGGTGTCGCTGATTGAACAGCAGATCGAGCTGGAGCGTGAAGGCGCCGCCCAGAGGCTGGTGATGCTGCAGGGGGATCGCCGCCGTTGGCAATCCAGGGTGGCGCAACTGCAGGCGGACATCGGCAAGATGACCATCACCGCCCCGCGGGACGGCATGGTGGTGATCGGCACCACCTTCGATGGCAACAAGATCAAGGAGGGCGCCACGGTGTTTGCCGGGGATGATCTGGTGAGGCTGCCGGACCTGTCCAGGATGGTGGTCAACCTGGTCATTCCCGAGGTGGAGGCCCGCAAGGTGAACCTGGGACAGCGGGTGGTGCTGCGTCTGGATGCAGCGCCAGAGAAGGAGTTTCACGGTGTGCTGACCGAGATCAGCCCGGTGTTTCGGCGCAAGAACCAGTCGGTACCTGTGGTGGTGTTTGATGCGGTGGCGACCATCGAGGACGCCGATGCCCGGCTGATGCGCCCGGGCATGACTGCCAAGGTGGAGGTCCTGCTATGACGCGGATGATATTACTGCTGGTGCTGCTGACCGGCTGCACCCAGGCGCCCGGTGAATCGGTGCTGACGGTGACCCTGAAGCCGGGCACCTTCTCCCATGTTATCGATGCCCGGGGAAAGCTGGAGCCGGCACGGGCGGAGACCGTGTCGGTCCCCGGCGCCCTGCGGGGGCCCCAGAGCCTCTCCTGGGTGGCGGACAACTTCACCCCGGTCAGCAGGGGGCAGGTGGTGGCGCGGCTCGATGGCCAGCGCCAGCAGCTGGATGCGGCCCTGGCCCAGTTTGAGATCGACAAACTGGTGCTTGATGGCAGGCTGCAGCTGGGCCGGGACCAGGTACAGCTGAACGAGATCCTCAGCGGCCAGCAGGTAACCCGTGAGGAGCGGGGGCTGGCCGACCGTTTCTACAGCGACGATCCCCGGGTCTACTCCCGTATCGAGATCATCGACAACATGCGCAACAAGGAGTATCTGGACGCCAAACTGGGTTACCTGGGGTGGGATGAGGGCGAGCAGCGGAACCGCTCCGACGCAGAACAGCAACTGATCGAGTTGAAGCAGCAGGGACACAAGTCCAAGGTGCAGACCGCCAGGCAGAACCTCAGGCAGATGGAGGTGTTGGCTCCGGCCGACGGTCTGTTCGTGTTGGTGGATGGCTTCCAGGGGAGGCCGGTGATCAGCGGTGACATGGTGTGGTCCGGCATGGCCATTGGCAACATTCCTGATGTCAGCGAGATGGAGGCGAGACTGTGGGTGCTCGAATCCGAGGCGGCGGGACTGACGGTGGATCTGCCGGTGGAACTGAGACTCGATGCCTACCCAGACCATGCCATCGCCGGAACAGTCAGTCGGGTCGAAGCCCTGGCCAAGCCCAGGAGCAGCAACTCCCCGGTCAACTACTTTGGCTTTACCGTTGCCCTCGACAGCACCGATACCAAGGTGATGTTCCCAGGCAGGGAGGTCAGTGCCCGGGTACGGGTGGGTCATCAGGAGGGGGTGCTGGCCATTCCCAACCAGGCCCTGTTCCAGAAGGAGGGGCAGGCCTGGGTCTACCTGAAGCAGGGCGATGGCTTCGTCAAGCGGATGGTCACCCTGGGGGCCCGCAGCCTGAACCGCACGGTGATCACCTCAGGGGTAGCGGCCGGAGACGTGGTGGCCCTGGCCAGGCCTAAGGAGGTCAAGGCATGAACCAACTGAATGAGATCCGCCAGGCCCTGGGGGAGATGGCCCATCACAAACTGCGCACCGGGTTGACCCTGCTGGGGATGATCTTCGGCGTGGGGGCGGTGATCGCCATGCTCTCCATCGGTGAGGGTGCCGAACGGGAAGCGCTGTCGATGATCGAGTCCATGGGGTTGCGCAACGTGGTGGTGGAGTCGCGGCCCAGCGAGGGAGAGGCGTTGCAGACGGTGCGAGAGCACAGCGTGGGCCTTAGCCTCGGGGATGTCCGCAGCGCCATGGAGACCCTGCCATTCATTCAGCAGTGGAGTGCGGTCAAGGAGGTGCGGGTGCACAACCTGTTCAGCGCCGATGGACGCAGTGATGCCAAGGTGGCCGCGGTGACCCCGAGCCATTTTCCGCTGAGCAACTTGCACCTCTCCGCCGGGCGATTTTTTGATGACCGGGACAACCGTCTCTACCGGCAGGTGGCCGTTTTGGGAGCGGAAGCCGCCGACGCCCTGTTTGGCGGTGGCGATCCCCTCGGCCAGAGCATCAAGGTGAACCATCAGTGGTTCCGGGTGGTGGGCGTGCTGGCCTCCGGGGAGCAGGTCAGGTCCAAGATCGAAGGGGTGAAACTCGGAGGGGAGCGCAACCAGGTGTTTGTTCCCCTGAACACCGCCCTCAAGAAGCTGGCGTTCAAGCCCCTGGAGGATCAGCTCGATCGCATCAAGCTGCAGTTGGCCGAGGGGGTAGCGCCGCCGCTGGCGGCGGCCTCCATCGATCACCTGCTGAGCCGGCGTCACGGCGGCGAGTTCGATTTCCAGGTGGTGGTGCCGGCGGACCTGCTGGCCCAGTACCAGCAGACCCAGCGCATCTTCAATATCGTGATGGCCTGTGTGGCGGGGATCTCCCTGCTGGTGGGGGGGATCGGCATCATGAACATCATGCTGGCCACGGTGATGGAGCGCACCGGCGAGATTGGCCTGCTGCGTGCCCTGGGCGCCACCAAGCGCGATATCGCCCGCCAGTTTATCACCGAGTCCCTGGTGATCGCCGCCTGTGGCGGTCTGATTGGCATCCTGGCGGGGATATTGCTGTCGTTGGTGATCGGTGCCTACGCCGACTGGCAGGTGGCCTGGTCGCCGCTGTCGCTGCTGCTGTCGGTGGGAGTATGTATGGTGGTGGGGGTGGCTTTCGGTTGGTACCCGGCCCGCAAGGCGGCGGAGCTCGACCCCATCATCGCCCTGCAGCGCGACTGACACACGCCCCGGGCCCCCGTCCACCGGGTCCCGGGCTGGCCGCTACCCCAGGGCGTTGGCCCGTAGCAGCCGGAACCACTGCACCACCAGGCTCAGCAACAGCAGCCCCCAGCCTAGCGGGATCAGGGCGAAGGGTTCGATAAGCACGCCACGGTCGTCGACGCTGGAGCCGATCAGGTGGTAACCCATCATGCACAGCAGACTCATCCCCAGCAGCAACAGGGGTAACCTCAAGATCCTGACACTCACGCTCTCTCCTTCTTACTCGAGCCCTTCATCTCTTATTAGATGGGGCAGGGTTGGCGATTTTCAAGGGCATCCCAAGGGAGTGCAGGGAAAGGTCAGGGTTTTGGTCGGGTTGGCAGGGAAATGTTTTTTCACTCATCAAGGGGCGAAGCTGCTGATCAAGAGGCATTTTTAGTAGCAACAATTGCGCTAAGTTCAAAAACAGCGTCTAAGCTTGGCTTAAGTGCAAAAGGAGTCGAGCCGACTATGGCCTGGATAGATCGCTGCTCAATCGCGACCAAGTTCTCGCTGCTGCTGTGGTTGCCCTTCGGCCTGCTGCTGCTGGCGGCGGCGTCGATCATCGGAAAGCAGGGGGTGGCGGTGTGGCAACAGCGCCACTTGCCCAAGACCGCCCAGCTGGTGGCCGATGGCCGCAGGTTGGTGCTGGCCCTGCAGCAAGAGCGCCAGGGCCTGCTGACCAAAGACGGCCAGGGTGACCAGGCGATGAGTCTAACCATGGCGTCTGACCTGGCCATGACCGGCTTCCTGGCCGCCCAGGGGCGATGGCTGGGTGAGCGCGAGGTGCAGGCCCCGGAGCTGTTGATGGTCAACGGTTTGCTGGCGCGTCTGGCCTGGATGCGCAGCGCCTGGCTGAACGGGGAGCTGCCCAGGGAGCACCTGCTGGGTCACTACGAGCAGAGCGTCGCGGCCCTGATCGACTTCGAGTCCAGGATGCTGACAGGGCTTCCCCACGCCTGGCTGGCCGATGGCGCCCAGGCCCTGGGCGCGGTGGCCAGGGCCCAGGAGCGTCTTTCCCTGTTGCAGCTGGCGCCGTCAGCGGGGCGCGAACAGCGTCTGCGTCGTGAGTTCAACCTCTATCTGGACCAGTATCGAGGCCACCTGAATGCCAAGTCCACCGGGCTCGGGGAAACGCCCCTGTCTCGGTCGCTGCCGCTGGCGGGGAGAGCCGGGCTGTCTGATCACCTGACCCAGCAGAGCCAGTGGATGGTGCAGCAGCTACAGGCGTTCTGGCGCGGCTCTCTGTTAACGCTGGGCTGGATGATACTGCCGCTGCTGTTAACCGGCGTGGCCTGGCGTTGGTGTCACCGTCTCACCGGCAACCTGCGCAGGCGCATCACCGGCCTCTCCCTGGCCGTGCGCGCCCTGGATCAGCAGCGAGCCTACCACCTCAGGCTGGCCGCCGGCGATCAGGATGAGCTGGACACCATGATTCATCATCTCAACGGGGTGATCGACGATGCCTGTCAGATGCGGGCCGAACTGCAGATTGCCCGTCAGCAGCTGAAGCGGGTACGCCAGGACACCCCGCCAACGGCCGACCCCAAAGTCACCCCCATCCTGGCCAGGCGGGAGGTCCCTTCGGTGCAGCCGATGAACCAGAGCTAACCGGGTCCGCTCAGTAAAAACGATTAAATTAAACGCGTGGATTGGACAATGTCCAAGTTGCCCCTCAGCCATGGCATCAGATCGTAGGGTGGGGGGTAGCAGTGAGGCCTTGTCGCTCACACGCCTCTAAATGCACGGCTATTCCGAGCAAAGAGCCCAAAAGAATCGATTTTACGGAAGTGTTGTTTGCGGCTACACTTCTCCCACCTGTTTTTGGAGCGACTAGATGAAGACCGTCATTAAGAATTTTTTCAACCAGGAATCGTCCGGGGGCATCATCCTGATGGTGATGGTGGCACTGGCCATGCTGATGGCCAATACCCCGCTGGACCGGTTCTACGATGCCTTTCTGAACACGCCGGTACAGATCCGGGTGGGGGCATTGGATCTGCACAAGCCGATGCTGCTGTGGATCAACGACCTGCTGATGGCCTTCTTTTTCCTGTTGATCGGACTCGAAGTGAAGCGGGAGCTGTTGCACGGCACCCTATCGAGCATCAGCCAGGCGTCATTGCCCAGTTTTGCCGCCATCGGTGGCATGGTGGCACCCGCGGCCATCTTCCTGGCGTTCAACCATGGGGATCCCCTGGCGGCCAGCGGCTGGGCGATTCCGGCGGCCACCGACATCGCCTTTGCGCTGGGTATCCTGGCGCTGTTGGGCAGTCGTGTCCCCCTGGCGCTGAAGGTGTTCCTGCTGGCCCTGGCGATCATTGATGATCTGCTGGCCATCGTCATCATCGCCCTGTTCTACAGTGGGGACCTGTCCACCGTCAGCCTGGTGATTGCCGCCGGCGCCGTCCTGGCCCTGTTGACGATCAATCGCCTGGGCATCCGCAGCCTGATGCCTTACCTGCTGCTGGGCCTGGTGCTCTGGGTGGCGGTGCTGAAGTCCGGCGTACACGCCACCCTGGCGGGCGTTGTGCTGGCGTTTACCATTCCCCTTGGCAAGGATGAGGATGGCGATTGCCCCAGTGAGTTCCTGGAGCACAATCTGCACCCATGGAGCACCTACATGATTCTGCCGGTGTTCGCCTTCGCCAACGCCGGGGTGAGTTTTGATGGGTTGTCTCTGTCCGACCTGGTGTCCCCTCTGCCCATGGGCATTGCCCTGGGGTTGCTGATTGGTAAGCCACTGGGGATCCTGGGCATGAGCTACCTGGCGGTCCAGTTGAAGCTGGCCAGTTTGCCCGAGGGTGTTCGCTGGAGCCAGTTGCTCGGCGTGGCGCTGCTGTGCGGCATCGGCTTCACCATGGCGATGTTCGTGGCGTCCCTGGCCTTCGAGGCGGGCATGATGAACTACGATGACATGTCCAGGTTGGGGATCCTGCTGGGATCGGGGCTGTCGGCCATCGGCGGCTACCTGGTGTTGAATAGAACGTTAACTGAGAACAAGTGAGGTAATCATGAGAAGGATAGTGGCGATTGCGGCACTGATGGTCAGCCCGGCCCTGTGGGCCAATGATATTAACCTGGCCCAGTGTCAGGAGGCGCCCCGCAGTGATGCCTGCCTCTACTACCTGCAGGGGGCCGTCGATGGCGCCCTGGCCCTGAGCGCCAGCCGGGGAGCCACCAGCCTGCCTGCGGGGACCTTCAGTGAGCGGGCGCTGAAATACCGTGGTGGCAAGCGGTTCAAGCAGGCCAATGATGCCATCTGCCGGCAGAACACCCCCCAGCGGGATCAGATGGTGCTGGCACTGGATGATCTGGCCGCCGAGGGGATGATCACCTCACAGGAGGAGTTATCCCAGGCATTGAGTGAACTGCTCACCTGTCCCAACTGACCCAATAACGGAAAGAGGGCTCATTCGAGCCCTCTTTTTTGTGTGTGCGCACAACCCTAGCGGGTGCACTCCTCCACCAGGTAGGCCAGGTGGCGGTAGGAGATGCCACTCTGACGGGTCAGTCCCATCTCACACATGCGGTTGGCGTAGTAGCCTTCACTGATTTCAGAGGGCAGACGCTCCTTGAGATGACGCAGTGCAGAGGCGTTGATCTCTGGCTTGTACAGCCCCTTTTCACCGGCGAAGCCACAGCAGATGATCCCCTCGGGCCGAACAATCTCCTCGGCGTAGCGGTTGACGATCGCCTCCATCTTGGCACCGGCGCCCATGTGGGTGGCGGAGCAGCCGACGTGCAGGGCCACAGCGCCCTTCTTGCGCGACGGCGGCAGCCTGTCCATCAACTCGTCGTGGATGAAATCGACCGCATCGAGGATCTTGAAGTCGATGTCGCTGTCCTGCAGGGTGCGCTTGGTGCAGGAGAGGGCATCGATGATCACCGGGATACGGCCGTCATCGGTCATCTCCTTGAGCGCCTGGACCATCTCGTTGCGTTTGAAGTCGGCGTTCTTGTAGTCCCCTTTCGACTCCCACATCTGACCACAGCACAGCTGGCGGGTGTTGCCCGGTACCAGCACCTGGTAGCCGGCGCGCTCCAGCAGGGCCACCATCACGTCGGGCAGGGTGGTGTCATCGGGGTCCTCCGGGGTGGCACCAAAGGTGCGCCCGCCGCAGGCCGGGAAGTAGACCACCCTGGGCTTGTCGTTGCCGACGGCGGCCTGGGGGCTGGGCAGGTTACTGCCCTTGGGGAAGCTGGGATCCCAGTAGGGCACCTCCTTGGACACCTTGCGGCCGAGATCCATGATCTTGCCGGTGACGGTGCTGCCGGTGAGCTTGTGGATGCCGTGCAGCACGTTGAAGCCGGTGGAGAGCACCGCGTTGACTTTACCGAAGTGATTAGCCTGAAAATCCAGCACCTTCTGCGCGGTAGAATCGATGAGGTCGGTACGCAACTGGCGCACCAGCATCCCCATATTGTTGTCCACCGGGCAGGAGATGGTACACAACTGACAGGCGGTACAGGTGTCAATGACGTCGTACTGGGCATCGGCCCGCAGCTTGGCCGCCCCATGTTGATCGCCCTCTTGCTCCAGCCGGGCGATCTCCCTCAGGGTGGTGATCCGCTGGCGGGGTGACATGTTCAGCTCCGAGGTGGGGCAGGTCTTTTCACAGAAGCCGCATTCGATGCAGCGGTCCACCCAGTCGTCCACCACCGCGGCCTGCTTGATCGCCTTGACGTGGATCTCCTTGTCGTCGTTCAGGACCACGCCGGGATTGAGGATCCCCTGGGGATCGAAGGCGGCCTTGAGCTTCTTCATCATCTCGTAGGCCTGAACGCCCCACTCCATCTCGACGAAGGGCGCCACGGCCCGCCCGGTACCGTGCTCCGCCTTCATGGAGCCGTCGTACTTGTCGATCACCAGCTTGGCCACGTCCTGCATGAAGCGGTCGAACTGGTCGATGTCCTGCTGACGCTTGAAGTGCGGCGTAATGATGAAGTGGAAGTTGCCGTCCAGGGCGTGACCGTAGATCACCCCCTCAGGATAGCCGTGCTTGTGGAACAGTTCGGTAAGGTCGGCGGCGGCCGAGGCCAGATCTTCCACCCGGAACGCCACATCCTCGATGATCACCGAGGTACCCTTGGGGCGCTCGCCGCCGATGATGGGGAACAGGCCAGAGCGCATCGCCCAGTACTGGCCATAGACGGCGGGTTCGGTGCTGAACTCGATGGGACGTTCGGTGTCGATGTGCTTGATGGCATCGATGGTCTGCCGGGTGTAGTCCTCCAGGGTCTCCAGATCGTTGGCCCGGCACTCGATCAGCAGGATGGCGGCGCCCTCAGGCAGATCGGACAGCCATTCGGGCATGCCGGGCTTACCGGTCACCGCCTTGATGGAGGCCCAGTCCAGCAGCTCGCCGGCGGCGACGGCGTCCATCTGCAGTGGCGGAATGGCGGAGGCGGCGTCCACCATGTTGAAGAACACGGCCATGGCTGAGGCTTTGAACTTGGCCTCCTCCACGGTGTGGTAGGTGACCTCCTCAACGAAGGCGAAGGTGCCTTCGGAGCCGACGATCAGGTGGTTGATCAGATCGAAGGGGTCAATGTAGTCCACCAGGGCGTTGAGACTGTAGCCAGTGGTGTTCTTAATGGAGAACTTGTGACGGATTCGGTTGCTCAGCACCTCGTTGGAGCGGGTCTGCTCACCCAGCTCCGCCAGGGTGCTGATCAGCTCCGGACGTTTTTCGGCGAAGGCACGCCTGGAAGCCTCATCACCGGTATCCAGGTAGGTGCCATCGGCAAACAGCAGCTTGGCACTGGCAATGGTTTTGTAGCTGTTCTCCGTGGTTCCGCAGCACATGCCTGAGGCGTTGTTGGCTACGATACCGCCGACCATGCAGGAGGCCAGGGTGGCCGGATCCGGGCCGATCTTCCGGTCGAAGGGCTTGAGTTTGGCATTGGCGTCGGAGCCGATCACCGCCGCTCCCAGGGTCACCCGGCGGTGATCGTCGCTGATGTCGATGTTGCGGAAACCGTCGTAACCCAGTCGCAGCAGGATACCTTCGCCCACCGCCTGACCCGATAGGCTGGTGCCGGCGGCACGGAAGGTCACCGGGGCGTTATGCTGGCGGGCAACGGCGAGGGTCTCCTCCACCTCCTTCAGGGTATTGGCGGTGACCACCAGTTGCGGCACGATGCGAAAATAGCTGCCGTCGGTGGACCAGGCGAAGCGGCGCACAGGATCGTCCGTGACCGCTTTGGGACCCAGACGGGAAAGAAGCTCTCTGTGAACCTGAGAATAGTCGATGCTCATTGCGTACCCTCCGGCGCGGACCCGAGGAAGGGGCCCGATTTATCTGTTGTTATGGATGAGTGCTCTGACTGTTCTAAAGCTTAGTCGCTTATTTTCAAAGCGAATAATATTGTGCTACCTGCGGCGGATAGAGTGACTTTCATCACAATGAAAGTGTGACTTAAGTTGTGGAAAAGCTGTTCGGTGCGAGCTGGGTCAAGTCGCGAGAATCTGGGCCATGATCTCCCGCGGCTGGGGGTGAGGGAGAGCGGAGGGGATAAACAGCCTGAGCCCGGCTTCGGCATAGTGGCAATGGTTGTCCGGGGTGATGCCTGCGGTTACGGAGAGTTCGCAAGGGGCGTCCAGATTACGGGGTGCAGGAATGCCCTGTCTGGTGCCGGCCACCAGGCAGGTGGCCGGTGGAGTCGGGCCCGCCCCCATTTTTTTTGGTGAAGGTTAGCCAATGGGCCAGGTCAGGGTGATGAAGGAGGCGTTGCCCTGCAGCTCGGTTTTGTCGGACCAGGCGGGGTGTCCCGCCTGGGCGTTGCCGACACTGCGCAGCCACTCTCCGTGGCTGACGATGGCAACCCGCCCCTGTGGATGAGCCAGGTGGATGCGCTGAAGGGCATCCAGGGCGCGGGATTGCAACTGATCGGCTGGTTCAAACCCCGGGACGTCGACGCGGTTCTGGCTAAAGCGCAGGGACAGGGCTTGCCACAGCTCTGCCTGCTCTTCCCGGTGACACCCCTCCAGTACCCCAAAGGCGCGCTCCTTCAGTCCGTCATCCAGCTGCAGAGGCAGGCCATGGGGCTGGTTGATGATCTCGGCGGTGATGCGGGCACGCTCCAGCGGACTGGCGTAGATGGCGTCGAACTCGAGGGTGGCCAGTTCCCGGGAGAGGGCTTCGGCCTGGGCCAGGCCCGCCTCGGTGAGGGGACTGTTCTGGCTGCCCTGAAGGCGACGCTGGCGGTTCCACAGGGTTTCCCCATGGCGAATCAAGTAAAACTGGGTCACGGCGGGTGTGGTTTGAACAACTGAACGGGCGAGCAGTATACCACCAATGGATGAAAAAAGGGCGCGGCCCTGGGGGAGGGTACCGCGCCAACAGCTCAGGCGTTAACTCTCAGCGTCGCTTAAAAACGGTAGTCGATGGACAGGTACAGCTGCTGGGTATCGTCCAGAGAGAAGTTCTGGCCGATGCTCTTGCCGCTGTTCTCATAATCCTGGTCCAGGTAGCGGTAGCCCAGCTCGGTGCTCCAGTTTTGGGTCAGGCGGTATTCGGCGCCCACCTGGCCGCCCCAGACGAAATCGCTCTGGGAGTCACCGGCAATCTTGTTGTCGGCCACACCGGCGGACAGACCGGCGAACAGGTTGAACTTTCCGGAGTTGCCTACGGGGAACAGGTAGTCGTAGGAGGCCAGGAACAGGTGCTGCTCCTGCTTGACGGAGTCACCCCGCACATTGAACTTGTCCTCTTTGTAACCGTAGGTACCGGCGAAGCGATGGTGATCGTTGAGGATGGCACCGCCGCGCAGCTGCCAGGTTACATCATCGCTGTCTTTGTGGGCGTCGCCCTTGATGCTGTCCTGCTGCCAGCCCGCACCGGCGCCGGCGAACCACTGGACATCGCTGGCCAAGGCGGAGGTGGAGATCAGGGCGGTGGCGATAAGGGTCGCGGTCAGTTTCTTCATGGTATTGCTCCATTGACGTTATCTCTGTCGATGGGTCCTACCATACGCGCCCAAATTGAACCCACTCTGAACCGATAGGGGCCAAACTTAACCATGACTTAATCAACTACTTAAAAAATATAAACACCCCTTTGAGCCGAACGTTTAACCGGAGGCTGATCTCAGCCCTGGTTCCGATTGAGCCGGGCCAGCCGGTGGTAGAGGGGGTGCAACCGGCCATAGAGTTTCAGGTACACCTCCCGGTAGAGGGTGCGGTATCTCTGGTGATGAAGCGGGTTGGGCTCAAATCTTTTGCCGACACGGATCATTCCCCGGGTAGCCTGGGCCACATCCGGGTACCAGCCCAGGTGCAGGGCGGCGCACAGGGCGGCACCCAGGCCCGAGGTCTCGGTGGTGTGAGCCCGCTCTACCGGCAGGCCAAACAGGTCGGCGGTCAGCTGCAGGATGGCGTCACTCTGGGCGCCGCCGCCGGACACCCTGAGCAGGCGGGTATGGCTACCGCAGCGCTTCTCCACCCTGTCCAGCCCCTCTTTCAGGCCGTAGCACAGCCCCTCGATGATGGCGCGGTAGAGGTGGGCACGGGTGTGATGATCGCCGAAGCCGATGATGGCGCCCCGAGCCTCGGGGCCGGGCTGGCGCACTCCGGCGCCCCAGTAGGGTTGCAGGATCAGCCCCTCGCTGCCGGGCTCGGCGGCGTTGATCAGTTGGTCCAGCAGCTTTTCGGCCACGGTGTTCTGCTCCTCCGCCAACAATTGCTCCAGCTGGCCAAACTGCTCCTTAAACCAGCTGACCATCCAGAAGCCGCGGAACAGCATCACCTCACACAGGTATTCGCCGGCCACGGCGGCCGGGTAGGCGGGCATCAGCGGTACAATCTCCCGGTAGCGGGAACTGACCACATTGACGGTGGCGGTGGTGCCGAAACTGAGGCTGGCCACTCCCTCCTGGTGACCGCCGCTGCCGAGGATCTCGCAGGCCTTGTCTCCCCCGGCGGCCACCACCGGCAGCTGCGCGGGCAGCCCCAGCCGTTCGGCGACCTCGTCGGCAAGGTGCCCCAGCAGCTCGCCGGGCGCTACCAGTTGCGGCATCTGAGACGGGGTCAGGCTGAGGGCATGCCAACGCCAGTTGCCTTGCGGGGCCCAGCGCTGCCTTTTGTAGTCAAAGGGCAGGTAACCCACCTGGCCGGCGGTGCTGTCCCGATACAGGCCGGTCAGCCGGTAGCTGAGGTAACCGCCAACCTGAACCACCTTGGCGCAGCGCTGCCACAGCCTGGGCTCGTAACTGGCCAGCATGTTGCTGAACGCGCGCCGGCGCAGGGTGTTGAAACTGTGGCCGATGTAGGGCAACCAGCCCAAGGGGCGCAGGTACCAGGGCAGTGGCGGCAGGTCGCGGCACTGGCGCTGATCGGTCCACAGTACCGCCGGACGCAGCGGCACGCCATGGCGGTCGAGAAACACCAGCGAGGTGCGCTGAGCGGTGACCGTGACCGCCTTCACCCGGGTCAGCGTGTTGCCCTGGTCACCCAACCGTTTGACTGCGTCTACCAGCGCCTGCCAGTAGATCTCCGCATCCATCTCGGCGGCCCCGGGCTGGGGGCTGTGGTAGGGCGGAGAGAAGTGCACCTGGCTCTTATCCAGCAAGGTGCCCTCGGCGTCGAACAGCAGGGCGCGCAGGCTCTGGGTTCCGTTGTCGATGGCAAGGATGGCGTCAGTCATGGCGACTCCTGAAGGGCTGCGGGCTGTAGAACCGCTCCCAGATGCGCCAGTACCTGTCCCACTCCTGCTGGCACTGCGCCTCGCTCCACCCGAGGTGCCGCCGGCACAGAAGGTCGATGGGCGCCTGATAGTGGTGCAGGGTGCGCCCGAGCAGCAGGCCCAGGCGGGTGCGCCTCAGCAGCAGGTCATCCAGGTGGGTGATCGCCTGGTGGGCTATGGCGTCCTCCAAGCGGTGCCAGCCGATCACTGCCGCGCCGATGGGTTGGTCATTGTGGGGAGCGTGGCTGACCGGCGGCAGCTCCGGCTTGCGCAGCGGTGCGTCGATCATGGCGGCGGCGTATTCCAGCACTTGCTGGCCGGTCTCCAGGAAAGTGGTCAATTTGCCGCCGGTGAGGTTGACCAGACCAGGCTCCTGCCAGATGAGGTGTTCCCGGCTGGCGTCGGACGGCGCGGAGTGCTCCGCGGCGGAGCAGACCACCGGCCGCACCCCGCTCCAACTGGCGATGATATCCTCCTCGCGGGCGTCGGGATCCAGGGTGTGGAGTGCCTGCCACAGGTAGTCAAACTCCTCCCGGCTCATGGCCACATCCTGCTTCAGGGGCGCCTGGTGATCCAGATCGGTGGTACCCATGATGGAGGTACCCATCCAGGGATAGAGGTACACCGGTCGGCCATCTTCCGGGTGGGCGAAGGTGAGGGCCGCCGGAGCCGGATAGCGCCAGGCGGGCAGCACCAAGTGGCTGCCCCTGAGCGGGCGGATCACCTGGTTTCCCGGCAGCGGGGTTAGCCGATCGCACCAGGCCCCGGCGCAGTTGATGACGCAGGCGGCGTGAATGGGGGTGCTACAGCCGTCGATGCGGGCCTGGACACCGGTGCAGCGGCCATGCTTCTCCAGCAGGCTGTCCACCGGGCTGTAGTGGCACAGGTCCAGCCCCTCCCGCACCGCCTCCTGCAGCAGCCAGGTGATCAGGCCGCAGTCGTCGCTGATCGCATCGAAGTAGCAGCTGGCTCCCTGGATGTCATGAAGGGGATAGGGCAGCGCGTCGTGCAACTGCTCAGGGGAGAGCCAGCCGGGACGGCATCCCGGTGCAAAGGCGCGGTAGATCTGCAGCGCCACCTGCACCTGCCAGGGTTTGGGCTTGCTGGCGGGCGGGTGCATAAACCAGAACGGCAGCGGCTGCACCAGGTCGGGGTGGTGGGCCATCAGGGCGTCACGGGCGCGGGCCGCCTCGCGGGTCAGGCGCCAGTCACCCTTGGCCAGGTAGCGCAGGCCGCCATGGATCATCTTGGAGGAGCGGCTGGAGGTGCCGGAGCTGAAGTCCTCCGCCTCCAGCAGCAGGGTCTTGAGCCCGTTGTGACAGGCCAGCCAGGCCACGGCGGCGCCGTTGATGCCACCGCCCACGACGATGATGTCGTAGGCCCGCTCTCCCCGGTTGAGGCGGGCGCGGCTGTCCGCCACCCTGGTGGTCAGATCCGTCATGGCGTCTCCAGCAACTTACCCGGATTCATCTGTCCCTGTGGATCGTAGTGTTCCAGCACCGCCTGGATGCCGGAGCGGGTCAGGGCGTCCTTCTCCACCGACAGGTAGGGGCGGTGGTCTTCGCCGACGCCGTGCTGGTGGCTGATGGTGCCGCCGCCCTCCACGACCGCGCGACTGGCGGCGTCCTTGAATTTGCGCCACTGTGCCAGGCTGGCGTCAAACCCCTCCTTGGCCGGGAACAGATAGGTGGTGTAGAGGCTGCAGCCCTGTTTGTAGACGTGACTAAGGTGGGTATAGCTCAGCAGCGGGGTATCACCTGCCACCGCTTTGAGGCTGAGCTCCATCTGCTGTTGCAGCGCCTCGATGCGGTCCCAGTTGGCCGCAGTTTCAAAGGTGTCCACCAGGTAACCGTGCTCCCACAGGCTCTGACGTAGGTAGGGGGCACCGTAGCGGTTCTGCTTCCAGTGCTGGCCCAGACCCTTGAGCGCCAGCCTGCCGTCGTGGCTGTGGAGCAGGCGGCGAATGGCCCGGGTGCTGTGACGTACCTGGCCGCGGTCGCCGGTGACGCCCCAGGTGAGCATGGCGGGGGAATCGCCGACGCCGAGCAGACGGAACAGCTTCACCAGTCTGCGATGCTTCTCTTGCGAAAGCGCCAGCTGCAGCTGAGTGTTGGTTTCGGTGGGGTGGCTCAGGCGCATCATGCTGGCGGGGATCCCAGCCTGGGCGATGGCGCGCACCGCCTCCAGCCCCTGCTGCCAGCCCGGAAAGAAGGAGACATAGAACTGCTCCTTCTGCGGCAGGGGCTGCACCCGCATCTCCGCCTCGCTGATGATGCCGATGCGTCCCTCGGAGCCGAGGATCACCTCGCGCCAGTCCGGGCCGGCGGCGCTGGCGGGCAGTGCCGGCAGGCTGATCTCCCCCCTGGGGGTGTGCACCAGGCCACCGGCAAACAGTTGCTCTATACGACCGTAGCGCAGGGATTGTTGGCCGGAACTGCGGCTGGCGATCCAGCCTCCCAGAGTGGAGTACTCGAAGGATTGGGGGAAGTGGCCCAGGGTGTAGCCACGGGCGTTCAACTGGGCTTCCAGGTCCGGACCGCGGACACCGGCTTCGAAACGGGCCAACTGACTGATGGGATCCAGGTGCAACAACCGGTTCATCCGCTCCATCGACAGGGTGATCACCGGGCGTTCACCCTCGCGCGGGTTGATGTGGCCCGCTACGCTGGTGCCGCCCCCGTATGGGATCACCACCCAGTTGTGTTCCCGGGCAAGGTTCAGCAGCGCCTCAAGCTGATCACGGCTTTCGGGGAAGGCGACCGCATCCGGGGCGCAGCCCAGCTTTCCCTGTTTGAACGCCAGCCAGTCCGCCAGGCTCTGGCCCCGGGCATAGCGGGCCCGAACCCCGGGTTCGACACAGTAGAGGTCGTGGGAACCCAACCGGCTTGGAGGCAGTTGACTGGCGGTCTGCTCCAGTGTGGCTTCACCCAGCGGGTTACCCGGGCCAAGGAGTGAGGTCAGCACCGTCTTGGCGACTTCGGGCAGGGGGCGTTGCTTCGCCTCGTCTCCCCAACTGTTCCATACCTTTTCCATGAGACATCCTGTTCATGTTGTTAAATTTTTGTTTGTCGTCCTAGGGTCACGGATTTTCTCTGTTTATACAAGTGTTTGAAATGCATTGGCGGATGAACGGCGAGGAATGCTGGTCCGAGCCGAGTTTACCAGGCTAATAGCGGGCCGGTAGACGTCTTACCGGCAGGGAACACTGACATTCCGGCCAGCCTGAATGGCCCAGGTGGCGGCGCATCGCGGTTCGATAGCCTACCGGGAAGTGCCCTGGCAAAAATGGCCGTGAACGCCATGAAACCGTGCCTGACCCGGTGTAAAAGCTTGCCTAATATTCCCTAGATGGTAATTTGCACCCACGCACGTTAATAGAGACTTGTAACAATGCCAAAGGCCAGTGAAATCAAGAAAAATGCCGTGGTTGAATACAACGGCAAGGTGTATTCCGTAAAAGAGATTGCCAAGCTGACCCCCAGCGGCCGTGCAGGCAACAGCCTGTACCGCATGCGCATGTACGATGTGGCCACCGGCGCCAAGATCGATGAGAGCTTCAAGGCCGACGAGATCCTGAACCTGGCCGACTTCAGCCGTCATCAGGTGAGTTTCTCCTACATCGACGGTGACGAGTATGTCTTCATGGACAACGAAGACTACACCCCCTTCAACTTCCGCAAGGAAACCATTGAAGAGGAGCTGCTCTACTTCAACGAGGAGACTCAGGGTCTGCAGGTGCTGGCGGTAGACGGCAACCCGGTCGCCCTGGAGCTGCCCACCAGTGTTGACCTGGAGATCGTGGAGACCGATCCCTCCATCAAGGGGGCCTCGGCCACCTCACGCACCAAGCCCGCCAAGCTGACCACCGGCCTGGTGGTGCAGGTGCCCGAGTACATCAGCAGCGGTGAAAAGATCAAGGTGAACACCGCCGAAGGCAAGTTTATGAGCCGTGCCGACGGTAAGTAGGTCAGCCACTGCCTTATCAAGCCCGGCACAGATGCCGGGCTTTTTTGTGGCGGCGGCATGAATCGCTACCCATGGACAGAAAAAGTCGTTAGGTTAGAAAAAGCCATCAATCAGCCTGATAGGTGGATCTCGGTGATCAGCGGCTGGCGCCGAGGGCGGAGCCTGCGTTGCTGGTCATCATCATTAAGATTAATCTCAATCAGGTCATGGCGTTACGCGAGAGCGTTCACTTACATCTTCCGGTGGAGCAGATGCAAATCAACCGGGCAGATCTCCGCCGATGCCGGTGCCGCCACTCCCTCGCTTTTTTGATAGATCAACGCTATCCATGGTTGGTCAACTCGTGGAATTGGTCAGGGAATATGGGTTGGTATCGAGTCAGGCGTGCAAGGGAGGGCAACGATTTTTTAGTGGAATGCGGCGACCTGCCCCATACTTATGGGTTAGGCAGTGAAATAGATCCTCGCAGCGATGAGGTAATCAAGCATGACCCATTTTCACAACCTGGATCAAATCGTTGCATCCCTGGAGGCCGATGAATCTACCAAGGGCGATCCCATCAAGAGAACGTTTGTGTTCGACGGAGAGCACCTGACAGCGAATGTTGGGGTGGTCAGCGACAGTGGCAATGCCCTCCACATACAGAAAGCTCATGATGAACTGCTGGTCATTATTGAAGGCGATGTGGAGTTTAAGGTTGGTGAGGAGATAAAGAGGGTAAAAAGGGGGGATCTGGTGTTCATTCCCAAAGCGACTCTTCACGGCCCCATGTTAAAGCAGGGGCAAAGCTTCGCGGCCCTTTCGGTGTTCGCCCCCCACTTTGATCGCACCAAGGCCAACATCGAGTGGGATAAAGAGTCTTAGACGTTTAGCGGCTGTCCGGACCCGGCCTGGGACGCGGATGCGGCCGGACCAAGGCGCGCTTCAGGCGCCGTTGGCCGAGGATGCCAGGCGCTGGGTATGGAGGCTGGGGTATGGCAAACAGGGTAGAGCCCAAAACCTTGGCCGAGTTGGAAGCCATGCACACAGGCTCGTTGATGAGTCGAAGAAGGGCGTTACTCAAGTGTGCTGAATCCTTCGAGCCGTCTGGCGACGCCGCACTCCCTAAAGCGGGTGTGATCCAGTACAAGGACACGCCTGAATGGAAACGGGCATACGGTGACCTCAAGGCCGTGTTGGATACCCGAGAAAACATAGCGAACAAGAAAGAGCGTAAGGCGCTGCGACAGGCAAAGGCGCGATCAAGGAGATGATGGCAACACAGCTATCAGGCGTCTGCCATCGGACTGGACGCGCAGGTATCTGGTCTACACTCTCTGGAGCCATCTGCATTCGGAGGGGGAGTCTATGGATCGCAAATTCATACTGACCGCTTTTGGCTACGCGATACTCGGCTTGATTCTGGGCATATTCATGGCGGCCACCAAGGATAAAGGCCAGTATGTGACCCATGCGCACATCATGTTGGTGGGGTTTCTGCTTTCGTTTGTCTATGGACTGTGCCACAGGCTGTGGCTGAATAACTCCACCTCGACATTGGCAAGGGTGCAGTTTTATGTCCATCAACTCGGGGCGGCGGTACTGCTGCTGGGGTTGTTCCTGTTTTACGGGAAATTTGTAACACTGGAAACCATCGATCCGGTGCTTGCCTCGGCCTCGGTGACCGTGCTGATCGGCGTGATGTTGATGAACATTGAATTTGTCATCAGCTCGAAGAGAAAATAACCCTGCCCCAGATCATCAACGGCTGCCGGCCCCCTCACACCACCGGCTCAGCCAGAGTCGCTTTTTTGACTTGTCTCCGGGGGAATAAGTGCCGACCAAGGGGAACACCATGAGGATATTGGATGCACCACGGAGCGATTGACGACGGACACATTGACACACGATGAGGAGATGACGATGTCAAACGAAGGGTACCATGAGCCGATCGGCGAATTGACGGATGAGACCCGCGACATGCACAGGGCCATCGTTTCCCTGATGGAGGAACTCGAGGCGGTCGATTGGTATAATCAGCGTGTAGATGCCTGTAAAGACAAGGAGTTAAAGGCAATACTCCAACACAATCGTGACGAGGAGAAGGAGCATGCCGCCATGGTGTTGGAGTGGATTCGACGTCGGGATCCCAGCTTCGACAAGGAGCTCAAGGAGTACCTTTTCTCCGACAAACCCATAGCCCATAGCTGACCATTTCCGATTCAACAGGCAACGGTCCGGCTTAGGCCGGGCCGTTGCCTGTGCCGGTCAGCCCGGGCATTCGATGACAGTCGCGAGGTTAAGGGTGAGTCAGGGAGTCATCGGAGCGCGGCAGAAACAGGTAAAGGGGAGCGAGTGATGTTCCCCTTCGAAGCACAATTATTTCTATGGCCAGAATGTCTGTAGAGAAGGTCTAGGAGGGGACGATATTGGAGACAATAGTTAAGAGCTTGAACGGTCGAGGTGTGAATGCAGAACTTAAGGGGGAGGAGGTCATACTGAACCTGGGGCCGGTGTGCGGCTCGGCCACCATCATTTATGATATTGCCTTGGCGATGTGGTGGTTTAATGATCCCGGACACCGCTTTAGGTGGTAAAGTCGCCACCGTAACAAGAGGTGTTCAATGACAAGAAAGCGTCGCTCATTCACTGCGGAGTTCAAACTGGAAGCCGCATGCCTGGT
>NZ_SWCI01000013.1 GCF_005116715.1 Ferrimonas sediminicola | reverse complement strand
ATAGTCACTCAGTGCAACATTGATATATGAGATATCAATCCTGCGCGAGTGCCCACACAGATTGTCTGACTAATTGTTAAAGAGCGTGTCTCTCATCGAGACAGGAGGCGCATTCTACGCGACTCTCCGTGGCGGTCAAGGGCTAATTTGCTGCCTTGGCGCCGAGTGTCGAAGTTTTGCTCAGCAGCCGTTTTCCTTCCGCTGTGCCCCGTCGACAGGAAGCGCATTATAGGGAGGGAAATTCCCCGCGCAACCCCTTTTTCGATCAAAAAGATCCTTTGCGATCTTTTCAACCAGTTCGACTTAAGATGCGGCGATCCTTGTCGAGAAAACCAACCCGCACCCTTCAAGGTAGCCGGCCAGTGCAGCAGAGGGTACCTGCCCGGTGCAGTAGTATCCCCCCTGCTGCTTACCGGGGAGGACGCGACTTTCATTGACCAGGGTACCGACGCGTCGGGCAATGGCACTGCCGGAATCCACCAAGCGCACCTTAGGACCCAGAACCTGGCCAATCTCATCCCGCAACAGCGGAAAGTGGGTGCACCCCAGCACCACTGCATCCAGCTCAGCCTCGGCCAGCAATGGCGCCAGTACCTTGTGCAGTTGTGAGGTGTCGACGGCCTTCCCCGACAACTTCTCCTCGGCCATTCGAACCAGATCGCTGCTGCCGAGGCGTATTACTCGACAGTGAGGAGCAAAGTCCTGAATCAGTCCATCGGTATAGCTGCGACGGACCGTGCCCGGAGTGGCCAGCAGGGCTATGGTGCCGGTATGGGAGAGCGCCGCCGCCGGCTTGATGGCCGGCACCACGCCAATGACAGGGATGGGCAGGGCCGACCTCAATGCCGGGAGTGCCAAGGTACTGGCGGTATTACACGCCACCACCACCATGGCGGGCGTCAACTCGCGGACCAGGGTAGTAATCAGGTGCACACAGCCGTGGATCAGGTTCTCCTCCTCCAGCTCCCCGTAGGGGAACCTGGCGTTGTCCGCCAGATAGTGGACCGGCCACTGAGGAAAGGCCTCACGTACGTGCTCCAGAATGGAGAGACCCCCGACGCCCGAGTCGAACAGCAGAATAGAGCTCATCAGATGGAATCAGTTGCTATACCGGAATAGGCGTTGATTCTCACACAGAGCCCGCCATTTACCAAGGGGCTGGACTTAAGCTTTGGCTTGGTTAGAATTCCCCCTCTCTCAATCCAGACACCGGAGTGAAACATGGATCTGAAAGCCCTTGATCCGGCAAACTATGAACAACAGTTGGCCGAAAAGTGTGAGCGTATGAGGTCGATGTTCGCCCCATTTGACGCTCCGGAGCTGGAGGTGTTCCCCTCCGAGCCCAAACACTACCGGATGCGCGCCGAGTTTCGTGTCTGGCACGATGATGACGATCTCTACTACATCATGTTCGATCAGGCCCAGGGGGAGAAGGTGCGCACCGACCAGTTCCTGCCCGCCAGCGCACTGATCAACAAGTTTATGCCCAGGCTGATGGAGGCGCTGCGCCCCCATGAACACCTGCGTCGCAAACTGTTCCAGGTCGATTTCCTCTCAACCCTGAGCGGCGAGCTGCTGATCTCCCTCCTCTACCACCGTCAGTTGGACGATGCCTGGATCGCCGGAGTGCGTGCGTTGCGAGACACCTGGAGAGCCGAAGGATACAAGGTGGACTTCATCGGTCGCGCCCGCAAACAGAAGTGGTGCCTGGACCGCGAGTTCGTCGATGAAACCCTGCATGTTCACGGCCGCCCCATGCACTACCGCCAGATCGAGAACAGCTTCACCCAGCCCAATGGCAAGGTGGCCGAAAAGATGCTGGAGTGGGCGGTGGACTGCACCCGTGACAGCCACGGCGACCTGCTGGAGCTCTACTGCGGAAACGGCAACTTCTCCCTGGCCCTGGCGCAAAACTTTGACCAGGTGCTGGCCACCGAGCTGGCCAAGCCCTCGGTGGAGTCGGCTCAGCACAACATCGCAGTCAACAACATCGACAACGTCACCATCATTCGCATGTCAGCCGAGGACTTCACCGATGCGATGAACGGGGTGAGGGCGTTTAATCGCCTCAAGGGAATCGATCTTAAGAGCTACAACTGCAACACCATCTTCGTGGATCCACCGCGGGCCGGCCTGGACAAGGCCACCGAACAGATGGTGCAGGGCTACGACAGGATCCTCTACATCTCCTGCAACCCGGACACCCTGCTGGAGAATCTGCAAACCCTGGGGGAGACCCACAAGGTGACCCGGCTGGCGCTGTTCGACCAGTTCCCCTACACCCACCATATGGAAGCGGGCGTGCTTCTGGAGCGTAAATAACGTGACAGAGAAAGACCGCCAATCGGCGGTCTTTTCTATTTGGGCAGATTCTCCAGCTCCGGCTCCCGGCCACTGCGCTGCAACGCCTCCGAGCCCTTGGCGATCATCTTCAGCTGCACGATCAGCCTCTCAGCCAGCGCCTGGCGCTCCTTCTTATTCAGATCCAGGGCTTCTGCGCCGCTGGCGAACACCAGAGTCACCAGGGCTTCCGCCTGGGCATAGGCGAGATCCGGGCGACGGCAGGCTCGAGTCTGCAGATAGTCACTCAGTTCATCAATGAAATGGCGGATCTCCCGGGTCACCGCAGCGCGGAACGCCGCCGAGGTTCCTGAGCGCTCCCGCAACAGCAACCGGAAGACGTTGGGGTTGCTGTCGATGAACTCCATGAAGGTTTCGATGGAGGCCCGGATAACACTGCCCCCCTCTTCCGCACGCTGACGGCCTTTGCGCATCAGTTGCCTCAGGGTAAGACCACCCTCATCAACCATGGTGAGACCAAGCTCTTCCATATCTTTGAAGTGACGGTAGAAAGAGGTAGGGGCAATTCCGGCCTCCCTGGCCACTTCCCGCAAACTCAGGTTGGAGATGCTGCGTTCTGCGCTCAGCTGATTAAACGCAGCATCAAGAAGGGCGCGGCGTGTACGCTCCTTCTGCTGTGCTCGAATCCCCATGACTTACTACCCTTAATTAAAAACTTATGCATTCTAACTTGAATAGAGCCAAAGCTCACCTGCGACCTCACTCAACCCCGGCTTGCGTTATCGGACAAAGATCACCAAAATGGCGTACAGATGTACGCCCAGAGAGAAACAAGGATGACTTCCAAGCCACCACTTATCCTCATCAATACCCTGATATTCAGCTTCACGGCCCTGGCGGCGCTGACCCTGGCACCCCTACATGGGATTCTCGTCGGCTACCAGGGTGAAACCCTGGTCCTGGCTCTGCTGTTGTGGGCCTGGAATGGCCTGTCCATTACCGCAGGCTACCACAGGCTCTGGTCCCACAAGGCCTACTCGGCCCACCCGGCCGTACAGTGGTTCCTGGCCATCGGCGGCGCCATGGCATTGCAAAACAGCATCTTGCACTGGGCATCGGATCACCGGCGCCACCACAAGTTCGTGGACGACGACCACAAGGATCCCTACAGTGCCAGCCGCGGTTTCTGGTACAGCCATATCGGCTGGATGCTGCGAAACTACCAGGGCGAACCCGACTACACCAATGTTCGGGATCTGCAGAAAAATCCCATCGTCATGTTCCAGCACCGCCACTATGGCTGGCTGGTGTTGGTGACCAACGTGATCCTGCCCCTGGCGTGCGGCGCCCTGATCGGCGATCTCTGGGGAACCCTGCTGATGGCCGGCGTGGTCCGCCTGGTGGCGATGCACCACGGCACCTTCTTTATCAACTCCTTGGCTCATATCTGGGGAACCCAACCCTACAGTGACAAGCAATCCAGCCGCGACAACGCCGTCCTGGCCCTGTTCACCTTCGGCGAGGGCTACCACAACTTCCACCACACCTTCGAGCACGACTGGCGCAACGGCATCCGCTGGTTCCACTTCGACCCAACCAAGTGGCTGATCGCACTGCTGGCTCGATTCAGGCTTGCCAGTGGCCTGAGGGAGGTTCCCGCCGAACGGATCGAAACCGCCAAACTGCAGATGCAGCTCAAACAGAGCCGGGCGGTGGCTCAGGACCGGGAATTGTCCGAGGAGTGGCTTCACCTTCTGGAGCAACAGTATCAGAGTGTCACCGAGCGGATGCGCGACTACTACCAGGCCAAGCAGGCCGGTCTGGAGCAAACCCGCAGGCAGCTGGACGCCAGCGCCAGGGCAAGGCTCAAGGAGTTGAAGCATTGCCTCAGAGAGCAACAGCAGCAGTGGCTCAAGTTACGCCAACAGTTGGCCAGCGCCTAGTCGGCCTCGGGCTCCAGTTGAGGACAGCGGATCTCACCACGCTCAACAGCGGATCTTCAGCCGGGATCAGGCCACGAGGTCACCCCCTGGTTCTGATCCCGGGCTTCCCCTACAGAGGGTGAGGACGGGCTCACTGCCCGAGCAACCGTCAGGTGATTGGCATCGATAGGAGTGAGTAACCACTTACCCTCCTACGCAATCCTCTCCGGCAAAAATCGTTTTTTTGCCGGGTTGGCTACCCCAAACCCGGGCGCCTTGGGGTATCATCTTGCCCCTGACCTAAAGATTCACAAGCGACAGAGTCCCAGATGAGCAATGCGATCAAACTGACGGAGTACAGCCACGGCGCCGGATGTGGCTGCAAGATCTCCCCCAAGGTACTGGATACCCTGCTGAGCAGTCAGCTGACTCCCATGGAGGACGCCCGTCTGCTGGTCGGTAACGCCAGCCGCGACGATGCAGCGGTATACGACCTGGATGGCAGCACAGGCATCATCAGCACCACAGACTTCTTCATGCCCATCGTGGATGATCCCTTTACCTTTGGCCGGATCGCCGCCACCAATGCCATCAGCGACATTTATGCCATGGGTGGCAGCCCGATGATGGCGATCGCCATTTTCGGCTGGCCGGTAAACCGGCTGCCGCCGGAAGTCGGTCAACAGGTGATCGAAGGTGGCCGTGCCGCCTGCCGCGATGCCGGCATTCTTCTGGCCGGGGGCCACTCCATCGACGCCCCCGAGCCCATCTTCGGCTTGGCCGTCACCGGACAGGTGCCACTAAAGCAGTTGAAGCGCAACGATACCGCCACCGCCGGCAGTCGCCTCTATCTGACCAAGCCCTTGGGCATCGGCATCCTCACCACCGCCCAGAAACAGAAGAAGCTGGCCAATGAGCATGACCAGATCGCCGTGGAAGCGATGTGCCAGATGAACAGGGTAGGCGCCCAGCTGGCTCAGGTGGAGGGAGTCAGCGCCATGACCGACGTGACCGGTTTCGGCCTGGCGGGCCACCTCACCGAGATCTGTGAAGGAGCCGGCCTCAGCGCCCTGCTGAAGATGGCCAAACTGCCTTTGCTGGACCAGGTGGATCACTATCTGGCCCTGGGCTGTGTCCCCGGAGGGGCCGGCCGAAACTTCGACAGCTATGGGCACAAGCTGCCTGAGCTGAGCCCGCGCACCCGCACCCTACTGTGCGACCCTCAGACCTCGGGCGGCCTGCTGGTGGCCGTGGAAGCGCATGCCTGTGGCCAGGTCGAAGCCCTCCTCGCCGAGGCCGGTTTAGGGGTCCATCCCATCGGCGAACTCAGACCCAGACAGGCCGGACCGGTGATCGAGGTGATCGAGTGATGAAAACCCTCGGCGCCGATCACTATCAGGAGCTGCTGCTCTCCGACCGTCCCCTGATCGATCTGCGTGCCCCGGTGGAGTTTGCCAAGGGCGCATTTCCCAACAGCATCAACCTGCCGTTGATGAATGATCAGGAGCGCGCCGCCGTCGGCACCTGCTACAAACGGCAGGGACAAATGGCCGCCATTGAACTGGGCCACAAGCTGGTGCGGGGCGAGGTCAAGGCCCAGCGTCAGCAGGCCTGGAAGCGCTTTCTGGACCAGCACCCGGACGCGGTTCTCTACTGCTTCCGGGGTGGCCTGCGCTCCGAGCTCAGCCAACAATGGATCGCCGAGGTGGGCCACGAACGCCCCTTCATCGAGGGGGGCTACAAGGGGATGCGCACCTTCCTGATGGAGCAGACCGACCGCATCACCTCAGAGACCCGCATGTGGATCGTCGGCGGCATGACCGGCTGTGGAAAAACCGACTTCCTCAAGCTACGTCAGGACATGATCGATCTGGAGGGGCTGGCCAACCACCGGGGCTCCAGCTTTGGCCGCCAGGTGACCGAACAGCCGACTCAAATAGACTTCGAGAACCACCTGGCGGTGCAGCTGATGCGCCACCGCCGGGCGGGCCAACGCCAGCTGGTGCTGGAGGACGAAAGCCGCCTCATCGGCCGAGTGTCCCTGCCGCTGGAGATGCACGGCAGGATGCAGCAGGCCCCCCTGGTGCTGCTGGAGGTGAATCAGGAGGAGCGAGTAGAGCGGATCCTGAGAGACTATGTCACCGACATCGCCGCCGCCTTTATTCGTCGAGACGGCGATGCACTGGGCTTCTCCAATTTCCAGGATCACCTGCTCAGCGCCATGGACCGCATCAGGAAGCGGCTGGGGGATCAACACCACCGCGAGCTCAGGGCGGTAATGCAGCAGGGGTTCGAGGATCAGCTGAAAGGTAGTCTGGATGCCCACCGCCACTGGATCCAGGCCCTGCTGAACCACTATTACGACCCGATGTACCGCCACCAGCTGGAGCAGCGGCTGGAGCGGGTGATCTTCCGCGGTGATCACCAAGCGGTGCACCAGTGGCTGGACCACAAAGCGCAAGGATAAAAAAACGGCCCTAGGGGCCGTTTTTTTATTAACCGTGTTGCAGGATGCTATTCCACGGCAACTCGGGGGCCCCGAGCACCAGGTAATTTGGGTTCTCCAGGCTCTCCCGCTGGTTGTAGGAGAGCGGGTTGAGATCGATGTCGAGGATGCGCCCGCCGGCCTGTTCGACGATGCACTGCGATGCGCCGGTATCCCACTCTCCGGTCGGTCCCAGCCTCAGGTAGAGATCCGCTTCGCCTTCGGCCACCATGCAGCTCTTGAGGGAGGCGCTGCCGAAGGGGATAAAACGGTAGTTGCGACCGCTCTCCAGCAGTTGGGTCACCGCCTCCAGCTGCTGGCGGCGGCTGACGGCAATCACCATCTCCCGCTTCGCCTCGCTGCCGTCACGGGTATGTATCCGGGTATCTCTGCCGTCGCTGCGTTTGAAGGCGCCCCGTCCCTGGATAGCGAAGTAACAGACCCGGGAGATGGGGGCATAGACCACCCCCATGATCGGTTTGTGGTTCTCCACCAGGGCGATGTTTACCGCGAAATCGCCACTGCCGGCGATAAACTCCTGGGTGCCATCCAGGGGATCAATCAACCAGTACCTTCGCCACCGTCGGCGCTCGGAGAGGGGGATGTCGGCGTCCTCCTCGGAGAGGATGGGGATCTCCGGCGCCAACCGGGTCAGGGCGGAGACGATGAGATCATGAGCCGCCAGATCCGCGGTGGTCACCGGGGTGTTGTCGGACTTGATGATCTCCTGAAACTGGCCCTCTTCGTAGATCTCGCGGATCCGCTCCCCCGCCTGTCGGGCAATTTCAATGGCGGGTTCCAACAGGGTGCTGATGCTTTCCAAAACCTCTACCTACTGCGGTCTTACTTCAACTAAGTTTCAGCGCTTTCCTTGCCAAAAACAAGGCACTGATGGCGCGGGACTCATTGAAGTCGGGGCGCGCCAGCAAGCCATCCAGATCCTCGATGGGCCAGGGCACCAGTTCCAGCGGCTCAGGCTCATCACCTTCCAACTTACTGGGGTTCAGTCCCTGCGCCAGTAAGATCTGCATCTTGCTCGAAAAGTACCCCGGGGCCAGGGCAACCTCCATCAGGGGGGTGAGGGTCTGGGCACAGAACCCCGCCTCCTCCTGCAGCTCGCGGTTGGCGGCCTCGATGACACTCTCGCCCGGGTCGATCAACCCCTTGACGAATCCCAGCTCGTAGGTTTCCGTGCCCACGGCGTACTCCTTAACCAGCAGCACGGTGTGTTCATCCAGCATGGGCACCACCATGACGGCACCGCGGTTGCCCCCCTGCATCCTCTCATACACCCGCTCTACGCCGTTGCTGAACTGCAGGTGCACCTGCTCTACCCGGAACAACCGGCTGCTGGCCACCAGTTCGGTATGAAGAATACGGGGTTTGGCTTTCGAGCTCATCGCGTCCTGGGTCGTCTGTCTGGGGTTGGACTAGGATACACATTCGCTGGTCGATTTGATATCCGTCACAAAACAAAAGGGACGCCGACGCGTCCCACCATAGTCAGAACCCAGGCAGACGCCCGGAGTAGCGCAGAGGGTAGGCGCCACTGGCGTCCGGCTGCCCCAGAAAATCCAGGGAGTTGGCCATCGCCTCCGGCTGGTCAACGGTCGCCCGAATGCTGGCGTCCAGCTGTACCTCCATGTTGCCCTTGAGCAGCGCGGTGCCGGCAACGCCGATGCGGTTATCCCGCTCGGTCATGGTTAGCTTAAGGTTTCCCTGACTGCAACTCAGGGTCCCCGCCAGGTTGCCGAGGGGAAAGGCGCCATACTGGTTGTTGACGTCCAATTGCTGAACCAGGATGCGGCCGCTTAGGCGATCGCACCAGGGCTGGCCCTGACTGCCTTCGGCCAGATTCAGCTGAACCTCTCCCGTCACCTTGGTCCGAAATGGCAGCCGACGATTACCGACCAGGGTGCCTATGGGGCTCTCCAGCCTCACTCCCTGTAGCGCCAGGCCCGACAGGCCGTAGCTGACGGTCCCCCTGCCCTGAACATCACCGGCAACCGCCACCACAGCCTCCACCCGGCCCCCAAGCAGTGACCAGGGATCCACCTCCCAGGTCAGGCTCTCCAGGCGGCGGCCTGCCACCGTCAACCGGTCGGCGCGTCCCGACCAGAGGGTGCCATCCAGGCCCTGGAGCTGTACGCCCTGGGGTTTGGGCACCCACTGCCATACCAGCCCAACGGGCACCGTTACCACCAGGAACACCAGGTAGAGCACCAGGGCGCCCAGGCCATACTTCAGAAAACGCATCTTAACCCTTAATCAGCTGTAACCGTCTTACTTCCACCCTGCCAGCACTGTCTGCGGCCGCCAGATCCAGGGCATCCACCCTGACCCCCTGCTCGGACAGGTAGGCCAACCAGTTGAGCAGGCCTTCGAAGCTGCTCTCCGTCAGCCACACCTGCAACTTGTCACCCTGAGGCTGCATCCGCTCGATGGTCAGGGCAAACTGCTTGGCGCTCTGGGTCGCCAATTGACTGAGGCTGCCACTGGCCACGGTGCCGCCGCCACTCTTGCCCAGGCGGAGATAACGATTGGCGTCCGCCTTGAGGCTGGCCTGACGGGTGAGTTCCGACTTCAGCCCCTGCTCCGCCTTGGTCACGGCACCGCTCAGAGGCTGCCACACCAGCCAGTAGAAGCCGCCGACGATCAGGAAAGGGGCCGCCAGGGTCAGCATCTGCCGCTCACGCGGGTTGAGTTTTTGCCACCAGGCATTCAGGGCATCCATCATTTCACCTTCACCGTCAGGGCGCCGCTAACCCCCTGCTCCTCGTTGTTCATGGCACCGGTATCCACCTGGAAGCGACCACCGGCGGCTTGCTGAAACTGCTCGAACTGGGCAAAGCTGGCGGCGCGAACCTGCAGCCTCAGTTCACCGCGATCGGCGTTGTACCTCAGGGAGAGAGGCTTAAGTTCGGGAATGGCGGCGAACGCCGGCTGCAGCTCGCTGAGCATGGTGAGCAGTTCACCCTGCTCGCCGCCCCCACCCAGACGGCGAACCTTGCCGGCCATCAGTTGGGAGGGATGCAAAGCCGGATTGACCCGCTCGTTGGGGAACAGCTGCTTGTAGATGGCGTCGGATTCGGCGCGAACCTGCTGGCGTTTTCCGTCGATCCGGTACCACTGCATCCCCTGGTATACCAGGGTCAGAGCCAGGGCGATCCCGGCGAGGATCGCCACCTTGCCCCAGACCTGCCAGAGCTTACCCAGTTCGCGCTTCGGCGCATACTCGCCGCTGAGCAGGTTGCAATGCGCCTGGGCCATCCCCTGAGCCAACACTTGCATGGGGAGCTCGAGAGGTTGAGGCTGCCACTGGATCCCCTCCACCGCCAGCTCCACCGGAGAGAAGTGGGCCAAGGCCACGGGCGACTGCTGCCCCTTGTCTGTCAGGATCAGCGGCAGCCAGTCGGCATCGACACAGGATCCCTCCAGCCCGAACCGGCACAGCCACTGCGCCTCCAGTTGCACCAGGGCGCCGTCACAGCCCTCAGGCTGGGGCAGCGCCAGGACATCGGGCACCATCCGGGCGGCCTTCAGGCCGGCTTCCTGGAGCCAACGGCGCCACAGGCCCATCTGCTCGTGGCTGACCACGGCCACACCCAACCGATCACCGTCGCGACGGCCGGTGACGAAGTGAAGCTTGTCCACCTCCTGGGCCAGTTCATCCTCCAGCATGAAAGGCAGCCCCTTCAGCGCCTGACGTGCCATCTTGGCCGGCAGGGTCACCTGGGTCAGGGTCAGGGCACTGGCGTCCACCAACACCTCCACCGGCCGACCGCCCGCCCGCTCCGTCAGGCTGGAGAGCGCCGCCGCATCCGGCAACACGCCGGAACCGATGACACTCTGTTGCTCTTCGGACCAGGTGATCCAGCTTATGGGTGTGTCGGCTCTCTCGCCGAGGCGCACCACCAATCGTTCGCTCACTGTTGGCCTCCATACTGTCGGGTCAGCGCCACAAAGCGGGTACCGCCCGACCGCTGTAAAACTGTTTCGAGCCGGAACAAGGTGTTATCTACCTTGGCCGCCGCACGCAGGCGAAAATACTTGCTGTCGACCACCAAGCTGCTCTTGGCCTTGTCGTCCAGCTTCACGCCCTGAACCAGGGACTCCTGCCAAAACTTACTGATATCTTCCCAGCCGTCCGGCGGACGGTTGGCGATCAGATCTTCCACCTGCCCCCGGCTCAGCTTACCGTCGAACATCCCCACCAACAGAGACGCCCGCTCCACCGGGACGGTGTTCACATTCACCACCTGGGTGGTCTCACCGGGGATCGCGCAGACATACTCCTTGAGCACCTCATACATGGGTTGACTGATCCCCAGCACAGTCCGCATTTCGCTGTGGTGCCACAGAGGCTGATTGGCCGCCCGATAAGGCACCTCGCGAGCCTCATAGTCCGGATCTTCCGCGCCATAACTGCCCTCGGCTCGATCGTCTTCGTCAATGTAATCGTGCAGTCGCTCTGTGGTCATCTCCGCCAGATAGAGGTCCATCCCCAGATCCTCAAGCATCGCCTGGAACTGTTTCTGAACCAGAGGCTTCTGGTTGGGGTTTTCACTCTTTTCTGCCTGGGTCAATTCCTGTCCCAGTGCGTTTAGGTTGAAGCAGCTGCGCATATCATCCACGTGGCCAATCAGCTGTCCTCCCTCCACCGGATAGATTACGTCGGCGGTCGCCCAGTACTGCTGGAGATGCACCGTCCCGTCGGCGTCTTCCATATCCTGTTTCAGGGCACGCTTGGCCAACTCCTCCACCGACAGGGCAAACCAGTAGGCCTGGGTCAACTGATGGTGGTTGACGGTGCGCCTGACCGCCAGGCGACTGCGCTCGTTAAAGCTGGCGGCGATGGTGGTCATCACCGCCAACACCAGCAGTACCGTCAGCAGGGCGACCCCCTTCTGTCTGGAGAACATCAGTTGCCCTCCTGGGGGGTACCGCCGCTGATGCCGCCGCTACCATCGCCATTGTTACCGCCGTCGCCCTTATTGCCGCCGCTGTTGTCGCCGTTATTTCCTGAGCCATTACCCTCTTCGGAATCTGGCTTGGCGCTGCCGACCCCATCGGACAGCAGGAAACGGCGCTCAATCTCACCGAAATCTTCCAGCTCCAGCTTCACCGACACCGCCCTGGCCAGGGGGCTGCCCTCCAGCTTGGTTTGCCACTTGCCGTCCACATAGAACGACAACTTGAAGTCCAGCACCCGATCCAGCAGCACCAACTCCTCGGGTTCGCTGTCCACCACGGGATCCGGGTAGATATGGTGCAACCGCTGCAGCTCATTCTTCTGTATCCGGTAACCCACCTGCTGTAGGCTGCCCCTGGGCAGCTGTCCCCTGGGGTTGAGCCACCCCAGACGGAAAAAACTGATGCCGTCGGCGTCTGAGTCCAGCCAGCCATCGCCAAACTGATAGTTGGAGTCGCTGGGTTTGCTGCCCGCGCCCCGTACCGGTCGCATCACCAGCTGGCTGAAATCCCGCTCCAGCATCGACATCGCCCGCTGCACCTGTTTCAGGCGCAGGTGGTGCCCTTCACTGGCCTCACTGATGTTGAGCACGTTGGAGAGCACCGCAGCGGTGGCCACCCCCAATAGGGCGAAGATCGCCATCGCCAGCATCATCTCCAGCAAGGTAAAGCCAGACGACCTAGTCCGGTTTGGCCACATAAGTGGTTACCTCACTGATTACACTATCAAAGCCCTCATCCAGACTCACCTTGACCCGGATGGCTCGAAACTCCTCATCAGTGGTCTTGACCACCTCCTGGCGCCAGTACCACTGGCGGCCAGCCAGCTCGACCCGTCCCCGCTTACCGGTGCCCAGATCGGGAAACTCCTGCTCCAGCCGGGCATCCACCAAGCGGTTATGGGCCACGTAGTCGGCGAAGGTCTTCTCGCGAAGGATCGGCACCGCACTGAGCTGCTCACCGGCGCTGTTGACCACCGCCACCGCCGCCAGGGCAAACACCGCCAGGGCCACCATTACCTCCAGCAGGGTAAAGCCGCGCTGGTTCACGGCTCCTCCCCGGCACGGCGGATATCACCGATGGCGTTGCCCTCCAGCTCAATCACCAGAGTAGGGCGAGCGCTGACCTCTTCAAACTGCAGGGTAAAGGGGGTGATCTCCCCGGAGGGAAGCAGGATCAACTGGGGTTCGGGCGTCTTGAGCTTCTCTTCGTCACTCTTCTCGAACAGTGAGCGGTCCAGGCCAAATTCGCTCTCATCATCTTCGTCTGACTGCTTCAGAGGCATCCCCTCGACCGACAGAGTCAGGGTCACCCCCACGGGCATGCGCCGCTCCCGGTAGAGCCGGTCGCCCCCCAGCAGCTCCCAGTCGTTCTTATCCAGGTTGAACCGGGTAAACAGGTAGTGGTCACTCTCTACCACCAGACCCAGCTCCTGTCCGGAGATCACCGACTCCTCCAGGGCCATGGACACCACGGCGGCAAACTCGTTGGCCGCCTTGTCCAGGGTCTCCTGGCGGGGGTCGCCCCCCACCGTCAGGGTGACCGACATCGCCGCCACCCCGATCAGCACCAGCACCAACATGATCTCCAGCAGGGTGAAGCCCGACTGGTGCCGCGGCCGTTCCATCATTACTGGTAGTCCGTCAGGTTCCAGTTACAGATGTCATCATCGGTGCCCAGCTGGAAGTCGGGACCGGCGGAACACAGGTCGTAGCGGCCCTTCTCACCCGGGCTCAGCAACACATAGTCGTTACCCCAGGGATCCTGAGGCAGGCGCTTGATGTAGCCCCCTTCGCGGTAGTTACGCGGCTCGGGCGAGTAGTTGGGGCGGTTGACCAGGGCGACTACCCCCTGCTCTGTAGTGGGGTAGATATTGTTGTCCAGGCGATACATGTCCATCGCCCCCTCCAGGGTGACGATATCCGCCACCGCCTTCTGGATATCCGCCTTGTCCTTGGATCCCATCAAGTTGGGGGCGATCAATGACGCCATGATGCCGATGATCACCAGTACCACCATCACTTCCAGCAGGGTAAAGCCGCGCTGGCGGTTATGTTTCTTGCTCATGTCTTACCTCAAAAGGCGTTATCAAATAAAGGTATTCATTGCCATCATGGGCTGCATGATGGCCACAACGATAAACAGCACCACCCCAGCCATGGAGACCACGATCAGCGGCTGTAGCACCGCCATGGCCACGCTGACCAGGGTCTCAAACTCCCGGTCCTGGTTGTCCGCCGCCCGGGACAGCATGCTGTCCAGTTCACCGGATTTCTCGCCGGAAGCGATCATGTGCAGCATCATCGGCGGGAACAGGCCGGTGTGCTGCAGCGACGCCCTCAGGCTGGCCCCCTCGCGCACCTTGGTGGTGGCATCGGCCACCGCATCCCGGACTCTCAGGTTCAGCAACACGTCGGAAGCGATGCCCATCGCTTCCAGCAGGGGCACCCCGGAGGAGGAGAGGGTACTCAGGGTCCGGGCGAAGCGGGCGGTATTCAGACCACGCGCCACCTTCCCCACCACCGGCAGGTGCAGTACGGTATTGTGCCACTTCAGCTTGAAGTCACGGTTGCGCTGGGCCTGCTTGAACAGCACCAGCGCCAGCACCACGACTCCTACAATGTAGAGGCCCCAGGACTGCAAAAATTCCGACGCATCGATCAAAAACTGGGTGGTCCAGGGCAGGGTCTGCCCCATGGAACTGAACTGATCCACCACCTGGGGCACCACGGCCACCAGCAGGAAGGAGACCACACCGATGGCCACCAGGGTCAGGATGATGGGGTAGACCATCGCCTGAATCAGTTTGGAGTTGAGCTCCTGTTGACGCTCCTTGTAGTCCGCCAGCCGCTCCAGCACCACCTCCAGATGACCGGATTTCTCGCCGGACGCCACCATGGCCACGTACAGCTCGTCGAAGATCTGAGGGAACTCCTTCATCGACTCCGCCAGGGAGTAACCCTCCACCACCTTGGCACGCACCGCCATCACCATCCCCTTGGTGCGGGGCTTCTCGCTCTGCTCCGCCACCGCCTTGAGGGCCTCCTCTATGGGCAGCCCTCCGGCCACCAGGGTGGCCAGTTGACGGGTCAGCAGGGCCAGCTCGGTGGTGGAGATTCTGGGTTTGAACAGGGACAGGGTGACCCCCTGCCCATCGCTGCGCTTCTCCTGGGCCGCCGCCTCCTGGAGATCCAGCGGCACCAGCTGCTTCTCCCGCAGCAGGCTGCGGGCCTGGCGGGGAGTATCCGCTTCGACCACCCCCTTGACCTGGCGTCCCTTACTGTTGAGCGCCTTGTATTCATAGGCCGCCATGGGTTACTCCTCCCGGGTCACCCGGAGCACTTCCTCCAGGGTGGTGCGGCCTTCCAGCACCTTGGCGCAGCCATCGGCACGGATAGATGGGACGCTCTGGCGCACGTACTTCTCGATGGCCAGCTCGCCCCTGCCACCGTGGATCAGCTCGCGGATCTGATCGTCCACCACCAGCAGTTCGTGGATGCCGGTCCGGCCCTTGTAGCCGCTGTGGTTGCAGGCCTCGCAGCCGCAGGCTCGGTAGATGGTCGTCGGCGAGGTCAGCCCCAGCAGCTCCATCTCACGGGGGTCGGTCTGGTGAGGGATCTTACACTCGTCGCACAGGGTCCGCACCAGGCGCTGGGCCAGCACCCCCAGCAGCGAGGAGGAGACCAGGAAGGGCTCCACCCCCATGTCCTGCAGACGGGTAATGGCACCGGCGGCGGTGTTGGTGTGCAGGGTGGAGAGTACCAGGTGACCGGTCAGTGAGGCCTGGACGGCGATGGAGCCGGTCTCCAGATCACGGATCTCCCCAACCATCACCACATCGGGGTCCTGGCGCAGGATCGCCCGCAGGCCGCGGGCGAAGGTCATGTCCACCTTGGTGTTGACCTGGGTCTGACCGATCCCCTCGATCTCGTACTCGATGGGATCCTCGACGGTCAGGATGTTGCGGTCACGGCTGTTGATCTCGGTCAGGCCGGCGTACAGGGTGGTCGACTTACCCGAGCCCGTGGGACCGGTCACCAGCAGGATGCCGTGGGGCTTGCGGATCAGGGTGTCGAACTCCTTGCGGATGGAGGCGCTCATCCCCAGCTGACGCAGGTTGAGCATCGCCTGGTTCTTGTCCAGCAGACGCAGCACCACCCGCTCGCCGCGGGAACCGGGCATGGTGGACACCCGCACATCCACGGCACGGCCGCCGATGCGCAGGGAGATACGGCCATCCTGGGGCACCCGCTTCTCAGCGATGTCCATGCGGGCCATCACCTTGATACGGGACACCAGCAGCGAGCTGATCTTGCGCTGCTGCTTCAACACCTCCCGCAGCACCCCATCCACCCGGAAGCGCACCACCAGCTCACGCTCGTAGGTCTCCACGTGGATGTCGGAGGCGCCGACCTTTATCGCCTCGGACAGCAGGGCATTGATCAGGCGGATGATGGGGGCATCGTCCTCGGCGTCCAGCAGGTCTTCTGTCTCCGGCAGCTCATCGGCCAGGGAGGTCAGGTCATCGTCTTTGCCGATGTCCTCCATCAGCTGCTGCGCCTCGGAGCTGTCCTGCTGATACACCTCGGTCAGCTTGATGTCGAAGGCGCTCTGCTCCAGGGGCTGCAGCGTCACCGGCCCGCCAGCCAGGCGACGGGCCTCCAGCAGCGCCTTGGGCGGGCAGCCTGGGCCGTAGCTGAGGACCCGCTCCCCCGACACCTCGCTCAGCACCAGGCTGAAGCGCCGGGCGAAGGCGAAGGGCAGGCGATGCTCATGCCCGTGGTGGGCCCCCTCCATCGCCTCCAGGTCCGCCTCCAGGTCCGCCTCCTGGGCGGCCTGCTCCAGGACCTCGGTGTGGCTCACTTCGGCCATGGATTACTCCTTCACCGGCGGAATGCCGTTGGTCTTGTCCTTCTTCAGCCGCTCCATCTGGTCGTTCATCCAGCTGGAGTCATCGCGGATGGGGGTCTCCATGTCGTTGCCCTTCTGGTAGTTTTCCAGAATCTGCTGCGCTTCCGGGGTCAGGCTACCGGGCTGATTCCACTCCGGCAGCACCGGCACCGAGGTGTTGGGCATCAGTGCCACGCCCTCCTCCTCCTGGGCCAGCTGGGCGGCGCGGATGTAGTTGTACTTGCGGCCGGAGAGGCCGTTCATGGTCACCCCATCGCGGATGATGGTGGGCTTGATGAAGATCATCAGGTTGCGCTTGGTCTTCTTGGAAGAGGTCGAGGTGAACAGCGCCCCCAGGTAGGGAATATCACCCAGCAGCGGAATCTTGGAGACGCTCTCCTGCACATCCTCGTTGAGCAGACCGCCGAGGACGATGGTCTCGCCGGAGTCCGCCAGCACCGTGGTCTTCAGTTCACGCTTGCCGAAGGTGACGTCCACCGAGGTACGGCCGTTGACGTTGGAGGTCTCCTGGACGATCTCCATCTGCACCGCGTCGCCCTCGTTGATCTGGGGCTTGACGGTCAGCTTGATCCCCACCTCCTTGCGTTCGACGGTCTGGAAGGGGTTGTCGTTGCCGGAGCTGGCGGCGGAGCCGGTGATCACCGGCACCTCGTCACCGACGATGAAGCTGGCCTCCTGGTTGTCCAGGGTGGTGATGCTGGGGGTGGCCAGCACGTTGGAGTTGGAATCTGAGGCCACCGCCTGCAGCAGGGCACCGAAATCTCCCATCTGCACGCCCCAGGCCATGCCGTTCACCTTGGCCAGCGCCGCCGCCAGGGTGGAGATGTTCCCGGGGGTATCCGGGTTTTCAGTTCTGTTGCCATTTGCATCGATGATGACACTGCCCGGGGTCTCTCGGGCATCCCACAGGCCGGCGGCGATCTCACCGATGGTGACGCCAGTGCCGTTGTTGAACTGGGTCAGGGCTCCGGACTCATGGTACATCTGCACGCCGAAGCTGATGTCATCCCCTTCGGCGATCTCCACGATGATCGCCTCCACCAGCACCTGGGCCCGGCGGATATCCAGCTGGCGGATGACGCTCTCAATCTCCTGCATCTGGTCTGGCTTGGCGTTGATCACCAGGGCGTTGGAGTCGGCGTGGGCCATGATGGTGATCCCCTGGCCCTGCATGCCGCGGCTGGCGCCCTTGGCGGCGTCCTCGGCCTGCTCCAGACTTTCGGCAAAGCCGGACAGCACCTCCTGCAGCTCCTCGGCCTGGGCATACTTGAGGTAGAACACCCGGGTGTTGCCGGCGTTGCGCATATCCTGGTCCAGGGAGTGCACCAGCTGCACCGCCCGCTTGCGGGCCTTCTCGTCGCCGGAGATCACCACCGAGTTGGTGCGCTCATCGGCCACCACCTTGGGCACGGCCCCGGCGGCCATCGACTGCTGGGCGCCGCTGCGGTAGAGAGCATCGATGATGCGCACCATCTCGGCGGCGGAGGCGTACTGCAGCTTGACCACCTGAACCTTGGTGTCCCCCTGCAGGTCCACCCTCTTGACGATCTCCACCAGCTTGTTCACCGTGGCGGCCCTGCCGGTGATCATCAGCACGTTGGAGGGGTCGTAGTTGACCACGTTGCCGCCGTCGCTGTTGTCATTAAGCTGACGCAGCAGTGGCGCCAGCTGTTTGGCCTCGACGTTGTAGAGGGGAACGATGCGGGTCACCATCTCATCGCCGTCGCCGGGAAGCCTGTCGTCGGCGACCCTGATGTTCTTGTTCTTGGCGTCCTTACCCTTGACCACCTTGATGATGTTGCCGTCCATCTCCACCACGGCGTAGCCGTACACGTCGAGGACCGACAGGAAGAACTGGTAGTACTGATCGTCGTTGAGCAGGTCATAGCTGCGCACGTTGATCTTTCCCCGAACCGTGGGATCGACGATGATGGTCTTCTGCAGGTTTTTACCAACGATGTTGATGAACTCCTGGATGTCGGTGCCCTTGAAGTTGGCGGCATACTGGGCCGCCATCGCCGGCGTCCCCATGGCCAGTACCGAGGCACCGGCAATCAGGCCGGCGGCAATCCGGTTGCGAATCCATGGCACCCGGCGTGTTTGTGTCTTCATTCTCATCCCCATAGCCCTGATCAGTTCTGGTTTGGCAGGCTAAACATGATTTCCGTGAGTTGACCTTCCCGCTCCACCATCACCGACATCTCGGTCAGCTCCGGCAGTTCGGCGAGCACCTGCATCGCCTCGGACATCTGGGTCAGGTCGTAGCCATTGATGGCCACCGCGAGATCGCCGGCCTTCAGTCCGGCTTGGGTAAACAGAGCCCGGTCTTTGCCTGGGTTCAATCGATACCCCTTCAGTCCCCCCTCCTGGGATTTCACAGGACTGATAGAGAGGTAGTCGGTCAGCTTGCCCGGGTCTTCCAGCAGGGCGGAGCGGGCCTGATCCAACTGGCGGGAGACCTCGTCGTCCTCTCGCAGATCCTGCTGCAGTGTCTCGGGTGGCGTCTGCTTGAGCCGTTTGGTTTCATCGGTGATGGTCTTGCTGTACTCCACCCCGTCCAACATTACGGTTTCGTAACGTCCACGGTTGACGATGATCGCCCGATCGGCATAGACCTCATGCAGGCTGGCGGAGGTGCCCTTGATCTTGTCGCCGATGCCATAGGTGTCCTGGCTTCCGGCACTCTCGATGATGGCGATGCCCCGCTCCTGCTCGGAGCTGGCCACCAGGCCGGTCAGCAGGATCCTCAGCGTCGTCTTGGGGGCATCGGTGATCAGGTTGGTTTCCACCACCGGCTTCTTGGCAGGCTTGCTCCTGTCCAACTGACCAAACAGGTTGAGGGACTGCACCTGGCTGAGGTCCCGTCCCTGGCTCTGGCTGCCCTGCTGAGTCTGTGGCCGCCATACCGCCTTGGAACCACTCTCCTGAGGCACCATCATCCAGGTCAGCTGGGAAGCGAGATAGATGGCGTAGACCGCCAACAGGACGGTCAGGACCCGAGCGATGGCCGCTTGTGGCAGTTTGGCAAGGCCGTTGAGTCCCTGCTGCAGATAATCCATAAATTCAGTGCTCTTTACTCTCAGTGCCGGCAGCGTATCGAATTAGAAATAATAAAAAAATTCGTATAGGCCATGCTAACCCACCACCCAAGGCGCAACAACCCTTTACCCCACTCTGTGGCCACATGGATGTCATAGTCAAATTTGGCCATTTATGCTACCCTTGGCAACCCCACAACGCTGTGAGGCTCCCCCAGTTTTTGATCTTCATTGGCCGCGCGACCTCTCGCTTTAGGCAGTAGAATACCGAAACATGACCAAAAAACAGCCACATACCGAATTGACCTCAGTCCGCATCGACAAATGGCTGTGGGCGGCCCGCTTCTACAAGACTCGCCCCCTGGCCCAGGAGATGGTCAGCGGCGGCAAGGTTCACCACAACGGCCAGCGCTGCAAGCCAAGCCGACTCATCTGTGTTGGCAGCACCCTCACCCTGTGGCAAGGCAATGACGAACGGGAAGTGGTGGTGCTCGGCCTGTCCGAAAAGCGCCTGTCCGCCCCGTTGGCACAGCAGCTGTACCGGGAAACCGAGGAGAGCTTGAAAAAGCGGGAAGCCGCCTCCACATCACGGAGACTCGAGTCAGCGGGTCAGCCGCTGGTCTCCTCACGGCCGGACAAGAAACAGCGCCGCCAGATCATGAAGCTGAAGCAGCAGTAAGCAAAGAGACCATCATGAGCCAAGACAAGTTATACCGTTACCTGTTTGAACAAGCCGATGTGCGCGGCGAAATCGTGCAGCTGGAGCAGAGCTACCAGCAGGTGCTGGCCGCCAAGGCCTATCCGGATGCGGTCGCCCGCCTGCTGGGCGAGATGCTGGCCGCCACCTCACTGCTCACCGCCATCCTCAAGTTCGAAGGGGAGATCGCCGTGCAGCTGCAGGGCAGCGGCCCGGTCAAGCTGGTGGCCGTCAACGGCAACCACAACCAGCAACTTCGCGCCATCGCCCGCTGGGAGGGCGACCCCGAAGGCGATCTCAAGCAGATGGTCGGCCAGGGGCAGCTGGTGATCACCATCACCCCCGACGAAGGGGAGCGCTACCAGGGAATCGTCGGCCTGGAGCAGGCCACCCTGGCCGGCTGCCTGGAACAGTATTTTGCCCAGTCTGAACAGCTCAAGACCCGGCTGTGGCTGCACACCGATGCCCTGCACGCCGTCGGCATGCTGCTGCAGGCGCTGCCCGACAGCGGCAAGGACCAGGAGGTGGAATTCGAGCACCTGGAATCCCTGACCGACACCATCAAGGCCGAGGAGCTGTTCTCCCTGGATGCCAAGCAGGTGCTACACCGCCTCTACCACCAGGAGGAGCTGCGCCTGTTCGACCCCACCGAAGTCAGCTTCAAGTGCGGCTGCTCCCGCGAGCGCAGCCTGGCCGCCCTCTCCACCCTGCCCAGGGAGGATCTGGAGAGCGTCCTGGAGGAGCAGGGGCAGATCGCCCTCCACTGCGACTACTGTGGCGCCGATTACCGCTTCGACCGCATTGACATAGAGGCCCTGTGGGCCGGCTCCGCCGGCAGTTCCGCCCAGAGCCACTGATAGCGGACATCAATTGTTGGATAAGGGCGGCCAGGGTGCCGCCCTTTGATCTGTGTCACGAATATCGATCTTTTTTCCCATCGACGCTACACTCCCCCGTTGAACAGTAAGCGTTCAATCCCTACCGCTCTCCCCACAACAGATCAAAATCAGGCGGACGGCAGGAGTCCGGATGCCAAGGAGTCAAAACAGTATGACCACATGCAGGATGCGTGTACTCAACAACCTTTCCACTGCCGAGCTGGTGGAGCACGCCCTCATCCGCGGCGAAGGCAGGCTGGCGGACAACGGCGCCCTCTGCGTCGAAACCGGCGTGCGCACCGGCCGCTCGCCCAACGACCGCTTTATCGTCAAGGAAGCCTCCACCGAAAACGAGATCGACTGGGGCGGCATCAACAAGCCCTTCGACGGCGACAAGTTCGATGCCCTCTGGTGTCAGGTGCAGGCCTACCTGGCGGAAAAGGAGTGTTTCCAGTCAGAGCTGGAGGTGGGGGCCGATCCCGAACACTACCTGCCGGTTCGGGTCACCACGGAAACCGCCTGGCAACAACTGTTCGCCCGCAACCTGTTCATCGTACCCAAACGCTACAACCAAAGCGGCAAGGCGGAATGGCAGATCTACAACGCCCCCGGCTTCCAGTGTGTGCCCGAACGCGACGGCACCCACTCCGACGGCGCGGTGGTCATCAACTTCGCCCAGCGCAAGGTGCTGCTGGCGGGGATGCGCTACGCCGGCGAGATGAAGAAGTCGATGTTCTCCGTGCAGAACTTCCTGCTTCCCGCCAAAGGAGTGCTGCCGATGCACTGCTCCGCCAACGTGGGTGAGAAGGGGGACACCACCCTGTTCTTCGGGCTGTCCGGCACCGGCAAGACCACCCTGTCCGCTGATCCCAAACGGGCCCTCATCGGTGACGATGAGCATGGCTGGGCCCCGGGCGGTGTCTTCAACATCGAGGGCGGCTGTTACGCCAAGTGCATCGACCTGTCCGCCAAGAATGAACCGGTGATCTGGAACGCCATCCACTTCGGCGCCGTGCTGGAAAACGTGGTGCTCGATGGTGAGCGTACCCCGGACTACAGCGACGACCACCTGACCCAGAACAGCCGGGCCGCCTATCCCCTGGAGCACATCGCCCGCCGCATCGAGGCCAACCGCGGCGCGGAACCCAATGCGGTGGTATTCCTCACCTGTGATGTCTCCGGCGTCCTGCCTCCCGTCTCCTGCCTGAGCAAGGAGGCCGCGGCCTACCACTTCCTCTCCGGCTATACCGCTAAGGTGGGCTCCACCGAGATGGGGTCGACAGCCGGCATCCAGTCCACCTTCTCCACCTGCTTCGGCGCGCCCTTCTTCCCCCGCCCGGCCGGAGTGTACGCCGAGCTGCTGATGAAGCGCATCGAAAGCTTCGACACCAAGGTATACCTGGTGAACACCGGCTGGACCGGCGGTCCGTTCGGGGTAGGTCAACGCTTCGATATCCCCACCACCCGGGCGATCATCGACGCCATCGTTTCCGGCGACCTGGCCGACGCCAAGACCCGGCATCTGCCCCAGCTGAACCTGGATGTCCCCCTGGCCATTGCCGGCGTGGACAGCCGGCTGCTCACGCCGCGCGACACCTGGGAGGACGGCGCCGAGTATGATCGCTACGCCGCCAAACTGGCGGCGGAGTTCAGGGAGAACTTCGCCAAGTACCAGGTCGCCGAGGCCGTCATCGCTGCGGGACCCAGGGGGTAGACCCTCCGCAAACATGGCATAAATTATAAATAAATCAAATATTTGACAACCACCCCATCAACTGCGAGTCGTTGCGGTAGCGGAAACAGAAGAGGACTCCCCCGGGAGTCCTCTTGCTTCCATGAGCCACTGAACCGCTACTCTTTGACAGTCTCCAGCGGAGGTTGCCACAGCAGCCAGCCATGATCACTGACGTCACTGGACTCCTTACCCAGCAACAGGGTGGTGGGTGACACCCAGGTGACCGCCTCCCACTGACCGGCCTGCAGCGGTGTGTAGCGGCGGGCACTCTGCCAATCGACCCCACGCTCATCCATGCGGGCGATCCAGATGAAGGGGCGAAACGCCAATCCCCCCCGATATCCCAGCAGGGCGATGCGGCCGGTCTGCGGCTGCCAGTCGGCGGCGGTGATCTGGCCATGCACCGCCAGGGTCTGGATCGCCGTGGAGCGATACTCCCCGGGCTCCTTGGGCAAACGGTAGACCCGGCTCTGGCCATCTCCCCAGTTCTTGGAGAACACCCACAGCGACTCCTCTGTGGCGACGATCGCCTCACAGTCGAAGTTGTGGGTGTAACCCTTGCGGCTGAAGTCTCTCTGCTCGGAGAAGGAGAAATGGATGGGAACGGCACTGACCCTGTCGCTGTCCGCGCCGGGCAGGGGCGCCCGGTAGATGGTGAGATCCCGCCGGTTGCCGCGGTTGTTGCCACAATCGGCCACAAACAGGGATTCGCCGTCGCTGGTGATGTCCTCCCAGTCACGGGCGTCGGCACCGGCAAAGCTGACCCGCCCCAGGTAGCGCCCCTGCCTGTCGAAGCGGTACAGGCGGGGGCCATCGCCGCTGTCATTGTGGGCCCACAGCTGGCGGCCGTCCCACGCCAGGCCGGAGATCTCCTCCATCTGGGAGGGCAAAGGTTCCATGGGGGCCGCCAGGGCGGCGGCCAGAATCAGGGTCGGGGTAACCATACGGTCGCTCGTAAACCTCCATGACTGCGGTTGGCCAGCTCCACCCGGCCCCCCTCACTGTCCACCACCCGTTTGACGATGGCCAGCCCCAGGCCGGATCCGACCGACCCGCGGGCCGAGTCACCCTGGGTAAAGGGCTCAAACAGGGACTCCATCTGCTTCGGCGGAATGCCGGGGCCATTGTCGGAGACGGCAAACCACACCCAGCGGCCGTCAAACCCGGAGCTGAGCTTGAGGTCGCCACCGCCGTAGCGCACGCCGTTCTCAATCAGGTTGGCCAGCACCCGCTTGATGGCGATCACCGGCATGGGGATGGCCGGTACCTGGCCCAGGCTCAACTCCACCTTGGTGTGACGCAGACTCTCCTGCTGGGCCGCCTCCTGAAGCAGGTCATCCAGGCTGGTGCTGGCGTGCTCCTCGGCGGGCGAACCGCGGACAAACTCGATAAACTGGTCGATGATGTTGTTCATGTCATCAATGTCGTGCTCTATCCCCTCTTTGAGGAAGCTGTCCTGGTCGCTCATCATCTCACTGGCCAGGCGGATGCGGGTCAAGGGGGTCCGCAGATCGTGGGACACCCCGGCCAGCAGCAGCTGCCGGTCGGTCTCCAGCTGCTTCATCGAACGGGACATCTGGTTGAAGGCCTGGGTGACCGCCATCACCTCCGCCGGCCCCTTCAGGGGCAGGGGATCGGGAAACTTGCCCCGGGACACCGCCAGGGCTGCCCGCTGCAGCCGCCGCAGGGGACGGCTCTGCTGGCGGGCGAACCACCAGCCCCCCACCACCGACAGGGCGCCGATAACCATCAGGTAGACGGTCAGCGGCGAGATCACCGACTCGTCGAAGCCGGTCAGGGGCACCCTCAGCCACACCGACGGCGCCTGGGGGGGGCGTATCCAGATCAGGTACTGCTCCCCGAAGGAGATGCGCACCTCGGCTTCGCCCCCCAGGTACTGGGACATCTGATCCGACAGCACATAGTAGAGGCGCGCCTCCCTCAGCCCATTCTGGCGGGCCTCAGGCAGGGTAAACACCTTCATGTAGTCGTCGTCCGCCAGCTTGTCCCTCAGGGCATCCACCACGGTCAGCTTGGTGCGGTCCAGCTCCAGATCCCGAAACAACAGCTCCACCTGGCGGGAGAGCAGCTGGTTGATCTGCTGGGTCGAGGGGCGCACCACGTAGATGTCCATGGAGATGTAGGACACCAGTTGGTTGATCAGCAGCAGACAGCCGATCAGCAGTACCGTCTGGCCGAAGTTACTGCGGGGCAGCAGCCGGGAAACCATCTACTTGGCGGAGCTGCCGTCGGGGACGAACACGTAGCCCAGCCCCCACACGGTCTGAATGTATCTGGGGTTGCCGGGGTCCTCCTCGATCAGCCGGCGCAGACGCGACACCTGCACATCGATGGAGCGCTCCAGGGCGCTGTAGTCACGGCCGCGGGCCTGATTCATCAGCTTGTCCCGGCTCATGGGTTCCCTGGGGTGGGACACCAGCACCTTGAGTACGGCAAACTCCCCCGAGGTGAGCGAGATGGGCTCCTCCCCCTTGAACATCTCCCGGGTGGCCAGGTTGAGGCGATACTCACCAAACACCACCTCCTGCTCCTTCTGGGAGGGGGCGCCGGGGACTTCGCCGGGACGGCGGCGCAGTACCGCCTTGATCCGGGCCAGCAGCTCACGGGGGTTGAATGGCTTGGGCAGGTAGTCGTCCGCCCCCAACTCCAGGCCGATGATGCGGTCCACCTCATCCCCCTTGGCGGTGAGCATGACGATGGGGATCTCATTGTTGGCCTGACGCAGGCGGCGACAGATACTCAGGCCATCCTCGCCCGGCAACATCAGATCCAGCACCAGCAGGTGGAAGTTCTCCCGCTCCAGCAGACGGTCCATCTGCTCGGAGTTGGCCGCCGCCCGCACCTGATAGCCCTGTTCGCCCAGGTAGCGTTCGATCAGGCTCCTAAGCCTGAGATCGTCGTCCACCACCAGAATCTTTGAGGTTTCCTGAGTCATCTGCCTCTCCCTTAATCCGCTGCCTTATAGCGTATCTCATTGATATAGTAGATCTGCTCGCCTTCCGGTGTCCGAACCATCACCTCGTCGTCCACCTCTTTGCCCAGCAGGGCCCTCGCCAGCGGGGAGTCGATGCTGACCTTGCCCTCGCTGACATTGAACTCGTCCGGGCCCACCAGCCGATAACGGCGCAGCTCGCCCTCCTCCGACTCCAGCACCACCCAGGCGCCGAAGTAGACCCGGCCCTCCTGGCGGGGATCCGGCTCGACGATGCGCAGCTGCTCCATCCGCTTGGAGAGGAAGCGCACCCGGCGGTCGATCTCCCTCAGCCGCTTCTTGCCGTAGATGTATTCGGCGTTTTCGGAGCGGTCCCCCAGGGCGGCCGCCTCCTGCACCGCTTGCGTCACCCGCGGGCGCTCCTCCTTCCATAGGTATTTCAGTTCCTGCTCCAGGGTGTTCCACCCCTCTCGGGTAATAAGGTTGGCTTTTTTCATTCAGTCGCTAAGGTGTTGTGGGTAAAACCGGGAAGGTCTGTGATAGATTCCGGTTTAGTTTTATCTCGCATAACCATCAAAGGCAAATTCAACCGCTATGCAGACTCTTGCCCAACGACTCGCACAGGAACTGGAGGTGCGAACCCAACAGGTGGACGCCACCATCGCCCTGCTGGACGAGGGGGCTACCGTCCCCTTTATCGCCCGTTACCGAAAGGAGGTCACCGGCGGGCTGGATGACACCCAGTTGCGCCAGCTGGATGCCCGGCTCACCTACCTGAGGGAGCTGGATGCCCGTCGCCAGACGATTCTGCAAAGCATTGAGCAGCAAGGCAAGCTGGATACATCCCTGCTTACAAAGATCCAGGCCGCCGCCACCAAGACCGAACTGGAAGACCTCTACCTGCCCTATAAGCCGAAGCGGCGCACCAAGGGGCAGATCGCCATCGAAGCGGGCCTGGAACCCCTAGCGGACAAGCTGCTGGCCCAGCGCCAGCTCATCCCCGAGACCGAAGCGGAGGCCTTCTTCAACAGTGACGCCGGCTTCGATTCCACCAAGGCGGTACTGGACGGTGCCCGGGCGATCCTGATGGAGCGCTTCGCCGAACAGGCGGAGGTGATCGCTTCGGTGCGGGAGCATATGCGCCGCCAGGCCCAAGTGGAGGTGAGGCTGATCCCCGGCCAGGAACAGGCGGGCGCCAAGTTTCGTGACTACTTTGAACACGACGAGCCCCTGGCCAAGATCCCCTCCCACCGCGCCCTGGCGATGCTGCGTGGTCGCAACGAAGGGGTGCTGGCCATCGGCCTAAACGCCGATCCCCACCGGCAGGAGGGGCAGAAGCACAGCATCTGTGAATCCCTGATCGCCCAGGCACTGTCCCTGAATCTGGGCAGCCAGCCCGCGGATCTCTGGCTCAAGAGCGTGGTGCAGTGGACCTGGAAAGTGAAGCTGAGTCTGCAGATGGAGAGCGAACTGCTCACCGCCCTACGGGAGCGGGCCGAGGCCGACGCCATCAAGGTGTTTGCCGATAACCTGGGGGATCTGCTGATGGCCGCCCCCGCCGGCCCCCGCGCCACCCTAGGGCTGGATCCCGGGCTGCGCACCGGGGTCAAGGTGGTGGTGGTGGACCACACCGGCAAGCTGCTGGCCACCGACACCATCTATCCCCATGCCCCCCGCAACCAGTGGGACCCGTCAATTCAGTCTCTGGCCAGGCTGGCCAAGGCCCACCGGGTGGAGCTGGTGGCCATCGGCAACGGCACCGCCTCCCGGGAAACCGACAAGCTGGCGGCGGATCTGCAGAAACGCCATCCGGAACTCAAGCTGGAACGGGTGATGGTCAGCGAGGCGGGCGCCTCGGTCTACTCCGCCTCGGAAACCGCCGCCAAGGAGTTCCCCGATCTGGATGTGTCCCTGCGCGGTGCCGTGTCCATCGCCCGCCGGCTGCAGGATCCCCTGGCGGAGCTGGTGAAGATCGAACCCAAGTCCATCGGCGTCGGTCAATACCAGCACGACGTCAGCCAGACCCAGCTGGCCCACTCCCTGGATGCGGTGGTGGAGGATTGCGTCAACGCCGTCGGGGTGGATCTGAACACCGCCTCCGCCGCCCTGCTGACCCGGGTGGCCGGGCTGAGCCGCACCCTGGCCCAGAACCTGGTGGCATTCCGCGATCAGCACGGGCGCTTCTCGGAGCGCAAGCAACTGCTCAAGGTACCCCGCCTGGGGCCCAAGGCATTTGAGCAGTGCGCCGGCTTCCTGCGCATCAATGGCGGCAGCAACCCGCTGGATGCCTCCGGGGTGCACCCCGAGTCCTACTCCCTGGTGCAGCGCATCGCCGACCACACCGGCCAGCCCATCGATGCGCTCATCGGCAACGGTGGTGTGCTGCGTAGCCTGAAGCCGGCCCAGTTTGTCAGCGACCAGTTCGGTCTGCCCACGGTCACCGACGTACTGGCGGAGCTGGAGAAGCCGGGGCGGGACCCCAGGGGTCAGTTTGAAACCGCCCAGTTTGCCGATGGGGTGGAGACCCTCAAGGATCTGGAGCCCGGCATGGTGCTGCAGGGGGTGGTCACCAACGTCACCCACTTCGGCGCCTTCGTGGACATCGGCGTCCACCAGGATGGTCTGGTACACATCTCCGCCCTGTCCCACCAGTTCGTCGAGGACCCCCGCAAGGTGGTCAAGACCGGCGACGTGGTCAAGGTGAAGGTGATGGAGGTGGAGATCGACCGCAAGCGCATCGGCCTCTCCATGCGACTGGATGATGAACCGGGCCAGCAGAAGGCCCCGAAGCGCGATAGCCAGCCCCAGGGGGGACAACCCCGTTCCGGGCAGCGACAGCAGCAGCGGAACGACCGCCAATCCAGGGGGGATTCGGCCAGCGGCGCCATGGGCAACGCCTTCGCCGATGCCTTCAAGAGGGCTAAGCGCTGACCTGAAAAGCCGGTGGCTCGGCGGGCCGGGCCACCTGGCTGTAGCGACGGTGGAGGATTCGGGTAAACCTCTGGTACTCGTTATCGCTCAACTCCACCGACGGGTGAGCGCCGGTGCGGGGAGCCAGCCCCGACTCCTGACGACGCACGCCGGGCCGGTCAAAGGTGGGAGGGCGCCACAGCTCAAACACGCCTCCCTTGGCCTGATGCTCCGGCTGTGAGGACTCCTCCCTGGGCTCCTCCCCCTCGGCTTGGCGGCGCTTGAGCCTGCCGCCGGAGGGGATCTGGACAGGATCATGCTCAGGGTCCAGCGCCCGCTCCGAGGCGGATCGCTCCGCCTCCCGCGGCGGCACCACCGGCGCACGCGCCAGCGCCTGCTGGCGGACATCGTCCGTCGCCGGGTTGGTGGTGACGATTGGCACTTGCGGGTAGTTGGAAACCAGGAACATGGGCTCTCCTATTCCTGGTCAATTATTCACCAACTCACTTGAAATGTAAAAAGTTAAACAAGGAGTTGGCCCAAAATCTGTTAGGCGGGAGCGGCGGACCCCAAGAACGACTGGATCAGATCCGCGGTCTCCTGCGGATGGGAGATAAAGGGCGCATGGGCCGCCTTGGGCAACACCGCCTCCCGGCTCTCCGGCGTCAGCCGCGCCATCGGCGCCAGGGAGTCCGAGGGCACCAGGGCGTCCAGCCGACCATAGATCCTGAGCCAGGGCTGGCGCACCCCCGCCAGGGCCGGACGCTGATCGGCATCCCGGAGGATCTCCAGCCCCTGAGCCAGGGCCTGGGGATCCGGTTCCGGCGCCTCGGTCAGCAGCGCCCGAATCGCCTTGGTGTCGCTGCGGGCACTGGCACTGCCCATCGCCTGCAGGGCCACAAACCGCTCCAGGGTCCCCGTCAGGTCCTGATTCAGGGCCTGGGCAAACCCCTCCAGCACCCGAGGCTTGATGCCGGGCCAGCCGTCACGGGCTCGGAAGCAGGGAGAGCTGGCCAGGGTCACCAGATGGCTGACCCGTTGCGGGCTGGCCAGGGCCAGTTGGGTCGCCACCATCCCCCCCAGGGACCAGCCGGCCAGGACGCACCCCTGAGGCAGGTGGGGAAGCAGGGCATCGCCCAGCCCTTCCAGGCTGAGCCCCCCCTCAAGGGGCGCGCTGAGGCCAAAGCCGGGCAGATCCACCGTTCCCACTCGAAAGCCCCGCTCCGCCAGCAGCCGGGCAAAGGGGTCGAACACTCGACCGTTCATGCCCCAGCCGTGAAGCAGCAGCAGCGCTTGCCCCTCACCCTGCCAGTGAAGGTGGATGGATTCGTCTAGGCTTACTGACATGCTGACCCTCTCCCATGCCCTGTCGTCGATCGTGGCGGCCAGTCTACCCAACCGCTGCGCCCTGTGCCAGCAACCCCTGGACCGAGGAGCCGGGCTGTGCGACGTCTGTCTGGACGACGGCGCCCTGGGTTCGGTATGCCTGCACTGCCACCGGTCGCTGGAGCGTGTGCCCCCCTACCGCTGTGGCGCCTGCCTGAAACGCAAGCGCTGGCGCCCGGTGATCAGCGCCTTCCACTACCATGGTCCCATCGGCCCCTGCGTGGCCCACATCAAGACCCGGACACAGCCCCAGCTGGTGCCCCCGCTGGCCCGGCACCTTGCCGGCCAGATCGACGCGCTTCACCGGCAGGGGATCCTGCCCTGGCCCGAGGCCCTGGTGCCGGTGCCCACCCACAGGGCGCGGCTGAGGCAGCTGGGGTTTAACCCCGCCTGGCTGGTGGCCCGGGCGCTGGCGACGGAGCTGGAGCTGCCCCTGCTGGACCAGTTGGTGATTAAGAGCCGCCCCACCCAGTTGCAACATCAGCTGGATGGGCAGGCGAGAAGGGATAACCTGCGGGATGCCTTCGGCGTCATCGAGCAAGGGGAGGGGCAGCAGGTGGCCCTGGTGGACGACATCATCACCACCGGCTCCACCCTGAAAAGCGTGACCCGTACCCTGGGCCGTGCCGGGGTGCGGGTCACTCAGTACTGGACCCTGGCCAGCGCCCTGAACCGACGCTAGGCCCCGGGGCTCAGTGCAGTGACGGCACCAGATAGAGGGTGTTGGCCACCAGCCGTTCCCCCCCCAGCCAGAAGTTGCGGAACAGCGGGTTGTCCGCCAGCAGCACCACCGCGCCCTGGCCGCTCCGGGCCACCACCGCGCTGCCCTGGCTGGACAGTGACTGACGATACTCCGGAGCCATGAACCCGGAGAGCAGCGGTTGGCGGGCATAGCGACCCACCACCATGCCGCCGCGGGCCTCCAGCACCATCTCCCGGTTCTTCATCATCGGCAGGGTAGGCCCCAGGCCGAAAGCCAGGGGATGGCTGACATCCAGCTCCCAGGCAACGATGGCGCCGCCGATGGTGCGACGGGCGTCCTCCTGGTGGCGCTCGGCAAACTGGATGGGGTGCTCCTCGAACTCCCGGCCCAGTTCCTCGCGTCCCTGAATCTCCACTGGGACCAGGTCCCACTCCGCCACCTCGCGGGCGCCCCCCTGCCAGGCCACCAGCACACCACCCTGGCGAACGAAGTCCTGGATGCGGCTGCTCAGCGCCGGCGTCAGGCTGCGATAACGGCCATCCACCAGGAACAGGTGGGTAAACTCCTCCATGGGCACCCGCTCGGCGTACTCGCCGTCGATCAGGGTCGGCGCCACCCCCAGCTGCTGATCCAGGTAATGCCACAGCTGGCCCACCTCGTACTGGGAGACATTGCGCCCCACCAGGATCATCGGCTTGACCCGGTTCACCGACCTGAAAGTCCGGCTGCCCAGGTCCGGGCCGCTGAGAGCCTGACCACGCGTCACCGCCTTGGGTTCCAGGCCGAAGCGGTCACGCACCGCCTGAAGGGCCTGCTCAACGCCGGGTTGACGGCCGCTGATCACCAGCGATCCCGGCGCCAGCTGCAGCTCCCCCTCCTCGCCGTGCAGACGGCTGGCCAATTCACCGAAACGGACCTGGATCCCCCGATCCAGCAGGCTCTGCAACACGGCGGGCGAGCGGCGATCGGACCAGGGCAGCACCCAGGCCAGGGCCCGCTCCGCGGAGGCGGGCGCCAGCGTCGGCTGCCGGTCGGTCAGCGGCGGCTGGCGCTTGGCGGTGGCCACCTTCAGGTCAAACGCCAGGTCGACGGCGAAGGCGGAGACATCGTAGAAGGTGTTATCCTCGAACTGGGTGCGCTTGTCGAACAACGCCTCCATCAGGGCGTAGCGGCCCTGGTCGAAGGGGATATACAGGCTGCCGGCGGCAAACTGACGCTTCTGGGCGGTCAGGGGCCGGGTCAGGTAGCCATAATGGATGCCGTGGCCCTCGAGGATCTCCACCAGGGCCTGCAGGCGGCCAGAGTCACCCTCGGCCCCCACCAACAGGCCGCTGCCGCCGCGATCCCGCCCCCGTTCCAGGGAGCGGGCGAAGAACTGGCGTTGGTACTGCTGCAGCGCCTTCTGCTGCTCGAAGCTGCCACGCACCGTGGAGAAGGAGGTGGCCAGCTGGTTGCGAATCGCCTCGGCGAAGGTGCGGGGGCCGAACTCGGTCTCGCGCAGATGACCACGCACCGTCGCCTGCTCAAACAGGATGCCGACGCCGCCGTTGATGTCCGGATAGGTCGACCCCTTGCCGTAGTAGAAATCGTCGAACGACTCCCGGGAGAAGTAGGGCTGGCCCAGGGCATCCAGGGCCTCGGCATGGTAGTGGCCCAGGGCCGAGGTCAGCGACTGATTCTGCGACGGTGTCAGGGGGTGGGTGCGGCTGGGGACCCCGGGCTGGAAGAAGTAGCTGCTGTTGTGGCCCATCTCGTGGAAATCGCCCACCACGTGGGGCTGCCAGCGCTGATAGAGTGCCACACGGCCCCGGCTCTCGGGGTGCCTCATATAGAGCCAGTCGCGATTGAGGTCCGCCAGGAAGTGGTTGACCCGGCCGCTGGGCCAGGCCTGGAAATGCTCCCGGTGCCAGCTGGAGCCATTGAGGCGGGTGCCGGTGAAGCCGTTCACCCAGTTGGCGAAGCGATCGTTGCCATCGGGATTCTGGCTGGGCGTGATCAGGATCACCATCTCCTCCAGCCAGCGGGCCACCTCCTCGGATCGGGACGCGGCCAAGTAGTAGGCAAATAGGGTACCGGCGTGCAGGCCGCTGGCCTCATCCCCATGGATGCTGTAGGCCAGCCACACCACGGTGGGACCGGCAACCGCCTTGCCCTCCACCACCAGGGCCCGGCGAGCCAGGATCTCATCCAGCTTGGCGTGGTTGCGGGGGGAGGTGATCACCGCGGCGATCTGCTCACGGCCCTGATGACTGACTCCGGCCGACTCCAGGGTCACCCGGTCCGACTCCCGGGCCAGGGTCTGGAAGTAGCCCAACACCTGATCATACCTCAGGTGCCGCTCCCCCACCGGACGGCCAAACGCGGCCCTGGGGGTCTGAATCGAGGGCAAATAGGCCTGTTCCTGGGGCAGAAGGGCAGAGGGAGCGGCCCAGGCACATCCGCATATCATGCTGATTAATAATATAAAATATCGCATCTTCCGTGAGGGTCTTCGGTTTTTATAATGGGAAGATGCTATCAGTGGGACCGGTCATGATCCAGCCAAAGCGTGACAGTGATCGCCTGCGGAGGGTGTTATCCGACCCCGCATCGGAGTATGATTCGGATATCCGACTCCACTACTCAGGCTTTAGCCGCAGCAGAGAGCAGTTATGATCACCATTACCGAATCCGCCCAGGGCCACTTCAAGAAGCTGCTGGAGCAGCAGCCCGAAGGCACCAATATCCGCGTATTTGTCATCAATCCCGGTACTCCCCAGGCCGAGTGTGGCGTCTCCTACTGCCCACCGGATGCAATGGAGCAGGACGACATCAGCCTGCCCTTCGACGGCTTCGATGCCCTGGTGGACGAAAAGAGCGCCCCCTTCCTGGAGGAAGCCCTGATCGACTACGTCACCGATCAGCTGGGCGCCCAGCTGACTCTGAAGGCCCCCAATGCCAAGATGCGTAAAGTAGCCGACGACGCACCGCTGAAGGATCGCCTGGACTACATCATCCAGTCCCAGGTGAACCCGCAGCTGGCGGGACACGGCGGCTTCATCAGCCTGATGGAGCTCACCGACGACGGCATCGCGGTGATCCAGTTTGGTGGCGGCTGTAACGGCTGTTCCATGGTGGATGTGACCCTGAAAGACGGCATCGAGAAGCAGTTGCTGGAAGCCTTCCCCGGTGAGCTCAACGGGGTACGGGACATGACCGAACACGAGCACGGCGACCACTCCTTCTACTGATGGTCGCCCGTCAGAGCAACGCCCGGCACTGCCGGGCGTTTTGCTATCCGGCCCAGTGAGCCTGAGGATTCAACCTGACCAGGTAGTGCCAGCCCAGGGTCAGCCCCCGCAACAGCATGAAGCCACACAGCGCCAGCCACAGGCCGTGATTGCCCAGCCCGTGAAACCCCCACCATAGGGCGAAGAACCCCAGTGCGGATACCAGCATGGCGTTGCGCATCGGGCGCCCAAGGGCCGCGCCGATGTAGACACCGTCAAACAGGAAGCAGCTGAAGGCGAGCGCCGGCAGGGCCACCACCCAGGGGAGGTAGCGGATGGCGTGCGCCCGCACCGCATCGATGTCGGTCAGCAACAGGATCATCCCCTCTCCGGCCAGGGCAAACAACACCACGAACACCAGGGCGGTCACCGCCGACCAGAACCAGCCCAGCACCACCGCTTGGCGCAACTGCGCCCTGTCCCTGGCTCCCCAGGCACGCCCCACCTCCACCTCGGCGCTGTAGGCAAAGCCATCCAGGGCGTAGGAGATCACCAGCAGGAAGTTCATCAGCACCGCGTTTCCCGCCACCACAGTGTCGCCCAGTCTGGCCCCCATCAGGGTGACGAAGCTGAAGCAGAGCTGCAGACACAGGGTACGCAGGAAGATATCCCGGTTCAGCCTCACCAGCCGCCCCACCCCCTGCAGGGCGGGGTACCAATCCAGAGCCGGGTTACCCCGCAGTTGCCGCCACACCAGCACCGCCGCCAGGGCCAGGGTGCCGTACTCCGCCGCCAGGCTGGCCCAGGCGGCGCCGGCAACGCCCCAGCCCAATCCTACCACCAGCAGCAGGTCCAGCGCGATGTTCAGTCCGTTGCCCAGCAACAGCTGCCACATCGCCACCCTGGGCTGTCCCCGACCCAACAGGAATCCCAGCAACACCAGGTTCACCAGGGCCGCCGGCGCCCCCCAGATGCGGATGGCGAAATACTCCGCCGCAAACCGCTGCACCTCCTCACTGCCGCCGGCCAGGGGCAGACCCCAGTGGCGAATGGGCCACTGCAACAACAGCAGCCACAAGGCCAGGACGAGCGCCAGCGCCACCCCCTGCTTGAGCACGGCAAACTGGGCCGGGATGTCATCGGCCCCCAGCCCCTGGGCCACCAAGGCGGTGGTGCCCATACGCAAAAAACCCAGCATCCACATCAGAAAGGTTATAATCATCGACCCGACGGCCACACCACCCAGGTAGTAGGCCTCATCAAGATGACCAATTACCGCGGTATCCACCAGCCCCAGCAGGGGGATGGTGATATTAGACAGGATCATCGGCCAGGCCAGGGCAAAGGTACGCCTGTGGGCCTGACGCCGGGAAAGAATGGCGGTAAGGGTCATGGAAACTTGGAACCTGTTATGAATCGATTTGCAACACTGGCGGCCCTACTGACCCTGTTTTGGGTGAAGGGAGCGGCCGCGACGGTGATCCTCCAGTACCACCATGTTAGCGAGGATACCCCCGCCAGCACCAGCGTCACTCCCGCCCAGTTCCGGGAGCAGATGACCTATCTGGCCGACAACGGCTTCACCGTGGTGCCCCTGCAGGCGGTGATCGACGCCATGGGCAAAGGGGAGGCGCTGCCCCCCAAGAGCGTGGCCATCACCTTCGACGACGGCTACCAGAACGTGGCGGACAACGCCCATCCGGTGCTGAAGGCCCATGGCTTTCCCTATACCCTGTTCGTGGCCATCGAGCCCATCGAGCGCAACTACGCCCGGATGATGAACTGGGATACCCTGCGGCGGCTGTCGGCGGAGGGGGCGGTGATCGCCAACCACAGCTGGGGCCACGAACACCTGATACGCCGTCTGGAGGGGGAGGACGAGGCCCGCTGGCTGGACAGGATTCAGGCCAACCTGGAGCGCACCGAGGCCGCCATCGAGAAGGAACTGGGCTACAGCGTGCGCCAGCTGGCCTATCCCTATGGCGAGTTCAACGATGCCTTGAGGGCGCGGCTGCAGCGGATGGGCTATGTGGGCATCGGCCAGCACTCCGGGGCCGCCGGCCCCTACTCCAGCCTGACCGCAATCCCCCGCTTCCCGGTGGCCGGCCCCTACGCCGACATGGAGGCCCTCAAGGTCAAGCTGCACAGCCTGAATATGCCGGTGGTGGCCCTGGAGGGGGAGGAATCGGAGCTGAGAAACCGTCCCCGCCCTACCCTCACCGTGACCCTGGAGGGGGAGGACCTGCGCCGGAAAACGATGATGTGTTACATCCAGGGCCAGGGTGCCAAGGCTCCGACCTGGGTGGATGAGCACCGCTTCACCATCCAGGCGGATCTGCCCCTTCCGGCAGGCCGCTCCCGCTACAACTGCACCGCCCCCAGCCGCAGCAGCGGCGGCTACTACTGGTTCTCCCAGCCCTGGGTGCAACCCAGGGCCGACGGCAGTTGGCCTAAGGAGTAGCGCGGTCCGTTTCGACTTGCAACTGAGGCGGCATGAACTTCGGCAACTGCCGCCTCATCCACTCACTGACAATCCTGTGCTTGCCGGGATCCATCGTCCACATCTGCATATGACCCTGGCCACCGAGGTTGGCGACCTGAACCCGGTCGCCCTGCAAGGTCCTTAACCGCTCATAGGGTGAAAAGGGATCGCTGTCCGAGGCCAGCACCAGTGTCGGCAGGGGGCTGTGACTGAGCAACTCCCGAAGATCCAGCTGCTTTTCATCTAGATTTACCCTTTCCAGGGCCGCGGCGATCCCCCGCTTCAGTTCACCGCGGGGAAGCAGCCTCATCCATCCCGAGGCGTAGCTGTGCTGGTAGGCCAACACGGCGGTTTCCAGATCCACCATGGGCGCCTGCAGGATCAGCCCTGCCACGTCCTCCCGCTCCCAGGCCAGGTGCATCGCCGCCATCGCGCCCATGGAGTTCCCAACCAGAAACAGCGGTTGCCGCGGATGCTGCCGATCCAACCACCAGAAACAGCGGTTGCCGCGGATGCTGCCGATCCAACCAGAGGCTCAACAGTCCGGCATCGCCCACCCCGAAGCTGAAGGGGCCATCGCTCTGGCCGTGGCCCCCCAGATCGGGGATCAGCACCTCGAACCCCATCATCACCCAGTAAGCGGCCAGCAGCGCCATAGACTCCTTGTTCATTCTGTATCCATGGAGGAGCACCACGGTTCCCCAGGCCGGCAGGCCGCCATCCCGGCTGAGAGTCATCTGGGTAAACCGGCCGCCAACGTCCACCGTCCAGGTAAACTTAATTCCGGAACCCCAACGGAAACCGTCTTTCTTTTTCAGGTAGCTCAGACATCTATCCCGGATGCAGAACTGGTGGGGGGCCAGCCGTAACTCAGTCACAAACTGACTTTCCGGTGTGCCGGGACGACGGGCAGGAGGCTCCACGATCTTGTCGGCGATCAGGGAGGCACAGCCGCCCAGGGTGAGGAGGACCCAAAGGGGCAAAAGAGGTAAAAGCCGCACGACGATACATCCTTGTATCCGATTGAGGTGACGTCCAGCAGAGCAAAACCACGGAGATAATGAAAGATTTAGCCGCTAAAGGCGGCGATCTTGGGGAGATCATCGATAATATGCCGCATCGACACCAGCCTCAACTCGCCCACGCCACCCTGGGGACGGAACAGCGCCTCCAATTCCCCCCTGGGGTTGATCAGGGCGATGTCAGCACTGTGATCCACCGAGTAGCCGTCGGCACCGTCGCTCTCCGCCATGGCGTACACCAGGCCCAGACTGCGGCTCAGGGCATAGAGCTGATCATGGGTGCCGGTGACGGCGCGAAACTCCGAATTGAAGTAGGTCACGTACTGATGCAGCCGCTCGGTGGAGTCCCGCCGGGGATCCACCGATAGCAGCACCACCTGCAGCGGCAGTGACCTGGCCAGCTGCGGATAGGCCGAGGCCAGGCGGGCCAGGGTGCCGGGGCAGACATCGGGGCAGGAGGTGTACCCCATAAACAGCAGAGTCCACTGCCCCTGCAGGCTGACGTTATTGAAGGCGCGGCCGCGGTCATCGGTCAGTTCGAAGAGGGCCAGGGGCCGGGACTCGGGTAACCACAGCGCCGCCACCTGAGGCGGCTTGTGGTGCCACAGGGCCATCAGCGCGCCCGCCGCCAGGGCCACCAGTGCCAGGGCCAGAGTCAGGGCACGGTTCACAGCCAGATCCCCAGGTAGTGATCGGCCAGGATCAGTAGGAACAGCGCCAGCAGTTGCCAGATGGAGAGCAGGAACAGCTTGATGGCGGAATCCGGCCTGGGGGCAAACTTCAGCTGCCAGGCGCGGACCAGGAACCACAGACTCAAGCCGGTGGATCCCACCAGGTAGAGGGCGCCGCTCATCCCCACCAGCACCGGCAGCATGCAGGCGATCACCAGCAGGAAGCTGTAGAGCAGGATGGAGGTCTTGGTGTACGCCACTCCGTGGGTCACCGGCAGCATCGGGATCGCCGCCTTGGCGTACTCGTCGCGCCGGTGGATCGCCAGGGCCCAGAAATGGGGCGGGGTCCAGGTGAAGATGATGATCACCAGCAACCAGCCATGACCGTGCAGATCGCCGGTGACGCTGGTCCAGCCGAGCAGCGGCGGCATGGCCCCGGCCAGGCCGCCGATGACGATGTTCTGCGGCGTCGCCCGCTTCAGGAAGCCGGTGTAGATCAGCGCATACCCCACCAGGCTGGCCAGGGTCAGCCAGGCGGTGAGGGGATTGATGAAGCCGTAGAGCAGGAAGAACCCCAGGCTACCCAGGGCCAGGGCAAACACCCCCCCCTGGAGGGGTGACACCCGTCCGGTGGCCACCGGACGATGGTGAGTACGGGCCATCTTCAGATCGATCTGCCGATCCAGCAGGTGATTCACCGCCGCCGCCGCGCCCGCCATCAAGCCGATGCCCGCCAAACCCAGGATCAGCACCCGGGGAACGATCATCCCGGGCGACGCCAGCGCCATCCCAACCAGGGCGGTCACCAGCATCAGCAACACCACCTTGGGCTTGGTCATCTCCAGCAGATCCCGCCAGGCCAGCCGCTGGCCGCCCTTACTCCATCCAATCGCCTTCAACATGGCACCTCCTCCCCCGCGGGGTCCGGGCTGGGGACCCGGGCCCGCAGCAGATAGTTGGCAGACACCAGCAGCACCGCCAGCAGGGCGGCGCCACCGTTGTGGGCCACGGCCACGGCCAGGGGCAGTTGCAGCACCACGTTGGCCACGCCCAGCCCGACCTGCAGCAGGGTCATCAGGGCGATGGCCTGGCCCAGGCGGCGCCAGGCGCGCCTCATCATTAGCCGCCAGGCCAGGTAGAGCAGCAACGCCGCGGTCACCAGCGCCCACAGCCTGTGGGTCACATGGATGGTCATCCGCGCCCCATAGTCCAGGATGCCGAACTCATAACTGGGTGCGTCTGGCTGTATCAGGCTGAAAGCCTTGGCAAAGTTGAGGCTATGCCACCAGTCGCCCTCGCAGATGGGCAGGCTGGTACACACCACGGCGGCGTAGTTGGCCGAAGTCCATCCCCCCAGGACGATCTGGCCGATCAGGGCAATCAGCGCCAGGGTGGCCGGCAGCACCAGGCCGGGCTCCGCGGCCGGCGGCTCGGCCCGGCGCCTCAGCCACAGCAGGATCAGCAGGCAGAACAGCGTCAGGCCCCCGAGCAGGTGGCCCATGACCACCACAGGCATCAGGTTCAGGGTAACGGTCCACATCCCCAGGGCGCCCTGACACAGCACCAGGGCCACCAGGGCCAGGCCGTGTCCCCGCTGCGGGGTGCGCCAGCTCAGGGCGGCGATCACCAGGATCAGCATGCCCAACAGGGAGGCGATGTAACGGTGTCCCATCTCGGCCCACGCCTTGACCAGCTCCAGCGGGCGATCCGGATAGCGGCTCAGGGCCAGATCGGCATTGGCCTCGGCCGCGGTCGGGGTCAGGAAGCCATAACAACCCGGCCAGTCCGGGCAACCCAGTCCGGCGTCGGTCAACCGGGTAAAGGCCCCCACCAGAATCACGGTAAACGCCAGCAGGGCGGTAGCCAGTATCAGTCGGTTCATCACACCTCCTAACCAATGTGGGACAGCTTGAGCAGCTTGCGCAAATCCGTCAGCAGCGCCCTGCCTTGGGCAATCTGCTGCGCCTGATCGGCCGTGGCTGCATACCCCATGACCCACTGGCCCAGGGGGTCGACGATCACCAAGGGGTAACGCTCAAGCAGGTCGATCGCCTCCTGACCGGCCACCGCGGTGGCAAACCCCCGTCCCGACAGCAGCCGGGTGGCGTCGCTCTGCTCACCCTGCAGCAGCAGCACCGGCACCACCCGGGGGCGTTCCCGTCCCAGGGCCAGGTGGATCTGTTGCAGGGCGGTCAGGCGATCCTCACAGCGGGCACCGCAGGCCTCGGGAACCAGGGTCAGCAACTGCCAGTGGCGTTCGGCGGGGTTGGCCTGGGCCAGGGTTTGGTAATCCAGACGCTCCAGCAGGACCCCGTGATTGGTGCTGCCGCCCCGGTACCAGCCCTGGTTGAGCACCAGGTAGGCGGCCGCCACCGGCAGCAGAAACACGAGACACAGAATGACCAGCGGTAATCGGGAGTTCATCGGGGCTCCTCTCTGTTGGGATCTCCACCCGTTACCGCTGGCTGGAGAAAGGTGATAGAGATCACACTACTTGGGTTCATGGGCGGTTGCAACCGGGCCTCGCCAGATCAGCGCCGCCACCACCGCCCAGGCCAGGGCCAGCCCGAACCACTGCAGGGCGTAGCCGCGATGGCGCTCCGGCGACAGGGTCACCGGCCGCCAGTGGCGCTCAAACCCCAGTTCGGCCGGCTGCTGCACAAACAGCAGCCAGGGCTGCAACGGCCGCCCCAGCCAGGCGGACAACTGGGGGAAATTCACCGCCTGAATGCGGGTGACCGGGCCGGGCTCCGGCCGCAGTTGGTTGGCCAGGGGATTGTGACCGGGGCGATAGAGCCGGCCGCTGAGGCGGGCCTGGGAGGGGACCGCGGGCAGGACCGGCAGCTCTGCCCTGTTCTCGGGGGCGGCCACGAACCCCAGATCCAGCAGCAGCCAGGGCTGATCCTCGGTCACCTCCACTGGCAGCAGCCACTGATAGCCCACCCTGCCCGACTGGATACGGTTGTCCAGCAGCAGGCTGTGCTCCGGCCTGAGGCGGCCCACCAGGCTCAGGTGTCGGCCACCCAGGGCCTCGTCGCCGGTCACCTGGTCCCATCTCAGGGCGATACGGCCGTTGTCCACCATCCGGCTCAACAGCTCCCGCTTCTCCTCTGCCCGCTGCAACTGCCACCAGCCCAGCTTGACCAGTGCACAAAATGTCAGCAAAGTGATCAGGAAAAAAAGGACCTTCTTTACCATCTGCATCCGTCATCCAGGGCGGTTGCCACGGGGCTCAGCCATGCAACTCGCCATCAAACTGCTTATTGTCGTCCTGCTGCTGTTCATCATCCTCAACCTGGGCCGGGCCCTGGTGATGATGCTCAGGAGCAAGGACGCCCCCCTATCCATGAGCCACTTCCTGGGTCGGCGGGTGGCCCTCTCCGCCTTCGTGCTGGTTCTGCTGATCCTGGCGATGATGGGGGGCTGGATCGAGCCCAACCCCCGCCCCTACTAGGCTCAGAGAATGTAGACAAACACGAACAGCAGCAGCCACACCACGTCCACGAAGTGCCAGTACCAGCTGCTCGCCTGGAAGCCGAAATGGCGCTCCGGGGTGAAGTGGCCCTTCACCACCCTGAAGAACATCACCAGCAGCATGATGGTCCCCAGGGTCACGTGCAGCCCGTGGAATCCCGTCAGCAGGAAGAAGGTGTTGCCGTACACCCCGGAGCTCAAAGTCAGGTTCATCTCCCGGTAGGCGTGCAGATACTCCTCGCCCTGCAGCGTCAGGAACGCCAGCCCCAGCAGGATGGTGCCCCCCAGCCACAGGGTCAGTGCCTGGCGTCGGTTGTGCTCCAGGGCCACATGGGCAAAGTGCAAAGTGATGGAGGAGGTGAGCAGAATCAGAGTGTTGTACAGGGGCAACCCCTGCCAGCCCATCCCCTGGGTGGTGTCACCCGCCGGGGTGGTCACCAGGGGCCACACCGCCTCGAAGCCGGGCCAGAGCACCTCGTTGGTCATGGCGTTGTTGCCTTCGCCCGCCAGCCAGGGGACGGCCACCATGCGCGCGTAGAACAGCGCCCCGAAGAAGGCACCGAAGAACATCACTTCGGAGAAGATGAACCAGGACATCCCCTGGCGGAAGGAGCGATCCATCTGCCTGGAATAGAGCCCCGCCATCGACTCGTTGATGACACTTCGGAACCAGCCCACCACCATCACCAGGATGACGGCAATGCCCGACAGCAACACATAACCGAAGATGCCGGTGTCACCGGACCTCAGGCCCCCGACATAGTTGCCGGCCCCCAGGGCGATGAGGAACAGTCCCACGGCGCCGACGATGGGCCAGGGGCTCTGCTCGGGGACATAGTACTTTTCATGTTTCATCGGATTACACTCCTTTGCCACGCTCTTGCACCTTGTCGGTTACGTTGTAGAGCGTGTATGACAGGGTCAGGGTCTGAATCTCCTCCGGCAGCGACGGATCCAGATAGAACACCAGGGGCATCTTGGCCTGCTCCCCTCCCGTCAGGGGCTGATGGTTAAAACAGAAACACTCGATCTTGGAGAAGTAGAGCGCCCCCTGCCCCGGACTGACCGAGGGGATCGCCTGACCGATGATCTCCTTGCCAGACAGATTGCGAGCCAGAAATGCCACCCGCTTGGTCTCACCGGGATGAAGCTGAATGCGGTTGATCTCCGGCTCAAACTCCCAGGGCATGGCGCTGTGCACCGAGGTGACAAACTCTACGGTCACCAGGCGTTCACGATTGACCGGCGACACCTGCGCCGTGGCCGGACCGCCGGTTTTGCCATTGAGGCCGGTCACCTCACAGAACACGTCATAGAGCGGCACCAGGGCAAAACCGAAGCCGAACATCCCCAGGGTGACCAGCAGCAGCCGGGTGACCAGGACCCGGTTGGCGCGCCGGGCACTCATCATTTCACCTCGGGAGGCGTGTCGAAGGTGTGCAGCGGCGCCGGCGACGCCACGCTCCACTCCAGCCCCTCGGCACCATCCCAGGGCTTGGCCGGGGCCTTGTCGCCGCCGCGAATGCACTTGATCACCAGGGCCAGGAAGATCAGCTGTGACAGGCCGAAGGCAAAGCCGCCGATGGAGACGATCTTATTGATGTCGGCAAACTGCAGGGCGTAATCGGGGATGCGCCTGGGCATGCCCGCCAGCCCGAGGAAGTGCATGGGGAAAAACAGGATGTTCACCGAGATGATGGAGCACCAGAAGTGCCACCTGGCCAGGGTTTCGCTGTACATATGGCCGGTCCACTTGGGCAGCCAGTAGTAGGCGGCCGCCATGATGGAGAACACCGCCCCACTGACCAGCACGTAGTGGAAGTGGGCCACCACAAAGTAGGTGTCGTGATACTGGAAGTCCACCGGGGTAATCGCCAGCATCAGTCCCGACAGGCCGCCGATGGTGAACAGCACGATAAACGCCAGGGCGAACATCATCGGCGCCTCGAAGCTGATGGCCCCTCGCCACAGGGTGGCCACCCAGTTGAACACCTTCACCCCGGTGGGCACCGAGATCAGCATGGTGCAGTACATGAAGAACAGCTCCGCCGCCACCGGCATCCCGGTGGTGAACATGTGATGAGCCCAGACAATGAAAGAGAGCAGGGCGATGGAGGCGGTGGCGTACACCATGGAGGCATAACCGAACAGCCTCTTGCGACTGAAGGCGGGCACGATGGCGGAGATGATGCCAAAAGCCGGCAGGATCATGATGTACACCTCGGGGTGACCGAAAAACCAGAAGATGTGCTGGAACATCACCGGATCACCGCCCCCGGCGGCATCGAAGAAGCTGGTGCCGAAATACTTGTCGGTCAGCACCATGGTGACCGCCCCCGCCAGAACCGGCATCACCGCAATCAGCAGGAAGGCGGTGATCAGCCAGGTCCAGACAAACAGTGGCATCTTCATATAGGTCATCCCCGGCGCCCGCAGGTTGACGATGGTGACGATCACATTGATCGCCCCCATGATGGAGCTGATCCCCATGATGTGGACCGAGAACACGAACAGGGCGGTGGAATCGCCACTGAAGGTGGTGGAGAGGGGAGCGTAAAAGGTCCAGCCGAAGGCGGGGCCGCCCCCGTCCATGAACAGGCTGCCCAGCAGCATGCTGAAGGCAAACGGCAGGATCCAGAAACTCCAGTTGTTCAACCGGGGCAGCGCCATGTCCGGGGCGCCGATCATCATCGGGATCATCCAGTTGGCCAGTCCGGTAAAGGCGGGCATCACCGCCCCGAACACCATCACCAGGCCGTGTACCGTGGTCATCTGGTTGAAGAAGTTGGGCTCGACCAGTTGCAGTCCGGGCTGGAACAGCTCGGCGCGGATCACCATGGCCATGGCCCCTCCCACCAGGAACATGGTGAAGCTGAACCACAGGTAGAGGGTGCCGATCTCCTTGTGATTGGTGGTGAGCAGCCAGCGCTTCCATCCTCGCCTGGTGACGTGCTGGTGCTCATGATCCGGGGTGTCGATGCGGCCGACATCGGCCTGATTGTCTCGCGTCGCTATAGTCATTGGCCTGCTCTCACTCTCCCTTGGAGGCAGCCACATCCGCCGCCTGTATCACGTCGCCTACGTTGTTGCCCCAGGCGTTTCTCTCATAGGTCACCACCGCCGCCAGCTCCTTGTTGGTTAGCTGGGCGGCGAACGCCTGCATGGCGGTCCCGGGACTGCCGTGCACCACGATGCCGATGTGCGCCTTGGGATCACCCAGGGCGACGGGGCTGCCCTTCAGCGCCGGGAACACCCCCTCGAGGCCGTTGCCGTTAGGCATATGGCAGGCGGCGCAACGGGAGAGGTAGACCTGCTCCCCCAGGGCCATGGACTCCTCCAGGGTCAAGGTCTGGGTCAGGGCGGCGGTCTCGTCCTGGGCGGCGACGGCGGCCGCGGCCTGCTGCTCCGCCAGCCAGATGTCGAACTCCGCCTCCGGCAGCACCTCCACCACCACCGGCATGAAGCCGTGGTCCTTGCCACACAGCTCGGCACACTGACCGCGGTAGACGCCGGGTTTGTCCACCTTGGTCCAGGCCTCGTTGATGAAGCCGGGGTTGGCGTCCTTCTTAACCGCGAAAGCGGGCACCCACCAGGAGTGGATGACGTCGTCCGAGGTCATCAGGAAGCGCACCTTGCGATTGGCGGGGATCACCAGGGGCTTGTCCACCTCGAGCAGGTAGTTCTCCCCCTTGGCCTCGGCGTTTTGAATCTGATTCTGAGGGGTGGACAGCAGGCTGTAAAACTCAACGCCCTGGTCGAAATACCTGTAGTGCCACTTCCACTGAGAACCGGTCACCTGGATGGTCAGCTCAGAGGCACTGGGATCCTCCATGGCCACCAGGGTCTTGGTGGCGGGCACCGCCATCACGATGAGAATGACAAAGGGGATCACCGTCCACAGCACCTCAACCCTGGTGCTTTCGTGGAAGTTGGCGGGCACGGCCCCCTTGGACTTGCGGTGGCGAATCAGCGAATAGAGCATCATGCCAAACACCACCGCCGCGATGGCGCAACAGATATAGAAGATGGTCATATGCAGGCCGTAGACCCGCTCACTGATGGCGGTCACCCCGGGTGTCAGGTTAAGATCTGCATCCGTGGCCAGCGCCAGGGTTGGCATCAGAACGCCGATGGCCAACAAAAAGTAACGTCTCACAACAACTGCTCCTCTGTGTATTGCAACCTGCAATATCCAGAAGAGAGCCAGCACAGTAATTCACAGCCCTATGAAGCTCCCCTCCCCTCAATAGGTTGGGCACACTGCGGAAACCGCTGATTCCGGAGTTACTCCTGCCGCACACGACTCTGCGATCGTGTCATTTCCTAACCTAATGAGATAAACCCATTTGATCAAGATCAAGAATAGCACTCAATGGAGGAGGGAAAGGGGAAGGCAGGGGAAAAAACTCATATTTTCCGAATGGCAATATATAAGCCTAAATTAATGATAAATTACGCTAATTTTGGAAACAAACGAACGAATCAGATTCAAAAGCCGGGATTGGGGCTGATTACTGCCTAAAGCCCCCCCTTTTTCCGGTAATCAGTGGATCCAGTTGCTGACCAGGGCGGGTGCGACGGTCAGGCCCCGGGGCTGGAACAGGTAGCCGGAACACTCGGCCCGGCGGCTGGCCATCTCCAGACGCCGCCAGTCCCGGGCGGCCAGGGTGGGCAACCAGGCCAGCACCGCCGAGCAGGTGCGGCCACACAGGGCCTGCTCCACCGCCCACTGGCCCTCCACCTCATCCTGACAGCGCACCAGCAGGATGCGATCCATGGCGACGCCGGCCTCCTGCAGTATCCGTTTCCAGCCGAACGCCGGTGGATTCACCAGCACCAACCAACGCTCCTTCTGACTCAGCTGCGCCAGTTCGGGGGCGAGGCGGGTCAGGGTGTCGATGCCGTCCTCCAGCCTGGTCAGGCTGGCAGCGTGATTCCAGCTCCCCTGCCACAGGCCGGGGTGGCGGTACTGTGTGACATGCCTGCTCTTCATCAGTGCAATCCTCCGTTGCGAATGACCCCCACCGCCAGACCTTCGATGCACATGTACTCCTGCTCCAGATCGACCACGATGGGCTGATACTCTCGGTTTTCCGCGTGCAGGTAGACGACGTTCCCCTTACGTTCGAACCGTTTTACCGTCACGTCCTCGCCCACCCGGGCCACCACCACCTGACCGTTGCGCGCCTCCTTCTGGCTGTGTACCGCCAGCAGGTCGCCATCCATGATGCCGATCTCCACCATGGAATCGCCGCGCACCCTCAGCAGGAAGTCGGCGCTGGGGTGGAACAGGGCGGGATCCATCTGGCAGTGCTGTTCGATGTGCTGCTGGGCGAGAATCGGCTCACCGGCGGCCACCTGGCCGATCAGTGGCAGCCCCAGCTGCTCGGGCTCGGGACCGTTGTCCAGCAGGCGGATCCCCCGGGAGGTGCCGGGCACAATCTCGATCACCTGCTTGCGGGCCAGGGCCTTGAGATGCTCCTCGGCGGCATTGGCGCTGCGGAACCCGAGGCGCTTGGCGATCTCGGCCCGGGTGGGGGGCATACCGGTCTCCTGCATGTGACTGCGGATAAGCTCCAGCACCTGGCTCTGTCTCGGGGTCAACGGCTTCATAACTCTACCTGTTTATCTATACAGTACCACTGTGAGTATATACAGGTAGGCGATAAATTCAACAGTTATTTGCGTTGAACCCGGCCGTGACAGCCGACGATCTCAATGAAGTTGTAGCTTCACTGCCGCCGGGCCGCCTTTCGGTGTAGAATCTACGTCAATTGAAGAACAAGAAGTGAACTGAACGGTGACTCAAGACTACCTTTCTCCCTGGATGCAGGGTGCCCGCTGGCTGCAGAAGCCAGCGGTGACCAGCCGTCTGGTGCCGGAAGATCCCACCTCCGAGCTGGATATCGATCCCACGCGGCCCCTGGTATACGTGATGGCCCACGAATCCCACTCCGATCTGCTGGCGCTGCACGAAGCCTGCCTGAACTGCGGACTGCCCAGCCCACTGGAGCCCCTGGAGGTCAAAGGGGAGAAGGTCAGCCGGGTGGTGTGGCTCAGCGGCGCGACGCCGCTGTTCGGCAAGCGCAAGAGGGCGGACTTCATGGCCCGCTTCGAGAAGCTGCTCGGCCTGCACCGTACCCACGATGATCTGGACGCCCAGGTGGTTCCGGTGTCCCTGTTCTGGGGACGGAATCCCGGCAAGGAGGAGAGCGTTTCCGCCACCCTGCTCAACCGGGATCACCCCACCTGGCTGCGCAAGTTCTTTATCCTGATGATGCTGGGACGGGACAACTTCATCCGCTTCTCCCGCCCGGTGTCCCTGCGCTACATGGCCGACCACCACGGCACCGACGAGGGGATCGCCCAGAAGCTGGCCCGGGTCGCCCGGGTACACTTCGGCCGACAGCGCACCGTGGCCACCGGTCCGCGCCTGCCCGACCGCCAGGCGCTGTTTGCCAGCCTGCTCGCCTCCCAGGGGCTGCAGCAGGCGATCGCCGACGAAGCCAAAAGCAAGGGGATCAGCGAGGAGAAGGCCCGGGAGCGGGCCACCGAGTACCTGGAGGAGATCGCCGCCGACTACTCCAGCAACCTGATCCGCATCGGTGAACGGATCCTCTCCTGGCTGTGGAACAAGATCTACAACGGCATCAACGTCCGCGGCGCCGAGCAGGTGCGTCAGCTGTCCCAGGACGGCCACGAAATCGTGTTTGTCCCCTGCCACCGCAGCCACATGGACTACCTGCTGCTCTCTTACATCATCTACCAGCAGGGGATGGTCCCGCCGCACATCGCCGCCGGGGTCAACCTCAACTTTTGGCCCGCCGGCCCGATCTTTCGCCAGGGCGGCGCCTTCTTCATCCGTCGCTCCTTCAAGGGCAACAAGCTGTATGCCGACGTATTCCGCGAGTACCTGCACCAGCTGTTCGCCCGGGGCTACTCCATCGAATACTTCTGCGAAGGCGGCCGCTCCCGTACCGGCCGGCTGCTGCCCCCCAAGACCGGGATGATCGCCATGACCATCCAGACGGTACTGCGCGGCATCGAGCGCCCGGTCACCCTGGTGCCCATCTACCTGGGCTACGACCATGTGATGGAGGTGTCCACCTATCACAAGGAGCTCAAGGGCAAGAAGAAGGAGAAGGAGGGGATCGGCCAGGTCCTGTCCGCCCTCAAGAAGCTGCGCAACTACGGCGAGGGCTACGTCAACTTCGGCCAGCCGGTCACCGTCCACCAGTTCCTCAATGACAAGGTGCCCAACTGGCGTGAAGACACCCAGGAGGATCCGTATCAGAAGCAACCCTGGCTCACCCCGGTGGTGAATGAGCTGGCCAACCAGCTGATGTGCAACATCAACGACGCGGCCGCCGTCAGTTCGGTCACCCTGACCGCCACCACCCTGCTGGCCACCCAGCAACACGCCATGCCCAGGGCCGCCCTGGAGCAGCAGCTGGACTTCTACCTGAAGCTGCTGCAGGCGGTGCCCTACACCCCCTACACCACCCTGACCGAGGGGGATGGCAAGAAGGTGTTGCAGACGGTGCTGGATCTGGAGAAGTTCCAACTGAGCCAGGATGACCTGGGTGAGATCGTCAGCATCGCCGACAACCAGGCGGTGACCATGACCTACTACCGCAACAACATCCTGCACCTGATGATCCTGCCCAGCCTGCTGGCCTCCCTGGCGCTGAGATGCACCAAGCCCAGCCGTCAGGGCCTGATCGACGATGCCCGTCAGCTCTACCCGCTGCTGCAGGCCGAGCTGTTCATGGGGCTGGACGGGGAACTGGAGGAGTATCTGCAGGCGTTGATCAACGAGCTGATCAACCACGGCCACCTGGCCGAGGCGGAGAACGGCCAGCTGACCCTCGTCGAGAGCCACCGCAACAGCCTGATGCAACTGGCGGCCATCAGCCAGGAGACCCTACAGCGCTACGCCATCCTGCTGGCCCGACTCCAGGCCGAACCCGGCATCGAACGCGGCGCCCTGGAGAAGGAGGCGACCAAGCTGGCCGAACGCCTGTGCAAGCTGCATGGCACCAGCGCCCCGGAGTTCTTCGACAAGAAGGTGTTCAATACCCTGACCCTGAGACTCAAGGAGATGGGCTGCATCGGCGACGATCCCGACACCGACCTGATCAAGAGCCTGGCCCAGCTGGTGCTGAAGCAGCTGCCGGTGAGCATGCGCGCCTCCATCAGCCAGGCAGGCTAAAGGCGCCACCCTTCCACAAGGGCCCTGCTGGGCCCTTTTTGACTCTGGATACCCGATGAAACAACCCACCTCCCCCGGCCTCCTTGGCGGGGCCATGATCATCGCCGCCACCACAGTGGGAGCCGGCATGTTCTCCCTGCCGGTGACCGGCGCCGGCATGTGGTACGGCTACAGCCTGATGATGCTGGCCTTTGCCTGGCTGTGCATGCTGCTTTCCGGCCTGTTCGTGCTGGAAACCAACCTCCACTTTCCCGTAGGCGCCAGCTTCGACTCCATGGTAGGAGACACCCTGGGCCGTTCCTGGCGGGTGGCCAACGGGATCTCCATCGCCTTCGTGCTCTACATCCTCACCTACGCCTACATCAGTGGCGGCAGCTCCATCGTCAGCCACGGCGCCTCCGCCACCCTGGGGCTGGCGCTGTCCGCCAAACCGGCCGCGCTCTGCTTCGCCGGGGTGCTGGCGGCCATCGTCTGGCTGGGCGCGGGCGCGGTGGATCGCCTCAGCACCGTCATGATCGGCGCCATGCTGCTCACCTTCGCCGCCTCCACCCTGGATCTCGCTCCCGGCATCGAGGCGACCAACCTGTGGCCGGAGGCGGCCGAGGGCCAGGAGTACGCCATCTTCGGCCTGGCGGCCCTGCCCTTCATGCTGGCCTCCTTCGGCTACCACGGCAACGTGCCCAGCCTGGTGAAATACTATGGCAAGCAGCCCAGGCGCATCGCCACCGCCCTGCTGGCGGGAACCGGCCTGGCGTTCACCATCTACCTGCTGTGGCTGACCCTCACCTTCGGCAACCTCAGCCAGCAGCAGATGCTGCCGGTGATCCAGGCGGGAGGCAACATGGGGGATCTGGTGGCGGCGCTAGAGCACAGTGACGGCGGCAACCTGGGCGCCATGCTGTCGCTGTTTGCCAACCTGGCGGTGGCCAGCTCCTTCCTCGGGGTCACCCTGGGGCTGTTTGACTTCATCGCCGACCTATTTGGCTTCGACAACTCGGCGGCCGGCCGCAGCAAGAGCGCCGCCATCACCTTCCTGCCGCCGCTGCTGCTGGCGCTGGCCTGGCCCCACGGCTTCATCTACGCCATCGGCTTCGCCGGCCTGGCCGCCACCCTGTGGGCCGCCATCGTACCGGCACTGATGGCCCGCGAAGTGCGCCGCCGTCACCGGGACGGCTACCGGGCACCGGGCGGCCGGGGCGCCATCGTGCTGGTGATCGGCTTCGGCCTGACGGTGGCCCTGTGCGAGATCGCCAGTAAACTGCAACTGCTGCCGGTATTCGGACAGTGATCATGGACAACGCGGTGCTCACCCTGCGGGCCAGGCTGGTGGCCCAGTCCAGCAAACCCTACCAATCGCGGGGGGCCACCGTGGCGCGCTGTCCGCGCTGCCAGATTGCCCAGAGCCACTGCGCCTGCCGCTACCGTCTGCCACAGCGGGTCGCACCAGCGTTCTGCCTGATCATGCACCGCAAGGAGCCGATGAAACCGACCAATACCGGTCGCCTCATCGCCGAGATCCTGCCGGACACCGCCGCCTTCGTCTGGGACCGCACCGAGCCGGATCCGCAGATGCTGGCCTACCTGGCCGATCCGCGCTGGCAACCCTACCTGGTGTTTCCCGACGCCTACGTGGACGACCAGCCGGTGGTGGAAGCCCCGCTGCCCTGCCCACAAGGCAAGCGGCCGCTGTTTGTGCTGCTGGACGCCACCTGGGCCCAGGCGCGTAAGATCTACTTCAAGAGCCCCTACCTCAAGCGGATGCCGGTACTCAGCATCAACCCGGAGCGGCTGAGCAACTACAAGCTGCGGGAAGCGGTTCACCATCACCAGCTGGCCACTGCCGAGGTAGCGGCCATGGTGCTGGAGCTGGCGGGCGAGCCCGACGCCGCCGAGGTGATGGACGCCTTCTTCCAGGTGTTCTCCCGCCGCTACTACGCCGGCAAACACCAGCTGCCGGTGCCCAGCGACGGGGAGGCGTTTGACCGCCTGGCCGCCTGCCGGCACAAGTAAACAGGATCGGCCGTCCCGGCAGACGATTCCTCGTCCGCCGCCCCTTGACCCTCCCGCGGCGGGAGGCTTTACCCTGGCACCATGTTTAGGAATGCTTCCCGAAAGAACCGGCTGTGGCTCACCATGCTGTTGACGCTGCTGACCCTCAGCCTGGTTCAGCCCGCCCGAGCCCTGCCTGCTCACCGGATGCCTGCCGGTGAGCCACTGGCCTGCACCACGGTGATGCATCACACCGACGCATCGCCCTGTGATCAGTGCCAGTCGGGGTGCGTGCTGGTGGCGGCGGCGGTCCTGCTGCCTGTCGGGATCTCGCCGCTACCCTGTTCGGGAAGCATTCCGCCCCCCTTTCAACTGCCGGCGGAGTATCCCACACCGCCGCTGAGGAGGCTGCGCCCCCCCATCTCCTGAGATTCGTAACATCACCGATCACATTGACGAATCTTTATGGAGAAACACCTTATGAAAGCCCTGATTTCAGCCACTCTGCTCAGCCTGCTGTCTGCCCTGGCGAACGCCGCCACCCTGGAGCTGCCCTCCTCAATGTGGGTCAACCGGGTCAACGGCGAAGCGGTGCCCAGCTACCGCAGCACCCTGTCCCTGGAGAACGGACTGCAGATTCTGGAACTGCGCTACGCCGAACTGCTGAAGCCCAACGCGGAAGATCATGAATTTGTCAGCTCAGAGCCCCTCTACCTGAGCTTCAGAGCCAGCGAGGACCAGGTCTACAGACTCAAGCTGCCGGATCTGCGCAGCGATGCCGAAGTACGCCAGTTTGCCCGCCAGCCTACCATCAGCCTGCGCAGCGACACCGGCGCCGTGGAGCATACCCTGCTGACCCAGAGCCAGCTGATGGCCGTGCTGGCCAGAAGCAGCCTCACTTTCTGACCAACCTTGGCGGCTTCGGCCGCCTTTTTTCTCCCTGCCCATAACGACGCCATCCCGCCGGAATATCAATCCTACTCCTGGCGCGGTATGCCACTGGATGATGCCGGTGATTTCCGTCCCTTCTCCGGCGCCCGCCTCATCAGATCACCGCCGGCCACGTCACCGTCAGGGGCGGTCCATAAAAAAGGCCGGCCCCGAAGGGTCGGCCTCGTCATCCTAGGGCGTCATCACCCCTTGCCATTAAGAGAATCGAGGATGCTGCAGTGGGCACTGGTACCGCCCCGACACTCGCCCACCAGTTCCGACAGGCGCCGCTCCAGCGACTGCAGTTGAGCCAGCTTTTCACGCACCAGCCCCAGTTGCTCAGACGCCATCGCCCTCACCTCGCCGGCGGTTCTCTGCTCACTGGCATTGAGGGCCAGCAGGGCGGCACACTGCTCCAGGGAGAACCCCAGCGCCTTGCTCCTGGCCACAAACTGCAGCTGGCTCAGTTGGGTGGCCCCATAGGCCCGATAGCCGTTGTCACCCCGGGGGGCGGCCACCAGGCCGATGTCGTGGTAGTAACGGAGGGTCTTGACACTGAGCCCGGTCTCCCGGGCGACCTGACCTATCTTCATGCCTCCTCCCCTTTAAACTCCCTCCTGTAGATCAGCAGGTAGAGGGCGGGAATCACAAACAGCGACAGCAGCGGCGCAGTCACCATCCCCCCCACCATGGGGGCGGCGATCTTCTGCATCACGTCGTTGCCGGAACCGGCTCCCCACATGATCGGCAGCAGGCCGAAAAAGATGGTGGCCACGGTCATCGCCTTGGGCCGGATGCGCATCACCGCCCCCTCCATCAGGGCATCGCGCAGATCCGTCTCCGAGTCGAAGCTCCCGGCCCGGCGCTTGGCCTTGATGGCATTGTTCAGATAGACCTGCATCACCACGCCAAACTCCGCCGCCACCCCGGCCAGGGCGATCATTCCCACCGCCACCGCAACCGACAGGTTGTACTCCAGCAGGTAGAGCAGCCAGGCGGATCCCACCAGGGCAAAGGGCAGGCTGAGCATGATGATCCCCGCCTGCAGGGTGGAACCGAAGGTGAGCATCAGCAGCAGGAAGATCACCGCCAACGTCATGGGAATCACCTGGACCATCTTGGCCTCCACCCGCTGCATATACTCATACTGGCCGGCGAAGCTGACGCTGTATCGGGGCGGCAGCTTCAACTGGCCATCCAGGGCCTGACGGGCCTGATCGATGTACTCGCCGATGGAGATCCCCTTGATGTCCACGAACACCCAGGAGATGAGACGGCCATTCTCACTCTTGAGCATGGGGGCGCCGTCACTGATACTGATATCGGCCACGTTGGACAGGGGGATGTAGTGGCCGCTGGCGGTGACCACCGGCAGAGCCTTGAGCTTGTTGATGTCGTCCCGCAGCGCCCTGGGGTAGCGCAGGTTGATGGGGTAGCGTTCCGCCCCCTGCACCGATTCGCCGATCTGCATGCCGCCGATGGCCAGCCGCACCACATTCTGCACGTCGTCCAGGCTGAGGCCGTAGCGGGCCGCCACCTCCAGCTTGGGCTCAATGTCGATGTAGCGGCCGCCCCCCACCCGTTCGGCGAAGGCGGAGACAGTGCCGGTCAGCGGCGTGAGGATCGCCTCGATCTGCCCGCCGATGCGCTGCAGCTCATCGACATCGGCGCCGGAGATCTTGATGCCGATGGGGGTCTTGATGCCGGTGGATAGCATGTCGATGCGAGTCTTGATCGGCTGCACCCAGGCATTGGTGACGCCGGGCACCTTGACGGTGCGTTGCAGCTCGTCGATGATCCCTTCCAGGGTCATCCCCGGTCGCCAGCTCTCCCTGGGATTGAGCATGATGGTGGTCTCCAGCATGGTCAAGGGGGCAGGATCCGTGGCAGTCTCCGCCCGGCCCACCTTGCCGAACACCCGTTTGACCTCGGGAATGGTCTTGATCAGCCGGTCGGTCTGCTGCAACAGCTCCGCCGCCTTACCGGCGCTCACCCCGGGCAGGGTGGTGGGCATGTAGAGCAGGTCCCCCTCCTCCAGCTCCGGCATAAACTCCGATCCCAGGCGGCTGGTGGGATACCAGGCACTCACCAGGGCGGCAACGGCCAGCACCAGGGTGATCTTGGGGAAGCGCAATACCAGCCCCAGTGAGGGCCGGTAGAGGGCGATCAGCAGCCGGCTGATGGGGTTCTTGCGTTCGTCGGGGATGCGGCCACGGATGAAATAGCCCATCAACACCGGGATCAGGGTGATCGCCAGCAGCGCCGAGGCCGCCATGGCGAAGGTCTTGGTGTAGGCCAGGGGGTGGAACAGCCTCCCCTCCTGGGCCTCCAGCACAAACACCGGCATGAAGCTCAGGGTGATGATCAGCAGACTGAAGAACAGCGCTGGGCCCACCTCCACCGAGGCCTCCTTCATCAGCTCCCAACGCTCCCGCTCAAGGGGTTCACGCCCCTTGTCGGCACGGAAATGTTCCAGGTGCTTGTGGGCGTTCTCTACCATGACGATGGCGGCGTCCACCACCGCCCCGATGGCGATGGCGATCCCCCCCAGACTCATGATGTTGGCGTTGACCCCCATCCGGCCCATGATGATGAAGCTGACCAGGATGGAGAGTGGCAGGGTGATCACCGCCACCAGGGTAGAGCGGGCGTGAAGCAGAAACAGCAGGCACACCAGGCCCACCACCGCCATCTCCTCGATCACCTTGTGCTTGAGGTTGTCCACCGAGTTGAGGATCAGCTGGGAGCGGTCGTAGGTGGTCACCACCTCCACCCCCTCCGGCAGCCCTGCCTTCAGGGTGGCCAGCTTGGCCTTGACCGCATCGATGGTGGCCAGGGCGTTCTCACCGTAGCGCATGACGATGATCCCCCCCACCACTTCACCCTCGCCATCGAGCTCGGCCATGCCGCGGCGAGCGGCGGGCCCCAGGCGCAGGGTGGCCACATCCTTGAGCAGCACCGGATTGCCGGCCTCTGAGACCACCCCCAGGGGGATCTCGGCGAAATCCGCCAGGCTCTGGCGGTAGCCCTTGGAGCGGATCATGTACTCCGCTTCCGCCATCTCCACCACAGAGCCGCCCACTTCGGCGTTGGCCCGGTCGATGGCCATCTTCACCCGGCCAATGTCCAGCCTGTAGAGAGCCAGCTTGTGGGGATCCACCACCACCTGGTAGCTCTGCTCCATGCCGCCGATGGTGGCCACCTCGGACACCCCGGCCACGCTCTGCAGCTCCAGCTTCAGGTACCAGTCCTGCAGGCTGCGCAGCTGGGCCAGGTCATGCCGGCCGCTGCGATCCACCAGGGCATACTCAAACACCCAGCCCACCCCGGAGGCGTCGGGCCCAAGCTCGGGCCGGGCGGCGGCAGGCAGCTGCCCCTGCACCTGGGACAGATACTCCAGGACCCGGGAACGGGCCCAGTAGATGTCGGTGCCATCCTCGAAGATCACGTAGACATAGGAGTCGCCGAAAAAGGAGTAACCCCGCACCGTCTTGGCACCGGGCACCGCCAGCATCGCCGAGGAGAGCGGGTAGGTCACCTGCTCCTCCACCAGTTGCGGCGCCTGCCCCGGGTAGGGGGTCTTGACGATCACCTGCACGTCAGACAGATCCGGCAGGGCGTCCAGGGGGGTGGTACGCAGCGCCTGCCAGCCCACCAGGGCGATCACCGCCATCACCACCAGCACCATCACTCGCTGACGGATGGAGGCCTCAATGATTTTTTCCAGCATGATGCCTCCTAGTGACTGTGGCCGCTGTGGGCACTGCCACTGCTCATCCGCATCAGACTGCCCTTGAGGCTGGCCTCGGAGTCCAGCAGGAACTGGCCGGAGACCACCACCCGCTCGCCAGGCTCAAGCCCGGAGAGGACCTCCGCCTTGCCCTGGGCGATCATCCCCAGGGTGACCTCCTTGACCACAAATTCGGTGTCGGCGCGCTGCACCACCACCCGGTTACTGCGACCGGTCTGGATCAGCGCCTCGGTGGGCACCAGGGTCAGGCCCCGCTTGGCGGTGCCGTACAGCTCCACATCCACCAGGGAGCCGGGGCGCAGCTTGCCTTCGGGATTGGCCAGGCTGACCCGAACCTGCATCGCCCGGGTTACCGGATCCAGCTCGGGGTAGATGTAGTCGATCTGCCCCTCCAGCTCGAACAACCCCAGGGCCGAGGCGGTCACCGCCGCATCCTGGCCCTCGTTGAACCAGCCCTGCTGGTTCTCGAACACCTCAGCGATCACCCAGACATTGTCCAGGTTCACCAGCTTCATCACCTCGGTGGCGGGCTGAATGTACATGCCGTCACGAACATTGAGCTGGCTGATGTAGCCATCCTGCTGGGCGTAGAAGGGCACCCGGTAGAGACTCTTGCCGCTGCGCTCCAGTTGCTGGATCAGGCGGCTATCCATCCCCAGCAACTCCAGGCGCAGCCTGGCCTTGCGCATCAGTTCGGGACCGCGGATGGTGTCGCTCTTGAGGCTGTCCAGCGCCAGCAGGTAGTCGTCCTGGGCATTGATCAATTCGGGACTGTACAGCTCAAACAGCAGGTCTCCCTGTTTAACCTGGTCCCCCACCGAGGCCACCCCCAGCTTCTCGATCCAGCCGGAAACCCGGGCATGGATGTGACTCAGGGCATCCTGGTCGTACTCGACGGTGCCGATGGTATCGATGTAGCGCCACAGGGTGCCCTGCTGCACGCTCTCCACCCGCATCCCCAGGGCCTGTTGCATCCCTCCGGGGACGCCGACCACCACCTCTTCGGTGCTGGTGCCCAGCTCCACCTTCTCCAGGTCCATGCCGCAGATGGGGCAGGTACCGGGCTCATCGGAGACGATATGGGGGTGCATGGGGCAGACATATTTCACCCCACCCGAGCCGGGCTGCAGCGGGTTGGGTTTGACCGCCGGTGACGACAAGGGCTGCGTCCCCGCCTCGGCGCCATGGTTGTGGCCCTCCTGAGAGGCGACCTCCTCCTCATCCTCCTCGGGGGCCAGGTACATGTTGCAGATGGGGCAGCGATCGCCGATGGCGCCGGTCTGCTCCGGGTGCATCGGGCAGGCGTAGGTGGCATCCACCGGGGTCAGGAACATCTTGCACTTGGGGCAGCGGTCCCCTTGCTGGCCAGTCTGGTCCAGGTGCATGGGGCAGGCGTAGGGCTGAGCCTGCTCCGGGTGGGCGTGGGCAGGCTCGCTGGGCTGCTGGGCATGGGTTGGCAGGGCCAACATCGGCAGGGCCAGCATCAGGGCCAGCAGCCAACGGGCAGGGCAGTTGTCACCAAACATCTTGGCTTCTCCTCAATTCCGACGCTATTTCTGCGATAGGCCGGAAACCTCTTCATAGTCGCTCGGCCCGATTCACGGACCAAGTAGGGTACCGGTCAGGGCACCCTGAGTGTCAAAGTCGTCTCTATGAAGGATCAGGCGATGGGAGGTCGCTCATCGAACTCCAGGCAGACGGAGTCGAAGCTGGTGAGGTAGGCGAGGGGTTCGCCATGTCGCGGCGCATGACCGAACTGCAGCGGAGTCACCGGGGAGGAGCTGTAGTGAGCGCAATCCTGGCACTGGCTGCAGCCGCCGTCACAATCCATGGTCATGGTCCCGGTCATGGCTCCGCCGTCACAACAGCACGACGCCTCGTCGGCTTGTGCCGAATCGGCCATCTGGCTGTGGCAGTCCATGGTGGCCATGGCCTGACCCGACGCTCCCATGGGCATCATCGGCATGCGCGCCACCGCGCCCTGGCTTATCAGCGCCAGTGCCAGTAACAGCATGCTCAATACTCTGCTCAAGGGGGTCATTGTCGGTTCAAGTCTCTTAGCCAGTGGCCACCATTATGAACGAAATCCCAATCAAAAGTTCACACTTTTTTCAGGGCCCAATCACGGACCCCGTCATCAGTGGTGGCTGTGACCCTTGCCCGCCTGGGCGATGGGCTCCAGCGCCATGCCACACTTGGGGCAGTGGTCACCCTTGAACCCACGGATATTGGGGTTCATCGGACAGGCATGGGTGTAGGCCTGACGATCGGCCTTGGCCACGGGCTCCAGATCCATGCCGCACTTGGGGCAGCTGTCCCCTTCGAAACCGACGATCTTGGGGTTCATCGGGCAGGCATGGGTGTAGTGGGCACCCTTGGCACTCATCTTGGGACAGTTGGCACAGTCGTGCTTGTGCTTGGCGTGCTTGTCCTTGTTGGGGCAGTTGGCCTTGGCGCAGTCATGGCCCTTGGCATGCATCCCCTTGTTGGGGCAGTTGGCCTTGGCGCAGTCGTGCTTGGCGTGCTGTTGGTGATGGTGACCTTGGGCCGCCATCGGCGCCAGCTTCATGCCGCACTTGGGACACTCATCCCCGGCCACGCCCTGTACCTTGGGGTGCATGGGGCAGGCGTGGGTGGCTTGTGCCATCGCCTCGGCGTGGGCGCCGTGGCCTTCGGCTTTCGCCTGAACCTGGGCAGAGAAGGGGGTGGCGATCAGGGCGGCCATCAGGGCCACCGCGGCGAAAAACTTGTTCATGCTGTACTCCAGTATCTAATCGAAAATGTGATGGATCATCGGTTCGGGTTTGGAGTCAGCCGATGGGAGGGCGCAGCGCCCGTTCGGGAGGACGAGAGTCCACATGCATCAAGGGGGGAGCCACGGGTGGCGAATGACGAGTCACCGCCAGTGCCACCTGTGAGGCCACCAGGCTGGTAGGAGAAATGAGGATCTGACAGTTGCCGCACTCCCCCTCACAGTAGTGTTTCGAGCCATGACAGGGGGTCGGATGGCAGTCGGCTTCCGCCTGCATGGTCATCAACTGATGATCATGATGGTGCTTCTCCAGAACTGGCGGCGATACCATCAGATGGATGCGCGCAACCGCCCCCTGGCACACCAGGGTCAGCAACAACATCATCAGCAACGGTACAGAGCAGCGAGACACCGGCACCCCCATATATTAGATATTGTTTATATTATGCCCGATAGGAGCGGATGAGAATGAGTGCGGGTTCACATTTAGTGAACCGAAAAAGTAATTGTTAATCAGGCAGAGAGCAGTAGGGTCTGATACGCTGGCGGCAAAAACACCTCGGATACCCGCAGGCTTTGCCCCTCCAGTTCAAACTCCCTCTGTCGCCCCCACAGGCCGTCAGCCACAGGGTACCCCAGCTTCTTCGCCTGAAGGGAGGCGCTACTGCGACCACCATAGCGGCACACCTGCAGCGGTCCCCGCACCAGGCTGCCGGAGGCAAACAGGCGCTCCCCCAGGGGTTGGTTGCCCAGGTTGGGGAAATCGATGGTCGAACTGGCCAGGGTGCTACCGGGTACCTCGGTGATGGCGTACACCCAGGGGACGCCATCCAGTTTCAGCAACACCACCCGCTGCCAGAGGGACTGGCCCAGATCCCAGCCCGGGCCGGGTTGCAGCGCCGGCCCCACCCCCTCCTGCAGCGGCTCCACCTCGAACCGGCGGCACAGGGCTTTCAACTTGAGTGTCAGGGACCCCTTGTCCTGCAGCCAGGGCAGCAGTTTGCCGGGCGGCAGGGTCAGATCGATGACCGGATGCACGTCCGCCTGGTTCAGCGCTTCTAGGGTGGTTGCCGTCATGACGACTCCTTTTCTGTGGCCTTGCACATAGTATCAAAACTAGATTTGGAGCCAAGGGATACTCTGTATTAGAGTTGGAGCGCGAACCACCGGCACACCTGTAATGGAGACCCTAGGGACAATGCGTATAGCCAACTACCTGCTGGTCATGCTTCTGGCCCTGACACCCTGGGCCATGGCCGAAGAGGGCACAGAACAGGGGGCACAGAGTGCGATCACCGACCGCTACGGCTACTACGGCCTTGAACCGGAGATCGTCACCAATTATGTCACCGATACCAGCCGCCTGGGCTATATCCGGGTCAGCATCGAATTGATGCTCGAGGACGCCAACAACATCGCCATCGTCGAACACCATGCGCCTCTGATCCGCAGCACCATCATTGAGATCCTGGGTGAGCAGGAAAAGGAGAAGATCCAGTCTCTGACCGGCCGGGAGGAGATCCGCCGCTACTGTTTCGAGACGGTCAACCAGCTGCTGGAGCAGGAGGTGGGACAGCCTCTGCTGGTCAACCTGTTGTTTACCAAGTTTCTCTACCAGTAAACAGATCAACAGAGGGGGCCTGGCCCCCTCTCTACCAACGCCTCAGGCGATCACCGCCGATGGCGGCCACCGTCCACCACCGCCTGCGCCAGCCCCACCAGCAGCCCCCCCAGGTGGGCCCAGTTGGCCATGTTCATAAAGCCGGCAAACCCCAGCACCAGCCAGATCATCAGGAAGCTCATGTAGGCGTCCGGCAAGACAATGCCCCTCTGGGGCGCCATCCGTCCCATCAGCCAGCAATAGCCGACCAGGGCATAGACCACCCCGGACAGGCCACCGAACGCCGGTCCCACCATGGCAAACTGCACCAGGTTGGGCACGGCCGCCCCGGCCAGCAGCAGCACCAGCAGTTTGCCGCTGCCCAGGCGCTTCTCCACCTGGCCACCCAGGTACCACCACCACAGCAGGTTGAAGGCGATGTGCATCGGGTCGAAGTGCAGCAACACCGGTGAGAACAGCCGCCACCCCTGATCCAGGGAGAAGGCCTCCCAGCTTTCGAAAAAGTGCAGGGCATAAAACAGCGGCTGCTGGATCTTCATCGCCCAGGGGATGAAGACCGCGATGCAGGCCGCCATCACCACCAGGGTCAGCGGCCCGGCCCGGTTCAGCACCGTCGTCATCATCTGCGACATCGGCTTGCCGTAGCTGAGACTATTGCTGGTGCTGCCGTTGTTCCAGGAGGCTTCGTGGTACCTGGGGTGGTGGGGATCCGCCAGGAAGCGCTCGAACTCCGACTGGGCCCTGGGCTGGTCTGTTTCCGCGACCCAGATCTCCACCCCATGATCGTGACGGCTCAACCGCGCCTTGACCCCCAGCCCCGCCAGATAATCCACGAAGGCCTGGGCAGCCCTGGCGTTGTCCAATACCCCCAGGGCGATCATCCCGCCTCCACCTCGGCACCGGACTGCACCCAGCCCTCCATGCCGCCAATCAGGCTGTAGACCCGCTCAAATCCCTGTTCCGCCAGGTACTGGGCCGCACTCTGGCTGCTGATGCCGTGGTAGCACACCACCACCAGGGGATCGTCGAACTCCCCCTCCATCATGAACTGGGCCAGGTTGCCCTGATGCAGACGCAGGGCACCGGGGATGCGGCCACGGATAAAGGATTCGGGGTCGCGGATGTCCACCACCTGCACCTCCCCCTGCCGCTGCAGTTGGGTCAGGACGGTCTGATCGATATTCTGGTAACTGGCCACGCACTCCTCCTCAGGGCCTTGCCGGAACTTCAGTGTATCGAAATCCACGGCGAATAAAAAAGGACCGGTGAGAACCGGCCCTCTTGCTTGGGCATGTGGGCGCAAAGACATTAAGCAAAGATCGACACGCCCGAATCACTGCACCATCAATCCCAGTTGAGGATCACCTTGCCGGACTGACCGCCACGCATCACGTCGAACCCCTTCTGGAAGTCGTCGATGTGATAGTGATGGGTGATGATGGGGGTGATGTCCAGGCCGGACTGGATCAGGCTGGCCATCTTGTACCAGGTCTCGAACATCTCTCGGCCATAGATCCCTTTGAGGATCAGACCCTTGAAAATCACCTGGTTCCAGTCGATACCCATGGAGCCCGGGGGAATCCCCAGCATGGCGATCTTGCCGCCATGGTTCATGGTGGCCAGCATCGAGTTGAAGGCGCTGGGGACGCCGGACATCTCCAGGCCCACGTCGAAGCCCTCGGTCATCCCCAGTTCCGCCATCACCTCTTCCAGCTTCTCCTTGGCCACATTCACCACCCGGGAGGCCCCCATCTTGGCGGCCAGCTCCAGGCGGTAATCGTTGACGTCGGTGATCACCACATGACGGGCCCCCACGTGGCGAGCCACGGCGGCGGCCATGATGCCGATGGGCCCGGCGCCGGTGATCAGCACATCCTCCCCCACCAGGTCAAAGGAGAGCGCGGTGTGCACCGCGTTGCCGAAGGGGTCAAAAATGGACGCCAGGTCGTCGCTGATGTCATCGGGAATCTTGAAGGCGTTGAAGGCGGGGATCACCAGGTACTCGGCAAAGGCTCCCTCACGGTTGACGCCGACGCCGACGGTGTTGCGGCACAGGTGAGTGCGGCCACCGCGGCAGTTGCGGCAGTGGCCACAGGTGATGTGCCCTTCGCCGGACACCCGGTCGCCCAGTTCGAAGCCGCGCACCTCCTGGCCCATGTCCACCACTTCGCCCACATACTCGTGGCCGACGATCATCGGCACCGGGATGGTCTTTTGCGACCACTCGTCCCAATTGTAGATGTGTACGTCGGTACCACAGATGGCGGTCTTTTTAATCTTGATCAGCAGATCATTGTGCCCCAGCTTGGGCTTGGGGGCGTCCACCATCCAGATCCCCATCTCCGGCTTGAGTTTCGACAGCGCTTTCATGGTGGTCATCAGATGATCTCCAGCTCTTTACCGATGCGGATGAAGGCGTCGATCGCCTTGTCCAGCTGTTCACGGGTATGGGCGGCAGACATCTGGGTACGGATGCGCGCCTGGCCCTTGGGCACCACCGGGAAGGAGAAACCAACCACGTAGATCCCCTCCGCCAGCAGGCGGTCGGCAAACTCCGAGGCCAGGGCGGCGTCACCGATCATCACCGGGATGATGGCGTGGTCGGCGCCGGCCAGGGTGAAGCCGGCCTCACTCATGCGGCTGCGGAAATGGTTGGCGTTGTCCCACAGGCGGGCACGCAACTCCTCGCCCTCGGCGATCAGGTCCAGCACCTTCAGGGAGGCGGCGACGATGGCCGGCGCCAGGGAGTTGGAGAACAGGTAGGGGCGGCTGCGCTGGCGTAGCCAGTCGATCACCTCTTTCTTGCCCGAGGTGAAGCCGCCGGAGGCACCGCCCAGGGCCTTGCCCAGGGTACCGGTGATGATGTCCACCCGGTCCATCACCTTGCAGTGTTCGTGGGTACCCCGGCCGCCTTCGCCAACGAAGCCGACGGCGTGGGAGTCGTCCACCATCACCAGGGCGCCGTACTTGTCCGCCAGGTCGCAGATCCCCTCCAAGTTGGCGATCACGCCATCCATGGAGAATACCCCGTCGGTGGCGATGAGGATATGGCGGGCACCGGCCTCACGGGCCTGCTGCAGGCAGCGCTCCAGCTCGGCCATGTCGTTGTTGGCGTAGCGGAACCGCTTGGCCTTGCACAGACGCACCCCATCGATGATGGAGGCATGGTTCAGGGCGTCGCTGACGATGGCATCCTCGGGGCCGAGCAGGGTTTCGAACAGGCCGGCGTTGGCGTCGAAACAGGAGGAGTAGAGGATGGTGTCCTCCATGCCCAGGAAGCTGGACAGCTTGGCTTCCAGCGCCTTGTGGATGTCCTGGGTGCCGCAGATGAAGCGCACGGACGCCATGCCGAAGCCGTGGTCCGCCAGGCCCTGCTGAGCCGCAGCAACCAGCTCGGGGCTGTTGGCCAGGCCAAGGTAGTTGTTGGCGCAGAAGTTGATAACCTGTTCACCGCTGCTGACCTCGATGGCGGTCTGCTGGGGTGAAGTGATGACGCGCTCGTGCTTGTAAAGCCCATCGGCCTTTACGTCCTCCAGTTGCTGCTGGATCTGGGCGTAAAACACTGAAGATGACATGCTGCCTCCCGTTGGCATCCTTGATTATTGTGGGCCGGACGCATCGCGCTGGTGGGCACAGGGACTCCCCGGCCGTGTCCCCGTCAGGGTGCCGGCCTCTGTGTTGGGGAGGGTGTGCGACGCGACAGCCCGCCTTAATTATTGGCGACATTCTAACGGGGGATGGGGCAGCTTGCAGCAGCAATCTGCCCCCGAGAGTGTATAAAGCCGTTAAAGAGGGGGCTAGGTCGGCTCACCACCCAGGCTGTCGTAGAGCTCCCGGTACTGGCGCTCGATGCGGTCGAACTCCGGCATGGCCGCCTCGGAGACGATGCCGCGGAAGGTGATCAGCACCCGCAGAACCCCCTTGTAGATCTCGCGCTTGGTGATGCTGCTCTCCAACATCTGGGCATTGCGATAGGAGATCCAACAGGTGACGATCTGCTTCAGGGTCTGAGCCAGATCCTCGATGTACTTGTCCTCCACCACCACGGTGCCGTTGTCCCGCAGCAGACGCAGGTTGTTGGCGGCCACCTCGGTCATGCGGCGGTGCACCTCCAGGTAACGCTGGTGCAACTCCTTGTCCCGGGTCAGGATGTCGGTCAGGTTGGCGTAGAAGAAGCGGAAACGCCACATCGCCTGAAACATGCCGTCCAGATACCGGACCAGGAACTCCAGATCACTCTCGTTTTCCACATCCAGGGGACGAAACGCCTCGACGATGTAGTTCTCATACTCCTTGTAGATGCAGCGGATGATCTCTTCCTTGTTGCGGAAGTGGTAGTAGAGATTGCCCGGGCTGATCCCCAGGTGAGCGGCAATATGGTTGGTGGTGATTGCCCGCTCGCCGTGTTCATTGAACAACTCACGGCTGGCAAGAATGATTCTGTCTTTAGTCTTCATAGCGTTATCTTCTCTCTGACCCGACCTAGCTTACCAGACACCGGTGGATTTGAAACAGCCCTGTCCCTGCCTTATGATGCGGGCTCCGACCAGTCACAGACCCGGCCATGAACCGACTACTCTACAGCCTGCTGCTGATCCTGCTGCTGCCCCTGCTGCTGGCCTACCTGGGCTGGCGCGCCCTGCGCAGCCCCGACTACCGCGGACGACTCGGTGAACGCTTCGCCCTGACCCTGCCTCGGACCCGTGCCCCGCTGATCATCCACTGCGCCTCCATGGGGGAGACCCTGGCCGCTCTGGGGCTGATCCGCACCCTGAAGCGGCAGCGTCCCGACATGCCGATTCTAGTGACCACCACCACCCCCACCGGCTCCGCCCAGGTCAGGCAGCACCTGGGCGACCTGGTGGATCACTGCTACCTGCCGCTGGATCTGGGGCCGGTGGTGGCCCGGTTCCTGGGCCGCCTCACCCCCATCGGCCTGGTGCTGATGGAGACCGAGCTGTGGCCCAACCTGGTGCACCACTGCCATAAACGGCAGATTCCCGTGGTGCTGGCCAACGCCCGACTGTCCGAGCGCTCCGCCAGGGGCTACGGCCGCTTCCCCGCCCTGGTGGGGCCAATGCTGGGCCAGCTCACCGCCATCGCCGCCCAGAACAGCAACGACGGAGCCCGGCTGGTGACGCTAGGGGCTGCCCCGGCAGGCATGACCGACTGTGGCAGCCTGAAATTTGATATTGCCGTGGACGATGCCGAGAGAGAGCACGCCAGCGCACAGCGCCTGCAACTGATGGGCGAACGCCCCTGCTGGCTGGCCGCCTCCACCCACCCGGGCGAGTTCGAGCTGGCCCTGGCGGCCCACAAAACACTGCTTGAACACTTCCCGGACCTGCTGCTGATGCTGGTCCCCAGGCACCCGGAACAGTTCGACCGGGCCGCCGAACTGACCCGGACCGCCGGCCTGACCCTGGCCAGGCGCAGCGCCGGTGGCCCGCTCTCCCCCCAAACCCAGGTGTTGATTGGCGACACCATGGGGGAACTCAAGACCCTGTGCGGCATGAGCGACATCGCCCTGGTGGGCGGCAGCCTGATCGAGCGTGGGGGGCACAACCCCCTGGAGCCCGCCGCCTTTGGCAAACCGGTGCTGATGGGGCCCCACTACTTCAACTTCAAGGAGATTGGAGACCAGCTCAAACAGGAGGGAGTGATGCTGGTGGTGGAGGATGAACACAGCCTGGTCCAGGCTCTGGACCAGTTGCTGGGGGATGACAGCGGCCGTCAACGGATCGGCCAGGCCGCCCTGCAGTTTATGGCCCGCAACCGCGGCGCCACCGAACGCCAGGCCCAGGTGGTACTGCAAGCCCTAGGCCGGACTGAGGCCTAGCCCAGGTATCCCGCCAGCAGCGACTGCCAGTCGGACTCACGCCAGTGCAGTCCGGCGACCCGATCCGACTCCTTGCGGAAGGAGCGCAGCAACCGATCCAGGTTAGCCTGTTGCCAGGCGGGATCGACCGGACGTATCTCGCCCCGGTCGAAGTCGATCAGGTAGAACCGCTCCTCATCCATCAGGATGTTGCGGGCGTTGAGATCCGCATGATAGACACCGACCTTGTGGAAACGGGCCAGCAGGGCACCCAGCTGGCGCCACTTCTCTTCAGGCAGGGGGCCGTCCACCAGGGTCTTCACCAGGTCCCGACATCCGTCGAGACGCTCGGTAAGCAAGTCCGCCCGGTAGAGCGGGCCCGAGCGCACCACCTGGGCCGCCACCGGCCGGCTCACCGGCAGCCCAAGGGACACCAGCCGCTCCAGTAGCGCCAGCTCCTGGTAGGCCCGGGTGTTGTGCAGCCCCGGCCACAGGTAGAGATCCTTGATCAGTTTTCCCGGCAGACCGCCCCTGTAGTAGTGGCGCAGCACACAGTGGTAGCCATCCACGTTGAGGAACCAGGCGGGATGGCGGCCACTGCCATCGGAGTGCCCCTCCACCCGGCCGGCCTCCACCAGGGCCCGGCGGTCAAACCAGCTGGCATCCGCAGGACTGTCCTGCGCCAACAGCAGGCTGGTGTTGTGGTGCTGAATCAGCTGCATGACGCCCCCAGTTCAACGAGATGACCCTAAAAAGAGCGCTCATTGTGACCCTGGTCCCGGGTGATGGCAACCGTCGGGGCAAAGAGACTTGGTCATAGCAAGGAATTTCATTAAAATTGCCGCTTTAACGGCCGGAAACCGCCCCACTATGCCACTCCCCTCGACACCCAGCTCCATCTGCATCATGCGCCTGTCCGCCATTGGTGACGTCTGCCATGCCGTGGCCATGGTCCAGGCCCTGCAGCGCCGCCACCCCCAGGCCAGCATCACCTGGGTGGTGGGCAAGGTGGAGGCCTCCCTGCTCGAGGGGCTGCCCGGGGTGGAGCTGGTGGTGTTCGACAAGAGCCGGGGCTGGGAGGGTTACCGGGCGCTGTGGCGAACCCTAAGGGGGCGACGGTTCGATGTGCTGCTGCACATGCAGGTCGCCCTGCGTGCCTCCATCGCCACCCTGGGGATCCGGGCCAAGATCCGGATCGGCTTCGATAGGGCCAGGGCCAAGGAGGGGCAGTGGCTGTTCACCAACCACCGCATCCAGCCCCAGGCCGAACCCCATGTGCTGGACGGGTTTATGAATTTTGCCCGGGAGTTGGGGGTCACCGACACCACCCCCCGATGGCAGATGCCGCTGTCAGAACAGGATCTGGCCTTCGCCTTGGAGCGGGTCCCCCAGGGTCAGCGCACCCTGATCATCTGCCCCGCCGCCAGCAAGGGGGAGCGCAACTGGCTGCCGCAGCGCTACGCCGCCGTGGCCGATCATGCCGCCAGCCGCGGCCTGGCCGTGATGCTGTGTGGCGGCCCCGCCCCACTGGAAAAGCGGCTGGCCGAAGAGATCCAGCACTATGCTGAAACCGAGGTCACCAACCTGGTGGGCCAGACCAGCCTGAAGCAGCTGCTGGCCCTGCTCGGCCGCGCCACCCTGGTGCTGGCGCCGGACACCGGACCCGCCCACATGGCGGTCACCCAAGACACGCCGGTGGTGGGCCTGTATGCCCACTCCAACCCGGGACGCACCGGCCCCTACAGCAGCCGCGACCTGGTGGTCAGCGCCTACCAGGCCCATGTAGAAACCCAGCAGGGGAAACCCCTGGCCGAGATCCCCTGGGGAACCCGGGCCAAGGGCCAGGAACTGATGCACGCCATCGAGGTCGATGCAGTAATCGCCAAGGTGGACGCCCTGCTGACGCAGGCCTGAATATTCGTCCCACTAGGACAGAGGAAAACGTTTATGCGCATTCTGGTTACCGGTGCCGCCGGTTTCATCGGTTTCTACACCGCCAAGCGACTGCTGGCCATGGGCCACCAGGTGGTAGGCCTGGACAACCTCAACGACTACTACGACGTCACCCTCAAGCTCGCCCGCCTTGAGCAGCTACTGCCCGAGGAGAACTTCCGCTTCGTCCAGCTGGACCTGGCGGACCGGGAGGGCATGGCCGCCCTGTTTGCCAACGACACCTTTGACCGGGTGGTGCACCTGGCCGCCCAGGCCGGCGTGCGCTACTCCATCGACAACCCCATGGCCTATCTGGATTCCAACCTGGCGGGGATGCTGACCATCCTCGAGGGGTGCCGCCAGCAGAGGGTGCCGCACCTGGTGTACGCCTCCTCCTCCTCGGTGTACGGCATGAACAGGAAGGTGCCCTTCAGCGAGGGCGATGCGGTGGATCACCCGGTCAGCCTCTATGCCGCCACCAAAAAGTCTAACGAGCTGATGGCCCACACCTACAGCCACCTGTATGACCTGCCCACCACCGGGCTGCGCTTCTTCACCGTCTACGGCCCCATGGGCCGGCCGGACATGGCCTACTTCAGCTTCACCCGCAAGATCCTCGCAGGTGAGCCCATCGACGTGTTCAACCACGGCAAGCTGTCCCGGGACTTCACCTACATCGACGACATCGTCGAGGGGGTGGTACGGGTGATGGAGGCGATCCCCCAGCGGGATGAAGGTAATGACTGCGCCACCCCGGACCAGTCCAGCGCCCCCTACCGGCTGTTCAACATCGGCAACCATCAGCCGGTGGAGCTGCTCACCTTTATCCAGACCCTGGAACAGGCCCTGGGGGTCAAGGCCAAGCTGAACATGAAGCCGATGCAGCCCGGTGATGTCTACACCACCTTCGCCGACACCGACAACCTGCAGCAGGCGGTGGGCTTCAGCCCGGACACCTCCCTGGCCACGGGGCTGCAGCGGTTCGCCGACTGGTACCGCGGCTTCTACGGCTGATCATGGCGGGGACCGGCGGCCCCCGCTCCTATCTGACTTGTTAACTAACGGAAACCCCATGTCAAAAATCAGAGCACTGGTGATCGAGCGCCACTCGAGGCCCAACATCAATCCCATCCGTCCCGAAGCCGCCCAGATTGTCGGCCTGCACCAGAGCGGTGAAGTGGAGGTAACGGTGATGTGCAACCCGGACTCCGGCCTAGTGGACTACTATGCCCAATATGGTATCGAGGTGCTCACCCTGCCCCTGGATAAAAAGCTCTCGTGGCACACCATCAAAACCATCCGCCACACCTTGATTAATCGCCAAATCCAGGTATTGCATCTGTTCGCCAATACTCCGGTCAGCAACGGCGCCACTGCCGCCATCGGCTTGCCGGTGAAGGTGATCGCCTATCGGGGTCAGACCGGCAACATCCGCCGCATCGATCCCTCCAGCTACCTATCTATGTTGCATCCGCGCATCGATAAGATCATCTGCGTGGCCAAAGCGGTTGAGGAAGATCTGGCCAACCACGTCAACAACCCATCGAAGAAGCTGGCCACCGTTTACAAGGGCCACGATTCCAGTTGGTACCAGAATCCCCCTGCAGACCTGTCTCAGTTCAACCTGCCCGAGGATGCCTTTAAGGTCTCACTGGTCGCCAACCTGCGTCCACGTAAGGGGCTGCACGTGCTGATGGACGCCACCCACCACCTGCCCAAGGATGCCAACATTCACTTTCTGCTGGTTGGAGCAAACCCTGACAACGACAAGATAAAGCAGATGATTGCCAGCAGTGGCTGCCCGGAAAGAATCCATCCCATGGGCTGGCGCACCGACGCTCCCGAGGTGGCCGCTGCCAGCGACCTGGTGGTGCTGCCCACCCTGAAGCGGGAGGGCCTGTGCCGGGCGGTGTTGGAAGCCAACTCCTACGGCACCCCGGCGGTGATGTCTGATACCGGCGGCAACGCCGAACTGGTGAAGGATGGCCACACCGGTTTCATCGTCCCTCCTGGCGACGCCAAGGCCCTGGCAGAGGCGATTCATCGCCTCTACCAGGACCGAGATCTAAACGACAAATTTGGTTTGGCAGCACAGGCGAGGGTAAGGGAAAAGTTTAATGTGGAGCAGGGCGTCGAAGCCACATTGGCCATCTACCGTGAGCTAGCATTGGCTTTAAATCAGTAATAACGGCATAGAACCGTCGCTATGGAGCGTCAAACCGAGTTCCACCATTCGCGATTCGCGTCCCAACTGGCCTCTGGGTAGCTCGAGTACCGAGAGGACCGGGACGCTTCACTCCTTTCAAGTTACGATGCACTTCTCATCTTTTGCGCAGTCCCACTCTTTTACTACCTGGCTCCAGTCGCCATACTTCTCGGTAAGATACTCCCGATGGTGCAGAGGCACCTTCAACAGGCGTCCCTTGAAGGCCACCTCTTCAAAGCCATCGTAATACTTGGCATCCACCCTCATGATCTTTCCAGCCGCTTGCCAGTAGACGTGCTTGCCGTTTCGTGTCTTGGTAAAGATATCCAGATAGTCGTGACCGCTGTGAAACAGACCGCCGGTGCGATCCTCAAGCTTAAGAATGCGAATGCCGGACATCCCGCTGCCCTTGACGCTGAAGTTTCTGGATTTCAGTTTCCAGCCCGCCCAGAAGACCTGCCGCAGCACGCGTCTTGTCCGAGCAATATCCTTGTCGGACACCGAGATGTCGAGATCCTTATCCCAAGGCAGCAGTCGCCCATCACGGACAATGCCCAGCAACGTCCCACCCTCAAGATGATAGACAATGCCCTCCCTGTCGAGGCACTCTGCAACAGCAAACAGCAAATGCTCAGCAACAGACATATCCAATTTAGGCCCACCGTCAACACGGCGCCATGACCAAGGAGCTTGAACAGGAAACTTCATTTTTTTCACTTCTCAGGAATAACGGTATAAATGTTGCTCATCTCACCATAGAGCTACACGGTTTCATCCCTGACGATATCTGCCGCCCCTTAACATCGGTGGCGGCAGCAAAAATACTTAACCTTCCGCTGGTAAAGACTTAACAACTTCAATCAGTTCTGTAGTGGAAATGGCTGGAGTTCTGGGCAAATAGACCACCTTGCACAGGTCGCTGAGATGATCGAACTTGCCATTCCAGTCATCCCCCATCACCAGGATGTCCGCCTGGTGCTTCTGGATATATTCCGCCTTCAGCTCGAGGGACTCCTCCAGGAATACCTCATCCACTGCCGCCAGGGCGCCGATGATGCGGCTGCGATCGCGCTCATTGCAGACGGGGTATCGGCTCTTCTTGCTGAAGTTGAGAGCATCAGAGGAGACACCGACGACTAGACTGTCCCCCAGGGCACGGGCCCGCTCAATGATGTTGAGGTGGCCGACATGAAACATGTCGAAGGTGCCGAAAGTAATCACGCGCATATACAAAACCTAACTTCAGTAACAGGGCCCCGGGATCAGGACCAGCGATAATACCCCAGACGCTTGCGAACCTTGAAGCGCCGAATCAAATTTAGCGGCTTGGGCAACACGCCCTGGGCCGCTACCTCATCCACCGCTGCCAGGATGCGGGCCGAGCTGTGACCGTCCAGGTTGGGGTGTACCTCTCCGACATAACGGTCGATCTCCTCCCGCAGCGCCTCGCTGGGGTGCAACCCCAGCTCCAGGAACCGCCCCAGCTGCTGCGCCTGGTCGAAATCCAACAGACAGGGCTGGGGCTGGCTGTTCCTGTAGGTGACCACCACCTTGCCCATCATCAGCGCCTCGGTCACCGCGCTGGAGGTGTCGGAGAGCACCAGGTTGCCCTGCTGATAGACCCGCAGCAGGTCCTCGTCGTCGGACACCTCCAGGCAAGGCCCCTGGATCGCCCGGTACTTGTCGATCCAGCCCTGCTCCATCTTGGGGTGGAACTTGACCACGAAGCGATAGCGGCCCGCCTGGCTGAGCCGCTTGATCGGCTCATACAGATCCGGCACCGAGGTGAGCGACGGCGAGAAGGTGGGGGCGTAAACGATAACCGGCACCTCGCCCACAGGTGGCTGGGGCAGCCCCAGGTAAGGGTCCATCTTGGGCCAACCGGTCTCCCTTACCCTGAAGTAACCATGCTTGCGCCCCAGCTCGTTGAACCTGTCGGTGGTGATGGGGCCGTGGGTGCAGTAGAGATCGAAGAAGCCACGAATGCCGAAGTGGCCCCTCTTCTTCCACTCCAGGCCGTGAAACACCTGCACCTTGATGCCGGGGAAGAAATCCGCCACCACGTTGCCTGGCACAAACACGGCGTAGGGGTCGTAGGCCTTCACCGCCGCCACGCTCTCCAGCCGCTCCTCATCCGCCGCCAGCAGCACCGGACTCATGCGGTCACCGGCGATAAACCACTTCACCTGGTCACCTCGAGCGCGGATCTCCGCCTGCAGGGGCCTGAGGATTGAGAGGGTGTAGGGCAGCTCTACGTAAAAAAGATATTTTTTCATTAAGAAATCGGCACGTTCACAGAGATTTTGCCCACGCGGGGTCCTTCAACATGGATCACATGTCGAAGGGGCGAACTGTAACATAAGGACTTGAACCAGTAAAAAACAGAGCATGTTCCGGGGCAACTCAGGGGGGCTGCACCGCTGACAACATGATAAGATACCCGCTTTCAAGTAAATGAGGTTTCCCCAGGCAATGAAAGTATCCCTGCCCTCCTTTAACCAATCTCAGGTTCTGGTCGTTGGTGACGTGATGCTGGACCGTTACTGGGATGGCCCCGCCGCTCGAATCTCACCAGAGGCACCGGTTCCCGTCGTCAAGATTGCCGACATTGATGATCGGCCGGGCGGAGCCGCCAACGTAGCGCTGAATATCTCAGCCCTGGGAGGACAGAGCGAGCTTATCGGCCTTGTGGGTAGGGATGAGGCCGCCGAAATTCTGGTCAGAAAACTGGAAGGCCTGGGCGTCTCTCCAAATCTGGTAACCTTGGACACCGCCCCCACCATCACCAAGCTCCGGGTAATGTCTCGCAATCAGCAACTGCTTCGCGTTGATTTCGAAGAGCCCTTCGGTACAGAAGGCGAGGCGTCCATCAACCGCAAAACCGAACAGGCCCTGGCCCAAGCCAAGGTGGTGGTGATCTCCGACTACGCCAAGGGTGCACTCTCCGACGTCCCAGAACTGCTGCGCCTTGCCCGCAAGGCTGGGGTCCCCAGCCTGGTGGATCCCAAGGGTACCGACTTCGAAAAGTACCGCGGCGCCACCCTGCTCACCCCCAACATGGGCGAATTCGAGGCGGTGGTCGGCAAGGTGACCGACGAGGCCGACCTGGTGGCCAAGGGTTTGGCCCTAATTGAACGTCTCGAACTGGACGGGCTGCTGGTCACTCGCTCCGAGAAGGGGATGACCCTGCTGCGTCCCGGACAGCAGGAGCTGCACCTGCCCGCCATGGCTCGAGAGGTGTACGATGTCACCGGTGCCGGCGACACGGTGATCGGCACCCTGGCCGCGGCCATGGCCGCAGGCAGCGACCTTCCCCAGGCCTGCGCCCTGGCCAACGCCGCCGCCTCGGTGGTGGTGGGCAAGCGCGGCACCGCCACCATCTCCGCAGTGGAGCTGGCGACCATGGTCGCCTCCATGCACGACGAAAGCGGCTTCGGGGTCATGAGCGAGAGCCAGCTGCTGTACGCGGTGGCCGATGCCAAGGCCCGGGGTGAGAAGGTGGTAATGACCAACGGCTGCTTCGACATCCTCCACGCCGGTCACGTCAGCTACCTGATGCAGGCCCGCAAGCTGGGCGACCGCCTGATTGTAGCGGTCAATAGCGACGACTCGGTGAAGCGGCTCAAGGGTGAGGCCCGCCCGGTGAACAATCTGGAGCGTCGCATGAGCGTGTTGGCGGCCCTGGGCGCCGTGGACTGGGTGGTACCCTTTTCTGAGGACACCCCTCAACGATTGATTGCCGAAGTGCTGCCGGACCTACTGGTCAAGGGCGGCGACTACCAGGTGGAGCAGATCGCCGGCCACAAGGAGGTGATCGCCAACGGCGGCGAGGTGAAGATCCTCGGCTTCGAGGATGGCGTCTCCACCACCGAGATCATCCATAAGATCCACAAGGGTTAACCTTCCTCAATCGAAAAGAGGCGCCAAGGCGCCTCTTTTTTTCACAATGGAAACTTAAGTCGCCATCTGCTCCTCAATCAGCATGATCAGGATGTGAATCACCTTGATGTGCACCTCCTGGATACGATCGGCGAAGCCGAAGTGGGGCACCCGAATCTCCACGTCCGCCAAATTAGCCATTTTTCCACCATCCTTGCCTGTCAGAACCACGGTCTTCATCCCCCGGGAACCGGCCGCCTCGAGGGCGTTGAGGATATTCTGGGAGTTGCCGCTGGTGCTGATGCCAAACAGCACATCCCCCTGGCGCCCAACCCCCTCGATGAAACGGGAGAATACCTGGTCGTAGCCGTAGTCGTTGCTGACACAGGAAAGGTGACTGGGATCGGACACGGCGATGGCACCATAGGCGGGACGGTTGGCCCGATAGCGCCCGGTCAGTTCCTCGGCAAAGTGCATGGCATCACAATGGGAGCCCCCATTGCCGCAGGAGATCACCTTGCCCTCCAGCTTCAGGGCATCGGCGATCAGCCGGGCGGCGGCTTCGATGGCTTCCAGTTGGGCCTGGTCGTTGAGGAAGTTGTCCAGAACCTGGGCCGCTTCGGTCAGCTCTCGAAGAATACTCTGCTTCATAACGCAGTCCTATAGTCTTGGCCATCCCAGGCCGGGTTACTGGCCTGCCACTCCGACGGACCCAAAACAAATCTTTGAATTAACCAGCTACGATCGCTCCGCCACGACCAAACACAGCCTTCCTGCACAGTACGCTCTTATCCCGACTCACTCCAAGCCCATTATCCGAATGACCGACCACAGTAACAACAGGCCGCCAACCGCTCCGGCTAGGTTGACGTTGGCATTGGATAGAAGATTTCATGAGTTGGGCCGCCATTGGATTAGTCACTTGACACCGAGATAACAATGACTGTGCACTGAACTGGAGGCTCGATTGACAATATCGCTCAGCAATAACCGAACACCATATCACAGTGAACTTTTACGACAAAAATCCGTGAATTCTCATCTTCGAACCTCCGTCATCAAGCTTACAACCATCGCCAATTTTGGCAGTTAGTTGCGCTTGCCGGGCAGGTGGTCCCCAACAGCCCAAGAACAAATATCAGGATCCACTCGATCTGAAAACCCTCCACCAATAGGCGTCCTTGCTTAGAAGCCGGATGCCCTGTACGGTGCAGTCAGTTATGCTTATGCTAAGCAAAACAGAGGCTCAGTGGATATTGACCCGCTTCTGGACTTTCAGTTTTCCGAGAGTCCACTTGGACAGTGCGAGATTTAAACTACGATGACCAAAATCGCCATCTACCCCGGGACCTTCGATCCCATCACCAACGGCCACCTGGATCTGATCAAGCGCAGCGCCAAGCTGTTCGACAAGGTGGTGGTCGGCATCGCCACCAGCGCCAGCAAGCAGCCACTGTTCGACCTGGACAAACGGGTGGAACTGGCCAAGGCGATCACCGCCGATATGGATAACGTGGAGATTCAGGGGTTCACCGGCCTGCTGGTGGACTTTGCCAAGGCACAGAAAGCGGACGTGCTGATCCGGGGCCTGCGGGCGGTGGCGGACTTCGAGTATGAGTTCCAGCTGGCGGGGATGAACCGCCATCTGCACCCGGAGATGGAGACCATCTTCCTCACCCCCGCCCAGAAGTACACCTTCATCTCCTCCTCCCTGGTGAAGGATGTGGCCTTCCACGGCGGTGACGTCAGCACCTTCCTCCACCCGGTGGTGGAGCAGGCGGTGGCCGAAGAGATGGCCCGCCGCCGCTGATCAACGCTGGCAACGGGGGCAGTAGGTGGTGGTGCGCTGTCCCAGCTTCACCGTTTTCAGCCGATGGTCGCACACCGGGCAGGGCTCCCCACCCTTGCCGTACACCAGCAGCTCCTGGGCGAAGTAGCCCGGCTTGCCGTCCGCCTGAGTGAAATCTTTCAGGGTGGTGCCCCCCTGGGTGATCGCCCGGGCCAGCACCGCCTTCACCTCCGCCACCAGCCGCTCGATGGCGGCCGGCGTCAGCTCGCCGCCTGACTTGCGCGGATCGATGCCGGCGCCGAACAGCGCCTCGTTGGCGTAGATATTACCTACCCCCACCACCACCTGATTGTCCATCAGCGCCAATTTAACCGCCTTGGTGCGCCCCTTAAGGCAGAGTGCCAGATGTTCGGTGTTGAAGGCCGCAGAGAGCGGCTCAGGGCCCAATTTGGCGATAAGCGGGTGGCCATCCAGGGGCTGGGTCCACCACAGGGCGGCGCCGAAGCGTCTGGGGTCGTTGAGGCGCAGCACCGCACCGCTGTCCAGCTCGATGTCCAGATGATCGTGTTTCTCCGCCGGCGGCGCCGGTGACAACACCCGCAGGCTGCCGGACATGCCCAGATGGAGGATCAGGGTGCCGACGGCACACTCCACCAGCAGGTACTTGGCCCGGCGGCTGACCCCGGTGATGGTCTGCCCCTGCAGCTGCAGGATCTCCGGCGGCACCGGCCAGCGCAACTTGGGCTGGCGCACCACCACCCGGGTGACGGCATGGCCGATCAGGTGCGGGGCGATTCCCTGGCGGGTCACCTCCACCTCTGGCAGCTCAGGCATCCTTGCTCCCCCGGTTCAGCAGCGCCTCCCCCTGAGCGGACAGCAGCTTCCACCATTGGGGCTGCCCCAGCAGTTTCACGTAACCCAGCTCCGGGTAGAGCAGCACCGTCACCGGATCCTCGCCATCATCCAGGTAGAGATCCACCTGCACCGGACCCCGGGGCTGAGGCACGGGATCGTTGATGGGCAGCAGCCTGGCGTCGCTCCAGAGTGCCATCAGCCCGTCCAGGCGCTCCGCATCCAGCTGGGGCTCGGAGCGCCAGCCCTCCCCCTCCCGGTGCACCACCAGCTCCTGCAACACCAGGGCCTCGATGGCGCGGCCCTCGGGCAGCAGCGGGTAGCTGCTGCTGTTGGGACTGATCAGGTTGGTCACGTAGAGCAGCAGCATGCCAAACAGCGACAGGGCGATGATCAGCGCGTTGTTCCAATTACGACGCTTGGCCATGGCGGGCCTCGAAGTTGCCAGTATGAGCTTCGATTGTAGGTTTTTGGCGGGCATAAAAAAACCCGGCAGATGCCGGGTTTTCTCAAGGTGCGGATCAATTACTTGATCTTGGCTTCCTTGTACAGAACGTGCTTACGAGCCTTAGGATCGAACTTTTTGATTTCGAACTTTTCAGGCATGTTGCGCTTGTTCTTGTCAGTAGTATAGAAGTGACCAGTACCAGCAGTGGATACCAGACGGATCTTCTCACGACCACCTTTAGCTGCCATGATTTATCTCCTTAAACCTTCTCACCGCGGGCACGCAGTTCGGCCAGAACTGCATCGATACCCTTCTTATCAATGATACGCATACCCTTGGTGGATACGCGCAGCTTCACGAAGCGCTTCTCGCCTTCAACCCAGAAACGGTGGGTCTGCAGGTTGGGCAGGAAACGACGCTTGGTGTGGTTTTTAGCGTGGGAAACGTTGTTCCCGGTCACCGGACGCTTGCCGGTAACTTGACATACTTTAGACATTTCAGTCTCCAAAATATTGCTCGAGCATCATTGTACCTCGTATGGCCGTCGCCCGAGGCACACGAAGGGCGCATTTTATACAAGATAAAGAAGCAAAGATCAAGCAAACTGAGCTTAAAGCCATCCCCTTTCGGCAAATGAGCAACACTCGCCGTGGCCGATGACCAGGTGATCCAGTACCGATACGTCGATCAGTGCCAGGGCATTCTGTATCCGCTTGGTGATGGCGCGATCCGCCTGGCTGGGTTCGCACACCCCGCTGGGGTGGTTGTGGGCCAGGATCACCGCGGCGGCATTGGCGGACAACACCGTCTTGACCACCTCACGGGGGTACACGTTAGCGGCGTCTATGGTACCACGAAACAGCTCGGTAAGTTCCACCACTCTGTGCTGACTGTCCAGCAGCAACAGGGCAAACACTTCGTGATGACGGTGCCCCAGTGTCGCCTGCAGGTAGTCCCGGGCGGCGGCGGGGCTGTTGAGGGCGCTCCTGGCCTGGCTGCGCTCCCCCAGGCAGCGGCGCCCCAGCTCCCGGGCCGCCTGCAGTTGCACGTACTTGGCCAGCCCCATGCCGTGGATGGTGGTAAAGGCCTCCGGCGTCATTCCCAGCAGGGCGTTGAGGCTGCCCGCCTGCCCCAGGGCTTTTCTGGCCAGCTCCACCGCGCTGACGCCGCTGTGGCCGGTGCGCAGGAAGATCGCCAGCAGCTCGGCATCGCTGAGCACCTGGGCTCCCAGGCTGAGTAACCGCTCTCTCGGCCGCTCCGATGTTGGCCAGTCTCCTATTCCCATGGCGCCCTCCCTGGTCTGCCGTCAGTTAGTGAGCCGGTCGTCACCGACCGTGCCTGCCATGTGTTATCTTAGGCGCCACTCTCAGAAAACGACCAATGGCCATGAGCAAAATCACCCGTAATATCGTGCTGGGGATCTCCGGTGGCATCGCCGCCTACAAGGCCCCCATCCTGGTGCGCCGTCTCAAGGAGACCGGCGCCGATGTCCGCGTCGTCCTCAGCGGCGGTGCCAAGGCATTTGTCACCCCCATGTCCCTGCAAGCGGTCTCCGGCCACGCCGTGGCCCATGACCTGCTGGACCCGGCCGCCGAGCTGGGGATGGGTCACATCGAACTGGCCCGCTGGGCCGATGAGGTGATCATCGCCCCGGCCAGCGCCAACTTCATCGCCCGCCTGGCCGCCGGCATGGCCGATGAGCTGCTCACCGCGGTATGCCTGGCCACCGAGGCGCCGATCCGGGTCTGCCCGGCGATGAACCAGGTGATGTACTTGGCCCAGGCCACCCAGGCCAACCTCGCCACCCTGACAAGCCGTGGCGTCACCCTCTGGGGCCCGGCCAGCGGCGATCAGGCCTGTGGCGAGGTGGGACCCGGCCGCCTGCCGGAGCCGGAGGAGATCACCGCCCTCTCCCTGGCCGCCGCCCAGGGTGCGGCTGAACCTGGTCCCCTGGCCGGCAAAACGCTGCTGCTGACCGCCGGCCCCACCCGGGAGGCGCTGGATCCGGTGCGCTACCTCTCCAACCACAGCTCCGGCAAGATGGGCTATGCCCTGGCCGAGCAGGCCGCCCGCCTCGGCGCCGACGTCACTCTGGTCAGCGGCCCGGTCACCCTGGCCACCCCCGCCGGCGTAACCCGCATCGACGTGCAGTCCGCCCAGCAGATGCTGGAGGCGGTGATGGCCCGGGTGGAGGCCCATGAGATCTTCATCGGCTGCGCCGCCGTGGCCGATTACCGCCCGGTGGCCGCCGCCACCGACAAGATTAAAAAATCTCAGGAAACTCTGACCATTGAGATGGTGCGCAACCCGGACATCCTTGCTACAGTAGCCGGCCACAGTAAGCGACCGTTCACCGTTGGCTTCGCCGCCGAAACCCGGGATGTGGAGCACTACGCCCTGGATAAGCTGGCCCGCAAGAAGCTGGACATGATCGCCGCCAACGACGTCTCCAAGCCTGGCCAGGGGTTCAACGCGGACAGCAACGCCCTGACCCTCTACTGGCCCGGAGGCAGCAAAGATTTGGGCCACAGCGACAAGGCCACCCAGGCCGAGGCGCTGCTGCTGACCATCGCAGAGAAACTGACGAAGTAAGAGACAACAATGAAAACACCCATCGAGCTGAAAATTCTGGATCCCCGCCTGGGCAGTGAGTGGCCCCTGCCCGAGTACGCCACCCCGGGTTCCGCCGGCATGGACCTGCGCGCCGTGATCGACGCCCCCCTGGTGCTGGAGCCCGGCCAGAGCGAGCTGGTGCCCACCGGCATGGCGATCCACATCGGCGACGCCAGCCTGGCCGCCACCATCCTGCCCCGTTCCGGCCTGGGCCATAAGAGGGGGATCGTCCTGGGCAACCTGGTGGGGCTGATCGACTCCGACTACCAGGGACCGCTGATGTGCTCCCTGTGGAACCGCAGCAACCAGAGCGTCACCATCGAGCCCGGCGAACGCGTGGCCCAGCTGGTGTTCCTGCCAGTGGTGCAGGCGGCCTTCACCCAGGTGGCCTCCTTCGACGCCAGCGAACGGGGCGAAGGCGGCTTCGGTCACTCCGGTACCCAGTAACGCCGGAGCACCGCCATGAGCAACAACGCCAAAACCAGTCGTCGCGAACAGATCCTCCAGTGCCTGGCCAGCATGCTGGAAACCCTGCCAGGCCAGCGGATCACCATCTCCAAGCTGGCCGCCGAGGTGGGGGTGTCCGAGGCGGCCCTCTACCGCCACTTTCCCTCCAAGGCGCGGATGTTCGAGGGGCTGATCGAGTTTATCGAGAACACCCTGCTGTCCCAGATCAACCTGATCATGGAGGAGGAACAGGACACCATGGTGCGCTGCCAGCTGATCCTGCAGCTGCTGCTGACCTTCGCCGAGCGCAACCCGGGGATCACCCGGCTGCTCACCGGCGACGCCCTCACCGGCGAACAGCAGCGCCTGCGGGAGCGGATGAACAAGCTGTTCGCCCGCATCGAAACCAATCTCAAGCAGGCCCTGCGGGAGAAGGCGCTGCGGGAGGGCTCCGGCTTCTACCTGGAGGAGGGGATGCTGGCCAACCTGCTGCTCTCCTACGCCGAGGGGCGCATCGCCCAGTACGTGCGCAGCGAGTTCAAGGTGCCGCCCACCGAGCGCTTCAGCGAGCAGTGGGCCTTTATCCAGCGCCAGCTACTCCAGAGTTGAAAAGCTGCGAAAAGAGACAAAAATGGCGCCAGATGGCGCCATTTTTGATTGAAATTTCGCGTTGTCGCCCCTTGGCTAGATGCCGTACTGGGCGCGGTAGGCGCTCACCTGCGCCAGCTCCCTCTCCCGGCCCGGCTGCTCCTGCAGGTAGGCGATGAGATCCCCCAGGGTGACGATGGCGATGATGGAGCAGCCGTAGTCCCGCTCCACCTCCTGGATGGCGGACAGCTCCCCCTGGCCCCTCTCCTGGCGATCCAGTGCGATCAGCACCCCAGCCAGGGAGGCGTCATTGGCCTGGATGATCGCCATCGATTCGCGGATGGCGGTGCCGGCGGTGATCACGTCGTCCACCAGCATCACCCGGCCGGCCAGCTCCGCCCCCACCAGGTTGCCGCCTTCGCCGTGATCCTTCTTCTCCTTGCGGTTGAAGCAGTAGGGCTTGTCGGTGTCGTGGTGATCCGCCAGGGCCACGGCGGTGGTGGTGGCGATGGGGATCCCCTTGTAGGCGGGGCCGAACAGCAGGTCATACTCGATGCCGGAGTCCGCCAGCGCCGCGGCGTAGAAGCGACCCAGGCGGGCCAGATCGCGGCCGGTGTTGAACAGGCCGGCATTGAAGAAGTAGGGGCTCTTGCGGCCAGATTTCAAAGTAAACTCGCCAAAACGCAGCACGTTACGTTCCAGGGCAAACTCGATAAATTCTCGTTGGTAAGCTTTCACTCTATTCCGACCTTATTCTCGTTGTGTGGGTACAAAAAAGGCGACCCCTTCGTCGCCTTCGATAAAACAGTTAGCCTTCGGCCAATGCCGCCTTCTGGGCCGCGACAATGTCGTCGATCCCCGACTTGGCCAGTTCCAGCATCTCCAGCAGCTCCTGGTGGCTGAAGGGCTCGCCCTCGGCGGTGCCCTGGACCTCGATCATCCGGCCATCCTCCGCCATCACCACGTTCATGTCGGTCTCGGCGGCGGAGTCCTCCTCATAGGCCAGATCGCACACCGCCCGGCCGTCGACCACGCCCACGGACACGGCCGCCACCATGAACTTCAGCGGATCCACGGTCAGCTTCTTGTCGCGCTGCAGGCCATTGAGGGCATCCACCAGGGCCACGCAGGCGCCGGTGATGGAGGCGGTGCGGGTGCCGCCATCAGCCTGGATCACGTCGCAATCCACGGTGATGGTGTACTCACCCAGCTTGTCCAGATCCACCGCTGCCCGCAGGGAGCGGGCGATCAGCCGCTGAATCTCCAGGGTACGCCCGCCCTGCTTGCCGCGGGCCGCTTCCCGGCCGCTGCGACTGTGGGTGGCGCGGGGCAGCATGCTGTATTCGGCGGTCACCCAGCCCTGGCCCTTGCCCTTGAGGAAGCGCGGCACCCCCTCCTCGACGGTGGCGTTGCACAGCACCTTGGTGTGGCCGAACTCCACCAGTACGGACCCCTCCGCATAGCGGGTGTAGTTGCGGGTCAGGGTAATGGGGCGGGTCTGGTTAGGGGCTCGGTTGTCTGGACGCATGGATAGTGCCTTGGCTCTGAAAATGTGCGGCACATTATACCGATCCGGCCCCCCGGACGCGAGGCTCTGTCTGGCCTGGGGCAGTTGGTTGTTTAACCATCATTATCTGATATAACTGAAGCCTGGCCAGGAGAAAAAACGGGCGATTAATGATGCAACTTCGACATGGATGGCTGTGGCTCTGCCTGCTGCTGCCCCTGAGCCTGCAGGCTCAGCCCCCGACCCTGAAGAACATGATGGAGCAGCAATCGCCCCAGCAGGCCGAAGAGGCAGCCCCCGAGCCCCAGGAGCCGCCGCCGGAGCCCACGGTGATCGATGAGTATGAGCGCGGCTCGCCCCGCTCCTCCATGGAGGGGTTGCTGCACGCCCTGGAGCACAACGACTTCGAACGGGCCGCCCACTACCTGGACGGCCGCAACCTGCCCGCCGCCATGGCAGACACCCCCTTGGCGGAGCTGGCAGAGGAGTTCAAGCTGATCCTCAACCGCACCCTGTGGGTCGACCTGCAGTCGATGAGTGAATCCAGGAACGGCCTGGCCGGCGACGGCCTGCCTCCCTACCGCGATCTGGTGGGACGCATCCCTCTGGGCTCAAGGCAGATCAGCGTCTACATGCAGCGGGTGCCTCGGGGAGACGGCCAATACATCTGGAAGATCTCCAACGCCACCCTGGGCGAGGTGCCCAGCCTCTATGCCCAGTACGGCGACGGCCCCATTGGCGAATACCTCAGTCACCACCTGCCGGAATTCGAGATCCTGGGACTGCAGAGCTGGCAGTTTGTCGCCGTGCTGCTGATGTTCCTGCTGGCCTACCTCATCAGCCTACCGCTGTTTGCCCTGCTCAAATGGCTGGCCCGGCGCAGCCATCCGGACAACGACCAGCTGCAGCGGTTCATCGGCGGCCCCTCCCGGCTGCTGTTCGTGGTGCTGATGGTGCGTGAAGCCTTCCCGCTGGTGCGCCCCTCCATCGAGGCCCGGGCCATCGCCGAGGGCCACGCCCTGATGATCCTGGCCCTGGTGTGGGTGTCGGTCTCCGGCATGGAGCTGGCTCGGGAGCGGCTCAACCGCGGCCTCCAGGAGAAGGGGCGGGAGCAGGGGGCGCAGTTGCTCAAACCGCTGTTCACCATCGCCAAGATCCTGATCATCATCGTCGGCCTGCTGATGTGGCTGGAGAACCTGGGGTTCAAGGCCACCACCATCCTGGCGGGCCTGGGGATCGGTGGCCTGGCGGTGGCCCTGGCGGCGCAGAAGTCGGTGGAGAACCTCATCGGCGCCATCACCCTCTACCTCTCCTCGCCGGTGAGGGTGGGCAACTTCTGCAAGTTCGGCACCCAGATGGGGGTGGTGGAGGAGATCGGCCTGCGCTACACCCGCATCCGCACCCTGGACCGGACGGTGATCCACATCTCCAACGCCACCTTCGTCGACCTGGAGCTGGAGAACTTCTCCGAACGGGAGAAGATCCGCTACAGCCCGGCGCTGAACCTGCGCTACGACACCCCGGCCAGCAAGCTACGCGACGTCATGGACGAGATCACCGAGGCCCTCAAGGCCCACCCCAGGACCCACGAATCGCCGCTGCGGGTGCGCTTCCACAAGTTCGGCCCCAACGCCCTGCAGCTGAACGTACTCAGCTACATCCAGACCACGGCGTTTCCCGAGTACCTGGAGGCGGCAGAGGAGCTGAACCTGGCGATCCTCACCATCCTGGAGAAGCACGGCGTGGCGATGACCGACACCACCCAGCTCCGCTGGCTCCAGGCCCCTGGGGCCAACAGAGACTGAGCCCGGCGCCCCCGGCAGCACCGGGGGCTTTGCCGGCGCCCCCGGCCCATGGGTATAATCGGACCACTGACACTACATAAGGCCACCGCCAATGATCCACAGCATGACCGCCTACGCCCGCAGCGATGTGAAAGCTGACTGGGGCAGCGCCTCCTGGGAGATCCGCTCCGTCAACCAGCGCTATCTGGAAACCTACCTGAGACTGCCCGAACAGTTCCGCTCCCTGGAGCCGATGCTGCGCGATCGGCTGCGCAAGCGCCTGGCCCGGGGCAAGGTGGAGGTGAACCTGCGCTTCGAACTGACGGAGAACGCCGGCGACACCCTGCAGATGAACGAGAAGCTGGCGGCCCAGCTGATCGAGAAGGCCCAGCACCTGCACACCATGGCGGGCATCGGTCAGCTCAACCTGGTGGAGCTGATGCGCTGGCCCGGGGTGCTCGAGGCGAACGAGCAGGATATGGATGCGATCGGCAAGGAACTACTGGAGAAGTTCGACGAAACCGTGGACCACTTCCTCGAAGCCCGCGCCTCCGAGGGCCAGGCCCTGGAGAAGATGATCGTCGAGCGCCTGGACGGGGTCACCGAGCAGGCCGCCTTCGTCCGCGGCCGCATGCCGCAGATCATGGAGTGGCAGCGCCAGAAGCTGAACGACCGCCTGGCGGAGGTCAAGGAGGAGATGGATCCCGGCCGTATCGAGCAGGAGATGATCCTGCTGGCCCAGAAGATGGACGTGGCCGAGGAGATCGACCGGCTGGACACCCACGTCGCCGAGACCCGCAAGGTGCTGAAGAAGGGCGGCGCCTGTGGCCGTCGCCTGGACTTCATGATGCAGGAGTTCAACCGTGAGTCCAACACCCTGGCCTCCAAGTCCATCAGCACCGACATCACCGCCGCCGCGGTGGAGTTGAAGGTGCTGATCGAGCAGATGCGCGAGCAGATCCAGAACATCGAATAGTGTTTCCGCTCGTGCGTGCGTAATTACAACTCATTGAAGGGTATCAGCTTTTGATACCCATCGCGTTTGCAACCGTTCGTTATCTTTTGCTACAGTTCAGAGAAAAGTGGTGACTAAAGTGGTGACTAAATCGCTTTCGCCACTACCCAAGTGACAGACCAGTCACCACTTTGGACTTAACGATATGAATGATAAGCAGATTAAGGCGTTTTTAAGGGCGGGGTTGAAGCAACGAAAACCCGTAGGTGGAGGACTATACCTACGAGTTCAATCGACGAAGTCAGCCGCATGGGAAGTGCGCTACACCATTAATGGCAAACGCCGGACAATGACATTGGCTGGCGGACAATATCCCGAACTGTCGCTGGCGGACGCCAACGCCGAAGCCGCTAGGATCAAACAGCTGGCCCGCCAAGGTATCGATCCCCTTGCCGAGCGAGAGCGCGCCAACCAAGTAACCATCCACACCGTTGACGACTTGTTTGAAGACTGGTTCCAAACACTCACCCGCCGACTCAAACACCCTGAGATTCCCAAGCGAATCTACACCAAAGAGATAAAGCCCCTGATCGGCACCCTGCCCATCAGTGAAGTGAACGCCCGTGACATCCGGGCCGTAATACAGAAAGTCAGCAACAGTGGCCGCCCGGCTACAGCCAACGATACGTTGATGTACTGCAAACAGCTGTTTAATCACGCCTGTAAGCTAGATTTAGCCACCGCCAACCCTGCCAGTGCCTTTAAGGTCAGCGATGCTGGCGGTATCGAGAAGAGCCGAGACCGTGTCCTCAGCATTAAGGAGCTCAACACCGTATTTGAGGTGCTCCGCCAGCACCCAATGCTCTTTAACCGAGACAACTACGTTGCACTGGCACTGCTGCTGGTGCTGGGTGTGCGCAAGGGCGAGCTGATCGCCGCCAAATGGCAGGAGTTTAAATTTGACGACATGGTATGGCACCTCCCGGCTAGCAGAAGCAAAACCGGCATCGCCATCATCATTCCCCTGCCCCAAGCCATTATCCCCTGGCTTCAAGAACTGAAGGTTCGCTCCTGTGGGTCGGATTATGTGTTCCCTTCGCGTAGGAGTAGCAAGCGCCGCCCCTATATTGCTGACGACACCCTTAATCATGCGCTGGCAAAGATGTTTGGCAAGAAGGTGGCCAGCAACGGCACCCAATATGACGATCTTCTGGGAGCAGCTGGAATTAGGCACTTCACCATCCATGACCTACGACGCACCTGCCGAAGCCTGCTGGCGGAGGTTGGGGTAGCCGGCCACATTGCCGAGCGCTGCCTGAACCACAAGGTCAAAGGGGTCGAAGGCATCTACGATCGGTATGACTACCTGGAGGAACGTCGTCAAGCGCTGAATCAGGTGGCCTCTCTCGTTTGCCCAATCGTAAACAATCCATCAACCCATAATGGATCAAGCCTTGGTAACACCGAAACCCACCTGCACTCTGAAGCGAGTTAATTTTATGCGAAGAGAAGCGAAGCAACTCCTTTTCCCGCACCTCGAGCGCCAAGTTCAAGAACAAATCTCAACCAAAGATCTGTCGGCTCTTGAGCAAACAGGAATGTTCACCAAAGAGCAACTTGAGCGCTGTTTTTTCTACAATCAACCCAGTGCATACATGCTTATCATGAACATGCTTGTGCAACTCAGAAGTCTTCCAAATCAAAGCTTCGATAACACACCACAAGATGAGTTCGAGCTATTAAACACAAGATCCCTCCAGGATAAGGCACAGCGTCTTTTTGATAAGTGCTGGCTAATTAATAGACAACTAAGTGATAGACCAGAGGCTCTTGAGATGGTTGAGTTAGCGCTCACTGAGAGCTTTGAGTTTGGCAGCATAATTGGAGAGTACAATGAGCTAGTTAGCTCTCTTCCGACACTCCGAAAGCACAAAAAGTACCAAGAACAGCGCTCGCTCGGAGGACAAAAAAAGAATGCAGAGAACCATATAACTAAATCAATCATTGCGGACATCATCGAGCAATTAGGCACAGACCCATTTCTAGATACAGCAAGCACAAGGCTCAAGGCAGAATCCATTCGTAAGCTGATTGACCATCATCGGCAGAAAGTACCCAGTATCGAAACCTTCCAGAAATACATCAAAGAAGTCAGCGGTCGACCAAGCAAAATCGGGGCACCTAGGGCGAATAGCCCTAAAAGTGCCGATTTAGACAAATGGTTGTCTGACAACTTCAATGAGAAAATCCCTGAATATTTTCGTCAGATATAGTGTCGAAGTGCTAGCAGAACCCCCTTTCTGCTAGCACTGCCTCCTATTCCACCAGAGCTACAATCGTCAACATTCTCCCTGTTTCCATTAGTAAACAGGAAAGAGCATGTACGAACAACAAACATCATTCGTCGACCGCCTCGTTCGAGAAAAAGAACGCAAAGAGATCACCTCCGTTTCCCGCACAACGGCATGGCAGCTGGAAAAACTGGGCCTTTACCCCAAAAGACGCAAGCTACATCCAACCAGTGACGCCGTATGCTGGCTGCTGTCAGAGCTGCTTGAGTGGGTTCAAGCACGAGAAATTGCCGACGGGGGTCATCATGAGTAAAGCTGACCAACTCGCCGAACTCTACATTGACGAAAACCAGCTCATCAATCGAAAGCAGGCTGCCAAGCTATTGGGCATGAGCCCTCGAGATTCCCATCGAAAGCAGAAAGCTGGGCTGTTTCCCCCTCCCTGCGTCGATCGCAATGGACGGAAATTCTGGCGCATCGGTGTGTGCCGCCACTACCAACATAAACAACTGCGCTAAGAACCTTCGGGGCGAAGCCACCTTCGCCCCGAGCTCTGTCCACACTTGGCACGGTTTGGCACAACACAGCACTTATAAATATCAGCCAAGAACAGAACAAAAACCTTGAGTACCAAGGGTTTGTGGTGGTTTAATGATCCCGGACACCGCTTTAGGTGGTAAAGTCGCCACCGTAACAAGAGGTGTTCAATGACAAGAAAGCGTCGCTCATTCACTGCGGAGTTCAAACTGGAAGCCGCATGCCTGGT
>NZ_SWCI01000012.1 GCF_005116715.1 Ferrimonas sediminicola | reverse complement strand
GAGAAGTGGTGGGTCGTGAAGGATTCGAACCTTCGACCAATTGGTTAAAAGCCAACTGCTCTACCAGCTGAGCTAACGACCCACTGAGATTTCACCTTGGAAGGAGAAGTGGTGGGTCGTGAAGGATTCGAACCTTCGACCAATTGGTTAAAAGCCAACTGCTCTACCAGCTGAGCTAACGACCCACTTAAGGTTTTCGCCTTGGAAGGAGAAGTGGTGGGTCGTGAAGGATTCGAACCTTCGACCAATTGGTTAAAAGCCAACTGCTCTACCAGCTGAGCTAACGACCCACTGAGATTTCACCTTGGAAGGAGAAGTGGTGGGTCGTGAAGGATTCGAACCTTCGACCAATTGGTTAAAAGCCAACTGCTCTACCAGCTGAGCTAACGACCCACTTAAGGTTTTCGCCTTGGAAGGAGAAGTGGTGGGTCGTGAAGGATTCGAACCTTCGACCAATTGGTTAAAAGCCAACTGCTCTACCAGCTGAGCTAACGACCCACTAAGATTTCACCTTGGAAGGAGAAGTGGTGGGTCGTGAAGGATTCGAACCTTCGACCAATTGGTTAAAAGCCAACTGCTCTACCAGCTGAGCTAACGACCCACTTATGTCTTCCGAGGACTCCCTCATCCGACGGGCGGCTATAATACCAATTTCGCCTTGGTGTGCAACTGGAAATCTGTCTTTTTTGGCCTTTTGCGCACAAAAGCAACTAAGCGGACAAAAAAGCGATTCCGGCACTCGGGAAATCGGCTAACCTAGCCTTTTGACAACTCTTTTTTCGCTAACTGGGCGGCATTGGAGTTGGCGTATTCTGTCACTACCCGGTTGAAGTACCCCTTGGCCGCTACCTTGTCACCGGCCGCGGCGGCAATCATCCCCAGCTTCAGCAGGGAGTCGGCACGCTTGGCGGAATCCGGGTAGTCGGTAACCACGGTATTGAACGCCGTCTTGGCCTGGACCATTTCCCCCTTGTTATACAGCAGCTGTCCCAACCAGTAATGGGAGTTGGCAGTATAGGAGGAGTGAGGGTAGTTTTCGATGAACTTGCGGAACGCGGGGATCGCTTCATCGTATTTGCGCTGCTTCAGGACCAGATCCACTGCCTGCTGATAGGCGTCGGCCTCAGACAGGGAAAGGTTGGCTACCGTAGCGGGCATCTGGTCGCCGGGCTGGGCGCCGGGAACCTGGGGCTGGGCGGGAGCGCCTGCCTTGACCTGCTCCTCGATGCGACTGAGCTCCTGGTACATCTGCCGCTGGCGCTCCACCATCTGCTGTACCTGGTACTGCTGGCTCTCGACCATACCGCGCAGTTCGGAGACCTCGGCCTGAAGCTGATCAAACATCTGCTGCATGTGCAGCTGAGCCTGGTTGCGAGCCTTCATCAGCCGCTCCAGGCGGGTGACGCGGGAGTTGATGTCATCCCCGGAAAGGGAGTGGGGGGCATTTTCAGCTGCTTCTACAACGGGAGCGGGCGCAGCCTGAAGCTGCGCCCCCATGAATAGAAGAGCTGTTGCAATAACAGCTTTCTTCATAGATTAACCGTTTCGCTTAGTAAACCAGTACGGCACGACGGTTTTTGGCGTGCGCCGCGTCGGTAGCGGAGCCGTCCAGAGGCTTCTCTTCACCGTAGGAGACCACGGAGATCTGAGAGGAGAGAACGCCCAGACCCTGCAGGTAACGGGATACCGCCTTGGCACGACGCTCGCCCAGGGCGATGTTGTACTCGGGAGTACCGCGCTCATCGGCGTGGCCTTCGATCAAAACCTTAACACCAGGGTTCTCGATCAGATAGTTGGCGTGGGCTTCCAGCAGTTCGCCGTACTTGCCCTGGATGTCGCTGCGGTCAAATTCGAAGTACAGGATGTGCTCTTTACGCAGTTCCTGGTACTTGAGACGCTGCTGCTCTGCAGGAGTCAGGACCGGCTCGACGGCACCGGTCTGAACGCCGCTCTCAACCTGTTCGTTGGTGGTGGTGCCGGTCTGGGACTGGCTGTCGCTGTCGGAGGTACTGGAACAGGCTGTCAGCGCCAGAGCGGGTACAGCAATCAGCATACCTTTGAGGAGGCTATTGAGCTTCATCTATCTTTTCCTTTTAAATTCGTTACTTTTCCAATCAAAGATAAGGCGACCAAGAAGGCGCTTTTACACTACCCACCTGAGTCGGAATTCTGGCCTTAAACCGGCCGTCCACCGAAACGGCTGCCAACACCTGGCGGCCATTGTGGCTGGTCCCGTAAATGATCATTGTGCCATTCGGGGCGACACTCGGTGATTCATCCAGGTAGGTTTCCGTCAACACATCCATAAAGCCGGTGTCCAGCTCCATGCGCGCAATGTGGAACCTATTGTTGGTCCTGTTAACCATCACCAAGTAACGACCATCCGGAGTCACGGAACCACCGAGGTTCCATTCCCCCTGGAAAGTCAGACGCTGGATCCTTCCGGTGTCCAAATATACTCGATAAATCTGCGGTCTACCACCCCGCTCCGAGGTGAATACCAGGGATTTGCCATCGGGATGCCAGCTCGGCTCGGTGTCGATGGCGTAATGGTTGGTGATGCGGCGCAGACGCTTGGTGGCGATATCGATCACGTAGATCTCCGGATTGCCATCCTTGGAGAGACTCATGGCCATCTGGCTACCGTCCGGAGACCAGCTGGGTGAACCGTTAATCCCCTCGAAACTGGTCAGGCGGTCGCGCTTCTGGGTGTAGAGATCCTGAATGTAGATCTCTGAGCGCCCATTCTCAAACGACACATAGGACAACTTGCGACCGTCCGGAGACCAGGAGGGAGACATCAGCGGCTCCTTGGAGCGCAGCAGCACCTTCTCATTGTATCCATCATAGTCGGCCACCCGCAGTTGGAACTTAAATGGGTCGTTGTCATCCACTGTGACGTAGGCGATACGGGTCAGGAACGCCCCCTTGATGCCGGTCAGCGCCTCGTAGACCAGATCGGAGATGCGGTGGCCATACTGGCGGAACTGGCTGCCCCGGATCACTGTGTCGCGGCCGTCCAGGACGTGATCCTGGGTCTGCACCAGCTCGCCGTTGTGCAGGCCCCGGCTCTCGCCGCCGGTCATCTGGGCGCGCACCAGGTCCACCAGTTCGAAGCTGACCTGGTACTGGTCCGGGCCAAACTCGCTGACCTTGCCCACCACCACGGCTTCAGCCCCGGTGGCGATCCAGGCCTTGAGATCCAGGTCGGCGGCCTTGGCCACCTGACCGGGCATCATGCCGCGAGCGATAGGATTAAAGGTGCCTGAGCGGCGCAGGTCCGAAGAGACCACATCGGCGATCTGCGCCGGCATCTCCCCCTGCCCCTCCCACACGAAGGGCACAACGGCGATGGGCCGGGCGGCATCGACCCCCTCGGTAATGACGATCTCCAGGGTGGCGTTCGCCGGCGTGCTTACCATGGCCATCAGGGCCAGCCATGCCATTGTCAGTGTTTTTATCAGTTTCATCAGCCTGTCGCTATTGCTCTGGTTGTACAGTTAGGTTGATATCTTTCAATTTGGCGTACACGTCCGGCTCCTGGGAAACCGGCAGTTTTCCGGCCGCGTTGATGGCCGCCTGGGTGACCCGGCACAGGCTGGTGTCGCCCCCCAGAACCTTGCTGGAGATGACAAAGCCATCGGGAGCCAGGCGGATGTTAACCCGGCACTCCTTGCCGCGCATGCTGGTATCGGTACGCAAGTTACGTTGAATCGTTTGACGGATCAACACGGTATAACGGTCCACCTCGGAGAGAACCTTCTTGCTTCTGGCGGCCTCCAGCTGGGCCTGCTCCGCCGCCAGCTGCTCCGCCAGCTCCGCCTCACGGGCTTTGCGTGCTGCCTCCTCGGCGGCCTTGCGCTTACGCTCCTCCTCCTTGCGTTTGCGCTCCGCTTCCGCCTTACGCTTACGCTCATCCTCTTTGCGCTTGCGCTCGGCGGCTTCCGCCTTGGCCTTCTCCTCGGCAGCCTTGCGCTCTCGCTCCGCCTTGGCCTTGGCCTGCTCCTCTCGCTTGCGCTGATCCGCCAGCTTGCGGGCCTGCTCCTGCTCCTTCTTCTGCTTGAGCTTGGCCTGCTTGGCGGCCTCCTCCGCCTTCTTGATCTCGGCCTCCTTGCGCTTGCGCTCCAGCTCCAGCTTCTTCAGCTTCTCCTGGGCGGCCCTGGCCTTACGCTCCTCCTCGGCGCGGCGCTGACGCTCCGCCTCGGCTTTGGCGGCGTTGGCCTGCTTGATCCGCTCCACCTGCTGCTGCACCTTGGCCTGATCCACCACCACCGCCTGCACCACAGGGGCACTGGGTTGCGGCGCCACCGCCTTGGGCTTGCTGGAGAAATCCACCCCCAGGGCCAGCAGGGCAACCAGGCCCGCGTGCGCCAGCAGAGAGACCACAAAGGGGAGTGTCATTTTCTGCTGCATCGGTTACTGCTCCGGTGTTTCTGTCATCAGCCCCACAGAGGGCACCCCGGCCCGCTGCAGACTGACCATCAACTGAATCACTTCATCGTAGGAGACCTCGCGATCTCCCTTGACCACCACGGGACGCTGTGGGTCCAGCTGCAGCTCGGCCGCCACCAGCGCCGCCAGCTCGTCAAGCATCAGCGGCCGGTCATCCTGGACACTGCCGTTGTCGAGGAAGTACTGCCCCTCACGGGTAACCGAGGCAACCAGGGGGGGACGCGAGTCCTTCTTCAGGGGCTCCGCCTCCCCCTGGGGCAGATCGACCTTGACCCCCTGGGAGATGATGGGGGCGGTGGCCATGAAGATAATCAGCAGCACCAGCATCACGTCGATGTAGGGCACCACGTTGATCTCCGCCACCTTACGGCGTCGTTTACGCTGGTACCCCTGCATCAGCGCGCTTCCTTATCGTGGAACGCCTGGCGATGCAGGATACTGGAGAACTCCTCGATGAAGTTGATGTAGGTGTTCTCCAGCTTCTCCACCTTGGTGGAGTAACGATTGAAGAACAGCACCGCCGGGATGGCGGCAAACAGGCCCATGGCGGTGGCGATCAGCGCCTCGGCAATGCCGGGGGCCACCATGTTGAGTGTGGCGTTCTGCACCTGCCCCAGGGCGATAAAGGCGTTCATGATTCCCCACACGGTACCGAACAGGCCAATGTAGGGGCTGGTGGAACCGATGGAGGCCAGCAGGGAGAGATTGGACTCCAGCTTGTCCACCTCCCGGGAGAGGGCCACGCGCATCGCCCTCTGGGCACCGTCCATGATGGCGCCGCCACTGGTAGCGGTCTGGGACAGACGCATGTACTCCTTGAAGCCGGCGCTGAACAGCAGTTCCATGCCGGTGTTGCGGTCACCTCGGGCACTGAGCTCCTGATAGAGGCGGGTCAGATCCACGCCGGACCAGAACCTGTCCTCGAACTTGCGCGCGTGCTGCGTCGCCTGCTTGACGACGTTGTGACGCTGCAGGATCACCGCCCAGCCGGTCACCGACAGCAGCAGTAACAACAACATCACCAGCTTCACCAACAGGCTGGCTTCGAGGAAAAGGTTGATAAAGGACATCTCAGCTGACACGCGCTAACTCCTGCTTAATGTGTGACGGGATCGGCCTGGGTTTGAAGGCCTCACTGTCGATGCAAACCACGGTAACCTGGGCCCGGCAGTAGCACCGGCCCTCGGCGTCGTCCAAGGACTGGCTGAACACCATGGAGGCGCCGGCCAGCTTGGTCACTTGGGTCACGACGGTGAGGGCCTGGTTGAATCGGGCGGGACGGACATAGTCGATGTTCATATTGCGCACCACGAACAGCACGCCGGCCTGTGCCAGCTCATCCTGCTCGAAGCCCCGTTCCCGCAACATCTCAGACCGGGCATGTTCAAAGAAGTTCAGGTAATTGGCGTGGTAGACCACCCCGCCTGCGTCGGTGTCGGAATAGTAAACCCGGACGGGCCAGTGAAACGCCATCTCCCTGCCTGTGCCTTGCATCTGGTGATTGGAATGACTGGCTACTATACCCCATGGCCCCTGGGGATGGGAGTCTGGGGGAGTGAAGATTGGTTATCAAAGTGCGTCAAAGCGCAAAAAAGGGGAGCCTGGCTCCCCTTTTGGTTGGATATCGAACAGCGTTACTGGATCTTCTCCGGCAGCGTCAGACCGAAGTTGTGCCACAGGAAGGCGTAGATGTCCCGGAACTCGGCGATGCGCATCGCCGTGGGTTTACCGGCTCCATGACCCGCCTTGGTCTCGATGCGGGCGATCACCGGCGCCGTGCCGGTCTGCTGGTGCTGCACCTCGGCGGCGAACTTGAAGCTGTGGGAGGGCACCACCCGGTCGTCGTGATCGGCGGTCATCACCATGGTGGCGGGATAGTCGCGCCTGGCCACGTTGTGCAGCGGCGAATAGGCCAGCAGGTAGGGGAACTCCTCGGCGTTATCGGCACTGCCGTACTCGGAGGTCCAGGCCCAGCCGATGGTGAACTTTTGGAAGCGCAGCATGTCCAGCACCCCAACCGCAGGCAGGACGGCGGCGAACAGATCCGGACGCTGGGTCAGGGCGGCGCCCATCAGCAGTCCGCCGTTGCTGCGGCCATAGGCCCCCATCTTGCCGGCGTTGGTGTAGTTTTCGGCAATCAGGTACTCGGCGGCGGCATAGTAGTCGTCGAACACGTTCTGCTTGCGCGCCTTCATCCCACCCTGGTGCCACTCTTCCCCATATTCGGCCCCACCGCGCAGGTTGGGCACGGCGTAGATGCCGCCCATGTCCATCCAGGCGATGTTGGCCGGGGAGAAACGCGGGGTCAGGGAGATGTTGAAGCCGCCATAGGCATACAGCAGTGTCGGGTTGTTGCCATCCCTCTTCAGCCCCTTCTTATAGGAGATGATCATCGGCACCCGGGTGCCATCCTTGCTGGTGTAGAACACCTGCTCGGACAGGTAGTCATCGGGGTTGAATGCCACTTTGGGCACCTGGTGGGCGGCCACCTTGCTGCCATCAAAGTCGTATCGGTAGACACCGGTGGGGTGGATGTAGGAGTTGAACAGAAAGTAGAACTGTTTATCCTTGCGGCCGCCACTGATGCCGGTGACCCGGCCGGCGCCGGGCAGATCCAGAGTGGCCTGCTCCCGGCCATCCAGGCCGTACACCTTCACCTCCGCCAGCACGTCCTTGAGGTAGCTCACCACAAACCGGTTGTTGACGATGGAAGCACTGTAGATGGTGTTATCGCTTTCGGGCACCAGCTCTTGCCAGTTGGCCTTGGCCGGGTTGTCCAGATCCACGGCAATGATGCGGCCCTTGGGCGCCAGGTAGTCGGTCTTGAAGTAGAAGGTGTCGCCGTCGTTCCCCAGGAACAGGTACTCCGCTTCCAGCTCGGGCATCAGCTCCACGGTGTTGCCGGTGGCCAGCTCCTGGTAGAAGAAACGGTTGCGCGGGTCGGTGCCCTGGGAGACGGTGATCGCCAGGTAGCGGCCCTGATCGGACAGCTCGGCGGAGAAGCCCCAGTCCTTCTGGTCGGGGCGGTGATACACCAGGGTATCCTGGGACTGATCGGTGCCCAGCTTGTGGTAGTACACCTTCTGGAAGTAGTTGGCCTGCTCCATCTTGTCGGCGCCGGCCTCGGGGGCGTCATAGCGGGAGTACCAGACCCCCTGCCCCTCTTTATCCCAGGCGGCGGAGGAGAACTTGATCCACTCCAGCTTGTCGGCCAGGGGTTGACCAGTTGCGATGTCGACAAACTGCCACTGCTGCCAATCGGAGCCGGACTGAGAGGTGCCGTAGGCCAGCATCTTGCCATCCTCGCTGATGCTGACGCCGGAGAGGGCAACGGTGCCGTCGCTGGAAAAACCGTTGGGATCCAGCAGCACCGCCGGGTTGTTGCCCTCCTTGTCTGCGCGGTAGAGCACGGACTGGCTCTGCAGACCGTCGTTGCGGTAGAAGAACTGGTTGTCGCCCTTGAGTGAAGGGGCGGACAGCTTTTCGTAGTTCCACAGTTCGGTGATGCGAGCCTCCACCGCCTGACGGTTGGGGATGGACGCTAGGTAGGCGTCCCCATAGGCCTTCTGGCGAATCACCCAGTCGGCGGTCTCGCTGCTGTCCAGGTCCTCCAGCCAGCGGTAGGGATCGGCCACCTGGGTGCCGTGAATCGGTTCAACCAGGTCCATCCGACGGCTGTCCGGGGCCTGTGCCTGCTCCTTGTTAACAAAGGACTGGCAGCCGCCAACAAGTGACAAAGCAACCAGTGAAAATGCCAAATGACGCATTGTTATTCCTTTTTCCTGTTTTTGTATCCGGACACACTATATCCGGCCAGGGGGATGCAGGCCAAGGGACGGGCCATCTAAGATTAATTTTGTTTACAGTTTTGCAATGACGTGACCGGGCGCACAATTTTGGTGCAGTCATCGGCTAAACCCACCCTCACACAAGATTTTTGCCAAAAAGGCGGCCCAAAAAGCGGCAAGAGAAGGGGAATAGTTAAATTAGATATTCTTATCCGAAAAAGCAATTTTTCTTGGTTGTGGGAAGCTCAAAGGATCCCTAGAATGGCAACCATTGAGGAGATAGAGACTCTCCGAGTCAAGATTTCCGGCCGTTGTGGCATTGAGCAAGCCGCATCGGTTTAAAGGTTCTTTTGCTTAACTTCCTTCTTTTTTGTTGATTGCTATTCTGCCCGCTGAATCTCAGCGGGCTTTTTTTTGCCTGCGGCAACGAAAAAACCCCGGGGGAGTGCCCCCGGGGTGTCCAGTTGAGGGACTGAACTTAGAACCAGTAGGCCACACCGATCAGGTAGTGGTCCTTATCGTACTCCTGGTAGCTGGCCTCCAGCAGCAGGCTGAGACTCTCCAGCAGCGGGTAGTCGTAGCGCAGTGCCACATCGTAGAAGCTGTCCTCCGGGGTGTTTTCATCGCCATAGCCGTAGTTCTCGGCATCGAAAAACATCCCGGCATGCAGCTCCAGGGTGGAGTCGTGGAACAGGCCGAGGCCGTAGTTGAGCTCGGTATACCAGGCCTCCACGTCCTCATCGTAGTTGACGGTCATCCCCAGGTCCCGGTAGTCCACCGACAAGGTGTACTCCACCGTGTCACCGCCGTCACCATAGGTGTATTTCATCGCCATCACACCGATGCCCAGGTCATCGGTGACCATCCGGTAGTAGCCGCCGTAGTAGTCGATCTCGTAGTCCTTCACCTCTTCGCCGGCATCGCCTTCGTAGCGGTAGGTCTCGAAGGAGACCCCGGCATAGAAGCCACTGTCATGCTCCACCATCAGATCCGACTGCAAAGAGGGGTTGTCCAGGCTGATGGTCTGACCGCGCCACAGGTAGTTGCTCAGGGCCATGGTGTACCCGGATACGGAGACGGGAGTCTCCGCCGCCAGGGAGGGGCAGGCGATCAGGGCCAGGGCAAGTGCTGTCATCTTTTTCATATTGTTGTACTCCAGGGTTTTAATGCTTGGGCAGACGGGACTGGGGCACGATCCACTGCCTTTCGGAAACAGGGTCGGTGACGCCCAACTGCACGTCGCTCTCTTTGAGGAAGATATCGTTGTCGGTGTTGTGGCAGTTTTCGCACATCCGCTTACTGGCTCGCGCCTCTGGCGTAGCCAACGGGTTCTTGGAGACGAAGTGGGCGGCAAAGGGCACCCAGTAGGACTTGGTGTCGGGGTTGTTGAGGTCAACCACCGCCTGGCTGTCCTTGCTGACGCCGCCGGAGTGACTCAGGGGGACCAGCTTGCTGTGGGGATCGCCGGCGACACTCAGGCCCAGCTTAATGTTTTCATCCTCGCCCACCTGGCCCAGGGCCCCCTTGGCCACCCGCTTGAACTGCTCCCAGGTCCCCAGCGACTCGGGCGAGTCCTCGTGGCAGCCGAAGCAGTTGGTATAGGGCTGGGTGTGGCAGGCGGTACACTTCAGGCTGTCGTTATGGTTGATCAGCGCCCTCTTGCCGCTGAGCAGTTCGGTGTGATCCTCCACTTTGTCCTGGTGACACTCTTCGCACTTCACCTGAACAACGTCTTGCTTCTGGGTTTGTTCAAATGGACCGGTCTTTGACACCTTGGGCCCATCACCAAAATAACGACCCTGAGGGATGTAATTAATATCTCGCCCATGGAACTCCACCATATTTGTATGGCAATCCAGGCAGGTCATTCCATATTTGGTGGCGTGGGCATCCACCTCTTTATGGGTTTCTGCATTTTCGTAGTGACAGGTTTCACAGGTTTTTTCTGTTTGGGGTTGTTTCTGGAACTGGTGCTTATTCAGCAGGCCGCCTCCGGCGTAATTGGGCTGGCTGACATGGCACTGACCACAGGTGGCGTGACAGGCGGCACACCCCTCTCCGGTGTCGGTGTGCATCTGCTCAAACAGCTCCTGGGCATTGGGGGTCTGGGCCAGGCGTTCGGTCAGCCCCTTGGCGATGCCGTTGACGGTATAGTGCAGAGAGTGACGGAAGTTGGTCACCATCTCCTCACCGTGGCAGTCGCCACAGACGCTGCCGCCGTCGGCGCTGGGATCCAGCTCGATGGCCGGATGCCAGCCGGTATTGCCGTCGGCCAGGGGGCGGTGGCAATCGCCGCACGCCAGCTCACCGTGACTGCCCATGGCCGCGGGGTTGACCTCCAGCTGGGCGGTACGCTCGGCGACCGACAGTTCCCCCAGTTCCACCTGCTTGTTCACCAGCATCCGCTCCAGCATCGCCGGTTTGGCGTGGCAGTTAATACAGCCGGACAGGGCCAGTGCCTGGCCCGGCAGGGCTGCCCCTGCCAGCAGGAAGCAGGTCGCTGCCAGTCTATAATTCATTACTTTCATCATCTTTTCCCTTGCTATTTCGGCCCGGAAGTTCACTCATCATTACTTTCGGCCAAATATTCAGCCTTGGAACAAGGCCAAATGAGAAAAGCGAGGGGCAGATCCCTCTGCCTGTCCTTAATTCCCCGCAAATAAACACTCCATCGACAAGCAATAACTCGCACCATTACTTATCTGGGGTTTATTTTTGCTTTGGGGACGAAACGACAACAGTGACAGTGGTCACAAGGGAGAAATGGAAAATCAACAAACTGTTATCTGACGCTGAATATGAGAAAAACGCAAAATGCGTTTTTCATCTTTCAGTATCGGTGGCGAGCTGAGCGGGCAGCGCCCGGTCAAAGAAGCGGGCCCGGCCGCGCCCGAATCAATAGAAGAAGAAGAAGCCGATCAGCAACAGGACGATCAGCAGGGTGCTGCTCAGCACCGGATAGAGCAGGTAGCCATCCCCGGCCCGGCGGGCGCGCATCAGCGACAGCTTGAGCAGCAGGAACTGCAACATGGCAATTCCGCCCCCGGCCAGCAATCCGGCGACGAAGCTGAGTTGATCCAGCTTCAGCAACAGCAGCCCAGCCACCAGCCAGTTCACCAGGATCAGGTAGAGGAACACTTTCTGGAGCCGATCCGGCCCGTTCCGGACAAAACCCGGCTCCCCCTGTTTGCTCTGCTCAGTCATTGTATCTCAGCCTGGGTTGATTGCTCTCGGCACGGTACCTGGCCTGCTGCAGCTTGGCTTCACTGATGCCGTGCTGCAGTTCCAGCTCGTCGGTTCCCTGCTCACTGAGGATAAACAGCTCGATACGCCGGTTGGCGGCCGACATCGGGTCCTCCGGCACCAGCGGCATCTGGTCGGCGTACCCGGCCACCTGCAGAACCCTTTCCGCTGCGACACCGCCCACCGTCAGGGCGCGCCTGGCCTCCAGGGCCCGCAATGCAGAAAGCTCCCAGTTGGTGGTGCGACTCCCGGCAAAGGGTGCCGCATCGGTGTGGCCGCTGATGATGAACCGGTTTGTCACCGGCGCCAGCAACTCCGCCAGGGCCAGCATCAGGTCTTCGAAGTAGGGTTCCATCTGGGTGCGGCCCCGCTTGAACATGAAACGGTCGGAGGCGTCGCGGATCAGGATCCGCAGGCCATCCGGGGTCATCTCCATGTCCACATGGCGGGAGAGGTCCCCCTGCTTGAGCAACTTTTGCACCTGCAGGACCAGGGCCTCCAGCGGCACCTGTGCGTTGGTCTCACCGGGGATCATGGCGTTGAGCTCCTCCCCCTGGCCCGCCTTGGCGTCCTCCTGGCCTTCGGGGAGATTGTTGAACATCGCCACCCCCGCCTGCTCTGGACCGGTTCCGGTGGCGGGTATCCCCGCCTGATCGATGCTGGGCCGTCCCTCAAAGTCGATGATGGAACTGTTGAGGCTGGTGGCCAGCGGGTTCACCCCCTGCTCGATGGGCGGCCCATTGAGCTGCTGAACGATGGCCCGGCGCTCGTTGACGTCCGCCACCTGCATCAGCCACATCACCATGAAGAAACACATCATCGCCAGGGTGAAGTCGGCGAACGCCACTTTCCAGGCGCCGCCGTGGCTTCCTCCGTGCTTGCGTTTCTTTCCCCTTTTAATAATCACCGGCGCTCTCCCATGCTGGCTCACAGCTGTTGGGCCTCCAGCCATCGCTCCACCTCGATGAAGCTGGGGCGGTTCTCCTGCTGGATCCTGCGCCGACCGGCGTCGATGGCCAGCAGCGGCGGCTTACCTTTGGCGTGCATCACCAGGATCGCTGCCATGCAACGCAGCCGCGCCGTCTGCCGGTCCACCTGGTGTTCCAGGGCGGTGGCCAGGGGATCGAACATGCAATAGCAGGCGAAGATGCCGATAAAGGTCCCCACCAGGGCCGCGGCCACCTTGACCCCGATCATGGTCAGCGGACCGTCGATGCTGCCCATGGTAATGATGATCCCCATCACCGCGGCCAGAATGCCGAACCCCGGCATCGCTTCGGCCACCTTGGAGAGGGCCTCGGAGGGGCGCAGGTGGCCATCATGCAGGTGCTCGATCTCCTCCTCCAGCAGCGCCTCCAGATCGTGGGGATCCACCTTGGCCATCGACTGCATACGCAGGTTATCCACCATAAACTGCAACAGTTCCGGCTGCTTGAGGACCGCGGGATACATCAGGAACATCGAGCTCTCCTCCGGCGCCTCGATATGCTCATCCAGCACCTTCATCCCCTGAGACTGCAACTGGCTGAGCAGCACATGCATCAGGCCGAACAGCTGGGGATAGAGCTCGGGGTCCTCCCGCTCCTGGTTCCACAGCTCCTTGAGCTGATGCACCATGTCCCTGATGACATCGATGGGGTTGGCGATGAACAGTGCGCCGAGGCCGGCGCCGAAGACGATCACCATCTCCGAGGGCTGCCACAGGTTGCCCAGGTTGCCACCATGGGCGGCGTAGCCGCCGAACACCGCCAGCAGCAGGCCCACAAAACACAGTAACTTCTTCATTCTCTGTGTCCCTCCATCTGCGCCTGCCAGGTGGACAGGATCGCCCGAAGCTGTTTTACCGCGGCCTTATGCAGCTGGCACACCCGCGATTCGGTGAGGTTGAGGGTCAAGGCGATCTCCTTGAGATTAAGTTCATGCTGATAGTAGAGGCCGAGCACCAGTTGCTCGCGCTTATTGAGTTTGCCCAGCGCCTTCACCAGGGTGCGCTTGTCGATAAAGCGCTTCTGACCGTCCGGGGTGCCATCGGCTTCGATGCCGTTTTGAAACAGCTCGTCGAGGCTCTGCATCGACTCCGCCTGGCTGGCATAGAGTCGCTCCCGCAGCTGCTCCGGTGTCAGCCCCATCGCCTCGGCCACTTCGCTGTCGCGGGGCGGGCGCCCCAGCTCGCGGGAGAGGCGCCGCACCACATCGTTGAACTCGTGTGCCTGTTGCCTCACCGGCCGTGGCCGCCAGTCCAGCCGGCGAAGTTCATCGAGAATGGCGCCCCGAATCCGCTTGGAGGCAAAATTGATGAAACCGCCATCCAGCTCGCCCGGATAGCGGCGCAGGGAGTCGAGCAGGGCCATCATCCCGATCTGTTCCATGTCCTGGGGATCCAGGTGGCTGCCGCAGTGGCTGCGCAGCTGGTTGACGGCCCGCTTCACCAGGGGCAGAAACTGGCGCAACTTGGCGGTCTCATCCCCCGCTTCGCCCTGGTAGCTGTGTGCTTGTGCCAACATAGCGCCTCCTACTGGACCACCAGGCGGGTAAACAGCACCGCGTCCAGCTGAATCTCGAAGCCATGTGAGCGGAGCACATTCTGCAGCGCTCCCCGGGCCTCCTCCTGCAGTTTCTCCATGTTCTCGGTGCTGTTAAGCTCATCGAGACTCTTGTTGCCCATCAGCTTGATCATGGTGTTTTTCAGCAGGGGATCACTGGCAAGCAGCTTGCTCTCAATCTCTTCGCTGGGGCTCTGCAACGCCATCTCCAGCAACAGGTATCTTGGATAGCGCTCACCGGGCAGGGAGATCACCAACTTGTCCAGGGGGTAGAACCTGTCAGGCTCCGCCACCGGCTTGCCCAAACCGAACGGCAGCGTCACCTCCTCGGCATTACCAATCCCAACGACCCCAACAATCACCATGGCGCCAGACCACACCAACAGTACGCACACCTGAAGTAACCGCTTTATTCCGGTCGACATCGCCATTACGTTACCCTTACCTTTAAGCCAACATATCAACGAGATCCCGCTCTACGGCGGCATTCTCAGTGGTGGATTCCGGAGCGGACGACCGTGGCCCGCCCCAACCGGAATGCTCCTGCTGCCTCTCCCTGGGCGCATCCCGTCCAACATCAACCTGCACCTGATGGCCCACCCCCTGGGCCATCTCACCGCGCAGCCGTTCGGCACCGGCGGCCAGCGCCTCCCGCACCAGCGGGTTGGCGGCCGTCAGCTGAACCGTAATGCGGTCCCCCTCATGACGGACGCTGAGATCGATGCGTCCCAACTCGGGAGGATCCAACCGCACCTCCGCCTTGGTGATCCCCTGTTCCAGGCTGAACCTCAGCTGCTCCCGCAGTGGGGCGAGCATCTGCCGTCCCAGCTGCTGTGCTCCCCCGGAGGGATCCAGGGGAAGCGGTCCCCACTGGCTGCCTCGGCTGACGTGTGCGCTCACCGGCGACGGGGACAGGGCCTCGGTGGCCCGCGAGTCCCCCTCGGCCATCCGAGGTGCCAGCTCGGTTGCCTCCACCGCGGTCACCGCCGTGGCGGTCAGCAGCTGCCAACCGCCCGTCCGGGATGAGGGGTTGATGCCCTCAACGGCCAGCTGGCCGACCCACGGCACCTGGGAAGCGCCGGACTGCGGCTGGGCCGCAGCTGGAACCGCTGCCTGCGCCGCTGGCAGCGGCATCACCGGCGGCGATGGCTCACCCCTCAGGGTGCCGGCCTGACACTCGGTAACCGTCAACGGGGTTGACGCCGGGGCCATGGGCCGCACTGGCTCGCCCTCGGGCGTCCGAACGCCCGGAGTCGGCAGCGGCTGTGGCATCCCCCCAAACTGGGGAGCGACCAGCACACCCTCCTCGGCGCCGTCCACGGTTTCACTCTGCGGCGGGTATACCGCAGGCAGGTCACCCGACTGTGGGTATGCCGCAGACAGGTCAGCCGCCGCTGCATGGTCTGCAGACGGTGGCATCTCGACGCCGACCAGGGCCACCGGCAGCACACTGGCAAAGCTGGGCACGTCGGTGGCGCGCTCCTGGGAACGAATCCCCGTAGCCGGTGAAACGCCGGTCAGGCTAGTGGTTATCGGGTTCACTGCTTAACTCCGTCCTGCGGTAGGCACTGACGCCCTCCCGCTGCTGTTGAAATCTGTCCATCTCGTTGGCGAGACGATCCCGGGCTCCGATCAGCTGGGCCAGGACATCCTGGTGAGTCAGGGCCAAGGCCTGGCGCGCCTGGCGCTCCTCGTCGTTGGTCGGTTTGCCCTGGGCCCGCAGCAGTTGCTGCATCTTGCGATCGATCTGCGCCACCCGGGCCCAATCCTGATCGCCGGCAAACTTCTCCAGAGCCTGGCCGATGCGCAACCACTGCTCAGTTGAGGTTTTCCCATCCTTCACGGATCTCTCCCACCACCTTGACAACCGGCCCCAGCACCGCGGCCTCATTGCGGATGCTGGCCTTCATCAGTTCACGACTGCAGAAGTCATAGAGCTGGTGCAGATTCAGGGCGATCTCGCCGCCGTTTTCCAGATCCAGCATGGAATCCAGACCCTGGACGATGTTGATGCACCTCTGGATGGCGTTGCCCTTCTTCTCGATCTGTCGCGCCTCGATGTGACCCTCGGCGCGGGAGAGCTCCTCGAGCAGGCCATCGAGCAGCATGCGCACCATCTCGTGCTGGTTGGCCGCCGCGGCCCTGGCATCCAGGGAGGTCTGTTTGTAGGCGTTGAATGGATCTTGTTCCTGTAGCATCTCGTCTTCCGTTAGTAGAACAGTCCGGCGCTGGCGTTCATGGAGTTGATGTACTGCTCCATGGCCGTGAACTGCGCCAGATAGCGTTGATAGGCTTGCTGCATCTGGTAGTCGTGGCGGGCCATGTCGTCCTCGACGCGATCCAGCCGTGAGTCCAGGCTGTCCTGCTTCATGTCGATCAGGCCTTCGCGCTCGGTGTAGGGGTCGAGGATGTCGTCAAACCGCTGGATGTAGCCGCCATCGGCGCTGAACATCTCCTGCACCCTGGCAGAATCGCTCTTCAGGGCCGCCTCCAGCTTCTCCTCGTCGAGCTTCAGCTTGCCGTTGCGATCCAGCTCGATACCCACATCGGACAGGCGCATGCCGTTGTCGGCGGCGTTGAACAGTGCATTGTTGAGGCGGTTCTTCAGCATGCGGATGCTGGCATCACCCTTGAGAATGCCCAGTTGATCCTCCTCGATCTTCTTGGCCTCCTCCTTGTCCTCATCGTCATCCTTGCCGATATCAGACTCCACCTCGATACTGGTCCCCAGGCTCTGAGTCAGCCCGGAGATCTCGCTCATCAGTTTGTTGTAGGAACCGACGAACTCCTTGACCGAATCCAGGGTGGAGTCGGTGTCGTAATCGATGCTGATGGTGCTGGACTCGCCCACCTGGTGGACCTCGGTCAGCTCCAGGTTGACGCCGTCGATGACGTTCTCGACATAGTTTGAGGCGTTGGTGATCGCCACCCCGTTCAGCTCGAACTGGGCATCCTGACCAACCACCAGATCGCTGAAGCCGAAGCCGGCGTCGTCCTGGTTGATCTGTATCTGATTGGCCGCCCCCGCCTCCTTGGAGGTAAGCAGCAGTTCCACCGAACCGTCCCCCTTGCGCAGCAGTGACGCCTGCACGCCGAGGTCGGCGGCGTTGTCATTGATGTAATCCCTGAGTCCTGAGACGGTGCCGGTGCCCGAGGGGTTGATCACCGAAAAGTCGATGGTCATCACCTGACCGGCCACCTCCAGCTCGAACAGACCGCTGTTGGGGATCAGGGCATCCTCACTGGCAAAGCTGGCCGCCTTCTGGTTGGCCTGGGCCAGCTGGTTTACTTTGAGGTTGTAGTTGCCCGCGGGCGCATCGGCCTCCACGGTGATCTTGGCGATGCTCTCGTCACTGATGGTCGCACTCTTGGCGTTGAAGGCGTCGTCGCTCATCGCCTCCAGATCGGCGGTCATCTGCTTGAGGGTGGACTCCAGCAACTTATAGGCGTCCAGCTCCGCCCGGTAGTCACTCTTTCGAGTGCTGTAGAGCTGATCTTTTCCGCTGCGCTCTACGGCCACGAGCTGCTCGGCCCACTGTGCGGCTGACATTCCGGATATCATGCGCGTCTCCTAAGGATTGGACCCGATGACATGCCAGTTTCGTGCCATCGAATATTTTCTTTATATTTTAGTTGGTTAAGCTGTTCGACCCGGAAGTTTCCCGCCCCTGGTGCGAGGAGGCGATCCCGGAAGGGAAGTGCTGCTTCCTCCCCGGCTCCACCTCGGCCGACATCCAACACAAGGCGACCGCCGCCCCGGCGAACTTAAACCTGCCGCCCCGGCGATCTGGGATCCCCCGCATGATCAGAAAGGATCCTTAAGATCATGCTTAACCAATGAATTTAAAGAGGTTTTTTATTGATTTTGGCAGGATGGACATGAGACAATGGCCAAAGTTTCGACACCTTATACTGGGGACCTGAAGATGTCAGTTTCAACCTTGGCGGTACTGCTCCTGGCGGGCGCTGTGGTGTGGTTGGTCTATCGCAACCGGCGGCTGGGCCGAGGCCTCTCCCCCCTGAGCGCCGAGCACCTGGCCAGCTTTGAGGAGCACCTGGAGCAGCTCAGGCACTCCGGGGTCGTCAGCCAGCAGGAGTGCGACGAGTTTCGTCGTCAGTTTCAGTAGAGCAGAGACTGGGTCTGGTTGCGGCTGGTGTTCGCCTGGGCCATCAGGCTGGTCAGCCTTCTATGGAAGCCCTGAGGGGCCAGCAACCGGCCTAGGGCGTCCAGCTGGGCGGGTATCTCCTCTGCGGCCAATCCCCCCTCCCCGCTCAAAACGCCGACCGAGGCCAGCTCAAGCTGGCTGCGCATCCGCTTGAGCATCCGGGCCAGCTTGGCCACCACCCCCTGCACCTTGGGCAGGCTCTGGCGCAGATTATCGATATCATTCAGTCCCCAGCCGCGGGGATCCTGCCAATGGTGGCACTCCAGCAACTTGATCCCACGGAGCTCCCCCGCGGGCAGGCGCTGCCCCTGTCCCCGCATCCACCAGTGACCATCCAGCTTCTGCCACAACACGTCAGGTACGGCGAACTGCAGCTGACCGTCGACATGGAGCGCCTCCACCCCGCACTGGGCCAAGGCCCGCTGGACCAGGGAGAGCTGCAGCTGGACCGAGGCATCGGCCGGCAGGGTCAATGACAGCCACAGCTCGCCAATCCTCAGCTCGATCTGCTCCGCCCTGGAGCGGGGACTCAGCAGGTCCACCGACTTCAGCCGGCACAGTCTCGGCGAGGAGGCGCCCCGGTCGGCGATGGGCTCCAGCCGGTGATCCAGCAGCGGCCGGCCGCCAAAGCTGCCCCGCCGGGTCAGCATCTGCCGGCGCAGCTGCTCCATCTCGTCACCCTGGGTGATCGCGCCGCGCGCCAGGGCGAGCCGAATCCGCTTCTCCAGGTTGCGTGCCCGGCGCCACTGCTGAATCAGCACCTCCTCCGCCGCCTGGGCGTAGAGCACCTGGTGATGGCCGCGACTGATCCGCTCCCAGCGCTCATAGCAGAGCAGGCGGTGACGGGACAGGGGGGTCGCCGGAACCGGCCTGCGGTCGGGGCTGCCATCGGCCACCGGCGCTGCGCCCAGGCCATTGAGCCTGGGCTGTTGAGCCAGCGGGGAAACGGGGGTATCACGGATGGGGGAGAGCATCGATTACATCTCGTTGAACAGCGACAGCTGGCTGATCTTGACGAAACTCTGCTGGGTCACCTGCAGCGCCACCAGCGAGCCCTGGTACTTACTCTGAGCCTCGGCGTAGTCCAGGCTCTCCACCTCCCCAATCAGCTGCTCGCTGAACAGGATCATATCCTTGTGACTGGTCTCAATCAGACTCAGGCTGTTCTGGCGGCCACCGATGGTGGTCACCACGCCGCTGATGCTGGCAAGGGTGTCGTCCAGGGAGCTGCTCATGGCGTCGTGTTCGGTGTCGAACCCGGCCAATCCGGGAGAGAGCGAAGGGTCTCTCAGCACGTCGATGAAGTCGTTCAGGGCGTTGAAGATGTCCTTGCTGCCCGCGGCGAAGAACAACTCCTCTCCGTGGCTGTTGGCCGCAACCCAGGAGGAATCGGACACCTGCACCTCGCGGACCTTGTCGTCCCCCATGTAGGCATAGTTGCCGGCGCCATCCCGCTGTACCGGCTTGGTGTCAGTGCTGTTGCCGGCGAAAAGAAAGTTGCCCTTGTCGTCCTTGGCGTTGGCCAGGTCCACCATCGCCTCCTTCAAGGTCTCCAACTCATCGGCGTAGGCCTGGCGATCCTCCGGAGAGAGGGCGCCGTTGCCGGAGGAGACCACGATCTCCCGCATGCGGTTCTGCAGGTCAATCATCGACGTCAGGTAACTTTCGCTGCGATCCAGGCTGCTGGAGAGCGCACCGATGTTGTCGACGTACTGGCTGGTGGCCGCCTGGTCGCGCTGCACCGTCAGCACCTGAACCGCGCCGATGGGGTCGTCCGACGGGCGAAGAATCTCCTTGCCCGAGGACATCTTCTGCAGCCACTCCCCCAGTTCAGCCGCGCCGTTTTGCATGCTGTTGAGGTTGGTGTTGTAGAGGAGTTGAGTTGAGATGCGCATCTTGGCTCCTTAGAAGGCTTGCAGAACGGATTTAAACAGCTGATCGGCGGTGGAGATCACCTTGGCATTGGCCTGGTACGCCTGTTGATAGAGGATCAGGCTGGCCCCTTCCTCGTCCAGGTTGACGCCACTGACGCCGGCCCACTCCCCCTGAGCCCGTCGCTGGGACTGCAGGGCGGAATCGGCGTCCAGCTTGGCCTGCTGACTGCGGGATCCCAACTCCCCCAGCTTGGAGGCAAAGGCGTCGCCCAGAGTGGCCTCCATCCCCAGGGAGGTGAAGGTCAGCGTCTTGTCCGCCAGGGCCACCAGCTGCTGCAGGTTGCTGTTGTCCCCGGGAGTCCCATCCTGGCCAAATGCCAGCTTGTCGGCGGTAAACCCATCGGTGACCTTGAGGGTACCGGCCGGGTTCAGGGGATCGTATTGGAACAGGTCCTGGGTGGGGGTCGCACCGGCCCGATCGGTCCCCGCCGCCAGCACGGTGTTCATCTCGTCGGCGATCTTGGCTGCCAGCTCATCGATAAAGGCCTTGGAGTTCACCAGGCTGTTGTCACGGTAATCCAGCAGCCCGCCGATGCCGCCGCCCACCCCCTCGTCCAGGGCGAACTCAGCCTGTTCAAACCTCAGGCTCAGGCGACCAAACTCCGGCTGGGCCGCATCGGGCGAGACCACCAGGGTCGCAGCACTGGTTCCGACCACCAGGGGCTGCCCCTGGCTCAGGGCCAGGTTCAGGGTGCCATCGTGGTTCTCGGAGACGGTGAGATCCATCTGTTTGGCCAGCTCGGCGATCACCGCGTCCCGCTCATCGATCAGCTCCGGCGGCGCCGCAGCGATGCCGCCATGGCCCTTCACCTCGGCGTTCAGCCGGGCGACTTCGTGCAGGCGTACGTTGGACTGCTCCACCGAGGCCCGCAGCTGGCTCTCGAGCTGATCGAACTGGCTCTGCAGTCCGTCGTTGATGGCGTTGAACCTCAGGGACAGCCCCTTGGCCTCGTTGACCACAGATTGACGGGTGGCCAGATCCCCGGGAGAGAGCAGGTTGCTGTTGAGGGCGGCAAACAGCTTGTCCAGGCCGGAGGAGATGTTGGATCCCTCGGAGCCGAAGATCTGCTCCACCTGGCCGAGGTAGCTGGACTGGGTCTGCTGAAAGCTGGCGCTGGTGGTGGTACTCCACACCTGGTCCACCAGATACTGGTCGGCGATGCGGCGCACTCCCTCCACTGCCACCCCACGGCCATAGACGCCGCCCTGCACCGTGCTGAGCATCACCTGCTGGCGGGAATAGCCGGCCACGGTGGCGTTGGCAATGTTATTGGAGGTCACCGACAGGGCCGCCTGGCTGGCGAGCAGGCCGGACAGGCCGGTATTTAACATGGTTGTCATCGTGCTTCCTTAGCAACAAAGGGCAGTATCACCGCCTGTCGCATGGCGGTGACGGCCGGAGCCTGTTGATCCACAGCGACCGAGTCCCGGGCGGGCTTGAATTGCCCCCCCAGTTGCCGGGTCAGGGCTTCCACCAGGCCGCTGCCCGCCTTACCGCTAAGGGCCAAGGACAGTTCGGCATCATGGAGATCCCGGTAGATATCGTGGTTCTTGGAGGAGAGCGGGCTGTCCTGGTCCGCCAGCGCATCCGCCGCGGCCCTCATGTGCTTAAGCACCGTCTGCAGGAACTGGGCCTCAAACTGCTGACTGACCGCCTGAATGGCGCCATCTTTGCCGTGCTGGGCCACCAGTTGACCGGCATCCAGCCGGTTGAGGTAGCCACCGTTACCATTGATCTGCATTACATCACCACCAGTTCGGCGTCCAGGGCGCCGGCTTCATCCAGGGCCTGGAGGATGGCCATCAGGTCCGCCGGTGCCGCCCCCAGGGAGTTGACCGCCTTGACGATGGTCTCCAGGGAGGTGCCTTCGGGCCAGACGAACATCGAGCCATCCCCCCGGTCGATATCGATATTGCTGTTGCTGGTGGTCTGGGTGGTACCGCCGGAGAAGGCGCCCGGCTGGCTGACCGCAGTCTGCTCGGTGATGGCCACGGTCAGGTTTCCGTGGCTGACCGCCGCCTTGTGCACCCGCACGTCCGCCCCCATCACCACGGTACCGGTGCGGCTGTTGAACACCACCCGCGCCGGTCGGCGGCCAGGCTCGATGGCCAGCTCCTCCAGCATCGACATGAAGGTCACCCGCTGGCGCAGCTGGGTTGGGGCATGCACCCGTACCTTGGCGTTGCTCTCGGCACGGGCCACATCCGGGCCGAAGGCGTCGTTGATGGTCCGCTCGATGTTTCGGGCGGTCTTGAAACTCTGGCGTTTGAGGTTGAGCACGATATCCGCACCGCTCTGGAAGCTGCTGGGGATGGCCGCCTCGAGCAGCGCGCCGTTGGGAATGGTGCCCACCGTCGGTACGTTAACGGTCACCGAGGTGCCGTCTCGGCCCTCGGCGGTAATTCCGCCCACCACCAGGTTGCCTTGGGCCACGGCGTAGACCTCGCCGTCCACCCCCCGCAGGGGCGTCATCAGCAGGGTGCCGCCCCGCAGGCTCTTGGCATCGCCGATGGAGGAGACGGTCACATCCAGGGCCTGGCCGGGGCTGGCCAGGGGCGGCACCGTGGCGTGAATCGCCACCGCCGCCACGTTTTTAAGCTTGGGATCCGAGGTGCCGTCAATCTGCACCCCAAACTGCTTGAGCATGTTCACTACCGACTGGGCGGTGAACTTCACCTGGCTCTTGTCGCCGGTACCGGTCAACCCCACCACCAGGCCGTAGCCCACCAGCTGGTTGTCCCGGATTCCCTGGACGTCCACCAGATCCATCAGCAGTCGGGTCTGGGGCGCCGCCACCAGAGGCAGCGGCAGCACCAGGACCAACAAGAGAAGAAACAGGATTCTCATAGGCCTTCCTACATGGGGAACCAGGGGCTGTTGAAGTAGCGCGACGCCCAGCCCATGCTGTTGCTGTCGGCGATGGCCCCCTTGCCGCCGTAGATGATGCGGGCGTCGGCGATCCGCTGGGAGGAGAGGGTGTTGCCGTTGTCGATATCATCGGTGCGCACCAGGCCCACCAGGCGCAGGTACTCGTCCCCCTGGTTCAGCCGCAACCACTTCTCGCCGCGGATCAGCAGCACCCCGTTGGGCAGCACCTTGGCCACGGTCACCGTGATGGAGCCGGTGAGCTGGTTCTGCTGGCTGCTGGAACCGTTGCCGCTGTACTGATGGCCGGTCCCCAGTGAGCCGCTGGTGGCGTAGCTCTTGCCACTGGCCAGGGACAGATCGCCCTGGCCGCTGAGGTTGCTGCTTTTGCGGGTGGTGGTGTCGGCCTTTTTGCTGGCCTGGGTGCGCTCATCCAGGGTGACCGTGAGGATATCCCCTTCGCGGAAGGCGCGCTTGTCCTTGAACAGGGTCAGCATGTAGCCGGGACGGTAGAGGCTGCCGTCGGTGGCGGCCGGCAAGCTGTAATCCACCGTCGGCGGCGCCCACTGCGCCGTGTCCGGCTGGGGCGCTGGCTCAGGGAAGTGTGAGGCACAGCCGCCGAGCAGCAGGGCAAACAGGGCTATCCAGCGTTTCATCTCTCTCTCCTTACACCGTCTGGTTGAGGAACTGCATCATCTCGTCGGAGGCGGTCAGCACCTTGGCGTTCATCTCGTAGGCACGCTGGGTGGAGATCATCTCCACCATCTCCTCGACCACGTTGACATTGGCCGACTCCAGTGCCCCCTGGCGCAGAGTCCCCAACCCCTGCTCACCGGCGATGCCCTCCACCGGCACCCCGGAGGCGGCGGTTTCCGCATAGAGGTTGTCTCCCCTGGCCTCCAGGCCGGTGGGGTTGATGAAGTTGACCAGGGTGATCTGACCCAACTCCTCGGCGTCGGCCTGGCCGGCCATCTGGGCGGTCACCCGGCCGTCGGAACCTATGGTGACGGTCAGCGCCTCCTCGGGGACGGTGATCCCGGGCACCAGCGGCAGTCCGCCGGCGGTCACCATCTCACCGTCGGCGTTGCGGTAGAACTGACCGTCCCGGGTGTAGGCCAGGTCACCGTTGGGCTGCTGAACCTGGAAGAATCCCTGGCCTTCTATGCCCAGATCCAGCTGCTGGCTGGTGGTCACCAGGTTGCCGGTGGTGAACACCTTCTGAGTGCCGGCGACCCGGACCCCGGTGCCCAGCTGCAGGCCGGAGGGCAGATCATTGACCTCGTCCACCTGGCCGCCGGGCTGGCGCTGTACCTGGTAGAAGAGATCATTGAAGGCCACCCGGTCGCGCTTAAAGCCGGTGGTGTTGACGTTGGCCAGGTTGTTGGCGATGGCCGTCATCTTGGTGTCTTGGGCCGTCAGGCCGGTCTTGGAGATCCACAGTGCTGAACTCATGACAGTTATCCCTGTTATACGTCGTTGAGCAGACGGTTGCCGGCCTTGGCCAGGCTCTCCGCGCTCTTCATCAATTTGATCTGAACTTCGAACTGGCGGCTGAGATCCATTGACGCCACCAGCTCCTGTACCGCGTCGACGTTACTCCCCTCCAGGAAGCCGCTGACCACGGTCACCTGGTCATCGGCGACCAGGGGAACGCCGTCGGCAGGGCGCAGCAGGCCATCGAGCCCCTTGCGCATCTGGGCCATCTCCGGGTTTACCAGCTTGAGCCGGCCCACCTCCTCGATGACGCCCCCCTCCGCCGGGATGACGCTGATGGTGCCATCGTCGCCGACGAACAGCTCCCTGTACTCCGGCAGCACCAGGGGACCGTCGAGACCAGCCACCGGCAGGCCCCCCTGGACCAGCTGCCCCTGGGGGTCCAGTTCCAGGTGCCCTGCCCGGCTATACGCCTCGCCCTGGCGGGTCATCAGGGTAAACAGGCCCCGTTCGCGGACCGCCAGGTCGAGGGTACGGCCGGTGGGCGCCAGCTCACCGGCCTTGCCGCTGACCCCGGCGCTGCCCAGCTGGGACATCACCCGGGTTTCAGACACGGCCAGTGCCTGCACCCGCTCCAGGTCGGCACGAAAACCGGCGGTGTCCACGTTGGACAGGTTGTTGGCCTTCAGTGCCTGGGCGGCCATCACTCGATTGGCGCCGCTGACTGCGGTGTAGAGCAACTTATCCATAGGTCACCTAGATGGCGTTGAGCAGAGACTGGTTCATGGTGTCGGCCGCCGTCAGCACCTTGGCGTTGGATTGATAGTTGCGCTGGGCGGTCATCAGGTTGACCATCTCCGCGGTCAGATCCACGTTGGAACCCTCGATATAGCCAGCAGACACGCCAGCCAGGGTGCCGCTGCCCGGGGTCCCCAGTGCGGGCACCCCCGCCTCCTGGTTGGCCACCCAGGCGGTGTTGTTGACCGGCTCCAGGCCGTTGGGGTTGGTGAAATTGGCCAGCACCACCTGTCCCTGCACGCGCTCTTCGCCATTGGTGTAGGTGGAATAGACCTTGCCATCCTCGGCCACCCGGATCCCCTTCATCTCACCTGAAGTGTTGCCGTTCTGATCGATCTTGGAGGTGATGTAGTCGGCGCCGTACTGGGTGGTGTGGTCCCAGGCCAGATCCAGGGTCAGATCCGCCGCACCGGTGCCCAGGGTGGCGGCGGTGATGGTCAGGGTATCGGCGTCTCCGGCAGTCAGGTTGCCGGAGGCGTCGAAGGTCATGGTGTTGGTGTCCGCCAGGGTGGTGCCATCCAGGGCGTACTGCACCGTCCAGCTGTTGTCTGCGGTCTTAATGTAGTACTGGGTCAGGGCATGCTTGTTGCCCTGGGAGTCGTACACCGACACCGTGTTGGAGCTGTGATAGCTGGTGACGTCCGTCGCATCGAAGGGCGCGGTAATGGCACTGACCCTGGAATCCAGGTTGGCGGTCATGTTGACCTCAGTCGTCGCCCGGGCCGGGATGGAGCCGGCCTGGACCTGCAGATCGCCGACGCTGCCGGTGAGGATGGTGCCACCGCTGCTCACCGGGTAGCCCTGCAGGCGGTTGCCATAGGGATCCACCACGTAGCCATCGGCGTCCTGGTTGAACATGCCGGCGCGGCTGTAGAGGGTGGTGCCGTCGGCGGCCCCCATGACGAAGAAGCCGTTGCCCTGGATCCCCAGATCCAGCGACCTGCCGGTGTAGTTCATGGTGCCGCTCAGGGAGAAGTTCTGGCTGGCACCGGTCATGGAGACCCCGCCCGCCTGGCCACCGTTGTAGATGGCGGCGAACTCGCTGCGGGCCCCGCGGAACCCGGCGGTGGAAACGTTGGCGATGTTGTTGCTGATGGTGTTCAGTTCCTGGCTGGTGGAGCGCAGGCCACTCATGGCGATGTTATAAGACATGTTTTCCTCAAGATTCCTGTTGCTCTGCGCCCGCAGAGGCACTGACTTCACTGATGTTGAGTACCGATACGGTGCCCAGGCCATTGCCCATCTCCGCCATCATCATTCCCGATGCGCTGGCGAAGTGAATCTTCTCGATGGGGGCCCGGACGAAGGTGTTTACCGGCAGCTGGGCATCGCCGGCGGTGGCGGTCACCTTCAGCCGATAGTCGCCGGCGGGCAGCCCCAGGGTCTGGGGGTCCACCGCGAAGGGCACATCACCCTGCCCCTGGCTGCCAAGGTCGAGAGTGGCGGCCACCTCCCCCTTATCGTTCACCAGCTGAACCTGGACCGATTCGGCACTGTTCTCCAGGTAGAGCTTGCCGTGAACCGGGGTCTGGCCCAGGGAGAACTCATCGGCGGGCACCATCGCCTGCTTGCCCAGCAGTGAGGCGGACTGGACGATGGCGGCGTTCTCCATCATGGTCATCTGGGCGGCCTGGTTCTCGCGGATATACTCCAGGCTCTCCACCTGGGAGAACTGGGCCAGCTGGGCCACGTATTCATTGGCGTCCAGCGGATCGGTGGGATCCTGGTTCTCCACCTGGGCGAGCATCAGGGTCATAAACTCGTTCTTCAGCTCGGCGGCGGAGTTGGGCTGGATCTGGCCGGATCCAGCGGCACCCTGGACGGCGCCATTGACGGCATTAACGGCCATGGTTATTTACTCCCCAGTTGCAGCAAGCCCTGCTGCATGGAGCGGGCCCGGTTCATGATATTGACGCTGGCTTCGAAACTTTGGGTGGCAGACATCATGTCCGCCATCTCGGCCACCGCGTCCACATTGGAGTAGGCGACGAAACCGTCGCCGTTGGCGTAGGGGTGGTTGGGCTCGTAGCGCATCTCCACCGGCGCATCGGTCTGCACCACCGCCGCCACCTCCACCTTGGCGGAGGGCACCGCGTTGATCTGGTCAAACACCGCCCGGAATACCGGTTTCACCGCACGGTAGGCCTGGTCGGCGCTGGGCGCGGCGGCATCGGCATTGGCCAGGTTGCTGGCCACGGTGTTCAGTCGCTGGGTCTGGGCCGACAGCGAGCTGCCGGCGATGTCGTAGATTCGGTTAAATGACATGATTACTGCCCCTCGATGGCGGTGCGAATGCCATTGATCTTCATGTTGAGGAAGGTGAGGCTGGTCTGAAAGTCCATGGAGTTGGCGGCAAACCGGGCCTGCTCCTGCTCCAGCTCCACCGTGTTACCATCGGCGGAGATCTGCTGCGGCACCCGGTAACCCTGGGTGTAATCCCGGCGCACCTCACCACTGGCCTGGTATCCCTGCATCACCTTGGCAAAATCGATATCCCGCGCCAGATAGCCGGGGGTCTCTACATTGGCCAGGTTGGCGGCCAGAATCTTGGTGCGCTCCACCCTCAGATCCAGCCCCTGGGCGTGCAGACCCAGGGCGGATTCCAGGTTGATAGCCATGGCAACTCCTAGTAACGTGTTAATACGGTTCCGGCTGGTAAATACAATAACCGTGCCACTATTTATATTTCAGTTAATTCAAAGACATATATATTGAGATTTCGAATCAACGGAAGCGGAAGTTCCCTGCTTGCACTGCTGTTGCTGCTGACCCTTCCGCCCCAGAGCCGGGCGGACAGCGCCCCGCAGCAGATTCAGGCGCGGATCGCGTCCGCCCTGGCCGACGAGGTCAGCCGCTGGCAGCAACAACATCCGGGGCAGTGGCGCCAGCACACCATTGAGGTGTCCCTGCCCAGTGGCGCCACCGCCCTCTCCCCCTGCCTCCGACCCCTGCTGCTGGAGGGGGAAACCGGGCGCTTCCCGGTGGGCCGCCAGCATCGCCGGGTGAGCTGCACCGATCCAGCCTGGTCGCTGACGGTGCGCGCCGAGGTCCGGCTGGCCGCCAGAATTCCCGTCACCCGCTCCAAGATCATGGCGGGCACCCTGGTGACCCGAGAGTTGCTGCGCTGGCAGGAGCGCGCCCTGTCCACCGCCGATGGCGATGTGATGATGTCCCTGGACAACATCCTCGGGCAGCGGGCCCGCCGTGGCATCCGGGCCGGCTCACCGCTGAAAGCCCACCAACTGCTGCCGCCGCTGATGGTGGAGCGGGGACAGCAGGTAGTGATGGTGGCCGGCGATGATCAGTTCACCGCCACCACCCTGGGCGTCGCCCTGGAGGCAGGCAGCCGGGGGGAGGTGATCCGGGTGAAGAACAGCCGAACCGGCAAAATTGTTTCCGCCCGGATCACCGAAAGAGGAAAAGTGGCAACATTTTTTTAAGTTCCGCCGAATCGGGGTCGCACTCTATAACCAGAGACAGAAATCGATTGAGAGAAGATCATGGAAATTACCCCGCTTTCCCCGCAGCTGGTCTCCCTGCAGAATCAGGAAGCCAACAGCAGCAACGCCCCGGTGAGCAAACACCGGGATGACAACCAGTCCCAGTCTGTCAGCCAGGAGTGGCAACAGCTGAACCAGGCCAGCAAGGAGCTGGATGAGATGGACAGCATCGACCGCAACAGGATCGCCGCCCTGCAGGCGGAACTGTCCACCGAAGGCTACCCCATCGATCTGGAGCGGATCGCCGAGGCGATGCTGGAAGAGCACGGAAGCCAGCTGTGAGCCGCACCGAACAGGTTCGTCAACTGGTTAAGGGTATCCAGCTGGACGTCAAGCAGTACCAGCAGCTCAAGAGCCTGATCCGCCACCAGCACTCCCTGCTGGAGCGGCGCGACAGCGACGCCCTGGCCCAACACAACCCCAGGCAGGACGAGCTGTGTCAGACCTTGGAGCAACGGGCCCGTCAGCGCACCGAGCTGCTGTCCAGCCTGGGACTGTCCAGCGACAGCAAAGGGATGCAACGGCTGCTGAGCGCCATTCCCGGCGACAAGGGCAGGAAGATCGGCCTGCTCTGGCGCCAGCTGCAGCAGCTGGTCCGCCAGTGCAAGGAGCAGAACGACATCAATGGCCGCCTACTCAACAGTCAACAGCGCTGCCTCAGCCGTCTGGTGACCCCGGAGAAGGTGACCGCCTTCGAGAACGACTACGGCCAGTTGCAGCCCTGATCCGCCCAGGCGGAAACGGAAAAGGACCCCAAGGGGTCCTTTTTTTATGTGTGTCTGCCATCGCGGTCAGCGCCGTTGTCCCCGGGAGACCGAGACGTTTCGCCCGCCGGCCTCATCCTGTTGCTGCTGCTCGGCCTTCTGCCGCCGGTGGACCCCCAACTGGTGACGCTGCTGCTCCAGCCAGGCCAGCCCCTGGCGCCGGGACAGGGCATGCTGCCACAGGCGACTGAGCCGGCCCTGCTCCTGCTCCGCCAGCCCCTGCTCCCGCACCAGCTTCGCGGAGGCCGGGATCAGCTGAGCCTGCCAGTGGCCGCGATTCTGCCAGGCCAGGGGGTTGCCGCTGTCCGGCGCCCTGGCCGAAGCCAGCAGCGCCGTTTCCAGCCCCAACCGGCGCCGCTCCAGCTGGGCCAGGCGCACCTGTCCCCGCTGCCGCTGCTGACCCAGCTGGGCCATCTGTTTCTCCTGCTTCTCACGAAGCCGCTGAATCTTACGCTGCACCCGACTCTAACTCCTCGAGTAACTGCACCAGGGCGGTATCACTCTCCTCCAGGGAGACCCGCAGATCCCGGTGCTGTTGCAGGAACCCCGCCAGGCTGGGATAGCTGCGTACTGCCAGATCCAGCTCGGGATCCTGGCCGGGCTGATAGCCTCCCAGGGGCAGCAGTTCACGCACCTCCTGGTAGCGCCCCAGCAGCCGCCGCACCCGCTGGGCGGCGTCAAGCTGCCCCCTGGAGTGGATCTGGTCCGCCACCCGGCTGGCGGAGGCGTTGATGTCGATGGCGGGGAAGTGGCCCTGTTGGGCCAGCGGCCGGCTGAGGACGATGTGACCGTCGAGGATCGCCCGGGCGGCATCGGCCACCGGGTCCTGCTGATCATCGCCCTCCGCCAGCACCGTGTAAAGGGCGCTCAAGCTGCCCTGGGGATGCTCGCCGTTGCCCGCCATCTCCACCAACGAAGGCAGGGTGGAGAAGGCCGACGGCGGGTAACCCCGGGTCGCCGGGGGTTCACCCAGGCTCAGCCCAATCTCGCGCTGGGCCTGGGCATAGCGGGTCAGGGAGTCCATCAGCAGCAGCACATCCTGGCCCTGGTCGCGGAAACCGGTGGCGATCTGGTGACACAGGCGGGCGGCCCGAAGCCGCATCAGCGGGGTGGTGTCCGCCGGCGCGGCCACCACAACGGCTCGCCGGCGCCCCTCCTCTCCCAGGGCATGATCGAGAAACTCCCGCACCTCCCTGCCCCGCTCACCGATGAGCCCCACCACCACCACGTCGGCACGGGTATATCGGGTCATCATCCCCAGCAGCACCGACTTACCCACCCCGGAACCGGCAAACAGGCCCAGGCGCTGCCCCTTGCCAATGGGCAACAGGGCGTTCAGGGCTCGGACCCCCACATCCAGCTGCCCGGCAATCGGTCTGCGTAACAAGGGGTTGGGGGTGTTGAGGTGGGCCGGCTGCTCGGTGCAATGCCTGAGCGGGCCTTTGCCATCAATGGGGTTGCCACTGCCATCGAGCACCCGGCCAAGGAGCCCGGGTCCCAGGGGGATGCGGCTGGGGCCGGGAAGAGGGCGAACCCGGGCCCCCGGCATCAGTCCGCCGGTGGCGTGGAGAGGCATCAGCAGCAGAGTCGCCCCCTCGAAGCCCACCACCTCGGCTTCAACCTCGCCACCATCCCGGCAGCCCAGCAGGCAGCGATCCCCGGTCCCCAGCTGGCAGCCCACCGCTTCCAGCATCAGTCCGTTCACCCGCACCAGGCGGCCGTAGATGGTGGCAACCGGAACCTTGGGGTGACAGGCCAGGTTAAGCACCCTGGCCATGGTCATCCACCAGGTGCTTGGCCACCTGTTCCATGCAGGCATTCAGCCGGGAAGCGGTGGATGCATCCGCCTCACACTCTTCGGAGACCACCCGTACATCGCCGATCCCCAGGGTGGCATCGGCCCTGAGGGTCCAGTCGGCCACCTTGTCGGCGGCCACCTCGTTGAGGGTCGCCAACACACCCGGCTCCAGGTGGATCACCGGGTTCTGCCGCCCGTCGGGCATCGCCGCCAGGGTCTCCTCGATCAGGCTCAGGATCTGTTGCGGATGCAGGGTCAGCTCGCAGCGAACCACCTGCTCGGCCACGCGCTTCACCAGCTCCAGGATCAGCTCCTGCTGGCTCTTGAGCTGCTGCTCATGGCCTTCTCGAAGCAGTTGCTGCAGTGCGGTGATCGGGGCGATCATCGGTACCAGCCGGCTTTCCATTTCCTGGTGAGCCTGAGCCTCGCCCCGAGCATGCCCCTCGGCCATCCCCTGGGTGAGCCCCTCCTGGCGGCCCAGCTCCATCCCCTCCTGGTAACCGGCCTGGCGCCCCTGCTCCATCCCCTCCTGGTAGCCCTGCTCCACCGCCTTCTGATAGTCGGCGGCGCTGGCCTGGGACGGGGTGTCCCCCCCCTGGGATCCCAGGGGCGGGAAGTGGTACAGGCGAACACGGTCGGAATCGGACTTCCAATATTGATGACTCATCACTCTACCACCGGTTCTTCAAACAGTTGCAGCTCGAGCTCCTTGGCTTCCATCATCGCCTTGGCCTTCTCCATCACCTCGACACGGGCCTGGTCAGCGCGGGAGAGTGCCACGGCGCCAATCGCTTCCATCCGGGTCTCGATGGCGGAGGACATCCGCTTGGGCAGGGCGGAGAGCATCGCCTTCTTCAAAGAGGAGTCCACCCCTTTGAGGGAGATGGCCAGGGTTTCCGGATCCACCTCGGCCAGCAATTTCTGCAGGGTGTCGTCCTTCTGGCGGCCCAGGATGATGTAGTCGAACATGTTGTCCTCCACCTGGGAGGCCAGCCGCTGGTCGTGCAGCCTGAGCACCGACATCAGCTGCTCCCGGTCCCCCTCGTAGCGGTTGAGGATGTCGGCCACCTGCTTGACGCCGGCCACCTGGGTGTGGCTCTTCTCCATGGCGATGGCGACACAGCGCTCCACCAGCTGGCGAAGCTCCTCCACCACATCCCGGTCCAGCTCACCCAGGGCGGCGATGCGCAGCAGCACCTCGTCATGGCAGTGGCCCGGCAGGTGCTGCAGCACCAGAGAGGCGTTCTCCGCCGGCAGCAGTCCCAGCAGCACCGCCTGCAACTGGCTGTGTTCATGGGTAATCTCATGGGCAAGCAGCTTGGGATCGACCCATTCAAGGCGGCGCACCAGGGTCTGGATCTCGTCACCGTAGATGTTGTCGATCAGGCCCTTGGCCACCCGGTCGCCCAGGGCGATGTCCAGGGTGCGCTGCAGGTAGCCACGGGACGCCCGGGCGATGCCGGACTGTTCGCGATAGGCGTCGAAGAATCGCCCCAGCACATTGCCCGCCTCCTCATGGGAGATGTGGCTCAGGCGGGCCATCTTGTGGCTCAGGCGCTGCACATCACTGCGATCCAGGTGGGCCAGCACCTTGGCGGCCCCCTCCTCTCCCATGCTCAGCAGCAGCATCGCCGCCTGCTCCATGTTGTCCAACTGGGGGGATGTCACGGCTTTAGTCACGATTTTCAGCTCCAATCCACTTCGAGATCACTTCGGCCACCCGGGCCGGTTCCTCCTTGGCCAGCAGGCCAAGGTGCTCCAGCTGTACCGTCAGCGGCGAGCCGGGTTCCGGCAGACCCAGGGCCACGATGGCGCTGGTCAGCCCCTGCTGCACGGCCTCCTCCTCCTGGGGCGGCGCCAGTTCCGGCACGCTCTCCGCCGCCGGGGCCGATGGCGCCTCGGCCGGCATCCGCTCGACCCGGATCAGGTGACGAACCATGGGTCGGAGCACAAAGAAGATGAGGCACAGGGCCACCAGTCCCCCGATCAGGTAGCGGAAGTACTGGGTATATTCGGGCAGTTGCCACCAGGGCAGCGGCTCCACCGGGGTCTCGGCCACCACCGCGAAGGGGAACACCGACAAGGAGAACTGGTCGCCACGGCGGTCATCGAAGCCGATGGCATCTTTGACCATCTGGGCCATCTGCGCCTGCTGCGCCGGGGTCCAGGGCTCGGCGCCCTCGGGCCTTTCATTGAGCAGCACCGACACCGACAGCTGCTGCAGCTGGGCCTTCTGGTACTTGGTGTGGCGCACCGAACGGCCCGCCTCGAAGCTGCGGCTGGACTCCTCACTCAGGGTGGTAGACTGGTTGGCCGTCGCCTGGCCGTTGGCATTCTGCTCCGGCGGCTGATTGGACAGGGCACCGGGGATCCCCAGGGCCAGGGAGCCGTTGTTCTGGTTGCTGCGCACCTTCTCCTGCAGCAGCACCACCGAGGGGTCGACGCTCTCCTGGGTCTCCTCCACCTGGTCGAAGTTGATGTCGGCGGAGACCTGCACCCGGTACTGACGGGGGCCCAGCACCGGCAGCAGCATGCTCTCCGCCCGCTGGATCAGCTGCTGTTCCAGGTTGCGGCCGTACTCCACCTGTTGGACACTCAGACCATTGGCGTTGTCCCCCATGGGGTCGTCACCGGCCAGCAGTTCGCCCCTCTGGTCCACCAGCTGGACCCGAGCGGGCTCCAGTCCGGGTACGCTGCCGGCCACCAGGTTGACCACCGCGGCCACCTGTCCGCGGGACAGGGTGGTTCCCGGCTCAAGATCCACCATCACCGACGCCGACACCTGGGCATCCTGCTTGCGGACAAACAGGGTGCGCTTGGGAATCGCCAGGTGGACCCGCGCCGCCTTGACAGAGTCCAGCGCCATGATGGTGCGGGCCATCTCCCCCTCCAGGCCGTGGCGGTATCTGGCCTGCTCCATAAACTGGCTGGAGGTGATGTCACTGGTCAGCTCATCCAGGCCCGACGGCAGCTGGGCCTTGATGCCACGGGCCGCCAGGACCATACGCACGGTCCCCACCTGGGTGTGACCCACCAGCAGCTGACCGCTGCCACCATCGATCTGGTAGTCGATCCCTTCGGACTCCAACACCTCGATGATCCGGGCACTGTCGTAGCCCTCCTGGTTGCCATAGAGCGGACGCAGGTTGCCGCCGGAGCGCCACAGCACAACGACGATGACTACGGCGGCCACCACCGCCAGCACAGACACCAGCAGCACCTGACCCTGGCCCCCTTCGGAGCGGGCGAACTTGCGCCAGGCGCCTTTGAGGCCCTCCAGTGTCCCCAGGGGTTGGGCGGATTGGGATATTACGGTCGACATTGGACTCCCCTACATCGGCATCTTCATGATCTCATCCAGCGCCGCCACCAACCGGTTGCGTACCTGTACCATGGCGCTGAATGAGAGGCTGGCTTTCTGGGAAGCCACCATGGCCCCCACCAGATCGTCACTTTCCCCGGTCTCCACCGCGGCAGTGCGGGCGGTCGCCAGGTTCTGGTCGGCATTGACGCCAACCACCTTCTGCTTCATCAGATCGGAAAAACTGCCCGGTCGGGCCTGATCCTCCGCCGGCCTGATAATGCCGGCAGCCTGGTCCCGGTGCAGGGACATGGTCGCCAGCATCGATTGATCAGTAATGATACTCATGGTTGCTCAGCTTCCTTTACGCGGCGCATTCGGCGCTTTTGATAATGGCATCCACATCGATGCCTGACTCTCGCATCTGCGCCATCTTGTAGCGCAGTGCCCGGGTGGTCATCCCCAGGGTTTCGGCACTGCGGCTGCGATGGCCGTTGAATCGCTTGAGGGTGTCGATGATGTACTGGAACTCCGCCTGTTGCTTAGAGGCTCGCAGCCCCTGGCCGGAGGTGGCGCTGGCGGTGACCGGCACCTGGTTGGGAAGGCCCAGCTCCAGGGCCTGCAGGGCGGTCCCCCGGCGCATCACCAGGGCACGCTGTACGCAGTTGTCCAGCTCGCGGACATTGCCGGGCCAGTCGTGGGCCAGCAGCGCCGCCCGGGCGGACTCGCTGAAGTAACAGCTGTCGTCACCGGCCAGGTGGTTATGACGCTCCAGCAGGTGCTCCGCCAGAGGCAGGATGTCCTCCCGTCGCTCCCTCAGCGGCGGCAGATTCAGCGGCAGCACATCCAGGCGGTAGAAGAGGTCCTCTCGGAAGTTGCCCTCGGTCGCCTCCTTGCGCAGATCCTTGTTGCTGGCGGCGATGATGCGGATGTCCAGGGTGATGGGTTTGTGGCACCCCAGCCTCTCCACCTCCCGCTCCTGCAACACCCTCAGCAACTTGGCCTGTAGCATCATCGGCATCTCACCGATCTCGTCCAGCAACAGGGTGCCGCCGTTGGCCAGTTCGAACTTACCCGCCTTGTCGGCTACGGCACCGGTGAACGCCCCCTTGGCATGACCGAACAACACCGACTCCAGCATCGACTCCGGGATGGCCGCGCAGTTGACCGCCACAAAAGGACGATCGGCCCGGCTGGAGTGGCGATGAATGTAGCGGGCCAGCTGCTCCTTGCCGGTGCCGCTCTCGCCAGAGAGCAGGACACTGGCCTCGGTGGAGGCCGCCCGGTGAGCCAGCATCAGCAACTGCCGGCTGGCCGGCGCCTCGGCCACCAAGTCTTCCCTGGAGGTTTCAATGGTAATGAGGCGGCGGATCAGCCGGTGCAACTGCTCCAGATCCAGCGGGGCAAGCAGGTAGTCCTGGGCGCCGCAGCTCAGGGCGGCACTGGCCACCTCGCCGGCATCGGGATCCACCAGCGCCACCTTAAGGCTGCCGGCGGCGTCGGCCATGCGCCGACCAACCTGCTCCGGCGCACAATCCTGAAGCCCGACCAGTGTCAGCCAGGCGGAGCCCTTGCTGTCGGCGGGGATCAGGTTGAATCCCTGAAGATCCAGTTGCTTCCGGTCACAGCCACTGAGCTCGAATCCAACGATTCGAATGGAGTAGTCATTCATTGTCCGTCTACCTGATCACTGAGGGTTTTGGGCAGGGTTGCACTCATGTCCGGGGCCCCGTTGTCAGCCGCCGCCGTCGCCGGTTGCTCCTCCATCACCAGCCGGATGGTGACCCGGCGGTTGCGCTCCCGCCCCTTACTGGAACCGTTGCTGACGATGGGAAATCGCTCCCCATGGCCACGAATCTCGATCTTGTCTGCCTCGACCCCGGCGGCCACCAGCCGGGCGGCAACCTCGTCGGCACGGGTGCGACTGAGCACCAGGTTGGCCAGGGAGTCGCCGTCGCTGTCGGTGTGGCCGTCCACCAGCACCCGCTTGATGCGAGCGTCGGCCTGGACATAGGCGGCCGCGGCGGCGATCAGCTCACCGGCAGGGCCTGGGGGCTCAATGCCGCCACTGGCATAGTTCAGCTCCAGGCGCCTCACCTGCTCATAGGACATGGGGAGCAGACGCTTCAGGCAGCGGCGCATCTCCAGGGCCGCAGGCTGCCCATGGACATTGGCGCTGGACACTCGCCAGCCCTGGCCCGCCCCATCGTTCAGATCGGCCCGCCAGTTCCAACCCAGCTCCAGCGCCTGCAGAAAGGGGGCCGCCACCGCAACCAGGGTTGCCTCGCCCCGATGCCAACGGGCATCGAACCGGTCCCCCTGCTCGGGTGCCGACGGCTGCCAGCCCGGTTGCTGCAGACTGAAGGTCGCGGTCAGCCCGTCGTCGGGCAGCCAGTCCGATTGCAGTGCCAACACCAGCCCATGGCCGGCGGAGCGGCTCAAGACGAAACGGCCGAAGTTTTCCACTTCATGAGTCAGTCGGCAGTCAAATTTGTCACCGTCAAATTCCCATTCGGCTCTTTCTAGCGGCGTCTCAAAATTAGACATACCAGCAAAAGCAAGTGCCGGAAAAACGACAGTCGTCAAAATCACCTTATTAAGAAAAGCAGGCATTATCGTCGCCGGGGCAATTAAAAGAGTTCACGAGGTTATTATTATTCACCCAAAGAAATCAACTGGAATTTAATGAAGAATAGAGACTTATCTCGCAGGAAAACGCCAATTGAAAATTCGCATTGAACGCCCAGCAAACCCTTGATATGGTAGCCCGAACCTCTGAAACGAGGTAGCAAAATAAAAGCATTTTTTTGACCAAGTCAGATTATTGACTTTTATTTTGAGTGAGATAAGCACGATTAACGCGCAATAAAAAAACACTACTGAATATTTAATGCGGAATTATGGTTTTTCGAGGTGAGGAAATTTTTTTCCGCCCCGGAAGCGGAACGGAAATCCTGGGTAGTTTTTTTAAGAGCCAGAAAATGAGCTTTTTCAGATGAAAACAACAGCAAAAGCAAAGCGCCTGGCAAATAGCAAGGAGCTGACCGTAAGGCCTGTAGTTCTGGTCCAGGAAAAGTTAGCCCGCAGCCGGTTGGTGCGGCAGCTGGAACTGGGTCACAGCCAGATGCTCGACGCGGTACTGCAGATCTTCAAGCCCCTGATGCGACTCGGCCAGGCGACCCCGACCCGGGTAAGACTGGATGAACAGCCTCTGCCGCCGGCTCAGGGCAATGCCAACTTCGTCCTGAGCCATGGCCGAACCGCCCTGGCCTGGCTGGCCATCGACCGCTGCACCCTGGACCAGTTGGCCAGCAGCTATTACGGCGGCGCCAGCCAGCGCCTGGTCAGCCCCCTGCGCCCCATCAGCCACTCAGAGCTACGGCTGGCCCACCGCATCGTCGCCGCCAGCCTGGACACCCTACCCAAGACCAGGCTGTCGATGGCGAGCCTGGATCTGGAGGTGCTCCCCAGTCTCGACGGCGTCCAGGCGCCGGTTTGCTGGCGGTTCGAGTGGCCCCGAAGCCACCCCTTTGAACCGATCCGCCTCTACGTTTCCGAGGCGCTTCTGGGCTCTTTGTCGGAACAGCCCAGCGATCGCAAAAGCGACCCGGAACTGAAGAATAAGGTGAAACAGCGCCTGACCCAGATTCCGGTTCAGGCCAGGGTGGAGCTGGCCCGCAAAGCGGTGCCGGTTCAGGTACTCAACGAATTGAAACAGGGCGATATCCTGCCCATCCATCTGCACGCGCGCTGCCCGGTGGCCATCGGTGGCCGTACCCAGTTCTATGCCAGCGTGCATGCCCAAGACGGCAAACTGGTGGCGAAGCTCAACCAGGATGCCCATAAAGCTGAGGAGTATTAACGTGGTTGAAGACAACCTGCTCGACGACGATCTGCTGCTGGATGATCTGCTGGAGGAGGAGCTGCCGGAATCGGCGCCATCGGCCAGCGCACCGTCCCGCCCAAAACGGGACATGGGCTTCTTTCAGCAGCTGCCGGTACAGGTATCACTGGAGCTGGCCAGCGCCGAGATGACCCTCGGTGAGCTGACTACCCTGGGCGAGGGGGACGTCATCACCCTGGACCGCATGGTCGGGGAGCCCCTGGATCTGCGGGTCAACGGTTCCCTGCTGGGCCGGGGAGAGGTGGTGGAGGTCAACGGCCGCTACGGCGTCCGGTTGCTTGAAGTGGAAAACACCAAGGTGGCCGGCGGGATCGATGGCTAAGTTGGGCCGCTTCTGGCCGCTGCTGCTGCTGGCATTGCCCTTCGCCGTTGGCGCCGAGGGGCTGACCCTGCTGACCCTGGACGACGGCGATCAATCCCAGGCGGTCAACATCAAGCTGGAGATCCTGGCCCTGATGACCGCCATCAGCCTGCTGCCGGCTCTGCTGCTGATGGCCACCAGCTTCACCCGCATCATCGTGGTACTGGCGGTGCTGCGCCAGGCGCTGGGGCTGCAGCAGAGCCCCCCCAACAAGGTGTTGCTGGGGATCGCCCTGATTCTCACCCTGTTCATCATGCGCCCAGTGGGCGAGCAGATCTACGCCGACGCAGTCAAGCCCTATGATGGCGGCGAGATCAGCATAGTAGAGGCCGCCCGGCGGGCCGAGGTGCCCCTGCGCGGCTTCATGCTGGCCCAGACCCGGGAGTCCGATCTGGAGCAGATGATACGCATCTCCGGCGAATCACTGGACCTGGCCCCGGATGAGGTGCCGTTTCTGACCCTGATGCCCGCCTTCGTGCTCAGTGAGCTCAAGACCGCCTTCCAGATCGGCTTCCTGCTGTTCCTGCCCTTCCTGGTCATCGACCTGGTAGTGGCCAGCGTGTTGATGTCCATGGGGATGATGATGCTGTCGCCGCTGATCATCTCCCTGCCCTTCAAGCTGATGGTGTTTGTCCTGGCCGATGGCTGGAGCATGACCGTCGGCACCCTGGCCGCCAGCTTCGGATAGCCCTATGGATACCCAAGTACTCAGTACTCTGTTTGCCGATGCCGTACTGCTGGTGGTGAATATGGTGGCGGTGCTGATCCTGCCCGGCCTGGCGCTGGGGATCCTGATCGCCGTGTTCCAGGCGGCCACCCAGGTAAACGAGCAGACCCTGAGCTTCCTGCCGAAGCTGATCATGACCCTGCTGATGGTACTGTTCGCCGGCCACTGGCTGCTGCGGCAGCTCATCGACCTGTTCCAGAGGTTGTTCCATGACATTCCCTACCTCATCGGCTAGGCCATGCTGACCCTTACCAGCGCCGAACTGGGCAGCCTGCTGGGACACGTCTGGTGGCCCTTCTGCCGGCTGATGGGGGCCTTCACCGTGCTGCCGATGTTCTCCAGCGCCCACCTGCCGATGCGGGCCAAGATCCTGCTTGCCCTGGTGCTGTCGGTGGTGATGGCCCCCATGGTGCCAGCGCCGCCCCAGGTGGATGCCACCTCCCTGACCGCGGCGCTGCTGGCCGCCGAGCAGATCCTCACCGGCATCATCCTGGCGTTTCCGCTGTTGCTGCTGCTGCACGCCCTCACGGTGCTGGGGTCGGTGGTGTCGATGCAGATGGGCCTCTCCATGGCGGTCATGAACGACCCGGTGAACGGCATGAGCCAGGCCATCATCAGCCAGCTGCTGATGCTCTACGGCATCCTGATGTTCCTGGTGCTGGAGGGGCATCTGGTGGCCCTGGGGATCCTGGTGGACAGTTTCACCCTGTGGCCGGTAGGCAGCGGTGTGCTGAACCTGCCGCTGGAGCATCTGGTCCAGCGTCTGGGATGGATGTTTGCCGCCGCCCTGACCCTGGCCATTCCCGCCGTCACCGCCATGCTGCTGGTCAACCTCACCTTCGGGGTGCTCAGCCGGGCCGCCCCCAGTTTCAACATCTTTGCCCTGGGTTTCCCCATGTCGATGATGATGGGCCTGGTGTGCCTGCTGCTGGTGTTCACCGGGCTGCCCAGTCTCTACAGCGAACTCACCAGTGATGCCCTGCGGGCGATGCTGCACGCCATCGGGGGAACGCCATGAGCAATCAGCAGGGCGGCGACAAAACCGAACAACCCACGGCCAGCCGCCTGAGGAAGGCCAGGGAGCAGGGCCAGGTTGCTCGCTCCAAGGATTTTGCCAGCGCCGTGCTGCTGTTGGGGGCGGCCACCCTGCTCGACGGCGGCAGCGGCTACCTGGCCAGCTTTATTCAGGGGGTCAGCGCCGACAACCTGTCGCTGACCCGTGAGGATCTCGAGGTGGCGGGGATGATGCAGCAGCATCTGGGGCTGGCACTGCTGATGCTGCTTCAGGCCCTGGTCCCCCTGCTGGCCGGGCTCTACCTGCTCACCGCCGCCGCGGCCTCCCTGCCGGGAGGGCCACTGCTGAGCCTGAACAACGCCGGGTTCAAGCTCAGCCGCATCAGCCTGATCGCCGGCTTCGGCAGGCTGGTCTCTCTCAATGCCCTGGCGGAGCTGGGCAAGTCAGTCCTCAAGGTGGTGTTGATTGCCGGCACCATGGGGCTCTACCTGCGCCAGGTCTGGGTCTCCCTGCCCCACCTGGCCCGCCAGCCGTTGCCCCTGGCTCTGGAGCGGGCCTCAGATCTGCTGACCACCGGCCTCTACTGGCTGGCGGGGGCCGTGGCGGTGGTCGGCCTCATCGACCTGCCCTATCAGCTCTGGAGCCACCGACGAAAGCTGAAGATGAGCAAGCAGGAGGTTAAGGATGAGCACAAGCAGCAGGAGGGCAAACCCGAGGTCAAATCGCGCATCCGCCAGCTGCAGCAGAAGATGGCCCGAGGCCGGGCGGAAGTGGCGCTTCCCCAGGCCGATGTGCTGCTGGTCAACCCCAGCCACTACGCGGTGGCGCTGAAGTACGACCCCGAGCGCGCCGACGCCCCCTATGTGCTGGCCAAGGGGGTCGATGAGGTGGCGCTGTACATGCGGTCACTGGCACCAAAATACCAACTGGAGGTGGTCAGCGCGCCGCCTCTGGCCCGGGCCATCTACTACTCCACCCAGGTGGAACAGCAGATCCCGTCCCAGCTCTACCACGCCATCGCCCACGTGCTCAGCTATGTGCTGCAGTTGAAGGCGTTCAGGCAGGGCACACAGGGGCGCCCCGAGCCCCTGCCCCAGTTTCATATTCCCCAACACCTGCGTCACGATTGAGGATAACCGATGACACGGCTGCTACAGGCACTGACTGACAACAAAGGCTTTATGGGCATCCCGGTGATGCTGCTGGCTATCCTGGCCATGGTGATTCTGCCATTGCCACCCTGGCTGCTGGATATCCTGTTCACCTTCAACATTATCCTGGCTATCCTGGTGCTGCTGGTGTCCGTGTCCATTCGCCGGCCCCTGGAGTTCTCCGTTTTCCCCACCCTGCTGCTGCTGGCCACCCTGATGCGGCTGACCCTGAACGTCGCCTCGACCCGGGTGGTGCTGATCGAGGGCCACCAGGGCGGCGACGCCGCCGGTAAGGTGATCCAGGCGTTCGGTGAGGTGGTGATTGGCGGCAACTACGTGGTGGGCGCGGTGGTGTTCCTGATCCTGATGATCATCAACTTCGTGGTGATCACCAAGGGCGGCGAGCGCATCTCCGAGGTCTCGGCCCGCTTCACCCTCGATGCCCTGCCCGGCAAGCAGATGGCCATCGACGCCGATCTCAACGCCGGCACCCTGACCCAGGATCAGGCCAGGAAACGGCGCCAGGAGGTGGCCCGGGAAGCGGACTTCTACGGGGCGATGGACGGTGCCTCCAAGTTTGTCCGGGGGGACGCCATCGCCGGCATCCTGATCCTGGCGATCAACATCATTGGCGGCATCTGCATCGGCGTGTTCATGTACGATCTCGGCGCCGCCGAGGCGTTCAAGACCTACGCCCTGCTGACCATAGGTGACGGCCTGGTGGCCCAGATCCCGTCATTGCTGCTGGCCACCGCCGCCGCCATCGTGGTGACCCGGGTCTCCGACGCCGAGGAGATGCCCAAGCAGCTCTCCCGTCAGTTGCTGGCCAACCCCAAGGTGCTGGGCACCGCCGCCGGGGTGATGGCGATCCTGGGCCTGGTGCCCGGCATGCCGGCCCTGGTGTTCCTCTCCTTCGCCGGAGTCATCGGCTTCGTCGCCCTGCGCCAGGGACAGTTGGCACCCGCCTCTCCTCTGGAGGAGGTAGAGGAGAAGGCGCAGGAGCTGATCAACGAGCCCGCCCAGCCCAGTTGGGAGGCGCTGCCGCACACCGACATCATCGAACTGGGGGTGGGCTATCGCCTGGTCCACCTGGTGGACCGCAGCCAGGGGGCCGAGCTGATCAAGCGCCTCACCGGCATCCGCCGTACCCTGTCGGAGCAGGCCGGATTCCTGCTGCCCGAGGTGAGAGTGCGAGATAACCTCTCCCTTCCGCCCAACGGCTACCAGATCGCCATCCTGGGCACCCCCCTGGCCCAGGAGGAGCTGCAGCCCGAACGGCTGCTGGCGATCCAGAGCGGGCCGGTCTACGGCAACATCGAGGGGATCATCACCAAGGATCCCGCCTATCAGATGGACGCCATCTGGATCGACGGCGCCGACAAGGCCAAGGCGCTGAATCTGGGGTACTCGGTGGTGGATCACGCCACCATCATCGCCACCCACGTCAGCAAGCTGCTGCGCGAAGCCCTACCCAATATGCTGCAGCACGATGACATTGCCGCCCTGGGGGAGCGACTGGCCCTGGTCGCCCCCAAGCTGTCGGAGGCGCTGTCCACCGCCCTGACCCCGGTACAGCAGCTGAAAACCTTCCGACTGCTGCTGCGGGAACAGGTCTCCCTGAAGGATATCCGCACCGTCGCCACCACCCTGCTCGAGAGCAGCGAGACCACCAAGGACCCGGTGCTGCTGGCTGCCGATGTGCGCTGCGCCCTCAAGCACAACCTGGTGCACCAGATCGCCGGCGACAGCGACAAGCTCAGCGTCATCACCCTGGCCCCCGAGATCGAACAGCAGCTGCTCACCGCCCTCAACCAGGCGCAACAGGGTGGCCAGGTGGCTCTGGACTCCTTCCCGGTGGATCCGCAACTGCTGGCGAAGCTGCAGCAGGCGATGCCGGAGCACCTGGCCGCCGCCCGCCAGCAGGGCCTGCCGCCGCTGCTGCTGGTGGCACCTCAATTGCGACCGCTGCTGGGCCGCTACGCCCTGGCCTTCGCCCGCGGCCTCAACGTGCTCTCCTACAACGAGGTCCCGGAAACCCGCGAACTGGAGATCGCCGCCCAGCTCACCCCCTGATCTTGCTTCTCCACGCCAGGGAGTGGCTTTTGGGCCCCGCAGAGCATCCGGCTGCGGGGCCCTTTTCTCCCCCAGCCCCTTTGCGTACAATGACCCGCTTTGATTGCCGGAGACCCCCAGATGCAGCGCTTGAACAGCACCACCCATCCTGACGCCATCCCCCAGGGCAGCGAGACCCTGCGCCAGGCGGTGCGGGCCGCCATCCTCGACGGCGAACAGATTCTGCTGCTCTACACCCAGCGCTACGAGGACTACAGCCTGCCCGGTGGCGGGGTGGATCCGGGAGAGAGTCTGGAGCAGGCGCTGCTGCGCGAGGTGGCCGAGGAGACCGGCGCCACCAACCTGGCCATCCTTGAGGAACTCGGGCTCTATGAAGAGCTGCGCCCATGGTACAAGGAGGACGCCGACAACCAGCGGATGCACTCCTACTGCTATCGGTGCCGCGCCGATCGCGAGCTGGGCGACACCCTGCTGGAGCACTACGAGCGGCAGAACGGCATGCGCCCGCTGTGGGTGAACATCCACGACGCCATCGCCCACAACCACAAGACCATGGCCGCCAGCCCCAAGGCAGGCCTGTCGATCCAGCGGGAAACCTGGCTGCTGGAGTACCTGGCAGCCCGGCTGGAGGCAAACCGGGAACGGGTCGCTTAACCCAGACAGCAGAGAGGGCGCCTCAGGCGCCCTCTCTCGTTGCGGCTCAAGGGGGCCTGCCCTAACCGGCGATCACCCCGAGGCGGGCCAGATCGGCAACCTCCTCCTCGCCGAAGCCCAGCTCCCTGAGCACCGCCAGGCTATCCTCGCCCAGGGCCGCGCCCGGACGGATTTGCTGCTCCCGGTTCAGCGGGCAGGCCAGCTGAGTCAGTTTCTGCCCCTGATGATCGACCTGCCTCACCATGCCGCGCTCGACGAACTGGGGATGAGCCATGGCCTCATCCAGGGTCAGTACCGGCTCGACGCAGCAGTCCAGGGGGGCGAATACCTGCTGCCAATACGCCAGCGTCTGACCGGCGATCACTTCGGCAATCTCCCCCTTCAGCCGGGCCTGCTGACCTGCAGTGGCCGATGCCTGCGATGCCCATTTGGGCCGGCCGATGGCCCGGAAAAAGGCCAGGGCAAACTGGGGCTCCAGGGCCCCCACCGCCAGGTAACGATCATCGGCGGTGGCGTAATAGTCGTAGACGCCGCCTCCGTTCAGCACCTCAGTGCCCGGTCCGGGGACCGGCGCCCCCGCTCCCACCGCCGCCGCGGCCAGGGCGTTGAGGGCCAGGGCCCCCTCGGCCATGGCGACATCCAGATGCTGACCCCGGCCGCTGCGCTGGCGCTCAAACAGCGCCGCCAGGATGGCGATCACCGCCTGCTGGGAGCCTCCGGCCAGATCCGCCAGTTGGGTACCGCCGAGCACCGGCTCCCTGCGGCCGCTGTAGCTGGCCAGTCCCGACAACGCCAGGTAGTTGATGTCGTGCCCGGCCCGGCTGGCCAGGGGCCCGCTTTGGCCATAGCCGGTGAGGGAGCAGTAGATCAGCGCCGGGTTACACTCACTGAGACTGGGGTAATCCAGCCCCAGGCGGGCCATCACCCCGGGACGGAACTGCTCCAGCAGGATGTCGTGCTCCGCCACCAGCCGCCGCACCACCGCCCTGGCCTCCGGCGCCTTGAGATCCAGCGCCAGGCTGCGCTTGTTGCGGTTGAGGCTAAGGTGCGCCGCCGACTCCCCGCCCACCCTGGGGCTCAGTTGCCTGAGCAGATCCGGCCTGGAGGGGGACTCGATGCGGATCACCTCGGCCCCCATGTCCGCCAGCAGCTGGCTGGCGAAGGGCCCCGGCAACAGGGTGGAGAAATCCAGCACCTTGAGGCCGGTCAGGGGGCCACTGGCTTCGGGGCTCATTGCTGCTCCAGCATCTTGCGGGCGATGATCAGTTTCATCACCTCACTGGTGCCGGCGTAGATCCGCTGTACCCTGGCATCGGCCCAGGCCCGGGCCACCGGGTACTCCCACATGTAGCCATAGCCGCCGTGCAACTGCAGGCACTCATCCAGCACCTCACCCTGAAGCTCAGTGGTGAGCAGCTTCACCTCGGCAGCCATGGCCGCATCCAACCTGCCCTCCAGGTGCAGTTCGATGCAGCGGTCGGTAAACACCCGGGCCGCATCCAGCTTGGTGCGGCACTCCGCCAATTTGAACTGGGTGTTCTGCAGGGCGGCGATGGGCTTGCCGAAGGCGCGTCGTTCAGACACGTAGGCGACCGTCTGCGCCAGGATCGACTCGGCATTGGCCACCGCGTTGCTGGCCACCGACAGCCGCTCCTGGGGTAGCTCCCGCATCAGGTAGGCGAAACCGGCCCCCTCCTCCCCCAGCAGGGCGTCGGAGGGCAGGCGCACACTGTCGAAGAACAGCTCCGAGGTGTCCTGGGCCTTCATGCCGATCTTCTCCAGATTGCTGCCGCGGCTGAACCCGGCCATTCCCGCCTCCACCAGGAACAGGCTGAAGCCCCGGGAGCCGGCACCGGGATCGGTGCGGGCCACTACGATCACCAGGTCGGCGTGCTGACCATTGGTGATGAAGGTCTTGGCGCCACTGAGCAGCCAGCCGTCGCCAACACGCTCGGCACGAGTGCGGATCCCCTGCAGGTCCGAGCCGGTGCCCGGCTCAGTCATGGCGATGGCGGTCACCAACTCGCCGCTGATGCAACCGGGCAACAGCCGCCGCTTCTGGGCCTCACTGCCATAGTGGAGGAGGTAGGGCACGGCGATGTCCGAGTGCAGCCCCCAGCCCAGTCCAGACGCCCCCATCCGGGCGATCTCCTCGTTGATGATGACGTTGTAGCGAAAATCCACCCCCACCCCGCCATAGGCCTCAGGCAGGGTTGGACAGAGAAACCCCTGTTCCCCCGCCTTGAGCCACAGGCTGCGGTCGACGCAGCCCTCCTTCTCCCACTGGGCGTGGAAGGGCAGCACCTCCGCCTCCAGGAAGCGGCGGACGCTGTCGCGAAACAGTTGATGGTCACTGTCAAACAGGGTTCTTGGAAACATACTCTCCTCCTTGAAATCAGTTGGTGTCAGGGTCTGTTGATCTTTGCCTAGTAGCCCTGCCCCTTGGTAGCGCGCGCTCTCAAGCCGTCGGGCACCCGGAAGCGCTCGCCGTGGTTGTCGGCCAGCTCGTCGGCCCGGGCCACGAAGGCCGCGGCCCCCAGATGATCGATAAACTGGATGGCGCCCCCGCTCCAGGCGGGAAAACCAATGCCGAAGATGGAGCCCACGTCGGCATCGCGACGATGACCCAGCACCCCCTCCTCCAGGCAGCGCGCCGTCTCCACCGCCATGATGAACAGCAGCCGATCCTTAAGCTGCTGCACATCGGGCTGCACCTCCGCCTGGGGGAAGTGCCCGCCCAGGCCGCTCCACAGTCGCTTCTTCTTCCCCTGGGGGTAGTCGTAGAACCCCTGCCCCACGGCCTTGCCCGCCCGCTCCAGCTCCAGCATGCGGTCGATCACCGGGTCCGACTCCCTGGGCGGCGCGGTAATCCCCTCTTCGGCCAAATCCGCCTCCGTCTGATTTCGAATCTTCTCCATCAGGGTCAGGCTGACCTCGTCGGAGACCGCCAGCGGCCCCACCGGGAACCCCGCCAGCCAGGCGGCATTCTCGATGGCGGCCGGAGCCACCCCTTCCGCCAGCATGGCGATCCCCTCGTTGGTGAAGGTGGCGAACACCCGGGAGGTGAAGAAACCGCGGCTGTCGTTGACCACGATCGGCGTCTTGCCCAGTTGCAGCACGAAGTCATAGGCCCGGGCCAGGGACTCGGGCGAGGTCTGCTGGCCGCAGATGATCTCCACCAGGGGCATCTTGTCCACCGGGGAGAAGAAGTGCAGGCCGATGAAGTTCTCCGGTCGCGTCGATGCCTGGGCCAGGCCGGTAATGGGCAGGGTGGAGGTGTTGGAGGCCATCAGTGCATGGTCGGCCAGCACCGCCTCCGCCTCCCGGGTCACCTGGGCCTTGAGCGAGCGGTTTTCGAATACCGCCTCGATCACCAGCTCACACCCCACCAGATCCGCTACCGATTCCGTCGGCCGGATGCGCTCGAGCAGCTGCCGAGCCTGGGCCTCGCTGCTGCGCCCCCGCTCAACCCGCTTCGCCATCCGCCCCTCACTGTAGGCTTTGCCCTTGTGGGCCAGCTCCAGGCTGATGTCTTTCAGCACCACCTCCATCTCTCTGGAGGCGGCGGCATAGGCGATGCCGGCCCCCATCATCCCGGCCCCCAGCACCCCGACCCGGGTCACCCTGGAGGGGGCGAACTCCGGAGGACGTCCGGCGCCCCCCTTGATGGCGTTGAGCTCAAACCAGAAGGTGTTGATCAGGTTCTTCGCCTGCTGGCTGCACACCAGCTGGACAAAGTAGCGGGACTCGATGCGGCAGGCGGTGTCGAAATCCACCTGGGCCCCCTCCACCATGGCGCAGAGGATCGCCTCCGGGGCGGGCATCACCCCCTTGGTCTTCTTGCGCAGCATGGCCGGAGCCAGCGCCAGCATCTGCGCCACCTTGGGGGAGCCGGGATTGCCTCCGGGCAGACGATAGCCCTTTTCATCCCAGGGCTGAGCCGCCTTGGGATGGGCCTGGATATACTCCCTGGCCAGCTGCAGCATCCCCTGCTCAGACTGCGCCAACTGGTGCACCAGCCCCGTCTCCAGCGCCTGGACCGGGGAGAACTGGCGTCCCTCGGTCAGCAGCGGCAGCGCCTGCTGCAAACCGAAGATGCGCACGGTGCGGGCCACGCCTCCGCCACCGGGGAGCAGCCCCAGGGTGACCTCGGGCAGCCCGACATTCACCCCCTTGCTGTCCAGGGCGATACGATGATGGCAGGCCAGAGCCAGCTCCCAACCGCCGCCGAGGGCGGCGCCGCCGATGCAGGCCACCACCGGCCTGCCGCCGGTCTCCAGGACGCGCAGACTGGCCTTGATCGACTCCACCATATTGAAGAAGGGCTCGGCGCCGTCCCGGGTCACCTGGGCTATCTGCCCCAGGTCGCCCCCGGCGAAGAAGGTGCGCTTGGCGGAACGCAGGATAATGCCGGTGTAGCTCATCGTCTCGATGGCTTTCACCGTGGTGGCCAGGTCCTCGGCAAAAGCCTGGTCCATCAGATTGGCGGAGGCGCCGGGTTTATCCAGCACCAGCTGCAGGATGCCGTCACTCTCCAGTTCGATTCGTACGCTGCTCATGCTCTACTCCCTCAGACTCGCTCGATGATGGTGGCAATGCCCATGCCGCCACCCACACACAGGGTGGCCATCCCCCGCTGCAGATCCCTGACCTCCAACTCATCGAGCAGGGTGCCGAGGATCATGGCGCCGGTGGCCCCCAGGGGATGGCCCATGGCGATGGCCCCGCCGTTGACGTTGACTCTCTCCAGGGGCACGTCCATCTCGTTGATGAAGCGCAGCACCACCGAGGCAAACGCCTCGTTCACCTCATACAGGTCGATATCATCCGAGCTCAGCCCGGCCAGGGCCAGCGCCTTGCGGGCCGCCGGAGCCGGGCCGGTGAGCATGATGGTGGCATCGCTGCCCACCACCGCGGTGGCAATCACCCTGGCCCGGGGGATCATGTTGAACCTCTGGCCCGCCGCCTCGCTGCCCACCAGCACCAGAGCGGCGCCGTCGACGATGCCGGAGGCGTTGCCCGGGGTGTGCCGGTGGTCAATGCGCTCCACCTGGGGATATTTGGCCCGGGCCACCTCATCGAAGCCCACCTCCCCCAGGGCCTGGAAGGAGGGGGTGAGGCCCCCTAGGGTCTCCAGGCTGCAGTCGGGCCGCACCAGCTCATCGTGGTCCAGCAGGACCAGGCCATTCTGATCGGTCACCGGCACCAGGCTGCGGGCAAAGGCACCCCGCTTCCAGGCGGACGCCGCATTCTGATGAGAGCGCTGGGCGAACAGGTCCAGATCCTTCCTGGAGTAACCATCCAGGGTGGCGATGAGGTCGGCGCCGATCCCCTGGGGCATGAAGCCGGTGGTCAGGTTGGTGGCGGGATCATTGGCCCAGGCGCCGCCGTCTGAGCCCATGGGCACCCGCGACATCGACTCAACCCCGCCGGCCACCACCAGTTGCTCCCAGCCGGAGCGCACCTTCATCGCCGCCATGTTGACCGCCTCCAGCCCGGAGGCGCAGAAGCGGTTGAGGGTCACCCCGGCGACATCATCGTCCCAGCCGGCGGCCAGGGTGGCGGTCTTGGCGATGTCCGCCCCCTGATCCCCCACGGCGGACACACAGCCGAGAACCACATCGTCCACGGCCCGGGTATCGAAACCATTACGCTGCTGCAAACTGAGGAGCAATCCGGTCAGCAGTGAGATGGGCTTGGCCTCGTACAGGGCCCCGGAGGCTTTGCCTCGCCCCCTGGGAGTGCGGATGGCATCGAAAAGATAGGCGTGCTGTGTCATCAATCATCCTTGCTGAAATGAACCTGTTATCACTCTAGGCAAGGCAGCGGGATTTGATAATGACCTTTCTCGTCAAAGGCAGTGACCTTACTGCTCACCCAGGGATGACCGGACACAAAAAGGGCTGTGTCTGAGTTAGCTGTTTAAGTTATGCCATGCCTTGGCTTTACCGGGCTAGCCCCTGTCATGACACGCTCAAACATGAGCGGGGAGTTGCTGCTCATTTCAACAAGCACTGGACCCTGACGTTCGTCAGGGTGACGACTGTTCGTGTGGCGCAGCGAGTACCTGGTAGTAGGTCTCAGGAGTCATTTGCAGGTTCGTACAGCATGGATTCAACCCTCCACGGCTACCTCAAGCACAGTCACGCCGGTATCCAGAGGCTGTGTTTGCAAGGGCTTTATGGGGCCTCCAGCATGTCTCCATACTCGATACTGATTTCGACAGACACGGGTTCCTGATGTTCTTCTTGAACAGGATTTACCGGCTCTTGCTGAGCGCAACAAGAACAAGGTTGGTTGGTGAGCAGCAGTTATTTAAGACACAGCACAAAAAAGCGCCCCTGAACCGGAATCCAGGGGCGCCCTTGCCATAATCTGGCATCAATTGATCGCCAGCAGCTCCACCTCAAAGATCAGCAGGGAGCCGGGGGGGATCTTGCCCACGCCGCGGTTGCCGTAGGCCAGGCGGGCGGGGATAAACAGGCGGGTCTTCTCCCCCTCGACCATGCGCTGAACCCCCTCGGTCCAGCCGGGGATCACCTGATTCAGCTTGAACTCGATGGGTTCACCACGATCGACCGAGCTGTCAAACACGGTACCGTCCAGCAGGGTGCCGTGGTAGTGCACCCGCACCTTGTCCTTGGCAGTCGGGTGAACCGCACCGGCTCCGGGCTGAAGCACCAGCAGCTGCAGGCCGCTGTCGGTGGTGATCACACCGTCCCGCTTGCCATTCTCCTCCATGAACTCATCGCCGATGCGCACATTTTCCTGGGCCACCTTGCCGTGAAGCTGGCTCTTGTAGAAGAAGTAGCCGATCAGGGCGATCACCATGGCGATAATTAAGTACTTGGACACGGTTTATCCTCTCGATATCTAAACAGATTTGATGGTAACAGGGGGGAAGACCCAGGCTCAAGACAAAGAGGGAGGCCGGATGGCGATGATCGACTTGGGCAGTCCGGCCAGCCGCTCATCGAGCAGACTGGCCCCGGGAAACAGCTGCGCCATCATCGGCCGGTTGAGCAACCTGGCGCTGTCGACAATGCGCACCGCATCATCCAGACCGGCGGCCCTCGGCCAGTTGCCCAGGGCAAAGCGCTGCACCAGGGCCAATCGCCAGGGGCGTGGCAGCCAGTGGAAACACGGGGTCAGGCAGTGGGGCTCCACCGGAAACCAGTAATGGGGGGTCTGCACAAAGTAGCCTTGCCCCACCCTGGCCACCTCGGAGGCAAACTGCTTCATCCGCGACCACTCTCCCACATGCTCAATCACCGAGTTGGAATGCACCAGGTGGAAGCTGTTGTCCTCGTGCCGGCTCAGATCACAGCCATCGGCCACCAGGAAACGAAAACGGCCGTGGTTTTCCGGCAGGTCCTGCTCTGGCAGGTTGGCCAGGGTGATCTCCACCCGGTGCTGCGACAGGAAGCTGTCCGGCAGCATCCGCCAATACTCCTCGGTGCCACCGAGATCCAGCAGGCGGACACTCCGGCAGCGAGAGGAGAGTTGCCGGATCATCCCCAGCAGCGGTTCGAGCCGGGCTCGGCGCAGCCTGGCACCCAGGCAACGATGATCCTCGTAATTCACCAAGCGGCGGGCCAACACCCTGGTCAGAGACACATCCCCTCCCCGAAGCGCAATTGCGGACAATAACCCTCAAGGATAGTCGCAATTGGATAACAGGGCGGTCATCGGAGGGACTCGGGAAGACCCGCGGCATGGCTGGTCGATGTGGCATCGTGCCAACCCGTATGGGAGAGAGACGCCTTCGGTGGCACCAAGCGGATGCTTCGCTTTGTTGCGAACTGAAGAACGACCGCCTGCGGCGTTACTGCGTTTCAAACCAAGTCTTCCCGTAACGCGCATAAAGAAAAAGCCCCTGCACCGAGCTTCGACTCACCGACCTGCGGCCGAACTAGGGAGAGATGATCGCCTTCGGCGTTACTTCGCTCATTCTTCGCTTCGTTTCGAACTGGAGAGTTTGAACCAAGTCCTCCCCGAACGCGCATAAACAAAAAGCCCCTGCACTTGGTGCAGGGGCTTTTTGTTTATATGGCGGTTAGGGAGAGATTCGAACTCTCGATACGTTGCCGTATACACACTTTCCAGGCGTGCTCCTTCAGCCACTCGGACACCTAACCATATTGTTGATTTGTTGTTTTACGAGCTCAAATCTAACTCGCGGCTAGTTGGCTGAGAGCCCCGCCCGTGGCGTGGTTAAGCTGCGCTGCTGCAGCCACTCGTACACCTAACCAGATTGTTGCAAACAGCGATGCTTCATCGTTGCTGCGGATGCGTATATTAGGGAGGCGGGACGGGGATTGCAAATGCTTTTTTCGGTTTTTCTGTTGAATGCTCTAATTTTGTTCACCCTGCCAGGAATGGCTGTTCAATGCCGCCAGTTGCCGCTGTTTCTTCAGCTGAGTTTGCTCCAGCAGCGACGCCAGTTGCCGCCGCAGCGGCGGGTTGGTGTCATCCAGTTTCGACTGCAAAAACGCGATCTGGCTACAACTGTCGTTGAACGCCCCCAGGACATCCTGCAGCGCCCTCTCCCGACTCCAGGGCTTGTGGGGCTGGCACACCTCCTTCAGATAGCGTTGCGCCTTGATCCTCAACCGCAGACGGTGCCAATCCTCCGCCTCTCCGCTGCTCAGGGCCCTGGCCAGATCCCTCTTTACCTTGTGGGCCAGCTTTTGCGCCACCTTGTCGGTCACCGTTTCGAAGGAGTCCCGGCCTTTGCCCCAGGGCAGGGACAGACAGCTCAGACACAGCTGCCGCTCGCGCTTCAACTGCCCCAGGGCCAGGAACAGCCGTGCAAAGGCGTCGGAGCGCCAACGAGCCACCTGGGGGGACAGGGGATGCGTACGACCCAGGGTGACGGCCAACACATCCAGATCCCGCATCTCATTGCTGACGCGCCCCTGCTGGGCTGCGCTGGCCAGCAGCGCGGTCACCACCTCCTCGGGAAAGTGGCGGCGGTACAGCTTCAGCAGGCAGCGCAATTTGCGCAGCGCCACCCGATAGCGGTGCAGCGGCTCGCCATCCCCGTCGGGCGCCATCGCCCTCCCCTGCTCCAGGGCTTGCAGATACAGGGCCGCCAACCTTGGCTGCAGTTCCGGGATCACGCGGCTCGCCATAACTCACCTCCTGGCATCGACTGTGTTTAGTCTAGACGCCGAACCCGAGTCAGCCTGCCTTTTAAATCTAAGCCGATAAGGCTTTACCCCGAGGCCCACTGCCCCTATTCTCGTGGAACACGACAAACATTGCGGAGCGCGCCCTTGTCACAACGCGGCTTTACCCTGACCGAACTGACGGTGGTGATCATCCTGCTGGCCCTGCTGGCCCTGGCCGTCGCTTCACGGCTTATCGCCATCAGTGATGACACCCACCAGGCTCAAGCCCGCGGCCTGTTCGGTGCGTTCAGCTCCGCAGTGGGGCAGTTCCATGGACTGTGCATGGCCAGGGGCGGCGACATTCAGGGCCAGGGAGACCTGGGAGTGGGCGGCGGCCTGGATTTCCCCGATCTGGGGCTGCGTTCCAGTACCCTAGGCAGCTGCTACCCTGAGGCGGGCCTGGGGGATGGCCGTATCAGTGACTTTGACGACTGTCTGCAGACCCTGGAGGGATTGCTGAGCCCGTTGCCGGAGCACAACACCAGCGCGGTCAATCACAGTGATGCCGACTACCAGGCGGCGTCGGACGCCATGACCCTGGTGATCCACTACGCCGATGTCCATCGATGTGAACTCTACTACGTGGCCTCCGGTCAGGGGGTCGCCAGCCCGAGGCTGAGCTACAACGGCCTCACCGGCGATGTCACCACCCGCTTCTGAGCGGACGCACCCATAAAAAACGGGGCGTGACGCCCCGTTCTTCGTTCCCGCCTAGGATCAGGCGTTGCCCTTCACCTTGAGCCTCAACTCGGCGGCGAAGTCCAGCATCCGGTTCAGAGGAATCATCGCCTTCTCCGCCAGGGCCGGGTCCACAAACACCTCGTGATCGGCCAGGTCGTCGGTGTTCAGGCAGCGCTCGATCGCCTGCAGGCCGTTCATCGCCATCCAGGGACAGTGGGCACAGCTGCGGCAGGTGGCCCCGTCACCACCGGTGGGCGCTTCGATGAAGCGCTTCTCCGGGGAGAGCTGCTGCATCTTGTAGAAGATGCCGCGGTCGGTGGCCACGATGAAGGTGTCGTTGGGCAGCTCCTGGCTGGCCTTGATCAACTGGCTGGTGGAGCCCACCGCGTCGGCCATCTCGACGATGAAATCCGGAGACTCCGGATGCACCAGGATGGCGGCGTCGGGATGCTGCTTCTTCAAATCCACCAGGGCGCGGTACTTGAACTCGTCGTGCACCACGCAGTGGCCCTGCCACATCAGCATCTCGGCACCGGTCTGCTTGGCGATATAGCCACCCAGGTGACGATCAGGCCCCCAGATGATCTTCTTGCCTTCGCTGTCCAGGTGCTCGACGATCTCCAGGGCGATGGAGGAGGTCACCACCCAGTCGGCCCGGGCCTTGACCGCGGCGGAGGTGTTGGCGTACACCACCACGGTATGGTCCGGATGCTGGTCGCAGAACTCACCGAAGGTGTCAGCGGGACACCCCAGGTCCAGGGAACAGGTGGCCTCCAGGGTGGGCATCAGCACCCGCTTCTCCGGGGTGAGGATCTTGGCGGTTTCCCCCATGAAGCGCACACCCGCCACCACCAGGGTCTTGGCCGGGTGCTCATTGCCGAAGCGGGCCATCTCCAGGGAATCGGCCACACAACCGCCGGTCTCCTCGGCCAGGGCCTGGATCTCGGGATCGGTATAGTAGTGCGCCACCAGGACGGCGTCTTTCTGCTTCAGCAGGGTCTTGATGCGCTCACGATACTGCGCCTTCTCCTCGTCGCTCAGCTTGGCCGGCTTGGGCGGGAAGGGAAAGTGCATATCGTCCAGTTGAGGGACTTCCATCATGATTCTTTACAACAGCCTCCAGGTTGGGTCTGAAGCCATTATACCTAATTAGGACCACCGTGCTAAGTCACAAAATCGATTAAGGGTAGCAAAAGCGTCGTGACGGCGGGGATGTGCCTGGCGGGTGCCGCGTCATGGGGGCCAAACAGGGAAGCGGGCCCCGAGGGGCCCGCTTGAACCGATCAGCTCAGGTGCAGCATCATCTCCGCCGGGTTCTCCAGCAGTGACTTCCACAGGTTGCAGAAGCGGGCAATGGTGCCGCCGTCGATCACCCGGTGATCGCCGGACCAGCTCACCTGCATGATGGTGCGCGCTTCCACCTCGCCTTTGCCATTGAACCTGGGCAGGGTTTGCAGCTTGCCCAGGGCGACGATGGCCACCTCAGGCTTGTTGATGATCGGGGTGGCCACGGTGCCGCCCAGGGCGCCGATGTTGGACACCGACAGGGTGCCATCCCTGAGATCCTCCGGGGAAACCCGGCCATCTCGGGCGGCGCTGGTCAACCGGGTCACCTCCTGAGCCACCTCGATGATCGACTTCTGCTGCACCTTCTTGACGTTGGGCACCATCAGCCCCATCTTGCCGTCCACCGCCATACCGATGTTGTGATCCCCCTTGTAGGTGATCTCGCTGCAGTCGTCGTTGACCTGGGCATTGAGTACCGGGTACTCCTTGGCGGCCACCGACATCGCCTTGATGATAAAGGGCATCAGGGTCAGCTTGATCCCCTTGTCGGCGTAGCGCTGCTTCAGAGACGCGCGCAGGGCCACCAGCTCGGTGAGATCCAGCTCCTCGCAATAGGTGAAGTGGGGAATGGTCTGTACCGAGGCGGTCATCTGCCTGGCCATGGCCGCCTGGATGCCGCGGATCGGCTCGACCCGGTCCGCAGAGGCGGGGGCAACCGCTTGTGCCATGGGCTGAGCGATCGGCGCCGGCTGGCCGGGACCATCGACGAAGGCCTGGATATCCTCCTTATAGACCCGGCCGTTCTTGCCGCTGCCGGGCACCTCGGCAAGGTTCACATTGAGGGTGCGAGCCATGCGCCGCACCGCCGGGCTGGCCAGGGCCTTGCCCTGGGCCACGGCGCCGCTGTCGGCGGCGATCTGGCGATCCACCACCTTAGGAGCCTCGGCCTTGGCTGCCTGCGGGTCAGACTTGGCGGCCTCGACCGGTGTGCTCTCGGCACCGCCGCTCACCTTCAGGGAGAACAGCGGCTCATGCACCTTGGCGATCTCCCCCTTCTGGTAGTGCAGCTTGTGGATGATGCCGCTCTTCACCGCCGGGATCTGCACCAGCGCCTTGTCGGTCATCACGTCACAGATGGGCTGGTCCTCGACCACCTGATCCCCTTCGCTCACCAGCCAGTCGGCCACTTCGCACTCGACGATCCCCTCGCCGATGTCCGGCAGGATAAACTCCTCCACCTGCTCCCCCTGGGGGGCGGCAGGCCGGGTCTTGGGGGCGTCAGCCACCGGGGCCGCAGTGGTCGGCGCGGGTGCCGCCACCTCGGCGCTGGCGCCATTGAGTTCCACCGAGAACAGCGGCTCATGCACCTTGGCCACCTGGCCCTTCTTATAGTGCAGTTTGACCACCTTGCCGTCGAACGGGGCGGGGATCTCCACCAGGGCCTTGTCGGTCATCACCTCGGCGACCACCTGATCCTCTTTGATCTCGTCACCCTCGGCCACCAGCCAATCCATCACCTCACACTCGACGACGCCTTCGCCGATGTCCGGCAGGATAAATTCCTTAATCATGCTGCGCTCCCTTAAAACTCTACGCTGGCCTTGATGGCTTCAAAGATCTTCAGATGATCCGCCATATGCGCCTGCTCCAGCGCCAGGGGGTACGGGGTGTCCATGCCACAGACCCGCGCGATGGGGGACTCCAGGTGCAGGAAGCACTCCTGCTGGATGGTGGCGGCGATCTCGCCGGCGAAGCCGCCGGTGATCGGCGCCTCGTGGCTCACCAGCAACCGGCCGGTCTTGCACACCGACTTAGCCACGGTGTCCACGTCCCAGGGCAGCAGGGTGCGCAGGTCGATGATCTCGCAGCTGATACCGATGTCGGCGGCCATCTTGGCGGCCTTATCGATCAGCTCCATCTGGGCGCCCCAGCCCAGCAGGGTGATGTCGCTGCCGCTCTGCACCAGCTCCGCCTTGGACAGGCTGATGGTGTACTCGCCCTCGGGCACCTCACCCACCGAGGCGCGGTAGAGACGCTTGGGCTCGAAGAACACCACCGGGTTGTCGTCTCGGATGGAGGCCAGCAGCAGCCCCTTGGCTTCATAGGGGTTGCGGGGCACCACGATCTTCAGACCCGGGGTGTGGGTGAAGTAGGCCTCGGGGGACTGGGAGTGGTAGTGACCACCGGCGATGCCGCCGCCATAGGGGGTGCGCACGGTCAGTCGCCCCACGTTGAACTCGTTGCCGCTGCGGTAGCGGAACTTGGCGGACTCGTTCACCAGCTGGTCGAACGCCGGGAAGATGTAGTCGGCGAACTGGATCTCGGCGATGGCGGTGCTGCCCTGGGCAGCCAGGCCATTGGCGAAGCCGATGATCCCCTGCTCGGTGAGCGGGGTGTTGAAGCAGCGCTCCTTGCCGTACTTCTCCTGCAGCTTGGAGGTGGCGCGGAACACGCCGCCGAAGTGGCCGACGTCCTCGCCGAACACCACCGCGGAGTCATCGCTGGCCATGGCGATGTCCATGGCGCTGTTGATCGCTTGTAACAGGTTCATCTGGGCCATGGGTTACGCCTCCTTGCCACTGTCTGCGGGGTAGTGGTCGGGGTAACGATCCATATGCTCCCGGGTTGCTTGCAGTTGTTTCTCCAGGTGCTCGGGGACGGTGTCGTACACGTCGGTCACCAGGGTGTCGTAGGCGGGCTTGGGCAGGGTTTCCGCCACCTTCACCGCCGCCAGCACCTCCTTGCGGTACTGGTCGTAGAGGGCCTCATCCTGCTCCTCGCTCCACCAGCCCTGGGCCAGCAGCCACAACTTGAAGCGCAGTACCGGATCGTGCTCACGCCACTTGGCCTCCTCGTCGCGGGAGCGGTAGCCGGAAGGGTCATCGGAGCTGGAGTGGGCGCCGAGGCGGTAGCTCATCGCCTCGATCAGCACCGGCTTGTTCTCCGCCACGGCGATGGCGCGGGCCTGCTGGGTGGCCGCCAGCACCGCCAGCATGTCGTTGCCGTCCACCCGGATGGTGTCGATGCCATAACCCACGCCGCGGGGAGCGATGCCGTCACCGGCAAACTGCTCGGCGGTGGGGGTGGAGATGGCGTAGCCGTTGTTGCGACAGAAGAAGATGGCGGGACAGCTCAACACCGCCGCCATGTTGAGGCCGGCGTGGAAGTCGCCCTCGGACGCGGCCCCTTCACCGAAGTAACACAGGGTCACCGCCTCCTTGCCCGCCCGCTTCTGGCCGTAGGCGTAGCCGGCGGCCTGGGGGATCTGGGTGCCCAGGGGCGAGGAGACCGTCATGTAGTTGAGCTCGTTGCTGCCGTAGTGGATCGGCATCTGACGGCCCTTGCCCAGATCCTTCACGTTGGAAAACATCTGGTTCATAAACTGCTCGGTGGTGAAACCGCGGTAGCGCAGGGCAGCCTGCTCCCGGTACTGGGCCATGATCATGTCATCCTGGCTCAGGGCGGCGGCACTGCCCACCACGGCGGCTTCCTCGCCGATGCAGGTCATGTAGAAACTGATGCGCCCCTGACGCTGGGCAGCCAGCATCCGCTCATCCAGGACCCGGGTGAACACCGCGGTGTCGTAGATCTTCAGCGCCAGCTCCTGATCGATGTCAGGCAGGGTGGCGTCAGGGTATGGGGTTCCGTCGGACTGCAAGATCTTGAGTTCAGGGATCTTCAAAGCGTGACCGGAGGTCATCACCGCCTTGTGTACCTGATGCTGAGATTCGAGGCTCATTATTTCGCTTCCGTCTTGTGTCTGAGGCCAACGTCCGTGGCCGTTTATTATCTCCGGACCAGGATCCGGGCTTGTTATGGATTGGGCTAAGGGTACTGTCAGCCCAGGGGGCGCTCAAGATGGCAGCCACCCATGATCACGATCACATTCCATCAGGTGTATCGCAATATTTACAGTGACTTCCTCTCGAGGGCCCGAGTCTTTACTCAAATCTGTCGTCGATCTCCGTGGGCACCACGGTCAGCAGCGCCCGCTGGCCGATGGCCACATTGGCGTTGGGGAAGATGATCGACTCCGCCACCTCCCCGACCCTCACCTCCCTCTCGCCGTCGTTGGCCAGCAGGTGGCCCGGGGCAAACTCGGTGAAGTTGGCCTGATCATCGGCAAAGGTGAACTGGAACTCCTCATGGTGCTTATTCACCACCTGGCACACGTCATACACCACGCTCTGCGCCAGTGGCGGGTAATCCAGCGGTTCGGCGGCGATCAGCCTGGCCAACTGGGCCCGGCACGCCTCGAAGCGGCTCATGTCATTGTGACCGAAGGGATACACCTTGCCCAACTCCACGGTGAAGGCGTCGGCGCCAAACTCATTGGAGGAGAAGTAGCTGTAGGTGGTGGTGGGGCTATGGGACAGCAGTATGGTCTTCACCCCGCACCCGGCCAGGAAGCGGATCTGCTCGATGCTCCAGGGACGGCCGGGACGGTAGGGGTAGACCGCGAACTTCTCCCGCTGGGAATCGCGGATGGCGGTGTGCAGGTCGTAGTGGAACCGTTTGCGCCCGGGCTGCTGGAAGAACGCTCTGACCGTCTGCTCCAGCCTGGCCGCCCGCCGCTTCTCGTCATTGGGCTCCCCCTGGGCATGGGCGCCGCTGAACAGCCGGTTCATGTTCTCGAGAATGCCGCGGGTGCCATCAACCATCGCCTGGGTATTCCCCAGTTGCACCAGCAGCCGCTGACGACACTTGAGGCTGCCATCGAGGATGGCATTGACCAGGTCATTGACCAGCTCGATGGGGGCGGTCTCATTACCGTGGACCCCGCAGGAGAGCACAATGTCGCTGTCGCCGGGCCGGGCCGGCTCGATGGCCAGGATGCCGGTGTCGATCAGGGTCAGCCGGGTGCCGTCGGCCAGGGTACGGCTTTGCGGTTGCCGGCGGGGCTGGGGATGGGCCAAGGTCAGCGCCAAAAGATCCTGGTGTTCAAATAACACATCGCACTCCAATTGCTTGTTGTTGTGCTGGCCATTGTAGCCTCAGTTGCGCCACGGCGGCACCCCCGGCCGATTAAGATTCGGGGTTGCAATCTGTCATGGAGCTGATACAGTCCACGGACGTGTAGACGTCCAGAAATCCACAATTGGGAGTCAGATTATGGCCATTGCCACCTTCGGCGCAGGATGTTTTTGGGGTGTTGAGCAGTTCTTCAAGGAGCTCGACGGGGTGACCGCCGCGGTCTGTGGTTACATGGGCGGCGATCTGGACAACCCCAGCTATGAGCAGGTGAAAACCGGCGAGACCGGCCACGCCGAGGTGGTGCAGGTGCAGTTTGATGAGGCCAGGATCAGCTACCAACAGCTGCTGGACACCTTCTGGCAGTTCCACAACCCCACCACACTGAACCAGCAGGGTGAGGACCACGGCAGCCAGTACCGCAGCGTGATCTTTTTCCACGACGACGCCCAGAGGGACACCGCCGAGACCTCTAAGGCCTGGCAGCAGGCCGAGGGCCACTGGAGGGAAAAAACCATCGTCACCGCCATTGAGCCGGTAACCACCTTCTTCCGCGCCGAGGAGTACCACCAGGGCTACTTCGACAAACACGGACTGCCCAGCTGCCATATCGCACTGTACTGAGTGCCTTAGGCGCCCCCACCACCTATCCGCGACTCCCCGACACGCGCCGGGGGCCTTTCCCCGGCGCACACCCTGGGTAATTCGCACCGTCGTCTCCCTGCACGCTCCCTGGAGCACACCACCGTCGTCGTCCTGGCGCACGCCAGGGTCCAGTGGCTTTCCCGCTCGGTGGGTTGATGAAACTACTGGCCAGCTTACACCCGGGCATCTAAGACGCTGGGCTCCGGCGTTCGCCGGAGTGACCGTGCCAGTGGGAACTGTCACTGATGAAACAGCGGCTGTGCATCCCTGATGCCTCTCCATCCGGGGTAACAGGGCGCTTTTCTGCACGCCCCCACCGTCATCTCCCTGCACGCTCCCTGGAGCACACCCACCGTCGTCGCCCTGGCGCACGCCAGGGTCCAGTGGCTTTCCCGCTCGGTGGGTTGATGAAACTACAGGCCAGCTTACACCCGGGCATCTAAGACGCTGGGCTCCGGCGTTCGCCGGAGTGACCGTGCCAGTGGGAACTGTCATTGATGAAACAGCGGCTGTGCATCCCTGATGCCTCTCCATCCGGGGTAACAGGGCGCTTTTCTGCACGCCCCCACCGTCGTCGCCCTGGCGCACGCCAGGGTCCAGTGGCATTAGGACGCCCGGCACTCCCCATCCCGGCCCCCGAGTCAATCCTGCTCGCCCTCCAGCGGCAGCTGATCGATGGGAGGGCGCCAATACTGCAGATCCCACAGCTGGCGCGATGCGTTGAAATGGCGCCGCACCCGCCTGAATCCGAACCGCTCGAGAATGCGGCCCGAAGCGGCATTCTGCTCGAAGGCTTCCGCCATGAGCGGCGCATGCGGGTGGTGATCCGCCACCCAGCGCATCAGCGCCGCCATGGCGGCCCGACCCAGCCCCTGGCCCCAGTGGCGACGCGCCAGTTTGTATCCCACCTCGTAGAGGCCGCTGTCGCCCCGGTAGAAGGCCGCGGTACCGATATCCCCCAGTTGCGGATGCACCACCACCCACAGCTTGAGGGCGTCGGGGTCGTCATAACCCGCCAGCAGTTCGGCCATCTGTGCCCGGATCTGTGCCAGGGTCTGAGGACCACGGTCGGTATAGCGCATCACCTCGGGATCCCGCTCCAGCTCATAGAGCCAGCGCTCGTCGTCGGCGGTCAATCGCCTGAGTGCCAGTGAGGCCGCCATCTCCTTCCCCGCCTCTGTCAGCGATGAGAGACAGAACGGCTAGCCACCACCCTGCCCTGCTCTATCTCAATCACCAGGGCCCGCTCATACTCCAGTTTGAAGTCCAGCTCCGGGCAGCATACCACCAGCTCCCCCTGGGGCAGGATCAATTCGCCGCTGAACCAGCACGCAAACAGCGGGCCGTTGGTGAGCCGGTACTGACCCCGCACCTCGCTGAGGTAAAGCCGCTGGTTGTCGATGGTCCAGGTACCCAGGTACTCCCGCCAGCAGCAAGATGACAACAGGGCGATATCCATCTCCTGCCACTGAGACGCCTCTCGGCGGACCAGGCCCCACCCCTCGTCGGGCAGAGCCGGCCAGTGATCGATCCGGTAGCATTGACCGTCGAGATAGAGAAGCTCCGGGGTCTGTGCAGTCACCGACCTCTCCCTTTCAGCCGCTCCGGAGCCGGCGGGCGGTGCTTGTCCATGGTTCAATCTCCCTGAATTTTCAGCATGCAGGTGGCGGAGGCCATCGCCAGCAGCCGCCCCTTCTCATCCAGCAACCGGCCCTCGGCCACCCCCAGGGAGCGGGTCATACTGACCACCTGCCCTTCGGCCCTGAGTCTGGCCGCCTTGGGAACCGGCCTAAGCATCTTCACGTTGAGCTCGATGGTGCCATACCCCTGTCCCGGCTCCAGCATGGTGTGGACCGCACAGCCGGTGACCGAGTCCAACACCGTGGCGGCAAAGCCGCCGTGCACTCCGCCCAGCGGGTTGGTATGGCGTTCATCGGCCCGGGCCTCAAACACCACCCCACCCTGATTCACCGACACCACCCGCATGGTAATGGTCTCGGCCATGTTGGGGTGGGGAAGCTTGCCGGTGGCGATGGCGCTCATCACCTCCAGGCCACTCATGGTCTGTGCTGACATTACTGCTCCTTGTCCCTGGGTATCCTCAGGGCAACATCCCTGAATCCCCCCGCGTTTACAATACTCAGCAAAAAAAAAAGAGGCAGCCGCCGGCTGCCCCTCTCAATCCGCTCCCCCCTACTGGGCGGCAAACACGCTGTCCACCAGGGTCTTGGCGTCCTCGAGCAACGCCGCCAGGTGGGCCTCGCTCTTCAGGCTCTCGGCGTAGATCTTGTAGATCGCCTCGGTGCCCGAGGGGCGGGCGGCGAACCAGCCATGCTCCGTGGTGACTTTGAGGCCACCGATGGCGGCGTCGTTGCCCGGCGCCCGGGTCAGCTTGGCGGTGATCGCCTCGCCCGCCAGGGTATCGGATTTCACCATCTCGGGGTCCATCGCCTTGAGCAGCGCCTTCTGCCGGTCATTGGCGGGCGCATCGATGCGGCGGTAGAACGCCTGACCAAACTTCTGCTCCAGGCGGCGGTAGTGCTGCGCCGGAGAGTCGCCGGTCACCGCCAGGATCTCCGCCGCCAGCAGGCCGAGGATAAACCCGTCCTTGTCGGTGGCGAAGGCGTTACCGCCCTTGTCCAGGAAGCTGGCGCCGGCGCTCTCCTCGCCGCCGAACGCCAGTTCACCGGCGTGCAGGCCGCCGACGAACCACTTGAAGCCCACCGGCACCTCGTTGAGACGACGGCCATGGTCCGCCACCACCCGGTCGATGATGGCGCTGGAGACCAGGGTCTTGCCCACCGGCAGATCCCCCGGCCAGTTGGGGCGGTGCCCCAGCAAGTAGTCGATGGCCACCGCCAGGTAATGGTTGGGGTTCATCAGGCCGCCGTCGCGGCAGACGATGCCGTGACGGTCGAAGTCGGGATCGTTGCCGATGCTGATGTCGAACTGATCCTTTATCTTCAGCAAATTGGCCATGGCATAGGGGGAGGAGCAGTCCATGCGGATCTTGCCATCTTTGTCCAGGGGCATGAAGGCAAAGGCCGGGTCCACCACCGGGTTGACCACCTGGATATCGATACCGTAGCGCTCGGCGATGCGTGGCCAGGTGTGGATGCCGGAGCCGCCCATGGGGTCGACGCCGATGGTCAGCCCCGCCTTGCGGATCGCCTCGAAATCGATCACCTCGTCCAGGTGCTCCACATAGGTGCCGATCATGTCCACCTGCTCCACCAGCCCGGTGGCCAGGGCCACATCCAGGGCCACCCGGCGCACCCCCTGCAGGTTGTCGCTCAGGTAGGCATTGGCACGGTCGGCGATGTAGCCGGTGGCGTCGGTGTCCGCCGGGCCGCCGTGAGGTGGGTTGTACTTAATCCCGCCATCCCGGGGGGGGTTGTGGGAGGGGGTCAGAATCAGGCCGTCGGCCAACTCCCCGCCCTGACGGTTGTGATCCAGGATGGCGTGGGAGATCACCGGGGTGGCCACGAAGCCGCGCTTCACCTGCACCCTGGCGGTGACGCCGTTGGCCGCCAGCACCTGCAACACCGAGGCGAAGGCAGGCTGACTCAACCCATGGGTGTCAAACCCCAGGAACAGTGGGCCATGAACCCCCTGCGCCTTGCGGTAGTCCACCACCGCCTGGGTGATGGCCAGAATGTGCTGCTCGTTGAAGGAGCGGCTGAGCGAACATCCCCGGTGACCCGAGGTGCCGAAGCTGACCCGCTCAGCACTCTCCGAAGGATTGGGCTTGAGGGTGTAGTAGCTGCTGATGAGGTGGCTGACGTCGATAACGTCAGCCGGGCTGGCAACGGCGCCAGCCCGGGAATGAATGGCCATAAAACTGTCCTGCGAAGTGGCTTCCGTGCGTCTGGGTCGTCTCGGGCGCGGCCTCAGATGCGGGCCGCGATCTCCTTGGCGACCTCTGCGGGGCACCCGAGGGACTCAGCCGCAGAGCTGAGCAGGGCACGCTTCTTGCCGGTATTGTTGTTGGTGGTCACCCAGTAGCGGCTGTCGCCAATCTGCTTGGGATTGGCACTCTTGCTGGCGGAGAGCAACTCATCCTTGCTGGTGGCAAAGTAGAGACGATCACGGCCGCGAATCTCCAGCACGGTGGCGAACGCTTCCGGCTGCTGACGGTAGAGGGCGTCCAGCAGGTAGAGAAAACGGCCCACGGCCCCTTTCTGCTTCTCCAGCAGGGCATCCTCCAGCAGCTCATTGAACTGGCCCGCCTCGGCGACCCGGGAACGCATTTCCACCTTGGCCTTGGGGGCTTCGACGACCGCCGGGCTGGACTCCAGGCCGGGCTGGCTGATCTGCTTGGGCTTGGGCGCTTCGGCTGCGGTGCTGGGCAACTGCAGAAGGCGTCGCAAGATGTCAGAGGCACTCTCACCGATGCGCTGAGTGTTGCTGGCAATGTGGCTGTAGAGTTCGTCGTCGATTTCAATGTATTTCATGGGCTTTCCAATCGCCGGGGTCTAAGTCGTCACGCATTATAAACACACCTGGGGAGATCAGACCAAGCCACCGATTGCTTTTTGCCGTTGCCATCCGCACAATTTGCGCCACCAAAATCAACGAAGCAGGATGTCATGTTGAATTTCATTGACCAGGGAAGCGGACCGGCGGTGCTGTTGATCCACGGTTTGTTCGGCAGTGCCGACAACCTGGGACGCCTGGGCCAGTCGCTGCTTGAACGCGGATGGCGGGTGATCCGCATCGATCTGCCCAACCACGGCGAATCGCCCAAGGGCCAGTCGATGGCCCTGACCGCCATGGCCGACGAACTGGAGCGGTTGCGCCAGCAGCTGGGACTGGCGCAGTGGGCCCTGGTGGGCCACTCCCTGGGCGGCAAGGTCGCCATGACCTACGCCCAGAGCCACCCTGAGCGGGTGCTGGCCCTGGCGGTGGCCGACATCGCCCCCAATGGCTACCGCACCAATCGTCACCAGAACATTCTGGCGACGCTGACCCGGTTGGAGAACCAGCCGGGACTGACCCGCAAGATGGCCCAGCAGGCCTTTATGGAAGCAGGCATCGAAACTGGCACCACCGCCTTCCTGATGAAGAGCCTGAAGCCGGAGAAACAGGGCAGCTACGACTGGCAGCTGGACATCGGCGCCATCGTCCACGACTACCCGCAGATCATCGGCCCGGTGCCTGAGCTGCCCCCCTTCACCGGCCCGGTGCTGTTTTTGAAGGGGGAACTGTCGGAGTACCTGCTGCCGGAGCACCGGCAGGAGATCCTGCGCCGCTTCCCCGCCTCCAAGGCCAGGGTGATCACCGGCACCGGCCACTGGCTGCATGCCGAGAAACCGGAGCAGTTCAACCGCCACGTGGCGGATTTCCTTGCTCCACACATGAATTAAAGGGTGCCGGCTGCTGTGCTAATCCACACAGGAAAGGCGTTCTAACGCCCCTGTGGTTGTGCTATAGTAGCCCGCCGGTTTCGCCAGGATGGTAATTAGATGTTAGTCAGTGACGTAGCACAGCTCGAAGCGGTAGGGTTGAATCTCTTTTTCGCGGCGGTGTTTTTCCTGATTGGAATGTCGATCCGGGACGTATTAAATCGAGGCGATGTCCCCAAATTTGGACGATACATCGTCTGGTTGGTTCTCTTTCTCGGCTGTGCCGGCTTTATCGCCAAAGGCATCATTCAGCTGGTCTGGGAAGGGGCCGGAGTAGGTTAAGCAGCGACTTTGCATGGCAATAGAAAAGACCGATAGAACCACTATGGATCTGTTCGCCACCGAAAAGCGGCGCGGCAGACCTAAGACCAACCCCTTGCCTCGTAAAGAGCAACTGCGCGTCAACAAGCGAAATCAGATTCAGCGAGACCGCTCCCTGGGGTTGAAACGTATTGAACTAAAGGTGTCGGATGCACTCTATAATGCGTTGAATGAGCAGGCAATGACCGACAACGTCAGCCGCAGTCAACTGATTGAGTCCATCCTCCTCGAGCAGTTTCAGCAAGTTGGTAAGGTCCAGGAGTAACTCCTGACCTAAGTCAGTGAAAAAGATAGGTAGATAAATGGCAAGTGTAGGTCTGTTTTTTGGCAGTGACACCGGCAACACCGAAGCCGTGGCCAAGATGATCCAGAAGAAGCTGGGCGGTATGTGCGATGTGAAAGACATCGCCAAGAGCACCAAAGAGGAGATTGACGAGTTCAGCCTGCTGCTGTTCGGCATCCCCACCTGGTACTACGGCGAAGCTCAGTGCGACTGGGACGACTTCTTCCCCGAGCTGGAGCAGATCGACTTTACCGACAAACTGGTCGCCATCTTTGGTTGCGGTGATCAGGAGGACTACGCCGAGTACTTCCTGGATGCCATGGGCATGGTGGGTGACATCGTTCGCGACCGTGGCGGCATCATCGTCGGCCACACCTCCACCGAAGGATACGACTTCGAAGCCTCCAAGGCGCTGGTGGACGACAACACCTTTGTGGGCCTGGGCATCGACGAAGACCGTCAACCCGAGCTGACCGAAGCCCGCGTCGACGCCTGGGTGAAGCAGATCTACGAAGAGATGTGCCTGGCTGAGCTGGCTTAAGCGCCATAGGCGTTGCAAAAAAACGGACCCGCCTGGGTCCGTTTTTTATGGGCGGCGGGGCTTGGGTCAAGACGCTGGGCTCCGGCCTTCGCCGGAGTGACCGTGCTGGGGGCAACTGCCGTTGAGAAAGCAGGGTCCATGCACCCTGGGCTATTCGCACCACCATCTCCCTGACGCACGCCCTGAGCCGCACCCACCCTCGTCTCCCTGGCGTACGCCAGGGTCCAGTGACTTTATGTGGCGGGCTCAGGCGGCCCTGGCCTGGGGTTTGGCGTAGATCTTGCGTACATAGAGGGTGCGGTGCAGGCGGCACACCACCTCGCCACGGGCATCGATCACCTCCACCATGAACTCCGGATGGTACTTGGCACCGCCCTCGGTGGCCTGGCGAATCTTGGCGATCTGCTCCTCGCTCACCCGGAACTCGGCGGTGAGCTTGCCTTTGCCCGGCCTGATAAAGTCGATCGACGCCGCCCTGTCCCACACCCGGTACCCCCGGCCCAGCTTGCCCATGATCAGCAGGGCGTAGAAGGGATCGGTCATGGAAAACAGGCTGCCGCCGAAATGGCTGCGGTTGATGTTACGGTTCCAGGGACGCTCCTTGAGCGCCACCCGGCAATAGCTGTAATCCGGCTCCAGGTGTTCCAGCTTGATGCTGCTGAACAGAAAGGGGGGCCAGAGGTTCATCAGGCGGCGAAAGGCGGCCGCGGAAAAGGGGATAGCCATGCGTCTCCATGCTGGTATGACCTGTAAATGAGAAGCTGTTATAGCCCAGGGCGAACAAAATGTCACCCCTTGCATCAACAGATGAAATCAGCAGATAAGTGAGGCTTGAAAGCGACTCACCTCGCTCTCCTGCCCTGCCCTTAAGCCACAGCCAGTGCTTTCCTCTGTGAAATGCACCGCCATGACCGCATCACGCCACCAAACCGACAAAACCATGGCTTTTCACGACCAGCATATTTCGCTATGGTGAGCCTCCTGACCCTTTTTTATCCACTCGAGGTTCCGTGGTATGCACCCCATCCTAAAATCCGACAAGCTCAGTACCGTCTGCTACGACATCCGTGGTCCGGTGGCGCGGGAGGCGAAGCGCTTGGAGGAGGAGGGTCACCGGGTCCTCAAGCTCAACATCGGCAACCCCGCTCCCTTCGGCTTCGAAGCGCCGGAGGAGATCGTCCGTGACGTTATCCATAACCTGCCGGAAAGCCAGGGGTACTGCGATGCCAAGGGGCTGTTCTCCGCCCGCAAGGCGGTGGTGCACTACTTCCAGCAGATGGGGATCCATGACGTGGATGTGGATGACGTCTACATCGGCAACGGCGTTTCCGAGCTGATCGTGATGGCGATGCAGGGGCTGCTGAACAACGGTGACGAGGTGCTGGTGCCGGCGCCGGACTACCCGCTGTGGACCGCGGCGGTGCACCTGGCCGGTGGCAGCGCCCGCCACTACCGCTGCGACGAGGAGGCCGACTGGTTCCCCGATCTGGACGACGTGCGCGCCAAGATCACCCCGCGCACCCGCGCCATGGTGCTAATCAACCCCAACAACCCCACCGGCGCGGTCTACAGCAAGGAGCTACTGCTGGGCATGCTGGAGATCGCCCGGGAGCACAACCTGGTGGTGTTCTCCGACGAGATCTACGACAAGATCCTCTACGACGGCGCCGAGCACATCCCCACCTGCACCCTGGCGGACGACCTGCTGATCATCACCATGAACGGCCTCTCCAAGGTCTACCGCGCCGCCGGTTTCCGGGCGGGGTGGATGGTGCTCTCCGGTGACCGCGGCCAGGCCAAGAATTACATCGAAGGGCTGGAGATGCTGGCGTCGATGCGCCTGTGCGCCAACGTGCCGGTACAGCACGCCATCCAGACCGCCCTAGGCGGCTACCAGAGCGTCAACGAGCTGATCGTTCCCGGCGGCCGCCTCTATGAGCAGCGACAGCTCACCGTCGACCGGCTCAACGCCATCGACGGCGTCAGTTGCAAGATGCCCAAGGGCGCCATGTACGCCTTCCCCCGGCTGGATGTGAAGAAGTTCAACCTGATGGACGACGAGAAGCTGGTGCTGGATCTGCTGATGCAGGAGAAGATCCTGCTGGTACAGGGCACCGCCTTCAACTGGCCGGAGCCGGACCACCTGAGGTTCGTGTTCCTGCCCCATATCGAGGATCTGGAGCGGGCCCTGGATAAGTTCGAGCAGTTCCTCGGCCGCTACCGTCAGTAACCCCCAGCGGGCGGTGTTCGCCCCTCCCCCAAGGCGCCTCATCCCCGAGGCGCTTTTTGTTTCACCGCCCGGCACAAGCCTGCGTTTCCAGCCCCGCTCCCCTTTGATATCCTCAGGGCACGACCCCCACAGGATGTGAATATGAGTTATAAGTTTTTGAACCTGGCCCTGCGCCAACGACTGCTGAAACGCTGGAGCCTGATGTACTCGATGCAGCCGGAGTCGGTGCTGGAGCACTCCGCCATCGTCGGCATATTGAGCTTCCTGGTGGGCAAGATTGCCCAGCAGAACGGCCGCGATCTGGATCTGTCCAAGATGTTGTCCCACGCCCTGCTCCACGACATCTCCGAGACCATCACCGGTGATGTGGTCACCCCGGTGAAGCGCTCCTCCGACACCCTGTACGCCGAATTCAAGGCGCTGGAACGCACCGCAGAACAGCGGATCCTCAATACCACCCCCCCCGAACTGCACCAGGCCATCGAGGAGGCGTTCAACCCCGGTGGTATAGAACAGGAGCTGGTCAAGGCCTGTGACATCTACTCCGCCTACCTCAAGTGCCGGCTGGAGGTGGCCTTCGGCAACTCGGTGGAGTTTGGCGACGCCCTGGCCCGAATGGAGGAGGCGGTGAAGGAGGTGTGCGGCAACTATCCGGAGCTGGCCACCCTGCATCACTGGTTCGGCGAGGACAGCGACTGCTCGGTGGACCACCTGATCACCTCCAGCCAGTAGGCCGTGCTCCCCGGAACCGGCGATTAAGCATATAGCCAATTGTTCTAGAGTCTGAGGTCAGCCCCCCGGCTTCTCTCTTATACTTTGCCTGCCCACGCGGTCAATGTGCCGACGCTTGGCAAGGGAGTGCCTAAGGCGCGTCTGCAGGGGCGGTTCGCCCCGCGGGCTACCTCCGTCCCTGACTCCCTTGACCGGCCAAGGCCGCCGCATTCTCTGACGATCAGGGAGGAGAGCCTATCGAAACCACAGCCATCACCCTGGCCAGCCACCGGACTCTGCCCCGGTGGCGGACGGTTTCCGGCGGATCAGCGGAAACACCCAGTCTGTACGTATCTGTGCCTGATCCAGATTGACCCAGCCATTATCTTGACCCCGCGCCCGCGGGGTCTCTTTTACCGCCCTGGCGCACCCGCTCGATCGCCTCGCACATCTGCGCCATCCCCTTGAGGATCCTCGGACCGGTGCGGTGCAGCCAGTCGCTGTTGACCGGGTGGATCTGGCCGTTGGCCACCGCCGGGATCTCCGGCCAGTCGAGCCAGCGTTCGATGCTGTTCTCCTCCAGGCCGTGGTTGGTGGGCACGATGATCCCCTGGGGCGACGCCGCCACCACCTGTTCAATGCTGACCTGGGGGTACTCCGCCGGGGTGTCGGCGAACAGGTTGACCCCGCCACAGTCGGCAATCAGCCCATCCATCCAGCCGCTGGAGGCGCTCATCAGCGGCTCGGACCACAGCTGGTAGAAGATGGGCACCGGGGTGCGGCCAGCGTAGTCCCGCTTCAGCCGCCGATACTCGGCCTGGAAGCGGGCCGCCACCTCCCGGCCCCGGCGTTCATGACCGGTCTCCCTGCCCAGACGGGCCAGAAGCGGCGCAATCTCCGCCACCTCATCGACACTGGTGTCGATGAGGGTGAACCCCAGTTCCCTCAGGCGGGTCACAAAGTGCAGCGAGGTGTCGCTGATCCCCAGCACCACCAGGTCAGGCTGCAGCGCCATCAGCGCCTCGAAGTCCATCTGGTTGTGGCGGCCGACCCGGTGGATCGACCTGGCCGCCTCGGGGTAGTCGGCGTACTCCACCGTAGCGACGATCTGCTCGCCGGCCCCCACTTCATAGAGCAGTTCCACCGAGTGGGGGGTGAGAGCGGCGATGGTGGGCAGTCCGGCCAGGGCCGTCAGGGGAGATATCGCCAGCAACAGGGCAAAAAGGCGACGCAGCATGGTTTCGTCCATCCATAAGCTTGGTACACTGGCGGCTACTCTAGCAGAGGCTGGTCGGCCTTAGCCAACCAGCCAAATGATAATGGTTCTCATTGACATCATTTGTCCCGCCGCTAGACTGTTACCACTACTGAAACAAACCGGGTTGAATCACAGGAGTTACCGATGTGTGACCAACACGCCACCCCAGTGGGGTCTACCGTCATCACCACCTTCAAGGGCAAGCGCAAGCTGTGGGAGCTGAGCTCCAAGCTGCTGTGTCCGGTGATCGGCACCTGCCTCACCACCCTAGAGATCCGCAAGCTGGTGGAGAAGGTGGCGGACAAGCAGGCCGCCCGCAACAGCGACTACTGGCTGCACACCTGGGCGGTCTCCAACTGTGACGAGAAGAACCGCCTGTCCATGGCGATGCACAAGCACCTGGACCGCAAGTTTTCCGCCGCCTGCAGACGCTTCGGCCAGATCAAGGAGCGGCAGGAGCTCAAGCAGGCCTGGCAGGAGCACATCGACCGCGGCGCCGCCGCCGAGGCGCTGTGGGCGCTGCTGACCCACCCCCTGTGCGACATCCCTACCCAGGACATGGCCTACGAGACCATCCACATGCTCTCCCATCAGATGGGGGCCGGCGAGCGGGCGGATCTCAAGCGGCTGCACGCGCTGGAGCAGGAGGTGGCGGAGCTCAAGCGCGCCCTGGAGCGCAGCCAGCAGAAGGCGGCCCAGAGCCTGGCCAACAAAGAGAAGCAGATGCTCAACCAGCAGCGGGAGATCACCCTGCTCCGGGCGGAAAACCACCAACTGCAGCAACGGCTGCAACAGGCCACCGCCAAGCCCGGTGACCACCTGGAGCAGGTGATTCAGCTCAAGAGCGAGCTCACCAGCGCCCAGGCCTCCGCCCTGGCCCTGGCGCGCCAGAAGGAGGCGTGGCAGCAGAAGCTGGAGCAGACCGAGGCCCAGGTGATCACCCTGACCCAGGAGCTGAGCCGCAAACAGGAGGAGACCATTGCCCTGGAGGGGATGGTCAGCCAGAGCCTCTCCCCCTGCGGCGGCTGCGGCCCGGACAAGGGTGGCTGCACCGACTGCACCAAGGCGCCGGACCTCAAAGGGCAGAAGATCCTGGTGGTGGGCGGCCTGCACCGCATGGTGGATCAGTACAAGGCCCTGGTGGAGCGTTGCGGCGGCGAGTTCAGCCACCACGATGGCGGGGTCGAGGACAGCCGCAAGCGGCTCGATGCCCTGCTGTGGAGCGCCGATGCGGTGATCTGTGCCGCCGACTGCATCAGCCACGACGCCTACTACCGGCTGAAGAAGTTCTGCAAGCAGCAGGGCAAGCGTCACCTGTTCGTGCCCTCCTCCAGCCTGTCCACCATCGCCAAGGCGCTGTCCGACGTGGCCAACGACAGCGGCTGCATCGCCTTCAGCACCCAGGACGCCTCATAACAAGCCATTGATTCGGGTAGAGAGTTAGACAACACTAGGGGGAGAGAACCCGAGGGAGCCAACCATGCAGTATTCAGACTCGATGGCACGCCGCATCGAAGAGGCCAAGCAGCGCCAGGATGACCAACGCTCCCCGCTGCAGAGGGACAAGGCCCGCATCATGCACTCCGCCGCCTTTCGCCGGCTGCAGGCCAAGACCCAGGTGCTGGGGGTGGGGATGAACGACTTCTACCGCACCCGCCTGACCCACTCCCTGGAAGCCGCCCAGATCGGCACCGGCATCGCCGCCCAGCTGCGCCGCGCCTACCCGACGCAAGCGGAGCTGATCGGCAGCGACCACCTGATCGAATCCCTGTGCCTGGCCCACGACCTGGGTCACCCCCCCTACGGCCACGGCGGCGAGGTGGCGCTGAACTACATGATGCGGGATCACGGCGGCTTCGAGGGCAACGGCCAGACCTTCCGCATCCTCGCCAGGCTGGAGCCCTACACCGAATCCTTCGGCATGAACCTGACCCGGCGCACCCTGCTGGGGGTGCTCAAATACCCGGTGCTGCTCTCGCGCCTGGGCAGCCACTCGGCCAGTGCCGGTGCCGACAGCTTCCGCCAGCTCAAGGCCGATGAGTGGGCCCCGGACAAGGGGATCTTCGATGACGACGCCGAGATCCTCGACTGGGTGCTGGCCCCGCTGAGCGACCACGACCGCCGACTGCTGTCCCAGACCCGCCCCGGCCCCAATGGCCGGCGGCGCTCCCAGTACCGCTCCCTCGACGCCTCCATCATGGAGATGGCCGACGACATCGCCTACTCGGTGCACGACCTCGAGGACGCCATCGTCATGGGGATCGTCTCCTACTCCAGCTGGCGTCGCAAGGTGGCCGAGCCCATCGCCGCCATCGGCGACAACTACCTGGCCAAGCGCATCGACGCCATCGGCGAGAAGCTGTTCTCCGATGAGCACCATCAGCGCAAGGACGCCATCGGCACCCTGGTCAACGCCTTCGTCACCCACATCCACCTGGAGAAGCAGGGGGAGTTCGACTCGCCGCTGCTGGCGTACCACGCGGTGATGGAGCCCGGCTTCGACACCTGCCTCAACCGGCTGAAACGCTTCGTCTACGAGTGCGTCATCCGCAAGCCCGAGGTGCAGATCCTCGAGTACAAGGGCCAGCAGGTGGTGATGGAGCTGTTCGAAGCCTTCGCCTCCGATCCGATGCGGCTGCTGCCCAAGGCCACCCAGAAACGCTGGCAGGCCGCCCGCGATGCCGGCCACAGCGGCCACCGGGTGATCGCCGACTACATCTCCGGCATGACCGACGAGTTTGCCGCCCGGCTGCACCAGAACCTGTTCACCCCCAAGATGGGCAACCTGGCGGAGCTGCACTCGCCGTTTTGACCCGGCGCACCGGGCCGGGCACCCTGCCCGGCCTCTCTTCCTGCGGCCAGGCAGGGCCCTGGAATGGGCTATGTCTTCAATATCCTGAAAAATCTGTGTAAATTCCTTGGTCACACCCTCAGCCCCAGGACACCCAAGGTGAGCAACGACAAGATCTACCAGCTGCACAAGACCCTCCACGCCCAGAGCAAGCTGATGGGCATCGACCGCCTCTACGCCGTGGTCGACCAGGCGTTCCAGCACAGCCGCGGCCACAGCATCAAGAAGGGCACCTTCCACAACAAGCTCAACCCGGACCGGGAAGCCCATAAGCTCAACATCGACGAGTTCCTCCATGTGCTGCTGGCGCTCAAGGCAGAGAACCATCACGCCCCCATCCTCGAGGACCTGCTCTCCCTCTACGGCATGCGCCTGGAGTACCTGTCGGACCACCCCGACCGGCAGCACAACTACAAATCCTTCATGGGCGACTGGATGGGACTGAACAAGGAGCACGGCGACGTCCAGGTGGCGCTGACCTCCGCCCTCAGCGACTACAAGATCTCCGAGAACGAGCTCAACGGCATCAAGGTGGAGCTGTCCGAGCACATCCAGGCCCTCACCCGGCTGCGCCAGGCCCTGGACAACGTCTGCGGCAAGCGGCTGGACTAGCCCGCCGTTCGCCCCCTCCCCGCCCGAAAACCCGGCCCGACATCGAGAAAAGCGCCGGGTTTTCTCGTAGATGGTCGCGCCTCTCGTCCTTAGATTCAACCTGGTATCCAACAGGAACCCAGGGCCCACAGCCCTGGTTGAATCAACAAAAGGACGCGATATGCACTCACTGTTTTCCCCCAACAAGGGGCGCACCCTGCTGGCGCTGGCCATGGTCACCCTGCTCGGTGCCTGCGGCGGCTCGGACGCCGACGACCAGCCATCCACCCCGGAGACTCCGGTCAACCAGGCGCCCAGCGCCCGCCTCGATGGCCCCGGTTCAGTCAGCGAGCGCACCAGCGTACAGCTGAGCGCCGAGGGCTCCGCCGACCCGGACGGCACCATTGCCAGCTACCGGTGGCAACTGGAGCTGGGCCGCTACCAGGATGGCCAGGTTTCGCTGCAGCCCGGCGGCAACAGCGCCACCCTCAGGGTGGGCGAACTGGCCGAAGACGCCGAGATCGTCGTCATCCTCACCGTGGTGGATGATCAGGGCGCCCAGAACCAGCACAGCCTCACCCTCTCCCTGGAGGAGGTGGACCGCGACCGGCTGCCCCAGATGCCCGCCGAGGCGGACCGGGACACCGCCGGGGTCGACAGCGACAACGACGGGGTGCGCGACGACGTGGAGATCAAGATCCTCGAGCTCTACCCTCTGTCCCAGCCGGAACGGGAGCTGGCGCGGATGGGCGCCGCCAAGTACGCCGAGGTGATTGCCGCCGGCACCCAGCAGGACGACGTCAGGCAGACCCTGGCCGCCAACGAGCTGGCCAAGATGAGCGCCTGTTTCGTCGGGGAGTACGGCATGAACGCCAGCCAGAAGGCGGCGATCATCCGCGCGCTGATGCTCAACACCCGCGAGCGTCAGCAGGCCTATGACGCCTTCGACCGCTCCCGCAGCGGCACCGTGGGCAACAGCTACGACCCCGCCGACCTCGACTGCCAGCTGCCTCAGGAGTAAGGAGACCATGGAGATGAAGCACACCACCATCGCACTGGGGATCGTCAGCGCCCTGGCCCTCGCCCCGGCGGCCGAAGCCAGCCTCAGTGGCTGCACCTTCCAGCAGCAGGGCACCAGGCAGACCCAGGTCTACTTCGCCAACGGCATCAACACCAGGTACGCCGACGCCCAGATCGCCAGCGACACCCTGCGCAGCCAGTACAAGCGGCGGCTGGAGTCGCAGCAGGAGAACAGTTCCTATCAGTTTTTCCCGGCCTACAACCTCAGCCAGGGGTTTACCACCGACGTGATTCAGGTGTTTCAGCAGAAGCTGCATGAGGACCCGGACGGCAGCATCGCCTACATGGTGTACGACATGCTGCAGGCGGGGCTGTCCAACGACGCCATTCGCCAAACGGTGGCGATCGCGGTGACCGACGGCTACCTGCTGGCCGCCACCCTGACCGATGAGCTGCTGGATCAACTGGCCGACACCATGGCCCAGATCGCCGCCGACGCCCTGAAGGACCTGGTCCAGGTCAACGACCTGCACAGCGGCCTCTACGCCGACGCCCTGCTCAACGGCAAGCGGGTGCTGATCGTCGCCCACAGCCAGGGCAACCTGTTCACCAACACCTCGGTGGCCCGGGTCATCGAGATGCTGCCGGACCACAGCAACAGCATCGGCTACTTCGGGGTGGCCTCCCCGGCGGCCCGGACCGTCAACGGCGCGGGCTACGTCACCGCCGACGACGACCGGGTGATCCAGCTGCTGCGGGCCACCGAGACCGTGCTGCCGGCCAACATCGACAACGACCCGGGCCTGTTCGATGACCCGCGGGACTTCCTCAACCACGGTTTCCTGGAGAGCTACCTGGACAGCCGGCTGAAATCCCGCGAACGCATCGACGACGGCATCGCCAAGCTGGCCGACACCCTGGCCTACCCCAGCCTGATCGCCGGTGAGGGGGCGATCCGGGCCACCCTCACCTGGGGGGAGCAGCCCGATGTCGACCTTCACGTGTTCGAGCCCGGCGGCGCCCACGTCTACTACCGTCGGCCCATGGGCAGCGACGGCACGCTGGACGTGGACGACACCAACGGCTTCGGCCCGGAGAACTACTATGTGGCCTGCGACGCGGTCAGCCCCGGCACCTACGACATCGGGGTCAACTACTTCCGAGGCAGCGCCACAGAAACCGCCAGCGTCACCCTCTACCTGGGCAACGGCACCACCTTCGGCCCCCGCCAGTTAAGCCTGACCGACGATCAGGGCAGCAGCGGCGATGACGGCCCGAAACCGGCCTTCTCGCTGACGGTCAGCGACGACGGCCAGGGCAACGCCCTCTACTCGGTGGAGTAACGGCGGCCACGCCATCCCGGCGTGCCCCGCTCGGCGGCTTCCGGCCCAGCCCGGGAGCCGCTGGCCCTCCCTCAGGACCGGCGGCGCCACGAACCCCCTTCGTGATCGGCGTCGCTTCACATTTGTGATGAAAACGTTAAGATTCGAGTCAGACCATATCGACCGAGGCCGTTGAATCGACGGCAAAAAAGCTGTGATGGCCGGGCGGGTGCGGACGCGGTGGTAACCCCTCACTCACCCCGGACCCACCGCCTCGACCCTGTTTCGGCTGCCCCCAGCCCTTAACCTGAAAGGACGCCCATGATGACCCGAACTCTCCTGCTCGTGGCCCTGGCCAGCCTGCTTGGCGGCTGTGCCACCCCTCGCCTGCCGATGGATCCCTCCGGCCCCGTCGCCACGGTCACCTACATCCGCCAGGACGTCAACCACTACATCGACGAGGCCACCGGCCAGGTGATCCCGGCCGAGACCCACACCGCCTTTGCCGGCAAGCTGATCTCCACCGAGTACCGCAAAACCTTTGCCTCCACCATCTACCAGTACCGCAGCACCGAGTGCCAGGGGGGGCCGACCATCATCGGCCACATCAACCTGGACCAGCCCACCACGGTCAAGGTGAGTGCCGGCCAGCCCCTGGTCAACAGCTACCGGACCCAGTTCCAGTCCTGTGAAAAGAACTGCTTCAAGCGTTACTACACCGCCTCAGTGTTCACCCCGGAGGAGAACGGTCGCTACGAGCTGGTGGTGGAACCCATCGACGGGCCGGTGCTGTACAAGCTGGAGAACGGCGAGCGGATCCCTCAGCCGCTGCGCACCGACCTGCCCGAGCGCTGCCAGTACTGAGCCGCGGCCAAGAAAGAGGGGCTGTGTCTTAAATGGCTGTTGCTCAGCAATGGCCTGTCGATCTTCTTCCTTAAGAGGGCCAGGAATCCGTGCCTGTCGAGTATCGAGTGTGGAGAGATCCTGGGGGCCTCATAAAGCCCTTGCAAACACAGCCTCTGGATACCGGCATGCGCCGGCATGACCGTGCTGGAGGGAGCCGCAGTGGGTTGAATCCTCTCTGCAGCAACCCGCAGATGACTGCTGAGCCTGGCGACCCGGTGCTCGCGACACCACAGGCACAATCGTCTCCCCGGCGAATGCCGGGGTCCAGTGGCTTTTGCCGGTAAAAAAACAAGACCCTGGATTCCCGCGTTCGCGGGAATGACGGTGGGAAGCTGGAGCGCCGGAGTGCTCCCTGCACCACACCCACAATCGTCACCCCGACGCACATCAGTGACCGTGCTGGAGGGAGCCGCAGTGGGTTGAATCCTCTCTGCAGCAACCCACAGATGACTGCTGAGCCTGGCGACCGGGTGCTCGCGACACCACAGGCACAATCGTCTCCCCGGCGAATGCCGGGGCCCAGTGGCTTTTGCCGGTAAAAAAACAAGACCCTGGATTCCCGCGTTCGCGGGAATGACGGTGGGAAGCTGGAGCGCCGGAGTGCTCCCTGCACCACAGGCACAATCGTCACCCCGACGCACATCAGTGACCGTGCTGGAGGGAGCCGCAGTGGGTTGAATCCTCTCTGCAGCAACCCGCAGATGACTGCTGAGCCTGGCGACCGGGTGCTCGCGACACCACAGGCACAATCGTCTCCCCGGCGAATGCCGGGGCCCAGTGGCTTTTGCCGATAAAAAACCAAGACCCTGGATTCCCGCGTTCGCGGGAAAGACCCTCTTCCTGTCACCCTGACGAACGTCAGGGCCCAGTGTCTGTTGAAATGCGCACCCAGCTCCCATTCCTACTTGAGTGTGTCATGACATGGGCCAGCCCGGTTAAACCAAGGCATCGACTGACTTCAGCAGCTCACTCGGACACAGTCAAAAAAAGCCGGGTGCATCACCCGGCTTTTCTCTGTCTGGCCCTCGCCGATGCCCCGACCTGGCCTCAGGCGGCCTGGGTCTGCCCCGTCGGTGCCGGGTGGCGAATCAGGTGGTCGAAGGCTCCCAGGCTGGCCTTGGCCCCTTCGCCCATGGCGATGATGATCTGCTTGTAGGGCACTGTGGTCACATCGCCGGCGGCAAACACCCCCGCCAGGCTGGTGGCGCCGTGGGCGTCGACGATGATCTCGCCCCGCTCCGACAAAGCCACCTTGCTCCGGTTGAGCCACTCGCTGTTGGGCACCAGGCCGATCTGGACGAAGATCCCCGCCTGCGCCAGCTGGTGCAGTTCACCGCTGCGGCGGTCCCGGTACTCCAGTCCGGTCACCCGGTCGCCGTCCCCCAGTACCCGGGTGGTCTCCGCCAGGGTGATGATGTCGATGTTGGCGATGGCGTTGGCCCTGTCGATCAGCACCTGGTCGGCCCGCAGGGTGTCGGCGAACTCCAGCACGGTGACGTGCTCGACGATGCCCGCCAGGTCGATGGCCGCCTCGATGCCGGAGTTGCCGCCGCCGATCACCGCGGTGCGCTTACCCTTGAACAGCGGGCCGTCGCAGTGGGGGCAGTAGGCCACGCCCTTGTTGCGATACGCCTGCTCACCGGGCACCTTCATCTCGCGCCAGCGGGCGCCGGTGCTGGTGATGACGCTGCGGGCTCTGAGCACCGCCCCGCTCGCCAGCTCCACGTGGATGTAGCCATCGTCGGTCTCTTCGGCGCCGATCAGGTTGGCGGCGCGCTGCTCGGTGATCACCTCGACGCCGTACTCCTTCACATGCTCCTCCAGGCTGGCCACCAGCTTGGGTCCGGTGGTGGCCTTGACCGAGATGAAGTTCTCGATGGCCATGGTGTCCTGCACCTGGCCGCCGAAGCGCTCGGCCACCACACCGGTGCGAATCCCCTTGCGGGCGGCGTAGATGGCCGCCGAGGCACCGGCCGGGCCACCGCCCACCACCAGCACGTCGAACGGCGCCCGTTGATTCAGCTTGGCGGCCTGCTTCTCCGCCGCGCCGCTGTCCAACTTGCCGAGGATCTCCGCCAGCGACATGCGCCCCTGGCCGAACAGCGCGCCATTGATGAACACGCTGGGCACCGCCAGGATGTCGCGGGATGTCACCTCCTGCTGGAACGCCGCACCGTCGATCATGGTGACGCTAACCCGCGGGTTGATGGCCGCCATCATGTTGAACGCCTGCACCACCTCCGGGCAGTTCTGGCAGGAGAGGGAGATGAAGATCTCCACCTCCAGCGGCGTCTCCAGGGCGGCGATCTGATCGATGGTGTCAGCCTCCAGCCTGATGGGATGGCCGCCGCTGTGCAGCAGCGCCAGCACCAGGGAGGTGAACTCATGGCCCATGGGCAGGCCGGCAAAACCGATGGCGGTTCCCCGCTCCACGCTCTCCACCAGCATCAGCGGCTTGCGCTCACTGTGGCCGGGGTCATCGACCACGCTGATGTGCCCGTTGAGGGAGGCGATCTCCTCCGCCAGCGCCTGCAGCTTGCGGCCGGTGTCACTGTCATCAAGACTCAGGCGCAGCCGTACATCGGACTTCAGGTTGGTTAAGTAGGATTGGAGTTGCTGCTTCATCGCTTGATCTAACATGGGTACCTGCCTGGAAAAGTGGGGTTGAGTCTGGGGTGATGGCATCGGGGCGACCCCGCTCCCGTTAGAGGGGAGCGGGCCGCCGGGTCATTCCGGGGTGGTTAGATTTTGCCCACCAGGTCCAGGGAGGGCGCCAGGGTCTGCTCACCCTCTTTCCACTTGGCGGGGCACACCTCACCCGGGTGGCTGGCCACGTACTGGGCGGCCTTGACCTTGCGCATCAGGTCTTCGGCGTCGCGGCCAATGCCTTCGGCGGTGATCTCCATCGCCTGGATGACGCCCTCGGGGTCAATCAGGAAGGTGGCGCGATCCGCCAGGCCCTGGCCTTCACGCATCACGTTGAAGTTGTTGGTGATGGTGCCGGTCTGATCGCCCACCATGAAGTAGTTGATCTTGCCGATGGTGTCGGAGCTGTCGTGCCACGCCTTGTGGGTGAAGTGGGTGTCGGTGGAGACGGAGAACACCTCGACGCCACGGCGTTGCAGCTCTTGGTAGTGGTCGGCCAGATCACCCAGTTCGGTGGGGCAGACGAAGGTGAAGTCGGCCGGGTAGAAGAAGAACACCGCCCACTTGCCCTTGACGTCCTGCTCGGTGATCTCGACAAACTCGCCCTGTTTGAAGGCGGTGGCTTTGAACGGCTTAATCTGAGTGTTGATCATGGCGTATCTCTCCTGTTCATAAAGGGTGTTTTGGTGACGCCCGCTGCGTCGATGGGGTTATAGTGCCCCACCGCCGTTAAAGACAAAAGCAATTACAAGCTATCGTCGCAACCGATTTAGTCGATTGGCGAGTGGATACCAGCCGGGAAAGGGAGGGGAGGATCGAAGGAAGGGGCGGGCGGCGGCCGTGGGCGCCTTGGCGGTGCTGCTGTCGACGCTGGACGATCGGCAGCACCTGGCCAAGCTGCGTCAACCGTCACCTGACCGCGATCGCGAGACGGCTTAAACAGAACATCGGCCGGCAGGGACGCCCTGGTAACCCAAAGCGCCGTTGCATTGGGTGTCCTTGTAGGTACTTCGCAGAGACTGAGCGGGCAGTTGCCTTTTGGAACCTGACCGGCCAACACCGGGGCTTAGCCGCACAGCAACCGCCCTGAGTGTCTCCCCCTACCCAATAACATCGTTCATATCAACGAGCTACCTGAAGGTAATACGACTACTCTTCACCTATGACTGCCATGCATCTATTCAATGTATAAAGTTCATGGCCTTTTTGAGACCTTGGCTTGGGTGCCCTAGCAGCTTTTCATGTAAGAATTCGGCCAATTTTCCCATGGTGTAGAGGTCAGAATTGAAGAGCTTATTTGAACAGTCCCATATCGGAAGCATGAGACTGAAGAACCGTTTTGTCAGAAGCGCAACCTGGGAAAATATGACCACGGAAGATGGCCATATGACAGATAAGCTCTATGCCATCTACGACGAACTGGCCAAGGGTGAAGTGGGGTTGATCATCACCGGTTACGCCAACATCGTCGAGGAGGAGCAGCCAAACCCGGGCATGATGGGGATCTACGATGACTCCTTCATCAACGAATACATCAAGTTGACGGAGCTGGTCCATGCAAGTGACGCCAGGATCGTCATGCAACTGGCCTACGGCGGCACCAAGACCACCCACAATGTGGGCGAGCGAGTCATCTTCGCCCCCAGTGACGTGCCGGAGAGGGGAACAAAGACCCTCGGCAAAGCGATGACCAAGGAGGAGATCGACTATATCGTCGACGCCTTCGCCAAGGCCGCCTGGCGAGCCAAGGAAGCGGGCTTCGATGGCGTTGAGATCCACGGTGCCCACACCTATCTGATCAATCAGTTCTTAAGCCCCTACTATAACCGCCGCGAAGATGAGTACGGTGGCAGCCTGGAAAACCGCATGAGGTTCCTGCTGGAGATCTTTGCCAAGATGCGCCAGGTGGTCGGAGACGACTTCCCGATTATGGTCAAGCTGACCGCATCGGAGTTTTTCGAAGGCGGGCTTACGTTCAGCGAGACCAGGGCCATCTGCAGGACGCTCGAAGCCGCAGGCGTCGATGCCATTGAGCTGTCCGGCAACATCCATGGCAAGGCGGACACCCTGGTGGGAGAGGAGTTTGACGAGCATAAGATTCAGCAGGAGGGCTACTTCCTGGACTATGGCAGGGTGGTCAGCGAGGAGATCAATGTGCCGGTGATCACCGTCGGCGGCCTGTCTGACATCGAGACCCTGGAGGCGATCGCCGCCAGCACCAAAATTGAGTACTTTGCCATTGCTCGGCCCCTGCTGGCGGAGCCTCAACTGGTCCAGCGCTGGAAGGAGGGCGACCGCAGCCCGGCCATCTGTGAGCGATGCTCCAAGTGCCGTACCCGCAGGGGCAACTTCTGCGTGGTGCACAACAAGCGTAGAGCGCAGTAATCCGCCCAACCTGACATGGGCACCAGGCGCTTTGTTGCTCAGCTATCCCATTTCTCCCTGGGATACCCTGAGCCTGATTGCCGGTGTCCATGTACTCCTCTCCCATACAGAGACACCCACACTAACAGCAACCAATCTCATCCACGCCTATCCTTAGTTTTCATTCTCAAGGAGCGAGAACGATGCCTAAGGCCAGAAAACAACAAATCAGCTTGGACGATACCCGCTACTATCATTGCGTCAGCCGCTGTGTTCGACGCGCCTTCCTCTGTGGCCAAGATCCCTACACCGGCAAGTGCTATGAACACCGCAGGGAGTGGGTGCAAGAACGGTTGCTGTCGCTGACACAAGTGTTCGCCATCGAAGCCATGGCCTTCGCCATCATGAGCAATCACACCCACGCGGTGCTTTACGTCAATGTGGACAAGGCCAATGGCTGGTGTGATCTAGAGGTCATCGAACGTTGGCACATGCTGTTCACTGGCAACGCCATGACCCGCCGCTTTCTGGTAGAGGAGGAGCGTGATGAGATGGAGAGTTGGGAGCTGCACCGAGTGGAGCAATTGGTGACAGAGTACCGCCAGCGATTAACCGACATCAGCTGGTTTATGCGAACACTGAACGAATTCATTGCCCGTAAAGCCAATAAGGAAGATAACTGCAGCGGTCGGTTTTGGGAGGGGAGATTCAAATCGCAGGCGCTGCTGGATGAGCAGGCCCTGCTCTGCTGTATGGCCTATGTCGACCTCAATCCCATCAGAGCCAAGATGGCCAACACACCCGAGCAGTCAGACCATACCTCAATCCAACTGCGCATTCGTGCCGCGTTAGCAGGAAAACAGCCAGCAAGACTCAAAGCGTTTGATGTAGAGGACGTAGAGAACTGTACCCTGCCCTGTCACCTCAATGATTACCTGGAACTGGTGGAGTTCACCGGCAGAGCCATACGAGAAGACAAGGCAGGACATATAACCAAAGGCACCGCCGATCTGCTCACTAGGCTGGAGATAGAACTCGACAACTGGATGGAGCTCACCCAAGGCTTCGAGTACCAATTCCATCACTTGGCAGGCCGAGAGCACAACATACGGAAGTGCCGCCAAGCCGACGGGTTGAAGCGAATACGAGGCTCAACCAACGCCAAGCGATTACTCGCCTAATCGTCAGCCATAGCCCAGTATTCACGTCGACCATTCAGTGCTCGACGACCTAAACATGCCCGTTGCCCAGAAAACACAACCCAAAGCCATGATTCCAGGCCCTTTCGCTATCGAAAGTGCTGCAGGCTTCACCAAAATAACCACAAGATTCAGCTAGGCCAATCGAAACAAATTGGCACCCCCACTTAGCATGGGTGTCTTTGTATCCGATGAAACCAAACCCCATATCCAGTCGAAACTTGTGGTTGGCAAAGCATTATGACAATCACTTACACCGCCCTTTTAACAAGTTAGAACCCAAAATTAAAATTAAAAATCACTGACCCACAAGTGTATCCAAGTATAAGTCACCCCTGTTCAAATAATGATTATGTGCTTCAACTGAAATGTCGTTACCAACACACCTCCTACTCAGGTTTTGTGCTGCCACAAGTACAGAACCTGAACCAAAGAACGGATCAACAACCAATTCTCCACATGAGCTACTCTGTTCAACAAGTATCTCCATTAATCCCACGGGTTTCTCGGTAGGATATCCTCGATAAACTCTCTTGTACTCCAAAATGTCAGGGCACCCCAAATCATTCAACTTTCTTTTCCCTTTCTCAAAAAAAAGAATGCATTCATACCTGGACCTGTAATGATACCCCATCCCTATACTCACTTTATCCCAAATTATCGGCTTCCAAAACTTAAATCCGACATCTTCCGCTATAGGCTTTATGACAAACATTGTTTCTTGGTCACAGAACAAGTAAAAGTGAGAATTTCTCTTTAAGACTCTGTATATTTCCTTTAGCAACTCTTCAAAACGAGAATTAGGAAATATATCAAACCACTGATTACTCGAAGCCTTGCTAATCTTCAGCCTAGTTGTCGTCCCAATCTTCCTATGTTTTTCTAATGACTCGTATGGCGGATCGGTAATCAACAAGTCAACGCTCTCATCTTCGAGCGTTGACAGCCAGGCAACCGCGTCATCCCGAAATATATTCATTTACAGCCTAAATCAGAGAGCTGCACAATCGACCGTTTCTGTGAACTTTAGAAACGTCCCCTTTATCAAGATTGCGACACTCACGACAATAACTTTGATAACCATCAGGATTACGAGCAGTCACTCGAGCGGGTGTTTTTCCAAATGCAGCTGGATAAGGGTGGAATACATGTTCACTTCCATTGGCATCAGAGCAATGAGGACACGACTTGAATCTCTGCCCCGTCATAGGATCAACTTTATGGATCATTCCGATGTTTAGGCGACCATTGCAACAACTACACGTCATAACAAGCTCCTATCACTTCCTTGCTAGGATAATTTGGCCCAACAGCCACCCATCAAAATGCCTTCACTCACGAACCAATAAAGTGAAAAACATCACACTTTCAAAAATTGCATGCAGAAGATATTTAATTCGTTTTAGCTCAATGAGCTAAACCGTTGGCTACCACAGTAGCATATTCAATAGATCCACGGACATCTAAAGTGCAATTCACCATGGCAAACTAATCTAGTTCGAGAATCCCAAAATTTGGACGCAATCGGCCTATACGGCGTAGAGGGGAAGTTAGAGGTCCACCAGTTCCAGCTCTACCCCATGGGCCAGCAGGTGCTCCTGGGTGCGGGTCTGCTTGTGGCTGTCCATGGCCAGCAGTGCCTGCTTGAGGGGTTCGGCCAGGTTGCGACTGAACAGGCGGCGGGCCTGGGCCTCCTGGGCATACCAGCGCCGCTCGGCGCCTGTCAGGCTCTGCCAGTGGGGATGGAGCAGGGTCTCCCAGCAGTCGGGCGCCGGCAGCAGCAACCGCTCGGCACCGCAACCAAGGCCAATTTCCAGCCCTGCCGGGTCGAAATCGCCGAAGTAGACCAGGGGCAGTCTGCCCTTGAAGGCGCGGAAACATCGGTAGGCTGCGCCGGTGCTGCGATCGGCGTCGCCCCGGTAGAGGAACAGGGGGTTATTCAGGCTCCGTGGAAGCGCGAGGCGATGCAGCTCAGGCATCAGTGCCAGGTTCTCCACCAGCACCAGATGGCTGTGGCACAGCCGAGGAGCCATGTCAGACAGTGAGCGCCAGTTCAGCAACTGGCCCGCCTGCTCGAAGGGCGGCAGCGGGATAGGTTGCCCGTCGATATGCCAGTGGCCCAGGGGGCGGCAGAGCACCAGATCGTCGCCCACCGCCCTGGCGCCGCGCTTCTCGTCCTGGCGGGTCTGGGCCAGGTGGTTGCGGCTTTGCGCCTCAGTCACAAATTCAGGCTGACAGGGGTCACCCAGGCCATCGCGCTTCAGTTCGTCCCGCAGCGCACTGAGGTGATCACGGCTGATCTGCAGCCTGGCCCTGGCCCGACCGTCACCGATGAGCTCACCGAAGCCGTAATCCCGGTGCAGACGGCTGGCCAGGGCGCCCAAGGCCACCTCGCGCTCCTGCCAGGGGCGGGTAAACCACTGGGCCAGGGTTTGGCGCTCCTTGCGATTCAGCTCCATGGTGGGTCCCTCGGTGTCGGCAATGATTGAACTGGCGGTCATGGTAGCCGACCCGACAAATTTTCCAAAGGGGCGAACGGCTTGGCCCGCTTTCCGGCCCTACTCGCCCGCCCTGTTGGCGAGCCACACCACCTGGTAGGGCGCCAGCTCGATCTCGCCGTGCAGGTCGCTGTACTCCTCGCCGCTGAGCAGGTCCCGCCAGGCGTCGGTGCCTATAAGGTTGAGGCTGGAGAGGCGCAGCGGCTGGGGCTCTCTGGTGACGTTGGCCACGGCGAACACGCTCTGATCCCGGTTGCGGCTCTGACGCCACAGGCCGAACAGCTCCTCCCCCAGGTGCAGCACAAACTGGGTGGCGCTGGGGTGGAAGGCGGGCTGGCGCTGGCGCATCTGCACCAGTTGGGTGAGGCGGACAAACACCTGGTGGTGGTGGCTGGCCGCGTCCTGCAGCAGGGCCTCCAGGGCGTCGGCGTCCCAGCAGTGGCGGTTGATGCTGCGGTTGTTGCCGGTGTTCTCCACCCGGGCGTTGTCATTGTGGGTGGCCAGCAGGCTGTGCAGGTAGATGGCCGGCAGCCCCTCCAGGGCCAGCATGATGGCGTGGGCGCAGAGGAAGCGCTCCTGCTGGTAGGGGTCCGGGCCGTCCAGGGTGCCCTGCATGGCGTCATACAGGGAGATGTTGATCTCGTAGGGGCGCAGCCCCCCCTCCCCCAGGCTGCGCCAGGAGATGCGGCCACCGAAGGCCTCCATGGTGGTGGCGATGTCGGCGATCTGTTTGTCGTCCAGCAGCCCCTCCACCGGCCGCAGGCCGATGCCGTCGTGGGAGGCGATGAAGTTGAGGTAGGTGGTGCCCATCTGCGCCGGCGGCATGCTCATCTGCCATAGCTTGAGGGCATTGCAGTCGCCGGTGAGCAGGGTGTGCAGCAGCAGCGGCGGCAAGGAGAAGTTGTAGATGGCGTGGGCCTCGTTGCCGTTGCCGAAGTAGGCCAGGTTCTCCCGGTTGGGGATGTTGGTCTCGGTGATCAGCAGGATCCTAGGGTCGTAGAAGCTCACCAGGGTGCGCAGCAGCCGCACGATCTCGTGGGTCTGCGTCAGGTTGAGGCAGTTGCTGCCCGGCTCCTTCCACAGGAAGGCCACCGCGTCCAGGCGGAAGATGCTCACCCCGTGGTTGAGATAGAGGCGGATGATCTTCACCATCTCCACCAGCACCTGGGGGTTGGCGAAGTTGAGATCCACCTGGTCGTGGCTGAAGGTGCACCACACGTGGCGCTCCCCCAGGGCGGTCTGCACCGGTTTCAGCAGCTCGCTGGTGCGCGGGCGCACCACCTGGTGGTAGTCGCCCTCGGGATCGGCGCTGATGAAGTAGTCCCTGCCCGGAGGCTGGCCCGCCTTGAACTGCTCGAACCAGCGGCTGCGGCTGGAGCAGTGGTTGATCACCAGGTCGGCCATCAGCCGGAAGTCGGCGGCGATGGCCTGGATATCCTGCCAGCGGCCCAGGCCGGGGTTGACCTGGGCGTAATCGATCACCGCAAAGCCGTCGTCGGAGCTGGAGGGGAAGAACGGCAGAATGTGCACCCCGGTGGCCACCTGGCCCAGGTAGTGGTCGAAGAAGCGCTTGAGGGTGTGCAGCGGCGCCTCCCCCTGACGACGAATGCTGTCGCCGTAGCTGATGACGATAAGATCGCTCTCGTCCCAGGGCTCCAGCCTGGGTTTGGCCATGACGCAATGGCCCTCGGCCCCCAGCGCCTGGATGAGCGCCTGGGCCAGCTCGCCGTGGTCGGCCTCGGGGTAGATCAGCTGCAGGTGCTCCTCCAGCTGCTGCCCCAGCGCCTCCAGGGTGGTGTGGTGTACCGCCTGATTCATCTGCATCGGCTCCTATGCCTCGCCCAGAAACTCCCGGTGGTCCGCCTCCACCGCCTCTTGCAACTGCTCGAAGATGTCGGGGATGGCGCTGCTGACCCGGTTCCAGCTGGGGATGAAGGGCTTCTCCATCGGGTAGTCGAGAAAGTGCAGCCCGGCGTTGAGCACATTCTCGGCGAACAGCTCCACCGACTCCTCCTCGCTGTGCACGTCGAACTCCAGGCCGTTGATCACCGCGTCGTTGTGGTAGGTCTCGATGAAGTCCAGGGCGATGCGGTAGTAGGTGGCCTTGATGGAGCGGAAGGTCTCCGAGGAGAACACCACCCCGTTGGTGGCCAGCTTGCGGAAGATCGCCTTGCTGATGTCGATGGACATCTTGGACAGGCCGCCGCTGTCGTCGTGCTTGGAGAGATCCTGGTGCTTGTGATCGTAGCGGTCGGCGATGTCCACCTGGCACAGGCGGTTGGTGGCGTAGTTGCGCTTCATCTCCGACAGCACGCCGATCTCCAGCCCCCAGTCGCTGGGGATGCGGATGTCGTTGACCACGTCGATGCGGAAGGAGAACTCCCCGGCCAGGGGGTAGCGGAAGGAGTCGAGAAACTCCAGGTAGTCCAGCGGGCCGAGGATCTTCTTCAGCGCCCGCAGCAGCGGCGTCACCAGCAGCCGGGTGACCCGGCCGTTCATCTTGTCCTCGGCCACCCGGGCGTAGTAGCCCTTGCAGAACTCGTAGTTGAAGGAGGGGTTGGCCACCGGGTAGATCAGCCGGGCCAGCATACTGCGGTCGTAGGTGAGGATATCGCAGTCGTGCAGCGCCACCGATTCGCTGTTGCCCCGGGCCAGCACGTAGCCCAGGCAGTACCATACGTTGCGCCCCTTGCCCATCTCGGTGGGGGCCAGCCCCTGAGCCCTCAGTTTCTCATCGATGGCCCTCAGGCGCGGGCCGTCGTTCCACAACACCCGGTGTTTCTGCGGCAGGCGGTTGAAGAATTCCAGGGCGTGTCGGTACTGATCCCGGTCGGCCCGGTCAAGACCGATCACCACCTCCTGCAGGTAGGGCACCTGGGCCAGCTCGGTGACGATCCTGTCCAGGGCCGGGCCCTGGAGCTCGCTGTAGAGCGAGGGCAGCACCAGGGACATGGGGCGAACCCGGCTGAACCGGGTCAGCTCCGCCTCCAGGTCGTCGATGGGCCGATCCGTCAGGTTGTGCAGGGTGGTGATGATGCCATTCTGGTGAAAGTCGCCCATGGAACACTCCTTCAGCGGTTGCGATTCAATGTTCTAATCGAAGTTTTGCAATTGCGGTGCCACAGTCGCCCGACTCAGGGAAGCCGGTAGCGATCGAGCAGGCGATGGACCGCCTCGTTCCAGCCCAGGGGACCATAGCCCTCGGTGACCATGGCCCGGGTGCGGCAAGCGTCGCTGAGCTCGGGCAGCGGGTTGACCGGCGAGCGCACCAGCACCGGGTGGTCGGCCGCCTCCAGCATCGCCAGATCGTTGTCGCCGTCGCCGAGGGCGATCACCTTGGGCTGCGCCCCGTCCGCCAGCCCCCATTGGCGGGTGTAGGCGCGCCGTAGCGGCTCTATGCAGCGCCCCTTGTCGCTTTGGCCGACCAGGTGCAGGAAGCGCCCGCCCATCAGCAGCCTGAGGCCGTAAGCCTCCGCCGCCTGCTGCAACCGGGCCAGCTGGGCCTCGCTGCCCTGCCACCACAGCGGCTCGGAGAACTGCCGGTCCAGGGCCTGCTCGGCGGCGCGCCGCTCAAGCCCGGTGTGGGCCATCAGGGTGTCGGCGTTCCAGTCGGAGAACCCCTCCAGCTTGAGGCCGGTGTCGCGGCGGATCTCGGCCAGGGCGGCGAGGATCTGCGCCCGGGAGGCCCCCAGGGCCTGCATCCGATGCCCCAGGATGGCGCCGGGGGTTGCACCAAGATTGTGCTTATCAGTGTTGGCGTCGGACTCACTGAGGGCATCGAACGGCGGCGGCCAGTAGAGGGCCGCGCCGTTCTCCACCACATAGGGAGCGTCGGTACCCAGCTCTCGGCGCAGCGGCGCCAGCTCGGCGGCGGTCTTACTGGTGTTGAGGATGAGGGGGATGCCCAGGCGCCTGAGGCGCGCCAGCGCCGGTTCGGCGGGCTGAAAGCTGTAGCTGTGGTGATCCAGCAGGGTGCCGTCGAGATCGGTCACCACCAGCAGTTTGGGTGTTGGGGCCATCCTTGGATTCCTTTGCCGTG
>NZ_SWCI01000041.1 GCF_005116715.1 Ferrimonas sediminicola | reverse complement strand
CGATGTAGTCGAAGACTTCGCTTCGAGCCTCATCTCGGGTTGAGTAGATCTTCCGCTTGATCCTTTCCCGCTTTAGCAACTGGAAGAAGCTCTCTGCTACCGCGTTGTCGTGGCAATTGCCTCGGCGACTCATGCTGCAACTCAGGCTGTGCTCCTTGAGAAATCGCTGCCACTCATCACTGGTGAACTGGCTGCCCTGATCGGAGTGCACCAGCACTTCGTTTTCTGGCTTGCGGCGCCATACTGCCATCAGCAGTGCATCCGTTGCCAGGTCAGTGGTCATCCTTGGCTTCATTGCCCAGCCGACAACCTGCCTGGAGAACAGGTCGATAACGACAGCCAGATACAGCCACCCCTCATGAGTACGGATGTAGGTGATGTCCGTCACCCATGACTTATTGGGTTCTGACACGGTAAATTGGCGATCCAACGTATTCGGAGCCGCTACCTGGGATTTGCCACCGTACATTCCCTTACGACGCTTGTAGCCGGTTTGAGAGCGCAGCCCCT
>NZ_SWCI01000011.1 GCF_005116715.1 Ferrimonas sediminicola | reverse complement strand
GAGACGTCGCCGCATACTTGATGGACTACTACAACTGGCAGCGCCCTCACCAACACAATGATGGGGTGCCGCCTGCGGAAGCCGAGAATCGGGCTAAACAGGTGTCCGGATTTAGTTGACCACTACAACCAACTCGTTTCGTCGTTAACTATCGCTTAGTCATGATAGAGGTAACTAAAATGGTTAATTGCTCTGAAAGTTGTGAGGAGTTCAAAATGAACATTAAGCAGAGGTGCAAACAACCAATAATGGAGAAAAGAAAGGAACACAGCACTTAGCCCTGCCAAAAGGTGAGGTAGTGAAATTGCCATTTACAAGCTATTGTTCTAGATCAATGATTTATGTGGTCTTTGATGCTACTTGATTAATGCATGCTGAAGCTAATGGAGGCGTATGACCAATAAGCCGAGTCAAGCAAAGTGGGGGCCGGAGCAGCAGTTGGAACTTCAACAACTGCTGACGATAGAGTCTTGCTCTCAATCGTCACAAGAGGTCGCGATGACGGCCAGTGAACCGTCCTGTCATGAAACGTCCTTAGTTCCAAGAAAATGGTGCTTGACCGGAGATATCAAGCTCTACGATTGGCAGAAACAGTGTATCGATTCCTGGGCAAGGCGCCAGGAACGCAATGGCACTGTCAAGGTCGTGACCGGCGGGGGTAAAACCTTGCTTGGTTTGGCGATTGCTGAACGTTTGCAGAATGCCCGAGAGCCAAATCTTCGAGTAGTAATTGCTGTGCCAACGATCGTCCTGCTCAATCAGTGGTACGAAGAATTGCTTGAAAAGTCCAATTTGCCGGCAAGAAGCATAGGACGACTAGGTGGAGGGTATAAGTCAGATTTCACCGGCGATGTGCGCATCTTGCTGGTGGTATTAGCTTCAGCTCGAACCAAGTTGGACGCCATTGTTTCGTCCAGTGATGTAGCTGACAAACTTTTGCTTATCGGTGATGAATGTCATCACTTAAAAGCCAGTCAAAGTTCTCGAGTACTAACAATACCTCGTCGCTACTCTCTGGGGTTGTCTGCTACTCCAGAAGACGACGACAAGTCATACAACGAATCGATCGTTGGGCAACAACTGGGGCCCATTATTTTTGAATTCAGCCTACTGCAAGCCTTGAATCAAGGGCTGATCCCCGAATTTTCGATCGAGCATTTAGGATTACCTCTGACGAATGAAGAAGAGCAGCAATATCAACGTCTGTCTCGACAAATTCGTCAAGATAGAGATGCATTACCACCTTCGACTCTTTCCGGTGGAGCATTCTGGGGGTGGCTGCAACGGCTTTCTCAAAAAGGAGGAGAGTCGGGGCCGCTTGCGGCAAGGATTCTTAGCAACACAGCAAAAAGGGACGAGTTACTGTATGGCATGCGTAGTCGTTTTGAAGCTGTCCACCGGATCCTTGAGCGCGAACTCCAAATCAATCCAAACGCGAAGGTCATTATCTTCCATGAGCGTATCGAGCAAGTGAATGAGCTATTCCTGTCCTTAAAGTTATCCGGTTACCGGGTGATTGCGGATCACAGCGAATTACCAGCACAACTGCGTTCTACCGGACTGGAGCTCTTCAGAAAAGACATTGCCCAGGTCATCGTATCGGCCAAAACACTTATTGAAGGCTTCAATGTGCCTGCTGTTGATCTCGGCATCATCGTTGCCTCATCATCCTCAGTGCGGCAAAGGGTTCAGACCCTAGGTCGCGTACTGAGAAAACACCGCACCGAAAGTGGCGAAGACAAAACCTCAAAAATGGTGGTTCTTTATGCCCGAAAGACCAAGGACGAAGAGGTGTACCGGAAGCATGATTGGGCGACGATAACGGGTATCGCGCAAAATCAATATTATCATTGGGATTTGGCGAATGACCCAGTGCCACAACCCGGCCCTCCGGCTCAACCACGCCCCAAAGAAAGCACCATAGATCCCAAATTCCTACAACCAGGAGATCCATACCCAGGAGAGTATGCCGGACTACCTTTCTCGATAGATACTCAAGGCAATGTAAAAAATGGAGAAGGGCAGTTCCTAGTAACTGCTGGTAATTTGCCTGAGGTGTTATCCAAATGGTTGTCTCGTGGTGGTCGATTTAAGATCACCCAAGAAAAAAATATGATTCTGATCTGGAATAAAGAATCACCCACCCAAGTTACTTACCTTGGGCAATGGGACTCATCGAGTCAAGAGCAAAGCGAAGTGACTTGTATGGATGCAGAGCAGTTGCTGAAGTGGAGTGAGAATGCCATAACGGGTGATGTATATCCGCCGAATCGACTGAGTATAGACATGTGTCCGTGGAGATTCTCTGCCAAACGGGGGGGAGTGATCGTAAGAAAACACGCCGATGGCGAGTGTTATGTCAAAACGACGCGAAATGCGTCCGATCCAAACAAAGGCAAAGATGCAGAAGCATTAATCACTTCAATCAAGGCGCTTCATGGTCTGGGCATTAAAGTTACTAAATTTGAACTCAACCAGCTTAATCACGTGCTCGCCAGGGGTAGAGGGCAGCTGCTGTTTGTTTGTCACTTAAAGCATGGTTTGGAGTTCCCAGACGTTTCTCTAAGCTAGATCAAACGGTAACTACAAGGAGGTAGCATGTCAGGATTTCCAAAGTTCAATGGAAACCGTCAGTTCCGAACTAAAGCGGGTAAGTACAGTCTGGTTTCAGATCGGCACAACCCTGGAGGTGTTGTTATTCGACTTATCATGGAGTTTGACGATGATGAGAAGTTGCTGCTCGCAAATCGCAAACACCCTGAACTCTGTGCAATGGTCGCCGAGGTGAAGCGCCAATATGGTGATGGTGAACTTGGGGGCTTTTACATTAATGAATATAAGCAAGTAATCGTGCCGGCGAACCGTAATGGAGCCGATACGGAATATTATTTAGCTGGGGAGTACCATGAACCCCTCAAGTTCACTTTTGATGGCCAGGAGTTTCACGGCGATTTGACACTGGCAATTGGCGAAAATTGGCATGGTCCTGCTGTCGGGATGCGCTACAAGGTAAACACGGATGGCACTGACATTGAGTATGAGACTGAACATCGCAGTTTGGAGGGGGCAATGGTGCGAACCCATCGACTTAGCAAAGCTATTGGTCGAAACAATGCCAGAGACGTAGCTCAAGTCGCTTATCGCGCCAAAGGACATCAAGGTGGCCGTTTATTTGTGAATGAGTTTGGGCGGATGTTTGTCCCCGTACATGAGGGTTATTGTCATGCTTATCGGTACGCGGGTGTAGTTGATATGGACCTTTGGTTTCCTAAGCCCGAATAACATCAAAACTGTGTTCTCTAGGCCGGTTACTCATCCGGCCGCTTTTTCTTCCTTGCTCCAACCACTCAACCCCATAGCGCACCTGCCCAAAACATTGATTCGAATTAAAATTTTCTCAACTAGGTTGTTTTCCCAGCGATAAGTGGACACAAGTGTGATAGCTGCGGCAGTTTAAAAGAGCCCCATGGCTTAGGTTAATTGCTACCAAATTGGTGTATCCGAAATGGATTGTCGGGGTGCTACATGGAACAAGCAAACTACGCTACAGGGATGCGGGTCGAGATTCGCAATGCCGAATGGGCCATTCGCAAAGTCGATCGCAGCAGTGATGGCGGACAACTACTCACCTGCGATGGGGTCTCTGAAATCGTTCGGGGCAAAAACAGCTGCTTCTTAACGCTGGCTGAAAAAGAAATCACCGTCCTAGACCCCAAAGAAACGGTACTGCAAGAGGACGATAGCAGTAACTTCAACGCCTCAAAGCTCTATATCGAGAGCAAGCTGCGAGAGCGTATTCCAACCGGGCAGGCGCTCCAACTTGGCCACAAGGCAGCGATGGATACACTGCCATTTCAGTTGGAACCTACGTATAACGCCTTAGGACAGCCAAGGCAGCGAGTATTGATCGCCGATGCCGTGGGTCTTGGGAAAACCCTTGAAGCCGGTATCTTGATGTCGGAACTGATCCGGCGAGGCCGGGGTAAGCGAATACTGGTATTGGCAGTGAAATCCATGCTCACGCAGTTCCAGAAAGAGATGTGGAGCCGCTTCTCCATTCCGCTAACCCGTCTCGATTCTGTCGGCCTGCAGGGCGTTCGTAACCGGATCCCCGCCAACCACAACCCCTTCAATTACTACGATAAGGCTATTATCTCCATCGATACCCTCAAGCAGGATATCGAATACCGCCACCACCTTGAGAATGCCCGCTGGGACATCATCGTCATCGACGAAGCCCATAATGTGGCACTGCGGGGCAGCCGCTCACGGCGCCACCGTTTGGCGAGCTTGTTAGCAAATCGCTCCGATACCCTGATCCTGTTATCGGCAACCCCCCACGATGGCAAACCAGAAAGCTTTGCCAGCCTGGTGGACATGCTGGATCCCACAGCCATTGCTAACCACAAGAAATACAAATACGACGACTTCAAGGATAAGAACCTCGTCGTTAGGCGATTTAAGAAAGACGTCAAAGACCAGATCGCCGGTGAATTCCCAGAGCGGGAAATCAAGGTGGTCGAATGTCCTGCCAGCAGTGCTGAAGAATGGGTCTATGACACCCTAGTCGATGCTAAGTTTGAACAGGAAGAGGGCCGTAAGGGCACCAGCCGGTTACTGAAAATCGGCTTTGAGAAAACCCTGTTCTCCAGCCCCATGGCGTGTTTTGAAACAGTTTGCAAGCGACTGGAAAAACTCCAGAAGCAAAACGAGAAAGGCTCCACCAAGGCCCTGGTCAACGAACTCAATGAGCTTCATGGCTTACAAAGTGCCTTGGCCAACATCGGCAAACACAATTTCGGCAAATACCAGCAACTGCTGGGCACCATCAAGAACGATCTGAAATGGCGGAAAACCGATGCCAGTGATCGCCTGGTGATCTTTACCGAGAGTATTCCTACGCTGAAGTTCCTCTATGAAAGCTTGAAGGAGGACCTGAACCTCAACCCCGACCAAATTGGCCAGCTTCGCGGGGATATGTCCGACATCGAACTGATGTCCACCGTCGAGCAGTTCGGCCAGGCGAATGCCAAGGTTCGCCTGTTGGTGTGCTCAGATGTGGCGTCGGAAGGGATCAACCTGCATCACCAAAGCTACAAGATGATCCATTTCGATATTCCCTGGTCTTTGATGGTGTTCCAGCAGCGCAATGGTCGTATCGACCGTTATGGACAAGAGCACCAGCCTCAGATCCGTTACCTGGTGACCACTGCCGAAAACGAAAAGATACGTGGTGATGCACGCATCCAGGAAGTGCTGATTGAAAAAGACCAGCAGGCACAAGACAACATCGGTGATGCGTCGGAATTTACCCGCTGCCACGACAAAGACTCGGAAGAGCAAATTATCGTGGATGCTCTGGCTAATCAAGAGGACTCTGCCGCCTTCCTTGATGAGTTGTTCAATAGCAACGCAGCCCAAGAGCAAGACGAAGCCTTCTACCTCAGTAACGCCAACCAAGGTCAAACCGAAGTAGAAACCGATGATGGATTTTCCCTCTACGCCAATGACATCGACTACTGTCTCCAGGGGCTGAAGCTCATCAATGCGCCCCAGGTGGAGCGTACCGGTACCCACAGCCTGCAGATGGTAGCCCCCAACGATCTGAAGCACCGTTACGCGTTGCTGCCTAAACAGATCCAGCCCACCGAAGCCAATAAGTACACTATCCGCTTGAGCCAGGATATCAACGATATCAACAAGGAGATCAAGCGTTGTCGCGGTACCGATGAGGCCTGGCCGCAGTTGCAATACCTGTGGGCCATTAACCCGGTAATGGAATGGCTCAGCGACAAACTGCGCTACAACTTTGGCCGCAAACAAGCTCCGGTAGTGCGTGCCAATGGTCGACTCGCTCCTGGTGAAGATCACTTTGTCCTTTCCGGCCTGTTCCCCAATCGCCGCTCCCATGCCGTGCTGAACCCGTGGTTGGTGGTCAGCTTCAACCATGGCGAACTCACCGGTATCGAATCCATCGAACAGTTCGTCGTGACATATCCCTTCCACCAGTGGGAGTTGGCCAACCCAGTGACAGAACGCCAACCCTTGCGTCAACAAGGGCTGCTTGGTGATGCCATTGATCAGGCCATACCGCACTTCTGCCAACTGCGTGATGAGCGCCAGCAACAGCTTGATCAACAGCTAATGGCCCAAACGGAACGCCTGCGGGAGCTGCGTCAAAACCAGCAACAGCAACTCGAACTCAGCCTGGCTGACAGCAAGTTGCATGAGACCCGGGTGCAGAACACGCGGAAACAGGCGCTCAGCCGCATTGAAAACGTGTTCGAAGAACATCAGAGCTGGATCAAAGACACCATGCAAACCGATCCCAACCCCTACATCCAGGTGATCGCGGTACTCACCGGCGAGGAGGCATAGCCATGGCACTGGCAGGTATCCATAACGAAAACGACTTTTACTCCAGCCACTACCTGAGTGAGATCTTCCAGGGGGACATCAAGGGGGTTCTGGCGAACTGGCAGCAGCACGAGGAAGAGAGCAAAGCGCGGGAGCACAGTCAACGAGAAGCAACGGGTTTACCTATTAAGCCCGGGTTTCGCACCCCCCATAGTGAACTGGGACGGCTCGCCAAGGGCTTCTTTGTTCAGTTGAACGAACATCAAAGTCTGACGAAGCCCGATAGAGTCTTGGCCGCGCAACGGCAGCGCTGGCAACCCTTGTTGGAGGCGCTGGGTTACGACAACACCCCGGTAACCGTCGAACTGGATGACGGCCTTACCCTACCGCTGCTGGCCGGTTACAACGATGCCCAGGGGCATCCCTATCTGTGGCTGGTCGAAGCGCTGGACTCGCACTGGGACAACAGTGACCCCCTTGGCCTACGGTTAAGCAAAACACAACGAGCCGAACTGAGCGAAGAGCAGCAGGAGCAATGGCACAAATGGAAGAAGCAGAACAACAGTGATCTGAGCTGGCAGGATCTCATCAGCAAACAGATCTTCAATGCCGAAAACCCGCCGCGCTGGTTATTGCTGGTGGGTGAACGTCAATTGTTGTTGCTCGATCGCACCAAGTGGTCGCAAAACCGCTTGCTGCGGTTCGATTTCGATGAGCTCCTGGGTCGCAAGGAAAGCGACGCCCTAAAAGCCGTGGCGGTGCTGTTGCATAAAGACAGCCTGTGCCCGGCCCAGGGGCAGAATCTGTTGGACGATCTCGACAACAACTCTCACAAACATGCCTTTGGTGTTTCGGAAGACCTGAAATACGCCCTGCGGGAAAGTATCGAACTGCTCGGCAATGAAGCTACACCACAACTGCGTAGATCTAGCGGCTTTAAGCTCAACCAAGCAAACGCCGACAAGCTGAGTGTTGAGCTGCTGCGTTACATGTACCGCTTGCTGTTCCTGTTCTACGTCGAATCCAGGCCAGAGTTGAATTATGTACCCATCGGTGGACGTAAGCCGGGCAAGGGCGAGCGGGTTCCGGCTGACCAGGTGTACCTGAGCGGCTACAGCCTCGAATCCCTGCGGGATCTGGAGATGATCCCACTCACTACCACGGAAGACCGGGAAGGCTACTATCTGCATGAAAGCTTGCAGCAGCTGTTCCGCCTGGTACGCCATGGCTACCCTTTCAAAGCTGCCACCCAGGCTGAAAGGGACAAGCAACAACGTGACAAGGTGATAGAGGGTGACACCACCGATGCCACCGCCGATGCCTTCATGATTGAAGGCCTGGACAGCTTCCTGTTCGACGACCGCAAACTGCCACTGCTTAGTCGCTGCCAGTTCACCAACCAGACCCTGCAACGGGTGATCCACCTGATGTCCCTTAGCAAGGAGAAGGGCAAAAAGGGCAGGGGACGGATCTCCTATGCCCAACTTGGTATCAACCAACTTGGGGCGGTGTACGAAGCGCTATTGTCGTTCAAGGGCTTCTTTGCCGATGAGCCCCTGTACGAAGTGGCGAAAGACGGTAAGAAAGTAGATGCCCTCGATACCGGTTACTTCGTGCGCGAATGGCAGCTTAACGAACAGGACTATCCGATTTCCCAGCGGGTCTACGATGAGGAAGGAAGGCATCGCTGTTATCCCACCGGTACATTCATCTACCGTATGGCCGGGCGCGACCGACAAAAGTCGGCGTCTTACTACACCCCGGAAGTGCTGACCCAATCGCTGGTGAAGTACGCCCTGAAAGAGCTGTTCAAAGAGAAGATCGATCCCATCGAAGATCTCAACGCGCAGGCCGATGCCATCCTCGACCTCACGGTTTGTGAGCCAGCCATGGGCAGTGCCGCTTTCTTGAACGAGGCCATCAACCAACTGGCGGTTGCCTACCTGGAGCGCAAGCAACAGGCACGCAAAGAGCGGATCAGCCAGGAGGATTATCCGGCGGAGCTGCAGCGGGTGAAGATGCGGCTCACCAACCTTAATGTCTACGGGGTGGATCTCAACCCGGTGGCCGCCGAACTGGCGCAAACCTCGCTCTGGCTTAACGCCATCAGTAACAACCACTTTGTGCCGTACTTCGGCAAACAGCTGTACTGTGGCAACTCCCTGGTGGGCGCGCGGCGCAGTGTGTTTACCCCCGAGCTGCTGACCTATCGCCGCAAAGATGACTCCAGTTGGCTTAACCAGGCTGCCATCAATTTGGCCCATGGCGAGGTACGGCCAGAGCAGGGCATTTACCACTACCTGCTGCCTGATGCGGCCATGGCGCTCTACACCGACACCGCGGTGAAAGGACTGAAACCTACGGAGCTGGAAACCATAAAGCAGTGGCGCAAAGGCTTTATCGCCAGCTTTGGCCAAGCTGATATCAGCCGTTTGCAGAAGCTGAGTCAACAGATCGACAGTCTGTGGCAGCAGCATAAGCAGGAGCTGGAGAAACAGCGCCGCATTTCCAGCGAGGCGCTTAATGTCTGGCCCAATAAGGAAATGGGGGTTTCCAACCTTACCGATAAGGAACGGGCGCTAAAGCGATTGCATGAACAGCACCAGGGCAAGAGCAGTACCTATCATCAGTTGAAAACCATCATGGACTACTGGTGTGCCCTGTGGTTCTGGCCAATAGACAGTGCCGATCAATTGCCTAATCGCCAGACTTACCTCGATGAGTTGGAGCTGATCGTTAAGGGCGCTATCGAGGTTGAGCAACCAACTGCGGGTGCGGAAGGAGCGCCCCAAGGGCAATTGGCGCTAGGGAGTGGTGGTGCAGGCCTCAACCATACTGATGACCTCTTTGCTGATATGGCCGAAGAGCCAATCTCCCGGCAACAACCGCTGTTCCCCATCAATGGTAAAGGCGAACTGCAAACCAAGTTGCTTTACCAACACCTGCCTCGACTCGAGTTGGTGCATAAACTGGCTGCGCGGGACTGTTATTTCCATTGGGACCTGGAGTTTGCCGATATCTTCGGTGCAAAAGCCGGTGACGGTGGTTTTGATCTGGTGCTGGGTAATCCGCCTTGGCGAAAGGTGGAGTGGAAAGAAGGTGCGGTAATGGGAGACCATGAACCAAGGTTTGTCATAGGTGACTATTCTGCATCTGAATTAGATATGATTCGCTCAAAAACTTTGGCTGAGAGTTCGTTATTGAAAACAACCTATCTTGCAGAATACGAACAGAGTACGGCCACACAAAACTTTCTTAACGCGATTGTGAATTATTCTGAGTTAAAGGGTGTCCAAACAGATTTGTTTAGATGTTTCATACCTAAGTCGTGGCAGTTGACATCTGAGAAAGGTGTAATTGGACTGCTTCATCCAGAAGGTGTCTTTGACGATCCAAAAGGTGGCAAGCTAAGAAGTGAAATATACTCCAGGTTACGTTTGCACACTCAGTATCAGAATCAAAAAAATCTGTTTCCGATTGCTCATAGAAAGAGATATAGCGTTAATGTATATGGCCCAAAAACTGACGATGTTAGTTTTTTGAGCATATCCAATTTGTTTTTTCCCAAGACTGTTGATCAATGTTTCATACCATCTGATTCCGGATTTGTAGGCGGTATTAAAACGGACGAAGGCGAATGGAATGAAACTGGTCATTCCGACAGGATAATTTCAGTCTCGAAAGAGTCATTGAGGCTATTTGCACAACTTTATGATCCAGCAGGTACGCCCGCAAATGAAGCAAGACTGCCCAGCGTACACGCAAGTCAGTTATTAAAGGTACTACACAAATTTTCTAGGCAAAGAGTACATCTAAAGGAGTACGAGGATGAACTGACCTCAACAGTGATGTTCGACGAAACAAATGCTGTCAAAAAGCAAAAGGCAATAGTTAAAAGAATCGGGTTCGCGGAAGAGAATAAGAGTTTCATTATGTCAGGGCCTCACTTCTTTGTGGGTTGTCCATTTTATAAAACCCCTCGCAGGTCATGTTCTAGCAAAGGTGATTATGACGTAATTGATTTGATCGACCTGCCAGAAGAGTACTTGCCGCGTAGCAATTTTGTACCAGCAAGAACATTAGATAATTACTCGTCTCGATTTCGTAAAGTAAAATGGGGTCAAGAGCTAAACTCAAGGCATGAGAATCATTTTGTTTTGTTGGCAGACACAGACGGTTTGTTTTGCTTTTACCCAAAGCAAAGTCAGCCTGTTACGGATTTTTATCGCCTGATTAATCGTAGGGCTATTAACTCAAGTTCGGAAAGGACTTGTATGTCAACGATTATCCCACCAGGCGTGGCACATATAGATAGTGTCTTTTCAACTGTGTTTTATGACCAAGATCTAATGGTATTGATGAGTGCACTGTTGTGCTCTGTCCCATATGATTTCTTTATAAAGTCCACTGGTAAAAGCGATATGCGGGGAGACCTTCTAAATCAACTGGTTCTACCAGATTTGCCCTTAACAATAAAAAGGTTGTTAAAAGTGCGGATTTTGTCATTGACTTGTTTAACTAAACCGTACTCTAAATTATGGGCGGATGAATTTAGTGCTGAATTTGAAACGGATTATTGGGCAAGAACCGATACGCGACTAGAGAATAAGTTTTTCACATCGCTACAATCAAAATGGGTACGAACAAACGCTCTAAGAACGGACTACGCAAGGCGTCAAGCCTTATTGGAAATAGATGTTTTGTCGGCAATGGCATTGGGAATGTCATTAGATGAGTTGAAAACAATCTATCGTGTCCAGTTTCCGGTAATGCGCCAAAATGAAATTGATACTTGGTATGACCGTACTGGTCGTATTGTCTTTACCTCTTCCAAAGGTCTCACCGGAGTTGGCTTGCCACGCAAGGCCAATAGGCGTGATACCAACTATGGCTATGAGCTGGGCTGCACTATGCAGCCGGATATCAGCGGTGTTCTAAACCAGCAATGTGCCGACAACGTGGCCCTAGGCTGGGAAGACATTCGTGCCATGACCAGCGGCAAAGTGACCAAAACCTACTGGGACGATACCCAACCCGGTGGTGAGGTAGAGCGCACCATTACTTATGTTGCTCCCTTTGATAAGTGCGACCGCGAAGCGGATTACGAGGTGGTGTGGGCCGAGTTTGCGCGACGGCTGGGTAAGAACGATTTGATGTCGGAGTCTCGCGCAATTTTTTCGGATGACAACGCGATGCTAGAAGCCGAACCTGACTTTTGAACAACAGTTGTCGGCGGGGCAGTTTGCCCCGCCAGTGTGAATTCAACGTAGTTGGGGTTGCCAACAAGAGCGCTCGATAGCGCCCAGGCCACCGCCATCGTAACCAGGCAGGGAAAGCCAATGTTACCCACGGTTGTAAGCCAACAAATTAACCAGAGTCTGCGCCATTTCTTATCGGCGCAGTTCCCAATGACCACGCCCTGTTTCAGCGGCCAGTCGCCGTCGGCCAGTGCCGAAGAGGCTGCATCAACAGACTCCATGATGCAGCGTTTTTTGCAGACACCCGAGTCGCTGCTCAAGGGGCCATATCTTTCAGTGCAACTGCCATTCCGTGGTGGGGCACTGCCTGTAGGACTGCTGCAAAAACTGTCGCTGCCTTTTCCGCCCCATGCCCACCAGGTCAAAGCTTTTGAGCGCCTGTTGGCACCCCAGCCGTTATCGAGCTTGGTGGCTACTGGCACCGGCTCCGGTAAAACCGAGTGTTTCGCTTATCCGGTGCTGGAGCATTGTGCTCGTAAAGCACCGTCCCGGGGCATCAAGGCCATCGTGATCTACCCGATGAACGCGCTGGCACAGGATCAGGCCAAACGCTTCGCCAAGCTGGTGCATGGCAGTACGGCGCTCAATGGCAAGGTGACCGTGGGCTTGTATGTGGGGGAAGATCAGCATGGCCAAGGCAACCCCACCATGTCGGAAGATAAGGTGATCACCTGTCGGGATACACTGCGGAAGCAACCGCCGGATGTGCTGCTGACCAACTACAAGATGCTGGATTACCTGTTGCTTCGACCGGAAGATCAGGCTTTATGGCGGGACAATGGTCCGGAAACCCTGCGTTACCTGGTGGTGGATGAACTGCACACCTTCGATGGTGCACAAGGGGCTGATCTGGGTTGTCTGCTGCGCCGGTTGAGGGATCGCTTGCAGATCCCTGCGGCGCACCTGGCTTGTGTCGGCACCTCGGCCACCGTGGGGGATGAACCGGAAGCGCTGCTAAACTACGCCAGCCAGATCTTCGATAACCTCTTTGAGGCAGGCGCCATTATCGCCGAAGACCGGTTGGATGTTGGTGAGTACCTGCAAGAGTACGAGACCAATTACAGGTTTCAACCGGATCAGGAGCATATAGCCGAGCTGCAACCCCGTACCGATGAGTCGCGCCTGGATTTCGTTAACCGGCAAATTGTGCTCTGGTTTGATGGTTCGTTAGCGCCTTTGCCCTCGTTGGAGCCTGAGGAGGCTGGTGAGGCGTTACACCAGTTTGGCCAGTCACTATGCAAACACCGCTTCTTCCATACCTTGCTTCGATTATTGGACGGTCAGATCCAGGAGCAAAGCACCTTAAACCAGCTATTGATGCCGGTTCTATCTGTTCCTGCGCCGATGGCCGAAGCCATGGTGCACAGCTTTGTCGCGCTGATCAGCGCTGCCCGGGGCGAGCAGCAAAGCAATGGCGAGTGGAAGCCGCTGTTGGAAGTTAGGGTACAGAGTTGGCTGCGTGAACTGCGGCGGATGGTGGCCAGCATTGCCTCCCAGCCGGAGTTGTACTTTGCCGATGATCTTGGTGGTGATCTGGAGACTCGCCACCTGCCTGTGGTGCATTGCCGAGATTGCGGTGCCACGGCCTGGGGCTCTTACCTGGATGCGTCCAAAGGGGAGTTGTCGGAGTCACTATCGGCTTTCTACCAGCACTTCTTCCAGAACCACCACAGTGTGCGTTTGCTGTTCCCGGTGTTGGATAAGACTGACCCTCGCCAATTGGGCAAGGGCGTATGCCATCAACTTTGTGGCCACTGCCTGGCAATGAACGGGGATAATGCTAATGAGTGTCAGCATTGTGGCAATGAACAGCTATTGCGGGTGTTTGTGCCGGATCTGATCAGCACTAGTCAGACCTCAGGCAACAGTTTCAAGAACCAGTGTCCTTCCTGTCTGGCCAAGGACAGCCTGCTGATCCTGGGTTCCCGAGCTGCCAGCCTGGCCAGTGTAATGACCCACCAATGGTTTGGTAGCCGGTATAACGAAAACAAGCAGCTGCTGACTTTTTCCGACTCGGTTCAGGACGCAGCCCACCGTGCCGGGTTCCTGGAAGCGCGAACCTGGCCGATGATGATCCGGGCCGGGATCGGTGCTGGCTGCGGTGCGCTTGTTGCCGATGGCGCCACTGAAGTTACCCTGGCCGAGTACGCTGACCGTTTTGTGGAACAGATGCGCCAGCAGAGCGGTGATGAACGTACCTTTGTTCTGCGTAATATTGCCCCCAATTTGACGTGGCTGCGGGGCTACCAGCAACTGCTTGAGGGGACTTTCCAGCCAGAACATCACAAGGGCGTGCTGGGCCGGGTAGAACGGCGCTTGGCCTGGGAGGTCTATAGCGAATTTGGCCTGCGCTCCGGTATTGGTCGAACCCTGGAACGTTCTGGCTTGTTGGTGCCGGCTTTGCTGAGTGATGGCTTCTACAAGGCGGTGGAACTGGCCCATGTGCGTTTAACCGAGGAGCTGGGCCAGCCTTATCAGCAGGTGACTCAACCGCAGTTACAGCAGTTTGCCCTGGTGCTGTTGCACCGGCTACGTCAGCGGGGCGGGATTTTCCATTGGGCGATGAAGGACTACTTTGCCGACAACGGCGATCTCTACCGGTTCAACAAGCGCTCTGAAAGTTCCCGCTATATGCCCCAATGGGGGCCGAATTCCCGTAAACCACGTTTTATTGGCATTGGCCGCGCCGACCAGATCGAACCCGTGCTGTCCACCAAGGGCCGCAGTTGGTGGGCACAATGGTTAGATAAGTGCCTGGCGCAGGACGACCCAACCCTGTCAGCTTGCGCTGCGGATCTGATCCAGACATTAATCCAGTGCCTGGAGCAACAAAAGGTGTTGGTGCCGCTACAGAAGGCCGATAAACAGGCCTGGTGTATCGCAGCAGATAAGATCACCCTTCAAAGCAAGGTTGCAGCCATGGTGTGCAACACCTGCGGCCAGCGCCACTTTGTGGCCAGAAGTGAGTCAGAATTGTGGCGAGAGGCGCCTTGCCGCCAGACTAACTGCCAGGGTCACTACCAAGACGACAACCGGGAGATTGAACCCTATTGGTTGGGTACGGAAAGCTACCGGGTAGTGGCACGGGAGCATACCGGCCTGATTGGCAAGACCGAGCGAGACCAACTTGAGAAGAGCTTCAAGGCAGCGCAGCACGAATCTGGCCAGGTGAACCTGCTGTCTGCCACGCCAACCCTGGAGATGGGTATCGATATCGGTGATCTGTCTTCGGTGTTGCTGTGTTCTGTGCCGCCGGCGCAGGCCAATTACCTGCAGCGAATTGGCCGGGCAGGGCGCCGGGATGGTAACGCCTTTGCCTTTACCGTGGCCCAGGGTAACCCCCACGACCAGTATTTCTTTGCCGAACCCTTAACCATGATGCAGGGGCACGTTGAGGTGCCGGGGGTGTTCCTGGACGCGCCCGCCATCCTGGCGCGGCAGCTGACGGCCTTTATGTTCGACCGTTGGGTCGCGGCGGATGATCGCTCTGGCCAGATCAGCAAGAACGTGGGGCAGATGCTGGTTAACCTGGCGAAAGACCGCAAAGACAAGTTCCCCTTTAACTTTCTCAGTTACGCCGACCGCCATCGCGATGCGTTGTTACGACGATTCTTTAGCGTGTTTCCGGACCTTAGTGAAGCCAGCCGGGAGAGTTTGCGTGCCTTTGCTGAAGGGGATGATGAAAACTACAGCCTTAGCGGGCGGATCATCGATGCACTGCAATGGCAGTTAAATGATAAGGAGTCGTTAACCAAGCGCATCAGTGTGCTGAAGAAAGCACATAAGGAGCTGGAGGGCCGCAATGCGGTCGCCCAGACCCACGAAAAAGATCTCAATACCCTGCTGTCTGAAATGACCGGCTTGCAGAAGATCCTGGGCAATCTAAAAAACCAGAACGTGTTTAACTTCTTCACTGATCAAGGTTTGTTGCCGAACTACGCCTTCCCGGAAGCTGGGGTGAACCTGCGCTCGGTACTGTGGCGGCAGATCAGCGGCGATGACGAGAACAAACGGCAGTACGAGACTGAGACCTTCGACTACGAACGGCCGGCCGCGGCAGCGTTATCCGAGCTGGCACCGACCAGCAACTTTTATGCTGGCGGCCATAAGGTGCAGGTGGAGCAGGTTGACCTGCATGTGACCGAGCCGGAAGAGTGGCGTTTGTGTCGTAACTGTAATTTCACTGCACGTGAGGATGAGGCCAAGGAATTCAAAACCTGCCCCAGTTGCGGCGATAGCAATTGGGCTGATGTTCTTCAGCACAACAAGTTGTTGCCCCTTCGCCAGGTGTATGCTCGTTCGGCCATGCGGGACGCCAAGATCGGTGATGACAGTGAAAACCGGGTGCCGTCATTCTTCCAGCGGCAGATGCTGGTGCATTTCGAGAAATCAGCCGTCGAGGCGGCGTATCGCATCGACGATGAGCATGTGCCCTTTGGGTATGAGTACATTCGCACCGCCACCTTCCGCGACATCAACTTCGGCGCTAATGATCCGGAAGCGGAAGAGTTCAAGATCGCTGGTGATGACCGCAAACGTACCGGGTTCAAAGTGTGTGCCCATTGCGGCATGGTGCAACCGCCCATTCGCAAGAAGCAGAATCACGATCTGAGTTGCCCAAGCCTGAAAGATAACGTTGAGGAGAAATACGAGAACGTATTGTTCCTCTACCGGGAGCTGCAATCGGAAGCCTTACGGGTGTTGCTGCCAGTGTCCGGGTTGTCGGATGACAAGTTGCTAAAGGCTTCGTTGGCAGCAGCGCTGCAACTGGGGCTGCGCAAGTACTTCCGAGGAAACGTCGATCATCTGCGTGGCTTGATCTACCAGCAGCCGGAGCCGAACGATCCCCTCCATCGCAATTACCTGGTGATCTATGACACGGTTCCCGGTGGAACAGGCTCTCTCAAGGAGTTAATGCGCGAGCCGGATAACCTGATGACCATGTTGCAGATGGCCTTGGATGCCATCGAGGAATGTAACTGTAACCAGGACCCAGAAAAAGACGGTTGTTACCGTTGCGTCTACGCCTACCGTGACCGTGGCAAGATGGCACATATCTCCCGGGATGTGGCACGGCAGCTACTGAATGGCGTGTTGCAGTCCCGCCATACCCTGATGCCCGTGGACAACATAGGCAAGATTTGCATCAATTCCCTGGTGACTTCCGAGTTGGAGAAGAAATTTATCCAGTGTCTGCATGGTATGACGGATAAATTCCGACTCAAGAAGTCCATCGTGCATGGTAAGGGGGGCTGGGTACTGAGCGTGCGCGAAGACTCAGATCTCTACTGGCATATTGTTCCCCAGGTAGAGCTGGGCCCTGTTGATGGGGTTACGGTGATGTCGAAGCCTGACTTCGTCATTTATCCCGGCCGTCAGGATATGGCTGTTAAGCCCATTGCGGTATTCCTGGATGGCTACGCCTATCACAAGGACATCGTTGCCGACGACATCGCCAAGCGCCGTGCCATCGCAGCTTCTGGAAAGTATTGGGTGTGGAGTCTCTATTGGCCGGATCTTGAAAAGCCTGGATTTGAGCACGGTGATGGTTTCCTGGATCGCCATATCCAGGATTGGTCATTGCGGGATGGTATCAGTGTGTACAGCTTGGCCTTGCGCCGTAACTTTAAGACCATCACTAAGCTGCACAATGAATTCAACAGTTTTGAACTGCTGACTCAGTTGCTGCAATCACCAGAGCAGCGGCTTAATGACTTCACCGAGATCATGTTGGCTCATGGCATCAAGTGGCTTAGAGATCCCCGTAAGATTTCTGAAGACACCAAGCGGGACTTCAGCTACGAGATGCAGGAGAACGCTTCCGAAAGCCGATTACAGCAACTCTTTAGCACTGACAGGTACTTGTTCGGCGGGTTGTTGAACTGTCTGGGCACCACCAGTGAGTGGGTGGAAGTGGCCTCTGTTTTGCCGGTAAAGCAGGACACGATTCCGCTAATGAGGCCCGGGAAACACTCCCAAGAATTGACCTCAGCGGCGTTACAAAACCTGATGCTGCAATTGTGCTTCGATGACACCAAAGACCCATCGATGTTGCAGGATGGCCGTTACCAATCGCTGCTTATTGGCTTTTGGAAGTTGGTGAACCTGGGGCAATGCCTACCAGGGTTCGGTATGACCTGTCGCTCTATCGTTCATGACGGTGACGAAGCTGATATCAGTCATCATGATCAGCCTCAAGAAGAGCCGGCAGTTGCTATCTCAGCCGAATGGCAGGAGTTATTGGACCTTGAACTCATGCCTGAGGCATTGTTAAAGCAGTTGGTGGAAGCTGGCTTGGAAGCCCCCATCAGTGGTTATGAGCTTGCTGATGGCCACGGGGAGATTGTGGCGACGGCTGACTGGGCATGGGAAGCCGCCAAAGTGGTGGTGTTCGAACAGTCAGATCCAGACGGTGAACAAAAATTTAGGGAACAAGGCTGGCAGGAATTCGTTGGGATGGATGAAGCGACCCAACTGACCGCCGTGATTGAAGCAGTGCAAGGAGCAATGTAATGCCAATGACAGCGACCCCGACTATTGGGATGTCCAGTGAGTTTTTGACTTGCTTCAGCAAGCTGCCAAAGACCCAACAAAAAAAGGTGGAGCAGTTCGTCGCGAAGTTTCGTGACAATCCAGAAAGCTCGGGCATCAATTTTGAGCGGATCCAACAGGCGCGAGATAAGCGCATGGTGTCGGTACGTATCGACAAGACTTATCGCGGCATCGTGCTCAAGCCAGATGTTGGCAATGTCTACCTGATCCTTTGGGTCGATCACCACGATAAGGCCTATGACTGGGCGGCAAAGCATCGGGTTGAGATCCACCCGGCAACCGGCTCCATCCAGTTGTTCAATGCAGAGTATTCCGAGCAAGAGGCGACTCCAGTTCCAAGTTCGGTGAATACGTCTGAGATCCCGCTTTTCGCCGCTTATAAGCCGGAACAATTGATCGCATTGGGCGTCCCAGAGTCCTTGTTGTCAGCGGTAACAAAGGTAACCAATGAAAGCGAACTGGAAGCGTTAGACCGGGTTCTTCCGGCCGAAGCCTACGAACCACTGTTCTTGCTTGCAGCCGGGGAGCCCTATGAAGAGTTGCTGGCGGAATATAACCCGGCAGCGAACGAGACTATCGACACCGAGGATTTCGTTGGTGCGATAACCCGGGCGGCAAGTCAGCGCAATTTCCATGTTGTAACGGATGATCTCGAGCTGCAAAAGATGCTCAATGCGCCGCTGGAAAAATGGCGTATATTTTTGCACCCCAGTCAACGCCGTTTGGTAGAAGGGCATGCCAAAGGGCCGCAACGTGTGCTTGGCGGCGCCGGCACAGGCAAGACTGTGGTAGCGATGCACCGAGCACGTTGGCTAGCCCAACAACTGGACCCAGCCAGTAACGACAAGGTGTTGTTTACCACCTTTACCAAGAACCTGGCGTTGGACATCGAGGCCAACCTCAAGAAGCTTTGCAGCAAGGAAGAGTTGGCACGTATCGAGGTGATCAACATCGATGCCTGGATTGCTCGTTTGCTGAAGCGCTACGACTACCAACTGCAGGTGGTGTACGAGAACGATGATCATCGACGGGACTGTTGGGACAAAGCGATGGCATTGCGACCAGAGGAGTTGTCATTTCCGGATAGCTTTTATGAAGAGGAATGGCGATTGGTTGTGCAGGCTCAGCAACTCCGTGATCGTCCTGATTACCTTAAGGCAAGCAGGGTAGGGCGTGGCACCAGGTTAAGCCGAGTTGAACGGGCCAAGGTATGGCCGGTGTTTGAGCAGTACCGAAATCTGATGGCGATGGCACAACTCCGCGACTTTCAGGATGCCATGCACGATGGCATAAAACTGTTCCAGAAAGGCCCTTTAACCCTGCCATACAAGCATGCTGTGGTGGATGAGGGCCAGGATATTGGTAGCGCCGCATTCCAGTTGCTAAGAACGGTTATTCCTGAAGGGGCGAATGATCTGTTCATTGTTGGCGACGGCCATCAACGCATCTATCGCCACAAGGTTGTCCTGGGGCGCTGTGGTATCAACATTCGCGGCCGTCGGAGCAAAAAGCTCAAGATTAACTATCGCACCACCGAAGAGACCAAACGCTTTGCCATGGCGGTACTGCAGGGAGTGAAGGTGGACGATCTCGATGGTAAAACGGACAGCAACCAAGATTACCTCTCTCTGGCTCACGGGGAGCAACCACAGGTTCATACTTTCTCGGACTTCAAGACGGAGCTAGATGCCATCGTTGAACACATCCGAGCTTTAACGAATGACGGAGTCGCTGAGCATGCCATTTGTGTGGTGCTGCGAACGAACAACAAATGCGACAAATACCAAGGCGGCCTGGAGGCTCGAGGTATAAGTGTGGTGCAGCTTCAATCCAATCGTTCTGATACCAGCCTCGAACAAAGCATCCGTATCGCAACCATGCACCGTGTGAAGGGCCTGGAATTTCAGTACTTGGTCATCGCAGACGCCAGTGCAGGTACAGTGCCACTGGACTTCATTAGGTCTAATGACCCCGTTGAGCAACGTGAGCAGGACTTAAACGAAAGGGCGCTATTCCACGTAGCCGCAACGCGGGCAATGAAAGGGTTAATGGTTACCTCTGTTGGAAAACCAAGCCGCTTCCTGCTCAATGAGAAGTGATGTGACATTTCTCTCAAGCTTTTTGTGATAAATGGATTTGTAAGCATGTCAACAGCCAGTAGCAAGAAGAAAATTTAGGTTTTTCAAAAAGATGCACACTGGATCGATAAGGGCGCTGTTGAAAAAAACCTATGGAACTATCGGGTAGTTGATAACTTACTGGGAGCCTCGTCATGAGCAAAGAGCTAACCGAATTTGAATCCGGCCTCATCACTGCCGTGCAAGAAATGGTGGACGTCGAGTGTGGTCGCAAAGAGGTATACCGCAAAGTAGCCCTTCTTGCCTCGATTACCAGGAAACCTTTAGAAAAGCAGTACATCACTCACGAAGAAGACCTACGCAACAACCTCACCAAATACTAAAGGTTTCTGATTGCATGAATACTGACCACATCCCAACTGTGAAATCCCTGATGGAGCAACACGCCATCCGCTTGACGGGAGACGAAGCACTTCGCTTTAAGTTCTCAGCTTTCTTGCAGCAGAAAGAGTTAAGATTCCAACTAGAAAGCCACCCCCCCTACCTGGTTTGCTTTACGGGTTTAGAGGACCAGGGGTTGGGCTATGATATATATTTCGATGAAGAGAAAAATAGCCAACCGCTGTATAGCATCCACTTTAGCCAAGATATCTCTCTGGTCGCCCACGTAAGAACAACCACCGGCATCATCCATAAAGCCCTGTACGTGAAGAATGGCGTCAATATTGCCCGCATTACCCAAACCTTCAAGGCTCTGCATCGGCGGCTCGACCAATCCTCTACTTTCTTTGTGTGCCAGGAGTGTCATCATCTGATTGATGCCGAGCTGATGCACGATGCCGATACTCCGTTCTGCCGAGACCACAATTGCAACCTCACCGTTAAGCAACCCTTTGATGGATTACAGCATGACCGAATCAGTGATCGTCAGCACTCATCGGTATGGGCGGAGAAGAAAGACGATTGCATTCAGTTATTGGTTACAGAGCTAACATGGCCTCACCCCCATGAGTGCGCCTATACCAGCAAGGTGATCAAGACACTGCCTTTGAATACCTCCCCGGAGGAGGTGCGACGTATCAAATACCAACTTGCCAGCAGCTATGAGTTCTTCAAAGAGTGTATCCATTGCAACAGGCGCGTTGAGGTTGGCCGAATGCATAACGAATCGACCTGCCAGTACTGCGCCGAAAGTCAGTTTGGCGTAACCTATTAGACAGACACACTCTAGGAGTATGTTGATGGATAACAACAATTACTTCTATAAAGCTCTGGGTCTAGAGACCGGTGGCCATGGCGTGCTGACCTTCGACCACATCGACAAGCTTATAAAAATTACCGGATTACCGAGAGAACAGGCCCACTCCGCCTTGGCGGTTTCACCCTGGCATGGCGCAGAAAAACTGCTCACTGATGAACAACGCGCTCTACTTGAACGCTTCATTCAAGCGTATGCTGCGACCTTAGTGTTACATGAGGGCGATTACGACGGTGCCAGTCACTGGTTTACTAGCCCCGTTCGAGGCCTAGGTTACAACTGTCCCATTGACCTTTTGACCAGCGATGAGTCAACCCAAAGGATCATCACCGTTATTCGACGAATCGAACATGGGGTCTATCAGTAACCCACAAGATAAAATACTTTCCTATTCAACACGTAATCGCTTAGCAAGGTTCACCACACCGTTTAAAATGGACTCTTGAATGTCCTTAGGGAAATCCTCAGGAAGCCGTTGGCGAGCATTCTCAATCGCCACAGGTGTTTGCTCGGCAACTTCTGTAAGTATGGCCTTCATCTCGTCAGTACTGAATCCAACCGCCTTGGCCGTTTGCGTAAAGTGCCTAGGGAATATTTTATCAATCAGGTATTTCTTACCATTGCTGGCGGCTAAGCCCATGGCCAGTTTGGCATCACGAATATTAAGGCCCTTTCCACCAATTACGGGATAGACGGACAAAATGTCGTACAGTGGCGTTAGCCGATACCCCCCGCCAGGCCTGATGAATATGGAAAAGTTCTTTGCATGACCATCAGTGGCCGCCATCAACCAGAAAATGACCTGTGTCTTCATAAATAATCGACGGTCTTTTTCCGAAGTTTCTGAGCCCAGCAAGTGCTTCATGATGGCTTGAATCCCTGGGCCACCCTGGTTTTCATACTTACGGGCCGAAGGTACATTCAGTGCTTGGCAGAAATCTTCCTGGGGAATCCTCATTATCCAACTTTCGTCAGAGGAAAATTGACGATCAAAGCGCTCAATTGCCAAGGCTTTAACACTGCCTACTTTCAGAATCTCGCACTTTGGAACTGGCAAGTCATACTCCTGAGCTAATAGCATGCACAGATACTCATTCTCCACACTACTAGACATATCCAACGTATGAGAGTGGCTCTTGATCTCTCCAATGGGCAACTTGATGATATGAGTGGTCGGCGTCGTCCCTTCAGGTAAACACCAAGCACCATCTAACTTAAGCAAGGCAGTCTTTTCCTGCGCTCCTGCCACTGAAATTCTAAAGTCTTCATGCTCCTGCAGCATACCCAGTGGCGCCTCGGCCTGATAGCCAAGAAGCACACGCTCAAGCTCTGCGTCGGAGAGTTTTTGATAGTTTATCTGCCTTACATCTTCTGGTGAGATTTCCTCGGGTACCAGCTGAAGGGCTCCAACGCTGTCCTGGCCAATTTTGCTCAATAGGTCGAAAGGCTGTGTAGAATCGGCATGATGCCTAGCAACAACGCGGTTTCTAACATCTAGGTTATCCGGCAGCAGATTATCAAAATAGTTGTAAACCTCATCGCCCTGATAGGCCTTGCTACCTAACGGCATCGACAAGGAGATGGGGCGAGCCCCACTCGTATTTAACCACTTTTCCTCATATTGGAACTGATGTGCGCCCGATCTGCTCTTTGTAAATGTCCCGACCAAATATCCATTCATGTAGACATGCAAGGAAGGCATCACCACTCCTCCTTCCACTCAGATGAACTTCCCATTGGGCTATCGGCCTCTCCCCGAGGGCGCACCTCTAGCTCTAGCTCTAGCGCTGATAAGATCTTGAATACAGTGTCCAACTTACTGGATGAGGGGTTTTGCTCGAAATTTGATACTGTGGTTTGTCGAATCCCAACCTTGCTGCCTACTTTCCCCTGAGACAGGTTCTTGTTGCTCCGGGTATCCCTCAAGAAGGAACTGAGCTGTTCTGGGGTTGTGATTTTCATGTCGGCAGCCTTGGTTATCAGTTTCGATAGAACAAACGAAGTAGTACGCAACACCAGTATCTAGGCATCTCTACTCGCTATAGCAGATAAACCACAGTCTACACGCTATAGCAGATAAATCGCAACTTATACGCTGTAGTAGATAAATCACTACCTACACGCTGTAGCAGATAAACCATGATCTACGCGCTACAGCAGAGACCATGAGTTGGTATCCTTCAGACAAAAGCCAACTGTTAGCCCTAGACCAACTGGTGACTAAAGTGGTGACTAGATGACGCAACCACCTACCAAGCCACCCATAAAAACCAGACACAGCAAGGGTTAGCCCTATTTATCCTATAAACAGATCCAGAACATCGAATAGGCGCATCCACTGCCCACCCCCAGCCCCGCCCAGCGGGGCTTTTGTTTTTACAGCCCTTTTTGGCAGTAGCTGAAACTCTCTCCTATAGTTGCCTGTGGACATGGAGTGCCCCCAACCGCAACACAAGGAAGCCGATATGCCCCAACCCAAACTGGTCAGCTACTTTGCCGGTGGCCCCCTGCCCCTGCACCGCGCCCTGGATCGCCCCTACACCCACCTGATCCTCGCCTACCTCACCAGCAACGAACAGAGCCCCTTCACCCTGGCGCTCTCCGCTGATCTGGCCGCCCAGGCCACGCCCCCCCGGTTCGACGCCGAGATCAACCGGGCGGTACGCCGGCTGCAGCAGCAGGGGGTGAAGGTGATGGTGAGCTTCGGTGGCCCGGCGATGACCACCTCGGCCTACCGGCAGTTGGCCGGGCAGGAGAGCTACCTGGCGTACATTCTGGCCCAGTTCGTCGTCGCCAACGAGCTGGACGGCATCGATATCCACTGGGAGGACGCGGCCGCCTTTATCGGCCAGGGGGGCTACGACGGTGTCGAGTTTTTAACTCAGCTGACCCGGGCCCTGCGCCGGGAATTGCCCGGTGACCGCTACCTGATCGCCCACTCCCCCCAGCCCCCCTATCTGCAGGAGGGGTACGCCATGAGCGGTTACCTGAAGGTGCTGCAGGCGGCGGGCAGCGCCATCGACCTGGTGACCATCCAGTTCTACAACAACCGGCCCTGGAGCGGCGATCCGCTGCGCATCGTCGAGTCCTATCAGCGCTACTGCCAACTGCCGGGCATGAACACCGACAAGGCGATCCTGGGACTGCCCATCGCCCGGCACAACGCCCTGAGCACCAGTTTTATTCCGCTGGACGCCATAGTGCGGCGGATCATCGGCCCCCTGACTCGATGCGGCGGCCTGGGCGGGCTGATGGGCTGGGAGTTCTCCGGCGACCACGACGGCCAGTGGAGCCACAGCATCGGCGAGGCTCTGGCACAAGCCCTGGCGAACCAACCCCGAGAGCGTTAGCCGGGAGCCCCTCTCACCCGCCGACGGGGCGATCCTGGGACTGACGGCACACCGCCACAACGCCAGCGCCGACGGCTATCTGCCGAGGCGGGATGATGAACCGGGAGTTTTCCGGCGACATCGAAGGCCAGTGGAGCCACAGCATCAGCAACGCCCTGCAGGGCGCGGCGGTCACCGGCTGAGATGGAAGCGACGGGAAGGGGCCGCCCCTGGAACCAGGGCTACGGAGATCCGCAACAAACCCTCAACGGTTTCAACCAGTTTATCTGTTCCCCCGGCGTTCAAATCACCGACTATTGCTAACCCAGGCAACGGATTTGAGTTAGACTAGATGGGCATAACCTCCTAACAACGACTACAAAGAGATTATGCCTATGAGCCTGCCCAACGACTTTCTCCGCGCCCTGCCCAAGGTCGAGCTCCATATGCACATCGAAGGCTCACTGGAGCCCGAGCTGATGTTCCGACTGGCCCAACGCAACCACATCGAGCTTCCCTACGACTCGGTCGAGGCGCTGCGCCAGGCCTACGACTTCAGCAATCTGCAATCCTTCCTGGACCTCTACTACCAGGGAGCCAATGTGCTGCAGACCGAACAGGACTTCTTCGACCTTACCTGGGCCTACCTGCAGCGCTGCCGCCAGCAGAATGTGGCGCACGTGGAGATCTTCTTCGACCCCCAGACCCACACCGACCGGGGCATCCCCCTGGAGACCGTGATCCATGGCCTGACCCGGGCCCTGGAGCAGGGTGAGCGTCAGCTGGGGATCAGCCACGGGCTGATCCTCTGCTTCCTGCGCCACCTCAGCGAGGAGGCGGCCCTGGACACCCTGGAGCAGGCCAAGCCCTTCCGGGACAAGATCATCGGGATCGGACTGGACTCCTCGGAGCTGGGCCACCCCCCGGAGAAGTTTGAACGCGCCTTCGCCGCCGCCCGGGAGCAGGGATACAAGCTGGTGGCCCACGCCGGCGAGGAGGGGCCGACGGAGTACATCTGGCAAGCCCTGGAACGGCTCAAGGTGCAGCGCATCGATCACGGCGTGGCCTGCCTGGAGGACCCGGCACTGGTGACCTACCTGGCGGAGCACCAGATCCCGCTGACCGTCTGCCCCAACTCCAATGTGCGTCTGCGGGTGTTCGACACCATGGCGGACCACAACTTGAAGACCCTGCTGGACAAGGATCTTAAAGTGACGCTCAACTCCGACGATCCTGCATATTTTGGCGGCTATATGCTGGAAAACTACGAGAATGTGCAGGAAGCGCTAAATCTGAGCAGGGCACAGTGGCTGCAGCTGAGTGCCAATGCCATCGACGCCAGCTTCGCCTCGGACACCCGCAAGGCCCAGCTCTACCAGCAGCTGATGGAACTGTTCTGATCCGGGGGAGAGAAGGTAAAAAGCCCGGCCGACTGGCCGGGCTGTCTGGCTGAATCAGGCGCTGCGGCCGCGGTAGGCCGCCAGCATCCAGCTCTCCTTCTCCTGCTGGGACAGGTAGTCGCTCATCAGCGAGGCGGTGCCCTCATCCCCCAGCGCGGCGGCGGCCTCCAGGATGGCGCGCTGCTTGCGAATCAGCACCCGGTAGCCGTCCAGTAGCAGGTCGATCCCCTGGCTGCCGCTGCTCACCTGAACCGCCTCGTGGATCTCACTCAGTTGCAGGTAGTCGGAGAAGGCGTGCAGCGGCTGGTGGCCCAGGGTCAGCACCCGCTCGGCAATCTCATCCACCTTCTCCAGCAGGAGGGTGTAGATCTCCTCGAACTTGGTGTGCAGCTCGAAGAAGTCAGCTCCCTTGATGTTCCAGTGGAAGCCGCGCACATTCATATAGAGGATCTGGTAGTTGGCCAGCAGGTCGTTTAGCTGTGCGGACAGTTGCTCGGCGCCGTGGTTGTCCAGTCCGATCAGGTTGGTGTTGTTCATGGCTATTCCCTCTCAATCTCAATTCCGGGCCGCGGTAAGCGGCGATTGAGACCAGAATAGCGCCGGCCACGAACATAAAAAAGCGAACAATATCTCTTGTCACAATCTGATTTATAAATCAGAAGCGGAAGAGGCCAGGATCCGGCAGCGTTCATTGACCTCGCCACGGCAGCTGCCGCAACCGCTACCGGCACCACAGACGTTGGCCACCTCATCGGCGTTGCCGGCACCGGCCTGGATCACCTCGTCGATCTCTGCCTGTGTGAGACTCAAGCAGCGACACACCAGGGACTGCGGGGCGGGTTGGCTCATGGGTTGGGCTCCTCTGCTGCTGCGCCTTTGGCGCGCAGTATAGCAAGGTTCCTCCCCTCCCTGCTCAGAGCAGAACCAGGGAATACACCAGGTAACTAGCTGATTGGTATCGATTTGATGACTGAATACTAAGCCACCCTCCGGGTCGGCCGCCATCTTGCTGCGTCATCAGAGGGTCATCGCCGGCCTCTATCCCTGTTGGCGCAAAGGCGGTGGCTGTGAGTCGCTACCACACGGATTGGCAAGATATCTGCTAGTGTCGGATCTCAACCCGGGCACCGGTGTGTGCCCGGGTTCAGCAACAGCATCTGACCCTGACAGCCGCCGGGCCGAGTGGCCGCCGCCCAGGGAAAGCAAAAAAAGAGGGCCATAAGGCCCTCAAAAAAACGATATAAGATAATGATGAAACTGGAGATTCTGGTCCTTGGTGCGCTGAACCATTGGGATCAGGATAGCGAAGCCGGCTGTCGGGGTATAACGGAGTGTCACTATTGCCGTAATCGGATTATCCTTTTTGAATGGCGCTCCGTAATGCACTGTTTCGCTTCAAGAGGAGCAGAGGGGCGGTACGCCCGGCGGCCGCCGGCCAAAAAAAGAGGGCCAGAGGGCCCTCAAAAAAGCGATATGAGATGATGATGAAACTCGGTACTCTGGGCCCTGGTGCTGTGGGCCATTGAGGTCAGAATACTCGGCTTCATCGGCGGCGTATAACGGAGTGTGGCTATCGACATAATCGGTTTTGCCGTTTTGAATAACACTCCGCAATCCCGAACAGCGCTCAAAATGGGCGCAAATCACGCCTCGTCTCGCCACAGAGGCTCACCGGCGACCCAACTGCCGATGACCCGCATCCCCTCACCCAGCAGCACCATGTTGGCCAGGGCGCCCGGCTTGAGGTGCCCCAGCACCGCCTCCATACCCACGGCCCGGGCGGGGTTGGCCGACGCCATCCTCAGCGCCTGACCCGGCGGCACATCGAGGGCGGCGATGGCGTTCAGCACCGCCCGGTTCATCTCCAGCACCGAGCCCGCCAGCTCACCGTCAGGCCCCAGCAACCGATCGCCATCGCGGTTGACCCGACGCCCCACCAGCTCAAAACTGTGATGCTCACCGCCCACCGGCGGCATGGCGTCGGTGACCAGCATCAGGTTGTCCCGTCCCTTGCATTTGAGCGCCAGCCGGGCGGCGCGGTAATCCATATGGTGGCCATCGAGGATCAGCCCCGCCATGCTGTGCTCATCCAGCAGGGCGGCCCCCACCATCCCCGGCGCCCGTGAAGCCAGGGGAGACATCGCATTGAACAGGTGGGTAAATCCGCAGGCACCTGCGGCCAGGGCGCGCTCCACCTGATCGGCGTTGGCGTTGGAGTGCCCGAGGAAAACGATCACCCCCAGGGAGATCAGGGTGCGGATCTCCGCCTCCGAGACCGTCTCCGGCGCCAGGGTGACCAACTTGATCCCCAGGTCATCCCGGGCGTAGAGCTGCCACTCCGCCTCGCCGATGGGGCGCATCTGCTCGGGGTTATGCACCCCGCGCTTGCCCGTGGCCAGGTGCGGCCCCTCGAAGTGAATCCCCAGGATGCCGAAGGGGCTGGACTGACGGGCGCGGGCGACCGCGTCGGCCGCCCGGGTCATCACCGCCAGATCATCGCTGATCACCGTCGGCAGCATGGCGGTGGTGCCGAAGCGGCCATGTGCCCTGAGCACCGACAACACCTGCTCGCCCTCGCGGACCTGGTTGAACAGCAGCCCACCGCCGCCATTGACCTGAAGATCCACGAAGCCGGGCGCCAGGATCCCCTGGAGTTTCTCATCCCAGCGGTTGCGCTCCTTGTCCAGGGCGGTGACCCGCCCCCTCTCCACGGTCAGGACCACGTTCTTCAGCATCTGCTGACCATCAAACAGCTGGCTGACCAGGTAGCGTCGACTCATCACTCAATCTCCTTCAGGGGCAGCCGCCCCGGTGCCGGGGCCAGTCCCAGCAGCACCCGGGCCAGTGCATCGTAGCTCGTCCCCCGTCCGGGACGATCAAGGTGGTAGGCAAAGCTGGCCAGGGCCCAGTGGCACCAGGGGCTGACCAGGGGAAACTCGTAGGGGGCCCGCAGACTCAGGTGCACCACCGACCGGCCGCGGCGGCGGGCCTGCTCCAGCAGGGTGGCCAGCCGCCGGGGTCGGTGGGCTCGGATCAGCGCCTGCTCATCCAGGGCCGCCAGGTCCTCCATCCCCCCCAGCTCGGCCACGCTCTGGCGGGGGGAGACGAAACCGCTGACCACCAGTTCGGCCTGGTCCAGCGCCGTCCGCAGCTTGTCGTCGGTCTGCAGCAGGCTGGCACAGACCAGCTCCAGCGTCGGCGCCAGCTCCTGCAGGGCCGACGCCAGGGCGTGTGCCTTGTCGAGGTCGGGCAGCAACAACAGCCAGCGGCGGTGCGCCCCGGCTGGCTTCGGCAGGGTGTTGGCACAGAGTTCGGTGATGGCTGCAGAGGCCAGTCGCCGCTCCAGCTGCCGGTGGGACTCGCAGCCGAGGACCTCCGCCGACAAGGCCGGGACCGAGGGCAGCCGCGCCTTCAGCCGGCCGATCCTCGCCAGGGAGTGGCGCCAGTCGTCGCCATCCAGCCGCCCCCCTGTGAGAGCCTCCCTGATTGCCGCCACCAGCCGCTCCAGCTTGGCCAGATCCTCCTCGCAGCGGATGCGCACCGGCATCAGGGCGATGTCTACCCCGGCGGCGAAGGCGTGGATCACCGCCTCGGTCAGATCCAGCCAGCCGCTGATACCGGCCATATCCAGGGCGTCGGTGATCACCACCCCCTGATACCCCAGCTCCTGCCGCAGCAGATCGGTGATGATCCTGCGGGAGAGGGTGGCCGGCACCAGATGCTGTCTGCCGTCCAAACCGGTCAGGGTGGTGCTGTCCAGGGCGGGATACTGGATGTGGGCGGTCATCACCATCGCCGGCTGAACCTGGCGCAGAATGGTGCGGTAGGGGGCCAGCTCCACCCTGTCAAGATGGGCTCGGTCGTGGTCCACCCTGGGCAGTCCGGTGTGGCTGTCGCTGTGGGTATCCCCATGGCCGGGAAAGTGTTTTAGGGTGGCGAGGACCCCGGCCGCTTCCAGCCCCCGAACCTGGGCCAGCCCCAACCGGGCCACCTGATCCGGGTCATCGCCGTAGGCACGCACGTTGATCACCGGATTCTGCGGGTTATTGTTCACATCGACACAGGGGGCATGGTTGACATTGATCCCCAGGGCCGCCAGCTCCCGTCCCATCACCGACGCGACCTCTGCCGCCAGTTGTGGCTGCGACGGTTCGGCCGCCCCCAGCGCCATGTTGCCGGCAAAGGCGGTGGTGTGCTCCCTGGGGGTGCGGCACACCCGGCCCCCCTCCTGATCCACCGAGATCAGCAGAGGCCGTGGACAGGGCGAGCAAGCCGCCGCCTGCTGCAGCTGCGACGTCAGGGCCCGGATCTGCGCCGGGCTCTGCAGGTTGTCGGAAAACAGGATCACCCCGCCGAGGCCGTGGCGGGCGATCCACTCCGCCACCGCCGCGGGCAGGCGGGTCATCGGGGTGCGCGTATCCGGGTCGTCGCCGAAATAGCGCAGGTCAATCATCAGCTTTTGGGGGATCTGCTGTTCCAGGGTCATGACAAGGTGCCGGGTCAATTCATTGAGTTAGAGTCACATCAGGACCACGGCCGATCAAGGAGAAATGGCGCCAGCCATGGAGGGACTCCCGTTTTCCTGCTGTAAACGGGTGATTTATCCACCCAATCATGGTAATTTACGCCGCCTCAGAATCAGGTGGCCGGCCCTTGCTTCTTGCCGCCACTGTCACTAGAACTTAGACACCGGAGCCCCCCGGCCCTGCATAGCAGAGGCGGCGGACCGGTTTTAACTTTTTTCAGGGTAAAAGCAGCCATGGCCCGTCGTGGAAATCTATTCATTGTCTCGGCCCCTAGTGGTGCAGGTAAGTCGTCGCTGATCGGCGCCCTGCTGAAGGACAAGCCTGCGGACATGCAGGTGTCCGTCTCACACACCACCCGCGCTCCCCGTCCTGGCGAGCAGGACGGCGTCCATTACCACTTCGTCGACAAGGCAGCCTTCGAGGCCCTGATTGACCAGGGGGCCTTCTTCGAGTGGGCCGAAGTGTTCGGCAACTACTACGGCACCTCCCGGGTGACCATCGAGCAGACCCTGGACAGGGGGATCGACGTCTTCCTCGACATCGACTGGCAGGGCGCCCGTCAGGTGAAGGCGCTGATGCCCGAGGCGATCGGCGTGTTTATCCTACCCCCCTCCCGCGAGGAGCTGGAGCGCCGCCTCAACAGTCGCGGCCAGGACAGCGCCGACACCATCGCCGCCCGCATGGCGGATGCGGTGACGGAGATGAGCCACTTCAATGAGTACGACTACCTGATCGTCAACAAAGATTTCGACACCGCCCTGGCGGAGTTCTCCGCCATTGTTTTGGCCAACCGGCTGCATCTGGCTGGGCAAAAAAGTGTCCACGGTGATATGCTAGATGATCTGTTGGCAGGCTAGTCAACTTCATGTACACTTTTGCGTCATTTTTTTAAGCTCAAACACAGGAGTTCCTTTTCATGGCACGCGTAACTGTTGAAGACGCCGTAGATAAGATTGGCAACCGTTTTGACCTGATCCTGGTCGCCTCTCGCCGTGCGCGTCAGCTGTCTGTAAACGGCAAGGAACCGCTGGTCGAAGAGCAGAACGACAAGCCCACCGTGATCGCCCTGCGCGAAATCGAAGCGGGCCTGATCGATGCCAAAACCCTGGACGAGCAGGAGCTGCAAGCCCAGCGCGAGCAGGAAGCTGCCGAACTGGCTGCCGTCGCTGCCATCGCCGAAGGACGCACTCTGTAATTCCAGCCCCGGGGGTCGTCGTTGTATCTGTTTGAAAGCCTGAGGGAACTGGCATCCAGCTATCTGGATCCTGAGCAGGTCGAGAATCTCACTCGAGCGTATATCACCGCCAGAGACGCCCATGACGGGCAGACCCGATCCAGCGGCGAGCCCTACATTACCCACCCGGTTGCGGTCACTCGCATCCTAGCGGACATGCGCCTCGACTATGAGACCCTGGCCGCCGCCCTGATGCATGACGTCATCGAGGACACCGAACTCACCAAAGAGGATCTGGCCGAACAGTTCGGCCCCTCAGTGGCGGAGCTGGTGGAGGGCGTCTCCAAGCTGGACAAGCTCAAGTTCCGCGACAAGAAGGAAGCCCAGGCGGAGAACTTCCGCAAGATGGTCCTGGCCATGGTACAGGACATCCGGGTCATCCTGATCAAGCTGGCGGACCGCACCCACAACATGCGCACCCTGGGCTCCCTTCGCCCGGACAAGCGCCGGCGCATCGCCCGGGAAACCCTGGAGATCTACGCCCCCATCGCCAACCGGCTCGGCATCCACAACATCAAGAATGAGTTGGAGGATCTTGGGTTCTCCGCACTCTACCCCATGCGTCACCGGGTACTGAGGGAGGTGCTCCAGGCCGCCAGCGGCAACCGCAAGGCGATCATGAACTCCATCCGCGAGGCGATCATCGGCCGGCTGGACGACGTCACCATCGACGGCGAGGTATACGGCCGGGAGAAGAACCTCTACTCCATCTACAACAAGATGGTGAACAAGGAGTTGCAGTTTCAGGAGGTGATGGACATCTACGCCTTCCGGGTGATCGTCAAGGATATCGACACCTGCTACCGGGTGCTGGGGGCAATGCACACCCTGTACAAGCCCCGGCTGGACCGCTTCAAGGATTACATCGCCATCCCCAAGGCCAACGGCTACCAGAGCCTGCACACCTCTCTCTACGGCCCCCACGGCGTGCCGGTGGAGGTACAGATCCGTACCGAAGATATGGACCAGATGGCGGACAAGGGGGTGGCGGCCCACTGGCTGTACAAAGACGACGCTGAGGCCAACGCCACCACCGCCCAGGTGCGGGCACGCAAATGGATGCAAAGCCTGCTTGAACTGCAGCAAAGTGCGGGCAACTCCTTCGAATTCATCGAAAACGTCAAGACCGATCTGTTCCCGGACGAGATCTACGTGTTCACCCCCACCGGTAAGATCCTTGAGCTGCCCCTGGGGGCCACTCCGGTGGACTTCGCCTACGCGGTGCACACCGATGTGGGCAACGGTGCCGTCGGCGCCAAGGTCAACCGCCACGCCTACCCGCTGAGCCAGCCGCTGAAGTCGGGCCAGACCGTGGAGATCATCACCGCACCAGGCGCCCGCCCCAACGCCGCCTGGCTCAACTTCGTGGTCACCGCCAAGGCGCGGGCCAAGATCCGTCACGTGCTGAAGAACCTGCAGGACAGGGACGCCACCGCCCTGGGTAAACGTCTGCTCAACCATGCCCTGGGGGATCTGACCCTGGAGGACATCTCCGCCGAGCGCATCGATCAGGTGGTGGCCGAGTACCGTCACAACAGTTTCAACAGCCTGCTGGCGGACATCGGCCTGGGCAACGCCATGAGCCTGGTGGTGGCCCAAAAGCTGCGCGGCGAGCTGGAATCCACCGAGGGCAGAGACAAGCTGCCGATCCGCGGTGCCGAGGGGGTACTGCTCTCCTTCGCCAAGTGCTGCCGGCCAATCCCCGGTGACGACATCGTCGCCCACGTCAGCCCCGGCAAGGGCCTGGTGGTGCACATCGACAACTGCAGCAACATCCGCCGGGCCCGCGAAGTGGAGGCGGAGAAGTTCCTCAATGTGGAGTGGGATCAGGACAACCGGGAGGAGTACCTGACCGGACTGAGGATGGACATCATCAATCACCAGGGAATCCTGGCCAAGCTCACCTCCATCATTGCGGCCTGCGACGCAAATATTCATAATCTCAACACCGAAGAGAGGGAGGGTCGGGTCTACACCATCACCCTGACTCTGACGGTGAAGAACCGGGTACACCTGGCCAATGTGATGCGCAAGTTGCGAGTTCAGCCGGAAGTACTGAAAGTGATGCGCAGCCGTAACTAACACACTCTGTGGGGACACCATGACCGACAAGATCGTAATTGCCACCGACAACGCTCCCGCCGCCATCGGCACCTACTCCCAGGCGATCCGCGCCGGCGACACCGTCTACCTCTCCGGCCAGATTCCCCTGGTTCCCGAAACCATGGAGATGGTGGGCGAGGATTTCGACGCCCAGGTGGTCCAGGTGTTCGACAACCTGAAGGCGGTCTGTGAGGCCGCCGGAGGCAGCCTGCAGAAGCTGGTGAAACTGAACATCTACATGGTGGACCTAGCCAACTTCGCCAAGGTCAACGAGGTGATGGGGCAGTATATCCAGCAGCCCTATCCCGCCCGCGCCGCCATCGGCGTCAAGGAGCTGCCCAAGGGCTCCCTGGTAGAGATGGATGCGGTGATGGTGCTCTAATCCATCCCGGCAGACACCTATACTTTCGGGGGCGCATCGGCGCCCCCGGCTTCGTTTCCAACCTTAAGGAATCCCCATGAGCCCCGAACGCTTAGCCCGAATTAACGCCATGCTGGACAAGCGCCAGCCGGACCTGACCATCTGCATGGAGGAGGTCCACAAGCCGCACAACCTGGCGGCCATGGTGCGCACGGCCGACGCCGTCGGGGTTCACCAGGTGCACGCCATCTGGCCGGATCAGAAGACCAAGCTCGCCGGCGGCACCGCCACCGGCAGCCAGAACTGGGTCAGCCTCAAGTCCCACAACGCCATCACCGACGCCATCACCGACCTGCGCGCCCAGGGGATGCAGATCATCGCCACCAACCTGTCCGACACCGCCGTTGACTTCCGCGAGATCGACTACACCAAGCCCACCGCCATCCTGATGGGTCAGGAGAAATTCGGCATCACCCAGGAGGCCCTGGCCCTGGCAGACCAGGATGTAATCATCCCCATGGTGGGGATGGTGCAGTCCCTCAATGTCTCCGTCGCCACCGCCCTGATGCTCTACGAGGCCCAGCGTCAACGCCAAGAGGCGGGAATGTACGACCGCCGTACCCTGGATGACGGTGAGTGCCAGCGGCTGCTGTTCGAGGGGGGCCACCCCATCTTTGCCAAAATCTGCCGGCAGAAGGGCCTGCCCTACCCCAGGGTGGACCAGGAGGGTCAGATCGACGCACCCGACGAGTGGTGGCAGAAGATCCAGATGACCAAGGAGTCCTGGAACCACCTGGACGACTGATCCCCACTCCGCGGCGGCGCCCACACGCCGCCGCAACCTGCGGTCGCCACACGGCTGGCTTGCCCCGAAGCCCTCGCCGGGGCGGAGGGGAAAGATGAAAAACAGGGTTACCCTCCGCATCCTCCTCTCCCTCCAACCGAACCCACTGCCCAGACTCCGTTTTGGCGACAGAGATCACACAAACGCCGCCCGTTGCGACACCTTCGCACCCCCACATTCGCACCAATGGGTCAATGATCACACCCAAGGTGCTTTAAAAATGACCATTTCCTGCTATTTTCAAGTGGTTAGACCGGTTTTTCATATTCCGCCGGGAGAGCGGAATCCATAATCCCCACCAGGCGCATGGCCGGATAGGGACAGATGAGGGAGAGCAGATGGCTGAAAGATTCAAGACACCGGTAGAGCTGCTGGAGGAGTGGGCCAGGGTACAGGGCGACCAGATCTACCTGCGCCAGCCCAGGCAACGACAACTGCACGACTACTCCTGGAGCCAGGTGCACCAGATGGCCCACCGCCTGGCCGGTGCCCTGCATAAGCTGGGGTTCGAGAGGGGCGACAAGATCGCCATCCTGTCGAAGAACTGCGCCGAGTGGTTTATCACCGATCTGGCGCTGATGGTCGGCGGCTTCATCAGCATCCCCATCTACCCCACCGCCAACGTCGACACCATCGGCTATGTGCTGGAGCACTCCGGGGCCAAGGGGATCTTTCTCGGCAAACTGGACGATGGCCCGGAGCAGGAGCCGGCCATCCCCGCCGGCACCCTACGCCTGGGAATGGGGTACGAGGGGATCACCACCCAGTACCAGTGGCATCAGCTGCTGGAGATGGCGGAACCGGTGGAGACCCGCTACCCGGACGCCGACGAGGTAATGACCATCATCTACACCTCAGGATCCACCGGCAACCCCAAGGGCGCGGTGATGACCTTCGGCGCCTTCAGTTGGGCTGCCGACCGACTCACCCAGCACCTGGGCGGCACCCCCAAGGACCGGGTGATCTCCTACCTGCCCCTGGCCCACATCACCGAGCGCGCCTACATCTTCGGCAGCTCCATCGCCGGCGGCTGTACCGTCTATTTCGTCGAGAGCCTGGATACCTTCGTCGAGGATGTGCAGGTGGCCAACCCGGACTTCTTCCTGTCGGTGCCACGGCTGTGGACCCTGTTCCAGAAGAACATCATCGCCAAAGTGGGGGAGAGCAAGCTCAACCTGCTGTTGAACATTCCCGTGGTCAATGTCCTGATCGCCAGGAAGATTCGCAAGCAGTTGGGGCTGAATAACGCCCGCATCCTAGGCTGCGGCTCCGCCCCGGTCTCCCCGTCCCTGCTCAACTGGTACCGCCGCCTCGGCATGAACATCACCGAGGCCTGGGGGATGACCGAAAACGGCGCCTACGCCACCCTCAACTACCCCTTCAGGGCAGACAAGATCGGCACCGTCGGCGCCCCAGGGGTGGATTGCGAAGTGAAGCTGGGCGACGACCATGAGTTGCTGTTCAAGAGTCCGGGGCTGTTCCGCGAGTACTACAGGCAACCTGAGGCCAGCGCCGAGGCGTTCGACCAGCAGGGCTTCTTCCGCACCGGCGATCTGGCCGAGATCGACGATGACGGTTACGTCACCATCACCGGCCGGGTCAAGGACAACTTCAAGACCGCCAAGGGTAAGTTCGTCGCCCCGGTTCCCCTGGAGCGCAAACTGGCCCAGGAGAGCCGCATCGAGTTGCTGTGCGTCATCGGCTCCGGCCAGCCCTACCCGGTGGCCCTGGTGCAGCTCTCCGAAGCCGCCAGGAGTGAGTCCCGCACCGAGGTGGAGATCGCCCTGCGCAGCCTCTCCCGCCAGGTTAGCGGCACCATGGAGAGCCACTCCACCCTGGGCGGCATCCTGATCGTCGACGAACCCTGGACGGTGGAGAACGACGTGCTCACCCCCACCCTGAAGATCAAACGCCACGTGCTGGAGAAGCGCTATGGCCCGCTGATCGGCCACATGCGTGACGACATGGTGGTGTGGGAAGACCAGCTGGCCAAGGCCGCCAAGGCCAGCTAGGACACCGACTGCACCGCGGGGGCCCTATGGGCCCCCGCCTGTTTGCGTCGCCTAAGGGGCTGATTCCCTGAGGCAGGGCTGCTATTATCTGATCATATTTACAGTATTGATGGATCACTGAGTGACGGATCTGGCGGCACTGCCGGTGACCTCCCTCAAGGGAGTGGGCAGCAAAGTAGCGGAGAAACTGGCCAAGCTTGGCCTCGAATCGGTGCAGGACCTGCTGTTCCACCTGCCCCTGCGCTACGAGGACCGTACCCGGCTGTGGGCCATTGCCGAGCTGATGCCCGGCATCCATGGCACGGTGGAGGGCGAGATCCTCTCCAGCCAGGTGACCTACGGCCGCAAGCGGATGATGACCGTCAAGATGATGGACGCCAGCGGCAGCCTCACCCTGAGGTTTTTCAACTTCGCCATGGCCCAGAAGAACAGCCTGCAAAACGGCAAACGCATTCGTGCCTTCGGCGAGATCCGTCGCGGACTGCATGGGCTGGAGATCATCCACCCGGAGTACAGCCTCTCCGACGAGGCGGACGCACTGGCACTGCAGGAGCGGCTCACCCCCATCTACCCCACCACCGAAGGGCTGAAGCAGCTGAGCCTGCGCAAACTGGCCGAGCAGGCGGTGGATAAGCTGCGCTCCGCCCGGGTGCCGGAACTGCTGCCCGAGGGCCTCTACGACCAACAGGTGAGCATGGCCCAGGCTCTGGAGTATGTCCATCGTCCCCCCGCCGACGCCGACGTGGAGCTGCTGGCCCAGGGGCAGCACCCCAACCAGCAACGTCTGGCGATGGAGGAGCTGCTGGCCCAGAACCTCTCCATGCTGCAGCTGCGCCAGAGCGCCGACCAGCACCGTGCCCAGCCCCTGGCCCTGGATCCCTCCCTGGAGCAGGATTTCCTGGCCCGGCTGCCCTTCGAACCCACCGCCGCCCAGAAGCGGGTGGTGGCCGAGATCCGCGCCGACCTGGCCGCCCCGCAGCCGATGATGCGCCTGGTTCAGGGTGACGTAGGCTCCGGCAAGACCCTGGTGGCCGCGCTGGCGGCCCTGACCGCCTTGGGACAGGGACGCCAGGTGGCGTTGATGGCCCCCACCGAACTGCTGGCCGAGCAACATGCCCTGGCCTTCGCCAACTGGCTGGAGCCCCTGGGTTATCCGGTGGCCTGGCTGGCGGGTAAGCTCAAGGGCAAGGCCAGGGAGCAGACCCTGGCCCGGGTGGCCGATGGCACCGCCAGGATGATCGTTGGCACCCATGCCATCTTCCAGGACCAGGTCAGCTTCGACCACCTGGCGCTGATCATCATCGATGAGCAGCACCGCTTCGGGGTGCACCAGCGACTGGAGCTGCGGGAGAAGGGGCTCAAGGAGGGGAACTACCCCCACCAGTTGATCATGACCGCCACCCCCATCCCCCGCACCCTGGCGATGACCGCCTACGCCGATCTCGACACCTCGGTCATCGACGAGCTGCCCCCGGGACGCACCCCGGTGACCACAGTGGCCATCGGCGACAACCGCCGCCACCAGGTGGTGCAGCGGGTTCGCCAGGCCTGCAAGAAGCAGGGACGTCAGGCCTACTGGGTGTGCACCCTGATCGATGAGTCCGAGGTGCTCCAGTGCCAGGCCGCCGAGGACACCGCCCGGGAGCTGGGGGAACAACTGGCGGATTTGCGAGTCGGACTGGTACATGGACGGATGAAGCCGGCGGACAAACAGCAGGTGATGGAGCAGTTCAAGGGGGGAGAGCTGGATCTGCTGGTGGCCACCACGGTGATCGAGGTGGGGGTGGACGTGCCCAACGCCAGCCTGATGATCATCGAAAATCCGGAGCGGCTGGGCCTGGCCCAGTTGCACCAGCTTCGGGGCCGGGTGGGCCGGGGCAGCACCGCCAGCCACTGCGTGCTGCTGTATCATCCCCCGCTGTCCAAGACCGCCCAGGCGCGCATCGGCGTGCTGAGGGAGAGCAATGATGGCTTTGTCATCGCCCAGAAGGATCTGGAGATTCGTGGCCCCGGCGAAGTACTGGGCACCAAGCAGACCGGCTTGGCGGATCTGAAGATCGCCGACCTGGTTCGGGATGGCGCCCTCATCCCCCAGGTGAAGCGGCTGGCGGAGCACCTGATGCGGAATCACCCCCAAAATGTGCAGCCGCTTATAGATAGGTGGTTAAAAGGGCGAGAGATTTACAGCCAAGCCTAGACAGCCCGGAGTAATTTTGCACAATGGGAAACCGGGTCGGCAGAGGAGCAGAGACACCAGATGAATTCCAACGAACGCGACACCTCCAGTTCCAGCAACAACACCCTCGTCATGGGCGCGGTGGCGCTGGTGATCCTGCTCAGCATCGGCGCCTGGGTCTACCTGGCGGGCGAGCCTGAGTCCCCCAAGGTGACCGCCGATCCCATTGAGCCGGTGATCGAGCCTGCGGTGGAGGTCCCCACCGAGCCGCTGCCGACGGAACCTGTGGTGGAACCGGAGCCGCAGCCCGAGCCCGAACCTGAGCCGGCAGAGCCGGAACCCCAGCCGGAACCCCAGCCGGAACCCCAGGTGGTGCTGCCCAGCCTGGCCGAATCCGACGATTTCGCCAAGGGCGAACTGAACAAGCTGGCCGATGGCATGCAGCTGGGGCAGCTGCTGGTGTCCGACAGCCTGGTGCGCCGCTTTGTCAGCCTGGTGGATAACCTGGCCCAGGGCAATGTGCTGCGTACCCAGGGGCCGTTCAAGAAGCTCACCGAACAGTTCAAGGCGGTGGACGTGAACGGCCAACTCTACCTGGATCCCGATGGCTTCCACCGATTCGATGCCTACACCAGCTTCCTCTACCGCCTGGATGAGCAGGCGCTGCGGGACAGCTACCTGCTGATGGAGCCCCTGTTCGAGCAGGCCTACGCCGAACTAGGCTACGAGGACGGCTTCCGGGCACGGATGATGGAGGCGATCAACCTGATGCTGGCGGCCCCGGAGATCGACACCGCCATCGCCCTGGAGAGTCACTCGGTGAACTACACCTTCCAGGATGACAAGCTGGAGGGACTCAGCGATGCCGCCAAGCTGATGCTGCGCATGGGCCCGGACAACGCCGGCAAGCTCAAGTCCACCCTGCGCCGATTCAAGGCCGCCATGAACGACTGAGTCTCCCAACAACAGCAAAAAGCCCCGCTTTGCGGGGCTTTCTTTTGGTCACGCACCGGGCCCGGGCGGCAACACCGCAAACAGCGCCTCCAGGGTCAGGCCGTCGGCCAGCTGAACCGTCAACGGCACCTTGGCGTTGCGCCCCTGGCTCAGGGGGGAGAGATCCAGCTCCCCGGCCTCGACCCAGGCATGGGGAGAGTGGCGCACCGGCCTGCTGTAGTTGACCTCGGCCCTGGCCAGCACGATCTCCCCCTCGACGCCCTGGAGCTGCAGCTCCAGCCACACCCGCCCCCAGCCGGTCAGAGTGGCCTGGCTGTAGCCCGCCCCGGCAAACAGGGTGCCATGCAGGTTGCGGCCACGCTCGAAGCTGGCGCGGGTCTCGAACCGGTGTCCGTCAAAGCCGTGCGCCTCCACCTGCATGAACTCGGACAGGGGGATGGTGGCATGCCAGGTATCGGTGAGCCGCGTCACCGCCGCCGGCAACAGCTTGGCCATGCGGCGGTGGGGCACGGCACCGAACAGGGTGTGCCCCTGCCCCAAATCGCGGTAGCCCCTGGCCAGATAGAAAGGCGCCTGCTCCTCCCTGGCCTGCAGCTCGATCGCCTCCAGGCCCGAGGCCTGTGCCGCCTGCTCCAGCGCGTGCAGCAGACGGCCGCCCAGGCCACGGCCCTGCCACTCAGGCTCCACCGCCATAAAGCGGATCTGGCCACGCCGGCACGACAGGGGGTGCAACCGGCCGGTGGCCAGGATGCGGCCGGATTGATCCGACAGTGCCCGATGCACCGCCTCCCCTTCGAGCTCATCCTGCTCACTGCCCCTGGGCTGATCCCAGGGGGCGCGCAAGACGCGATATCTCAGGTCGAACACCTGGGACAACTGCTGGTGGCTGGGGGCGAAGATCTTCATGGCTGGGTCCATAACCTGTTCCAGAACAAATTAGCGATGAGAATATCATAGATAGGCTGGACACCCCGGCCCGACCAAGGCATCTTGGGCGGACCGCGGGCTCAAGCCTGGGCCGCGTTGGTCGATATAGAGTTAAGTCTGTCGTCAGTTGGGATTTTTGGGATGACTCAAGAGAACAATCGCCAGGAGTTTCTGGTTTTTACCCTGGGCCCTAAACGTGCTTTCGCCATCACCACCCTGAAAGTGAGGGAGATCGTCACCACTCGCCAGTTCAACCAGATCCCCGGCAGCCATCCCTGCGTGGTGGGCACCATGCCCCTGCGCGGCCACACCCTGACGGTGATCGATCTGGCCAGCGCCATCGGCATGCGATCGGACGAGTGCCGGCAGGTGGTGGTGTGCGAGGTCCAGGGCAAGCTGTTTGGCCTGCTGGTCACCGGCATCGACACCATCCACTATTGCAACAGCAACGATGTAGCCGCCATGCCCAGCAGACTGGGGGACTCCAGCTACAGCTCCGGCGTGATTCGCCGCGACCACGACCTGGTGCAGGTGCTGGATCTGGAGCGCATCCTCAACGAGACCGTCGGCCTCAATGCCAACCGGCAGGTGGAGGATTTCATCCTCACTCCGGAGACCCTGTCGGAGATTCGCGGTCAACGCATCCTCATCTGTGACGACTCCCGCTTCGCCCGCCGTCAGTTGGCGATGGTGCTGGAGCAGCACGGCATCGACTACCACAGCGCCCCCAACGGCCGGGCCGCCCTGGAGACCCTGCAGCGTCAGGCCAACGCCGGTGTACCGATCCAGATCCTGGTGTCGGACATCGAGATGCCGGAGCTGGACGGCTACCAGCTGGCCACCACGGTGCGCGGCGAAGAGTGCCTCAAGGAGACCTACATCATCCTGCACACCTCCCTCAACAGCGATGTTTGCCGCCGCTACACCGAAAGCAGCGGCGCCAACGAGGGGCTCTGCAAGTTCGATCCGGAAGCGCTGCTGGCCGCCATCGCCCGGGGCGCCCACCACGACTGATCCGGCTCGGCCGGAAACAACAACGCCGCGGAGTCCGCGGCGTTGTCCGTTGGGGTCCAGGGCCCGTCTGCCCCCTAGACCTGCAGGTGAAAGGTCACCGGGCCGTCGTTGGTCAGGGACACCTGCATGTCGGCGGCAAACTCACCGGTCTCCACCTCCATGCCGCTGCTGCGGCAGTAGGCGACGAACTCCTGGTACAGGGCCTGGGCCTGGTCCGGTTTGCCGGCGCCAGAGAAGCTGGGACGCAGCCCCTTGCCGGTGTCCGCCGCCAGGGTGAACTGGCTCACCACCAGCAGCTTGCCGCCCGCCTGACGCACGTTGAGGTTCATCTTGCCCTCATCGTCACTGAAGATACGGTATTTCATCACCTTGTCCGCCAGCTTGCGCATCCGCTCACCGTCGTCCTGCCGCTCTACCCCCAGGAGCACCAGCAGCCCCCGGTCGATCTCGCCGGTGACCCGCCCCTCCACCTCCACTTTGGCGGTGGAGACCCGCTGCACTAATGCGATCATCTGTTACCTCGTCTGATTCAGCGCAACAGTTTGGCGAACCGCGCCGGTGAACTCAAGGCGATCTTTGCTCCCTAGAGATCGACCAACGTCACCTCAGGTCATGGGCTTGCCTGAGGAAACGACTGACGCAGCAACAACGCCTCCAGTTTTATGACTCCGCGTCCTTTTGTGGTTCGGTCACGGCGAAAAACTCCGGCAGGGACGCGGTGACCTCGGCCCCCAGCAGCAGGATCATCCAGGACAGATAGACCCAAACGAACAGAATGGGGATCACCGCCAGGGCGCCATAGATCGCCTCGTAGGAGGGGAAGGTGGTGATGTACCAGGCGAAACCGCGCTTGCCCGCCTCAAACAGCAGGGCCGCCACCACCGCCCCGGCCAGGGCATGATGGAAACGCACCCGGGTGTTGGGCACCAGGGAGTAGATCAGCACAAAGGCCAGCACCGACAGCAGGAAGGGCAGCTTGGCCATAAAAAAGGGCAGCATCCCCGACAGCCCCACATCAGACAACAGCTTCAGGGAGACCAGGTAGGAGGTCATTGCAATGCTGGCGCCCATCAGGATCGGTCCCAGGGTGAGGATCATCCAGTACATGGAGAAGGAGTAGACCCAGCGGCGCCGTTGGCGGATACGCCAGATCTGATTCAGCGCCTTGTCGATGGCGGAGATCAGCGCCAGCGCCACCACCGCCAGGAACACCACCCCCACTGCGGTCATCCGCGAGGCGTTGGCCACAAACTCGGTCAGATACTGCTGCACCACGCCGCTGGCGGTGGGGACAAAGTTGGTGTAGATGAACTGCTCCACCTGCTCCTTGACCCCCACAAACCCCGGAAAGGCGGAGAAGATGGAGAGCACCACCGCCATCAGCGGCACCAGGGAGAGCAGGGTCATGTAGGCCAGGTAGCCGGAGGTCACCTGAAGCCGGTTCTCCATGCTACGCCGGAACAGGAAGCGAAAGTAGGCGGGGATGCGCCGCCAGGGAAAGCTCTGCCACTGCAGCCGCGCCCGGGTGATGATATTCATAGTAATCCTGTGTTTATACCAAGTGCATTAAATATCTGGTCATTCATCTGAAATTTAACGGGCTTTAGGCAAGGCAGACAAGCGAAGCTCTAGTGGCTCTAAAGTAAGATTGCCTAACGCAGCATAAAGCCCGTTAAAATCCTCCCGGAGGGAACGCCTCTCTGCCACTGACTCGTTGTTTTATCCACTCGAAAGAGGCCCACTATGCCATAGCGGTTGCGCCTAGATTCTGTGGCAGAGAGACGTTCTGAATGGAGCAAATGCCTAATGCACTTGGTATTATCTCTATAAATGGATCATAACACCGGCTGAGGTGCTGTACAGTGCTGTCTCGGTTGACCCGGGTCAGGCCAGCTCCTATAGTGCGCCTCTCATCTCTCCAGGGAATCTTCGGCAAATGCCCAGCACCCGTGCCACTCCTCAGACCCACGCCGTCTATTATGCCCTGCTGTCCGCCCTGGGGTTCGCCCTGATGTCCGCCTGCGTCAAGCTGGCCAGCGCCCGCGGAGTCCCGGTGCTGGAGATCGTCGCCGCCCGGGCCCTGGTGTCGGTGTTGCTCAGCTACCTGGATATCCGTCGCAAGGGGATCGCACCACTGGGTCACAACAAGCCGTTGCTGCTGGCGCGGGGCGCCACCGGCGCCCTGGCGCTGATCTGCGTCTACTACGCGGTCACCACCCTGCCCCTGGCCGAAGCCACCCTGCTGCAATACCTGCATCCGGTGTTCACCGCCCTGCTGGCGTTTCACTTCCTGGGAGAGCGGATCCACCGCTTTACCCTGATCTGCATTGCCCTCTCCCTGACGGGCCTGGCCACCATGATGGTACCGGTGTGGTCCAGCACCGACACCCCCCTGCCCCTGCTGAGCCTGACCGCCGGCCTGGCGGGCGCCGGTGGCAGTGCCATCGCCTACATCCTGGTGAAAACACTGAGCAAGACCGAGGACAGCTCGGTGATCATCCTCTACTTCCCGATGCTGGCCCTGCCCCTGTCCCTGCTGTTACTGGGGGATGATCTGGTGATTCCTGAACCGGAGACGCTGGGGCTGCTGCTGCTGGTGGGGGTGTTCACCCAGGTGGGCCAGGTGGGGCTGACCAAGGCACTGCAGGGAGAGGTGGCCAACCGGGTGGTGGCCTACTCCTATGTGCAGGTGCTGTTCTCCCTCGCCCTGGGGTGGCTGGTGTTCGCCGAGCTCCCCTCCCTGTGGACCCTGGCCGGTGGTGGCCTGATCCTCAGCGGCGCCCTGTTCAACCTGCTGGCGCGCCGTGGCTGACACAGCCGTCTTGCTCATGGTGGCTCTGGTGGTAACATGGCAATCTAAACGACTGAGTTATCAATGCCCTCACTCAGCAATCCGGACGAGGGAAGCAAGGAGGTTCACATGTCCCGACAGGGTTCCGCCGGCAACGTCATCGCCGCCATCTGCAGTTTCTTCATTCCCGGACTGGGACAGCTGGTACAGGGGCGAATCCTGCCGGCGCTGCTGTTCTTTGTCTTCGTCAGCTCAGGCTACTTCTTCTATTTCCTCATCGTTCCCGCGGTGATCGCCGCACTGCTGCACCTCTGGTGCATCATCGACGCCGCCCGCTTTCGCAGCTAAGGAGCCCCCATGCGCTTTGTTGTTCTCACCCTGGCCCTGCTGCTGACCGGCTGCCAGTCCGCCTACTACGCCGCCGCCGAACAGGTGGGCTACCACAAGCGGGAGATCCTCACCGACCGGGTGGAGAGTGCCCAGGAGAGCCAGCAAGAGGCCCAGAAGCAGTTTAGCTCCGCCCTGGAGCAGCTGAAGACCCTGGTGGATTTCGACGGCGGCGATCTGGAATCGGTCTACGATCAGGTGCGGGACGAGTACCTGGCCTCGGAGAAGGCCGCCGACCAGGTGTCGCAGCGCATCGACGCCATCGACCATGTGGCCGGCGCCATGTTCGACGAGTGGCAGGATGAGCTTGAGCAGTACAGCTCCGCCAGCCTGCGTCGCACCAGCGAGAAACAGCTGCAGTCCACCCGCCGTCAGTACGACAAGATGCTCAGGAGCATGCGCCGGGCGGAGGAGAAGATGGTGCCGGTGCTGGCTCGCCTCAAAGACAACGAGCTCTACCTCAAGCACAACCTCAATGCCCGGGCGGTGACCGCCATCGGCAGCGAGTTCGGCAGTCTCAAGCGGGAGATCCAGTCTCTTATAACCGAGATGAATCGTGCCATTGCTGAATCTGATCAGTTCATTCAGACCCTGGGACAATAGAGTTTTGGTTTCGGCGCCAAACTGTTAAATGGGTCTAAAATCCACAACTCAGCCCCTGCTTTAACCGGCGAGGGCTGAGATACTGATGGCCATCTGAATCTGTATGGATGGCCCATGTCCTTTCTCGAGTCCCTTCTGTTGCTCACCGGCTGCACTGTGGCCCTGGGCATTCTCATCACCCTGAGCCGCACGCTCGGGGCGGTCGCCACTGTGTTGACCGCGGGACTGGGGTTGTTCATGGCCAGGGACGCCCTGCTACTGCTGGCGGCGCTGTGCTTCCTGATGACCCTGGGCGCCGGACGTCAGCTGATGCCCAACCGCCGCCCCTCCCGCACCCTGGATCACTTCGATCGACTGCGACAAATGACCCAGAACGCCTTTGCGGTGGCCATGGTGGTGATCGCCGTGCAGTACGGCCTGTACGCCATGCAGATGGAAGCCGGCAGCGTGTGGCTGACCCGCCCCAGTGTGGTGGACATCTACCTGCCGGTGACCGCCGGCATCTCCCTGCGCGCCTGGATAGAGCAGGGGGTGCTGGACCATCAGCACCCCGCCGCCCTGGTGATGTTCCTGGCCCTGATGGCCTCGGCCCTGGTGACCAAGCGGGCCTTCTGCAGCTGGATCTGCGCCGTCGGCTTCATCTCCGAGGTGATCTACCGTCGCGGCCACGACGCGGTCAAGCACGGCATCCGGGTGCCCAACTGGCTGGACAGCGGCCTGAGGATGACCAAATACGGCGTGCTGATCTGGCTGCTGACCCTGGTGCTGGAGCAGCCCTCGGCGGAGCTGGTCTCCTACCTGGACAGCGACACGCACCTGATGGCGGACCTCTCCCAATGGCAACAGTTTACCCACCCCAATGTGGTGGTGATGGTGCTGCTGGCGATGCTGCTGTTGCTGTCGGTGGTCAAGCGCAACGCCTTCTGCCGCTACTTCTGCCCCTATGGCGCCCTGATGGGGGTGCTGTCACTGTTGAGCCCCTTCAAGATCCGCCGTGACCGTGCCACCTGCTTGCGGGAGAGCGAGGGCAAGGACTGCAGCAAATGCCACCAGGCCTGCCCGTCGCAGATCCCGGTGCACCGGCTGGACACCGTCAACGTCGATGAGTGCCATGCCTGCCACCGCTGCGCCCAGGCCTGCCCGCAGAAGGGCGCCCTGACCCTGTCCCTGCCGGGGCGTTACCTGCCGCTGAAACCCTCGGTGATCCTGTTTATGCTGCTGATGTTTGTCGCCGTGGTACCCCTGCTCAGCTACCTGAGCGGCTACTGGCAGAGCAGCACTCCGGAGCAGGTCCGTCAGTCCATTCTGCCCCAGCTGGAGCAGATGCGGGTGCTGCCCCAGGCGGAGTAGCCAGCTTCAGCCACCGACAAAAAAGGGCCGCAGAGGCGGCCCTTTCTGATTCCTTGAGAGGAATTACTTCTTCGCTTCCCGGGAAGCGCGCTTGCGATCGGACTCGGTCAGCAGCTTCTTGCGGATGCGGATGCTCTCAGGGGTCACCTCGACCAGCTCGTCGTTGTCGATGAACTCCAGAGCCTGCTCCAGGGTCATCTTGATGGGCGGAGTCAGTACCTGGGCGTCGTCAGTGCCGGACGCACGGACGTTGGTCAGCTGCTTGCCCTTGAGCACGTTGACGGTCAGGTCGTTGTCGCGGCTGTGGATACCCACCACCATCCCTTCGTACACCTCGACACCGTGGCCGATCATCAGGCGACCGCGCTCCTGCAGATTGAACAGGGCGTTGGTCAGGGCCTTACCGGTGGCGTTGGCGATCAGCACGCCGTTGATGCGCTGGCCGATCTCGCCGCCCTTGTGGGGGCCGTACTTGAAGAAGGTGTGGTAGATCAGGCCGGTACCAGAGGTCAGAGTCATAAACTCGGTCTGGAAGCCGATCAGGCCACGGGAGGGCATGATGAAGTCCATGCGGATGCGACCCTTGCCGTCAGGGGCCATGTCGGTCAGCTCAGCCTTGCGCAGACCCAGCTTCTCCATGATGCTGCCCTGGTGCTCCTCCTCCACGTCCACGGTGACGGTCTCGTAGGGCTCCTCCAGCACACCGTCAACGGTACGCAGGATCACCTCGGGACGGGATACCGCCAGCTCGTAACCTTCACGGCGCATGTTCTCGATCAGCACACCCAGGTGCAATTCACCCCGGCCGGAGACGCGGAACTTGTCCGGATCGTCGGTCTCCTCCACGCGCAGGGCCACGTTGTGCACCAGCTCCTTCTGCAGACGCTCGAGGATGTTACGCGAGGTCACGTACTTGCCTTCCTGGCCGGAGAACGGGGAGGTGTTCACCTGGAAGGTCATGGTCACGGTGGGCTCATCCACGGACAGGGCCGGCAGGGCCTCCACCTCGGAGGGGCAGCACACGGTGTCGGAGATCTTCAGCTCACCCAGGCCGGAGATGGCGATGATGTCGCCCGCCTGAGCCTCTTCAACTTCGTGACGCTCCAAGCCCAGGTAACCCAGCACCTGGCCAACCTTGCCGTTGCGGATGGTGCCGTTGGCGCAGTGAATGGTCACCTGCTGGCCCACCTTGACCTTACCGCGGCTGACGCGGCCGACGCCGATAACGCCCACGTAGGAGTTGTAGTCCAGCTGGGAGATCTGCATCTGGAACGGACCGTCAACGTTGCCCTTGGGCGCTTCCACCTGCTCGATGATGGTTTCGAATAGGGGAGTCATGTCGGTACCGGCCTCTTCGGAGTCCTTGGAGGCCCAACCGTTCAGGGCGGAGGCGTACACCACCTGGAAGTCCAGCTGGTCGTCGGTGGCACCCAGGTTGTCAAACAGGTCGAACACCTGGTCCATCACCCAGTCGGGGCGGGCACCGGGCTTGTCGATCTTGTTGATCACCACGATGGGCTTCAGTCCCTGGGCAAACGCCTTCTGGGTCACGAAGCGGGTCTGGGGCATGGGACCCTCTTGGGCGTCCACCAGCAGCAGAACGCTGTCCACCATGGACATCACCCGCTCCACCTCGCCGCCAAAGTCGGCGTGTCCGGGGGTGTCCACGATGTTGATGCGATAGTCGTTCCACTTGATGGCAGTGTTCTTAGCCAGAATGGTGATACCGCGCTCTTTTTCCAGATCGTTGGAGTCCATCACCCGCTCATCCAGCTCGGTGCGGCTCTCCAGGGTTCCGGATTGCTGCAGCAGCTTGTCCACCAGGGTGGTCTTACCGTGGTCGACGTGCGCAATGATCGCAATATTTCGTAATTTATCCAGCACTGTTCTGCCTGGCTCCATATTAGGTTGCATCAAAAAGGCGGCCATTCTACTCTGTCATCACGCATCAGGACAGTGCTTTTTTTCACCAACGGACCCAAGCCATGGACGCCGCTGCCTTATCCCGAGTGCAATGCACCAAAAACGACCACCGGCCGCACCAAAATGGTGCATTTGTTCGTCCCCTGGCCCAGCCACCCCTCAACAATCTCTTTATAATCAGCCACTTAATTTTTTGGCACAGCTCTGGCATAAGAGGTGACAGAAACTTAGGGGCGCAAACGCCATTTGGAGGTAAATCGGATGTCTGTCGAACACGTATTGGAACTGATTAAAGAAAATGATGTGAAGTTTGTCGATCTGCGCTTCACCGATACTAAGGGTAAAGAGCAACACGTCTCCCTGCCCACCCACCAGGTTGGTGCCGACTTCTTCGAAGAGGGCAAGATGTTCGACGGTTCCTCCATCGCTGGCTGGAAGGGGATCAACGAGTCCGACATGGTTCTGATGCCCGACCCGGCCACCGCTGTTCTGGATCCCTTCACCGAGGAGGCGACCCTGAATCTCCGCTGTGACGTCATCGAACCCACCACCATGCAGGGTTACGATCGCGACCCCCGCTCCATCGCCAAGCGCGCCGAAGCCTACATGCGCTCAGCCGGCTTCGCCGACCAGGTCTTCTTCGGCCCCGAGCCGGAGTTCTTCCTGTTTGACGACGTGAAGTTCCACACCGACATGTCCGGCTCCATGTACCGCATCGACGCCGAAGAGGCCAGCTGGAACTCCGCCAAGGAGTATGAAGGCGGCAACATGGGTCACCGTCCAGGCGTCAAGGGCGGCTACTTCCCGGTGGCCCCCGTTGACTCCTCCCAGGACCTGCGCTCCGCCATGTGTCTGGTGATGGAGGAGATGGGCCTGACCGTCGAGGCGCACCACCACGAGGTGGCCACTGCCGGTCAAAACGAGATCGCCACCATGTTCAACAGCATTGTTGAAAAGGCGGACGAAATTCAGATCTACAAGTACGTGGTACACAACGTGGCCCACGCCTATGGCAAGTCAGCCACCTTTATGCCCAAGCCCGTGGTGGGCGACAACGGCTCCGGCATGCACTGCCACCAGTCCCTCTCCAAGGACGGTGTCAACCTGTTTGCCGGCGACAAGTACGGCGGCCTGTCCGAAACCGCCCTGTACTACATCGGCGGCATCATCAAGCACGCCCGCGCCATCAACGCCTTTGCCAACGCCTCCACCAACTCTTACAAGCGTCTGGTGCCCGGCTTCGAGGCCCCGGTGATGCTGGCCTACTCCGCCCGTAACCGCTCCGCGTCCATCCGTATCCCCGTGGTCCCCAGCCCCAAGGGTCGCCGCATCGAAGTGCGCTTCCCCGATCCGACCGCCAACCCCTACCTGGCGTTCGCAGCCATGCTGATGGCTGGCCTGGACGGAATCAAGAACAAGATTCACCCCGGCGAAGCGATGGACAAAGATCTGTACGACCTGCCCGCCGAGGAAGCGGCCGAGATCCCGACCGTGGCCGCCTCCCTGGAGCAGGCCCTGGAGTGCCTGGACGCAGACCGCGAGTTCCTGACCACCGGCGGCGTCTTCTCCGATGATTACATCGACTCCTACCTGGAGCTGAAGCGCGCCGAAGTCGAGCGCCTGAACATGACCACTCACCCCGTTGAGTTTGAGATGTACTACAGCTGCTAAGCCTGATCTCTGACAAAGCCCGCCCTCCGGCGGGCTTTTTTGTGGCCGCGCCACTGCTACACTGAATGGATGATCGCAAGGAGGAGACAGGGATGAGAACCCTCTTGCTGTTGCTGCTGCTGTGTGCCCAGGGTCAGGCCGCCATCTATCGGTGGGTGGACGACCGTGGCGTGATTCACTATGGCGATCTGCCCCCACCCGGACAGGCAGAGCCGGTCACCCTCACCCCGGGCAATCGGGTGACCCTGCACGCGCCGATTCTCCCCACTGTCAGCCCGCCCCCAGTCGAGACCGCGGCCCACTACACCCTGGCGATCATCAACCCGGCTCCGGACGCCACCCTACGCAGCAACCAGGGTCGGCTGGCGGTCAGGGTAACCACAGACCCCAAACCCGCTCCGGACCACAGCCTGCAACTGCTGGTGGACGACCGGCTCCACCCCCTGAAGGGCGGCCGGATCACCCTGGAGAATGTGGACAGGGGTTCCCATCGGCTGCAGGCGTTGATGGTGGACGCCGAGGGTGCACTGCTGGCAGAGAGCCAGGCGATCACCGTCCACCTGCACCGCCAGTCCAGGCTGTTCGGCAACCCCCGCCATCAGCAGCCCCCGGCCGAGAACACCCCACCCTGACCGACGACTTGGCAGGGCTCTTGCAACAGATCTGACCATCAGTGGAAAAACCACCATCATGGGCCCTGCCGGGCGGTCGCTCACCAGATTGAGGCAACCGCCCACCCCATGTTTGCACCATGTTGGTGCAGTGGTATCTTAGTAGAGGATGCCCCGAGGAGCTTCACCGACCATGGCCGACATACAGGAAATCAATCTGCTCAACCATCTCAACGCCGCCCTGCTGGTGGTGAACCGCACCCTGGGGGTGGAGTTCGCCAACCAGGCCAGTGAGCAGCTGTTCGGCCTCAGCCAGCGCCGCCTGGGAGAGCTGACCCTGACCGAGTGCATCTCCCACCTGGGAGTCAAGCCGGCCCAGCTGAAGGAGAACCTGGCGGACAGCCAGGCCGCCGCCTTCTACGCCATGAGCCTGGCCACCCTGGAGGGGCAGCACCACACGGTGGACCTGTTCCTGACCCCACTGTCACCGGGCCGGGGACTGCTGGAGATCCGGGTGATCGACCAGCAGCAGCGGATCAGCCAGGAGCTGCACCAGTACGCTCAGCACCACGCGGCCCAGCTGCTGGTGCGAGGCCTGGCCCATGAGATCAAAAACCCCCTTGGGGGACTGAGAGGCGCCGCCCAACTGCTGGAGCGGCAGCTGGAGGAGGCAAGGCTCAAGGAATTTACCGGGATCATCATCGAGCAGGCGGACCGCTTACGCAGCCTGGTCGATAAGCTGCTAGGTCCGCAGAAGCCGGGACAGAGGGAACCCGGCAACATCCACCGCATCCTCGAGCAGGTCGCCCGCCTCTGTGGCCTGGAGTTTTCCGAACAGCTCACGTTTGTCCGGGATTACGATCCCTCCATCCCAGATTTCGACATGGACCGGGATCTGCTGCAGCAGGCGGTACTCAACATCGTCCGCAACGCCGCCCAGGCGCTGGAGGGGCGGGGCACCATCACCCTGAAAACCCGGGCCTGCAGCCAGATCACCATCGCCGGCAAACGCCACCGCATGGCGGTGGCGGTAAGCGTCATCGACGACGGGCCCGGCATCGATGAGAAACTGAAAGACACCCTGTTCTACCCCATGGTGACCGGACGCCAGGAGGGATCCGGCCTGGGCCTCTCCATCGCCCAGAACGCCGTTGCCCAGCACCAGGGGCGCATCGACCTGGACAGCTGGCCGGGGCACACCGCCTTTACCCTGGTGCTGCCGCTGATTCCCAACAAGGAGGAGAAATGACCGAGCAACTCTGGATTCTGGATGACGACAGCTCAATCCGCTGGGTACTGGAACAGGCGATGCGAGCCGAAGGGATCAGCTGCGCCAGTTTCTCCAGCGCCGATTCCCTGTGGGAAGCCCTGGGTGACGCCCAGCCCAGTGCCATCATCAGCGACATTCGCATGCCGGGTACCGATGGGCTGACCCTGCTGGAGAAGGTGCAGAGGCAGTTCCCGGAACTGCCGGTGATCATCATGACCGCCCACTCGGATCTGGACAGCGCCGTCGGCGCCTATCAGGCCGGCGCCTTCGAGTACCTGCCCAAACCCTTTGACATCGACGAGGCAGTCTCCCTGGTGCAGCGAGCCCTGGAACAAGCCGCCAGCCGCAAGCCCTCGGCCGACGAGGAGGCGCTGCCGGTACCCGAGATAATCGGCGAAGCCCCGGCGATGCAGGAGGTGTTCCGGGCCATCGGCCGCCTGTCGCGCTCCACCATCAGCGTGCTGATCAACGGCCAGTCCGGTACCGGCAAGGAGCTGGTGGCTCATGCCCTGCACAAGCACAGTCCGAGGGCCAGCCGCCCCTTTATCGCCCTGAATATGGCCGCCATCCCCAAGGATCTCATCGAGTCGGAGCTGTTCGGCCATGAAAAGGGGGCCTTTACCGGGGCCGCCGGCGTCCGCCAGGGACGCTTCGAACAGGCCGATGGCGGCACCCTGTTTCTGGACGAGATCGGCGACATGCCGCTGGATGTGCAGACCCGGCTGCTGAGGGTGCTGGCGGACGGCCAGTTCTACCGCGTCGGCGGCCACCAGCCGGTGACCGTGGATGTGCGCATCATCGCCGCCACCCACCAGGATCTGGAGAGCCGGGTGGCCGCCGGGGAGTTTCGTGAGGACCTGTTCCACCGCCTCAACGTCATCCGGGTACACCTGCCCTCCCTCAAGGATCGCCGTGAAGACATTCCGGCGCTGACCCGCCACTTCCTGGCCCGAGCCGCCTCGGAGCTGGGAGTGGATCCCAAGCGGCTGCACCGCGATACCCTGGAGCGGCTGGTGGCCCTGCCCTGGCCCGGTAACGTCCGCCAGCTGGAAAACAGCTGCCGCTGGCTGACGGTGATGGCGTCTGGCCAGGAGATCCTGCCCGCCGATCTGCCCCCCGAGCTGCAACCCGGCGGAGAAGCGGCCCCGCTGCCGGGGGGCGAGGATTGGCAGAGCGGCCTGGCCAGATGGGCCAGCGAAGCGTTGGCCTCGGGCCAGCGGGAGCTGCTGGCCACCGCCCTGCCCCAGTTTGAGAAGATCATGCTGGAGACCGCCCTGGCGCACAGCGGCGGCCACAAGCAGGAAGCGGCCAAGCTGCTGGGGTGGGGGCGCAACACCCTCACCCGCAAGCTGAAGGAGCTGGGCGTCTAGCCCGGGCTGCCCGCCTCGGGCTGAAATCCGGGCACCACCTCCTGGGGATCCTGGTGGACGATCACATCGCTGTCCGGGTAAAAGGTGCGAATGCGATCCTCCACCGACTCGGCGATGTCGTGTGCCTCTCTCAGCGACAGGTCACTGTCCAGTTCGATGTGCAACTGGACAAACAGCATATGGCCGGCGCGGCGTGTGCGCATGTCGTGCAGGCCCAACACCCGCTGATCCTCCCGGGCCAGCTGGACAATCTGCTCCTGTACCTCGGGCTCCGCCTCCCGATCCAGCAGCAGCTGCACCGCTTCGTATCCCAGGGTCACCGCCCCGTAGCCGATGTAGAGGGCGATCAGCACCGAGAACACCCCGTCCGCCCACAGCATCCCCTGGGCTGAGAGCACCAGGGCCACCAGTACCGCCAGGTTCAGCAGCAGATCGGAGCGGTAGTGCAGGGCATCGGCGGCGATGGCAGTAGACCCGGTCACCTTGACCGCATGGCGCTGCACCGCCAGCAGCGCCAGGGTCAGGGCGATGGCAAACAATGACACCCCGATCCCGACATTGCCGTGGGTCAGTGCCGCCGGCTTGAGGATGCGGTCGATGCCATGGAACACCAGCAGGAAACTGGATCCCAGGATAAAGCCCGCCTGTGCCAGGGTAGCCAGGGGCTCCGCCTTGCCGTGACCAAACTTGTGGTTGTCGTCGGCGGGCTGGATCGCCAGCCTCAGGGCCATCAGGTTGATCAGCGAGGCGGCGGCATCCATCAGGGAATCGGTGAGTGACGCCAGCATGCTGGCGGAGCCGGAGTAGAACCAGGCAGTAAGCTTGGCCACGATAAGTACGGTGGCGGTGGCCACCGAGGCACGGCTGGCCCAGGTCACCCAGAACTTGTAGTCGGCACTGACGGGTTGAGGCATATCTATCCAATCCGAATTTATGAAACAGCAGCCAGTGTACCAGCTGCGACGGCAGCACCAATGAAAAAAGGCGGCATCTGCCACCCTTTTAATTGATTCTTAATGAGAATCAGAAACGGTCGTCCAGTCGCTTCATCCTGTTGGCGCGCCGCTCCTGCAGCTGCTGCTTCTGTTCGGCGGTCAGCAGCTGCATGATCTCGTGCTTAACTCTCATCTGCTTGAGCCGCATCTCCGCCATCCTGGCCTGACCCGCCGCGATCATCTCACGGGCCGCCTGCTCATCGAACTCCGCCGCCTTCATCAGCTGATGGTGGCGCTCCATCTGCGCCCTCTTCGCCTCCGGATCGCGCCCGGGACGCTCCGCCTCGGCCCGGGCCAGGATCGCCTTCACCTGCTGCTTCTGGGCATCGGACAGATCCAGGTGGCGCAGCATCCGTGTCAGCTGCTTGCCACCCTGGTTCCCCCCATAAAAGCCGCCGCCCCGCTCTTGGCAGGGGCCCTGACCGGGGTGGTTGGCGGAGGCGGTGGAAACGACGGTCATGGAGAGCAGCAGACCCGCCGCGGCGGCCAGCGCCCATCTCTTGGTTGCTTTCATATCGTCAGTCCTTCTGTAGTTTCGAGAGTCGGTCATTTCGGTACGATTCCAGTCTATCCCTCCGCACGTCAGGCAACTGCAGCCGCGAGTAAAACTGTGTAAAGTAGAGTCAGACCGACTCCCGGGCCACGGTAGGCTTACGGCATCAAGGGTTTTTGGAGGGCCAAAATGGGCAAGATTCTTCTCGTTGAAGACGATCTGGAACTGTGCGAGCTGCTCACCGAGCTGTTGCAGATGGAGGGATACCACCTCGCCTGCTGCCAGAACGGTCGGGAGGGGCTGGCACTGGCACAGAGCGGCGGCTTCGACCTGCTGCTGCTGGACGTGATGCTGCCGGAGATGAACGGTTTCGAAATCCTCAGGGAGCTGCGCAAGCAGAGCCGCCTGCCGGTACTGATGCTGACCGCCCGCGGCGACGACATCGACCGGGTTGTCGGGCTGGAGATCGGCGCCGACGACTACCTGCCCAAGCCGTTCAACGACCGCGAGCTGGTGGCCCGAATCCGCGCCATCCTGCGCCGCACCCAGGAGTGGGATCCCTCGGATCAGATCACCGACAACGACCTGGTGGTCAGCCCGGGCCGCCAGGAGGTGTGGTACCGCGAGGAGCTGCTACCGCTCACCTCCACCGAATTTTCCCTGCTTCAGGCCCTGCTGGATCACACCGGAGAGGTGGTGGCCAAGGAGGATCTCAGCGTCAGCGTCCTCGGTAAGAAGCTGATGCCCTTCGATCGCAGCCTGGACATGCACCTGTCCAACCTGAGGCGCAAGCTGCCCGAACGCCAGGACGGCCGTCCCCGCATCAAGACCGTCAGGGGCAAAGGCTACATATGGCTCGAATAGAGGTCGCCCTTCCCAACCGACTCTTTCTCAAGCTGTTGCTGGCATTCTGGATCACCACCAGCCTGATCGTCGGCTCGGTGATCCTGATCCCCAAGGTGCTGCAACCCCAGGACCTGCAGCCGCTGAAGTCGTGGCAACAGGAGTTCCTGCTCAAGGCCGCCCGCCGTCTCGAGACCCTGCCAATCCGCGACCTCGACCGCTTCGCCGACATGATGCGCCATCGCATTCATCCCGCCGAGGACAAAGGCAAGCGTCCCCCCGGGCCGGGCATGGGCCCGCTGCGGGATGATCGCTTCCGCTTCCACCTGCTGACCCTGGATGGCCGGCCCCTGGGGCACGAAGCCAAGCGCCTGCCCCGGGCGGCGCGCCGCTTCCTGCTGGAAAACGAAGCCCTGACCCCCATGGCGTTCTACAGCATCCGCTCGGTGATCTTCGGCCCCGAACCCCTGACCCTGAATGGCCAGCCCACCCTGCTGCTGGTGGAGATGAAAGCCTCCCACTCCAGGAGCTGGATCCTCTACCTTCAGGAGAACCCATTGATGTTCGTGCTGCTGGTGGCCCTGGTGTCCGGGGTGATCTTTGGCCTGGTGGCCTGGCACTTTGGCCGGCCGCTGAACGCCCTGCGGCTGACCGCCCTGCAGCTGGGCCACGGGGACCTGGATGCCAGGGTGGAACCCAGGATCCTGGCCAGGCGGGACGAGGTGGGGCAGTTGGCCCGCAGCTTCGACACCATGGCCCACTCGGTCAGCACCCTGGTCCGGGAGCAGCAGCGGCTGATCTCCGACATCTCCCACGAGCTGCGCACTCCGCTGACCCGGATCCAGCTGGCCCTGGCCCTGGCCAAGCGCAAGGGCCAGGCGAGCAACGAGCTGACTCGGCTGGAGCAGCAGGCCGCCCAGATGGAGGGAATGATCCAGGAGCTGTTGCAGCTCTCCCGTCTCAACAGCCAGGTGACCGACACCAAGCAGCGGCTCAACCTGGGAGACACCCTGGAGCGGGTGATCGACGGCGCCGCCTTCGAGGCCGAGCAGGCGGGTAAGAGGCTGGAGGTGACCCTGCCACAAGGGCTGACCCTCAATGGCTGCGAAACCCTGCTGCAACGGGCGGTGGAGAACCTGCTGCGCAACGCCATCCGCTACGGCAACCAGCAGATCAGGCTAAGCGCCTGGCGCCGGGGAGAGCGGCTCAACCTGCGGGTGGAGGACGACGGTCCGGGCGTGCCGCCAGAGCAGCTGGAGGCCATCTTCAAGCCGTTCCACCGGGTCTCCAAGGCCCGGGATCGCCAGAGTGGCGGCTGGGGCCTGGGCCTGGCGATCGTCCAGGGGGCGGTCACCGCCCACCAGGGGCAGATCAGGGCGGAGATTGGCGTGCTGGGCGGCCTCTGCGTCACCCTGACCCTGCCCATCGAGTGACTTGCAGCCCCCCGGCCCCGCTGTCATACTGACCCGCCCTGACCATCAGCCAGCCCACACCATGTTTGAGATCGCCCTGTTTGAGCCGGAGATCGCCCCCAATACCGGCAACATCATCCGCCTCTGTGCCAACAACGGCTGCCATCTGCACCTGATTGAGCCTCTGGGGTTTGATCTGGAGGAGAAGAAGCTGCGCCGTGCCGGGCTGGACTATGGCGATCTGACCCGGGTCACCCGCTACCCGGACTACCCGGCCTTCCTTGAGGCGATGGCGGGCCGGCGTGTCTTCGCCCTCACCACCAAGGGGAGCCGCCCCCATACCGAGCCCGACTACCGGCCCGGGGACGTGCTGCTGTTTGGCCCGGAGACCCGGGGACTGCCGGCGCCGGTGCGCAACGCCATCCCCGCAACCCGGCGCATCCGCATCCCTATGCAGGGCAGCAGCCGCAGCCTGAACCTCTCCAACGCCGTGGCCATCGTCAGCTACGAGGCCTGGCGTCAGCAGGGGTTTGAGGGCGCCCTCTAGGGCTTCGCGGGGCTGAGGCCTCAGGCCAGCAGCAGCGCCTGCAGCTCCGCCAGATGACGCACCTGAAAATCCGGGGTAATCCCCTCCGGGCAGGGGGTGTCGTGATGGTTCAGCCAGCAGGTGTGGAAACCGGCGCGGTTGCCACCGAGGATATCCGAGTGGGGGTTGTCCCCCACCATCAACACCCGCTCCGCCCTCGGGTGGTCCATCAACTTCATGGCGTGATCGAAGATGCGCGGATCCGGTTTGGCCACCCCCACCTGTTCGGAGATCACCACCAGGGAAAACACCTGATCCAGGTGGTTGCGCTCCAGTCGCACCCGCTGCAGGTCGGTAAAGCCATTGGTGATGATCCCCAGCCTGGCCCGGCTCTGCAGAGCCGTCAGCAGCTCACGGGCTCCCGGAAGGGGACAGCACACCTCGGCCATCGCCCCGAGGAAGGCGGCATTGATCTCACCAGCACTCATGGCCAGCAGTTCCCGCCAGGGTTCGAAGCGGATCTGCTGCACCTCCCGGGCGCCAATCTCTCCGTTCTGGTAGGCGACCCACAACGGCCGGTTTCTCTGCTGATAGGCCTGGTAGGCCTCCCGGTCGAAGGCCAGTCCGCGGTCGGCGAACAGTCGGGACAGCCCGGCGAAATCGTCGAAGTGGAACAGGGTGTCGTCGGCATCAAACAGGATCCAGTCGTAATTCAAAGGGACTCTCCGCAATAGGATTTGCCCTCCACTCTACACAAGCCGCAGCGGGTATATAATGGCAAATTTGGAACAACTGAATGTCCTCTCAGGAACAAATTTGAACAGAGATCTCTTCGCCGCCATCCCCGTCCTCGTGGCGGTGGTGGCGACCGGCAGCTTTACCGCCGCCGCCCGACGTCTGGAAATGACTCCTTCGGCGGTCAGCAAGCGGATCCAGGCCCTGGAGCAAACCCTGGGCAGCCCTTTGCTGCTGCGCACCACCCGCAGCCTGAGCCTGACCCGGGAGGGCCGGGAGTTCTATGAGGATGCCCGCAAGGCGTGGGAGTTGGTGCAGCGGGGGCAAAACCGGCTGGAGCTGAGCCGGAACCAGCCTCGAGGCACCCTCAGCCTCAGCCTGCCGATGGTGTTTGGCCGTCGCTACGTGGCACCGCTGATCCCCCGCTTCCTGGCAGACCACCCCGGCGTGAAGGTGGATCTCCACCTGGATGATCGCATGGTGGACCTGGTGGCCGACGGCATCGACCTAGCGATCCGCATCGGCCACCTGCCCGACTCTCAGCAGGTGGCGGTCCCCATCGCCCCCTGCCGATCGGTGCTGTGCGCCAGCCCGGGCTATCTGGAACGCCATGGTGTGCCCAGCTCCCCCTCGGCGCTGGCCGAGCACAACTGCCTAGAGTACAGCTACTTCCGTGGCGGTCGCCACTGGCAGCTGGGAGAGGAACAGATTCAGCCCGAAGGCAACTATCGGGCCAACAACTCGGAGGCCCTGCTCGACGCCCTGGTGGCGGGGATCGGCATCGCACAGATGCCCACCTTCATCGTCGCCCCCCAACTGAGGGACAACACCCTGGTGTCCCTGTTGCCGTCCTGGCCCCTGCCCAGTCATACCATCTACGCACTGCTGCCGGGCCGAGAGGGACTTCCGGCAAAAACCACTGCCTTTCTGAAACTCATCCAGGATGAGCTGGGCGTCACGCCACCGCCGTGGGAGTGACGCCAGCCGCCGGATCACGCAGAGGGATCCCCCCAGACCCCGGCAAAATAGGCAGCTTTACCTTGGCCAATTAGAGACTCAGGTGGGTTATGCCGAACAATAATCAACCGCAAAAAGCGTGACCTTGGTCAATAATTACCACCTGTTTGCTACCTATACTCGGAATGGACTGCCGGATTCAACAAAGATAAAGGAGGCAACTATGCCTAAGTATCGTACCGCGCAGATAAGGAACCTGGCCCTGATGGGCCATACCGGAAGCGGTAAATCCTCGTTGATCGAGGCCCTCTTGTTCCGGGCTCATGCCATCAATGACCGTGGCAGGGTCGACAAGGGCACAAATCACGCCGATTTCACTGCCCAGGAACAAGCCCATCACCACAGCCTGGAACCCTCCTTCCTCTCCCTCGATTATCAGCATCACCACATCAACCTCATCGACACCCCCGGACTGGCCGACTTCTTTGGCCGGGCCCTGTTGCCGCTGCCGGCGGTCGAATCGGTGATGCTGGTGATCCATGCCGAACATGGCATCGAAGCGGTTACCCAGCGCGCCTTCGAAGCCGCCCGCCACCAGGGCAAGGCGATCGTCATCGTGATCAACCACATCGACGACAACCTGGACCGACTCGAAGCCCTGGTGGATCAGATCCAGACCCGATTCGGTCCCGGCTGTCTGCCCATCAACCTGCCCACAGCCGAGGGTGACGGCGTAGTGGATTGCTACTTCCAGCCGGAGCAGACCCCCACCCTGTTCAGCGACACCGCCAGCGTCCACGACGAACTGGTGGACACCGTCCTCGAGGAGGATGAGGCCCTGATGGAGCTCTATCTGGAGCAGGGGGAGTCCCTCGATCCCAAGCAGCTGCATGAACCCCTGGAGACCGCTCTGCGGGCGGGCCACTTGGTGCCCATCTGCTTTACCAGTGCCGAGAGGGACATCGGCCTCTCCGCCCTGCTCAGAGTGGTGTGCGAGGTGATGCCCAACCCGCTGGAAGCCACCCCGCCCGCCTTCCTCAAGGGCTGGGGCGACGAGGAGCAGGCCATCACCATCACCCAGAATGCCGATGACCACGTGTTGGCCCACGTGTTCCGGGTGGGCATCGACCCCTTCGTCGGTCGCATGGGCGTGCTGCGCCTGCACCAGGGCACCCTGACCCAGGGTATGCGCCTGCTGATCGGTGATGGCCGCAAACCCTTCAAGGTCAACCACCTGTTCAAGCTGCAGGGCGCCAAGCAGATCGAGGTCGAAGAAGCGGTCCCCGGTGACATCCTGGCCCTGGCCAAGATCGATGGCCTGGAGGTGGACGCCATCCTCCACGACAGCCACGATGAAGACCTCTACCACATGCCCAAGCTGGATATGCCTCAACCCATCTTCGGGCTGGCGGTGAAACCGAAGAAGCGGGGGGATGAGCAGAAGATCGCCGAGGTACTGCACAAGCTGGTGGCCGAGGATCCCAGCCTGCATATCGAGCATCAGGAGAACCAGAACGAAACGGTTCTCCAGGGCCTGGGCGATATGCATGTGCAGATCGCCCTGGAGAAGGCCAACGAGGTGTTCAACGTGGATATGGAGACCGCCAAGCCGACGGTGGCCTATCGCGAGACCATCACCACCGGCGCCGACGGGCAGCACAGGCACAAGAAGCAGACCGGCGGTGCCGGCCAGTTTGGCGAGGTGTCCCTGCGCATCGAGCCGCTGGAGCGGGGGGCCGGCTTCCACTTCGAAAGCCAGGTGGTCGGCGGCGCCATTCCCGGCCAATTCATCCCGGCGGTGGAGAAGGGGGTGCGCGAGGCGATGAATCAGGGCTTCCTGGCCGGCTACCCCATGCAGGATATCAAGGTGATCGTCCTGGATGGCAAGCACCACTCGGTGGACTCCAAGGAGATCGCCTTCGTCGCCGCCGGCAAGAAGGCGTTCCTCGACGCCGTTGCCAAGGCGGGTCCGGTGATCCTCGAGCCTCTGGTGGACATGCACGTGCAGGTGCCCCAGGAGAAGATGGGGGACATCACCGGGGATCTCAGCGCCCTGCGCGCCATGGTGTGTGGTACCGAAGCCCTGGCCAACGCCCAGGTGGACATCAATGTGGAGGCGCCCCTGGCGGCCCTCGACGACTACGCCACCCGCCTCAAGGCGATGACCGGTGGCGAGGGCCAGTACTCCATGACCTTCAGCCGCTACGAGATCGCCCCGCCCAATGTACAGCAGTCGCTGATGCATTGACCCGGCTCACCGAAATGTAAGGCGCCTGCGGGCGCCTTTTCTTTTCTTCGGTGGCCTCTGCTAAGCTGCATCCCTGGCATCATGAGCTATTGAGCTGATCAGTAAGAGATAGTCACCAAAGTCATACCACAAAGGACCATCATGAAACACTGGGCAATTGCGGCGCTATGGGCGCTGCTGGGAGGCACCGCCATGGCCGACGACTACCAGACCGACGCCATCTTCGGCATCAAGGGACTGGCCATCGGCCAGGTGTCCGACAGCAAGGGACTGACCGGGGTCACCGTGCTGCGCTTCGACCAGGGCGCCACCGCCGGGGTGGACGTGCGCGGCGCCGCCCCCGGCACCCGGGAAACCGACCTGCTGAGGCCGGAGAACCTGGTGGACAAAGTCCACGCCATCGTCCTCTCCGGCGGCAGCGCCTTCGGCCTGGACAGCATGAGCGGCGTGGCCCGCTGCCTGGAGGAGCAGCGGATCGGCTTCGACACCGGCGTAGCCCAGGTCCCGATCGTGACCGGGGCCGTGCTGTTTGACCTGGCCCTGGGGGACGCCAAGGCCCGCCCCGACGCCGAGATGGGCTACCGGGCGGCCAGGGCCGCCCAGCGCATCAGTTTTGCCGAGGGCAGCGTCGGTGCCGGCACCGGCGCCAGTGTCGGCAAGATCGCCGGCATGAGCCGGGCCACCAAGAGTGGCATCGGCAGCTACAGCATCACCCTGAACGGCGGCCTGATCGTCGGAGCCGTGGTGGCGGTCAACGCCTGGGGAGACGTGATGGAGGGCAACACCCTGCTGGCGGCCACCCGCAACGAGGCCGGTACCGGCTTTGTCTCCGGCACCGAGTTGATCCTGGCCGGGGCCAACGCCCAGGGGTTTGCCGGTCGCAACACCACCATCGGCGCCATCGTCACCAACGCCAGGCTGACCAAGTCCCAGGCATTGAAGCTGGCCCAGATGGGCCACGATGGCTATGCTCGGGCGATCCGTCCGGTGCACTCCCTGTACGATGGCGACACCCTGTTTGCCGCCGGCACCGGAGAGGTGACCGTCAGCGACATCAACGCCGTCGGGGTGATCGCCGCCGAAGTGGTGGAGGAGGCGATCCACCGGGCGGTCAAAGCCGCCACCGCTGCCGGAGGCCTGCCCGCCAGCCGCGACCTGCAACCGGGCAGCCAGCCCTAACAAAACGGAGCCATCAGGCTCCGTTTTTTCTCTATCCTCGGCCACCGTGGCCGGGGCCGCCGCCACCCTGACCACCACAGCGGTGCTGATTTTGATAGCCGCCGGACTCACCGGCGTCAATGGCCACCGTCCCACCGTCGCCATAGAAGGCAAAACCGGATTCGGCCCCCTCGTTGGTTTCCGGCTGATCCAGGTGTCCCAGGCAGCTGTAGCCCACCCGGTACTCCCCCTCGGGCAGGAAGCCCATGCCAAAGCCCCAACTGCCGTCATACAGCTGGTGTACATAGGCGGTGGCGATGGGCAGCACCTTGCCGGACTCCGCCTCCAGGGCCATGTCGTCCATCCCCTCGAACGCGGTGGTGGCGGGATAGAGGTAGGCAACGTGGTAGAAGACCCCGCCCTCGGCGGCCAGATCGGCGTTGTCCGCCTCACACCCCTGAATCCAGGTTTCGTCCACGCTGGCCATCAGGTGACCCATGCTCTGGTTGTCCACCCAGCGCCAACCATGCTGACCATAGCCGTAACCCTGCTCGGGATCATGGTAGAGCCCCTGGCGCAGATCCATCTCCAGGGTAAATCCGTGGTGCTGACCTGAGCCCAGATCCAGCTCCCCCAGATCCAGCTCGCTCCTGCCCATACCCAAGGCATGACGGCCCTGATGGTCATCCACATAGGAGCCCTGATCGCCGCTGCCCGGCTCCATCTCCAGTCTCAGGTGGTAGCGGCCGGCGGGCAGGGGGTGGTCCTCCAGCAGCCAATAGGCCTGGTCCTGCTGGTAGTCCAGCATGTTCACCCGGTGCCGGGACAGATCGATGCTGTGCGCCTCATCGCCGTTCACCGGGGTCAACACCATCCGCCGAAACGCCACCATCACCGACTGGACACCATCCATGGGGGCATCGGAGACGGCGACGCTGAGGGTGGCCCCGGGCAGATCCGGCGTCTTCGGGGCGGGGTTGGAATCACTGCCACCGCAGCCAGAGAGCAGCGGTAACAAAAACAGGCATCTTGGATTCATATTCATTCATCCCTGCTACATTAGACGACTCTACAATGTACAAAAAATAACCTGACATTGTTTTGATTCAGTCAGGGTAAACAGGCAAAAAAAACCAAAAAAGGGGCCCAACCTGGCCCCTTTTCATGATAGGGAGCCAGAGGTTAGAAGCGGAAACCTTCGCCCTGAATGCTCACCTCTTTCACCTGCCCGTACTGACCGGCCACAGAGCGGATATCCTCCGCCTTGCCGATCATCACAAACTGCAAGTTGTTCCTGGGGAAGGCCTTGGTCACCAGGGCCCGGGCTTTCTCCAGGGTCAGGCTGTCCACCTGCTGCTGGAAGCCGTCGATGAACTCAGGGCCGAAGCCGTAGAGGTACATCTGCCCCAGCAGAGACGCCAGTTGACCGGAGGTCTCGTACTTGGGTGGGAACTGCCCCTTTACGTAGGCCTTGGCGGAATCCAGGGTCGCCTGATCCAGTCCCTGTTCCCACAGACGGGCATAGGTCTTCAGTGCCAGATCTACCGCCGCCTGGGTGTTCTTGGTGGCAGTAAAGGTGCTGATGACAAAGCTGCCGCTTTCGGAGTAGGTGGTAAAGCGGGAACGGGCACCATAGGTCAGGCCAGCGTTCACCCGCAGCTCATCGTTGAGCCAGGAGGTGAAGCGACCGCCCAGGATGGTGTTGATCACCTGCAGGGACACATAGTCAGGATCGTCGCGGGAGATACCAGGGCCTCCGATGATGAAGGTAGTCTCGATGGCATCCGGCTTGTCCACCAGCAACACCCGGGCCTTGGATGGCTCAGGCAGCGCCTTGTCGAGCTTCGGCATGGTCGGCGTATCGGCACCACGCCAGTCGTCGAACAGACCTTCCAGGCGCTGCTTCATCTGAGCGGCATCGAAGTCTCCCACCAGGGTGATCGCCATGTTCTGGGGCTGATACCAGCTGCCGTGGAAGATCTTCAGATCATAGTTGTCCATCCCCTCAACGGCTGCGGATTCACCGGCAGCAGCATTGGCATAGGGATGCTCCCCGTAGAGCAGGCTGTCGAAGTAGGCCCCCACCACCTGACGGGGGCTCTCCTTGCGCTGCTTCAACTGGGCGGCGTAACGGGCCTTGGCCTTATCCACCTCATCGGCGGGGAAGCTGGGCTTGCGCAGCAGCTCCGCCAGCAGCGGCAGCATCACTTCCGCGTCTTTACTCATAAAGCGCATGGAAAGGGAGGTCCCCTCCTTGCCGGCGTTGGCAGCCAGCTCGGCACCCAGGCTGTCTACCAGGGATTCCAGTTGCTGCTTGGTGCGACGCTCGGTGCCCAGCAGCAGGCCGTCGGCGGTCATAGTGGCCAGACCGGGGACGCTGTCGTTCACTGCACCGGCACGGATGGTGACGTTGGCGGTGATCAGCGGCACATTGCGCTTCTCCATCAGCTGCAGAGTCAGGCCGTTGTTCAGGGTGACCGTCTCATAGGCGGGTAGGGTGAAGGGCTTGGTTTCAGCGGCCTTGAAGCTGGGCGGGTTCACGGTTTCCACGGGTTTGACTTCCGCCTTTGGGGTGGTCTGGCTGCACCCGGTGGCCATCAGGGCGGCCAGGGACAGGGCGAGCAGGGATTGAGTCAGGGCTTTCATCAGTCTTTATCCTCCTCGGCCGCCAGCACGCCCACGGTGCGGTTGGACTTCTTCAGGTAGGTCTGGGCTACCCGCTGCACGTCTTCGCGGGTGATCTTGGCGTAAGCCTCAGGGGCGGTGTACATCTTCTTCCAGTCTCCCTGGAACAGCTCGTAGGTACCCAGGGTATTGGCACGACCGTTGATGGTCTCCAGGGTGTCATAGAAACCCATCAGCTTGCTGTTCTTAATCTTATCCAGCTCCTCCTGAGAAACCCCCTCCTGCGCCACCCGATTGATCTCGGTGATCAGCGCCTGCTCCAGGGTGGCGGCTTCCACGCCGGGCTTGGCCACGGCAAACAGATAGAACAGATTGGGGTCGAAGCTGTCCGGCACATAGCCGTCCACGCCCAGGGCAATCTGCTGCTCATCCACCAGCGCCTTGTTCAGGCGCGAGCTGTTACCGTCGATCAGCAGCGACATCAGCACGTCCAGGGCATAGCTGTCCTCATGAGAGGTCTGGGGGACGTGGTAGGCAAACATCAGGTTGGGACTGGTCACCGACTGCTTGCGTACATAGACCCGGCGCTCACCCTTCTGCTCAGGCTCCACGGTGCGCACGTCGGCAGGAGGCGTTTGTGCAGGGATGGAACCGAAGTAATACTCCGACATCTGCTTCACCTGGTCGTAATCCACCGCACCGGCGATCACCACCACGGCATTATTGGGGGCGTAGTAGGTCTTGTGGTACCGCTTCAGGTCATCCAGGGTCCAGGCATAGATGTCGGACTCATGACCGATGACGCTCCAGCTGTAGGGGTGGGCGCGGAAGGCGGTGGCTTTCACCTCCTCCTGCAGGGCACGCCAGTTGGAGTTCTCCAGACCTGTGGTTCGTTCGGACGCCACCACGTTGCGCTCGCTCTCCACCATCTTGGCATCGATGTTCAGATGGGCGATGCGATCCGACTCCAGCTTGAAGATGGTCTCCAGGGCTTCCGCCGGGAACCAGTCGGTATAGACGGTGACGTTCTCCGTGGTGTAGGCGTTGTTAGCGCCACCTGCGGCTTCCATGGTGCGGTCAAACATCTTGGGACCGTAGTTCTTGGAGCCGTTGAACATCATGTGCTCGAAGAAGTGGGAGAGGCCGGTGATGCCGGGTACCTCGTTGCGGGATCCCACCTTCCAGAACAGGTACATGTTGGCATTGGGAATGGCGTCGTCTTCCAACACCAGCACCTTCATGCCGTTATCCAGGGTAAAGCTCTTCACCTCAGACGGATCCGCCGCCTGTGTTACCACAGGGGCCATCGCCAGGGAGAGCGCCAAAGCCGGCGTGAGTAACTGTTTCACCGAACCGCTCCTTGTGACAGAAAAAATAGAGATGCATCATGCCAGCCGCGGGCCAGCAGAGCAAAAAATTAACGACTTCACAACACCTTAAACATGGGACTCCAACGAAGTGCCCAAGAGTGTCTCTTTGATTAGGGGACTGCCGGCAGCAAAAGTTCGTCGGCAAACGGGCCTAGCCACCACGCTACTGGATGACCAGCCTGGGGACAATGCTGGATAAGTTACGCTTTGTTAAAGACTTTCAAAAGGCAATGGCAGCCCATGATCATCAAAACGGCGCCGGGCCAACTGCAGCCTCTCCAGTCTGTCGACACTGCCGGTTCCCGACTCCAGGGCCGCCACCAGGGTGGGGCTGAACCGCTCGATCGCGTCCCTGAGTGTCCGGCTGCCGGCATAGTGATAAGCCGCCTGCAGCAGCGCCGCCCCCTCCACAGGATCCGCATCCGGCACCTCGTTATCGAAGATGGCCAGGCTGAATTCAAACATCGCCTCGGGCAACCCGGCGTAGCGGATCGCCTTGCGATAGAGCGCGCTGGCCCGGGCCGGATCCGCCGGCAACCGCTCACCATCGAGCAGGTGCCGGGCCAGGGCCGCCATGGCATCGGGGTAGTGCTGCGCCGCCGACTGCTGCAGCCAGTCCATCGCCTCTTCCTCTGTCCCCTGCTGATCCAGCAGCAGGGCCAGGTGGTACTGGGCCACCGGGTAGCCCGCCTGAGCCGCCTGGCGGGTGTAAGCCAGGGCCTTCGGGGGATCGGGCCGGTGATGGTGATAGAGTACCCCCAGGTTGGCCATCGCCTCCGCCTGATCCTGCTCCGCCGCCAGCAGCAGGAAATGCTCCGCCTTGAGCAGATCCTGATCGAAGGCGGTGCTGGAAGAGAGATAGAAATAGCCCAGCAGCGCCTGGGCTTCCGCCAGCCCCGACGCCGCCGCCTGCTGCACCAGAGTCTCGCCCCGGGCCCGGTCCTCCTGACTGCCGTAACCGTGGATCAACGCCACGCCAAACTCGAACCTGGCGCCGAGGTGACTGTCACTGGCCCGCTCAAACCAGTAACCCGCCTGGGCCAGCAAAGAGCGGGAGGCCTCGGTATTGATGTCGGCGCTGTCATTGGCCATGGCAAAGGAGAGCTCCCGCTCCCGCAGCATCATCCCCTTGGCCTTGAGGGAAACCCCCACCAGATACTGGGCCTCGGCGTCCTCCTCCATCACCGCCCGGTAACACAACTCCCGGCCGGCCACCTGGTCCAGGGGCTCGAACCGCCACTGGGGGCAGGGCTGCCCGCTGAGGGGGGTATAGGCGTCGGCCAGCACCCCGGCGGTCAGCTGCACCGACTTGCGGGCCAACTCCACCAACTGCTCCTGGGAGAGGCGGTACTTCTCCGGGTGGGCCCCCTTGTTGCCCCCTTCGCGCAACTTGTGCAGCCTGCGGGCCAGGCGCACATCGATGGCCCGGGCCCGGTTGAGCACCTCCACCCGGTCATAGAGGTTCCTGCTCTTGAACTTGATCTCCGCCGCCGCGGCCAGCGCCTCCACCAGCTTGTAGGCCACGGATCGCAGGTGAACCAGGGCATGGGTGGGAACATCCAGGCAGTAGTTTCGAGCCAGGCGGTAATCCTCCAGCAATGAGGGTTCCAGCCGTCGAACCAGTTCCAGATCGTTAATTGCCACTATTTTTCCTAAGCATTTGAGCTGTTTTGAGCCACCATTGTAGCGCCCAGGGCAGCGTGGGTCTTGCGGTCCAGGGGGTAGCACCACGCCAGCAGCACCATGGGTGCCAGCAACAGGCAGGGCCAGCCGGCAAAGGCCAGCTTCAGTCCAATCACCGCCGCATCGCTGAGCTCACCCACTGCACTGAAGCCAAACCAGGCGGGGATGGTGAGGCCGATGGCGCCACCGACCCCCTGGTTGAGTTTGACCACCAGCGCCTGGAAGGCAAACAGAATCCCCGCCCGGTCCCGGCCATTATGGGCCACATCGACGTCCACCAGGTCCCCCAGCATGGAGGGCAGCACCAGGGCGGACAGCCCCATCAGGGCGCCAAACAGGGTCATGGTCAGGGCCATGGGCATCAAGGCTTGAGGACCGGGCTCAATGTTGACGATCACCAGCAGCAACAGCATCATCCCCGGTGCCGACACCGCCCACAGCCGGTGCTTATCCACCCGCTTGAGCAGTTGCAACCACAGGGGCATGGAGAGGGCCATCGCCAGGGTCATGGGGACGGCAATGCGGGCGATGGCGTCCCCCAGCTGCAGGTAGTGGCTGGCGTAGATGACAAACAGGGAGGAGACCGCCCCGGTGGCCAGACCAAACAACACCTGGGTCAGCAGGAAATGGCGCAGCCAGGGGAGGCTCTTCAAAACCTGCAGCATGTCCCCCGGACGGATACGGTGCTGCCCGTGCACCCTGGGCTCGGGGATTCGCCAGCACATCAGCACCAGGGTCAGGGGCAGGGCCAGGGCGACGAACAGCGCCAGAGAGGACATCACCTCAGGGGTAAAGGCGCGCCCCACCCCCAGCAGCAAGGGCGACGCCATGAACAGCACCCCTCCGGCAAACCCGAGAATCTGTCGCCACAGCGAGATGCGGTTGCGCTGTTGGTAGTCCCGGCTTAGCTCCGCGGCCATGGCCGAGTGGGGGATCTCTACCAGGGTCCACCCCAGTGCCAGCAACAGGTACCAGCTCAACAGGTACCCCAGGCTCGCGTCGGAATGCGGCGTGAACAGCCGCCACACCGCCAGGGCACAGAGGAGACCGCCCAGCACCATCAGCGGTTTACGACTGCCGAGACGATCGGACAACAGACCGATGATGGGATCGGTCACCCCGTCAAACAGACGCGAGGTCAGGGTCACCGTGGCCATCATCCCCAGGGTCACGGCGGTGTGCTCAATGTAAAAATTAGGCAGTATCGCCGCCGTGGGCGACATCAGCATGGAGAGTGGCAGATTGACCAGCCCGAACAGGATCAGTGTCCGGGCGGGGAGAGGCTGTGACATGACGGCTCCGGGGGCCGACTCACCACCTTTGCACCGCGGTGGACGGCCAGGATCTCTGGTGGGCCTTAAGCGCCGGCGTCGGCGTCATGCATGATGCTGGCGCCCTCCTGCTGGGCCAGCTCGGCCAGCTCCTTATCGATCATGTACAGGCCCTGACCGCTGTCGCCCACCAGGGTCAGCTTATCCAGCACAGACTTGAACAGCTTCTCCTCCTCGTGCTGCTCCGCCACGTACCACTGCAGGAAGTTGAAGGTGGAGTAATCCTGGGTTGAAAAGGCGGTATGAGCCAGATCATTAATGCTGCGGGTCACCAGCTGCTCATGTTCGTAGGTCTTGGCGAAGATCTCCGCCAGGGAGTCGAAACGGTGCTCCGGCGCCTCAATCTGGCCGATCAGCGGCAGACCACCGGCTTCGCTGACGTAGGTGAACAGACGCCGCATGTGCTGCATCTCCTCATCGGCGTGTGCCCGGAGAAACTCCGCGGCTCCTTCAAACCCCTTGTCCTCGCACCAGGCACTCATCTGCAAATAGAGGTTGGAGGAGAAGAACTCCAGGTTAATCTGCTCATTGAGCTTGTCGATCATCGTTTTTGAAAGCATTGAGGCGAATCTCCGGTAAGATACAACTTGAGCCATTGTTGTAAGTTACGCTCCAAATATCAACCGGGTTCCTTCGTTTGCGCCGGCAGGGTCGGAGTGGACAGTCTCAAAGGCGGCGGCACCGCCCCCTCCGGCGCCTCCACCCGGTTGCGGCCGCACCGCTTGGCCCGGTACAGCGCCTCATCCGCCGCCTTCATCAGCGCCTCCATGGAGATGGGATCGCCATGGCTGCAACTGACCCCGGCCGACAGGGTCACCCTGCCCAGATCCTGCCCGTTGTGGCTGAACTCCAGGGCCGCCACCGAGACCACCAGCTTGTTGGCCAGATCCAGGGCACCGGCAAGGTCGGTGCCGGGGCAGATCACCACCATCTCCTCACCTCCGTAACGGCATACCAGGTCGGATTTGCGCACCAGTTCCGTCAGCTCCTTTGCCACCCGAAGAATGACGAAGTCACCGGCATCATGACCGAAGCTGTCGTTAAAGTTCTTAAAATGGTCGATATCCAGCATCAGTATCGACAGCGGCTCCTGGCGGCGCTGGCTGAGGGCAAGCTGACTCTCGAGGAACTCCATCATGTGGCGCCGGTTGAATAGGCCGGAGAGGGGGTCTCGAATCGCCTGCTCCTTGAGGTTGTCTCTGAGGCGGATATTGGCCAGGGCCAGCCCAACCTGTTCCGCCATAGATTCCGCCACCGACCTGGCGGCGAGCATCTGCCCCTCATCGGTAAACATCAGGCTGAATACGCCCAGCGCCTCGCCTTGGGCCAACAGCGGGATGCACAGCTGGCTGCCAGGCTGGGTTTGGTGGTCACACTGGATCTCCACCCCCTCGTCTCGACTCAGGTGAGTATTGCCCTTGAGCAGCGCCCAGCACTCCTCGGCCCCAAACCGAATGGCCCCCGGCCAGGATCCCCCCCACTGCGTCACCAACTCCAGCCCACGGGAGGAGCGGATCAGGGCAATACTGCCCCGAGCACCGGGCAGCAACTGCTCGGCAATGGGTTCCATCACCTTACAGGCCGACCCGACCGTGGTGCAGGCCGACATCAGACTGCCGAGGCGCTGCAGCATCGCCAGATCCCGGGTGCGCGCCACCACCTGTACCTCCTGGCTGGCCGCCGCATCCCGCCGGCCCATCTCTAGGGTGAGCCTCAGCCAGCGCCACACCCCCAGGACTATGAACAACCCCAGCATCCAGATCAACAGAGCCCAGAACCTCAGAGTCATCAGCCAGCCGGTCAGCACCGCCTCGGGTTCGGCAATGCGAATCACTCGCACCCGATCGATAAGGGGCAATGACAGTGCCAGGAAGTAGACCCTTCCGACGTTCGCCTCGCTGCGGAGATCGTAGCCGATGCCTCCGGCCAGGGCCTGGCTCACCTCGGGAGGGACGACGGAAACCGGCTGGGTGGCGACGCTGCCGTCCCTCCTCGAGTCCAGCAGCACCCGCCCGCTGTCGTCGAGGATCTGCAGCCTGGCCTGACTGCCCTCGAGCAACCGGGTGAGCAGCCCAGGTGTCGGCTCGCTGCCCGCCTGTACCGCATGGTGCACCAGCCCGGCCCCAAGCTGCGCCAGCTGTAGCAGGCGCTCACGGTGCTGCTGCCTGAGCTGGGATTCGAACACCTGGGTCAGAACCACCATCAACAGGGTCAGCAGCACCACCATCAGCGCCAGGGGTTGCCAGAGAGGAAAGGAGGATTTGAACATGAGCCATCCGTGCACTATCGCGACCATCCATAGCCAACTGTCTGTAAGTATAGAGAGTTTCCCCAAGGCTGCCCTGTAACAAGAGTGTCATCTGACGGTCGTAAAATGGCCGCGCCCCCGCATGGAAAAATCACCAATGAAAACAAAGACTCATGCTCTGGTCAGCTCCGCCCTGCTGCTGCTGACCGCCGCCACCCTGCTGGTGGCCCAGCTCTACAGCAACCAGCAGAGGGAACGCATCGATCGGCAGGCCCGGGCCAGCGCCGACCTGCACCAGGCCTTCAAGGCCCGGCTCCTGGAGCCGGTCAACCTCTACCTGTCCCAGGGCAATGCCCAGATGCTGACCGAATCCGGTCATGGCGCCCAGGCGCTGCTGGCGCGCCTCGACACCTTTCCCGAGGATCTGACTCGGGCGCCACGCGCCCGGCTGGAGGCCTTTGGCCGAAAGCTGGCCGGCAACTATCGCAGCGCCGGCAAGTTGGCCGGCGATCCTCGCGGCCTGCTCAGCAACGCCGAGCGCAACCTGCTCGCCTACGGACGCTACCTGGGGCAGTACGCCCAGCAAGGGCGAGACCAGAACCCGCAGGCCGCCGATGCCCTGCTCAGCGCCTCACTGGCGCTGCCGCAGCTGGTGTATACCCTGGCCGCCGACACCCCCCTCGACAAGCTTGCCCGGGGCGAACCGGTCAGCCCCCAGGCGCTGGCGGCGTTGGAAACCTGGGCCAACCACCTCGATACTCTACCCCTGCTGGGCCTGGCCGAGGAATCCAAACAGGATCAGGGCAGCGCCCTGCTGGATGAGGATCAGGCGGAAGATCCCGGCGAGGAGTACCGGGATGAACTGGTCAGCCTGGCCCGGCGCTACCGCCAGGAGCTGGCCAACACCGAGTCCACCCTGGCGAGCCTGCGTACCATGCGCGCCGCCCTCCATCAGGATCTGACGCAGATGCAGGGCAGCCTCGCCACCCTGGAACAGGCTCGCCTGGCCCGGGCGGCAGCAATCAAGCTGAAGCTGAACTCCCTGATGATCGGCATCAGCGTCGCCCTGGTGGTGCTGGCCCTGGCCATGGCCTGGGTGCAATACCGCATCGTGGTGCGTCCACTGGAGCAACTGTTGGCAGCCTTCTCCCGTCTGGTACAGAGCGGCCGGCGGGATGCCATGACCACCACCGACAGCTCGGCAGAGACCAACCAGGTGGCGATCCAGTTCAACCAACTGCTGCAACAGATGGCCCATCGTGACCGCCAGGCCCAGCGGCAGATGACGGAGGTGTCCGGCCGCCTGCAGTCCCTGGTGGAGGAGATCACCGCCGTCGCCACCATGGCCTCGGAACAGCAGGCCGACGTCCAGCAGGCCCGCGAGTCCTCCCGGGTTCTGGAACGCCTGGCCGGTGAGGTGGACGCCGCCTCCGGCGCCGTAGCCGAAGGAGCCAGGGAGACCGACCTGGCCATGACCCAGGGGCTGAAGCAACTGGGTAGCCTCAGCCAGCTCTCTCAGCAGACCAGCCGGGAGATCGACGTCAGCCAACAGGCCCTGTCCAACCTGAGCAGTTCGGTCACCGATGTCACCGCCATCCTGGACACCATCAGCGGCATTGCCGAACAGACCAACCTTCTGGCACTGAACGCCGCCATCGAGGCGGCCCGGGCCGGGGAGCAGGGGCGGGGGTTCGCGGTGGTGGCCGACGAAGTTCGCAACCTCTCCACCCGCACCCAGAGCTCCCTGCAGGAGATCCTGGGCATCCTTAACCAGCTCGGCGGCGCCAAAGACAGCCTGCAGGGCCATATGACCCGGATCCGCCAGGCCGCCACCCACCAGCTCGGCCAGACCGAACTGCTGAAGAGCGAGCTGGAAAAGGCCCGAACCCAGGCGGAGCAGGCCGCGGTGGCGTCGCGACAATCCTCGGTTAGCGCCCACCAACAGGCGGAACAGCTCAAGGCGTTCGACGGCCAGATGTCCTCCCTCAACCGCCAAAGCCAGGCGTCCCTGGAGCGGAACCGGGCCATCGCCGAGGCCGTGGCCCACCAGGCCAGTAGCATCGAGGCGATCCTCGGGGCTCAGGGGTAGCGCAGCGCCTCTAGCCTGGGGCTGCCGCGACGGTAGGCGACCAGCATGGCGGCCTGCGCCTCGGGCAGTGTGTCAACCAGGCAAAACCCGAACGACAGGTACCAGCGGATCAGACCCGGCAGGGCAAAACACCACACCGGTTCGCCGGCCTCCGCCAGCATCCGGCGCACCAGGGCAGCCCCGGCGCCGTGGCGCCGATGCTCGGGCGAGACCCAGACCCCACGCAACTGCAGGGCCCCACCCTGGGGAGATAACCGGGCCACGCCGATGATCCTGCCCCGAGACCGCGCCAGCCACACCCTGTCGTGGCTGCGGCAGCGATCCTTCTCACCCTGCTCTCGGTAGAAACGGTCTGCCAGGGGCAACGCCTGAGGCGGCAGGGCTTCAAGGATCAAGGAAGCGGGCATGGGCTCTCCAGGTTGTGTGACGGGTAAAAGCAGCTATATCTATAGTTACGGCGCTCAAGCCCAGGCTGTGGAGGTGCCATGAACAGCTACCCCTTTGACCGGCGACGGGAGGACCGCCGCCAGAACCCGGATCGCCGCGCATTGCCCAGGGAGGGAGAGGAGAGCGACGATCGACGTCGCATGCTGGGACGCAGGGTATACGACAAACTGCCCACCAGCCCGAGATAGGGCCGGTGAACGGTGTGGACCGCCGGGGGTCACCCCCCCTGGGGCAGGGCCGCCTTAACATAGACGTCGAATCGGTTTTTCTTGGTCTCGATGGTCATAGTGGGCGCCTGCCCCGCCAGGGGTTCGGCGTAGTCGGGCCGTTTCACCACCACCCGTTTATGGGCCAGGGCCAGGGCCGGCGCCAGCAGGGCATCGGCGTCCTCGTCGCTGCCCACCAGCTGCTGGAACACCCGCATCTCCTTCTTTACCAAGGCGGACTTGGCCCGGTGGGGATACATGGGGTCCAGGTAGACCACCTCCACCTGCTGGTCGATACCGGCCAAGGTGTCGATGCTGTTGCCCGGAGCCAGGGTCAGCCTCTGGGACACCCAGTCACCGATCTCACCATCCTCGCAGGCCCGGCGCAAGCCATCCTCCAGCAGGGCCGCCACCACAGGATGACGCTCCACCATGATCACCCGGCACCCCAGGCTGGCCAGGACGAAGCTGTCACGGCCCAGGCCGGCGGTACCATCCACCACCAGCGGAGTGACCCCACCCTTGAGCCCCACCGCCTTGGCGATCGCCTGACCTCGGCCCCCACCGAACTTGCGCCTGTGGGCCGAGGCGCCCCCCGCCAGGTCCACACAGATGGCGCCGGTCTTGGGCTCATCCCTGAGCCTCAGACAGAGGCGCGCCTCCTCAAACCCCAGGGAGAAGGGGGAGGTGTCGCTGTGCTGGAGCTGCCAGCGCTTGGCGATGTCGGGCAGCCGCTGGGCATCGTCGCCCTGTTGATCCAGGTAAAGGGAGTACATGGTGAGTCCGGGGAGTTGCAATGGCCGGAGTATACCAGTCCCTTCAGCCACAAAAAAAGCGCGCCCAAGGGGCGCGCCTTTGCGGCACTCTGTCGGATCAGGCGGCGACCTGGCCCAGAACGGGCTGCTCGATCATTTCACGACCCAACGCCAGGGCGCTCTGGCACTTGGCCAGCCACTCGTTGCCATCCAATACCGGGCCGTTGCCGCAGCGAACGATGTCGGCCAGCACATTGAAGAACTCGCCTTCGCCAGCCATGACACCACAGGGCATCAGGGTCTGACGGGAGGTCTGCAGCTGGCTGCCGAGGACGGCAGCGCGGCCACGGGCCACCAGGCGAGATCGCTGCTCCTCGTCGAGACGATAGCCCTCCTGCTCGGCAACCATCAAGGCCTCCTCCAGCTGGCGATCAAACTCTTCGGAGGCATCGCGCAGGGCGGCCACCCGCTTGTCGGCGGCACGGCGCCACAGATCGCTGTAGCACACCAGCAGTTCCAGCTGGGCCAGGATGTCGTCATGGGCCAGGCGCTGCTGCTCCAGCACCAGCAAGCTGACGAACCTTTCCATGCCACTCAGCTCCTGGGAAGCCAGGCGCTTGGCGAACTCGGTACGACGGCCCAGGCCAACCTGCACCAAGGCGGCCATCATATCCTCTTTGCTGATGAAGTGGCCGTAGAGGGTGCCAACGGAGCACTCGGCGGCGCGAGCGACATCGGCCATACGAAAGTCGAGAGCGCCTTTGCTGCTCGCGGTGTTCAGGGCAGCCAACAGAATGCGGGTTTCCCTAACCTTGTATAAATCTGATTTACTCATCGTCCTTTTACTCCTGTTTGCCTGGGGGCACGGCACTCTACCGGCACAATGCGGATATATAACCAGATTCCAGATACCCCTTCCGAGATACAGATCCCACTTACAGAAGCATTCCCATAAGAAACAAAGAGTTGCGAAACTTTCTCGGCAAAAACTGACGCAGGTCAAAATATCATTCGAACTGCACCTTTCGCCCTGCCATCTGCATCAAAAAAATACAAGCGAGACAGCTTGTGCCATCTGGGTTACAGCGGCGTTAATCGTGCATAAATTAAATTAGGGTGGTAAAAGTTTGACCGGGATCGAATAATATTCAACCAGCATCAAACAGCTCTTTAATCCCGCACCAAGATCGGGTACTCAATGGGTCACACCCGAAGAGGAGTCCACTGTGATCCGTGCCACCCCACTGCTGCTTGCCCTGATCCCCACTCCAAGCTGGGCCCTGTGCGGCGACCTGTGCCAGTGGCTGGGCAACTGGTTCGACGATTACCTGACCCCGGTGGACTACAACTACGCCCACGCCTCCCTGGCGAAGATCAACGCCGCCGATGACACCGGCATGCAGCTCTCTGCCGGCGCCCTGGCCCAGCTCAACCAGCATTGGCTGCTGGACATCAGCGCCGAGATGAACTGGCAGGAGGAGGGGATGCAGTATCAGCACGCCGGCCTCAACCGCTTTCAGGGGCGGCTGGATTACCGGGTGGCGGGGACCGAACGCTGGGACCTGCTGGTCGGTCTGGGCACCAGCGTCGCCAGCTGGAGCCAGGGACCGGTCACCGAGTACTCCATCTCCCCGGTGGTGGCCTTCCAGATCCGAGGCAAGCTCACCAGCCAGCTGGACCTGGAGATCCGCCACCAGGTATCCAAGGAGTTCGACCGACAATGGAACCACTCCAGCGTCGGCCTGGTGTTCTACCCCACCCCGCAGATCGCCCTCAACCTGAGGGCGGAGCACAACCAGGTGTCCAACAGCCTGCTGCTGGAAACCCGCTTCTACTTCTAGCTCCCCAACGCAGGAGAGGCCCGGTTGGGCCTCTCCTGGGAATATCCCCGCTTAAGCGGCGATGCCGCTGTGACGCAGCAGGGCATCGATCTGCGGCTCCCTGCCACGGAAGCGCTTGAACAGTTCCATCGGCTCCTCGCTGCCGCCACGCTCCAGGATACAGTCGAGGAAGTCGGCCCCCACCTGCGGATTGAAGATCCCCTCCTCCTCGAAGCGGCTGAAGGCATCGGCGGAGAGCACCTCGGCCCACTTGTAGCTGTAGTAACCCGCCGCATAGCCACCGGCAAAGATGTGGCTGAAGCCATGCTGGAAGCGGTTGAACTCCGGCGCCTTGACCACCGACACCTGGGCACGCACCTCATCCAGGGTCTGCTGGATGCGATCCCCCAGTTCCGGGCGGTACTCCAGATGCAGACGAAAATCGAACAGGGAGAACTCCAGCTGGCGCACCATCATCATGGCACTCTGGTAGTTCTTGGCCGCCATCATCTTCTCCAACATCTCATGGGGCAGAGGCTCGCCACTCTCATAGTGACCGGAGATGAAGGCCAGCGCCTCCTCCTGCCAGCACCAGTTCTCCAGGAACTGGCTGGGCAGCTCTACCGCGTCCCAGGGCACGCCGTTGATGCCGGCGACGCTGCTGGCGTCCACCTTGGTCAGCATGTGGTGGATGCCATGACCAAACTCATGGAACAGGGTCACCACCTCGTCATGGGTAAACAGGGCGGGCTTATCGCCCACAGGACCATTGAAGTTGCAGGTGAGGTAGGCCACCGGGCTCTGCAGGCCGGTGCGCCGCTGGCGCCGGCCGCGGCAGTCGTCCATCCAGGCGCCCCCCCGCTTGTTCTGGCGGGCAAAGAGGTCCAGGTAGAAGCTCCCCCTGAGCGCCCCCTGGCCATCGTGGATCTCGAAGTAGCGTACATCCGGATGCCAGACGTCCACCCCCGCCACCTCGGAGACGGTCACCCCAAACAACCTCTCCACGGTGGCGAACAGCCCGGTAAGTACCTGCTCCTGAGGGAAATAGGGGCGCAGCTGTTCGTCGGAGATACTGTAGAGGTGTTGCTTCTGTTTCTCGGAGAAGTAGGCGATGTCCCAAGCATCGAGGCTGTCCACCCCATGGTGCGCCCTGGCGTAGTCGGCCAGCTGCTTCAGCTCCTGCTGGGCCTGGGGACGGGAGCGCAGGGCCAGCTCATTGAGGAAGGCCATCACCTGGGTCGGCTCCTCCGCCATCTTGGTGGCCAGGGACATCTCGGCATAGCTGCCGAACCCCAGCAGGCCCGCCAGCTCATGCTTCAGCGCCAGCATCTCGGCCATCAGCGGCGAGTTGTCGAACTCACCGGCATTGGGCCCCTGATCGGAAGCCCGGGTACAGTAGGCGGTATAGACCTCGCGCCGCAATTCCACGTCATCGGCATAGGTCATTACCGCGATGTAGGAGGGAAATTCCAGGGTCAGCAGGTAGCCCTCCAGGCCGCGCTGCTCGGCTGTCTGGCGGGCGGCGGCGATGGCGCTGTCCGGCAGCCCCGCCAACCGGGACACATCCACCACCCGCTTGCTCCAGGCATTGGTGGCGTCCAGCACCCGGTTGGCATACTGGCTGGACAGCTCAGACAGGCGCAGGCGGATCTCACCGAATCGCTTCTGTTTGGCCTCGTCCAGGCCGATGCCGGACAGTTCGAAGTCGCGCAGGGCATTGTCGATCACCTTCTTCTGTGCCAGGGTCAGCTGCTGATAGTGGGGGGACTCGCTCAGGGACTTGTAGGCCTGATACAACCCCTCGTTCTGCCCCAACCAGGTGCCGTACTCGGACAGGGCCGGCAAACAGCTGTCGTGCGCCTCGCGCAGCGCATCATTGCTGACCACCGAGTTCATATGGCTCACCGGAGACCACACCTTGCCCAGGTGATCGTCCACCTCCTCTAAGGGCTCCACCAGGCTGTCCCAGGTATAGGGGGCACCGGACGCCACCACCTGCTCGACCTTTGCACGGCAGGCGGTCAGGGCCTGCTCCACCGCCTCCTGAACATGTTCGGGTCGAATGGAGGAGAACTGGGGCAGCTGGTCGGTGTTCATCAAGGGGTTGGTCATGGGGGCTCCTTGTAGGTCTGTGGTTCCCGCAATAAAGGGTAGTGTCTTCTCCCTACATGGGGCACCGCCGCCTTAAAAACAAGATGGAACCAGCAACTTTGATGGTTTTCCTGCGGCGACTCGCCCCGCCTCCCAGGCTGACCTGGCTCACACTCCCTCACATTACCCGAACAACAATAAGTATGAAGTATTTAAAAAAAATAATACCCAGGCATAATCCATATAGTGGGGCAAACCTCGGGCGCCATTGGAGATCCCAAGTTGAAGTGCCAAATACCATATTCGTGATTTAGACCGCGTATATGTGTGGAATTTTCACACGACTTCCACTTGAATCACGGATCAGGGTCGGCAATAGAAATAAAATCAATTCTCACTTTCGGGAAGATTTGCAACCAGGCAAGCAGATCCTCAAACAGGCAAACAAACAGGCATATCACAATGAAATCCATCCTGACCACCAGCATAGTGTTGGCGCTGGCCAGCTTCTCTGCGGCAGCAGCAGAGTATGAAGTGGACTTTGGCTACGACTCCAAGTACATCTCCGAAGGCCGTGACAACTTGGAGAAGGGCGGCATCTTCTGGCTCAACGGCGCCGCCGGCTTCGCCAACGGCATCACCCTCTCCGCCGCCTATGGCTACGCCGCCGATGTCGACTACGACGAGCTGAACGTCGGCATCGAGTATGGTTTCGAGATGGGCGACTTCAGTCTCTACGGCAGCTACACCCGCCTGGAGTTTTTCAAGGATGACGAAACAGACAACGAACTGGGCGCCGGCCTGACCTACGGCGGCCTGGCGTGGTTCGAGCCCTTCGTGGATTATGTCTACAGCAGCGAGGCCGAGGGCGGTTTCCTGGAGATCGGCATCCGGCGCGAGTTCACCATCAACGAGACACTGACCTTTACCCCCTATGTGATTGCCGCCTTCGACTACGGCTACGCCAGCCCGGAGCACGACGGAACCAACCACTCCAGTTACGGGGCCACCCTGGCCTACCGCCTCAACGACACCTGGACTATGAATGCCATTGTCGAGCATCAGGAGGGGCACAAGGACGTCAAGCTGGATGTAGGCCACCATACCGGCCACCTGTGGGGCGGCCTGCACGTCACCGCCGGTTTCTGATCCCGACTTTCCACAAGGGGGAGCCTTTCGGCTCCCCCTTTTCGTTGGTCGGCAGAGCCGGAGCATGACCCCGGCCACCATCGAAACCGATTGAGCCAATCCCTTGTTTTCGTTTGAGAGCGGCCCCAGATCGGAGTACAACTTAGGCTAGTTATGCCCATTCACGGCTCACCATCAAAGGATTCTTCCCATGGCTCAGCAATTTGACTATATCGTTCTCGGTGCCGGCAGCGGCGGCATCGCTTCCGCCAACCGGGCCGCCATGCGCGGCGCCAAGGTGCTGCTGATCGAGGCCAAGCACCTGGGCGGAACCTGCGTGAACGTCGGTTGCGTGCCCAAGAAGGTGATGTGGTTCGGCGCCCAGGTGGCCGAGGCGGTCAACCTCTACGGCCCCGACTACGGCTTCGACCTGACCCTGAACAGGTTCGACTGGGGTAAGCTGGTGGAAAGCCGTGAAGCCTACATCGAACGGATTCATGGCGGTTACAACCGCGGCCTGGACGCCAACGGCGTCACCCTGATCAACGGCTTCGGCAGGTTCGTGGATCAGCGCACCGTCGAGGTGAACGGCGAGCGCTACAGCGCCCCCCACATCCTGATCGCCACCGGCGGCCGCCCAACCATCCCCAACATTCCCGGCGCCGAGCACGGCATCGACTCCAACGGCTTCTTCGCCCTCACCGAGCAGCCCAAACGGGTGGCGGTGGTGGGCGCCGGCTACATCGCCGTGGAGCTGGCCGGGGTGCTGCACTCCCTGGGCAGCGAAACCCACCTGCTGGTGCGCAAGCACGCCCCTCTGCGCAACTTCGACCCGCTGATCACCCAGACACTGGTGGAGCTGATGGAGAAGGAGGGGCCCACCCTGCACACCCACTCCGTCCCCAGCGAGGTGGTCAAGGAGGCGGACGGCAGCCTGACCCTGAAGCTGGAGAACGGCAACAGCGTCAACGTCGACACCCTAATCTGGGCCATCGGCCGTGAGCCCGCCACCGACGTCATCAACATCGAGGCGGCCGGGATCGAGGTGAACGAGCGCGGCTTCATTCCGGTGGACGAATACCAGAACACCAATGTCCCCGGCATCCACGCCGTGGGCGACATCATGGCCGGTGGCATCGAGCTGACCCCGGTGGCGGTCAAGGCGGGCCGCCAGCTGTCCGAGCGACTGTTCGGCAACCAGCCCCACGCCAAGATGGACTACTCCCTGGTGCCCACCGTGGTGTTCAGCCACCCGGCCATCGGCACCATCGGCCTCACCGAGCCCCAGGCGATCGAGCAGTACGGCGAGGAGAACGTCAAGGTGTACACCTCCGGCTTTGCCGCCATGTACACCGCGGTCACCGCCCACCGCCAGCAGACCCAGATGAAGCTGGTGTGCGCCGGTCCCGAGGAGAGGATCGTCGGCCTGCACGGCATCGGCTTGGGCATGGATGAGATCCTCCAGGGTTTCGCCGTGGCCATCAAGATGGGTGCCACCAAGGCGGACTTCGACAGCACCGTGGCGCTGCACCCCACCAGTGCCGAGGAGTTCTGTACTATGCGCTGAGCCCCAAGGGCAGACGGCAAAAAGCCGCTCACTGAAGCGGCTTTTTGGTATCTGTCGGGAGCCCTTCAGGGAGACAGTGCCTGAATCAGCAGCCGGGGCTGGTGGCCACGAATGGCCCGGCCCCTGACCAGCACCAGGGGGATGCCGTGGCCACCGAACTGGGCAAACTCCCGGGAACCCTGGGGATCCTGCTCCATATCCAGCTCCACGAAGGGGATACGGTTGTCGGTGAGAAACTGGCGGGTGGCGGCGCAGGCGCTGCACCAGCTGGCACTGTAGAGCACCACCTCGCTGCGATGCTGCCGGTTCAGTTCAGCCGCCAGCCGGCCGCCAGCCCCCAGCTGGAACAGGGCATAGCCCATCAGGATCACCAGTGCCGCTACCGCGGCTATCCACTTGATCATTGTCTCCTCCTGACGCTTTCCCCCGTTATACCCTGTGAGCCCCGCCAGGCATAGCCCCCCCGATCCTTGCCTATACTCAAGTGTTGTTCACAGGAGGGATCATCATGGGCAATCACACCTACAAGAAGCTGGAGCTGGTCGGCTCCTCACGCACCAGCCTGGAGGATGCCATCAGCAGCGCCATCGACCGCGCCCACCAGACGGTGGCCAACCTTCGCTGGTTTGAGGTGGTGGAAACCCGGGGACAGATCGAGAATGGCAAGGTGGCCTATTGGCAGGTGACCTTGAAAGTGGGCTTTACCCTGGAGGATTAGAGCAGGCCGGGCCGGCCCCAGCCTGCTTCATGGTGCGGTGAAAGTGCGTGAAATCAGGCTTGCTCTGCCTGCTGCAGGCGGTTGTAGAGTTCGTCCTTCAGGCCAAGGCGCTTGAGTTTCAGGCTTTCGAGGTACTCGTCTGTGGTGTTTTCAAGGCCCTCCTCAATGCGTCGGACTTCGCGGTCCAGTTCATGATATTGGTTGTACAGCTTGTGGAAGGTGTCGTCGGCGAGGTTGAGTTCCTGAATCAGGTCCACCTGGTTGGGAAACTCGTTAACCAGGCTGTGGTCTTGAATTATCATCACGCAGTCCTCCTTGGGGGTGTAATCCCATAATGCTCCCCTCATTTGTGCATTTGTTTGATGCAGATCAGTAAATTATTCGTTATGAAGCTGCTTCATTTTGGTGGTTTGCGGTGGATCTCCGCAGCCAAAACCCTGGGTAAAACCCGGTCTGCCCCCAGAGGCCCGGAACCCTCGAGTCTGCCGGTGCCCCCTAGAAACTCGCCAACGGTCTCGGCCCAGGGCCGAGTCTCGCGCCGCTGGCATCACCAGACAGGAGTGGCTAGTATGAAGAAAAGCTCACTCAAGCCATTGAATTATGTCTGAATCCACCCAGTACATCGTTGCCCTTGACCAGGGCACCACCTCCAGCCGGGCCCTGCTGTTTGATCGCCAGGGACAGGTGATCGGAACCGCACAGCGAGAGTTTAACCAACACTACCCCAACCCAGGCTGGGTCGAGCACGACCCCATCGAGATCTGGGCCAGCCAGCGGGCCACCCTCACCGAGCTGCTGGCCAAGAGCCGAGTCAGCCACCACCAGGTGGCCGCCATCGGCATCACCAACCAGCGGGAAACCACTGTGGTGTGGGACCGGGAGACCGGTCAGCCGATCCACAACGCCATCGTCTGGCAGTGCCGACGCACCGCCGACCTCTGCACCCGGTTGAAGCAGGCGGGGCTGGAGCAACGGGTCAGGGACAAGACCGGGCTGGTACTGGATCCCTACTTCTCCGCCACCAAGGTCCGCTGGATTCTCGATCATGTGCCCGGCGCCAGGCAGCGGGCCGAACAGGGCAAGCTGGCCTTCGGTACCATCGACAGCTGGCTGATCTGGAACCTGACCGAGGGACAGGTGCACGCCACCGACGCCACCAACGCCAGCCGCACCATGCTATTCAACATCCACACCCTGGAGTGGGACTCGGAATTGCTTGAAGCGTTCCAGATCCCCGCCTCCATGCTCCCCGAGGTGAAGGCCAGTGGGGAGCTCTACGGCCAGGCCCAGCTTGGCAATGCCCGCGTCCCGATCAGCGGCGTGGCCGGAGACCAGCAGGCCGCCCTGTTTGGCCAACTGTGCCACAGCGCGGGCATGGCCAAGAACACCTACGGCACCGGCTGCTTCCTGCTGATGCATACCGGCAACACCCCGGTGGCTTCCCGTCACGGGCTGTTGACCACCCTGGCCTGCAACCTGCCGGGAGAGATCAACTACGCCCTGGAGGGGGCGGTGTTTATGGGGGGAGCCAGCGTCCAATGGCTCAGGGATGAACTGGGGCTGATCCGCCACGCCTCGGAGAGCGAGGCCCTGGCCCAGGAGGTGGCGGACACCCAGGGCGCCTACCTGGTCCCTGCGTTTACCGGCCTGGGTGCCCCCCACTGGGATCCCTTCGCCCGGGGCACTCTGGTGGGCATGACCCGGGGCACCAACCGCCAGCACCTGGTGCGGGCCACCCTGGAATCGATCGCCTACCAGTCCATGGATATCCTCCACGCCATGGAGCAGGATGCCGGCCAGTCACTGAGCCAGCTGCGGGTGGATGGCGGCGCCACCGCCAACCGCTTCCTGATGCAGTTCCAGGCCGACATCCTCGGCACCCCGGTCGTGCGCCCCGCCAATGTAGAGACCACCGCCGCCGGCGCCGCCTACCTGGCCGGCCTGACCTGTGGCTACTGGCCGGATCTCGACACCCTGGCCAGTGAAGTGGACGAACCCAGCCACTTCCGCCCGGCGATGAGCCAGGAGACCCAGGCCAGACTGACACGAGGCTGGCAACGGGCCCTAGCCGCCAGCCGCCACTGGTCATCCCTGACCGATGAACCAGGTTAACGGCGCAGATCGTTGCTGGTTTTTTCTGCAACCTGTGAATTACCTCGTTGGAATACCTGCGCTACATCATCGGTTTAGCGCACATTTTTGCTGCCAAATCGATGACAATTGCGGATCTTGCTTCCCAACCGGAGTACAAGAATAGGCAGACAGGACACCTGCAACGGCAACCATGATCACACTCACCCACCACTCACATCGCTGGGGGCTTACCTTGAGACCCCTGCTGCTGACCCTGGCCTGCGTCGGAGCCTTTATGCAGCAGCTTCCCTGGATGCTGGCCGCCCTGCTGGCCCTGCTCAGTTACTTGATCTGGTATCAACCCAGGCGTTATCAGCAGGGGGATCTGCCCCAGGTTCTGGCGGGGGAGTGCCGGGTGATGCTCTCTCTGCCCCTGGGGCTGCAGGGGGTGGTGATCATCGGGCTGATCGCCCTGACCTGCTCGCTGCTGTTGGTTTTCTGGCAGCAGCAGTGCCGCTCCGGGCTGGTGCTGATTGCCGTCTGTTCATTGTGTAAAACGGTATGGAACTTCCTATTTATCGGTAAGTTAGGCAGCGAAGAACTGCTCGCCACCTTGGCATCGATCATCGGAGCTGCGATACTGATGGATTGACCCCTGTACCCACGGCGGTCAATGAGTATACTAGGGCGCCAACCGGATCACGCATTGGCGACCGGCGCTTGACAGAAAACTGCTTCGAATCTTAATTTCAGCAGCTTAGAGTTCCCACACCACCTTCGGAGTCATGCGATGGATAAGCCATCAATCTCGATCGCCATCAGTCGCATGCAGACACGGCTGGCCCAGCTGGCCAACCGGCAGCCGGAGGGGGACAAGGTTCAGCTTTCCGAATCGATCCAGCCGACCCTGCTGCTACCCTGGCTGGCGGCCCAGGAGATGTGGCCCCAGATCTACTGGCGCGAATCGAACCAGGGGGAGCAGGTCGCCGCCCTGGGCGCCTGCGGCCAGCACCGGATCGACGCTCACGCTCCCCAGAAACTCTCCGAATTCTATGAACGCTGCTGCCGCAACAACCACTCGGGGCTGCGTTGGTATGGTGGCGTCGCCTTCGATACTCGCCAGCCCGCCTGGGACATCTTCGGCCAGGCCCAGTTCATCCTGCCGAGGCTGGAGATTCGCCAGGGGGAGCGGGAAGCCCAGCTGCTGCTGAATCTAAACGGTGACCCGGAGCGCTGGCTGCAGGAGCTGACCCGGGCCGCCGCCTTCCTGGAGCAGGTCAGGGCGATAAAGCCCCTGCCGCCACTGGCGCCGGGCCATATCCTGTCCCGCCAGGACACCCCCTCGGAATCACACTGGCACCAGCTGGTCACCCAGGTGACCGAGCCGGAGTTCAACCGGGACACTCCCAAGGTGGTGCTGGCCCGTCAGAGCCAGCTGCAGTTGAGCCACCAGCCCCACCCCTGGACCGTGCTGCACGCCTGGCAGCTGCTCAACCCCAACAGCTATCAGTACGGCTTCCAGCTGACCCCCAAAGACAGTTTCATCAGTTGCTCACCGGAGCGACTGTTCCAGCGAAGCCAACAGGAGCTGACCACCGAGGCCCTGGCGGGCACCACGGTTCGCGGCTTTACTCCCGAGGAGGACGACGCCCTGGCCCAGGCGTTGCTGGATGACGACAAGAACCAGCATGAAAACCAGCTGGTCCGCCTGCAGATCGAAAAACAGCTTCAGCCCCTGTGCGACTACGTTGGTACCGAGGAGAGCCCCTCCATCCTCAAGCTGAACCACATCCAGCACCTGCACCGTACCATTAAGGCGGAGGTGAAATACGGCGTGAACGATCTGCAGCTGCTGCAGGCCCTGCACCCCACCCCGGCGGTGGGTGGCTATCCCAGGGAGAGCGCCATGACCTTCATCCGTCAGCGGGAGGGGTTCAGCCGCGGCTGGTACGCCGGCGCCTGTGGCTACTTCAACTGCCTGGGCAGCGAGTTCTCCGTTGCCCTGCGCAGTGCCCGCTTCAGTGGTGATACCATCACCCTGTTTGCCGGAGCAGGCATCGTCGCCGGCTCCGACCCCGATGCCGAGTGGCAGGAGCTGGAGAACAAGCTGGCCACCATTATGGGAATTCTCAACGGTCTATGAACACCACTCCAATCGCCGATCTCAACCTGCTGTGGTCGAAACTGATGCTGGAGGAGCTGTGGCGACTGGGTGTGAAACACATCTGCCTGGCCCCTGGCTCCCGTTCCACCCCCCTGACCCTGGCGGCCGCCGAACACCCGGGCCTGACCCGGCACACCCACTTCGATGAGCGGGGCCTGGCCTTCCTGGCCATGGGCCTGGCCAAGTCCAGCCGCAGCCCGGTGGCCCTGGTGACCACCTCCGGCACCGCCCTGGCCAACCTCTATCCCGCCATCGTGGAGGCCTTCCTGACCCGGGTGCCGCTGATCCTGCTCACCGGCGACCGGCCGCCCGAGCTGATCGACTGCGGCGCCAACCAGGCGATCATCCAGCCCGGCATCTTTGCCGGTTACTGCACCCGGGTGGACCTGCCGACGCCGGATCTTGGCATTGCGCCACAGGCGCTGCTGACCCAGTTGGACCATGCCCTGGGCAGCAGCTCCGGCCCCGTCCACGTCAACTGCATGTTCCGCGAACCCCTCTACCCCAAGGCGGATCGCACCGACTTCAGCGACTACCTGGCCCCCATAGGTCACTGGCTCAGGGGCGATCAGCCCTGGAGTCCGCTGGCCAACCTCAGCAGCAAGGCCCTGCCGACCGAGGCCCAGTGCCACGCCTTCGCCAACGGCAAAGGGGTGATCGTCGCCGGCACCCTGGCCCCGGAGCAGGATCCCCAACAGCTGGTTGACCTTGCCAAGCGCCTGGGCTGGCCACTGCTGGCCGACTGCCAGTCCCAGCTGCGCCAGGCCGACGGTGTGGTGCACCATATCGATCAGCTGCTGCAGCGTGAGGATTGCCAGTCCCTGCTGGCGCAGGCGGAACACCTGCTGCTGGTGGGCGCCCGCACCCTCTCCAAGCGGATGCTTGGCTTTATCGAGGCGCATCACTGGGCCGCCCAATGGCAGTGGCTGCAGTACCCGCAGAGGCTGGATCCCAACCACAAGCCGAAGCAGGTGTGCGTCGGTGACCTGGAGGATCTGATGGCCCTGCCCTGGCCCACGAAGCGCCGAGAAACCTGGGCGCCCCAGCTTATCCAGGCCAGCGACGCCCTGGATAGGATGATGGAGCGCCTCCATGGCCATGGCGAGCTGACCGAACTCTCCGCCATACGCCACCTGAGCCAGGCCCTGCCCGACGGCGCCCAGCTGTTTATCGGTAACAGCTTGCCGGTGCGCCTGTTCGATACCCTGGCGGCCCCGGTCTCCAACCCGCCCCCGGTCTACACCAATCGCGGCGCCTCCGGCATCGACGGCCTGCTGGCCACCGCCACCGGCGTCGGCAGGGGCAGCCGCCGGCCCACCCTGCTGGCCATCGGCGACCTGTCGCTGCTGCACGATCTCAACTCCCTGGCCCTGGTGCGGGACTGCGACTTCCCCATGGTGGTGCTGGCCATCAACAACGACGGCGGCAGCATCTTCAACCTGCTGCCGGTGCCCAATGAACCGCTGCGCCAGGAGTACTACCGCCTGGGCCACGGTCTGCGGTTCCAGGGCGCAGCCCAGCAGTTTGGCCTGCCCTACCTAAACCCGGTCAGCCTGGATCAGTTCAAAGAGACGCTGGCCGGGGCGCTGGCCAGCAACGGCCCCACCCTGGTGGAGCTCAGCCTGCCTCCCAAGCAGTCAGCCGAGTTGCTGGTGGCCCTGGCCAAGGCGGTCAAAGATGTGCCCCTCGGCTGACCGCCCCACCCTGGTACTGCTGCACGGCTTCCTGGGCAGCGCCGAAGACTGGCAGCCGGTGTTGCCGGCATTGCAGCGGCACTTCCACTGCCTTGCCCTGGATCTTCCCGGCCATGGCGACAACCGCACTCCCCTGACCCGGGGCCCCGGTTTCGATGAGGTGTGCCAACAGCTGGAAGCCAGGTTGCCCAGGGGCAGGTTCCACCTGCTGGGCTACTCTCTGGGCGGGCGCATCGCCCTGCACCTGGCCCAGCGCAATCCAGGGCACCTGCTCAGCCTGACCCTGGAATCCGCCCATCCCGGCCTGACCAGCCAGCAGGAACGCCAGGCGCGGCGCCAGGCCGATGCCCGCTGGCAGCGCCTGCTGCAACACCACTCCCTGGCCGAGTTTCTTCGGCAGTGGTACCGGCAGCCAGTGTTTGCCGACCTGACCGACCAGGCCCGCCAGAGGATGATCGACGCCCGGCTGGGCAATGACCCCGACGCCCTTGGGGCGCTGTACCACAATACCGGCCTGGGGTGGCAGCAGGACCAGAGGGCGATGCTGGCCGAGTTGACGGTGCCGACTCACTACCTCTGTGGCCGCGCCGACACCAAGTTCCTGACCCTGGGCCAGGAGCTGAAACGGCAGGGGTTGGTGGATGGGTTGCACCACTTCGATTGCGGCCACAATGTCCACCGGGCCTGTCCGGGTCCCTTTGCTGATACACTGATTCAAACCCTGATCTCCTGAGGCCCAGATGAACGCCCTTGCCCTCTACCGCTACGCCATCCCCTTTCACAGTGCCATCGACTTCAATGGCCACCGGCTGAGTCAGCGGGAGGGGCTGCTGGTCAAGCTGGAGCTGGACGGCCGCATCGCCTGGGGGGAAGCCTCCCCCCTGCCGGGCTTCTCACGGGAATCCTTGGCGCAGGCCCAGGCACAGCTGCTGATGCTGATGCCACGGCTGGCCCCATCCGACAAGCTGCCCGAACCGGCCACCCTGCCCTCGGTGCGCTTTGCCCTCTCCAGTGCCCTGTGGAAACTGCGGAGAGAGCATCGGATCACCCACCAGGATCCCGCCCCGCTGCTTACCGGATCTTCACCGCAGATCATCGACAAAGCTGCCAACATCGACGCAAGATACCTCAAGTTAAAGGTGGGCAGGCAATCCGTTGAGGAGGAGATTCGCCTCATCTACCGCCTGCTGGAACAGGACCCCAAGCGCCGCTTCCGCCTGGACGCCAACCGGCGCTGGAGTGAACAGCAGGCTGCCGAGTTTGTCGCCGCCATACCGCTGAAGCAGGTGGATTACATCGAGGAGCCCACCCCCAGCCTGCAGACCAACCTGGCCCTGGCCGAGTCCCTCGGGCTGCCCCTGGCCCTGGATGAAACCACCCAGGCCGAAGGATACCGCTACCGGCCGCAGCCCGGTGTCAAAGCCCTGGTGCTCAAACCCAGCCTGATCGGCGATCTGGACACCCTGGCTGAGATGGTCGTCCAGGCGGAGCTAGACGGTGTCGCCGTGGTGCTCTCCAGTGCCTTCGAGTCCAATCTGGGGCTGGACACCCTGGCGGATCTGGCGGCCGAGCTGACGCCGGATCACCCCCCCGGCCTCGACACCCTGGAGGCGATGAAGGCGGACCTGATCATGCCGGCTCGCCCCGGAATGCCCTGCCTAACAGAGGATCAGCTGGAATGTCTATGGCGAGCCTGATCTGCCTGGCCCACAAGGGCGCCAAGGCCTTCGGTAACACCGTTGCCATCGAGGGTCCCCACGGCCGCCTCAGCTTTCGTCAATTGGATCGGCGGGTGGGCGAACTCAGCACACGGCTGGCCCAGCAGGGGGTAGGGCGGGGCGACCACCTGGCGGCGGTGGGCCCCACCAGCCTGGAACTGGTCTTGTTGCAGCTGGCCTGCATTCGCCTGGGCGCGGTGTTCGCACCGCTGTCGCCGAAGTTTCCCCAGTCACAGCTTATCCGGCTGCTTGACCAACTGGATGCCCGCCACCTCTGGCACCACCAGGCAACCCCCCTAGCCGGGTTGCCGAGCCTCAGCCTGACGGCGGGAGTGACGCCCAGCAAAAGCCCGCCCCTCTCCCCGGCGCAGCCGGTCAGCCTGATCCTCACCTCTGGCTCATCGGGCCAACCTAAGGCGGCGATGCACAGCCTGGGCAACCACCTGGCCTCCGCCGCCGGCTCCCTGGAACAGATCCCCCTGGGACCCGGCGACCGCTGGCTAGCCTCCCTGCCGATGTTCCACATCGGCGGCCTGGCGCTGATGTTCCGCTGTCTGGATGCTGGCGCCACCCTGGTACTTCCCGGGCACAAACAGCTGCTGCACAACCTGAGGCAGAGCCCGGTCAGCCACCTGTCGCTGGTGGCCACCCAGCTGGGCTGGCTGCTGGATGCCGCGGACTGCGACGCGCTGATGGCTTCCATCCGGCTGCTGCTGCTTGGGGGGGGTCCCATTTCCCAGGCGCAGCTGCGGCGCCTGGAACCCTACCCGGTTCAGGCCCTGACCAGCTACGGCATGACCGAGATGGCGTCCCAGATCACCACCGGCCCCGCCAACAGCGAAGGGCTGTCCGGCACCCTGCTGCCGGGTCGTGAGCTGCGTATCCACCGGGGGATCATCGAGGTCCGCGGCGATACCCGCTTCCTGGGTTATTACGACCGGGGCGTCCTGAGCCGCCCCTTCGACAACGAAGGCTGGTTCCACACCAAGGACAGGGGCGAGTGGGTCGACAACCGGCTTAAGCTGCTGGGGCGGGCAGACAACATGTTCATCAGTGGCGGAGAAAATGTGCAGCCGGAAGAGATCGAAGCCGCCCTGAAACAGCACCCAGATATCGACGAGGCGGTGGTGCTGCCGGTTGCCGATGACACCTTCGGCCTGTTGCCGGTGGCGGTACTCAGGGGCGGTGATCCCCTGCCGGATCAGGACGAACTGGATCGATTCCTGGCTACCAGACTGGCCAGGTTCATGCGACCCCGCCGCTATCTGAGCTGGCCGGATGGCTACGCCCCCCAGGGGCTGAAGATCAGCCGGCCCGCGCTACGGCAAGCCTTGGGCAGCAGCCTGACCCTGAAATAGGGCGTAAATTCTGTGCTTGGTCCATTCAGGACCCGGTCACTTCCCCTAGACCGTCATGCCCGCGATCTCCCTGTTCCAAGAAAAGATACACCTGTTCCCGGCCTTGCCAGGGAGACGAGAACAACAACGACCGTCATGCCGGCGAATGCCGGTATCCAGTGGTTCTGCTTGCTCTAAGGGGAAAAGCCCTGGCTCCTGGCCTGCGCCAGGAAGACGACGGGGCGTGTTGCTAGGGAAGCGCGTCGTTGCCTTGGCAGGGGTTCGCTGCACGCTCGCCATGAGGGCTACGACCGCGCACAATGGCCAATCCACCCGGCAGATCAGCAGCCATCACCATCATACCGGCGCACGCCGGACATGCGTCCGCAAACCGATCTCATCAATGTCTTGCAACTGCAGGGGCAGTCCATATACGTCTTAGCCAAGCGCACAAGCGAAAAAAGCCCGTTGCGTTAGCAACGGGCTTTTTCGTATTTGGTGCCTGACGATGACCTACTCTCACATGGGAACTCCCACACTACCATCGGCGCTACTGTGTTTCACTGCTGAGTTC
>NZ_SWCI01000010.1 GCF_005116715.1 Ferrimonas sediminicola | reverse complement strand
CCGCTCGACGCCCATCAAATTCACCGAAGCTTCAATGATGTCGTTTCCGCTCGACTTGCATGTGTTAGGCCTGCCGCCAGCGTTCAATCTGAGCCATGATCAAACTCTTCAATTAAAAAGTTTTTTGAAGTCCGAAAACTTCGACTCAATGAATTACTGAATTAACTTGTTATAGTCACTCAGTGCAACATTGATATATGAGATATCAATCCTGCGCGAGTGCCCACACAGATTGTCTGACTAATTGTTAAAGAGCGTGGCAACGTTGTTTGCGTTGCCGAGGCTGCGCATTCTACGCTTTCCTCATCCCCCGTCAACCCCTATTTTCAAAGGATTTTCCGGGTGTCGATGTTTTGCTCAGCACGGTGTTTGATGACCCGCTGTGCCCCGTCGACAGGAAGCGCATTATAGGGGCTGGAACGCTTCCTGCAAGGGAAATCTGACCAAACCGGTTTGATTGGTTTTTTTTTGGTCACGCCGGGCAAAAGTTACTTTTTTTGTGCTTAGATCACAGGCATGGACGCAAAAATGGGCTATTTATGCCACATGGGTCTACAAATACGTGAACTGAATGTTGTTTAATTACGAAAACCAGTTTCACCGGCTTTAGTACCACCGACTTCTACTTCTATTAAGGAAACAACCATGAGCACAGTGTTCCACCTCGGCTTGACCAAAGAGATGCTGGACGGCGCCACCGTGGCCATCGTTCCCGGCGATCCAGAGCGTGTAAAGCGCATTGCAGAACTGATGGAAAATCCCACCTTCCTGGCCAGTGCCCGAGAGTTCACCAGCTACCTGGGCTACCTCGACGGTAAGCCTGTGGTGATCTGCTCCACCGGTATCGGCGGTCCCTCCACCTCTATCGCGGTGGAAGAGCTGGCTCAACTGGGCATCAACACCTTCCTGCGTGTGGGCACCACCGGCGCCATCCAGAACTACGTCAACGTGGGCGATGTAATCGTAACCAACGGTTCCGTGCGCCTGGACGGTGCCAGCCTGCACTTCGCTCCCATGGAGTTTCCCGCCGTAGCCGACTTCGCCTGCACCACCGCCCTGGTGAATGCTGCCAACGATCTGGGCCACGAGCCGCACGTGGGCATCACCGCCTCCTCCGACACCTTCTACCCCGGCCAGGAACGCTACGACACCGTTGCCGGTCGCGTCACCCGCCGCTTCAAGGGCTCCATGAAGGAGTGGCAAGAGATGGGCGTACTGAACTACGAGATGGAATCCGCGACTCTGCTGACCATGTGCGCCAGCCAGGGCTGGTACGCAGGCTGTGTGGCCGGTGTGATTGTGAACCGCACCCAGCAGGAGATCCCTGACGAAGCCACCATGAAGAAGACCGAATCCGCCGCGGTATCCATTGTTGTGGAAGCCGCCCGCCGCATGGTTGCCGAGTCCTAAGCCGACTCTTAAGCCGGCACCCAATAAAAAAGCTTCGCCCGGCGCGAAGCTTTTTTATTGCTATGTGGCGCTCAGCGCTCGAGGGTGGACAGGAGTTCGGGCAACTTGTCGCGCACCCAGATCCGGTCGATCGGCCCCCAGTCGGTGACCCGGTAGTAACCGTCGTTGTGGCGCACGCCATCTTCGATAAACTCCACCTGCACTCCCATGCCGATCAGTGCCTTGAGCACATCCTGGATGGTACGTCGGGGCCAGCCCAGGCTCTTCATCAGCGCCGGTACACTGGCCTTCTCATGGTTGGCGATCTCATGCATCAATATCAGCCGGCGACTGAAGGTAGGGTTCAGCATCATATTTTCCTTATTGGGTCCGCCATACCGACGGCGCTATTTCCCGTCTCTTAACAAATTCCATCCTTGGTAACAACAGCTTAAGTTCCAGGCTGCCTGGCGCGACACAAAATCAGTGTTCAAGGAACAAGTAGTTTTGCCAGCTCTTCATCCGCAGCAATACCCGACGGATGATCGACACGTGGGTAAACTGGTCCGAATACACCGCCATCTCTGCACTGGCCCCGTCGGGCAGGGAGTACTGGTCGATCTGGTCATCCAGTTCAACCTGAACGAAGGCACGTCCCTGCCCCATCAGGCTGGCGGTGGTGAACAGCTGTCCCTGGGCCTGGAACTGACCCTCTCCGATGTTGGGCAGCACCTGGGACACCCGCCCCTTGAACACCCGTCCGGGTACGGCAGGAAAGATCACCTCCGCTTCGAAGCCTTCGGCAATGCGCAGCAGCGAGCGCTGATTGAAGGCCCCGACATAAGCGGAATCGCTGCTGTTGATGAACACCATCACCGGTCGCAGCGGCAGGGGGACCGCCATCATACCGGGGCGCAGCGCCACCTGGGTGACATAGCCGTCACTGGGGGCCCGTATTACGGTTTCGCTGAGGTCGTACTCCGCCTTGGTGAGATCCGCCTGGCGTGCCGCCAGCTTGGCCTCGGCCGCCAGATAGAGCTGCTCGCGGATATCCAGTTCTGAGCGGGTGAAGGCGCCACCCTTGTCGTAGCCTTCCTTATAGCGGAGGTATTCGCCCTTGGTGCGATCACGATCGGCGGTGGCGGCGGTCACCTGGGCCCGCTTCTCCTGGACCACCTCCCGGTAGCGGGTATCATCGATGCGGAACAACACGTCCCCCCGCTTCAGGGGCTGGTTAGCCACCACCGGTACCTCTACCACGGGGCCACGTACCGAGGGCACGATGGGCGTGGTGACAAAGATCTGCCGGGCCACCGGAGTAAAGGGGTGGTTATAGTTCATCAGCAGCAGCAGGGTGCCGATGAGCAGCACGCCCCCCAGGACCGCGGTGGGGACGGTCCATTTGTTCAGGGGGATCTTGAAGATCTTGAAGATGGCAACGCACAGGGCGGTGTAGGTCAGTATCAGTAGCAGGTCCATCTGTCATCGCTCCCCGTCCAGCCTGGTCACCAGCTCCCTCAGGCTGGCGACTTCATTCTCCAGAGAGGCCACCTTGACCTCCAACGCCTGCTCCTGCTCCTGCAGATGCTTGAAGCCCCAGCCCCTGTCCTCGCGGTAGAGGGTTGCCCAGATCCACAGGAAGGGCCAGATGACATGCAGGGTGAACAGGCTGACCCATCCGGTCACGTGGATGGCGTCCTGGTGGGGGTGATTTCGCTTCTTGGCGATCTCGTAGGGGATGTCATGGATGGCAATGATGCCGTAGAACAGGACCAGCCCCACAAAAAACAGCAAAGCGAGAGCAAAATAATCTAAAAACATAAGACACCTGGCGCGACTTAACGTTTTTTAAACATAACACAACGCAGGAAACAAACCGCAGTTTATTGCCTCACCAAATGAGCACTCGGCACTTGCCAAAATCCCCATCTCGAAGTAATAAAAGTGTCCTATATTTGCCATCAAATCTTCCACCAACGCCCTCTACAAGAGGGCACTGTTAGACAGTACACCGAGAGAGAATGTCATGAGCCAAATTGAAGGATTTCAACCAGCCGGTCGTTTCTTCGATGACAAGCATTTTCCCCGTGGTTTTGCCCGTTCAGGCCACTTCACCATGAGAGAGTCCGACCTGCTGGAGATCTACGGTCGGCGCCTCAAAGCACTGGCCGAGGGCACCCAGTCCCCCACCACCCCACAAGAGGAGCAGTTTGTCTCCATGGCCCACGGCGAACGCCCTGCCGAGTCCGCCGTGGAACACGCCTGGACCAAGTACATTGCCAAGAGCCAAAGGCGCAAGCTGTTTACCATGAGCTCCAAGTCCCCCGCCGCCACCGACGAGGATGAGGACGACAGCAGCGATGACCTGGCCAGTGAGCCGGACGACATCATCGAACTGGATTAAACAGAAAAGGCCAGCATCGCGCTGGCCTTTTTATCTGTGTCCCGGAGAAGCTCAGATGATCCGTTCCGGGCTGCTCAGCTTGCGGCGCAGGTAGGCGATCTGCCCCTGATGGTCCAGGTTCTTGGGGCAGGTGTCCTGGCACCCCAGCAGGGTCATGCAGCCAAACACCCCATCCTCGTCGCCGATGATGTGGTAGAACTCCTCCGCGTCCCGGGCATCCCGGTCATCCAGGGCGAACCGCGCCACCTTGTTGAACCCGACCGCACCGACGAAGGTCTCCTTCATCTGGGCGGTCGCACAGGCCGAGACGCAGCAACCGCACTCGATGCAACGCTCCGACTCGTAGATGGCGTCCGCCAGTTCCGGCTCCATGGGCCGTTCCAGCCGGTGCATGTCCTGGTTGACCTCCTTGGGGTTGAGCCAGGCCTGAAGCCGCTCGGACAGGGCACGCATGAACTTGCCGGTGTTCACCGACAGATCGCCGATCAGCTCAAACCCCGGCAGCGGCATCAGGGTGATCACCCCATTGTTGAAGTTGCTGGTGAGGGTGCGGCACGCCAGGGTGGGCAGGCCGTTGATCACCATGGCACAGCTGCCGCAGATGCCGGCCCGGCAGACGAAGTCGAACTGCAGGGTGGGATCCTGCTGTTCGCGCAGCACGTTGAGGGCGATGAACACCGTCATCCCCGGCGCCTCCTGCAGCTGGTACTCCTGCATCATCGGCTTGTCGCCGGGGAGCTGGGGATCAAAACGGAAGATACGGAAAGTCAGGGTACGGCTCATAGATCCTCTCCACGGCGCTGGTTTTTCGGTTTGAACTTGGCGGGCAGCTCGAACGCCATGGTCTGCTGCTGACGCTGGTGACGGTCATCGAACTCCTTGGCGATCGCCTCCACCTCCTGCAGGCGACGCGCGGTGTCCGGATGGGCAATGGCGTTGTCCTCGCCGTACCCCCGGTACCCCGGCGGCAGCTCCATCGCCATCACATCCAGCGCCTCGTACTCCAGCTCGATGTCGTGGTCGCGCCAGAACGCCAGAGTGCGCTTGAGCCAGTCGCGGTCGTTGCGCTGCGGGTAGTCCTCACGGGAGTGGGCCCCCCGGGACTCGGTGCGCGCCTCGGCGCCCATGGCCACCGCCAGGGCCACCTTGATCATCTTACGCAGACGGATGGCGGCCACCAGTTCCGGGTTGGCATGGCGCTTCTTGTTGTTCACCACCAGGTTCTCGCAGCGCTCCGCCAGGGACTTGAGCTCGGCCACCGCCTTGCCCAGTTCCTCTCCGGTGCGGAAGATCCCCACCTTGTCCATCATGATCGCTTCCATCTCCTGGCGCAGGATGAAGGGATCCTCCCCCTCCTCCCGGGCCAGCAGCCGGTCCAGCTCCGCCTGCTCACGGTTGAGGCACTGCTGGGCCAGGGCCTGGCTGCCCATGTCGTAGCGGTCACAGGCGTCGGCGACATATTCGCCGACGATCATCCCCGCCACCACGGTCTCTGCCAGGGAGTTGCCCCCCAGTCGGTTAAAGCCGTGCATATCCCAGCAGGCGGCTTCGCCCACAGAGAACAGTCCCTTGAGGTTGGGGGCTTCCCCCTGCTCATCGGTGCGGATCCCCCCCATGGAGTAGTGCTGGGTGGGACGCACCGGAATCCAGTCCTCGGCGGGATCGATGCCGAGGAAGTACTGGCAGATCTCCTGCACCTCCCGCAGATTTTTCTCGATGTGTTCCCGTCCCAGCAGGGTGATGTCCAGCCACAGGTGGGGGCCATAGGGGCTGTCCACCCCCTTGCCCTTGCGCATGTGCTCGGTCATGCGGCGGGAGACCACATCCCGTGAGGCCAGCTCCTTCTTCTCCGGCTCGTAGTCGGGCATGAAGCGGTAGCCGTCCTTGTCTCTCAGGATGCCGCCGTCGCCGCGACAGCCCTCGGTGGTGAGGATCCCCACGGGGACGATGGCGGTGGGGTGGAACTGGATCGCCTCCGGGTTGCCCAGGGCCACCTTGCCGGTTTCCAGGGCGATCCCCTGGCCGGTGCCTTCGCAGATGATGGCGTTGGTAGAGACCGACCACAGGCGGCCGTAACCGCCGGTGGCGATGGTGGTGGTACGGGCCAGGTAGGCCACCAGTTCCCCGGTGATCAGATCACGGACGATGGCACCGTGACAGCGCTCGCCATCCTCGATGAGGGCGATCGCCTCCTTACGCTCATGCACTGGGATCCCCAGGCTGATCGCCTTGTTGTCCATGGCGTAGAGCATGGAGTGGCCGGTGCCGTCGGCGGTATAACAGGTGCGCCACTTCTTGGTGCCGCCGAAATCCCTCGCGGTGATCAGCCCGTGGGCCTCCTCCGGCTCGGTGATGGTCACCTCCTGGGCGTTAACGATCGCCTTGCGATCGCCCCTGTTGACCCGGCTCCAGGGCACCCCCCAGGCTGCCGCCTGCCGGACCGCCTTGGGGGCCACGTGGGAGAACATCCGCGCCACCCTCTGATCGCAGCCCCAGTCGGAGCCTTTCACCGTATCCTGGAAATGGACATCTTCGTTGTCGCCCACCCCTTTGACGCTGTTGCCCAGGCTGGCCTGCATGCCTCCCTGGGCAGCGGCGGAGTGGGAGCGTTTGGCGGGGATCAGCGACAGCACCAGGGTGTTGAGGCCCCGCTCCTTACAGGCAATGGCCACCCGCAGTCCGGCCAACCCACCGCCAATCACCAAGGCATCGGTATAGATGGTTTTCATTATTGTTGTCCTCAGTTGGGGCTGTAGGGGGTCAGGGGAACCGGCAGGCTCTGGCCGACGGCCAGCCATACCACCAGGCTGGCGCTGCCCAGCACCAGCAGCCACAGGGTGACGCCCAGGGCCAGCTTACGAACGGTGGCCCGGGACAGCTTGTCCCCCCACCACTTGAGGCTGAGCCGGTAGAGGCCGATCACCGCATGCAACACCACCAGGGGCATCAGCAGCATGTACAGCCAGCCAAAACCCTGCTCGACAATGCGGTAGGCAGACTGGTGGGGGCCGATGGCGGACGGATCCAGCAGGATGCCAAGCAGGTGCACCGGCACCAGGAAGAACAGGGCAAAGCCGCTCAACAGCTGCACCAGCCACAGGCGGGTATCCAGCAGGCGCAGACCCGCCTGCTGCTTCAGGGCACGCCACTGGCGGTACTTCTGCGGAAAACGGCGCAGGGCGGTAATGGCGTGGATCAACAGCAGCGTGGTCAGGATCAGAGCCACCAGCACCGTCAGCGCCGGGAAGCCGTGACCTTGTGGATCAAGAAAGCCCGCCTCCAGGATCCGCACCACCCGGTAGAACGCCTCTTTGCCGAAGATAATGCTGGACTCGAAGTGCAGGTGGAACAGCAGGAAGATCGCCAGCGCGGCTCCGGAGAGCCCCTGCCAGCGATCCAGCCTGGCTGCGGTACGACCGCTTACTCCATTAGGGGTCATAGATAAAACCTATTGTTGTTGTAGGGATAGGAAGAGGAAGATCAACGATACGGCCCCATCACTTCCTCGTTAAGGGACAAAACACCAGTCATTGATCAAGATCACCCATGAGATTTTCGCCCACGTGAGGTCAATCACACTAATTGACCCCAGTTCAAAATATCAGCACGCGCCCGGCTTTGCACCTGGGCCGGATGCAGCCACAGGCGTTGTCGCATACAATAGAGGCAATCAAACCTCCTTAACTATGAGTGCACTATGCCCTGGATTCAGATCCGCATTAACACCAGTGGTGAGCTGGCCGAGAGCATCGGCGATCACCTGAGCGAAACCGGCGCGGTCTCGGTGACCTTCGTGGACGCCAAGGACACCCCGGTGTTCGAACCCCTGCCCGGCGAGACCCGGCTGTGGGGCGACACTGACGTCATCGGCCTCTATGACGCCATCACCGACATGAAGTCGGTGGTGGCCCAGTTGCAGGAGCAGCCGGAACTGGGCCCAGATTTCACCCACAAGGTGGAAGCCCTGGAGGATAAGGACTGGGAACGAGAGTGGATGGACAACTTCAAGCCGATGCGTTTCGGCCAGCGCCTGTGGATCTGCCCCAGCTGGCACGAGGCCCCGGAGCCGGATGCCGTCAACGTGCTGCTGGATCCCGGCCTGGCCTTCGGCACCGGCACCCACCCCACCACCGCCCTGTGCCTGCAGTGGCTCGATGGCCTGGACCTGTCGGACAAGCAGGTGGTGGACTTCGGCTGTGGTTCCGGCATCCTGGCGGTGGCGGCCCTGAAGCTGGGGGCGCAGCACTGCACCGGCATTGACATCGATCCCCAGGCGCTGACCGCCAGCCGCGACAACGCTGGCCGCAACGGCATCGAGGAGAGCCGGCTCGACCTGTACCTGCCCAATGATCAGCCGGACAACCTGCAGGCGGACGTGCTGGTTGCCAACATCCTGGCCGGCCCCCTGAGAGAGCTGGCGCCGCTGATCGCCGGCCTGGTGAAGCCCGGCGGCCGCCTGGCACTCTCCGGTCTGCTGAAAGAGCAGAATGACGAACTTCGCAAAATTTACAGCCAGTGGTTCGAACTGGATGATACCGCCGTCATGGAGGATTGGTGTCGAATCAGCGGCACCCGCAGATAAACGTTTAAAAAACGACCAATTTCAGGGCTGGTCGGGTATGTGAGTACCCACTCACTTTGGCCGCCCTGACCCCATTGAAATAACTCCAATAATGTCAAGCAAAAAAAGTTGCTCCTCGTACATTTATTGACCTTCCCACCACTGACAAAAAAGAGTAATATGCGCTCCCTCGTGAACGTACGAGGAGATTTGTCATCATGCACATTGGACCCTATCAACTGGAAAACCGGCTGATCGTGGCTCCCATGGCCGGGGTAACGGATCTTCCCTTCCGCACACTGTGTCGCCGTTTAGGCGCTGGTTTAGCCGTGTCTGAGATGTTGTCCTCCAATCCCAAAGTCTGGGATTCGGACAAGTCGCGCTCGCGGATGGACCACGGTGATGAAGACGGAATTCGTTCAGTACAGATCGCCGGAGCAGAACCCGAGTTGATGGCCCAGGCGGCTCGCTTCAATGTAGAGCGAGGCGCCCAGATCATCGACATCAATATGGGTTGCCCGGCAAAAAAAGTGAATAAGAAGATGGCTGGGTCCGCACTGATGCGGGAACCGGACCGGGTGAAGCGGATACTGGAGGCGGTGGTTAACGCCGTGACGGTACCGGTCACCCTGAAGATCCGCACCGGTTGGGATCCAGAGCATCGAAACGGCATCGAGATCGCCCAGATTGCCGAACAACAGGGGATCGCCGCCCTCGCCGTGCACGGTCGTACCCGACAGTGCATGTACAAGGGTGAGGCGGAATACGACACCATCGCTGCCATCAAGCAGGCGGTGTCCATCCCGGTTGTCGCCAATGGTGATATCGACAGCCCGGAGAAAGCGCGTCATGTCCTGGAGGTTACCCAGGCGGATGCGATCATGATTGGTCGAGCCGCCCAGGGGCAGCCATGGCTGTTTCGGGAAATTGAGCACTTTCTGCGTACCGGCACCAAACTGGCCGCCCCGAAAAAGGAAGAGATTCAGGGCATCATGCTGGAGCACCTGGACACACTGCACCGCTTCTATGGCGAAGAGCGCGGTCTTCGCATCGCCCGGAAGCATGTGGGGTGGTACCTGACGCACCAGCAGCAGGATTCGGTACGCCGCGACTTTAATCGCTTGGACAGTGCCACAGCGCAACTCGAAGCGCTGACGCGTTATTTTGACCAGGTTTAACAAATTAATTGAAGAGCAAGGCAGTATGTTTGATCAGCAGAACTCCCATCCAGAAGCACAACTGACCGTAGGCCAGATCGAAACCCCCAACGGCACCGTGAAGCCTCAGCTGTTGCGCGACTCCGTCAAGCGCGCAGTAAGCAACTACTTTGCTCAGCTGGACGGTCAGGAAGCCTCTGAAGTGTACGAGATGGTCCTGTGCGAAGTAGAACAGCCTCTGCTGGACATCATCATGCAGTACACCCGGGGTAACCAGACCCGTGCTGCCAACATCATGGGCATCAACCGCGGTACTCTGCGCAAGAAGCTGAAGAAGTACGGCATGAACTAAGAGCTCTGCTCTAAAGTTTTAAAATTCAAACCCTTAGCTCTCTGAGCTAAGGGTTTTTTTCGTTCTGCCTGGCCCGCTCGTCCATCCCTCTCGCTGCCGCCACCGTCGCCGCCTCCCGCAGCATATGCGATCTCGTTTCAGCCAGAACGGCCATTGCTTTACATTGTAACTGGCCGATCTCGCACACGAAGGAACGGTAGTCGCCACTGTTGGCACCCCGCCCCAGCCGGTATTCTTTCGGCGTCTGGGCAGCAGTCAAGGGAGTGATAGGTCCAGACAACCTCTCCCCCTTTTTCGCTGCCCAACGGACAGTTCCTGTTATCCCTACGGGAGGTACGTCATGCTGACGCTCCGGGACCAGCGAGCCAAGTCTTCTCTTTGGCCCCTGCTGACCAATCTGGCGCAACTTCTGCTTCTGCCCCTGTCGGCACTGGCTCTGGTTGTCGGCCTGGAGCGCCTGACCCACCCCCCGGTCCGATTTCAAGGAGACTTCTCAACCCATGCCGGTGACCGCAAGGCCCAGGTGGTGATCTACAACGCCGGCTGGTGTCCTGCGAGCAGGGAGATCCACTCACTACTTGCTTACCGGGGGGTGAAATTTGAGGAGCGTGATCTGGGGGCCGGCCCGACCTGGCTCCAAAGACATGTACCCCTGGGTTGTGACAGCGTGCCCATCCTCCTCATTGGCGACACCCTGATCTATGGTTTCAAGCCAAAGCTGATAGAGCAGCAGCTGGCTGATGAGAAAGTTTTACCTTAAGGATGCAGCACTACCCCAGTCTGCACCTTTTTTCCTTCCTTTGACGCTCCCGCTTCTCCGGCGAATGCCGCTATACTATCGCCGTTGATGTAACAGGACAGAGACAGATGAGTGAGCAACTGCCCCTAATGCCGGGGTGTGATTTCGTCGAGCTGTATAAAGTGCTGAAGGTTCAGGGCTGGGTCGGCTCCGGCAGTGACGCCAAGCTGGTGATCAGCGAAGGGCTGGTCGAGGTGAACGGCGAGCTGGAAACCCGCAAGCGCCGTAAGCTGGTGGCCGGCGACCATGTCCAGTTCAACGGCGAACAGGTGATCATCGCCCCCGCCGATGGCAACGCCCAACCCAAAGCCAAGGTCGGCAGTGGTGCCCCCAAGAAGCGGGCCCGCCCCTCCATCGAGTTTTAACCAAAGAGAGATCCCATGACATTTCCCTCCGATCCCACCGGCGAACTGCTGGAACTGATGCAGGGTGAAGGCATCGATCTGAGCCAGCCCTATATGCTGGACTTCTACGTGCTGTTTGCCGACGAGGAGCAGGGCCGCAAGGCGGCTGAGCGGGTACAGAAGGAGTACCCGGGCAGTGGCCTCTACCTCAACTACAACGAAGCCGCCAAGGAGTGGGAGCTGCGCCTGGTGACGGAGATGGTGCCTGAGCATGGTCCTATCTGCGAGATAGAGAAGACCCTGACCGCCCTGTGCAAGAAGTACAAGGGTAAGAGCGACGGCTGGGGCATGCTGGAGCCTGAGGACGACGACGTCGACGACGGCCTGGAGTAACAGCGACTCCGCCCCCAAAAGAAAAACGCGCCTTCCGGCGCGTTTCTTTATTCCTCTGAGCTGGGCTTCTTCGGAATGAAGGGCAGCTCGCCGGCGTCCTTGAGCACAAAGGCGGTCTTGCGCTTCTTCTTGGGCGCGGCAGATCTCTTCGGCGCCGCCTTGTTCGGGCCACCCTTGTCGCCCTTGCTGACGCTCTTGGCCTTGGGTTTGGGCTTGAATCCCTTGAACTTGGCTTCCATCCCCTCCAGGGCTTCGAAGCTCAGACTCTGGCCCAGGAAACGCTGCAGATCTTCCGCCGCCTTCCAGTCCTTGGGGCCCACCAGAGAGTAGGCGTCGCCGGTGGCACCGGCCCGGCCGGTACGACCGCTGCGGTGGATGTACTCTTCGGAGTGCTTGGGCAGATCGAAGTTGATCACCATGGAGACCTGGCTGATGTCCAGGCCGCGGCTGGCCAGATCGGTGGTCACCAGGATCTGCGCCTTACCGGCGGCGAACTCCTCCATGATGCGGTTTCGGGCCGCCTGGCCAAGATCACCGGAGAGGGCCAGGGTGGTGTAGCCCTGCTCCGCCAGCAACTGGGCCAGACGGTCGGTGTCTGCCCGGGTGGCGGTGAACAGCATCGCCTGGTTGAACGGCTTCTCCTGCAGCAGCTTCATCAGCTGCGCCTGCTTATGGTCAAGATGGTCCGACAAAATAAAGGTATGGCGGATGTTGGCGTGCATCTGCTGCTCGGCGTCAATGCGCACCCGGGCCGGGGCGCTCAGCAGATCCTGACCAAACTCGCTGACCACCGCACTGTCCAGGGTGGCGGAGAACATCAGGGTCTGGCGGCGGCGATGATCCGCCGCCTTGTGGATGGCGTTGAGCTGATCGGCAAACCCCAGATCCAGCATCCGGTCCGCCTCATCCAGGATCAGCAGCTCCAAGCCGTTGAGGTAGAGGTGACCGTGCTCCAGGTGATCCGCCAGGCGGCCCGGGGTGGCAATGACGAAGTGTGGGTCCTTGGCCAGATCCTTGCTCTGCTGATTGAAATCTTCGCCGCCGAGGATCAGCATCCCCTTGATGCTGGTGTTGGAGATCAGGCTGCGCAGCTGACCGTAGACCTGCTTGGCCAGTTCACGGGTTGGCGTCAGCACCACCACCCGGGGATCGCGCTTGCTCAGGGCCTTCTGCTTCATCACTCTCTGAACCGCCGGCAGCAGGTAGGCCAGGGTCTTGCCGGATCCCGTCTTGGAGGAGGCCAGCAGATCCTTGCCGGCGATGGCAACCGGAATGGCCTGCTGCTGGATCTCAGTCGCCTGCTGAAACCCCTGATGATCCATCCGCTCTACCAGCCGCCTATCCAGGCCCAGTTCAGAAAATTGCAAAGGTGCTACTCCAACCTAAAAAATCGAAGCGCACAGTATACACGAAACCGAGCGGATCCTCTCCCGCCGGCGGGGGGAGAACCGCCTGTCTGGCGCGGGGAGTGCCAACCTGAAGACCCCGGCTGACGGGGCCCCAGGGCGGAGTCATCGTTCCCTGGCGCAGCCGGCGGCCTGAAGAAATCGTCGTCCTGGCTCCCTCGGCCTGGAAGTTGTAGGTTGAAGACGGCCCTGCTAACCTGCGGTGTCCAAAACTGAGGTAAGCGTTCATGTCACTGGAATCCCTGATCATTCTTCTGCCCCTGTTCGGCGGCTACCTGGTGCCTGTGACCAACCGTCGCCTGCTTGCTGGCATCGACCGGATCCTGAGCGGCATTGTCTACTTGATCCTGGCGTTGATGGGGCTCTCACTGGCCCAGGTGGACAACCTGGCGTCGGAACTGGGCACCATTGGCGTGCTGCTGCTGACCCTGATCAGCCTGACCCTGACTTTGAACCTGGCGGCGCTACCCCTGGTGGACCGGCGCTGGCCCCTGAGCCTGGATCTGGGCCAGAGCAAACAACCGCTGGCCAAGCTGGTGATGGAATCGCTGAAGCTGGCGCTGGTGGTGGCGGCCGGGGTGGTGGTGGGACTGATGGTGACCCTGCCCCACAGCCTGATCGAATCCACTGCCAACGGTGCGCTGATGGTGCTGCTGGCGCTGATCGGCATCCAGCTGAGGGGCTCCAACCTGGGACTGCGCGGCATCCTGCTCAATCCCAGGGGGCTGGCCATCGCCGCGGTGGTGGCGCTCACCTCCCTGGCCGCCGGGGCACTGACCGCGGCGATTCACGGCCTGCCGCTGCTGCAGGGAGTGATCCTGGCCTCCGGGTTCGGCTGGTACTCGCTGTCGGGGATTCTGATTACCGACGGCCTGGGGCCGGTGCTGGGCTCGGTGGCCTTCCTGGCGGATCTCAGCCGCGAGCTGATCGCCATCGTACTGATCCCGGCGCTGATGCGCTGGTCGCCCGCCTCGGCCATCGGCTATGGCGGCGCCACCGCCATGGACTTTACCCTGCCGGTGCTGCAGCAGACCGGCGGCCCCCGGGTGGTGCCGGTGGCCATCGTCTCGGGGTTCCTGCTGAGCCTGGCCACACCGATCCTGATCCCGTTCCTGCTGTCGCTGGCCTAGGGAGGCATCCGTTCCCGGTTACAGCCTCGTCAACCGGAACACCAGTTCGTCCAGGCGCTCGACCCCCTTGTTGAGGAAACGGGGGTTCTGAGCCAGTACGTCGACGCGCGCCAGCAGCTCCACCCGGAACAGCCCGTCACTCAGCTGCCGCAGCTGCGACTCACCGATGGCGAAGGGGGGACCGGACAGCTGTTGCTGCGGGTAATCCAGGGTGATCAGCAGGCCCTGGGTCCCCGGCGCCATCAGGCTGGCCAGCTTCCGCCAGTAGGCGCCACGCATCTCGTGAGGCAGGGCGATCAGCGCCGCCCGGTCGTAGAAGGCGCTGACGGGCTCCAGGTCCTGGCTCTGCAACTGAAACATGTCCCCCTGCCACAGCTCGTACGCCCCGGCGCGGTGACATGTCAGGGAAGAATGGGTCTCCACCTCGGGCGAGAGGCCACGCTCCCGGAAAAAGCTGGTCACCGCCAGCTCACTGAGCTCACAGCCCACCACGGTCTCACCGTGATCCGCCAGCCAGACCATGTCCAGGGATTTGCCGCACAGGGGGACCAAAATGCGCCCACGGTCGTGGCCGATGGCCGACCAGTGGCGCTTGAGGAAGGGGTTGATGTCGTCCTGATGAAAGCCGATAAGCTGGTTCTCCCACTTATCGTGCCAGAATGATGCGTCCATAAAGTGCCAATCCTGCTCTGTCCAGGCTTGGCACCTTACCTGCTCACTGGAAGAATGTCATTACCACTCTTTGGAGAGGACTGCCCGAACTCTCTCCAGCCACTTGCAGTTGTCGCAACTGCAGGCGCGGCGGGATAGGTGGGCCGGCGTTAACTGAGCCTCCACGTAGTCACAAGCCAGGGTCAGCTCGCGGCGAAACTCCTTCATGGACTTACGCTCGACAGCCACCAGCTCATCATTATGATTCAGCCACTTGCACTCCATGCCCTGATGACAATAGATGCACCGCTCGTCCACCGGGTTATAGAACACCGCATGGGGACAGAAGCGCACATCCATGTTGTCGCGCATCTTATTGCGCGGATAATTTAACAATTCAACCAGTTCGGCGACTGTGGGCGCGGCGGCAACCTCGGCCATCTCTAGGTCTCCCGTGTTACAATGCGGATCCAATAATCACACAAACCGTCCCGAAACCCTTGATTTTGATCAAGGTAATGACCGCTTTTCTATGGCGGTAATCGGGCTTAACAGGAAAGAAAAGTCCAACTTCACCCGGTGACTGTACGCAAGGCTGTGAAATACAGGGAGTTCCATGAGAGACACGGCGCCGCTACACCATTTTTACATCGCCGAAGAGCAGTCGATCTATCTTCTCAAGCACGACGATGCCCAGAAGCTGAAGCAATGGCTGAGGCTGTGTGAGAAGCAGCTGACCAGGCTGGGATACCGGCAGATCCGCTTCGTCGGCAAGGGGGTGTATGGCTTCGTCTTTGCCGGGCGCCACCCCAGGGAGGGAGAGCAGGTGTTCAAGTTCTCCCGCATCACCCTACCGGTGCACCTGCAGGCCCGGCTGGAGGAGGAGGCCTGGATGCTGAATCAGGTCAGCCACCCCAACATCCCCAGGCTGATCCGCTATCAGCAGTTGAAGCTGCAGGGGATCATGGTGATGAGCCTGGCCCCGGGGCGGGACCTGGCCCAGCTGGCCCTGCGCTGCGGTCCGCTGCCCCTGCCCTGGCTGGCCGCCATCAGCCGCCAGCTGGCGGAACTGCTGCGCTACCTGAGGCAGGATCTGCCCCGCCCCATCGTCCACGGCGACATCAAACCCTCCAACCTGGTGTTCGACCCCCTCTCCCACAAGCTGTCTCTCATCGACTGGGGGTCGGCGGTGTTCGCCCAGCAGGATGACCAGGGGGAACCCATCGCCGCCACCGGCCTGGGTGTCGGCGGCGAGCCCCTGCACAGCAACGCCCGCATGGGGGATCTCTACTTCATCGGCGCCGACCAGCTGACCGGGCGCCCCTCCTCCCCCAGGTTCGATGAACAGGGGGTCGCCGGCACCCTCTACGCCCTGGCCTCGGGACTGCCCAGCCGGTTCGGCCACACGGTGCTGCCCGCCGCCAGCCTGGGGTTGCCCAAGCCCTTCGCCGATACCCTGGACGCCATGCTCAGCGACGACCCCAGGGTTCAGCGCCAGGGAGGCGACCAGTTCATTCGGCGGCTGACCCAGGGGCCGGCCTGGCAGCCGCCGGCCCAACCGGAGCCGCCACTCAGCCCCACCCTGCCGGTGTGGGTGCACCAGTTTGGCCAGGGGATCGACACCGTGGCCTACAGTTCGCGCAAATCCTTCCTGCAGCAACACCAGGGGGAAGCGGCCCTGCCCAGCGGCGACATCCAAATCGACCGCTACTACCGGGACTATCTGGTGGGCATGGGGGACGTGGAGAAGGCGTTCGTCACCGCCGTCGGCCGACTGGGGGAGTTCCCCATCCTCGGCGGCCTGGCCCTGCACTGGCATGGCGGCGGGGTGGCCATCGACTCCAGCCTCAACCTGTTCGACCCCACACTGCGGGCCCCCTTCACCCATGCGGTGAACACCCTGGTGAAGTTGGCCCAGTCCATCCCTCACCTGGGGCTGTTCAAGGCGTGCTTCTTCAACGCCCGCGACACCCTGCACTTCGAGCGTGACTCGGCGCAACACCCCTTCCTGCCGGTGCCGGAGCAGCGGATCCGCTTCGATCTGTCCGACGTACCGGAGCTGGAAGACCAGAGCCGGCTGCACAGCTACTTCGAGGATGGCCGGGATCCCGATGAGAACCTGACCCTGCCCGAGGGGATCATGACCGCCCTGGGGGAGCTCAACGCCATCCACCACACCGGCTGCATCATCTTCGAGGTGCTGCCCACCCACATGAAGCTGCACTCCTACCTGAGGCTGCTCGATCCCGAACGGCAGGGGGAGTTCAGCAACTGCCTGGAGCGGATCCTGGCCCAGGTACCCCAGATTCGCGACCAGGGGATCTCCGGCTTTATGAAGCTGCCCTACAAGAACACCCGTCACTTTGTGCACCGGGAGCGCCACCCGGTGAACTATCAGATGCCCCCGAGGCAGACCCTGGGGGAAACCCGGGCCTAAACGAAAAGCCCCGGCGCATGGCCAGGGCTTCCTGTTTTTTTCAGTGGGTGATTACAACCCGAGAATCGTGGTGGCGAAACCGAAGTAGATTAGCACCCCGGTGGCGTCCACTATGGTGGTCACCAGGGGGCCGGAGGCGGTCGCCGGGTCCAGCTTCACCCGGCTGAGGATGAAGGGCAGGCACAGGCCGATCAAGGAACCGGCCATCACCACCGACACCATGGCGAAGGCCACCACCCAGGCGATCTCCACCCCGCCGCGGAACCAGCCCAGGGCAAACACCGCCACGGCCATGGTCAGCCCCAGGGCGCCGGCCACCAGGCACTCCCGCCCCAGGACCTTGGCCCAGTCCTTCATCGCCACCTCTCCGGTGGCCAGGGCCCGCACCATCAGGGCCGCCGACTGGGACCCGGCGTTACCGCCGCTGCCCACCAGCAGCGGCATGAAGAACACCAGGGCCACGTACTTGGCGATGGTGTCCTCGAAATAGGCGATCCCCGCCCCCGACAGCAGGCTGCCGAACACCAGCAGCACCAGCCAAAACACCCGCTTGCGGTACAGCTCCCAGCCGGTCACCTGGTTCATCGGCGCGTCCAGCTTGGCCACCGACGCACTCTTCTGGGCATCCTCGGTGGCCTCCTCGACGGCGGCGTCCATGGCGTCATCGTAGGTGACGATCCCCACCAGGCGATCTTCGGCGTCCAGCACCGGCAGGGCCAGCAGGTCGTAGTGCCGAATCTTCTTGGCCACCACCTCCTGGTCCTCATCCACCTGGGTGTGCACCACCTCGGTGCGCATCAATTCCTCCACCAGCCGGTCCGGGTTGGCCAGGATCAGCTCCCGCAGCGACAGGGTGCCGACCAGGTGGCGGTTGGCATCGATCACATAGGTCTGGTAGATGGTCTCCTTGTCCGGGGCCTCCAGACGGAGTTTTTTCAGTGCCTTACGCACCGGCCAGTGGCCGCGCAGGGTGGCGTAGTCGGAGGTCATCAACGCCCCGGCGGTCTCCTCCGGGTAGCTGGCCAGACGACGGACATCCTCCCGCTCTGCCTGGGCCAAGCCGGGCAGCAGGGTGTGCTGATCCTCCTCACTGAGGCGGTTGAACAGGTCGGCCCGCTCATCCGCCTCCATCTGGGAAAACAGCGCCGCCAGATCGTTGCGGCTCATCTCCCGGGCGATCTCCGCCTGGGCATGGGGCGTCAGGTAGCCGAACAGTACGGCGTGATCCGGCAGGGACAGCAGCGACAGGTAGTGCACCGCCTGCTGGGCGGTGAATTCGCAGATCGCTTCGGCGATGTCCGCCGGGTGGGCAAGCTCCAGCGTCGCCCGGGCAGACTGTTTGTCGCCGGCCGTTACTGCAGTTTCCAGGGTGGCAAAAAGGGTGTCTTTTTGCATGCTTCATCTCCATGGACATCGAAGCATGCACGCCAGGGAGAGGATCCCTGTCAGAGGCGGGCTTCGGTGCCGTCTTTCAGCTTGGTGTTCGAGTTTTTCGTGTCGTCCCAACCGGGACTACTCGTGCTAGGGTCCATTTTGATCCACTCAAAAAATTTGGCGCGCCGATTGTAGGGCCAATCTCCTTTCAACTCAAGGCAGTATACTCAACGCTTCGCTTTGCCGGTGTGCAACTGCCGCTTTAACCAGCCATGGATGCGACTGACCAGCTCATCGTGGTCCTCCCCCTCATGGTAGTTCAGGTAGCTGCGCCATTGACGGTAGTTGCGCTTGTTGCTGCGCTGGGCCTGCCGTCTTCGCTCGGTACGCTCCGCCAGGGCCACGGGGTGATCCCAGTCGGACACCACATCCAGCACCGCCGAGGGCAGCTCCACCAGGGCCTCGGCCAACGGCGACTCACCACTCTGGTAGGCGCCGATCAGCACCAGCGCCCGGGGAGAGGCCCAGCCCTCCCGGGTGATGCGGCTGACCAGGGCTCCGGCACTGGCCCCCGCCGCCAGCCACACGCCGTCCGGGGCCGGCGCCTGCTCCGGCAGGGCGTCCACCCGGCGCACCTGCCAGCCCTTTTCCGGCAGCTGACGCTCCAAGGCGTTGGCCAGCAGGGTAAACCCCGGATCCTCGGCCTGGGCCAGCAGCAGCACATCGCCCAGGGTTCCGGCGGTATGACTTGGGGTAAGACGCCCCGCCGCCTGCAAGGCGGGAGGCACGGCGAGCAGAAGAAACAGAACGGTTCGTAACAGCATGGGACGACTTGGACACACAACTTGACCCACACTGTATCACCCGTGACAACTAGCCCCAACCCCTTGTCATCAGCCCAAGGGGCTTTACAATACTAAGAGGTGTACGATTTTCCGACAAAGACAGAGATAGGACGGACTATGAATCAGTTCTCCAGCGGCATCGCGGGTTGGCAACACAGGTTCCGCATCATCAAGCCTTCGGGGATGGGGCTGGTCCTTCTGCTGCTGATGGTACCGCTGCTGCTGCTGATGCTGCCCCTGGTGCTGCTGGCCAGCCTGGTGTTCTGGACCATGAACGCCGTCTGGCGCTACCGTCGTCCCGGGCGCACCGGCTCCCCCAGGGACACCGATGTGGATCATGCCTCCGGGGTGATCATCGAGGGCGAGGTGGTCGACTCCAAGCAGGAGTAACTGGCTCCCCAAAAAAGAAAGGCGACCTCCAGGGTCGCCTTTTTCGTGGTTACTCCGGGGTCACCACGATCATCCGCAACGCATCCAGGTGGACCTGGGCCCGGCCCAGGTGGGCGCTCACCAGGCTGACCTGCTCACGCACCGCGTCCAGTTCGCTGTCACGGATGTTGGGGTTCACCCGCTTCAGCGCCTCGAGACGGCTCAGTTCGCCGCCCAACTGGCGAGTCATCTCCAGCTCCGCCTCGGCCACCAGGGTGGTGAGCTGCTCCTGGGCCAAGGTTTCACCCTGCTTGATCAGGCTGTGGAGCAGTGCCTGGCTGGCGCTCACCAGCTTGGTGGCGGTGTGACGGTTGAGCGGGGTCAGCTGACGGTTGAAGCTGTCGAAGCTGACGTTGGCCGCCAGGTCCTTGCCGCTCTTGTCCAGCAGCACCCGCACCGGGGTGGGAGGCAGGAAGCGGCCGATCTGCACCTCGCCGGGGGCCACCGCCTCCACCAGGAAGATCATCTCCAGGAACAGGGTGCCGGCGGGCAGCGCCTTGTTCTTCAGCAGGGCCACGTTGGTGCTGCCGGTGTCACTAGAGGTGATCAGATCGATGCCGGATGCCACCAGGGGATGGGCCGGGGTGAGGAACTGGAAATCCTCCCGTGAGAGGGCGGTATCGCGATCGAAGGTGACCGACAGGCCATCCTCCGGCAGTCCGGGATAGCTGGGGAACAACATCTGCTCGGTGGGCTGCAGCACCACGGCGTTCTCCCCCTTGTCGTCCTGGGCCACGCCGATGACATCCCACAACTTCAGCATGAAGCTGATGAAGTCGGTGTCCTCGTCCGCCTGCTCCAGGGCGGTCACCAGGACGGCGGCGGCCTCGCCGCCGTGGGAGTTGAGCTCCAGCAGCTTGTCTCGACCGGCCTCCGCCTTGGCCTTGTGCTCGGCATTGCGTTCGGCGGTAGCCCGGATCAGCGCCTCCAGGGCCGCCTCATCCTGGTCACCCGAGAGCAGCGCCAGCATCCTGTCGCCGAACTCGCCGTGGAGCAGGTGACCGCTGGGGCAGGTCTCGGTGAAGGCGCTCATTCCCTCGTGGTACCAGCGCAGTAGGGCGTACTGGGCGGTCCCCTCCAGGTAGGGCACATGGATCTGCACGGTGCGGCTCTGGCCGATGCGGTCCAGACGGCCGATGCGCTGCTCCAGCAAGTCAGGGTTCAGCGGCAGATCGAACATGATCAGCTGGTGGGCAAACTGGAAGTTACGCCCCTCGGAGCCGATCTCTGAACAGATCAGCACCTGGGCACCGCCCTCCTGCTGGGCGAAGAAGGCGGCGGCCTTGTCCCGCTCCAGGATCGACATCCCCTCGTGGAACACCGAGGCCAGGATCCCCTCACGGGTGCGCATCGCCTCCTCCAGCTGCAGGGCGGTGGCGGCCTTGGAAGTGATCACCAGCACCTTCTTGCTGCGGTTGGCCTTGAGGAACTCCATCATCCAGCCGACCCTTGGGTCGAACTGCCACCAGCTGGCGGTACCGTTGGCCCCCTCGAACTCCTGGTAGAGCTTCTCGGGATAGAGCTGATTCATCAGTTTCTGGCTGGCGTTGCCGCCACCGAGCATGGCGTTCACCCGCATGGCGGTAGCGTACTGCTTGGGCATCGCCATGGGATGCAGGTTCAGCTCACGCCCCTGGAAGCCGGAGACACCGCTGCGGGTGTTGCGGAACAGCACCCGGCTGGTGCCGTGACGATCCAGAAGCTCCCTCACCAGCGCCTCGCAGGCGACATCCCGGGCACCATCGTCCCCGCCCTGGATGGTGGTCAGCTCGCTGGCGATGTCGCTCTCGCTGAGCAGCTCGGCCAGGGCCTGCTGCTCCGCCTCGGACAGCGGGCGGCGGGCCAGCAGGGCGTCGGCGGCATCGGCCACCTGCTGGTAGCTCTGCTCCTCACGGATGAAGGCGTCGTAGTCATAGAAACGGTCCGGGTCCAGCAGCCGCAGCCGGGCGAAGTGGCTCTGGTGGCCCAGCTGGTCGGGAGTGGCGGTCAGCAGCAGCACCCCGGGAACGGCCTCGGCCAACTGCTCGACGATCTGGTAGGCACGGCTGGGGGCGGACTCGCTCCACTCCAGGTGGTGGGCTTCATCCACCACCAGCAGATCCCAGTCGGCCTCCAGCGCCTGCTGGACACGGCTCTTCTTGCGCAGCAGATCCAGGGAGCAGATCACCAGCTGCTCGGTCTCGAAGGGGTTGTCGCAGTCGGCCAGGGCCTCGATGCAGCGCTCCTCGTCGAACAGGGAGAAGCGCAGACTGAAGCGACGCAGCATCTCCACCAACCACTGGTGCTGCAGGGTCTCGGGCACCAGGATCAGCACCCGCTCCGCCTTGCCGGAGAGCAGCTGCTGATGGAGGATGTGACCCGCCTCGATGGTCTTGCCCAGACCCACCTCGTCCGCCAGCAGCACCCGGGGGGCGTGGCGGCGGCCCACTTCGTTGGCGATATAGAGCTGATGAGGGATCAACCCGGCGCGGGGCCCCTGCAGGGCGCGCAGCGGGTTCTTCAACATGGCGTGCCGCTGGTGTTGACTGAGGTAGCGGGTCACGAAGTACTCCATGCGGTCGATCTGGCCGGCAAACAGGCGATCCTGGGGCTTGTTGAAGCGGATCTGGTGATCCAGCATGGTCTCCCTCAGGGTGTCGTTCTCTCCGGTGTCGCCGCGTACCCCCTCGTAGGAGAGCAGGCCATCCCTGTCGTGCACCAGCTCTACTTCCAGAGTCCATCCCTCGTGGCTGGTAATGGTGTCACCGGGGTTGAACACCACCCGAGTCAGGGGGGCATCTTCCCGGGCAAACATGCGGTTGTCTCCGGTAGCGGGGAACAGAACCGTGACCATACGCCCTTCGATGGCGACCACGGTACCCAGGCCCAGGTCGGATTCAGCATCGCTGATCCAACGTTGTCCGAGAGCGAATGACATGGACGAATTGTCTCCTAATTATTTCGGCTAGAGGGCTGAAAAGGGGGCGTATGTTACCGGAAGCGGGCCGGTGATTCACCCTCAAATTATGCTGGTCAAACGCCCTTCCATCTGCCATGTTAGGGTTGAAGCCGTCATAGAACTGTTATCTGTCGAGCCTAGCCTAAATTCCATCCGTCATAGTGGAGGTGCCATGGGTTTAGAGAACAAAAGACGCTTTGTGCTGGATACCAACGTATTGCTGCACGAACCCCTCGCCATTTACTCATTCAAAGAACACGACGTGGTCATTCCCATGACCGTCCTCGAAGAACTCGACCAGATTAAGGACCGAAGAAAAGACGTCAGCCGCGATGCCCGTGTTGCCATCCGCACCCTGGAAGATTGTCTGAGCGACGCGTCGCCGGAGCAGATCCTCAAAGGGGTTCCCCTAAACCACCCCAACGCCCCAGAGGAGGAACTGGGCACCCTCTCCATCTTCCCCGACCATCAGATCACCTTCACCAATCCCGTGGCCCTGCCCGGAGACAACAACGACAACCTGATCATCAACTCCGCCCTCTACCTGCAGCAGATCGGCAACGACGAGATCGTCCTGGTGACCAAGGACATCAACATGCGCCTCAAGGCCAAGGGCGCCGGCCTGGAGAAGGTGGAGGACTATCGCACCGACCAGCTGGTGGACGACATCCAGTTCCTCGCCAAAGGTTTTGCCGAGCTTAAGGGTAGCCTGTGGGAGCGGATCAAGGAGGTCACCAGCGAACAATTTGGCCGGGAGGTGTTCCACACCCTGTCGAGAGAAGCCCTGGAGGAGGAGTCTCTCTACCTCAACCAATACCTGATCGACGACTCCCGGGACTTCTGCGGCCAGGTGAAATCGGTCAACGACCGCGAGGTGGTGATCCGCGATCTCGGCCAGGATCGGCTGATGAGCTATCACGCCTGGGGCATCAACCCCAAGAACATCTACCAGGGGATGGCGCTGCAGGCACTGATGGATCCGGAGATCGACATGGTGATCCTCACCGGCCCGGCCGGCTCGGGCAAGACCCTGCTCTCCCTGGCCGCCGCCCTGGAGCAGGTGGTGGAGCAGCGACTGTACGACAAGGTGATCGTCACCCGCAACACCCCGGAGATCGCCGAGTCCATCGGTTTCCTGCCGGGCACCGAGGAGGAGAAGATGGCCCCCTGGCTGGCGGCGGTCACCGATACCCTGGAGGTGTTGCACAAGCAGGATGAGAGCCCCGCCAGCAGCCTGCAATACATCATGGACAAGGCCAACATCCAGTTTAAATCCATCAACTTCATGCGCGGCCGCTCCATCCAGAACGCCTTCGTACTGCTGGATGAATGCCAGAACCTCACACCCTCGCAGCTGAAAACCATCATCACCCGCATGGGCGAGGGCACCAAGCTGGTCTGCTCCGGCAACCTGGCCCAGATCGACTCCAACTACCTGACCGCGGTGACCTCGGGGCTCACCTATGTGGTGGAGCGGTTCAAGATGTTCGAGGGCAGCGCCAACGTCTACCTCAATGGCGTGGTGCGCTCGCGGCTGGCCAAGTTTGCCGAACAGGAGATGTAACCCCTAATGGCGCCTGCCTTGGGCAGGCGCCTCAGTCCCATCCCAATCTAAGCTCTGTTACACTGGGGTCCTCTCAGCTCCATCGCACCTGGAAAGCGCACTCGTGAAGACGCCGATTCTCAACAACTACAACAAAGCCGTGTTCTACACCTACCTGGGGGTGGTGGTCCTCTCCCTGCTGGTGGCGGCCGGCGTATTCACCAAACAGAAAGAGCAGTTGCTGGCGGAGAAGGTCGAGCAAGTGACCCAGCACTCCCACCAGGTGGAGCTGTTGCTGGACGCCAGCATCCGGGCGGTGCAGGCGCTGCAGGAGTTCACCACCATCCACATGCGCAACTCCGGCGCCAACACCCTGGAGCAGCTCTCCTCCCACAACCAGTTCGTGCTGGAGGGGGAGCGCTTCTCCCTCAAACCCGACTACCGCAACGCCCGCCACACCTTCGCCGAGAAGGGCCACATCTCCGGCGTCGGCCCCCTGGAGGGGCGCTCCCCCCTGTTCTACCGCGAGCTGGACACCCTCTACCAGATGTCCCTGAGCATGCCGGTGACCAAGCAGATGGCCCCCAAAAGCGCCAACATCTACTACCTCTCCAGGCAGCAGATGATGTCCATCTATCCCTGGCCCGGCCCGGATCACCGGTTCGATCCGCAGATGCTGGAGAACCCGCTGTTCGACATGGCCGGGCCGCAGATGAACCCAGACCGCCGGGTGTTCTGGTCGGACGCCCACCGCACCACCGACGACAAGCTGGCCACCACCGTGGGGATTCCGGTGTATATCGGCGACACCTTCCTGGCGGCGATCTTCATGGAGCTGAAGCTCTCCACCCTGACCGAGCAGCTGGAACGCTACTTCGATCTGCCCGGTACCGTGCTGCTGCTGGACCGGGCCAACAACGTGCTCTCCTACCCGGACATGCACCTGGACGAGCTGCCGCGCACCTACCACCTGAGCCAGCGGATCCCCGCCCAGTTGCACAGCGTGCCGCTGGATCAGCTGCTGGACGACAGCCGGGCCAGGCTGATCAACGGCTACTATGTGCGGGCGGTAAAGCTGAGCAACGCCCCCTGGTCGCTGCTCTACCTGCAGCCGGAGCAGGAGGTGGTGGCGGACGCCTGGGAGAAGCTGGAGTCCACCTTCCTGATGGTGATCATCGCCCTGTCGCTGCTGGTGACCGTGGTCCACTGGCTGACCCGGCGAGCCTTCGTCAGCCCGGCATCCAAGCTGCTGAACCACCTGGAGGATTGCGCCCACCAGCCGACCCCGCCCCCGGAGAGGGTGGTGGAGGGCTGGCAACCCTGGTTCGAGCTGATCTCCCGCACCTTCGAGGAGAACCAGCAATATACCCAGCACCTGGCGGCCCAGAACCGGCGCCTGGACAAACTGGTGGCCAAACGCACCGCCCGGCTGAAGGAGGCCAACGAGCGGCGCGAGCGCGACTTCTCCCTGATGCGCTCGCTGATCGACGCCATGCCGGAAGCGATCATGTTCAAGGATGTGGAGGGGCGGATCCTCGGCTGCAACCGCTCCGCCGAGACCCTGATGGGCCACAAGGAGAGCGAACTGCTGGGGCTGACGGTCAACGACATCCTCGGCGGCGAGGAGGGGCGGCGCATCACCGAGGAGAACGCCCGCATCCTGCGTGACCGGGTGCCGCTGCGCTACCGGGAACAGAGCGAACAGAATGGCCGCTCCCTGCTGATGGATGTCCTCAAACTGCCCTTCTACAACGGCCGGGGCGAACTGCTGGGGCTGATCATCGTCTGGCGTGACGTCACCAGGGAGTCGGAGCAGCAGGAGAAGCTCAAACAGTCTGAAGAGCGCTACCATCTGGCGATGGACTCGGTGGAGGACGGGGTGTGGGACTGGTACCTGGATGCCAACCAGTTGATCTGCAACCCCGCCTACTACACCATGCTGGGCTATGAACCGGGTGAGTTTCCCCTGTTGATCGAGACCTACTACCGGCTGATGCACCCCGACGACCGCCAGCGGGTGGAGAGTTACATCGATGCCTACCTGGACGATTCCAGCAACCCGTTCAACATCGAGTTCCGGATGAAGGGCAAGGATGGCCACTACCGCTGGATCCTCTCCCGGGGCCGGCTGGTGGAGCGGGACGAGGAGGGCGAACCCAAACGACTGCTGGGTACCCACAAGGACATCACCCAGCAGAAGGAGCACGAGGTGATCCTGCTGGAGGCCAAGCAGGATGCCGAGCTGGCCAACGTCACCAAGAGTGAGTTCCTGGCCAACATGAGCCACGAGATCCGCACTCCGATGAATGCCATCATCGGCATGATGCACCTGGCGCTGCGCACCGAGCTCAACCCCAAGCAGAAGGATTACCTGGAGAAGGCCAAGTACAGCGCCGAATCCCTGCTGCGGATCATCAACGACATTCTCGACTTCTCCAAGATCGAGGCGGGCAAGCTGGAGCTGGAGCAGACCCGCTTCAGCCTGGACCAGGTGCTGGAGCACGCCGTCAGCCTCAACGCCCTCAAGGCCCAGGAGAAGGGGGTGGACCTGCAGCTGTTCTCCTCGGTCAGCGCCAACCTGCACCTGATTGGCGACCCCCTGCGCCTGGGCCAGGTACTGATCAACCTGCTCTCCAACGCGGTGAAGTTCACCGAGAACGGCGAGGTGGAGCTGGGTTGTGAAGACCTCAAGGAGCACAACGGCCGCATCCGCCTCAAGTTCTGGGTGCGCGACACCGGCATCGGCATCGAGGAGGAGAAGCAGAAGCACCTGTTTGACGCCTTCAACCAGGCGGACGGCTCCACCACCCGCCGCTTCGGCGGCACCGGCCTGGGGCTCTCCATCAGCAAGCACCTGGTCAACCTGATGGGGGGAGATCTGAGCGTCCACAGTGTCCCGGGACAGGGCTCCACCTTCAGCTTTACCATCGACGCCAAGCGGGTGGAACAACCGCCCCAGGACACCAGGTTGCGCGCCCCCCACGGCGGCCAATTCAGCGCCCTGGTGGTGGACGACAACCCCACCGCCCTGCAGATCTACTCCACCTACCTGAGGGACTTCCAGTTCAGCGTCGAGCTGGCCCAGAACGGTCAGCAGGCCCTGACCTCCCTGACTCAGCACACCCCGGATGTGGTGCTGCTGGACTGGATGATGCCGGACATGGACGGCATCGAGGTGGTCAAGCGCATCGATGAGATGGTGGCAGACGGCACCCTGGAGAAGCGTCCCACCATACTGATCATGACCGCCTACACCGGGGCCTCCCTCACCGCTCAGGTGGAGGAGGGCAAGATCGCCGCGGTACTGCAGAAGCCGTTTGACGCCTCCGCCCTCTACGACCAGCTGGCGACCTCCCTGGGTCCGGCCGAAGCCAGCCAGCCCCAGGCGGAGAGGGAGAGCGAACAGGCACCGGAATCCCAGGCCCACATCCTGCTGGTGGAGGACAACCTGATCAACCAGCAGGTGGCCACCGAGCTGCTTAAGAGCGCCGGCTACCGGGTCACGGTGGCGGAGAACGGCCAGGTCGCCGTCGACCAGGCCAGGGAGGGGCAGTTCGATCTGGTGCTGATGGATATCCAGATGCCGGTAATGGATGGCCTCACCGCCACCCGGGTCATACGAAAGTTTGCCGACGCCCAGACCCTGCCGGTGATCGCCATGACCGCCCACGCCATGACCGGCGACCGGGAGAAGAGCCTGGCGGCGGGGATGAACGACCACATCACCAAGCCGATCATCCTGCCGGAGCTGTTCGCCACGGTAAAGCGCTGGCTGGGTGAAGAGGTGCAGGGATGAGCCGGCAACCACAGGCGGCGCCGGCCAAGGTGAAGACCTACCGGCGAGCCGCCCCGATTCGCTATCTGCTGATGGGCGCCGGCGCCCTGTGCGCCGGACTGGGGCTGCTGGGCCTGTTCCTGCCGCTGATTCCGACGGTCCCCTTCCTGCTGCTGGCCGCGGCCTGTTTCAGCCGCTCCTCGGCGAGGATGCAGGCCTGGCTGTTCAACCACAGGTTGCTGGGTCCGGTGATCCGCAACTACCTGGAGCGCCGGGGGCTGACCCTGCGCCAGCTGCTGGGCAGCCTGGTGAGCATCTGGGTAGGGATGGCCATCGCCATCTACCTGGCCCCGGTGACGGCGGTCCAGATCCTGCTGGCCCTGATCGGCATCGCCGTCTCCATCCACCTGGCGCGATTGCCCAGGCTCACCGACTGATGCCGACCGGGGTGCGATCTCCCCCCAGAAACGGAAAAGGCCGCCCTACGGCGGCCTTTGGCGAGCCCCACGGGACTAGTCCAGCTTGATCACCGGCTGCACCACGATGCTGCGGCTGGCCACCCGAACCTCGTTGACCGTCACCTCCAGCTCCTGAGCCAGGCGGAAAGCGGGCTGATCGTCGAACAGGGCCTGGCCCTTCTCGGCGCTCAGCGTCAGCCGCGGCTTGTGATCGGTAATGAAGGGCGCCGGCATAAACACCACGGCGCCGTTCTCCTTCAGCCTCAGTCGCACGCCGCCGCGGTTGATGTCGATGATCTCGCCGGTAAAGCGCTGCGGCGTGCCTGCCAGAGGCGCCATGAACCGGGCATAGAGCCAGTCGCCCACATCCCGCTCACACAAGCGGTGCAGTTTGCGCATCGCCGCCAGGTGATCGATCAGCTCCGCGTCCGGGCCCTCGATGGCCTCGCCACCGATGATCGCCTTGAGCAGGCGGTGGTTGACCATATCCCCATACTTGCGGATGGGGGAGGTCCAGGTGGCATAGCCCTGCAGGCCCATGCCGAAGTGCGGCCCCGGGGTGGCGGCCATCTCGGAAAACGCCTGCATCCGCCTCAGGCGGGCATCCAGGTAGCCGTCAGGCTGGGCGTCCAGGGCGCGGCGCAGCTGGCAGTAGCCCTCCAGGGTCTGCAACTGGTCACTGGTGAAGGTTACCCCGTTCTCCGCCAGCATCTCGCGGGCCCCCTCCAGTCGCTCGCTGTCGAGGCCGGCATGGACATTGAACACCCCCTGCCCCGCCCTCTCCGCCAACAGCTGCGCCGCCGAGGCGTTGGCCAGGATCATGCTCTCCTCGACGATGCGGTTGGCGATGCGACGGTGATCCACGTGGATCGCCAGCACGTTACCGGCGTCGTCCACCTCGAAGCGGAAGTCGGGGCGGTCCGGGAACACCAGGGCGTGCTGCTCGCGCCAGGCGATGCGGGCCAGGGCCAGCCGGTGCAGCGCCTGGATCTGGCCATCGATGAGCGCATCCTTCGGCCGCCACGCCCCCTGCTGCTCCAGGTAATCGGAGACCTTGTCGTAGGCCAGCTTGGCGTGGGAGCGGATGTTGGCCAGGCAGAACTGCGCCTCGCCGGCGGCACCGTCGGCCGCGACCGGGATCCGCGCCACCAGCGCCGGGCGGATCTCCCCCTCGTGGAGGGAGCAGAGCTCGTCCGCCAGCTGCCGGGGCAGCATGGGCACGTTGAAACCGGGCAGGTACTGGGTGAAGGCCCGCTTGCGCGCCTCCTGGTCCACCTCGTCTCCGGCGCTCACATAGGCGGTGGGATCGGCGATGGCCACCCACAGGTCCCAGCCATGCTCGGTCTGCTCCACGCAGAGGGCGTCGTCCATGTCCCTGGTGGACTCAGCGTCAATGGTGACGAAGGGCATCTGGGTCAGATCGCGGCGCTCCACCTCGGCGGGGGCCTGCCAGCCCTGGGGATCCGCCGGCTCCGCCTTGGCCAGATCATGCTTGGCCAGGATCACCCACCAGGGGATGTGTGGATCGTCGTTGGCGGCCACCAACTGGGTCACCTCCACCAGGAAGTGCTGCTCGCCCTCCTGCAGGGGGTGCTTGAGCAGATGGGCCACCACGTAGTCGCCATTGCTCAGCTCGGAGCCCTTGACCCCTTTGCACCTGGCCCTCAGCGGCTCCTTCATCAGCGGGTGATCCGGAATGACATTGAGGCGCTCACGGATAAACTTCACCCGGGCGATAAAGCGGCCCAGTCCCGGCTCCAGCAGGGCGTCGGGCTCGGCCACCGCCTTCTCCTTCTCGGTACGCAGTACCGCGGAGACCCGGTCGCCGTGCACCACCCTCTTCATGTAGGCAGGCGGAATGAAGTGGCTGTCCCCCTTGTCGGTCTCGAGGAAGCCAAAGCCCCGCTCGGTGGCCTTGATCTGGCCCTCTACCGTGGGCAGGGTTTCACGAATCTGTGCTTTGAGCTGCTGCAGCAGCGGGTTGTCCTGGAACATCACTCCATTCCATCGTCATAAAAAGGGGCCGTCCACCGGACGACGAGTTGGCCCAAGTGTAAGGGATAGCGGCGGGGATCACCACGGCCAATGACCCCCCTTGGCCACCCTTTAGACCAGGTTTTTCGGGGTCCCCGCCAGGAAAGCCGCCAGGTTGTCGGCGGCGATCCGCATCAACCGGGTCCTCGCCTGCTGGGTGGCCCAGGCGTTGTGGGGGGTGATGCTGCAGTTGGGCGCAGTCAGCAGTGGGTTGTCGGCAGCGGGGGGCTCGCTGGAGAGCACATCCAGCCCCGCCCCGGCCAGGTGCCCCTGCTCCAGGGCGTGGGCCAGGGCCTCTTCGTCCACCAGGGGACCCCGGGCGGTGTTAAGCAGTATGGCACCGGGTTTCATCAATCCCAGGGTGTGGGCGTTGATCATCCTGTGGTTATCCTGAGTCAGCGGGCAATGGAGGCTGACCACATCGGCACAACCCAGCAGCTCATTCAGCGGCATCCAGCGACGGTCCGCCGGCAGGTCACACTTCTCGGTGGCGCTGGTGACCACCACCTTCATACCAAACCCCTCGGCCATGGTCGCCAGCCGCCTGGCGATCTCGCCATAGCCCACCACCCCCAGGGTTTTCCCCTCCAGGGCGATCAGCGGACCGTCATAGAAACAGAAATCGGGGCAGGAACACCACTGACCCGCTGCCACCTGACGGTGGTGGTGGGCGACCCGGCTGGCGTGGTGCAGCAGGTGGGCCATGGCCATCTGCGCTACCGAACCCGGCCCGTAAGCGGGTACATTGGTAACGGTGATTCCCAGGGCCCGGGCGGCATCCAGGTCAACCACATTGACACCGGTCGCCAGCACTCCGATGTAGCGCAGTTCCGGCAGTTTGGCCAAGGTGGTGGCGGTCAGGGGCGTCTTGTTGGTCAGCAGCAGCGGGACGCCGGACGCCCGCTCCAGGATCACCTCCTCCTCGGTACGATCAAACACCCGGCAGCAAGTCAGCCGCTCGAAGGGGGCCCAGCTGAGGTCGCCGGGATTGAGGGTGTATCCATCCAGAACCACCAATTGTTTCATCGTCGTTCTCCTGTCATGGCCAAGTCTTCATTAGAAACCAAAAGTGGCGCACAAGGCCACAGAGACAAAAATGCCCTCTGATGGTGCGTCAGAGGGCAGAAGGTTCTCCCCAGCGGGAGAAGGGGGTGCAGGAGATGATGAGAGAGGGCCGCCCTCGGCCGACCCTGGGGTTACTCTACACCAAACCCGCCAAGATGCAAACAATTCTTATTTGCATCGATCTGTTCGCCGGACACCGACCTGCAGCCTCGGCGCTACCTCATCTTCCTTTCCCGGCAGATCCGCTCCCAGGCCGCCTGGATATCCTGGCTCTTCTGACGGGCCAGGGCCATCATCTCATCTGGCAACCCCTGGCTGGCCAGCTTGTCCGGATGGTGCTGGGCCATCAGCTTGCGGTAAGCCCGCTTGATGCTGCGCTCATCGTCGCTGGGCTTGACCCCCAATACGCGGTAGGCATCCTCGAGGCTGGGCCCCTGGGCGCCACTGCTGTGGTAGTGGCTGCCCCCCTTGATCATGGAGATGATCTGCACCAGCTCCTCCTGGCTGAAGCCCAGCTGGTGGGCAATCTCCGCCAGGATCGCCTGCTCACGACCATCGATGCTGCCGTCGGAGAGGGCGATCTGAATCTGGATCTCCAGGAACATCCGCGCCAGATCTCGACGAAACGCCATCACCAGCTTCAGCTGCCTCAGGCGCTCCCGCAATGGATAGTCGGCGGACTTGCCCTCGCGGAACGCCTGCTGGGCCGCCCGGCGGGCCTCCCCAGACAGGCGCAGCTGATCCATCACCGCCGACGCCAGGGCGATGTCGGCCGAGGTCACCTGGCCGGACGCCTTGGCCACGTGCCCCATTACCGCGAAAGTGGTGTGAAAGAACAGGTTCTGCCGGGGGCCGGCCTTGGGGGCGCGGCGCTTGTCCACCAGGATGTGGCCCAGCCAGGCTCCGAGGATCATCCCCGCGAATCGGCCGAAGAAAAAGCCCAGCAGTGCGCCGAACACCTTACCCCATATTTGCATTAAGTCTCTGCTCCAGTTTGATTAATCTCTGCTCGGTGCCCACATCGCACCAGGGTCCGTTCAACCGGCTCCCCGCCACCCGCCCACGGGCCATCGCCTGCCTCAGCAGGGGCGCCAGGGGGAACCGACCCGGGGAGCAACCGGCAAACAGCGTCGGCCGGTAGAGGCCGATGCCGCTGAAGGTCAGCCGCGTCGGCCCCTGGCTGTGCACCCGCCCCCGTTCCAGGGCGAAGTCTCCGCCGGGATTGTGGGGCGGGTTGGCCACCAGCCACAGGTGGGCCAGGTCCCCCTCCGCCAACCGCGGCAACGCCTCGAACGCCAGTTCACTGTACACATCGCCATTCACCACCAGGAAGGGCTCCGCCCCCAGCCAGTCGAGGGCGCGATGGATGCCCCCCCCGGTCTCCAGGGCCTCGGTCTCATGCTGGTAGTGGATCGCCAGGCCGAAACGGCTGCCGTCCCCCAGGGCCTGCGGGAACTGCTCCCCAAGCCAGGCGGTGTTGATCAGTACCTCCCGGAAACCGGCCCGGGCCAGGCGCACAAGGTGGTGCTCGATCATCGGCCGCCCCTGCAGGGGCAGCAGCGGCTTGGGGGTGGTGTCGGTCAACGGCCGCATCCGTTCGCCGCGCCCCGCGGCCAGGATCATCGCCTTCATCGCCGTTCCTCCAACTGTTGCCGCCACTCCAGGGCGGCACTGGCCAGGGGTGCGGTCTCCGGATAGAGCCCGGCGGCCTCGATCACGTACTCCAGCACCCGGGGCAGATCCGTTAGGTAGTGGTGTTTGCCATCCCTGTGGCTCAGGCGGGCGAAGATCCCCAGCACCTTGAGGTGACGCTGCAGCCCGGTGAGGTGATACCAGCGCAGGAACCGTTGCCAGCCGGTGTCTGCCGGGATCACCCCCAGCTCCAGCAGCCGCTGGAAGTGTGTCCGCAACAGGGGCTCCAGCGAATCCCAGGACCACTTCACATAGCAGTCCTTCAACAGGGAGACCGGGTCATAGGTGACCGGCCCCAGCAGCGCGCCCTGATAATCGATCACCGCCAGGGCGTCGCCGTTGACCATCAGGTTGCGGCAGTGAAAGTCCCGGTGCACCCCCACCTGGGGCTGCTCCAGGGCAGTGGCCACCAGCCGGTCGCACAGGGCCGGCCACCACGGCTGCAGCTGCGCCTCCTCCCTGCCCAGGTGGGCGCCATGGAACCACTCGGGCAGCAGCGCCAGTTCCTGGCGCAGGAACCCCTCGTCATAGGGGGGCAGGGACTGCCCCGCCCGAGTGGTCACCCGGGCGATCCGGGGCAGCAGCGCCAGGGCCCGCCCATACCACAGGGACAGGGAGTCCGCACTGAGCCGGCCCTGGAGGTGGGTATCCCCCAGATCGCTCTGACACATAAAGCCCAGATCGAGATCCGCAGCGATCACCCTGGGCACGGGCAGACCCGCCCGCTCATAGGCCTCGGTCATGGTCAGGAAAGGGGTGCTGTCCTCCAGCTCCGGGGGGGCGTCCACGGCGATGTAGCTCTCCCCCCGATGGAGGAAGCGGAAATAGCGCCGGTGACTGGCGTCACCGAAGATCAGGTCCACCCCCTCGACAGGGGGGGTAAATAGCTGGTTTAACCATTGCTGCAGCGCTGCCTGGCGGCTGTCGCTCATCTCTCTCCTCCGCATAGCCCAAACGGAAAAATTGCTTTATCATACGTCTTTTGCGCCAACGAAAAATGGTTTTGTTCGGCGCGTTGAAAAATAGGCTCTCAGACCGAATCGAGTCCGTCTCTGTTCACCCGGGGTCACACCACCGATGATGGGGTCAACGAACACGCCGCAAGCCGGACCATAACCGGCGGGGCACCACCCATCGGGGAACGGGGACGGCAGCGGCCGCGCCGACAGAATCCGGACCGGCGTCCGCACACAATCCAAAAGGATAACAATGCGTTTTCAACTCGCTTTAGCGTGCTGCTGCCTGCCTTTTGCCGCCTGGAGCCAGGAGGGTCAGGTGGTGGTGCCGGACAACCAGTGTATCGTCAGGCTGCCGGTGCCCCTGATGGTGGACCCCAATGCCCCTATGGAGGAGGACGCCTCGCGGGAGCCGGTGACCGTCAGGGCGGACCGCAGTGAGGCGATCGCCGGTGAAACGGCCCGGTTCCGGGGCGACGTCAAACTGACTCAGGGCAACCGCGCCATCACCGCCGACAGCGCCGAGGTGCGCCAGCAGGAGCAGAAAGTCCAGGCCAACGGCAACCTGGTGTACCAGGATCCCGCCATCACCATCACCGCCGAGGATCTCAACGCCGACCTGACCCGTTACAACGCCACCCTGAACCAGGCGCAGTACTGGCTGCATGGCCAGCAGGTCCATGGCGATGCCGGCCAGTTGCAGATCACCGGTGACAACGACCTGGTGCTGCTAGGCAGCAGCTTCACCACCTGTCCCTCCGAGGTGCCCGACTGGGAGCTGAAAGCGGAGAAGATCGTCATCGACTCCAGCGAGGAGTGGGGCCGCATCTACAACGCCCAGGTGCGCCTGTTCGACACCCCGGTATTCTACGTACCCTATATGACGGTGCCGGTATCGGACAAGCGTAAGACCGGTTTCCTGTTCCCCTCCATCAGCACCAGCACCAAGAACGGCGTCGACATCACCGCCCCCTTCTACTGGAACATCGCCCCCAACTACGACCTGACCCTGAGCCCTCAGGTCATGAGCTCCAGAGGGGTGTGGCTGGGTGCCGAAGGGCGCTACCTGCAGCGTGACAGCGCCGGGCTGATCAATCTGGAGTACATCGGCAACGACCGCCTGGACAGCCTCAACGGCCGCCCCGATCGCTGGGCCTACTCCTGGGAGCACTCCGCCAGGCTGGACAACGGCTGGCGCCTGCACGCCGACATTGCCGACATCAGCGATGACAACTACTTCAACGACTTCGATTCCGCCATCAGCACCAGCACCGACAACCAGCTAAGCCGGGTGGGTGAAGCCGCCTATTTCCAGAAGGAGTGGAACTTCGCCGCCCGGGTGCAGGACATCAAGGTGCTGGGTGAGGCCGAGTCGCCCTTTCAGGTGCTGCCGCAACTGAGCTTCCAGTATCACCGGCCCGATGTCTCCCGCGGCCTGGATTTCGCCTTCGGCACCGAGTTGACCCGCTTCGCCAGCCAGGGCAACAACCAGCTGGAAGCGATCCGCTGGCATATGGAACCCACCCTGTCCCTGCCTTTCCAGACCCCGGCAGCCAGCCTGCTGGGCGAAGTGAAGCTGATGCAGACCTTCTACCAGCAGGATGTGCCCGACAACACCACCAATCCCCTGGAGCAGAACCTGGACGACTTCGTCAGCCGAACCCTGCCCCAGTTGCGGCTGCACGGCCAGATCAACCTGGAGCGGCGGCTGAGCTTCCGCGGTCAGCCCTTGCGCCAGACCCTTGAGCCCCAGGCCCAGTACCTCTACATCCCCCACGAGGATCAGAGTGACATCGGTGTCTACGATACCGCCCTGCTGCAGGACGATTACAGCGGCCTGTTCCGCGACCGCCGCTTCTCAGGCCTGGATCGCATCGCCGATGCCAACCAGCTGACTCTGGGGGTGGCGACCCGGATCTTCGACGACGGCAATGACGAGAGGCTGCGTTTTGCCCTTGGCCAGATCTTCTACCTGTCCGACAGCGAGGTAAGCCTGCCGGACCAGTCAAACCAGATTCAGCAATCCAGTTCCGCCCTGGCGATGGAGCTGGATATGCAGGCCGCCAGGAACTGGTTCCTCGCCGGCTCCCTGCAACTGGACACCAACTCCGGCATCACCAACAAGTCGGAACTGACCCTGGATTACCGGCCGGGCCGGGACAAGCTGGTGCAGCTGTCCCACCGCTATGTGCCGGAGCTGGCCATCGACGCCGACACCGGTGAGTCGGTGGACATCAACCAGTTTGGCCTGCGCACCACCTGGCCGCTGACCGATAACACCTATCTGGTGGGCAACTACTACTACGATGCCAACCTCAACCGTTCAGTGGAAACCTTTGCCGGTATCCAGTGGGAATCCTGCTGCTGGGCCATCCGTCTAAGCTACGATCGCCACCTGAACACCAACTACAGCGACAGCGGCTTTACCAACATCAGCCAGCGCAACGATTTCGACACCAGCTGGTCCCTGACCTTCGAACTGAAGGGGCTGGGCTCCTCCGGCCCGCTCGGGGTCAGCGACATGCTGGACGCAGGCTTGTTCAACTACCGCCGCCCCTACTACCTCAGAAACTGAGGAAACAAATGTGTTACAGTGCAGGAACCGTCGCCGAGCCTGGTGCTCTAAGCGATAACTGCACCAGAGAGATGGATTAGAGGATGAAGGTTCGCAATATTCTGTTTGGCGCCGTGGCTTCCCTGGCCATGGTCGGTTCCCTGATGGCTCAGCCTCAGACCCTGGACCGGGTCGCGGTGCTGGTGAACAACGGCATCATCTTGCAAAGCGAGATCGACGACCGTATCGCCAACATCAAGCGGGGCGCGCTGCGTGCCGGCCAGTCCCTGCCCTCGGACTCCGCCCTGCGCACCCAGGTGGTGGATCGCCTGATCAACGAGAGCCTGCAGCTGCAGATGGCTGAGCGCATGGGCCTGGTGATCAGCGATATCCAATTGGACCAGACCCTGGAGAACATGGCCCAGGAGCAGGGCCAGACCCTGGCCGAGCTCAAGGCCGAGGTGGAAGCCTCCGGCGACAACTACGCCCAGTACCGAGAACAGGTTCGCCGCGAGATCACCCTGGGCCAGGTCCAGCGCTTCCAGGTGCAGCGCCGGGTACAGATCTCCCCCCAGGAGATCGACACCCTGGTGAAGATGATCGAGGAGCAGGGCCTGCAAAACGCCGAGTTCCACGTGGGCCACATCCTCATCGAGGTAAAGGACAACTCTCCCCAGACTGTGGAGGAGGCCCGCCAGCGCGCCGACAAGGTGTTGAAGCTGCTCAACGACGGTGCCGACTTTGCCAAGACCGCCATCGCCGCCTCCGCCGGCCCCAAGGCCCTGGAGGGCGGGGACTGGGGCTGGATGAACATCAACGAGATGCCCACCCTGTTTGCCGAACTGGTGAAAGACGCCAAGTCGGGTGACATCATCGGCCCGGTGAAGAGCGGCGCCGGTTTCCACATCGTCAAGATCCAGGAGACCCGCGGCCAGCAGGTGCAGGAGGTGGAGGAGGTGCGTGCCCGTCACATCCTGCTCAAACCCTCCCCGATCCTCAGTGAAGATATGGCCAAGCAGATGCTGGACAACTTGCTGGCCGAGGTGAAGAGCGGCGATGCCGACTTTGGCGACCTGGCCAGGGAGCACTCCGAGGATCCCGGCAGCGCCCTCAAGGGCGGCGACCTGGGCTGGTCCGATCCGGAGATCTACGTGCCGGCGTTCAAGAACGCCCTGGCCAAGCTGAACAGGGGCGAATACAGCCAGCCCTTCCGTTCCAGCCACGGCTGGCACGTGGTGCAGCTGACCGATCGCCGCACCACAGACACCACCGACAAGATGAACACCGACCGCGCCTATCAGCTGCTGTTCCGCCGCAAGTTCAACGAGCAGGCGGCGGTCTGGTCCCAGGAGATGCGTGCCAAGGCCTACATCGAGATGGTGGACGGCAAATGACGGTCCGTATCGCGGTAACCCCGGGCGAGCCTGCCGGCATCGGTCCGGACCTGGTGGTGACCCTGGCTCAGCAGGCCTGGCCGGTGGAGCTGGTGGTCTGTGCCGATCCCCAGTTGATCACCGACCGCGCCAGAATACTGGGGCTGCCGATCAAGTTGCAGCCCTACCAACCGGGCAAACCTCCCCAGCCCCAGGAGGCGGGCACCCTGACCATCGCTCCCTTCGCCTTGGCGGCTCCGGTGGTGTGCGGCCAGCTCAACGATGCCAACAGCGCCTATGTGGTGGAAACGCTGAAGTTCTCCTGTGACGGCAACATCAACGGCGACTTCGCCGCGGTGGTCACCGGCCCGGTGCACAAGGGGATCATCAATCAGGCGGGCATCCCCTTCTCCGGCCATACCGAGTATTTCGCCCAGCAGGCCGGGTGCCAGGATGTGGTGATGGTGCTGGCCACCGAGGGGCTGCAGGTGGCCCTGGTGACCACCCACATCCCCCTGGCCTACGTCTCCAAGGCGATCACCCCGCTGCGTCTGGAGAGGATCATCCGCATCCTCAACCAGGATCTGCAGGATAAGTTCGGTCTGGCGCAACCCAGGATCATGGTGTGTGGCCTTAACCCCCACGCCGGCGAGGGGGGCCACCTGGGCAAGGAGGAGATCGAGGTGATCGAGCCCACCCTGAGCCACCTGCGCGCCGAGGGGATGGACCTGACCGGCCCCCTGCCCGCGGACACCCTGTTCCAGCCCAAGTACCTGGATAACTGCGATGTGGTCCTGGCCATGTACCACGACCAGGGCCTGCCGGTGCTAAAATACAAGGGGTTCGGCAAGTCCCTCAACATCACCCTGGGACTGCCCTTCATCCGCACCTCTGTGGACCACGGCACCGCCCTGGATCTGGCCGGCACCGGCCAGGCAGATCCAGGCAGTTTCCTGGTCGCCCTTAACAAAGCTATTGAACTGACAAGTAAACAGAATCGATGAGCAACAATGTTCATATGGGCCACCGCGCCCGTAAGCGCTTCGGCCAAAACTTCCTCCATGACATGTCGGTGATCGATCGCATCGTCGCCGCCATCAACCCCAGCAATGAGCACACCCTGGTCGAGATCGGCCCCGGCCTGGGCGCCCTGACCCAACCGGTCGCCGAGCAGGTAGACTGCCTGAACGTGGTGGAGCTGGACCGGGATCTGGCCGACCGCCTGACCCGCCAACCCGGCTGGGGCGAAAAACTGAAGATCCACCAGGGGGATGCGCTGAAGTTCGACTTCACCACCCTGATGGAGGAGGGCAAGAAGATGAAAATCTTCGGCAACCTCCCCTACAACATCTCCACTCCGCTGATGTTCCACCTGTTCGAGTTCGCCGACAAGGTGGAGAACATGCACTTCATGCTGCAGAAAGAGGTGGTGGAGCGCCTGTGTGCCGCCCCTGGCCACAAGAACTATGGCCGCCTGACGGTGATGGCCCAGTACTACTGCAAGGCGGTGCCGGTGCTGGAAGTGGGCCCCGGCGCCTTCACCCCACCGCCCAAAGTGGACTCCGCCGTGGTGCGGCTGGTCCCCCACGCAGAGAAGCCCTACCCGGTGGACGATGTCGAGGTGCTGAGCCAGGTGTGCCTGACCGCCTTCAACATGCGCCGAAAAACCCTGAGAAACAGCTTCAAGGGCAAGCTGGACGATGCCGCCTTCGAGGCCCTGGGCATCGATCCCAGCCTGCGCCCGGAGCAGTTGCCAGTCTCCGGCTTCATCGCCATCGCCAACCACCTCTGCCGCACCTGAGGCCGCCATGCGCCTTCCGCCGCTGCAGATCCAGGTTGAGAGCCGGTACGTCGCCGAACAGTCGCAACCGGAGAAGCAGTTGTACCTGTTCCAGTACCGGGTGACCATGGAGAACCGCCATGACCAAACCCTGACGCTGACCCACAGGCACTGGAAGATCACCGACGGCAATGGCAGCCTCAACGAGGTGAGTGGCGAAGGGGTGGTGGGCCAGACCCCCACCCTGGCACCGGGGGAAAGCTTCAGCTACACCAGCGCCGTCACCCTGCCCACCCCGGTCGGCAGTATGACCGGCTTCTACACCCTGCTCAGCGACGATGGCCAGGTGCTGCAGAGCCCCATCGACCGCTTTGCCCTGACCAATCCCAGGAGCCTGCACTAGGCATGGCCAACTATTTTGTCGGCGACATCCAGGGCTGTTACGACGAGCTGCGGGCACTGATGGACAAGGTCGGGTTCGATCCCGCCCTGGATACCCTGTGGTGCACCGGCGACCTGGTGGCCCGCGGCCCCGGCTCCCTGGAAGTGCTCAGGCTGTTCCGCGACCTGGGTCAGGCCGGCCGTACCGTGCTGGGCAACCACGACCTGCACCTGCTGGCCGTCCATGCCGGCCTCAAGAAAAGCAAGCCCAAGGATAGGCTCAAGGCGTTCCTCGAGGCCCCGGACCGCGATGAGCTGATCCAGTGGCTGCGTCGTCAGCCTCTCTACCGCCACCTGCCGCAGCACAAGATTCTGCTGACCCACGCCGGGGTTCCGCCCCAGTGGGGGGTGGACGAGGTGATCCGCCATGCTGACGAGGTCAGCGCCACCCTGCAATCGGACCACTATCTGGACTTTGTCGCCCAGATGTATGGCGATAAGCCGGATCATGAGGAGCCGGATGCGCCTCCCTTCCGCCGCCAGACCTACACCATCAACTGCCTGACCCGGATGCGCCTGCTGCACCCGGACGGCCGACTGGACTTCTACGCCAAGGGCGATCCGGACGGCGAAGGGGCGTTGATACCCTGGTTCCGCTTTCCCCACCCCCTGCTCAGGGAGTACCGCCTGGTGTTTGGCCACTGGGCGGCGTTGATGGGCAACTCCCGCACCCGCAACGCCATCAGCCTGGATACCGGCGCCTGCTGGGGTCACTGGCTCACCTTCTGGCAGTTGGAAACGGGTCGGAGACACACTCAGCAGGCGGAGCGCGTCTGGGGCTGATGCCCACTAAACACCCGCTTATTGTTGGATAAATCGGCGCAATGACTGCTGCAAACTGGTTGTCAGATTGATAACATGGTGTGTGTTGGGGGATCACACACCAAGGACCATACTAATAATGAAACTTACCGTCTCACTCCGCATCATTGGAGGGTTCACCTTCGTCACCCTGCTGTTGCTGATTCTCGGAGGGCTCTCCCTCTCCAGCATCAACACGGTGGAGGAGCACACCAACACCTTCAAGAGGTTTGCAGTGCCGGCCAAGGACAAGGTCAATCAGCTCAGCCTCAGTCTCAACCGCCAATTCATCACCATCCAGTCGGCCCACGACGCCGAGGGCAGCGGTGAGCTGGACAGATTACAGCAGCGGCTGCAGGCACAGCAGAGTCAGCTGAGCAATGAGATTGCCTCACTGAACAGCCTGTTGCAGACCCATCCCGAGTTTGCCCTGGACGCCGGTCAGGCCAGTGCCTATAACGACGCCTTCCAGCAGGCCTGGAGCCAGTTGCTGCAGTCCAAGCTGGCGCTGGGCCAGGGCCGGACCAAGCTGAAGACCCAGGTGGAGACCCTGGAGATCGCCGGTGACGATGCCAGTTCCATCCTGCTGGACCTGATGGATCTGGAAGTGTCCGACAACCCCACCGAACGCCAGATGGCCGGCGAGGCCAACAACATGGACAGCGCCGTGGCCAGCATGGTGGCCATCGGCCTGGAGCTGGGCAAGATGGCCACTCAGGACAACCTGGACACCCTGAGGGGTGAAACCGAGTTTCTGCTGCGCAGCCTGGACTACCGGCTGGAGGGGATGGTGGCCGACGGCGAAGCCACCGGCCAGCAGGCGCTGGTGCAGGAGCTGACCGACAACCTCAACACCATGACCACCTTCCTCCGCGGCGACGGCAACCTCATCGATCTGCAGCAGGCCAACCTGCGCCAGGCCCAGGCGGTGGACGCCAGGCTGGATGACGCCCGCAGCCAGTACGACGCCCTGATCGCCCTGACCCAGACCCTGCAGCAGCAGTTGGCCACCATCAGCGACGACGCCGGCAACCTGGCCATGGCGTCCCTGGAGTCCACCCGCAGCCTGACCATGGCGGTGATGCTGGGCTCGATCCTGGTGGCCACCCTCATCAGCCTGCGAACCCGCCAGTCGATCACCAAGCCCCTGGGCCACATCAACGAGGTGCTGGCGGTGCTGGCCAGCGGCGACCTGACCAAACGACTGAGCCTGACCAACCACGACGAGTTTGGCAAACTGGCGGGCAACATCAACGCCCTCTCCGACGCCCTGAGAGAGCTGATCCAGTCCATCACCGAGCGGGCCGACCAGCTGGCCGCCGCCGCCGAGGAGACCTCGGCGGTGACCGCCCAGACCACCTCCGGCATCCAGGAACAGACCAGCCAGATCGAGCAGGTGGCCAGCGCCACCAACCAGCTCTCCAGTTCCGCCAACCAGGTGGCCACCAACGCCAACGATGCCCTGGGCGAGACCCAGCAGGCGGATGAGGAGACCCGCCAGGCCCGGGCCCTGTCGGAGAACAACGGCGCCATCATCCAGAACCTGGCGGACGAGGTGGAACGCACCGCCCAGGTGATCAACAAGCTCAACAACGACACCGCCGCCATCGGCAGCATCCTGGACGTGATCCGCGGCATCGCCGAACAGACCAACCTGCTGGCCCTGAATGCCGCCATCGAGGCGGCCCGGGCCGGCGAACAGGGTCGCGGCTTCGCCGTGGTGGCGGACGAGGTTCGCTCCCTGGCCTCCCGTACCCAGGAGTCCACCACCGAGATCCAGCAGATGATCGAGGTGGTCCAGGACGGGGCCCGTCAGGCCGAGGAGGTGATGCAGAAGAGCCAGGACCAGGCCCGTCGCAGTGTCACCACCACAGAGGAAGCCAACGCCGCCCTGGAGGCGATCACCCGCTCCGTCGCCGGCGTGGTCAATGCCGGCAACCAGATCTCCCAGGCGGCGGCGGAGCAGAACACCGTCTCCCAGACCATCTCCGAGAAACTGGAGCAGATCGCCACCATCTCCGAGCAGACCTCCTCCGGTGCTATCCAGACCGCCACCTCCAGCCAGCAGGTGGCCCAGCTGGCGGAAGAGCTGCAGCAGCAGGTGCGCCGATTCAAAGTGGTGTGACCGAGGAAAGCGGGACAACAAAAAGGCGACCCAGGAGGTCGCCTTTTTTGCCTTGCGCTGTCTCTGCCGGACTAGCCGCCGATGCGCTCGCGGATGGCACCGACGATCTCTGAGCCCTCGTGGCCATTGGCACTGGCCCAGTCCAGCACGGTCTGGCCATCAAACTCCGGCTGCTGCAGGCTCTTGGCCGACAGCCGCTTCACCAGGAACACACCTACGTCGTTGGCGTTGTTGGTCATGGCGCTGCGGATCATGGTCTCGCCGTTGCAGCGAATCCCGTCGTAGATGTTGCGCACCTTAACATTGGACTCCTTCAGCTTCTTGCGCAGCCGGCTCTTGTTATCGTCATGTACATACTGGCAGATATTGGCAATCAACTGATCGTTCGCCTGAACCTGCGGGGCCCAGGCCATGTTGACTACCAGGGCTGCCGCCACCGCCAGACTCAGATGGAATTTCATCTCACCACTCCTTGTTACTTATCGTTATTAAAAGATTTACATAGGGTAACAGCGACAGCTTACCCTAGTTGCTTAACGATGCAAACTTGGGGCATATGGAACCATAACAGGATCCCTGGGGTGTGACTCAGTCGCGCACCCGCTCCAGGGTGACGAAGTGCAGATCACAGTCGTTGGCATCGTCGGCGGGGCGCACCCGACACTCGATCTCCCGCCATTGCAACTGACCATAGTCCGGAAAACGGGTATCCCCGTCGACGCTCATCTGCGCCAGGGTCAGGTAGAGCCGGTCCGTCCTGGGGAGCAGGCTGGCGTAGAGCTGACCGCCGCCGATGATCATCACCTCCTCCTCATGGGCCAGCAACGCCAGGGCCTCATCGATGCTGGCTACCAGGGTGACCCCGTCGGCCCGGAACGCCGGGTTGCGGGTGATCACCACGTTGTGGCGTCCCGGCAGGGGGCGACCGATGGACTCGAAGGTGCGGCGACCCATCACCACCGGCTTGCCCATGGTGACGGCTTTGAAATGCTTGAGATCCGCAGGCAGGTGCCAGGGCATCTGGTTCTCTTTGCCGATGACCCGGTCCCGGGCCATGCAGGCGATCATGGATAGGCGCATCCGTAGTTCCTAGGGGGTGTTTATCTTTGGTGTCTCGTATTTGGCCGAGGGTGGCGGCAACCAATCAAGGTGTTCGATGGTAGGCATAGTGGCCCTACGTCAAAGTCGAACAACGCCGAGTGGTTGCCGTCAGTCCGGCCCCGAAGGGCGTCCCCATCATCCAGGGTGGCGGCTCTTTTGCAGCGGACTCCCTGCATCTTAAAGCCTCAAGGGTCAGATGCTGAAGCAAAAACATTCAGCAAAGGTCAACATGCCCTAGATAATGGGTTTGTTGCGGTACCAGAGCAGACCGGGCATCGCCAGGCCAACGCTGAGGGCCCCGAGGATAAACAGGGTCTTGAGGGCGTTGTACACCACCGGCATCAGGCTGTCGGTGGTCACCCCCAGGGCGCTCATCTCCACCAGGCCGATCACCGTATTGAAGGCGAAGGTGCCCGGGATCATCGGGATGATGGCCGCCACCCCGAACAGCTGCATCGGTGCCAGGGTCTGACGGGACCAGCGCACCGACAGGAAGCCCACGGTCACCGAGGCGGCGAAGGTGGCCCACTCGATGGGCGCTCCCCAGCCCATGCACAGGCCCCGGACCATGTGCCCTGCCGCCCCAGCCAGGCCGCAGCGCCACAGGAACCGTCCCGGCACATTGAACACCATGGCGAACCCCACGGCGGGAATGGCGGCGATGGCGCCGTTGATCAGCAGTTGCAGCAGGTTCATATCCACCCCATCCCGGTCAGTTGCATCGCCAGGGTGATGCCGATGGCGGCAGAGGCGGTCATCAGGGTGGCCTGACCCCATCGGGCCAGGCCGACGTTGTAGTGGCCCTTCACCATATCGGCGATGGCATTGAGCAGGGGAAAGCCGGGCACCAGCATCAGCACCGCCGCCGCCATCGCCACATCTGCGTCCGGGGTGGGCCACACCATGGCCGCCAGCCTGGCCACCAGGGTGGTGACAAAGGCGGTGGCCGCCCAGTTGATCAGCAGGTTAAAGTGGCCCTTGGCCAGTTGCTGACGCACCACCATGCCGAGGCAGGCGGCCAGCACCGTCAGCATCACCGCGGTATCATCGGCCCCGAACAGGTAGGCAAAGCTGCCGCAGGAGGGGCCGATGATCGCCACCACCAGCCAGCGGTTCCAGGTCTTGGGTTTCAGCTGGCGCAGCTTACGGCCCACCTGATCCAGGTCCAGCAGACCCTTCTCCGCCATCACGCAGACGCGCTGCACTTCGCACACCATATCCATATTGAGCCCATGGTCGCGCAAACGGCGAGTGGTGGTGACGCAACGCTGCTTATACAGGGTGGTCAGCACCAGGGAGGTAGAGGAGATGGACAGCTCCACACTCTCCACCCCCAGGGCCACCCCCAGGCGTTGGCCCACATCTTCCACCAGTTCACTTTCGGCCCCCCAGGCCAACATCAGCTGGGCGGCGCGCACCGCCAGCCGGGTGATCTCATTCTGCTGAGCGAGTTCCAACCCCAGACTCCCCAAAAAAACGTCACACGATGAGGTGGGTTTTTCACCACACCTTCGAATCATACTCTTTTTTGCTCAACAAAAAGGGGCACGAAGCCCCCTTTTTCACTCTATGGATTAACGCTGGTACACCACTTCGACGTCGTAGTCGTCGTCGTCCCAGTCATCCCAGTCGTCGTCATCCTCGTCGACCACGGCCTGATCCATCTGCTCCTTGTGGTGGTGCTCCCACTTGAACTCCACCTCCTCCTCGGCACTCTGCTGCTGCTCCTCACGGGGCATGTCTCGCAGCAGGGTCATCAGCTCCTGGATAAGGTCATCGGTGCCGGTGCGGGACAGGGCACTGATGGTGCGCACCTGCCCCTGCCACTCCAGGCCGTCGACGATGCGCTGAACCAGCTCATCTCTCTCCTCATCCAGCACCAGGTCCAGCTTGTTCAGCACCAGGATTCTGGGTTTGGCCGCCAGCTTGGGGGAGTAGGTTTCCAGCTCCTTGATGATCGCCTTGGCGCCATCGACCGGATCGCTCCCGTCGATGGGGGCCACGTCCACCAGGTGCACCAGGGCACGGCATCGCTCCAGATGCTTGAGGAAGCGCACCCCCAGGCCGGCACCGTCGGCGGCGCCCTCGATCAGACCGGGAATGTCCGCCACCACGAAGCTCTCGGAGGCGTTGGCTCGCACCACGCCCAGGTTGGGCACCAGGGTGGTGAAGGGGTAGTCGGCCACCTTGGGCTTGGCGGCGGACACCGCCCGGATAAAGGTGGACTTGCCGGCGTTGGGCAGGCCCAGCATCCCAACATCCGCCAGCAGCAGCAGCTCCAGCTTCAGCTCACGATGCTCACCCGGGGTGCCCAGGGTCTTCTGCCTCGGAGTGCGGTTCACCGAACTCTTGAACCTGGTGTTGCCCAGGCCATGGTAGCCGCCCTTGGCCACCAGCAGTTTCTGGCCATGCTTGGTCAGATCGCCGATCAGCTCCTGGGTATCGGCGTCCACGGCACGGGTGCCCACGGGGACCGACAGGATCTTGTCTTCACCGCGCTTGCCGGTGCAGTTGGCGCTGGCGCCGTTGGAGCCCCGGGTGGCGCGGTGACAGCGTTCGAAACGATAGTCGATGAGGGTGTTCAGGTTCTCATCGGCGATCAGGTACACATCGCCGCCATCACCGCCGTCGCCGCCGTCCGGTCCCCCCTTGGGGATGTACTTCTCACGGCGGAAACTCACCACGCCGCTGCCGCCGTCTCCGGCTTCAACCCGGATCAGCACCTCATCTACAAATTTCATCGCTCAAACCCGTCAGGAAAACAGCTAATAGTATACCAAGGATGGGATCACCTGGGATCGGCCTCCCCCCTTGGACGCAAAAAGCCCCGCCGATGGCGGGGCTTGCAGATCGTTCGGTGAACGAATTACTCGGCAACGATGCTCACGAATTTACGGTTTTGCTTGCCTTTCACTTCGAACTTCACCTTGCCGTTCGCGGTGGCGAACAGAGTGTGATCGCGGCCTACGCCTACGTTGTCACCGGCGTGGAACTTGGTGCCACGCTGACGAACGATGATGTTGCCTGCCAGTACAGACTCGCCGCCGAAGCGCTTAACACCAAGGCGTTTGCTTTCTGAATCACGGCCGTTACGAGTAGAACCGCCAGCTTTTTTGTGTGCCATTTCTCGTTACTCCGTAATTAGGCGTTGATGCCAGTAATCTTAACTTCAGTGAACCACTGACGGTGGCCCATCTGCTTACGGTGGTGCTTGCGACGACGGAACTTGACGATCTTAACCTTGTCGCCACGACCGTGGGTCACAACCTCGGCAACAATCTTGCCGCCATCTACGTAAGGAACACCTACCTTTACGTCTTCGCCATTAGCAACCAGAAGAACTTTATCGAACTCGATGGTGCTGCCGGTTTCAACGTCTAGCTTCTCCAGACGAACAGTCTGGCCTTCGCTAACACGGTGTTGCTTACCACCACTTTGGAAAACCGCGTACATAGTAAAAACTCCGCTTCACACGCCGACCGCGCTTAGATTGGGGTCAGGGTGTGGCTTAAAACTTGTTGACAATGGCCGGGCATTCTACGCCAAGGACACAAAACAGGCAAGACCCACGATAAAAAAGATCGCGAAAGGATCGGGCCGAATTGAGTAGCACCTCAATCATTAGGCAAATGCGGCTGTTATGCGCGTGGAATTTGGGTAGAATTCGCTTCCATACTGTGCACATTATACTTACAGCTGCCGAGTTTGGCAGCCTACAGCCGGATATATTATGGACCTGAACGCCATCCGTGACTTGGCCGACCACAACATGAAGTTGGTCAACCAGATGATCTATGAGCAACTCCACTCCGATGTTGTCCTGATCAACCAGCTCTCCTTCTACATCATCAACGGTGGCGGGAAACGGATGAGGCCCCTGCTGACGCTGCTGGCCGCCCAGTCGGTCGGCTATCAGGGGGAGAACCATATCCGTCTGGCTGCCATCATCGAGTTTATCCACACCTCCACCCTGCTCCACGACGACGTGGTGGACGAGTCCACCATGCGCCGCGGCCGTGAGACCGCCAACGCCCTGTTTGGCAACCAGGCCAGCGTGCTGGTGGGCGACTTCCTCTACACCCGCTCCTTCCAGATGATGACCGACATGCGCAACCACCGTGTGCTGGAGGGGCTGGCGGAGGCCACCAACGTGCTGGCCGAGGGGGAAGTGATGCAGCTGATGAACTGCAACGATCCCGACACCACCGAAGAGAGCTACATGCAGGTGATCTACTGCAAGACCGCCAAGCTGTTCGAAGCCGCCACCGGGCTGGCAGCGGTGGTGGCCGATCAGGAAGAGACCATCGTCAAAGCCCTCTCCGACTACGGCCGCTTCCTGGGTACCGCCTTCCAGCTGGTGGACGATGTACTGGATTACACCGCCGAGGCGGATGAGTTGGGCAAGAACATTGGCGACGATCTGGCGGAGGGCAAACCCACCCTGCCGCTGATCTACACCATGGCCCAGGGCAGCGAGGAGGAACGGCAGCTGATCCGGGCCGCCATCGAGAACGGCGGCACCGAGGAGATCGATCCCATCCTGGCCGCCCTTCACCGTTGCGGCGCCCTGGAGTACACCATGGAGCGGGCCCACCAGGAGTCGGACAAGGCGATTGCCGCCCTGGCGCCCCTGCCCGCCAGCGACGCCAAGACCGCCCTGGAGTCCCTGGCGCGCATCGCCGTCGACCGCCGCAGTTAACAGTTTGTACGGCAGGATCAAGAAAGGCCCCGTCGGGGCCTTTCTGCTATCGGTCCGGCGGCTTAGCCGTTGACGAAGGCCACGCCCTTGTCGATGTCCGCCGCCAGGGTCTCCATCATGTCGTCCAGGGCCTTCTGCTCGAAGGCGCTCAGGGCGCCGTAGTTCTGCACCTCGACCACGCCCTTGGTGCCCAGAAGCACCGGCTGGGCGAAGAAGCGGCTGTGCTCACCACTGCCCTCCACGTAGGCACACTCCACCACGCCCTGCTCCCCCTGAAGGGCACGCACCAGGGAGGTACCGAAGCGGCAGGCCGCCTGGGCCATGGAGAGGGTGGCGCTGCCGCCACCGGCCTTGGCTTCCACCACCTCGGTGCCGGCGTTCTGGATGCGCTGGGTCAGGGAGGCGATCTCCTCGTCGGAGAAGGTGACCCCCTCGACCTGGGACAGCAGCGGCAGGATGGTCACGCCGCTGTGACCGCCAATCACCTTGACCTTCACCTGCTCGGGCTCCAGCCCTTTGGCTTCCGCCACGAAGGTCTCGGAGCGGATCACATCCAGGGTGGTCACGCCGAACAGGCGGCGCTTGTCGTAGACGCCGGCGTTTTTCAGCACTTCGGCAGCGATGGCCACCGTGGTGTTCACCGGGTTGGTGATCACCCCGATGCAGGCCTGGGGCGCCACTTCGGCGACCTTGCCCACCAGGTTGCGGATGATGCCGGCATTGACATTGAACAGGTCAGCACGATCCATGCCGGGCTTGCGGGCCACACCGGCGGAGATCAGCACCACGTCGGCCCCTTCCAGGGCGGGAGTGGGATCCTCACCGGCGTAACCCTTGGCGTTCACGGCGGTGGGGATATGACTGATGTCCACGGCCACGCCAGGGGTCACCGGGGCGATATCATACAGAGCCAGATCGCTGCCCTTGGGCAGGTTCAGTTTCAACAGAAGAGCCAGAGCCTGGCCAATCCCGCCGGCCGCGCCGAGTACTGCTACTTTCATGGTGTTCTCCATCTATCCTTTGATGTGACATGGATCGCGTTTGGATGTCTGCGCTCACCATACCCAAACACGGGTTTAAAGGCAATTTTACCAATCTCTTATTGACCCTTAACCCGGGCTCTGCTCCACTTGCTCCTCAGGGCCTGTTGTTGCCTATCCCGCGGCAAAGGGGCAAAATATAAATAACTCTCTAGAAACAACGAGCTGCCAGAATGAAGTCGACCCGCAATCAGGATGAGCTAATCCGCGTGTTCAAATCCCTGCTGAAAGAGGAGCGTTTCGGCTCCCAGGGGGAGATCGTCAACGCCCTGCAGGCTGCCGGATTCAGCACCATCAACCAGTCCAAGGTGTCACGCATGCTGAGCAAGTTCGGCGCCGTCCGTACCCGCAACGCCAAGCAGGAGATGGTCTACTGCCTGCCGGCGGAGCTGGGGGTGCCCACCGCCACCAGCCCGCTGAAGAATTTGGTGCTGGACGTGGACCATAACGGCGCCATGATCGTGGTGAAGGCCAGCCCGGGTGCCGCCCAACTGATCGCCCGCCTGCTGGACTCCATCGGCAAGCCCGAGGGGATCCTCGGCACCATCGCCGGTGACGATACCATCTTTATTGCCCCGACCAAGGCGGACAACATCGACAAGGCGCTGCAGACGGTCAAGGACCTGTTCAACTACAAGGGCTGACCCGAGTAGAGAAAGAGCTGACAAGGCCCGCTTCCGGCGGGCCTTGTTGATCGGGTCAATCCCGTTCGGCGGCGCACTCCATGAAGTCCAGTGACGGGGCGAAGAACGCCGCCCCGGTTACCGCCTGGGTGAAGTTGAGCAGATGGTCGTAGTGACCCTGGCCATCGCCATGGATCATCGACTTCAGTTGGGCTTCGAAATGGACCGGAGTCCGGCAGCAACTGATGAAGAACAGCCCCTGCTCCTTCATGGTGCCGTAAGGCATGCTCTGGCGCAGGATCTCCATGGAGTTGCCCTGCTCATCCTTCAGGTTGGTACGTTTGATGTGGCAGGTCAGCGGCTTGTCCTGGCCGACGTACTCGATGTTCTCCACCTTGGTACGGCCAATGGTGTCCTCCTGCTGTTTCAGGCTGATGCCGTTCCAGCGGTCCATATTGTGCTGGTAGCGCTGGACGTGGATGTAGCTGCCGCCCCGGAACGCCTCATCCTCTCCGCCCACCAGGGCCACCTCGCGGCGGTGCACACCCTGGGGGTTTTCGGTGCCATCCACGAAGCCGGTCAGATCGCGGTTGTCCAGGTACCGGAAGCTTCGCACCTCCTCCACCAGTTGCACCAGCCCGGTGAGGCGATGACACACCTCCATGGCCGCCACATGGTTGATGTCGACCCGGTCGGAGCGGATGTGGATGAACAGGTCCACCGGCTGCACCGGCGCCTTACGGTCCTCCTGTTCGAAGCTGGGGAAGGGGCGAAGATTGGCGGGACGGGCTTCCGGATAGAGGGTGTCCCAGTAGTTGGCCCCCACGGCCACAAATCCATTGAAGGCGCTGTCCGCATTCTGATCCACCGAGGCCTGCAGCCAGGCGGCGATCTCCGCCAGCACCCCTCTCAGGGCCGGCTCCGCCTGCTCCTCCGCGTTAAACAGCAGATACAACCCGTGAAGGTTGCCCTCTGCACACACCCCTGCTTGTTCCCGAGGCATAGCGCTCCCTGTGTCTGTGGTCATGATGACTCCGAACTCCGATTAGATTACAAAATACCCGGCGATCACCGCCGGTGCAATCGCCGCCCGTCAGTCTGCCCTAAGCCGGTGACACAGATCTTGCTCTGCCTCATGCCTTCAACGAAAATGATTAAAGATCAATCACTCACAAAAAAGCGCCCTCCGATGGAGGGCGCAACTGCAGTAGAGAGAGTTGTTGTTATTGTTATGGAGTCAGTTCGCTCCCTTGACGGTGACAAACTCAGGGTAGGCATCGATGCCACAATCCGCAGTGTCCATACCACGGTACTCCTCCTCCTCGCTGACCCGGATCCCCATGGTCTTCTTCAGCAGATACCACACCGCCAGGCTGGCCGCGAACACCCAGCCGAAGATCACCATGGCCCCCAGGGCCTGTGCCCCAAAACTGGCGTCACCGTTGGACAGAGGTACCGCCATCAAGCCGAACACGCCGCAAACACCGTGCACCGAGATGGCCCCCACCGGGTCGTCCAGCTTCACCTTATCCATGGCGACGATGGAGAACACCACCAGTCCCCCGGAAATCAGGCCAATGATGGCGGCCAGGGGCAGGGAGGGCGACAACGGATCGGCGGTGATCGCCACCAGGCCCGCCAGGGCGCCGTTGAGGATCATGGTGAGATCCGCCTTGCCCCACATCAGCTTGCACACCACCAGGGCGGCGATGGATCCGAAGGCCGCAGCGGAGTTGGTGTTGACGAAGATCTTGGCCACGGCGGTGGCGTTCTCGGCGTCGGACACCATCAACTGGGAGCCACCGTTGAAGCCGAACCAGCCCAGCCACAGGATGAAGGTTCCCAGGGTGGCCATCGGCATGTTGGATCCCGGAATGGGGTGGACGCTGCCATCGGCCCCATACTTGCCCTTACGGGCGCCTAAGAGGAGCACCCCGGCGATTGCTGCTGCCGCACCGGCCATGTGGACGATGCCGGATCCGGCGAAGTCCACAAATCCCAGCTCAGAAACAAAGCCACCCCCCCAGGTCCAATATCCCTCAACTGGATAGATGAAGCCGGTAAGGACAACAGCAAACGCCAGAAATGCCCACAATTTCATACGTTCCGCCACGGCACCGGACACGATGGACATGGCGGTAGCCACGAACACCACCTGGAAGAAGAAGTCAGACTCCAGGGCATGGTCGGCATCGGCCCCCTGGCTGCCAATCAGGCCACCCAGGCTGGGCAGCCAGCTCGCCTCGACATTGTCCACGTACATGATGTTGTAACCCACCAGCAGGTACATGGCACAGGCGATGGCGTACAGGCAGATGTTCTTGGTGAGGATCTCGGTGGTGTTCTTGGAGCGCACCAATCCCGCCTCCAGCATGGCGAACCCCGCCGCCATCCACATCACCAGGGCGCCGGACATCAGGAAGTAAAAGGTATCCAGGGCAAATCGCAGTTCAGACACCGTGGTGCCCAGCTTGGTTAACTCTTCCATCTCTCGTCCCCCTTTAAATCGCTTCCGCATCGAGCTCACCGGTACGAATCCGCACCGCCCGCTCGAGGTCATAAACAAAAATCTTGCCGTCGCCGATCTTGCCGGTGTGAGCCGCCTGGCTGATCACCTCGATCAGGTGATCCACCTTGTCGGCGGAGGTGGCGATCTCCAGCTTCACCTTGGGCAGGAAATCCACCTGGTATTCGGCCCCCCGATAGAGCTCGGTATGCCCCTTCTGGCGGCCGAACCCCTTGACCTCGGTCACCGTCAGCCCGTCGACCCCCAGGTCGGCGATCGCCTCCCGCACATCGTCCAGTTTGAACGGCTTGATAATGACGCTTACCAATTTCATCTTCCCAATCCCTCATCCAGTGCTGATGTGATACTCTCTACAAGCGGCGTGCCACTTTTTCTTTTTCTAAATAAAACATGAACTTATTTAAATACACCCCAGACAAAGTGACTGACCATGCACCATAGACCGCACACCTATGCGCCCCGCGCACCCTTTTGGTGCAGCAAAGGAGGCCACAAAAAAGCCCCGCTCAGGGCGGGGCTTGCGACAGGATCTGCCGGCTAGTCAGTCTTACCTGGGTAGTCCCTGTCCCACTGGGGCACCAGGGTCTCCTTGAAGGCCGCCTTGTCGGCACGGAGTTTATCCATATCCAGTCCGACCACCGCCTGGGCCTTGGCCTTGGTGGAGATGTCCGGCAACTGCACCTCGGCGGTGACCCCATTGGCGGCCAGGATCCGAGCCAGCATGGCACGGGCCTCGGCACTGCGCTCCAGGGAGGTGCCCAGCACCCGCATCGCCTCGGCCGGGTTGTGGGCATGCACCCCGTGGGACGCGATGGCGTAATCCCAGCGCCACTGGGCATGACGGATGGCGGTCAGGGCCCCCTTCATCTGTGCCTCGGTGGCCCCGGCATCCCAGGCCGCCCTCGCTTCGAAGTGAGCCTTGACCAATTGATCCTCAGCCTGAATCTTCAGGTCGGTGACCATCTTCTTGTAGTTGGCCACCACCTCCTGCAGCGCCTCCTTGCCCTGCTCATGACAACGGGCACAGGTGAACTCGAAGCGGTCGAAAGGGTTGCCCACGTTGTGGTCGGTAAACTTCTTGCCCTCGGCATTGGTCACCCGCGGCATGTGGCAATCGGTACAGGAGACATTGTTGCGGCCGTGGGGACCGGTGCGGGCCGTCTCGAATCCCGGATGCTGCGCCTTAAGCATCGGCGCCTTGGACAGGCCATGGGTCCAGTCCTTGAACTCCAGGGCATCGTAATAGGCCTCCATCGCCTCCACCGAGGTGCCGTTATCCCAGGGGAACTTCACCATCACGTCGGGTTTGGTGAAGTAGTACTCCACATGGCATTGGGCACAGACCATGGTCTGCTTGTCAGACTTTGAGGCACTCTGCCACTCCAGTCCGACCGTGGCCAGGCCGCGCTCGGCGAAGGGCACCGACAACCGAAGCTTGCCCTTGTTGGTGTGGCAGTTGCCACAGCCGATCTCGTTGGTGATCTGGTCACCCCGCTTGGCCCACTTGCCGTGGAAATACTCCTTTTCACCCAGGGTATCGATCAGTCTGGGCACATCGGGACTCTTGCAGGACCAGCAGGCCATCGGCATGGGGCCATCCTCCTTGCCGGTCGGGGCCCCGGTACGCAGGGTATTGCGCAGGTCGGTAATGGTGTAATGGTGGCCCCTGGCCTTGTTGTAATCCTTGGCAAAGCCGTATCCGGCCCAGAGCACCACCAGCCTGGGGTCCTCGGCCAGGGCGTCGACGATCTCCCGGCTCTGTTCGGTTTGCTGCCAGCTGGCGTACTGCTTGCTGAATTTGGCGAACTTACTGCTGTCCGCTTCGGTCACCTCTTTGGCGGTGGCCAGCGGCGCAGCCAGGCAGATCAGCGCCGCAATGAGTTTCATCCTGTTCACGATTGCGCTCCATTATTGCTGTTTTGGGTGGCCACCTAAGGATAGAGTACCTGGCCAATTTCGCCCGTTAATCATCCACTTCTCTTGTCATTTACCGAAGCTTGGCGATAGGCTTGCAGCAAACCTCGTCAACAGGGCCCGTCATGCGCCACAACAAAAGCCTCTCCACCACAGTGTTGTCACTGATTGTCAGCGTGATTTTCATCTTTGGCGGCCTGGCGGTCTTCTCGGTGATCACCCTGATGTACAGCGTGGACGACGCTAAGGCGATCAACGCCTCGGGCTCACTGCGGATGCGCTCCTATCAGCTGATCTTCCTGGCCAATTCCGGCAGTTCGGTGGTGGATCGCAAGATCGCCGAGTTCGAGGAGATCCTCTATTCGGACGAGTTGGGGAAAGCGCGCAGCTGGTACAACCCCGGCTCCACCCATGCCCAGTACGATCAGGTGATCGCCAGTTGGCATCAGATGAAACTGTATGCCATGAACGGCAACTCCCGCGCCTACGTCAACGAAGTGCGCCAGTTTGTCGATGAGATCGACATGCTGGTGGACATGCTGGAGAACCAGGCGGAGAAAAAGATCCTGTTGCTGCTGGCCACCCAGCTTCTGGGGCTGCTGACGGTGATGGCCATGGGGTTCCTGCTGATGCGGGCCGTGGGCAGACGGGTATTGCGCCCCCTGCACCAGTTGGAGGAGGCGGCCCTCTCCATCAGCCGCCGCAAGTTCACCCTGGATCTGCCCGAGAGTGAGTACCATGAGCTGCAGACCCTGAGCGACACCTTCAAGGAGACCGCCGCCGAACTGGAGGCGCTCTACAGCAACCTGGAGCAGCAGGTGGAGGAGAAGACCCGGGAACTGGAGCAGGCCAACGCTGGCCTGCTGTTCCTCTACCAGACCTCCCTGTGGTTCCATCGGGACCGCCTCGGCGCCGACTCCATGCTTCAGGCCCTGGAGCGGCTGCAGAAGCACACCGGCGCCCATGGGGTCACCCTCGCCATCGACGGGCGCAGCGACCTGACCATGGCCCTGGGGGATCCCAGCCGCAACAGCCCCATCTCCACCACCGAGCCCCTGGTGTTTGAGCACGAACGTCTGGGCACCCTGGCGCTGATCGGCCATCACCCCCTGCCGCCGCAGATGTTGCACAATTTTGCCATCATCGTCGCCCGGGCGGTGCTGCTGGACCGGGCCAGTCAACAGCGTGAGCGACTGACCCTTATGGAGGAGCGGGGCACCATCGCCCGGGAGCTGCACGACTCCATGGGCCAGGTGCTGGCCTACATGAAGATCCAGACCTCACTGCTGAAACGGGCCATTGCCGCCGGCAACCGGGAGCTGCGGGATCAGGCGATGGAGGAGATCGTCTCCGGCACCAACCAGGCCTACCAGCAGCTGCGTGAGCTGCTCTCCACCTTCCGCCTGACCATCTCGGAGCAGGATCTGCGTGCCAGCCTGGAACAGATGCTGGAGCAGCTGGAGGCACGCACCGAGAGCCAGTTGCTGCTCGACTACCACCTCAACACCCCCTCTCTCTCACCACAGCAGCATGTCCACCTGCTGCAACTGAGCCGGGAGGCGGTACTGAACGCCATCAAGCACTCCGGCGCCGACACCATCACCCTGAGTGCCCTCTCCACCGACGACGGCCGCATCGAGCTGAGCGTCTGCGACACCGGCGTAGGGATTGAAAACCTGAAAGAGAGAGAAAACCATTTCGGAATTGGTATCATGCACGAGCGCGCACGCAAGCTCGGAGGCGAACTGCAGTTTATCTCCAACTCCGGCGGCGGCCTGTGCGTGAAAGTGACCTTCAGACCACAAGAGGACGATAAGCATGAGTAAGCCCTGGAGCGTGATGGTCGTGGATGACCACCCCCTGCTGCGCAGAGGCATCTGTCAGTTGCTGACCCTGGACGAGCGCTACAACCTGTTCGCCGAAGTGGGCTCCGGGGTGGACGCCCTGGCGGCGGTCGCTGAGGATGAGCCGGATCTGATCCTGCTGGATCTGAACATGAAGGGGATGTCCGGCCTGGACACCCTCAACGCCCTGCGCCAGGAGGAGATCACCAGCCACATCGTCATCCTCACGGTCTCCGATGCCGCCGAGGACGTCCGCGCCCTGATCCAGGCCGGCGCCGACGGCTACCTGCTCAAGGACAGCGAGCCCGAACAGATCCTCGACCAGGTGGAGCAGGTGCTCACCGGCAGGCAGGTGATCACCGAGCGGCTGCAGGCCTACCTGCAGGGTTCAGCGGATGACAATGACAGCTGGTGGCAGGAGCTCACCCCCAGGGAGCAGGAGATTGCCCGGCTGATCGCCGAGGGGATGAGCAACAAACTGTTGGCGGAGAAACTGTTCATCAGCGAGGGCACGGTCAAGGTGCATGTGAAGAACCTGCTGAGGAAAACCGATTGCCGCTCCCGGGTGGAGCTGGCGGTGAAGGTACTGCAGAGGTAATTCGGCGAAGGTGGGCGGCCCCTAACGACCGAGGAACTGCTGCCAGCTCTCCAACAGCTGGCACAGATCCTCCAGGCCGCAGCAGGCCTCACTCTCCTGATCGTAGAGTTCGACTTCGGGATCCAGCTCCTGCTCCTCGGCAATGCCCAGGGCGTTGTGACTCAGTAGGATCTCCCCCAGCTCCAGGGTCAGGGTCCACTCCCCCAGGCCGATCCGTCTCTCCGCCAGGCCATCTGTGCGCATCAGCGTCTCCAGCAGTTCGCTCACCCGCTCGGGACGGCCCAGCTCCTCGGTAAGCAGCCGGCCGAACGCTTCATGGCCCATGGAGAGCCGTGCCTCCCGCTCTCCGGTGAGGCCTTGCTTGAACTCATATTCCATATCAGGGTCTTACTTTCACGATCACGACCTACAGTGTAACCCAGGGTCTCAGGGGCTGCAGTCCAAACCCTGCACATCCACACATGCAACCGATGGGCCATTCCTCTATGATAGTGAGTCAACTCTTATTGAGCACAGCAGTATGTCCCTAACCGAACAGAGAGTCAGTGAATTGGAAACCAAGGTTGCCTTCCAGGAGGAGACCATCGACAGCCTCAACCACACCGTGGTGGAGCTGAACCGGCGATTGGATCTGATGCAGCGTCAGCTCAAGCAGCTGGCCGACAAGATGATGGCCACCGGCCCGAGCCAGATCGCCACCCAGGCGGAAGAGACCCCACCCCCCCATTACTGATATGAGTACCACGCCCCGGACCAGCCATCCACTGACCATCGCCCTGCTGGGCGAGGCGGTGCTGCGCCAGTCCGCCCAGGCAGTCAGCCTGCCCGATGCCGAGATAGAGCGGCTGGCGGAGACGATGATGCAGGTGATGTCCGACCGGGGCGGCGTCGGCATCGCCGCCCCCCAGTTGCACCACAGCCTGGCGCTGATGATCGTCGCCTCAAGACCCAACCCACGCTATCCGGACGCGCCGCAGATGGCTCCGCTGGTGATGGCCAACCCGACCATCACCGCCCAGTCGCCACAGCGGGTGCGGGACTGGGAGGGCTGCCTGTCGGTGCCGGGGATCCGTGGCCTGGTCGCCCGGCCGCAGTGGGTGAAGGTCAGCTTCGACACCCTCGACGGCTACCGGCATCACACCAGGCTGGAGGGGTTCGCCGCTCGCATCTTCTGTCACGAGCTGGATCACCTGCAGGGGTTGACCTTCCTGGACCGGGTGGACAACAACCGGGATCTGCTGGCCACCGAGGTATGGCTGAGGGAGCGAGGCCGATGAAAGTCGCACTCGGCGCCCTGGCGCTGACGGCCCTGCTGCTGGGAGGCTGCGCCTCCAACTCGCTGTTCCTGCCCTACCCGGCCCAGATGGGCGAGGTGAAGGCCCAGTTGAACAGGGGCCAGGGTCAGCCGCTCAAGCCCCTGGAAGCCGGCCTCCAGGGCCAGGACCGCCTGCTCTATGCCCAGGAGGCGGGGCGGGTGGCCCAGCTCCAGGGTGATTTCGACGCCAGCCGTCGCTACTTCGACCAGGCCCTGGCCCTGTATGACCAGCGAGACTGGATCGCCCTGGTGAGCCTGAGCGATCTCACCAGCCAGGCGGCGGGCGCGACCCTCTCCGACAACCTGATCCCCTACCCGGGCCAGGCCTACGAGCGGATCCTGGTACACCAGTACCAGTCCCTCAACTACCTGCTCAGTGGCGACCTGACCGGTGCCACCGTGGAGGCCCGGCGGGCCGACCAGGCCCAGACCCTGGCCCTAAGGGCCTATGAGGAGAGGGAGGAGATCAAGACCCTGCGCAGCGCCGGCCTCAACCGTGAACTGGCCAGGCTGGCGTCACTGGGGGGCAACGCCACCCACTCCTTTATCAACGGCTACACCCTGTATCAGAACGCAGTGCTGTTCGAAGCCCAGGGTGAGCTCAACGACGCCCTGATCGATCTGCGCAAGGCGCTGCAGGCCTACCCGGACAACGGGCTGCTGGCGGCGGAGTATGTCCGCCTCTCCTGCCAGTTGGCCATCGACTGTGACGACGCCCGCAGGCAGTTTGGTGCCCCCTCCGAGGTCGGGGCCGGCCAGGGCCGGCTGGTGGTGCTGTTGGAGACCGGCTACGTCCCCGCTAAGGAGTCGGTGACCCTGCCCTTCACCATCGACGGCTACTACCAGCAGGTCTCCCTGCCCACCTACCGGGGAAACCAGGCCGTCCCCGCCCGGGTCGAGCTGAGCCTGGAGGGCAGTGAGCGGCATCGGGGCGAGGCCCAGTTGATCGGTGAGATCGACACCCTGGCGATACGCGCCCTGCAGGAGCAGTACCCCGCCATCGTCCTGCGCCAGGCGTTGAGGGTGGCCGCCAAGGCGGGCACCAACCAGTGGGCGGAGAAGAAGGGGGGCGAGGTGGGCGCCATCGCCATGCAGATTTTCAATGCCCTAACGGAGCAGGCGGACCGGCGCAGCTGGCTTACCCTGCCCCACCAAGCATGGATGTGGCCCAAGGCGGTCGCTCCGGGCCAGTATCGGCTGGCCATCGACGGCAACCCGCAGCCGGTAGAGGTCAGAGCGGGACGAACCACCCTGGTGTGGGCGGTAAAAGCCGGCCCGGGGATCCGGATGCACTCAGTGATTTTGTAAGAGGAAGACCCAAGATGAAAAGCGTAAAACTGATCATGGCCGTCGCGGCCATCGCCCTGCTCGGCGGCTGCCAGTCCAAGGTGGAGTACCGGGACGCCACGGAGACCGAGACCGTGACCGTCGAGTTTGGCTCTTCGGACCTGCAGTCGGTGGCCGCCAAGATGGTGGACTCGATGCTGACCACCCCCTCGGTGATCCGCCTCACCGGCGACAGCCGTCCCGTGGTGTTTGTCGACAAGATCAAGAACAAAACCTCGGAACACATCGACACCGAGTCCATCACCGATACCATCAGCACCCGTCTTCTGCGCAGCGGTCAGTTCCGCTTCGTGGACATGACCAAGGTGGAAACCGTCCGCAGGCAGCTGGACTTCCAGAACAACGGTGGCCTGGTGAACCCGGCCACCGCCATCCAGTTCGGCCGTCAAATCGGCGCCCAGTACATGCTGTACGGTAACCTCTCCAGCATCGTCAAGCAGGATGGTTCCACCAAGGATGTCTACTACAAGATGACCATGCGCCTGATGGATCTGGAGAGCGGCCTCATCGAATGGGCGGATGAGAAGGAGATCCGCAAGCAGAAGAACCGCTCCTTCCTAGGCCTGTAGGGCATGGGAGTGCGACGCTTCTAATCGGGGTTAAACACCCCGATCACCTGGCCGGCGCCTGCCCGTTTCTCGGCGGGCGCCTCGGCCCGACGCTGCTGGTGGCCGCACTCGACACACTCCATCACTTCCACCCCCTGCTCGGTGAACAGCATGATGCTGTCCATGGCCTGGCATTGGGGGCAGCTGGCCCCGGCGATAAACCGCTTCTTGCGGGTGGCGTCCATGGTCATCTTTCTCCTTTGGCCTGTGATACACTGCGGCCACTTCCTATCTGAATACCGGACCCATGATAACGCTAAATCAGGTGCAACTCATCCGCGGCGCCAAGCGGCTGCTGGATGACACCTCTCTCACCATCTATCCCGGCCACAAGGTGGCTTTGGTGGGCGCCAATGGCTGCGGCAAGTCCAGCCTGCTGGCGATGCTCACCGGACAGGTCAGCCCGGATGCAGGGGACCTGAGCCTGCCCAAGGGGTGGCGGATGGCTACCGTGGACCAGGAGACCCCGGCACTGTCGGTAACCGCCCTGGACTATGTGCTCGACGGCGACGGCCGCTACCGCGGCCTGGAGCAGGAGTTGGGCCGGGCCCAGGAAAGCGGCGACGGCCGGGCCATCGCCGCCGCCCACGATGCCTTCGAGGCCTACCACGGCTATCAGGTCCCCGCCCGGGCAGCGGAGCTGCTGGACGGCCTGGGCTTCGACCAGGCGGCTCAGGGCCAGCCGGTAAAGAGTTTCTCCGGTGGCTGGCGGATGCGCCTCAACCTGGCCCGGGCCCTGCTGGTGCCCTCAGACCTGCTGCTGCTGGACGAACCCACCAACCACCTGGATCTGGACACCCTGATCTGGCTGGAGGGGTGGCTCAAACGCTATCCCGGTACCCTGATCCTAATCAGCCACGACCGCGACTTCCTCGATCAGGTGGCGGGCGAGGTGGTACACATCGAGCATCAAAAGCTGAACCACTACAAGGGTAACTACAGCCAGTTCGAGCGCCAACGCGCCGAGCAACTGGCCCAGCAGCAGGCCCAGTTTGAGAAGCAGCAGCGCCAGCGGGCCCACATGCAATCCTTCGTGGACCGCTTCCGCTACAAGGCCAGCAAGGCCCGCCAGGCCCAGAGCCGCCTCAAGGCGCTGGAGAAACTGACTGAGCTGGCCCCACTGCATGCCCAGAACAGCTTCAATATCCGTTTTCGTGAGCCCGACGCCCTACCCAACCCGCTGATCCAGATGGAACAGGTCCAGGGCGGATACGGCGACAAGACGGTGCTGGAGCAGATCAAGCTCAACTTGGTGCCGGGCAGCCGCATCGGCCTGCTGGGGCGCAACGGTGCCGGTAAGTCCACCCTGATCAAGCTGCTGGCCGGAGAGCTCAAGCCCATGAGCGGCGAGCTGGCCCCCAACCCAGCCTTGAAGATCGGCTACTTTGCCCAGCATCAGCTGGAAACCCTGCACCCAGAGCAGAGTCCGCTGCAACACCTGGCGCTGATCGCCCAGGATGCCAACGAGCAGCAGTTGAGGGACTACCTGGGCGGCTACGGCTTCAGCGGCGACAAGGCGAAGGAGCCGGTGGCCCCCTTCTCCGGCGGCGAGAAGGCGCGGCTGGTGCTGGCACTGCTGATCTGGCAGCGACCCAACCTGCTGCTGCTGGATGAGCCCACCAACCACCTGGACCTGGAGTTGAGAGAAGCGCTGACCCTGGCGCTGCAGCAGTTCGATGGCGCCATGGTGGTGGTCTCCCACGATCGTCACCTGCTGCGTGCCACCTGCAGCGAGTTCTACCTGGTGGACGGCGGTCGGGTCAACGACTTCGACGGTGACCTGGAGGACTACCACCAGTGGCTGATTCAGCAGGCCCGAACGTCAGAGGCCGCCGATGGCGGCCCCTCGCAGTCAGAACAGAAGCGAAATCGCAAGCGCCTCGAGGCGGAACTTCGCCAAAAGCTGTCGCCCCTCAAAAAATTGGAAACTGCCATCGATAAACGGATGTCAAAATTGCACACTCGTTTGAACGAGATTGAAGAGTCCCTGGCGGACAGTCGCCTCTACAGCGAGGAGTGTAAATCTGAACTCAATGGCTTGCTGAAGGAGCGCGGCGAACTGCAATCCCAACTGGAACAGCAGGAGCTGGAGTGGTTGGAGATTCAGGAACAGATGGAAGCCATCCGGGACACCGCGAAGGAGCAATAGAATGATCAGTCACGAGAGCCTGTGGCAGTTCGGCGACAAGATCTGGCAGCATGAACAGGCGCGGCAGATCTGCCTGCTGATGCAGGATCAGTACCATATCGACCCCAACCTGCTGCTGTTGGCCATCCTGATGGAACATGAGCAGATGTTCCTCGACGGTGAGCGCTTCACCACCCTGCGCAAGGCCAAGGACGAGTGGGAGCAGAGGATGGTCGGCCCCTACCGCCAACTGCGCAAGCTGGCCAAGACCAGCCTGCCGGAAGAGAGCTACCGCCAGATGCTGGAGGTGGAGCTGGTGATGGAGAAACGCAGTCAACGGCTGATGGTCAAGGCGCTGCAGCACCTCAGGGTGGAGCAGGAGGGAGACAATCTCACCGCCTGCCTGCAGGCCCATGACCTCAATCCTGGGGACCTGCCCTCGGAGCTGCTGGGACAGCTGTCGGAGCTGTTTGATCTGGCCAGCCAGGCGATCAACCAGCCCGCCCTCAGGGCGGTGCCCTAACCCACCGAGGGCCTCAAGGGGCCCTCTCTTTTGCCTGGCCTGCGGTTTCGGCTACCCTTAACAGCCTGCCCTCATGGATTCGACGACACGGATGACCGGCCCATTTACCCCTAGCCTCTGGTGGCGCAACCCGCACCTGCAGACCATCTGGCCGCTGATGGTCAGACCCGCCCCCCTGCCCCTGACCCGGCAGCGTTTTACCCTGGATGACGGTGATTTCCTGCAGTTGGACTGGCTCAACCGCAACGCAGAGGGGCCCCTCTATCTGATCCTCCACGGCCTCGAAGGGGGGGCCGACTCACACTATGTGAGGCGAATGTTGCACCGGCTCAATGCCCGGAATGCCTGCGCCCTGGTGATGCACCAGCGAAGCTGCGGCGGTGAACTGAACCGCCTGCCCCGCACCTACCACAGCGGCGAAACCGCCGACCTGGGCCAACTGCTGTCCCACCTGACCCAGAGGTTTGGTTCCCGACCGATCCTGGCGGTGGGCTACTCCCTCGGTGGCAACCTGCTGTGCAAATACTTGGGAGAGCGGGGAGAGGCCAGCCTGATCCGGCGGGCGGTGGCGGTATCGCCGCCACTGGACCTCGCCGCCTGTGCCCGACGGATGGAGCGGGGGTTTTCCAGACTGTACCAGCACCACCTGCTGACCCGGCTGCGCGGCAAGATACGCCAGAAACTCAACGGTCCTCACGCCAGCGCCATGCCGATCGATCTGGAGGAGTGTGACCGACTGACCACCTTCTACCAGTTCGACCACCGGGTCACCGCCCCACTGCACGGCTTCGACGGCGCCGACGACTACTACCGCCGCGCCAGCGGTAAGCAGTTCCTCAAGGGGGTTCGAACCCCCCTGCTGGTGCTGCACGCCGCCGACGATCCCTTTATGACCGCCGCCGTCATTCCTGCGCCCCATGAACTGGCCGCCAGCGTCACCCTGGAGCTGTGTCCCTTCGGCGGCCACGTGGGCTTTATCAGCGGTGGCCCCCTGTGGCGCCCCACCTTCTACCTCGAGCCCAGGGCGCTGAGTTTCTTGAATGAATCCCCATAAATCCGGCACTTCCTCCGTCCGCCTCCTACACTGAGATCCTAAAGAGTGCGCAAAGGAGGCTGGGATGAAAGCTGTCTGGATCCTCGGTGGCCTGTTGCTGGCCACCGCACCGGCCCACGGTCGCTACTGGGCCGACGGTCCGCTGATGGTGCGTTCCCAGGCACCAGTGAAGTCCCTGGTCCTCAGTCCCATCTTCCGCCCGGCCAGCTACACCCAGGGCGACCTGGTGGCCGACGCCGCCTTCTATGCCGCCAGCATCTGGGCCGTCGACGATGACTACCTGATGGACTACTACACCATCCAATACCGCTTCAGCCTGCTTTGGAGCCTGTCTGACCGCTGGCAGCTGGGGGCCTCCATCGCCAGCCACACCACGGATGACGCCCACCTGGATCAGCTGACCCTCTCCTTCCACAAGCTGTTTGGCATCTCCCAGAACGGCCGAGACCAGGTGGCCAAACACCGCAGTTATCTGGAGATCCCCAAGGCGGATCTGCTGATCGAGGACTTCAGTGGTCAGGCGATCGGCCGTCAGCTGGAGCTCTCCCTGGGCTACGCCCTCTACCACCACCACCGCCACGATCTGAGTGGGACTGTGGTGGTCGCCTACGAGGACGACACCAACCCCCGCAGCGGTGGCGGCTGGGATGGCAGCGTACAACTGGACTACCAGTACGCCTGGCGCAGCAATGCCCTCTACCTGATGGGTGCCATGGCCTGGACAGACGGCGACGCCATCTTCGGCTTCGACATGGAGGGATCCAGCTGGCACTGGGGCCTGGGCTACCGCCGCCGTTTCGGCGAGCGTCACCAACTGCTGCTGGAGTACAACGCCTCCGACGGCATCCTGCCGGATCTGGGGCAGTTCGCCAATTCGGTCCACGAGATCAATGCCGGCTACCGCTACCAGGTTCGCAATCTGGCCCTGGAAGGGGTTATCATGGAGAACTTCAAATACCCGGACAACAGTGCCGATGTGGCGCTGGTGGCCAAGATCCGATACAAGTTCTGACCATGCTGATCCCCTACGACCAACTGAAACAGAGCCTGTCCGCCGAGGCGCTGACCAACCTGATGCGGGAGTTCCTGCTGCAGCAGATCACCGATCAGGGCTTCGACCAGACCGACGACCGGGTGCTGGCCGAGGCGCTGCCGAGGGTGGAAGCCGCCCTCAGGCGGGGTGAACTGGTGGTGGAGTACAGCGAAGAGGAGGAGTCGGTGGCGATTCGCCCGGCGGATCAGGTGGCCTGCGGCCTCCCCGCCTGAAGGCGCCGACCCTTGACCCACCGGACCAACACTTTTATAACAAAAGACCAACAACAGGGAAGGGCCCAAGGATATGTCAGCCAAGCACCCCATCATCGCGGTCACCGGCAGCAGCGGCGCCGGCACCACCACCACCACCAAGGCGTTCAAACACATCTTCCGCCAGCTCGGCGTGACGGCGGCGCTGGTGGAGGGGGACAGCTTCCACCGCTACACCAGGGCGGAGATGGAGCTGGCAATCCGCAGGGCCAGGGAGGAGGCCAAGAGCATCAGCTATTTCGGTCCCGAAGCCAACGACTTCCCCGCCCTGGGAACGCTGTTCGAGACCTATGGTCAATCTGGCCAGGGCCAGGTACGCCGCTACCTGCACACCTTCGACGAGGCGGTGCCCTTCAACCAGATGCCCGGCACCTTCACCCCCTATCAGCCCCTGGATGCCGACACCGACCTGCTCTACTACGAGGGACTCCATGGCGGAGTGGTCACCGACGAGGTGAACGTGGCCGAGAAGGTGGACCTGCTCATCGGCATGGTGCCCATCGTCAACCTGGAGTGGATCCAGAAGATCATCCGCGACACCGGTGACCGGGGCCACAGCCGGGAGAAGGTGATGGGCAGCATCGTCCGCTCCATGGAGGACTATGTGAACCACATGACCCCGCAGTTCTCCCGTACCCACATCAATTTCCAGCGGGTCCCCACGGTGGACACCTCCAACCCCTTCAGCGCCAAAGACATTCCCAGCGACGATGAGAGCTTCGTGGTGATCCGCTTCCGCGGCCTGAAAGATGTGGATTTCCCCTATTATTTGAGGATGATTCAGGGTAGTTTTATGTCCAGGATCAATACCCTGGTGGTCCCCGGCGGCAAAATGGGGCTGGCCATGGAGCTGATCTTGACGCCGGTGATCAAAAAATTGATACAGCAGCGTAAACAAACCCTGATCAAAGAGCAGTTTGAACAGGGAAATAACGGAGAGCTGAGCTGACCTGAAATAACCCAGGATCCCGTCATCAGTAATGTTGTTTGACCAAGTTGGGTCTTTTCGGGCAGATCATCTTCTTAATCCGAGCTTTTTTTTCAATGGATATAAAAAACTTGGATCAAGGTCATAGAGCTTTGGGCTAGACCTATTTAACATTTGAACCTAGAATTCTGAGTTGTTTATCTTTTCCTTACCAAACTGAGGGACAGCACTTATGGCGCTAATTGGCAAGCCAAAACCGGATCCAACTCTTGAGTGGTTCCTCTCCCATTGCCACATCCACAAGTACCCAGCCAAGAGCACTCTGATCCACGCCGGTGAAGAGTCCGACACCCTGTACTACATCGTCAAGGGCTCCGTCGCGGTACTGATCAAGGATGAAGAGGGCAAGGAGATGATCCTGTCCTACCTGAACCAGGGTGACTTCATCGGAGAGCTGGGCCTGTTCGAAGAGCAGCCAGAGCGGACCGCGTGGGTTCGCGCCAAGTCTCCTTGTGAAATCGCCGAGATCTCCTATAAGAAGTTCCGTCAGTTGATTCAGGTCAACCCTGACATCCTGATGAAGCTGTCCGCTCAGATGGCCAACCGCCTGCAAAACACCTCTCAGAAGGTGGGCGACCTGGCCTTCCTCGATGTGGCTGGCCGCATCGCCCAGACTCTGCTGAGCCTGGCCCGTCAGCCCGACGCCATGACTCACCCAGACGGCATGCAGATCAAGATCACCCGCCAGGAGATCGGTCAGATTGTCGGCTGCTCCCGTGAGACCGTCGGCCGCATCCTGAAGATGCTGGAAGAGCAGAACCTGATCCAGGCGCACGGAAAGACCATCGTGGTCTACGGCACTCGCTAAGGACAGGGCTCAGAATCGAAAAACCCCGCCGATGCGGGGTTTTTTAATGCCTGAAACTGGGCGCCTGGCGGCGCCCCTGCCGAGTTTTGACTCTAACGGGCGTTGGTGGACTCGAAGATCTTGTCGGCGGACGCGGCCACGAAGCCGCTGTAGAGTTCGCCATCGGCCATGGGGTAGCGCAGGGCAAACTCGTAGAAGCAGGCGGGGATGACCATCTGACCGTCGGCAAAGGTGACCGCCACCTTGTCGGCCAGGGTGGAGGACTGCTCCAGCAGGACCTCGGGGCTGCCCTTGATCTCGCCGCCGGAGCCGTTGAGTTCGAACCCGGCCTCCTTCAGGGCGCGGTTGACGCTTTCCAAGGTGCCGAACTCGCTCAGATGGTTGACGCTGACGGTAAAATGGTTGGCGCGGAAACCGAAGGCTGCCAGCCAGGCGGCGTACTCGCTCTCCGCCAGCAGGGTGCGGTACTGCTCCTGGGTGGCCTTCCACGGGGCGCCACCGTAGACGTGAGCCACATCATCGACCAGTCCCTCGGGCAGCTGGGCCAGCAGCGATGCGACGATCTGCTGCAGCTGCTCGCTGCACTCCTCCAGCTTCAGTTCGGAGATGAACACCTTAGGCTGGGTGCTGTCCGGGTGCTCATAGTGGCGGGCGTACAGCTTCTTCTGCTCGAACTGGTACTCCCCCTTCTGCACATAGCCCAGGGCCAGGAAGTGCTGGGCCAGCTTGTCGATCCCCAGACCCGGGGCCCGGAAGGTGCGGAACGCCACATGGTCGTTGATGATCGCCTCGCCCCTGCCCAGCAACTGGTGCACCTGGTCGGCGCTGGGGCACTGCTTCAGATAGTCCTGCCACAGCTGGCCGAACAGGTTTTGAATATCCATTTCCAATAAGCTCCTCTAGATCTCCAGGCCCGGGGCCAGGGTCGCGGGCAGGGACACCCGATCCGCTTCCACCGAGGCGACAGGGTAGGCACAGTAGTCGGCGGCGTAGTAGGCACTGGCACGGTGGTTGCCACTGGCGCCGATGCCACCGAAGGGGGCGGAACCGGCGGCGCCGGTGATCTGCTTATTCCAGTTGACGATACCGGCACGGCTGCGGGCCAGGAAATACTCCCACTCGTCACGGCTGTCGGACAGCAGGCCGGCCGAGAGGCCGTAGCGGGTGCGGTTGGCCAGCTCGATGGCCTGGTCAAAGTCGTCGTAGCGGATCACCTGCAGCAACGGACCGAAGTACTCCTCGTCCGGCAGATCGCCGATGGCGGTGACGTCGATGATGCCGGGGCTCACCAGGCCGGTGTCCGCCTCCAGCTGGCGCAGCTCAACCAGGGTTTCTCCCCCCAGATCGCGCAACCTGGCCTGGGCATCCACCATCGCCTGGGCGGCCGAGGCGGAGATCATCGACCCCATGAAGGGCTGGGGCTCGGCGTCAAACTTGCCCACGCGAATCTTGCCGGTGGCTTCCACCAGGCGCGCCAGGATGGCATCTCCCTGGTCGGTACGGGGCAGGTAGAGGCGACGGGCGCAGGTACAGCGCTGACCGGAGGAGATGAAGGCAGACTGAATGATGTCATGCACCGCCGCCGCTTCGTCGGCCACCTGGCGAACGATCAGCGGGTTGTTGCCCCCCATCTCCAAGGCCAGAATCTTGCCCGGCTCCCCACCGAACTGCTGGTGCAGCAGGTGACCGGTGCGGGAACTGCCGGTAAAGAACAGGCCGTCGATCTCCGGGTGGGAAGCGAGGGCCTTGCCGGTATCCAGCTCACCCTGTACCAGGTTGACGACGCCGGAGGGCAGGCCCGCCTCCTGCCACAGCTTCAGCATCAGCTCCGCCACCCTGGGGGTTTGCTCGGAGGGCTTCAGCACCACGGTGTTGCCGGCGATCAACGCCGGCACGATGTGGCCGTTTGGCAGGTGACCCGGGAAGTTGTAAGGACCAAACACCGCCACCACGCCGTGGGGCTTATGACGCAGCACGGCGCGACCGGCGGGGGTCTCCCCCTCCTTGGAGCCGGTGCGTTCCTGGTAGGCGGTGATGGACAGACCCACCTTGCCGATCATAGCGGCGGCCTCGGTGCGGGTCTCCCACAGAGGTTTGCCGGTCTCCTCGGCGATGGTCAGCGCCATCTGCTCCTTGTTGGCTTCCAACTGCGCCTTGTAGGCGTTGATGATCGCCAGGCGCGCCTCCAGTCCCTGGCTAAACCAGCGGAACTGGGCGGCACGTGCGGCCTTGAGGGCGGCATCCACCTGCTCTTCGGTGGCACTGCGCCCCTGCCAGATCACCTGGTTGGTGGCCGGATTGACCGAGTGCATCTCATGGCCCAGGCCATCGACCCACTGGCCGTTAATCAAATGGCTCATCACTACATCCTTATCGATTCATCGCCAGGGCCCACAGTTCGGCCCCACTGTCACAGCCCAGGGCGTCGGCGTCGGCCCGGCTCAGGGTGATCACCCCGGCCTGCTCATCCACCTTGGCCCTGGCCTTGATGATGGTCAAATTGTTCAGATCGGCGTTGGTCACCATCATCCTGTCATCGCCGTCATGCTCACCCACCTGCAGGGTCAGCCTGGCAGATTCGCGCACCGCCTTGATCTCCTCCCGCTGACACTCCACCGTGGGGCCGGCATCGAAGATGTCCACATATCCCTGACAGCGGAAGCCCTGGCTCTGCAGCAGCCGTAGCGCCGGCCGGGTGGTCTCGTGCACCTCACCCACCACCGCCTGGGCCTCGGGGCTCAGCAGGTCGACGTAGATGGGGTGGCGGGGCATCAGCTCCGCCACGAACACCTTGTCACCGATGCCGGTGAGGTAATCGGCGGTAGGGAAGTCGATGCCGAAGAAATGATCCTCCAGCCACTGCCAGAAGGGGGAACCGCCGTTGTGGTCGCTGACGCCGCGCATCTCGGCGATCACCTTGTCACCGAAGCGCTCGGGGAAGGCCGCCAGCAACAGGAATCGGCACATGGACAGGAAGCGCCCATTGTCCCCTTTGCGCCACTCAGGCTTAAGGTACAGGGTGCACAACTCCGCCGCTCCGGTGTAGTCGTTACACAGGGTCAGGGTGTGCACTTCGCGACGAATGCCCAACTGCGGCGAGACGTGCACATCCTTGCCCAGGCGATAGTGGTAGAAGGCATCCTCGATACCGACCGCCGCTTCGATGGCGCAGGTGCCCACCACCTCGCCAGTCTCCCTCTCCTCCAGCACCATCAGGTACAGCTCATCCCCCGGCCGCTTCACCTCCTTGGCGAAGCTGCGGACAGAGCGCTGAATCTTGCTCTTCAGCAGTGTTTCGTCGATTGGCAACGAGGTGAATCCGTGTCCCGAATCCTCGGCAATCTGCAGCAGAGCGGGATAGTCCCGCTCGGCGATCGGTCGTACTCTAAGCATGGCCGGTCTCCTCTCCAGCCCGCCCCTGGCGGGGAGGGAGTTAGCCCTGTTTAACCTTGGCGACCGCTTGCTCGAAGCGCGCCAGTCCCTGTTCAATCTCTTCGTCGCTGATCACCAGTGACGGGGTGAAGCGCACCACGTTGGCACCGGCCACCAGGCACATCAGGCCGGCGTCGGCGGAAGCCACCAGGAAGTCACGGGCACGGCCCTGGAACTCGTCATTGAGCACGGCGCCGATCAACAGCCCCTGGCCCCGCACCTCGGAGAATACCTGGTATTTGTCGTTGATGGCGCTCAGGCCATCGAGAAACTTGCGATGCTTGACGATCACCCCTTCCAGCACCTCAGGAGTATTGACCACGCTCAGTACCGCGTTGGCCACGGCACAGGCCAGGGGGTTCCCCCCATAGGTGGAGCCGTGGGTACCCACCTTGAGGCTGCTGGCGACCTCCGCCCTGGTCAGCATGGCAGCCACAGGGAAGCCACCGCCCAGGGCCTTGGCGGTGGTGAGGATGTCGGGCGAGACGCCGTAGTGCTGATAGGCATACAGCGCACCGGTACGACCAACACCGGTCTGGACCTCGTCGAAGATCAGCAGGGCGTTGTGCTTGTCACACAGGGCGCGCACCCCCTCCATAAACTCCTGGGTGGCGGGGATGATGCCGCCCTCGCCCTGGATCGGCTCCAACATGACCGCGCAGGTGCGGTCGGAGATCACCGCCTCCAGGGCGGCCAGATCATTGAACTCGATGTGATCCACCCCTTCCGGCTTGGGACCGAAGCCGTCGGAGTAGGCGGGCTGGCCGCCAACGGTTACGGTGAAGAAGGTGCGGCCATGAAACGCCTTGGTAAAGGCGATGATCTGGTTTTTCTCCTCCCCCCCCTGCTCCAGGGCCCAGCGGCGGGCCAGCTTCAGCGCCGCCTCGTTGGCCTCGGCGCCGGAGTTGGCGAAATAGACGCGATCGGCAAAGGTCACCTCAGTGAGGGTCTTGGCCAGTTGCAGGGCCGGCTCATTGGTCATCACGTTGGACAGGTGCCACAGCTTTTCTCCCTGCTCCTTCAGGGCCCCGACCAGGGCGGGATGGCAGTGCCCCAGGCAGTTCACGGCAATGCCGCCGGCAAAGTCGATATACTCTCGCCCCTGTTGATCCCAGACGCGGGCGCCTTCGCCGCGGACGGGGATGACGCTGGAGGGGTTGTAGTTGGGGACCATTACCTGGTCAAACAGGGCGCGGTTTAGCTGTGATTGCATTGTCATGTTCTCCTTGGTCTTTCTCTTTGCCCCTTCCGTGTGAAGGACGCAAATGTGACCTAATTATCATTCTGATAACAACCAACCATATAAAATTGTCGCTTTGCAGTCAAAACGGTGAACTTAGGGACAAAAGCGCAAAATCAGGGTAATTATTCACCATTAAAGACACTGATGTATCCATATATAATAGTCGAACAGTAATTAACCTACTGTTAAGAAAGAATATCTTTGAATTACGCCAACTTATTGCGCGTTATGAAGAATTTTTCTAGCAAACCCCCGTTTTACGTTATCTATGCAGCAATATCGCCGCCTCATTCATCAAAAAAAATCGATTCACCCCCGGTGAAGGACCCTCACCCTGGCCTCGGGGATCTGGTAGTAGCCGGTGATCACCTCCAGCCCGTCCTCCTGTTTCATGACCCGTCCCGACAGGGTCAGGTAGACCACCTCTCCAAAGGCCCGGCTCAGCGCCCGTGCCGCCGGCTCCGACTGCATCCAGGGTTGTTCCAGGGCAGTCAGCAACCGGAGAAAGCGTCCGCTGTAGCCCACCCCCTCCAGGAAGCGACGGGCAATCGCCAGATGTCGCTGCAGATGTTCCGCCACCGGCTCGCAGGGCAGACGCAGATGACGCAGCCCCTCAGAAAGATCCCCTTCCGGCTCAAGCCGCGCCTGGTTCATCCATTCCCCCCGCATCCTCTGATAGAGGTGGGTGGCCTGACGATGCACCAGGATAGGCCCGAGGGCAAACAGGCAGGCGTAGATGCGGGCCGAGTCGCCACCGATCCCCTCCTCCCCGAGCCAGTACTCGGCCCGGCTCTTCAACAGGCGACACCAGCGCCATAGCTTGCGCTGGTGCAGCCCCTGGCTCTGGTCCGGCGACCAGCTCCAGTGCTCATACACCAGGCTGGGGATCAGCTGGCACAGTTTCTCATAGCCCAGGTAGTTGATGGCCAGCTGTACGTCGTGGAGCTCACTGGCGCGGCGAAACTCGAAACGGTTGGAGTTGATGTGGCGAATCAGCGCCTGGCTCAGCCAGGGATCCAGTTCGATGCAGCGGGTCAGGCGACGCACATCCCCGTCCGGATCCAGCAGCAACTCGAGCATATCCAACTGAGCCACCTCGATGCCCATCACCTTGCGCGCCCCCTCCGGCTGGGCCAACAACCTGCCCAGTTCAGCCTCAAAGGCCCGGCAGAAAAACTGCCTAAGTTTCTGCTGCTGCTCGCTCCGCTGCTGATTCTTCTGGATCCGCTTGAACTCGGCGGCCCGCTCCACCGCCAGCTTATAGCGCCAGACAAACGCCACCTCATCCTCCATGGTCGGACTGGGGGCATGGATGGGTTCCGACAGGCTCTGATACTGCCAAAATTGCTGTTCAAGCTGATCCAGCAGCCTGGGTTTGGGTAGTTGTGTACTCACGGTTAACCAAGGGTTGGGCCTTTTTGACTGTTATATCACAAGCACTTAGGGATGTGCCGACTCCCGGAACGGTTTTTCCGCCCCGGAAGCGCCGGACGCCCCAGAATGGGGCAACCGGCTGTCGACGCTCCGCTCCCGCCGCCCTAACACAGATTCGGATCACGAAAAACCCCATCGGATGAGCGGACTTCATTGACCACCATGAAATAAGTCATGTGTCAACGGGGGTGGGATCACGTAATCTTGAGCCAGTCCTCACGATTAGGAAGTAACAAGATGGTAACAGGAATCCAGATCACTCAATCCGCCAATGACGCCCTGGTAGGCAGCATCTGGCTGGTAGACAAACAAGCCGGCCAAGCCCGTTGCGTGGCGGCCAAAGAGCAGTATCAGGCCGACCAGGTGGTCTCCCTGGCCGAGCTGGGTGAGTTCGAGTCCCGCGAGCTGCCCGTCGAGTCCGCCAACGCCACCGGACGTGAGGGTGGCCAGCACCTGAACGTCAACGTCCTGCAGCGTGACGTTCTGCAGAAGCTGATGGCAGCCCGTGAGCGGGTGGAAGCCGGCTCCGCCAACGACGACGACTACGCCCTGATCAGCGACAACGCCCAGCTGACCATCCGCGTCTCCGGCTACGCCGTCCGCTTCAACTCCCTGACGCTCGAGCAGCAGCGTGACGTTATCGCCCGGACCTTCACCGAGAGCATGTAAGCCAGACTGCGCTTCCTGGTGATGACAACGCCGCCTGCCGGCGGCGTTGTCGCTTCCCCCACCGCTCGCCGCGATGCCCGTCAACCGGGATGATCTCTCTGCGTCCAACAGGTAGAATGCCTGCGCTTCACCTACGCCGACAGGGATCGCCCATGCTGCTGATGCTCGACAACTACGACTCCTTCACCTACAACCTGGTGCAGTACTTCCAGCAGCTGGGACAGCGGGTGGAGGTGCGTCGCAATGATGCCACCAGCCTCGCCGAGATCGAGCGCCTGAATCCCGAGTACCTGGTGATCTCGCCCGGCCCCTGCTCCCCCAACGAGGCGGGCATCGCCCTGGATCTGGTCCGTTACTTTGCCGGACGGCTGCCTATCCTCGGGGTTTGCCTGGGGCATCAGACCATCGCCCAGAGCCTGGGCGCCCGCATTGTCCGGGCCCACAAGGTGATGCACGGCAAGACCTCCGCCATCCGCCATGATGGCTGCGGCGTGTTCCGGGGGCTGCCCGATCCCCTGACCGTGACCCGATACCACTCCCTGGTGGTCGCCCCCGACTCGCTGCCGGAAACCCTTGCGGTCACCGCCTGGTGCCGGAACGAACTGGGCCAACAGGAAATCATGGGGTTGAAACACCGGAGCCTGCCCGTGGAGGGGGTGCAGTTCCACCCGGAATCGGTGCTTACCGAACAGGGGCTGGCCCTGCTGGATAACTTCTTGAAACAATACTGAACCCCCCTCTCTCTTCGCCAGGACTCCAGCACTTGGGGAGGCTGTGATATAAATCACGGTCACAGCAAAGCCAAGGACCCCCTACAACAATGAAAAAATGGATTAGTCTGGGCCTAACCCTCAGCCTGGTAAGCGCCTGCGCCGCCACCCCCGAGCCCCCCACGGCCAGCCCCGCCCCCCTCAGTCAACAGCTCCCCCCCCTGCCGGTGCCGGCGCTGTCACCCGCCGATCCGCTGACCCTGAAGCGGATCATGGCGGATCCGGACTGGATGGGTAACGCCCCCCAGACCCCGCAGTGGTCCCTGGACGGCCGCCGCATCTACTACTGGCAGAAAGAGCAGGGATCCAAACTGAGCCGCGCCTTTGCCGTGGACGCCCAGGGCAATGGCGGCGCCCTGCCCTACAGCGACTGGGTCCTGGCCCAGGAGAAGACCCTGAGCGCCGACCGTACCCTGGCCGCCTGGCTTTACGAGGGCAACCTGTTCGTCGCCCAGGCCGGCCACCCTCCCCGACAGCTGACCCGGGACAGCAGCGCCGTCGACCAGTTCAGCTTCACCCTGGACAACCGGCTGCTGGTGCGCCGCGGCAACAAGCTCTACCGCATTGACCCCGCCACCGGCCGCAGCCTGCTCCAGGCCGAACTGGTGTTTGGCCAGAAGCCGGACAACGCCCAGGTAACCGACAGCTACCTGGCCAGGCAGCAGAAGCGGCTGATCCGTTATGTGGACAACCAGTACAGGGACGCCGCCGATCTGGCCGCCCGCCAGGCGGAGCGCCGCGCCGCCGATGCCAGCCTGGCGCCTGAGCCCTTCTACCTCAACGCCAGCGAACGCCTGGTGACCCTGAGTCCCTCTCCCAGCGGCCGGATGCTGCTGGCGGTAGTCACCGACAAGGAGAACCGCTGGCGCCAGGATCACGACATCATGCCCAACTACCTGGACAAAAAGGGCTATGTGGCGGCCCAGCCGGCCCGTGCCCGGGTGGCCGAGGCCGAAGTGGCGCCCCACCGACTGATGCTGCTGGACACCGTCACCGGCACCACCACCCACATCAGCTGGGAGGGACTGGCGGGGTTCGAGGAGGATGTGCTGGCCGGCGTCAAGGCGGAGAACGCCGCACGCCGCGGCGAGCACTACCACAGCGCGCCGGCCCTGCGAGTCATTACCCTGATGCAGGACTGGGGTTGGAGCCAGAGCCCCATCCAGTGGTCCCCCCAGGGGGACAAGCTGGCGTTGATGCTGGAAGCCCAAGCAGACAACAAGGATCGCTGGCTGGCGACCGTCGATCTGACCACAGGCAGGCTGACCACCCAGCACCGGCTGCACGACGAGGCCTGGGTCAACTACACCCATAACGAGTTCGGCTGGAGCCGCGATGGCCAAAGCCTCTACTACCTCTCCGAGGAGAGCGGCTACTCCCAGCTGTACCTCAAGCCCCTGACCGGCCAGGCCAGGGCGCTGACCCAGGGTGAGTTCGTGGTTAGCAGCGTCACCCAGAGCCGGGACGGCGACCGTTTCTTCTTCAAGGCCAACCGTCATCACCCGGGCCAGTACGAGGTATTCAGCGTCGCCACCGACAGCGGCAAGCTGCGCCAGGAGACCGATCTCAAGGGCAGCCTCGACTACCACCTCAGCCCGGATGAATCCCGGCTGCTGCTGACCGCTTCCAGCCGCACCCGGCCACCGGAGCTGTTCCTGCAGCCCCTGTCGGGCCGCCCCAGCCAGCTGACCCACACCACCAGCAGTGAGTTCCTAAAGTACCCCTGGCAGGCGCCTGAGGTGGTGGCCATCCCCTCCAGCCACCAGGCCAAACCGGTGTACGCCCGCCTGTTCCGCCCCCTCAATGACAGCAGGAAGCGCAACGGCCAATACCCGGCGGTGATCTTCAACCACGGTGCCGGCTACCTGCAGAACGGCCACTTCGGCTGGTCCGGCTACTTCCGTGAATTCATGTTCCACAACCTGCTGGCCCAGCATGGCTATGTGGTGATGGACATCGACTACCGAGGCTCCAAGGGCTATGGCCGCGACTGGCGCACCGCCATCTACCGCAACATGGGCCACAGCGAAGTGGAGGATATGATCGACGGCATCGACTGGATGGCCGCTACCCAATCGGTCGACCCGCAGCGGGTAGGCACCTACGGCGGCTCCTACGGCGGCTTCCTCACCTTTATGGCGCTGTTCACCCAGCCCGAGCGCTTCCAGGCCGGCGCCGCCCTGCGCCCGGTGACCGACTGGGCCCACTACAACTATGGCTACACCTCCAACATCCTCAATACGCCGGATCTGGATCCCATCGCCTATGAGCGCAGTTCTCCCATCGAGTTCGCCCAGGGACTGCAGAAGCCACTGCTGATCATGAGCGGTGTGCTGGACGACAACGTGTTCTTCCAAGACAGCGTGCGCCTGGTACAGAGGCTGATCGAACTGGAGAAACCGATGTTCGAGACCGCCATCTACCCAGTGGAGCCCCATGGCTTCCGTCAGCCCTCCAGCTGGCTGGACGAGTACCGCCGCATCTTCAGGCTGTTCGAGGAGAATCTCAACCCTTGAAGGACCCCTCCCGGGATGGCGATCATTTGCCCATTCACAGTTGAATGTTTGAGCAGCCCATTCTAGATTGGATGGGTCACTGCATGGTGGCTGCCTTGAATGGTTGTGTTTGTCCTCTTCGCCCCGCCAGGGAGTTTGGCGGGGCGTTTTATTGCCGTTTCCTTCGGCAGGGACCTGCGCCGGGATGCCAGGCGAAGACACCGTACGACCTGGTGGCATCGGCCGATAAACCGCGATCCTGGTGTAAGCGGAGTGGACAATCATCCGCCCACCACAACGGTGGCCTGCGAGCACCCAAGCTTCGGATAAAGAAAAAGCCGCTGCTTCTGATGAAACAGCGGCTTCTCTAGGTTGTAGGTTGGAGTCGGCCGATAAGCCGGGTTCTGTCGTGGACAATCATTCCTCTAGGCCCAGGATCGCTCCTGGGCTCAAGCAACCTACCCGCCCCCAACGCGGGCCACGCCAATGGGGGCCTATTTGGTCTTGCTCCGGGTGGAGTTTACCGTGCCACGGTCTGTTACCAGCCGCGCGGTGCGCTCTTACCGCACCCTTTCACCCTTACCTGTGCTCCCGAGGGAGCCATCGGCGGTCTGCTCTCTGCTGCACTGGTCGTAGGCTTGCGCCCCCCAGGCGTTACCTGGCACCCTGCCCTGTGGAGCCCGGACTTTCCTCCCCCTTGCCCGTCTGCGAGCGAACCCGCACAACGACAAGGCAGCGATTGTCTGGCCGACTCCGGAGGCGGAGTATAACCCGCTACCAGCCCTGCTCCAAGCCGTACTTGTACAGGGCGTTCTTTTTATGACCAAAGATCTCGGCGGTCAGCGCCGCCGCCCGCTTCAGCGGCAATTCCTTGGCCAGCAGTTTCAGGGTCTTAACCGTCTGACCATCCAGCTCATCCTCCTGGGCCTTGTGGCCGTGGACCATCAGCACCATCTCCCCCCGGGTGCGGTTGTCGTCCTCCTTGAGCCAGGCCAGCAGGTCAGCGGCGGGCCGCCCCTCGATGGTCTCGAAGGTTTTGGTCAGCTCCCTGGCCAGCACCAGGGGGCGATCCGGCCCCATCACCTCAATGATGTCGGCGATGGTATCCAGCACCCGCCGGGGAGACTCATAGAAGATCATGGTTCGTGGCTCCCTGGCCAGGACGCCCAGCCGATCCAGCCGCCCCTTGCCCTTGGCGGGCAGGAAACCCTCGAAGCTGAACCGGTCCGACGGCAGGCCGGCGGCGCACAGGGCGGTGGTGGCGGCGCAGGGGCCCGGCAGAGGCACCACGGGGTGTCCCGCCTCCCGCACCTGGGTCACCAGGTGGTAGCCGGGATCGGAGATCAACGGGGTGCCGGCATCGGAGACCAGGGCGATGGACTGCCCCTGCTCCAGACGGCCAATCACCCACTGGGCCCGCTGCCGCTCGTTGTGGTCGTGGATGGCCACGGTCTTGGTGCCGATGCCGAAGTGGCTGAGCAGTTTGCCGCTGTGGCGGGTATCTTCACAGGCGATGAGATCCACCTGCTCCAGCACGGTCAGTGCCCGCTGGGTGATGTCCGCCAGGTTGCCGATGGGGGTGGGCACAATATAGAGGGTTGCTGTGGATTCCATGGAAAATCTCTTGGTGTCTGTTGATTGGTTTAGCATCGACGGGGGGTTACACTATTGGCTGTGATTTTATCAGAGTGGGTTTGGCTGTTGAAAAACTTCTCCTGCAAATTGACCAAAAGGGTGCTGCCCCTGCTGCTGACCGCCCTGCTGGCCTCCTGCGCCACTGGCCCCGCCCCCTCCCCCGAGGCACCCGAAGCCAAGGTCGAGATGGGCAGAGTCACCCAGAGTGCCGCCCAGTACCTGCAGAAGGCGTCCAGTAGCGAGGGCGACACCCGGCAGCAGTGGCTGCTGCTGGCGGCCCGGGCCTACATCGCCCAGGGCGATATCGCCTCTGCCGCCCAGTTGCTGGCTTCCCTCGACGGCAAGCTGGACCCGGCCCCCAGGCTGCAGGCGGAGTTCGCCCTGCTGATGAGCGAGCTGGCCAAGGCGGAGCAGAACCGTGGCAACGCCCTAGCCCGGCTGGACTGGCCCTCCGACTGGACGCTGGACCGGGCCCAGTGGCAACACTACTACCGTCTCAAGGGTGAGCTGTACCAGCTGTCGGCAGCGCCACTGCCCGCCGCAGCCGCCTACTACACCCTGGGCCAATATCAGGAAAAGGCAGAGCGGCCGGAGAGCCATGAGCGGCTGTGGCACAACCTGGGCCAGGTGGATGAGCAGGCACTGTTGAGCGCCGTCGGCCAGAGTCAGGATCCCCAGTGGCGTGGCTGGCTGGAACTGGCTTGGCTGGCCAAGCATTTTGCCATCCAGCCCTCCACCCTGGTGGGTGAGCTGGCCCGCTGGCAGCGGGACAACCCCGGCCACCCCGCCGCCCGCGCCCTGCCGGCGGATCTGCAGCGAGCGCTGACGGTTCAGCCCTATCGCCCCCAGAGCGTGGCGGTACTGCTGCCTCTCACCGGCCGGGTTGCTGCCCAGGCCAAGGCGATCCAGGATGGACTGCTCTCCCGGGCCTTGGAGCAGGATGGCGGCCGCCAGCTGCGCTTCTACGACACCGGTGCCCAGGACGCCGCCGAGGCCTACCAGGCCGCGGTGACCGACGGCGCCGAGTTCATCATCGGCCCGCTGCTCAAGGCCAACGTCGACAAGGTGCTGGCGGTGGCCGATCCGCAGCTGCCGATGCTGCTGCTGAACCAGCCCGCAGAGCTGCCGGAGCCCAGGGAGCACCACTACTTCTTCGCCCTCTCCCCCGAGGAGGAGGCGATGCACGTCGCCGAAAAGCTGTTCCAGGATGGCCGACTGCATCCCCTGGTGCTGGCCCCCGCCTCCTCTCTGGGGCGGCGCATGGCCCGGGAGTTCGACGCCACCTGGCAGACCCTCACCGAGGAACCGGTGGAGGTGCACTACTTCGACCGCACCGACACCATGCAGGACTCGGTGCGCAGCGCCCTGCAGGTAGATGCCAGCCTGGAAAGAATCCGGGCGGTGAAACAGGCATTTGGCCGCGGCACCCAGGCCGACTTCCGCTCCCGGGACGACGTGGACGCCATTTTCCTCATCGCCGACGCCGGCGAGATCCGCCTGCTCAAGCCCTTCATCGACGTCAACATCTCGGTGTTTGCCCAGCCACCGCAGCTGTACACCAGCAGCCGCGCCAACGCCAAGGCGAACAACGGCCAGGAGCGCCGGGAGCTGGACCGACTCTACATCAGCGACATGCCCTGGCTGCTGGGAGAGACCCCCATGCGCAGCCAGGTGGCGCAACTGTGGCCGGATCGCAGCGACAGCCAGCTGCGCCTCTACGCCATGGGCCACGACAGCTGGGCGCTGATCGATCGTCTGGCGCAGATGCGGGTGTTCTCCGGCTACCGCATCCAGGGCCTCTCCGGCCAACTGGCGGTAACAGAAAATGGGGTGCTGAGCCGACAGCTGGGCTGGGCCCAGTATCGCCGCGGACGCCTGCGCGCCGAACCATGAGCCGTCACAAGGGTCACATCGTTGAACGGCAGGTACAGCACTGGCTGGCAGACCAGGGGCTGACACCGCTGGCGTGCAATGTCCACAGCCGCTTCGGGGAGTTGGACCTGGTGATGACCCAGGGTAACGAGCTGGTGTTCGTTGAGGTAAAATACCGGAAAACGCCAGGCTACGGCGGCGCCCTGGCCGCCATCACCCCGAGCAAACAGCACAAACTGCGGCGTACCGCAGCCTTCTATCTGCAGCAGCAGGGGTGGAGCGACCGCCCCTGCCGCTTCGATGTGGTCACCGTGGAGGGTGGCCAGATCGACTGGATTCAAAACGCATTTTAAGAGGTTTCAATGTTAGAGCGGATCAAAGAGAGTTTTACCGAAAGCATCCAGACCAAGATCGATGCCCTGGAGGCATTGCCGGAGAGCCTGGAGAAGGCGGCCAACATCATGGTTCAGTGCCTGCTCAACGGTAACAAGATCCTCAGCTGCGGCAACGGCGGCAGCGCCGGCGATGCCCAGCACTTCTCCTCGGAGCTGCTGAACCGCTTCGAGACCGAGCGCCCCAGCCTGCCGGCCATCGCCCTGACCACGGACTCCTCCACCCTCACCTCCATCGCCAACGACTACAGCTACTCGGAGGTGTTTTCCAAGCAGGTGCGGGCCCTGGGCCAACCCGGCGACGTGCTGCTGGCGATCTCCACCAGCGGCAACTCCGACAACGTCATCAAGGCAATGGAAGCAGCGGTCAACCGGGATATGACCATCGTCGCCCTGACCGGCAAAGATGGTGGCGCCATGGCCGGCCTGCTCTCCGACCGGGACGAGGAGATCCGGGTGCCGAGCAACCGCACCGCCCGCATCCAGGAGGTGCACCTGCTGGCGATCCACTGCCTGTGCGACGCCATCGATCGCACTCTGTTCCCCCAACAGGAGGATTGATATGCGCTGGGCCGTTACCGCTCTGATTGTGCTGATCCTCAACGGCTGTGCCGGTGCGGTGATGCTGGGCACCGTCGGCGGTGCCATGATGGTCAACGATCGCCGCACCGTGGGCAGCCAGATCGACGACCAGACCCTGGAGGTGCAACTGCGACGCGCCCTGGATGAGGATGAGGGGATCAAGAACCAGACCCGCATCACCGCCATCAGCATGAACCAGTCGGTGCTGCTGGTGGGCCAGGCCCCCAACACCATGCTACGAGACCGGGCGGTGGCCAAGGCCAGGGCTCTTCAGGGGGTGCGCATGGTGCACAACCAGATCCGCATCGGCAACCCGGTGGGGTTCAGCACCCTTAGCAACGACAGCTGGATCACCACCAAGGTGAAAAGCCGCATGCTGGCGGACGACAAGTTTGACAGCACCCGGGTCAAGGTGATCACCGAGAACGCCGAGGTGTTCCTGCTGGGGCTGGTGACCCGGGCGGAGGCCGCCCAGGCGGTGGAGATCGCCCGCACCACCAGCGGGGTGCGCAAGGTGGTCAAGGTGTTCGAGATGCTCTGAGCTCCACCAAAAGTGACGCACAAAAAAGCCGGGCTTCTGCCCGGCTTTTCTATCGCCCCGCCCGTTACAGCACGGGGAAGCCGATGGCCTGATACACCTTCTTCAGGGTCACGGCGGCACGCTGGCGCGCCTCGGCGGCACCGTCGCGCATCACCGTCTCCAGGTACGCCTGGTCGTTGCGGATGGCGTGGTAGCGCTCCTGCAGCGGCTCCAGCATCGCCACCACCGCCTCGGCGGTGGCGCCCTTGAGGTGGCCGTACATCTTGCCCTCGAACTCCTTCTCCAACTCGTCGAACCCCTTGCCGGTGGCACCGGAGAGGATGCTCAGCAGGTTGGAGACGCCGGGCTTGTTCTCCACATCGAAGCGCACCATCGGCGGCTCGTCGGAGTCGGTGACCGCCCGCTTGATCTTCTTGGTGACCTTCTTGGGGTCCTCCAGCAGGCCGATGACGTTGGCGTTGTTGTCGTCGGACTTGGACATCTTCTTGGTGGGATCCTGCAGGCTCATCACCCGGGCACCCACCGGCGGGATGAAAGGCTCAGGCACAGTGAAGATGTCACCGTGGACGTTGTTGAAGCGGGTGGCGATGTCCCGGGTCAGCTCCAGGTGCTGTTTCTGGTCATTGCCCACGGGGATCTCGTTGGCCTGGTAGAGCAGGATGTCCGCCGCCATCAGGGTGGGGTAGCTGAACAGGCCGACGTTGATGTTGCCGGAGTGCTTCTGGGACTTGTCCTTGAACTGGGTCATCCGATTCAGTTCGCCCATCTGGGTGTAGCAGTTGAGCACCCAGGCCAGTTGGGCGTGCTCGGGTACCTGGGACTGGACGAAGACGGTACTCTTCTTGGGATCGATGCCCACCGCCAGGTAGAGGGCCAAGGTATCCAGGCAGGCCTTGCGCAGGGCCTCGGGCTCCTGACGCACGGTGATGGCATGCTGATCGACGATGCAGAACAGACAGTCATGGGTTTCCTGCAGCTTGACCCACTGGCGCAGGGCACCCATGTAGTTGCCGATGGTCAGTTCGCCGGAGGGCTGGGCGCCGCTCAATACTACAGGTTTACTCATGTTCAGTGTTCTCTTCTTGGTTCAGTGCCGGCAGGTGTGCCAGCAGGGTTTCAAAGTGGTCCAGGGCCAGGGTGGGGCCGCTGTCGCGGATATCCTCACCATAGTTGTAGCCGTAGCTCAGGCCAACGCTGGCGATGCCCGCCGCCGCGGCGGCCTGGATGTCGTTGCGGCTGTCCCCCACCATCAGCATCTGCTCCGGGGCCAGTTGCCACAGGCCCAGCACATGGTTCAGGGGCAGGGGCGAGGGCTTCCTCTCCGCCAGGGAGTCGCCACCGAGGCAGAGGTCGAAGTAACCGTCGATCTCCAGGGCCTTCAGCAGATCGGGGACAAACTCCATCGGCTTGTTGGTGATCAGCGCCATCCGGTAACCACGCCGGGCCAGACAGGCTAAGGTATCAGACACACCGGGGTAAAGGCGACTGCCACCGCTCAAATGTTGGCGATAGTGGTGCTGGAAGGCGGCCAGGGCCTGGTCAGACTGGGCCTCATCGGCGTCGATGCCCACCGAGGCCAGGGCCCGCCGCATCAGCACCCGGGCACCATTGCCCACCCAGTTGCGCACCTGGGCTTCGCTGCAGCCTGGGTGCCCCAACTGCCTCAGGGCCCCGTCGCAGGCCACCGCCAGGTCCGGTACACTGTCCACCAGGGTGCCGTCCAGATCGAAGGCGATGGCGCGAATGGCGGAGAGGGCGTTCATCAGCCGGCTACCTTAGCCAGTTCGGCGCGCATCTTGTCGATCTCCTCCTGATAATCCTCCTTGGCGAAGATGGCGGAGCCGGCCACGAACATGTCGGCGCCGGCCTCGGCGATCTCGGCGATGTTGTCCACCTTAACGCCACCGTCGATCTCCAGGCGGATGTCGCGGCCGCAGGCATCGATACGCTGACGCACCTGGCGGATCTTGTCCAGGGTGGCGGGAATGAAGGACTGACCGCCGAAGCCGGGATTGACGCTCATCAGCAGGATCACGTCCACCTTGTCCATCACATAGTCCAGGTAGTGCAGCGGCGTGGCCGGGTTAAACACCAGGCCCGCCTGACATCCGTGATCTTTGATCAGTTGCAGGGTGCGGTCCACATGTTCGGACGCCTCGGGATGGAAGGTGATGATGGACGCCCCCGCCTTGGCAAAATCAGGGATGATGCGATCCACCGGCTTCACCATCAGGTGCACATCGATGGGAGCCTGGATGCCGTAGTCTCGCAGGGCCTGGCACACCATGGGGCCGATGGTCAGGTTGGGCACATAGTGGTTGTCCATCACGTCGAAGTGAACGACATCGGCGCCGGCGGCCAGGACATTTTCCACCTCTTCACCCAGGCGGGCGAAATCGGCAGAGAGGATAGAGGGCGCAATCAGAAACTTGCTCATCGCCATTCCTTATTCGGTATAGTCAGATAACTGGCGCATATTTTAGCCCCTATGGGGACGCGACCCAAGCGGCAAATCCCTTGCATTGTTATCAAAAAGTAATTACTGTCAGAAAGACCCCCAGGTCCAACTCCTTTTTTCGTTTTTTATGGCAAAATCCGCCGGTTACTTAATAAGGGTCTGGACACATGAAAACTCTGTTCAAAACTTCCGCCATTGCCGCACTGGTTCTGGCTTCCACTTCCGTTGCCGCCGTTGAGTTTGAAGGTGGTCACGAGGTCAGCTTTAACGCCAGCCTGGTGAGCAACTACATCTTCCGAGGCGTCTCCCTGTCCGATGAAGATCCGGCCCTCCAGGGCGGAGTGGACTATGCCCACGACAGCGGCCTCTACGCCGGCATCTGGGCCTCCAGCTACGACGACGGCGGTGACACCGAGGTCGAAGTGGACTGGTACGCAGGTTACAGCTTCAACCTGAGCGATGACGTCAGCGTCGACCTTGGCGGTGTGCGCTACTACTACGCCGATGTGGGCGGCCACACCACCGAGTGGCACGTTGGCCTGGACCTGTACGGCGTCGGTACCGCCCTGCACTACGACCAGACCCTGGAAGCCTGGTATGGTGAGGCCAACTACGACATCACCCTGACCGATCCCCTGAGTCTGAGCCTGCACGGCGGCTACGCCGAGCCCGATAAGGGCGACGGTGCCTACGACCTGATGGCCACCCTCAACTACAGCGTCAACGGCAACGTCGATCTCTACGGCGGCGTGGCCTATCACGAAGAGGAAGATGAAACCTACCTGGTGGGGGTATCCGTCTACTTCTAACGGTTGATGAAGATCACAGCCCCGCCGCTGGCGGGGCTGTGCAATTTCTCATCGCACTGTTATACTCGGGAAACTTGTGTGTTCTAGGAATGCGTCATCATGCTGAAAAAAAGGAAAATTTGGCTGTTAGCGTTGGCCCTGTCCCTGCCGCTTGCAGGCACGGTCGCCTGGAATCTCCACCAGTGTGGTCAGGAGTGTGACCACACTGAGATCGCCTCCATCAAGTGGCGTACCTGGTTGGCCGGCAGCAGCGGCTCCAGTCAATACCACTTCATCGATCTCCTCGAACTGCTCTATCGTGCCACCCACGATGACGATCAGGAGAAGCAAAACGCCTTCATGGACCGGCAGTGAGCCCGCTGAAGGTGGTGGCCAGCGTCCTGGCGGCCCTGTTTGGTGTTCAGAGTGAAGCCAACCGCCAGCGCGACTTCAGCCAAACCTCTCCCCTGCCCTTTATCCTGACCGGCGTGGTGCTGGTCACCCTGTTTGTTCTGGGACTGATCGCCCTGGTGAACCGGGTCCTGGTCTAGCACCGCCGAGTTAACGGGCTGGGCCGTAGCCGGCAAAAATCTCATTGACCTTCTTTCGACCGTTCCCCTTGGGACTGATGGTGCGCTTTACCATCAGGAACTCCTGCCGGTCCGCCTCCTGATAGATCTCGCGGGCTTCACCGGTGTCATGATTGCTGATCAGCACACTGACCCCCTTGGCGGCCGCGTCACGGGCACAGCCGGCCAGGGCGTGCTGGGCCTCGAGGTTAAACCCGCCGCTGGCATAGCTGGTGAAACTGGCGGTGGCAGACAAAGGCAGGTAGGGCGGATCACAGTAGACCGCATCACCGCTGCGCACCTGGGCGAAGGTGGTGTGGTAGTCAGCACAGAGGAAGGTGGCCCGCTGGGCCTTCTCGGCGAAGAACTCCATCTCCTTCTGGGGAAAGTAGGGACGCTTATAGGAGCCGAACGGCACGTTGAAGCCCCCCTTCTTGTTGTAGCGGCAAAGGCCGTTGTAGCCATGACGGTTGAGGTAGAGGAACAGCATCGCTCGCTCAAACTGATCGTTGGTGTCGTTAAACCTCTGCCTGGCCAGGTAGTAAGCTTCCTTGTTGTTCTGCTCGGCCACAAACAGCTTGCGGGACTCGACGATGTAGTGGTCCGCATCGTGCTTCAGGGTCTGATACAGGTTGATCAGGTCCGGGTTGATGTCGCTCAGCAGATAGGAGGGGTAATTGGTGTTGAGAAACACCGAGCCAGCCCCCACGAAGGGCTCAACCAACCTGTCGGCGTCCGGCAGACGGCGGGCGATCTCCTCGACCAGGGCAAACTTACCCCCCGCCCATTTCAAAAAAGCCCTTGTTTTCGTTGTCATTGGCTCGCGGACCACCGTGGAAAAGATAGGATTCTACCGTCACTCCGACAAAAACGCAGCTAAATCGAGTTGTTCGACCAACTCCTCGTGCACGTCTTGCATCGGTTTGACATAGGGACTGGTGCTGCGCACCGCTTCGGGCAGGGCAGAGACCGCCGCCTGGGCCTTTCCCTTATCCTCGAAACCGCCGTAGACCACCACATACCAGGGGCGGGGCTGACGGTTGTTGACGTAGAGGGCCAGCCCCTGTTGCAACGGCAGCTGCTTCAGATAGCGAGCCGCCAGCTTGGGATAGGAGTAGACCGCCAGTTGCAGGGTGTAGCTGTCCGCCGGCCGCTCCATCAGCGACCGTTGCGCCAGGGGCAACCGGGGCTGCGGCGCCTCCTTGGCCTGGGGCGTCTCAGGGTCCGGCTCGTCAGCCTGGGCCGGGTCGGGAGAAGCCGGTTCTACAGCCGGCCTGGCAGCCGCCTGTTTGGCAGCCAGTTGCTGCTCAAGATCGACCAGCCCCTCCCGGGCGGACTGCAGCAGGGGGTCCTCCTCCCCGGTCTGGGGCTTGGCCTGGGGAGTGTTGATCGCCTGCCACTCGCCGGCCAGCCCCAGCGCCTCACCCTTAGCGGACGCCAGCGCAGGTGCCGAACTGGACCGGGCCGGCTCCGCCAACCCGGGAGCTACCTCCATCAGCCGGACGCTGTCAGAACGGCCGCCGCCACCGGATTCGGTCTTGGGCCCCGGAGGAACCATCGCGACCCACAGCGCCATCGACGCCACCAGCCCCAGCAGGACCAGGATCAGGTTACGGTGACGCAGCAGCCCGGCTTGGGCAGGGGTGACCTCCCCTTGACCGCTGACCAGTTCCACCACCGCCTGAGCGCTGCCATCGGATCCCTGCAGCTGGGGCTCGATCCCCAGCTGGTTGATAAACCGGGACAGAGGCCGGTCTGCGGTCAGCATCCGGTAGAGCTGTTTCTGCTCACTCAGGGAGAGGGGCTCGATGATTACCGGTAACAGATGTTGCTGGCACTCCGCGGGCAACTCCGCCAGCAGATGCTGCACCAGCTTGGGCTGGGAGACCAGCACCAGGGTCATTCGCCAACTGCGCTGCCCCTGCTCCAGCAGCATCGCCAGCAACTCGGCCAGGATCACCTGCGGCAGGCTGTGGGCATCGTCGATCACCAGCAACAGACGCTGCCCGCTTCCCTGAAGCAGTCGTTCGAAACTGTCGATCAGGGGTTCATGGGGATCGAACAGGGGATCGGTAAACAGCTGGTGGAGAATCTCCACCCTGAGCTGGGCAGGATCCGGCTGGGGAGGACACACCACCAGCCCCTGGTTGAATCCCTCGGCACAGCCCAGCAGTGACTGGGCCATGGTGCTCTTGCCCACCCCCGGCCGGCCATGAAGCAGGATGGCGTGCTCACCATACTCAATCAGGTACTTCAGTCGTTCCAGCAACACCTGCTGGCTGGGAAGCAGGGAGGGGGTGGTGTCACTCATCGGCGAACACGAGATCGGCGAGTTCGCCCCGTGAGACGTCCGCCACCAGTTCCGCCTGACCGATGTAGCGGGGCAGGACAAATCTCAGGGTACCAGCCACCACCTTCTTGTCTTTCTGCATCGGCGCCAGGAAGCGCTCCAGGGTCATCTCCCCCGGAGGGGCAACCGGCAGATCATAGGCCTGGTGAATGGCGATGATACGCTCCAGCTCGGTGGCAGTCAGTTGACCGCGGCGATGGGCCAGCCTGGCGGCCATCACGGTGCCAGCGGCCACCGCCTCACCGTGCAGCCACACCCCATAGCCCTGATCCGCCTCGATGGCGTGGCCAAAGGTATGCCCCAGGTTCAACAGGGCGCGCACCCCCCGCTCAGTCTCATCCTCGGCCACCACCTCCGCCTTGATCTCACAGCAGCGGGCGATGATGCGGGCCAGCAGAGCAGGCTCCAGCCTCTTCAGCCGCTCGCTCTGCCGCTCCAGTTCGTCGAAGAAGGAGGCGTCCCAGATGATGCCGTACTTGATCACCTCAGCCATGCCTGCGGCAAACTCCCTGGCAGGCAGGGTGGTCAGGCAGGCGGTGTCGATGAACACCGCCTGGGGCTGGTGAAAGGCGCCGATCATGTTCTTGGCCAATGGATGGTTGATGGCGGTCTTACCACCCACGGAGGAGTCCACCTGGGACAGCAGGGTAGTGGGCACCTGCAGGAAGGGCACACCACGCTGATAACAGGCGGCGGCAAAGCCGACCATGTCGCCGATCACTCCCCCGCCCAGGGCCACCAACAGGGTGTCCCGGCCGAAGTTGGCCTCCAGCAGGCGGGTGAAGATGGCGTTGAGGTTGTCCAGGTTCTTGTGCTGCTCACCGTCGGGCAGCACCAGACTCTCCACCCGGGCTCCCGCCTGGGTGAGAGTGTCTGTCAGGGTATCGAGATAGAGGGGAGCCACGGTGTCGTTACTGACCACCAGCAGGCGGCGGTTATCCACATAGGGCCGAAACAGAGAGGGTTGGTCCAACACCCCCTCGGCGATCATGATGGGGTAGCTGCGCGCCCCCAGTTCAACCTGAATCTGCTCCATGCATCCCCCAACGTTGGTAAGCCCTAGAAGCCCAGCTTCTCGACAATCTGGCTGGCGACCACCTTGGCACTCTGATCGTCGGTGCGGATGGTGATGTCGGCGATCTCCTGGTAGAGAGGGTTACGCTGCTCCGCCAGGTCTTCCAACACCTGACGCGGATCGTCCACCTGCAGCAGGGGCCGGCGTTTATCGCGCTGAGTACGGGCAACCTGCTTGTCGATGGTGGTCTCCAAGTAAACCACAATACCACGGGCAGACAGACGGTTGCGGATATCCTTACTGTTGACGGAGCCGCCGCCGGTTGCCAGGACGATGCCCTGCTTCTCGGTCAGTTCTTCGATGACACGGGCTTCGCGGACACGGAACCCCTCTTCGCCCTCTACGTCAAACACCCAGGCGATGTCGGCGCCACTGCGGGCTTCGATCTCCTGGTCGGAATCATAGAAGTCCAGGTGCAGCATCTGGGCCAGATGACGGCCAATAGTACTCTTGCCTGCGCCCATGGGGCCCACAAGGAAAATGTTTCTTTTCTCAGCCATTTTCTACGTCTAAATACTCAATTCTTCAATTAGTCGACCATCAGCAGATGGCTTAAAAACACCACTGTGACATAAATTTGGTGGACGATTATCGCAAGGAAGGCCCGGTGAAGGCAATAGAGGGGCCTCCAGTGGTGACGGCGCAGGCTAAAAGCTCTCCACTACTATCCTGGGCGTGACGAAGATCAACAGCTCTGACTTGATGGCCGTGTTACGGGTATGGCGGAACAGCCAGCCGGCGTAGGGAAGGTCACCCAGCAGCGGCACCTTGCTCACCGTCTTCAGTTCCTGCTGCTGGAAGATCCCCCCCAGCACCACGGTTTCGCCGTTTCTGGCCAGAACCTGGGTGGAGATGCGCTGGGTGTTGATCCCTACCTCCCCGCTGGCGCTCTCCCGCCCCCGGGTATCCTGGGTCACCAGCAGATCCAGCACCACCTTGTCATCGGACGTGATCCTCGGCGTCACCGTCAGGCTGAGCACCGCCTTCTTAAAGGCGATGGAGGTGGCGCCGCTGGAGGTGCTCTCCTCGTAGGGGATCTCCTCCCCCTGCTCGATGGAGGCGGTGTACTGATTGGAAGTGGTCAACCTGGGACTGGCGATGATCTCCCCCTTATCCTCCGCCTCCAGCGCCGACAGCTCCAGATCCAGGATGAACTCGTCCCCCAGGTTGGCCACTTGGAAGGCGAAGCTGGAGGCGTTGCTGCTGACCGCCGGCAGGTTAATGTTGAGGCGATCGCCGATGTCGGGCACCACCCCCTGGCGGATGCTGTCATTGCCCTCGATGGAGCCGGACACCGAGCCGTCGCTCTGCCCGGAGGCGAGGCCCCAGCGAATCCCCAGCTCACTGTCCACGTTATCGCGAACATTGACCATCCTCGACTCGATCACCACCTGGCGGACCGGCACATCCAGCACCCGGATCAAGGCCTCCACCTCCGCCAGCCGCTGGGCGCTGTCCTGCAGCAACAGGATATTGGTGCGCTCATCCACCGTGGCCGATCCCCGCTCACTGAGCAACCGGTTGCTGCCGGACGCCCCACGAAGCAGGGTGGCGATGTCATCGGCCTTGGCATAGTTGATCTGGTAGTGTCGTGAAACCAGGGGCGCCAGTTGCTGAGACTCCCGCTGCAGCTGCAACTCCGCCTGCTTCTGCGCCGCCAGCTCCTCCCTCGGGGCCACCAGCAGGACATTGCCCTCACGGCGACTGGCCAGTCCGCGCACCTTGAGTACCAGGGCCAGAGCCTGATCCCAGGGGACCGCGTCCAGCCTCAGGGTCAGGTTGCCGTCCACCGAGTCGCTGGTGACCAGGTTCAGCTGTTTGTGCTCCGCCAGGATTTGCAGCACGCTGCGCACAGGCACATCCTGGAAATTCAGCGAGATGCGGTTCCCCTGGTACCCCGGCTGCGCGCCATGGGCGACCATGGGCGTCAGGGTCAGCACCAACTGGTTGCCCCGGCGCTGCTGACTGCTGCGCAGCTCCCCGTCCAGCTGCAGCACCACCCGGGTCTGCAGCGGCTCGCTGAAGCTCTCGAAGCTGCGCACCAGGGTCCCAAGCTCGGACAGGTCCATTACCCGCTGCGCCTCCCGGGGCAGATGAGTATGAGGCAGCACCAGCGACAGCCGCCCCGGCTGCTGGGTTATTCTGGCATTGCCCGGCGGACGGTCCAGGCTGAGGACCAGCTCGCCACCCCGGCCGCGGGGCCGGAACCGGATCGACTCCACCCGGACCTCGGGCAGAGCATGCTCCGTCTCCTGCTTCAGGGCGGCGGCGACCCCGGATCGATCGGCGAAGGTCAGCAGGTAGAGGTTGTCCTGCCACCGGCCTCGGTAGGGCCCGCTGCGCGCCAGCTCCAGGGTCACCATCACCCCCTCCCCCTCATTGCGGGCGCTGAGTGACCGGACCTCCGGTGTCGACACCGGAACCCGTTCGGCGGGAAGGGCGGTGCGCCCGTGAGCGAACCACAGGCTCAGGGTGGCCCCCTCCTCCGACAGGACCAGCTGAGGCTCGGGACCAGGTTGATCAAACACCAGTTGGAGAGAGAGGCGGCTTCCCGGAAGGTCCAGCAGCCGCACCTCCCTGAGTTCGGCGGCCCCCAGGGGCAATCCCAGCAGCATCAGCAGCAGCCAGCACACACGTCGCGTCATAGACTCTCCCCTCCCGGCACTTGCAGACTCAGATTGGCCTGCCGCTCCACGTAACACCCCATCCCCTGCTCGACCCGCTCCACCAGCGCTATCGCCTGGTCAGAGATCCCCACCACCCGGCCGCCAAACAACCCGAGGCGATCGCCGACCCTGACCCGGTGAATCCGGCCGTCAGCACTCTGTACCAGCGCCCAGCGCCGCTCCCCCTCCATCAGGATGCCCCGCATCGACAGAGAATCCAGTGCCACCCGCGCCAGCGGCGGCGTCGGTCCGCCCAGAGGCCCCAGGCAGCCGGGGCGGGCGTGGTGCGGGCTGAGATCCGGCCGGACGTCATCGACGAAGGGACTGACACGCTCGCCGGGCTGATAGGCGACCGCCTCGAACTGGGGCATCGGCGGCAACGCCTGCTCGTAGGGAGGGGGATTGGCCTGCACCCGACGCACATAGGCGTGCAGATCGCCGCTGTCGCCGCCGCACCCCGCCAGCAGCAGCAGACTCAGTGCCCCCCACCTCATTGCTGCCCCTCCCCGGCGGCGGGAGCCAGCCGGTAGGTGCGGGCCACCAGTTCGATGCTCAATCCCTGCTGCTGAGCACTCATCGACAGCTCCTGCAGACTGACGATCCTCGGCAGGGCCGCCAGGCTGGCGGCAAACTCGCCAAACTGGGCATAATCCCCGATAAGCTCCATCTTCAGCGGCAGCGCCACGTAGAGCTCACCCGGCTGTTCCGGCAACCAGCCGATCCCCTCGATGCGCAGATCCGTGCGAGTGGCTAGGTAGGTGATGTCATCCAGCAGCCCAGGCATCTCATCTTCTTTGGGCAACATCCCCAACCGCTGCTTCAGGGCGACCTGAGTCTCAACCAGCCGCTGCCGATGACGATCCAGGTGGGCGGAAAACTGATACTTGTCCCTGAACTCCTGCCTGAGCAGGCTCTCCCGCTGCCGCTCGGCGCTCAGCAGGGCCAGGTCCTCGGCCAGCAGCAGGTAGCTCCCGAGTCCCAGGATCCCCAGCGCCAGCATCGCCGCGGCAGCCAGCTTGACCGGTGTCGGCCACTGACCCAGGTTTTCCAGTTCGAGCGCCTTCAGCTCCTCCAGGGTCATTCCGCCGCCTCCCGCCTCAGTGCCAGGGTCAGCTCGAAGCGGTGACGGCGCCTCTGGCCGTCATCATCCGCCCGGATCCGCTGAACCCTGGGGTGCTCCAGCCAGGGGGAGGCTTCCACTCGCCTGAGCAGCTCCGCCAGCTGGTTGTTGGACTCGCAGTAACCGGCGAGGCTGAGATGCCCGCCCTCCATCTGCAACCGGCTGAGTTGAACCCCGGGAACCACCACCCTGTGCAGCTCATTGAGCAGGTGCACCGGCCGGCTTCGCTCCTGCTGCAGCCGGCCGATGAGCCCCATGCGTTGCATCAGCTGCTGCGTCTGCTGCTCAATAAGTCCCAACTGTTGAATGCGGGCTTCGACCAGGGTGATCTGCTCCTGCAGGTAGCCGTTTCTCGCCCTCTGCGCTTCGACCCTGGCTCCCACCAGCAGGTGGGCCAGCACCACCAGAAGGAGAGCGGCCATCGCGATTCCGGCCAACCCGACTGCGGTGTCGCGCTTCTGCCGCCGTCGCAGCGCCTCTCTCCAGGGCAACAGGTTGATTCGACTCATGGTGCCTCCCGCATCGCCAGGCCGGCAGCCAGCAGGAAGCGGGCGGGGTCCTGCAGCTCGACGCCGGCGCCGCACTTCAATCGGGCGCCGCAGCAGGGTAACCCGAGCCGCGGCGCCAGCAGCGACGCCAGAGCCTTCGGGTTGTGGCCGCAGATCACCAGCCTGGGCACCCCCCGCCCCTCTCCGCCTCCCAGGTAGATCTGGAGGCTGCGCTGCAGTTGCTGAGCCAGTTGCTCCACCCACTCTGAAAATTCGGCGAAGCGTGCCCTCTCCAGGGAGATCTCCCGGACAAACCGCGTCTCGCCATCCTGGTTTATCGCCAGCAGGCTCTTGCAGGCTCCGGCCTCCACCAGGGCCAGGTCACCCTGTTGATCCTCCTCCAGCAGAACCTGGGCCCGCCCCAGGGCGTAGCCCTCCACATCGATCACTTCCGCCTTGAGCCCGGCCCGCGCCAGGGCCCGCACCCTGGCCTGCACATCCTCTGTGCGACAGGCACTGAGCAACACCTCCACCTGTCCGGAGGACGAGGGGCGGCCGGTGGGTTCAAAGTCCAGGTTGATCTCATCCAGGGGGTAGGGGATCAGGTTGTCCGCCTCGATCTCTATCTGGGTTTCCAGCTCAACATCGGAGAGGGTGGCATCCATGGTGATCACCTTGGTCATCACCGTGGCACCACTGACGGCCGCCGCCGCCCGGGTCGCGCCCTTGGGCAGCAGCGACTTGAGCCGGGCCAGGGCCGCATCGGGGTCGCCGTCGGCCAGAGGCAGGGCGAGGGCCAGAGACACGCGGTAGCCGCTGTCATCCCGCTGCAGCATCACCGCCTTAAGATGGGAGGAACCGATGTCCACCCCCACCAGGGGGAGGACCGGCCTAGTGAACCGAAAAAACATCCTTGCTTATCCTGTTCCTGCGCAACTCCTTTTGCGTACTTTGAGCGTAGCACAGGGATGGATTTTTGAGCTTTCGCCCGGTTCGGCCCCCGAGTTGTTTTTTGAGCATTGGCCGCGAACCGGTATACTGGTGGGCTTGAATCAACCCTGATGTAGGTGGCTGGTGAGCTGGTTAAAGCGAATTTTCTGGATTTTTCTGGTATGTGGACTCTTGGGTGTGGCGGGCATCGCCGGACTCTACTTCTGGGTGGCCCCGAGCCTGCCCGATGTCACCAGCCTGAAGACGGTGCAGCTGCAGACCCCGATGCGGATCTACAGTGCCGACGGCAAGCTGATCTCCCAGTTTGGTGAGAAGCGCCGCATTCCGGTTCGCTACGACGATGTGCCTTCCCAACTGGTGAATGCCATCCTGGCCACCGAAGACGCCCGGTTCTTCGAGCACAAGGGGGTGGATCCCATCGGCGTGATCCGAGCCGCCGTGGTGCTGATCACCACCGGCCGCAAGGCCCAGGGCGCCAGCACCATCACCATGCAGGTGGCGCGCAACTTCTTCCTGACCCGCGAGAAGACCTACATTCGCAAGGTGAAGGAGATCTTCCTGGCACTGAAGATCGAACAGCTGCTCACCAAGGAGCAGATCCTCGAGCTCTACCTCAACCGCAGCTTCCTGGGTAACCGCGCCTACGGGGTGGGTGCCGCTGCACAGGTCTATTACGGCAAAGAGGTAGGCGAGCTGGACCTGGCCCAGATGGCGATGATCGCCGGCCTGCCCCAGGCCCCCTCCGCCGCCAATCCCATCCGCAACCCGGAGCGCGCCATGAAACGGCGCAATGTGGTGCTGAGCAGGATGCTGGAGGTGGGTGCCATCAGCCAGGAGGAGTTCGAGCTGGCCCGGCTGGAACCGGTCAGCGCCCGCTATCATGGCGCCGAAATCGAGCTGAGTGCCCCCTACGTGGCCGAGATGGCCCGCGACTTCATGGTACAGCGCTATGGTGAGGAGGAGGCCTACACCGGCGGCTACAAGGTTTACACCACCATCACCTCCGAAGCGCAGACGATGGCTCGGCAGGCGGTCAAGGAGAACCTCTACGCCTACGATCGTCGCCACGGCTACCGCGGCCCCATCGCCTCCCTGTGGCAGATGCCCGAGCCAAACGCCCAGCCAGGTGCGGAAACGGACCCTGCCCGGGCCGTGGCCCCGGCGGAGGATCCCACCTGGACCCGGGAGCAGATGCTGGAGAGGCTGGCCAGCGTGACCCCGGTGGAGGATCTCGAGCCGGCGGTGGTTACCGGGGTCGAAGAGAAGCAGGCTTGGGTGTTCACCCGCGATGGCCAGCATCGCCTCATTCCCTGGGAGGGGCTGAACTGGGCCAGGGAGTTCATCTCCGATACCCGCCAGGGACCCGCCATCAACAGTGCTGGCGAGGTACTCAGCCGGGGTGATCTGATCTGGGTACGGCAGGTCGAAGAGAGCCTGATGCTGGCCCAGGTCCCCGAGGTCAGCAGCGCCTTGGTGGCGATGCGACCGGACAACGGCGCCATCCAGGCCCTGGTGGGCGGTTACGACTTCCGCAACAACCAGTATAACCGGGTGACCCAGGCCAAGCGCCAGTTGGGCTCCAACATCAAACCCTTTATCTACTCCGCCGCCCTGGAGCACGGCTACACCCTGGCCACCCTGGTGAACAACGCCCCCATCAACCAGTGGGATCGCAGCCAGGGCACCGCATGGCGCCCGAAAAACTCACCGGATGTCTACACCGGCCCCACCCGGGTACGTAAGGGCCTGGGCCAGTCGGTCAACGTGATGGCGGTGCGAACCCTGCGCCACGTCGGCATCGACGGCGCCATCGACCAGTTGGTGAAGTTTGGCTTCAACCGAGACGATCTGCCCCGCAACGAATCCCTGGCACTGGGCAGCGCCGTTGCCACCCCGATGGAGGTGGTCCGGGGGTTCGCCACCTTTGCCAATGGTGGCTTCAAGGTGGACCCCTACGTGATCGAGCGGGTCGACTCCGCCCTGGACCAGGTGCTCTACCAGGCCCAGCCCAGGCTGGCCTGTGACGAGTGCCTGAAGGCCCTGGCGCAGCCTTCCCAGCCTGAAGAAAACAGCCTGGCGGCCGTCTGCCCCATCCCTCAAGAACAGCTGGCGCCGATCATCCTCTCCCCCCAGGTGGCCTTCCTGATCAAGGACACCCTGCGCAGCGTGGTCTGGGGAGGGGGCGACTGGAGTCAGGGCACCGGCTGGAACGGCACCGCCTGGCGGGCGGCACAGCTGATTAAACGCCGGGACATCGGCGGCAAGACCGGCACCACCAATGAATCCAGGGATACCTGGTTCTCCGGCTTCGGTCCAGGCATCGTCGCCACCGCCTGGGTCGGCTTCGACGACCACAGCCGCGAGCTGGGGCGCACCGCCTGGGACAACTACGGTCCCCGGGGCCAGATCACCGGCGCAGAGTCCGGGGCCAAGACCGCCGGCCCCGCCTGGAACCAGTTCATGTACCACTACCTTCAGGGCGTACCCAGCGAGAGCCGTACTCCCCCTGAAGGGGTGGTCACCGCCCGCATCGATCTGGCCACCGGCAAGCTGTCCCGGCGCAACGACTACAGCTCCATGTTCGAGTACTTCATCGCCGGCACCGAACCCACGGAGTACGCCGAGTCCCAGCAGAGCGAACAGCCGGTGTTCGAGCAGGAGACCGAGGAGCTGTTCTAGACCAACAAAAAGGGGACGCCGAGGCGTCCCCTTTCTCTTGGCCACTCGGCTAGAAGCGGTACTCCATGGCCACCTCATCGCAGGCGTGCTTGCGCGGGCACAGCTCGCAATCCTTCATCACCTTCTCCGGCAGACTCTCCATCTCGGTCAGTTCGAAGCCGGACTTGGCGAAAAACTTGGGCACCCGGGTGAGGACGATCACCCGCTGCAGCTCCAGCTCCCTGGCCCGTTGCAGCATGTAATCCACCAGGGCCTTGCCCTGACCGTGACCCTGGTGCTCGGGAGACACCCCCAGTGAGCGCATCTCCGCCAGCCCGGTCTCATAGATGTAGAGGGACGCACAACCCACCACCTGGCCTTCGGTTTCAGCCACGGCGAAGTCGAGGATGTCCCTCAGAACCTGGTCGCGGCTGCGTGGCAGGGTCTCCCCCTGCAGCGCCCAGTGATCGTTGATGCCGGTGATGGCATCCACGTCGGAGAGGCGGGCAGGACGCACCATCAGGATCTCCGCCACGTGAGCATTGAGCCGCTGCTGGCTGGCCCCCAGGGCCTCCTCAATGGCGGGTACCTCGATCTGGGAGACCGCCTGCAGTGCCAGCGCCTGCTGCACCTGCTTGATGGAGGTACCCCCCAGGGCTTCCCGCTTGGCCAGGGTCGCCTCGATGGTCAGGTGCTGATAGACATCCGATTCGATGGTGTCGCTGTACTCCTGCAACTCCTGTAGGGTGAAATCTTCCAGGGCCTTGCCCTGGGCGATGGCGCCCAGCACCACTTCGCCGACGATGTGGTGGGCCTCGCGGAAGGGGATCCCCTTGGCCACCAGGTAATCCGCCAGCTCGGTGGCATTGGCGTACCCCTGCTGAGCCGCCGCCAGAGTGCGCTGGCTGTTGACCTTCACCCCTTCCAGCACCAGGGTCAGCATATCCAGGCACATCAGCCAGGAGTCGATGGCATCGAACAGCCCCTCCTTGTCCTCCTGCATATCCTTGTTATACGCCATCGGCAGGGCCTTCATGGTGGTCAGAATCCCCATCAGGGCACCATAGACCCGGCCCGCCTTGCCGCGGATCAGCTCCAGGGCGTCGGGGTTCTTCTTCTGCGGCATCAGCGAGGAGCCGGAGGTCACCGCGTCAGACAACTCGATAAAGCCCGCCTCGCCGCTGTTGTAGAAGATCAGATCCTCCGCCATCCGTGACAGGTGCATCATGGAGGTGGCGGCGGCGCTGCACAGCTCCACCACGTGGTCCCGGTCGGAGACCGCGTCCAGACTGTTGGTCACCGGGCCACGGAAGCCCAGCTCCGCCGCTAGGGCGAAACGGTCCACCGGGTAGGCGGTACCGGCCAGGGCTCCGCTGCCCAGGGGACAGGTATCCAGCCGGGTCAGGGCATCCTTGAGCCGGGTCAGGTCCCGCTCCAGCATCTCCACATAGCAGAGGCACCAATGACCGAAGGTGATCGGCTGGGCCCGCTGCAGGTGGGTGTAGCCAGGCAGCACGGTCTGTGCTTCCCGCTCCGCCAGGGTCAACAGCTGCTGCTGGGCCTTGACCAGCGCCTCGATCAGCTCCTGACCCTGGTCCTTGCACCACAGCTTGAGGTCGGTGGCCACCTGGTCGTTACGGGAGCGGCCGGTATGCAGTTTCTTGCCCAGATCGCCCACCTTGGCGATCAGCTGCTGCTCCACAAAGCTGTGGATATCCTCGGCACCGGACGCCAGGATCTGCTCGTCGGTCACCTCCTGGGCCAGCTGATGCAGGGCACGGATCAACTGACCGTGCTCCAGCTCATTGAGCACCCCCACCTGCACCAGGGCGCCGGCCCAGGCGATGGAACCGGTGATGTCCTGCTGCACCAGCCGGTAGTCCACCGGCAGGGAGTCATTAAACTGCTTGAAGCGGCTGTCTGCCGGGCCGCTGAACCGTCCACCCCATAGCGCCATATCAGTGTTGCTCCTTATGCAGTGCCGCAATCCGGCTGGAGAGGGAGAACAGCCGGATAAAGCCCTCGGCGTGCTTCTGGTTGTACACCTCATCCTCCTCGAAGGTGGAGAAGGCTTCGGAATAGAGGCTGTTGGGGCTGGACCGCTTCACCACCACCGCCTGGCCCTTGTAAAGCTTGACGGTGATCTCACCGGTCAGGGGCTCGGCCAGGCTGGTGGCCGCCGCCAGCAGCGCCTTGGCCACCGGGGTGAACCAGCGGCCGTCATAGAGGACATGGGAGAACTCCAGGCCCACCTGCTCACGGAACTTGAAGGCGGACTTGTCCAGCACCAGGGTCTCCAGACCGCGCAGCGCGGCATTGACTATGGTGCCCCCGGGAGTTTCATAACAGCCACGGGACTTCATCCCCACCAGCCGATTCTCGACGATGTCGATGCGGCCCACGCCATTCTTGGCACCCAGCTCGTTCAGCAGCACCAGGGCGTTGTAGGGGGTCATCGATTCACCGTTCACCTGGGTCAGCACACCGGCCTCGAACGCCAGGGTGACGTACTCGGCCTGGTCCGGCGCCTGCTCAGGCGAGACGCTCCAGGTCCACACCTGGTCGCTGGGCTCACAGGCGGGATCCTCCAGTTCGCCCCCTTCGTGGGAGATGTGCCAGCAGTTGGCGTCACGGCTGTAGATCTTCTCGGCGCTGGCGGTGGTGGGGATATTTTTGCTGGCCAGGTAGTTCAGCAGGTCAGTCCGGGACTTCATGGTCCAATCCCGCCAGGGGGCGATCACCTTCAGTTGGGGCGCCAGGGCGGCGTAGGTGGATTCGAAACGCACCTGATCGTTGCCCTTGCCGGTACAACCGTGGGCCACCGCGTCGGCGCCCACCTGCAGGGCCAGCTCCACCTGGGCCTTGGCGATGATGGGCCGGGCCATGGCGGTCCCCAGCAGGTAGGTGCCTTCATAGAGGGCGCCGGTCTTGAGGATGGGGTTGATGTAGTCGGCGACAAACTCATCCTTGAGATCCACCACATGACAGCTGGAGGCGCCGGAGGCCAGGGCCTTCTGCTCCACCCCTTCCAGCTCCTCGGCCCCCTGGCCCACATCGGCCACGAAGGCGACGACTTCGCAGTCATACTGCTCCTTCAGGTAGGGAATGATGGCAGAGGTATCCAGGCCGCCGGAGTAGGCCAGAACGACTTTTTTAATGGTTGTCATAGAGTTGTCCTCAAATTAGGGTCAGAAGTATGGCGTTTTGGGCATGCATCCGATTCTCCGCCTGGTCCATTACCAGGGAGAGCTCCGAATCCATCACCTCTGAAGTGACTTCCACCTCGCGGTGGGCCGGCTGACAGTGGAGGAAGTAGCTGGCGCCACTGTCGGCCATCATCTTGGCGTTCACCTGATAGGGGGCGAACTTGGCTGTGATCTGCTCCATGGGAGTGTCGTCGCCCATGGAGATCCAGGTATCGGCATAGATGGCGTCCACCCCTTTCAGGGCCGTAAGCTCGCTGCTCAGGGTCAGCGTGGTGCCATGCTCCGCCGCCAGGGCCTGGGCCTCCACCACCTGCTGGCCATCGGGGAAGTGACCGGGGGGGCACACCACCACCATGTTCACCCCCAGCTTGGCGCTGATGATCATCAGCGAATGGGTGACGTTGTTACCGTCGCCGACGTAGGCCAGGGTCTTGCCCTTCAGCGAGCCATACCTCTCCTTGAGGGTCAGCATGTCCGCCATCGCCTGGCAGGGGTGATAGAGATTGCACAGGGAGTTGACCACCGGCACCGTAGCATGGGCCGCCAGCTCCTCCAGGGTGGTGTGTTCGAACACCCGGGCGACGATGGCGTCGCACCAGCGTGACAGGTTCTGGGCAAAATCCTTCACCGACTCCCGCTGACCCAGGGCGCCGTTCTGCTGATCCAGATAGACCGCATGGCCTCCCAGCTTGTTGATCCCCACATCGAAGCTGACCCGGGTCCGCAACGAGGGCTTCTCGAACAGGGTGGCCACACTCTTGCCCTTGAGGGCCTCCTGATAGGGGGTGTAGTCCGCCTTCAGGGCCAGGGCCTTCTCCAGCACCGCCTCGATCTGGGCGCTGCTCCAGTGTTTCAGGGTTAACAGATGCTGCATCCGACGCTCCTTATGGAAAAATCTGGGTACCGACGCTGTGGCCATCCACCAGGCCCGCCAGCTGTTCCGGGTGGCGCCAGCTGGCCACCGTCACCTTGTTGTTGATCGCCTGGGCCGCCGCCTGGGCCGCCTCCACCTTGACCTTCATTCCGCCCTCGATGACGCCGCTGCGTACCAGCTCCTGGGCCAACTGCGGAGTCAATTCGGCGATCAGCTGACCCTTGCCATCCAGTACCCCGGACACGTCCGAGAGCAGGGTCAGCGGCGCCTTCAGCAGTTGGCAGATCACCGTGGCGGCCTGATCGGCGTTGACGTTGAGCAGCTGCCCCTGCTCGTCGGCGGCGACGGAGCTGATGATGGGCAGCATGCCGCAGGTCAGCAGGGCCGACAGCAAGGCACCACTCTTGGGCGCGACCTGACCGACACAGCCCAGCTGGGGGTCCAGCACCCGGGCGCTGACCATCTCACCATCCGCCAGGGTCAGGCCCACCGGGTTGAGTCCGGACGCCTTGGCGGCGGCCACCAGCTTGGTGTTGGCAATCCCCGCCAGGGCACCGGCAACGATGGGCATCTGCTCCTCTGGGGTGACGCGCAGGCCCTGATGCTTGGTGGAGGTCATGCCGTTGGCACTCAACTGCTGCTCCACCAGCACTCCACCACCGTGGACCAGCACCGGCTGCCACCCCTGGGCGGTCAGCTTGGTCAGGGTATCGAACAGCCGGCTCATCCCCTTGTCACACTCCAGCAGGGCGCCCCCCACCTTAATCACCATCAGCTTCATGAATACACCTCATGACCAAAATGAATGTTTATGCATTCGAGCGCCTGGCTGGCCGCCCCTTTCATCAGATTATCGATGGCGCTGGCCACCACCAGGACGTTACGCTGGGAATCCAGCTTCCACGCCAGCAGACAGAGATCGCTGCCCGCCACATCATCTACTTTAGGCCAACTGCCTGCCGGCAGCAGTTTCACCTTGTCACTACCCTGATATATCTCAAAGGCTTCCGCGATCTCCGCCTCCGTGGTGCCCGGCTTCACCTGGCAGGTGATGGTGGCCAGGATGCCCCGCTTGAAGTTGCCCAGGTGGGGGGTGAACACCACCGGCTGTCCCAGGTAGGTCTCGATCTCGGGCTGGTGTCTGTGTCCCAGCACCCCATAGGGGGTCAGGCTCACCTCACACAGGTGGGTATTGAGCTGGGCCTTGCGCCCGGCGCCGCTGACCCCGCTGACCGCATTGATCACCGGCATGGTCGACTCCTGAAAAATGCCGGCCTGCTTCAAGGGCTTGAGAGCCAGGAGCGAGGCGGTGGGGTAGCAGCCCGGCACCGCGATCAGCTTGCAGCCCTTCAGGGTGTGGGCGTACCAGTCCACCAGGCCATACTCCGCCTCCAGCAGCAGGGCCGGGTGAGGGTGTTCGAAGCCGTAGTAAGTGGGGTAGATGGCCGCGTCTTTGAACCTGTGGCCGCCGGAGAGATCGAACACCGACAACCCCGCCTGCAGCAGTTGGGGCACCAGGGAGGCCGACACCAGGTGCTCGGTAGCCAGGGCCACCCCGTCACACTGGGCACACAACCCGGCCAGTGCCTGGGCACTCAGCCCCTGCAGGGGAAGATCCACCACGCCCAACATCCCCGGGTAGAGCTGGCTCAGCGGCTTGCCTGCATCCAGGCTGTTTTCAGAAACATAGAGTCCGCCCAGGGTCAGGGCCGGCGAACTGGCAATCAGTTTGGCCAAGGTGGCGCCGGCGTACCCGGAGGCACCGATTACGGCTATAGTGGTCATGAGGTTGTGTCCGTTAACTAGCAAATATAAGGGTAGCGGAGAGGCGCCAGCAGGGGCGGCAACGATAAAGGTTTATCGTCGTCGTAGGAGGGGAGTCTGTACTGTGCTGATTTGAGTTTTCATAACCTTGGCTATCGTCTAACGGCTGCGACCTTGATAGACTACCATCAACATATATTTATGCAACCTTTTTGAATTTTTAATTATGAAGAAGATTCCGGACCTGAAGCACCGCTTCCAGCAGTTGATCGCCACCCCCTCCATCAGCGCCCTGGAGAGCCAGTGGGACCAGAGCAATATGCCGGTGATCGAACTGCTCGAGGACTGGTTCAGCCAGCTGGGATTCCGGTGTGAGATTCTGCCCCTGGCGGGCCAGCCGGGCAAGGCCAACCTGCTGGCCCGCATCGGCCCCAATCTGCCTGGTGGGCTGCTGTTGGCGGGGCATACCGACACCGTCCCCTATGATGAAGGACGCTGGAGCCGGGATCCCTTTATCCTGGAAGAGCGGGACAACCGCTGGTACGGTCTGGGCAGCTGCGACATGAAGGGGTTCTTTGCCCTGGTGCTGGAGGCGGCGCTGTCGGTGGATCTCGCCAAGCTGACCCGCCCCCTCTATGTGCTGGCCACCGCCGACGAGGAGACCACCATGGCCGGCGCCAAGGCGTTTGCCGCCGGCGCGGCGATCTCTCCCGACTACGCCCTTATCGGCGAGCCTACCGGCCTTAAGCCGGTCCATATGCACAAGGGCCACGCCGCCCTGGGCATCCGGGTCACCGGCCGCAGCGGTCACTCCTCGGATCCCGACAAGGGGCTCAACGCCATCGAGGTGATGCACCTGGTAATTGGCCGGCTGCTTGAACTCAAGCGCACCCTGGTCAGCGAGTTCCACCAGGCGGAGTTCACCGTCCCCTACCCCACCCTCAACCTGGGTCACATCCACGGCGGCGATGCGGTCAACCGAATCTGCGGCTGCTGCACCCTACACCTGGATCTGCGCCCCCTGCCGGGGATGAGCCTGGAACAGCTGCAGCAGCTTCTGGAGCAGGCGCTCAAGCCGGTCAACGACCGCTATCCCGGCGCGGTCAGTCTCAGTCACCTCTACCCGGGTTCGGAGCCCTTCGCCTATCAGGGAGAGGACACCCTGCTGAAACTGGCGGCCCAACTCTGTGGCGAGGAGGCCAGGGCGGTGAACTACGCCACCGAGGCCCCCTACATCAATCAGTTGGGGTGCCAGACCCTGGTGCTGGGGCCGGGCAGCATTGAGCAGGCCCACCAGCCCGATGAGTACCTGGCCATGGAATATCTCACCTCTACCCCAAGGCTGCTTGGCCACTTCATCAATAAATTTTGCTTATCTGGGGAGTAAACGACTGTTTAATATCACTGGCCGGACTATCTGAGCCCAGCCATTCGTGATACTTTGACCGATCGCAGTGCGGTATTTATGCAGAGGGAGAACCATCAACATGAGCGACATCAACGCACCACTCAAGGCCAACATCAGCATGTTGGGGCAGTTGCTGGGGGAGACCATCGGCGACCATTTGGGTGAAGGTTTCGTCGATAAAGTGGAGTCCATCCGCCAGCTCTCCAAGGCCTCCAGGAAACGCGAGCCCGGTGCGCGTCACAAGATGCTGGAGCTGCTGGATCAGCTGAGCGATCAAGAGCTTGTTCCCTTTGTTCGCGCCTTCAACCAGTTCCTTAATCTGGCCAACTTAGCGGAGCAGTTCCACACCATCTCCCGCAACTGCGACCAGCTGGTGTGCGTACCGGATCCGGTCGATCTGCTGTTGGGCCGACTGCTCAATGGCAAAGCGCAGCTGGATCCCCAGAGGCTGCTGGAGGAGCTGGGACGGCTAGAGATCGATCTGGTGCTCACCGCCCACCCCACAGAGGTGACCCGCCGCACCCTGATCACCAAGTACAGTGCCATCATCGAATGCCTGGCCGAACTGGAGAATCCCCAGCTCAGCGAGCGGGAGCTGCAGCAGCAGCGGCTGAGGCTGCGCCAGTTGATCGCCCAGATCTGGCACACCAATGAGATCCGTACCCAGCGTCCCACACCGGAAGATGAGGCCAGCTGGGGCTGGGCTGCGGTCGAGGACAGCCTGTGGCAGGCGGTGCCGGACTTCCTGCGCCAGGTCAACGACCGCCTCGAAGCCCACGCCGGCGTACAGCTGCCGCCGGACACCGTACCGGTGAAGTTCTCCAGCTGGATGGGCGGCGACCGTGACGGCAACCCCAATGTCACCGCCAAGGTGACCTCCAGGGTTCTGCTGAAGAACCGTAAGATTGCCCTGAACCTGTACCTGGCCGACATCAAGACGCTGATCAGTGAACTCTCCATGGCGGAATGCACCGAAGCACTGCGGGCCCGGGTCGGCGAATCCAATGAACCCTATCGGGTGGCGCTGCGCCAGCTGAGGGACAAGCTGGTGATCAACCTGGAGGAGGTGCATGCCTGCCTCGACGGTTATCCCCCCTATCTGGAACCGGAGCAGAAGATCACCAGCAAGGAGGAGCTGCTGGAGCCGCTGCAGCTGATCTACGACAGCCTGGTGCAATCCAGGATGCGCCTGATCGCCAACGGCCTGCTGCTGGACACCCTGCGACGGCTGCACTGCTTTGGTGTTGGCCTGATTCGGCTGGACATCCGCCAGGACTCAGCCCGTCACACCAGCGCCCTGGCCGAGATCACCCGCTATCTCGGCCTCGGGGATTACGAGCACTGGCAGGAGGAGGAGAAACAGGCCTTCCTGCTGAGGGAGCTGGCCAACCGTCGTCCGCTGCTTCCCAGCACCTGGTCGCCCACCGAGGATACCCGGGAGGTGCTGGACACCTGCAAGCTGATCGCCCAGCAGCATCCGGAGGCCCTGGGCTCCTACGTGATCTCCATGGCCAGCGCCCCCTCAGATGTTCTGGCGGTGGCACTGCTGCTCAAGGAGTGTGGCTGCACCTTTGCCATGCCCATCGTACCGCTGTTTGAGACCCTTGACGACCTGCAGAATGCGGCTCAGTGTATCGAGCAGCTGCTGGCCATCGACTGGTATCTGGGCTACATCCGCGGCAAGCAGCAGGTGATGATCGGCTACTCGGACTCGGCCAAGGATGCCGGGGTGATGGCCGCCTCCTGGGCCCAGTACCGTGCCCAGGAGGCGCTGGTCGAAGTGTGCAAGCAGGCCAATGTCGCCCTGACCCTGTTCCACGGCCGCGGCGGCAGCATCGGCCGCGGGGGCGGCCCCGCCCACGAAGCAATCCTGTCCCAGCCCCCGGGCTCCGTCGATGGCCGTCTGCGGGTCACCGAACAGGGGGAGATGATCCGCTTCAAGTTCGGCCTGCCCAAGGTGGCGGTTCAGAGTCTGGCGCTGTACACCTCTGCGGTGCTAGAGGCCACCCTACTGCCTCCGCCACAGCCCAAGCAGGCCTGGCGTGACCTGATGGATCGCATCGCCGATACCTCGGTCACCGCCTATCGCGCCGTGGTTCGGGAGGAGCCCCAGTTTGTTGCCTACTTCCGCGCCGCCACACCGGAGCAGGAGCTGGCGGATCTGCCCCTGGGCAGCCGCCCCGCCAAGCGCCGCGCCGACGGCGGAGTGGAGTCCTTGCGGGCGATCCCCTGGATCTTTGCCTGGACCCAGAACCGGCTGATGCTGCCCGCCTGGCTGGGGGCCGGCGCCGGCCTCAAGGAGGCGATCGATGGCGGTGAACAGCCGACGCTGACCGCCATGTTCCAGTCCTGGCCCTTCTTCCGCACCCGCCTCTCCATGCTGGAGATGGTGTACGCCAAGGCGGAACCCCACCTGGCCGCCTACTACGATCGTGTACTGGTGCCCGAGGAGCTTCATGGCCTGGGACATGCCCTGCGCGAACAGCTGGAACAGGATATCCGCACCGTGTTGCAGCTGACCCAGGAGCAGACTCTGATGGAGCACACCCCGTGGAACCGGGAATCGGTCGAGCTGCGCCACCCCTATATCGATCCCCTCAACTTCCTGCAGGCGGAGCTGTTGCGCCGCTGCCGGGGCAAGGAGGAGGAGCTGGATGACATCAAGCAGGCTCTGATGGTCACCATCGCCGGCATCGCCGCCGGTATGCGCAACACAGGCTAAGACAACAAGCGGGCTCAGGCCCGCTTTCTCTTTATGGAGGGGTCGATGAGACTGCGACAGAGGCTGATTCTGGTTGCACTGCCCGCGCTGCTGGCGGGATGCGCGACCAGTTATACCCTCGACGAGAGGGAGGTGGAGGGTTACCTGCGGGAGAAGCTCACCATCGAGGAGCGGCACTCGCCTGTTCCGGTACTGGATACCGAGATCCGCCTCAACCACATCGACGTGGAGATCGGTCGCCACCGGAAGAACCAGGTGCAGGTCACCACCCGGTCGGAGTTCGTGGTACGTACCCCGCTGCTGCCACTGCGGGCGTCGTTGACGGCCACCCTGGCTGCCACCCCCTGGTACCGTCCGGAAGACAGGGGAATCTACCTGAGGGATCTCACCCTGGTGGAGGTCAAGGCAGAGCCGGACGACCTGTCACTGCCGCTGGAGCGCCTGGGCCAGGAAAGCCTGATGGCGGTCAAACTGTTCCTGGCCAGCCAGCCCATCTATACCCTGGATGACGGCGACTGGGCCCAGGGTATTCTGGGCCGATTCGGCCGGGAGATCACCATCGAGCCCGGGGTGATCCGCTTCCACCTGGATGGCCACAGTGACTAGCCGCGTCGGGCCTCGATCCGGGTGAGGAAGGGGTAGTCGGCCACGGGGTCCAGCCCCAGCAGATGACGCCTGAGCATATCCAGGGCCACAGCGGTGGAGAGCTTCCGAATCAGGGTGCGCGACCGGTTGCCACCGCTGCCAAACGCCAGGGCCTGACTCCAGCGGCCCCGGTCACTGCAGACGCAGAAGCAGACGGTTCCCACCGGCTTCTCCTCGGTGCCACCATCTGGCCCGGCGATGCCGCTGACACTGACGCCATAATCACTGCCCAGGGCACGGCGTGCCCCTGCGGCCATCTCCGCCACCGTCTCCAGCGACACCGCCCCGTGCTTCGCCAGGGTATCCGCCCGGACCCCGCATTGGGACTGCTTGGCGCTGTTGCTGTAGGTCACCAGCGAACCCAGCAGGTAGGCGGAACTCCCCGCCTGGGTCACCAGCTGATCCGCTACCATGCCACCGGTGCAGGACTCTGCCAGGGCCAGGGTCTGACCGCAATCGACCAACAGTGAGTGAAGGATCTCCCCCATGCTTTTCTGGTTCTCGCCCACCAGGGAATCACCAAGTACCCGTCTGACTTCGGCCAGGTAGGCCTGCCACTGCGTCTCATCCACCCGAGCACGATGGAACAACTTCACCTCGATATGGGGCATGGAGGCGCGGTAACCGATACTGACGCCGTCGGGGCAGGCCATGACAATCTCATCAATATCATTAGCCATGGCGGACTCCGCCTGTCCCAGGGTCAGCAGCTTGTGCACGGTTACCGACCCACCGCTGTTGGGGTCCAGATCCACCAGGAAGGGCAACAACTGCTCCTTCACCATACGGAACAGCTCGTGGGGCACGCCCGGAGTGAAGAACAACCAGGCGTCACCCAGCTTAACCCGGAAACCACAGGCGGTACCCACCGGGTTATCCACCACGACGGCAGAGGTGGGCAGCATCGCCTGCTTCAGGTTACTGGAGGTCATGGTCCTGCCCCGGGCGGCAAACATCTGCTCCATGGCGGCACGCCACTGCTCAAACATCACCAGCGGCTCTCCCAGGGCCTGGGCGGCGGCCTCGGCGCTGAGATCATCGCTGGTGGGACCGAGGCCACCATTGACGATCACCAGTTCGGCCCTGGCGGCGCTCTCCCGGAACGCTTGCACCAGGTCCTCCAGCCGGTCACCCACCGTAGTCTTGCGGCTGAGTTCGTAGCCGCTCTCCATCAGGGTGTTGGCCACCCAGGCGGCATTGGTATCCACGATTTGGCCCGACAGCACCTCTTCGCCGGTGCAGATCATCTCAATCTTCATAGGCTCCTCCTTGTGAGACTCACACTAGAGCAGGGTTGAAACGATGGCAATAGTAAGGAGATCTATCCGTAAAATCAGTTTTATGGCATAGAAACCAAAAAAGCCCCGACCTTTCGGTCGGGGCTTAATCTGGTGCTGATACCCAGATTTGAACTGGGGACCTCACCCTTACCAAGGGTGCGCTCTACCAACTGAGCTATATCAGCAGACTCGGCATCCGCTCTGCGGATATGGAAAACCCCGGTTAAACCGGGGTTCCATGTAACTGGTGCTGATACCCAGATTTGAACTGGGGACCTCACCCTTACCAAGGGTGCGCTCTACCAACTGAGCTATATCAGCACACTGTATTTGGTGCCTGACGCAAGAACCTAATTAGCACTCTCACATCAAGGAATTGGTGCCTGACGATGACCTACTCTCACATGGGAACTCCCACACTACCATCGGCGCTACTGTGTTTCACTGCTGAGTTCGGCATGGGATCAGGTGGGACCACAGCGCTATGGTCGTCAGACGAAATT